>NZ_ARVV01000001.1:0-2400000 GCF_000385375.1 Methyloversatilis discipulorum
CGTGAATACGTGATCACAGCGCGAAACGAGCGCCAAGCCAGCCTGCCTTGCGGGTATGCGTCACCGCCTCGGCGGTGGATAAGAGGGCCTGAAGTCGCTAGAATCGATCCCCTAAAAACAGCACATAAAGCTGCTCCGACCCGGCGCCCCCGATCACGCATCGGTCCACGCGCATCAAATCCTGGGTCAGGACGCATCCCGCTACGCTGTCCCGCAACCTCACGACATCGACCCGGCGACCACGCAGACCATGATGCAACAGTTTTGGGAAGTCTGCCTCAGCCGCTTCGAACAGGAACTCCCCGCACAGCAGTATCAGACCTGGATCAAGGGTCTGCGCATCGGTCAGAGCGACGACGATTCGCTGGCGCTGGTCGCGCCGAACCGGTTCGTTCTGCAGTGGGTCCGCGAGCGCTATCTGGCGCGTATCGAAGCACTGGGGCTGGAGTATTTCTCCCAGCCGCTGTCGGTCAGGCTCAGCCTGCCCGACCCGGCAACGAAGGCCGCAGCCGCCGACGACACCCCGATGGTCGCCGTCCGCAACGGCACGCCGGCCGACAACGACGGCGAACGTCCGGCGCGTGCAGCACTGCGCGCCGCGGGCGAGCCCGACAGCACGCGCGTCGCCGCGCCGGCGCTCATCGTCCGTCCGTCTGCCGGCAACAACGGCAGCGAACGCGACCGTTCACGTCTCAATCCCGGCTTCACCTTCGACAATCTGGTCACCGGCCGCGCCAACGAACTGGCCCGCGCCGCCGCGATACAGGTCGCCCAGAACCCGGGCATGTCCTACAACCCCATCTTCATCTATGGCGGTGTGGGCCTGGGCAAGACCCACCTCGTGCACGCGCTCGGCAACGAGGTGATGAAGCACAATCCGGACGCGGTCATCCGTTACGTGCACGCCGACGACTACTACGCCGACGTGGTGCGCGCCTACCAGCAGAAGAGCTTCGACGCCTTCAAGCGCTACTACCGCTCGCTCGACGTGCTGCTGATCGACGACATCCAGTTCTTCAACAACAAGACGCGCACGCAGGAGGAGTTCTTCTACGCCTTCAATGCGCTGACCGATGCGAAGAAGCAGATCGTCATCACCTGTGACACCTATCCGAAGAACATCCAGGGCGTCGAGGAACGCCTGACGACGCGCTTCGGCTGGGGCCTGACGGTGCAGATCGAGCCGCCCGAGCTGGAAATGCGGGTGGCCATCCTGAAGAAGAAGGCTGAGATGGAACGGGTGAAGGTGGGCGAGGACGTCGCCTTCCTGATCGCCAAGAACATCCGCAGCAATGTGCGCGAGCTCGAAGGGGCGCTGAAGAAGGTGATCGCCTTCGCCCACTTCCACACGCTGCCGATCTCGCTCGAAGTGGCGCGTGAGGCGCTGAAGGACCTGCTCGGTGCGCACAACCGGCAGATCACGCTGGAGTTCATCCAGAAGACCGTATCCGACTACTACAAGATCAAGGTGTCGGAGATGTATTCGAAGAAGCGGACGCGCGCGATCGCGCGGCCGCGGCAGGTGGCGATGTGGCTGGCCAAGGAACTGACGCCGGAGAGCTATCCGGCCATCGGCGAATCTTTCGGCGGCCGCGACCATACGACCGTGCTGCACGCATGCCGCACGATCGCTGACCTGCGCCTGAAGGACGAAGTGCTGAACCATGACCTGCACGTACTGACGCAGACGCTGCGCAAGTAAAAAGGGGTCGGTGCAGAAGCTGTTGAAGCTGTATGGATAAACAGGCCGGCAAATCTGTATGAACGCTGTGGATAACCAGGGCTTTTTCCACCTGGTCGACTTTCACCCACATTTGTTCATGCGTTGACCGGGCCCTTATACAGACAACGATACATACTGCAGGTCATTGAAGTTCATTGTTTTTTTGATGTTCTCCACAGAAATCGGTCGACGTTAACGGTTTACAGAGGTTTATAAAATGCTCTTAATGAAGATAGAACGCGAACAGCTGCTGCGACCGCTGCAGTCGGTCAGCGGCATCGTCGAGAAGCGTCACACCCTGCCCATCCTGTCCAACGTCCTGATCGAAACCGAGGGCGATGCGCTCACCCTGCTCGCCACCGACATCGAGATCCAGATCCGCACCCGCTCGACCGGCAGCATCAGCGGCGCCCAGCCGGCGGCCCTGACCGTCGCCGCCCGCAAGCTGCAGGACATCCTGCGTGCGCTGCCCGAAGGCCAGGAAGTCAGCCTCGACGCCGACGACCGCAAGCTCACCGTGCGTGCCGGCAAGAGCCGCTTCACGCTGCAGACCCTGCCGGCGCAGGACTACCCGCGCATGCAGCTGGCCGACGGCGAAACCGTCAAGCTCAGCCTGTCGCAGAAAAAGCTGAAGCGCCTGCTGTCGCTGGTGCAGTATTCGATGGCCCAGCAGGACATCCGCTACTACCTGAACGGCCTGCTGCTGTCGGTCGGCAACGAGGAACTGCGTCTGGTCGCGACCGACGGTCACCGTCTGGCCTACGTGTCGGAAGCGATGCCCGGCGTGACCGACAAGCTCGACGTCATCCTGCCGCGCAAGACCGTGCTCGAACTGGCCCGTCAGCTGGCCGACATCGACGACCCGGTCGATATCGAACTGGGTTCCAACCAGGCCCGTCTGCGCTTCGGCGCGGTCGAGCTGATCACCAAGCTGATCGACGGCAAGTTCCCCGACTACGAGCGCGTCATCCCGAAGGACCATCCGAAGGAACTGATGCTGCAGCGCTCGACCTTCCTGCCCGCACTGCAGCGCGCCGCCATCCTGACCAACGAGAAGTTCAAGGGTGTGCGCGTCGTGCTGTCGGCCGGCACGCTGAAGCTCATCTCCAGCAACGCCGAGCAGGAAGAGGCGGTGGAAGAGCTCGAAGTCGAGTACGACGGCGACGGCCTCGACATCGGTTTCAACGTGAGCTACCTGCTCGACGTACTGAACAACGTCGGCGGCGACACGCTGAGCCTCAAGCTCAACGACGGCAACAGCAGCGCGCTGATCACGCTGCCCGGCACCGACGCCTTCAAGTACGTCGTGATGCCGATGCGCGTGTAAGCCGCCCTGCCCGCACGATCGCCCGGCCTGCGCGCCGGGCTTTATGCTTTTTTGATGGACCCCGCGCACAGCGTGCGCAGCACCGGAATACGCCATGTCTGACGAAGCACAGAGCCCGAATACACCCAACCCTGACGCTTACGGCGAAGGCAGCATCCAGATCCTCGAAGGTCTGGAAGCCGTCCGCAAGCGGCCGGGCATGTACATCGGCGACACCTCGGACGGCACCGGTCTGCACCACCTGGTGTTCGAAGTGGTCGACAACTCGATCGACGAGGCGCTGGCTGGCCACTGCGACGACATCGTCATCACCATCCACACCGACAACTCGATTTCGGTCACCGACAACGGTCGCGGCATCCCGACCGGCATCAAGTTCGACGACAAGCACGAGCCCAAGCGTTCGGCCGCCGAAATCGCGCTGACCGAGCTGCACGCCGGCGGCAAGTTCAACCAGAACTCGTACAAGGTGTCCGGCGGTCTGCACGGCGTCGGCGTGAGCTGCGTGAACGCGCTGTCGAAGTGGTTGCGCCTCACCGTGCGCCGCGACGGTCAGAAGCACTTCATCGAATTCGAACGCGGCGTGCCGCTCGATCGCCAGATCGAAGTGCAGAACGGCGTCGAAGTGTCGCCGCTGAAAGTAATCGGCCCGACCGAGAAGCGCGGCACCGAAGTGCACTTCCTCGCCGACGAAACGATTTTCGAGAATATCGAATTCCACTACGACATCCTGGCCAAGCGCCTGCGCGAGCTGTCCTTTCTGAACAACGGCGTCAAGATCAAGCTGATCGACCAGCGCAACGCCAAGGAAGAGGACTTCGCCTTCGCCGGCGGCGTGAAGGGCTTCGTCGATTACATCAACCGCAACAAGACGGTGCTGCACCCCAACGTGTTCTACAGCGCAGGTTCGTCGGTGCTGAACGGCGTGCAGATCGACGTCGAAGTGGCGATGCAGTGGAACGACAGCTATGCCGAACAGGTGCTGTGCTTCACCAACAACATTCCGCAGTCCGACGGTGGCACCCACCTGACCGGCCTGCGTGCGGCGATGACCCGCATCATCAACAAGTACATCGAAGAAAACGAGATCGCGAAGAAGGCCAAGGTGGACATCACCGGCGACGACATGCGCGAAGGCCTGGCCTGCGTGCTGTCGGTGAAGATGCCGGATCCGAAGTTCGCGTCGCAGACCAAGATGAAGCTGGTGTCGTCCGAAGCGCGCCCGGCGGTGGAAGAAGTGGTGGCGCAGAAGCTCGCCGACTTCCTGCTCGAGCGCCCGAACGACGCCAAGACGATCTGCGGCAAGATCGTCGAAGCCGCGCGTGCGCGCGACGCCGCCCGCAAGGCGCGCGACATGACCCGGCGCAAGGGTGTGCTCGATTCCTTCGGCCTGTCGGGCAAGCTCGCCGACTGCCAAGAGAAGGACCCGGCCAAGGCCGAGCTCTACCTGGTCGAGGGTGACTCCGCAGGCGGCTCCGCCAAGCAGGGCCGCGACCGGAAGTTCCAGGCCATCCTGCCGCTCAAGGGCAAGATCCTGAACGTCGAGAAGGCGCGCTTCGACAAGCTCATTTCCAGCCAGGAAATCGTCACGCTGATCCAGACCCTGGGCACCGGCATCGGCAAGGACGAGTACAAGCCGGAAAAGCTGCGCTACCACCGCATCATCATCATGACCGACGCCGACGTCGACGGCGCCCACATCCGCACCCTGCTGCTCACCTTCTTCTACCGCCAGATGCCCGAGCTGGTCGAAGGCGGCCACATCTATATCGCCCAGCCGCCGCTGTACAAGATCAAGCACGGCCGCACCGAGCTGTACGTGAAGGACGACCACGAGCTGAACCAGTACCTGCTCAAGCTCGCCTTCGACGACGCCAGCCTGCTGCCGCGCGCCGGCGCCGAACCGCTGTCCGGCAGCGCCTTCGAAGAGATGGCGCGCGAATACCTCACCGCCGAAGCCATCGTCGAACGCTTGGCCGAATACGCCGACGGCGAACTGCTGCGCACCCTGCTCGAACACAACATCGCGCTCGACCTGGCCGACGAAGCCGCCGCCCGCGCCAGCGCCGCCCGCCTCACGCAGTCGCTGCCGGCCAACGTCACGCTGGCGGCCGAGTACAACGACAAGACCGAAAGCTGGCAGCTGCGCGTCGAGCGCATGCACCACGGCAACCGCAAGGTCGGCCACGTCGACGTCGAATTCCTGCTGTCCGGTGACTACCAGCGCATCCGCCACGCCGCCGAACTGGTGGCCGGCCTGATCGGCGAAGGCGCCACCGTCAAGCGCAGCGAGAAGTCACAGGAAGTGAAAACCTTCTCCGAAGCCGCCCGCTGGCTGCTGAACGAAGTTGAACGCAACCTCGGCAAGCAGCGCTACAAAGGCCTGGGCGAAATGAACCCGGAACAGCTGTGGGAAACCACGATGGACCCCACCGTGCGCCGCCTGCTGAAGGTACAGATCGACGACGCCATCGCCGCCGACGAAATCTTCACCACGCTGATGGGCGACAACGTCGAACCGCGCAGGGCGTTCATCGAAAGCAATGCGCTGAATGCGCGGAATATTGATGTTTGAGTTTCTGTAGGATCCCACCATTTTCTATATGTCATTGGACTTCGATCTACCAAGAAAGCCACGAAAGGTGGCTTTCTTCATTTTGTTAGTCCGTTAGTCGGCCGAAGCGGACGATGAGGCTGCATCTCACCGGTGATTGCAGAGCATGCGAAAGCTGACGTCGATACGGTCCTAGCCATCAATTGCTGCAGACGTCGCATCTGGAGGGGACTCCTTTGCTGAAAGTGGAACTGCGTCACTTCGAACGCGCCGCTCGCGAGATTGCAGAGCATGGCGATAACGATACGCTCCCGTTCGATGTCGATATCCGATTCTGTAGGGACCAGGCTCAGGCTCTCGCGTCGATCGCGTATGGCTTCTATTCCAAACTCCGTGACACCGAGGCGAAAAAGGACAACCACGAGCGAATCGCGGAGTTGCACGTCTACAGTGAGCGCCTCCTTGCTCCGTCTGGCCCAACCGGGTTTCGAGTCATCACCAAGATCCACCTGTTCTGGAACATCTACCTCAACGGTCTTGCAATAGCAATCGCAGAGGAACTCGAGCCGCATCGCTCTAAAGGCGCACACTCTTACAGATTTCTAGCCGCGGGTGACACGGACCTGTTCGATAGCAAGCGCTCTTGGCGTGCATTTAAAGAAGAGACCGTACAACAAGCATCAATGGCCTCGGAACATGCCGTCATTGTGCAGACCGATATCTCGAGCTTCTATGAACACGTGTCGCATCATTACGTCGAGAATCTTATCAACCGCCTCGGCGGCGATGGTTCGGCTGTTTCCAAGCAGGTCAATGCGCTGCTTAGCAAGCTCTTTGCCGGGCGTTCATTTGGCCTTCCAGTCGGGGGACAAGGCGCTCGCATTCTTGCGGAGCTTGTTCTCAACGAGGTGGATACCGCCATGGCGGCTAAAGGTATCTGGGGTAACCGCTATGTCGACGACTATGTCCTAGTTGCAGACAATACCGCCGAAGCGTATCGAGCCTTGGGCATCTTGGCGCAGTGCCTGATGGACTACGGCCTCAGCTTAAACAAGTCAAAGACAGTGTTGCTCTCCGCCAAGCACTATCGTGACTATGTTGCTTCGCAACTGGGAGGGGATGACGCTGAAGCAGCCAAACTAAGAAAAATTGATCTCAAGTTCGACCCATACTCGGACAATCCCGAAGCAGACTATGAGTCGCTAGTCGAGACAGTCGAAACACTCGAGATTCGAAAACTCCTCAACCGGGAGCTCGAGAAGGCGCTTCCCGATACGTTTCTGGTTACGCAGATTGGTAGGACGATTCGTCTTCATGAACCTGCCGTAGCTCTTGAGATCGCGGCAACGCTGCTGAAGCAGCAGAACCTGCACGCATTTCGCTCCTCCTTTTCAACAATCATGCGGGGAATTGCCAATCTGCGAGGCGATGGAAGGTTCGATGCTATCCACGGGGCTTTGGACCAGTTGCTCGACCAGGTTCCACTTCACTCTGCGCATCTATTGAAGGCCGATACCAGCCTCCTCCACTACCTACGATGCTTGCGATTCCATAAAACGCCCACGCGCGCGAACTTCGTGAGCGAGCTCTTCGACAAGACACAGCTTGATGTCACTCGGCGCGCCTGTATCGACTGCTGGCGGAATTGGAAGGATGCGGTCGCATTCAACCATCTACGAAACCGATGGCAGCAGCTAAGCCCTGAATGCCAGCGTCTTTATTGGCTGTCCTCTTTCTGCTTCGGTGATGAGGGGAATAAGGCGCGCCAGCAAGCCAAACGCGCTGTAGCACAATACTGGTCACTTGGTGTGGAGCTTCCTTTCGAAGAACAACGGGACAACGCAAAGCTCGCAACGCTTCCCCGTGACACTGAGCCCCGGTTCGCCGCGGTGTTCACGCGCTGGGCGGAGGATGCTGGCGATGCAGTTTGACCCGCGGACCGTCGCACGGGAAATTCCAGGCATCTTCGACGAGGTATTCCCTCAACTGACGCCGGGCATAGTTGCATACCTTAATGCGGAATCGAAAGTAATCCCTGTTCAGCCTCTTCGGCAGGAGACGTTGCTGCAGTCGGCCTTGCAGCGAGCGATGCTCTTCGAGTTGGGATACACCGTCGGAGAACGGCTGCTTAAAGATGCAGCTGAAATTGACTGGCCGGCCTGCTTTGGAGACACCGTCCGGCGACAACGCGCGTACTTCGATGCCAAGTTGCCCGAACAACTAGAGCCCGTAGACCAACTTTTAGCCGAGACGGTCGGACGGAACCTCGCAGCGAGCATGACATCACTGAGCGAGTTGGCGGGACATCCCGTCGTCTTTCGTCCGCATATCCCAGGCTTGGAGTGGATTTCCAGTGGAAATGGAGATTTCGCCCTTGGTACGACATTGGTGGAGGTGAAGTGCACGGCCAAGCGATTTTCGTCGGCGGATTACCGCCAGGTTGCCATCTACTGGCTGCTCAGCTTTGCTGCGGCTGTCGAAGGTCACGGGGAGGAGTGGCGAAACTTCATTCTGCTCAATCCGCGAAGCGGGGAGATTGTCAAAATGTCCTTCGATACATTCCTGTCGATCATCAGCAGCGGACGTACGAAAGTGGACATCCTGCAGCTTTTCCTGTCTTTGGTCGGCTCACGATTGACCAGATAGCGATTAGAGAAGCGTGTCGATTTTCGTAGATCTTTTAAACACGAATTTCGCATGTGTCGATTTGCGCGACAGGTTTCAGTGACTAGCGAACCTTGAGCACCGCATATCGCAAGACCGTTCACTGTGCATTCCGCGCCGAAGCAATCAGGTTGACGATTTATATATTTTCTATAGATTGTCAACTTGGGAGGCCGCAATGATTCATGACCGCATCCGCCGTGCCCGCGTGCTCCGGGGTTTGAGCCTCGAAGATCTGGCGCAGAGGCTGGGCGATATCAGCAAGCAGGCAGTGAGCAAGTTCGAGAAGGGCGCCGCGGTGCCGAATTCGGCGCGCCTGCTGCAACTGGCACAGGCGCTGGACGTGAAGCCCGAGTACTTCTTTCGCCCGGATGCCGTGACGCTGGCGCCGCTGGAATTCCGCAAGCTCGCGAAAATGCCGAAGTATCGACAGCAACAGGTCGAGGAGCAGATGCGCGAGCATCTGGAGCGTTACATCGCGCTGGAGCGATGCTTCGACGCGGCGGATATCGCGTTGGGCGCAGTTCCTGCCGGCTCCATAGCCGTCGCGTCCGTTGAAGCCGCCGAGGATGCGGCCAGGAAGCTCAGGGGAGACTGGGCCATCGGTAGCGATGAGATAGCCAATCTGACCGAACTGCTCGAAGACCATGGAATCAAGGTCGCGCTGCTCGACGGGCCGGACGATTTCGACGGCGCGTGCGCCGCTACCCACGACGAGCAGCACGTGCTGATCGCCCTGAACCGCACCCGCCCCGGCGAGCGCATGCGTTTCACCGCGGCACATGAGCTCGGACACTGGGTCATGGCACTGCCGGACTCGATGCCGGAGAAGGACAAGGAGGCCTGCTGTCATCGCTTCGCCGGTGCCTTCCTGTACACCCGGGATCAGGTCGTCCTGGATTTCGGCAGCCACCGGCGCTCCAAGGTTCACATGATGGAGCTGCTCAACGCAAAGCGGCGTTACGGCGTGTCGATGCAGATGGCTCTGCGTCGGCTGAAGGATCTGGAACTGCTGAGCGATGCCGGCTATCGGTCGGCGTCGATCGAGTTCAGCGTGAATGGCTGGCGGTCGTCCGAGCCGGAACCTCTGCTCGCAGAGCAGCCACGCCGCTTCGAATCTCTGGTCTTCTGGGGTTTGGCCGAGGGGCTATTCACCCCGTCCCGCGCATCCGAATTCCTGCAGCGGCCGATCGATCAGCTTGAGCCCACGATGGCGATGTAGGCCGTTTCCGCATGAGCCGGATCTACATCAGCGACACCAATATCTGGATTGATTTCAGAAACGCTGGCCTGCTCGACGAGTTGTTCCAGCTGCCGTTTGCGCTCTGCTGTACCGATTTCGTACTGGAAGAGCTGAAGGACTTCGACCACGCTGCGCTGCTTGCGCGAGGCCTGATCGTCGAGGGGATGGACGGAACGGCAATCGTCGAATTGCACGGCATGATGATCGAGCACAACAACAGTTCCCTGCCCGATGTCTCCTGCTACTTTCTGGCTCGGCAGACCGCGCGACCGCTGCTCACTGGTGATGGCCGGCTGAGAAAGCAGGCAGAGAGGGACGGCCTGGAAGTGCATGGCGCGCTATGGCTTCTGGATCGTCTGGTCGAGCATGCGGTGGTCCCGCCGGCCCGCGCAGCCGACGGGCTCGAACACATGTTGCGGAGGAACGCGCGTTTGCCCCATGTCGAATGCCAGACTCGACTGAAGCAGTGGCGCCGGTAGATTGAAAGCCGGTTTTCTATACACGTCACAGGAACATGTGTATAGAAAACGGCGATTTTCTATACATGTCGCGCATTGAGCTGGCGTAGTGAGCGCCGCTGAAGCGGCACGGTGAGTGCAGCAGAACGTATACCGCAAAAAACATCATGAGCGAACTGATTCTCTACACCACCGAAGACGGACGCAGCCAGATCAAGCTGCGAGCCGAACAGCAGACGGTCTGGCTCACGCAACTGGAAATGGCCGAGCTGTTCGACGCCACGAAGCAGAACATATCGCTGCACCTGAAGAACCTGTTCCAGGACGGAGAGTTGGACCCCGCAGCAACTGTCAAGGAATCCTTGACAGTTCAAACCGAGGGCGCCCGCCAGGTGGAGCGCAAGATCACGCTTTACAACCTCGACGCCATCCTCGCCGTCGGCTATCGGGTGCGCTCACCGCGCGGCGTGCAGTTCCGCCGCTGGGCGTCCACGGTGCTCAAGGAATATCTGCTCAAGGGCTTCGTGCTGGATGACGAGCGTCTGAAGAATCCGGATGGCCGGCCGGACCACTTCGATGAAATGCTGGCGCGCATCCGGGACATCCGTGCCTCGGAGAAGCGTTTCTACCAGAAGGTGCGCGACCTGTTTGCCCTGAGCAGCGACTACGACAAGACGGACCAGGCGACGCAGACCTTCTTCGCTACTGTGCAGAACCTGTTGCTGTATGCCGTCACGCAACAGACCGCAGCCGAGCTGATCACGGCGCGCGCCAACCCGGACGACCCGCACTTCGGCCTGCTGAACTGGCAGGGCGCCCGGGTGCGCAAGCAGGACATCCTGGTCGCCAAGAACTACCTGACCGAAGACGAGATCGACACCCTGAACCGCCTGGTGGTGATCTTTCTGGAAACGGCCGAACTGCGCACCAAGCGCCGCGAGGAAATCCGCATGAGCTTCTGGCGGCAGAACGTGGATCAGATCATCGCGAGCAACGGCTTTCCGGTGCTCACACATGCGGGCAAGGTGAGCCACGCACAGATGGAGCGCAGCACGAGCGCGCTGTACGACGACTACGACCAGCGCCGCAGACAGGAGGAGGCACGTCAGGCCGACGAGCAGGACGACGCCGAGTTGAAGGCGCTGGAAAACGCCCTGAAGAAACGCGCAAAGCCATAACTGACAACAGGCGACCGGCCGCCTACGGATCCAGCGGGCGATGTATTCCTGCGAAGCGGCCGACTGCGTGGTTTCCGATCAATCTCCTGGCATCACGAAATTGATCGGGCTTGGCACGGTGCATGTGCTGAGCGGAAAGGAACTGCGCTCACATCTGCTGGCGATTCGCCGCGCGCAACCCGTGGGCGAGCAGCATCAGGCGCAGATCGCCTACCAGCTCGAACAGCGCTGTCGGAACATCGTGCCGATGTACGCGCAGTAAGCGCGGTTCAGGGGACCGCGTGCCCACCCTCACGCATGCACGATCCCGAAGATCATGTAGTAGATCATCGCCGCCATCAGTGCCGACGCCGGCACGGTGACGATCCAGGCGGCGGCGATCTTGAACAGGGCTGAGCGTTTCACCAGTTCGTGCCGGTGCGTGCGCTTGATCGCCTTGCGTTCCTGCTTCGACAGATGCGCCTGCGCCGTATGCGCCTTCAGCGCGTCGAGCATCGCGCGCTTGCCCTTCTTGTCGGCCTTGTCGAAATCGTTCAGGAAGGCTTCGACGACTTCCTTGTCGGCGCCCTGGTGGTGGCTCTTGATCTCGGCAAGGGTCTGCGCGTAGCTGGTCTTAATGTACTCGCGCAGGAAGCCGACGCCGAACACGCCGCCCAGCGCGATGTGGGTCGAGCTGACCGGCAGGCCCAGTTGCGAGGCGATGATGACGGTCAGCGCGGCCGCCATCGCGATGCTGAACGCGCGCATCGGGTCGAGCTCGGTGATTTCGTGGCCGACGGTGCGGATCAGCTTGGGGCCGTACAGCGCCAGACCGATGGCGATGCCGATGGCGCCGATCATCATCACCCACAGCGGTACGTCGGCCTTGGCGGACACGGCGCCATGGAGCACGGTGTCGGTGATCGCGGCGAGCGGGCCGATCGCGTTCGCGACGTCATTGGCGCCATGGGCGAAGCTCAGCAGCGCGGCGGCGAATACCAGCGGGAGGCCGAACAGCGAATTGATGCTGGCCTTGCTGTTGTTCAGCCGGAAGGCGTTGCGCCGCAGATGGGCGCGCACCAGCAGCCAGGTCAGAACACCAAGGCCGGCGCCAATCGCACAGGCGGTGCCGAAGTCGACGTTCCACACCTTGTTCAGTCCCTTAAGGATGAGATAGGTGGCGAACGACGCGGCCATGATGCCCATCAGCACCGGCACCGTGCGCTGCGCGGCGGCGACCATGTCGCTGCGGTAGGTGATGGCGCGCTTGATCCAGTACAGGAAGCCGGCCGCCACCAGACCGCCCAGCACCGGCGAGACGATCCAGCTGGCGACGATGCCGCCCACCATGTCCCACTTGCCGGCGGCCATGCCGCCAGCGGCGACGCCGGCGCCGAGCACCGCGCCGACGATGGAGTGCGTGGTCGACACCGGCGCACCGACCGCGGTGGCGATGTTGAGCCACAACGCGCCAGCCAGCAGCGCCGCCGTCATCACCCAGACGAAGCGGTTGCTGTCGGCGATCGCGGACGGGTCGATGATGCCGCCGCGTATGGTCGAGGTGACGTCGCCGCCGGCGATCAGTGCACCGGCCACTTCGAAGATGGCGGCAATGACGATGGCGCCGGTCATGCTCAGTGCGCGCGAACCGACCGCCGGGCCGACGTTGTTGGCCACGTCGTTGGCGCCGATGTTCATCGCCATGTAGCCGCCTATCATGGCCGCCACCACCAGCATGATGCCGCCGGGGCCCTGCAGGCCCACGCCGAGGGCGGCGTAGATCATGGTCCCGACGACGAACAGCAGGCCGATGCCCAAACGAAGGATTTCACGGCGGCCGCGCAGCGCAGCCTTTTCAATATCGGAATAGTTTTCGAGTTCCATGCGCTTTCGGGGGCGGTCTGACCGTCTGATCCGGAGGCGCTCGCGGCGGTTGCCGGCGAGGGCGGATTCCGGGGAGCGCGAAGTTTATTACACGTCACAATCGCGCCCTCACCCGATTACGCCAACTTCGGGCAGCCCTGTTGCAGTGCGCAACGCACCCCTTCCGTGCGCTTCCGCGTCGGATCCTCATTGATTTTCAAGGCTTTTCCATCCGGCACGATTGATGCACCGCCGCACGCGGTGTTTCACATCCCCACTGACCAGAAGGAGAACGCCCCATGTCTGCCTGCACCCATCCCGCGCACCAGCACTGCAGCTTCTGCGATCCGAACGGCCGCCTGACGGTGAAGGTGGACGGCAACGGCGAGCCCGAACTGCGCACGCCAGCGCCACCCGATCCGGCGCGGCGCGGTCTGCTCAAGGGTTCGCTGGCGGCGGGGTTCGGCACGCTGAGCGCCGGCTGGGTCGGCCAGTCGATGGCGCGCGAGGCCGATGGCACGATGAAGACGCGCAACCACTATTACATCGCCGCCAGCGCCGACACCGTGCACTGGGGCTATTTCTCGAAATCGCTGAAGCCGCAGGTCGAAATCAACCCGGGTGACTTCGTCACCATCGAAACGCTGACCCACCACGCCGGCGACGACTACGAGCGCATGATCAAGGGCGACCCCGGCGCTGAAAGCGTCTTCTACTGGGACAAGAAGAAGAAGGGCGTCATCCGCCGCGGTGCCGGCCCGATGGACGCCAGCCTGTTCGGGCGCGGCGCCGGCGAAGGCCTCGGTGTACACATATGCACTGGCCCGGTGTACGTGAAGGGCGCCGAAGAGGGCGACGTGCTCGAAGTGCGCATCGTCGACGTCGCGCCGCGGCCGAGCGCCAACCCGAACTACAAGGGCAAGAGCTTCGGCGTCAATGCGGCCGCCTGGTGGGGCTTCCACTACAAGGACCTGATCACCGAGCCGAAGAACCGCGAAGTGATCACCATCTACGAAATCGACGCCGGGCTGGACCGCAACTGGGCGCAAGCGGTGTACAACTTCCAGTGGACGCCGCAGACCGACCCCTTCGGCGTCGTGCACAAGACCATAGACTACCCGGGCGTCATCGTCGACCACTCGACGGTGAAGGAAAACCACGGCGTGCTGAAGAACATCCGCGTGCCGGTGCGGCCGCACTTCGGCGTCGCCGGCGTCGCGCCGAAGGAAGCGGACATGGTCGATTCCATTCCGCCCAGCTATACCGGCGGCAATATCGACAACTGGCGCATCGGCAAGGGCGCGACGATGTACTACCCGGTCGCGGTCAAGGGTGCGCTGTTCTCGGTCGGCGACCCGCACGCCGGCCAGGGCGATTCCGAACTGTGCGGCACCGCGATCGAATGTTCGCTGACCGGCACCTTCCAGTTCATCCTGCACAAGAAAGCCGACCTCGCCGGCACTTCGCTGGCGAAGCTCGAATACCCGCTGCTCGAAACGCAGGACGAGTGGGTGATCCATGGCTTCAGCTTCGCGAACTACCTGGCCGAACTGGGCGACAAGGCGCAGAGCGACATCTACGCCAAGTCCTCGGTCGACCTTGCGCTGCGCGACGCCTTCCGCAAGAGCCGTGCCTTCCTGATGGACACCCAGGGCCTGACCGAGGACGAAGCGATATCGCTGCTGTCGGTCGGCGTCGACTTCGCCGTCACCCAGGTGGTCGACGGCAACTGGGGTGTGCATGCGGTGATCAGGAAGGCGCTGTTCTCCGGCGGCAGCCTGTAGCGGCTTCGGCAGTCAGGTCTGTTGTGGGAGGCAGCGTGAGCTGCCGACAGGGCTTGGGCCGGGCACGATCCCTGTGGGAGCAGCCTTGGCCGCGACAGGGCCGCCGCACTCTTCAGGCTTCGATGCAGGCTGCCGTCGGGGTCAGAAGACCCCTCCCACAAAACCCCGGCTCCGACCACGGATCGAGCACGATCCCCATGGGTGCGGCCTTGGCCGCGACAGGGCCGCCGCACTCGTCAGGCTTCGATGCAGGCTGCTGTCGGGGTCAAGACTCCTCCCACAGAACCCCGGCTCCGGCCACGGATCGAGCACGATCCCGGTGGGAGCGGCCTTGGCCGCGACGCGACCGATGCAGGCCGCCGGCTCCGCTATGAGCAGCAACCGCGAGCAAGCGCGCGCCCACAAAGCCCCAAGTCACCCGGCACGGTCGGCCACTCGTGACGCGCTGCGCAGGCCTTCGTGCCCCGCCCGCTCCATCATGCGCGGCTGTCGACTATCGCCCTGCTCCATGTCCACCCAATTCCCTCTCGATGCCTACCTCGCTCGCCTGGACTGGACTTCTGCCGCCCGTCCGGTCGCCGATGCACCGACGCTCGATGCGCTGGTGCTTGCGCACACCATGGCCATCCCCTTCGAGAACCTCGACCCGCTGCGGCGCAAGCCGGTCGCCGTGGACTCGGAAACGGTCGCTGCCAAGCTGATCGATGCCCGCCGCGGCGGCTTCTGTTTCGAGCACGGCCGACTGTTCGCCGATGCGCTGCGCGCGCTCGGCTACCCGGTGCGCGAACTGGCGGCACGCGTCATGTGGATGCAGCCCGACGACGCGCTGACGCCGCAATCGCACATGCTGCTCGATGTCGACACGCCGGATGGCGAGCGCCTCGTCGACGTTGGCTTCGGCGGCCTCACGGTCACCGCCGGCCTGCGCTGGGAAGACGGGCTGGAGCAGCGCACGCCGCATGGCGCCTACCGCCTGCTGCGGCGCGACGACTACTGGTGGCTGCAGTCGCAGATCGCAGGCGAATGGAAGAATCTGTACCGCGTGCGCCGCATCGACATGCACGGCTGCGACTACGAGGCGTCGAGCTACTTCCTGTCCACCCACCCGCAGTCCATCTTCACCGGCAATCTGATGCTGGCGCGGGCCGGGGTCGATCGCCGGTGGACGCTGTTCAACCGCGACCTGTCCGAATACCGCGCCGACGGCAGCGTTGCGCGCCGCACGCTGGCAGACGGCGACGCGCTGATCGCCACGGTGCAGGACCTGTTCGGCCTGCCCGTCGCGGATCAGCCTGACCTGCTCACCCCGCTGCGGGCGCTGGCCGCGGACTGAGCCAGCCGGCCTGCGCTCAGCCGTTCGACTTCCGGCTGCCGCCGGCCAGTCCGAATGCGCGCGAAAACTGTTCCGCCGACAGTGCCTGCCCGAACAGATAGCCTTGCCCGTGCACGCAGCCCTCGCGGAACAGGCGTATGCGCTGCACGTCGCGCTCTATGCCTTCGGCGATGCTGTCCAGCTCGAAGCTGCGCGTGATGTCGAGTATGGCGCGCACGACCGAGGCGTCGCGCTCCGATTCCAGCATGCCCTCGACGAAGGAACGGTCGATCTTGATCCGCGTCAGCGGGTAGCGCTTGAGCAGGCTCAGCGACGCGTAACCGGTGCCGAAGTCGTCGAAGGACACGCCGACGCCGAGTGCCCGCACGCGCTGCAGCGTGTCCAGCACCAGGTCGTCGTGATCGAGCACGATGTTCTCGGTCACTTCCAGTTCGAGTGCTTCCGGCGGCAAGCCGTGCTTGTCGAGCGCTGCCTGCACCTGCGCTGCCAGATCGCCGACGCGGAACTGGGCGCCGAACAGGTTCACGCCCATGCGGAAATCCGGCGCGCCGTTGCGGCGCCAGTACGCAGCCTGCGAGCAGGCCTCCTCCAGCACCCAGGCGCCGACTGTCGCGGCGAGCGGCCCACCTTCGAGCGCCGGCAGGAAAGCGGCCGGCGACAGCAGGCCGCGTTCCGGGTGCAGCCAGCGTATCAGCGCCTCGGCGCCGGTCAGCGCACCGTCGTACAGCCTCACCTGCGGCTGGTAGAACAGCAGGAACTCGCCGGCGTGCGCAGCACGGTGCAGTTCCATGCTGTACAGCCGGCGTGCCATCGCTTCCATGCGCAGTGCCGGCTGGTAGGTGAAGCACTGCGCGCGGCCTATGCTCTTCGCCTTGAACAGCGCGAGGTCGGCATTGCCTATCAGTTCCAGCGCCTCGTCGGCCTGCTGTGGCGCCACCGAAATGCCGCAGCTGGCGGCGACGCGCACCTCGTGGCCGTCGGCGACGATGGGCATCTCAATCGCCCGCAGCACGATGTGGGCCACCATCGCGGCGCTTTCCGGGTCGTCGGTGCCGACCAGCAGCAGCGCGAATTCGTCGCCGCCGATGCGTGCCGCGAAACCCTGCATGCCGGCCACTGCCTCCAGGCGGCGACCGACCTCCTGCAGGATGTTGTCGCCGATTGCGTGGCCCAGCGTGTCATTCACGTCCTTGAAGCCGTCGAGGTCGATCATGACGACGGCAGCCGGCAGAGGTCGCGTCAGCGCGTCCTCGACGCGGCGGAAGAAGCCGGCGCGGTTGGCCAGGCCGGTCAGGCCGTCGGTATTGGCCATGCGGCGCAGCGCGTTTTCCCGCTCGCGCCGTTCGGTGCAGTCCTGCAGGTGGGCGCTGAAGGTGACGCCCGTCGCCTCGCGGTGCATGAACAGCGTCAGCCCGAGCAGCAGTTCGACGCCGTCGCTGCGCAGTCCGATGATGTCCTTCGGCACGTCCAGCCCTTCGAGCGAGCCCTGTGCAACGGCACGGGCGAGCAGGTCGCGGAAGGCGGCCCGGTCGCGTTCGGGCAGCAGCGCATCGACCGGCTCGCCCAGGCCTTGCGTCGGCGAGCGACCGAGCAGCGCGGCGGCTGCGCTGTTGCAGCCGATCAGCCTCGCCGCTGCGTCGAAGGCGATCAGCGGGTTCGGTGCGTTCTTCGCGAAGTCGTCGAACGCCGGGCGGCCGTGTTCGGGCGACACCTCGATGCGGCGCAGTTCCATGCGGTCGGCGGCCATCTTCGCCAGTTCGCGCAGCCGCTCGCAGTCCTCTTCGGTGAAGTCGTCGTGCGGCCGGTTGTCGATCACGCACAGCGCGCCCAGCGCATGCCCGTCCGGCGCCAGCAAGGGCGCGCCGGCGTAGAAGCGCAGATTGGCGCTGCCGGTGACCAGCGGATTGTCGTGGAAGCGTTCGTCGAGGCGTGCGTCCGGCACCACCATCACGTCGTGCTGGTTGATCGCGTGCGCGCAGAAGGACACGTCGCGCCGCATGTCGACCGCTTCGTCGATACCGGTGCTGGCGGCGAAGAACACGTGATCGCTGCCGATCAGGTTCACCGCGGCGACCGGCATGCCGAACATGCGGGCGGCGATGCGCACCACCGGGTCGAGGCTGGGTAGCTGGTGGTCGCTGTCCAGGCCGTAGGCAGCGAGCGCTTCGAGCCGCTCAGGCTCGGTCGGAAAGATCGAGGGGCATTTCATCGGGACCTCCTGCAAGGTGCCGGGAGCGCCGTGCATTGGCGATACGAGCCCGGCATGGACGGCCCGTCGAGGACGCCCTGCTTGATGCGATCACAGTGAATGGAAATTGTTTCATCGAATGCACGGACCTTGCCGTGCTGAAATTGCCGATTACATATATGCAAAGCGATAGCGGGAAATCATCACAGCCCGCCGGCGCGCGCATCTGTACCGCACAATCTGTACGTGCTGTGCCGGTCCCCGGCTCAGGTCGCTGCAGTTTTCGACAAGACAGGCCGGCCCCGGCGGCGGCAGACTGCGGTCTTTGCCTCGCCCGTACGCCCGTGTCAGCGCTGTTCGCCCCTGCCCTCTTCGTCCTCGTCTGGTCCACCGGTTTCATCGTCGCGCGGGCCATAGACGGCGTGGCCGACCCGGCTCTCTTCCTGCTTGCCCGCTTCACGCTGACCACGCTGCTGTACAGCGCCATCGCGCTCGCGCTGCGTGCCGCCTGGCCGGCGCGCGCGCAGTGGCCCAAACACCTGCTCGCAGGTGCGCTGCTGCAGGGCGTGTACATGGGCGGTGGCTACTGGGCGGTGGCGCACGGGCTGTCGCCGGCGGTGATGGCGCTGCTCGCCACGCTGCAGCCGATGTTCACGGCGCTGATCGCGCAGCGCCTGTTCGACGAACCGCTGGGCCGCCATTTCTGGGGCGGTTTGCTGGCCGGTGCGCTGGGGGTCGTACTGGTGCTGGCGCCGCGGCTGGCCAGCGTCGGCCCGGAGGCGCTGTCGCCGCTGGTTGTCGGCGTGGCGCTGGTGGCGGTGGCCGGCATCACCGCCGGCACGCTGGTGCAGAAGAGCTCCATAGCCGACGCCGACCTGTTCAGTTCGAGCGCCATCCAGAACGCCGGCGGTGCGCTGGTCTGCCTGGTGATCGCGCTGGCGCTCGGCGAGTCGCTGTGGGTGCCGGGCCTCGCGCTGTGGGCGGCGCTCGCCTGGGCGGTGCTCGGCCTGTCGGCCATCGGCAGCACGCTGCTGGTATGGATGGTGCGCCGCGGCTCGGCGGCGAAGGTGAGCGTGCTGGTGCTGCTGGCGCCGCCGCTGGCCGCGGCGCAGGCGGCGCTGCTGTTCGGCGAGCGGCTGGCGCCGCTGCAGATGGCGGGCTTCGCGCTGGCGCTGGGCGGCGTGCTACTGTGCCGGCGTCGCTGAAAGTCATGTCATGCACGCTGCCGATCCCAACGTCGATACCCGCTGCTACGGGGCTGAACCGGCCGGGCACGCGCACGACTTTCACCAGGTCGTGTTGGGTGGCGATGGCGGTACCGAACTGGAGGTGGACGGCCACCTGCATCGCGTCGATGCCGGCGCCGGGTTGGTGATTCCGGCCGGCACCCGGCGCGTGCAACCGCTGCTCGGGCTGGCCGGAGAGCGTGTGTCGCGGCCGCGTCACTGGCTGCTCGCCACCCGTTTTGCTGACGACCTGGCGCAGCGACTGCATGCCGCATCCGCCGCCGACGACGCGCGCCGCTTTCCGGTCGACCGCATCGACGCCTGGCTGCGCCGCCACGCCGGCGAGGCGCCGTCGCTGCAGTTAATGGCGGCCCGCTTCGGCTACGGTCCGCGCCGCTTCCACGACCTCTTCGTCGACGCCTTCGGCGAACCGCCGCACCGTTACCTGGTCCGCCTGCGCCTGGACGCTGCGCTCGCACTGCTCGACGACAGCACGCGCTCGCTCGGCGACATCGCGCTCGACACCGGTTTCGCGGACCAGAGCGCCTTCACCCGCCGTTTCACGCAACGTTTCGGCCTGCCGCCCGGACACTGGCGGCGCGCTGCCGGCGCTACGATGCGCCGTTGACGACACCTGCCCGCTGCCGCGATGACCGATCTGCCGAAATCCGCCGACACCGACGCCCTGATCGCGCGTGCTCACATCGAGGGCGTTGACGAATCGACCTGGCTGGACGTGATCCAGCGCATGGACGAGGTGTATTCGCAGCTGGTCAGCGACGAAATCGCGCTGGAGCAGAAGAACGTCGAGCTCGAACAGTCGCAGCAGTTCATCTTCAGCGTCATGTCGGCGATGTCGGACGTGCTGCTGGTATGCAACGAACGCGGCGAGATCGAGGAAACCAACGCCGCACTGTGCGAACTGGTCGGCCGCAGCGACGACGAGCTGCGCGGCACGCTGGTGTTCGCGCTGCTGGCTGACGACGCCAGCCGCGCCCGCATGCGCGGCGTGCTCGACGACGCCAACCCGTCGCGCCGCGGCCAGGCGGTCGAACTGAACCTGCGCGACGCCGAGGGCCGCCCGGTTCCGGTCGACACCAATCTGACACCGCGTTTCGCACGCAACGGCAAGCGCGCCGGCACCGTGTTCGTCGGCCGGCCGACGGCCGAGCTGAAACGCGCCTACCACGAGCTGCGCGAAGCGCACGAGGCCTTGAAACTGGCGCAGCAGCAGCTGCTGCATTCGGAAAAGATGGCCTCGCTCGGCCGCCTGGTCGCCGGCGTTGCGCACGAACTGAACAATCCGATCAGCTTCGTGCTTGGCAATGTGCACGCACTGAAGAAGTACAGCGAACGCATGGGCCGCTACATCGACGCCGTGCACGCCGGCGCTTCCGACGAGGAACTGGGCGAACTGCGCACCAGGCTGCGCATCGAGCATCTGCTGAAGGACCTGCCCTCGCTGATCGAAGGCACGATGGAAGGCGCGCAACGCACGGCCGACATCGTGAACGGCCTGAAGCGCTTCTCGGCGGTGGACCCGGAAGGTCGCACCGCGGTTGACCTGAATACCGTGATCGAGCGCGCCATTCACTGGATACGCAAGGGCACCACAGCGGCGGTCGACATGCACTGGGAAGCCGGCGCGCCCTGCGTCGTCATGGGCAGCGCCGGCCAGCTGCAGCAGGTGGTGATGAACCTGCTGCAGAACGCCTGCGACGCCGCCGGTGCCGACGGCCGCACCGCCGAACTGACCATCGCCTGCACGGCCACCGGTGAGCGCGTGCGCATGACCCTGCGCGACAACGGCCCCGGCATTCCCGACGAATACCTGTCGCGCATCTTCGAACCCTTCTTCACCACCAAGCCGGTCGGCAAGGGCACCGGCCTCGGCCTGTCCATCAGCTACGGCATCGTCGAACAGCACGGCGGAACGCTGGTCGCCCGCAATCACCCGGACGGCGGTGCCGAATTCGTGCTCGAACTGCCGGCGGCTGCCTCGCTGACCTGATCGCGCTTGCGTCGTTGT
Source organism: Methyloversatilis discipulorum (assembly GCF_000385375.1). Lineage (NCBI taxonomy): Bacteria > Pseudomonadati > Pseudomonadota > Betaproteobacteria > Nitrosomonadales > Sterolibacteriaceae > Methyloversatilis > Methyloversatilis discipulorum. Next base: position 21,550 of record NZ_ARVV01000001.1, read on the forward strand.
CGGAGGGTCTCCCGACCTCGACTGCACCCCGGATCGAAGCCGGCGGACTGCGAAGAGCCGTCGCGGCCAAGGCCGCTCCCACAGGAACTGCGCCGGATCCGCGGCCGGAGCCCGCGCCGGGGTTCTGTGGGAGGGGTCTTCTGACCCCGACGGGGCCTGCGATCAAGCGCCGTCTGCCGCTCAGGCGCCGCGGTCGCGGTCAGAGGACCGCTCCTACAGGGGGCGTGCTCTCGACCCGCGGCCCGAGCTTGGATTGGGTTCTGTGGGAGGGGTCTTCTGACCCCGACGCGGCCTGTGATCAAGCACCGCCTGCCGCTCAGGCGCCGCGGTCGCGGTCAGAGGACCGCTCCTACGGGGATGTGCTCTTGGCCCGCAGCCCGAGTCTGGATTGGGGTGCTGTAGGAGGGGTCTTCTGACCCCGACGGGGCTTTTGATCAAGCACCGCCTCCCGCTCAGGCGCCGCGGTCGCGGTCAGAAGACCGCTCCTACAGGGGGCGTGCTCTCGACCCGCGGCCCGAGCCTGGACCGGGGTTCTGTGGGAGGGGTCTTCCGACCCCGACGCGGCCTGTGATCAAGCACCGTCTGCCGCTCAGGCGCCGCGGTCGCGGTCAGAGGACCGCTCCTACGGGGATGTGCTCTTGGCCCGCAGCCCGAGCCTGGATTGGGGTTCTGTGGGAGGGGTCTTCTGACCCCGACGCGGCCTGTGATCAAGCGCTGTCTGCCGCTCAGGCGCCGCGGTCGCGGTCAGAAGACCGCTCCTACGAGGGTGTGTTTTCGCGCTGCTCAGGCCGCCTTGCGCAGCACGATGCGGCCGGCCATGCCGGCGCAGCCGAAGGCTTCGAAACGCTCGATGCAGAGGTCGCGGGCGGCGGTCATGGCGTCCTTCATGAACTTGCGCGGGTCGAACTCGGACGGGTTCTTCGCCATCGCGCGGCGCATGGCACCGGTCATCGCCAGCCGGATGTCGGTGTCGATATTCACCTTGCGCACGCCGTGGCGGATGCCTTCCTGGATTTCCTCGACCGGCACGCCATAGGTTTCGCGGATGTCGCCGCCGTGCTCGCGGATGATGCCCAGCCAGTCCTGCGGCACGCTGCTCGAGCCGTGCATGACCAGGTGGGTGTTCGGGATGCGCGCGTGGATGGCCTTGATGCGGTCGATCGCGAGGATGTCGCCGGTCGGCTTGCGCGAGAACTTGTACGCGCCGTGGCTGGTGCCGATGGCGATGGCCAGCGCGTCGACGCCGGTGGCGGCGACGAAGTCGGCCGCCTGTTCCGGGTCGGTCAGCATCTGTTCGTGCGTCAGCACGCCGGCGGCGCCAACACCGTCCTCCTCGCCGGCGGTGCCGGATTCGAGCGAGCCGAGGCAGCCCAGTTCGCCTTCGACCGACACACCGACCGCGTGCGCGATGTCGACCACGCGGCGGGTCACGTCGACGTTGTACTCGTAGCTGGCCGGCGTCTTCGCGTCTTCCATCAGCGAGCCGTCCATCATGACGCTGGTGAAGCCGGAGCGGATGGCCTGCACGCACACCGCGGCGCTGGCGCCGTGGTCCTGGTGCATGACGACCGGGATATCCGGATACATTTCGGCCGCCGCTTCGACCATCTTGCGCAGGAAGGGCTCGCCGGCGTACTTCCGGGCGCCGGCCGAGGCCTGCAGGATGACGGGCGCATTGACTTTCTGCGCCGCCTGCATGATGGCCTGGATCTGTTCCAGGTTGTTGATGTTGAAGGCGGGAACGCCGTAGCCGTGTTCGGCGGCGTGGTCGAGCAGCTGGCGCAGGGAAATCATGGGCATGGTTTTTCCTTCAGGGGCTAGGGGCTGGGGATCAGGGGCTGGGGGGGCGGTGCATGGCACGGGCGGTGTCGACCACGCGGTGGGCGTAGCCGAGGTCGCCGCGGTAGCCGGCGCACACCTTGACGACGCGGCCGGACACCTGGGTCCAGCCGGATTCGAAGATGCAGGAGCGGGTGTCGCGGTCGGACAGTGCGGTGGTAAAGGGCGTGTCGCCGTAGCGCACGATGTCGGCCCAGTCGCCGAAGGCGGCGGCCTGCATCAGGCTGTTCACTTCCTCGACCGAGCTGGCGCGTTCGGCGACGAACACCATGCCGACCAGCGACGCATGAACGCCGGGGATGCGCATCGGTTCGGTTTCGTCGAAGCAGTGGTCCAGTTCCGGCAGCACGCGGTGCAGGTGTTCGGCCGCGCCGGTGCGTTGTGGCAGAGCACCCTCACCCGGATCGGCGTCGTGCGGCCGGCTGTGCACGGCGGTCAGCATCGCGTTCGAAATGCCGAGCGCGTCGTGCAGCACGCGCGCCACCGGCGCGATGCCGTGCGTCGCGCGGCAGGCGCTGTGCACGCGCAGATGGCTGTCGCGCAGCGCGCCATGGTTGATGCCATAGACGACCGTCGCATCGACCGCGGCCCCGGCCGGCGCGCAGCTCAGCACCTTGCGCGCGCCGGCCTGCAGGTGCGCCCGTGCGTCGCCGCCGGTGCAGTCGAGCACGATGTCTACCGCGTGCCGCTTCCACGGCAGACGGCGGGTGTCGCGTTCGCGCAATCGCACGAAGTCGGCACACCCCGCGTCGGCACCCCCGACGTGGGCATCGGCGTCGCTGCTGCCGGGTGGCGCGTTCAGCGCGACCAGTTCGAAATCGTCGCGGCCGGCCAGTGCGCGCAGCACGCTGGCGGCGAGCAGGCCGCCGCCGTCGATGGCGATGCGGGTCGGCGTCATGATCAGCCGGCCGTCAGTGCTTCGCGCTCGGCATGCGCCGCACCGTGCGCCGCCACCAGCGCGCGTGCGCGTGCGGCCACCGCTTCCGGCGTGATGCCGAAGTGCTTGAACAGCAGGCCGGCCGGCGCCGATTCGCCGAAGCGGTCGAGGCCGACGACGTCGCCGCTGACGCCGGCTTCGCCGACGTATTTCCACCAGTGCGCGGTGCAGCCCGCTTCGATGGCCAGTCGCGGCAGCCGGCGCGGAATCACCTCCTCACGCCAGCGCGCGTCCTGCCGCTCGAACGCTTCGACGCAGGGCATGGACACCACGCGCGCGGCGATGCCGTCGGCCGCCAGCAGCTCGGCCGCGAGCAGCGCGATGCCCACTTCGGAGCCGGTGGCGATCAGGCATACCTGTTCGTCGCGCGGATGGCGCAGCACATAGCCGCCGCGCGCGATGTCGTCGATGCGCACACTGCCGTCACCGGCATGTGGCAGCGCCTGGCGCGACAGCAGCAGGCAGGCCGGGCCTGGCTGCGTGCTGGCACCACGGCGCAGCGCCTCACGCCAGGCGACCGCGGTTTCGGTGGCGTCGCACGGACGCCAGACGTCGACGTTCGGAATCAGCCGCAGGCTGGCGGCGTGCTCGACCGGCTGATGTGTCGGGCCGTCCTCGCCGAGGCCGATCGAATCGTGCGTGAACACATAGGTTACCGGCAGATGCATCAGCGCCGACATGCGGATGGCGTTGCGCGCGTAGTCGGAGAAGGTGAGGAAGGTGCCGCCGTAGGGCCGGTAGCCACCGTGCAGCGCCACGCCATTCATCACCGCCGCCATGCCGAATTCGCGCACGCCGTAATGCACGTGGTTGCCGGTGCCGTCGCCCTTGAGTGGGCGGTTGCCCTTCCAGTCGGTCAGGTTGGAGCCGGTCAGGTCGGCCGAGCCGCCGAGCAGTTCCGGCATCGCCGGCGCGATGATGTGCAGCGTGTCCTGCGAGGCCTTGCGCGTGGCAACCGATGCGGCGCGCACTTCGGCCGCGTCGCAGGCGGCTTCGAGCGCGCGCAGCGCGTCGGACGACAGCGTGGCGTCGCTTTTCAGACGGCGGCGCAGTTCAGCCGCCAGTTCGGGGAAAGCCTTGGCGTAGTTGTCGACGCGCTGCTGCCAGCTGCGGTGCGCCGCGGCGCCGCGTTCGCGCGCCGACCAGGCGGACTGCAGCGCGGCCGGAATCTCGAATGGCGCCGCGGTCCAGCCCATCGCTTCGCGGGTGAGCGCAATCTCGGCCTCGCCCAGCGCCTCGCCGTGCGCCTTCGCCGTGCCGGCGCGGTTGGGCGAGCCCTGGCCGATGCGCGTTTCGCAGCAGATCAGCACCGGTCTGTCGCTGCCGAGCGCGCTTTCAATCGCCGCGTCCAGCGCGACCGGGCTGTGACCGTCGACGTTGCGGATGACCGTCCAGCCGTAGGATTCGAAGCGCGCCGGCGTGTCGTCGGTGAACCAGCCGCTCACGTCGCCGTCGATCGAAATGCCATTGTCGTCGTAGAACACGACCAGCTTGTTCAGCTTCCAGGTACCGGCCAGCGAGCACACTTCGTGGCTGATGCCTTCCATCAGGCAGCCGTCGCCGACGAAGGCCCAGGTGCGGTGATCGATCACCGCGTGGCCCGGCCGGTTGAACTCGGCCGCCAGCAGCTTCTCGGCGAGCGCCATGCCGACCGCGTTGGCGATGCCCTGGCCGAGCGGGCCGGTGGTGGTTTCGACACCCGGCGTGATGTCGACCTCCGGGTGGCCCGGCGTGCGCGAATGCAGCTGGCGGAAGCGGCGCAGTTCGTCCATCGGCAGGTCATAGCCGGTGAGGTGCAGCAGCGCGTACAGCAGCATCGAGCCGTGGCCGTTGGACAGCACGAAACGGTCGCGGTCCGGCCACTGCGGATCGGCCGGGTCGTGCTTCAGGTGGTGGCGCCACAGCGCCTCGGCGATGTCGGCCATGCCCATCGGCATGCCCGGGTGGCCGGAGTTGGCGGCCTGCACGGCGTCCATCGCCAGCGCGCGGATCGCGTTGGCGCATTGCGTGCGGAGGAAGAGGTTCGCGTCGTTCATGTGAGGTCCTCGGAATCTGTCAGGCGGCGCGCAGCTGACGGCGGCGTTCGATCAGGCGCAGGATCATCGGCGTGAAAATGAGCTGCATCGCCAGTTCCATCTTTCCGCCCGGCACCACCAGCGTGTTGGCGCGCGACATGAAGGAGTCGTGCAGCATGCTGAGCAGGTAGGGGAAGTCGAAGCCGCGCGGATTGGCGAAGCGGATCACCACCAGGCTTTCGTCGGCGGTCGGAATCGTCCGCGCGATGAAGGGGTCGCTGGTATCCACCACCGGCACGCGCTGGAAGTTGATGTGGGTGCGCGTGAACTGCGGACAGATGTAATGCACGTAGTCGTGCATGCGGCGCAGGATGACGTCGGTCACGGCTTCGGTGGAATAGCCGCGGGTGCTGCGGTCCCGGTGGATCTTCTGGATCCACTCGAGGTTGATGACAGGCACCACGCCGATCAGCAGGTCGGCGTACCGGGATACATCAACATGTTCTGTCTTCACGCCGCCGTGCAGGCCCTCGTAGAACAGCAGTTCGCTGTCCGGCAGCGGCTCCCACGGCGTGAAGGTGCCGGCCGGCTGCTGGTAGGGCGCGGCTTCCTCGTCGTTGTGCAGGTATTTGCGGCTGCGGCCGCTGCCGCTCTCCGAGTAGTCGCGGAACAGCTGTTCGAGCTCGGCGAACAGGTTGGCGTCCTCGCCGAAGTGGCTGAAGTGCGGACGGCCGCCGGCCTCTGCTTCGGCCATGGCCTTCTTCATTTCGGCGCGATCGTAGCGGTGGTAGCTGTCGCCCTCGATGATGGCGGCCGACACGTTCTCGCGGCGGAAGATGTTCTCGAAGGTGCGGGTGACCGACGAGGTGCCGGCACCGGACGAACCGGTGATGGCGACGATGGGGTGTTTCGCGGACATGGAAGACCTCGCGGAAGGATGCGGAATCGGGTGTGCGTTCAGACGATGTCGGCGAACAGGCCGCGCTTGCCGAACAGCGGCGACTGGAAGGTGTCGGCAGGCGGTTCGCGGTGGTAAGCCTCGATGCGCTCGACCTCGTCGGCCGAGCCGAACACGAAGCCGATGCGTTGGTGCAGCGCGTCCGGCTGCACGTCCATCAGACGGCTGCGGCCGGTGCTGGCCATGCCGCCGGCCTGTTCGATCAGGAAGGAGATCGGGCTGGCTTCGTACAGCAGGCGCAGGCGGCCGGGCTTGGCCGGATCCTTGTTGTCTTTCGGGTACAGGAAGACGCCGCCGCGCATCAGGATGCGGTGGGTTTCCGCCACCAGCGAGGCGATCCAGCGCATGTTGAAATCGGCCTCGCGCGGGCCGGTGCGGCCGGCCAGGCATTCGTCGACGTAACGGCGCACCGCCGGCTCCCAGAAGCGGCTGTTCGACGCGTTGATCGCGAACTCGCGCGTGCTGCGCGGCACCGACAGGTTCGGGTGGCTGAGCACCCATTCGCCGAGCACCGGGTCCAGCGTGAATGCGTGCGTGCCGCTGCCCAGCGTGATCACCAGCATGGTGGACGGGCCGTAGATCGCGTAGCCGGCGCACACCTGTTCGCGGCCCGGCTGCAGGAAGTCGGCAGCGGTCGCCTCGCGCGCCGGGTCGGGCGCGCGGGTGATCGAGAAGATGCTGCCGACCGACACGTTCACGTCGATGTTGGACGAACCGTCCAGCGGGTCGAAGGCGAGCAGGTATTTGCCGCGCGGGTACTGGCCCGGCGGCAGCGATATGTCGTCCAGCTCTTCCGACGCCATCGCGGCGACGTGGCCGCCCCACTCGTTGGCGCGCAGGAAGATCTGGTTGCTGAGCACGTCCAGCGTCTTCTGTTCCTCGCCCTGCACGTTGCCGCTGCCGGCCGAACCGAGGACACCGGCCAGGCCGCCGAAGGCCACCTTGCGCGAAATCGCCTTGCAGGCGAGCGCGACGTCGGTGATCAGCGCGTTGAGGTCGCCGGTCGCCTCCGGGTGACGGCGGCGTTCTTCGATCAGGTACTGGACCAGCGTGGTGCGTCCGCCTGTGGGCATGAGACTCTCCTCCCTTGATGTGAATGCGTGGATGCGCGCGCCGTCTGTGCGGTGCTGCGCCGGTATGCGTGTGCTGCCTACTCGGTCTCTTCCTCGAAGCGCGCGCTCATCTGCGCGAGCAGCTGCGACGGCGCGCTGACCGGCCAGGGCGTGACGCCGGGTGCGCTGGCGTGGTGACCGCCCGCGGTGCCGTAGCCCCAGCCCACCAGCGCGACCGGGCAACCGGCGGCCTGCGCCGCCAGCAGGTCGGCCGAGCTGTCGCCGACCATCAGCAGTTGCGCCGGCTTCACCGCGAGGCGTGCGGCGGCGGCGTCGAGCATGGCCGGCGAGGGCTTGAGCAGTTCGCTGCGGTCGCCGCCGTAGACCGCGGACATGAAGGGCAGCAGGCCGGCGGCGGCGAGCACCGCGCGGGCGAGTGGCGTCGGCTTGTTGGTCACCACCACCAGCGGGCAGATGGCGTACAGGCCTTCGACCATTTCCTCGATGCCGTCATAGACCGTGCCGTGATCGAGCGGCGCCTCCAGCGTGGCGCGGTCGAAGTCGGCGCGCAGGCGGGCGTGCAGCGTGCCGTCGCTGTGTGCGAGGCCGAGGTGGTCGATTGCGCGCGAGATCAGCTTGTCCGGTCCGCCGCCTATCCAGCCACGCACGGTGACGAGGTCGACATTGGGCAGGCCGGCCTGCGACAGGCCGAAGTTCAGCGCGTGCCAGATGTCGGCGGCACTGTCGACCAGCGTGCCGTCGAGGTCGAAGGCGATGGCGTGGATGCGGCTCAGGTCGGGGATGTTCTTGTCAGGCATGGGAGGACTCGTGTGCAAAGGTCCGCGCGCGGCCGGCGAGGGCGCGTTCGCGCAGCGTGCGGATGGAATCGGCGTAGCGGCCGCCGGTGAATACGGCGGAGCCGGCGACCAGCGTGTCAGCGCCGGCCGCGGCTACGCGGGCGGCGTTGTCGGCATTGACGCCGCCATCGACCTCGAGCCAGATGTCGCGGCCGCAGTCGTCGATGCGGCGGCGCACCGCCTCGATCTTGGGCAATGCGGACTCGATGAAGCGCTGGCCGCCGAAACCGGGGTTCACCGACATCAGCAGCACGAGGTCCAGCTGTTCCAGCACGTGGTCGAGCACGTTGAGCGGCGTCGCCGGATTCAGCACCAGCCCGGCCTTCACGCCGTGGCTGCGGATGAGCTGCAGCGTGCGGTCGATGTGCTCGCTCGCCTCCGGGTGGAAGGAAATGATGGAAGCGCCGGCCTCGGCGAACATCGGGATCAGCGCATCGACCGGCTTCACCATCAGGTGCACGTCGATCGGCACCGTGGCGTAGGGTCGGATCGCCTGACAGACCAGCGGCCCGACCGTCAGATTGGGCACGTAGTGGTTGTCCATCACGTCGAAATGGATGAGGTCGGCGCCGGCTTCGATCACGGCCGTGACCTCTTCGCCCAGCCGTGCAAAGTCGGCCGACAGCAGGCTGGGGGCGATGCGCACGCTCATGACAGCGCCTCTTCGCGCAGGCTGCTCAGTTCGGCGAAGGACAGCCAGGCGCACTCGCGCAGGCGGCCGCCCGGTTCGCCGGCCAGGGGCGTCTGCGGGTCGCCCAGCTGCGGCAGCACCAGTCCGGCGTCGTCGAAGTTGTGGTCCTCGGTCCAGAAGGTGGGCGTGACCACGGTCCACAGACCGGCCGCCGTCGCGGCGCGCAGGCCGTTGGCGGAGTCCTCGAAGGCGATGGCGTGGTCGGCGCGCACGCCGAGGTGCTGCAGCGCCAGCAGGTAGATGTCGGGCGCCGGTTTCTTCGCGGCCACCTGGTCGCCGCAGGCGATGACGCCGAACAGGTCGAGCGCGCGCGTGCCCAGCGTGGCGTGCAGCAGCGCGTCGATATTCACCGCGGTGGTGGTGCTGGCGATGGCCAGCCGGCAGCCGGTCGTGGCAGCTTCGTCGAGCAGCCGCACGATGCCCGGCCGCAGCGGCACCGCGCCGTCGCGCACCACCGCGCTGTAGAAGCGGGTCTTGGCCGCGTGCATGTGCGGAATGCGCGCGACGAGCTCGGCACGCTCGCCGTCGGTCAGGTCGAGCGAGGCGATGTGGCGCGCGATGCGTTCCTTGCCGCCGGTGGTCGACAGCAGGCGGCGGTAATCGGTGCGCGACCACTTCCAGCCGGTGCCGAGCTGTTCGAAGGCGAGGTTGAAGGCGGTGCGGTGGGCTTCTTCGGTGTCGGCCAGCGTGCCGTCGACGTCGAAGATGAGGGCATCAAGACGCATGGAAATCGTCCTTTCCGTTGGCGGCGAACACGCGGCTGGCCAGCACGTCGCCGGCTTCCAGCGTGCACAGCGCGTCGCGCGTCGGCGCCGCATCGAGGTCGAACAGCCGGGTGGCGTGGCGCAGGCGGATGCGGTCGAGCGCGTTGCGCACCGAACGCGCATTCGCGAAGTGCGGCTGCTGGCGGCGCAGCCGCACGTAGCGCGCGAAGGCCTCGTGCGCGTCGCCGTCGAAGCGGTAGTTCAGGCCGGACAGCATCAGCTCGGCGATGCGCATCAGCTCGTCCTCGCTGTAGTCCGGGAAGTCGATGTGGTGTGCGATGCGGGAGGCCATGCCGGGGTTGCTGGAGAAGAAGGTGTCCATGCGGTCGCGGTAACCGGCGAGGATCACCACCAGGTCGTCGCGGTGGTTCTCCATCACCTGCAGCAGGATTTCGATCGCCTCCTGGCCGTAGTCGCGCTCGTTCTCCGGCCGGTACAGGTAGTAGGCCTCGTCGATGAACAGCACGCCGCCCATCGCCTTCTTGATCACTTCCTTGGTCTTGGGCGCGGTGTGGCCGATGAACTGGCCGACCAGGTCGTCGCGCGTCACCGCCACCAGGTGGCCCTTGCGCACGTAGCCGAGCTGGCGCAGCACCTCGGCCATGCGCAGCGCGACCGTGGTCTTGCCGGTGCCCGGGTTGCCGGTGAAGCACATGTGCAGCGACGGCGGCTGCGACTGCAGGCCCTGCTGCGCGCGCAGCCGGTCTATCAGCAGCAGCGCCGCGATGTCGCGGATGCGGCCCTTGACCGGCGCCAGCCCGACCAGCTCGGCGTCGAGCTGTTCGAGCAGCGCCTGTACGCCGGACGAGGCGAACATCGAACGCGGCGAGCTGGCCGTTTCGAGGTGGTCGCCGGCGGGGGCGAGGGTGGCGGTGTCCATGGTGTCTGCCTCTCAACTCAAGAAGTGCGGGTCCGCGAGAGCCGGAAGGCAGCGGTCCTCCGTGGCTCTGCGGATGCGTGCAGCGGCGCTCAGTAGCGCGCGCCTTCCGGGTGTGCCTGCACGGCGTAGCTCTCGATCGAGTAGCGCAGCGTGCGGCCCGGCTCTTCGGTGCGGACGAGGCGGAAGCCCGGCTCGGCGTCCGGACGATTGACGATGAAGGACAGCACGACCGACTCGGTGCCGTGCGTCGAGTCGAAGGCCGTGACGCGGATGTAGCGCTGCGGGAAGGTGTCGCGGCAGGCCTTCACTTCCATCATGATCGCCGCCGCGTCATGCACGTCGAACATGGGATTGCCGAACATGTCCCAGAAGGTGTTGCGCGGATGCGGATCGTCGGTGTATTCGATGCCGATCGCCCAGCCATTGGCCAGGCAGTACTCGACCTGGGCGCGGATCTGCGCGTCGGTCAGGTCGGGCAGGAAGGAAAAGGTGCCTTGGGTGATGCGCATGGTATTTCTCCTGAATTCGATGACGTAGCGGTTCTGTGGGAGCGCGCTCTGCTCTCTATGCCTTCGGCATCAATCTTCCGGCGGCGATTCGAGGCCGGAATCGCGAGCAAGCTCGCTCCCACAGGAGTGAAGCGGGTCAGACGACGGACGGTGTCGGCACGAAGTCCGAGGTGTCGGTCGAGGTGTAGTTGAAGGTGATGTCGCCCCAGGTATCGAGGGCGGCCGCGAGCGGCGTGCACCACTTGGCGGCGTCGCGCAGGATCTGCGGGCCTTCGGCCTTGATGTCGCGGCCCTCGTTGCGCGCCAGCACCATCGCTTCCAGCGCCACGCGGTTGGCGGTGGCGCCGGCCTGGATGCCCTGCGGATGGCCGATCGTGCCGCCGCCGAATTGCAGCACGACGTCATCGCCGAACAGGTCCAGCAGCTGGTGCATCTGGCCGGCGTGGATGCCGCCGGACGCCACCGGCATCACCTTGCGCAGCGCGCCCCAGTCCTGGTCGAAGAAGATGCCGCGCGGCAGGTCGACCTTGGTGTGGGTGTCGCGGCACACGTTGTAGTAGCCCTGCACGGTGAGCGGGTCGCCTTCGAGCTTGCCGACGGCGGTGCCGGTGTGCAGATGGTCGACGCCGGCCAGGCGCAGCCACTTGGCGATCACGCGGAAGCTCACGCCGTGGTTCTTCTGCCGCGTATAGGTGCCGTGACCGGCGCGGTGCATGTGCAGCACCATGTCGTTCTGGCGGCACCAGTTCGACATCGACTGGATGGCGGTCCAGCCCACCACGAGGTCGATCATGATGATGACCGAGCCCAGTTCTTTGGCGAATTCGGCGCGGCGGTACATTTCTTCCATCGTGCCGGCGGTGACGTTGAGGTAACTGCCCTTCACCTCGCCGGTGGCGGCGGAGGCCTTGTTCACCGCGTCCATCACGAACAGGAAGCGGTCGCGCCAGTGCATGAAGGGCTGCGAGTTGATGTTCTCGTCGTCCTTCATGAAATCGAGGCCGCCCTTCAGGCCCTCGTAGACCACGCGACCGTAGTTGCGGCCACTGAGGCCCAGCTTGGGCTTGGTGGTGGCGCCCAGCAGCGGGCGGCCGAACTTGTCCAGGCGCTCGCGCTCGACCACGATGCCGGTCGGCGGGCCGGCGAAGGTTTTCACGTAGGACACCGGGAATTTCATGTCCTCGAGGCGGGCCGCCTTCAGCGGCTTGAACGAGAACACGTTGCCGATGATCGACGCGGTCACGTTGGCGATCGACCCTTCCTCGAACAGCGACAGGTCGTAGGCGACGTAACAGAAGTACTGGCCCGGCGTGTTGGGCACCGGATCGACGCGGTAGGCCTTGGCGCGATACATGTCGCAGGCGGTCAGGCGGTCGGTCCACACCACGGTCCAGGTCGCGGTGCTCGATTCGCCGGCCACTGCCGCGGCCGCTTCGATCGGGTCCACGCCGTCCTGCGGCGTGATGCGGAACAGCGCCAGGATGTCCGTGTCCTTCGGCACATAGTCGCCGTCCCAGTAACCCATCTGCGCGTATTTCAGGACGCCGGCCGAGTAGCGCTTCTTGGCGTCGGTGATCTGCTGCGGCGTGTTCATGTCGCCCATGTCTTCCTCCTGTTGGATGCGGTGTTGGCCGGTGGGAGCCCGGCTTTGAATCCAGTCTGGGGAAGGGTGATGGATAAGAAAAGTTTGTTTTTTTCCTTGTTCGATTAAGTTAGGCTTATGTTCAGCGGAGGCCGGGAAGTGGATGCTGCGTTGCCGCATCGGTCGCGCACGCTGCAAGCGCCGCTTGCGGTGCGGCGCTCCGGCTGCAATGCGCGCTGCCGGAAGGGGGCGCTGCGGCGGCGCGTCACTGCATACATCAGTTTTTGTTTATCAATGACTTGGCAATCATGAGGCCGGTTCCTGCGGCCTCGTGACCAGGCTGGCGCGCAACTTGTAATGGTCCGGATGTCCCTTTCCGGCCCGCAGGAGATTGCCCATGCTCAAGAACGCCACGCTACGCCAGCTCTCAGCGCTGCACGCGGTCGCCCGTCTGGGCAGCGTGTCGCGCGCGGCCAGCGAAATCCACCTGACCCAGCCGGCGGTGTCGATACAGCTCAAGCTGCTCGAAGAGTCGGCCGGCACGCCGCTGCTGGAACGCGAGGGCCGCGGCATCCGGCTGACCGGCGCCGGCGAGCTGATGGCCGATTACGCGGCGCGCATTCTCGACCTGTGGCGCGAGGTGGGCGACGAGATGGCCGCCTATCGCGGCGTCGTGTCGCGCCGGCTGCGCATCGGCGTGGTCACCACCGCCGAGTATCTGGTTCCGCGCATGCTGGTGGTGTTCGCACGCGAACAGCCGAATGTCGAGGTGAAGCTCAAGGTTGGCAACCGCGACGAGATCGTGCGCCTGCTGACCACGCAGGAGGTCGATCTGGTCATCATGGGCCGGCCGCCGAAAGACCTGAAAACGGTGGCGACGCCCTTTGCCCGTCACACCATGGCCTTCGTCGCCGCGCCGACGCACCCGCTGATGGCGCGCAAGCGGCTGACGCTGCGTGACCTGGCGAAGGAAGACCTGCTGGTGCGCGAACGCGGCTCCGGCACCCGCACCACGCTGGAACAGCTGTTCCGCGAGGCGGATCTGTCACTGCGCATCGGTTCCGAGCTGTCGAGCAACGAGGCGATCAAGCAGATGTGCGCCGCCGGCTTCGGCCTCGCCTTCATGTCGCAGCACATCTGCCGGCACGAGCTCGAGTCCGGCGAACTGGCGCTGCTGCCGGTGGCCGGCAACCCGATCGAGCGCGAGTGGTACGTGATCCGGCTGGCGTCGCGCCAGCTCACCCGCATCGGCGAGGAGTTCGAGCGTTTCCTGATCGACCACGGCCAGCAGCACGTGCAGGATCAGCTTTCCCGCGCGCCGGGGCTGGCGATGCAGGTGTGTGCGGCCGGCACCGGGGCCGATCTTCCGCCGCTGTCCGGCTAAGGCCCGTCCGTCGCCGCAACCCGGAAGTGCTTGTGTGGGAGCGAGCTTGCTCGCGATGCGGCTTTGGCTCGCCGCAGACTTCGTTTCAGGCCGTAATCGCGAGCAAGCTCGCTCCCACGAATCCCGGCTCCCGCCGCCGATTGTGCGCGATCCCTGTGGGAGCGGCCTTGGCCGCGACGCAGCCACTGCAGTCCGCAGGCTTCGATACAGGCCGCAGTCGGGGTCAGAAGACCCCTCCCACAGAAAAACCCGGCTCCGGCCACCGACCGCGAGTCTGGCGCCCGCCTCTGTGGGAGCGGCCTTGGCCGCGACAGGGCCTTTGCCGTCCGCAGGCTTAGATGCAGGCTGCTGTCGGGGTCAGAAGACCCCGCCCGCATAACCCGACCTCGCCTGCGGCCGGATTCTCAGCCGGCGACCTTGTCCAGCGCCGTCTTGAAGTTCTGCACGGTGCGCTCGACGTTCTGCAGCTTGTCGAGGCCGAACAGGCCGACGCGGAAGGTGCGGAAGTCGGCCGGTTCGTCCACCTGCAGCGGTACGCCGGCGGCGATCTGCAGGCCCTGGGCGGTGAACTTCTTGCCCGACTGGATATCCGGATCGCTGGTGTAGCTCACCACCACGCAGGGGGCCTTGAAGCCTTCGGCGGCGACGCTGTCGAAGCCCTTGGCTTCCAGCAGCGCGCGGATCTGGCGGCCCAGTTCGATCTGGTTGGCCTTCACCTTGTCGAAGCCGTAGCGCTCGGTTTCCAGCATCACGTCGCGCAGCTTGGTCAGCGCGTCGGTCGGCAGCGTCGCGTGATAGGCGTGGCCGCCGTTCTCGTAGGCTTCCATGATCTGCAGCCACTTCTTCAGGTCGGCGGCGTAGCTGGTGCTGGTGGTGCTGTCGATGCGCGCACGGGCGCGTTCGCCCAGCATGACCAGACCGGCGCAGGGCGAACCGCTCCAGCCTTTCTGCGGGGCCGACACGACGATGTCGATGCCGAGCGCACCCATGTCCACCCACAGCGTGCCGGCGGCGATGGCATCGACCACGAACAGGCCGTCGACCTCGCGCACCGCGGCGGCGACCTCACGCAGGTAGTCGTCCGGCAGCAGCATGCCGGCCGAGGTTTCGACCTGCGGCGCGAACACCACGGCGGGCTTCTGTTCGAGGATGGCGGCGACCACTTCCTTGACCGGCGCCGGCGCGAACGCCTTCTGCGAACCCGGCTCCGGCTGACGCGCCTTCAGCACGATCTGTTCAGACGGGATGCGGCCCATGTCGAAGATCTGCGTCCAGCGGAAGCTGAACCAGCCGTTGCGGATCACCATCACCTTCTGGTCGGTGGCGAACTGGCGCGCCACGGCTTCCATGCCGAAGGTGCCGCTACCCGGCACGACGACGGCCGACTTGGCGTTGTAGACCTGCTTCAGAACGCGCGAAATGTCTTTCATGACGCCCTGGAAGGCGACAGACATGTGGTTCAGCGCACGGTCGGTGTAGACGACCGAATATTCGAGCAGTCCCTCGGGATCGACATTGGGCAGAAGGCCGGACACGGTGATCTCTCCGTTTCAGTGGGGTAGACGACAGATTTGCACCCCCGCTTGTGGCGGCGGCTGGACAGAACCTGCGGGTGTTCCGGGCGGACGGGTCCGTTCGGAGGGTCGGGATTCTAATCCACTGAGGCAGCTTGCCGGTATGTCGGGTTTCCGCTGTGAGGCCCCGGCACGGATTCTGTGGGAGGGGTCTTCTGACCCCGACGGCGGCCTGAAGCGAAGCCGGCGGACGGCAATGGCCCTGTCGCGGCCAAGGCCGCTCCCACGGTGGAGCGCCCGGTGGAAGCGCGCTTGCCGGATACAGGCGGAAACCGGCAGATGTGCTTGCACCACCGTCCGTCGACGCCCCTCCGCCTCAACTTCACTGCGCATATCTTTTCCGATGCAGATCAATGCCTTGATCTGCATCAATATTTTTGCTGCGGCGCAGAAAAGTCGACTGGCCCGCAACTTGTTAGTAGCCACCACCCACCCGTGCGAATCGACGGTTCGTCCGAGGTGTTTCGAGGTCCGTGAGCACACGGCTCGCCGGAAACATGGCGTGCGGCGCAGGCGAGGGGCCCCAGACAACAAGAAGCACAGGAGAGAGACCAGGATGGAAACCTTCTATGAGGTGATGCGCCGGCAGGGCATCTCGCGCCGCAGTTTCCTTAAGTACTGTTCGTTGACCGCCACCTCGCTCGGCCTCGGCCCGGCCTTCGTGCCGCAGATCGCCCACGCGATGGAAACCAAGCCGCGCACCCCGGTGCTGTGGCTGCACGGTCTGGAATGCACCTGCTGTTCCGAATCCTTCATCCGCTCGGCCCACCCGCTGGCGAAGGACGTGGTGCTGTCGATGATCTCGCTCGACTACGACGACACGCTGATGGCCGCCGCAGGGCACCAGGCCGAAGCGATCCTCGAAGAGATCATGACCAAGTACAAGGGCAACTACATCCTGGCGGTCGAGGGCAACCCGCCGCTGAACCAGGATGGCATGAGCTGCATCATCGGCGGCAAGCCCTTCATCGACCAGCTCAAGCACGTGGCCAAGGACGCCAAGGCCATCATTTCCTGGGGTTCCTGTGCCAGCTGGGGTTGCGTGCAGGCGGCCAAGCCGAATCCGACGCAGGCCACCCCGGTGCACAAGGTCATCTTCGACAAGCCCATCATCAAGGTGCCGGGCTGTCCGCCGATCGCCGAGGTGATGACCGGCGTCATCACCTACATGCTCACCTTCGACCGCATCCCCGAGCTGGACCGCCAGGGCCGGCCGAAGATGTTCTACAGCCAGCGCATCCACGACAAGTGCTACCGCCGTCCGCACTTCGACGCCGGCCAGTTCGTCGAGGCCTGGGACGATGAGTCCGCGCGCAAGGGCTACTGCCTCTACAAGGTCGGCTGCAAGGGCCCGACCACCTACAACGCCTGCTCCACCGTGCGCTGGAACGAAGGCACGAGCTTCCCGATCCAGGCCGGCCACGGCTGTATCGGCTGCTCGGAAGACGGCTTCTGGGACAAGGGTTCGTTCTACGACCGCCTGACCGACATCCACCAGTTCGGCATCGAAGCCAACGCCGACCAGGTCGGCGCGACGGCTGCCGGCGTGGTCGGTGCGGCCGCCGTGGCGCACGCCGCGGTGTCGGCGATCAAGCGCGCCTCGCACAAGCACGACAACGGCTCGACGACGACGGTCGATCACTGATCGCGAACCCTGCCCCCGCGCCAGCGCTGAGGGCTGGCGTCGATGAGGGCAGTCCCTGCTCCAGCAAAGGATACGAAGATGGGTGCTTACGAAACACAGGGTTTCAACATGGACAACTCGGGCCGGCGCATCGTCGTCGACCCGGTCACCCGCATCGAAGGTCACATGCGATGCGAGGTGAATGTCGACAGCAACAACGTCATCCGCAACGCAGTGTCGACCGGCACCATGTGGCGCGGCCTCGAAGTCATCCTGAAGGGTCGCGACCCGCGCGACGCCTGGGCCTTCGTCGAGCGCATCTGCGGCGTCTGTACCGGCTGTCACGCGCTGACCTCGGTGCGCGCGGTGGAAGACGCGCTCGGCATCAAGATTCCGCTGAACGCGCACCTGATCCGCGAAATGATGGCGAAGACGCTACAGGTGCATGACCACGCGGTGCACTTCTACCACCTGCACGCGCTCGACTGGGTGGACGTCGTGTCGGCGCTGAAGGCCGATCCGAAGAAGACCAGCGAACTGCAGCAGCTGGTGTCGCCGTCTCACCCGCTGTCCTCGCCCGGCTATTTCCGTGACATCCAGAACCGGCTGAAGAAGTTCGTCGAGAGCGGCCAGCTTGGCCCCTTCATGAACGGCTACTGGGGCAGCAAGGCCTATGTGCTGCCGCCGGAAGCCAACCTGATGGCGGTCACCCACTACCTCGAAGCGCTCGACCTGCAGAAGGAATGGGTCAAGGTACACACCATCTTCGGCGGCAAGAACCCGCACCCGAACTACCTGGTCGGTGGCGTGCCGTGCGCCATCAACATCGACGGCGACGGCGCCGTCGGTGCGCCGATCACGATGGAGCGCCTGAACTTCGTCGAGGCGCGCATCAAGGAAATGATCGATTTCAACAACAACGTCTACATCCCGGACGTACTCGCCATCGGCACGATCTACAAGCAGGCCGGCTGGCTGTATGGCGGCGGTCTGGCTGCGACCAACGTGGCCGACTACGGCACCTACGAGAAGGTGCCCTACGACCACAGCACGCATCAGCTGCCGGGCGGCGTCATCCTCAATGGCAACTGGGACGAGATCCACGAAATCGACCCGCGCGACCCGGAGCAGGTGCAGGAGTTCGTCAACCACAGCTGGTACAAGTACGCCGACGAATCCAAGGGTCTGCACCCGTGGGACGGCGTGACCGAACCGAACTACGTGCTCGGCGACAAGACCAAGGGCAGCCGCACCAATATCGAGGAAATCGACGAGAGCGCCAAGTACTCGTGGATCAAGTCGCCGCGCTGGCGCGGCCACGCGGTCGAGGTCGGTCCGCTGTCGCGCTACATCCTCGGCTACGCGCACGCCGTCAAGGGCAACAAGTGGTGCCAGCGCGTGAAGCAGCAGATCGACGAGTCGGCGGTGGCGATCAACAGCGCGATACCGAAGGCGCTCGGCCTGCCGGAGACGAGCTTCAGCGCCAAGCAGCTGCTGCCCACCACCATCGGCCGCACGCTGGCGCGCGCACTGGAAAGCCAGTACGCCGCCGAAATGATGATGGACGACTACAAGCAGCTGATCGGCAACATCAAGGCCGGCGACACCAGCACCGCCAACGTCGAGAAGTGGGACCCGAAGACCTGGCCGAAGGAAGCCAAGGGCGTCGGCACCGTCGCCGCGCCGCGCGGCATGCTGGGCCACTGGATCCGCATCAAGGACGGCCGCATCGAGAACTACCAGTGCGTCGTGCCGACCACCTGGAACGGCAGCCCGCGTGACACCAAGGGCCAGATCGGCGCCTTCGAGGCCAGCCTGATGAATACGCCGATGGTGAATCCGGAACAGCCGGTCGAAATCCTGCGCACGCTGCATTCGTTCGACCCCTGCCTCGCCTGCTCGACGCATGTGATGAGCGAGGACGGCCAGGAACTGACCACGGTGAAGGTGCGCTGAAGCGCGCCCACGACATAACGAAATCAGGAGGAAACATGAATACGTCCCTCGTTCGCCGCGCCTCCGTCGCGGCCGCCCTGGCGCTGGCAGCCGGTGTCGCACAGGCGCATGAAGGCCACGGCGCACACGGGCTTGCGGCCGGTCTGGCGCATCCCTTCGCCGGTGCCGATCACCTGCTGGCGATGATCGCCGTCGGCCTCTGGTCGGCCGCCGTGCTGCCCGCCGCACAACGCCTGGCCGGCCCGGCCTTCTTCCTGCTCGCGCTGCTGGCCGGTGCCTTCATCGGCGTGCAGACGGGCGCCGGCGCATACATCGAAGCCGGTGTCGCGCTCAGCGTCGCACTGTTCGGCGTGCTGCTGCTGGCGCGCCGCCAGCTGCCGGCAGTCGCCGGCTTCGCACTGGTCGCTGCCGCCGGTGCGCTGCATGGGGTGGCGCACGGCGCCGAATGGGCGGCGGGTTCATCCTTCGCCGCCTACGCCACCGGCTTCGTGCTCGGCTCGGCGCTGCTGCACGCCGCCGGTCTGGTCGCCGGCAGCTGGCTGGCCCGCGTGCCGGGCTGGGTCTGGCGCGTGCAGGCGGCAGGTGTCGGTGCCGCCGGCCTGTTCATGTTCGCGTCGCGCATCTGAAGCACCCAACCGCGGGAGACGACAGATGTCCGCAACTACTGAAAAGCTGTCCCACGCCACCGGCATCGACGAGGGGGCGGTTGCCCACGGCCGCTCGATCAAGTCGGTCTATGTGTATGAGGCGCCGGTGCGCGTGTGGCACTGGATCAACGCGCTGGCGATCACGGTGCTCGCGCTGACCGGCTACTTCATCGGCTCGCCGCTGCCGACGCAGCCGGGCGAAGCCAGCGCCAACTTCCTGATGGGCTACATCCGCTTCGCCCACTTCGCTGCCGGCTACGTGCTGGCGGTCGGTCTGCTCGGCCGCACCTACTGGGCCATCGTCGGCAATCACCATGCACGCGAACTGTACTGGGTGCCGCTGCTGACCAAGGCCTACTGGGTCGAGGTGCTCGGCATGCTGAAGTGGTACGCCTTCGTCAGCCCGCGGCCAGGCCGCTACGTCGGCCACAACCCGCTGGCGCGTTTCGCGATGTTCTTCGGCTACCTGGTGCTCACCGTGTTCATGATCCTGACCGGCTTCGCGCTGTACGGCGAAGGCGCGCAGATGGGATCGTGGCAGGAGCGGCTGTTCGGCTGGGTCATCCCGCTGATGGGCCAGTCGCAGGACGTGCATACCTGGCACCACCTCGGCATGTGGGCGCTCGTCGTGTTCATCATCCTGCACGTCTATGCGGCCATCCGCGAGGACATCATGGGTCGCTCCAGCGTCGTGAGCACGATGATTTCCGGCCACCGCACCTTCAAGGACTGACGCGATGTCCGCCGCCACCTCGCTTGCAGGCAGCACGGCAGCGGCGGACACGCCCACCGCCTCCTCGCGCGAAAGAAGGCTCGTTGTGCACCCCTTGCGTCCCGGACTGTCACCCCTGCACCGCGTACCCGCCGGCATTCCGGTGCGTACGCCGTGGCATCCGGGACGATTTCTTTCGCGCAATTTCCTCGAACCGCTCGGCATGTCGCAGAGCGAAGCCGCCCGCGCGCTCGGCATGTCGCGCCGCCGTCTGCACGAGATCGTGCATGGCCAGCGCGCGATGACGCCCGACACCGCCATCCGCTGCGCCCTGCTGTTCGGCACGGACGCCGCCTTCTGGCTGGCGCTGCAGTCCGCCTGGGACAGCTTCCACGCCTGGAAGGCGCTGCGCGCCACGCCTCACGCCACGCTCCCGCGCGGCGCTCACTGATTTTTTCCGAAGGAAGGTCCGACCATGAACCCGAATCCGTCCGGATGCAGCTGTCACCCACCCCGTGACAGCATCGTCGTGCTCGGCATCGGCAATGTGCTGTGGGCCGACGAAGGTTTCGGCGTGCGCTGCGTCGAAGCGCTGCAGCAGCGCGTCGAGTTCGACGGCGGCGCAGACGACGCCCCGGAGGTGCAGCTGATCGACGGCGGCACCCAGGGTCTCTATCTCGTGCAGCACGTGCAGGCGGCCGACTGCCTGCTCATCTTCGACGCCATCGACTACGGCCTCGAGCCTGGCACGCTCAAGTGCATCGCCAACGACGACGTGCCGCGCTTCATGGGCGCGAAGAAGATGAGCCTGCACCAGACCGGCTTCCAGGAGGTGCTGATGCTGGCCCAGCTGACCGGCCAGTACCCGCGCGAAGTGCTGCTGATCGGCTGCCAGCCGGAAGAGCTGGAGGACTACGGCGGCAGCCTGCGGCCGTCGGTGCGCCGGGCGATGGACGATGCGCTGGCGCTCGGCCTGGACACGCTGCGCCGCTGGGGCGCGCGGCCGGTGCCGCGCACCACGCCGCTGACCGAGCGCGAATGCATCACCTTCGCCGAGCTCGAACTGACGCGCTACGAAGGCGAGCGTCCGCCGGAAGAGCTCGCCTGCCGCAGCGGCGACGCGCGCTTCTTTCCTTCGCTGGAGGGCTGAGCCGTGTGTCTGGGCATACCGATGCAGGTGATGGCTGTCGAACCGGGCCACGCGCGCTGCGTGGGCCGGCTCGGCCTGCGCCGCGTGCGCACTGCGCTGGTCGGCGACGTCGCGGTCGGTGACTGGCTGCTGGTCTTCCTCGACAGCGCGCAGGAACGCATTGCGGTCGAGCGGGCGCAGGAGATCGACGCCACGCTGGACCTGATCGAATCCGTCATGCAGGGCGAGGCCGGTGACGGCGCTGCCGCCTTCGCACTGCCGTCGGCAATGAGCAGCGAACAACTGCGGGCGCTGTCCGGCGCCCGCGCGGAAGCGAACGACACGACGCAGGACAACACGCAGGGAGAAATCGCATGAGCATCGAAATTGCATCAACGGAGGCGCTGGTCACGCTGCCGGTCGCCGCGCCGGCCACTCAGTCGACCACTTCCTCGCCGCTGATCGACCGGCTGGTCAGTGCGCACGGCGCGACCTGGCTCACCGCCGACAATGTCGCCGACTGGGCGGCCGCCGGCGGCGACCGCGTCATCCTGCTCGCCGGCGACCCGGTGCGCTTCCCCGAAGCGCTCGACGTCGCGGTCGTGCTGCCCGAACTGCGCCAGCATTTCGCGCAGCGCTTCGCCGTCGGCGTCGCCACCCGCGAACACGAGGACGCCATCGCCAAGCGCTACGGCTCGATCCGCTGGCCGGCGCTGGTGTTCGTGCGCGACGGCCAGTACGTCACCGTGCTGTCCGGCATGCTCGACTGGGATGTCTATGTCGAGCGCGTCGCCGAAGCGCTGGCGATGCCCGCGTCGCGCGCACCCACCATAGGCATCCCGGTGCGCAATGGCAGCGCATCCGATTCTTCCTGTCACTGAGCGGAGTACGGCACGTGAAAGAGTTTCCCGCATTTCCCATTCCGGTTGCGGTCATCGGCCCCGGCACCCAGGTCGAGGACGAAACGCTGCAGTACATCAACATGCCGCAGGGCATGGAAACCTTCCGTCCGCCCATCCTGCCCGAGCCGGAAGAGCTGGTCGGCCACGAGCAGGCGCATCTGGCGCTGCGCGACGTGCTGGCCTGCCTCGGCGCCACCCGCAACGACGGCCGCAACCGCAGCATCGACCTGACCCGGCTGCCGGCCGAGGACCTGAAGCTTATCAATCAGGTCATGGGCGAGGGCGAGGTGAGTGCGCAGGTGCGCACCGAAGGCGACGCCGCGCACCACGTGGCGGTGCAGGAGTCGGTGTTCGCCGGCGTCTGGCGCGTCATCGTCAGCGACGACGGCCGGGTCGTGTCCGACACGATAGAGGTCGGCGCCATACCGCAGGTGCTGCGCACCTCGGCTGCCGACGATCTGTGGTTCACCGTACCGCGCTGGCAGGGTGCGCTGCCGCCCAATGTGCAGAACGCGCCGGCGCTGCTGGCCGAGATCGAGGACCAGTGGCGCGGCTGGAAGCCGGGCAAGCCGGCGCACGTCGTGAATCTGACGCTGCTGCCGATGTCGAACGAGGACATCGGCTTCATGGACCACCACCTCGGCACCGGCCGCGTGCTCATCCTGTCGCGCGGCTACGGCAACTGCCGCATCACCAACACGCGTGTGCCCAATACCTGGCGCGTCGTCTATTACAACTCGCAGGACGTGGTCATCCTGAACACGGTGGAAGTGACCGCGCTGCCGGAAGTCGCGATGGCGGCGAAGGAGGATCTCGAGGATTCATTCGAGCGTCTGACCGAGGTGCTGGCCTGGGTGGAAGGCGACTGATCATGTCGGCGAACGTGCGCTTCGAAGGCAGCTATCTCGGCGACGCCGGCAAGTTGCCGGACAATGCGAAGCTCGAATGCAAGATCTGCTGGTGGGTGTACGACCCGCAGCAGGGCGACCCGGTGTGGCAGATTGCGCCGGGCACCGCATTCACCGACCTGCCGCCGCACTGGCGCTGCCCGCAGTGCGACGGCGATGCCGACCAGTTCATGGTGATCGACTGAGCTTGATCGCCGCACGAGACCCGCAGACATGACCGACCCGATGCTCGCCTACCGCCTCAGCGCCCTCGAAGCGCTGTTCCGTCAGATCGCAGACACCCGCATGGCCGGGCTGCCGATCATGAACGAGGCGTTGCGCGTCGAGCTGGTCGGTTTCGAGCTGTGTGCGTCGGAGCCCGACCTGCCGGCGGCGGCGAGCGGGGTACTGGTGACGCCGTGGTTCATGAACCTGCTGCGCCTGCCGCTGGCACGCGAGGACGAGCTCGGCCGTGTCGGTGTCACGCGCCGGCTGGCGCTCGGGCGCGAGCGCTTCGACTTCATCGGCGCGCACGAGGCCGCCATCGGCACCTTCGACGCCTGTTCGCTGTTCTCGCCGATGTTCGATTTCGCGTCGCAGGACACCGCCGTCGCCACCGCGCAGGCGGTGCTCGCGCGGCTGCGCGAACCGCTGCCCGAGGTGGCGACGGGTGCGGCGAAGGACGCGGCGGAACAGCCGGAACGACCGGCCCGCCGCGGCTTCCTGTTCGGGCGGAGCCGCACGCCATGATGTCGCTGGACGCCCTGGCCGGCATGTTGCGCGTGCAACCGGGCGCCCCGCGCCCGGCCGCGCTGAGCGGCCAGCGTCCGGACTGGGCGGCACGGCTGGCTGTCGGTCGCCCGGCGCAGTCGCTGCCCGACCTGCTCGGTGCCGTTTTCAGCCTGTGCAGTCACGCGCACCGGCTGTGCGCCCGCGCCGCGGTCGATGCCGCGCAGGGCCGCGATGCGCCGCTGCCGGACACCTTGCGCGCCGAAACGCTGCGCGAGCACCTGCGCCGCATCCTGCTCGACTGGCCGGCGCTGCTGCCCGCCGGGCCGTCGGCTGAGGCGCCGCGCGCGCTGGCCGCCTGTCCGGCGCTGCGCGACGGCGCGTGCACCGACAACATCGCGGACTGGATGCAGCACCATCTGCTCGGCGTCGCACCGACGCAGTGGCTGGCGGCGTTCGAGCGGGCACCGCAACAGGCCTTTGCCGACTGGCGCGACGCAGGTCAGACCTGGCTCGCCAGCGGGCTGCGCGACAGCGCCGCGCTGGCCGACGCCCCGCTCGCCGCGGCGCCGCCGCTGCATGTGCACGCCAGTGACACCGGCCTGCGCTCGCTGGCCGCAGCAATGAAGCAGGACCCCGCTTTCACCCGTCGCCCGCGCATCGACGGGGCCTGTGCCGAAACCGGCTGCTGGACGCGGCTGGCCGATTCCGCGCTGGCGCGTTCGGCGTCCGATCGCTTCGCCGCGCGGCTGGCCGAGCTGGTGCGTCTCGCGCTGCCCCGCGGCGAAGGCCGGCTGCGCAACGGCCGCATCGCGCTGGCGCCGGGCGAGGGGCTGGCCTGGGCGGAAATGGCGCGCGGTCTGCTCGTGCATCACGTGCTGCTGGACGGTCACGGCGACGACGCGCGCATTGCCGCCTGCCACGTGCTGGCGCCGACTGAATGGAATTTCGATGCCGACGGCGCGGTGGCCGCCGCGCTCGAAAAGCTGGACCCGGCGGCACCCGACTGTGCGCGTCGCGTCGCGCTGCTGATGGCCGCCTACGACCCCTGTGTGCGCTACGAGGTGGCGGGTGTGCGGGAGGCGGCCCATGCATGAAGCCAGCCTGGCCGGCGGCATCCTGCAGCTGGTCGAACGCACCGCCGAACGCGAGCGTTTCGCCCGCGTCACGCATCTGCGGCTGGAGGCGGGCCAGCTGGCCGGCGTCGAGTCGCGCGCGCTGCGCTTCGCGCTCGAAGCCATCGCCCCGGGCACGCTGCTCGACGGCGCGCGCATCGACATCGACGAACCGCCGGGCGAAGCCTGGTGCATGGACTGCAGCCTCACCGTGCAGATCGCGCAGCGCGGCGACCCGTGTGCGCACTGCGGCGGCTACCGGCTGCAGCCGACCGGCGGCACCGAACTGAAGGTGATCGACATGCAGGTAGAGGACTGAGAGCTGGTCTGGATTCTGTAGGAGCGAGCTTGCTCGCGATAGGGCGGCTGCACGGCACCGCGGGTTTTCTCGCATCGCATCGCGAGCAAGCTCGCTCCCACAGGAAATTGAGACCCGGCGTGGACCGGGCAAGGACGGAGGAGATCGATATGTGCGTAGTGTGCGGATGTGCCGGAGACGGCAGCCAGGTGACGATGGAGGGGCACGGGCACGCCCATCCGCCCAGTCCCTATTCACCCGCCGCGCGGCGGGTGAAGTCCGGTGCGCCGGCGATCCGCCGGGCGGAAGTGGCGCAGGCGGAGGCCTCGCACGTCGCGGTCGACCCGGCCAGCGGCGACCTGCATTTCGGCGCCGGTGCGGCCAAGGTGTCGGTGCCCGGCATGAGCCAGGCGCGCGCGATCCGGCTCGAAACCGACATCCTCGGCGAGAACGACCGCGTCGCCGCGCAGAACCGCGCGCAGTTCGCGGCGCACGGCGTGACCGCACTGAATTTCGTGTCCAGCCCCGGCTCCGGCAAGACCACGCTGCTGTGCGCGACCATCGAAGCGCTGAAGACGCGTGCGCCCGGACTGCCGGTGGCGGTGATCGAGGGTGACCAGCAGACCTCTTTCGACGCCGACCGCATCCGCGCCACCGGCGCGCCGGCGCTGCAGGTGAATACCGGCAAGGGCTGTCACCTCGACGCACCGATGGTGGCCGAAGCCTTCGCCCGCCTGCATCGGCACGATCACGGTGAGGAGCGCAGCCTGCTGTTCATCGAGAACGTCGGCAACCTCGTCTGCCCGGCCATGTGGGATCTGGGCGAGGCGGCCAAGGTGGCTATCCTGTCGGTCACCGAGGGTGAGGACAAGCCGCTGAAGTACCCGGACATGTTCGCCGCCAGTGCGCTGATGCTGGTGAACAAGATCGACCTGCTGCCCTACCTGAACTTCGACGTCGAGCGCTGCATCGCCTTCGCGCGCCGCGTCAATCCGGCCATCGAGGTGATCCGGGTGTCGGCCACCACCGGCGAAGGCATGGCCGACTGGCTGAGCTGGATCGAATCGCGACTGAAGGCCGACGCCGTGGCCGGCCTGCGGGCTGGCATCGACGACATCGTGCGGAGCATCGCGTCATGAGCCCCCGGCTCCCTACCGTGCTGGCGGCCGGCGCCTGGCTGAAGAACGCCGCCTGCCTGTTCGAGGATGGCCGCGCAGTCTGGTCGCCGATGCACGGCGATCTCGGCGACCCGGCCGCCTGCGTCGCGCTCGAACAGTCGCTCGACCATCTGCGCGCGCAGTCCTGTACGCCGATCGAGGCGATCGCGCATGACCTGCACCCGGACTTCTACAGCACGCATCTGGCCGTTGCGCTGGCCGACCGGCTCGGCGTGCCGGCCGTCGGCGTACAGCATCACCACGCGCACATCGCCGCCGTGATGGCCGAGCACGGCCTGACCGAACCGGTGGTCGGGCTGGCGCTGGACGGCGTCGGCCTCGGCACCGACGGCGTGGCCTGGGGCGGCGAACTGCTGTGGGTGGCGCCCGGCGACTGGCGCCGCCTCGGCCACCTGTGGCCGCTGCGCCTGGCCGGCGGCGACGTCGCCGCGCGCGAGCCCTGGCGCATGGCCGCGGCGGCAATGCAGACCCTGGGCCGCGGCGCCGACATCGAGGCGCGCTACACCGCCGCGGTCGGCGCGCAGGCCGCGCGCACCGTCGCCCGCATGCTGGACAGCGGCCTGAACAGCCCGCCCACCACCAGCACCGGCCGCTGGTTCGACGCCGCCGCCGGCGCGCTCGGTTTCAGCGTGCGCCAGTCGCACGAGGCCGAAGCCGCCATCGCACTCGAATCGGCAGCGAAGCGCTGGTTTGCCGCGCACGGCGAACCGACGCTGGACAGCGCCGTCGAGGTCGCCGGCGACAGCATGCTCGACCTGCGTCCGCTGCTCGCCCGCCTGCTTGACTGGCCGGACGGCAGTGCCGATGAAGCCGCTGCCTGGTTCCACCTGGCGCTGGCCGACGGCCTTGCGCAGTGGGCGATCAACGCCGCGCAGGCCACCCAGGTCGATACCGTCTGTCTCGGCGGCGGCTGTTTCATGAATGCGCTGCTGACGCGCCGCGTCACGCTGCGGCTGCAGAGCCGCGGCCTGCGCGTGCTGCGGCCGCAGGCCACCTCCTGTGGCGACGCCGGTCTGGCGCTCGGCCAGGCGTGGGCGGTCGCGCAGCAGATCCATCTCGCACCCGGCGTGCTCACGGAGTCCCTGTCATGTGTCTAGCCATTCCCGCCAAACTGGTCGAGCTGCGCGAGGACGAACGCGCGGTGGTGAACCTCGGTGGCATCCGTAAGGAAGTGTCGATCGAACTGGTGCCCGAGGCGCAGGTCGGCGACTACGTCATCGTCCACGTCGGTCACGCCATCGGCATGATCGACCCGGACGAGGCCGAGCGCACGCTGGCGCTGTTCGGCGAAATGTCGGCGGCGATGGCCGCGACGGAGTCCGCCGCATGAAATACATCGACGAGTTCAGGGATGGTGATGTCGCCCGCAAGATCGCCGACCGCCTGGCCATTGAAGCGCGCGGTGAGCGCCAGTACAGCTTCATGGAGTTCTGCGGCGGCCACACGCACGCCATCTCGCGCTACGGCGTGAGCGAACTGCTGCCGGCCAATGTGCGGATGATTCACGGCCCCGGCTGTCCGGTCTGCGTGCTGCCGATCGGCCGCGTCGACATGGCGATCAAGCTGGCACTCGAACACGACGTCATTGTCTGCACCTACGGCGACACGATGCGCGTGCCGGCCTCCGACAGCCTGTCGCTGACCAAGGCGAAGGCGCGCGGCGGCGACATCCGCATGGTGTACTCGGCGGCCGACGCGCTCACCGTCGCGCGCGACAACCCGACGCGTCAGGTGGTGTTCTTCGCCATCGGCTTCGAAACGACGACGCCGCCGACTGCGCTGGCCATCCTGCGCGCGCAGCGCGAGGGGCTCAAGAATTTCAGCGTGCTGTGCTGCCACGTGCTGACGCCGTCCGCCATCACCCACATCCTGGAGTCACCGGAGGTGCGCCAGTACGGCACGGTGCCGATCGACGGTTTCATCGGCCCGGCGCACGTGAGCATCGTGATCGGCGCCGCACCCTACGAGCACTTCGCCGAGGAATACCGCAAGCCGGTGGTGATCGCCGGCTTCGAGCCGCTGGACGTGATGCAGGCCATCCTGATGCTGGTGCGTCAGGTGAACGAGGGCCGCGCTCACGTCGAGAACGAATTCACCCGTGCGGTCGACCGCGACGGCAATCTCGCCGCGCAGCAGAAGGTGTCGGAGGTGTTCGAACTGCGGCCCAGCTTCGAATGGCGCGGTCTGGGCGAAGTGCCTTACAGCGCGCTGAAGATCCGCCCGGCCTTCGCCGAATTCGACGCCGAGCGCCGTTTCGACGTCGGCTACCGGCCGGTGGCCGACAACAAGGCCTGCGAATGCGGCGCCATCCTGCGCGGCGTCAAGAAGCCGACCGACTGCAAGATCTTCGGCACCGTGTGCACGCCGGAGAACCCGGTCGGCTCTTGCATGGTGTCGAGCGAGGGGGCGTGCGCGGCGCATTACGCGTACGGCCGGTTCAAGGACATTCCTGTCAAGGTGAGCGCATGAACGCACGCGACAATTCGACCGGCGGCACCGTGCGTGCCGGCTACGTCCGGCCGCTGGACATCCGCAACGGCCGCATCGACATGGGCCACGGCGCTGGCGGCCGTGCCGCGGCGCAACTGATCGACGAAATCTTCCTCGCCGCCTTCGACAACCCCTTCCTGCGCCAGGGCAACGACGGCGCGTCGCTGGCCATCCCGCAGGGTAGCCGCCTGGTGATGGCGACCGACGCGCACGTCATTTCGCCGCTGTTCTTCCCCGGCGGCGACATCGGCGCGCTCAGCGTGCACGGCACGGTGAACGACGTGGCGATGATGGGCGCGACGCCGCTCTATCTGTCGGCCAGCTTCATCCTCGAAGAGGGCTTTCCGCTGGCTGATCTGAAGCGCATCGTGCAGTCGATGGCGGCAGCGGCGCGCGAAGCCGGCGTCGCGGTGGTCACCGGCGACACCAAGGTGGTGGAGCAGGGCAAGGGCGACGGTGTGTTCATCAGCACCACCGGCGTCGGCGTGGTGCCGCACGGCATCGACGTGTCGGGCGCGAATGCGCAGCCGGGCGACGTCATCCTGCTGTCGGGCACGGTGGGCGATCACGGCGTGGCGGTGCTGTCGCAGCGCGAATCGCTGGAGTTCGAAACGACCATCGTGTCGGACACCGCGGCGCTGAACGGGCTGGTCGCCGACATGCTGTCGGTCTGTCCGGCGATCCGCACGCTGCGCGATCCGACCCGCGGCGGTGTCGCCACCACGCTGAACGAGATCGCCCGCCAGTCCGGCATCGGCATGCTGCTCGACGAAGCGGCGATACCGGTGAAGCCGGAGGTCGACGCCGCCTGCGAGCTGCTGGGGCTGGACCCGCTTTACGTCGCCAACGAAGGCAAGCTGCTGGCCATCGTGCCGGCCGAGCACGCCGACGCGGTGCTGGCGGCGATGCGCGCGCATCCGCGCGGTGCGGACGCAGCACGCATCGGTGTCGTGATGGAGGACGCGCACCACTTCGTGCAAATGAACACCCGCTTCGGCGGCCGGCGCGTGGTCGACTGGCTGAGCGGAGAGCAGCTGCCGCGCATCTGCTGAACCGCGATGAGCGCCGACCGCGTCTATGCCAAGACCGACAAGGGCCGCGCTGAACTGCTGTCGCGCACCGGCACGCTGCGCGGACGGCTGCGCGCGGCGCTCATCGTCGTCAATGGTCAGGCACCGCTGTCGGCGCTGCAGGAGGTGATCGGCGACGGCGCGGCCGATCTGCTCGAAGAACTGCGCACGCTCGGCCATGTCGAGGCGGTTGAACCGGCAGCGCTGCCGGCCGCCAACGACAGCACGGCGCCGGCCAACGCGCTGCTCGAGATGCGGCGCGCCGATGCGATGCACCGGCTGGCGCCCCACTTCGGGCCCGACGTGGCACTGGTCGCGCGCCCGCTGCTGGCTGCCGAAGACGCAGCCACCTTCAACTGCGCGCTCGACGCGATCGAAAGCAAGCTCGCGCTCTACATGGGCCGCCGCGACGCCGCGCGCACGCTGGACGGACTGAGGCTGCAGAAATGACGGTGCCGCTGCGCATCCTGCTGCTGTGCCACAGCTTCAACAGCCTGAGCCAGCGCCTGTACGCCGAACTGACGGCGCTCGGCCACACCTTGTCGGTCGAACTGGACATCGCCGACGCGGTGACCGAAGAGGCGGTCGCGCTGTTCCAGCCGGACCTCGTGCTGGCCCCTTTCCTGAAGCGGCGCATCCCGGCGTCGGTGTGGCGCGCCCTGCCCTGTTTCGTCGTGCACCCCGGGCCGCCGGGCGACCGCGGTCCGGCCGCGCTCGACTGGGCCATCGTCGAAGGGCAGCGCGAGTGGGGCGTCACCGTGCTGCAGGCGGACGGTGATTTCGACGCCGGCCCGGTGTGGGGGGCCGCGACCTTCCCGCTGCGTGCGGCGTCCAAGGGCGCGATCTACCGGCGCGAGGTGACCGAAGCGGCGCTCGCGGCGACCTTGCAGGCGCTCGCCCGCTTCACTGCCGGTGACGCGCCGCAGAACAGTCTGCCCGCCGCCGACGGCTGGCGCGGGGTGCTGCCGCAGTCGCGCCGCGCGATCGACTGGTCGCACGACGACAGCGCCACCGTGCTGGCGAAAGTACACGCGTCCGACGGCCAGCCGGGCGTGGTCGACGCGCTG
The DNA here is from genome assembly GCF_000385375.1 of Methyloversatilis discipulorum. Classification (NCBI taxonomy): domain Bacteria; kingdom Pseudomonadati; phylum Pseudomonadota; class Betaproteobacteria; order Nitrosomonadales; family Sterolibacteriaceae; genus Methyloversatilis; species Methyloversatilis discipulorum. Next base: position 52,396 of record NZ_ARVV01000001.1, read on the forward strand.
TTCAGCCAGCCCTGCCGGCTGTTCGACGCGCACCCGGCGACGCAGCAAGCGCTGGCCGGTCTTGGCGGTGCGCCGGGCGACGTGCTGGCGCAGCGTGACGGCGCGCTGCTGCGCCGGACCGTCGATGGCGGTGTCTGGATAGGCCGCGTGTCGGTCGCGCTCGGCGACGCTGCGTCGCCGATCAAGCTGCCGGCGACGCAGGCCCTTGCGGCGGAGACGGCGGCGCTGCCCGAACGCGCAGTACCGCTCATGCGGGCAGCCGATGAATGGGCCGAATTGCGCTACACCGAGCACGGCGAGCGCGGCTCCCGCGTCGGCGTGCTCAGCTTCGATTTCTGCAACGGCGCGATGTCCACCGCACAGTGTCAGCGCCTGCGCGACGCGCTGGTCGAGGTGAAGCGGCGCGACACGCAGGTCCTGCTGATCGCTGGCGGCGACGGTTTCTTCAGCAACGGCATCGACCTGAACTGCATCGAGGCGGCGGCGCACCGCGACGGCGACAGTGCGGCCGACGAGTCGTGGCGCAACATCAACGCGATGAACGACGTCGCGCTGGAAATCATCACCTGTACCGACCGCCTCACGGTGTCGCTGCTGCGCGGCAACGCCGGTGCCGGCGGCGCCTTTCTCGCGCTGGCGGCGGACGAGGTATGGGCGCAGCGCGGCGTCATGCTGAACCCGCACTACAAGAACATGGGCAATCTGTACGGCTCGGAGTACTGGACCTACCTCGCGCCGCGCCGGCTCGGTGCAGATGGCGCGCGCGCACTGATGCAGAGCCGGCTGCCGCTGTCGGCGCCGGAAGCGCTGCGCATCGGCTTCGTCGACCGCTGCCTCGACGTGCCCGCCGGCGACGCGCTCGATGCGGCGGTGCAGGAAGCCCGGCTGCTGGCCGCGTCGTACAATCTGCGCGATCGCGTCATGCGCAAGCAGACCGAGCGCGCGGCCCACGAAGCCGAACGTCCGCTCGCCGATTACCGCAAGGAAGAACTGTCCCGCATGCACCGCAATTTCTACGGCTTCGACCCCAGCTACCACGTCGCGCGCCACCACTTCGTGCACAAGCTGCCGCATGCGTGGACGCCGCGCCACCTGGCCGTGCACCGCGAGGTCGCCGCGCGATGAACGCCAGCCTGCGCGTACCCACCGTGCTGGTGGTCGATGACGAAGTGCGCTCGCAGGACGCGATGCGCCGCACGCTGGAAGAGGACTTCACCGTGCTCACCGCCAGCGGCGCCGACGACGCGCGCCAGCAGCTGGAGCGGCACGAGGTGAACGTCATCCTGTGCGACCAGCGCATGCCGGGCCTGACCGGCGTGCTGTTCCTGAAGGAGGTGCGCGAACGCTGGCCCGACGTCGTGCGCATCGTCATTTCCGGCTACACCGATTCTGAAGACATCATTGCCGGCATCAACGACGCCGGCATCTACCAGTACATCCTGAAACCGTGGGTGCCCGACCACCTGCTGGCCACCGTGCGCAACGCCGCCGAGGCGCAGACGCTGCAGCAGGAAACCGCCCGCCTCGACCTCGAACTGCGCACCGCCACGCCGGTGCTGCGCCAGCGTGCCGCGCACAAGCTGGAGCGCGCGCGCCGCACTTTCGGCTTCGACCGCATCGAACGTTCGGCCGGCAGCCCGCTCGACTCGGTGTGTGAAATGGCCGCACGTGTCGCCCGCTACGACCTGTCGGTGCTGGTGCTCGGCGAATCCGGCACCGGCAAGGAGCTGCTGGCACGCGCCATCCATTACGCCAGTCCGCGCGCCAATGGCGCCTTCGTCGTCGAGAACTGCGCGGCGATACCGGAAACCCTGCTCGAATCCGAACTGTTTGGCCACAAGCGCGGTGCCTTCACCGGCGCCTACGAAGACCACATCGGCCTCTTCCAGCGCGCCGACGGCGGCACCGTGTTCCTCGACGAGATCGGCGAAACCTCGCCCGCGTTCCAGGTGCGCCTGCTGCGCGTGCTGCAGGAAGGCGAGGTGCGGCCGGTCGGCGGCACGCGCGCGGTGCCGGTGGACGTGCGCGTCATCGCCGCCACCCACCGCGACCTCGAACAGCGAGTGCGCGAAGGGCTGTTCCGCGAGGATCTGTACTACCGCATCGCGGGCGCCACCTTCACCGTGCCGCCACTGCGCGAACGCGTCGGCGACATCGAGCCGATCGCCCGCCGCGTGGTCGACGAAGTGGGCATCGAACTGGGCCGCCCGGGCGCCTCGCTGACCGACGAGGCGATGGCCTGTCTGATGGGCTATCCGTGGCCCGGCAACATCCGCGAACTGCGCAACGAACTGGCGCGCGCGCTGGCGCTGAGCGACAGCGAACGCATCGAGGCGCAGTCGCTGTCGCTGCGCGTGCTGCACGGCCAGGCCGGCCTGACCGCCACCGCCAGCGCGACGCCCTTGCCGGCCAGCGGTACGCTGGCCGAGCGGCTGGACGCGATCGAGGCCATGGTGCTGCGCGAAACCCTGCTCCGCCACCGCTGGAACAAGACGCGCGCCGCCAAGGAACTGGGCCTGTCCCGGGTCGGTCTGCGTGGAAAGATGGTGCGCTTCGGGCTGGAGGGCTGATGGTCGACGCTGCGGGCATCGTGAGCGGGCAGATGCGGGCGGCCGCCGACGTGGTGCTCGACCGCTGGCAGCGTGATCCGCACGCGCTGGTGCAGGTGCTGCGTGAAACGCAGGCGGTCACGCACTGGCTGCCGCGCCCGCTGCTCGCCCACATCTCTGCCGCACTCGGTCTGACGCTCGCGCAGGTCGAAGGCGTGGCCGGCTTCTACCGCTTCTTCCACACCCGCCCGGTCGGCCGCACGCGGCTGCTGTTCTCCGACAACATCACCGACCGCATGCTGGGCAGCGAAGCGCTGCTGGCGCAGCTGTGCGCCCGCCTCGGCGTGGCGCCGGGCGAGGTCGATGCGCACGGCCGTTTCAGCGTCGACCGCTGTTCCTGTACCGGGCTGTGCGACCAGGGGCCGGCGCTGCTGGTGAATCACCATCAGGTCCTTACGCGGCTGGACGCGGCGCGCGTCGATGCGCTGGCCGATCTGCTGCTCGCCGGCGCGCCGGTCGAGCGGTGGCCGGCCGAGTGGTTCGACGTGATCGACGGCGTGCAGCGGGCCGACGTGCTGCTCAGCGGTCTGGCCGCCGACGCACCGACGCTGCCGGCGGTGCTCGCGCAGTCGCCGCAGGCACTGCTCGACGAAGTGGCGCAGTCCGGCCTGCGCGGACGCGGCGGCGCCGGCTTCCCGACCGCGCGCAAATGGCAGGCCTGCCGCGACGCCGCCGGCGACCTGCGCGTCGTCGTCTGCAACGCCGACGAGGGCGAGCCCGGCACCTTCAAGGACCGCGTGCTGCTGGCGAGTCACGCCGACGCCGTGTTCGACGGCATGACGGTGGCGGCGCGCGCGGTCGGCGCGCAGCAGGGCTTTCTATACCTGCGCGGCGAATACCGCTACCTGCTGCCGCAACTCGAAGAAGTGCTCGCGCGCCGCCGCGCGCAGGGCCTGCTTGGCCGTGACGCGTGCGGCGTCGTTGGTTTCGACTTCGATATCGCCATCCATCTGGGCGCTGGCGCCTACGTCTGCGGCGAAGAATCGGCGCTGATCGAATCGCTGGAGGGCAAGCGCGGCACGCCGCGCATCCGTCCGCCCTTCCCGGTGCAGGCCGGCTATCTCGGCCGGCCGACCGTCGTGAACAACGTCGAAACCTTCTGCGCGGTCGCCCACATCGCGCGCCGCGGCGGCGCCTGGTGGGCCGGCATCGGCACCGCGCAATCGACCGGCACCAAGATCCATTCGGTGTCCGGCGACTGCGCGCGGCCCGGTCTGTACGAATACCCACTGGGCACGCCCATCGCGCAGATACTGAAAGACTGTGGCGCGGGCGACGTGCAGGCGGTACAGGTCGGCGGGCCGTCCGGCGCCTGCGTGCCGGCGTCCGAATTCAACCGCGCCATCGCCTTCGAGGACGTGCCGAGCGCCGGTGCCTTCACGGTGTTCGACCGCTCGCGCGACCTGTTCGAGGTGGCGCGCCACTTTGCCCGCTTCTTCGCGCACGAGAGCTGTGGCCTGTGCACGCCCTGCCGCGTCGGCACCGAACTGGTGGTGCGGCGTCTGGACAAGCTGGCGCACGCGCGCGGCGCCGGCAGCGCGTCGGCCTTCGACATCGACCGCCTGCACGATCTGGACATCGCGCTGCACAGTGGCACCCACTGCGGTCTGGGCGCTTCGGCCTGCAACCCGCTGCGCGACACGATGCGTCATTTCGGCGACGCCTACGCGCAGCGTGCGACCGCGCCGCAGTTTCAGCCCGATCTCGACCTCGACGCCGAACTGTCGTCGGCGCGCCGCGCCACCGGCCGCAGCGACGCCGGCGCCCATCTGCACACGGACACGCCGGCATGAGCGCCGTCGATCCGACCTTCGATCTCGATGGCCAGCCGGTCGCGCTGCAGCCGGGCGACACGATACTGAGCGCCGCGGCGCGCGCCGGGCTCGACATCCCTCACCTGTGCTGGAGCGAAGAGGTGTCGGGCAGCGCGTCGTGCCGGCTGTGCACGGTGCTGGCCGACGGCCGCCCGGTGGCCGCCTGCGTGACGCCGGCGGTGGCCGGACAGAAGGTCGAATGCCGTACCGCCTCGCTGGCCACGCAGCGCCTGCGCCTGCTGCAGATGCTGTTCGTCGAGGGCAATCACTTCTGCCCCGGCTGCGAGAAGAGCGGCAACTGCGTGCTGCAGGTTCAGGCCGAACGCGCCGGCATGACCGAGCTGCATTTCGAGGTGCTGAACCCGGAGCGGCCGGTCGACGCGAGCCATCCCGACGTGCTGTTCGAACCGAACCGCTGCATCCTGTGCCAGCTCTGCGTGCGTGCCAGCGACGAACTCGACGGCAAGCGGGTGTTCGCCATCGGCGGCCACGGCATCGCCACCCGGCTGCTGATCGACAGCCCGAGCGGCCGGCTCGGGGACAGCGCGCTGTCGGTCGACGACCGCGCAGCCCACATCTGCCCGGTCGGCGCGCTGCTGCCCAAGCGCGTCGGCTTCGCGGTGCCGATAGGCCAGCGCCGCTTCGACACCGAGGACACGCGCGGATGAACGCGACCTCCCCATCACCGCGCAAGCTGCGCGTCGCCACCGTGTCGCTGGCCGGCTGCTTCGGCTGCCACATGTCGCTGCTCGACATCGACGAGCGGCTGTTCGATCTGGTCGAGCGGGTCGAATTCGACCGCTCGCCGCTGACCGACATCAAGACCGTCGGTGAGGTCGAGCCATGCGACATCGGCCTGGTCGAAGGCGGCCTGTGCAATGCCGAGAACGTCGAGGTGCTGCGCGCCTTCCGCGCCCGCTGCACCGTGCTGGTGGCGGTTGGTGCCTGCGCCATCACCGGCGGCCTGCCCGCGCTGCGCAATCACCTCGACGTCGGCGACGTCATGCAGTCGGTGTATGGTCGGGTGCCGGACGACCCGGAACTGCCGCTGCCGCTGAACCGCGTGCTGCCGATACACGAGGTGGTGCGCATCGACCACGCGCTGCCCGGCTGCCCGCCGCCGGCCGACGCTTTCTGGCAACTGCTGCAGGACCTGATCGCCGGACGCACGCCGGTGCCGGCGCCCGGCCTCATCCGCTACGACTGAAGCATTCAGGATCATGGATACGCGCCCGCTCGAAACCGCTGCCGACTCCAAAGGATTGCGCCGCATCGCGATCGATCCGCTGTCGCGCGTCGAAGGCCATGGCAAGGTGACGCTGCTACTCGACGACGACAACCGCGTGCGGCAGGCGCGGCTGCACATCGTCGAATTCCGCGGCTTCGAGAAATTCATCGAAGGCCGGCCCTACTGGGAAGTGCCGGTCATGGTGCAGCGGCTGTGCGGCATCTGCCCGGTGTCGCACCATCTGGCCGCATCTAAGGCCTTCGATCGCGTGGTCGGCGGCTGGCCGGTGCCGCCGGCGGCCGATCGCATCCGCCGCCTCATGCACTACGGCCAGATCGTGCAGAGCCACGCGCTGCACTTTTTCCACCTCGCCTCGCCCGACCTGCTGTTCGGTTTCGACGCCGAGGTCGATCGGCGCAACATCGTCGGCGTGGCCGCCGCCTTTCCGGACGCCGCGAGTCAGGGCGTCATGCTGCGCAAGTTCGGTCAGGAGGTGATCCGCATCACCTCGGGCAAGCGTATTCATGGCACCGGCGCCATACCCGGCGGCATGAACCGCGCGGTCGATCCGGCCGAGCGCGACGCGCTGCGCGCCGAACTGCCGCAGGTACTGGCCTGGGCGCAGGACGCGGTGTCGCTTGCCCGCCGGCTGCACGAAAGCCTGCCGGCGCGCTACGCCGACTTCGCCGACACGCCGGCGGCCATGATGTCGCTGGTCGGCCGCGACGGCGCGATGGAGCTGTACGACGGCGTGCTGCGGCTGCGCGAAGCCGACGGGCGCATTGCCATCGACGGCTTCGACGACCAGCGCTACCGCGAACTGATCGCTGAAGCGGTCAAGCCCTGGACCTATATGAAATTCCCCTACCGCCGCGACCTCGGTGTCGACGACGGCTGGTACCGCGTCGGACCGCTGGCGCGCGTGCAGAACTGCGACTTCATCCCGACGCCGCGCGCCGAAGAGGCGCGCCAGGCCTTCGTCGCCGCACACGCGGGGCGGCCGGTGCACGCGGTGCTGGCCACCCACTGGGCACGCATGATCGAACTGCTGCACGGCGTCGAAACGGTCGCCGCGCTGCTCGACGATGCGCTGATCACCGGCGGTCCGCTGCAGGCCGAGGGGCCGCGCCAGCGCTCGGGCATCGGCATCATCGAAGCGCCGCGCGGCACGCTGATCCACGAATACGAAGTCGGCGACGACGACCTGGTTACGCGCTGCAATCTGATCGTATCGACCACGCACAACAACCAGGCGATGAACGAGGCGGTGCGCGCTGTGGCGCTGCGCTATCTCGACGGCGAAACGATTACCGAAGGCCTGCTCAATCACATCGAGGTGGCCGTGCGCGCCTACGATCCCTGCCTGTCCTGCGCCACGCACGCGCTCGGTCAGATGCCGCTGGCGGTGAGCCTGCGCGCGGCCGACGGTCGCGTGCTCGACCACGTGCTGCGCAGCTCGACCGGCGAACTGCTGCGCGACGGCCCGGCGCACGACGCCGAGGCGGCGCAATGACGGCGCCGCTGCTGGTGCTGGGCTGGGGCAATCCGAGCCGCGGCGACGACGCGCTCGGCCCGATGCTGGTCGATGCGCTGGCGGCGTATGCCGGACGCGCGCTGCCCGCCGGCAGCGTGGAGTGCCTCAGCGACTACCAGCTGCAGATCGAGCACGCGCTCGATCTGGTCGGCCGCGAACGCGTGCTCTTCGTCGACGCCGCACGCGGGCTGGATGCCGCCTGTCAGATGCGCAGGGTCGAGCCGCAGCGCGAGCGCCAGATCACCAGCCACGCGCTGTCGCCGGAAGCGCTGCTGCAGGTATTCGTCGATCTGCAGCGCCGCGCACCGCCGGTGTGTGATGTACTGGCCATCCGCGGCCGCCGCTGGGAACTGGGCGAGGAGCCGGATGCGCAGGCCGAGGCCGATCTCGAACAGGCGCTCGCCCGGGCGCGCGGCTGGCTGCACGACGCCGTCGCCTGCGGCGCGCACACCGAAGGAGTGAATGCATGAACGTGCTCTGGTTGCAGTCCGGCGGCTGCGGCGGCTGCAGCATGTCGCTGCTGTGCGCCGACACCGACGATTTCCACGGCCAGCTGCGCGACGCCGACATCGATCTGCTGTGGCATCCGTCGCTGTCGCTGGACAGCGGCACTGAGGTGACCGCGCTGCTCGGCCGCATCCTCGACGGCGATCTGCCGCTGGACGCGCTGTGCGTCGAAGGCTCGCTGCTGCGCGGGCCGAATGGCACAGGGCGTTTCCACATCATGGCCGGCACCGGTCTGCCGATGATCGAATGGGTGCGCAAGCTCGCCGCTAAGGCGCGCCACGTGATCGCCATCGGCAGCTGCGCCGCCTGGGGCGGCGTCACTGCTGGCGGCGACAATCCGACCGACGCCTGCGGCCTGCAGTACGAGGACGACGTGCGCGGCGGCCTGCTGGGCAGCGACTTCCGCGCCGCGGGCGGCCTGCCGGTGATCAATATCGCCGGCTGTCCGACCCACCCGAGCTGGGTGCTCGACACGCTGATGGCGCTGGCCGCCGACGGCTTCACTGACGCCGATCTCGACACACTGGGCCGGCCGCGCTTCTACGCCGACCAGCTGGTGCACCACGGCTGCACGCGCAACGAGTACTACGAGTTCAAGGCCAGCGCCGAAAAGCCTTCGGACCTCGGCTGCATGATGGAACACATGGGCTGCAAGGGCACGCAGGCGCACGCCGACTGCAACACCCGGCCGTGGAACGGCGAAGGCTCCTGCACCCGCGGCGGCTACGCCTGCATCAGCTGCACCGAACCCGGCTTCCAGGAACCCGGCCACCCCTTCCACGCCACGCCCAAGCTCGCCGGCATCCCGATCGGCCTGCCGACCGACATGCCCAAGGCCTGGTTCGTCGCGCTGGCGTCACTGTCGAAGTCGGCGACGCCGAAGCGGGTCAAGGTGAACGCGGTGTCGGACCATGTCGTGGTGCCGCCTGTGGCGCGAAGGACAAGATTGAAGTGACAGTGTTTCTGACCGCCACCTCGCCGTTCCGGGCCAAGGCGGATCTCATCGGCGAGCCGGTGGGCCTTCTGTTCGAGTTCATTGCGCGTTTCCTGTTCAGGATCATGTCCACCCTTTTCGGCCCGGAGGGCCAGGACGGTTATGGCCTGTCTGACTGGATACTGTTGATTGCGTTGTTGACCGGGGTGGCGATCGGGATCGCGTGGGCGGCGATGACCTTGATCCGCGTAACGCACAAGAAGGGAAAGGAAAGACGTTGAGGGTTACTGATAGCAAGAGGGCACTCTCCGCATGACCCGTCTCCTCGTCGGTCCCTTCAACCGCGTCGAGGGCGATCTCGAAGTGACGCTGGACGTCGCCGACGGGCGTGTCGCGTCGGCGCACGTCAATGCGCCGATGTACCGCGGCTTCGAGCAGATACTGCGTGGGCGCGAGCCGCATGATGCGCTGGTGTATGTGCCGCGCATCTGCGGCATCTGTTCGGTGTCGCAGTCGGTGGCGGCGGCGCGCGCACTGGCTGCGCTGGGCGGCATCACGATGCCGGCCAACGGCCAGCACGTGACCAATGTGATCCTTGCCACCGAAAACCTGGCCGACCACCTGACTCACTTCTACCTGTTCTTCATGCCGGATTTCGTGCGCCCGGTGTATGCCAGCCGGCCCTGGCATGCCGAGGCGGTACGCCGGTTCACGCCGCAGACCGGCGAACAGGTGCGCGCCGCGATCGCCGCGCGCCAGCGTTGGTTCACGCTGCTCGGCACGCTGGCCGGCAAGTGGCCGCACACGCAGAGCATCGACCCCGGCGGCTCGACGCGCGCCATCGACGCTGCCGAGCGGGTGCGCCTGCTGGCCCGCGTGCGCGAATTCCGCCGCTTCCTCGAAACCCACACTTATGCCGCGCCGCTGGAACAGGTGGCCGCGCTCGATTCCGAAGCCGCGCTCGACGCCTGGCATCACTCGGCACCACTCGCCGACCCGCTGCACGGCGACCTGCGCTTCTTCCTGACCGTCGCGCGCGACGCGGCGCTGGCCACGCTCGGTGCCGGCCCCGGCCGCTTCCTCAGCTACGGCGCCTACCCGCAGCCGGAGGGCGGCACCGCGCTGGGCGCGGGTGTCTGGCACGCCGGCACGCTGTCGCCGCTCGACCCGGCCGCCATCCGCGAAGACGCCACGTACGCCTGGCTGAGCGACGCCGGCGGCCCGCAACATCCGCGCAGCGGCGTTACGCGGCCGGAGCCGGACAAGCCCGGCGCCTACACCTGGAACAAGGCGCCGCGGCTGGCCGGCGAGGTGGTCGAAACAGGCGCCATCGCGCGCCAGCTGGCGAGCGGCCATCCGCTCATCGTCGACCTGGTCGGCCGTTACGGCGGCACCGTCTACACCCGCGTCGTCGCCCGCCTGCTCGAACTGGCGCGCGTGGTGATCATGATGGAAGACTGGCTGCGCGCCGTGCGACCGGGCGAACCGTTCTGCACGCCCGGCCGGCTGCCGGACGAAGGCAGCGGCGCCGGCCTCGGCGAAGCGGCGCGCGGCAGCCTGGGCCACTGGATTTCGGTGCGCGACGGTCGCATCGCCAATTACCAGATCGTCGCGCCGACCACCTGGAACTTCTCGCCGCGCGACGCCGCCGGCCGCCCCGGCGCGCTGGAGTCGGCGCTCGAAGGCGCACCGGTGCGCGACGGCGAAACCACGCCGGTGGCGGTGCAGCACATCGTGCGGTCCTTCGATCCGTGCATGGTGTGCACCGTCCACTGAGCGGGAGCGGCATGCGGGACATCGAATTGCGCCATATCCCGGTTGGCGCGATTCCCTGTTTTGTGCCAATATTGTGGCGCGATAATAGAATTGCGCCACTTGAATGACCCGGCCTCGTTCGTCCATTGATCCGCATACGCTCGCCGCACTGATCGCCCGCCACGAAGACGGCGTCGGTGTGGACGGCCTGCTGCGCGTGCTCGGCGACGGCGTTGCACGCCGTACGCTGCAGCGCCGGCTGGCCGAGCTGGTCGCGCAGGGCCGCGTGCTGACGCGCGGCGAAGCGCGGGCGCTGAAGTATTTCGCGGCGCCGGCGGGTTCTGCAGTGACGGTGATGGAGCCTCTGCCGTCCGCTGCGCCGGCGCCCTATGTGACGCTGTCGACCGAGGGCGCCGAGCTGCGCGACCTGGTGCGCAGGCCGCTGCATCTGCGCCGCCCGGTCGGCTACGACATCGGCTTCGTCGAGCGCTATCGCGCTAACGACACCTTCTATCTGCCCGAGCCGCTGCGCGCGCAACTGCACGCGCTCGGCCGCTCACCGGTCGGCGAAGCGGCGGCGGGCACCTTCGCCGGCGACATCCTGAACCGGCTGCTGATCGACCTGTCCTGGGCCTCGTCGCGGCTGGAGGGCAATACCTATTCGCGGCTCGATACCGAACGTCTGATCGAACTGGGCGAGATCGCCGAGGGCAAGGACGCGCTCGAAACGCAGATGATCCTGAACCACAAGGCGGCCATCGAGTATCTGGTGCATGGCGCCGGCCGCATCGGCGTCGATCGCGAAACGCTGCTGTCGCTGCACGCGCTGCTGTCCGACGGCCTGCTGCACGATCCCCAGGCCGGCGGCCGGGTGCGCAGCCGCGCGGTCGAGATCAGCGGCTGCGTGTACCGGCCGCTGGCGCTGCCGCAGCAGCTCGACGAGCTGTTCGGCATCGTCACCGACATCGCTGCCGACATCGAAGACCCCTTCGAGCAGGCCTTTTTCCTGATGGTGCATTTGCCCTATCTGCAGCCCTTCGAGGACGTGAACAAGCGGGTGTCGCGGCTGGCCGCCAACATTCCGCTGATCCGCACCAATCTGTGCCCGCTGTCCTTCATCGACGTGCCGCAGCAGGCCTACGTCGATGCGATGATCGCGGTCTACGAGCTGAACCGCATCGAGCTGCTGCGCGACGTGTTCGTCCAGGCCTACGCGCGCTCCTGCCAGCAGTATGTCGCCGTCAAGCAGCAGCTGGTGCCGCCCGACACCTTCCGCCTGCGCCACCGCAAGGCGCTGACCGAAGCGGTGCGCGCCATCGTGCTGGGCAGGCGGCCGGCGAGTGCGGCGGCCGCGCGCGAGGCGACGCCGGCCACTGTGGCGGCGGACGACCGGGCGCGCTTCGTCGAACTGGTGCTGCAGGAGTTCCGCTCGCTGCACGAGGGCAATGCGGTCCGCTTCGGCCTGCGTCCGCTGGAATTTGCCGACTGGCTGGCCACGCACGGCGGGTCGATCAACACGAGCTCATCGGAGTCATGACATGCAGCGCTTCACCATTTCCCTCGACGACCAGCTGGCCGCGCAGTTCGACGACTGGATCGCGCAGCGTGGCTACGGCAATCGTTCGGAGGCGGTGCGCGACCTGTTCCGTGCCGAACTCGACCGCACGGCGCAGCAGACCGGCAGCGCGACGCACTGCGTGGCCTGCCTGTCCTACGTGTTCAATCACCACGAACGCGACCTGGCCGAGCGCATCATCAGCCTGCAGCACGCGCACCATGACCTCACGGTGTCGTCGATGCACGCCCACCTCGACCACGACTACTGCCTCGAAACCGTCATCCTGAAGGGCGAGATCGCCGCGGTGCGGCAGTTCGCCGACGCGGTGTGCGCCGAGCGCGGCGTGCACCACGGCAAGATCAACGTGATCAGCGTCGAGCTGGATGCAGGCCACCACCACGCGGGCCCGGGCGGACATCGCTACACGCGGCGACACGAGCGCGGCGGCCAAGGCCACGTGCACATCAAGCCCAGTACCTGACGCCAGCGCCGCTGCCGCAGCATCGACCGGAATGGCAGCGCGCTGACCACCGTGTGACCGGCTGTCGCGCCGGAACGCTTGCCCGGCGTGGTGCCATCGACTGGCACGCTTCTCGCGTATGAAGACTGTTCCAAATCTTCATACAAAAAGATGAACGCGAAAAAAGACTTTTCCGGGAAGGTGTTGCGGAGGCCTTCGGCGTCCGTGCAGGGAGTTCTGCCGCTGCTGTGCGTGCCCGTGATCGGGGCATGGGGCACCGCGCTGGCGCACGAAGCGGCGCCGTCGGCTCACCACCTCGACGCGGTGACCATCGAGGGCCACTACGACAACGCGGTCGGCACGTCCGATGCCGCCAGCCAGGGCCGGGTCACCGCGCGGCTGATCGAGAACCGGCCGACGCTGCGACCGGCCGAGGTGCTGGAATTCGTGCCGGGCGTCATCGTCACGCAGCACAGTGGCGGCGGCAAGGCGAACCAGTATTTCCTGCGTGGCTTCAACCTCGACCACGGCACCGACTTCGCCACCTATATAGATGGCATGCCGGCCAACATGCCGACGCACGCGCACGGTCACGGCTACACCGACCTGAACTGGCTGATACCCGAACTGGTCGGTCGCATCGACTACCGCAAGGGGCCTTACTACGCCGAAGAGGGTGATTTCGCGTCGGCCGGTTCGGCGCGGCTGCGGCTGGTCGACCGGCTCGATTACGGCACCGCCGAAGTGACCCTCGGTCAGGACGGCCACCGGCGCGGGCTGCTGATGAATTCGCACGCGCTCGGCGCCGGCACGCTGCTGTACGCGCTCGAAACCTCGCGCAGTGACGGCCCCTGGGACAACCCGGAAGACTTCCGGCGCATCAACGGCGTGCTGCGCTACACGCTGGGCGAGGGCGCCAACCGCACCGCACTTACCGCGATGGCCTACACCGCGCGCTGGGACTCGACCGATCAGATTCCGCTGCGCGCCGTGCAGTCCGGCCTGATCGGCCGCTATGGCACGGTGGACCCGACGGACGGCGGCAAGACGCAGCGCTACAGCCTGTCGGTCGACCACCAGCGCGCCTACGACGACGGTGCCTTCCGCTTCAACGCCTACGCCATCCAGTCGGAGCTGGACCTGTGGTCCAACTTCACCTACTTCCTCGAAAACCCGGCCGACGGCGACCAGTTCCGCCAGTCCGAACAGCGCACCGTGCTCGGCATGGCGATGAGCCGCAGCTGGGACGGCCAGTTCGCCGGCCGGCCGATGACCAACACGCTGGGCGTGCAGCTGCGACACGACCGCCTGAGCCCGGTCGGGCTGTATTCGACGGTCGCGCGCAGCACCACCGGCGCGATCCAGCAGAGCCGCGTGCGTCAGACCAGCGTCGGTCTGTTCGGCGAGAACAGCGTGCAATGGACGCCCTGGCTGCGCAGCCTCGCCGGCCTGCGCATCGACCGCTACGACTTCGACGTCGCCAGCTCGATCGCCGCCAACAGCGGCGACGCCTCCGACCACATCGCCTCGCCCAAGCTGTCCTTCGTGTTCGGGCCGTGGGCGCGCACCGAGTACTTCGTGAACTACGGCTACGGCTTCCACAGCAATGACGCCCGCGGCACCACGGCGCGCGTCACCGCCAAGGGCGGGCTGCCGGCGGACCCGGTCGACGCGCTGGTGCGCACCAAGGGTGGCGAAGTCGGCGTGCGCACCGAGTGGGTTCCCGGGCTGCAGAGCTCGCTTGCCGTGTGGACGCTGAAGCTGGATTCGGAACTGCTGTTCGTCGGCGACGCTGGCGAAACCGAGCCCAACCGCGCCAGCAAGCGCAGCGGCATCGAGTGGAACAACCGCTGGACGATGCGTCCCTGGCTGCTGCTGGACCTCGACATCGCCGCCTCGCGCGCCCGCTTCACCGAGGACGACCCGGCCGGTAACCACGTGCCGGGCGCCGTCGACCGCGTCGTCGCCGCCGGCCTCAGCCTGACCGAAGACAACCCGCTGGCCAACGGCTGGTTCGGCCATCTGCAGTTGAGGCATGTCGGCCCGCGTCCGCTGGTCGAGGACAACTCGGTGCGCTCCGACTCGACCACGCTGGCCTATCTGCGCATCGGCCACCGCCTCACCCGCGACCTGCGGCTGATGCTGGACGTGTTCAATCTGTTCGACAGCGGCGACAACGACATCGAGTACTTCTACACCTCGCGTCTGCGCGGCGAAGCGGCAGGCGGCGTCGATGACCGCCATTTCCATCCGGTCGAGCCACGCAGCGTACGGCTGACCCTGAATGCGCGGTTCTGAGTGCTTGAACCGTGCGGGCGGCCGGAGCTCGGGCGGTTTGGGAGAGGGTCTTGACCCCGACAGCGGCCGGTATCGGAGTCTGAGGCCTGTCGCCGCTGCGTCGCGGCCAAGGCCGCTCCCACGAGGATCGCTCCCTGTTCGCCGCCGGAGCGGGGTTTTGTGGGAGCGAGCTTGCTCGCGATTGCGGCTCGAATCGAAGCCGCCGGCCCGCCAGCGCCGCATCGCGACCAAAGGTCGCTCCCACAGGGGCTGAGCCCGATCCGCCGCCGAAGCCTGGGCGCGGGTTCTGTGGGAGGGGTCTTGACCCCGACAGCGGCCTGAATCTAAGCCTGCAGACAGCAGCGGCTGTGTCGCGACCGAGGCCGCTTATTCCTCCACCAGCTTCACCTTCACGTACCGCCCCTTCACCATGCCGCCATCCAGCCGCAGCACTGCCTCCTTCGCGATGCTGCGATCGACGGCGACGAAGGTAAGGTAGTCGGTCACGTCGATGCGGCCGATCTGTTCGCGGGTGAAGCCGGCGTAGGCGGTGAGCGCGCCGAGCACGTCGCCGGGACGCATCTTTTCCTTGCGGCCGCCCAGTATCTGCAGCGTGGCCATCGGCGGCACCAGCGGTGCGTCGCTGCTCGCTTCGAGTTCGGCCAGCGTGCCCCACTCCAGCGGCCGGCCCTGCGCTTCCTCGATGCGCTGCGCGCGCACCTTTTCGAACGGGGCGACCAGCGCCCAGGCCGCACCTTCGGCGTCGCCGCGGCCGGTGCGGCCGATGCGGTGCACGTGCACCTCGGGGTCGGGCGTCAGTTCGACGCTGATCACCGCGTCCAGCGCGTCGATGTCCAGCCCGCGCGCGGCGACGTCGGTAGCCACCAGCACCGACACGCTGCGCTGGGCGAAGCGCAGCAGCGCGCGGTCGCGATCGCGCTGTTCCAGGTCGCCCGACAGTTCGATCGCCTCGATGCCGGCTTCGCGCAGCGCTGCCACCACCTCGCGGCAGCGCCGCTTGGTGTTGCAGAAGGCGATGGTGCTGACCGGCCGGTAATGGCGCAGCAGGCGCAGCACCGCTTCCGGTCGCTGCGCCTCGTCGACCTCGAAGAAGCGCTGGCGGATCTTGTGTTCGGCGTGCTGCATCTCGACCGCGATGCGCTCAGGCGTGCGCAGGAACTGCGCCGCCAGCCGCTCGATGCCATCCGGAAAGGTGGCCGAGAACAGCAGCGTCTGCCGCTCGCGCGGGCACTGGCGCGCGACGTGCGTGATGTCGTCGACGAAGCCCATGTCGAGCATGCGGTCGGCCTCGTCGAGCACCAGCGTATTCACGCCGCGCAGGTCGAGCGTGGCGCGTTCCAGGTGGTCGATGATGCGGCCCGGCGTGCCGACGATGACGTGCGCGCCGTGCGACAGGCTGTCGACCTGCGGGCCGATCTTGCTGCCGCCGCACAGCGTGAGCACCTTGATGTTGTCGGTACCGCGCGCCAGGCGGCGGATTTCCTTCGCCACCTGGTCGGCCAGTTCGCGCGTCGGGCACAGCACCAGCGCCTGCGGCGAGAACCAGCGCGGGTTCAGCCGGGCCAGCAGCGGCAGCGCGAAGGCGGCGGTCTTGCCGCTGCCGGTCTTCGCCTGCGCGATCAGGTCGCGCCCGGCCAGCGCGACCGGCAGCGCGGCGGCCTGCACCGGCGTCATCGCGTCGAAACCGAGCGTGCGCAGGTTGGCGAGGGTGTCGGGCGACAGCGGCAGGCTGTCGAAGGCGGTGTCGGGGGAGGGGGAAGCAGCGGAGGTCATGCCGGATTATCCGCGATCCGGCGTCGCGGCGCCCCTGGTCAACTGTCGCAGCCCTGCCGCATGCAGCGGGGCTGCGACTTAGTAAGCGGCAATGCCGCTCAGCGGATCACGCCGCAGGCCACGCGGGCGCCGCCGCCACCGAGCGGGGCCGGGTGGTCGGCGTGGTTGTCGCCGCCGGCATGCACCATCAGCGAGCGGCCGGCCACGTCGGCCGCTTTGAGTCGCGGCGCGAGCACCGGGTTGGTCGCGTTGCCGGCCGCGTCGACGTAGAGCGGCGGCAGATCGCCGAGGTGGCCGTCGCCCCACGGCGTGCCGTGCTTGTTGCTGCCCGCCGGATCGTAGTGGCCGCCGGCTGCCAGCGCCGGCACCTTCTTGCCGTCCTTGTCCATCGGCTCGCAGCTCGGGTTCTGGTGCACATGGAAGCCGTGCAGTCCGGGCGGCAGGCCCTGCAGTGCCGGCGTGAACACCAGGCCGTAGCGCGTTTCGGAAATCGTCACGTTGCCGACCGGCGTGCCGACGCCCTGCTCGTCCACCACGCTGACCGGGACCACGACATCGGCGCTGGCCGCACCGCTGGTGGCCACCATCAACGCAAGAATCATCTTTTTCATCTGACATCCTCCTTGAGCTCGTCCTTCGGATGCGACGCCATCGAACTGTGCGCGTCGTGCGACAAGCATATCGTCATCACGCCGCCAGGCGGACGACAATCTTTCAGGCGCGACCGGCGACGATGTCGGCAAAGCCCACCGCAGTAAGCGAGCGCGCCTGCGCGAAGCCGCCGACGAAGCGCGCCGACAGCACTGAAATCGCGAACAGCGAGAAGTCGCCGAAGGAGAACAGCTCCGCGCTCTCCGGCAGCCGCGCCAGATAGGCGGCGCGCGCGTCGTCATAGCCGGGCGCGCCGGCTAGGCAGGGTTCGGCCCGCCCGCGCACGCTAAGCCGCGGCAGCGCCAGCGGCGACTCGCCGGCCGCCAGCGGCGCGGTGATCAGCAGCGCGACCTCGGGGTGGGCGCGCATATCGGCGGTGTGGCTCGCCAGCGCGCTGACGTGGATGACGAAGCAGCCATCGGCGCGCAGCGCCCACGGCACCATCGAAACGGCCGGCTCGCCGTCGTGCAGCGTCGCCAGCGCCGCCACCGGCTGGCTGGCGAGCAACTGGCGCAGTGCCTCGGCCTGTTCGGCGGTCATCGTGTTCAGGCGCGCCAGGGCAGGTTCATCACCGTGCCGTCGGGTAGCGCCACCGTGTCGCCCAGCGGCATCGCCGACACGAATTCGCTGTCGCTCTCCGCGAAGATCTGGTGCACCGCATGCGCCGGCAGGATGAGCGTGTCGCCAGCGGCGTAACGAAGCTCATGCCCGTCCACCGTCGCCCGCCCGCTGCCGCTGAGGATGAGCACCACCTCTTCGCCGCTGTGGCGGTGCGGCGGGGTCGCGGCGCCGGCTTCCATGCGACCGCGCCACATTTCGATCTGCCGCGCGCCATTGCCCGGCGTGGCGACGCCGGCGATGTGATTGCCCTGCATCGAGTGGGTCTGGTTGCGGGCGCGCGGGAAGAGGGTCATGACGGTTCTCCGTAAGGGGGCGGAAAGGCGGCGCCAGTGTGCCCCTCGCCCTCGTGCGCTGCCGTGAAGCCCGCCACGCCCCCGATCAGGCGGGCGGCCAGGGCTGGACCTTGTCCTGCTCCGCCGGGTCGTTGCGCGCCACCACCGCGCGCGCCGGCTGCGTCGCGCTCAGGTTCAACGCCTCGTGCGGCACACCCGGCGGCACGAACAGGAACTCGCCGGCCCGGCTGATCACCTCGTTCTCCAGCGATTCACCCCAGCGCGTGAGCACCTCGCCCTCCAGCACATAGATGCCGGTTTCGTAGCCGAGGTGCAGATGCGGCGCCGACCGCGCACCCGGCGGAATCACCACCAGATGCATCGACAGGCCGCGTGCGCCGACAGTCTGGCCGGAAATGCCGACGAAGTAGGGCAGGCGCTGCGCGGTGGAGACTTCCGTCGTCGGTGCGACGGCGTGTACGCGAAGGTTCTCGGCGGTGTGCATGGCATCCTTCCTCAGTGTTCCGCTTCCGGTGGGACACGGCGAATGGCGCCCAGTGGCACCGATTGTCGACGGCCCGTCCCTAGCGGTAGCGCGCGGCGGTGATGAACTGGTTAAAGGTTTCGCACCATACGATCACCTATGAATAGTCGGACGGGTTGACCGAGGCGGGCACTGGCACGACGAAGTTGCGGAAGGTGCGAACGTCGCCGACCCTCACCATGCGGGCCTTGAGCCGGAGGAAGTCGGCTTCGGTCTCGACGAATTCCGGCGACAGATAGAGCTTGTAATCCGGGCCGGGCGCCAGCTCGCCCTCGAACACGATGGCCTCCGCGCCGATCGACACCTTGCCCTCGCCCCAGTGCAGCGCATCGCTGTCTTTCAGATCGCGACGGAAGTGGCCTTCATGGCGCGCCGCTGTCCCCTGCGCGGCCACCTCTTTGGCCGATGGCGCAGGCGGCGCGATCAGGATCGGCAGCGCGTAGATGCCGAGCGCGAAGCCGATGGCGGCCGCCAGGGTATGCGTCAGCGCGAGGAGCAGCGATTTCTTCATGGCGTGTCCGGTCATCAGGGCGGCGGCATCACGGAGCCGCCATCGGCGTCAGCGCCCGCAGCCGCATGGCGTGCGGCCGCGGCCGTTACAGAAAGTGCAGGGCACGTACCGGCCGAGCACCAGGCCGGCGCTGCCCGGTCCCTCGCCCGAACCATGGCAGATGCCGCAGAGCACAGAGCCGCTGTTGCCGCAGCGCTTGCAGTCCGGGGTGCCCGCTGACACGCTGCGCCCGCGGCGGCCCGTCCGCGGGCGCTCGCCGATCCGCAGGCCGATCTTCTCGGCAATCAGGCCCGATACCGCCAGCAGTGCGACGGTGAGTACGCCCTTGAGCCAGACGGGCGGCATGTCGGCTGACCAGATCAGTCCCAGGCCACCAAAGACTGCACAGACGACCAGCAGCTCGAGCAGGGTGCGCCAGAACAGCAGGATCAGGCACGCGCCGGCAAGGGTGAGGGCGACGAGGGCTTCGGGCGTCATGATGACCTCCGTCAGGGAGCGGGTCGCGTGGCCGGCGCGCCGCGCTATTCGTCCTTCTTCGGCTCCAGCACGAACACCATGCCCAGCGCGCCGACCGAGACCGTGCGTTCATTTACCGTCGTGTAGGACGCGATGCCGAAGGGATGATACGTCGACGTGAAGGCCGTCAGTGCCCCGATGCCGAGCACGCCGGCCAGCGGGCTGCGTTCGGCGATGACCTCCTTGATCTTCGCGCGGTGCTGCTCGGGCGAAGGATTGAGCAGAAACGCGGCGGCGGTCACTGCCGTCGCGACCACTGCGGAAATGACGGCGGTCTTGGCCATGGCGTAATGAGCGGAAAGTGCCTGACGATTGAGGGGAGGGGCAAGGCAGTGCATCGACCGATAAGCGCGCGCAGGGTCAGAAACAGCGCGGAAGGCCCCAGCGAGCGCCCGTGCCCCCCTTGGGTGCCTGGGTCAGCGGCACTGCATGGCGGTGAACCTTACCGCGCAGTTGATCTGGTGTCTCCCCTGACACCGTTCGTCGATACGGACGGCTCGACGCGTGGCGCCCGCGTGGGCGCGGCGCTGCAATCGGACACTACCGCCGGAAAGAAAGCCGAAAAGCCGCTGGCGCCGTTACCCGCGCGCGATCTTCTTGGGACTCGACGCTACCGTTCACCCGCGGTCCGGTTGCCGCGAACTGGCGAGGGCAACCGGACTGGAAACGACCGTCGCACGGCATTTCACGTCGAGCGCCGTGCGCACCAGGCATGGACGAAACCTGCCTGGTAGAACTGGACAGGACGGCTGAAGCCACCGCGTCCGATAATGGCCTCGACCTCGCCCGGCGGAAGAATGGCCACATCCTTCGCCCATGCCGCGTGCGTTTTCTCGATTGCGTCAGCGGGCACCTTGGCCGCGTGGAGCATGCTGACCCAGGCTTTCAGCAAGGTGTCGTACTCGGGTGAGCCCACCGCCGACGACAGATCCGCGCTGGCCAGAATGCCCCCCGGGTGCAACCTCGCAGCGATGGAGCGGAAGAAGCGGGCGCGTTCGTCCTGATCAAGAAAGAACTGCGACACCATGAAGCACGTGGCTGCATCATGAGGCTCGATATCGGGCAAGGATTCCAGATAGCCTTCGTGAAACATGCAGCGCGAGGCGAACGACTCCTTCTCCGCTCTCTGGCGACAGACATCGAGCATCGCTCCGGACGGCTCCACGGCCGTGAAGCGCCAGTGCGGAAACTTCTTGGCCAGGTAGGAAAGCTCCGCACCTGCGCCCAATCCAACACACAGTATCCGGGCGCTGTCAGGCAGCCCGGAGAATATCCATTCAAGCTGAAAATGAAGGCCTTCGTGAACGGGCGCAAGTTTCTGCTGCTGCTGTTCATAGCCGGAAGCCTGCTGATCAAACACGGCTTTAAGTTCGTCCTGGTTCATGCGCGGAGAGCCCGATAAAGTCTGATGACGCTACAGAAAAGCCCCATCGCGGGGCAAGTGATTGCGTCCGGCCGTCGTCGGCAAGAGGTCGCTCACCGTCTTACAGGTGGGTTGGGCCGGGACAAGTTCATCGTCCAGGCGGTAGACGCTGGGTAACAGCACAATGCCGCGATCACCGAGCCAGCGAAGGCAGGTTGCGCGTGACGAAGCGTTTGCCCTACGGTTGATCTGAACTGAAGCAGGCCAGCGGCGCTTGCAACGGCCTACGCCCTCAATGCCTCAGAAAACTAGCACACGCGCATGACGCGAGAAGGGGCTGCCCGGCGCGTGAGCGGCGTGCGCAGCGACTGCTACCGCTGACCGCGGCAGTCGCCAACTTGGGCGCTGCGCGCGGACTCGGACCGCCCGCGAGAAAAACAAAGAACCGGTGACGTTCAACGTTCGAGTTCAGCCGCAGGCCGCGCCATGCCGTTGACCGTCGGCTGCAACGAGGGGTTAGGCATCGCTCGGTGCGCTACGCAATGTGCATGATGCTACGTCTAAGCTTGCCGCCAGCCTTCTCAATCTGGCGCCAGCTACTGTTGTCGTTCATGGTTATCCACCGTCGCTCTTCACTACGGTAGAACCAATCCTTGTCGTGTTGGTAGAAGACTTGGAGATTCTTCCCCTCAAGAATGTTCAGTATTTCATTGCCATGGGCGCGTATCTCGTCAAAGTCGGTTGTCGCCTTCTGTCCCATTTCACTGTATAGCCGATTCAGCTCGAGGAGCAGTGCATTGACTTCTAATGGCATGGGACCGGCCTTGAGCCCAATCTTTGCAGCTTCGTTGAGCAGGATCGGGTAGCTATGAGATGGGTACTTTGAATTGAGCGTAGCCGCAATCTTATGCGCCACCTCTTCGCTCTCAATGTGATACGCCAGCAGCTCCTGGCAAAGCATCATCGAAAGTGACTCGGCACGATCGATCGCCCCGATAACCAGTGGATGCACATACGCAAACAAGCTCTTGTAAGCGTTGTCGGCTTGATCAGGCTGTTCCGATCGCCAACGACCTATAACTCGATTCAGTTCGTCCAGGCTGACGCTGACTCGATCGTTGTCGCGATCAACCGGTGAGAGTGCGTGATTCAGCGATGTGTCTACGGCTGTCAGATACGCGGTAGGCCCCATCAGAATTTTGTTGGCCCCCAAGGTGATCATCGTGGCAGCGGACGCGCATTCAAGCGGGACCAACGCAACAAGATTCTTGCAGTGCTGCCGTAGGAGATTGACCATTCGAAGCGAAACCTGCCCGCTGCCGCCATCTGACTTGATGAACAAGTACAGCGTCTCATGATTCCCTAGGCGTTCAAGAACTGCACTGAGAGCGACGACATCACTTGAGCAAACAGAGCCTCTCGGATTGTTCCAGTACGTGATAAGGGGGCCGCCCAGCAAATTGCTAGCTCGTTCGATGACTGCTTGAGTCTTGGCGAAGAGTACGGGCGGCTGCTTGACTTTTGGCTTCTCGGGAGGATCAGATCTATTCATTCGGCGATGTGAAAGTGGGCTGCTTGCGATGTCCAACGTGAGGTGGCCGGCGCGCGAAGGGAGCGAGGTCAACCGCCATGTTATGGCGCTTCATAGAGGCCCAAGCCGCACTGTCTGCAGCGTCGCTCGGCGCCGAAGTTTGCTTCTTGATATGACAGCCACGCGCGACCACACCTCGGGCAAGGCCATCGGACGATACGAAAAGCAGACCGAGCCCAAAGTAGAGCCCATACGACCATGACGATTGGAAACGCAAACTGCGTTGTCTCTGGGCTCGACGGCTTGATCAGGATCGCTAGCGCGACCGTGCAGGGCATGCCTGCAACAAGGCCGAGCGTTGCGATGACATTGCGGCGGCGATATTGATGCCACGCTGCGGGAATTGCTCTACGCATTAGCGCCATAGCGTTCGACGTAAGGGGCTGGCCGCAGGCCAGTCCGGGTTAGGCCTGGTGCGCATGTAGCAGGAGCGGGACAAGGACGGCGAACACTATGCCAAAGAGCGCAAGCAGACCGAAGACGATAGAAGAGAGTATTGCGCCACCCTTGAATTGGAGCGGGCTGCCGATTGCTGATTTGGCCCTAGGACCCAAGTACCAGCCACCTACGGTGACGAGAAGCGCGAAGCTCAACAGAACTGCCAGTGAGATTGGCAGGGGGCTCCCAGCGGCGCGATGAAGAAGTGCACCCACAAAGCCGGCGAAGACGAGCAGAGCTCCAAAGATGAGCGAATGCAGCCAACTTATCTGGGCCCTGCCATAAAGGAAGGCCGAGGCCTTCGCGAAGAGAGCATAGAGGAAAGGCAGAAGAAGAAGCGGCAAGAACGCAATGGCAGTGGTCATTTGGACGATATGACGATGCGAATGACAGGCCTAACGCCGTAGTTGTGCGGTCGCCGGAGCGGCGGAGCCGCGCAGGGCACCCAAAGCGCAGCTTTGGGCATCCGTTCGAACGCAGTGTTGGACGGCGCCGAGGCCGTTAGCGCAGGCACGTTGTGCATGACGAAGCCGTTGCACCCCACAGTTGATCTGAACTGAACCAGGGCCAGCGGCGCCTGCGAAGGCCTACCGCGCCCAACGCCTTGAAACACTAGCACAAAGGCATGGCGCAACAAGGGGTGAACTCACTTGCACTCGGAGTGCTGCCGCCACCACTCTCGCTGACCGTTGCAGTCGCCAGCTCGGGCGCGTAACGCCGACTTGGACTGCCCGTCAGATATACGAAGAACCTGTAACGTTCAACGGTGAAAGTAACCGGACGCCGTGCGAGGCGGATGGAGGCAACCCAAAGGCGGGGGTTTGGCGGTCCGTTTGGCTGGAGTGTCAGGCCGCAGTGGCGACACGCTTGGCTAAGAATGCTGAAGAAGCGGGGCAGAGGCTTGTGAACTGCGATGTGGCCTGAATAGCCTTTGGTGCGGCAACGCGCGAGACAGGCAGATAGCCGAGCGCCAGAAAGAAGCGCTCAGCGGTGGTTGTGAGGAGGAATAGAGTCTCGACACCTTGGGATGCGGCAAATGACTCGACAAACCTGACCAGGGAGCGAGCGAAACCGCGACCACGGAAGGATGGCTCAACTGCAAGGGAGCGCAGCAAAGCAGCGGTTGGATAGAGTTCGACGCCAACTACAGCCGCCAGCGTGCCGGCAGAGCGGATGCCGAAGAACTGAACCGGGGAACCAGCGGCGATATCGGCCACCGGCAAGGCACACGCTTTCAAAAGCGAAATCACGTCTTGAGCAGCAGGTTCGGGCGCGATGTGCATTTATGTGGGCTAACGTGCTAGCTCAGGGCGACCGGAGGCCGGAGGGAACCGGGAAGCGCAGCTTGCGTGGCGTCCCCTGGAGCGGCGGGTTAGCCCTTGCGGAGAGCGGATAGGCATGATTTGAACGCCTCAAGGTCTTCGTGCTCAGCGAAACAATGCTTGGGAACCATGTTGAAAAGCGTATCGGAGTGATACAGCAAGAGCATCTTTCGGTTCTCCTTCACCTTCGTTAAGTCGGACCACCGGATCTTGCCCTCGCTGTCTTCCGACCGGAAGAAGACCATTTCTCTATCCCACCAGAACCTGTGCTTCAGATGAAGGTTCTTCTGTTGGCGGTATATACGCTTTGCGCGGTAGGGAATGATGATGAGAAATAAGATGGCCAGCCAACCGAACATTCCCGCTAAGGCGCCAATTGCCGCACCAGCCGGCAACCGGCCTTCCGCATAGGCTCCTACGACAACGATGACGGCGCCGGCTACGAGAAGGACGGAGAGTGAAGCGCTAGGCGTTGCATGCAGCCTTTGCGCGCAAACCACGTCCTCTTCGGTGACAGTGAGCGTGTGGGTCATAGGGCTAACGTGGAAGTGAGCGACCTGCGCGGCTTTTCGTGTAGGTCCGCTCGACTAAAGGGTTAGGCATCGGCAACAGCCCCTCCTCGCAAGCGCTCACGTACGTGTGCCTTGGGTGATACATGTTCAACGAGGCTACGGTGTGCGCCGAAACAGGCGACCAAATAAAGACATTAGCATACCCGACGTGAGAGCCGGCAGGCCGACAAAGACCATGCCGAGGATGCCCTTAGTTGGAACAAGATCAACGCCGAAAAGTACAGCCAGACCAAGAACTCCGGCAGATAGCGCGCCGAACCAAAGACACCAACGAGTAACCGTGCCGCGAATGGCCTCGCGACCCTTCCCGCTCAGGACCGCAAGAAGCAGCAAACCGAGTGGCAGGCCAGCTGCAAGCAAAGCAAAGTAGTCGGACGATCCCACGAGATGCCTAACGACGCTGTAGAAATACCCCATTCCGGGGCAAGCGGTTGTGACCGGCGCACGCCGGCTCAAAGTCGTTCATCATCGTTTCAGTCTCTCGATCTTCGCTTCATCGTCGTCCCCTGACGTCAGCGCCGGCCGCTGCCCGACGCGCTCGAAATGGCGTCGGTCTCTGCCGCCAGCTTACCTAATTCGCGTATCCATGGTGCCCGAGCTTTTCGATGTTGTGCACCAGGCAGTACAGCTTCCACTGCCCATCCACCTTCTCCCGCCCGCGCAGCGTGAAGCGACTGAGCCGTTTGTTGTGCCGCAGGTTGCCGAACACGGGCTCGACGGTGGCAAACCGCGCAGCGATCATCCGTTTGCCGTCCGTGGAATCGATGCGCCGCTTCATCCGCTCGGTGTGTGATTCGGTGGGGCCTCGCTTGCCGCGGAAGAAGGCGACCTGTCGCACTTTCGTTGTGCCCGGCGTGCGCAGGCAGCGGCTGCGCTGCTCGCACGGCACGCAGTCGCGCGCGGCGCCGGTGTATTTGGTGGCGGCGTAGCCGTTGATCGTGCATTCACCGCCGTTGCGATAGAGGCGCTTGCCCGCTGGGCACAGGCAGTGGCTGCGGTCCTCGGCTTCGGTGAAGTCGGTGTTGGCGTAGGGCTTGTTCTTGCCGGCGGTGCGCGCTGCCTTCGCCTTCTCGCTCTTGTCCCACAGCGTGTCGGGTTTCGCTTTGTGCTTGGCCTGATCGGCGTATCTGGGGTCACGCTGCCTGTAGCCGTTGTCGCACACCCACGCGGGAATGCCGCGCTTATCCAGTTCGGCGAGGTTCTTCTCGGAGTGATAGCCCGCGTCGGCGCAGATCGCGGTGTCCTGGCTGCGCTGAGCGGAAGAGGCGTCGATCACCGGCAGCAGCAGTTCCTGTTCCGATCCGGTGCCGTGCGCCTGCGCATTGACCACGATCTGGTGGGCGGCATCGACGGCGGCCACGCCGGTATAGCCCTGGAGCACGCCCTTGGCGGTGGCCATCTTGGCCGATTCGTTGTCGGTACGATTCGAGAGGCGAACCGCGCCCTTGGCGCCGCGTCGGTCGTCCGGGTGGCGCGCAAGCCAGTCTCGGATCTTTGCCGCTTCGCTTGAAAGTCTTTCGCGGGTGCGCTGCGCACGGGCTGCCTCGTCGTCGCAGCCGGCGGCATCGCGCGCCTTCTGCTCACAGATCATGCGCTGCACGGCCGCTTCCATCTTCGCCGCCTCGCGCTCGAAATCGGCACGGGTGCCGCTCTTCGCCTTGGATGCGTTCGACGGCAGCTTCACACCGTCGATGGCGAAGAGCTCGCGCCCGATCAGCCCTTCGCGGTCGCACACCAGCAGCACCTCGGTGAAGAGCGCTTGGGCCTCATTGCCGAGACTGCTGACGAAGTGCGCGACGGTTGTGAAGTGCGGCGCGCTATCGCCGGAGACGGCCATGAACAGCACGTTGGTGCGGCAGGCAGTGGCGATGGATCGGGAGCTGATCAGCCCGCGCGAGTAACCAAGCAGCACGATCTTGAGCAGCACGGCCGGATCGAAGGCCGGAGCGCCGCCTGCGTCGTTGGTGTAACGCTCGCGCAGGGCAGACAGATCGAGTTCGTTGTCGACCAGGTGGCAGAGTGCGAACTCGAAGGTGCCGGGCAGCACCTGCTGCGCGAAATCGACCGGGATCAACTTCAGGCCGTAGTCGGGTGTCTTGAATCGCGGCATCGCGGGGCTCCGTAGAGGCGATGCGGAATCATAACAACGGCATGTGAACGGGTGACGGTGGGGAGGGGTTTTTCTACAGCCTCAACGTTTGAGTTCAGCGGTCGGTGAAATGCGCAGCATTGTGCCGATCCGCTGGAATGATTAGTTCGGCGTCATGTGGACAGCGTCTTCCTGTGCACAAAAGTGATGACGTCGTGGACAGTTTTGGTGTCTTCCGCCTCCTTGTCCGAGATCACGATTCTGAAGCGCTTTTCAAGTGCTTCGACAAGGGTAACGTCGACCATAGAGTCGCTCTCCAAGAGGAACCGCAAGTTACGAGAGAAGTCATCACCGGGGATCATCCGGGACACATCAACTTGGAGTTCGTCTGCAAGGACTTGCCGAACTCCGGTTACTACCTCGCGAGATATGCCAGAGTCTTGATAGAACGCTGCATAGAAGTCGTCATCCGATAGCGACTCCCGACCACGAAACGTGTTTTCGAACTGCGTATCCACTCGTCGCTTCTCAAAGAAGAACCAGACCCCAACAGTGAGAGCGAGGACCGAAATTCCGAGCGCAGTATTCATGACGCCGAACGTTGAAGCTGAGCCGCGAGCGGCGGCCTGCCGACGCGAGTCGGCTCGAGAGACTGGTTAGGCCGCACGATACCAAGCACCCGTTCGGAACGCTTCCGGAATTTCCTGGGACCAGGGATCGTCGAAGCCAAGCGTGGAAAGCTCTTCAAACCAGCGATCCCGCAACGATTCCGGCAGCTTGGAGCCGCACCACGGGCAGAAGCGAATTGATATGGAGCTCGCGCCTCCATCATGGACGAGCAACCCGTACTCACGGAAGCGGTCGGAGTAGCCAACAAGAGCGTCTGGGCAGGACTCAGGTGTTGAATGAACTGCGCAGGAGAACTCTGCTTGGATATGCATCGCGTCGCAGCAATGTTTCTGCATTTGCGGCCTAACGCCCTAGTTAACCGGCGCCGGAGCACGAAGTGCGGAGGGTACCGCTACAGGCCATGAGAATGCCGAAGGCATGGCCTGTAGTGGCGTCCGCGTTGAACGACCTGTTAGGCTGAAGGGAGATGCGCGAACCTTCATTTACTGCTCCGCATTCTCAACTTGAGCGGGGAAGGATTGGCAAAAAGACAAAATACTCTCTTTGGGCCATTCTGCAATTTGCTCAATGTATTGTTGCCGCACCTTCGCCAGATTGGCTTCAACCTCTGCTTGCCCGCGTGCTGGGGCAGCCTCGTTGACAAAATAGGATCGATAGTCGACGTGAGAGTATGCCGAGTTCGCATAGGCTGCGTCGTTAGCGCTCTTCGACTCCGGTGATAGCTTGTCGCATGCGGCTTTTCCATCTGCCAGCTTGAATGCAAGGAACTCATTCCGGTTCAGTGCTTCAGCTGATTGAATTACCGCTAGCACCTCTGATAGCTTTTGACCCTCAGGATCTCGGCCAACTAACCTGAATCGAATGACGTAAGGTCCGTGTGCAGCGAACCCCAGCGCAATTTTTCCACCGTCTTTTTTGTGCGTCAGTACCACGTACTCAACAGAGGGTGAACCGACTTTCTGGATTTTTGGGGATTGCTCCACTGCGTCAGGCAGGTAGGCCCCCACGTTGTTCAGCAAATCTCTTCGGCGGTCTTCAATTGAGGTCCACAACTGACGAGCGGAGACTTCAATTTCACACTCCACTCCGATTTTGCGAGTGCAGAGAACTCTTGGGCCCACAGTGAAGTGCGGAACCCCAAACATAAAGTCATCTGCATTGGGGAGCGTCCACTTAATGTGCCCGACGTCGTGATAGAAGTGGACAGTGCTGTTGGGCGTTGATCCAGTAGCTACTTCTTGGCCTGCTGCCGCAGCAGAGCAAAGAAACCAAAGCAGGGTAAATGCAATAAATCGATGCATGGAACTTAAAGGCCTAACGTTTGCATTCACCGGCCTTGCGCGGCTTTATGCGCAAGGTCCTGTGGAATGATGGGTTGGGCATTAGATACCTCGCGAAGTGAGCGCCGCCACGGTAGAAAACTGAGAAGGTTGCTCCATGTGCCAACGGTCTTCCAGCCACTATCACTTGGGGCTTGAAGTTCTGCCCTCACGCAACGATCGCCGCGATAGTGCTCTAGAACACGATATTCGCCCGACAGAAAGCCAATGACCGCGGCAATATATTCGGCTACGCGCGATGGCTTTGTGCAAGGGAACCACTCGAGCCAAAAATGCCCGACAGAGAAATGCAGTTCATCATTGTTTTGAAGCGCAAGCCACACTTTGTGATTAAGCCCAGGCTGGACGGGCATAAGAATGCTTAGCTCGACGGGAGCCTCGGGTTCCTCAATCATTTGGAGAGAAGGAAAACGAGCAGAAATTTCGGCAATTGCCTGGCGTGCAACAGTTAACTCGGCGGTCGGTTTCATGATGCCCAACGTTTTAGGTAAGGGGCACGCGGCTTGCCGCGTGTCCCAGCGACCAAAGGGAGCGCCTTGACCGGAATGTTAGGTGCGGTCATTGAGCCCCCATTGATTTGCAGATTTCACTAGAGCGCCAATTTTTAAGATTGCCTTGTGCCAACAGGCGGCCCTCTCCAACTAAAAACTCAATGTGTTTTGCGACCACTTCAAAGTCGTCGTCTTCGTCGGCAAAGGAAATGCCACTTTCGTTTGCGACTTTCACAACAACTAAAGCGACCTTTTTCCATGTGGTGCTCACATTGGAAAGAATAGCCTCGTCAATTTCAGTGCGACGCATACAAGCACCTAACGACGCTGTAGAAATGCCCCATTCCGGGGCAAGCGGTTGTGACCGGCGCACACCGGCTCAAAGTCGTTCATCATCGTTTCAGTCTCGCGATCGTCGTTTCAGCGTTGTCCCCTGACGGCAGCGCCGGCCGCTGCCGGGCGTGCTCGAAATGGCGTCGGCCTCGCCCGTCAGCTTACCTAATTCGCGTATTCATGGTGCCCGAGCTTTTCGATGTTGTGCACCAGGCAATACAGCTTCCATTGCCCATCCACCTTCTCCCGCCCGCGCAGCGTGAAGCGGGTGAGCCGTTTGTTGTGCCGCAGGTTGCCGAACACGGGCTCTACGGTGGCAAACCGCGCGGCGATCATCCGTTTGCCTTCCATGGAATCGATGCGCCGCTTCATGCGCTCGGTGTGTGATTCGGTGTGGCCTGGCTTGCCGCGGAAGAAGGCGACCTGTCGCACCTTCGTCGTCTCCGGTGTGCGCAGGCAGCGGGTGCGTTGGTCGCACGGCACGCAGTCGCGCGCGGCGCCGGTGTATTTGGTGGCGGCGTAGCCGTTGATCGTGCATTCGCCGCCGTTGCGATATAGCCGCTTGCCCGCAGGGCAGAGGCAGTGGCCGCGGTCCGGCGCTTCGGTGAAGTCGGTGTTGGCGTAGGGCTGGGTCTTGCCGGCAGCGCGCGCCCGTTTCGCCTTCTCGCTCTTGTCCCACAGCGCGTCGGGCTTTGCCTTGTGCTTGGCCTGCTCAGCGTATCTCGGGTCGCGCTGCCGGTAGCCGTTGTCGCACACCCAGGCAGGAATGTTTCGCCGATCCAGTTCGGCGAGGTTCTTCTCGGAGTGGTAGCCCGCGTCGGCGCAGATCGCGGTGTGCTCTTTGCGCTGTACGCTGCTTG
The DNA here is from genome assembly GCF_000385375.1 of Methyloversatilis discipulorum. NCBI lineage: Bacteria > Pseudomonadati > Pseudomonadota > Betaproteobacteria > Nitrosomonadales > Sterolibacteriaceae > Methyloversatilis > Methyloversatilis discipulorum. Next base: position 83,010 of record NZ_ARVV01000001.1, read on the forward strand.
CGTCGATCACCGGCAGCAGCAGTTCCTGTTCCGACCCGGTGCCGTGCGCCTACGCATCGACCACGATCTGGTGGGCGGCATCGACCACCGCCACCCCTGTGTAGCCCTGGATCACGCCCTTGGCGGTGGCCATCTTGGCCGAGTCGTTGTCGGTGCGATTCGACAGGCGCAGCGCGCCCTTGGCGCCGCGTCGGTCGTCCGGAGTGCGCGCGAGCCAGTCGCGGATCTTTGCCGCTTCGTCGGCGAGCCGCTCGCGGGTGCGCGCCGCGCGCGCCCTCTGCTCACCGATCATGCGCTGCACGGCCGCTTCCATCTTCGCCGCCTCGCGTTCGAAATCGGCACGCGTGCCGCTCTTCGCCTTGGAGGCATTCGACGGCAGTTTCACGCCGTCGATGGCGAAGAACTCGCGCCCGATCAGCCCTTCGCGGTCGCACACCAGCAGCACCTCGGTGAAGAGCGCTTGGGCCTCAATGCCCAGACTGCTGATGAAGTGCGCGACGGTGGTGAAGTGCGGCGCACTGTCGCCGGAGACGGCCATGAACAGCACGTTGGTGCGGCAGGCGGTGGCGATGGATCGGGAGCTGATCAGTCCGCGCGAGTATCCGAGCAGCACGATCTTGAGCAGCACCGCAGGATCGAAGGCCGGGGCGCCGCCCGCGTCGTTGCCGTAGCGGGCACGCAAAGTCGAGAGATCAAGGTCGTTGTCGACCAGATGGAAGAGCGAGAACTCGAAACTACCGGGCAGCACCTGCTGTGCGAAATCGACCGGGATGAGCTTCAGGCCGTAGTCGGGCGTCTTGAATCGCGGCATCGCAGGGCTCCGGAGAGGCGATGCGGAATCATAACAACGGCATGTGAACGGGTGAGGGCGGGGAGGTGTCTCTCTCAGCCTGGTAGAGAGCACCGTACTGCCTCAACGATGCGGCCGCGCCAGAAACGCCGTTACCGCGGGACCTCAGTCAGCGCCGGGTGATCCGGATTTGCCAGTACGAACTCCCGTGCCAGTCGGCGAATTGCCTCAGCAGACGATCCTGGAGTGATGATCCGGTCTGTGCCCTTAAATCGATCCAGGTATGTCAGCGGGATGTGCGGGTTATTGAGGGTTGCTCCGCGTTCCGCGATGTAGGCCGAGCGCAAGCGGAGAATCTCCAGCATCCTCTGCTGCGAGATTCGAGGTTCGTCGCCCACCTTGGTGTCCGCTGCGTCCTTGTATTGCTGTGCCGTCCATTGCCGCTTGTGCAGCCTTTTGGCATCCTCAATCGAGTAGGTCGCTTGGTTTCCACAGATAGTGAACAGGTCTGCCAGGTCCAACTTTGCAGATGCTCTTTGTGCCAGCAGGTAGTCCGGCGCAATGTAGGATTCGATCCCGGCAATCCAGCCTTCCATATCAAGCGGAGTCAGGCAAATCGAATTTTGAAGGGCGAGTCGATGACCCCGCTTGTCGTAGGTGCCGATCACGAAGAACATGCGCCGCCAACGTTGAATATGGTCAAGTCCAACATCACGTGCCGTGGACACACCCTTGCGCGTTGTCGATTTAACCTCCACATCAAGGCGTAGGCATCGACCGCTCACTTCAATCTCTAGGGTGGCGTCGACTCCGGATCGCTGATGGTCCGGATCCCAGCGCAGATTGAATTCCCGAACAAGCTCCTGCTCTCGGGCGTCATCTTGGACCGGCACTTACGTGGCTCCGAGCGCGTGAGCGACCTGCTTGGCAACTGCATAAGCGACAGGCGGGCAGACGCTATTGCCAATTTGGCCAAGTGCTTGGTAGACCGCCCCGCGGATTCTCCAATCGGATGGAAACCCCTGAAGTAGAGCGCAGTCCTCTATAGACATCCGGTAATGCCCGTTTTCCGGCGGGTAGGCGTGAGCGGCCGCTGCCGTCGGCTGCACACCGTTCGGCCAGATCTCTAGCTGGTTCCAAGTCCGCAAAGATGCCTTACTGTTGAGCACGCCCGTCGTCTTCCGCGGACCTGTGAATCCGGAACGTAGTGTCGGAGCCACTGCATCGACCCCGGTGTCAGGTAGGCCGAGGCTTCGGCGAGCAGTGTTGAAGGGAAGCACCGGACCGAAAAGCGAGCCGGGCTCCCCATGCGTTGGTTCCGGCACGATCCAACGGGCTGCGTCGCGTGCTGCGCGGAACCCGACGAAGAACACGCGTCGTCGCGCCTGCGGAACGCCGAATTCATGCGCTGCCAGTTTGAACTTGAAGATGGTGTAGTCCTGCTCCAAGGGGGCAAGAATGTTCTGCCGCACGAAGCCTGCGAACTTGGCGTCGAGCATGCCCGGTACATTCTCCGCGATGAACGCACGCGGCCGGGCTTGCAGCACGCACCGCACGAAGTCCGGCCACATGTTGCGCGGATCAGTGGCTCCGCCTTGCTTGCCTGCGGTGGAGAATGGCTGACATGGTGGTCCGCCATGCACGATGTCCACTCCGCGGAAACGGGTGAACGCGGCCGCACGAACATCACCTTCGATCTCACCGGAGAGGACTCTCCATGCAGGCCGATTGGCGCGCAGCGTGTCCCCACAAATGTCCAAGATCTCCATCGAAGCCAGATGCGAGAAGCCTGCGCGCTCGAACCCTAGGTCCAGACCGCCGCCGCCCGAAAACAGGGACAGGCACGTTAACCCGTTGGGCTCGACGAGCGGCATGAGGTCATTGGGATCGAGTCGAGCCGCTTCGTCAAACGTAGCTTGAAATGGGCGCAGGTCGTGGTCGCGCAGGAAGGCCTGTTTCCGAAGCTGGGACCGCCTGGAGGTCTCGCGGTAGCGGTCGCGCTGTTCCTCGGTCAAGTCATAAGCCATCGGGAGTCCTGATTTTTTAACCAGTGCGGAGTCTAGCGGCTTGCTGGGCGTCCGTCACTCCCTGTGCGTGCCGCCTAGGTACCGTACGAGAAGCGCTGTCAGGCGAGTGATTTCAAGGTGCTTTAAGGTGCATTCGAACACCGTAAGGGACTCCCAGCCCAGCCGGCGGAGCTCGCGGCGTGCCTCGCGGTCGCGCTCTTGGTTGCGTTTGATCTTCGCGCGCCAGAACTCGGCGTTAGTTACCGGCTTGAACCCTCTGCCGCAGGTGTGACCATGCCAGAAGCATCCGTGCACGAATATGACTTTGCGCCTCGCAGGAAACACAAGGTCTGGCGTTCCAGGTAGCCGTTTGTCGTGAAGGACATAGCGGTAGCCCATCCGGTGAAGCAGTCGGCGGACGATCATCTCAGGCTTAGTGTCTTTCGAACGAATGCGCGACATGAGGGCGCTTCGTTGGGCAGGGGTGAGCTTATCTGGCATCGCCAGCGGGCCGCCTACGGGATCTGGGCACTCCGACGACGCAGTAAGAATACCTACTCCGGGATATGCCGTTGTGTCCAGCCCTCCTCGGCTCGAAGTTGTTCATCATCGTTCAGCCTCGCGAAACTCGCCTCTTCGTCATCCCGTGATGTGTGCCGTCGCTGATGCCGAGCGCTACCTTCACCCGCCAATGCGGGCGGGGACAAACGCTGGGCACCGCCTCAGCCTCCCAGCTTCTTCTTCAGCAGCTCATTGACCTGAGCCGGGCTGGCTTTGCCGCGGCTGGCTTTCATCACCTGGCCGACCAGGGCGTTGAAGGCCTTTTCCTTGCCGGCGCGGTATTCCTCGACCGATTTCGGGTTGGCGGCGAGCACTTCGTCGATGATGGGTTCGATGGCCGAGGCGTCGGTCACCTGCTTCAGGCCCTGCGCCTCGATGATGGCGTCGGCGTCCTTGCCTTCGCCGTTCCACATCGCGTCGAACACCTTCTTGGCAATGCTATTCGAGATCGTGTTGTCGGCGATGCGGGCGACCAGGCCGGCGAGCTGGGCCGGGCTGACCGGGCTTTGCGCGATGTCGCGCTCTTCGCGGTTCAGGCGCGCGGCCAGTTCGCCCATGACCCAGTTGGCGAGCGGTTTAGCCAACTGAGTGGCCTGGGCAACGCCGGCGATGGCGAGCGCGTCGGTGAAGTACTGGGCGGTTTCACGGCTGGCGGTGATGCCGGCGGCGTCGTAGGCGGACAGGCCGCAGTCCGATTGCAGCCGCGCGGCCAGCGCGGCCGGCAGTTCGGGCATCGCGCGGCGCACCTCGTCCACCCACTCGGCGGCGATCACCAGCGGCGGCAGGTCGGGGTCGGGGAAGTAGCGGTAGTCGTGCGCGTCTTCCTTGCTGCGCATCATGCGGGTTTCGCCGGTGTCGGGGTCGAACAGCACGGTGGCCTGCTGGATCTTGTGGCCGTCCTCGATCTGTTCGATCTGCCAGTTGATCTCGTAGTCGATGGCCTGCTGCAGGAAGCGGAAGCTGTTCAGGTTCTTGATTTCGCGGCGGGTGCCCAGCGGCTCGCCCGGGCGGCGCACGCTCACGTTGGCGTCGCAGCGGAAGCTGCCTTCCTGCATGTTGCCGTCGCAGATGTCTACCCAGCGCACCAGCGCATGCAGCGCGCGCGCATAGGCCACCGCCTCGGCGCTCGACGACATGTCGGGCTCGCTGACTATTTCCAGCAGCGGCGTGCCGGCGCGGTTCAGGTCTATGCCCGACATGCCATGGAAATCCTCGTGCAGGCTCTTGCCGGCGTCTTCTTCGAGGTGGGCGCGGGTGAGGCGCACCACTTTTTCGTAAGCCTTGTCACCCTCGCCGACACGTATCGTCAGCGTGCCGCCCTGCACCACCGGCAGTTCGTACTGGCTGATCTGATAGCCCTTCGGCAGGTCGGGGTAGAAGTAATTCTTGCGCGCGAACACCGAGCGCGGTGCGACGGTGGCGCCGATGGCGAGGCCGAAGCGGATGGCGCGCTCGACGGCGGCGCGGTTCATCACCGGCAGCACGCCGGGCAGCGCCAGGTCGACCGGGCTGGCCTGCGCGTTGGGCGCGGCGCCGAAGGCGGTCGAGCTGCCGGAGAAGATTTTCGAGGCCGTGTTCAGCTGGGTATGTGTTTCCAGACCGATCACGACTTCCCAGTTCGCTCTGCTCATGGTGCTTTCTCTCTGTGCTTTACCGGCAGTTGCCGGTCCTGCGGCTCACCAGCGTGGGCCACAGGTAATCGTGTGCGCCGGGCGTGCAGTACGCGGCGCAGTTGCGGTAGGACACGGTCACTTCGTCCTTCTGTTCCCACATGCTGATGGTGCAGGCACCGGCGACCAGCGTGGGCGTGTGATCGAAACTCGTCTGCCGGAAAGCCGACAGGTCGAAGCTGCAGCGACCCTTGCTGCCCATGTTCACGTCGGAGGCGAAACGTTCGACCTTCGAATTCTTCACTTCCAGCTGCAGCCGGCCTTCGGTGCCGACGTCGTCGCGGTAGCTGCAGTCGGCCTTCGCCTGCAGCGGCCGCGCGGGAATCGGCAGCGGCTTGGTGCTCTTGATCGGCGGCTTCGGACGCCCCGCTTCCGGCGTCTGTGCCGGCGGCAGCGGTCGCTGTTGCGCCGGCGGCTGCTGCAGAGGGGCGCAAGCGGCAAGCAGCGCCAGCGCCGCGATCAGCGGCAGCGCGAAACGAAAGGTCAAAGCAGTTCGTCCCGCTTCTTGCGCAGACCGTCGGGCATCTTCAGCGAGGTCTTGTCCCAGCCCTCGATGTCGAGCACGCGGTCGAGCGCCTCTTCGAGCAGCGCGTGCGCGCGGAAAACGGCGTCGGCGATGGTGCGATGGCTGTCGGCCATGTCAGGCATTTCGCTCATGCAGTTCATCTGGTACTGGTGCAGCGTGCGCAGCTCCATCATCTGCGCCGCCAGCTGGGCCGGACATGCGCACATGTAGATGCCGGCCTGGTCGAGTATCAGTTGCAGCTGCGTGCTGCTGTAGCGGAATGTCTGCATCGTGTCAGTTCCGCACGGCCGTTCCGAAGGAACTGAGCTTCACCACAGCCAATGAAACGAGCGTCGCGCCGCCCGCAGGGCCGCCCCAAGGGCGAGCGCAGCCCCCTCGGGGGGCAGCGAGCGCAGTGAGCGTGGGGGCTTTTTTCATGTCAGTTCTCCGGTGTGCGCAGGTGCCAGTCGGTCGCCTGCTGGAACTGGTGGGCGGCGCCCAGCATGCGCGCCTCGTCGAACCAGCGGCCGACGATCTGCAAGCCGACCGGCAGGCCGTCGGCGCCGAAGCCGGCGGGAATGCTCATGCCCGGCAGGCCGGCCAGATTGATCGACGTGGTGTAGATGTCGCCGAGGTACATCGCCAGCGGGTCTTCGTCGTTCTGGCCGATGCGGTAGGCGGTGTTCGGCGTGGTCGGCCCCATGATGAGGTCGCACTGCGCGAAGGCCGCTTCGTAATCTTCGGCGATCAGCCGGCGCACCTTCTGCGCCTGCAGGTAGTAGGCGTCGTAGTAGCCGTGCGACAGCACATAGGTGCCGATCAGGATGCGCCGCTTCACCTCGGCGCCGAAACCCTGAGCGCGCGTCTTTGCGTACATGTCGTCGAGGTTGCCGTACTCGGGGGCGCGGTAACCGTAGCGCACGCCGTCGAAGCGGCTGAGGTTGGAGCTGGCTTCCGCCGGCGCGATGACGTAGTAGGCCGGCACCGCCATGCCCGAGCGCGGCAGACTCACCTCGACGGTGACCGCGCCCAGCGTGCGGAAGGTGGCGAGCGCGGCCTCGACCGCGGCGCGCACGTCGGCCGACATGCCGTCGCCGAAGAATTCCTTCGGTACGCCGATGCGCAGGCCGGCCAGCGGCTGCGCCAGCGCGCGGGTGTAGTCCTCGGCCGGTCGCTGCAGGCTGGTCGAGTCGCGTTCGTCGAAGCCGGCGAAGGCGTTCAGCAGCAGCGCGCAGTCTTCGGCGGTGCGCGCCATCGGACCGCCCTGGTCGAGGCTGGAGGCGTAGGCGATCATGCCCCAGCGCGACACGATGCCGTAGGTCGGCTTGATGCCGCTGATGCCGCAGAAGGCAGCCGGCTGGCGGATCGAACCGCCGGTGTCGGTGCCGCTGGCGGCCGGCGCCAGGCCGGCGGCGATGGCCGCGGCCGATCCGCCGCTCGATCCGCCCGGCACGTGATCCGTGTTCCACGGGTTGCGCACCGCGCCGTAGTAGCTCGATTCGTTGGTCGAGCCCATCGCGAACTCGTCCATATTCGTGCGGCCCAGCGTGACCAGGCCGGCGGCGCGCGAGCGCTCGATCAGGCCGGCGTCGTAGGGCGCGGCGAAGCTTTCCAGCATCTTCGAGCCGCAGCGGGCGTGCCAGCCGGTCTGGCAGAAGATGTCCTTGTGCGCGATCGGCACGCCGGTCAGCAGGCCGGCCCGACCTTCGGCGCGCAGCGCGTCGGCGGCGCGGGCTTCGGTCAGGGTCTGTTCGTCGTTCAGTTCGACATAGGCGTTCAGCGCGGCGTTGGCGGCGCGGATGCGCGCCAGGTAGTCCTGCGCCAGCTCGACGGCCGACGCTTCGCCTGCCGCCAGCTTCGCGGCCAGCGACTTCACGGTTTCGGGGCTGCTCATACGATCGCTCATTCGATGACTTTGGGCACGAGATACAGGCCGTCCTCGACCGCCGGGGCCACCGCCTGGTAGGCGGCACGGCGGTCGCTTTCGGTCACGCGGTCCTCGCGCAGGCGCAGCACCAGTTCGGTGGCGTGCGCCATCGGCTCGACGCCGGTGGTGTCGATGGCCTGCAGCTGCTCGATCAGGCCAAGCATGGAATTGAGGTGGCTGCGCGTGCGTTCGAGTTCTGCGTCGGGCAGTTCGATGCGCGCCAGCTTCGCAATGTGGCGGACTTCTTGGTCGGTCAGGGACATGGAATGCAGATCCGGGGTGTCAGGTGCCGGGGCACCCGCAGGCAAAGATGTTTCGGTTCAAGGAGCTTATGCACTGTTGGGTTATCATTATGAACCATTCAGGCTGCCCGCCCGGCAGCTGGCCCGAACGTCCGGCCGCCACTCGCGGCCCGGGTCCGACGAAAGCTGCCGCCGGGTCGCCCGCCGCAACACCGCTGCTGACCACACCCGACCCGATTCCTGTTCCGGCCGCTGAGCGGCCGCTTTCATATAAGACCATCCATGTTCGGTTTCCTGCGTTCCTATTTTTCCAATGATCTGGCCATCGACCTCGGCACCGCCAACACGCTGATCTACGTGCGTGGCCAGGGCATCGTGCTGGACGAACCTTCGGTTGTCGCCATCCGCACCGAAGGCGGCCCCAACGCCAAGAAAACCATCCAGGCCGTGGGTCTGCAGGCCAAGCTGATGCTCGGCAAGACGCCGGGCAACATTACTGCCATCCGGCCGATGAAGGACGGCGTGATCGCCGACTTCACGGTGACCGAGCAGATGCTCAAGCAGTTCATCAAGAAGGTGCACGACTCGCGGCTGTTCTCGCCGTCGCCGCGGATAATCATCTGCGTGCCCTGCGGCTCCACCCAGGTCGAACGCCGTGCCATCCGTGAATCGGCGCTCGGTGCCGGCGCCAGCCAGGTGTACCTGATCGAGGAACCGATGGCGGCCGCGATCGGCGCCGGTCTGCCGGTGTCGGAAGCGACCGGCTCGATGGTGGTCGATATCGGCGGCGGCACCACCGAAGTCGGCGTGATCTCGCTCGGCGGCATGGTGTACGCCGGCAGCGTGCGCGTCGGCGGCGACAAGTTCGACGAAGCCATCATCAATTACATCCGCCGCAACTACGGCATGCTGATCGGCGAAACCACCGCCGAGGCGATCAAGAAGGAAATCGGCTCCGCCTTCCCCGGCTCCGAGGTGAAGGAGATGGAAGTGAAGGGCCGCAACTTGGCCGAAGGCATCCCGCGCAGCTTCACCATTTCGTCGAACGAAATTCTCGAGGCGCTGACCGAGCCGCTGAACCAGATCGTGTCGGCGGTGAAGAGCGCACTCGAACAGACCCCGCCGGAACTGGGCGCCGACATCGCCGAGCGCGGCATGGTGCTGACCGGCGGCGGCGCGCTGCTGCGCGACCTCTACCGTCTGCTGATGGAAGAGACCGGCCTGCCGGTGGTGGTGGCCGACGACCCGCTCACCTGCGTGGTGCGCGGCTCCGGCACCGCGCTGGAGAAGATGGACCAGCTCGGCAGCATCTTCGCCAACGAGTGATCCAGCCCGTGACGTCCCGCCTGCTCACGCCCGCCTCGCCGCTGGCGCGGCGGGACGCCCGCCGCGCGGTGTGCGCGGCACCTTCGTGACGGTTTCCTGATTCATGGCTTCACCGGTCGCCGGACATTCCCCACCGCCGTTCTTCCGGCGCGGCCCGGCGCCGCTCGTGCGCCTCGTGTTGCTGGCCAGCGCTTCGCTTACGCTTATCGTGGTCGACTACCGGCTGCATTACCTCGAACTGGTGCGCCAGGCGCTGTCGGTGGTGACCACGCCGCTGCAGGTCGCCGCCGGCATGCCGGTGGCCGGCGTCCGTTCGGCCGGAGAATATTTCGCCGACCTCGCCCGGCTGCAGGCGGAAAACGCGCAGCTCAGGCGCGAACACACCGAACTGGCGACGATACGGCTGCGCCAGGAACAGCTGGACCAGGAGAACACCCGGCTGCGCGCGCTGCTCGACATGCGCGAGCGGGTGAAGGTCGATGCGCGCGTCGCCGAGGTGATCTACGCGGTGCGCGACCCGTTCTCGCGTCGCGTCGTCGTAGACAAGGGCCTCACCCACGGCATCGAGCCGGGCAGTCCGGTGGTGGACGACGTCGGCGTGATCGGCCAGGTCACCCGCGTCTATCCGCTCAACGCCGAAGTCACCCTCATTTCCGACAAGGACCAGGCGCTGCCGGTGCAGGTCGCCCGCACCGGCGTGCGCGCGGTCATGTTCGGCGCCGGCAGCGGCACGCTGGAACTGCGCTACCTGGCAGCCGACGTCGATCTGCGCGAGGGCGACCGCATCGTCACCTCCGGCCTCGACGGGGTGTTCGTGCCCGGTCTGCCGGTGGCGCGCGTGAAGTCGGTCGACCGCGACGGCGAAGGCGGCTTCGTGCGCATCCTCTGCGTGCCGATCGCCGGCGTCGAGGCGCATTCGGCCGTGCTCATCATGGCGCCCGGCAAGCCGGTGCAGCCGGACAGCGTGCTGCCGGCCGCCGCCGCGCCGCAGGAGGCGAAGAAATGAACCAGCCCTCCTTCAGTTCGCGCCGCATCCTGCGCCCGGTCCGTCCGTGGTTCGTCTGGCTGTCGTTGCTGGTCGCCCTGCTGCTGAACCTGATGCCGCTCGGCCGCGCCTTCTGGCTGCCCGACTGGGTGGCGCTGGTGCTGTGCTTCTGGTGCGTGCGCGAGCCGCTGCGCGTCGGCATGGGCAGCGCCTTCGTGATGGGTGTCGTGATGGACGTCGGCTACGGCAGCCTGATGGGTCAGCACGCGCTCGCCTACGTGCTGCTCGCCTACGCGGCGACCACCTTCTCCCGCCGCATCCTGTGGTTCGGCCCGCTGCGCCAGTCGCTGCACGTGCTGCCTATGCTGGTCGGCGCGCAGTGCGTGATGCTGCTGGTGCGGCTGGCCGGCGACGCCGAGTTTCCGGGCCTCGAATACTTCGCCGGCGCGCTGATCGCGACGCTGCTGTGGCATCCGATCAGCTTCGTGCTGCTGCTGCCGCAGTACCGGCCGGAGAACAAGGACGAGAACCGGCCCATATGAGAGCCCCCACGCTCACTTCGTTCGCTGCCCCCCAAGGGGGCTGCGCTCGCCCTCGGGGCGGCCCTTCGGACGGCGCTTCGGCCTCTACGCTCACTCCGTTTCGTTCGCTCAGGAGTGCCGGCTTTGCACAGCCGGCCCGTTCGTCCGGCACGACGCGTGACTGACAAGGGTTCTTCCTGCGCATGACCGACCTGAACAGCCCGGAACTGCAGCTCGTCCGCTTCCGCCGCCGCGTGTACTTCGCCGGCGCGCTGGTGCTGGTGTGTTTCGCGCTGCTGTTCTCGCGCTTCTTCTGGCTGCAGGTGGTCCGGCACGACTATTACGCCACCCGCGCCGAGGACAACCGCATCGCGCTGTTGCCGGTCACGCCGAATCGCGGCCTCATCATCGACCGCAAGGGCGAGGTGCTGGCGCGCAACTACTCGGCCTACACGCTGGAAATACAGCCCTCGCGCGTGGCCGATCTCGAAACGACGATAGACGAGCTGGCGCAGCTGGTGAATATCGAGGCGCGCGACCGCAAGCGTTTCCGCAAGCTGATGGACGAGTCGCGCAACTTCGATTCGCTGCCGATACGCACCCGGCTGACCGACGAGGAAGTGGCGCGCTTCATCGCCCAGCGCTATCGCTTCCCCGGCGTCGAGGTGAGGGCGCGGCTGTTCCGCCAGTACCCGAACACCGAACTGGCCTCGCACGTGCTGGGCTACATGGGCCGCATCAACCGGCGCGACGCCGAGCGCATAGAAGAGGCGGGCGTGGCCGACAACTACCGCGGCACCGACCACATCGGCAAGAGCGGGCTGGAACTGTCGTACGAGAACGATCTGCACGGCGTCACCGGCTTCGAACAGGTCGAGGTGACCGCCGCCGGTCGCGCGGTGCGCGTGCTGTCGCGCACCCCGCCGCAGAACGGCAACAACCTGCGGCTGACGCTGGACGCCGGCCTGCAGCGCGTGGTCGAACAGGCCTTCGGCGAGCGGCGCGGTGCGCTGGTGGCGATCGAACCGTCGTCCGGCGGCGTGCTGGCGCTGGTGAGCAAGCCCACCTTCGATCCCAATCTGTTCGTCGATGGCATCGACAGCGCCAACTGGGAGGCGCTGAACACCTCGGCCGACCACCCGCTGCTGAACCGCGCCATCTATTCGGCCTACCCGCCCGGCTCGACCTTCAAGCCCTTCATGGCGCTCGGCGCGCTGACCGCCGGCAAGCGCACGCCGCAGTTCGCCATCGCCGACCCCGGCCACTTCGACTTCGGTGGCCACCGCTTCCGCGACGACAAGGTGGGCGGTCACGGCTCGGTGGACATGCACAAGTCCATCGTCGTGTCCTGCAACACCTATTACTACCGGTTGGCGGCGGACTGGGGCATAGACGGCATCGCCGGCTTCATGGCGCAGATGGGCCTGGGCAGCCGCACCGGCATCGACATCGAGGGCGAGGCGACCGGCGTGCTGCCGTCGCCGGAATGGAAGAAGAAGCGCTTCAAGAAGCCGGAACAGCAGAAGTGGTACGCCGGCGAAACGATTTCGGTCGGCATCGGTCAGGGCTACAACGCCTATACGATGCTGCAGCTGGCGCACGCGGTGTCGATACTGGCGGCCGACGGCGTCGTCTACAAGCCGCATCTGGTGAAGCAGGTCGAGAACGTGCGCACCGGCGCAGTACGCGAGATCGAGCCGCAGCCGACGCGGCGGGTGAACCTGAAGCCGGAGCACATCGCGGTGATCAAGCAGGCGATGGAAGACGTGAACAAGGCCGGCACCGGTGCCCGTGCCTTCGCCGGCGCGCCCTATGTTGCCGCCGGCAAGACCGGCACCGCGCAGGCCTTCTCGCTGCGGGGTGCGCAGTATCGCGGCGGCAAGCTGGCGGAAAAGCTGCGCGACCACGCGCTGTTCATCGCCTATGCGCCGGCCGACGACCCGAAGATCGCGCTCGCGGTCATCGTCGAGAACGCCGGCTTCGGCGCTCAGTCGGCGGCGCCGATCGCGCGCCAGGTGTTCGATTACTACCTGCTGGGCAATACGCCGGCAGGCCCTGCACCGGAGGATGCCGATGCAACTGACAGCGAGTAGATGGTCGGCGCTGCGCGAGCGCATCTTCGGCCTGCTGTCGGCGCTCGATCCGCCGCTGCTGGCGATCACCTTCGTGCTGCTGTCGCTGGCGACGCTGGTGATGGCCAGCGCCACCGCCGACTTCTCCTTCCGCTTCGACGCCCATCTGGTCAATCTCGCGGTCGCCCTCGGCGTCATGCTGGTGGTGGCGCAGATTCCGCCGCTGCGCCTGATGCAGCTGGCGCTGCCCTTCTACGTCGTCGGCGTCGTGCTGCTGATCGGCGTCGAACTGTTCGGCGAAACGTCGAAGGGCGCGCAACGCTGGCTCAACATCGGCTTCACCCGGATACAGCCGTCGGAAATGCTGAAGATTTCGGTGCCGCTGATGCTGGCCTGGTACTTCCACCGGCACGAGGCGCAGTTGCGGCTGCGCGACTTCCTGGTGGCGCTGGTCATCCTGCTGATACCGGTCGGCCTCATCTTCCACCAGCCGGATCTGGGCACCGCCATCCTGGTACTGGCGGCCGGCGTATTCGTCATTTTCTTCGCCGGCCTGTCGTGGAAGCTCATCATCCCGGTGCTCGCCATCGGCGTGGTCGGCATCGCGACGCTGGCGGTCGAGGGCGACGCGATGTGCGCCGAAGGCGTCGAGTGGCCGGGCTTCAAGGCCTACCAGCGGCAGCGCGTGTGCACGCTGCTCGATCCGACCTCCGACCCGCGCGGCAGCGGCTTCCACATCATCCAGTCCAGCATCGCCATCGGTTCCGGCGGCGTGTTCGGCAAGGGCTGGAAGGAAGGCACGCAGACCCATCTCGAATTCGTGCCCGAGCGCCACACCGACTTCATCTTCGCCGTGATGGCCGAGGAGTTCGGCCTGCTGGGTGCGGTGGTGCTGCTGCTTATCTATATGGCGATGATAGGGCGCGGCCTGATGATCGCCGCCCGCTCGCCGCTGCTGTTCGGTCGCCTGCTGGCCGGCGCGATTTCGCTGTCCTGCTTCACCTATGCCTTCGTGAACATGGGCATGGTGACCGGCGTGCTGCCGGTGGTCGGCGTGCCCTTGCCCTTCGTGAGTTACGGTGGCACCGCGCTGGTGACGCTGTGCATCGGCCTCGGGCTGCTGATGTCGATCGAGGCGCACCGGCGCCGGCGGCGGGAGCGCTGATCGTGCACATCCGTGGCCTGCTCGCGCTGCTGTCGGCGGCCGCCGTGCTCGCCGGCTGTGCCGGTGCGCCGCCGGTGACCGAGGTCGAGCCGGACCCGGCGCCTGTCGTGCGCGCTCCGCCGGGCGAGCCGGCGAAACCAGCTCCGCCGGTGACGAAGCGTGGTGGCGGCTACTACCTGGACGACGGCCCGGGCGACAACGCGCCGGACGCCGCCGCGCTGGCCGCCATCCCCGACGCCGTGCCGCGCGACGAACCCTTGCACCGCTTCGCCAACCGGCCCTATTCAGCGCTGGGTATGCAGTTCGTGCCGATGACCGAGGCGAAACCTTTCCGCCAGCGCGGCCGCGGTTCCTGGTACGGCCGCAAGTTCCACGGCCAGAAAACCTCCAGCGGCGAGGTGTACGACATGTACGCGATGACCGCCGCGCACGCGACACTGCCCATCCCGAGCTACGCCCGCGTCACTCACCTGGCCAGTGGCCGCTCGGTCGTCGTGCGGGTGAATGACCGCGGCCCGTTCAAGCCGGGCCGGGTGATCGACCTGTCGTGGACCGCCGCCGCCAAGCTCGGCTATGTGAACGACGGCAGCGCCGAGGTCGAGGTCGAGGCCGTGTTCGCCGAAGGCAGCCCGGGCGATCTGCTGGCGCGTCGCGCCGCCGGACGGCCGGAAGTGCAGCGCACGCCGCCGGTCGAGCGTGCCGCCGAAGCTGACGTGATTGCCGCGCTGTCGACCGAACCCGCGCCAGCGGCGGCCGACACCGGTCACTGGCTGCAGCTGGGCGCCTTTGCCGGCCTCGACAACGCGCAGGCCTTGAGCCGGCGTGTCGTCGACGGTCTGGTTGAACTGGCCGATCGGGTGCGGGTGAACAGCGACGGCAGCCGCCACCGCGTGCAGGCCGGGCCCTTTGCCAGCCGCGAAGCGGCCGAATCGGCCGCCCGCCTGCTGCGCGACCGGCTCGGGCTGGACGCGCTGCTCATCGCGCGCTGAGTGCGCACACCCGGGTCCATTGCGTCTGCGCCGGCCACTGGCCGCGCGCGCTGGCGCGTCCGCCGTCGATGACTACCCAGCCCTGCTGACCGTAGTGCGGCAACGCTCGCCGGGCGCCGGTCAGCGCGTCGGCGTCGCGTGCGGCGACCAATGCCAGCGTACCGCCAGCCGCGCTGCGCACGGCCCAGGCCACGACATCGCCGTCGCGCGGGCGGGCCGGCAGGCCGTGCCGCGCCAGCCAGCGGTCGAGGTCGGCGCTGCGGCCGATCACCATGCGGGCAGTGCGCCCGGGTGCGACGTCGGCGGCGAGCCGCGGCGGCGGCGTGTCCAGCCAGTCGCCAACCAGTGCGTCGGCCGCTGCACTGACGCGCGCGTCGCCGCCGTCGAGCACGGTCAGCGCCAGCGTGCCGTCCAGCGTCGCTTCGCGCAGGATGGGCGGCGCCTCGCCCGGACGCAGCCGGCGC
Organism: Methyloversatilis discipulorum; assembly: GCF_000385375.1. NCBI lineage: Bacteria > Pseudomonadati > Pseudomonadota > Betaproteobacteria > Nitrosomonadales > Sterolibacteriaceae > Methyloversatilis > Methyloversatilis discipulorum. Next base: position 98,233 of record NZ_ARVV01000001.1, read on the forward strand.
GCGGTGCGGAAGTCGGGATCGACCGCCAGTTCGGCGCAGCCCCTCAGCGGCAGCGTGAAGGACTGCTGTGGCCGGTCGACCGTCAGGGTTTCGATGCGCAGCGCGCCGCTGTCCGGGTCGCGCAGATGCAGCGGCAGGCCAGGCAGATGGGGCGGCGCCGGCTGCGCCAGTGTCAGCGTCACGCTGTCGGCGCCCGGTCTGACTGCGTCCAGCCGCGGTTCGGCCAGGCCACGGCCCTCCACCCATTCGGCGAAGAAGCGGCGCAGGTCGCGGCCCGACGCCTGCTCGAAAGCGAGGCGCAGATCGTCCCAGCCGGCGCGGCGGTGACGGTGGGAGGACCAGAAGGTGCGCAGCGCGCGGTCGAAGGTGGCGCTGCCCAGCGTGTCGCGCAGCATCAGGAACACCAGCGCCGCCTTGTGATAGCCGATGGCCTGCGATGCGTCATGCGTGCGGCCGCCGAAGTCGGCCAGGCTGTCGTGCGCCGCCGGCGCCAGCGCCGACAGGCCGCGCAGCCAGTCCAGGCGCAGCGTGCGCGCCGCATCGTCGCCCTGCGCTTCGCGCTGTGCGTAGTCGGCGACGAAAGTGGTCAGGCCTTCCGACCAGTTGCCGCTGTCCGGCGCCAGATGCACGCCGTTGCCCCACCAGTTGTGCGCGATTTCGTGCGGCAGCGACGTGTGGCGGATGAAGGGCAGGCGCAGCACGTCGATGCCGAGGTAGGTCAGGCCGGCCATGCCGAAGCCGGTCGGCGTCGGCGATGAGGCGATGCTGAAGCGGCTGTACGGGTAGTCGCCGAAGCGCGTCTCGAACTGCGTCAGTGCCTGCGCCGCAGCGTCGAGATAGCCCTCGGCTTCAGCCGCCAGCTCGGGGTGGAACAGCGTGACCAGCGTCAGTGTGCGGCCGTCGCGGGCGCGCAGTGCGCGCGTCGTCTGCTGCCACGGGCCGGCCATCAGGTCGGCGCCCTCGCCGTCCTGGCGCGCTTCGAAGCGCTGGCTGCGGCGGCCGTCGCGCACCGTGTCCTGCGTCAGGTCGCCCGGTGCCAGCGCGCGTTGCGTGGCGGGCAGGTCGACGGTGAGCGCGTAGCGATGCAGCAGCGGGCCGGCGCTGTCATGCGGCAGCGGATACCAGGCGCCGCCGGCCGGCAGGAAGCTGCCTGCCTCGCCGATCTGTGGCGCGAAGGCAGTCAGCGTGTCGCGATGGCGGGCGGCGCTGTCCGGCGCCTGGGCGCGGATCTGCCAGCGCAGTTCGAGCTGGCGGTCGCGCGTGGCGGCGGCCAGCTCGATGCGCCACTGCCCGCCGTCGCGCGCGGCGCTCAGCGGGCGGCCGTCGAGTTGCATCGACTCGATGCGATGGGCGCCGTCCATGCGCAGCGCCACCGTTTCGCCGGCCGGCAGCACGATGCGGGCGGCGGCGTCCAGCGTGCTGCTGGCCGGCGCCAGCCGGGCGGTGATCGTGTAATGCGGTGCGGCCAGCGCGCTGCCGCAGCACAGTGTGCAGGCGACGGCCAGCCGGTGCAGTGCGCGCATCAGCGCAGTCTGTCCTGCACCGCCGGCACGATGCCGAACACGGCGTCGGCGACGCCGGCGACCAGATCGCCGCAGTCGGCGTCGCTGTCCCACGGCAGCAGGCTGCCGACGTCGGCCACGCCGAGTGCGCGCAGCTGGTGTTCGACGCCGTGACCGTGGATGACGTGGCCGCTGCCCATCAGGCCGACCACCAGCGCCTGCGGGTACTCGCGCGCTGCCGTCACCAGCGCCTCGGCCATCGCGCGGTCCCACAGCAGCTGGCCCTGCATGAAGCGCACGAAGGCCTCGTTCGACGTCGCCTGCGCCTGCGGCATGTGATCGCTCCAGATCTGCTTGAGCCAGTTGCGGTAGTTGTCGGGGGCGTCGGCCGGATCGCCAACGCCTTCGCGCCGCGCCGGCGGTACGCCGGCCAGCCCGAGCTTCGACACTTCGCGCACCACCTGGCGCTCGATGTTCAGCGCGCGCATCGGCAGCCGGTGCTCGCGCGCGAAGCGGAAGATGCCCGCGTACAGCGACGGCGGCACGCCCCAGGTGCGCGTCCAGCCGGTGCGCTCGAACAGCGCCGTCTCGTCGATGTCGCCATGCACCCAGGCGTCGAGCACCGGCTGTGCGTTGCGCGGCAGCATTTCCAGGCCGATCACCATCTGCGGGCGCCGCGCGTGCAGCGCGCGCAGCGTGTCGAGCTGCCAGTCATGGTGAGCGGCGACGTCGTGCGTCTCGCCGAGCAGCAGCACGCTCTGCGCGCTGGCGCGGGCGAGCACGCTGCCGGCGTCGAGTTCGCCCTTGCCCGGGGCGATCCAGCGGCCGGGCGGTACGCACTGCGCGGCAAGCGCGGGCTGCAGCAGGGCGGCGAGGATGAGGCCGAGGCGTATCAGGCGTGTCATCGTGGTTGACGAGGGTTGAAGAGCTGGGCGGTGGACGCCGCGCCGCGTCCATCGTTCCTTGTGCCGATAGGTCGCGGCGCCGGAAGGACGCTAAGATGCGCCGACCATTCACTGCCGCAGCATATCGTGTCTGCATCTCCGCGCGCCTCGTTGCACCCGCTCCGCTACGTCGCCAGCGCGGCCGCCTGTGCACTGGCGACCCAGGTCGATCCGCTGCTCGGCCTCTCCGACGGCCAGCCGCCGGTCCTGCAGATCGGCCTCGGCATCGCCTTCGCCGTGGTGCTGCTGTTCGGCCTCGCGCACGCGGTGCCGGTCATGCTGGTGACGCTGGTGCAGGGTGTGCTGGCCGGGCAGACGCCGCTGGCCGCGACGCTGAATGCAGCACTGACCGGCGTCCTGGTCTGCGTCGGCACGCAGGTGCTGCGCACCTTCCCGCTGCAGCCCTACCCGCGCATGCGCGCCGACCATTACGCGTGGTTCATCGGCGTTGCGCTGCTGCTGGCCATCGCCCGTGGCGCCAGCGACGCCTGGTCGGCCGGCGCCCCCTTCTATCTGTCGGACTGGACGCTGCACGCGGCCGCCCACTTCGCCGGCACGCTGCTGGTGGTGCAGCTGGTCGCCGGCTGGATCGGTCGCCTGCAGCTGCAGAGGCTGATGGCCGACCTGCGGACCGTGCTGCCCTGGCTGCTGCTGACGCTGGGCGTGACGGCTGCGCTCTTCCTGCGCGTGCTCGATGGTCCCGAGCCCTACATGCTGGTGCTGCCGGCGGTGCTGGTGTGGTCGGCGATCCGCCTCAAGGTGCGCTGGATGAGCCTGCTGCTGGTGCTGATGAACGGCGTCGCGCTGTACGGCACGCAGACCGGGCTGGGCCCCTTCGGCAGCGAGACGCCGCTGCGTGCGCTGCTGTTGCTGCAGGCCTTCGTCATCACGATGTCGATCGCGCCCTATTCGCTGTCGATCACGCTGAACGAGCGCGCCGCCGCGTCGCGTCGCGCGCGTACCCGCGAAGCGCAGCTGCTCGACCTGTTCGACGGCTCGATCCAGGGCATCCTGATTCACCGCCAGTTCCAGCCGCTGTACGCCAACCGGCGCGCGGCCGAACTGCTCGGCTTCCAGTCGGTGGCTGACCTGATGGGACAGCACTCGCTGGCCGACATGGTGGTGGCGGACGACCTGCCGGTCATTTCCAGCGACAGCAACCGCCGCCTGCTGGCGTCCGGCCGCGTGCTGCCGATGCAGCTCGACGTGGTGCGCACGGACGGCCAGCGGCGCACGCTGGATTCGGTCATCCGCCAGGTCAGCTGGGACGGCGCCCAGGCCATCCAGGCCACCTTCATCGACGTGACCGACGACCTGCGCGCGCGGCGCGAGCAGCGCGGCCGGCTCGAACGGCAGGACGGCCAGCTCGCGGCCATCATGCGTCTCAGCGTGGACCATGCACTGTCGACCGGCGACGATGCCGCGCTCGCCACGCTGACCGAAGTGGTGGCCGACGCACTGTCGGTGAGCCGCGCCGGCGTGTGGCGGCTGGACGTCGACAGCGGCCGGCTGCGCTGCCTGGACCTGTACGACCGGCGCCGGATCGACGTCGATCGCGGTCATGTCTCCGGCGCCGTGCTGGCGGCGTCCGCCTTCCCCGACTATTTCGCCGCGCTGCGCAGCGGCCGCACCATCGCTGCCGCCGATGCGCGCCGCGATCCGCAGGTGCACGAATTCACCGGCGGTTACCTCGACGCCGAGGGTGTCAGCGCCATGCTGGACGCGCCGGTCTTTCTCGACGGCCGGCTGGCCGGCGTCGTCTGTCTCGAACATACCGGCGAGATGCGCGAGTGGGCGCATGACGAGCAGCGCTTCGCTGGCGAGGTGGCGACGCTGCTCGGCCGTTTCCTGGTCGCGCGCGAGCGGCACCGGGTGCAGGCGGAGCAGGTCAGGCTGTCGGCCATCCTCGACGCGACGCCGGACTACGTGTCCACGGTGGACACCGATCTGCGCATCACCTACCTGAACCTGTCCGCGCGGCGCACCGTCGGCCTGACCGGCAGCGAGCTGCCCGACAACCTGCTGGTCGGCGACCTCTACCCGCCGGATGCCTACCGCCACTACCTCACGGTCGAACTGCCGGCGGTGATGAAGGACGGCATCTGGGTCGGCGAGACGCGGTTGCGAAAACACGGTGGCGGCAGCGTGCCGATGTCGGCGGTACGGGTCGCGCACCGCGGCGCCGACGGCGAGGTGCAGTTCATTTCCAGCGTGCTGCGCGACATCAGCGACATCAAGCGCACCGAACAGGCGCTGCGCGTGGCCAATGAAACGCTGGAACAGAGAGTGACCGAACGCACCGCGGAACTTGCGCAGGCGAACGAGCGACTGAAGGATCTCGACCGGCTGAAATCGATGTTCATCGCTTCGATGTCACACGAACTGCGCACTCCGCTCAATTCCATCATCGGCTTCACCGGTGTCGTGCTGGCCGGCATGGCGGGCGAGCTGAACACGCGCCAGCACGATCAGCTCAGCCGGGTCTATGGCTCGGCCAAGCACCTGCTGGCGCTGATCACCGACGTGATCGACATATCGAAGATCGAAGCCGGCTTCATCGACGTGTTCGAGGAGCGCTTCGAGGTCGAGGCGGTGATCGACGAGGCGGTGCAGTCGGTGACGCCGGCCGCGCGCGAGAAGAAGCTGGACATCGAGGTGCGCGTGCCGCCGGGCATCCTGGTCCAGGCGGACCGCCGCCGGCTGCTCCAATGCATACTGAATTTCGTGAGCAACGCGGTAAAGTACACCGTCGAAGGAACCATCACTGTGGAGGCGAGCGTGCGTGGCAGCTGGCTCGACATCAGCGTCGAGGATACGGGCATCGGCATGGACGATACCGGGCTGGCCCGTCTTTTCCAGCCCTTCGAACGCATCGATTCCCACCTGCGCGTGAAGACGCCCGGTACCGGGCTCGGTCTCTACCTGACGCGCAAGATCGCCACCGAACTGCTGTCCGGCAGCGTCGACGTGCAGAGCACGCCGGGCGTGGGCAGCCGCTTCACGCTGCACCTGCCGCGCGAGGGCTCGGGCCGTGCGACGGAGGGCAGCCGCCCGTGAAGACCGCGCTGGTGATCGAGGACAACGAGAACAACCTCGAACTGATCACATTCATCCTGCACGCCGGAGGTTACGGTACGCGCTGCGCGATGACCGGGCTGGAAGGGGTTGCCGAGGCGCTGCGCGAGCGCCCCGACTTCATCCTGCTCGACATCCAGCTGCCGGACATCGACGGCATCGAGGTCGCCCGCCGCATCCGCGCGGCCGAGGGTTGGCCGCCGATTCCGATGATCGCGATCACCTCGTTCGCGATGGCCGGTGACCGCGAGCGCGTGCTGGCCGCCGGCTGCAACGGCTATATCGAAAAGCCCATCGACCCGCTGCGGGTGATGAAACAGATCGAAGACGTACTGGCCCGAGCCTGATGGACATCCTGATCGCCGAAGACGACGAGAACTCTCGCCTGATGCTCAGCGCCGCGCTGGAATCGCGTGGCCACGCCGTGCGCACCGCAGCCGACGGGCGCGCCGCGCTCGAACTGGCCAAGGCGCAGCCGCCCGACCTCATCGTGTCCGACATCCTGATGCCGGAACTCGATGGCTATGGCCTGTGCCGCGCGGTGCGTGCCCACCCGCAGCTGGCTGCCATCCCGTTCGCCTTCTACACCGCCACCTTCACCGACCGCCGCGACGAGGAACTGGCCTACCGGCTGGGTGCCGACCGCTTCCTGGTCAAGCCCTGCGAGATCGGCGCGCTGGTCGCCGAGCTGGAGGCGCTGGGCAGCCGAGGCCCGCAGCGGCCGGTGGTCGGCGACGCCGACGCGCTGTACGCCGAGCGGCTGCGCGACAAGCTGGACAAGAAAATCAGCGAACTCGAAGCCGAGCGCACGCGGCTGCGCGATTTCGCCGAGGCGGCGGCCGACTGGTTCTGGGAAACCGATGCCGAGCGCACCATTGTGTACACGTCGGACGGCGCCTGGCCGCTGCGCGGCCTGTCGCTGAACGCGCTGTTCGCGATGCGCCGCCCCGGCCCGCAGCGGCACGACGACATCGCGCTGCTGACGCAGGAATTCCGTCCCTTCCGCGACATCGTGATCGACTGGCGACAGCAGGACGGCGGCGTGCGCATCATGGCGCTGTCCGGCCGCCCGTGGCGCGATGCCTCCGGCCAGATCGCCGGCTACCGCGGCAGTGCGCGCGACGTCAGTCGCCAGGTCAAGGCGGAAGAGGATCTGCGCGCACTCAATCACGAACTGGACGAGCGCGTGCGCAGCCGCACCTCCAGCCTGCGGGCCGCATTCGAGGAACTGGAAAGCTTCAGCTACTCGGTGTCGCACGACCTGCGCGGCCCGCTGCGCGCCATTCACGGCTTCGCCAGCGTGCTCGAATCGGAAATGACACGGCCCGACGTGAGCGGCCTCGGCAAGGCGAGTTTCGATGCGCTGTCGCGCATCCTGCGCGCCGCGCTGCGCATGGAGCATCTGGTCGACGACCTGCTCGAACTGTCGCGCGTGACGCGGATGCCGCTGCAGCGCCAGCCGGTCGACCTCAGCGCGCTGGCGCAGGAGATCGCCGACATGCTGCGCGCCAGCGATCCGCGCCGCGACTGCACCTTCGTCATCCAGCCCGGCATGCTGGTGGCCGGTGACGTCGGCCTGCTGCGCATTGCGCTCGACAACCTGCTGCGCAACGCGTGGAAGTTCTCGTCGCCGGTGCCGCACGGCAGCATCGAAGTCGGCGCCGAAGGCCGTGGTCAGCAGGCGGTGATCTACATACGCGACAACGGCGTGGGCTTCGACATGGCGCACGCCGACAAGCTGTTCAATCCCTTCATCCGGCTGCATCGCGAAGGTGAGTTCGAAGGCACCGGCATCGGCCTGGCGCTGGTCCAGCGCATCATCCGTCGCCACAACGGCCGCGTCTGGGCGCGCGCCGAGCCGGGCAAGGGCGCCACCTTCTGTTTCACGCTGGGCGAGAGCGACGCCGAACTGCCGCCGATCGCCGCCTGAGGCCGCCTGAGGTTCAGCTTTCGCCGCCCAGCGGCAGCGCGTCGACGCCCAGCGCGCGGATGCGCTTGCGCCAGCCGCGGAAGGCTTTCGCGCCCAGCGGCACCACGTGCAGTGACACCGGATAGTCCGCTGCCGCCAGCGTCCGCGCCAGCTTGCCGAGCGCCTCTTCACTGCGCAGCCAGCGCCGCGTCATGTCGAAAGCCAGCACGTAGGCACGCGCCCGCGGGTCGGCGCCGATCGGCCGCCGCAGCAGGAAGACGCGGGCGAGGCGATCGACGTGCGGCAGCACGGCGCGCACGATGTCCGCTTCGACCTCGGGCGACAGGTCGTGCCGACCGAGTTCGCACTTCGGGTCCAGCGTGTCCATTTCGTGCTGCACGCCGGCGAGATGTGCCTGCCGTCTTTCCCAGCGTTCGCGGTACAGGTCGGCGCGCACCGGGTCGCGCGTGCGCAGCCAGCGCCAGATCGTTTCGCAGCCGGCGAGTATCGCGTCCGCGTCGGCCTGCATCACCGCCTCGATGTCGTCGATGCCGCCGGCGTCATCGGCGTCCAGCTTCAGGTCGCCGAGCGCGAAGCGTGCCGCAAGGTGGTCCGGCGCCCGCGCGAGCAGCGCCTCGATGGCCGGTCGCCGGTCGACATCCGGCTCCAGTTCGGCGGTCAGCAGCAGCAGCGTCCATTCATTCTCGACGCTGCGCTCCCCGTTCTCGCGCAGCGCCTGCAACTGCTGCAGACGTTCGGCCAGATAGCTGTTGCGCTCCTGCCAGCGCGTGCGTACGTCGTCGCGCCAGCGGGCATCGAGTACGCCGGCCAGTCGCGGCAGTGCGTCGCCCAGCCAGCGCTCGGCCGCGGTCGTGCCGATCGCCGGCAGGACGGGCGACGGCGCTTCGCCCAATGCGCGCAGACGGTCGTTCAGGCAGGGGTGGGTGTCGCCGTAGCCGGTGCTTTCCTGCAGCACCTCGTCGCGGTAACTGCAGGCGCGCGCTTCGTCGAGCGACGACAGCGCGCGTCGCCATTCGCCGCTCAGTGCGGAAGGCGGCTCCGCCTGCAGGCGGGCCAGACGGTCTATGCCGGGCCAGAAATCCTGCGCCTCGAAGCGCGCGGCGACGCCCACCCGCTGCAGTGCGCGGGCGGCCGCGGCGGCACCGACCAGTTCGGCCGACGAGCGGTCGGCCTGGTATTCGTTGGCGCGCGCCATCACGAACGAGTAGGCGTTGAACCAGGGCGCGTACCAGCCGAACAGCCGGGCGACGAGGCGGCTGCCCCAGTCGTCCCAGGTCTGCGCCATCGCCTGCATCTGGCCCCAGGCGCCGCGCAGCCGGTAGATGAAGGCGCCGAAGCGGCCGTGGTCGCCGGCCAGGTGACCGTATTCGTGGGCGACCACCGCCAGCGCCTCGTCCTCGTCCAGCGTCTGCAGCAGCGGCAGGCCCAGTATCAGGTAGTGCCGGTTCCAGCCGAACAGGCCGAGCCGCGGGTGCTGCACGACGGCGGCATTGAGCTGGTCGACCAGCAGCACGTGATGGAAGGCGGGCCCGTTCATCCGTCGCTGCATGTCGTCGAGGCGCTCGAACAGCCGCGGAGCGTCGGCGCGCGTGATCTCCAGGCCCTCCGGGGCCGGAAAGCGCGCCAGCAGCATGCGGAAGGAGGTCTTCAGCAGCAGCCACAGCGGCAACGCGAGCAGGATGAGGGCCTTGCCCAGCTTCAGCGCGATCAGCGCGACCGCGCCACCGCCCTTGAACAGCATCAGCACGACGCCGGCCAGCGCGCCGACCATCAGCAGGGCCATGCCGAGCACGACGGCCAGGATGACGAAGCCGAGCAGCGCCACCGCCGCCACGCGCGCGCGATAGCCCGACGGGTTGCGCGCAGCCACCGCTTCGAGGCGGTGGATCAGCTGTTCGAAACGCGATACGTCCATGCATCCATCCCTGTCCCCGGAAAGGACGATGAAAGTAGCATGACCGTATTCCGCTGCCGTGACGCTTTGCTCAGCGCCGGCCCACCCACAGCACGCCGGCGATCACCAGCACGGTGCCGGCGATCTGCAGTGCCGACACCGGTTCGGCCAGCATCCACCAGGCGAGGAAGACGGTGATGACAGGGCCGGTGCTGCCGACCAGCGCCGCGGTCTGCGCACCCATGCGGCGGATCGCCGCCGACTGCAGGAACACCGGCAGCACGGTCGAGAACAGTGCCATCGCCACTGCCAGCCACAGCACCGGCGCCGGCTGTGCCAGCGCGTCGAGCGGGCGCACGGCGACGAAGTGCAGGCTGACCGCCACCGTCGACACCAGCGTCGCGAGCGCCGAAAAGCGCGTCGCGCCGAGCTTGCGTATCGGCGCCGCGGCACCGGTCAGGTAGATGGCGAAGCTGAGCGAGGAGCCGAACACCAGCGCGCAGCCCAGCGCGATGGTCGCTGCCTCGCCGCTCACTTCGATGTCGTGCACCACGGCCAGCGCGATGCCGCCGTAGCAGAGCAGGCTGGCGACGATTTCGCGCCGCGTGATGCGGCGGCCGTGCGCCATCCAGCCAATCAGCAGCGTCAGCGTCGGGTAGGTGAACAGCACCAGCCGTTCCAGACCGGCGGAAATGTAGAGCAGGCCATAGAAATCCAGCATGCTGGCACCGTAGTAGCCGAACAGGCCGAGCACCGTGACGGTCGCCCAGTCGCGGGCGCTGAGCGGCGCGCCGCGCCGCGCTTCGCGCCAAGCCACGACGACGAAGACGGGGGCGGCCAGCAGCATGCGCAGCGCCACCAGCGTCACCGGATCGACGCCGTGTGGATAGGCGAGCTTGGCCAGGATGGCCTTCAGCGAAAAGCCGGCCGATGCGATGACGGCGAGCCAGATGCCGAGGCGCGCGTCGGCGCTGCTCACTATTTTCGTCGTCCGCCGAGGATGGAACCGAGCACGCCGCGCACGATTTCGCGGCCGATCGAGCTGGCGACGGTGCGCGCCACCGTCTTGGCGGCGGTCTGGGCCAGACCGTCACGCTGGCCGCCGCGCGGGCCGGTCGAGCCGAACACCAGATCCTGCAGCCCGCCGAGCAGGCCGCCGTCACCGGCTGGCGCGTTGGTCGCACCGGGTTGTGCGCCCGGCACAGGCTTGCCGGTGGCGACCGGATTCGCGTTCACTGCAGCGGCCAGCATCTCGTAGGCGGACTCGCGGTCCAGCGTCTGTTCGTAGCGGCCGCGCATCGGTGAGTGCTGGATCATCGCGCTGCGCTCGTCCGCGGTCAGCGGGCCGAGGCGGGATGCCGGCGGCAGCACGAAGGCGCGCTCGACCATAGACGGCCGGCCCTTCTCGTCGAGGAAGGACACCAGCGCTTCGCCGGTGCCCAGTTCGAGGATGGCCTGTTCGGCGTCGAATTTGGGGTTCTGCCGCATGGTCTGGGCAGCGGTCTTGACCGCTTTCTGGTCGCGCGGCGTGAACGCGCGCAGCGCGTGCTGCACCCGGTTGCCGAGCTGGGCGAGCACCGAATCGGGCACGTCCAGCGGGTTCTGCGTCACGAAATAGACGCCGACGCCCTTTGAGCGGATCAGCCGCACCACCTGTTCGATCTTTTCCAGCAGCGCCGGCGGCGCCTCGTTGAACAGCAGGTGGGCTTCGTCGAAGAAGAACACCAGCTTGGGCTTGTCCATGTCGCCCACTTCCGGCAGCTGTTCGAACAGTTCGGCCAGCAGCCACAGCAGGAAGGTGGAGTAGAGCTTGGGCGAGTTGTACAGGCGGTCAGCGGCCAGGATGTTGATGGTGCCGCGGCCGTGCTCGTCGAAGGTCATCAGGTCGGCGATGTCCAGCATCGGTTCGCCGAAGAAGCGGTCGGCGCCCTGCTCCTCGAGCTGCAGCAGGCCGCGCTGGATGGCGCCGATCGACGCGGTCGAGATGTTGCCGTACTGGGTCTTGAACTGCGCCGCGTTGTCGCCGACGTGCTGTACCAGCGCGCGCAGGTCCTTCATGTCGAGCAGCAGCAGGCCGTGGTCGTCGGCCACCTTGAACACGATGGTGAGCACGCCCGCCTGCGTTTCGTTCAGACCGAGCAGACGGGCCAGCAGCAGCGGGCCCATGTCGCTGACGGTGGCGCGGATCGGGTGGCCGGATTCGCCGAACACGTCCCAGAAGCAGACCGGGCTCGGGTAGGGCACGAAATCGGTGATGCCCAGCATGTCGAGGCGCTGCTGCAGCTTCGGGCTGACGGTGCCGGCCGCAGCCATGCCCGAGAGGTCGCCCTTCACGTCGGCCATGAACACCGGAGTACCTATATAGGAGAAGCGTTCGGCCAGCGACTGCAGCGTGACGGTCTTGCCGGTGCCGGTGGCGCCGGTGATGAGCCCGTGGCGGTTGGCCATATTCGGCAGCAGGGCGAGCGAGAGGTCGCCGGCGCGGGCGATGTGGAGCGGTTCGGCCATGGCTTCTTCCTCGGAGGGGATGGCGCGATGCTACCAGCGCAGCGTCCGGCGGACAGTGCGGAAAACCGACGGTGAGCGCCCTTCGCGATGCAATGGCCTAGGATGCGAAGCGGTACTGCGACTTGCCGGCGCGCTTGGCTTCGTACATCGCCTCGTCGGCACGGCGCATCAATGCTTCCGGTGCGTCTGCCCGGGAGTCGGTGTAGGCGATGCCGACACTGGCGCCGATCTGCACCGGCTGGTTGCCGCCGGCGTCTATCGGCCGTGCCAGTGCGCTGACGATCTTGGCGGCGATGAAGCGCGCGGTGTCCGGGCTTTCCAGCGCGCACAGCACGACGACGAACTCGTCGCCGCCCAGCCGCGCGACCAGATCGGTGCGCCGCACGACGGCTTCGAGCTGTCGGGCGACCCAGCTGAGCACGCGGTCGCCGGCTTCGTGGCCCTGCGTGTCATTCACCTGCTTGAAGCCGTCGAGATCGACCAGCATCAGCGCCAGACCGCTGCCGTGCAGGCTTTCCAGCGCGCTGCTGAGCCGGTGCTCGATGCCGCGCCGGTTCAGCAGACCGGTCAGCGGGTCGCGCTCGGCCATCGCCAGCGCGCTCGCCTCGGCGCGCTTGCGTTCGGTCACGTCGTTGGCGATGCCCTGCAGCAGGCCGTCGGGCAGAGGGTTGAGCACGACGTGCAGCCAGAGCACGCCCGATTCGCCGTACTGCACGCCGAAATCGGCCGAGGTCGGACGCTGGTCGCTCAGTGCGCGCACCATCAGCGTGTCGAGCCGTGACGAAGCGTCGCCGAGCAGGGTGCCCAGCGCATAGCTGCGATCGCTGCCTTCGCGCGCCGGCAGTCGCAGCTTGGCCGCCAGCCAGGGGTTCCAGTCGTGCAGGCGACCGGCATTGTCGACGGTGAAGATGCCCGTTTCCGCGCTCTCGAAGATGAGCCTGAACTTGCGCTCGGATGCCTCGAGCTGTGCCCGCGTATCGCGCTCGGCGGCGAGCAGGTCGTCCATCCGCGTGATCAGCGCATTGACGTCGCCGGCCAGCCGGCCGATCTCGTCGCCGGCGTGTCCGGTCGGTACCGAAACATGCTTGCCGACACCGATTTCGAGGTGATGCAGGTCGTCCGACAGCTTCTTCACCGGGCGCGTGAATACGTTCAGCACCACCCAGGCAACCGACAGCACGACGAACACCAGCTCGATCAGCAGGATGATGGCGATGAAACGCGAATAGGAACCCGCAGCCTGTGCGATCTTCGAACTGGCCGGCCACAACCTCAGCTCGCCGACCTGCTGGTCGGGCGAGAACGGCGAGGTCAGCGGGCGGACCAGCACCGGCAGCCGCAGCACGCCTGCCTCGGTGTCGGCCTCGCCCACCGACGCCAGCACGTGGTCGGCTTCGGTGATGACGACGCGGGCGACCGCATCGTTGAGCAGCAGGCCCTGGGCCACCTCGTTCGCCAGTTGTTCGTCGCGCGCGAAGGCAGCGACGCTGGCGGTGCGTTCGACGGTGGCCATCAGCTCGGCCAGCTGCCGCTGCATCCGCTCCCGTTCTTCCCGGCCGACCATGACGGTACTGGCCAGCGCGACCAGAACGCCGACCAGACCGCCGAAGAACAGCATCAGCAGCATGGTCCGCCAGACCACGCTGGTCTGCAGCCGGCGCGGCGAGTGCGCTGCGTCGGGCGTGTCGGGCGGGCGGGAAGCCGGTTCAGTACTCAAGGAGCAGCACCACCCGGACGCGCTTGTCCACCCGCGCGGCGTCGATGTAGCCGATCGCGCCGCGCTCGGCCGCGACGCGTCTCAGCACCGACTCGGCGTCGTCGATCTGCTCCGGCGGCTGGGTCCGTCCGGAGAATTTCAGGCGCGCCCAATAGGCGCTGATCTCGTTCATTTCACGATTGACCAGTGCGCGGTAGAAGTCCGCGCGCAACGATTTCGTATCCAGCACGACGGCGGGTGTGCCGGACGGCAGGTGCTTGATGCGACCGAGGAACAGATGGCTCACTTCCTCCCGGCTCAGGCTGTCCACCCCGCTTGAGGGGTGCACGATGACCGCCAGCGTTTCCGCACGCGCCCATCCGCTCACGAACGCAAGTACGAGCGTGAGCAGGGTTCGTCGGGTGAACAAATGCATCAGCGGCATCAGAAGACGAAATCCAGCACGACGGTGAACAGCGTCAGACTGGCATCGCGGACCGGCAGGCCGCTGGGGGTGATCAGTATCGACGACGATGAGGCATTGATCTTTTCGATTTGTACCTTCAAGGCGTAATCGGTGGCGAAGTCATAACGCACACCGGCGCCGAAAGTGCGCTGATTCATCGTCAGCCGGTCGACGACGCGGTCGTAGACGACCTGCAGCGCAGCCGCCGGAGCCGGCAGCGTCAGCGCACTGTCGTCCGGTTCGAAGGAGATGCGTCCCCAGGTCAGATAGGGCTTCCACGCGCCGATGCGATAGCCGGCGACCACGCTCGAACCCCAGCCGGAGTAGCGCGGAAACTGCGAGAAGGTCTCGCGCGCGAGTATGCCCTGCAGCGACCACGGGCCGTTCTCGTAGCGCGCGCTGAGACCGGCGAAGGTGATGTGGTGAGAAGTCTGTATCTGCGATGCCCGCAACTGCGCCTGCGCCAGCGGTACCGACGCCAGCGCATCGCGCAGTTCCACCAGCGAACGGTCGCCGCGCGCATGAATGTCTGCCCAGGCCGCCTTCAGCGTCAGCGTGTCGCTCGCCCATTCGATCGTCGCGCCCACGGTGGTCGCGTCGTCCTGCGTCACCCGCTGGCCGTACAGGTAGAAGTCGCCGCGCGACTGCCCGCCATACACCTTGACGCTGCCCAGACCGTCGCCGATCGGCGTGCGCAGCGTGAGGTCGGCGCCGTCGAAGCGGTCCTGCGTCACCACGCCGTACACTTCGGTCGGCGGCCGCGCCGCGGTGTAGGCATAGCCGACGTGGCGCGAATCGCCTTCGAGGTAGATGTCGGCGCCGAGCCGTCCGGCACGCAGTTCCAGCCAGTCGGTCGGGGCGTAGCGCACGAAGCCCCAGCTCAGCATGGGTGCCCAGTTGCCTTCACTGTTCAGGCGACTGACCGCCTGTATCGTCGTCGACCAGCGCGGATTGAAGGTGGCGCTCGCCTGCAGGCCGATGCGGGTGTCCAGACGGAAGCCGAGCTTGTCACCCTCGATGCCGCCGGCCTGTTCGAGATCGCGCCGATAGACGACGTCCTCCTGGCTGTGATAGCCGGCGCCCAGCGTGCCGAAGCCGCCGAAATGCCACAACGGTTCGCTGGCCGGGTCGTCCGCCAGCGCGCCGCTGCTGGCACTGATGGCCAGCAGAGCGATCAGAAGTCTTGTAGTTGTCACGATTGCATTCACCCGCCGGCCACGGGAGCCGGAAAATTCCCATTCGGAATTAACGGAGTCCCGCGCAACGCTCTTGAGCCCGTCATCGGCGCTCTCGATTAAAATCGCCGCTTGCACATTTCCAACGGACGTCTTCTTTCATGGCCGGTCATTCCAAGTGGGCCAACATCCAGCATCGCAAGGGTCGTCAGGACGCCAAGCGGGGCAAGGTGTTCACCAAGCTGATCAAGGAAATCACCGTGGCAGCCCGCATGGGCGGCAGTGATCCCAATTTCAATCCGCGCCTGCGCATGGCTGTGGACAAGGCGAAGGGCGAAAACATGCCCGGCGACAACATCGATCGCGCCATCAAGCGCGGTACCGGTGAGCTCGACGGGGCAAGCTACGAGGAAATCCGCTACGAAGGGTACGGCATCGGGGGTGCTGCTGTCATGGTCGACTGCCTGACCGACAATCGCACCCGCACCGTCGCCGACGTACGCCATGCCTTCTCCAAGTATGGCGGCAACCTCGGCACCGACGGCTCGGTGGCTTTCATGTTCAAGCACTGCGGCCAGTTCATCTTCGCTCCGGGCACCTCCGAGGACGCGCTGATGGAAGCGGCGCTGGAAGCCGGCGCCGAGGACGTGCTCACCAATGACGACGGCTCGATCGAGGTGCTCAGTCCGCCAGCCGACTTCGTTGCGGTCAAGGACGCGCTGGAAAAGGCCGGCTTCAAGGCCGAATTCGCCGAAGTGACGATGAAGCCGCTGAACGAAAGCCCGCTGGCCGGCGACGACGCAGTGAAGATGCAGAAACTGCTGGACGTGCTGGACAGCCTGGACGACGTGCAGGAGGTCTACACCACCGCGGTGATGGACGAAGAGTAAAGTCGTCAGGGGTAAGGTCGCCAGGGGCTTTCGCCCAGGATGTTTCGCATAGTCACCGGAGAACGCCGATGCTGCTCACCACCACGCCCACGCTCGAAGGCCGGCCCATCCGCCAGTACCACGGCGTGGTCACCGGCGAAGCCATCATCGGCGCCAACATCTTCAAGGACCTGTTCGCCAGCATCCGCAATGTGGTCGGCGGCCGCGCCGGCGCCTACGAAAGCACGCTGGCCGACGCGCGCGACGCGGCGATGCAGGAAATGAGCGAGGCGGCGGCGAAGCTGGGCGCCAACGCGGTGGTCGGCATCGACATCGACTACGAAGTGCTGGGCGCCGACAACGGCATGCTGATGGTGTGCGTGAGCGGTACCGCGGTCAGTACGTGACGCGCCGCACGATTGACAAACCTGCCTGATTCGCCAGAATGCAGGCAGTTTCCCCTGTTTCATGGCGCCGATTTGTCTCAGCTTGCGGGCGCCCGGGTTCCTCCGGCGGTGTGCTGCCGGGCCTCCCTTACAAATTCGGCTAAAGCGAGGGCGAACCCGGTCCTGGCTTTGGTCAACCGGGTTTTTTCATGGCCAACGAAATATCCATCCCTGAAGACAGCGTCGGCATCGTCAGCCCGCTGTGCGCGCGTTTCGACACGCCGCTGACGCTGAAGAGCGGCGCCGTACTGCCGGGTTTCGAGCTGATGTACGAAACCTATGGCGAACTGAACGCCGCCCGCTCGAACGCCGTGCTGGTCTGTCCGGCACTGTCCGGTCACCATCACGCGGCCGGCATCCACGCTGACGCGCCGAAGAACACCGGCTGGTGGGACAACCTGATCGGCCCGGGCAAGCCGCTCGATACGCGCAAGTTCTTCGTCATCAGCGTCAACAATCTCGGCGGCTGCCACGGCTCGACCGGCCCGATGAGCACCAATCCGGAAACCGGCAAGCCCTGGGGGGCGGATTTCCCGGTGGTGACGGTGGAGGACTGGGTGGCGGCGCAGTCATTGCTGGCCGACCGCCTCGGCATCGACTGCTGGGCGGCCATCATCGGCGGCAGCCTGGGCGGCATGCAGGCGATGGCGTGGTCCATCCATCTGCCGGCGCGCGTGCGCCATGCGCTGGTGATCGCGTCGGCACCCAAGCTGACGGCGCAGAACATCGCGTTCAACGAGGTGGCGCGCCAGGCCATCATCACCGACCCGGATTTCCACGGCGGCCACTTCTACGAGCACAACACGCTGCCGCGTCGCGGTCTGCGGCTGGCGCGCATGCTGGGTCACATCACCTACCAGTCGGACGACCTGATGGCCGAGAAATTCGGACGCCGGCTGCGCGAGGGCGGACGCAAGTTCAGTTTCGAGGTCGAGTTCGAGGTCGAGTCCTATCTGCGCTACCAAGGTGACAAGTTCGCTGGCAGCTTTGACGCCAATACCTATCTGCTGGCCACTCGCGCGCTCGATTACTTCGACCCGGCGCACGACGCCGGCGGCGATCTGGCAAACGCCTTCGCGCCGGCCACGGCCGACTACCTGCTGGTGTCCTTCTCGACCGACTGGCGCTTCGCGCCGTCGCGCTCGCGCGAAATCGTCGATGCGCTGATGCGCAAGGGGCGCAACGTGAGCTATGCGGAGATCGAATCGTCGGCCGGCCACGATTCCTTCCTGCTCGACGATCCGCACTACCACGCAGTACTGCGTGCATATTTCGACAACATCACGGTGTGAGGCGGGTACCGACATGACTGCACTGGACGGACGCATAGACTACGACGTGATCGCCGGCTGGGTGAGCCCGGGCGCGCGCGTACTCGACCTCGGCTGCGGCGACGGCGCGCTGCTGCGCCACCTGAAGGACAGCCGCGGCGCCAGCGGCTACGGCGTCGAGATCGACATCGAGCGCGTGATCAGCTGCATGCGCAACGGCATCAACGTGCTGCAGATCGACCTGGAGAAGGGCCTGTACGACTTCGTCGACCAGAGCTTCGACCTGGTCATCATTTCGAACGCGCTGCAGACCCTGCACCGCACCGAAAAGCTGTTGACCGAAATGCTGCGCGTCGGCCGCGAGGCCGTCGTGAGCTTCCCGAACTTCGCGTTCTGGAAGCACCGCATGGCCATCATGGACGGCCACATGCCGGTGTCCGACCGCCTGCCCTACCAGTGGTACGACACGCCCAACGTCCGCTTCTTCACCATCGCCGACTTCGAGGCGCTGTGCGAAAAGCTGGGCATCGAGATCCGTGAGCGACTGGTGCTCGACGACGCAGGACAGCCGGTGCAGGACGAGCCGAACTTTCTCGGCAGTTTTGCGCTGTACAGATTGGGAGGGGCTAGAGGCTAGGGGTCAGGGGAAGCATGCGGGCGGCTTCTCCGCCCGGATTCGCTAGCCCCTAGCCTCTCCTCCCTGGTCCCTGCCCCTCGCCCGCGCCGCCAGCAGCACCAGCCCCAGCACCGGAACCCCCAGCAGCGCGGTGGCGGTGAAGAAGGCTTCGTAGCCGTGGGCGTCGACATAGACGCCGGAGAAGCCGGCGATGAACTTCGGCAGCAGCAGCATCAGCGAACTGAAGAGCGCGTACTGGGTGGCCGAGTAGGCCACGTTCGTCAGCCCTGACAGATAGGCGACGAAGGCCGACGAAGCGATGCCGGCCGACAGGTTGTCGGCGGAGATCGCGAAGATGAGGCCGTTCACGTCGTGGCCGCGGCCGGCCAGCCAGACGAACAGCAGATTGGTTGCCGACGACAGCGCGGCACCGAGGAACAGCGTCTTCATGACGCCGATGCGCGCCGTCAGCACGCCGCCGATCACCGCGCCGACGATGGTCATGCCGACGCCGTACACCTTGGCCACATTCGCCACTTCGTCCTTCGTGTAGCCCATGTCCACGTAGAAGGCGTTGGCCATGATGCCCATTACCACGTCGGAAATGCGATAGGTGCCGATCAGCGCCAGCAGCAGCACCGCGTGCCAGCGATAGCGACGGATGAAATCGACGAAGGGCGATACCACGGCGCCGTGAATCCAGGCGGCGGCGGCCAGCAGCGGGCCGTGCAGCCCTTCGTGCGCCAGCCACTCGCGGGTGCGCGCCTCGCGCTGCATGGTGTCCGCCGATACTGGCGCGTCCGGCTCGCGTATCAGCAGCGTGGTCAGGATGCCGACGCCCATGCTGGCAGCCATGATCAGGTAGGCGAAGCGCCAGGGTGCGTGTTCGTAGGCGGTGTCGGTCGCGTCGACCGAGGCGGCCAGCCACAGCACGCCGGCCGAGGCGGCGATCATCGCGATGCGGTAGCCGCCCTGGTAGGTGGCTGCCATCGCGCCCTGCAGCCGCTGCTCGACCGCCTCGATGCGGTAGGCGTCGAGCGCGATGTCCTGCGTGGCGGACGCGAACGCCACCGCCAGTGCGCACCACACCATGCGTTCAAGTGCCTGCGCCGGGTCGGTGTTGGCCATGCCGAACAGCGCGCTGGCGATCGCCAGCTGCGACAGCAGCAGCCAGCTGCGCCGACGCCCGAGCAGCCGGGTCAGTCCGGGCAGCGGCAGGCGATCCACCAGCGGCGACCACACCCACTTGAAGCCGTAGGCCAGACCTATCCAGCTGAAGTAACCGATGGTCGAGCGGTCGATGCCAGCTTCGCGCAGCCAGTAGGACAGCGTGCCGAGCACCAGGATGAGCGGCAGACCGGCGGAAAAGCCGAGGAAAAGCATGCCGATGACGCGCGGGTGCGCATACACCTTGAGGCTGTCGAGCCAGCTGGCGGCAGGGGAAGTGGGGATCAAGGGCGGACGGAATGGCGGCAGGTGGGCTGGAAGATACCAGTGCCCGCGCCTTCCGTCCGGTCTGCGGCGGGTCGTGATGCGCCGATCAGGCGATCAGGCGTATTCGGAGAAGAACAGCCCCATCACCGCCGCCAGCGAACTGCCCGCTTCGGCGCAGGCGCCTTCGAAGGCCTGCGGCTCCAGCCGGGTGATCTGCCAGGCGGCCGGCGAGGCCGAGGCGACGATGCGGGCCGAATCGATCAGTTCTGCGTCGTAGCCGACCGCGTGGCGCGCCAGATGCAGCAGCGACGCTTCGAACTCGTGCGGCGCACCGTGCGCCGGATCGATCTGGGCGCCGATGGCGACGGCAAAGCTGCGTGGCAGCCGCCATTCGGTCAGCAGTGCTTCGCCCACCGCGGCGTAGTCGCAGCCGACGATTTCGCGTTCCAGCTGCTCGATCGGCGCTCCCGATGCGCGGCTGTCGACCAGCGCCTGTTCCGATTCCTGCGGCACGTGCATGTACATGACCATGTGACCGATGTCGGCCAGCATGCCGCCGACGAACAGCCGTTCGGCGTCGAGCAGGCCGCAGCTCTTGGCGGCCGCGCGCGACAGCAGGCCGCGCATCGCAGAGGCGCGCCAGAAGCGGGCGACATCCATGCGCTCCGGGCGCATGCCGGCGAACACGGCGGTCACCGTCGTCGCCAGCACGATGTCGTGCACCTGCTGCATGCCGAGCACGCTCACCGCGCGCTGCATCGTTTCGATCTTGCCCGGGAAGCCGTAGAACACGCTGTTGACGACGCGCAGCACGCGCATCGTGATGCCGGGGTCGGCCGCCACCACCTTGGCCAGTTCGATCACCGAGCCATCCGGGTCGTCGATGACCTGCTTCACCCGATGGTAGATGGCAGGCAGCGTGACCAGCTCGGTCGTTCTGCGCGCCAGTTCCTGTGCGGAGTGTGTGGTCATCGGGGGAGCGGGGATGCAGTGGCAATGAGCTGAATTCGGCGTCCTGCAGGAAAACTTGAGGGCTCGCCTCTCAGCGCGACGTCAGCCTGTGCTGCAGCGTGCCCAGCAGGCGCCAGGCACCCCAAAGCCGCAGGCCCCATCGCCACACCCGTCGCGGCCGCACGACCGCGAAGCCGACCAGAACCGCTGCCAGTACCTGTGGGTGACTGCGCACCCAGGCGGCACCGTCGCGGATCTGGTCGCCGACGTTCAGTACCGGGTCGAGCACCGCCGATTGGGCTGCCGCTTCGACGCGCAGACGGCGCGAACGTTCGACCAGCCGTTCGCGCATCAGGGCGAGGCGCAGGCGCCGTGCGTTCATCCGCCCAGCCCGTCGCGGTCGCGCTTCAGTTCGTCGAGAGTGGATGCGAACAGCCGCGTGCCTTCGGCCATGCGCGCGCGGGCGATCACCGCTGCCACGACGCCCAGCGTGATGAACAGCGTCGAGAACAGCGTCAGCACCAGCAGGCGATGGCTGTCCCACAGCAGCACGGTCAGCAGTACCGCCAGAAAGGCGATGCCGAAGGTGAGGAAAGCGATGGCCAGCGCGCCATAGACCAGCAGTTCGGTCAGACGCAGTGCTTCGTCGCGCGCTTCGACGGTAATCAGTTCCAGCCTGACGTGAACGATCTCGATCAGGCTGGAAACGAATCCCTTCAGCGATACGGCGAGGCGCTCAGGCCGGGGCGATGCGGCCATCGCGAGCTCAGCGGCGGCCGATCAGCAGACCGACCAGCAGGCCGACACCGGCGGCGACGCCGATCGACTTCCACGGATGCTCATGCACGTAGTCGTCGGTGGCACGCGCCACCTCGCGCGACTTTTCCTTCAGCGCGGCTTCCGCGTCGGCCAGCTTGTGACGGGCGGAGGTGAGATTTTCCTGCATGCGCACGCGCAGCTCGCCCACCTTTTCGCCCGCCTGGTTGGCGGTCACCCGCAGCAGTTCCTCGGCGTCGGAAATGACCACCTTCAGGTCTGCAACCAGCTTTTCCTTGGTGACGGTGTTCTGATCGATCAGTTCGGACATTGCTCTTCTCCTTTGCGAGTGAAGTCATTTCGGGGCAGACCCCGAAGTTAGCCGTTCAGGTTGCAGTCCGCAACGCGACAGTGTCGTCGGTCGGACGCTTCCGCTGTAGGCGACGGGCTACACCGAGCACGCCCAGACCGGCCAGCAGCATGGCCCAGCTTTCAGCCTCCGGGACCAGGGCCGCGGCAAGAAACGCGGTCGCCACGGCCTGATGACCGGCCGTCGTGATGTGGACATCGTCCCAGAACAGATAGCCCGCCGGGTTGGCCGGGCAGCCAGCCAGTGTCTGACAGGGTGTATCTACATTGGTGAAGCCGTACTGACCGGGATCAAGTGCGACTGCATTGAGCAGGCCCGATACGTCGACCGTGCGGAACCGTGCGTCCGCCAGGTTCAGGTCGAGCTGGTCGAGCATCAGCGCGAGCGCGGCGTTGTGGGCGGCCGACACCGAACTGGCCAGACCGGCCGCCAGCGGACCTTCCTCGACGAAGGAGGGCGTCAGGCCGAGATCGGGCATGTTGGGAATCAGGAAATCGCGGGCGCCCGCTTCGTACAGCGAAGTGATCGCCGTCTGCAGATTGCCGACCGCATTGCCCACCGTGGCGGGCGTGGTCAGCGAAGCGGGCAGGAAATAGTCGTTCGGGCCGCCCCAGATGAAATAGAGCTTGTCGGCGCCACCGCCGCCTCCGGCCACGTAGTCACCCACCTGGGCGCTGATGCCGGTGCCGTTCAGCCAGCCCGGAGACTTCTGCAAGAGGCCCGCAAGCAGCGTGCCCTGGCTGGTGTCCTCGACGTAGTTGTCGGAGCCGCCGCCGACCGGCGTGCCGGTGCGCGCGCCGCCCACCGCATGATTGTCCAGCGGCAGGTTAAGCCAGGCGGCCAGATACTCGACCGCCACCGGGCCGTTGGAAAAGCGCCCCGGCGCGTAACCGAAAGCCGCGGACGGAAACAGACCCGATGTCAGCGCCTGGAAGTTGCCGGTGTCCGACAGGCTGTCGCCGAACACGACCAGTTCGTTCCATTCAGCCGCCGCCGGCAGCGAAAGACTCAGTGCGGCGACGAGAGCGAGACTGCGCAGAGCTTTCATGACGGTCCTTTCGGCGGTCGGGGCGATGACTTCGGGATTCACGCGATATCGACATCGTAGTCGACAATGAGCGGAGCATGATCGCTGAAGCGGACGTCCTTGTAGACGCTTGCCGCGCGGGCCTTCGCCGCGATGCCTGGGGTGGCGATCTGGTAGTCGATGCGCCAGCCCACGTTCTTCGCGCGGGCCTGGCCGCGATTGCTCCACCAGGTGTAGCAGTCGTCGGTGGCGTCCGGGTGCAGCGTGCGATAGACGTCCACCCAGCCGCCCGCGCCCAGCAGCGCGGTCATCCAGGCGCGCTCTTCCGGCAGGAAGCCCGAGTTCTTCAGATTGCCCTTCCAGTTCTTCAGATCGATTTCCTGGTGCGCGATGTTCCAGTCGCCGCACACCACGATCTCACGCCCGCTCGCCCGCAGCGCGGCCAGATGCGGCTGGAAGCGGTCGAGGAAGCGGAACTTGGCCTCCTGCCGCTCGGGCGCGCTGGAGCCGGAGGGCAGGTAGAGAGAAATCACCGTCACATCGCCGAAGTCGGCCTCGACGTAGCGGCCCTCGTTGTCGAACTCCTCGACACCGAAACCGGTGATCACCCGCGACGGCTGTCGCCGCGCGTACAGGCCGACGCCGCTGTAGCCCTTCTTCAGGGCGTAGTGGAAGTGACCGTCGGCGCCGCCCATCGCGGCCGGCGCACGCATCGTCACATCGAGGTCGGCCGCCTGGGCTTTCAGTTCCTGCACGCACAGCACGTCCGGCGACGTGCCGGCGACCCAGTCCCACACACCCTTCGTGGTGGCCGAGCGGATACCGTTGAGGTTGAGCGACACGATACGTAACATGGCCGGTTTGTCCGTTCTGATTGGAAAAGCCCGTGGATTCTAGACGTGAATTCGTGAAGTTCGCCGTCGATACCGGCGTGCTGCGCTTCGGCAGCTTCACCACCAAGGCGGGGCGTGAATCCCCCTACTTCTTCAACGCCGGGCTGTTCAACAGCGGTGCTTCGGTGCTCAAGCTTTGCAGCTTCTATGCCGATACGATCATCAGTCGTGCGCCGCAGTTCGACATGCTGTTCGGACCGGCCTACAAAGGCATCGTTCTGGCCGCCGGTACCGCGATGCAGATCGCGCAGCGTGGCCGCGACCTGCCCTTTGCGTTCAACCGCAAGGAAGCGAAGGACCACGGCGAGGGCGGCACGCTGATCGGCGCGCCGCTGAAGGGCCGGGTGCTCATCATCGACGACGTGATCAGCGCCGGCACCTCGGTGCGCGAATCGGTCGAGCTGATCCGCGCGGCCGGCGCCGAGCCGGCAGGTGTGGCGATTGCCCTCGACCGCATGGAGCGGGGCACCGGACAATTGTCAGCGGTTCAGGAAGTGGAACGTTCATACGGCATGCCGGTGGTTGCCTGCGCCACGCTCGACGATCTGGTCGGCTATCTGCAGGAAAGCCCGGGCATGCAGGGCAATCTCGACGCGGTGCGTGCCTACCGCGCGAAATACGGAGTGAATGGCTGAAGATGAAACCCGGGAATCTGCGTCACCTTGCGCCGGGCCTGCTTGCGCTGGCCATGCTGCATGTGCCCGCGAGCGAGGCGCGCGTCTACTGCTGCAAGGATGCGCGCGGCCAGCAGGTGTGCGGTGACGTGCTCCCGGCCGCCTGTGCCGACCGCGGCTACCGCGAGCTGAACAGCCAGGGCGCGACGATCAAGCAGGTTGAGGCGCCGATGACCGAGGCTCAGCGCGCCAAGCGCGATGCCGATGCGAAGAAGGCGCGCGACGAGGAAATGGTGCGTCAGGAGCAGCGACGTCGCGACACCACGCTGCTCAACACCTACACCAGCGAACGCGAGATCGACGCCGCGCGCGACCGGCGCATCGCCGACATCGAAGAACTGCTGTCCCGTCTGCGCGAGCAGCAGCAGACGCTGAGCGAGCGTCACAAGAAGCTGGAGAAGGACGCCGCCGCATTCACCGCCAAGGGCAAGCGTGTGCCGTCCGGAATCAAGGACAGGCTGGACACCAACGGCGAGGATCTGCGGCAGATCGGCGAGAACATCGCGCAGAAGGAGCGCGATCTGGTCGATACCCGCAAGCGCTTCGAGGAAGACCGCGCGCGCTTCCGCGAGATCGCCGGCAACCGCTGAGCGCCCGGCCTCAGCTCGCCGGCGCGTCGAGGGCGCGCCGGAACTGCACCGCCTCGGCGACTTCGTTCGCCGCAATCACTTCCCGTCCGTTCAGATCGGCAATCGTCCGCGCCACCTTCAGGCAGCGGTGATAGGCGCGCGCCGACAGCCTGAGCCGGTTCATCGCCTGCGCCAGCAGGGCGTGCGCTGCGTCGTCCAGCGGGCAATGGCGGTCGATGTCTGCCGCTTCAAGCCGCTGGTTCGGTTTGCCCTGCCGCCGCTGCTGCAGCGCGCGCGCCGCACACACCCGCTGCCTTACTTCGACGCTGGCCTCGCCCGGCCCGGCGCGCAGTTCGTGTTCGGTCAACGGTGGTACGACAACCGTCAGGTCGATGCGGTCGAGCAGCGGCCCGGACAGCCGGCCGCGGTAGCGCGCGATCTGGTCCGGCGTGCAGCGACAGCGTGCCGACGGGTGACCGAGATAGCCACAGGGGCAGGGATTCATCGCCGCGATCAGCTGGAAGCGGGCCGGAAACTCGGCGCGGTGGGCGGCGCGTGAAATGGTCACGTGGCCGGTTTCCAGCGGCTCGCGCAGCGCCTCCAGCACGCGGCGGTCGAACTCGGGCAGTTCGTCGAGGAACAGCACGCCGTTGTGCGCCAGCGATATTTCACCCGGTCGTGGAATGGCGCCGCCACCGACCAGCGCCGCCGCGCTGGCCGAGTGATGGGGTGCGCGGAAGGGGCGGCGGCCGAGCGCCGCCGGGTCGAACAGACCGGCGCCTGACAGCACTGCCGCGGTATCGAGCGCCTCGGCTTCGTCCATGTCCGGCAGCAGGCCGGTGAAGCGGGCGGCCAGCATCGATTTGCCGGTGCCTGGCGGCCCAGACATCAGCAGCGAATGATTGCCGGCGGCGGCGATCTCCAGGGCGCGGCGGGCACCGCGCTGCCCGCGCACGTCGGCCAGATCCGCGCAAGCAACCCGTTCAGTAATGCTGGCCGGCACCGCGCGCGGCAGCGCCGACTGCCCGCACAGATGCGCACATACGTCGAGCAGCGAGGTCGCGGCGCGCACGTCGATGCCGCCCGCGATCACCGCCTCCGGCGCCGACGAGGCGGGCAGCACGAAGGTGCGGCCGGCGGCGCGGGCGCCGAGCGCCATCGGCAGTGCGCCGCGCACCGGGCGCAGCGCGCCGGTCAGCGACAGTTCGCCGGCGAACTCGATGCCGTCGATGTCCGTTGCTTCGAGCGAACCGGCGGCGATCAGGATGCCCAGCGCGATCGGCAGATCGAAGCGGCCCGATTCCTTTGGCAGGTCGGCCGGCGCCAGATTGACCGTGATGCGCCGCGCCGGAAAGTCGAAGCCGGAACTGAGGATGGCCGCCCGCACCCGGTCGCGCGCCTCGCGCACTTCGACGTCCGGCAGACCGACCAGCGAGAAGGCGGGCAGGCCGTTCGACACATGGACTTCGACCGCAACCTCCGGCGCCTGCATGCCGGCGAGCGCACGGCTGCGCAGGATGGCGAGAGACATCTGTATGTCATGGAATGAGACGCCGCGAAGTCTAACCGCAAATCCGCATGGCATGGGGGGGCGCGGCGAGGGCGGCCGGACGTGATGCCGGGCCGAGCGCAACGCTTGTAAGCGGCCCTGGCCGCCGCGCGGCCTCTGCTACCCGCGGGTTCGATGCAGGTCGCTATCGCGAGCAAGCTCGCTCCCACAAAACCAGACTCCGGCGGCGAGCAGGGAGCGATCCTTGTGGGAGCGACCTCCGGTCGCGATGCGGCTGCTGTGGTCCGCAGGCTTCGGCACAGGCTGCTGCCGGGGTCGGAAGGCCCCTCCCACAGAACCCCGCCTCCGGCCCGGGCAGAAGGCATTCCGGTCGGATCGTGCCGGCCGCGACGCGCGCTACTCGTGGTGTTCGCCGCGCCGTCCGATGGGCAGTCCGAGCTGTTTGAGCTTGCGGTACAGATGGGTGCGCTCCAGCCCGGAGCGTTCCGCCAGGCGGGTCATGTTGCCGCCCTCGCGTTCCATGTGGTGCTCGAAGTACATGCGCTCGAAGGCCTCGCGCGCTTCGCGCAGCGGTTGGTCGAGGCCGGGCAGCACCGGTGTGCCGGTCGGCCGCAGCAGCGCGCGCAGCGCGCTCGCGTCCACCTCGTCGTCGAGCGCGGCCAGCGCGGCCGAGCGCAGCACCGACACCAGTTCGCCGTAGCCGCCGGGCCAGCCGTGCTGGCGCAGCAGCGGACGTGCCGACTCGGCCAGTCGCCGCGTCGGTACCTCGCCTGCCTCGACCAGATGTTTCAGCACGTCCTCGGCCAGATCGGCCACTTCGTCGCGCAGCTCGGCCAGCGCCGGCAGCGGCAGCACGATCTCGAACAGCCGCGCCAGCACGGCCTCTTCCCAGCCTGCCGCCTGCAGTTCCGGCGCACCCTGCGCACAGCAGGCGATCAGCCGGGCGTCCAGGCGGTCGAGCCGCTCCAGCGCGAAAGCGAGGTTCTTTTGCTGCATGCGCGACAGGTGAGCGATGTCGCCGGTGTGGATGACGCCGCCGCGCGCGGCATCGAGCTGTTCCTGCGTGATCGGCCCGCTGATGGTCGCCAGTTCCAGCCAGCGCCGGCCGGGCGCGGCCAGCGTGCGTGCCGCCAGTTCGCCGAAGCTGGACGGACCGCAGCGCAGCAGGACGACGCGTGAGCGGGCGGCCATCTGTTCTATCTTGCGTCGCAGGTCGCGCAGTGCACCGCTGCGTCCGACCGCGCTCAGCGACGGTGCGCTCGGCCTCTGCTCCGGCGAGGCGCCGCGCGCCAGCGCGCGCTTGACCGCGCTCAGCAGCTTGGCCAGCGCGATCGGCTTCTCGAGGAAGTCCATTGCGCCGATGCGCGTCGCCTCGACCGCCGAATCGATGGTGCCGTGGCCGGACATCATGATGACCGGCATCGTCAGCTGTCCGCCCGAAGCCCACTCCTTCAGCAGCGAAATGCCATCGGTGTCGGGCATCCAGATGTCGAGCAGTACCAGATCCGGTTTCTGCGCCGTGCGTGCCGCGCGTGCCGCCGCCGCGTTCTCGGCGAGCGTCACGTCGTGCCCTTCGTCCCTGAGGATTTCCGACAGCAATTCGCGGATCCCCATTTCGTCATCTACGACCAGTATGCGAGCCATTCTTCCCTGATTCCTTCATGCCGCCAGTGGCAGCGAGATGCGGATTTCCGCGCCATGCGGCGCGACGTTCTCTATTTCTATGCGTCCTTCGTGCTCATCGACGATCTTCTTGACGATGGCCAGCCCGAGCCCGGTGCCACGCGCCTTGGACGTGACATAGGGCTCGAAGGCGCGCGCCAGCACCTGCGGCGGAAAGCCGCTGCCGTTGTCGCGCACCGCCAGTTCCGCACGCCCCCCCCGGCGCCGCGTCTGGATCTGTATGCAGGGCGCGTCGGCTTCGGCCAGCGCGTCCTGCGCGTTCTGCAGCAGATTGTGGATCACCTGCCGCAGCTGTCCGACATCGCCGGCGACCTGGGGCAGGTCCGGCGACAGCTGGCGCTCGATGCGGGCGGCCGACGTTTCGTACAGGCCGAGCACTTCGTCGACCAGCCGGTTCAGATCGAGCGGCGCCAGCGCCGGCGCCGGCAGCCGCGCGTAGTCGCGAAAGGCGTTCACCATGTTCTTCATCGCCTCGACCTGATCGACGATGGTCGAGGTGGCGCGTGCCAGCATCTTCTGGCCTTCCGCGTCGAGCTTGTCCGACAGCTTGAACTGCAGCCGCTCGGCCGACAGCTGTATCGGCGTCAGCGGGTTCTTGATCTCGTGCGCCAGCCGCCGCGCGACCTCGCCCCAGGCGGCGCTGCGCTGCGCGGAAATGAGCTGAGTGATGTCGTCGAACACGACGACGAAGCCGCCGCCGCCGGCCGCCGGCAGCTGCGAGCCGCGGATCAGCAGCGTCTTGCCCGGGCCGAAGGGGTCGGGGATGTCGATCTGCCGGCTCCATGATTCCTGCGCCTCGTCGATCGCGGCGACGATGGTGTCGCGCAGTTCGGCATGCCGCGGCCACTGCGCCAGCGTCAGCGTTTCCCACCCCTCCAGCGTGTCACCGAGGATGGCCATCGCGCCCTGGTTGGCGGCGCGCAATTTCGTCGACGGGCTGAAGGCCAGCACGCCGGTCGACAGGTTGCCGAGCACGCCTTCGAGATAGGTGCGCGCCGCTTCGGTTTCGGCGCGGCTGCGCTCGGCCTGCGCGCGCGCCTCGTTCAGCTGTTCCGTCATGCGGCGGAAGGACTGGGTCAGCGTGCCCAGCTCGTCGCGCGAGGCGACCGCCGGAATGGGGCTGAAGTCGCCCTGCATCACCGCGTCGGTGCCGCGCGCCAGGATGGACAGCGGCGCCGACATGCGACGGCTGATGACGAAGGCCACCGCCAGCGCCGACAGCAGCGCGAGCAGCAGCGCCAGCGTCAGTGTCAGCGCGAAGATGCGCTTCAGCCCGGCGCGCGCGAGCGACAGCTCTTCGTAGTCGCGGTAGGCGCTCTGCACTGCTTCGGCGTTCTGCGCGAGCGAAGCCGGCAGCGGTTGGGTCAGTTGCAGCACCGGGGCGTCGGAGGCGAGTGCGCCGCTGCCGACGAACACCAGCGCGCGCACCGTCAGACCGGCGTCGACGTCGCTCTCGACCGCGGCGAAACCGGCGCCCTGGCGCGCCTGCCGCAGTTGCGACGGCGACGGCAACGGCGGCACCAGCCGGGTGGCCGCCGAGCTGGTCGACAGCACGCGGCCGGCGGACGAGAACAGCGTCGCGCTGGCGGCGCCCGACTGCTCACGCAGCTCGTCCAGCCGCGCGCTGCGCCGGATCAAGGGCGTGTCGCCCAGTTCGCGCGCCATCGCGCGGGCCTTTTCGAGCAGGTCGGCGGAGACGTAGTCCAGCGTGTTGCGGCCGAGGTTGAGGCCGCCCTCGAGCGCCTGTTCGATGCGCACGTTGAACCAGGAATCGACCGAGCGCGACACGAAGTTCACCGACAGCACGTAGATCAGCGCGCCCGGTGCCACGGCGAGCGCGGCGAAGGCGGCGAACAGACGCAGCTTCAGGCGGGAGCCGAACACGGCGGCGCGGTGCTCGCGCAGCAGCTGCGTCACCAGCCAGGCGACCAGCGCCAGCAGGCCGACCGCGACCGTGATGTTCATGCCGAGCAGCAGCGGGTAATTGCGCGCGAACAGCTCGGTGTTCTCGCTGGCCAGCGACAGCAGCAGCAACAGCACGCCGCTGATCGCCGTGGTGGCGACAATGAAGGCCCTCATCGCGCCTCCTGCGGCTGTGCGGTGAAGCCCCAGCGCTGCCATTCCGATTCCAGCGTCCAGTCGCGGTTGCTCATTGCGCTGAGCTGGAAAGGTTTGGGCAGCTGCGTCACGTCCAGGCGCAGGCGCAGCGAGGCGACATAGCTCTCGCCGGCCTTCAGGCGGTCGTAGTCGACCACGTGCCAGCTGCGCAGGCGGCCGATCAGCTTCAGTGCCTCGTCCAGCGTGTCGAAGCTCTGGTGCAGCGCGCCGGTGGACACGCGGTACTGCCGGGTCAGTGCGTGATAGCTGAGACGGTAGGTCTGGCTGCGTTCGACCACGTCTTCGTCCAGCCAGTACCAGCGTGGCCGGCTGATCTCGAACTCGAGTACGAAGTACAGCGCGACGCCGCGCGTCACCGCTTCGGCCAGCCGCGGCGACAGCGCGATCGAAACATCGGTCGACAACTGGTAGCCGTCGTCGCCGTGGTCGAGGCGCACGTCGCGCATTGTGACGCCGGCGGCCGACGCGTGGCCGGCCAGCGTCGCGATCAGCAACGCCACCAGCAGCGCGCGCGCGCGCTCAACCAGCGCGCGGAGACTTCTGCAGCAGTGCGTAATAGAAGCCGTCATGCTCGGCGGTCGGCAGCAGTTGCAGATCTGGCGCACCACATGGGCTCAGACGTAGGCAGTCGGGATGGCGGGCGGTGAAGGCGGCCACCTGATCCTGATTTTCGGCGCGGAACACCGAACAGGTGGCATAGAGCAATTTACCACCCGGAGCGAGCACGCGCCAAAGCGCATCCAGTATCGCGCGCTGCTGGGCGGCGAAGCTGGCGATGTCCTGCGGACGGCGCAGCCATTTGGCGTCCGGGTGGCGACGTACGACGCCGGAGGCGCTGCATGGCACGTCGGCCAGGATGCGGTCGAACGCTGTGCCGTTCCACCAGTCGTCCGGCCGCGCGGCGTCGCCGACCGCGATCCGGCCACGCAGACCCAGCCGCTCGAAGTTCTCGGCGATGCGCCGGGTACGCGGTTCGCTGTGGTCCAGTGCCAGCAGGTCGAGTTCGGCCCGTTCGAGCAGGTGCGACGCCTTGCCGCCGGGGGCGGCGCAGGCGTCGAGCACGCGCTGGCCCGGCGCGACATCGAGCAGCGCGGCCGCGCGCTGGGCGCCGAGATCCTGCACCGACAGCTCGCCGTCGGCGAAGCCGGGCAGGCGTGACACCGGGCAGGGCTTGTCCAGCAGCAGGCCGTCGTCGCCGCGGATCTGCGCCACGATGCCGGCCGCCTGCAACTGCGCCAGTGCCTGCTGCGGCGTCGTGCGGCGGCGGTTCGCACGCAGCGCCATCGGCGGGTGGACATTGCCCTGCGCGGCGATGTCCTGCCAGTGATCGGGATGGTCGTGACGCAGCATGTCCAGCCACCACTGCGGGTGCTGCAGCCGGGCGGCCGGATCGGCGGCAACCGCCGCGTCGAGTTCGGCGTGACGGCGCTGCGCGTTGCGCAGTACCGCATTCATCAGCCCGCCAAAGCGATCACCGCCCAGGACGCGCGCTGCCTCGACCGCCTGGTTCACCGTGGTGTGCGCCGTGTCGGGCCGCGCTTCGAGCCGGCACAGCGCGACCAGCAGCAGCGCGCGGCGATCGGTTTCGCGCAGCGGCCTGGGCACCAGCACGGCCAGCCGGCGTTCGATGCCGGCGTGCGCGCGCAGGCACTGGTAAGCCAGGTCGCGCACGGCGGCACCGTTGGTCGACTGCGCAGCGACGTGGCCGAAAGCGTCGTCGAGCGCCTCACCCTGCAGCACGCCGGCGACGGCGTGTGCGGCGTCGAGCAGCGATGCGGCGAGCGAATCAGCAGGAAGCGTCCTGGGGGGGCGGGGAGTGGAATTCAATCTTGGATGCGGGTGATGGCCGGGCGCAGGAGCGCGATTGTAAGCGCTGCGTTCAGCCCGCCCACGCGTGGGCCTTCAATGCATCGAGCGGCGCGTGCCGCAGGGCCGACTCGTGCGTAGCGACCAGTACCACCTGCGGCGCCTGGCCCGCCTCGAATGCCTCGCGCCAGCGCATCGCGCACAGGCACCAGCGGTCGCCGGCGCGCAGGCCGGGGAAGTCGTACTCGGGGCGTGGCGTCGACAGGTCGTTGCCGCGCGAGCGGGAGAAGTCGAGGAAGGCGTCGGTCATGACCGCACACACGGTGTGCGAGCCGAAGTCGTTCTCGTCCGTGTTGCAGCAGCCGTCGCGGAAGAAACCGGTGATGGGCTTGAACGAACAGGGCTCCAGCGGTCCGCCGAGTACGTTGCGCGCGCCGCCGCCGCCGTTCCAGCCTCGATCCATGTCGGCATCTCCACGTTGTACAGATGAAAGACGAAACCCGCAGCGCGCGCCGCGAAAGCTGCGCACGCTGCGGGCATGATGCCGCAATGGCGGGGGTGTGTGTCAGCGACCGGTGGCGAGTGCGCGCAGCCGCGCGATGCGTTCCTCGGTCGCCGGGTGGGTGCTGAACAGGCCGCGCAGGCCGCCGCCGGACAGCGGGTTCATGATCATCATCTGACCGGTTTCCGGATGCGCTTCGGCCGTCGGCATCGGAATGCCGCGGGCGTAGGCGTCGATCTTGGCCAGCGCGCTCGCCAGTGCTTCCGGGTCGCCGGAGATGGCCGCACCCTCGCGATCGGCGCCGAACTCGCGGGTGCGCGAGATCGCCATCTGGATCAGCATCGCGGCGATCGGCGCCAGGATGGCGACGGCGATGCTGAGCACCGGATTGGCCGGGCGGCCTTCCGAATCGCGGCCGCCGCCGAAGAACATACCGAACTGCGCCAGCGCGGAGATCGCACCTGACACGGTGGCCGAAATGGTCGAAATCAGGATGTCGCGGTTCTTCACGTGCGCCAGTTCGTGCGCCATCACGCCGCGCAGTTCGCGCGCCGACAGCATCTGGATGATGCCGGTGGTCGCCGCCACCGCGGCGTTTTCCGGGTTGCGGCCGGTGGCAAAGGCGTTGGGCTGCGCTTCATCGATGATGTAGACGCGCGGCATCGGCAGCTGCGCGCGCTGCGCCAGCTCGGCCACCATGTTGTACAGGTAGGGCGAGGAGGCGGCGTCGACTTCGCGCGCGTTGTACATGCGCAGCACCATCTTGTCGGAGAACCAGTAGGCCCACAGATTGGTGGCGCCGCCGAACAGCAGTGCGATCAGCATGCCCTGCTGACCGCCGATGGCTGCACCGACCACGCCGAACAGCGCGACGATGCCCGCCATCAGTATCGAGGTCTTGAGCCAGTTGCCGAACATTCGAATACCTTTCAGTAAGAGAGGAAGCGCACTATAGATCGTGCGCGAAGCAAGAAATTCAAGCGCCGCCGCCGGTGAAAACTGCGCTTACAAGGAAATCCCGCGGGCGGCGAGACTGCGGCGACGGGTCACGTCTCGGCGTACTGGCCGACCACCAGCGGATGGCCGTGCAGGAAATCGGCGGCCGGCAGCCGCTTGCCGCCCGGCTTCTGCAGTTCGGTCACGCGCAGCGCGCCCTCCCCGCAGGCGATCACGACACCATCGTCGCCGACCGCGAGAATGCGTCCGGGCTCGCCGCTGGTCGGCTCGACGCGAGCCCGCCACAGCTTGATCGGCGTGCCCTCCACCGTCATCAGTCCGCCCGGGAAGGGGTTGAAGGCGCGGATCGCGCGCTCGAGTTCGACCGCCGGACGACGGAAGTCCAGCGCCGCCTCGGCCTTGCCGATCTTCGCCGCGTAGCAGGCGCCGTCGGCCGGCTGCGGCACCGGTCTGACGCGTCCGGCCAGCAGCTCGGGCAGCGTGTCGATCAGCAGTTGTGCGCCGGTGGCGGCCAGCCGGTCGTGCAGCGTTGCGGTGGTGTCGTCGTCGGTGATGTCGACGACGCGCTCGGCCAGCATCGGGCCGGTATCCAGTCCCTCGTCCATCTGCATCAGCGTGATGCCGGTGCGGGCGTCGCCCGCCTCGATCGCGCGATGAATGGGCGCCGCGCCGCGCCAGCGCGGCAGCAGCGAGGCATGGATGTTGATGCAGCCGAGGCGCGGAATGTCGAGCACGGCGCGCGGCAGCAGCAGACCGTAGGCGACCACCACCAGCAGGTCCGGCGCGGCCTCGACCAGCGGTGCGCGCAGTTCGGCCGTCTTCAGCGTGTCCGGCTGGGCCACGCTCAGGCCGTGCGCCAGCGCGCGCTGCTTGACCGGGCTGGGCATCAGTTTCATGCCACGCCCGGCCGGGCGGTCGGGCTGGGTCAGCACCAGCGGAATGTCGCAGTCGAAGCCGGCCAGCGCGTCGAGCGCGCGGGCAGCGAATTCAGGGGTACCGGCGAAGGCGATGCGCGGACGCATCAGGCGGTTTCACGCGCCTGTTTCGCGAGCTTGGTCTTGATCCGCGTCTGCTTCAGCTGCGACAGGTGGTCGACGAACACCTTGCCCTGCAGGTGATCCATCTCGTGCTGGATGCAGACGGCCAGCAGGCCGTGCGCATCGATGTCCTGCTCGCTGCCGTCCAGCGTCAGCGTGCGCACCTTCACGTGTTCGGCGCGGGTCACCTTGTCGTAGATGCCGGGCACCGACAGACAGCCTTCTTCGTAGACCTGTTCGCCGTCGCGCTCGACGATGCGCGGGTTGATCAGCGTGATCAGGCCGGATCTGTCCTCGCTGATGTCGATCACGATCACCTGCTTGTGCACGTCTACCTGCGTTGCGGCCAGCCCGATGCCCGGCGCGGCGTACATGGTTTCGGCCATGTCGGCGGCGAGCCTGCGGATGGAATCGTCCACCGCGGTGACCGGCGCCGCCTTCTTGCGCAGGCGGGGGTCGGGGAATTTCAGAATCGGGAGCAGGGCCATAAAAGTCGTGCTGATTTAATGGATTAGCGGTGAATTTTCATGCAGACTGTCATTACAAGACGCCGCTTGCTACACTTCGGCATGCAGTTGGCGTGCCGCCTTGCCAAGTCACCGTTTCGACGGTGCAGGGCATTCAAGGTGGAGCCGGTTCGTAACGATATTGAAAGGCAAACCCCCGGCAGGTTCCTGCATGCGCAGGCGCTGCCCGTGCGAGGCCACACCATGCGCAAGATTATATGCTCCCTGCTGGTCGCCCTTTCAAGCGCGACTGCCTTCGCCCAGTCCGCACCGCCGGCCATCGCCGGCAACGCGCCGGACCGGCACGTCGTCAAGCCGGGCGACACGCTGTGGGGCATCGCCGGCCTCTTCCTGAAGGAGCCGTGGCGCTGGCCCGAAGTGTGGCGGCTCAATCGCGAGCAGATCCGCAACCCGCACCTGATCTATCCCGGCCAGATCGTCTATCTCGATGACTTCGGCGGTTCGCCGCGGCTGCGCGTCGGGCAGCCGGTCAAGCTGAGCCCGCAGACCTACGAGGAAGCGGTCAAGGAACCGATCGCGTCGATTCCGCACAAGGCGATCGAGCCCTTCCTGACCAAGCCGATCGCGGTCGAAGCCGGCTTCAACGAAACGGCGCCGCGCGTCGTCGGCACTGAAGAGGGGCGCGTCTATCTGAGCGCCGGCGATACCGCCTACGTGAGCGGCGTCACCGAAAACAAGCCGCTGTGGCATGTCTATCGCCCGGCGGCGCCGATCCGCGATCCGGAAACGAAGCAGGTGATCGGCTACGAGGCCGAGTACCTGGGTGACGTGAAACTGATGCGCGAAGGCGAACCGGCCACCTTCCAGGTCGTGTCGGCGCAGTTCGAGATCGGCAAGGGCGACCGTCTGGTGCCGGCCCGTCTGCCCGAGGTCGTTGCCTATGCGCCACGTGCGCCGGAGCAGGACATCCAGGGCAGCGTTGCACGCATCGTCGGCGGCGTGGCGTCGTCCGGCCGTCACAACGTCGTGCTGCTGAACCGTGGCTCCAACGACGGCGTCGAGATCGGTCATGTGTTCGCCGCCTATCTGGCCGGCAGCAAGGTCGATATCCGCCAGGATCAGAAGATCGACACCTACCAGCTGCCGGACGAACGTTCCGGTCTGGTGTTCGTGTTCCGCGTCTACGAAAACATTTCCTACGCGCTGGT
Organism: Methyloversatilis discipulorum; assembly: GCF_000385375.1. Lineage (NCBI taxonomy): Bacteria > Pseudomonadati > Pseudomonadota > Betaproteobacteria > Nitrosomonadales > Sterolibacteriaceae > Methyloversatilis > Methyloversatilis discipulorum. Next base: position 134,587 of record NZ_ARVV01000001.1, read on the forward strand.
GATGGACGCCAAGCGTCCGATCACCGTCGGCGACCGCTTCCGCAAGCCGTAAGGCGTGCCGGTCGCCAGCGACGCTTCGACCGCAGCCTGGCTGCGGCTGACGCTGACCCGCGGCGTCGGGCTGGAAACGCAGCGCCGTCTGCTGTCGGTGTTCGGCCTGCCCGAACACATCTTCGCCGCGGCCGGCACCGCGGTGCGGGGGGCGGTCGGTGAGCGCGCGGCGCGTGCGCTGGCAGCTTTCGACGGCGACGAACAGGTCGCGCGCACACTGGCCTGGGCGTCACAGCCGGGCAACCATCTGATCACGCTGGCCGACGCGGCCTATCCGCAAGCTCTGCTCGAGATCGCCGACCCGCCGACGCTGCTCTACGTGAAGGGCCGGCCGGAACTGCTGAATACGCGCGCGCTGGCCATCGTCGGCGCCCGCAACGCGACCGCTCAGGGCGCGTCCAACGCCGAGCAATTCGCGCGAGAGCTGTCGCGCGGCGGGCTCACCATCGTCAGCGGACTGGCGCTGGGCTGCGACGCCGCGGCGCACACCGGCGCGCTCGACGGCATCGGCAGCACGGTGGCCGTGGTAGGCACCGGCGCCGACCGCATCTATCCGCCGCGCAACCAGGATCTTGCGCGGCGCATCGCCGAGCATGGCGCCATCGTCAGCGAATTCCCGCTTGGCACGCCCGCGCTGCGCGACAACTTCCCGCGCCGCAACCGCATCATTTCCGGCCTTGCGCGCGGCGTACTGGTGGTCGAGGCGGCAGCGCGCAGCGGCACGCTGATCACCGCCCGGCTGGCCGGCGAACAGGGGCGCGAGGTGTTCGCGATTCCTGGTTCCATCCATTCGCCGCTGTCCAAGGGCTGCCACCAGCTCATCCGCCAGGGGGCCAAGCTGGTCGACGATGCGCGCGACATCCTGTCCGAGCTGCAGCCGGCGCCGCCACCTGAAACCGCGGTGGAAACGCCGACCAGGGACGGCAGTCCGCTGCTCGACGCGATGGGTTTCGACCCGGTCGGAATCGATGTGCTGTCGCAACATACCGGCTTGACGGCGGACACCCTCTCCGCCATGCTGCTCTCGCTGGAACTCGAAAACCGGGTGGCGCTGCTGCCCGACGGACGCTACCAGCGCATCAGGTAGTACGGCAGTGCGCGTCGCGCGCTGCCGGGTTACAAACCCGCCGGTAGGCACGCCTGCCGACCGGCTCGCGCGGAGCCGAATCATGATCGACGTTCTGGTCTATCTTTTCGAAACTTACGCGCACCTGGACAGTTATCCCGAGCCCAACCAGCTCGCACGCAAGCTCTCGGCCGCCGGTTTCGAGCAGGATGAAATCGAGGAAGCCATGGGCTGGCTGTCCGGTCTCGAAAGCGCCGGTGGCGCCGAGAAGCCGCTGATCGCGGCTGAAAGCCGTTCCATCCGTCTGTACTCGGCCGCCGAACAGTCGCGCCTCGACACCGAGTGCCGCGGCTTTCTCGCCTTCCTCGAAGAGGCCGGCGCGATCAATGCGCTGACCCGCGAAATCGTCGTCGAACGCGCGCTGGCGCTGGAAGACGAGGAAGTGTCGCTGGCCCAGCTCAAAGTGATCGTGCTGATGGTGCTGTGGAACCAGCAGGTCACGACCGACACGCTGGTGCTCGAGGAACTGCTGTCGGACGACGACGAGCCGCGCGCGCCGCACTGACAAGTGCGGTCCCGACGCTGCGGCGCAGGACCTGCCCGGCCGGATGAATCGCAGCCCGCGTTTCGTCCGCCGGGTCAACTTGTCTTGCCTGTTCGGATTTTTTGTCCCTATCATGCGCCGCTTTCACGCCGCTTGAACCGGCGCGCATCCTGCGCGCGCAAGCCGGCGGCAGGTATCGGGCGGGCATGGGCAAGAAACTGATCATCGCGGAAAAGCCGTCGGTCGCGCAGGACATTGCGCGCGCCGTGGGCGGTTTCACGCGCGAAGGCGATTACTTCGAGAGCGAGGACTACGTGCTGTCCTCGGCGGTCGGCCACCTGCTCGAACTGGCGGTGCCGGAGGAATACGAGGTCAAGCGCGGCAAGTGGTCGTTCGCGCACCTGCCGGTCATTCCGCCCCGCTTCACGCTGAACCCGATAGACAAGACCGCCGAGCGGCTGCGCCTGCTCACCCGGCTGATCAAGCGCAAGGACGTCGACGGCCTGGTGAACGCCTGTGACGCGGGGCGCGAGGGCGAGCTCATCTTCAATTACATCGTCGAGCACAGCAAGACGAACAAGCCGATCGAACGGCTGTGGCTGCAGTCGATGACGGCCACCGCGATCCGCGACGGCTTTGCCGGCCTGCGTTCGGCGCAGGAAGTCGAAGGACTGCGTCAGGCGGCGATGTCGCGCGCCGAGAGCGACTGGCTGATCGGCATCAACGGCACGCGGGCGATGACCGCGTTCAATTCCAAGACCGGCGGCTTCCATCTGACAACGGTCGGTCGCGTGCAGACGCCGACGCTGGCCATCGTCGTGCGCCGCGAAGAGGAAATCCGTCGCTTCAAGTCGCGCGACTACTGGGAAATCGAAGGCCGCTTCGGCGTCGCCGCCGGTGAGTACCCGGGGCGCTGGTTCGACGAGAAGTTCAAGAAGCCGGAAGGCGATGAGCACGCCCGCGCCGAGCGGCTGTGGGACGAGGCGAGAGCAAAGGCCATTCAGGCCAAGTGCGCCGGCAAGACCGGCACGGTGGAGGAGGAGGCCAAGCCCTCGACCCAGCTGTCGCCGCTGCTGTACGACCTCACCTCGCTGCAGCGCGAAGCGAACGGCCGCTTCGGCTTTTCCGCCCGCGTGACGCTGCAGATCGCGCAGGCGCTGTACGAAAAGCACAAGGTGTTGACCTACCCGCGTACCGACGCGCGCGCGCTGCCGGAGGACTACCTGCCGACGGTGAACGACGTGCTGGCCCGCCTGCCGCAGACCTATGCGCCGCACGCCAACGAAATCGTCAAGCAGGGCTGGGTGCGTCCGAACAAGCGCATCTTCAACAACGCCAAGATTTCCGACCACTTCGCCATCATCCCGACCGGCACCGAGCCGAAATCGCTGTCGGAGGCGGAAGCGAAGATCTACGACATGGTCACCCGCCGCTTCCTCGCGGTGTTCTTCCCGGCGGCCGAATACCGCATCACGACGCGCATCACGCGGGTCGAGGGCGAAGCGTTCAAGACCGAGGGCAAGGTGCTGGTCAATGCCGGCTGGCTGGCCGTGTACGGCAAGGAAGCGGCGATCGCCGACGACGAAGGCAAGGACAAGGGCGAAACCGCGTCCGCCAGCCTGGTGCCGGTCAAGCCGGGCGAAAGCGCCCGTGTCAATGACATGATCGTCAAGGCGCTGCAGACCAAGCCGCCCGCGCGGTATTCGGAAGCGACGCTGCTGACCGCGATGGAAGGCGCCGGCAAGACCATAGACGACGAGGAACTGCGCGCCGCGATGGCCGGCCGCGGCCTCGGCACGCCGGCCACGCGTGCGCAGATCATCGAGAACCTGATCCTCGAGAACTACATGCTGCGCGAGGGCCGCGAACTGATTCCGACGGCCAAGGGCTTCCAGCTGATGATCGCGCTGCGCGGCCTGAAGATCGACGAACTGAGTTCGCCGGAACTGACCGGCGAATGGGAATACAAGCTGTCGCAGATCGAGCGCGGCGAATTGTCGCGTGACGCCTTCATGCGCGAAATCGCCGACATGACGCAGCACATCGTGCACCAGGCGAAGAGCTACGAAAGCGACACCATTCCGGGCGACTTCGCCACGCTGGACGAGAAGTGCCCGCGCTGCGGCGGCGTCGTGAAGGAGAACTACAAGAAATTCCAGTGCCAGAGCTGCGATTTCTCGCTGTGGAAGATCGTTGCCGGCCGCCAGTTCGAGACGCACGAGATCGACACGCTGCTGCGCGAGCGCCAGGTCGGTCCGCTGACCGGCTTCCGCAACAAGATGGGTCGGCCGTTCAACGCGGTGATCAAGCTGAACGACAAGCTGGAACCGGAATTCGATTTCGGCCAGCCGCGCGAGGACGAGAACGCCGAGCCGGTCGATTTCTCGCAGCAGACTCCGCTCGGCCCCTGCCCGAAGTGTTCGGCGCGGGTGTTCGAACAGCCGATGTCCTATATCTGCGAGAAGTCGGTCGGGCCGGAAAAGAGCTGTGACTTCCGCTCCGGCAAGATCATCCTGCAGCAGCCGATCGAACCGGAACAGATGCAGAAGCTGCTGGAAGCGGGCCGTACCGACCTGCTGAAGGGCTTCGTGTCGTCGCGCACCAAGCGCAAGTTCTCGGCCTTCCTGGTGCGCCAGCCGGACGGCAAGGTGGGCTTCGAGTTCGAGCCGCGTGCGGCCAAGCCGAAGGCGGGCGCGAAGACGGCCAAGGCCGCGGCGGCCGATGCTGCGCCGGAGGCCGAAGCCGAGGCGCCGGTGAAGAAGGCTGCGGCGAAGAAGACGACGGCCGCGGCAAAGAAGCCGGCCACCAAGGCCACGGCGCGCAAGAAGTCGGCCTGATCAGGGCCGCTCGGCGGCCACCCGGGCTTCATGCCCGTGTGGCCTTCTGCGCCTGTCCTAGGCCACCGCGCCGTCCAGCCACACCTCCAGGCCCTGCGCGTTCAGTTCGATGTCCAGTCCCCATACATCGACCGCCTGCTCGTGCGTGAGCCGGCTGCCGTGGGCACGCAGTTCGTCCATCAGATAGGCGGTCAGCGCCGCCAGCAGGGCCTGCTTGCGGCCGTCGCCGGCACTGGCCGCCGCCTTCGCGATCGCCACGTGGGCGTCGATGCGCGACAGCAGCGCACGCCCGAGGGCCGGCACGCCGCTCACCTTGCCGTAGTGGGTCAGGAACATCGCTTCCGGCTGGCGTGACAGCAGGCGTTCGACCGACGCGCGCATCGCGACCGGGTCGAACTGCACCGGCGAGGTGGTCGGGAACACGAAGGCGCGGCCATCGACCGTGCATTCCGGATAGGCCAGACCGAAGGTGTCGCCGGTGAACCAGCTTTTCGACTGCGCGTCCCAGATGCAGTGGTGGTGCTTGGCGTGGCCCGGCGTGTCGACGAACTCGAGCGGACGTCCGTTGAAGTCGAGCACGAAACCATCGTGCGTCTCGATCACGCGCGCCGCGTCGACCGGCAGGATGTCGCCGTACATCTCGGCCATCGCCTGTTCGCCATAGACCGCGGTGGCGCCGGCGATCAGCTTCGACGGGTCAATCATGTGACGCGCGCCGCGCGGGTGCACCACCAGCTGCGCGTTCGGGAAGGCACGCATCGCCGCGCCGGCGCCGCTGGCGTGGTCCAGGTGCACGTGGGTCAGGATGATGTAGCGCAGCGCTTCCGGCGCGATGCCCTTCTGCGCCAGCGCGGCCTGTACATTGCGCAGCGAATGGCCGGTGCCACAATCGACCAGCGCCGCCTGGTCGCCAGCGCGGACGAGGTGGATGGCCGCCATGCCGTGGCGGATCAGGTCGGCGTCGATGGCCGAAATGTCGTGCTCGTAGTCGATCATGCAGCGCGCTCCGGGTGGACTCGGTGCACAGTATGACGCACTGCGGCAGGCGCTTCCGCCTGCCGGGCTTGCTACGCGCCGCGGCCCGCCTTGGCTTGCTCTTCCTGCATCAGTTCCTCGAAGCGGGCATCGAATTCCCTGCGCAGCTGGCGCCGCACCTGAGCGGCCGTGTGGCGCCTCTGCTCGTCCGGCGTCGACGGTATCAGCGTCGGCACCGGGCAGGGTCGGCGGTCGGCGTCCATCGCCACCATGGTCAGGTAGCAGGTGTTGGTGTGGCGCGTCGTGTGTTCGCGGATGTTCTCGGTCACCACCTTGACGCCGACTTCCATCGACGTGGTGCCGGTGTAGTTGACCGAGGCGAAGAAGGTGACCAGCTCGCCGACGTGGATGGGGCAGCGGAAGATGACCTGGTCGACCGACAGCGTCACCACGTAGGACTGCGCGTAGCGCGCCGCGCAGGCGTAGGCGACCTGGTCGAGCAGCTTGAGCAGGGCGCCGCCATGCACATTGCCGGAAAAGTTGGCCATGTCGGGCGTCATCAGCACCGTCATGGTGAGCTGGTGTTTGGGCAGTTCGTTCATCGTTGTCTACCGTGCGCCGGCGAGGCCGGCGCGGGGGATGTCCGTCGGTGCCCGCGACCTTTCGTGACGATCACTCGCGCCGTTCGATGCGCCAGCCCGGTCTGTCGTAGTCGCGGACGTTGCTGTAGGGCATGGTCGGATAGACGCTGGTACCGTACGCATCTTCCTCGATGCGTACGCCGGGTCTGGAGTAGTCCCGGATCTGGGTGCCGCGCAAGGTCGGGTAGACGTCGGTTGTGCGGCTGCGCGCGTTGGGCCGGATCAGCTCGCGCGGGTGCTGTCCTATCATGCCGCCGGGGCTGGCGCCGATGCCCTGGCCGTATGGATTGCCGCCGATCGGCGACACCGGTACGTGACCGCTGCCGCCGCCCAGTGCGATGGGCGAGGCGAGCAGCGCGGACAGTGCGAACAGGGTGCGGATATTCATGGCGACCTCCCGGTCCTGCGACATGACTGGATGTTTCGAGTGTAGTGCGAAAGCGCCGCGGCGCAGCGCGCAGCCCGACACGGCCGGGTGCATCGTGACGGAGTGTGGATTGGACGCCACAGCCTGCGACGCCGCTGTGAACACCGTGCCAGCTTGTGGAATGATGCGGCCATGAGCACCGACGACCGCAATCCCTTCGAAGCCGCTCCGCCGCCGGGCGGCAACCCGACTCCTCCGCTCGAAGGCGGGGAACCCGATTCGCGCAGCGTGGCGGCCGGCCAGGGCGTCGAGTGGCTGCGTCAGGGCTGGCAGGCCTTCATGGCCGCGCCCGGCGTCTGGGTGGTGATCACGCTGCTGTGGGTGATCGCCGTCGTGGTGCTGAATCTGGTGCCGCTGTTCGGCATGATCGCCGCCACGCTGCTGGCGATGGTGACGGTGGGCGGACTGATGACCGGTTGCCGTGCGCTGTCGCGCGGCGAGCCCTTCGGCGTCGCCCATCTGTGGGCGGGTTTCGGCGAGCGCATCAATCCGCTGCTGGCGCTGGGCGGCTGGTATCTGCTGGCCTCGCTGGCCATCGGCATGCTGGTCGTGCTGCTGTCGGCGATCAGTGCCGGTCTGGCCGGCGTTGCCGCGGTGGCGGGTCTGGCGGTGCTGATGGCGGCCATTCCGGCCATGCTCATCATTGCCGTCATGCTGATGGCGCCGGTGCTGATGGCGGTCTGGTTCGCTCCGGCCCTGGTCGTGTTCCACGACATGAAGGCGCTGGATGCGATGCGCACCAGCTTCTTCGCCAGCCTGCGCAACGCACCGGCCTTCGTCGTGTTCGCGCTGCTCTACGTCGTGCTGGCCGTGCTGGCCTCGATCCCCGCCATGCTGGGCTGGCTGTTGCTGCTGCCGGTCACCTTCGGTGCGATGTACGCCAGTTACCGCGACGTGTTCGACCAGCGCTGATCAACCCTCCAGCGCCTCGCCTGCCCCCTTCACCACCTTGAAGCGCGCCAGCGTCGCCTCGCGCGCGGCGGCATGATCGACGATGGGCGCCGGGTAGTCGCTGCCGATCACGCAGCCGGCCATCTTCTGTTCCAGCGGTGTCGCCAGCCACGGCGCGTGGATGCGCTTCTTGTCGAATTTCGCCAGTTCCGGGCAGTAGCGGCGGATGAACTGGCCGTCGGCGTCGAACTTTTCCGACTGCGTGACCGGATTGAAGATGCGGAACCAGGGCTGGGCGTCGCAGCCGGTCGAGGCCGCCCACTGCCAGCCACCGTTGTTGGCCGCCAGGTCGAAATCGTTGAGCTGGCGCGCGAACCAGTGTTCGCCGCGTCGCCAGTCGATGCCGAGGTCCTTGGTCAGGAAGGAGGCGCTCACCATGCGCAGCCGGTTGTGCATGTAGCCGGTCTGCGCCAGTTGGCGCTGCGCGGCATCGACCAGCGGATAGCCGGTGCGGCCCTCGCACCAGGCGCGGAACTTCGCCGCGTCGTCTACCCAGCGCACCGCGTCATATTCCGGCCGGAAGCTGGCGCCGACCACGTGCGGGTTGTGCCACAGGATCTGGAAGTAGAAATCGCGCCAGATCAGTTCCGACAGCCAGGTTTCGGCGCCAGCGCCGCCGCGCGCGTGCGCTTCGCGCGCCAGCCGGCGTATCGATATCGTGCCGAAACGCAGATGCACCGACAGATAGCTCGGGCCCTTGGCGGCCGGAAAGTCGCGCAGCACCTTGTAACGGTCGATGCGGTCGAGGAAGGCGTCGAACAGCGTGTCGGCGCCGGACATGCCTGCCGGCAGCTTCAGCGTCGCCAGATTGGTCGACCGGAAACCCATGTCGGCCAGTGACGGAATGTCGCCTGCCGCCACCGCCGCCAGCGCGTCCGCGTAGGTGCGCACCGGATAGGCCTTCAGGTGGAAGGGCGTCAGCTTCTTCAGCCACGCGTTCTTGTACGGCGTGAACACCGAGAACGGCTTGCCGCCCTGGGTCAGCACCTCGTCGCACTCGAAGACGACCTGGTCCTTGTACGTGTCGAAGGCGATGCCGTCGCGCGCCAGCGCGTCGTGCACCGCGCGGTCGCGCGCAAATGCGGCGGGTTCGTAGTCGCGGTTGGCGACCACGCCTGCCACGCCCAGTTCACGCGCCAGTTGCGGGACGACCTCGCGGGCGCGGCCGTGGCGCACGATGAGCCCGCCTCCGAGCGCGCGCAGCGCAGCGTCCAGCTCGGTGACCGAGGCATGGATGAACTCGACCCGGCGGTCGGCGCTCAGGCCTTCGGCCAGCAGTTCGTCGAGGATGTCGGTGTCGAATACGAACACGCACCACACCGGGCCGCCGGCGCGCAGCGCGTGGTAGAGGGCGGCGTGGTCGTCGATGCGCAGGTCGCGGCGGAACCACACGAGGCGGGATGAAGCACGGTCGGGCATGCGGGATTTCCGTCAGAAAGTCGGCGCTTTGAGCGTGATGTCGCGCCGCGGTTCGCGGCCGGCGTCCAACACGGATAAAATCATCCCATGTCCGCACACGCCATGACCCCTTCGGTCGACCTGACCGGCCATTTCCTGATCGCCATGCCCGCCATGGCGGACAAGAATTTCGCACGCACGCTGACGCTGGTGTGCGAACACAACGAACAGGGCGCGCTCGGTGTCATCGTCAACCGGCCGATCGACATGTCGCTCGAAGACCTGTTCGAGCGCATCGACATGTCGCTCGAATCGCCGCGCTTCCAGGGCCAGCCGGTGTATTTCGGCGGTCCGGTGCAGACCGACCGCGGCTTCGTGCTGCATCGTCCGGTCGGCGACTGGCAGTCCAGCATCGATGTCGGCAACGGCCTCGCGCTGACCTCGTCGCGCGACGTGCTGCAGTCGCTCGGCCACGACAACGAGCCGGACGACGTGCTGGTCACGCTCGGTTACGCCGGCTGGCAGGCCGGCCAGATCGAGTGGGAACTGGCGCAGAACGCCTGGCTCACGGTGCGCGCCGACCCCGAAATCATCTTCGGCCTGCCGCCGGAAGAGCGCCTGATCGCCGCGATGCAGCTGCTCGGCGTCGACTTCGCGTCGCTGTCCGACGTGGCCGGGCATGCCTGAGCCGGTCGCGCTGCCCGCGCGCGGCACCGTGCTGGCTTTCGATTTCGGCGAAAAGCGCATCGGCGTCGCCGTCGGTGAATGCGAACTGCGCAGCGCCTCCGCACTGACCACCTTCGATGCCGAAACCAACGACGCCCGCTGGGCGGCGATCGGCCGCCTGCTCGACGAATGGAAACCCGCATTGCTGGTGGTCGGTCTGCCGCTGTCGCCGGACGGCGAGGCGCACGACATGACTGCCCGCGCTCAACGCTTCGCCCGCCAGCTCGAAGGCCGCTACCGGCTGCCGGTCGCGCTGCAGGACGAACGCTTTACCTCGGCCGAGGCCGACACGCAGCTGCGCGACCGCGGCCAGCACGACTGGCGGGAACGCAAGAAGCACCTGGACGCACACGCGGCCCAGCTCATCCTGAAGGACTATTTCGATGTCACTGCCTGACGCAGAAAAACTGCTGGCCGATCTGGCGGCGCAGATGCGCCCGCAGGTCACGCCGGACACCGCGCTGGTCGGCCTGCACACCGGCGGCGTATGGCTGGCGCAGCGCCTGCACGCGCTGCTCGGCCTGACCCAGCCGGCCGGCTCGCTCGACGTGAGCTTCTACCGCGACGACTACGCCAAGCGCGGGCTGTCGCGCGACACCCGCTCGTCCGCCCTGCCCTTCGACGTCGAGGGACGGCACCTCATCCTGGTCGACGATGTGCTGCACACCGGCCGCACGATACGCGCCGCGCTGAACGAACTGTTCGACTACGGCCGTCCGGCCAAGGTCGAACTGGCGGTGCTGATCGACCGCGGCGGACGCCAGCTGCCGGTGGCGCCGACCTACTGTGCGACGCGCCTCGACCTGGCCGAGGGCACGCGGGTGAAGCTGGCGCAGGACGGCGAGCGGCTGGCGCTGCGTCTGCTGCAGGAGCAGGAGTGACCATGGCGCGCAATCCGCAACTGAACAAGCACGGCGAACTGCAGCACCTGCTCACCACCGAGGGCCTGCCGCGCGACGTGATCACGCGCATCCTCGACACCGCCGAGCCCTTCGCCGGCGTCGCCGAACGCGAGGTGAAAAAGGTGCCGCTGCTGCGCGGCAAGAGCGTGTTCAACCTGTTTTTCGAAAACAGCACGCGCACCCGCACCACCTTCGAAATCGCTGCAAAGCGGCTGTCGGCCGACGTGATCAACCTGAATATCGCGACCAGCTCGACCAACAAGGGCGAAACCCTGCTCGACACCGTGGACAACCTGGCGGCGATGCAGGCCGACATGTTCGTCGTGCGCCACGCCTCCAGCGGCGCGCCCTATCTGATCGCGCAGCACCTCGAAGCGACCGGGCGCGACCACATCCACGTCGTCAACGCCGGCGACGGGCGCCACGCGCACCCGACGCAGGGCCTGCTCGACATGTACACCATCCGCCACTACAAGCGCGACTTCACGCAGCTGTCGGTGGCCATCGTCGGCGACATCCTGCATTCGCGCGTCGCGCGCAGCCAGATCCACGCGCTGACCACGCTGGGCGTGCCCGACCTGCGCGCCATCGCGCCGAAGACGCTGCTGCCGCACGACATCGAGCGGCTCGGCTGTCGCGTCTACAACGACATGCGCGAAGGCCTGCGCGGCGTCGATGTAGTGATGATGCTGCGCCTGCAGAACGAACGCATGCAGGGTTCGCTGCTGCCCAGCGCGCAGGAATATTTCAAGTTCTTCGGCCTGACCGAGGACAAGCTCGCAGTGGCCAAGCCGGATGCCATCGTGCTGCACCCGGGGCCGATGAACCGCGGCGTCGAGATCGACTCGGCGGTGGCCGACGGCCGCCAGGCGGTCATCCTGCCGCAGGTCACCTTCGGCATCGCGGTGCGCATGGCGGTAATGGCGATGCTGGCCGGAGGAAACGCATGAAGATCCACATCAAGGGCGGCCGGCTGATCGATCCGGCGCAGGATATCGACGCACCGACCGACGTCTTCATCGCCGCCGGCAAGGTGGTGGCGCTGGGCGCGGCGCCAGACGGCTTTCACGCCAACCGCGTCATCGACGCCAGCGGCCTGGTCGTCGCGCCGGGTCTGATCGACCTCTGCGCGCGACTGCGCGAGCCCGGCCTCGAATACCGCGCGACGCTGGAGTCGGAAGTCGCGGCCGCAGTCGCCGGTGGCGTCACCAGTCTGGCCTGCCCGCCGGACACCGATCCGGTGCTCGACGAGCCCGGCCTGGTCGAAATGCTGAAGCACCGCGCGCGCATGCTGAATCTCGCCCACGTCTATCCGCATGGTGCGCTGACCGCCGGCCTCAAGGGCGAGCGTCTGACCGAGATGGGCGAGCTGCACGATGCCGGCTGCATCGCCTTCTCGCAGGCCAACGTGCCGGTGGCCGACACCCAGGTGCTGTTCCGCGCGATGCAGTACGCGGCCACCTTCGGCTACACGGTGTGGCTGCAGCCGACCGACATGCATCTGGCGGCCGGCGGTGTTGCGCACGAAGGCGAAGTGGCGGCGCGGCTGGGTCTGACCGGCATTCCGGTGCTGGCGGAAACGCTGGCCATCGGCCAGATGCTGCAGCTGGCGCGCGCCACCGGATGCAAGCTGCATCTGGCGCGCATTTCCAGTCGTGCCGGGCTGATGCTGATCGACCAGGCACGACTCGACGGCATGCAGGTGAGCTGCGACGTGGCCATCCACGCGCTGCACCTGTGCGATGTCGACATCGGTTATTTCGATCCGCAGTGCCGCACGGTGCCGCCGCTGCGTGCGCAGTTCGACCGCGAGGCACTGCGCGCAGCGCTGGCCGACGGCCGTATCGACGCGCTGTGTTCGGACCACACGCCGGTCGACGACGACGCCAAGCAGGTGCCCTTCGCCGAAGCCGAGCCGGGCACCACCGGCCTCGAACTGCTGCTGCCGCTGACGCTGGCCTGGGCGCGCGAAATGCGGCTGCCGCTCAAGGTTGCGCTGGCGCGCATCACGGCCGACGCCGCACGCGTGCTCGGTCTGAACGCCGGCCACCTGCGGGTCGGCGGTGCGGCCGACGTGTGCATCTTCGATCCGGAGGCGCCGGTGCGCATCAGTCGCGAATCGTTGCGCAGCCAGGGCAAGAACACGCCCTATCTGGGCCGCGAGCTGCCGGGCCGTGTCAGCGCGACGCTGGTGTCGGGCCAGGTGGTGTACGAGGCGCCGGCCCGCCATTGAAGGTTTCGGGTGCGGCGTCGAGCCGTACCTCGAATTCGATCGACTGCAGCTGCAGGCCGTGCGCGTCTTCCAGCGCCAGCCGGTGACGGCCGGGGCGCGGGCTCCACAGCGCGCGCCCCTCGATCGCCGGCAGGCGCTCGTCGTTGATCACCCACTGCAGGCCCGGCCAGCCGGGTCGAGCCTCCAGCAGCATGGCCTGGCGGCCGGCCGGCAGGCTGGCGCTGACCAGTTTGACGCCCGTCGTCGGCTGCACGATGCGCGGCCGGCCGAACAGGTCGCGCACGGTCGCGTCGGCGAAGGCCTGCTGCGTGCCGGGCAGGAAATACTCTTCCCGTTCGGCTTCGATTTCCGGTTCGAAACGCAGGCGCACGCCTTCGAGTCCGGGCGGCGGCGGGGCCGCTTCGGCCGGAATCGGGTCGATGGCCGCGGCGACCGACAGCCAGGTGGCCGCCACCGGTCGCGCCGCGCGCAGCGCGATCGTGTAGCGGCGCGTCCAGCCGACCGACCAGTGCGTCGCGCGGTCGCTCGAGCGCCCGTGCATCACCGCGTGCCAGTCGTGCGCGTCCGGCGTCGTGCGTGTGGACAGCAGGTCGCCGACCAGCCACGCCACCGGCGACGCCCACAGTCGCTTGCCGCTGCGATCCACGCCGCGCCATTGCGCCGCCTCCAGCGCCCACGGCGTCCAGATGCCGTCGTTGGCCAGCGTGCGAAAGGCGTTGGCCATCTCGGGCAGGCTGGCACGGCTGCCGTTGGTTGCCGAAGCGTCGATGCCGTGCGCACGCAGCGTGGCGGTCAGCGCGTCGTCGCCGATCAGCGCGCGCACGCGCAGCGCCGGAATCTCGGCCGCCTGCGTCAGCGCCGCCCGCGTGCTGAGCGGCTGGCCGCTGCCCTGCAGGCCGGGCGGCAGCGCCCGGGTGACGAAGTTCGGGCTGTCGTCGAACACCGACGCGGCGCTGATCCAGCGTTGATCGAGGGCCAGTCCGTAGGCAAACGCGTGCAGCGTGCTGCCGGCCGGGAGGCGGCGCACCGCAGCGTCGGTGTCGTCCGGACCGCCGGCCCATACCAGCGCTTCGCCGCTCGCGTTGTCGAGTACCACGACGGCGACGTCGGCGCGCTCGCGGCCGAGCGCGTCCAGCGTGCGCCGCTGCAGCCGTGCGTCGAGCGTGGTGGCGCGCTGCTCGCCCGGCTCGCGCAGCAGGCGGCGGGCCAGCGGCTGTGCTTCGGTCCAGCGCGGTTCCAGCCGGTAGCGCTGGGTGAGAACCTGATTGGCGAGGGTACGCAGTTCGGCGCAGGCGGGCGCCGGTTTCAGCTTCAGCGCCACCGCGCAGGCACGCTGCGCAACCCGCTCGGCCGGTGCGTTCGGGCCGCGCAGCAGCGCCGCCAGCAGCAGCGCCTCGCGCGCATCGACCGCGTCCGGATCCTTACCGAACAGGCCGCGGGTGGCGGCCGAAATGCCGCGCAGTTCGCCGCGGAAGGGGGCGAGGTTGAAATACGCTTCGAGGATCTGCGCCTTGTTCCAGCGGCGCTCGATTTCGCGCGCGGCGGCGGCCTGGTCCCATTTCTGGCCGACGCTGCGGCGCGTGCCCTGCAGGCGCAGCGCCGGATCGATCAGGCCGGCCAGCTGCATCGTCAGCGTCGATGCGCCGCGCGGACGGCGCCCTTCCAGCGTGCGCCACAGATTGTCCCAGGTGGCGCCGGCGAGCGCCGTCCAGTCGACGCCCGAATGTTCGAGAAAGCGCTTGTCCTCGGCCACCAGCAGCGCGCGCACCAGCGGTGGCGACAGCGTGCGCGCGCCGACCCAGTCGAGCCGGCGCTCGTCGAAATCGACGCGCACCTCGGCGAGCGGCTGGCCGTAGCGGTCGAGCAGACGCGCTTCCGACGAGCGCCAGCTGTCGCGCACGGTGTCGAACGAGGGGGCCTGAGCCTGGGCTGCGGGGGTGCCGAGCAGTACGAGACAGGCCAGCGCAGTGCGTGCGCGCTTGCCCGTGCCCGCGTTCATCGGCCGACGATGCACGCGCGCGTCAGCTCAACACGCACTCAGCGTGCATTTGTCGCCCGAGGCCTGGCGCTCGACCGTCACGCGCGCCAGCTGAGGCAGCTGCGGGGCGAGCTGCCGCCACAGGTAGTGGCAGAGGTTCTCCAGCGTGGCTGGGCCGATGCCCTCGACCTCGTCGAGGAAGCGGTGGTCCAGTTTCTCCCGGACTTCGGCCAGTGCGGCGCGGAACACCGCCAGATCGAGCAGCATGCCGCTGGCCGGGTCCGGCTCGCCGCGCAGCGTCACCTCGGCGTGATAGGTATGGCCGTGGATGCGCAGGCTGGATTCGGTTTCCACCTTGCGGCGCAGGGTGTGGGCGGCTTCGAAGAAGAAGCGCTGGCTCAGTTCAACAACCATCTCGATACGTCCATCGATACTTCAAAAAGGGGCGGCCACGTCATGCAGTGCGCGCCGCCCCGGAATCTGCGACGGTCAGCGTATGCCGACCGCCTTGTGCGTCTGGAAGCTGAGCCGCCAGCGCGGGTGCTGCATGCACCATTCGATCGCCCAGCGGGCGTTGTCGGCCGCCGCGGCATTGTCCATCGGCTGCACCAGAAAGTGCTCGAAATCCCAGCTTTCCATCGCGGCGAGATCGAGGCCGTCCTGCGGCACGACCACTTTCAGTTCCTGACCGCGGCGCTGCACCACCGCGTTACCGGCCTTCGGGCTCACGCAGATCCAGTCCAGTCCGGCCGGTGCGGTCAGCGTGCCATTGGTTTCGACCGCGATCTCGAATCCGCGTGCGTGCAGTGCGTCGATCAGCGCGGCATCGACCTGCAGCAGCGGTTCGCCACCGGTCAGCACGACGAAGCGGGCGCCGCCGGCGCCGGTCCAGCTCGCGGCGATGGCATCGGCCAGGGCGTCGGCTTCGTAGCGGCCGCCCAGCGTGCCGTCGGTGCCGACGAAGTCGGTGTCGCAGAAGCGGCACTGCGCGGTCGCGCGATCCTGTTCGCGACCGCTCCACAGGTTGCAGCCGGCGAAGCGGCAGAACACGGCGGCGCGACCGGCGTTCAGCCCCTCGCCCTGCAGCGTGTAGAAGATTTCCTTGACCTGATAAGCCACGACAGATGCCAGAAGCGGCGAAAAACACGCTAGGGTATCGCGTTTGAAGGATTTTTCCACCTGATGAGCGACCTCACCACCCAGCAGCCCTACGCCGATCTGAACCCGGACACCGTGCTCGATGCACTCGAAGCGGCCGGTTTCGTGGTCGATGGCCGCCTGCTGGCGCTGAACAGTTTCGAGAACCGCGTCTATCAGGTCGGCGTGGACGACGGTCCGCCGGTGATCGCCAAGTTCTACCGGCCGGCGCGCTGGAGCGACGAAGCGATCGCCGAGGAACACGCTTTCTGCCGCGAACTGGCCGAGCATGAAATCCCGGTGGTTGCGCCGCTGGAACTGCCGGGCGGCGGCACGCTGGCCCGGCATGCCGGCTACCGGTTCGCGGTGTTTCCGCGCCGCGGCGGCCGGGCGCCGGAGCTGGACCGCAGCGACACGCTGGAATGGATAGGCCGCTTCATGGGCCGCATCCACGCGCTCGGTGCGGTGAAGCCATATCTGCACCGGCCCACGCTGGACATTGCCAGTTTCGGCGACGAGCCGGCCGCCTATGTGCTCGATGGCGGATTCGTACCCCCCGAACTGGAGAAGGTGTATCGCGGCGTGGTCGCGCAGGCGCTTGACGGTGTGCGCGCCGCGTTCGAACGCGCCGGCGAGGTGACGCGCATCCGCACGCACGGCGACTGCCACGTCGGCAACATGCTGTGGGTCGATGGCCAGGGGCCGCACTTCGTCGATTTCGACGACAGCCGGATGGCGCCGGCCATCCAGGATCTGTGGATGCTGCTGTCGGGCGACCGCGCCGACCGCGCGCGCCAGCTGGGCGACGTGCTGGCCGGCTACGAGGAATTCTGCGACTTCGATCTGCGCGAACTGCATCTGATCGAAGCGCTGCGCACGCTGCGGCTGATCCACCACAGCGGCTGGATCGCCCGCCGCTGGCAGGACCCGGCCTTCCCGGCGGCCTTCCCGTGGTTCGATACGCCGCGCTACTGGGAGGCGCGCATCCTCGAACTGCGCGAACAGATCGCGGTGATGGACGAAGCGCCGCTGTGGCTGGCGCCGGGCATGCGCTGAGCGGGCCTCAAGGCACCTGCGAATAATGCATGCGCCCGGCGATGCGCGCCGCGTGCGCGGCCAGCCGCGGGCCGAAGGTCTTTTCGTACTTGCGCGGGTTGGGCAGCATGACGGCCAGCCGCGCCGCCTGCTCGGGGCCCAGCTTCGCTGCCGGAATGCGGTAGTAGCGCTGCGCTGCCGCTTCGGCGCCAAACACGCCGTCGCCCCACTCGACCACGTTCAGATAGATTTCCAGGATGCGCCGCTTGTCCATCACCGCCTCCATCATGAAGGTGATGGCGGCTTCCTGCGCCTTGCGCACATAGCTGCGGCTGGGGCTGAGGAAGAGGTTCTTCGCCAGCTGCTGGCTGATGGTCGAGCCGCCGGCCACCGCGCGGCCCTTCTTGCGGTTCTTTTCCATCGCCTTCTGGATGCCTTCCCAGTCGAAGCCCTCGTGATCGACGAAGCCGTCGTCCTCGGCGGCGATGACGGCGCGCTTCAGATGCACCGAGATGCGCTCGTACGGCACCCACTGGTGGCGCAGCTGCGCGTCCGGCTTGCGCTCGCGCATTTCATCGAGGCGCAGCGACATGAAGCGGGTCTGCGACGGATTGAACTGTGTCCACCAAAGCAGGTGGCCGAACACCCACAGCTGGTAGGCGAGCACCAGCAGTACCGCACCGGCGAGCAGCCACTTCAGCGTACGCAGCACACGACGCATCGGACGCTCCGTCTCAGGCCAGCGGCGGCAGCGCGGCGCGCAGCGTCGCGCGCACGGCGGCGGTGTCCGGACGCACGCCGCGCCACAGCGCGAAGGCCTCGGCCGCCTGTTCGACCAGCATGCCCAGACCGTCGGCCAGCCGTGCCGCGCCCTGCTCGCGCGCCTGTTTCAGATATGCGGTGAGGCCACGGCCATACACCATGTCGTAAGCCAGGCTGCCAGGCGCGTACAGGCCGGAGGGCAGCGGCGGCGCTTCGTCGCTGAGGCTGGCGCTGGTGGCGTTGATCACCACGTCGTAGGGCGCGTCCTTCGTAGCGTCTGCCCAGCTACCCGCGTTAAGTGTGTTAGGAATGCCATACATCAGTTGGTCGGCAAAGTCTTCGATG
This sequence comes from Methyloversatilis discipulorum, assembly GCF_000385375.1. Classification (NCBI taxonomy): domain Bacteria; kingdom Pseudomonadati; phylum Pseudomonadota; class Betaproteobacteria; order Nitrosomonadales; family Sterolibacteriaceae; genus Methyloversatilis; species Methyloversatilis discipulorum. The sequence continues at coordinate 152,595 of NZ_ARVV01000001.1, forward strand.
AGCTTCTCGGCGCGTCCGACAGTTCGATTTGCAATGAACAATCTGGCCACGCCCGCCTGCAGAAGCGGAGCAACAACGCCCCGCACAGCTCCACCAGCGCCCAACAGAAGTACTCGCGTCCCTGCCAATTCGCAGCCTAGGTGTTCGAGGTCTCGGACCAGCCCGATCCCGTCTGTGTTTTCTCCCTTGATTTCTCCATCCTCGAAACTCAAGGTGTTTACTGCTTGGGCAAGTCTGGCACGCTCGGTGAGCCGATTTGCCATTCGGAAGGCCTCTTCCTTGAACGGCACCGTAACGTTCATGCCGCGCCCGCCGCTCGCCCGGAACGCGGCAACCGCGGCGGCGAAGCCGTCGAGCGGCGCCAGCAGCGCCTCGTAGCTCAGGTCCTGCGCGGTCTGCGCGGCAAAGGCGGCGTGGATGGCCGGCGACTTGCTGTGTGCGATCGGGTTGCCGATGACGGCGTAGCGGTCGGTCATGGGGTATCAGCGTGATTCGAGCTGGTCGCCCTGGGTGAAGGTCCAGGTGCGGGTGATGGACAGGATTTCGTATTCGCGCCGGATGTCCGGCGGGAAGGCGGCGTAGGGGGCGGCCATGCGCACGATGCGGATGGCGGCGTCGTCGAGCACCTTCTGGCCGGACGAGCGGTTCAGGTCGATCTTCTCGATCTCGCCGTCGGCACGGATTTCGACTGTCAGCGTCAGGTTGCCATAGAGCTTGCCGCGTGCCGCCGGCGGGTAGTTCAGGTTGCCGATGCGTTCGACCTTTTGTCGCCAGTCCTCGATGTACTGCGCGAAACGGTACTCCTGCGTCCGCGCGCCGACGAATTTCTTGCGCGGCCGCTTGTTGTAGTCGTCGACGTCGCGTGCGATCTCCGCCTCCATCCGCGCCATCGCCATCGCCCGCGCGGCGAGGTCGGCGCCGCTCAGGGCCTGCAGCGGCTGTGGCGACGGGTCGGGCTGCTCCAGCCGTCGTTCTTCAGGACGTAGCTCGGTCTTCGCCTGCAGTTCGGCCAGCAGTTTCTGCTGCTGCGCTTCCATCTCCTGCACGCGGCGCTGCGTCTCGACCAGCTGGTCGCCGGCCTTGTCGCGCCGGCTGGCCGGCAGCGGTGTCTTCGCACGGCGGTTCTGGTCGGTGTTGCCGCCGCCGTCGAGGTTGGCCTGCGCCAGCGCCTGCGGATCGACCGGTTTCTGCTTGCTGCGCGCATTGACCAGCACCACTTCGAGCGGCTGGTCCTTCGCCTTCTGCTTCGGTTTCAGGTCGGGCGCGAAGTTGATCGCCAGCACGAAGGCGTGGATCAGGATGGACAGCGCGACACCGAGGGCCAGCGGCGGAACGCCGGCCGGTGCCGCCGACACCACGGCGCTGGCGCCCGATGGTGCGGAAGCAGCGGCAGCATGGGTGCGGGAACGGACGGCAGCGCTTTTTTTCGACATGGCGCGGGATTTTACAGGTGGGCGGTGAAATACCGCCGCCCGCGCGCGAATCTGCGCCGAAGGCAGGTCAGAGCCGTCATCGACGTCGCCTATACTCGGGCGCCTGACCTGTTTCGCTGCACTGCAACTTCATGGATCTGCTGCTGATCAAGGCCGTCATCCTCGGCATTCTCGAAGGGCTCACCGAATTTCTGCCGATTTCGAGCACCGGCCACCTCATCATCGCCGGCAGCCTGCTCGGCTACACCGACGAAACCAGCCGGGTGTTCAAGATCGTCATCCAGCTCGCCGCCATCCTGGCCATCTGCTGGGAGTACCGGCGCAAGCTGATCGACGTGACCGCCGGGCTGGGGCGCGAACCGGCCGCCAACCGCTTCGTGCTGCACGTGCTGGTCGCCTTCCTGCCGGCCGCCGTGCTGGGCTTCCTGTTCCACGGCATCATCAAGACCTATCTGTTCAACCCGCTCACCGTGGCCGGCGCACTGATCGTCGGCGGCGTCATCATCCTGGTGATCGAGCGGCGCAATCACACGCCGCGCTACCAAACGACCGATGACCTCGACTGGCGGGCTGCGCTGAAGGTGGGTTTCGCGCAGGCCATCGCGATGTTCCCCGGTGTGTCGCGCTCGGGGGCGACCATCATGGGCGGTCTGGTATTCGGCCTGTCGCGCCGCGCCGCCACCGAATTCAGCTTCTTCCTCGCCATCCCGACCATGATCGCGGCGACGGCTTACGACGTATACAAGAACTGGGCGCTGCTGCGCGTCGAGGACCTGCCGGTGTTCGCCGCCGGCTTCGTCGCCTCCTTCCTCGCCGCCTTCTTCAGCGTGCGCTGGCTGCTGCGCTACATTTCCAGCCACACCTTCGAACTGTTCGCCTGGTACCGCATCGTGTTCGGCCTGTTCGTACTGGCGAGCGCCTGGTTCGGCTGGGTGGACTGGGCCGATCACTGATGCAGAAGCTGCTCTACTTCCACGGCTTCCGTTCCGGACCGCAGTCGGTCAAGGCGCAGCAGTTGCGCGCCCATCTGGCCCGTCAGGGGCGGGCCGGCGATCTGTGGTGCGAACAGCTGCCGCCGGGGCCGCTGGACGCGATCGCGCTGATCGAAAGTGTTCTGCAGCCCGCGCTCGACGCGGGGACCGAGGTGGCGCTGGCCGGCTCGTCGCTGGGCGGCTTCTACGCGCTGCATCTGGCGGAGAAATACGGCCTGCGCGCCGCGCTGATCAATCCGGCCGTGGTGGCACCGCTGTCGCTTGGCGACTACGTCGGCGAGCACACGCATATGTATACGGGCGACAGCTTCCGTTTCGAACAGCGCCACGTCGATGAACTGCGCGCACTCGACGTTGCCGCGGTGACGCGGCCGGAGCGCTATCTGCTGCTGCTGGAAACCGGCGACGAGGTGCTGGACTGGTGGCAGGCGGTGCTCAAGCTGCGCGGCGCCAACATGATTGTTCATGCCGGCGGCGATCACAGCCTGCAGAGCTTTGCGATGGAACTGCCGCGCATCACCGACTTCCTGCTGCCCTAACCGGGCAGCGACGCGGGTCAGCGGAAGTCGCTGACGCGGAAGCGGGCGAGGTCGAAGTTGGTGCCGCGCTCGATCAGTTCGACCGGGTCGAGTCGCACATGGCGGCCGTTGATCGACGCGTGCAGCGGGTATTCGGCGGAATAGCCGGTGCCGTTAATGGCCAGGCGCACCACCGCGCCGCTGACCGGATCATCGAGCGCCACGGCTTCGCCACTCTGTCTTTCCGAGAACACTTCGAGCGGGCGGGCGGTCGTCGACAGCGTTTCGATGCCCACCGTGCCGCGCGCATCGCGCCCGCGCAGGTAACGGCGCACGACACCGACCAGCCAGTTGTCGCCGCCCGAGGGTTGCATGCCGACCAGCGAACCGACGCGCACCCATTCCGCACTGGCGGTGGGCGCGGTGGCACCGATGCCGCCGAGGCTGGCGTCCGACATTTCCCAGCGGTAGATCACCGCCTCGTCACGCGCGCCGCGCAGCACGTGATGCAGGTGCTTGATGCCATTGGCCACCGCCAGCGCGCCGCCGAGCGAATGCCGACGGTACTGGCGGGTCGGCGGGTCGAGCGCCCAGTTCATCGCCAGATGGCGCAGCAGCTTGGCCAGCTGGTCACGCTCCGGCATGTCGTCGAGACTGAGCGCGTCCGGCAGGTCGCCGCCTTCGACGCGACGGGCCAGCGCCAGCGCCGCGTCGGCGGCGGCGATGCCTGAGAAGAAGCGGATGCCATCGACCTGCTGCGGCGCACGCACCAGACGCAGCGGCGGCGCCGGCTGGTTGGCGTCCAGCCAATGCGTGCTGCCGCGTTCGATCGATGGCGACATCGAGTAACGCGCCGCGAAATAGCCGGTCAGCTGTTCGGCCAGACGGACGCTGTCCGGCACCAGACCTTCAGGCGCGGCGACGTGCAGCGCGATCAGTCGCAGGTATTCGCGTTCGACCGAGGTCGGCACCTCGTCGGCCGCATTGACCACCTCGCGTGCCTCGGCGCCAGAGGCCTGCGCCAGCAGATAGGCCTGGCCGGCCACCTGCCACAGGCCGGCGTCGACCGGACCGTTGTGATAGACGTCCCACTTGAAGCGCTGGCGGCAGGCGCGCACCGTGCGCGAAGCGAGCCGCGACAGGCCGCTCAGCACCGACGCGTGCGTCGGGTCGGAAATGTAGCGATCGAGCGCCACCTCGTAGGCGGACGACAGGATGGACCAGAAGTCGCGGCCGGTGCGCCACACCACGTCCTTGCCTTCCGGGTCGTCGGCGTAGATCTGGTCGAGTTTGCGCAGATGAGGCTGGGCGCTGGAATCAAACTGGTAAAGCAGATTGACGTGGTGCGCCAGATCGATATTGGTGGCGTCGCCGACCGATTCGACCCAGCCGGTCAGTTCATTGATGGCCAGATCCGGCTGGGCGGCGGCGATTTCGGCCAGCACGCGACGAAGCTCGGCCGGATTGCCGAGCACGCTTGCCGGGGATGAAGAGAACACGCCGAACATACCTGCCACCTCCGCCACTCAGGGCTGTACCTGACTGACACCTGTATGAATGTTTTGTGCCGCGCGGCGATCCGCTGCCGCCGCGTCGCGGGATGGTCGACCGTAGTGGTCTAGAATCCCGACCCTGTAGCGTAACGCGACTGCGCAAACTTTGCCATGCAGCAATATCTCGATCTCATGCGACACGTGCTGGAACACGGCACGGTCAAGACCGACCGCACCGGCACCGGCACCCGTTCGGTGTTCGGCTGGCAGATGCGGTTCGACCTCGCGCAGGGCTTTCCGGTACTGACCACCAAGAAACTGCACCTGCGATCCATCATCGTCGAACTGCTGTGGTTCCTGCGCGGCGACACCAATATCGCCTGGCTGAAGGAACACGGCGTCAGCATCTGGGACGAATGGGCCGACGAGAACGGCGACCTCGGCCCGGTCTACGGCGCCCAGTGGCGCAGCTGGCCGACGCCGGACGGCCGCCACATCGACCAGATCAGCGAACTGCTGGTCGGCCTGCGCAACAACCCCGATTCGCGCCGCCACATCGTCAGTGCCTGGAATCCGGCGGAAATCCCGTCGATGAAGCTGCCGCCCTGCCACGCACTGTTCCAGTTCTACGTTGCGGACGGGCGATTGTCCTGCCAGCTGTACCAGCGCAGCGCAGACATATTTCTCGGAGTGCCTTTCAATATCGCCAGTTACGCGCTGCTGACGATGATGGTGGCGCAGGTGTGCGGCCTCGAGCCGGGCGAATTCGTGCATACGCTGGGCGACGCCCACCTGTACTCGAACCATCTGGAACAGGCGCAACTGCAGCTGACACGGGCGCCGCGGCCGCTGCCGACGATGTGGATCAACCCGGAGGTGACCGACCTGTTCGCCTTCCGCCCGGAAGATTTCCGGCTCGACGGCTACGATCCGTGGCCGCACATTCCTGCAAAGGTGGCGGTATGAAGCTGTCGCTGATCGCCGCCCTGGCCGCCAACGGCATGATAGGTCGCGACAACGGCATGCCCTGGCATCTGCCGGAAGACCTGAAGCGCTTCCGCGCGCTGACCATGGGCCACCCCATCATCATGGGGCGCAAGACCTGGGATTCGCTGGGCCGGCCGCTGCCCGGGCGCACCAGCATCGTGGTGAGCCGGCAGGACGGGCTGGACATCGCCGGCGCGCGGGTGGTGCCGTCGCTGGACGCCGCAGTCGAACTGGCGGCGACGGTGGAGGGCGGCGACGAAGCTTTCGTGATCGGCGGCGCGCAGCTCTACGCGCTGGCGCTGCCGCGGGTCGATCGCCTGCTGCTGACCGAAATCGCCGACGCTTTCGACGGCGACACGCGTTTCCCCGACTACGACCGTAGCGCCTGGCAGGAAACGGCACGCGAAGAGGCGGTCAGCGCCGGCGGCCTGCGCTACGCCTTCGTCGACTACACGCGACGCGCGGCGCAGCCTCGCTAGGCGCGCGCGTCGGCGTTGCTTGCCGGCCCCGCCGGCCTGCTTCAGTCGCGTACGCAGTCGACCGCGTAATCCAGCGCTTCGCCTTCGCCGGTGCCGACCAGACCGTGGATGTCGGTCTCGAAGCCGGGAAAGGCGCGGTTGAATTCACGTGCGAAGCGCAGGTAGTTGACGATGGTGCGGTTGAAGCGCTCACCCGGAATCAGCAGCGGAATGCCCGGCGGATAGGGCGTCAGCAGCACGCTGGTGATGCGGCCTTCCAGCTCGTCGATGGCCACGCGGTCGATCTCGCGGTGCGCCATGCGCGCCCAGGCGTCGGCCGGCTTCATCGCCGGTTCCATCGGCGACAGATACATTTCGGTGGTCAGACGCGCGATGTCGTGCTTCTTGTACATCTCGTGGATACGCACGCACAGGTCGCGCAGGCCGACCCGCTCGTAGCGCGGGTGGGCGGCGACGAACTCGGGCATCACGCGCCACAGCGGCTGGTTGTTGTCGTAGTCGTCCTTGAACTGCTGCAGCTCGGTCACCATGGTGTTCCAGCGGCCCTTGGTGATGCCGATCGTGAACATGATGAAGAAGCTGTACAGGCCGGTCTTCTCGACGATGATGCCGTGTTCTGACAGGTAGCGCGTCAGGATGCCGGCCGGGATGCCCCAGTCCGCGAAGTCGCCATCGACGTCCAGGCCCGGGGTGATCACCGTGGCCTTGATCGGGTCCAGCATGTTGAAGCCGTCGGCCAGGTCGCCGAAGCCGTGCCAGCGCTCGCCGGCGCGCAGCGTCCAGTCCTCGCGCGTGCCCAGGCCCTCGTCGGCCAGATGGTCGGGGCCCCACACCTTGAACCACCAGTCGGCGCCGAATTCGGCGTCCACCTTGCGCATCGCGCGACGGAACTCGACTGCCTCGGCCAGTGATTCCTCGACCAGTGCGGTGCCGCCCGGCGGCTCCATCATCGCCGCCGCCACGTCGCACGAGGCGATGATGGCGTACTGCGGGCTGGTCGAGGTGTGCATCAGGTAGGCCTCGTTGAACACGTCGCGGTCGAGCGAACGGGTCTGCGAGTCCTGCACCAGGATCTGCGAAGCCTGCGACAGGCCGGCCAGCAGCTTGTGCGTCGACTGCGTCGAGAAAATCATCGACTCCTTGCAGCGCGGCCGGCCTTCGCCGATCGCGTGGTAGTCGCCGTAGAAGTCGTGGAAGGCCGCGTGCGGCAGCCAGGCTTCGTCGAAGTGCAGCGTGTCGATCTCGCCGTCCAGCACATCCTTGATCGCCTCGACGTTGTACAGCACGCCGTCGTAGGTCGATTGCGTGATGGTCAGGATGCGCGGCTTCTTGTTTACCGCCTCGCGCGCGAACGGATTGGCCTCGATCTTGGCGCGGATCACGTCCGGGCTGAACTCGGACTGCGGGATCGGACCGATGATGCCGTAGTGGTTGCGTGTCGGCGTCAGGAAGACCGGAATGGCGCCGGTCATGATGATCGAGTGCAGGATGGACTTGTGGCAGTTACGGTCCACGACGACGATGTCGCCTGGCGCCACGGTCGAGTGCCACACCATCTTGTTCGACGTCGACGTGCCGTTGGTGACGAAGTACAGGTGATCGGAATGGAAGATGCGCGCCGCGTTGCGCTCCGACGCCGCGACCGGGCCGGTGTGGTCGAGCAGCTGGCCCAGTTCCTCGACCGCGTTGCAGACGTCGGCGCGCAGCATGTTCTCGCCGAAGAACTGGTGGAACATGCGGCCGACCGGGCTTTTCAGGAAGGCCACGCCGCCGGAGTGGCCGGGGCAGTGCCACGAATAGGAGCCGTCCTGCGCGTAGTGGGTGAGCGCGCGGAAGAAGGGCGGCGGCAGCGAATCGAGGTAGGCACGCGCCTCGCGCACGATGTAGCGGGCGACGAACTCGGGCGTGTCCTCGAACATATGGATGAAGCCGTGCAGCTCGCGCAGGATGTCGTTCGGGATGTGGCGCGTGGTGCGCGTCTCGCCGTACAGGAAGATCGGGATGTCGGCGTTGCGGCGGCGGATTTCGGCGACGAAATCGCGCAGATTGGTCAGCACCGCCTCGATCTCGGCTTCACTGCCGCTGCCGAATTCCTCGTCGTCGATCGACAGGATGAAGGTCGAGGCCCGGCTCTGCTGCTGTGCGAACGAGGTCAGATCGCCGTAGCTGGTGACGCCCAGCACGCCCGGACCTTCCTTTTCGATCGCTTCGGCCAGTGCGCGTATGCCCAGACCGGAGGCGTTTTCCGAACGGAAATCCTCGTCGATGATGATGATCGGAAACTCGAAGCGCATGGCACCCAACCTTCAAAGTAAAAGAGGGCACCCGACTCGGCGCCCCCGGACTGCAGCAGGACTGCAGGCTTGAAGCGCGCGATGGTATCAGTTCGAGATGGCAAAACAATCGGGGCCGCACAAGGCGGCCCCGCAGGGTGAAACAGGGTGTAAGAGGCGGTCAGCCGATGCGGCGACGTGCGATCGCGCCGACCACTGCCAGACCGGCGACGATGAGCGCCCACGACTCGGGTTCCGGCACTGCCGCGACCGCGTAGCTGTCGAGGAATTCGACACGCACGCCGGTGGCGTTGCCCACCTTCTGCGCAAGGTTGGTAACGAAGAAGTCCAGCGTATTCACGCCGGACAGGAAGCCGGCAGTGGCCGAGAACGAGGTCCAGGAATCGAGGGCCGAACCGCTCGAAATCGTCGTGCCGTTCAGCTGGATGTAGCCGTTGTTATCGGCAGCCCAGCGACCGGTGATCCAGGCGGAAGTGATGTCCAGGCCGGTCAGGTCGAAGGAGATCGACCACTTGTACAGGCCCGGCTCGGTCGGGTCGTAGCTCTGACGGGCATTGATGGTCGGCGTCAGCCACTTCGAGTCGGCCGTGTTGTCGAGCCAGGCGTAGAACATCGAGTTCAGGCCGGTCTGGCGGGTGGTCACGCCGTGGCCGTCGGTACCGACTGCCGTCCCGCTGATCGCTTCGAAGCTGTAATGGGTGTCGATCTTGCCGGAGGCCAGGCCGGCGCCGGTGTTGTAGAGCCCGTCGATCTGGTTCGACTCGACCGCGGCTGCGCTGAAGGACGCCAGCGCGATGCCCGACGCCACGAGAATGCTCTTGAACATGTGAATCTCCGCCTGAAATCTGAAAGTGAGGCGGAGTGTAGGCAGCGGCGAGGTGCACGACCGTTCATAAAGTCACGCTTTCGCCGGGCCCTGGCGGACGCTCTTTGCTGCTATGCACACAAGCCCTTGAAAGCGCAGGACTTGACCGATTTTTGCAGACCGCGGGCGCGGTCGATCGAGACAATCCTTAACAGTCAGATCTTAGGCAACGTAACCCCGGTCTGGCCCTGGTACTTGCCGCCGCGGTCCTTGTACGAGGTTTCGCACGGCTCGTCCGACTCGAAGAACAGCATCTGGGCGACGCCCTCGTTGGCGTAGATGCGCGCCGGCAACGGCGTCGTGTTGGAGAACTCCAGCGTCACGTGGCCTTCCCATTCCGGTTCCAGCGGCGTCACGTTCACGATGATGCCGCAGCGCGCATAGGTGCTCTTGCCCAGACAGACGACCAGCACGTTGCGCGGAATGCGGAAGTACTCGACCGTGCGCGCCAGCGCGAACGAGTTCGGCGGGATGATGCAGGACTCGGCGTCCATCTCGACGAAGGAGTTCGGGTCGAAGGTTTTCGGGTCGACGATGGTCGAGTTGATATTGGTGAACACCTTAAATTCGGACGCGCAGCGCACGTCGTAGCCATAGCTCGACGTGCCGTAGGACACAATGCGCCGGCCGTCGATGTGGCGCACCTGACCCGGTTCGAAGGGGTCGATCATGTGGTGCTCCTGCGCCATGCGGCGTATCCAGCGGTCGGACTTGATGCTCATCTGCGTGCCCTCGATTGCGTGCGCGGCCCCGGAAGGCGCCGCAAAAGGACGCAATTGTTGCAAGTTCGGCGCCGAAAAGCACGCGCCGCCTGCCCCGCCGCACCGCGCGGGGCGGGGCCCGGCTCAGCGCCCGCGCGAAGTCGTCGTCGCCGGGCCGGAGTCGGTGACCGGGTTCAGCGTAGTCATGAAGGTCGATTGGCGCAGGCCTTCGTCGACCCAGCGCTGGTGCTCACCGGTCAGCGTCTTCAGGAAGGCGACCAGTGCGGTCTTCTCCTCGTCGTCCAGATGCAGCGGCACGATCAGCGTGCTCTGTTCCGACGCGCCACCGCCGCCACGGTCGTAGAAGTCCACCACCGCCTCGAGCGTCGATAGCGAGCCGTCGTGCATATAGGGCGCTGTCAGCGCCACGTTCCGCAGCATCGGTGTCTTATAGGCCCAGCGGTCGTCCGGGTCGAGCGTGATTTCGAAGCGGCCGACGTCGTTCGGTACCTTCTCGCCGATCGAATCGATGCGTTCGGCCGTCATCGTCGTCTGCAATCCGGGCACCAGCTGGATCTCGACCAGCGGCTGCGGCAAGCCGCGCAACCAGCCGACGCCGGTGTTGTGATAGCGGAAATCCGAGAACAGCGCGGACTTCTCGCCCATCGTGTGACAGGTGGTGCAGCGTCCCTTTCCAGCGAACACCTCCAGCCCCTGCCGCTCCTGCGCGGTCAGCGCCATTTGGTCGCCGCCGTAGCGGTAGCGATCGAAGCGGGAATTGGCCGATACCAGCGAGCGTTGATAGCCGGCCAGGGCCTGCCCTACCGTCTCGACCGTCGGCCCGCGGCCGTCGAAAGCGCGCTCGAACACGCCCTGGTAGTCGGGCAGCGCGCGCAATTTGTCCAGTACGTGGCCGATCGACGGGTTGCCCATTTCGTTGTGCGCAAGGAACGGCCCCCACACCTGGGCTTCCAGTTCGCCCTCGCGGCCGTCGTGGAACAGGCGCGGGTGATAGCCGACGTTGAGCACGGTCGGCGCGTTGCGTCTTACCGTGGCACCCTCGTTGCCGATCGCCATGCGCAGTTCGTTGGAAGTGAAGCCGTGATCGGGCACATGGCACATGCCGCACGACATCGTGCCGTTAAAGGACAGTCGGCGGTCGAAGAAGAGCTTGCGCCCCAGTTCGATGCGCGCTGCCGTGGGCGGGTTGTCCGGCGGGTGCGGCATGACGGGCAGGCCCAGCGGTGCGGCGGCAACCATCGGGTGAGGGCTCTGCGCCACCTCGCCGGCACAGCCGGTCAGCGCGAGCGTCAGCGCCAGCGCGCATTCAGGGCGCACGCGGCGTTTCGAGAAGAAGTGTTTCGATGTCATTGAACATGACCTCAGGCATCAGGAAGGCGGTGGTGTAGATCTCGCGTACACGGCCGTCGCGATCGATCAGGAAGAGCTTGAGCATGTGGTTGAGCACCCGCGTCGGCCGACCTTGGGTGTCCAGTTCGACCGACACGTCCTGACCGAGGTCGTCGAGCATGGGTTTCAAATCGGCGACCGAACGCGTGGTGAGGAAGTGCCAGCGCACCGGGCTCTTCGGATCGGCCAGCGCACCGGCGTACATGCGCATCGATGCTGCGTCGTCGTGCGACGGATCAAAGGACAGGCTGACCAGCCTGACCTGACGCGCCATGTCGGGCCGACGCAGCAGACGCTCGCGCAACTGCGTCAGCGTTGCGTAGGCAAGCGGGCAGCCCACCGGGTCTACGCAGTAGGTGTACATGAAGGACAGCAGCGTGATGCGCTCCCGCGTATAGCGGGCGAGCCCGTAGGTACGGCCGTCGATGTCCACCACCCGCCCGTTGGGCGAGCGCTGTATCGGCGGCAACCGGTAGCTGCCCGCGGCGGGCGCGACGAAATCCTGATGCGGCGTACTGGGCGCGAGTTCGGCGTTGGATGCGCCCTGCGAGCCATCGGCCAGCAGGGCGCCCAGCACGAGCGCCGTCGCCGCCGTCCGGACGCGGCGGAAGATCGGCATGTGTTCGCCTCGGCTCAGCGGTTCGCGGCGAGTTCGGCAACGCGCTCCTTCAGCCCGGCGGTGCTCGCCGGCTTCGCCGAGAACTTCATGTGATGCGCACGGCCCAGCTTGAGCGCATAGAAGTCGATCGAGAACTTCTCGCTCAGCGCCTTTCCGTCCCAGTGGAACAGCTTCAGGAACTGCTGGTCGTCACCGCCCTTCTTGTCCCAGTTGCCGAGCAGGCTGGTGGTGAAGTACACCCGCTTGCCGTCCCAGCTCTGGCTCACCATGTTTACCTGCGAACCGATCACCTTCTGGTAGACCTCCTTCGGCGCCTCCGGATTCGAGATGTCGAAGTAGCGCGCGGTGCCGTCGAGGAAGGTGTTTACCCACAGCCCCTTCGCATCGGCGGTGATCGAAATGTCGACCGGCAGCGGCACCTTGGACGGGTCACCGACCGTACCGACCTCCTTCGCCTGCCACTCGCCCTTCGCGTCCTGCTTGATCAGCACCAGTTTCGAAGTGAGCGCGGTGGCCGTATAGGCCCAGTTGTCGCCGCTCTTCAGCGACCAGCGGATCTCCAGCGGTGCGCCGGGCACGTTCATCACCTTCTGCGGCTTCATCGACTTCAGGTCCCACATGACCATGGTGTTGCCGAAGTGCTTCATCGCATCGGCATCCTTCACCATCTTGCCGAAGTCCATCATGTAGTTGTTCCAGCCGGTGAAGCTGGAAGTAAGCAGTGCGTTCTTCTGCGGATTGATGCCGATGTCGTAGCCGTAGCCGTCGGCCATCACATCGCCGTGCTTGCCGGTCGGCATGTCGTACTTTTCGACGAACTCGCCCTTGTTGTTGTAGATGACCAGCCCGGTGCGGCCGCCGTGATCCTTGTCGTTGGACAGGGCCTGCACCATCATCCGGCCGGGCAGCGCGTAGAAGGTATGCGGACCGACATAGCCGGTCCTCTGCGTGAAGTCGGAAATGGTGTGCACCAGCTTCGGCTTCGCCGGATCGCTGGCGATGTCGAACACGAAGATGCGGTTGTCGTCGAGCCGGCCTGCCCACAGGAATCGACGATCATCGGTGAAGCCGGTGTGGTGCGCCTCGCCGCGGCCGCCGACGGTGACCGAATGGACCACCTTGCCGTAGTCCTTCGATTTCGGATTCACGTCCACGGTGACCAGCTTGTCCGACTCGTCACCCATGCCCTTCACGCCCAGCGTCCACACGTGGACGAAATCCTCCTGCCCCTTGATCAGCTTCGTCGTGTAGGGCGAATTGCAGGTTTCGTCGGCCTGTACCGGCAGCGTGCCGCCGAACGAAGCAATCAGGGCAAATGCAAGGGCGGTGGCTTTCAGCTTGCTCATCAGGATTTCCTTCCTCTGGTTGTCGGTCGTGCCGGCCGCATCGGGTGCGGCCCGACACCGTCTCCGGGCTGCGCATGCAAACCGGTTGACGTACCGTTTGGTATGTTTATAGTCGTAACGCGGAGGCATTGCGCCGCCATTCTTGTCGCTGCAACGCAGCAGCCCGGAGCACTGGATCAGCCATCGTGAAGACTGCCGCTCATCGTTCCGACATGCCTTCTGGCTCGCCGGCCCGGGTCTGTACTCCGGAACGGCCTCAACGCTACCGCCGGCACGGCAGCGCCACCATCCGGACGAACTCCGGCGCAGCCGAGGGATTTCCCTTAGCCGGTGTCGAATGCAGGGTGCATCAGGCATGAATGCGCTGGCCGGCATCGGTCTGCTCGCCATGCTCGCGATGGCGAGCTCATCGATATGGGCGCTGCGCACGCACCGGCAGCGACTGGCGGAGGCGGCGCAGACAATACGCACGCTGCAATCGGAGCGCGATGCGCTGGTGACCGCGCACGGCGAGGCCGAGTCGCGCCTGACGTCGAGCGAGCAGCGGCTGCGTCTGCTGCTCGAATCCGAGCCGGAATGCGTGAAGCTGCATACCTGTGACGGCAGCGTGCTGGAAATGAACCCGGCCGGCCTCGCCATGATGGATGCGTGTTCGACCGATCAGGTGATCGGTCGCTCCATCTTCTCCTTCATCGCCGAAGAGCATCGCCAGCCCTACATCGAACTGACCGAGCGGGTGTTCCGCGGCGAGAGCGGGCGACTGGAATTCCGCCTGACCAGCCTGCAGGGGCGTCTGCGCTGGATGGAAACCAGTGCGGCACCGCTGCGCGACGAACATGGCGACATCATTGCGTTGCTCGGCGTCACCCGCGACATGACCGAAAGGCGCGCCGCCGAGGAACAGGATCGGCAGCACCTGTCTGCGCTCGCCCACGTGGTGCGCACCTGCACCATGGGCGAGATGGCGACCAATCTCGCGCACGAGCTGAACCAGCCGCTGGCGGCCATCGTCAATTACACGCGCGGGTCGCTGCGCCGCCTGCGCGCTCAGGCCGCCGCCGCACCGGAGGTGCTCGAATCGCTCGAACACGTGTGCACGCAGGCGGAGCGTGCCGCCGGCATCATCCGCAATCTGCGTACCTTCCTCGGCAAACGCGAACCGGCGCTCACCGCGCTCGACCTCAACGACATCGTGCAGGCCACCAGCGCGCTGATCGGCTCGGAAGCGCGCGCGCACGGCGTGAGCATCCTGTTCTCGCCGGCCGCCGACCTGCCGCCGGCGCGCGGATCGCGCATCGAGGTGGAGCAGGTGCTGCTGAACCTGATGCGCAACGCGATCGAGGCGATGACGACCGCCGCATCCCCTTGCCGCGAGATCCGCGTATCCACCGGGCACGGACACGACGGCTACGCCTTCGTGGACATCGCCGACTCCGGGCCCGGCATCGACGGCGCCGACCCGTCGCGCATCTTCCAGCCCTTCTTCACCAGCAAGGACGAAGGCATGGGCATGGGTCTGCCGATCAGCCGCTCCATCATCGAAGCACACGGCGGACAACTCTGGCTCGCAAAGAACGACAACGACGGCGCGACCTTCCGGTTCACGCTGCAAACGGGGGAGACACTGCATGGACGGAACGGAACCGACGGTCTACGTGGTTGACGACGACGACGCGGTGTCGTCGTCGCTGTCCTGGTTGCTGGAGTCCATCGGGCTCCGCGTCCGGACCTACCGCAACGCGCTCGACTTCATCGCCGCGATGGACGCCGATCCGTGGGGCTGTCTGGTGCTCGATGTACGCATGCCGGGCATGAGTGGCCTTGAGCTGCAGCAGCGGCTGCGCGATCGCGATGTAGGACTGCCGGTCATCTTCATCACCGGTCACGGTGGCGTGGCCAACGCGGTGAAGGCGATCAAGGCCGGCGCTTTCGACTTCCTGGAGAAGCCCTTCGACGACCAGACCCTGCTCGACCGCGTACAGCAGGCGATCGGGCTCAACAGTGAAACGCGCCGTTGCCGCAGCGCTCGCGCAGCGCTGCTCGACCGCTACGCCAGCCTGACGCCACGCGAGCGCGAGGTGATGGATCTGGTGGTCGAGGGCCGGCCGAACAAGGTGATCGCGCAGGTGCTCGGCCTGTCGAGCAAGACGGTGGAGGCGCACCGCGCGCACGTGATGGAAAAGATGGCTGCGCGCTCGCTGACCGAACTGGTGAAGCAGTCGCTGTGCATCCAGTCGCCGGACTCCGGCTGGATCGGCACCGGCACGAGCATGCCGCACGGCCGCGCGGGAAACCCCTTGGCGGAACAGGGAATCGACCGGATTTCCGCCTCCCGTGCCGCTCGGCCATAGTGGCGACATCCCGCGACCGAGCGCCCGGCCCTCCGCGCCGGTCGCGGGCACAAGAGTCGCGGCTCCGGTGCGTGCGTGCCCGCACCTGCCGGTCGACCGCACCGCATCGCGCACCGCGCAGCCCCCGCGTGGTGTCGCATCTCGACCGGGAAGAAGGGGAAACTTCCGCGGCGCGTGCGCCATATCGCCTCCGATGGCGCACGCCCCTGTTTTCACCGCGGCATCTGTCGTGCGACCGACCCCGCCACGCAGTCGCGCCTCGTGCTAGAAAGCGGTTGTCCACTCCGTCCGCGCCGCCAGCATGAGCCGCCCTTCCCGCAAGAACGAACTGCTCGACACTGCTCGCGACCTTGTCATGCGCAAGGGCTTCTCGGCGACGTCGGTGGATGAGATCTGCACGCTGTCGCAGATGACGAAGGGCGCCTTCTTCCATCACTTCAGCGACAAGGAAGGGTTCGGCCTGGCCCTGCTCGACCATTTCGAACAGGAGGGCCGGCTGCGCATGCAGGCTCATCTGCCGCTGCGCAAGCGCAGCGCACGCAGCCAGTTGCACGCCTACCTCGACCTGCTCGGCGACATGTACGGCGAAGACGCGCGCTTTCGCGAAGGCTGCCTGTTCGCCATCCTCGCCTACGAGTCGTCCGATCCGTCCTCTCCGCTGCGGCGGGCCTGCGCCGCCGCGCTGGAGCGCTGGATGGAGGGCGCCCGCGCACAGTTCGCGCAGATCATCGCGCTGCTGGACGCGCCACCTCCGGTGCGTGCCGAAGATCTGGCCGAGCACCTGCTCGTGGTGATCGAGGGCGCGCTGGTCATGGGCCGCGTCCGCGACCCCGCCGTCGCGATCGCGCGGGCGCTGGCGCAGTTCCGGTCTTACGCCGAAGCCGCGCTCGGGGTCGCCGGGCGCTGAGTTCAGCCGCCGCGCGCACTGCGCGCCACCGCGGCCAGCCAGTGCAGCGCATCCTGAGTGTCCGGGCGCATCAGCAGGCGAAAAAGCGATGCCGCTCCACCGGGCGATGCAGCGCCGGCGGCGCGCGCCGACCCGTCGTTCAGGGCCTGAAGCAGCGTCAGCAGAGCGGAGCACTCCAGCCCGTCGTCGCGCGATGCCGCGCGCTCAAGACGATCGAGCAGACGGGCCACGCCCGGACTGTTCAGCAGACGCAGCAGGCGCAGCGCACCGCCGGCGAGATCCGCAGCGTCGGACACCATGTCGGGCGTGAAGCCGTCCTCGAACAGTTCGAATAGCCGCTGCAGGCCGACTGCCTCCGGCGCGGCCGGCTCGTAGGCGCCGGTATGCCGCGCATCGTGCTGCCGCCAGGCGCGGATCGCGTCGGCGACCAGGCGATCGAGCGCGCCGCTTCGTGCCATATCCGCCAGCACGCACGGCGCCTCGATCAGTCCGGCGCGTTCGCACCAGTCCTCCAGCGCACGCCAGTCCTCTGCGCGGGCCGTCACGGAAAACCTCTCAGCGACGACCAGTAGAGACGGTGATAGAAGGTCTTCGCCATGTGCATCGCGCGGCTGGGCGCGTGCGGGCGCGGCGGTTCGGCGTAGTTGAAGGCGGCGTAGGTGGCGCGGTCACGGCTGGTTTCGATGAAGCACAACACCTTGCCGTCATAGCCATGGGTGTCGCCGCCGCCGCGTACGCGCGAGGCCAGGTTCGCGGCGATCACCTCGGCCTGGAAACGTGCCGTCGAGCCCGCCTTGCTCACCGGCAGATTGGTGGTGTCGCCGAGCACGAACACATCGTCGCGCCCCTGCATGGAGAGCAGCCGCCGATGCGTCGGCACCCAGCCGCGCGGACCCAGACCGCTGCGTTCGATCGCCTCGGCGCCACGGTGCGGCGGAATGGCGATCAGCAGATCGTAGTCGACGCTCAGCCCCTCCTCGCTGTGCACCGCGCGCGTAGCGCCATCGACCGACGCGATATTGAAGTAGGTCGCGCTGCGTACGCCGCGGCGGGCAAACTCGATGCGCGCCCATTCGGCGACGGCCTCGATCGAATGCAGGCGGCCGATCGGATAGGTGTAGAGCAGATCGACGCGCGGCGCGATGCCACGTCGCACGAACAGCTCCTGCAGCAGGAAGGTCAGTTCCAGCGGTGCCATCGGGCATTTGTGTGGGACGCCGGTGGTGACGACGACGCGGCCACCGTCGAACGCCTGCAGTGCCTGTGCCAGCCTGAGTGCCGCAGCCTCGGTGTAGAAGCCGTGCGCATTTTCGGCCAGGCCCGGCACCTCTTCCGGTGTCACTCGCGAGCCGGTGGCGATGACCAGCCAGTCATAGCTGTAGGCATTGCCGCTGGCGCCCCGCACCTGCTTCGAGTCCGGCGCAAAGGCGACCACCTCGTCGATCAACAGCGCGATGCGCGGATCGAGCAGCGTGCGCTGGTCGCGATACAAGGCATCCACCGTGGTCTGTCCGAGTGCTAGATGCAGCAGGCCGGGCTGGTAGAGATGTCTTGGCGACGCCGAGAGCACCACCACATCCACCTCGCCGCGCTGCAGCTCCGGCGCCAGCAGCCTTGCCAGCCTGTTGGCCAGTATCGTGCCACCGATGCCGGCGCCGACGATCATGATGCGCATGAAGTCCGCTCCTCCGGCATGGGCCTAGCCACGCGTCTTCTCGACCATGATGTGCAGAACCCCCCGCTCGCTGCGGGTAGACACGTGACGCTGACCCACCTTGGCCAGCCACTCGGGAATCTCCCGCGCCGAACCGGGGTCGTCTGCCAGCACCAGCAGGAACTCTCCGCGCCGCGCGTGCTTGAGCGCAACGATCAGTTCCATCAGCGCGCCCGGGCAATGGCTGCCGCGCGCATCGACGACGACGGCCACGCCACCAGGCACTGGAGGGTCATCCTGCATGGCCGCCGTCGCCGCTCAGAAGCGCATGCCGAATGCAAGGCTGAACACGTCGGGATCGAGACCGATGCGTTCCACACGGGCGGGCGCTCCGGAGAAGCGCACGTCGGTTTCGAGGTAGAACTTCTTGTAGTCCAGGTTGATGAACCAGCGCTCCGACACCGACCAGCTGACACCTGCCTGCAGCACGAGACCGGTATCGGACTTGAAGCGGGCGAGCTGGTCGAAGACCGGTCCTTCCTGGTCGAAGAACAGCGTGTGGTGGACGCCGACGCCGACATAGGGACGGAAGCGCCCTTCAGGCAGGAAATGCCATTGCGCCACCAGGTTCAGCGGCGCCATCGAAGCCCGGCCCAGCGTGGCACCGCCGAGGCTGAAGCGGTGACGCGCAATGCCGGCCGCGGTATTCAGCGCGATCTGACGGGTCAGGAAATAGCTTGCGTTGATCACCGGCGTCACCCGGTCCGATGCGTCGACGCCCAGCACCGGTGAATCCATGTCCGCGTTGACCGACATCAGTCCCAGACTGAGCTCCCAGTCACCTGCCGCCGCCTGCACCGCCACCGGCAGCGCAAGTGCGAATACCGTCACCGTCCGCTTGAGTACACGGCTCATTCTTCTTCCTCCTTGTCCTTGTTGTGGGCATGACTGCCTTGTTGTCCGTCGTGCGTGCACCGCTGCGGGCGCATCGCATGACAGCGACAGTTCTACGCGGCGAGGAGGGCGGGGAAAATCCGGACGAGCACGCCCGGTATCGAGGGTTTCTACCCGGTCAATAGCGGGGTCGCGGCCGACGCGCGGACATGAAAAAAGGGCGGCTCCCCTTGTCGGAGAGCCGCCCTGGGCGGAAAAGACGGCGCGATCAGACCAGCATGTCGGCCCAGATGTTCTTCGCCCAGGCAAGCGCGAACTTGCCTTCCATCTCGGTCGGGCCCGCGGACAGGCCGCCGGCGCCCTTGACCGGCTGCACCTGCTTGGTGGCCGGGTCGTAGGCGTGCACCGACGCCACGTGTACGACGTTGGTCGCATCGACGAAGCTGTAGCAGGTGTTCATCACCAGTGGCGAGTCCGACGGCGGCTGGCCCGCCATCAGGTTCACGATGGCGGCGGCAGCGAGCTTCGCGTGCTGGTTCGCCATATGGCCCGACTTCGGCATGGTCGGCGCCGGGAAGATGGCGTCGCCGAGCACGTGGATGTTCGGCGTGCTGGTCGATTCCATCGTCAGCCAGTTGATGTCCACCCAGCGGTTGTTGATCAGCTTCAGCCCCGATTTCGCGGCGATGTCGCCGGCGCGCTGCGGCGGCACCACGTTGAGCACGTCCGCCTTCACCTGATCGAACTCGAGGATGGCCGTACGGTTGCCGGCATCGACGTCGCGCAGCTCGCTCTGCGGGCGGTACTCGATGATGTCCTTGTAGTTGTCGGCCCAGGCCTTCAGGAACAGGCCCTTCTTCGACACGATCTCCTCGTTGGCATCGAGCACCAGCACCTTGGACTTCGGCTTCTTCGTCTTGAAGTAGTGCGCCACCATGCAGGCTCGCTCGTACGGTCCGGGCGGGCAGCGATAGGGCGCCTTCGGAATGGTCATCGCGAAAACGCCACCATCCGGCATCGCTTCGAGCTGCTTGCGCAGCGCCACCGTCTGCGGACCGGCCTTCCAGGCGTGCAGGATGGCCTGCTGCGCTGCGGCCGACTGCAGCCCGGGGAGCCCGTCGTACATGAAGTCCACGCCCGGCGACAGCACCAGCCTGTCGTAAGCGAGGTCGCCGCCCTTGGCGAGCTTGACCACGCGCTTGTCGGCATCGACCGCGGTCACTTCGTCCTGCACCACCTTGATGCCGTACTTGGCCAGACCTTCGTAGCCCACCGTGATGTCCGACAGCTGCTTCTCGCCAGCCAGCACCAGATTGGAGATCGGGCACGAAACGAAGGCGGCGTTGCGCTCGACCAGCGTCACGCGGATGCCGCCATTGCTCCACATCGAAATGTACTTGGCTGCAGTGGCGCCGCCGTAGCCGCCACCGACCACCACCACGTGACCCTTGCCCTTGCCGGCACCGGCGCAACCGTAGAGCGCCGCCATGGCCGACACGCCCAGCGTGCCCTGTATGAAACCGCGACGTCCGATGCTCATTTGCCACCTCCGGTCGGCGTGCGCGACGAGAAATAGTCCGCGATCAGTTCGAGCTGAGCCTCGGTATAGCCCTTCGAGATCTGGTGCATGATGGTTGCCGGCTTCTCGCCGTTGCGGAAAGCCTTCAGCGAATTGAGCATCTTGCCCTTGGGCATGCCCGCCAGCACTTCCATGCCACCGACGCTGTTGCCGTCGGTGCCGTGGCAGTTGGCACAGGTTGCCGCAAGATTGCGGCCGAGATTCGGATCCGCCGCGTACACCGCCGTCGCGCTCAGCGACAGCAGTGCCAGAGTCAGCCCTGGCAATGTCTTGTTCAAGATTCTTTTCCTCCTCGGTATCTGCACTGGGGTTCCATTGCGTCCGTTCTGGCGCAGGCGCTCGTTGCGGACTATCGACACGCTAGACAAAAAAACGCGCACCCTCAAGTCAAAAGATCGATAAATTTTTTCTTGCAGATATGCGCAATCGCGCATATGCTCAATTCAAACGATATGAGGAGCAGCGATGGAACACGATCCGGAGCTGGACAAGGTATTCGAGTCGGTGGCCGATTACTTCGGATTGCTGGCCGAGCCGGCAAGGCTGAAAATCCTGCACTGCCTGTGCGATGGCGAGCGCTCTGTCGCCGACGTCGTCAGCCAGTCCGGTCTGAGCCAGACCAACACGTCCCGCCATCTCAACATGCTGTACCGCGCCGGCATCGTCGGCCGCCGCAAGGACGGCAGCATGGTCTTCTACAAGCTGATCGACCCCAACTTCCCGTCGATCTGCCGCACCGTCTGCATCCAGATCGCGTCGGGCAGCGCGCTCAATCTGCCCAGCAAACCCAGCAAGGCCTCGCTGAAGAAGGTCGGCCGCGCGCTCGAGATCGCGTCCGAATAGTCACGGAGAAGACATGTCCCAGCCACCCGTCCGTCCGGGGCGCATCCGTCGCGCACCCGAAGGCTTTCTTACACCTGAACAGATAGGCGAGGTCGCCGCCGGTCGGCGCGATTTCCTGCGCAACGCGTTCGTCGCCGCGACTGCGGTGGCGGCCGGCACCGGTGTCGCACGCGCCGCCGAGGGCGACCCGGCCATCCTGACGCTGCCCGAGCACAGCACCACGCTGGGCCGCCCGGTGGCCGAGCGGCCTTACGGCACACCGTCGCAGTATGAATCCGGGTTGAAGCGCCGCGAGAGCCCGGGCCTGACCCGGGTCGCCGCCGCCTCGGTGTCGTTCGCGCCGCTGCAGGGCCTGTTCGGCATCATCACGCCGTCCGGCCTGCACTTCGAACGCCATCACCAGGGCTGGCACGACATCGACCCGGCCCGTCACCGCCTGATGGTGAATGGTCTGGTGAAGGAAGCCCGCGTCTACACGATGGACGACCTGATGCGTCTGCCCTCGGTGTCGCGCATCCACTTCATCGAGTGCGGTGCCAATACCGGCATGGAATGGGGCAATGTTGCGGTGCCCACCGTGCAGTACACGCACGGCATGCTGTCCTGTTCGGAATTCACCGGTGTGCCGCTGTCCGTGCTGCTCGACGACTGCGGCATCGACATGAAGCGTGCGAAGTTCGTGCTGGCCGAAGGCGCCGACGGTTCGAGCATGACGCGCACCATCCCGCTCGACCGCGCGCTCGACGATGTGCTCGTCGCATGGGGTCAGAACGGCGAAATGCTGCGTCCGGAGAACGGCTACCCGCTGCGCCTGGTGGTGCCGGGCATTCAGGGCGTGTCCTGGGTGAAGTGGCTGCGCCGCATCGAAGTGGGCGACAAGCCGTGGGCGGCGAAGGACGAAGCCATCCACTACATCGACCTGCTGCCGGATGGCACCCACCGCCAGTACACGTCGATCCAGGAGTGCAAGTCGGTCATCACCACGCCGTCGGGCGGGCAGACCCTGCTCGACCGCGGCTTCCACAACATCTCCGGCCTCGCCTGGTCGGGCCGCGGCAAGATCAAGCGGGTGGATGTATCGACCGACGGCGGCCGCAACTGGCGCACCGCCCGGCTGGAAACACCGGTGCTGTCGAAGGCGCTCACCCGCTTCAACATCGACTGGGTGTGGGACGGCAGTCCGGCCATCCTGCAGTCGCGCGCGATGGACGACACCGGCTATGTGCAGCCGAACTACGCGCAACTGCGCGAGGTGCGCGGCACGCGCTCGATCTATCACAACAACGCCATCCAGTCGTGGAAGCTGGCGGAAAGCGGAGACGTGAGCAATGTCCAGGTTTACTGAACTCGCCCTCGCTGCCGCACTCGCACTGAGCGCGGGCGCCACCCTTGCCGCCGGCAAGTACGAAGGCATCGGTCGCAGCGCTACGCCGGCCGAGGTGAAGGCCTGGGATATCGACGTACGCCCCGACTTCACCGGTCTGCCGCCCGGTTCCGGCTCGGTCGATCGTGGCATGGAGGTGTGGGAGAGCAAGTGCGCCTCCTGTCACGGTACCTTCGGCGAGAGCAACGAGGTGTTCACGCCCATCGTCGGCGGTACGACGAAGGAAGACATCGAGAAGGGCCGCGTCGGCGCCTATATCCGCGGTGACGCGCCGCAGCGCACGACGCTGATGAAAGTGGCCACCGTATCCACGCTGTGGGATTACATTCACCGTGCGATGCCGTGGAATGCACCGAAGTCGCTCAGCGCCGATGACACCTACGCCGTGCTCGCCTACATCCTGAATCTGGGTGAGATCGTGCCGGCCGATTATGTGCTGTCGGACAAGAACATCGCCGACGTACAGAAGCGCATGCCCAACCGCAACGGCATGACGACGAAGCACGGGCTGTGGGACGTCAAAGGCAAGCCGGACGTGAAGAACGTCGCCTGCATGAAGAACTGCAAGACGCAGATCACTCTGGGTTCCAGCCTGCCCGACTACGCCCGCGATGCGCACGGCAATCTGGCCGAGCAGAACCGTGTGGTCGGCCCGGTGCGCGGCCAGAAGACCGGCGCTGCTGCAGCGCCCGCCGCCAAGCCGCATCCGGCGCTCGAGCTGATGAAGAAGCACGGCTGCAGCGGCTGCCACGGTGTCGGCAGCAAGATACTCGGCCCAGCCTTCCGCGACGTTGCGCAGCGCTACAAGGACGACAAGGGTGCAGAATCCGGTCTCGCTGCCCGCATCAGGAACGGCGGCAGCGGCGCCTGGGGCGACGTCCCGATGCCGCCGCAAGCGCAGGTCAGCGATGCCGACGTCAGCGCGTTGGTGAAATGGATCTTGTCGGGTTCGCCCGAAAACTGAGGAGGAAGTAGATGAACTCGCAGCGAAGAGAAGCCCTGAAGTCCGGGGGCGCACTGGGCCTGTTCGGCGTGCTGGTTGCCGCCGGTCTGATCACGCCGGAAGTGGCGCAGGCAGCATGGGACAAGGCGGCATTCGACGCCAAGACGATGGACGACGCGCTCAAGGCGCTCGGCGCAGGCAAACCGGCCGACTCGAAGGACGTGCAGATCAATGCGCCCGACATCGCCGAGAACGGCGCCGTCGTGCCGGTCGCCGTCAAGAGCACGCTGCCGGGCACCGAGTTCATCGCCATCCTGATCGAGAAGAACCCGAGCATGCTGGCCGCCAGCTTCACGCTGCCCGAGGGCACGGCCGCCGACGTCAGCACGCGCGTCAAGATGGGTCAGACCTCGAACGTGTTCGCGCTGGTCAAGGCCGGTGGCAGCTTCTACATGACCACCAAGGAAATCAAGGTGACGCTGGGCGGCTGCGGCGGCTGAGCCCCCGGACTTCCCCGACACCCGTACATTCAAGGAGCAAGACATGGCAGCAGGTCCGATGCGCATCCGCGCCGCCAGCAATGGCACCGAAACCGAAGTGAAGATCCTGATGAGCCACGACATGGAAACCGGCCAGCGCAAGGACGCGTCCGGTGCCCTGATCCCGGCGCACCACATCACCGAAATCACCGCCACCCACAATGGCCGCGTCGTGCTGGCCGGCCAGTTCGGCCCGGCGGTATCGAAGAACCCCTATCTGCAGTTCAAGTTCAAGGGCGGTGCCAAGGGCGACAAGGTGAGCGTGAGCTGGGTGGACAACAAGGGCGAGAAGCGCACCGACGAAGTCGTCGTGTCCTGACGCCCCGGCCGGCGTGCAGCGCCGGAGCACTCCACCAAAGAGACAGGACGACCTCACGAAGGTCAGTCCCGCACACAGTCGAGTCATCACACGCAGGACTGGAGGAAGAGATATGAATGGCACCCGATACGCCGCATGCGTTGCCGCATCGGCCTTGGCGCTGATGCTGCCGGCGATGCCGGCAGGCGCCGACGCGACCGCCGAAGGCATTGCCAAGTACCGCGAGGCACTGGCTGACGGCAATCCCGCCGAACTGTGGGAAATGCAGGGCGAGGAACTGTGGCGCACCGCGCGCGGCCCGAAGAACGCCTCGCTGGAGAAGTGCGACCTGGGCCAGGGCCCGGGCGTGGTGAAGGGCGCCTTCGTCACGCTGCCGCGCTACTTCGCCGACACCAAGAGGGTGCAGGACCTCGAATCGCGCCTGCTCACCTGCATGGAAACGCTGCAGGGCATTCCGGCCGACGAGGTCGCGAAGACGCCCTTCGGCAAGGGCGAGCAGAAGAGCATCGAGGCGCTGGTGGCGTGGATTTCCGCCGAGTCGCGCGGCATGAAGTTCAACGTGCCGACCTCGCATCCGGAAGAGAAGCGCATGTACGAGATCGGCAAGCGCGCCTTCAACTACCGCGGCGGCACGCACGATTTCGGTTGCGTCACCTGTCATGGCGAGGACGGCAAGCGCATCCGCCTGCAGGATCTGCCCAACCTGACCAAGGGCCCGGACGCCGCGCGCGGATTCGGCGCATGGCCGGCCTACCGCGTATCCAGCGGCGAACTGTGGAGCATGCAGCGGCGCCTGAACGACTGCTTCCGCCAGCAGCGTTTCCCTTACCCGCTGTACGGGTCCGACGTGACCATCGCGCTGTCGGCCTATCTGGGTGTGACCGCCAACGGTGCCGGCGAAAGCACCGCGCCTTCGATCAAGCGCTGAGGAGACGACACATGAACACCACCTTGCGCAACACCGCACTCGCGCTCGCCACCCTCGCTACCGTCGCCGGCTGTGCCGGTGGCCGCCCGAGTGCCGAACAGCAGGCGGCGTATGACCGCGACACCGCGGAAGTGATGGCACGTTCGTTCCGCGAACAGGGCATCGTCAAGACCGACCGCCTGCAGCAGGACGAAGTGATGGCGGCCTGCTCCAAGCACGGCCACCACATCGACGACGATCTGCGCGACCGCATCCAGGAAAGCGCGATGGCCGGCATCAAGTGGCCGTCCGACGGCAACTACCTCGGCGACTGGAAGGAAGGCGAGAAGATCGCGCAGAGCGGTCGCGGCCTGACCTGGAGCGACAAAGCGGGCGATCCGAATGGCGGCAACTGCTACAACTGCCACCGCATCACGAAGAAGGAGATTTCCTTCGGCACCATCGGCCCCAGCCTCTACCAGTACGGCAAGCTGCACGGCAACACCGAGGCGACGCAGAAATATGTGTGGGGCAAGATCTGGAACCCGAACGCCTACACCGCATGTACCAACATGCCGCGCTTCGGTGCGCACGCCATCCTCGACGAGAAGCAGATCCGCCACATCGTGGCCCTGCTGCTCGACCCGAAGTCGCCGGTCAACGCGGAGTGATGCGCCGATGAGCATGCACCGCCGCGAGTTCCTGCAGCTGCTGGCGCTGGCCGGCGCCGGCGGAATGACCTTGCACAACGACTTTGCCCGTGCCGCGGCAGCGGCCGGGCAGATGTACGAACTGCCGCGCTTCGGCAACGTGAGCCTGCTGCACATGACCGACTGCCATGCGCAGCTGATGCCGATCTACTTCCGCGAGCCGGACGTGAATCTGGGCATCGGCGACATGGCCGGTCGCGCGCCGCATCTGGTCGGCGAGAAATTGCTGAAGCAGTTCGGCATCGCGCCGGGCACGCCGCAGGCACACGCCTTCACCTACCTCGACTTCGCGCAGGCGGCGAAGACCTACGGAAAGGTGGGCGGCTTCGCCCACCTCGCCACGCTGGTCAAGCGCATGAAGGCCAGCCGGCCCGGCGCACTGCTGCTCGATGGCGGCGACACCTGGCAGGGTTCAGGCCTGTCGCTGTGGACCAAGGGCCAGGACATGGTCGATGCCTGCAAGCTGCTCGGCGTCGATGTGATGACCGGCCACTGGGAATTCACCTACGGCGCCGAACGCGTGAAGCAGATCGTCGATGGCGACTTCGCCGGCAGGATCGATTTCGTTGCGCAGAACGTGAAGACCACCGACTTCGGCGACCAGGTGTTCCCGCCCTTCGTGATCAGGCAGATCAATGGCGTGCCGGTGGCCATCGTCGGTCAGGCCTTCCCCTACACGCCGATCGCCAATCCGCGCTACTTCACGCCGGAATGGAGCTTCGGCATCAACGACGAGTCGATGCAGGAGCATGTCGACGCCGCCCGCGCCAAGGGCGCGCAGGTGGTGGTCGTGCTGTCGCACAACGGCATGGATGTCGACATCAAGATGGCTTCGCGCGTGCGCGGTATCGACGCCATCATGGGCGGCCACACGCACGACGGTGTGCCGGCACCGGTCATCGTCAAGAACGGCGGCGGCCAGACGCTGGTGACCAACGCCGGCTCCAACGGCAAGTTCCTCGGCGTGCTGGATTTCGACGTCAAGGGCGGCAAGGTGAGCGACTTCCGCTACCACCTGCTGCCGGTGTTCTCCAACCTGATTCCGGCCGATGCCGACATGACCGCGCTGGTGACGAAGATGCGCGCGCCGTATGAGGCGAAGCTGAACGAAAAGCTGGCGGTGACCGAAGGTCTGCTCTACCGCCGCGGCAATTTCAACGGCAGCTTCGATCAGCTCATCCTGGACGGGCTGATGAAGATGAAAGACGCCGAAATCGCGTTCTCGCCCGGCTTCCGCTGGGGCACCAGCCTGCTGCCGGGCGATGCCATCACGATGGAGAACCTGCTCGACCAGACGGCCATCACCTACCCGTACACGACGCTGACGCCGATGACCGGCGAGTTCATCAAGACGGTGCTGGAAGACGTCTGCGACAACCTGTTCAACCCCGATCCCTACTACCAGCAGGGCGGCGACATGGTGCGCGTCGGCGGGTTGCAGTACCGCTGCGATCCGACCGCGAAGATGGGCAGTCGCATCAGCGGCATGACCCTCGACGGCAAGCCGCTCGAAGCATCGAAGACCTACCGCGTCGCCGGCTGGGCGCCGGTGTCGGAAGAGGCGCGGAACGCCGGCGGCGAACCGATCTGGGACCTGATGGCGCGTTACCTGAAGGACGTGAAGACGGTGAAGCCGGTCAAGCTCAACCTGCCCGAGTTGCAGGGCGTGGCCGGCAACCCGGGGATGGCCTGACCATGCGCCCGTTGCGTCGCCCGCTGTTCCGATGGCTGCTTGCCAGCTGCGCACTCCTCCTCGCGCAGTTCGCAGCAGCGGGCGACGCACCCGCCTTGCGCGCACCGCTGAAGCCGGTGCAGGTCGGCCCGCACAGCTGGTTCGTGCAGGGCGAATCCGGCCCGGCCAGCCTCGCCAACGAGGCGTTCAACTCGAATGCCGGCTTCGTCGTCACCGGCGACGGCGTGGTGGTGATCGACGCGCTCGGCACGCCCGCGCTGGGCCAGGCGCTGATTGCCGCGATCCGCACGGTGACCGATCAGCCGATCAGGCGCGTGCTGGTCACCCACTACCACGCCGATCACTTCTACGGCCTGCAGACCTTCAAGGCTGTCGGCGCCGATGTATGGGCGCACCGCGCCGGCCGCGAGTACATCGAGGGCGAAGAGGGGCGCGCCCGGCTCGAACAGCGCAGGCGCGACCTCGACCCCTGGGTAGACGCCAACACGCGGCTGGTCGGCGCCGACGTCTGGCTGGAGGGCGACACCAGCTTCCGCATGGGCGACATCACCTTCGAGCTGGTCTATCTCGGCCCGGCGCACGCACCGGACGACATGGTCATCGTCGTGCGCGAGGACCGCGTCATCTACTCGGGCGACATCCTGTTCATCGGCCGCATCCCCTTCGTCGGCGACGCCGACAGCAAGCGCTGGCTCAGTACGATGGAGCAACTGCTGGCGATGAAGCCGGGCACGCTGGTGACCGGCCACGGCCCGGCATCGACCGACCCGGCGCGCGATCTCGGCATGACCCGCGACTACATCGGCTACCTGCGCGAGCAGATGGGCCGCGCCGTCGCCGAGTTCATGCCGTTTGACGAAGCCTACGCGCGCACCGACTGGAGCCGCTGGGAAAAGATGCCGGCCTTCGATGCCGCCAACCGCATCAACGCCTACGGCACCTTCCTGCGCATGGAACAGGAGGCGCTCGGCAAATGAAGTGGCGTGCCCTCATCGCTGCCGCTGCGCTGGTCGTCTGCCCAGCGCTGGCCGCCAAGCCCGCGCGTACCGCTGGCACGACGCTGCCGGTGCTGGTGCACGCGGCGAACGACGCGCGCGAGGCGGCCAATCCGGGCGTGGTGTTCGTCGTGCTGTTCTCCTTGCCCGGCTGCCACTACTGCGAAGAGGTGCGCAACCACTACCTGGCGCCACTGGCGCGAGACGCCGCAAATCGCGGCCGGCTGGTGGTGCGCGAGATCGACCTGAACAGTGCACGCGCGCTGACCGATTTCGATGGCACCTCGACCACGCAGGCCGCCTTTGCCAGACGGCTCAAGGTGCAGTTCGCACCCACCGTGCTGTTCCTCGACGCGCGGGGCCAGCAGGTCGCTTCGCCGCTGATCGGCGCCGGCAAGGCGGATTTCTACGGCGCCTACCTGGACGAGGCGATCGCCACCGGATTGAAGGCTGCGGCGCGATGAACGGCCGGGCGAAGACGCACTGGGAAGCGGTGTATGCCCAGCGGACGCCGGACAGCGTGAGCTGGTTCCAGCCGCATGCCGAACACTCGCTGGAGCTGATCGCCCGCGCCGGCCTTACGCGCGATGCGGCGATCATCGACGTCGGCGGCGGCGCGTCGACGCTGGCCGACGATCTGCTGACGCGTGGCTATCACGACCTCACCGTACTCGATCTGTCCGCTGCCGCACTGGCTGCGGCGCAGGTGCGGCTCGGCGACGACGCGCGACGGGTGAGCTGGGTCGAGGCGGACATCACGGCGGTCGATCTGCCGCGCCAGCGCTACGACCTGTGGCACGACCGCGCGGTCTTCCACTTCCTCACTGATGCGGCACAGCGACACGCCTATGTCGAACGGGTGCTGCAGTCGGTGAAGCCGGGCGGTCACGTCATCGTCGCCACCTTCGCAGAAGACGGGCCGGATCGCTGCAGCGGGCTGCCGGTCATGCGCTACGGCGCCGACACGCTGCACGCGGAGTTCGGCGCGCCCTTCGAACTGCTGGAACACAGCCGCGAAACGCACCATACGCCGGGCGGCGCCGTGCAGCAGTTCGTCTATTGCTACTGCCGGCGCTCGGCGAGCTGAACCAGACCCTATCTGAACTTGTAGAAGCGCTTGTTCAGATAGGCGACGACGTGTGCCTCGTCTTCCGGAAACCAGCCGGTATTGAGTTGCGAATTGCATACGCTGACCTGGGTGGCCAGCTGCGCCAGTGAATTGACGCGGCGGTCGCTGCGCAGATAGATCTGGGTTCCGTCTCCGCCGCCGTAGCGATCGTCGTGGCAGCTTTCGCACTGCGCTTCGGTCACCAGTTCTCCGCCCTTGACCGGGTCGGCGGCCTGCAGATATGCGGGCAGTGCGCTGCAGGATGCAAGAACAAGCAGTTTCAGCAGCTTCATCCGGACTCTCCCACGCGACCGCCCGGCCGGCGGTGCGATCAGGTGTTCTGCACGACGATGCTCGGGAACTTGGCCGTCATGTCCTTCGCCTTGTCGGCGATCTTCACCGCAACCTTGCGCGCGATGTCGCGGTAGATTTCGGCGACGCGGCCATCCGGGTCGGACACCACGGTGGGCTTGCCGGAGTCCGCCTGTTCGCGGATCTGCATCGCCAGCGGCAGCGAACCGAGCACTTCCAGATCGTAGTCGGCCGCCATGCGTGCGCCGCCGCCCTCGCCGAAGATGTGCTCTTCGTGGCCGCACTTCGAACAGGTGTGCAGGCTCATGTTCTCGACGATGCCGAGGATGGGAATGCCCACCTTCTCGAACATCTTCAGGCCCTTGCGCGCATCCAGCAGTGCGATGTCCTGCGGCGTCGTGACGATGACCGCACCGGTGACCGGCACCTTCTGCGCCAGCGTCAGCTGGATGTCGCCGGTGCCTGGCGGCATGTCGATCACCAGGTAGTCGACCTCGTCCCAGCGGGTTTCGGTCAGCAGCTGTTCCAGCGCCGAGGTCACCATCGGGCCGCGCCACACCATCGGCGTTTCGACGTCGATCAGGAAGCCGATAGACATCGCCTGGATGCCGTAGGCGGTCATCGGCGCCAGCGACTTGCCGTCCGGCGATTCCGGGCGGCCGGTGATGCCCAGCATCTGCGGCTGCGACGGGCCGTAGATGTCGGCGTCGAGCAGGCCGATGGTCGCACCTTCGGCGGCCAGCGCCAGCGCCAGGTTAACCGCGGTGGTGCTCTTGCCGACGCCGCCCTTGCCGGAAGCGACGGCGATGATGTTCTTGACGCCGGGCAGCAGCTTCACGCCGCGCTGCACCGCGTGCGACACGATCTTCTGCGTCACGCTGACGCTGACGTTGCCGACACCCGGAATCGCGCGCAGACAGGCGATGGCGAGACGGCGCAGGTGGTCCATCTGACTTTTCGCCGGATAGCCCAGTTCGATGTCGACCGACACGTCGGCGCCGTCGATGCGGATGTTCCGCGCGCTGCGCGTGCTGACGAAATCCTTGCCGGTATTCGGGTCTATCAGTTCCTTGAGCGCGCTCTGGACCTGGGCTTCGGTGATGGACATGGACAACTCCGTACGCTGGGCAGCCGCCGTCGCGCCTCGTGCGCGCCTGTCGCGAAATACCCGATCAATTTACTAAAGTATAACCGATACACCCGCGCCCCGTGGCGCAGCCGCGTGCGGGCAGTAGAATTGCGGGTTTCCCCGCTTTGGCTGTCACTTCGCCCTCCATCATGTCCCGCCGCCGCCTGCTCGTCACCAGCGCCCTGCCTTACGCCAACGGCGCCATTCACCTCGGCCACCTGGTCGAATACATCCAGACTGACATCTGGGTGCGCTTCCAGCGCATGCGCGGCCACGAGGTGCACTACGTCGGCGCCGACGACCAGCACGGCACGCCCATCATGCTGCGCGCCGAGAAGGAAGGCATCACGCCGCGCGAGCTGGTCGAGCGCGTGCTGCACGAGCACGCCCGCGACTTCTTCGGCGGCCTCGACGTGCAGGCCGCGTGGAAGAAGGGTGCCGGCGAACTGGGCGGTTTCCTGGTCAGTTTCGACAACTACCACCAGACCGATTCCGACGAGAACCGCGCCTTCTGCGAAGACATCTACGCCAAGTTGAAGGCTGGGGATCTGATCGCCCAGCGCTCGGTCGAGCAGTTCTACGACCCGGTGAAGGAAATGTTCCTGCCGGACCGCTTCATCAAGGGCGAGTGCCCGAAGTGTTCGGCCAAGGACCAGTACGGTGATTCCTGCGAAGTGTGCGGCGCCACCTATGCGCCGACCGAACTGAAGAACGCCTATTCGGTGGTGTCGGGCGCGGCGCCGGAGCGGCGCGCCAGCGAGCACTACTTCTTCCGGCTGTCGGCGCCGCAGTGCGAGAACTTCCTGCGCGACTTCACGCAGGGTTCGAACCGGCTGCAGCCGGAAGCGGCGAACAAGATGAAGGAATGGCTGGGCGAGCCGGGCGACAACCGCCTGTCCGACTGGGACATCTCGCGCGACGCGCCCTACTTCGGCTTCCGCATCCCGGGCACCGACAACAAGTTCTTCTACGTCTGGCTGGACGCGCCGGTCGGCTATTTCGGCAGCTTCCGCAACTACGTCGCGAAGCAGAAGGCGCTCGGCCATGACATCGACGAGGCGGACTTCCTCGATGCCGCAGCCGCGAAAGCGGCCGGTACCGAGATGGTCCATTTCATCGGCAAGGACATCCTGTACTTCCACGCGCTGTTCTGGCCGGCCATGCTGGAGCACTCGGGCTACCGCACGCCGACGCAGATCAACGCACACGGCTTCCTGACCGTGAATGGCGAGAAGATGAGCAAGAGCCGCGGCACCTTCATCACCGCGCAGAGCTACCTCGACCTCGGCCTGAATCCGGAATGGCTGCGCTATTACTACGCGGCCAAGCTGAACGGTTCGATGGAAGACATCGATCTGAACCTCGACGACTTCGTCGCGCGGGTGAATTCCGATCTGGTCGGCAAGTACATCAACATCGCCAGCCGCTGCGCCGGCTTCATCAGCAAGCGCTTCGCCGGCACGCTGTCGGCGCCGACCGTGCCTTTCCACTGGCACGAGGCGTCGATCCGCGACGCCTACGAGTCGCGCGACTACGCGCGCGCGCTGCGAGAGGTGATGGCCTGCGCTGACCAGGCGAACGTGTTCGTGAACGACCACGCGCCCTGGGTGCTGGCCAAGCAGGACGGCCAGGACGAAAAGCTGCAGTCGGTGTGCAGTACCGCGCTAGAACTGTTCCGCCAATTGTCGGTGCTGCTCAAGCCGGTACTGCCGCATCTGGTGGCCGAGGTAGAGCGCTTCCTGAATATCGCGCCGCTGGGTTGGGACGACTTCGGCTCGACTCTCAAGGCCGGCCACACCATCAACGAATACAAGCACCTGATGACCCGCATCGACCCCAAGCAGGTGGTCGCGCTGGTCGACGCCAACAAGGAATCCCTGGGGAGTACCCAAGCCCCCGCCGCCGCGCCGGCCAAGACCGATGCACCGAAGAGGGCCGACGCGCCGGCTGCCGATAACGGCGCTCATATCTCGATCGACGACTTCTCCAAGGTCGAACTGCGCATCGCGAAAATCGTCGCCGCCGACCATGTCGAGGGCGCGGACAAGCTGTTGCGCCTGCAACTGGATATCGGTGAGGACAAGCCCCGCCAGGTGTTCGCCGGCATCAAGTCGGCCTACGATCCGGCCGCGCTGGTCGGGCGGCTGACCGTGATGGTGGCCAATCTGGCGCCGCGCAAGATGAAGTTCGGCATGTCGGAGGGCATGGTGCTGGCTGCCTCCGACGACAAGGGCGAGGTGCCGGGCCTGTTCATCCTGTCGCCGGATTCCGGCGCGCAGCCGGGCATGCGCGTCAAGTAAGAAGCGCGTGGCGATGGACGAGAGCGAGGTCGAAGCGCTGCATTTTGCGATCAGCGGTCGCGTGCAGGGGGTGTTCTTCCGCGCGTCCATGGTCGAGGAAGCGCGTCGCCTCGGACTGACCGGCTGGGTGCGCAATCGCCGCGACGGCTCGGTCGAGGCTTATGCCGTCGGTCGTCCGGCGGCACTCGATGCGCTGGTGGCCTGGGCCGAGACCGGCCCGCCGGCCGCCCGCGTCGACGCATGCATCGTGTCGCCGGCGGAGGCCGACGCCGCACTGCACGACTTCACGCAAGCCGCCACGGCCTGAGCTTTCGCCCGCAAACCACCCGGCAAACCCGCGCCACTTGGTGCACTGCCGCCATGGCAGCGCGTCATGACTTCCTTTCCGCACAGGTCTAGCTTTCACATCAGGCGCGCACATGGACGCGACCCACACATGTGGAGGAGACAACCATGCTGCCAACGGAGGAAGCGTGTTTCCGCGCTGTGTTGCGCGCCTGCCAGGATCACGCCGACGCGATGCTCGCGTGCGGCAGCCCGCCGCGACCGACTGCGTTGATGGCGCAGCTGGATCACGGGCGCATCACCGACGCCGCGCTGGCCCGCATGGACATGCTGGACGAGGCGTCGGTGGTGCGTTTCGTGCAGGAAACCATTGCCGAGCCGGGCATCGATGTGATCGGCCTGAGCTGCGTGCTGCGGCTGGCCGAGTTCGACGACGACACGCCTGAGGCGCCGCCGGTCACGCGCGATGTGGTGCTCATCTATCTGGTGTCCAAGGACCGCGAAACCTGGGTCGCCAACGACATCGACGGCGACAGCCGTCGCCTCGCCCGCGGCACGCTGGACCTCAGCCGCGGCAGCAACACCTTCATTGCAGCCCCCGCGCTGACCCACTGAGCGCGCGGCTTCCGCCGCGTGTCGCCCGGCAGCGGGTGCCCATCCGCCCTGCATGGCGTCTAACCCTGTGGAACACCTCTTTCCACGTCGTAAACCTGTACATCCGCCCGGAAAGTGAAGCGCACGCGCGGCTGACGCCCTGCCTCGCGCAGGGTGCGGCGACACCGCCCGACTCGCTGTCAGGTGCGACGCTGCCAAGCCGCCCGATGGTCGGTACGGACGCATGCAGGCCCGCCTGCATGCGTCGCCGATTGCACGTGGGCACGTGCGCGCGCTTCACTTTCCGGGTGGCTCACCGAGGTCAGAACCCAGGAGGCACAGAACCGTGAAGGTCGCCGCCAGCAACGTACAGCTTGAGTCCTCGCACGCCGAATCACGGCGTCTGCAGGTATCCGAACGGCTTGAAATGTGGACCGGCGAGCGTCGCCGCCCGGCCACCGACAGCCCGCCGCCGTCACGCAGCGAGGCGCGCGTCAGCCTGTCGCCGGCGGCGCTGGCCGCACAGCAGGCCGATCCGGTCGAGGCGCCGGACGGGATCGAGGAGGCCGTGCGCAACGATCCCCGCCTTTCGCTGCTCATCATGATGATAGAGAAGATCACCGGTCAGCCCGTGCGCTGGCTGCGCACTGCGGACATGCCGACCGAGGCGCCGCCCGCCTCGTCCGGCGCCGCGGCATCGGCGCAGTCCCAGGCGCCGCAGCGGGTCGGCTGGGGGATCGAATACGACTACCACGCTGAATACAGCGAATCGGAAACCACCCGCTTCGCGGCCGAGGGCACGGTGCGCACCGCCGACGGGCGGGAGATCGCCTTCAAGCTCGAAAGCGCGATGTCGCGCAGCTTCAGCATGAGCGTCAGCGAATCCTTCCGTGCCGGCGACGCCGTGCTGAAAGACCCGCTGATGCTGGACTTCGCCGGTCCGGCGGCGGCGCTGTCCGACGTCCGCTTCGCCTTCGATCTCGATGCCGACGGCAGCAAGGAGCAGGTGCCGCTGGCCGGCGGACGCGGCATGCTTGCGTTCGACCGCAATGGCAACGGTCGCATCGACGACGGCCGCGAACTGTTCGGACCGACCACCGGCAACGGCTTCGAGGAACTGGCCGCGCTGGACGAGGACGGTAACGGCTGGATCGATGAAGCCGACAGCGGCTTCGCGCAGCTGCGGCTGTGGCGGCCGGACGCCGAAGGCGCCGGCACCTTGCAGACGATGAGACAGGCCAACGCCGGTGCTTTCTACCTCGGCCGCGTCGACACGCCTTTCAGCCTGCGCAACGCCGCCAACGAGACGCTGGGCGAAATGCGCGCGACCGGCATCTACCTGCGCGAGGACGGCAGCACAGGTAGCGTCAGCCAGGTCGATCTGAGCGTCTGAAGAGCGTCTGAATGAGCGCCTGAACGACCGGCGGCGGCGTCAGACCAGCAGGCCGAACAGCTGCCGAGACACGGCGTCGATCAGGTACAGAACGATCTGCAGGATGAGGATGAGCACCAGCGGCGACAGGTCGACGTTGGCGATAGGCGGCATCACGCGCTGAATCGGCTGCAGGAAGGGGCGGGTCAGCGCATTCATCATGCCGCCGATCGGATTGCCCGGCGACACCCAGCTCATCACCGCGGAAATGATGAGCACGATGATCAGGAACCACACCGACAGCCGCGCTATCTCGATCACGCCGCGCAGCAGCGCGAGCGGTATCAGACCGTCGGCGCCGATGCTGCCGTGCAGCAGCGCGCCTACCAGGATCAGCGCCACCTGGATCAGCCAGGCGACCACCAGTGTCGCCATGTCCAGTCCGAACATGGCCGGTATCACGCGCCGAGCCGGCAGTACCGCCCAGTCGGTGGTCTGTATCACGAAGGCACCGATCTGGTTGCGGAAGCTCACACGCGCCCATTGCATGTAGAAGCGGGCCAGCAGCAGCGTGGTGATGAAACTGGCGACGGCGTTGAGGACGAGCAGGGTCAGGTCGGTCAGCATGGGTTCGTGTCGTTGTCGTATCGCGTGAAGACAGTGTTGGCCGGGCGCCGGTTCAGGCGGCGCCGAGCTGGTCGCCCAGTTCCGCGCCGCGCGCGGCGGCGGCTGCCAGCGCACGCACGATGGCGTCGCCGACCGCGTCGGCATTCATCGACTTCAGCGCCGCCTCGGTGGTGCCGCCCTTCGACGTCACCCGCTCACGCAGCGTGGCCGGCGATTCCGGGCTTTGTGCCGCCAGCGCCGACGCGCCGGTGAACGTGGCGATGGCCAGTTCGCGCGCCTGATCTGTGGTGAGCCCCAGTGCCTCGCCGCCGCGCACCATCGCCTCGATGAAATAGAACACGTAGGCCGGGCCGCTGCCGGATACCGCGGTGACCGCGTCGATCAGCTTCTCGTCGTCCACCCACACCGTACGACCGACCGCCGACAGCAGTTCTTCGGCGCGGGCACGCTCGGCAGCGCCGACCGAGGCATCGGCATACAGGCCGGTCACGCCGCGACCGATCAGTGCTGGCGTGTTCGGCATCGCACGCACCATGCGCGCGCGGCCACCGAGCCAGCGCCCGATGTCGCTCGCGCGCAGGCCGGCGGCGATGCTGAGCACGGTCTGCCCGTCGATCAAGGGCGCGATGCTGGCGCACACTTCGCGCATCTGCTGCGGCTTGACCGCCAGCACCATGAGGTCACAGCCTGCCGCACTGGCATCCAGCGCCTCGACCGCACGCACACCGAATTCGCGCGCCAGCCGGTCGCGGCCGTCGGCCTGGAGTTCGACCACGGCGATGTCGGCGGCAATGGCGCCGCGTTTCAACATGCCGCCGATCAGCGCACTGGCCATATTGCCGCCGCCGATGAAAGTGATCCGCATCAGACTGCCCCACAGAAAGTTGACCCGCACGTCGGGTCGCAGGGCGCTATGGTAACCGCGCACGCCGCACGGGCGCCGTATGCTCAGCGAACGACGAAGTTCTTCTTCTTTTGTGCGGCCTTGACCGTCGTCAGCAAGAGATTCGCCGGGCGCGCACTGCCGGCGGTCGGCTGAGGCGTGATGACGCCGCTCCAGCCCCAGGGGACCGTGCAGGCGTAGGCGCCCGTCCGGCCGCTGGCCGTGCAGGACGCGCCATCGGTCGCGCTGATCGCGACGTTCGCAAGTGGCTTGCCGCCCCGCGAGATGGTTCCGGATACTTGATAGGTGGTGGGCACCGTTGTCGACCGCCACGACGACACCGCTGAGCGGTTGTTGCTAAGCGCCAGCGCATTGTGTGCGCTGGCCGGATCGGTGACCGGCACGCCGCAGGCGAAGCTGCCGCCGCAGTCGGTCAGATCCGGGTTGGAGAAGCGGCCGATCACCGGCGAGATGTAACTCATGATGGAACCGAAGCTGCCGCTCCTTCCGTGGCCGAATGCGTAGGGATGGCTGCCGCTGCCGCCGCCCTGGCGCGCGACCGTCGCGCGATCGTGCATCAGTCCCATGTTGTGGCCGAGTTCGTGGGTGAAGGTGTAGTCGGTGCAGTAGTAATAGCTGCCGGCCATGTCGCGGCCATCGCTGACCACGGAGTATGCGTAGTTCCCGTAGTAGGCGATGTTGCTGCCGTTGTAGCCGCCGACGTAGCCCACACCGCAGCTGCCGCCCTGTGCCGTCATGTAGAAGGGGCGTACGACGGTGACCAGATCGGCGCCATACTTCTTGCGCAGCGCCGGCACTGTCCTGTAGGCGCCGGTACCGCGCGCCAATGCGGACAGGGTGGTCGAATTGCTGGTGGTGTCGCTGTCATTCACCTGCGCGCTGGCGACGAGGCGCAGACGCATCGGCACACCGCTGTCGACGTAGGCTTGATTGGCCAGCGCGACCAGTTGGGCAATGCGGGTGCCGAATACGCTGCCGTGCTTCTTCTTGAAGCCCGGCGTATAGAGAACCAGCAGGTCGATCGTCGTTTCGCTGCCGTTGGCCGTGGAGCCGCTGCCGGCAGTCGGGGTGCCGGTGGTGCCGGCATCCGCCGCAGCCGAGGTGCCGCCCAGCGCTGTCACGCCGCCGGCTGCCGCCGGTACTTCCTCGCCCACGGCGTCGGCATGTTCGGATTCGAACTGCGACAGCCCGGAGCGCACCGGGTCGACCAGCCACTGCGTGCCACCGCTGTCTACCAGCATCAGTTCGCCCGACGGTGTCAGGATGTTGCCGACGCTGCCGTTGGGCCCGGACGTTACGATGACTCGGAACTCGCTGCCGTAGTCGGCCAGGTGGCCGACCCAGGTCGTGGTGTCGGCATCGCCGGCATCGGTACGGTCGTAGCGAACGCGATAGTCGCCGTGCTCAGGGATCGATAGCGTCACGTCGTCGCCGGGTTCCAGCGCCGACAGCGCGATCAGATTGAAGGCCACCGGATGGGCCACCTCGGCGGGCGGCTCGGCCGCGCGTGCGGCGGGGTCGTATGCCGAGCCTGCGTGCGTCGCGACGTCGGCCGTCAGGAACATCGACGGCAGACCGTCCAGCACGACAGGATTCGCGGCCGCCGACAGATCCGGGCCGATGAGCTGAGCGCCGTCCACATGTCCCAGCACGAAGCCGCCGTCGGGGGTGCGGATGATGCCGGCGGCCAGTTCGCCATCGAGCCGCAGTCGCACTGCATACTGCCGCCCGGCGGCGTGATGACCGATCCACTGCAGGCCGGAAGCGCCGCCCAGCAGCGACGCGAACACGATGTCGAGGCTGCTGCCGTCGGGCAGTGTGAAGCGCAGCGTGTCGCCCGCTCTGGCGGCGCGCAGACGAGCCACATCCAACTGCACCGGCCACATGCCACCGGCGGCGTCGCGCATCGGCAAGGGCTGCATCACCGGCACGGACACATCGGCCGCTGCCGAGATTCGCGAAGCGGCGGTGGCAGGCAGAGCCGACAGCGCAAACGCGCACATCAGCATCGTGCAGAGAGGGGATAAAGTGCGGCGCGGGGCGGTCATCGTGAAACTCCGGCTCGGATGTCTGTCATTTCGTCACCGGCTGGCGCGCCCCGGGCCTGCGTTGAACAGGCGGGTGCTGGCGGCCCCGCCGTCATCCCGCGCACGCGCGGATTAGACCGGTGACTTTGCGTCCCCGCCTTTCGGACGGGTTTGCCTTTTTTCAGCTTCGTCGCTGTTAGCGGCAAACCTCGGACTGAGCTTGAATGGGCGCCAGCATGTTTCGTGATGTGAATCACGAAACATGCTGGCGCCCAGCGGGGTTATGCTTTTTGCCTGTGATGCATAGAGGACTCATCACATGCAGACCCAGAGCACAACCCCAAGTGCATGCAGTGGATCCGGTGAACTGGCTGACGAGCAGATGCTTTTCGCCATTCGCGACAGCGTGGCTCGCTCCGCTCCATTCGAGCATCTGTACATGCGGGAGGTATTTTCTCCAGGGTTCTACGCACGGCTTCTGGCCATGATGCCGGCACGCGACCGTTTCCACGACCTGCGACACAAGGACGCGATGCGCGCGGACGGCAGCAGCGCGCGACTGCGCATGTACCTTTATCCGGAACAGCTGTGGCGCTTGCCGGCCGAACAGCGCGCAATGTGGACCGCCGTATCGCGCACGCTGCGCTCGGGCGCATTGCAGGAGGCGTTCAAGCGGAAGTTCCGGCGTTCGCTCGAAGGCCGTTTCGGCCGCTCCATCGACCAGCTGGATTTCTACCCGATTCCCATCCTGATCCGTGATCAGCCGGGCTACCGCATCGGCATTCACGCCGACGTGCCGGCCAAGGCGATTACGGTGCAGTTCTACCTTCCCCGCGACGGCGCGCAGCGCCACCTCGGCACCGTGTTCCACCACGGCAGGAGCGGGCCGGACGCTGAGCGGACCGTGGCAATGGATTTCATGCCGGCCAGCGGCTACGCCTTCGCCGTCGTCGAGAAGGAGAGCTGGCACAGCGTGCGTCAGACCACCGAAGCCGACGGCGAGCGTGTGTCCATCATGCTCACCTACTACGTGCAGGACACGCCCCGGGCCTGGATCAAGCGCCGCTGGGACCGTTTTCGTAGCTTCTTTGGCGTGGGGCCGAAAGGCTGAGCGGAGATGCGGCAGGCCTGCGGCACTGCCGTGATCCGTGGTTCGCGATGATGGCGTGACGCGGAGTCAGAGCCCTTGATTACCGCCGTGTCGCGGCCAAGGCCGCTCCCACAGGGGATGCGCCCGCCCCCCCGGCCTGAGCCCGGGCCGGGGTTCTGTGGGAGGGGTCTTGACCCCGACGGCAGCCTGCATCGAAGCCCGCCGATAGCAGAGGCCCCGTTCCGGCCAAGGCCGCTCCCGGAAGGATCGCTCGCGATCCGTCACCGGAGCCGAGGTTCTGTAGGAGCGGTCTTCTGACCGCGACGCAGCGGTTGAATGGAGCACTGCGCGAGGTCACGGGCCGCAGTCGCGGTCAGAAGACCGCTCCTACAGGCCCCGCGCCCGCACGGTTCTTACCTCACACCTTCTGATAGATCTCCGCGCCCGACTTCACGAACTCGACCGCCTTCACTTCCATGCCCTTCGCGAGCGCTTCGTCCTCATTGAGACCCTGCTTGGCGGCGAAGTCGCGCACGTCCTGCGTGATCTTCATCGAGCAGAAGTGCGGGCCACACATCGAGCAGAAGTGCGCCACCTTGGCCGATTCCTTCGGCAGCGTCTCGTCGTGGAAGCTCTTGGCCTTGTCCGGATCCAGACCCAGGTTGAACTGGTCGTCCCAGCGGAACTCGTAGCGCGCCTTCGACAGCGCGTTGTCGCGGATCTGCGCGCCCGGGTGACCCTTGGCGAGGTCGGCGGCGTGGGCGGCGAGCTTGTAGGTGATGATGCCTTCCTTCACGTCGTCCTTGTCCGGCAGCCCCAGGTGCTCCTTCGGCGTCACGTAACAGAGCATGGCCGTGCCGTACCAGCCGATCTGCGCCGCACCGATGCCGCTGGTGATGTGGTCGTAGCCAGGGGCGATGTCGGTGGTCAGCGGACCCAGCGTGTAGAAGGGCGCTTCCTTGCAGTACTCGAGCTGCAGGTCCATGTTCTCCTTGATCAGATGCATGGGCACGTGACCCGGACCTTCGATCATCACCTGCACGTCGTGTTTCCAGGCGATGTCGGTGAGCTCGCCCAGCGTCTTCAATTCACCCAGCTGCGCGTCGTCGTTGGCATCGTAGATCGAACCCGGACGCAGACCGTCGCCCAGCGAGAAGGCCACGTCGTAGGCCTTCATGATTTCGCAGATCTCTTCGAAGTGGGTGTAGAGGAAGCTCTCCTTGTGGTGAGCCAGACACCACTTGGCCATGATCGAACCACCACGCGACACGATGCCGGTCATCCGGTTGGCGGTCATCGGCACGTAGCGCAGCAAGACACCTGCGTGGATGGTGAAGTAATCCACCCCCTGTTCGGCCTGCTCGATCAGCGTGTCCTTGAAGATGTCCCAGGTCAGTTCCTCGGCCTTGCCGTCGACCTTCTCCAGCGCCTGGTAGATGGGCACGGTGCCGATCGGCACCGGAGAGTTGCGGATGATCCACTCGCGGGTTTCGTGGATGTTCTTGCCGGTCGACAGATCCATCACCGTGTCCCCGCCCCAGCGGATGGCCCAGGTCATCTTGTCGACTTCCTCGTTGATCGAGGAGCCGAGTGCGGAGTTGCCGATGTTGGCGTTGATCTTCACCAGGAAGTTGCGGCCGATGATCATCGGCTCGCTCTCCGGGTGATTGATGTTGTTCGGAATGATGGCGCGGCCGCGGGCGACTTCGTCGCGGACGAACTCAGGGGTGATCTCGGCGGCGCAGTTGGCAAATGAGGACGCGCCGAAGCTCTGGCCCGGGTGCTGGCGGGTGAGCAGCTTGGCCATCTTCTCGCCAGTCGGGCCGGTCGCGCGCAGACTCTCGACGTAGGCGGCGCGGTTCATGTTCTCGCGAATGGCGATGAACTCCATCTCCGGCGTGATGATGCCCTGACGCGCGTAGTGCATCTGGGTCACGTTGCGGCCGGCCTTGGCACGGCGGGGGTGGCGGTGCAGGCCGGGGAAGCGCAGATCGTCGAGCGCGGCATCGGCGGCGCGGATGCGGCCGAATTCGGAGGAGAGGTCGGTGAGCTGCTCGGTGTCGCCGCGTTCCTCGATCCAGCGTGCGCGCAGCGCGGGCAGGCCGCGACGGATATCGATAGCGGCCTTCGGGTCGGTGTAGGGACCGGAACAGTCGTAGACGAAGACCGGCGGGTTCTTCTCGCCGCCGAAACCGGTGGGCGTGTCGGCCTGCGAGATCTCGCGCATCGGCACGCGGATGTCCGGGCGGGAGCCTTCGATGTGGATCTTGCGCGAATTGGGCAGCGGCGCGATCGCCGCTTCGTCGACGTGCGCCTGGTCGGCGAGGAAGGTGTCTTTGGCGTTCATGGAAGCTCCTGTGCTTGCTGTGTCGGCGCGGGAAACGCCGGCTTCCATGTCGAGAAGTCGCCCGTTTCCCTACGCCGGCATGATCCGGATCAGGTGTTGAGGGTGTGTCTCAGCCGGCTGCCATGCTTCAGGTCACCGGCACCCCTAACGTGTGCCTGAACACGGTAACCCGGCCGCGACGCAAGCGCAAGGCGTGCCGTTCAAGCCAACGGGCCCCTCTGCCGTAGACCGGTCATCGCCCCGATACGGGCAGAGCCTGAACGAGACCGGACATGACGCAGCTTTCCATCTTCCGACCGACCCTGATCGCGCTGGCGATCGGCTGCGCCTCTGGCGCGGTGCAGGCGGCCGACTGGCACACGATTTCGACCGACCGCGGCAAGAAGATCGAGATCGATCGCGACAGCGTGCTGCGCGCTGAGGGCGGCAAGAAGGTGGCCTGGGGCCGGCTGGTGCTGACCGAGGCCGACGCCGAAAAAACCGGCTACGCGATGGTGCAGGCGCTGAATCGCTACGACTGCCAGAGCCTGCGTTTCGCCACGATCAAGCGCGTCTATCTGGACGCCAACCAGAAAATCCTGCGCGAGGAGCGCACCGGCTCGGACAGCGAAATTTCGCTGCTGCCCGGCACGCTGGACGAAAAGCTGTTCCGCGAAGTGTGTCAGCCGCCGGCCGCCGAAGAACTCCGTCAGGTGGCCGAACAGGCTGGCCGTGCTGCGCGCACCGCCGCCAACGCGGGCGACCTCGGCAAGGTCGAGCGCACCGAAATGGTGAACATCAAGCCCGATCTGCGCGAAGCCGCGGCGCAGGCGCGCGAGGAAATGAGCAGCGCGAAGAAGCCTGCAGGAGCAGCGGGCAAGCCCGAGGCAGCGAAGGCCGAGCCGGCAAAGGTGGCCGATGCCGGCACGAAGAAGCCGGACACCCACGACGCCGCGCCGGCGGCGACCAAGCCGCCGGTGATGCGCAGCGAAATCCCGCTGCCGCCGCCGGCCCCGAAGCCGCGGCCGCGCCCGGTCATGCAGGCCGCCGTCGCGCCGGCCGCTCACGCAGCGCCGAAGAAGCCGGCGGTCGAAGCCGCGCCCGTCACGCACGCGCACGGCGACATCCACTGGACTTATGAAGGCGAATTCGGCCCGCAGAACTGGGGCCGGCTGAAGCCGGAATGGACGAAATGCGCGACCGGCCAGACGCAATCGCCGATCGACATCCGTGACGGCATCAAGGTCGATCTGCCGCCGGTACAGTTCGACTACCGGACCACCTATTTCACCGTCGTCGACAACGGCCACACAGTGCAGGTGAACGTCGGCGAGGGCAGCACGATTACGCTGGTCGGCAAGCGCTACGAACTGGTGCAGTTCCATTTCCACAAGCCAGCCGAAGAGCGCGTGAATGGCAAGACCTATGACATGGTCGCCCATCTGGTGCATAAGGATCTGGACGGCAATCTGGCCGTGGTCGCGGTGCTGCTCGACCGCGGCACCGAACATCCGCTGTTCAATACGCTTTGGGCCTACCTGCCGCTGCAGAAAAACGTCGAGTCGCGCCCGGACGTGAGTATCGATCTGGCGAAACTGCTGCCGGAAAAGCGCGACTACTACACCTATATGGGTTCGCTGACGACGCCGCCCTGCTCGGAAGGCGTGACCTGGCTGGTGATGAAGGAGCCGCTGCAGCTGTCGCCGGAACAGATCGGCATCTTCGGTCACCTCTACCGCAACAATGCGCGTCCGGTGCAGGCAGCCAACAGCCGGCTGATCAAGCAGTCGCGCTGAGCCGCGCGGGCGCAAAAAAGGCCATCCCGCGGGATGGCCTTTTTCATTGGCGCGGCCCGCAGGGCGCGCCAACCGCGAACCGAATACTCAGTAGCGGTAGTGATCCGGCTTGTACGGGCCTTCCTTCTGCACGCCGATGTAGCGGGCCTGCGCGTCGGTCAGCTCGGTCAGCTGCGCATTCAGCTTCTTCAGCTGCAGGCGCGCCACCTTCTCGTCGAGGTGCTTGGGCAGCGTGTAGAC
Organism: Methyloversatilis discipulorum; assembly: GCF_000385375.1. Lineage (NCBI taxonomy): Bacteria > Pseudomonadati > Pseudomonadota > Betaproteobacteria > Nitrosomonadales > Sterolibacteriaceae > Methyloversatilis > Methyloversatilis discipulorum. The sequence goes on from NZ_ARVV01000001.1 coordinate 197,560, forward strand.
GCCGACCGGGTACTTTGCGGTTTCGGTGAACAGCTCGATCTGCGCGATGGTCTGGTTGGCGAAGCTCGAAGACATCACGTAGGACGGGTGGCCGGTGCCGCAGCCGAGGTTCACCAGGCGACCCTTGGCCAGCAGGATGATGCGCTTGCCGTCCGGGAAGATGACGTGATCGACCTGCGGCTTGATCTCTTCCCACTGGTACTTCTCGACCGAGGCGACGTCGATCTCGTTGTCGAAGTGGCCGATGTTGCAGACGATGGCCTGGTCCTTCATCTTCACCATGTGATCGTGCGTGATCACGTGGTAGTTGCCGGTGGCGGTGACGAAGATGTCGGCGTGCTCGCAGGCGTAGTCCATCGTGACCACGCGGTAGCCTTCCATCGCCGCCTGCAGAGCGCAGATCGGATCGACTTCGGTCACCCACACCTGGGCCGACAGCGCGCGCAGCGCCTGCGCCGAACCCTTGCCCACATCGCCGTAGCCGGCCACCACGGCGACCTTGCCGGCCACCATCACGTCGGTGGCGCGCTTGATGCCGTCGACCAGCGATTCGCGGCAGCCATACAGGTTGTCGAACTTCGACTTCGTGACCGAATCATTGACGTTGATGCCAGGGAAGGCGAGGCGGCCTTCCTTGTGCATCTGGTACAGGCGGTGCACGCCGGTCGTCGTTTCTTCGGTCACGCCCTTGATGTGCTTGATGCGCTTCGAGTACCAGTTCGGGTCGCGCGCCAGCGTGGTCTTGATCGCGTTGAACAGGCAGATTTCCTCTTCGCTCGCCGGGTGGTGCAGCGCGGTCGGGTCGGTTTCGGCCTTGGTGCCCAGATGCAGCAGCAGCGTCGCGTCGCCGCCGTCGTCCAGGATCATGTTGCTGTAGCCGCCGTCCGGCCATTCGAAGATGCGGTGGGTGTAGTCCCAGTACTCTTCCAGCGACTCGCCTTTGACCGCGAACACCGGCGTGCCGGCAGCGGCGATCGCGGCGGCGGCGTGGTCCTGGGTCGAGAAGATGTTGCACGAGGCCCAGCGGACTTCGGCGCCGAGCGCTTCCAGCGTCTGGATCAGCACGGCGGTCTGGATGGTCATGTGCAGGCTGCCGGTGATGCGGGCGCCGCGCAGCGGCTGCTGCGTCGCGAATTCCTCGCGGATCGCCATCAGGCCGGGCATTTCGGTCTCGGCGATGGCGATTTCCTTGCGTCCCCAGTCGGCCAGCGACAGGTCGGCAATGACGTAATCCTTCAGTTCGGCGGGTGCATTCATTACGGGCTCCTTTTGATGCGGCAGGCGGTATCTCACCTGCCATCCGCGGCCGGACTGCTGCCCGGGCGGCGGGTTCAGGTGAGCGCCGTTGCAAAAGTGCCCGCGACCGTGGCGGTCTGGCGGGGTCCGAGCCTGGGGGCCTTGCGGCACCTTGCAGCGCTCCTCGGAAGCTTTGGATTATAGCGTCGCGCCCCGCATCTGCCGGGTGAAGTACCCGGTTTCACGATCGGCGCCCGCTACAGAGTGTGGCAACGGATAATCCGTTCCCGACCTCCGCACGATTTACGGCATCCGACGATGGAACTGGAACCGACGCCACCCCGTTCGTCTCTGGCCGACCTCGCCCGCAATCTGGGTGCCGGTCTGCGCGCCCTGCTGCTGTGGAAGGCCGCCCCGGCCCTGCGCGCCGGCGCGGCGGCCTGGATAGCACTCGAACTGCTGTCGCTGGCGCTCGATTTCGGCTTCGACTTCGCGCGCGCCGGGCCGGATGGCCAGTTCATGACCGATGCGCTGGCCGGCAAGCTGTTCCACCTGCCCTGGCTCATGCTCGCCGTGTGGGCGGCGGCCCGTCTGGCCGGCCGGTCAGAGGCCTGGCTGCGCGGCGTGGTCGGCATGGCGGCGCTGTGGATATGGCTGTCGCTGCTGTGGAATGCGCTCGCGCTGCTGCCGGCCGAGGTGTGGGCGGAACTGGGCGACGCGGTCGATCTCGTCTGGTGGGCGCCCGCTGCCTGGGGGCTGATCGCCTCTGCCGTGCTGCTGGGAGAGGTATTCGAGGCCAGACCGGCGCGGCGCCTCGGCATGCTCGCCATCGTCGGTCTGTGCTACCTGCTGCCGACTGCGATGCTGGGTACGCAGATGCCGCTGTGGGTGGCCACGCAGACCGATGACGACGGTGAAACGGCGCGCTGGCAGGCCGCCCGCAGCGAAGCATTGATCTACCGCCAGCCCTTGCTGCTGACCGAGGCGATCGCGCGGATCGAGCCCGGCCAACCGGGCCGGCCGGAACTGTTCCTGCTGGCCATCGCCGGCCATGGCGCACAGGATGTGTTCCTGCGCGAGGTGGACAAGGTCGAACGCCTGTTCGCCGAGCGCTTCGACACCGGCGGCCGCAGCATCGTGCTGGCCAACAACCCGGCCACCGTGCTCGACCGGCCGCTGGCCACCGTCAGTGCGATGGAAGCCAGCCTGCGCGCGCTGGGCGAACGGATGAACCGCGACGAGGACGTGCTGTTCGTGTTCCTGACCTCGCACGGCGCCGAGGACCACCGCTTCGACCTCAGCCTGTGGCCGTGGGAACTGGAACAGCTGACGCCGCAGCGCCTCGGCGCCCTGCTCGACGCGGCCGGCATCCGCCACCGCGTCATCCTGGTGTCGGCCTGCTATTCGGGCGGCTTCATCGCGCCGCTCGCCGGACCCGATACGCTGGTCATGTCGGCCGCGCGCGCCGACCGCAGTTCGCACGGCTGTTCGCATGAAGCCGACTGGACCTTCTTCGGCCGCGCCTTCTTCGACGAGGCATTGCGCGCAACGCCGTCCTTCACCGAAGCCTTCGCCCGCGCCCGTGCGGCGGTCGGCACGCGGGAGGCGGCGGAAGGGCTGGAAGCGTCGGAGCCGCAGATCGCCGTTGGCGAGGCGATCAAGGCACGGCTCGACGCGATGGCCGCGGACTGGCAACGGATGCCGCGCACGCTGCAGGCGCAGCAGGGCGGTTCGAGCGGCGAGCCGGCCGCGACCTCAAGTTGCGACAAGGCGCGCTGCTGACGGGCTGCTCGACCGGCGACTCAGACGCCGCTGCTGAACCACCACCAGCCGCCCGCCGCGAAAACCGCGACGACGATGGCGATGGCAATGTTCCGCTGCAGCGGGTAGCGCTCCAGCTTCACCAGCGGCGTGCGGTAGGAAATGTAGAGGAAGCCGCCGCCGAACAGCGCCAGCACGGCCAGCAGCGACCAGCGGTTGCCGGTGCGCGCGGCCAGCCGCAGCAGCGTGCCGCAGACCAGGATGAGCGCGAAGTAGCCGAACAGCGACAGTGGCGTGATGCCGGTGCACGAGCGCCCGCCGCATTCCGGGCACACGGCCGGCGCCTTGGCGCGGGCGGTCAGCTTGATCAGGCGCGCGATGGTGTCCCGCCCGCAGTGCGGGCAGCGGTTCAGGGCTGACATATCACTTGCCGGCGAGGAAGGCGGCGCGCTGCACCGGGTCGGGAATGTCGCGCGACAGCTCTTCGAGCAGCGCCTGTTCGTCGCTCACCCGCTTCAGCGCGCGACCGACCAGGATGCGCGCCATCGGCCCGATGCGTCGGGCCAGCCGGTGCTCGATGTCGGCGATCAGCGCGTCGTCCAGCGGTCGCGGGCCGAAAGCGCTGCTGCGCGACGTGGTGGTGAGCGGTGTGCTGCGGCGCGAGGCGCTGACCGTATCGATGGACGCACTGCGCACCGTCGATGACACGCCGGTGGTTCCGGCGATATGCCGCTTGGCCTCGATCAGGAAACCGGCGCGCTGCGCGTCGCCCGGAATGTGCGTCGCCAGCTGCTCGATCAGCAGCGCCGGGCTGGCGACCTTGGGTCCGATGCGCGTCACCAGCACGCGCGCCATCGGCCCGATGTGGCGGGCGAGCAGCGCTTCGAGCACCGGCGTCAGCGCGTCCTGCGCCAGGCCGGGCTGGGCGTCGTCGACGCGGCGGGTGATGCCGCTGCGCGCATCCAGTTCGAACACCTCCTGGCTGCGCGAGGCGATTTCGGCGCGCTGGCCGGTGGCGTGCAGGCCGACTGGTGCGCCGCTGCCCAGCGCCGACACGGTCTCGAAATAGGCGCGCGACACCAGCACCTGACCGGCGCGTGCCAGGCCGGCCAGCGTGCGCGCGGCATCGAGGCCGTCGCCGTGCACGTCGAGCGCGCCGGTGCCGGCGCGGGTCACCCGTACCGGGCCCAGATTGATGCCCTGACGCAGTCCGCCGCCCTCGTCGCCGAGGTCGAGCGCGCGCAGCCGCTGCGCCACCACGCAGGCGTCCTCGGGCTGGCCGAGCAGGCACAGCGCGGCGCCGTCCTCGGTGTCGTGGATGAGCCGGCTGTCGGCGTCGACCGAGCGCGCGGCGCGTGCCAGCGCGTCGTCCAGTTCCGATTTGCAGGCCAGCCGCTGCGCCGTGTCGAGATCGACGCTGCGGTCGATCTGCGCGTACAGCACGCTGCAGACGATGGTGCGCCGCTCCTCCGACGCGCCGCTGGCGCGTACCGCGGGTGCCGGCGGCGTGCCGGACGCGAGCGGGCCGCGCGCCGCCGGCACCGGCATGAACACGCGACGGAAGTCGGCCACGCTGCGCGGGCGCCGGGTTTCGTGCGGCTCGAGCGCCCAGTCGATGGCACGCAGCAGCGAGGCGCCGAAGATGGCTGCGTCGGCGGCCTTGGCGGCCGGCCGCAGCGGATCGTTGTGCACGCGGGCGGCCGATTCGACCGGGCGCTGTCCGGTCACCAGCCAGTACATGACGGCGGCCAGCGAGTAGATGTCGGTCCACGGCCCCTGATTGCCGTGCGAGTGGTACTGCTCGAACGGTGCGAAGCCGGGCGTCACGATGGCGGTCAGCGTGTGCTCGGCGTCGTGGTAGCGGCGTGCCGCACCGAAGTCGAGCAGCACCGGCGTGCCGTCGTCGCGGATGCAGATGTTGGCCGGCTTGATGTCGCGGTGCAGGAAGCCGCCGTCATGCACCACCTGCAGGCCGTCGAGCAGCGGCTTGACGATGGCCAGCAGCGTCGTGCGGTCGATCGCGTCGTTGCGCTCGCGCACCCACTGGTTCAGCGTGCGCCCCTGCACGTAATCCATCACCATGTAGGCGGTGCCGTTGGCTTCGAAGAAGCGGCTGACGCGCACGATGTTCGGGTGACGGAAGGTGGCGAGTGCGCGCGACTCGTCGAGGAAGCGGCGCAGGCCCTGCTCGAACATCTCGACCGCCGGGCCGGCCCGCGGCAGCACGCGCTGCGCGTCGCCGCGCACCGCGATGTCGGTGGGCAGGAACTCTTTCACCGCGACCTTGCAGTCGAGCAGCGTGTCGTGCGCCAGATAGGTCAGGCCGAAGCCGCCGCCGCCGAGCAGCGATTCGATGCGGTACTCGTTCAGTGCCCAGCCGACCGGCAGCGCACCGGGGCTGGCGTTGGCCGTGGGCAGGAAGCCGCTGCCGGCCAGCACGTCCGAGTTCACGCTGTCTTCGGTGAACGCCTCGTCGTCGTCGCCGAAAGGAGTAGGACCTCCGGCCATCTCAGTTTTCCGCGGCGCCGCGCGCCGCCCGCCGGGCCGGCTGTGCAAGGCCGGCCCTGTGCGAACGAAGTAAGCGTGGGGGCAATTTCATGTCAGCTGTCGATCATGCGCATCGCCGTTTCCAGGCTGCGTCGCATGCGGTTGAAGGAGGCGCCGAGCACCGACACCTCGTCGCGCCCGCCGTCGCCGAACTCCGGCACCGAGAAGTCGCCGGTGCTGATGCGGTCGGCGGCGGCCGACATGCGTGCGACCGGGCGGATGATGAGCCATTCCAGCATCAGGTTCAGCGCCACCATGACGAAAACGAACACCCCGACAAGCGAGGCCATGAAAGTGGTGAAGGCGCGGTCGGCATTGCTCACCGGCACCGTCATCGGCACCGACACCACCTGGGCGCCGATGATTTCGTTCATCTTCCAGCCGAAGCCGTTCGCCTCGCCATACACCTTCACCATGCTCGGCGGCGCCGTCGCTGGCGTGTTGTGACAGGCCAGGCAGGCGGGGTTGGTGATCTGGATGGGCCGCGCGATATACATGTGGCGACCGGTCGGCGTGTCGCGTTCGCCGGTCAGCTCCTTCACGTCCATCGCATTGCGGAAGCTGGCCACCAGATCGGCTTCCCAGTCCGACGCGCGATCGCGCGGGTTGGACGGGTTCAGCGTCGCTTCCTTGTAGGCGTACTCCGGGTGGTTCTTGCGCAGCTCGTTCAGTGTTTCGGTCGCCGCGTAGGCCGGCACCGTCTGCGGCAGGAACTGCTCGGCCAGCATCGGATCGAGGTGGGGCTTGATCTGGCTCACCGTGTAGGCGCGGATGGCGAGCGCGGTTTCCATCATCAGCCGCGCGTTGCGCTCGACCTCGGCGCGTGCGTTGTCATGCAGCAGCCGGTGCGACAGCGCCGCACAGGCGGCGAGGCCGATCGCGAACACGCCGATCAGCACGAGGTTGAATTTGAGTCTGAGTCCCATCGCAGGCACCGGTCAGTTTTTTGCCGCGGCCTCTTGCGGGGCCGCTCTGATTGCGGCCCGATTGTAAGTCATTGACGGGATTGCAAGGAATTGTGTCAGCGCAGGCAGGCGCAGCCTGTCACGCTGCCGGGCTCCGGTTCATCCACCACCAGGCGATGGCAGCGATCGACGCCGCCCACAGCAGCAGGATGAAGATGCCGGCCGCCCAGTTGGCCGGCAGCTTGCCGGCACGGGCGCGGGCGCGCGCCGCTTCCATCACGTCCGGCGGGATCATGCGCACCGCCAGCCAGATGCCCAGCGGCAGCAGCACCACCTCGTCCAGCATGCCAAGTACGGGGATGAAGTCCGGAATCAGGTCGATCGGGCTGGCCGCGTAGGCGAGCAGGAAGAGCAGCAGGATCTTGGCACGGCGCGGCGTGCGCGTGTCCTGCGCGGCGACGGCAAGCGCCATCACTTCGAGCTTGATCGCGCGTATGCGCTCTTTCAGTCCGGATCCGGTCATGATGGCCTGCGATTTGTTGTGATCGATTTGCATTCAATCAGACCACAAAAACGCCGTGTCCGTCAGCCTCGCGTTGTCACGCGACGGCCGCGCTCCCGGGGCTCAGAGCAGCACGATGTCGAACTGCTCCTGCGAATAGCTCGACTCGGCATGCAGCGAAATCGGCTTGCCGATGAAGTCCGACAGCATGGCCAGCGCCTGCGACTCTTCTTCGAGGAAGAGGTCGACCACCTTGGGGTGGGCCAGGATGCGGAATTCGCGGGCGCTGAATTGGCGTGCTTCGCGCAGCAGCTCGCGCAGGATGTCGAAGCTCATGGTCTGTGCGGTCTTCACTTCGCCGCGGCCGCCGCAGGTCGGGCAGGGTTCGCACAGCACGTGGGCCAGCGATTCGCGCGTGCGCTTGCGCGTCATTTCGACCAGGCCGAGCGAGGTGAAGCCGCTGACCGAAATCTTCGTGTGGTCGCGGCCCAGCGCCTTGTGCAGTTCGGCCAGCACCTGGGCGCGGTGTTCCTCGCTTTCCATGTCGATGAAATCGATCAGGATGATGCCGCCGAGGTTGCGCAGGCGCAGGTGGCGGGCGATTTGATGCGCCGCCTCCAGATTGGTCTTGAAGATGGTTTCGTCGAAATTGCGTGAGCCGACGAAGCCGCCGGTGTTCACGTCTATCGTCGTCATCGCCTCGGTCTGGTCGAAGATCAGGTAGCCGCCGGACTTCAGGTCGACCCTTCGCGCCAGCGCCTTCTCGATTTCCTCTTCCACGCTGTGCAGCTCGAACAGCGGACGCTCGCCGGTGTAGTGCTCCAGCAGCTTGGTCAGCTGCGGCATGTATTCCTCGGCGAAGCTGCGCAGCTTCACGTAGTTCTCGCGCGAGTCGACCTGGATGCTCTGCGTATCGGCGCAGGCGAGGTCGCGCAGCACGCGCTGCGCCAGCGTCAGGTCTTCGAACACCAGCGTGGGCGGCTTGGCGGTCTTTGCGCGATTCCGTATTTCCTGCCAGGTCTTGCGCAGGTAGGCGATGTCGGCTGCCAGTTCCTCGTCGCTGGCCGATTCGGCCATGGTGCGCACGATGTAGCCGCCCGGGTCCTCAAGCGGCAGCAGCGCGTGGATGCGCGCGCGCAGTGCCTCGCGTTCCTCGGTCGATTCGATGCGCTGCGAAATGCCGACGTGGCGGTCCTGCGGCAGATGCACCAGCAGCCGGCCGGCGATGCTGATCTGCGTCGACATGCGCGCGCCCTTGGTGCCTATCGGATCCTTCAGCGCCTGCACCAGCACGCTCTGCCCTTCGGTCAGGATGCGTTCGATCGGCTTCGGCGGCTCGCCGTTCTGGCGCGCTTCCCAGATGTCGGCGACGTGCAGGAAGGCGGTGCGTTCGAGGCCGACGTCGATGAAGGCCGACTGCATGCCGGGCAGTACGCGCACGACGCGCCCCAGATAGATGTTGCCGACGATGCCGCGCGCGCTGCTGCGCTCGATGTGCAGTTCCTGCACCGCGCCCTGCTGCAGCAGGGCGACGCGCGTTTCCTGCGGCGTGAAGTTGATGAGGAACTGGTCGTTCATGGTGCGGACCGGAAAGTGGGAAGTCGGATCAGATGTCCATGCCGAAGCGGCGCAGCAGCTGCCAGGTTTCGTTCAGCGGCAGGCCGACGATGCCGGTGTAGGAACCTTCGATGTGTTCGACGAAGGCGCCGGCGCGGCCCTGTATGCCGTAGGCACCGGCCTTGTCCATCGGTTCGCCGCTGAGCACATAGCGTTCGATGTCGCGCGGATCGAGTTTCGCGAAGCGCACGGTGGATATCGACAGTGCGTGCTCCAGCCGCCGGCTGTCGCTGACGGCGACCGCGGTGAGCACGCGGTGCGTGCTGCCGGACAGGCGGGTGAGCATGGCCGTGGCGTCGGCCGCGTCGGTTGGCTTGCCGAGGATGTCGCCGTCGATCTCGACCGTGGTGTCGGCCGACAGCACCAGCCCGGCCGACATGCGTCGCCAGGCCAGGCGCTGTTCGCCGCCCAGCGCCTTGGCACGGGCGACGCGCACGACATAGCTTTCGGCGTCCTCGCCGTCGCGCACGTCTTCCGACACGTCGATGTCCTCGCGCGGCAGTCCGCGGAAGGGCAGCATCAGGAAGTTGAGGCCGATCTGGGTGAGCAGTTCACGCCGGCGCGGGCTGCGCGAGGCGAGATAGAGGACGGGCGGAACGGTGTTCGAAAGGCTCATTCTCGGTGATAGGGGTGATTTGCTTCAAGGCTCACCGCACGATACAACGCTTCGGCCAGCAGCAGGCGGGCCAGTGCGTGCGGCAGCGTCAGGCTGGACAGCCGGATCAGCTCGTGCGCGCGTGACTTCAGCGCCGGCGACAGGCCGTCCGGCCCGCCGATGAGGAGCGCGACGTCGTCGCCCTCGGCACGCCAGCGGCGCAGCCGCGCGGTCAGCGCGACGGTCGTCAGGTCGTCGCCACGCTCGTCGAGTGCGACGATGCGGGCGCGCGGCGGAATGGCCTGCTCGATGCGCGCACGCTCGGCTTCCATCAGCACCTCGACCGGCTTGCCCTGGGTGCGCGGTTCGGCTTTCACTTCGACGATCTGCATGGCCGAGTCGCGCGGCATGCGGCGGGCGAATTCCTGCACGCCCGCGTCGACCCAGTCGGGCATGCGGTGCCCGACGCAGATCACCAGCAGTTTCAACGCGCCGCCGTTCCGCGTGCGCGGGCTGCGGCCGACTTGTCGGTCGACGGCTTGGCCGACCCCGACCACAGCTCTTCGAGGTTGTAATAGGCGCGTACCGCCGGCTGCATCACGTGCACGACCAGGTCGCCGAGGTCGACCAGCACCCACTCGCCGGTGTCCTCGCCCTCGACGCTGATCACCGTGCCGCCGGCTTCCTTCACCTTTTCCTGCACGTTGCGCGCGAGTGCGCGTGTCTGCCGGTTGGAGTCACCGCTGGCGATGACCAGGCGGTCGAACAGCGCGTTGAACTTCGAGGTGTCGATCACCTCGATGTCTTTCGCCTTGATGTCTTCCAGCGCGTCGATGACCAGCGCCTGCAGTGCATTGATATCCATGTAAAACCTTCAGTAGAGCCGGTTAAGGCGGATGTATCCGAATACTTCGTCGGGCAGCAGGTAGCGGCAGCGCTCGCCGCGCGCCAGCCGTGCCCGGATGTCGGTGGCCGACACCGCCAGCGGCGTCATGTCGAAACGTACGATGGCGCCGGACGGGCGCTCGCGCAAGGCCTGCGCATCACGTCCGCCGCGTGCTGCAAGTTCGGCTGCCAGTGCCGGGTCCAGCGCTGCGGCGTCGACGGCCTGGCCGGCCCGGGTCGCCAGTCCGATATGGGCCAGCGCGAACAGCTCGCGCCAGCGGTGCCAGGTATGCAGCAGGCTGAACGCGTCGGTGCCCAGTATCAGCACCAGCGGCAGCGCGTCGCCCAGTTCGGCGCGCAGCGCGGTCAGCGTATCGACCGTGTAGCTCGGCCGGCCGGACGCAACCTCGCGGCCGTCGACCTCGAAGGCCTCGTTCGACGCCACGGCCGCCTCGACCATGGCCAGCCGGTGCGCCGGCGAGGTCTGCGGCGCTGCGCGGTGCCAGGGCTGACCGGCCGGAATCCAGCGCACGCGCCCGAGCTGCAGTGCTTCGCGCGCCTCTTCCGCCAGTCTCAGGTGGCCGACGTGCACCGGGTCGAAGGTGCCGCCGAACACGCCGAGCGGCAGCGCTTCACTCATCGGCGGGCTCGGGCGCCGGCTCCTCGCCCGGCGCGAACACCTGGCGGAAGCTCACGTACAGGCTGGCGGCCAGCGTGGGCACCAGCACGAACAGCAGGGCGATGCGCAGCAGGAAACGCAGCGCACTGGCCAGACTGCCGTCGCCACCGAGCACCTGCACCACCAGCATCGGCAGACCGACGCCGAGCAGCGCCGCACCGGCGAAATAGACGATGAAGGCGCCGGCGTTGCGCAGCACGGCGACCGCCCCGAAAAACAGCGACTTGCCGAGCGGCATGTTCTGCGTCGCGATCAGATAGGGCGGGAACCACATGATCAGGATGAGCGGCAGCACAAGCGGCAGCAGCTGCATCAGTGTGCGCATGAACAGCTCTTCGTCGGCGTCGACCGCGGCGCCTTCCGGCATCTGGAAGATGAGCGTGTGGATCAGCACCACCACCAGCGATCCGCCAAGGTGCACGAAGCCCAGCTGCACCAGCGTGCGCGCGTTCGCCATCAGTCCCTGTTTCAGGCCGGCGGCGTCGATGTCGCGCTTCTCGTCGAGGATGCGCGCACCGTTGAACACGATGACCGACATCACCGGCAGGCACACCGCCACCAGCACCGGACCGAGCAGCGGCACGATGTTGAGGAAGACCATGACCAGCAGATAGGTCATGGTGAGCGCCGTCATCAGCGGCGGATTGCGGCGGAACAGCGCGAAGCCGCCGCTGATCCACGACCAGCCGGCGAGCGCGGGCAGCGTGCGCGCCTGCAGGCTCACCGCCATGGCAGCGCGTCACCGGCGCGGATGCGCGCGCGCAGCACATCGCGGAAACGGGCCGGATCGTGCGTGTGCACCATCTCGCCGCCGCGCGGCATGTGGAAGTCGTAAAGCCGCGACATCCAGAAGCGCAGCGCCGCGCCGCGCAGCATCGCCGGCCAGGCGCGATGCTCGGCGTCGGACAGCGGCCGTTCCGCGTGGTAGGCCTTGATCAGCGCGTCGGCCCGGTCAGCCATCAGTTCGCCGGAGGCGTCGGAACACCAGTCGTTCAGCGTCACCGCGAGGTCGAACAGCAGGTAGTCGTCGCCGGCGAAATAGAAATCGATGATGCCGCCGATGCGTTCGCCATCCATCAGGCAGTTGTCGCGGAACAGGTCGGCGTGCACGACGCCGAAGGGCAGGTCGCGGCACAGGCCCTGTTCGCGGGCTTCGCGCTGGAAGGCGATTTCGGTTTCGAGCAGCGTGCGCTCGTCGTCCGGCAGGAAGCCGAGCAGCTTCGGCGCCGTTTCGAGCCACCAGCCGTAGCCGCGCGGGTTGTCGAAGCGGCGGCCGTAGCTCTGGCCGGCCACGTGCATGGTGGCCAGCATGCCGCCGATGGCGGCGCAGTGCGCCGCGCCCGGTTCCATCTGCGAGCGGCCGGCGAGGCGGGTGGCCAGCATGGCCGGCTTGCCGTGGATCGTGCCGAGGTATTCGTTGTCGCGGTCGGCGATCGGCGCCGGACAGGGAATGCCGTGACGCGCCAGATGCGCCATAAGGTGCACGTAGAACGGCAGTTCGGTGCGCGTCAGCTTCTCGAACACGGTCAGCACGTAACGACCGTGCGAGGTGTCGACGAAGTAATTGGTGTTTTCGATGCCGGCCGGAATTCCCTCCAGCGACACCAGATGGCCGATGGAGTAATTCTTCAGCCAGTCGCGCAGCTCATCTGCGGTGACGGTGGTGAAGACGGACACGAGTCAGAACGGATGGTTGGGCACGCGCCGGCGGCGCGCGCGGGTCAGTCGAACGAGAAGATCACCCACTTCGGCACGCGCAGGCCCGAATCGAGATCGTCGTAGCGCGTCATCGCGCCGGAGCCGTTCTCGTCCATCAGGTAGTAGGGCACGCCGTGACGCGGCGTCACCTTGATCATGTAGAGCTTGCCGTTCACTCGGTGCTCTTCCACCGTCTCCTCACCGCGCTGGATGATGGTGATCTGCGGCTCGACGGCCACTTCGCCCTCCAGCGGCTCGGGCGGCGGCGGCGGTTCGGGAATCGGCTGCAGGTCGGGCGGACGGCCGGCCTGGGCATACACCGCAGGCGCCACACTGCCCAGCGCGGCTGCGAGAACTGCTGCAAAAAGTAGCGGACGCATCGAAAATCCTTCGTAATTCCGGCAGTTTAACAGAGGCAGGGCGGGGGGCAGCGGGGAGAGGCTAGGGGCTAGGGATGAGGGGCTAGCGAACAGGCGCGGCGGTCGCCGCGCGAGATCTTCACTAGCCCCTAGCCTCTAGTCCCCAGCCCCTGCCTCTCAAAGATTCAACATCGCCTCATGTTCTTCAGGCAGCGGCATGAAGCTGCGGTTCTCGTAATGCCGGAATATCGCGTCGACGATCTGGGCAGGGTCGTCGATGATCTGCACCAGATCCATGTCTTCCGGCGAAATCATGCCTTCGGCCACCAGCGTGTTGCGGAACCAGTCGATCAGGCCGGCCCAGAACGGCGCGTGCACGAGGATGACCGGAATGCTGCGGCTCTTGCGCGTCTGGATCAGCGTCAGCGCCTCCATCAGTTCGTCCACCGTGCCGAAACCGCCCGGCATCACGACGTAGGCGGCGGCGAAGCGCACGAACATGTACTTGCGGGCGAAGAAGTGCTCGAAGGAATGCGATATGTCCTGATAGACGTTCGCGTGCTGTTCCATCGGCAACTGGATGTTCAGGCCGACGCTCGGCGACTTGCCGTGGAAGGCGCCCTTGTTGGCCGCTTCCATGATGCCCGGGCCGCCGCCGGAAATGACCGAGAAGCCCGCGTCCGACAGCTCGCGCGCAACCCGCTCGGTCAGTGCGTAATACGGATGGTCGACCGGCGTGCGGGCGCTGCCGAAGATGCTCACCGCCGGCCGGATCTGCTGCAGCCGCTCGGTCGCCTCGACGAACTCGGCCATGATGCCGAAGATGCGCCAGGCCTCGCGTGCGCTGCTGGTGCGTGCCGCTTCACCGGGGTCGATCATGCCCGGCAGTTTGTCTTTTGCGCTCATGGGAAAAGTATCCGGTGAAAGTGCCCGATCAGGGCGGGTGCGGCGATAATCGCGGGCCGACCGAATGTCCCCACGCGGAATCCGCCATGCCCACGCTGCTGCTCGTCGATGGATCGTCCTACCTTTACCGCGCCTTCCACGCAATGCCGGACCTGCGCAACGCACAGGGCGAGCCGACCGGCGCGCTGCGCGGTGTCATCAACATGCTAAGGCGGCTGGCAGCCGACTACAAGGCGGACTATCGCGCTGTCGTGTTCGATGCCAAGGGCAAGACCTTCCGCGAGGACTGGTATCCGGATTACAAGGGCCACCGTCCGCCGATGCCGGAAGATCTGGCGGCGCAGATCGCGCCGATCCACGACGCGGTGCGCGCGCTCGGCTGGCCGCTGCTGATGATCGAGGGGGTGGAGGCCGACGACGTGATCGGCACGCTGGCCGCGCAGGCGACCGAACGCGGCATCGACTGCGTCATTTCCACTGGCGACAAGGACCTCGCACAACTGGTGAACAAGCACGTGATGCTGGTGAACACGATGAGCGAGGAAAAACTGGACGAAGCCGGCGTGCTGGCCAAGTTCGGCGTGCCGCCGTCGGCCATCGTCGACTACCTCGCGCTGATCGGCGACAGCGTGGACAACGTGCCGGGCGTCGACAAGTGTGGCCCGAAGACCGCGGTGAAGTGGCTGCAACAGTATGGCGGCACGCTGGATTCGGTGGTCGCCAACGCGGCCGACATCGGCGGCAAGGTGGGCGAGAACCTGCGCGCCCACCTCGACTTCCTGCCGCTGGCGCGCAAGCTGCTGACCGTCAAATGCGACGTCGATCTGCCGCAGCCGCTGGAATCGCTGACCTCGGACGGCGAGAACGCCGACGCGCTGCGCCCGCTGTACGAGCGCTACGGTTTCAAGGGCCTGCTCGAGGATCTGGCCAAGGGCCCGCGCAAGACGGTGACGGTCAATGCGCCCGCGCCGGCCGAGGACGCCGTGCCCTCGACCGCACCTGAAGGCAGCCACCGTGCCGACTACGAAACCCTGCTCGACTGGGCGGCCTTCGAGCGCTGGCACGCGAAGCTGATGGCGGCGAAGGTGGTGTCGCTGGACACCGAAACCACCAGCCTGGAGCCGATGGAAGCGCAGCTGGTGGGCATGAGCTTCGCGCTGGAACCCGGTGTGGCCGCCTACCTGCCGCTGGCCCACGTGTACCCGGATGCACCGGTCCAGCTGCCCCGCGACGAGGTGCTGGCGAAGCTCAAGCCCTGGCTGGAATCGGCGACGCACGGCAAGCTCGGCCAGAACCTGAAGTACGACCGCCACGTGTTTGCCAACCACGGCATCCGGCTGGCCGGCGTGGTCGATGACACGCTGCTCGAGAGCTATGTGCTGGAAGCCGATCGCAACCACAACCTCGACACCCTGGTCACCCGCCACCTCGGCCTGAAGGTGATCAGCTACGACGAGGTGACCGGCAAGGGCGCGGCGCGCATCGGTTTCGAACAGGTGGCGCTCGACCGCGCCGCCGCCTACGCCGCCGAGGACGCCGACGTGACGCTGCGCGTCCATGAAGTGCTGGCCCCGCGCATTCAGGCCGATAGCAAGCTTGCATATATATATCGCGACATCGAACTGCCGGTGTCCGACATCCTGTTCCGCATGGAACGCACCGGCGTGCTGCTGGACAGCGCCTCGCTTGCCGCGCAGAGCAACGAACTGGGCCAGAAGATGCTGGAGCTGGAACAGCGCGCGCACACCGCCGCCAAGCAGCCCTTCAACATCAATTCGCCGAAGCAGCTGGCGGAAATCCTGTTCGAGCGCGAAAAGCTGCCGGTGATCAAGAAAACGCCGTCCGGCACGCCGTCGACCGACGAGGAGGTGCTGTCCCAGCTCGCGCTGGACTACCCGCTGCCGGCGCTCATTCTCGAATACCGCGGCATGGCCAAGCTGAAAGGCACCTATACCGACAAGCTGCCGCGCATGGTGCGCGCCGACACCGGCCGCGTGCACACCAGCTTCGGTCAGGCGGTGGCGGTGACCGGCCGGCTGTCCTCGGTCGATCCCAATCTGCAGAACATTCCGGTGCGCACCGCCGAGGGCCGGCGCATCCGTTCCGCCTTCATCGCGCCGCCGGGTCATGTGCTGGTCAGCGCGGACTATTCGCAGATCGAACTGCGCATCATGGCCCACCTGTCGCAGGACGCCCGCCTGCTGCAGGCTTTCGCCGACGGCGAGGACGTGCACCGCGCCACCGCGTCGGAGGTGTTCGGCGTGCCGCCGGACGAGGTAAGCAGCGAACAGCGCCGCTATGCCAAGGTGATCAATTTCGGTCTGATCTACGGCATGAGCGCGCACGGTCTGGCGAAGAACCTGGACATCGAGCGCAGCGCCGCGCAGAGCTGGATAGACCGCTACTTCGCGCAGTACCCGGGCGTCGCCCGCTACATGGACGAGACGCGCGCGCTGGCGCGCGAGCAGGGCTATGTCGAAACCGTGTTCGGCCGCCGCCTGCAGCTGCCGGACATCCGCGCCCAGCAGGTGGGGCGCCGCCAGGGCGCCGAGCGCGCGGCAATCAACGCGCCGATGCAGGGCACGGCGGCCGACCTGATCAAGCTGGCGATGATCGCGGTCGACGGCTGGCTCGCCGCCGAAGGCCTGAAGACGCGCATCATCCTGCAGGTGCACGACGAACTGGTGCTCGAAGTGCCGGAGGCCGAACTCGACCGCGTGCGCGAGCGGGTGCCGGCGCTGATGGAAGGCGTCGCGCAGCTGTCCGTGCCACTGAAGGTCGAGGCCGGTGTCGGCCGCAACTGGGACGAAGCGCACTGACAGGCCGCAGCACCGCGGGCACCTTGCCCGCGCGGCTCTCCCTATGCTGGTTCACGCGCACCCGTCGATGCGCCGGCGAGCCGGTTCGCCCGGCTCGCTGCAATCCGGTCGAGGAGAACCGCCATGTCTTCGCTGTATTCGGACCACCATCGCGCACTGCAACAGGCCTACGGCACCACCGGTCTGGCCGAGATGCTCGACACCGGATGGGTGCATGAGCAGATTTCGGACGACGAGCGCGCCTTCATCGCGTCGCGCGACATGTTCTTCCTGTCGACGGTCGATCCCGACGGCAATCCTACGGTGTCGTACAAGGGCGGTCCCACCGGCTTCGTCAAGGTGCTCGACGCGCACACGCTGGTCTTTCCGGGCTACGACGGAAACGGCATGTTCTATTCGGTGGGCAATATCGTCGGGCAGTCGCGCGTCGGCCTGCTGTTCATCGATTTCGAGAACCCGCACCGCGTACGCGTGCAGGGCACTGCCGAATTCCTGGCCGACGATCCGCTGCTGGCCGACTACGACGAAGCCAAGTATCTGGTGCGCGTGACGGTCAGCAAGATCTGGGTGAATTGTCCGCGCTACGTCCATCGCTACCGCAAGCTCGAACAGTCGAAGTACGTGCCGAGGGCGGAATGCACGACGCCGCTTGCCTCGTGGAAGCGGCTGGACATGGTGCAGGACGTGCTGCCGGAACACGAACGCCGGCAGGCGATGCAGGAAGGTCTGCTGGATCTTGCCACCTACGAGGCAAAGGTGGCGCGCGGCGAGGGCTGACGTGGCCGGCCTTGAATTCGGGTAAGCGGCGTGCACAATGCGGGGCCTCGCACTGGAATCTCCCGCAATGCACGTCCCGTCGGCCGGTACCGATACCCTCTCCCGCGCCGACCGGCACGACGCCGCGTCGCGCCTCGCGGTATTCGACACGCTGAAGGCGGTCGCGTCACAGCTCATCGTGCTGCATCACCTGGTCGCCTACGGTCCGCTGGCGGAGGCCTTCCGCAGCCGCTTCCCGCAGCTCGCCGACTGGCTCTACTACGACGGGCGGCTCGCGGTGCAGGTGTTCTTCGTCATCGGCGGCTTCCTCGCTGCCCGCGCGCTGGCGCCGGCGCTGCAGCCGCGACCGCTGTCGCTGCCGGCGGTGCTGTGGAAGCGCTATCGCCGGCTCGCACTGCCCTGCATGGCGGCCGTGCTGATCAGCGTCGTCTGCGCCGCGATTGCCCGCGCGCTGATCGACGACCCCAGCCTGCCCGGTACGCCCTCGGTCGGTCAGCTGCTGGCGCACGCACTGCTGCTGCAGGACATCGTCGGCGTCGAGGCACTGTCGGCCGGTGTCTGGTACGTGGCGATCGACTTTCAGCTGTACGCGATGGCGGCGCTGCTGGTCTGGCTGGCCTCGCACACCGGTCCGACACGCCACGCCGTCGTGCTCGCCGCGATCACCGCCGGCGTCGCTGCCGCGTCGCTGTTCGTGATCAATCGCGACACCGGTTGGGACGTCGCCGGTCCTTACTATTTCGGTGTCTATGCGCTGGGGGCAGCCGTCTGCTGGTTGTCCAGACCAGGCCGCTCGCTGCTGTGGGGGGCGGCAGTCGCCGCCGCCGTGCTGCTGGCGCTGACCCTGGAACACCGCGAGCGCGTGGCGTTTGCTGGCTGCGTGGCGCTGCTGCTGTGGGGCGGTCTGCGCAGCGGACTGCTGACGAAATGGCCGGACCTTCCGGCGCTCGCCTTCCTCGGCCGGATCTCGTTCTCGGTCTTCCTGATCCACTACCCGGTGGCCATGCTGGTAAACGCCTTCGTTACCCGTCTGTGGGGCGCGACGCCGGATACCGCGCCGCCAGCACTTGCCTTCGCCTGGGCGGCCAGCGTGGCCGCCGGTGCGCTGTTCCATCGCCAGGTCGAACGG
This sequence comes from Methyloversatilis discipulorum, assembly GCF_000385375.1. Classification (NCBI taxonomy): domain Bacteria; kingdom Pseudomonadati; phylum Pseudomonadota; class Betaproteobacteria; order Nitrosomonadales; family Sterolibacteriaceae; genus Methyloversatilis; species Methyloversatilis discipulorum. Next base: position 215,975 of record NZ_ARVV01000001.1, read on the forward strand.
CGCTGCGCCGGCTGAATCCCTTGTGCGCGTGAAACCCCGCCGCCCGGCCGCTGTCTTCGCTTGCGCCCGCTGCCCGGGCGACACTACGCAGCCTGGCCGCCCGCTGCCATGCTTCGCCTGGTGTCCACTTCGATAGGGATCTCATGACCGCCGCCGTACCGGAACACGATGACGTCGTTTTCGACGGTCGCCCGCTCGACATCGAGGCGATTGCCGCGATCGCCGACGGCAGGCGTCGCGCCGTGCTGTCGACCGAGGCAGCGTTCCGCGCCCGCATCGACGCCGGCGCCCGCGCCGTGCTGCAGCTGCTCGCCGACGACGGCGTGATCTACGGCGTCACCACCGGCTACGGCGAGTCGTGCACGGTGGCGGTGCCTGCCGGGCAGGTGGCGGAACTACCGCACCACCTCTACACCTATCACGGCGTCGGCATGGGACGCCTGCTGGAAGCCGACGAGACGCGCGCGGTGCTGGCCGCGCGGCTGGCCTCGCTGTGCCAGGGCATGTCCGGTGTGCGCTACGAGCTGCTGCAGCATCTGGCGGCGCTGCTCGAGCACGACATCCTGCCCTGCATTCCGGCCGAAGGCTCGGTCGGCGCCAGCGGCGACCTGACGCCGCTGTCCTACGTCGCCGCCGCGCTGTGCGGCGAGCGCGACGTGCGGTGGCGGGGGCGGCGCATGCCGGCGCGCGAGGCGCTGGCCGAAGCCGGCATCCAGCCGCTGTCGCTGCAGCCGAAGGAGGGGCTGGCCATCATGAACGGTACCGCCGTCATGACCGCGCTGGCCTGTCTCGCGTGGCAGCGGGCACAGCGCTGCAGCCGCATCGCCACCCGCCTGACCGCGCTGAATGTGTTCGCGACTGCCGGCAACCCGCACCACTTCGACGCGCTGCTGTTCGCCGCCAAGCCGCACCCGGGGCCGCAGGCGGTCGCTCGCCGGCTGCGCCGCGACCTCGCTTGCGACGCCGGCGCGGCACGCAATCCGGCGCGGCTGCAGGACCGCTACTCGCTGCGCTGCGCGCCGCACGTGATCGGCGTGCTCGAAGACGCGCTGCCCTTCACGCGGACGCTGATCGAGAACGAACTGAACAGCGCCAACGACAATCCGCTGATCGACCCGGACAGCGGGCGCGTGCTGCATGGCGGACATTTCTACGGCGGTCACGTCGCGTTCGCGATGGACAGCCTGAAGACCGCGGTCGCCAACGTGCTCGATCTGCTCGACCGCCAGCTCGCGCTGCTGGTGGACAGCCGCTTCAGCCACGGCCTGCCCGACAACCTGACGGCGGCCACCGGCGAACGCGGCGCACTGAACCACGGCCTGAAGGCGCTGCAGATCGCGGTGTCAGCGTGGACCGCCGAGGCCCTGAAGACCACCCTGCCGGCGTCGGTGTTCTCGCGCTCGACCGAGTGCCACAACCAGGACAAGGTGAGCATGGGCACGATCGCCGCGCGCGACTGCCTGCGCGTGCTCGAACTGGGCGAACAGGTGCTGGCGGCGATGCTGGTGTCGGCGCGGCAGGCGGTCGCGCTGCGCGGCCGCATCGACGCCGGTGCGCTGCCGCCGGAGCTGGCGCACACGCAGTCGTGGCTCGAGGCCCGCATTCCGCTGGTGGTCGAGGACCGCGCGCTCGACCATGAACTGACCCGGCTGGTGGACGTGCTGCGCACAGGCAGCGCCAGCGACGTGCTGGAGTCGGACGGATGAGCGCCCCTTGGCACGCCGACGGCCCGGCGCTGGAACGCGTGCTCGCCGACCTGATCGCCGACGAGGTGCGACGGCTGCGGCCCGGCGGCTCACCGCTGCCGCAGCAGCCATGGTCGGCGTCGATGGCCTTCGACGACAGCGGCTTCGGGCTCGATTCGCTGGAGCGCCATACGCTGGCCGCCGCCATCGCCGAACTGCTGCAGCTGCACGACAGCACGGTGATCGATGCGCTGCCGGCGGCAAGCACCTTCGGCCAGTACTGCGCGCTGGCCCGCGAAGGCCTCGCGCAGGATGGCCGCCGCCTGACCTTCCGCACGTCCGGCAGCACCGGCATGCCGAAGGCGTGCACCCACGCGCTGACGATGCTGGAAGAAGAGGTCGATGCGCTGGCCGCCCACATCGGGCCGCGCCGGCGGGTGCTGGTCGCGGTGCCGGTCCATCACATCTATGGCTTCATCTTCGGCGTCCTGCTGCCGCCCAGCCTGGGCACGCACGATGTCATAGATGTGCGGCCGCTGCCGCCGCAGGCGCTGGCCGGCCGGCTGCAGCCGGGCGATCTGCTGGCGAGTCATCCCGCGCACTGGTCGCTGCTCGCCCGCTTCGGCCCGCGGCTGCCGGCTGACGTCGTCGGCACCACTTCCACCGCACCCTGCCCGGATGCGCTGGCCGACGCGCTTCTGGCGCAGGGTCTGGCGCGTCTGCTGCAGATCTACGGCAGTTCGGAGACGGCCGGAATCGGCTGGCGCGACGCCGCTGGCGCGCCCTACACGCTGATGCCGCACTGGCGCCGCGCGGTTGCCGACGATGCTGTACTGCTGCGCCGCGCAGCCGATGGCAGCGAACAGCCTGCGGCGCTGCAGGACCTGATCGAGTGGCTGCCGGACGGGCGCTTCCGCCTGGCCGGGCGGCGTGACGAGGCGGTCCAGGTGGCGGGCATCAACGTGTTTCCGGCGCGGGTGCGCGACGTGCTGCTCGAACACCCGCTGGTCGAGGCGTGTGCGGTACGCCGCATGTCGCCGACCGAGGGCGAACGCCTGAAGGCCTTCGTCGTGTTGCGCGCAGGCGCCACCCCGGCCGCACTGCTGCCCGCACTTGAAGCGTGGGTGAGGGAACGCCTGTCGGCGCCCGAGTGTCCACGCGCCTGGTCGTTCGGCGACCAGTTGCCGGCAGACGCCCGCGGCAAGCTGGTCGATTGGCCGATCGCGCCCTCGTTGCCTCCTCAAGTTCGCGGGTGCACTCCCGATAACTGATCCGTTGTCCGGAGTGTCCGCTGCCTCCGCATTGCCATCCGGCGCACCTCAAGGTGTCCGTTGATACCGACCCAGGGAGCACCATGAATACGGAACAGACCCTCTCGTTTTCCAGCGCAGCACTGTTTGACTATCTCGACCGCGCCAGCGATGCCGAGCTCGACAGCCTCGACTTCGGCGTCATCGGCATGGACGACGCAACCCAGGTCAGACGATACAACCGCTTCGAATCGGCCGCCGCCGGCCTGTCGCCCGAACGGGTGATCGGGCACGCGCTGTTCACCGTGGTGGCGCCGTGCATGAACAACTTCATGGTTGCCCAGCGCTTCGAGGACGCGCAGCAGGACGGCAGCGTGCTCGACGACACCATCGACTACGTGCTGACGCTACGCATGCGCCCGGTCAAGGTGAAGCTCAGATTGCTCGCCCGACCCGGCAGCGGCTTGCGCTATGTGCTGGTCCACCGCCAGACCTGAGCCGGAGCACGCATGAGCGCACCGGTAGAAGAGGAATACGAAGCGCTGCTGCAGTTCATGTACATGGCGCCGATAGGCCTTGTACAGACGCTGGCAGACGGCGAGATCACGATGATCAATCCGCTGTGCGCGCAGCTGCTGATGCCGCTCTCCCCGGACGGCCAGTTGGCCAATCTTTTCACCGCGCTGGAAGCCGTGGTGCCCGACCTGCGACAGCGGGTGCAGGATTTTCCGGACCTGCACGGCACGGTGTGCGACGCGCTGCAGGTGCCGATCGCGACCGGTCAGCCCGGCCGCAGACAGAGCCAGGTGCTGGCGCTGACATTGCTCAAGCTCGACGCCGAGCGGCTGATGGCCGTCATTTCGGACGTGACGCAGTCGGTCCGACGGGACCGCGAACTGCGCCAGAGCCAGGCCTGGATCAACACGCTGGCTATAGGCCTTACCGACTACGCCCTGGTGTCGCTCGACAACCATGGCTGTGTGCAGGACTGGAACCCGAGCATCGCCCGCATCACCGGCTTCACCGAGGACCAGGTGATCGGTCGCAGCCTGTCGATGTTCTACCCGGAAGACGCGATCTCCGAACAGCGTGTGCTCGACCGGCTGCACGAGGCCGACCGCACCGGCTGGAGCCTGGACGAGGGCTGGTGCGTGCGCGCCGATGCCGGTCGCTACTGGGGCAGCTGCCTGATCGCCCCGCTGCACGACCGCGACGACGCGCTGACCGACGAACACGCCTACAGCCTCATCATCCGCGACGTGTCAGACCGGCGCGAGGCGGCGGAAGCGCTGCTGAAGGCGGTGTCCTGCGATCACCTGACCGGCCTGCTGAACCGCCGCGCCTTCGTCGAGGCGGTCGAGCTGGAGATGCAGCGCTGGGCGCGCTTCCCGCGGCCGCTGTCGCTGGTGATGATAGACGCCGACCATTTCAAGCGCATCAACGACCAGTACGGGCACGCCGCCGGCGACGCCGTACTGCGCCATCTCGCCGCCGGCATGACCGCGACCTTCCGTGCGATGGACGTGCTGGCGCGCTTCGGTGGCGAGGAATTCGTCGTGCTGCTGCCGGACACCACGCTGGAGGGTGCCGAGGTGGTTGCCCAGCGCCTGTGCCAGCTGCTCGCGTCGCAGGCGGTCGAGGTCGGCGGGCAGGCCGTGCGCTACACCATCAGCGCCGGCATTGCGACGATGGATGCCGACGTGAGCGATTTCGATGCCCTGATGCAGCGTGCCGACGAGGCGCTCTATGCCGCCAAGGCCGGGGGCCGCAACCGGGTTGAGCGCTGGCAACCGGCGCTTCAATCGGCGGCCGTCCGATGAAGCCCGACAGCGACCCTGAGGATCTGCAGCCGCCCGCTTACGAGGCGTTGATCCAGTTCCTCTACCAGGCGCCGATAGGCCTGCTGCAGATCCGGCCCGACGGCACGGTGACGATGATGAATCCGCGCTCGGCGCAGTTGCTGATGCCGCTGGCGCGGCAGGGCAATCTGGACAATCTGTTCGAGGTGCTGGACGAGGTGGCGCCCGATCTGCGCGCCATGGCCGACGCCGCCATCGAGCCGGGTGCGCTGGTGTGCGAGGGGCTGCGCATGCCGGTGCGGTCGACGGCCGGTGGCCGGCGCGTGCTCGGCATCAGTCTGCTGCGGCTCGACGCCCACACCATCATGGGCTGCGTCAATGACGTGACGCACGAGGTGGAACTGGAACAGCAGCGTCTGGCCTCGCGGATGCGCGACGCCTCGCGCACCGACAGCCTGACACTGATGCCCAACCGCTCCGCCGTGCTGGAGCGGATACAGCAGGCGCTGGCGCGCCACGACGCTGGCGGTGCGCCCACCTTTGCCGTGCTGTTCATCAACTGCGACCGTTTCAATCGCGTCAATCTGACGCTTGGGCAGGCCGGTGGCGACCGGCTGCTGCGCATGGTGGCCGAGCGGCTGAATGGCACCGTGCGTCAGCGCGACGCCGTCGGTCCGGCGCAGGAGCCGCTGCACACGACGGCCCGCCTCGGCGGTGACGAGTTCGTCGTGCTGCTCGACGGCCTGCGCGACAGCGAGGACGTGCACAGCATCGCGCAGCGGCTGATCGACACGCTGTCCCGCCCCTATCTGATCGATAGCGTCGAGGTGCACATTTCTGCCAGCATCGGCGTCGTCGCCGGCATACATGCCGCCGCCGAAGCGAACGCCGTGCTGCAGGACGCGAGCCTCGCCATGCAGGAGGCGAAGCGCGCCGGCGGCGGGCGCCACGTGCTGTTCACGCCGTCGATCAAGGACATCGCAACCCGCCGTGGCGCACTCGAACTGGAACTGCGACGGGCGCTCGAACAGGACGAACTGTTCGTCGTCTATCAGCCCATCGTCGAGCTGACCGACGGTCGCGTCGCCGGCTTCGAGGCGCTGGTCCGCTGGCAGCATCCGCAGCGCGGTCTGGTGTCGCCGGTCGAATTCATCGAGATTGCCGAGGAGTGCGGCCTGATCGGCGCGGTCGGCGAATTCGTGCTCGATTCGGCCTGCCGACAGCTGGCGGCGTGGCAGCGCCGTTTTGGCGCGCAGGCGCCCGGCATGGTGTCGGTCAACCTGTCGCGAGCACAACTGCAGGACGCCGCCATCACCGACCAGGTCGCGCGCGTGCTCGAAGCGAGCGGCCTGCCGGCGCAGGCACTGCAGCTGGAACTGACCGAAAGCATGGCGGCGCAGGGCGACGACATCCGCGCCCGCCTGCTCGAACTGAAAGCGCTCGGCCTCGCGCTCGCGCTGGACGATTTCGGCACCGGCTATTCCTCGCTGGCCTGTCTCGGCCAGCTGCCGATCGACACGGTCAAGATCGATCGCTCCTTCGTCGCCGACGCCGAGAGCAATCTGCACAAGCGGGTACTGATAGAAGCCACCGTGCGCGTTGCTCGCAGCCTCGGCATGAGCACGACCGCCGAAGGCATCGAGACCGAAGGTCAGGCGGCGCTGCTGGCGACGCTGGACTGCAACAAGGGCCAGGGCTATCTGTGGTCGCGCCCGCTGGCCGCACACGCCGCCACGCAATGGCTCGCGGCACAGATCGGAGCGACCGATCTGCTGTCGGACCAACCCCATCCTTCCGCCGCGCCCTTGCGCGCCGCCTCCGGCTTCGTGGCCTGACTGCCGCCTGATTCGCCGCAGCGCCGCTCGCGGCGCCTAGCTGCGGTCGGCGAGCCTCACACTGTTGCCTGCTCGCCAAGCGCCAGCACGGCGCGATCCCGTCCTCCGTGCTTCGCCTCGTAAAGTGCCCGGTCGGCGCGCTGGAAGGCCGATTCGAACCTGTCGTCGCTGGCACCGAGCACGGTCGCACCGATGCTCACGGTGATGTTCAACGTATGGCCGTCATGTTCGATCCGGCGCTCGCGCACCGCCTGCAGCAGTCGCTCGCCGACCTCACGCGCGCCGGTCGCATCGGTTTCCGGCAGCACGATGCCGAACTCCTCGCCGCCGAGACGGCCGAGCACGTCGCTGGTGCGCAGCGCCTGCCCGAGCGTGAGCGCGAGCGCCTTCAGCACGGCGTCGCCGGTCGGATGGCCGAACACGTCGTTTACCTTCTTGAAGTGGTCGGCGTCGATCACCATCAGGCTCAGCGGCCGCCCGTGGCGCAACGCGACCGATATCAGCCGCTCGCTTTCGGCGGTGAAGGCGCGGCGGTTGAGCACGCCGGTCAGACCGTCGGTCGACGCCTGCCGCTGCAGTTCCAGTTCGAGGCGCTTGCGCTCGCTGATGTCGCGAATGATGCCGACGTGGAAACTCTGCGCCCCGTCGCCCGAACTGCCGACGGTGACGTCGATCGGAAACTCTCGGCCGTCCTTGTGCCGGGCCGTCACTTCGCGCCCCCTGCTCATGGCGCGTGCCTCGGCTGAGGCGTTGGCTGCCTGTACATGGCGTCGATGCGTCGCCGCTTCGGATGGCGGCATCAACATATCGAGCCGCCGCCCGGCGACCTCGTCGACGCTGTAGCCGAACAGCACTTCGGCCGCGCGATTGAACTCGACGATGCAGCTGTTGCTGTCGACGACGACCACCGCGTCGCGCGCGGTGTTCATGAAGGTCCGCGCACGGTCCTCGCTGCGCCGCAGCTGATCGGTGCGGCGGGCGACGCGGTTTTCCAGTTCCTGGTTTGCGTCGGCCAGCTGTTGCAGCGCCAGCCGGCGGCGCTGCACCTGGCGGAAGGCGAACCAGGCCAGCCCCGCGAACGCGAGGTTGCTGGCCACCGCCATGGCAACGTAACCGCCGAGGTTGCGTCGCCAGGACTGCAGCAGCATGCCTTCGTCCGCAGTGGCGGCGACGACGATGCCATAGGCGTCGGACGTTGCGTAGGCGGCCGGGCCCGGGCGCTCGTCGAGCAGGCGCTGGCGCGCGACCAGGCCGTCGGCGGCTGCGGGTAGCAGGGTGCGGAACAAGGGCATGTCGCCGGCCGTGCCTTCGACGCAATCGGATCTGCGGGGCAGGCAGGCCAGCCGATGCCCGTCGCGCAGGAACACGGACAGCGTGTATGCAGCCGGCAGACCCTGCTCGCTCAGCAGGGTCGTCAGCTGCTCCGGATCGACCGCCGCGGCGACCACGCCCAGAAAGCGATTGCCGTCGCTCTCGACCCGCCGGCTCAGCGGGAAGATGTAATTGCCGGTCAGTTTGCTGACGATGGCCGGCCCGATGAAGAGCCGGTGCTCGTCGGCGCCCGATCCGGACTGCGCCAGAAAATAGTCCCGTGTCGATACATCCAGCGCCGGGGGCGGAGAGCTGAGCGACGTCGCCGCCAGGGTGCCGTCGTGGCGCACCAAAAAGAGCGATTGCAGTTCCGGGTTGAGTGCGTGTCGGCGGACCAGCAGGCGATGCAGGGTCAGATCCGGCTCGGCCGAAATTCCGCCGTGAAGCCGCACGCCCTCGCCGATGCCGGACAGCAGCCGGTCATAGGTCGCCAGATGCTGGTCCATGCGCTGCGCGACGACGTCGACGCTCACATGCAGCGTGTCGCGCGCACGCTCCAGCGTTTCCTCGCGTGCCGCGTCGACGAACATGAACAGGCGGATGTCGAGAACGGCGAGCACAAGCAGCGCAAGCACTATCCATCGCAACACTGCAGGGCGCTTGTGGCCGCCGTTCATCCCCGTCCCGACTCCGTTCGATCGACATGTCGGGCGGATGTTAGCGCAGGCGTGCTGCGGAGATGGGCGACGCGATCGCTGCGCAGGCGTCAGACGGCGGCACTCGACTACCGGATGAGGTCGATGTGAGTACGTTTGTGCCGCCCGCCTCTGCAGGGGATATCTTCAAACACCGTATGGAGGGGCGGCGTAGAAGGTCATCTGAGATGTGATGCGCTCGCGCAGCCGGCGGAATTTCAGATGACGATTGTCATATCTGAACGGCCGTCTAGCCCTTCGCAAAACTCAGAAGAAGTGACGCGGTCGATACACCGAGCGCAAGGAAGGAAATGGCCAGGGCGAGTACATGACGTCTGAACTCTTGATTCTTCTCTGCGAGAATGGCGGCAAGGAACGGGAAGTTGACCGCGTGGCGCTTTTCTCCCGCCTGCAGGGTGAATAGGGAAACGACTGCGCCGCTCTCGCGCTTGTAGCGATGTTTCTGATCCAGGTGATAGTAGAGCCGCCCGAACAGTAGCTCCGGCGAGCACTTCATCCTGTGCGCAAGGGCATGAATATCAATGGCGATGTACGGATCGTTCGCCCCCCGGCCGCCTGGCTCGCGCGGGCCAGGGTAGTCGCGAAGATACATGTTGAAAATGCACTGCAGTATGTAGCGATCGGTGCCGAGAGGGGTCATGAGCGCAAATCCGATACTTGCATGGCAATGTATATATCAGATGCCGTCGGCTTGCTCCAATCCGGCCGAATTCGCTTCTGATGTCCGGCGCGTTGCGGGCTGACTCACAAGGAGTGTGAGAGTCCGCCACGGAGGGTTAAAAGTAAAACGGGCCGATCTTGAGGATCGACCCGTTTAGTGACTGGCGCGCCCGGCGCGATTCGAACGCACGACCCCTGCCTTCGGAGGGCAGTACTCTATCCAGCTGAGCTACGGGCGCATTGCGGGCGTTGAAACAGCCCGCAGGCGGCGAAGGATAGCCGCTTTGCGCCTGCGCGTCCATGCGGGTGGTAGGTCCGGGACGCAGGCGGCGCCGGCTGCCGCTATAATGGCGCGTTCTGTTTTTCCAACCCTATCCAGGTCATCAGAGGAAGGCACCATGTCGGACGCGCACGAAGAGCACGAAACTCTCATCAAGACGCCGCAACAGCTGATCGCGGTGGTCGTACTGTCATTTGTGGTGTTTGTCGGTCTGGGCGTGCTGGTGGCCCAGTACGTGTCGTCCGGTTACAAGGGCGCCAGCAATCCCGATCCGGAAGTGGTGTCGCGTGCGATCCAGCCGGTTGCGCAACTCGCTCTGGGCGAGCCGGAAGCCAAGGGCCCGAAGACGGGCGAGCAGATCTACAAGGGCGCCTGTGCCGCCTGTCACGACGCCGGTATGGCCGGCGCGCCGAAGCTGGGCGACAGCGCTGCCTGGTCCAGCCGTATTGCCACCGGTCTCGATGCACTGGTGAAGTCGGCGATCAACGGCAAGGGCGCGATGCCGGCCAAGGGCGGTAACGCCTCGCTGAGCGACGACGAAATCACCCGCGCCGTGGCCTACATGGGCAACAAGTCGGGCGCCAGCTTCGCCGAACCGAAGGTCGCCGACGCGGCCGAAGCGCCGGCTGCCGATGCAGCCGCTGCCCCGGCGGCGCCGGTCGAAGCCGCGGCCATTGCGGCGCCGGCTTACGAAGAGAAGAAGTAAGCGCAGTACCGCTGCAAGGAAGAAGCCCGCCGATCGGCGGGCTTTTTTTCGTCCATCGCGGGCGACGTGAGTGCGCAACTCCTGCTTTCGGCTGCCTTTCGACACAGGAGTTCGTCGGCAGCGGCGTGGGTCGACGCCGGCGGACTGCAGCGGCCGCGTCGCGGTCAGAAGACCGCTCCTACAGGGGTGCTGCGCCCTATCCAAGACCTGAGCTCGGGACGGGGTTCTGTGGGAGAGGCCTTCTGACCCGGGCAGCGGCGTGGATCGAAGCCGGCGGACTGCTGCGGCCGTGTCGCGGTCAGAAGACCGCTCCTACAGGGGTGGTGCGCCCTATCCACGGCCTGAGCGCGGGACGGGGTTCTGTGGGAGAGGTCTTCTGACCCCGACAGCGGCCTGGATCGGAGCCCGCTGTCTGTAGCGACCGCCTCGCGCGCGAAGTGAGCGCGACGCCGGTCAGCCGCCCGCCGGCCCCTTGCCTGCCAGCAGTGCTTTCATCGCCTCCAGCCGCGCGACGTTGGTGGCGCGGTCTTCGGCGGTCGGGGCGGCACCGTCCTTCTTCGGCCGCTGCACGTCCTCGCCCATTTCGGCGATGAAGCGCGACGGCTCGCAGTCGCGCGATTCGCGGCCGCTTTTGCGCCGTTCGCAGTGACTCAGCGTCAGCGTGCGCTGGGCGCGGGTGATGCCGACGTACATGAGCCGTCGCTCTTCCTCGATCTTGCCGCCGTCGATGGACTCGCGGTGCGGCAGGATGCCTTCCTCCAGGCCGATCAGGAACACGTGCTTGTACTCCAGGCCCTTCGACGCGTGCAGCGTCGATAGCTGCACCGCGTCGCGTTCCTCGCCGTCGTCGCGCTTGTCCAGCATGGTGATCAGCGCGACGGTCTGCGTCAGCTCCATCAGCGTTTTGCCGTCCTCCTCGCCCTTGCGGCCCATCCAGTCGACGAATTCGCGCACATTGTTCCAGCGCGTTTCCGCCTCCTTCGGCTCGAACTGTTCGAACAGCCAGGTTTCGTAGCCGATGCCGCGCAGCAGGTCTTCAAGCAGGAGGCGCGGCGCCTCGGTGCGGGCGCGCCACTCCAGCCGGTTGATGAAGTCGCCGAATTCGCGCAGCGGGGTCAGCGCCCGTGCCGGCAGCGCCTGCTCGGCGCCGGTTTCGAACATCGCCGCGAACAGGCCGATGTGGCGCTCGCCAGCGTAACGGCCGAGCGCCTCGAGACTCATGCCGCCGATGCCGCGCTTGGGCGTCGTCACCGCGCGGATGAAGGCCGGGTCGTCGTCGCCGTTGGCGATCAACCGCAGATAGGCCATCACGTCCTTGATTTCGGCACGGTCGAAGAAGCTCTGGCCGCCGCTGATGACGTAGGGAATCTTCTGCTCGCGCAGCGCCGTTTCGATCACCCGCGCCTGGTGGTTGCCGCGGTAGAGCACCGCGTAGTCGCTGAACTTGCCGCGGTGTTCGAACTTGTGCGAAGCGATGCGCATCGCGACGCACTCGCCCTCGTGCTCGGCGTCGCGCGCCACCATCAGCGTGATCGGGTCGCCGCGGCCCATGTCGGACCACAGCTTCTTGTCGAACAGCTTTTCGTTGCGCGCGATCAGCGTGTTGGCGGCCGACAGGATGCGCTGCATCGAACGGTAGTTCTGTTCGAGCTTGATCACTTTGAGCTTCGGGTAGTCGGTCTGCAGATTGCGCAGATTCTCGACATCGGCGCCGCGCCACGCATAGATGGCCTGGTCGTCGTCGCCGACCGCGGTGAAGGCGCCGCGATGGCCGGCCAGCAGCTTGACGATCTGGTACTGGCAACTGTTGGTGTCCTGGTACTCGTCGATCAGCAGATAGCGCAGCCGGCGCTGCCAGCGTTCGAGCAGTTCTTCGTCGCTGGCGAGCAGGCGCGCCGGGATGCCGATCAGGTCATCGAAATCGACCGCCTGGTAGGCGCGCAGCGTGCGCTCGTATTCCTCGTAGACGCGGGCGGCCAGCGCCTCCATCTCGTCGGCAGCGTGCGAAGCAGCGGCCGACGGCGGCAGCATGGCGTTCTTCCAGCCCGATATGCGCGACACCAGCGCGCGCAGCCGCGACTTCTCGGTTTCCTTCGAAATGTCGGACACGATGGCGGTCGCATCCGACGAATCGAGTATCGAGAAGGCGGGCTTCAGCCCGGCCGCCTTCGCTTCGGTGCGCAGCATCTTCACGCCCAGTGCGTGAAAGGTGGAAATGTTGAGCTGCTTGCCGGCACGGCCTTCCAGCAGGTGCGAGGCGCGCTCCTGCATTTCCTTGGCCGCCTTGTTGGTGAAGGTGATGGCCGCGATGTTGCGCGGATCGAAGCCGCACTCCTGCACCAGATAGGCGATCTTGCGCGTGATGACGCGGGTCTTGCCCGAGCCGGCACCGGCCAGCACCAGCAGCGGGCCGTCGAGATACTTCACCGCCTCGCGCTGAGGCGCGTTCATGTCGGACAGCATGGGATGCAGTCACCGCCCGGACGGGCAGCGCACCAATCGATGGAGTGCCGGGATTGTACCGGCTTGCGGCATGCGCCCCGCGTGGGTATGGTTCGCGCCTTCGCCAGCCGTTCCTGCCTGTCTCACATGCTCCCACCGATCGAACAGCGGCTCGCCGCAGAACTGGGCGCACGCCCGCAACAGATCAACGCCGCCGTCGCCCTGCTGGACGAAGGCGCGACCGTGCCCTTCATTTCGCGCTATCGCAAGGAAGCCACCGGCGGTCTCGACGACACCCAGCTGCGCCTGCTCGAAGAGCGCCTCGGCTATCTGCGCGAGCTGGAAGAGCGCCGCGTCGCGGTGATCGCCAGCATCGACGAACAGGGCAAGCTCACGCCGGCGCTGCGCGCCGAGATCGAGAACGCCGACAGCAAGCAGCGGCTGGAGGATCTGTACCTGCCTTACAAGCAGAAGCGCCGCACCAAGGCGCAGATCGCGCGCGAAGCCGGCATCGAGCCGCTGGCCGACGCGCTGCTCGCCGATCCGACGCTGACCCCGGACGTCGAGGCCGCGAAGTTCCTGAATGCCGAAGCCGGCTTCGCCGACGCCAAGGCGGTGCTTGACGGCGCGCGGCAGATCCTGATGGAGCGCTTCGCCGAGAGCGCCGAGCTGGTCGGCGCGCTGCGCGACTACGTGGCCGAACACGGCGTGGTCGTCGCCACCGTGGCCGACGGCAAGGACAACGACGCCGAGGCGGCCAAGTTCCGCGACTACTTCGCCTACCGCGAAAAGCTGGCCGACATTCCGTCGCACCGCGCGCTGGCGCTGTTCCGCGGTCGCAACGAAGAGGCGCTGCGGGTGAAGCTGGCGCTGGACACCGACCCGGAAGACGGCAGCCGCTCGCCCGAACCCAATCCCTGCGAACGTCGCGTCATGACGCACGCCGGCATCCGCGACCAGGGCCGTGCCGCCGACCGCTGGCTGGTCGATACCGCGCGCTGGACCTGGAGCGTCAAGCTGTCGGTGCATATCGAACTCGACCTGATGGGCGAGCTGCGCAGCCGTGCCGAACTGGAGGCGATCCGCGTGTTCGCCAAGAACCTGAAGGACCTGCTGCTGGCCGCACCGGCCGGCCCGCGCGTCACCATGGGCCTGGACCCCGGCATCCGCACCGGCGTGAAAGTGGCGGTGGTCGACGCCACCGGCAAGCTGGTCGACACCGCCACCATCTATCCGCACGAGCCGCGCCGCGACTGGGACGGCTCGCTGCACGCGCTGTCCGCACTGGCGCAGAAGCACGGCGTGCAGCTGATCGCCATCGGCAACGGCACGGCCAGCCGCGAAACCGACAAGCTGGCGGCTGACCTGATCAAGCTGAAGCCGGAACTGGCGATGACCAAGATCGTCGTGTCGGAAGCGGGTGCTTCGGTGTATTCGGCGTCGGAACTGGCGGCGAAGGAATTCCCCGGTCTCGACGTGAGCCTGCGCGGCGCAGTGTCGATCGCCCGCCGGCTGCAAGACCCGCTGGCCGAACTGGTAAAGATAGACCCCAAGGCCATCGGCGTCGGCCAGTATCAGCACGACGTGAGCCAGACCAAGCTGGCGCGCTCGCTTGACGCGGTGGTCGAGGACTGCGTGAACGCGGTCGGCGTGGACGTGAATACTGCGTCCGCCCCGCTGCTGGCGCGCATTTCCGGTCTGAACTCGACGCTGGCGCAGAACATCGTCGCCCATCGCGACGCGCACGGCGCCTTCCCGTCGCGCAAGGCCCTGCTGTCGGTGCCGCGCCTCGGCGACAAGACTTTCGAACAGTGCGCCGGCTTCCTGCGCATCATGAATGGCGACAATCCGCTGGATGCTTCGGCGGTACACCCGGAAGCCTATCCGGTGGTCGAGCGCATCCTGGCCGACGTGCAGAAGAAGGCGCGCGAACTGATCGGTGACGCCGCCACGGTGAAGAAGCTGTCGGCGCAGAAATACACCGACGAGCGCTTCGGCCTGCCGACCGTGCAGGACATCCTGCGCGAGCTCGAAAAGCCGGGCCGCGACCCGCGCCCGGAGTTCAGGACGGCGAGTTTCCGCGACGGCGTCGAGGACATGAAGGACCTCGAACCCGGCATGCAGCTCGAAGGCGTCGTGACCAACGTGACCAACTTCGGCGCCTTCGTCGACATCGGCGTGCACCAGGACGGCCTGGTGCATGTGTCGGCCATCGCGAATCGCTTCGTCAAGGACCCCGCCGAGGTGGTGAAGGCGGGCGACATCGTCAAGGTGAAGGTGGTCGAGGTCGACCTGGCACGCAAGCGCATCGCGCTGACCATGCGGCTGGGCGACGAAGTGGTGAGGAAGCCGGCTGGCGGAAGCCGCGACAGCCGCGGCGCCCGCCCCGACCCGCGGGCAATGGCGAAGGCCAAGGAAGCGCCGGCTGCCAACAACGCGCTGGCCGCGGCATTCGCGAAGGCTGCGAAGCGCTGAGGGTGGCGCAGGCGCGACATCCGCGAGCGCCGGCTGGATTGAAGCCGGCGACTCGCAGCAGCCGCGTCGCGGCCAAAGCCGCTCCCACAGGGACGGCGCTTCTTATTGCTCGCGGGGCGGGGGCTTGTGGGAGGGGTCTTCTGACCCCGACAGCGGCCTGGATCGAAGCCGCCCGACTGCACAACCGCCGCGTCGCGGCCAAGGCCGCTCCCACAGGGATAGTGCCGGACCTGTAGCTGGAGCCGGGGTTGTGTGGGAGCGAGCTTGCTCGCGATTGCGGCGCCGAACAGGGCCACCATCGCAAAAGCCTGCGCAGACCGCGCCTAGCGCAGCGCGCCGAACACCTTCTTCGCCAGACTGCCGGCAGCGCCGACCGGGTTCTTGCGGATCGCCTTCTCCTCTTCGGCCACCATCGTGAACAGGCCGTCCAGCGTCTTCTGCGTCACGTAGTTGTCGAGGTCGGCGTCTTCCTTGCTTATCACGCCGTACTGCGCGCCCTTGGACGCGAATTTCTCGTAGGTCTTGGCCAGGCCCACCTTGTCCATCGCCTTCTGCACGATGGGTTTGAAGCGCTCCTTCAGCTGGGCCGAGGTCTTGCCCTTGAAGTATTCGGTGCCCGCCGTGTCGCCACCGGTCAGAATCTTCTTCGCGTCCTCGACGCTCATGTCCTTGACTGCGCCGACCAGCAGTTCCTTCGCTTCCGGTACCGCCGCCTCGGCGGCACGGTTCATCGCGGTGATCAGTTCGTCGGCCTGCTTCTTCATGCCGAAGGTGCGCATCAGCTTTTCCGCCTGACGCAGGCCGTCCGGCATCGGAATCTTCACCTTGGCGTTCTTCAGGAAGCCGTCCTGCTTGCCCAGCAGGTCGACTGCCTTCGACGCCCCCTGGGTCAGCGCCTCCTTCAGGCCACCACCGGCGTCCTTGTCCGACAGGTCGGACAGTGACAGTGCCCACACCTGGGTGCACATGACAAGACACGCCACAAAACCGACAATCGCACGCATGGTCGAAGCCCTCAGTGTTTGAACGAATGAAGATTATGGATCGCAAATGGGTATCACCGTTAGTGTTGCTGGCGCTGATTGCAGTGGTGTGGCTGCTGCGCGGTACCGGTCATCCGGAGCAGGTGCCGGCACTGCAGGTCGCGCTGCTGGACGGTGGCCAGATCGACCTCGGTCACGCTGATGGAAAAGTGCGTCTGGTGAATTTCTGGTCCACCTCCTGCGGCCCCTGCATCAGGGGCATGCCGGGCTTGGCGGACACCCATCGCCGGCATGCCGCGCGCGGTTTCGAAGTGGTGGCGGTCGCCATGTCCTACGACGCGCCGAGCCATGTGCAGGATTTCGCGCAGCGCGAAAAACTGCCGTTTCGCGTAGGCTTCGACCCGGTCGGCGCCCTTGATCGCGGCTTCGGCGGCATCCGCGCGACGCCGACCAGCTTCCTCGTCGACCGCGATGGCCGCATCGTCAAACGCATCATCGGTAACCCGGATCACAGACAGCTCGACGCGCTGATCGACACACTGCTCCCGCCCGCTTCCTGACCCCTTCAATGAAAACCCGTCACCTGATCGCACTGCTGCTGGCCGCAGCGGTGCTCGTCGCATGGCTGTTCTGGCCGCGCGGCATCGCCGTCGATGTCGTCAAGGTCGAGCGTTCGCCACTGACCCAGAGCGTGGTCGCCACCGGCCGCATCGCCACACCGTCGCGCATCGAACTGGGCACGCAGATCACTGCCATCATCGATGAGGTGACCGTGCGCGAGGGCGCGGCGGTCAAGGCGGGTGATCTGCTTGTGCGGCTGCGGGCGACCGACGCCGACGCGGCAGTCGAACAGGCGCGCTCGCAGATTGCCGAAGCGCAGGCGCGTTTCACCCAGCTCGACGCGGTGGGCCTGCCGGTGGCCGAACAGGCGGTGAAGCAGGCGGAAGCGAATCTGCGCGTGGCCGAGGCCGAGTATCAGCGCGCACAGGCGCTGGTGGCACAGCAGTTCTTCTCGCCGTCGAAACTCGATGAGGCGGCGCGCCAGCTCGACACCGCGCGCGCCCAGCTGCGCACCGCGCAGGCCCAGCGCGACGCCAACACACCGCGCGGTGCCGAGCGTGTCAGCGCGCAGGCGCGGCTGGCGCAGGCGCATGCCGCGCTCGAATCTGCACAGGCACGGCGCGACCTGCTGACGCTGCGCGCGCCGGTCGATGCGCTGGTGATCGCGCGCGACGCCGAGCCGGGCGACGTCGCCCAGGCCGGCCGCGCGCTGCTGACGCTGGCCGAGAATGGCGAAACGCGCATCTACGCGACGCTGGACGAAAAGAACCTGCGCTATCTGCGGCTCGACGCGCGCGCACAGGCGGTGGCCGATGCCTTCCCCGGCCAGCCCTTCGATGCCGTCGTCTATTACCTGTCGCCGGCCATCGACGCCCAGCGCGGCACGGTCGAGGTGCGGCTGCGCGTGACTGAGCCGCCGGCCTTCCTGCGGCCGGACATGACGGTGTCGGTCGAGGTGGTGATCGGTCGCAAGGAGCAGGCGTTGTCGCTGCCGCTGGAGGCGGTGCGCGAGGTCGACAGCGCGGCGCCCTGGGTGCTGGTCGCGCGCGACGGCACGGCGGCGAAGCTGCCGGTGAAGATCGGCCTGCGCGGCGTCGGTCGCGTCGAAATCACCGACGGACTGGCCGAAGGCGACGTCGCCATCATGCCGGCCGGCGGTGCGCTCGATGGCGATCGCATCCGCATCAAGCCGGCGCGCGGCGCGCCGGGCCCGACGCCCAATCTCGGCCGCTGAAGATGGCGCGGCCCAAGCTTCCGTTCGAGTTCCTGGTCGCGCTGCGCTTCCTGCGCGAGGGGCGCATGCAGACCGCGCTCATCCTGCTCGGCGTGACCGGCGGCGTGGCCGTCATCGTGTTCCTGTCGCAGCTGATATCGCAGCTGCAGGCCACCATCATCGACCGCGTGCTGGGCAGTCAGGCGCACGTCGTGATGCGGCCGCTGGAGGAAGTGAATCTGCGTGCTTCGACCGACCCGGCCAGCTCCGTGCTGATCGAGCCGCGCGCGCAGCGCCTGCGTTCGATCGACCAGTGGGAAGCGATGGTGAAGCTGGCCGAAGCACAGCCGCGGGTGGTCGCGGTGTCGCCAGTGGTGAGCGGTCCGGCCTTCGCGCTGCGCGGACGCGCCAGCAAGTCGGTCGCGCTGGTCGGCGTCGAGCCCGACCGCTATCGCCGCATCGTCAAGATGGACACCTACATGACGCGCGGGCAGTTTCAGGTCGACGGCACGAACGCCATCATCGGCATCGAACTGGCGAAGGATCTGGGCGTCACGGTGGGCGACAAGATGTTCCTGCGCGCTGCCGGCGGTCGCGACGAACTGCTGCAGATCACCGGCCTGTTCGACATCGGCAACAAGGACCTGAACCGGCGCTGGGTGTTCACGACGATGAAGCTGGCGCAGTCGCTGCTCGACCTGCCGGGTGGCGTGTCGAACATCGACATCACGGTGGCCGACATCTTCGACGCGCAGGAGGTGAGCGAACGGCTGCAGGCCGGCAGCGGCCTGACGGTCGAAAGCTGGATGACCACCAACTCGCAGCTGCTGGCCGCGCTGCGCAACCAGACCGTATCGAACAACCTGATCCGCGGCTTCGTCATCGTCATCGTGGCGCTCGGCATATCGAGCGTGCTGGTGGTGAGCGTGGTGCAAAAGCAGAAGGAGATCGGCATCCTGCGCGCGATGGGCACCAGTTCTAACCGCGTGATGGGCATCTTCCTGCTGCAGGGCGGACTGGTCGGTTTCGTCGGCGCGCTGTCCGGTGTCGCGCTCGCCTGGGGTCTGCTGCAGTTCTTCTCCAGCGTCTATCGCACCGGCGACGGCGCGCCGCTGTTCCAGCCGCAGCTGGACACCGGCATCGCGCTGTCGGCGGCGCTGATCGCGCTGGTGGTCGGCGTGCTGGCGGCGCTGATTCCGGCGCGGCGCGCGGCCAAGATGGACCCGGTGCAGGCGATTCGTGCATGAGGCGCGGCGCATGAACGCCATCGTATCGCTGCGGGGTCTGCGCAAGTCCTATGGCATCGGCACGCCGGTGGAAACCGAAGTGCTGCACGGACTCGATTTCGAACTGGCCGAAGGCGAGTTCTGTGCGCTGATCGGCCCCAGCGGCTCCGGCAAGAGCACGCTGCTCAACCTGATCGGTCTGCTCGAACGCCCGACCTCGGGCGAGCTCGCGATTGCCGGCAGCGAGACGCGCGGCCTGAGCGAACAGGCGCTGACCGTGCTCCGCGGCCGTCATATCGGCTTCGTATTCCAGTTCCATCATCTGCTGCCGGCCTTCAGCGCGCTGGAAAATGTCATGATGCCGTCCATCATCGAGCACGGCATTGCCACCGCGCAGGCGGAGGCGGTGGCCTTCGACCTGCTGGATCGCGTCGGCCTGAAGGGGCACGAGCACAAGAAGGCCAATCAGATGTCGGGCGGGCAGCAGCAGCGGGTGGCGATCGCGCGCGCTTTGTCACTGTCGCCGCGGCTGATACTGGCCGATGAACCGACCGGAAATCTGGACACTCACACGGCGGATGATATTTTTGCGCTGCTGCGCGAATTCAATCGCGAACGCGGCAGCGCCTGCCTCATCGTGACGCACGACCCGCGGCTGGCGGCGCGCTGCGACCGCCGCATCGAACTGGTCGATGGCCGCATCGCCCGCGGCGACTGAACGCCGCGCGGGGCGACGCGCCGACCCCGATCCACATTCCGCTATTCCGCTTCGATCATGACGACACACAGCACTGCCTACGTCGCCGAACTGACTGCGCTGCTCGAAGAGGTGGCGCGCCACACCAACGACACCACCGGCGAGCGGCTTGCCCGGTTGATCACGCTGATGCGCCCCGGACGACGCGACGGCGTCGAGGTTGCCGAGTCGCGTTTCCGCGCGCTGCTGCGCCTGCTCGGTGCGCGAGCGGAACTGGCGAGCGCGCTGTCAGCCCATCTGAACGCGGTGCTCGCCGCGCGCATGCACCGCACGCTGTACGCCGAATCCGGCGTGCTCGCCAACCAGGGTTTCTTCAGCGGTCTGAGCAGCCGCCTGCTCGGCCGCATGCTGCCGCCGGCGGTCGATGCCGACTTCCTGCGCGACCTGTTCAGCGAGGTGTTCGACGACGCCGGCGATGGCGAATGGATGAGCGCCATTCCGCGCGAGGACTGGCAGATGCTGTTCGATCTGTTGCAGGTGACCGGCGACGCCTTCGCGCCGGCGCGTCGCCAGATCCGGCACGAGCTGTTCGAAGCGATGCGCATGGCGTCGCACCGGCTGGCGGCGCTCGGCATGGAGCCGGCGTTGCTGCGCTATCTGCCGGCGCTGGCGCGGCACGAGTCGCCCTTCCTCGCGCAGAGCGACGAGGTGCGCGCTTTCATCGCCCGCCACACCGACAGCGACGAGGTGCTGCCGCACGACGGCCACCTCGAAGTGCTGCTCGAACAGTGCGTGAGCTATGTCGATACGATCCGGCGTCGTTCGCGCGAGGCGGGCGTCGGCGTGAACCTGGTGTTCGTGCTGGCGCGCATCGAACAGATCGTCGCCCGGCTGCGTCTGCTGCGCATGCTGGTGCTGCCCGATCCGGCCGTCGATGCGCCGACCCTGCGCGCCCGCGCGATCGATTTCTTCCTCTGCCTGGTGCGCCAGGAAACCCGCCGCAACAGCGTGCGCGACCTGTTCTCGGGTACCACCGAACTGCTGGCGCGGCGCGTGACCGAACAGGCGAGCAAGTCGGGTGAGCACTACGTGACCGAAAGTCGCAGCGAGTTCTTCGGCATGTTCCGCGCCGCCGCCGGCGCCGGCCTGATCATCGGCTGCATGGCGCTGATCAAGATCGTGACCGGCAAGCTCGGCCTGCCGCCGGTGTGGGAGGCGGTCGTGCACAGCCTCGACTACGGGCTGGGCTTCGTGCTGATCCACATCCTGCACCTGACCGTTGCCACCAAGCAGCCGGCGATGACCGCCGCCACGCTTGCCGCCGCGCTCGACGGCAAGCAGAACCGCGACGCGCGCCTTGGCGTGCTGGCGGATCTGGCCGCCCAGGTCAGCCGCACGCAGTGGATATCGATCGCCGGCAATGTGTCGATCGGCTTCCTGACCGCGATGTCGATTGCGATGGTCGGCGGCACCTTCCTCGACTGGCACCCGGTCGATCCGGTCAAGGGCGCGCACCTGCTGCACGACCTGAATCCGCTGCTCAGCCTGGCCATTCCGCACGCGGCGATCGCCGGCGTCTTCCTCTTCCTCAGCGGTCTGATTTCCGGCTACTACGACAACCAGTCGCTGTATCACCGGGTGCCGGAGCGGCTGCGGCGCGTGAAATGGCTGCGCGCGCTGCTGGGTGAAGCGCGGCTAAACCGGCTGGCCAACTATGTTGAACACAACCTCGGTGCGCTGATGGGGAATTTCCTGTTCGGCTGCATGCTGGGCAGCACACCCATCATCGGGCAGTTGCTGGGGCTGCCGCTGGACATCCGCCACGTCGCCTTCGCGTCGGCCAATCTCGCCTACGGTACGCATGCGCTCGGCTTCGATCTCGACTGGCACACCATCGCGGTCGGTGCGCTCGGCGTGATGCTGATCGGCCTGACCAACCTCATCGTCAGCTTCAGCCTGGCGATGAAGGTGGCGCTGCGCTCGCGCGGCATCGAGCCCGAAGATACGCGCGGCCTGTCGGTCAAGCTGGCCCGTCGCTTCCTGACGCGGCCGCGCGACTTCTTCTGGCCGCCGCGGCAGGACTCGACCGCCGCCGACGAAGTGCGCAGCTGAGGCCGGCGCTCAGGACTGCGGCGCTTCGCCTTCCGGCTTGCGGGTCCGGCTGCGGCGCGGCGCGCGCGGCTTCGCCGGTTTGGCTTCGGTCGACTCGACCGTCGCTTGCGCGGCAGCAGGGGGCGCTTCGGTCGGCGCGGGCGTCACCGTCTCGGCGGCCGGCTTGGCCTTGCGTTGCGGGCGGCTGCGGCGCGACTTCGCCGGCGCCTCGGTCGCGGCCTCCGGTGCGGCGTCCGGCGCCGGTTCCGGCAACAGTTCGAGCTGCTTGTCGGCCGCACGTTCGATCAGCTGCACCTGCGCCTGACCGTTGTCGCCCTTGCGCAGGCGGAACAGTTCCGGATGGCTTTCCAGCAGGCCGGACAGGCTGGCGTGGCCGTAATCCTTGTGACTGAAGCCGGGTTCGTACTGGCGCACGATCTGGCCGACGCGGCCGATGCCAGCCCAGCCGCTGTCCTCGTCGGTGGCCGACCGGATGCCCTGCGACAGCAGTTCGAGGATCTGCGCGTCCGGCTGCGCGTTGCGCGGCCTGCGCGGTGCCTGTTCGGGGCGCGCGGCGCTGCTGCCGGACGATGCCGCAGGTTTCTTCTTCTGCGCCGAAGCCGGCGGCGACGCGCGCATGTCGTCGGTGAACACGAACTCCTCGCAGGCGCGCTGGAAGGCGACCGGCGTCGTACGGCGGCCGACACCCATCACGAACAGGCCGCTTTCCTGGATGCGGCGGGCCAGCGAAGTGAAGTCCGAATCGCTGGACACGATGCAGAAGCCATCGACCAGGCCGGAGTGCAGCAGGTCCATCGCGTCGATGATCATCGCGCTGTCGGTCGCGTTCTTGCCGCCAACGATGCGGAACTGCTGGATAGGCCGGATCGAGTGGTCCAGCAGATGGGCTTTCCAGCTGGTCATGTTGGGCGAGGTCCAGTCGCCGTAGATGCGGCGCACGGTGACGCGGCCACGCGAGGCGGCGGCAAGCAGGACGGGCTGGATCAACGAGGGCTGCGCGTTGTCGGCGTCGATGACGAGGGCGAGGCGGCGCGGCTGGGAGGAGGAGTCGTTCATGCGGAATGCGATGCGGGGCGGGAAAGCGGCATGCTACGCCAATCGGCGCCGACCGCGGATCGGGCGAGGGTTCTGTGGGAGGGGTCTTGACCCCGACGGCGCCCTTAATCGAAGTGCAGCTGCCGCGTCGCGGCCAAGGCCGCTCCCCCCGGGAGGTGCCTCCGGCCCACAGCCGGCGCCGGGACAACGGTTCTGTGGGAGGGGTCTCGACCCCGACGGCGGTCTCAATCGAAGCCGGCTCTCTGCGGCGGCCGCGTCGCTGCCAGGGCCGCTCCCACAAGAGCGCTCTCAGCCCTCGATGGTCAGATAGACCAGCGTCTGGTTCAGCAGCTGGTAAGCCACTTCGCCGAAGGTCATCGGGCCGAGCATAGCCGGCACGCGCTTGCCTTCGAGCTCGCTGTACAGATAGTTCAGCACGCAGTTGCAGCTGAAGCCTATCGGGCCGGTCTGCCCGGGCAGCGCGGTGTGGAAGGCGCTCACGTAGTCCGGCACCGGCGCCGCGAAGCGGTATTCGATGTCGTCGAACACCGGCGCGTAGAAATCGACCGTGCCCTTGTTGGCATCGACCGACTTGATGCTCACGTTGATCATCGCGCCGCTGTAGTCGGCCACCAGCGGCAGCTTGGTGTCGATCGCGCGCGAACTCACGTACTGCGCGAAGTTACCCGGCTGGCCGTTGATCAGGCAGTCGGTTGCGCTGAATCCCTTGGCCGGGAAGCGGATGCGGTCGCCTTCGCCCTGTGTGAACAGGTTGATGATGTCGATCTGTGCGTACTTGTTCTCGGGCAGCGGGACGTGCATGACCAGTGCGCGCTCGCCATCGAATTCCAGTGTCTCGCCGTTGACCACCAGCGGGCTGGCGCGACCGAGATCCGACAGGTGAATGCCGGAGATCCAGCCGACCAGCGGCTTCAGGTACATGTCCTCGTAGCCCGGCGCGTTGCGTGCGAACAGCGAATGCACAGCCGAAAACGCCGGCATCACGATGATGGAAAAGCCGTTCTCCGGCGCGTCGGCGCAGACGCGTTCGAGGCTGATCTGGTCGTAGAAGCGGATCATCGGCAGGCCGTTGATCACCGGCACCTGCGCGACGTAGAGCTGGTCGCGCGTGGTGACGCCGCCGTCCTGGCCCATGAAGTAGGGAATGGTGCCGCCTATCCAGTGGCCGCGCGGCAGTTGGCGCAGCAGCGCCTCGTCGCCGGCGACGCTGAAATGACCGCCGCCGCGGATCAGGGCCGTCGCCTCGGACAGCCCCATCATGCGTCCGCTCACGGCGGACGTGTTCTGAGTGGTCATGTAGGTCCGTCCGGGAATCAGTGCGTGCGCAGTTGCGCCAGTTCGTGGCCGAGCATGCGGGCGTTCTTGACGAAATAGCGGTGCAGTTCGCGCAGCTTCAGCATGCGCACCTCGTCGTCGGTGATCACCTCCATCTGGCTGCGCAGTCGCGTCATCAGCAGCTTCAGGCTGAGCGCGCGGATGTCGATGTCGCGCTGGCCCTCGATCAGCTGCAGCCAGACCGGATCGGCCACGTCGGGAATATCGTCGTCGGACGCCGCGGCCGGCGGCGCACTGGGATCAGCCGCGGGCTGTATCGCTGCCGCGGCGGATGCCTTCGACGGCTCGGCGATCGCCGCCTTGCCCTGGTCGAGCGCGAACTTGAATTTCCACAGTTCCTGCAGCGGAATGCCGGTGATGGCACAGATGCCGTTCAGCGAAACACCCTCGTTGAACAGTGCGAACACCTGTTTGGACAGCGCCTGCGAGAAGGGCATGTCGGCCGGGCCGGCCCACGGCAGCGAGCTGAGATCGGCGTTGGGCGGCGCCAGCACGCGCAGATGACAGCGCCAGCCGGCGAGATCGATGTGACGCCAGACGCGCTCCGCCGCCTCCGGCTCCTGCTTGCGCGCCAGGCCGAACCAGCCGCGCTGAACTTCGAGGCCTATCCATGCGTCGATGCGGCGGGCACCCGGATCGAAACGGAAATCGCGTACCGTCCACGGTTCGTTCAACTGCAGCAAGCGTCCCAGCAGGACCTTGTCCAACGCCATCGCTGTCTCCTTCTCCGACCTCGTCCGCCTCCCGCTCGTAGTCAGGAAGTCTTGATTTGGGTTGATTGGCTCGGAATTGCGACGCGCATAGTAACAAAGCGCGTGAAACGGCAGCAGCGCACTGCAGCACGGTAGGCTGCGGGCAATTTGAATGACATGGAACAATCCCGATCCGGACGGTTCGGGATGAGCACCGGAAGGTGCTGAAGGTGTGGTGCGCGGAGAGAGACTCGAACTCTCACGCCTTGCGGCACTGCCCCCTCAAGACAGCGCGTCTACCAATTTCGCCACCCGCGCACTTGGGTAGGGGCGCGAATATACAACAAAAAGGATGATTCTGCGTGAGTGATTTACGTCGTGCCCGGCAGGTGATGTGGGAACTGGTGAAGCCGCACCGCGGCCGTCTGGCGCTGGCGGCGCTCGGTCTGGTGCTGGCCGCCAGTTCGGCGCTGGCGCTCGGCCAGGGCCTGCGCAGCGTGATCGACCAGGGCTTCGCCGCCGGTGATCCGCAGTGGCTGGACCGCGCGCTGGCCGGCACGCTGGGGCTGGTCGTGCTGCTGGCCGGCGCGACCTGGCTGCGCTTCTACAATGTTTCGTGGCTGGGCGAACGGGTGGCGGCCGACCTGCGCACGCGGGTTTACGCCCACCTGCTTACGCTGCCGCCCTCCTTCTTCGAGGCCGGGCGTACCGGCGAGGTCATTTCCAGGCTGACCAACGACACCGCGCAGATCGAGAATGTGGTCGGCTCGACCCTGTCGATCGCGCTGCGCAACACGCTGATGCTGGCCGGCGGCCTGGTCATGCTGGGGCTCACCAGCGGTCGGCTGACGCTGCTGGTGCTGGCCGGCGTGCCGGTGGTGGTGGCGCCTATCGTCATCTTCGGCCGTCGCGTGCGCGGGCTGTCGCGCGAACGCCAGGCACGGGTGGCTGATCTCGGTACCCATGTGGATGAGAGCGTGCACGCCATCCGCATCGTGCAGGCCTGCGGTCACGAGGCGGCCGACCGCACGCATTTTGCGGCGCTGGTCGAGCGCAGCTTCGACACCGGCGTGCGCCGCTATCGCCACACGGCGGTGATGATCGTCATGGTCATCCTGCTGGTGTTCGGCTCGGTTGCCCTCATCCTGTGGGTGGGCGGCCATGACGTGCTGGCCGGGCGCCTCAGCGCCGGCGAACTGTCGGCCTTCGTGTTCTACGCCGCCATCGTCGCCAGTTCGGTCGGCGCGCTGTCCGAGGTATGGGGCGAACTGCAGCGCGCCGCCGGTGCTACCGAACGCCTGATCGAACTGCTGGACACGCAGCCGGACATCGCCGCGCCGGCCGACCCGCAGCCGCTGCCGCAGCCACCGCGCGGCGACATCGCCTTCCGCGGCGTGCGCTTCTGCTATCCCAGCCGACCGGACATTCCGGCGCTGGACCGCTTCGAGCTGACGGTACGCGCCGGCGAGACGGTGGCGCTGGTCGGGCCGTCGGGCGCCGGCAAGTCCACGCTGTTCCAGCTGCTGCTGCGCTTCTATGATCCGCAGGCCGGCACCGTCGAGATCGACGGCGTGCCGCTGGCGCAGGCCGACCCGGCCGCCGTGCGCGCGCGCATCGCGCTGGTGCCGCAGGAAGCGGTCATCTTCGCCGCCAGCGTGGCCGACAACGTGCGCTACGCGCGGCCCGAGGCGAGCGACGACGAGGTCCGCGCCGCCTGCGAGGCGGCCTTTGCCGACGCCTTCATCCGTCAGCTGCCCGGCGGCTATGACAGCCCGCTCGGCGAACGCGGCGTGCGGCTGTCCGGCGGCCAGCGTCAGCGGCTCGCGATCGCGCGTGCCATCCTCGCCGACAGGCCCATCCTGCTGCTGGACGAAGCCACCTCGGCGCTCGACGCAGAGAGCGAGCGCATGGTGCAGGCCGCACTGGCGCCGTTGATGGCCAGCCGTACCACGCTGGTGGTGGCGCACCGCCTGGCTACCGTTCAGCGCGCCGACCGCATCATCGTGCTCGACCACGGCCACGCCATCGAATCCGGCACGCACGCAGAACTGCTGGCGCGCAACGGCCTGTACGCGCAGCTGGCACGGCTGCAGTTCATCGACGACGGCAGCTGAGGTCCGAGCAGTGCTCAGCGTCGCCGCTTCGCCGCGTACATCGCGGCGTCGGCGATCAGCAGCAGATCCTTCGCGCTGTCGCCGTTCTCCGGCCAGCGGGCGATGCCTATGCTGGCGCCGACCGTCAGTTCGTGGCCGTCCATCGTCACCGGCCGCGCCAGCACATCGCGGATCTTGTCGGCCACCGTCTCGGCGTCCTCCATGCGGCGTACGTCGGCCAGCAGCACGACGAATTCGTCGCCGCCGATGCGCGCCACCGTGTCGGCGTCGCGCACGCACTGGCGCAGGCGCTGCGCGACGTCGTGCAGCAGCACGTCGCCAGCGGCGTGGCCCAGCGTGTCGTTCACTTCCTTGAAACGGTCGAGGTCGAGATAGAGCAGGGCCAGCCGGCCCTTGGCGCGGCGCGCGGCGGCGATTGCCGTCTCGATGCGGTCGTGCAGCAGCGCGCGGTTGGGCAGGCCGGTCAGGCCGTCGTACTGGGCCATGCGGCGCAGGCGCGTCTGCAGTTGCATGCGCTCGAGCGCGGTGGCGATCTGGGTGGCGACGAAGTTAAGGAGTTCGCGGTCGCGCTCGGTGAACACCGGTGCGCCGGGGGCACGCTTCAACGCCAGCGTGCCGAGGCAGCCGTCGGCCGACACCAGCGGCGCACCGAGCCAGGTTTCGCCGCGTTCGCCGGCCATCAGTCGGGTTTCGCCGCGCGTCACCACGTCGGCACAGAAATCGATACAGCGCGACGGCAGGCCATCGACCGGATCGCCGTGCGCGTCGGCCGCGTAGGCGATGTTGAGCGCGCCGTCGATCTCGTTGCGCACGCCCACCATCATGCGCTCGGCCGGCAGCAGGTCGGCGACGATGCGATGCGCGCGCGCCAGCAGGTCGAACAGGTCGGTCGCCACGTGCGCGGCCTCGGACATCGCGTACATCGCCGCCTGCATGTCGCCGGCGCGCCGGCGCGCGGTGATGTCGTGCGCGATCGCCACGCGCAGCCGCTCGCTTTCCGACCAGCGCGCCGACCACAGGATGTGCACGATGGCGCCGTCCTTGCGCACGTAGCGGTTCTCGAAGCTGAGCTTGGGTTCGCCCGACATGATTTCGGCCGCCGCACGCAGCGTGCGCTCGCGGTCCTCAGGCAGCACCAGGTCGATCATGCGGCGCCCGATCACCTCGTCACAGCTGTAGCCGAAGATGCGTTCGAAGGCGGCGCTGACGAATACGAAGTGCCCGAACTCGTCCACGACGCAGACGGCGTCGAGCAGGAGGTCAATTACGGCTTCGAGTGGGGCGGTGCGTCTTCTGTCCATGACCGGGAAAGTACCGCGGGTGGGCGATGCGGCGAACAATTTTCGGTCAATTTGCGCAAACGGCGAAATTTCTGAAGAAACAGCCCGTCTCCCGTCCGCGTGCCGCCGCCTCCTTCACGCCTTTTCAGACCTTCTTCACGAACTCCGACTTCAGCTGCATCGCGCCGAAGCCGTCGATGCGGCAGTCGATGTCGTGGTCGCCTTCGACCAGGCGGATGGACTTCACCTTGGTGCCCACCTTCAGCACCGACGACGAGCCCTTCACCTTCAGGTCCTTGATCAGCGTGACGCTGTCGCCGTCGGTCAGCACGTTGCCGTAGGCGTCCTTCACGACGCGCGCCTGATCGGCGGCTTCGGCGGCCTGCTGCGGCCACTCGTGCGCGCATTCCGGACAGACGTACATGCTGCCGTCCTCGTAGGTGTATTCGGAACTGCACTGCGGACATTTCGGAAGTGAACTCACGGCCTACCCATTCATGATCGGTTTCTCGCCCGCGGACCGCGGGGGCCGCCATTGTGCACTGCTGCTGCGTCAGGCCCGTTGCGCCAGCGCAAACCGACCGATGACGCTCAGCCGCCGCGCACCATCGCCATGATCTGCCCGGCGTCCAGGCCGGATGCGCGCTGGCGCATCTGCGGCAGGTAGTCCGCCTGCAGCTTCTTCGCCGGTTCAAGCATCTGCTGGAAGCCCTGTTGCAGCGCCGCTGCGCTCATCTGCCGGCCGCCGGCGTAATAGCGTTTGGCGATGTGACCGAGCGCGTAGGTGCTGGCGAACGAGAAGGCCATGCCGGTGGCGGCGCGGCCGAGACCACCGACCGTCTTGCCGGCCATCTTGCCAAGCAAGCCGCCGAGCAGCTTGCGGCCGAACTGTTCGAGGTATTGCGAGGTGAGGCCGACGCCGACCGTGGCGAGGAATTCCTTGATGTGGCCCTGGTCGAGTTCGTAGCCGTGCGCGCGGCCGATGCGATAGACCATCTTGATCTGCAGCGGAATGATGGCGACCGATGCCCAGGTCTGCGGCAGCAGTTCAAGCGCGCCATTCAGGATGGCGTAGTTCAGGATGGTCTTGTCGAGTTCGGCGTCTGATGGCGCCGGCTGCGCGGCCGCGACAGATGCGGTGACGGCTGCGGGTGCGGTGACCGCGGCAGGTGCGTACTCGTCGAGATTGGCCAGCGCGTCCGCCTTGCTTTCGGCGTCGGCCACCTGGGCGTCGCCGTCGAGGCAGAGCTGGCGCTTCAGGTCGGCGAGGAAGGCGCGTTCGGTGTCGCACTGGCGACCGTCGGCGTCGCAGATGCACAGTGCCATTTCGTAGGCGAACTGGCGCTGGCCGAGATCGCCCAGCGCCGAGGTCGCGTCGCGCAGCGTGACGCGCTTGAGCAGCACGTCCTGGTAGAGGCGCGGCAGGTCGGGCGCCTGCGCGCCGAGCGATTCGGCAAAGCGGCGCACGTGTTCGCGCTCGCGGTCGTCCTTGACGCCGTCGGCGAAGGCGGCGAACAGGGCAATGGTGAGCAGGGCGTTGTCGGGATTCATCGGCACTCCGTCGGTTGGCGGCAATGCTGCTCCGATCCGGCGCCGCGCATGCAGTTCCGCCGTCTGCCCGTGAGGCAAACCCCGCTTACAAAGCGGTCTCCAGTGTGCGCACCGGCACGCCCATGTCGCGCCACTTGTCCGGATGACAGGTGAACAGCAATACCTGGTGGCGCCGCGCGGCGTCGAACAGCACGCGCTTCATGCGCTCTAGGCGTGCGTCGTCGCTGTGCACCAGCGCGTCGTCGAGGATGATGAGCGTCGGCTTGCCGGCCGCCTTCAGCAGATCGGCATAGGCGAGGCGGGCGATCACGCCCATCTGCTCGCGTGCGCCGAAGCTCAGTTCGTCGACCTCGCCGCTTTCGCTGCCGGCGGCGCTGTCGCGCGTCAGCGGGCCGGGGCTCAGGCTGTCGTCGAGGGCGATGCGCGCACCCGGGAAGAGCAGACCGAGATAGTGGTTCAGATGTGCCTGCAGCGGCGCCTGCAGCCGCTGCGTCAGCGCGTGCCGCTTGTCGCGCAACTTGCGCAGCAGCAGGTCGAGTGCGCGGGCACGGCGCGCCAGCTGGCCGGCGCGGCGCTCGGCGGCGGCGTGGTCGCGCGCCAGCGCGGCGCGGCGTTCGTCCAGGCCCTGCGCGCCGGCCGCCTGCAGTTCGACTTCGAGCACGGTGAGCGCGTCGCGCCGCTGCGCGAAGCTGCGCTCGATCTGCTCGGCGCTGCGCGTGTAGCGCTCGACGTCCTGCGCCAGCGCCTGCGGGCGGGCGGCGTCGAGCTGGCGCGCGAGTTCGTCGATGCGCAGCGCGGCCGCTTCCTGCTGCGCCAGTGCGTCGGTCAGCGCGACGCGGGTGTCGGCCAGTTGTTGCGCGCGCGCCGGGTCGTCGAGCCGGGCGCGGGCTGCGGTCAGCTCGCGTTGCGCGGCTTCCAGCGCTGCCTGCGCCGCCGTGCAGCCATTGCGTGCGTCGGCCAGGCGACGCGTTGCCTCGGCCAGCGCGCGGCGCGCGGCGTCTTCGGCCGACTCGGCTTCGGCGACCGGCGGCAGCGCGTCGTCGCCTTCGTCCGCCTGCGCCGTCAGTCGCTGCCTCAGTTCGGCCGCACGGCCGGCGAGCGCGGCGCCTTCGGCGCGCAGCGCATCGACGCCCTGTGGCGCCAGCGCTTTCAGCGTCGCCTGCGCCGCCTTCAGGTCGGACAGCTTGTGCGCGTGCTGCTGCTGGCGCGCCTCGGCGGCGTCGAGCGAGGCGAGGCCGAGCCGGGCCAGCGCACTGGCGTGGCGGTCCTGCAGTTCGGCCGCTTCGCGCGCCAGCGCGGCGAGGTCGCCGCCGCCCGGTTCGATGCGCAGCCGGCCGTAGCCGGGCAGCGTCAGCGTGGTGGCGTCGAGCAGCAGGCGCTCGCCGTCGCCGCTGAGCACGGCGTCGCCGATGCGCAGTTCGCGTCCGGCTTCGAGTGCGAAGCGCAGCCGGGTGGCGATCGCCGTGCGCCGGATGTCCAGTTCGCGCAGCTGCCGCGCCTGATCGCGCAGTGCGTTCAGATCGCCGGCCCTGATTTCGAGGGCCGCCACTTCGGCCTGCAGGGCAAGCTGGCGCGCCTGTTCGGCTTCGGCCTGCGCCAGCGTGGCGGCCAGTGCTTCGCCCTTGTGGCGGAGTTCGTCCAGATCGCGCACCAGCGCGCGCCGGTTGTCGCGTGCGCGCGTCAGCGCCAGCGTACGGCGGGCCGCGTCGTGTTGCGTCTGCGCATCGCGTTCGCGCTGCTGCCAGGGCGTGGCGAGCGCGAGTGCGTCGTCGAGCGCGCGCTGCGCAGTTGTCACCGCCTCGGCACGCGACTGTGCGTCGCTCGCCTCGGCCGCCCAGCGGTCGAGCTGCTGACGCAACAGATCGGCGCGTTCCTGCAGTGATTGCGCCGAGCGCTTCTCGACGTGCAGACGTTCCTGCAGCGACTGCGCTTCGCGCAGTGCGGCTGCTGCTGCGGCAGCCCGCGCGCGCAGGTCCTCCCATGGCCGCTGTGCGGCGTCGGCGTCGTGCTCGCGGCGCAGTTGTGCCAGCCGGTCCACCTTCTGGCGGAAGGCGAGCAGATCGTCGTCTACTTTCGTCAGCGCCTCGCGCAGCGACTGCTCTGCCTGCAGCGCTTCGGCATAGGCGCCGCGCGGACGATCGGAGGACGGCGTCAGCAACTCGTTGCGCAGCCGCTCCACCTCGTTCGTCACGTCGTCGCCGTCGCCGCCGGCGATTTCGCCGAGCGAGGCGTTCAACGCGGTGCGCAGGTGATCGGTGGCGTGCGTGACGGCGGCGCGGATGTCCTGCGCGCTGCCCTGTTCCATCCACAGCAGGCCGGGGATGCCCCAGTGCTCGGCCTTGCTCGACCCTTTGGCGGCGAAGGCGAAGCCGAGCTGTTCGGCGATGAAGTCCTCGGCTTCGGCGCCGTCGTAGGTGCGCGTGCCGAACTGCAGCGTGCAGCGCTTCTTGCCGAGGAAGCGCTTGCTCAGGCGGCAGGGCGTGCCGTTGAGTTCGAAATCCAGTTCGACTTCGGGCGCAGCACTGGCATCGCCCCAGGGACGGAGATGCTCGACCGTGCCGGAGCGGTGGCGCTCGAAGAAGGCGGCGCGCAGCGCGGCGACCAGCGTGCTCTTGCCGGCTTCGTTGGGGCCGACGAACAGATTGAGGCCGGGGTCGAGGTCGCGCAGTTCGAAGGGCTGGCGGAAGCGACGGAACTGGTCGACACGCAGGCGGCTGATCTTCATCGCACCACTCCCGCGCGGCGTGCATCGAGCAGGCCGGCCAGCAGCACCAGCGCGTCGCGCGCGGTGTCGCCGTCGGCGCTGTCCTGCGCGGCGCGCAGATCAGCGATCACCTCGCCCAGATAGCCTTCGGCGGCCAGTTGTTCGAGGTCGTCGGCGGTCGGTTCGATGCGCACGCGGTCGAGCTCGGCCAGCACGGCACGCGCGCGGCCGCGCGCCTGCGTGATCGCGTCGCGGATGCGCTTCAGGCCGTCGAGGTCGGTGCGGCCATCGATGTCGAGCTGCAGCACGTCGTCCGCTGCGAGCGCGCCGAGCAGTGTGCACAGCGCATCGACGTCGCTCGCCACCTGCAGCGTCGCGGTGTCGCTGCGCCAGCGGTAGCGGCCGGTATCCACCGGCGTTACCCGTGGCACCTCGCCCGGCGCGTCGATGTCGACGATGAGTGCGCGGCCGGAATCGTTGTTGCGGAAGCGGTCGGTTTCTGGCGTGCCGCTGTACCAGCAGCGCGCATCGACCTGACGGCAGCCGTGCCAGTCGCCGAGCGCGAGATAGTCCAGCCTTGCCTGGGCGGCGCGGTCAGCGGCAATCGGGTTGGCGGAATCGATGCCTTCGGCGAGCAGGCCCTGCACCGCCCCGTGCGCGATGCCGATGCGGAACGCGCCGGTCGGCGTGTCGGCGGCGGCAAACCAGTCGGTCAGGTCGTTGTAGGTGTGGCGCTGGGTCAGCGGCGCCGGCAGCACGACGGCGTTCAGCCCGTCGAACTGCAACGGCTCGGCGCGCAGGCACAGGTGCACGTTGTCGGGCACCGCGTTGAGCCGCTGCGCGCGCGTCCACACCGACTCGCTGAGTGCGGCGTCGTGATTGCCCGGAATCATGACCCATGGGCCGGCATGCGCGCGCGTCGCGTTGAACAGCCGCAGCACCGTCTTGTCGGCGATGCCCTGGGCGTCGAACACGTCGCCGGCGACCAGCACCAGATCGACGCGCTGTTCGGTCGCCAGTGCGGCCAGCCGCTCGACCGCGGCGATGCGGGCTTCGGCCAGCAGTGCCGCCTCGTCGGCGTCGAATTGTCCGTACTGTCGGCCGATCTGCCAGTCGGCGGTGTGGAGAAGTCTGAGCACAGGTGTGGGCGGGGCATCGCGGGGCGCATACCTTGCGTCGGCGACGCCGGACCTGTCAATCGCTGCCGGGCGCGGGCGGGCAGTATTCGCCGGCTGCGGGAAAAGTTGTGCGCACCGCCGTCATCCGGGACGTGTATCTTTAGCGCACCGGATCGCCGATTCCTGCGGCGGCCGGCGGGCACGCACCGTTGCGTGCGCCCATCCACCGCTCACCCGGAAGGCCCGTACCATGAGCGCTACCCTCCTTGCCGAGGCGGACGCCGAAGCCCGCCTGCTCGCATCCCCACCGTCGGAGTACATGTCGCCGGAGCAACTCGCCTTCTTCCGGCAGCGATTGCTCGCCGAGCGCGATGCGCTGCTGCAGTCGGCGCATGAAACGACGCAGCACCTGCACGAATTCGAGCGCACGCCCGACCCGTCGGATCGCGCGTCGCTGGAGGAGGATCATTCGCTGGAACTGCGCGTTCGCGATCGCGAACGCAAGCACCTGCACACGATAGACGAGGCGCTGGCGCGCATCGACGACGGCAGTTACGGCTGGTGCGAATTTACCGGCGAGCCGATAGGGCTCGCCCGGCTGCTGGCGCGGCCGACCGCAACGATGTCGGTCGAGGCGCAGGAACTGCACGAAAAGCGCCGCAAGATGCGCGGACGCTGACCGCGCAGCAGGGACTCAATGCGTGCGGCGTACCGGTGCGGACGCTGCGCCACGGCCTTCGATGTGACGGAAAGTGATGCGCCCCTTGCTGAAGTCGTAGGGCGACATTTCCAGCGACACCTTGTCGCCGGCGATGATGCGGATGTGGTGCTTGCGCATCTTGCCGCAGGTGTAGGCGACCACCATGTGGCCGTTCTCCAGCGTGACGCGGTAGCGCGAATCGGGCAGGACTTCCGTCACTACGCCGTTCATGTCGATCAGTTCTTCCTTGGCCATTGCGGCTCTCCCGGGGTGGGCGTGAAAAGTGGACGCCGGGCCGCAGGCGCGCGGGCCGTGGAACGTCAGCAGGACTGACTGCGGGATCGCTTTGGGATGCGACTGGATTTCGGGTCGCCGACGACGGGGTCTGCGCGAGAAGGAAACCGGAAAACTGCAGTGACGACGCGGCCGGAATCGGTGAAAACCGTACGGCGCCGGCCGACACTATGCACCGAAAACGGTCTTTCTGTCGGTATATCTGCCGAAGGCGATCACAATGAGGACCGTTTCATGCCGCCGAACCCGATGATAGAACCCATCCTGCTCGCCGCCGCGCGCATCTGCACCTTCGACGGCGCACGCGCGCTCACCAACGCCAGCGGCTTCTTCTTCGAACGTGACGGGCGGCTCTATCTGGTTACCAGCCGCCACGTGCTGGTCGATCAGCCAAGCCGTCATTTTCCCGACCGCATCGAGATCGAACTGCACACCGACGCCGCCAACATGGCGCGCTCGACCGGTTTCTCGATCCCGCTCTATCGCAACGGCAAGAGCCTGTGGCGCCAGGGTGCCGACCGTGCCGGCGCGATCGACGTCGCGCTGATCGAACTGGATCGCGCCGCGCTGCCGCCGACCGCCGTCTGGCGCGCCTTCACGCCGGCTCACCTGTCGGCCGACCTCGATCGCATCGAAGTCGGCAGCTCGCTGCTGGTGGTCGGTTTCCCGCTGGGTTTCCACGACACGCTGCACCACATGCCGGTGGTGCGTCAGGCCGGCATCGCCTCGTCCTTCGGTCTGCGCTTCCAGGGCGAAGGCTACTTCCTGACCGATGCTCGCACCCACCGCGGCATCAGCGGCGCACCGGTCGTGATGCGCGTGCCCGACGACCCTGCCACGCTGGGCGACCTGCCGTGGATGCTGCTCGGCGTGCACTCCGCACGGCTCGACGTCGGTACGCGCGACCTCAAGATGGACGAGGCGCTGGGACTGAACTGTGCCTGGTATGCGGACATCCTGATGACGCTGACCCAGCCCGCCTGAGGGCATCGGCGGGAACACTGGACGGCTACGCGCCTCTCAGCTTCGTGGCCGCCGGTTGGCGGCGTCGTGCATATATATATGGCATTCCGTGAACTTTCCCGGGCGCTGACCCTGCTCGCGTTCGTCGCACTACTGTGCCTGCCGCTGCCCAGCCGCGCCGCCGACCCCGCCTGGCAGGGCGCTGCCTTCGAAGGCGACCGCGTGGCGCTGCAGAAGCTGGCCGATGCCGGCGCGCGCGTGGTGCGCGTCTATCGCGAGAGCGACGCCTGGGTGCTGGATGCGGCACAGACGATGGGCATGAAGGTGGTGATGGGGCTGTGGCTCGGCCATCCGCGCCATGGCTTCAACTACCGCGACGCTCGGCTCGTCGCCGCGCAGGACGCGCGGATCACGGATTTCGTGCGGCGCCACCGTGAGCACCCGGCGCTGCTCGCCTGGGCGATCGGCAACGAGATCGAGACCGGCGTTGGCGATCCGCGGCCGCTGTGGAACGAAGTGAACCGCGTCGCCGCTCTCGTGAAGGCGCTCGACGCGAAGCACCCGACCGTCATGGTGGTTGCCGACAACAGCGACGCGTGGCTCGCGCCGCTTGCCGGCTGCTGCCCCCACGTCGATATGCTTGGGCTGAACCTGTATGGCGGTTCCATCTTCGAACTGCCGGCCCGACTGCAGCGGCTGGGCATCGCGAAGCCGGTGCTGGTGACCGAACTGGGTCCGCTCGGTCAGTGGCAGGCCGGGCGCAAACCCTGGGGCGCGCCGGTGGAGCTGACCAGCACGCAGAAGGCGGATTTCTTCCGTGACGCGCTGGCCTTCGTCGCCAGGCAGCCGCAGATCGTCGCCGCCTTCCCCTTCCTGTGGGGCGAGAAGCAGGAACAGACCGCGACCTGGCACAGCCTGCTCGACGTCGGCAGGCCGACCGCGATGACCGACGCGTTGTCGGCAGCGTGGGGCCGCCCGCCGGCTGACGCAGCACCGCGCATCGCCGGCATCGGTATCGCGGCCGACGAGTTTCCGGCCGGAGGGGAGGTGTCGGCGGGCGTCGATGCGCAGTCGTCCGATGGTTCGGCATTGAAGACCGAATGGACGGTGTGGGCCGAGGCCACCGATCTGCGCCTCGGCGGTGACGAAGAGGTCGTGCCGCCGCGCATCCCGGTGCGCCTGCTGCATGCCGACGCGCGCAGCGTGCGCTTCGTCGCCCCGGCCGTGCCGGGCGCCTACCGGCTGTTCATCACGGTGACGGACCGGACCGGCAAGGTGGCGACCGCCAATCTGCCGTTTCTGGTGCGGTAAGGTCCAGTTTTGGCAGAGGACTGGCCGTGGAATTCTTTGGAAGGGGCCCTCTGATCCCGACATCGACCTGAGCCCAAGGCCAGGCTTCTGTGGGAGGGGTCTTCTGACCCCGACAGCGGCCTGGATCGAAGCCGGCGGAGCGCAGCGGCTGCGTCGCGACCAAGGCCGCTTCCACAAGGGGGGCGCGTCTCGCGGCCGCGGCGGCTCGGCTGACTCAGGTCTTCGCGGCGCGGATTGCCGATTTCGGGCGGAAGGCCTTCACCACGCTGTCGTCGGTTTCGATGTAGGGCCCGCCTATCAGGTCGATGCAGTAGGGCACGGCGGCGAAGATGCCGGGAACGAGCGGGCTGCCGTCGGCGTCCTTGACGCCTTCCAGCGTTTCCTTGATCGACTTGGGCTGGCCCGGCAGGTTGAGGATGAGCGTCTTGCCGCGGATCACGCCGGTTTGGCGCGACAGGATGGCGGTCGGCACGAAGCGCAGGCTGATCTGGCGCATCTGTTCGCCGAAGCCGGGCATCACCCGGTGCGCCACCGCGACGGTGGCGTCTGGCGTCACGTCGCGCGGCGCGGGGCCGGTGCCGCCGGTGGTCAGCACCAGATCGCAGCCGGCGCTGTCGCACAGTTCGATCAGCGTCGCCTCGATCTGCGGCTGTTCGTCCGGGATCAGCCGCGTTTCGAACATGACCGGGTTCTTCAGCGCGGCTGACAGCCAGTCCTTCAGCGCCGGGATGCCCTGGTCCTGGTAGACGCCGCTCGATGCGCGGTCGGAGACGGAAACCAGGCCGACCGTCAGCAGATCCTGTGTGTCACTCATCGTCGTTCTCGTCCTGTTCGGGTTCGATGTCGTCTTCGCCGCTCTGCGCGTTGTCGAGCTGGCGCAGCACGCGGAAGATTTCGCGGAAGGCGCGCGGGGGCTTGTTCAGTTCGCGTTCGCGCAGCACGTTGCGACGCAGCGTGCGCAGATGGGTCAGGTCGGCGCCCGGCCACTGGGCGGCGATGTCGCCCAGTACCTGTTCGTCGGCGATCAGCCGCTCACGCATGCGTTCCAGCATCTGCTCGCGCGCGACTGCGCGGGCGGATCGGCCGTGGATGGCGTCCAGCGCCTCGGTCAGCGGCGCGGTGTCGATGCCGCGCATCACCTTGCCGACGTACTGCATCTGCCGGCGCAGGCCTTCGTGGCTGCGGGTGCGCTGGGCCTCGGTAATCGCGATGCGCAGGTTTTCCGGCATGTCGATGCGCTTGATCTGTTCGGCCGACAGCGCGACCAGCTGCGTACCGATGTCCTGCAGCACATGGGCGTCGCGCTTCCGCTGGCTCTTGCTGGGACGGTCCGGCAGATCCTGATCGTCGGGGTTTTCGGTGGTGGAAATCGATTTGGGGCGCATTGGGATACAGAGGACGGGGCAGAGCGTGGCAAGCGGCTATTATTGCAGCCTTTGCCCGACCACGAATCCGCCATGTCCCGACAGGGTTTCAGCTATACCGACGCCAGCATGCGCGACATCGCGCAACAGCTCATCGATCATGCCCGCGCCGGTGGCGCGACTGCCGCCGAAGTCGACGTGTCCGAAGGCTTCGGCCAGTCGGTCACCGTGCGCCGCGGCGAGGTCGAAACCATCGAGTACAACCGCGACAAGGGCATAGGCGTCACCGTCTATGTCGGCCAGCGCCGCGGCTATGCCAGTTCGAGCGACTTTTCGCTGGACGCGATGCGCGCCACCGTCGATGCGGCGCTGTCGATCGCCCGCTTCACCGCCGAGGACGACGCGGCCGGTCTGCCGGACAAGTCGCTGCTGGCCACCGAATTCCGCGACCTCGACCTGTTCCACCCGTGGGAACTGCCGGTCGAGCAGGCGATCGATCTGGCCCGCCGCTGCGAAGACGCCGCCTTCGGCGTGTCGCCCGACATCCGCAATTCGGAAGGCGCCTCGGTGTCGGCCCAGCAGTCGCAGTTCATTTCCGCCAACAGCCTGGGTTTCATGGCCGGTTACGCCAGCACGCGGCAGTACATCAGCTGCTCGGTCATCGCCGGTGAGGGCGACGGCATGCAGCGCGAGGACTGGTACGCCAGCCGCCGCAATGCGCACGACCTGCCGGCGCCGGAGGCGATCGGCGATTACGCCGCGCGCCGTGCGCTGTCGCGTCTGGGTGCACGTCGCGTCAAGACGACGCGGGTGCCGGTGCTG
The DNA here is from genome assembly GCF_000385375.1 of Methyloversatilis discipulorum. Classification (NCBI taxonomy): domain Bacteria; kingdom Pseudomonadati; phylum Pseudomonadota; class Betaproteobacteria; order Nitrosomonadales; family Sterolibacteriaceae; genus Methyloversatilis; species Methyloversatilis discipulorum. The sequence goes on from NZ_ARVV01000001.1 coordinate 255,230, forward strand.
TTCGAGGCGCCGCTGGCCATCGGCCTGCTCGGACATTTCGTGCAGGCGACCAGCGGCGGCGCGCTGTACCGCAAGTCCTCCTTCCTGCTCGACAGCCTGGGCAAGCAGATCTTCCCGAAGCACATCAACATTTCCGAGCGGCCGCACCTGCCGGGCGCGATGGGCTCCGGCATGTTCGACGACGATGGCGTCGCCACGCGCGACCGCGAGGTGGTGCAGGGCGGCGTGCTGAACGGCTATTTCCTGAGCACCTATTCGGCGCGCAAGCTGGGCATGGAAACCACCGGCAACGCCGGCGGCTCGCACAACCTCATCCTGCAGTCGGGCAGGAAGAGCCTGGAAGAGCTGATCCGCGGCATCAAGCGCGGCCTGCTGGTGACCGAACTGCTGGGCCACGGCGTCAATTACGTGACCGGCGACTACTCGCGCGGCGCCGCCGGCTACTGGATCGAGAACGGCGAAATCGCCTACCCGGTGCAGGAAATCACCATCGCCGGCAATCTGCGTGACATGTTCATGGGCATACAGGAGGTCGGCGCCGACGCGCTGGTGCGCGGCTCGAAGCAGAGCGGCTCGGTGCTGATTGACCGCATGCGCATTGCAGGTGCCTGAGTGACCGACCGGCGCAGCTTCCTGAAAGCGGCGCCGCTCGCCGCTCTGGCCGGAGCTCCGGCGGTCGTCGGCGCCCAGCCAGCCATCCGCTGGCGGCTGGCGTCGAGCTTCCCGAAGGCGCTGGATGCGCTGTACGCCGCCGCGGAACAGGTGGCGCAGCAGGTCAGTGCCGCCACTGGCGGCCGCTTCCAGATACAGGTCTTCGCGGCCAACGAACTGGTGCCGCCCTTCGGCGTGCTCGACGCGGTGCGCGAAGGCACGGTCGAGTGCGGCCACTCGGCGTCCTACTACTACATCGGCAAGGACCCCACCTTCGCCTTCGATTGCGCCATGCCCTTCGGCCTGAACAGCAGGCAGCAGTCCGCCTGGCTGGTCGATGGCGGCGGCATGGCGCTGATGCGCGAACTGTTCGCCGGCTACAACATCGTCAATTTTCCCTGCGGAAATACCGGCGCGCAGATGGGCGGCTGGTTCCGCCGAGAAATCCGCAGCGTGGCCGACCTCAAGGGCCTGAAGATGCGCATCGGCGGCTACGCCGGCCAGGTGGTGTCGCGGCTGGGCGTGGTGCCGCAGCAGATTCCGGGCGCCGACGTCTATCCGGCGCTGGAAAAAGGTGCGATCGACGCCGCCGAGTGGGTCGGCCCGTACGACGACCTCAAGCTGGGCTTCTACAAGGTCGCGCCCTATTACTACTACCCGGGCTGGGCCGAAGCCGGTCCGCAGCTCACCATCTACGTCAATCGACAGGCGTACGACGCACTGCCGGCCGAGTATCGGCAGATCCTCGAATCCGCCTGCGCGGCGGCCCACATCGGCATGCAGGCGCGCTACGACGCACGCAACCCTGCGGCGATGAAGAAGCTGATCGAAGGCGGCGCCCAGCTGCGCATGTTCTCGCGCGACATCCTGCTCGCGCTGCAGAAGGAGGCCTTCGCGCTGTACCGCGAAACTGCCGCCGCCAACCCGCGGTTCCGCAAGGTGTTCGAACCGTGGAACCGCTTCCGCTCGGAACAGCGCCTGTGGACGCGCATCGCCGAGAACTCGGTGGATGCGTTCGTGGGCAGGCATCCGGTCGAGTGAGCGTCGCCCGTCACGCGGCCAAATGACAAAGGCCGCAATGCGGCCCTTGTCGTTGTGCGACGCGCAGACTGACCGGTTATAGGCCCGCGTCTGCCCGCAGCGCCGCTGCCTTGTCGATCGCTTCCCAGCTGAATTCCGGCTCGTCGCGGCCGAAGTGGCCGTAGGCGGCGGTCTTCTGGTAGATCGGGCGCAGCAGGTCGAGCATCTGCACGATGCCCTTCGGGCGCAGATCGAAGTGGCGCTTCACCAGTTCGGTCAGCTTTTCGTTCGAAATCTTGCCGGTGCCGAAGGTTTCGACCATGACCGAGGTCGGCTGGGCGACGCCGATCGCGTAGCTCACCTGCACCTGGCACTTCGACGCGAGGCCGGCGGCGACGATGTTCTTCGCCACGTAGCGGCCGGCGTAGGCGGCCGAGCGGTCGACCTTGGACGGGTCCTTGCCGGAGAAGGCGCCGCCGCCGTGCGGTGCGGCACCGCCGTAGGTGTCGACGATGATCTTGCGGCCGGTCAGGCCGCAGTCGCCCTGCGGGCCGCCGATGACGAAGCGGCCGGTCGGGTTCACCAGATACTTGATTTCGCCCTTCACCAGTTCCGGCGGCAGCACCGGCTTGATGATGTCCTCGATCACCGCTTCGCGGATCGCTTCGAGCGACATGTCCGGTGCGTGCTGGGTGGACAGCACCACGGTGTCGATGCGTTCCGGCTTGCCGTCGACGTAGCGGATGGTGACCTGGCTCTTGGCGTCCGGGCGCAGCCAGGGCAGGCGGCCGTCCTTGCGCAGGTGAGCCTGGCGTTCGACCAGACGGTGCGACAGGTGCAACGCCAGCGGCATCAGCACCGGCGTCTCGTCGCAGGCGTAGCCGAACATCAGGCCCTGGTCGCCGGCGCCCTGGTTCAGGTAGTCGTCGCTGGCGCGGTCCACGCCCTGCGCGATGTCCGGGCTCTGCTTGTCGTAGGCCACCAGCACGGCGCAGCCCTTGTAGTCGATGCCGTACTCGGTGTTGTCGTAGCCGATGCGCTTGATGGTGTCCCGCGCGACGTGGATGTAGTCGACGTTGGCGGTGGTGGTGATTTCACCGGCCAGCACGACGAGGCCGGTATTGCACAGCGTTTCGGCGGCGACACGGGCGGTCGGGTCCTGCGCCAGGATGGCGTCGAGGATGGCGTCGGAAATCTGGTCGGACACCTTGTCCGGGTGGCCTTCGGACACCGACTCCGAAGTGAAGAAATACTCTGACATGCACCTGCTCCTTGTAACTTCCCTGTTGCGGTTCGTCGAACCAGCCCCGGGAAGCGAGCAGGCGACGCTTTAGCAGTATTTTTAGTCCGCCCTGCAAGTTGTCTCGTTTAACTCGGCGGAAACAGTAGTCTACCGCGTCCTGTCGTTTTCGCGAATCCAGCTTTTTTCCATGTCAGACCTCGCGAGCCGGGTGGCCATGGGGGCCTTCCGGCTGCTTTCCCATCTTCCGCTGCGCACGCTGCAGGCGATCGGCGCCATCGCCGGCCGCCTGATCCACGCGCGCTCCGCCCGTTTCCGGCGCGAGTTCGACCGCAATCTGACGTCGGCGATACCTGGCGCCGACGCCGCGCTGATCCGCGAGGCGGCCGCCCATTCCGGGCGCGCCATGCTCGAACTGCCGTGGATCTGGATGCGGCCGCGCCCCGCCGTAGTGGCCGGCGTGGTCGGGGTCAGCGGCTGGGAACACGTCGAGCGGCTGCACGCCAGCGGCCGCGGTGTAGTGCTGCTGACGCCGCACATGGGCGCTTTCGAGATCGCCGCCCGGCTGATCGGTTCGCGCATCCCGATCACCGTGCTCTACCGCGCACCGCGCCAGGACTGGCTGCGCCCGCTGATGGAGCAGGGGCGCGACGGCGACGGTGTGTCGCTGGCGGCAGCCGACGGCACCGGCGTGCGCCGGCTGCTGCGCACCATCAAGGACGGCGGTCTGGTCGGCATCCTGCCGGACCAGGTGCCGGCCAATGGCGAAGGCATGTGGGCCGACTTCTTCGGTCGCCCGGCCTACACGATGACGCTGGCCGCCCGGCTCACCTCGATGGCGGCTGGCACGGTGATGGTGTTCGCCGAGCGGCTGCCGGCCGGGCGCGGTTTCCACCTGCATTTCATCGAGCCCGAAGTACCGGTCGAAGGCGATACCGCGCAGCGGGTCGAGGCGATCAACCGCAATGTCGAAGCGCTGGTGCGCCGGTATCCGGCGCAGTACATCTGGGGCTACAAGCGCTACAAGTGCCCGCCGGGTGTGCAGCGGCCCGCCCCTGTAGAATGACAGCCATGTTTACGAATCCTGCGCCGCAGGCCATCGCAGACCTGTTGCGCCGCGTGCGCACGGTTGCCGTGGTCGGCCTGTCGCCGAACGAATCCCGCCCCAGTCATCGCGTCGCCCGCGGCATGCAGCGCTTCGGCTGGCGCATCGTGCCGGTGCGTCCGGCGGTGACCGAAGTGCTGGGCGAGCAGGCCTACGGTTCGCTGGCCGACATTCCCGAAGACCTGCGCCGGCAGATCGATCTGGTCGACCTCTTCATTGCTGCCGACCGCGTCGGCGCCTTTGTCGACCAGGCGATCGCGCTCGGCCTGCCCGCCGTATGGCTGCAGGACGGCGTGATCGACGAGGCGGCGGCGCTGCGCGCGCAGGCGGCCGGTCTGACCGTCGTGATGGACCGCTGCGTCTGGCGCGACTACAGCTCGATGGTGACTGAATGAAGCTCCGTTTTTCCAAGATGCACGGGCTGGGCAACGATTTCGTCGTGATCGACGCGATCCGCCAGCGGGTCGATCTGACGCCCGATCAGGTGCGCTTCCTGGCTGACCGCCATTTCGGCGTCGGCTGTGACCAGCTGCTGGTGGTCGAGCGCGCGCAGCAGCCGGGCGTCGATTTCCGCTACCGCATCTTCAATGCCGACGGCGGCGAGGTCGAACAGTGCGGCAATGGCGCGCGCTGCTTCGTGCGCTTCGTGCGCGAGCAGGGCCTGACCGACAAGCGGGAAATCCGCGTCGAAACGAAGAGTGGCGTGATCACGCTGACCGCCGCCGACGACATCAATGTGACGGTGAACATGGGCGTTCCGGTATTCGAGCCGGCGCGCATTCCGTTCCAGTCCGATTCCGACGCCCTCGTGCAGCCGCTCGACGTGGCAGGCAGCGCGGTGCCGATCACCGCCGTGTCGATGGGCAACCCGCACGCGGTGCAGGTGGTGGCCGACGTCGACCGTGCGCCGGTTGGCCAGCAGGGCCCGCTGATCGAATCGCACCCGCGTTTTCCGGCGCGCGTGAACGCCGGCTTCATGCAGGTGGTCGACGCCCACCACATCCGGCTGCGCGTGTACGAGCGCGGCGCCGGCGAAACGCTGGCCTGCGGCACCGGCGCCTGCGCCGCCGTGGTGGCCGGCATCGTCCGCAATCTGCTGGAGAGCCCGGTGCGCGTGAGCACGCGCGGCGGCGAACTGAACATCGCCTGGGCCGGCGAGGGCCAGCCGGTCTTGATGACCGGCCCCGCCGTCACCGTATTCGAAGCCGACATCCATCTGGAGTAGTACCCCCATGAAAGCCGACGACGTCGCGCGTTACCTGCAGGACCATCCGCAGTTCTTCGAGGACTATCACGACCTGCTCGCCCATCTGTATGTGCCGCACCCGCACGGCGGCCGCGCGATCTCGATCACCGAGCGGCAGATCCTGACGCTGCGCGAGAAGGCCAAGCTGCTGGAGCTGAAACTGGCCGAACTGCTGCGTTTCGGCGAGGACAACGACGTCATTTCGACGCGCGTGCATGCGCTGTCCATCGCATTGATGACGGCCGGCAGCTTCGATGCGGTGATGACCGCGCTGCGCGAACAGCTGTCCGAGGGCTTTTCGGTGCCGCACACCGCGCTGCGCCTGTGGAACAGCGTGCTTACCCGCGACGGCGACGTATTCGAGCCGGTCGAGGAGCGCATCCGCGTGTTCGCCAACGAGGCGCGCCAGCCCTACTGCGGCCCGGTGAACGACCTCGGCGTCGTCGCCTGGTTCGGCGAGTCGGCCCCGGCCGTGCAATCGATGGCGCTGGTGCCGCTGCGCCGCGAATCGCGCGTGGTCGGTCTGCTGGCGCTGGGCGCCAACGACGCAGCGCGGTTCGTGCCGGACATGGGCACGCTCTACCTGGAACGCATCGGCGAACTGCTCGGTGCCGCGCTGATCCGCGAGCTGGGCTGAGAGTGTTTGCCCCCGCGCTCACTTTGTTCGCTCAGGAGGGTCGGCTTTGCACAGCCGACCGGTTGCGCGGGCGGCGAGCAGTGCTCGCCGAAACCCCCGCTACACCCTTCGGGCGGCGCGGCGTTATGACTGACAGAGCATGAGTGCCACCCTGATTCTCGCACCGGGCCGCGAGCGCTCGGTCATGCGCCGCCACCCGTGGATATTCGCCGGTTCGGTCGACCGTCTCGACGGTCGCGCCCGGCCGGGCGACACCGTGCTGGTGCAGGCTGCCAATGGGTGTGCGCTCGGCCGCGCCGCGTTCTCGCCGGCGTCGCAGATACGCGCCCGCATGTGGACCTTCGGTGACGAATCGATCGACGACGCCTTCTTCCGCCGCACCGTCGCGCGCGCGGTCGAGCAGCGGCGAGACCTGCCGGAACTGGCGGGCGAATTCGGTCCGCGCGGCGGTGTGCGCCTGCTGCACGGCGAGTCCGACGGCCTGCCCGGCGTCATCGCCGACCGCTACGCCGACGTGATCGTGCTGCAGATCACCAGCGCCGGTGGCGAGAAGTGGCGCGCCACCATCGCCGACGCGCTGGTGCGCGCGACCGGCATCGCACGCGTCTATGAGCGCTCCGATTCGGACGTGCGCGCGCTCGAAGGTCTGGAGCCGCGCAGCGGCTGGCTGATCGGCGACGGAGATGCGCCTTTCCCGGTGATTGCCGAACCGGGCGTGACCGGCGACGTGAACATCGAAATCGACGTGGCCAGCGGCCACAAGACCGGCTTCTATCTCGACCAGCGCGAAAACCGACGGCTGTGCGGCGCGCTGGCCGCCGGTCGCCGCGTGCTGAACTGCTTCTGCTACACCGGCGGCTTTTCGCTGCACGCGCTGGCCGACGGTGCCGAATCGGTGCTGTCCATCGATTCCTCCGGCCCGGCGCTGGCGACCGCGCAGCGCAATGTCGGCCACAACCCGCAGATCGACGCCGCGCGCGCCGAATGGCTGGAGGCGGACGTGTTCCAGGCGCTGCGCACCTTCCGTGCCGAAGGCCGCAAGTTCGACCTGATCGTGCTCGACCCGCCGAAATTCGCGCCGTCGGCCGCGCATGCGAAGTCGGCCGCGCGCGCCTACAAGGACATCAATCTGCTCGGTTTCCGGCTGCTGGCGCCGGGCGGCCTGCTGATGACCTATTCCTGTTCGGGCGGTGTCGATGTCGACTTCTTCCAGAAGATCGTCGCCGACGCGGCAGCCGACGCCGGCGTGTCGGCGCGCGTGCTGAAGCGCCTGTCAGCCGGGGCGGATCACCCGGTGGGGCTGGCTTTTCCCGAGGGCGAGTACCTGAAGGGGCTGCTGCTCAGGATCGAGTGAAGCGTTACGCAGTTTTTTGCCAAAACATTGGTATCCTCTTCGCCTTTCCAATCCCCGGGAGTTCATGCGGATGGCCACCAAGAACGCCAGCAAGGCCGACAAGCCGCTGACCGAAGCCGACATCCTGAAGATGCCGGAAAAGGACTACATGAACGAGGCGCAGCTCGCCTTCTTCCGCGACCTGCTCGCCCGCATGCGCGACGACATCCTGCGCAAGGCCGATGAAACCGTGGAGCACATGCGCGAGGTCGACAACGTGTCCGACCCCGCCGACCGCGCCACGGTTGAAGAGGAACACACGCTGGAACTGCGCACGCGCGACCGCGAGCGCAAGCTGCTGAAGAAGATCGAACAGGCGATCGACCGCATCGATGCCGGCGAATACGGCTATTGCGACGAAACCGGCGAGCCGATCGGCATCGGCCGCCTGCTCGCCCGTCCGACCGCGACGCTGACCATCGAGGCGCAGGAGCGCCGCGAACGTCTGCAGAAGCTTTACGGCGACTGAGGCCGGGCCCGGACGCGCGATGTTCCGACGCCTGTCCGCGCTGCGGCTCGTCATGTTGCTGCTGTGCCTGATCGGGGCACAGCATGTCACGCTCGTCCACGCCTTTGAACACGTCCCGACGGCCGGCATCGCGCTGGCTGCCGAGGACGACGGCGGCCTCGCTCACGCGCCGGTCTGTCCGGACTGCCTGTCGGCCCATTCCCTGACCCAGCTGTCTGTCGGCGCCGCGCCCGACCCGGCTGTTCCCGATCTGTCGCACGTACAGCGTGCCGCTTCGCTGCGCGTCGCGGTCCATGGTGCGGCGCCCGAGCCCTGCGCGCACGGGCCGCCTGCCGTCTCCCCGCTCTGATCCGTCGCCCCCTCCGGGGCGTGCACTTCATACATTCAGACTGACCCGCGTGATCACGCGCGGGCGCGCGTCCATATCCGGGCGCGGGGAGAACTTCATGCAGATCCATCGTTTTGTCGGCGGCGCCCTCGCGGCGGCCGCTTCCGTGTCCTTTTCCGTTCCGGTCTTCGCCCAGGCCATCCAGAACCTGCCGGCCATCGTTGTCACCGGCAATCCGCTGGGCAGCGACCTGTCCGACCTGGTCAGCCCGGTGTCGGTGATGGACGACCACGACCTCACGCTGCGCGGTGCCAGCACGCTGGGCGAAACCGTCGGCAACCTGCCGGGCGTCAGTTCGACCTGGTTCGGCCCGAATTCCAGCCGGCCGGTCATCCGCGGCCTCGATGGCGACCGCGTGCGCATCCTCGGCAACGGTGGTGCCACCGTCGATGCGTCCTCGCTGTCCTTCGATCACGCGACCACGGTGGATCCGCTGGTGATCGAGCGGGTCGAGGTGGTGCGTGGCCCGGCAGCGCTGATGTATGGCGGCAACGCGGTCGGCGGCGTCGTGAACGCGCTCGACAACCGCATTCCGCAGTCGCCGATGAACGGCGCCAGCGGCCGCGTCGATGGCATCGTCGGCGGCGCCGACTCGACCCGCGCGCTGGCCGGCCGCGTCGAGTTCGGCAAGAACGGCCTCAACCTGCACGCCGACGGCTTCACCCGCTCGACGTCCGATCTGCGCATCCCCGACGGCCGGCTGCGCAATTCGGCCGCCGACACCGAGGGCGGCGGCTTCGGCGCCTCCTTCGCCGGTGAGCGCGGCTACGTCGGCGCCTCCTACGGCGTATTCGATTCGACCTACGGCACGGTGGCCGAAGAGAACATTACGATAGACATGCGCAGCGAGCGCTGGGACCTCGCCGGCGAACTGCGCGAAATCGACGGCTTCATCACCGGCGTCAAGTTCCGCGCCGGCCATACCGACTACAAGCACGTCGAACTGGCCGACGGGTCGCCCGAAACGCGCTTCTTCAGCAAGGGCACCGACCTGCGGGTCGAGGCGGCCCATGCGCAGCTGGGCCCCTTCCGTGGCGTGGTCGGCGTGCAGCTCGACAGCAGCGAGTTCTCGGCGCTGGGCGACGAAGCCTTCGTGCCCTCGACCAACACCGATACGCGTGCGCTCTTCCTGTTCGAGGAAACCCGCGTCGGTGACCTCAAGCTCACCTTCGGCGGCCGCGTCGAGCGGGTCGAGGTGGGCAGCGACGGCGGCGGCCCGGACGATGCGAACAATCCGGGTACGCCGCGCTTCGATCCGGCGCAGGAGCGGCGTTTCACTGCGCGCAGCGCCGCCTTCGGCGCGGTCTATCCGCTGAACGACACCTTCTCGGTCGCCACCCAGCTGGCGCACACCGAGCGCGCGCCCACCTTCTACGAGCTGTTCGCCAACGGCCCGCACGCAGCGACTGGCAACTACGAGGTCGGCAACGCGGCGCTGGACAAGGAACAGTCGAACTCGATCGACGCCCAGTTGCGCGTCAAGCGCGGCGAGCACAGCGGCAGCATCGGCGTGTTCCACAGCCGCTTCCGCAATTTCATCGCGCTCGCCGATACCGGCATCCGGCGCGAGGAGGATGGCCTGATCGATCCGGCCGGCGAACTGCCCGAGTTCGCCTACCAGGCGGTGCCGGCAAAGTTCTACGGTCTGGAGGCGCAGGCCCATCTGCTGCTGTGCCGCTGCGCCGGCGAACTGCACCTCGACCTGCAGGCCGACATGGTGCGTGCCGCCAACCGCGACACCGGCGAGCCGCTGCCGCGCATTTCGCCGATGCGCGGCATGGCGGCGCTGAACTGGCACCGCGAGGCGCTGAATCTGCGGCTGGAAGTGCAGGGCGCCCGCCGGCAGGACCGGGTCGACGACCTCGGCACGCCGACTGCCGGCTACGCGCTGGTCAATGCCTTCGCCAGCTACGGTTTCCAAGCGGCCGGCGTGAACTGGGAAGCCTGGCTGCGCGGCAACAACCTGTTCGACACCGAGGCGCGCAACCATGTGTCCTTCCTGAAGGGCATCGCACCGATGCCGGGCCGCAGCATCATGGCCGGCCTGCGCGCCACCTTCTGACCGTTGTCTTGTGCATGGCGGGCGCGGCGAATGCCGCGCCCGGCGCGCCTGGGCGCCGATTCGTGCCCTTGCAGCACCTTGTCACGTCTTCTTACGCCTTCGGGGGTGCCGCCAGCCGCGGTTGAAAGGTAAAGTTACCGATCGTTGCAGTTGTGAATCGATGCGCCGTTAATTACGGTTCGCGCCCCGATCCGGACCCATCCGTGGCTTTCTCCTTCTTCAAGAAAACACCTGCGCCGCAGGTCGAAACCCGCAAGCCGGTGCGACCGACCGCACCGGCGGCGGGGACGGCCACCGCGTCGCGCCCGCCCGACAGCATGCCGGCAAGCGATCCGCCGTCGTCTGCCGGCCTGATGTCGCTCGACTTCGTGTCGCGCGATCCGCTGGAGGGCGCCCGCCGCGCCGGCAAGGGCGAGTTGCAGGTGCAGGACGTGTCCAGCGGGCTGCACCCGGTGGTCGAGGAAGCGGCCATGCTGTTCGCCAATGGTGACGACGAGGCCGCGCTGTCCACGCTGGAACGCGCCACCTTCGGCGACCTCGGCAGTTCGACCGAACAGGTGTGGGCCATGCTTTTCGACCTCTGTCACGCGCTTGGTCGTGTTGACGCCTTCGAGGCGCACGCGCTGGCCTACGCCGAGCGCTTCGAACGTTCGGCGCCGGCCTGGCCGGCGTCCCCGTCTCGCGGCGCGACCTCGGGTCCGCCCACACTGACGCTGGCGGGCAAGCTGACCGCGGCCAGCCGCGCCTCCATCGACCAGATCGACCGCCTGTGTTCAAAGGCGCATGTGGTGCGGGTGGATGTCGCCCGTCTGCACGACGTGGACGAGGACGGCGCGCGCATGCTTCTCGACGTGCTGGTTGCGCTGCGCCGCTGCGGCCACGGTGTGGCCATGCTCAGCGCCACCGTGCTGCGCGACCTGCTGGCGCCGCGCATCGTGCCGGGCAAGGCCGAAGGGCCGGCGCAGTGGCTGCTCTACCTGGAAGCGCTGCAGCAACTGGGCGACGAAGCCAACTTCGAGGAATTCGCGATCCAGTACGCGGTCACTTTCGAACTGTCGCCGCCGTCCTGGGACGCCCGCTGGGTGTCGTCGGTGCTCGCGCCTGTCGCGGCCGAACCGGCGCCGGTCGAGAAGAATGCGCGCATCGCGCTGCGCGGCGAGATCGTCGGTGCCCGTCAGGATGCCTTTGCCGTGCTGCAGGCGGCTGACCTGCCGCAGGGGGTCATGAAGGTCGATTGTTCCGAGCTCTGCCGGATGGACTTCATCAGCGCCGGCCTGCTGTTCAATGTGATCACTGCGGTGCAGGCGACCGGCCGCCAGCCCCGTCTGGTCGATGTGCGGCCGATGGTGGCGGCGCTGCTGCTGCTGATCGGTGTCGCCGCCGTGGCGGAAATCCAGCAACGCCGCTTCTAGCGCCACCTGCGCCCCGCTGCGCATGGTTTAAAGTGCGCAGCCTCCGCGGCATTTTTCGGGAATTGCGATGGAACAGTATCACGGCACCACCATACTTTCGGTGCGTCGCCCGGGTCAGGTCGCCCTCGGTGGCGACGGTCAGGTGACGCTCGGTAACATCGTCGTCAAGGCCACCGCGCGCAAGGTACGGCGGCTTTATCAGGGGCGCATCCTGGCCGGTTTCGCCGGCGGTACAGCCGACGCCTTCACGCTGTTCGAGCGCTTCGAATCCAAGCTGGAGAAGCATCAGGGCAATCTGCTGCGCAGCGCGGTCGAACTGGCCAAGGACTGGCGTACCGACCGCATGCTGCGCCGGCTGGAGGCGATGCTGGCGGTGGCTGACCGCGAGTCTTCGCTGATCATCACCGGCAACGGCGACGTGCTCGAACCCGAGGGCGGCATCGTCGCCATCGGCTCCGGCGGCGCCTACGCCCAGTCGGCGGCCCGTGCGCTGGTCGAGAATACCGAGCTGTCGGCGCGCGACGTGGTGTCGAAGTCGCTCGGCATCGCCGGTGACCTGTGCATCTACACCAACCAGAGTCACACCATAGAGAGCATCGAGTGGTGAGCGCCGTGACCCCTGCGGATCAAGTCATGACCCCTTCCGAAATCGTGTCCGAACTGGACAAGCACATCGTCGGCCAGACGCGCGCCAAGCGCTCGGTGGCCGTCGCGCTGCGCAACCGCTGGCGCCGCGCCCAGGTGGCCGAGCCGCTGCGCAGCGAAATCACGCCGAAGAACATCCTGATGATCGGTCCGACCGGCGTCGGCAAGACCGAGATCGCGCGCCGGCTGGCGCGGCTGGCCAACGCGCCCTTCATCAAGATCGAGGCGACCAAGTTCACCGAAGTGGGCTATGTTGGCCGGGATGTCGACACCATCATCCGCGATCTGGTCGAGATCGCCATCAAGGACCTGCGCGAGCGCGCGATGAAGGCGGTGCGCACGCGCGCCGAGGACGCCGCCGAGGACCGCATTCTCGACGTGCTGCTGCCACCGGCGCGGCCGGTCGGCTTTGGCGTCGATGCACCGGCCGCCGACGAGAGCGGCACGCGGCAGAAATTCCGCAAGAAGCTGCGCGAGGGCGAACTGGACGACAAGGAGATCGACATCGAGGTGGCGGTGGCGCCGGCCGCGATGGAAATCCTGACGCCGCCCGGCATGGAAGAACTGACCGGCCAGCTGCAGTCGATGTTCCAGAACATCGGCGCGCAACGCCGGCGCAGCCGCAAGATGCCGATCCGCGAGGCGCTGCGCGTACTGACCGACGAAGAGGCGGCGCGCCTGATCAACGAGGACGAAGTGAAGCAGCAGGCGCTGGTCGCGGTCGAGCAGAACGGCATCGTGTTCCTCGACGAGATCGACAAGGTGGCTTCGCGTTCGGACCACGGCGGCGCCGATGTTTCGCGCCAGGGCGTGCAACGCGACCTGCTGCCGCTGGTCGAAGGCACGACGATCACGACCAAGTACGGCATGGTGAAGACCGACCACATCCTGTTCATCGCCAGCGGCGCCTTCCACCTGTCGCGGCCGAGCGACCTGATTCCCGAGCTGCAGGGCCGTTTTCCGATCCGCGTGGAGCTGGAGTCGCTGTCGGTCGATGACTTCGAACGCATCCTCACCGCCACCGATGCCTGTCTTACCCGCCAGTACGCGGCGCTGCTGGAAACCGACGGCGTGACGCTGGATTTCGCGCCGGACGGCATCCGCCGGCTGGCCGAAGTGGCGTGGTCGGTCAACGAACGCACCGAGAACATCGGCGCGCGGCGGCTGCACACGGTGATGGAAAAGCTGCTGGAGGAGGTGTCCTTCGACGCTGGCCAGCACGCCCGCTCGCTCACCATAGACGCTGCCTACGTGGACGCCCGGCTGGGCGAACTTGCACAGAGCGAGGATCTCGCGCGCTACGTGCTCTGACGCGCCGGCTGTCCCAACAACGAGAACGAGTCCCCGATGACCCCGATTGCCCGTACGCGCATCTACTTCCTGCTGTCCTACTTCTGTTTCGGCCTGCTCGCCTTCGCGCTGTGGCTGCAGCACGTCGAGCGTCTGGCGCCCTGCCCGCTGTGCATCCTGCAGCGCTACGCCTTCTTCGGCGCCGGCGTGTTCTTCCTGCTGAGCGGCCTGTTCGGCGGGGCGCTGGCGCGCAGCGGACTGTGGGTGTCGGCGCTGATCGCCGCCGCTGGCGCGGCGGTGGCCGGGCGTCACGTCTATGTGCTGTACAACCCGTCGGTCAGCTGCGGCCTCGATCCGGTCGAGGATTTCGTCAACAGCCTGCCGCCGGCGCAGTGGTTCCCGCAGGCCTTCTTCGCCGACGGCGCATGTGGCGCCAAGCTGCCGCCGATATTCGGCCTCGACATTCCGGAGTGGTCGCTGCTGTGGCTGTGCGTGCTCGCCGTCGTTGCTGTACTGCTCTCGTTGCGCCGCGGCTGAACACACTGGGCGGTCGACTGTTCCGCCGCCATGACACCCGGAGCCCTGCCCTGCACAAGCGGCGGGGGCTGTAGCAGAATGCGCCGTCCGCTCCCGTGCAGGGCGGGCTTCGCTCCGAGGAGATCATGAATAATTCCAAGAAACCCGTCATCGTGGTGGTCGGCGGCGGCGCCGGCGGCCTCGAACTGGTCACCCAGCTCGGCGACCGCTATGGCGCCAAAGGGCAGGCCGACATCGTGCTGGTCGATGCTTCGCCCATCCACATCTGGAAACCGCATCTGCACGAAGTCGCCGCCGGGCGCATGGATATGCACATGCACCGTCTGGAGTACGTCGCGCAGGCGCGCTGGCACAACTTCGAGTTCCAGATGGGCCGCATGACGGCCATCGATCGCAGCCGCAAGACCATCCACATCGAGGCGGTGGCCGACTTCGACGGCGAACCGATGCTGCCCGAGCGCGAGCTGCATTACGACTATCTGGTGATCGCCATCGGCAGCACGGTGAACACCTTCGGCATTCCCGGCGCCGACGAACACACGATGGCGCTCGATACCACGCACGACGCCGAGCGCTTCCGGCAGAAGCTGGTCGCCGCCTGCATGCGCGCGGACGCGCGTGCCGAGCGCGGTGAACCGCACGAAGTGTCGATCGCCATCATCGGCGCCGGTGCGACTGGCGTCGAACTGTCGGCCGAGTTGCGCCACACCAGCAAGGTGCTGCGCGCGTTCGGCGTGCACAGCATGGACCCGCGCCAGGACGTGCGCATCACGCTGATCGAGGCGGCCGACCGCGTGCTGCCGGCTTTGCCGGCGCGCATTTCGGCGTCGGCCGAAGAACTGCTGCGCGGCATGGGCATCGACGTGCTGAAGTCGGAGCGCGTCAGCGAGGTGCGCCATGACGGACTGGCCACTGCCAGCGGCCATTTCATCCGCGGCGACCTGATGGTGTGGGCGGCCGGCATCAAGGCGCCCAACATGCTGTCCGGCTTCGGCGGGCTGGAGTCGAACCGCATCAACCAGCTGGTGGTGGATGATCACCTGGTCACCACGCACGATCCGGACATCTACGCCTTCGGCGACTGCGCGGCCTGTCAGTGGCTGGGCGGTGAGGGCACGATTCCGCCGCGCGCCCAGGCGGCGCACCAGCAGGCCAGCTATCTGGTGAAGATTTTCGCCATGCGGCTCGAAGGCAAGGGCGACCCCGGCCCCTTCCGCTACAAGGATTTCGGCTCGCTGGTGTCGCTCGGCAAGAGCGGCGCAACCGGCAACCTGATGGGTGGTGTGGTCGGCGGTAGCATGTTCATCGAAGGTCTGGTCGCGCGCATGATGTACCGCTCGCTGTACCAGATGCACCAGATTGCACTGCACGGCTGGATCAAGAGCTCGCTCGACGCGGTGGCCCGCTTCATCAAGCAGAGCACCGAGCCGCACGTGAAGCTGCACTAGCCTTTTTAGGGGCTAGGGGCTAGGGGCTAGGGGCTAGGGGCTAGGGGCTCCGGCCCTCGCCGCAGATGGCGCAACCGGGATCGCGCGGCAGCGTGATGCTGCGCCACTCCATGCCGAGTGAGTCGAGCAGCAGCAGACGGCCGGCAAGCGTGCGGCCGGTCTGCGCCAGTATCTTCAGCGCCTCGGCCGCCTGCACGGTGCCGATGATGCCGGTCAGCGGCGCGAACACGCCCATCACCGCGCAGCGCACCTCCTCGACCTCGCCGCCCTCCGGGAACAGGCAGTGGTAGCAGGGCGCGTCCGGCTCACGGCTGTCGAATACCGACACCTGGCCGTCGAAGCGGATGGCCGCGCCCGATACCAGCGGCGTGCGGGTGGCCACGCAGGCGCGGTTGATCGCGTGGCGGGTGGCGAAGTTGTCGCTGCAATCGAGCACGACGTCGGCGGCGGCAACCTGTTCCAGCAGTTCGTCGCCGGCCAGACGCTTCTTCAGCGCGATCACCTCGGTGCCCGGATTGATGTCGTGCAGCGTTTCGCGCGCCGATTCGACCTTGGCGCGGCCGACCGAGTGTTCGCGATGCAGGATCTGCCGCTGCAGATTGGTCAGGTCGACGTCGTCGTCGTCGGCGATCACCAGCGTGCCGACACCGGCCGCCGCGAGGTAGAGCGCCGACGGGCAGCCGAGGCCGCCGGCGCCGACGATGAGGGCGCGCGAGGCGAGCAGCCTGTCCTGTCCCTCGATGCCTATCGGATCGAGCAGGATGTGGCGGCTGTAGCGCAGCAGTTGCTGGTCATTCATAGAGAAGTGACCGCCGGCGGATGCGGCGGCGTGTAGCGGTGGGGAAGTGGGCGGTCAGCGGTATTCGCGCAGTTCGCTCGGCGTGTCGTCGTGATCGCCGTGCGGGTGGTGCTGCCAGGCCTTGACGTAGATTTCGTTCGACTTCTTGATCAGTCGCTCCGGCTGCTTCAGGTTGCGCAGCTGGGTGTCCTCGCAGAAATAGAGCATGGTGCGGATCAGTCGCATCTTCAGCGAACCGTCGAGCACGAAGCCGTGTGCGCGCAGTGCCCGCTCTATGCTGCGGAAGCTGTGGTCAGTGAGGCTGTACTCGATGGCGACCACGCGATCGCCCTGCGCGGTCACCGAAATGCCGCCGACCGCGGCGAGCAGCGCGAGCGCTTCATCGACGCGGCGCGGACAGCGGCGACAGAAGCGCAGTTCGCGGTGCTTCATCAGACCCGCCTGGGGGCCGTATCCGGGCTTGCGCGGCGCGCGGTGTTCGCGGCCGAAACGACGCTGGCTGGCATGTGCGACCATGATTCAGCTCCTGCATCCGGCGGCGATCCGGAGATCGCCGCACGGCCCACCGCGGACGGCGAGCCTCAGTTTTTCTGGATGATCTGCAATCCCTTCAGCAGATTCAAGGCCTGGGTGAACTGGTAATCCGATGCGGTGGCGAACTCGAACGGCGCAGCCGGCTTGGCTTCCTCGTCCTCGTCCTTCGCCGGCTTGCCCTTGGCGCCAGCGGCAGGCTTCGGCGCGGCCTCCTCGGGTTCCTTGTCGTTGCCGAGGTGACGGTCGAGGTCGGCTTCGCGCAGGCGGATGCCGCCGCCGCTGCCATTCGGCGTCTCTTCGACGATGATGTCCGGCACGATGCCCTTGGCCTGGATCGAGCGGCCGTTCGGCGTGTAGTAACGCGCCGTCGTCAGCTTGATCGCGGTGTTGTTGGCCAGCGGCATGATGGTCTGCACCGAACCCTTGCCGAAGGTCTGGGTGCCCATGATGACTGCGCGCTTGTGGTCCTGCAGCGCGCCGGCGACGATTTCCGACGCCGAGGCCGAGCCCGAATTGACCAGCACCACCATGGGCACCGACTTGGCGCCGGCGGGCAGCGTGGCGAGATAGTCCTCGCGCGATCCGCGCAGGTAATCTTCCGGCGCGGCAATGAAGCGGCGCTTGGCGTCTTCGGTGCGGCCGTCGGTCGACACCACGGTCGCCTTCGGCGGCAGGAAGGCGGCGGATACGCCAACGGCGCCGTGCAGCAGGCCGCCCGGGTCGTTGCGCAGGTCGAGCACCAGACCTTTCAGTTCACCTTCCTTGTACAGCTTGCCGATGTGCTTGGCGAGATCCTCGGCACTGGCCTCCTGGAACTGCGTCAGGCGCAGGTAACCGTAGCCGGGTTCGACCAGCTTCGACTTCACCGACTGCACCTTGATGATTTCGCGCGTCAGCGTCACCTCGATCGGCTTCGCCTCGCCCTTGCGCGCAATGGTCAGGCGGATGCTGGTGTCCGGCTTGCCGCGCATGCGCTTGACCGCGTCGCTCAGCGTCAGCCCCTTGGTCGAGGTGTCGTCCAGCTTGATGATCAGGTCGCCCGCCTTGACGCCGGCGCGGAAGGCAGGTGTGTCCTCGATCGGCGAAACCACCTTGACGAAGCCGTCTTCCATGCCGACCTCGATACCGAGACCACCGAATTCGCCCTGGGTACCGGCCTGCAGATCCTTGAACGCGTCCTGGTCGAGGTAGGCCGAGTGCGGGTCGAGACCGGACAGCATGCCGCTGATCGCGTGGGTGATCAGCTTCTTGTCATCGACCGGCTCGACATAGCCCGACTTCACCGCATTCAGCACGTCGGCGAACTGGCGCAGTTCCTCGACCGGCAGCGTGCTGCCGACCGGCTTGTTCGCGTTGGCGGAGAAATTGAGACTGAGCAGTACCCCGGCACACAGTCCGATCATGACCAGCCCGGTTTGCTGCAGCTTCTTTTGCATCGATTGCACTCCGCGTATTTTTCGGCCGGAACGGATGCCGCACCGTCGTCGGTGCAGCCTAGCGGGCGACCCATTTCAGCGGGTCCAGCGCCTGTCCCTGATGCCGCAATTCAAAGTATAAACCCGATTCCGAAGCCCCACCGCTGGCGCCTATCGAGGCGATCACCTCGCCGGCGCGCACCGCTGCGCCGACCGACTTCAGCACCGCTTCGTTGTTGCCATAGACGCTCAGATAGTTGTCGCCGTGGTCGACGATGACCAGGTTGCCGAAACCGCGCAGCCAGTCGGCGAACACCACGGTACCGGCAGCCACCGCCTTGACGTCGCCTGCCGCTGCGCGGATGAAGATGCCGCGCAGCGGTGTTCCGCCATCCGCGCCTTGGGCACCGAAGCGGCGCGCAAGTTCGCCACTGGCCGGCCACGGCAGGCGGCCGCGCAATTTCGGGAAGGCGATGCCGCCGTGATCGACCGGCGCTGACTGCACGACCGGGCCGCGGCTTTCGCGGCCCGCTGGCGCCGGCGAGTCCTCGGTCGGGCCTGCCGCGGGCGTCTTCGGCGGCGCGCTGCGGGCGCTGCGCCGCGACAGCGATTCGATCAGCCGGCTCAGCCGCGCCTCGTCGCGCTTGAGCTGGGCCAGTTCCTTGCGTTCGGTGCGCAACTGGGTGGCGATGCGGTCGAGCACCTTGCGCCGCACATCGTGCTCGGCCTGCAGCTTGCCGCGTTCGCGCTCGCGTTCGGCCTCCAGCGTGCGGATTTCGTCCAGCTGGGCGTCCTGCTGCGCCAGCAACTCGCGCTGGCGCGTCAGCGTCGCACGATGGTCGTCCATCAGCCTGAGCTGGCTTTTCGACAGGCTGCGCAGGTAATGCAGGTCGCGTGCGCTCTGGTTGGGGTCGGTGCCGGACAGCAGGTGGCGCAGTGCGTCGGCCTCACCGGCGCGCTGGTGGCCGCGCAGCAGTTGCGCCAGTTGCGATTGCTGGGTACGCAGGCGTTCCTCGCCGGCGGCCACGTCCTTGCGCGTCTGCGCAAGTGCGCTTTCGACCGCCTTGCGGCGGCCGGCGATGTCGCGCAGCGCGCGGCTGGCGTCGGAAATGGCTTTTTCGGAGCTGCGCAGCTCGTCGCGGGCTTCGCGGTGGGCGCTTTCCGACTGGTTCAGTTCATCGCGCAGCGCTTCCATGCGCTGCTGCAGCGCGCGCAGCTGTTCCGGGCTGGACTGGACTGCGCGCTCGGCGAAGGCGGCTCCGGGCAATGCGCACAGCAGCGCCCGGATCAGCCAGCGCTTCACTCCATCCACGGTGCGCGCTGTTCGGCCGTCTGCGGCTCTTCGGTTTCGGGGATGGGCGGACGCTGGCGCTGCGGCACGGCGCGGCTCTGGTTGGCCACGGCGTCGATGGCGGCGCGGATGGCTTCCTGGTCGCCGAGGTAGTAGTGGCGGATCGGCTTCAGGTTTTCGTCCAGCTCATACACCAGCGGCTGGGCGGTCGGGATGTTCAGGCCGAGGATGTCCTGTTCCGACACGTTGTCGAGGTACTTGATCAGCGCGCGCAGGCTGTTGCCGTGGGCAACGATGAGCACGTTCTTGCCGGCCTTGATCTGCGGTGCGATCTCGGCGTCCCAGAACGGGATGACGCGGGCCACGGTGTCCTTCAGGCATTCGGTGCGCGGGAACTGCTCGTCCGGCACTTCGGCGTAGCGCGGGTTCTTGCGATCGAGGCGCGGATCGTCCTCTTCCAGCGCCGGCGGCGGCGTGTCGTAGGAGCGGCGCCACACCAGCACCTGTTCCTCGCCGAACTTCTGCGCCGTCTGCGCCTTGTTCAGGCCCTGCAGCGCGCCGTAGTGACGCTCGTTCAGGCGCCAGGTCGGACGGATCGGAATCCACATCAGGTTCAGTTGTTCGAGCGCGACATAGAGTGTCTTGTTGGCGCGCTTGAGCACCGAAGTGAAGGCCATGTCGAAGCGATAACCTTCGCGGTTGAGCAGGCGGCCGGCTTCGCGGGCCTCGATTTCGCCTTTGTCGGTCAGACCGACGTCGGTCCATCCGGTGAAACGGTTTTCCTTGTTCCAGACGGATTCGCCGTGGCGCAGCAGAACGAGCTTGTACATATCGGGTGGGCTATGTGTGAAGGGCGCGGCGCCCCGGTGAGACGTGCTGCACTGCGGACTCGTGGTCTGCAGGTGGACTGACCGCGCTTGGGCTAAAATGCGCATTTTCCCAGAAAACGCAGCGCGCGGCCCCGTAAAAATTCGACAGAAGATGACATGTCGAAACATCCGCGTTGCCGGATGACACGATCCCGGCGATGATGCGGACCCCGTTACAGCGGACCGCCTGCCGCGAGCCCCACAGCCTGCCAGCACCTCTCTCCCATGGAATTCCTGACTCAGAACAACAACTACCTCTGGGCCATTTCGGCCCTGATCAGCGGCGTCGCGCTGCTCGTCATGACGGTGCGCACGAAGACCTCGGGACCGCGGCTGACGCCGGCACAGGCGACGCAACTGATCAACCGCGAGGACGCGCAAGTGATCGACGTGCGCGAACAGCCCGAATGGGCCAAGGGCCGCATCGCCGGTTCGCGCCACATTCCGGTCGGCCAGCTCGACCAGCGCATCGGTGACCTGGAAAAGTTCAAGGAGCGCCCGCTCATCGTCGTCTGCGCCAGCGGCATGCGTTCCGCCAGCGCCTGCTCGACGCTGCGCAAGGCCGGTTTCGAAAAGGTGTTTGCACTCGACGGCGGCATCGGCGCCTGGGAACAGGCCGGTCTGCCACTGACCAAGAAGTGATGCGATGGCACACGTACTGATGTACACCAGCGGTTACTGCCCCTACTGCGTGCAGGCGGAGCGCCTGCTCGTGTCCAAGGGCGTGACCGACATCGAGAAAGTGCGGGTCGACACCGATCCGGCACGGCGTACTGAAATGATGGAGAAAACCGGCAGGCGTACCGTGCCGCAGATCTACATCGACGACTTCCATGTGGGCGGGTGCGACGATCTGCACGCACTCGACCGCGAAGGCAAGCTGGACCCGCTGCTGCAGGCCTGACCTGCGGCGTTCATCACCAACCGAGAAGCGAAAAATGGCCGACGAAGCAGTGCAACCCCAACAGCCCCAGGGCCCGGTGTTCTCCATCGAGAAGGTCTACGTGAAGGACCTGTCGCTCGAAGTCCCGAACGCCCCGGAAATCTTCCTGACCCGCGAAAACCCGAACGTGCAGATCCAGCTGCAGACGGAAGGCAAGGCGGTGCAGGACGGCGTGTTCGACGTGACGCTGACCGTCACCGTCACCGCCAAGATCGGCGAGAAGACGATGTTCCTGGTCGAAGTGCGCCAGGCCGGCATCTTCCAGATCCGCAACGTGCCGCAGGAAGACCTGCAGCCCATCCTCGGTATCGCCTGCCCGAACATCCTGTTCCCGTACGCCCGCGAAAGCGTGTCGGACGCGGTGAATCGCGCCGGCTTCCCGCCGGTCGTGCTGGCGCCGGTCAACTTCGAAGCGCTCTACCAGCAGCGCGCGCAGCAGGCCGCAGCCGGCCAGGACGGCGCGCCGACGGTTCAGTGATGAAGCGCATCGCGCTGGCGGCGCTGGCCGCCTTCGCCATCGCCCCGGCCGCCCAGGCGGCGGGGCTCGAATATCGCTCGCTTGCCGACGTCGCCGTCATGTACGACGCGCCGTCGAAGCAGGCGCGCCAGCAGTACGTGATCGCGCGCCAGACGCCGGTCGAGGTCGTGCGCACGCAAGCCGGCTGGGTCAAGGTGCGCGAGCCGGGCGGCATGCTCGCCTGGGTCGAATCGTCGGCGCTGTCACCGCAGCGCACCGTCATCGTCAGCGTCGACAAGGCGCGCATTCTGGCCAAGCCGGAAGACAACGCAGCGCTGGTGTTCGAGGCCGAACGCCGCGTGCTGCTCGAACCGGTGTCGGAACCGGCGCCGGCCGGCTGGGCGCGCGTGAAGCACCGCGACGGCCAGAGCGGCTTTGTCCGCATCGGCCAGGTGTGGGGCCTGTGAGCCCCGCCCGCCACGCATGAAGATCGCCGTCCTCGGCGCCGGTGCCTGGGGCACCGCGCTGGCCGTCGCCTACGCGGCCGATCACGATGTCACCCTCTGGACGCGCGACGCGGCGCACGCGCAGGCGCTGCGCGCGTCGCGTCGCAACGAGCGCTACCTGCCCGAGATCGCACTGCCGGACGGCATCCGCATCGACGCCGACATCGCGCACGCGCTGGCCGGCTGCGAACTCGCACTGATCGCCACGCCGATCGCCGGTCTGCGCGAGGCGCTGCATGCCGTCGCCGCGTCCGGCGTGCCTGCCGTGCTGTGGGCGTGCAAGGGCTTCGAAGCCGGCACCGGCCTGCTGCCGCATGCGGTGGCGGACGAGGTGTTGCCCGCGGCGGTCAGCCGCGGCGCACTGAGCGGCCCCAGCTTCGCGGTCGAGGTGGCGCGCGGCCAGCCGACCGCGATCACCGTCGCCAGCAACGACCTCGCTTTTGCCACCCGCGTCGCCGCCGAACTGCACAGCCCGCGGCTGCGCCTGTACGCGCAGGACGATCTGACCGGCGTCGAGGTCGGCGGTGCGGTCAAGAACGTGCTAGCCATCGCCACCGGTGTCTGCGACGGACTGGGTTTCGGGCTCAATGCACGCGCTGCGCTGATCACCCGCGGTCTGGCCGAAATCGCCCGCCTCGGCGAAGCACTGGGCGGCCACGGCATCACCTTCATGGGTCTGGCCGGCATGGGCGACCTGATACTGACCTGTACCGGTGATCTGTCGCGCAATCGCCGCGTCGGCCTGATGCTGGCCGAAGGCCTGTCGCTCGACGCGGTGCTGCAGAAGCTGGGCCACGTCGCCGAAGGGGTGTCGACGGCGCGCGAAGCCGCTGCGCTGGCGCGCCGCATGGGCGTCGACATGCCGATCACGCGCGCCGTCGCCGACGTGCTCGATGGCCGCCTCAGCGCGGCACAGGCGGCCGAAAGACTGCTGGCGCGCGACCCCAAGGTGGAACAGGAAGCGGTGCTCGAACGCGCCGACGAGGCCGACCTCGGCGCTCTGCAGCCGGGTGCTCAGTCCGGCTGAAGCGCGCCGTCGAAGCCGTGCTGTCGCCATGCCTCGTAGGCGACGATGGCGACCGAATTGCTCAGGTTCAGGCTGCGACAGTCCGGACGCATCGGAATGCGCAGGCGCTGTGCCGCCGGCACCGTGTCGAGCAGGCTGCCCGGCAGTCCGGCGGTTTCCTGACCGAACAGGAAGATGTCGCCGGCACGGTAGTGCGGCGTCGTGTGCGCCACCCGCCCGCGCGTGCTCAGTGCGTACAGCCGGCTGTCCTCCGGCTGCAGCGCAAGGGCTGCCGACAGCGCCGCCCAGTCCTCATGCACCGTCACATTGATCAGGTCGCGGTAGTCCATGCCGGCGCGCTTCAGCTGCTTGTCGCTGATGTCGAAGCCGAGCGGCTTCACCAGGTGCAGGCGGAAGCCGCCGTTGGCGCACAGGCGCATCACGTTGCCGGTGTTCGGTGGAATTTCGGGCTGGTACAGGACGATGTGGAACATGGGCGTGCGCGATCGGGCGGAGGCGCGATTGTGCCAGCGGACGCGGTGGCGGGTCAGCTGCGCCGCAGGCCGGACAGCAGCGAATCGACGATGTGCCGCGGATCGACGGCAACACAGCGGCCGGCGGCGAAGGCATGGCGCAGCGCCGACGGCGCGGCCGGGCCGACGTGTACGCACTGTGTCGTGACGCCGGCGCGGCGCGCCTCGCCTGCCGCGTGCTTCACATCCTCCAGCAGATAGCGCGGGTCGTGCACGTCGATGTCGTGCGGCTCGCCGTCGGTCAGCAGCACGATCAACGGGCGCTCGCCCCGCGCATGCGCGGCGGCGTGACGCAGCGCGGCGCCGATGCGTGTCGAGCCGTGACTGCGCAGCCCGGCAGCGCGGGCGCAGACGCGCGCATCCAGCGCGCCGTCGTGCTCGTCCTTCAGGTGCTGCACGCGCACGCGATGTCGCGTATCCGACGCGAAAGCCCACACGCGGACAATGTGAGCTTCGCGTTCGAGTGCGTGCGCGGCCAGCAAGGCGGCGTCACGCAGGTGTTCGAGTAGCGGTCGGCCGTCGGCGCAGGGGTGCGCGGTGGAGGCGGATGCATCGATCAGCAGCAGCACGTCGCGGCCGCTGTCCGTCGCATGCGCTGCGCGATACAGCCGGGACGGCGGCCGCGTACGTGTGCGCAGCGCGACGCCCGCCTCGATCAGCGCGTCGGTGTGCAGCACTTCGCCGTCGCGTTCGCGGCCGCTGCCCGGACGCCCCGCTGAGCGACGGTGCGCAGTGGGCAGCCGGCGGATCTGCGCACGCAGTCGTGCGCGCAGCGCCGTGGCGTCGACTTCGAGCGGGCGGCTTTCGATCACCGTGCACCAGTCCGGCCGCAGGCGCGCGATCAGGCGATCCCACTCCGGATACTTCAGCATGCGCAGCGGCGCTTCCGACCACAGCGCGGTGGTGCCGCCTTCGCCCTCGTCTGCGCCGCCGGTCGCCTGCGGCGGTGGGCGTTCCGCCGTCACATCCTTGTCGTCGTCACCGCCGCCGTGGCTGTCGGCGTCCTCGCGTTCGAGCGGCGTTGCGGACGGCGGCAGGCTGTCGTCGGCGATCCACAGGTGGTGGTTGTCGTCGCGATAGGCCGGTTCGACCCGCCAGCCGGCGGCATTGAAATTCAGGCGCATCTGCCCGATGTCGTTGCCGAGCAGCGATGCCGCCGCGCGCAGCCGCTGCGGCGTATCGAGCGCGAGCATGCCGTCGGCCGCGAAGAACAGCCGCCGCACCTTGGCGATCCAGGCGTGGCCGTCGGCATGCGCCGGGTCGAACAGCGCATGCGCCAGCCGCACCAGCAGCGCGTCGAAGCCGTTGCCGTCGTCCGGGCCGGCGACATGGAAGGGCGCCCACAGCGTGCGCAGGCCCGGCAGGTCCCGCATCGCCAGCCATTCAACGCGGGCGTCCTCCAGCGTTTCCAGCAGCACGCGCTGTATCGGCTTCAGTTTTGCGCGCGGTTGCGGCGTGCCGCCGTATGCGAGGTGGGCAGCCGCGTGGGCGGCGCGGGCGCGGGTGAGCAGCGCGCCGTCTGCTGGCAGATGCAGCACCGGCCGCGTGCCGGCGCGCGACAGGACCGCGCGCGGCCGGTCGTCCGGCGTGGCGAGCGTCGCCAGCCGCGGCTGCACCGACCACAGCGCATCCAGATAGATGCCCAGCGGACGTCCGCCGGGCAGCGCTGATTCAGGCGACGCAGGCATCGACCATGGCGGCCAGCGCCTGACCGACTTCCGGGTCGTCGGACAGCGGCACCGCGATGGCCTGCAGGCAGGCGGCGCGGGGTGCCAGGCCCTCGGCGATCAGCAGGCCGGCGTGGATGAGCATGCGGGTGGAGGCGCCTTCGTCCAGTTCGTCGCCGGCCAGCCGGCGCGTGCGCTCGGCCAGCGTCACCAGTTGCTTCGCGATGGCCTCGTCGACGCCGGACTCGTGCATCACGATGGCCGCCTCGCGTGCCGCGTCCGGATAGCCGAATTCGAGCGCGGTGAAGCGCTGCCGGGTCGATGCTTTCAGCGTCTTGTGCACGCCGTGATAGCCCGGGTTGTAGGACACGATCAGGCGGAAATCCGGGTGCGCGTGCAGCAGTTCGCCGGTGGCGGCCAGCGGCAGCTGGCGGCGCGCGTCGGTCAGCGGGTGGATCAGTACCGTCGTGTCGGCGCGCGCTTCCACCAGCTCGTCCAGATAGCAGACGGCGCCGTGGCGCACCGCGCGGGTGAGTGGTCCGTCCTGCCAGCGGGTGCCGCCGGCGTCGAGCAGGAAGCGCCCGATCAGGTCACCGGCCGACAGGTCCTCGTGACAGGCGACGGTGATCAGCGGCAGGCCCAGCCGCCAGGCCATGTGCTCGACGAAGCGCGTCTTGCCGCAGCCAGTCGGGCCCTTCAGCATCAGCGGCAGGCCGCGCGCGTGCGCGGCCTCGAAGGCAGCGATCTCGCCGCCGACCGGCGCGTACCAGGGTTCGCCCCGGATGCGCCAGTCGTGCAGCGGATCGGCCAGTTCGGCCGTTTCCTGCACCTTCACTTGTGACCGACGGTAGAGGGATTGGGCAGACCTTCGATCGGGCATTCCTCGGTGCCGACGGTGTCGCGCGTGAAGGCTTCGACCGCCTTGCGCGTGCCTTCCGGGTCGTTGATCCACTTCGAGTAGAAGTCGTAGGGGCAGGTGGCCACGCCCTTGTCGCCTTCGCGCGAATTGATGAGGCCGGTGTAGCCACGGTGCAGCAGCTTGAACAGGTGGTTTTCCGACTGGCCATTCTTGCGGAAATCGCGGATCAGGCTCTTGGACAGCGCCGCGTACTGCATGCCCATTTCCTCCTCGCCGCATTCGCCCAGCGTACGGCCGTCGAAGCCGACGATGGCCGAGTGGCCGAAGTAGGTGTAGACGCCGTCGAAGCCTGCCGCGTTGGCGACCGCGACATAGCAGTTGTTGGCGAAGGCCATCGCTTTCGCCATCGTCACCTGCTGCTCCTTGGCCGGGTACATATAGCCCTGACAGCGCACGATCAGTTCGGCGCCCTTCATTGCGCAGTCGCGCCAGATTTCCGGGTAGTTGCCGTCGTCGCAGATGATGAGACTCACCTTCAGGCCCTTGGGGCCGTCCGACACGTAAGTGCAGTCGCCCGGATACCAGCCTTCGATCGGCACCCAGGGCATGATCTTGCGGTACTTCTGGACGATTTCGCCCTGGTCGTTCATCAGGATGAGCGTGTTGTACGGCGCCTTGTTCGGGTGCTCCTCGTGCCGTTCGCCGGTCAGCGAGAATACGCCCCACACCTTGGCCTTCCTGCAGGCGGCCGCGAAGATGTCGGTCTCCTCACCAGGGATGGCGGAGGCCGTGTCGTACATCTCCTTCGAGTCGTACATGATCCCGTGCGTGCTGTACTCCGGGAAGATGACCAGATCGAGCCCGGGCAGGCCGGACTTCATGCCGACGATCATGTCGGCGATCTTGCGCGCGTTGTCCAGCACCTCGGCCTTCGTGTGCAGGCGCGGCATCTTGTAGTTGACGACGGCGACGCCGACCGTGTCCTTGCTGCTCGAAATGTCCCCGTGGTGCATGAGTGGCCTCCGCTGCGGAATGGGTGGAAAAGAAGTTCAAGACTTCCCATTCTGCGAATGCGGCCGGCGCGGCCAATACGGTGAACGACGTATCGGCCAGCCGGAACTCTCAAGAAAACGCTGGGCCGTTCCCGAGCTTTCTCGACCCCCCTCGGGGGGCCTGACGCGAAGCGGCAGGTCTGGGGGGCTCAGGTGTAGCTGACGGCTGGCGTTGTCGGGCGCACTGCCTGCGCGCGCAGCAGGGCGTCCGTCAGATTGCCGGCGATGTTGTCCTCCCCCAGACGCGCGGCAAAGCCGGAGCGGCGGATCAGCGAGGCAGGCTGGTCGTTCAGGTCGCACAGGATGAGCGTGGCGCCGCGCCGCGCGAGGTTGCGCTGCAGCGTCTGCAGGATGTCGAGGCCGGTGGTGTCGATGCTGATCACCTTTTCCAGGTCGAGGATGACTGCGTCCGGATGGCCGTCCTGCATCAGCAGCAGGTTCTCCAGCTTGTTGGCGGCGCCGAAGAACAGCGAACCGGTCAGCCGGTAGGCCAGGATGCGCGGCGTGCCGTCGGCGCGCGCGAGTGCTTCGATGCCGTAGTGCTCTTCCAGCGGCAGGCGATCGATGCGCGTCAGGTCGGACATGCGGTAGATGAAGAACAGGCTGGCCAGCACCATGCCCAGTTCCACCGCCAGGGTCAGGTCGAACACCACGGTGACGAAGAAGGTGGCGAGCAGGATGGTGCGGTAGGGCGCCGAATAGCGGCGCAGCTCCGACGGTGCGAAGGCGTGCCACTCACCCATGTTGATCGACACGACGACGACGATGGCCGACAGCGTCGCCAGCGGGATGTGCGCGGCCAGCGGTGCGGCTGCCAGCACGATGGCGAGCAGCACGCCGGCGTGCAGCATGCCGGCCACCGGGGTGCGGCCGCCGGTACGCACATTGGTGGCGGTGCGGGCGATGGCGCCGGTGGCCGCGAAGCCGCCGAACAGCGGTGCGGCGACATTGGCGATGCCCTGCGCCATCAGTTCCTGGTTCGGGTCGTGCCGGTCGTCGATCTGGCTGTCCGCCACGCGCGCCGACAGCAGCGACTCGATGGCGCCGAGCAGCGCGATCGCCAGCGCCGGTGCGATCAGTTTACCGAGCAGGCCGAGCGACAGTGCCGGCAGGCCGACGTCCGGCAGTTCGCGCGGAATGCCGCCGAAGCGGCTGCCTATGGTGTCGACCGGAAGCTGCAGCAGCGCGTTGGCTGCGGTGGCGATCAGCAGTACCGCCAGCGGTCCGGGCAGCCGGCGCATCCAGGCGATGTCCTTCGCCACGCGGTTCCAGCCCAGCAGCACGGCCAGTGAGGCGAGCGACAGCGACAGCGTCGGCAGGTCCAGCGTCGGCAGCGCGTCGAACAGCGCGCGCATCTTGCCGAAGAACTCGCCCGGCAGCGCGTCGATCTTCAGCCCGAGGAAATCCTTGATCTGCGAAATGAAGATGACGACGGCAATGCCGTTGGTGAAGCCGATCACCACCGACAGCGGGATGAAGCGGATCATGCTGCCGAGCCGGAAGGCGCCCATGGCCAGCAGCATGACGCCGGACATCATCGTTGCGATCAGCAGGTTCTGCACGCCGTAGTCGGCGACGATGGCGTAGATGATGGGAATGAAGGCGCCGGTCGGGCCGCCGATCTGCACCCGTGATCCGCCGAGCGCGGAAATCAGGAAGCCGGCGACGATGGCGGTCCAGATGCCGGCGGTCGGCGACATGCCGCTGGCGATGGCGAAGGCCATGGCCAGCGGCAGCGCCAGTACGCCGACGGTCAGGCCGGCCGACAGGTCGCCGGAAAACCGGCCGCGGTCATAGCCGGGCAGCGTGTCGAGAAGCTTGGGTCGGAAGCTGAAGTTCATGGTGTCTCCGCAGTGAGAAGTGGCGCGAAACGCGTCGCATGAGGCGGTGCGGAGACGGGTGCCCGTGGCCGGTGTGGCGCAGCACGACCCAGCGCTTGGTCGGGGTCAGCGGCATGGTGGACGGCCACGGGTGTTCATGCCGGCATTGTGTTCGCGGCCGGCGCCGCGTGTCCAGCGCCTCAGCGGCGACGGCGCAGCCGGGCTGCGATCAGGCCGAGGCCGGCTGCCAGCGTCGCCCAGGCGGAAGGCTCCGGCACCGCGGCCACGGCGGCGGTCTGGGCCGCCCAGTAGGACGGCAGCGTGTCCCACGGGTTGCTGATGTCGTCGTCGGTGACATAGACGTGGCCGACGTTCATTGCGCGCGCGCGGGCGATCACCGCCTGCATCGCGGCGGCGTCCGGCACTTCGTAGACCAGGTGGGCGAAGCGGTTGGCGTCCTGCGACTGTGTCCAGGCGTCCGCTTCGTAGCCAGCGTATTCGGCGGCCGGGCTTTCGAAGGTGACCAGCACGTCGGCGGTTGCGAGGTAGTCCGGAGCGGTCTGCGTGCCCGGATTGCCGACGATGAAGCCGCTGCCATCGAGCCCGCGGATGTAGTCGTGCAGCGACTGGTAGTAGCCGAGGTGGGCCGTGTCGTTCGACATTTCGTCGATGAAGATGCCGTCGACGCCATACAGCGTGTAGTAGCGGTCGATCTCCGCGCGCACCGTGGCGGCGCTGCGCATGCCGTAGCTGGTATGCACGTAGCCGATCACGCGACCACCGGCAGCCTGCAGGCTGCCCACCACGGCGGTGTAGTTCGTGTCGAGCGTGCTGCCCGGCCCGCTGTCCGGATTCAGGATGGCGGTGATGCCCACCCCGGGCGCAGAGTCGGTCAGGGATTGCCAGTAGCTGGCGCCATCGTCGGCCGGATAGAAGTAGGCGGGAACCAGCAGTTCGAGGGCATGCGCGGCAGGCATGAACAGGGCGAGCAGAGCGGTGGCGACAGCGGATTTCACGGCGACTCCCGGAGAAGGTCAAGGCGGACGCATCCTGCGCCGGCGCTGACGAGGAAGCAATCGCCTTTACGGCCGGCGCTGCTGCGACTGTAGGGACGGTCCGCTGGCTGCGACGCGCCCTTGCGACAGCTGGGCTTTTCTATACGCCCCGGTCGGAGTCGAACCTTCTGCTGATGTCAGCTGCTCAGCGCCCTGCGGCTGCTTTCGATGTGTTCCTGCATCGCGCGGCGGGCGGCCTCGGAATCGTGTGCCTGCAGCGCGGCGAGCAGCACGCGGTGCTCTTCCAGCGACGCGACGAGGCGCCCTTCGAGGTAGAGCGAGTCGTGCCGCTGCAGCTTCAGCACCGCGCGCAGTTCGTCGATCATCTGCGCCATGCGGCGGTTGCCGGCGATGTGGTGGATGAGCAGGTGGAAGCGCTGGTTGGCGTCGAAAAAGCGGTCGATGTCGCGCGCCGCCGCGCTGTCTTCGAGCGCCTGGTGCAGCGCAGCCAGCTCGGCCAGGTCGGCGTCGGACGCGCGGCGGGCGGCGCCGGCGGCGCATTCGCCTTCCAGCAGCGCCATGATGGGATAGATCTCTTCCAGGTCGCCGCCGCTGATCTGCGCGACGTAGCAGCCGCGGCGCGGCTTCAGCACCACCATGCCCTCGGTGGCGAGCACCTTCAGCGCTTCGCGCAGCGGCGTGCGCGAAATGCCGTACTGGGTGGCGAGCGCCTGTTCGTCTATCCACTCGCCGGGCGCCATCGCGTGGCTCTGGATCAGCCGGCGCAGACGGTCCGCGACCTCTATATATAGAGCGCGCGGAGCGATTGCTTCGGCGGCGGGGTTCAGGGTTTCACTGTTCATGTGTGTTTCGAGTCTGGCGCGGAGGTAGGGCGAAAAAGCCGGTTGCAGCCGGACGCCAGAGATCGTCACCGGCTGCGTTTTCTGCAACGCAACATCCGCTTGCATTCATAATTATGGATAAAGTATTCTCCGTTGCGCGCTGAGTCAAGCCGGTATCCGACCGATGCCGTGCCGGCAGCGCCGACCCGCAATCCGCAAGGACAGAACCATGGCCGACACGACGGGCAGCGCCCACCCTGATTACGCAGCGTGGCTGAAGGCTGCCGCCAAATCCGCTCCCGGCGGCGACCCGGCCAATCTGGACTGGAAGACGCCAGAAGGTCTGACGGTGAAGGCGCTGTACACCCGCGCCGACGTCGAAGGCCTGCCCAACGCCGACACGCTGCCCGGCTTCGCGCCTTTCGTGCGTGGCCCGCAGGCCACGATGTACGCGGCCCGTCCGTGGACCATCCGCCAGTACGCCGGCTTCTCGACCGCCGAAGAATCGAACAACTTCTACCGCAAGGCGCTGGCCGCCGGCGCCCAGGGCGTGTCGGTCGCTTTCGACCTCGCCACCCACCGCGGCTACGACTCGGACAACCCGCGTGTGGTCGGCGACGTTGGCAAGGCCGGCGTCGCGATCGACAGCGTCGAAGACATGAAGCGGCTGTTCGACGGCATTCCGCTCGACAAGATCAGCGTGTCGATGACGATGAATGGCGCCGTGCTGCCGGTGCTGGCCGGCTTCATCGTCGCCGGCGAGGAACAGGGTGTGCCGCAGGCCCAGCTGTCGGGCACCATCCAGAACGACATCCTCAAAGAGTTCATGGTGCGGAACACCTACATCTATCCGCCCCAGCCGTCGATGCGCATCGTCGCCGACATCATCGAATACACCGCGCGCAACATGCCGCGCTTCAACTCGATCTCGATTTCCGGCTACCACATGCAGGAAGCGGGCGCGACCCAGGGCCTGGAGCTGGCGCTGACGCTGGCCGACGGCATGGAATACGTGCGCACCGCGATGGCGCGTGGCATGGACGTCGACGAATTCGCCGGGCGACTGAGCTTCTTCTTCGCCATCGGCATGAACTTCTATCTGGAAGTGGCCAAGCTCCGCGCGGCACGACTGCTGTGGAGCCGCATCATGGATGGCTTCGGCGCCAAAAGCGCCAAGTCGAAGATGCTGCGCACCCACTGCCAGACCTCGGGCTGGTCGCTGACCGAACAGGACCCGTACAACAACGTCGTGCGCACCACGGTCGAGGCGATGGCCGCGGTGTTCGGTGGCACGCAGTCGCTGCACACCAACAGCTTCGACGAGGCGATCGCGCTGCCGACCGAGTTCTCGGCCCGCATCGCGCGCAACACACAGCTCATCCTGCAGGAAGAGACGCACATCACCAACGTGATCGACCCGTGGGCCGGCAGCTACATGATGGAAAAGCTGACCCAGGACATGGCCGACCACGCCTGGGCCATCATCGAGGAAGTCGAGCAGATGGGCGGCATGACCAAGGCGGTCGAATCCGGCTGGGCCAAGCTGCAGGTCGAGAAGTGCGCGACCGAGAAGCAGGCGCGCATCGACTCCGGCCGCGACGTCATCGTCGGTGTGAACAAGTACAGGCTGGACAAGGAAGACGCGCTCGACGTGCTGGTGATCGACAATGTCGCGGTGCGTGAGTCGCAGGTGGCGCAGCTCGCGCGCATCCGCGCCAGCCGCGACGCCGCGGCGGTGAATGCCGCGCTGGCGGCACTGACCACCGCCGCCGAATCCGGTCAGGGCAATCTGCTCGAACTGACGGTCGCCGCGATGCGCGCACGCGCCACGGTTGGCGAGGTGTCGGATGCGCTGGAAAAGGTATGGGGCCGTCACCGCGCGAGTACGCAGGCGGTGAGCGGCGTATATCAGTCCGTGGTAGCCGATGACGAAGGATGGGGCGCGATGAAGGAGGAGGTCAGCCAGTTTGCCGAAGAGCAAGGTCGTCGCCCGCGCATCCTGATCGCCAAGCTTGGCCAGGATGGCCACGACCGCGGTGCCAAGGTGATCGCCACCGCGTTCGCCGACCTCGGGTTCGACGTGGATATCGCGCCGCTGTTCCAGACGCCGGAAGAGGCGGCGCGCCAGGCCATCGAGAACGACGTGCATGCGGTCGGCGTATCGACGCTGGCGGCCGGCCACAAGACGTTGGTGCCGCAGCTGATCGCGGCGCTGCGCGCCCAGGGCGCGGACGACATCGTGGTGGTGGTCGGCGGCGTCATCCCGGCGCAGGACTACGACGAACTGTACGGCCACGGCGTGTCCTGCGTGTTCGGCCCCGGCACGCCGATTCCGAAGGCCGCCAAGGACACGCTGGACGCGATCCGGGCGAAGGTCGCGTGATCGACGCCTCCGATCAGTCCCTGATCGATGGCGTTCTGGGTGGTCAGCGCCGTGCGCTCGCCAAGACCATCACGCTGATCGAATCGACGCGCGACGATCACCAGCTGCGCGCCGGCGAGGTGCTGCGCGCGCTGCTGCCGCGCACCGGCCGCTCGATACGCGTCGGCGTTTCCGGCGTGCCCGGCGTCGGCAAATCCACCTTCATCGAGGCGCTCGGTCTGGCGCTGATCGCGCGCGGCCACAAGGTGGCGGTGCTGGCGATCGATCCGTCGTCGACGGTCACCGGCGGTTCCATCCTCGGCGACAAGACGCGCATGGAGCACCTGACGCAGAGCCTGGACGCCTTCATCCGTCCGTCACCGTCGGCCGGCAGTCTGGGCGGTGTCGCGGCGCGCACGCGCGAAGCCATGCTGGTGTGCGAGGCGGCCGGCTTCGACGTGGTCATCGTCGAAACCGTCGGTGTCGGCCAGTCGGAAACTGCGGTGGCCGGCATGACCGACGTGTTCGTGCTGCTGCAGCTGCCGAACGCTGGCGACGACCTGCAGGCGATCAAGAAAGGCATCGTCGAACTGGCCGATGTGGTCGTGTTCAACAAGGCCGACCTCGACGAAACCGCGGCCGAACGCGCGATGCAGCAGATGAAGGGCGCATTGCATCTGCTGCGCGCGGCCTCGCCCGACTGGACGGTGCCGGTGCTCAAGGTGTCGGCGGCGAAGCACGCCGGGCTGGACGAGTTCTGGTCGGCCATCCTGCGCTACCGCGATGCCATGCAGGCCAGCGGCGCCTGGGAGGCGCGGCGCAGCCGGCAGGCGCTGGACTGGATGTGGGCGCTGGTCGACCAGGGTCTGCGCCATCGTTTCGAACACCACCCGGCGGTGCGTGCCGCGCTGCCGGACATCCGCGCGGCGGTCGCCGCCGGCACCCTGCCTGCATCGGCGGCCGCGCTGCGCCTGCTGCAGGCGATGGACTGAATTCACGGAGGACTGACGATGCAAGACATCATCCGCAAGCTCGACGAGAAGCGCGAGAAGGCCCGGCTCGGCGGCGGCCAGCGCCGCATCGACGCGCAGCACGCGCGTGGCAAGCTGACCGCGCGTGAACGCCTCGAAGTGCTGCTCGACGAGGGTAGTTTCGAAGAGTGGGACATGTTCAAGGAACACCGCTGCACCGACTTCGGCATGGCCGACGATTCGGTACCGGGCGACGGCGTGGTGACCGGCTACGGCACCATCAACGGCCGGCTGGTGTTCGTGTTCTCGCAGGATTTCACCGTGTTCGGCGGCTCGCTGTCCGAGTCGCACGCGGAAAAGATCTGCAAGGTGATGGACCAGGCGATGAAGGTGGGGGCGCCGGTGATCGGCCTCAACGATTCGGGCGGCGCCCGCATCCAGGAGGGTGTCGCCTCGCTCGGCGGCTATGCCGAAGTGTTCCAGCGCAATGTGATGGCCTCCGGCGTCATTCCGCAGATTTCTCTGGTGATGGGCCCATGCGCCGGCGGCGCGGTGTACTCGCCATCGATGACCGACTTCATCTTCATGGTGCGCGATTCGAGCTATATGTTCGTGACCGGCCCGGAAGTGGTGAAGACGGTGACGCACGAGGAAGTGACCGCCGAGGACCTCGGCGGTGCCACGACGCACACGACGAAGTCCGGCGTCGCCGACCTCGCGTTCGAGAACGACGTCGATGCGCTGATGTACACGCGCCGGCTGTTCAACTACCTGCCGCTGTCCAACCGCGAGAAGCCGCCGGTGCGCCCGAGCACCGACCCGACCGACCGCCTCGACCCCAGCCTCGACACGCTGGTGCCGGCCAATGCGAACCAGCCCTACGACATGAAGGAGCTGATTCTCAAGATCGTCGATGACGGCGATTTCTTCGAGATCCAGCCTGACTACGCGAAGAACATCGTCGTCGGCTTCGCGCGCATGGAAGGCAGCACGGTCGGCATCGTCGCCAACCAGCCGCTGGTGCTGGCCGGCTGTCTGGACATCAAGAGCTCGATCAAGGCGGCGCGCTTCGTGCGCTTCTGCGACGCCTTCAACATTCCGGTCATCACGCTGGTCGACGTGCCGGGCTTCATGCCGGGCACGGCGCAGGAATACGGCGGCATCATCAAGCACGGCGCCAAGCTGCTCTATGCCTACGCCGAGTGCACGGTGCCCAAGGTGACTGTGATCACGCGCAAGGCCTACGGCGGCGCCTACGACGTGATGAGTTCCAAGCATCTGCGCGGCGACGTGAACTTCGCGTGGCCGAGTGCGGAAATCGCGGTGATGGGGCCGAAGGGTGCGGTGGAAATCATCTTCCGCGAAGAGAAGAACGATCCGGCCAAGATCACCGCGCGTGAAGCCGAGTACCGCGAGAAGTTCGCCAACCCCTTCATCGCTGGCAAGCGCGGCTTCATCGACGACGTGATCATGCCGAGCGAAACGCGCAAGCGCATCTGCCGATCGCTGGCCATGCTGCGCGACAAGCAGATCGAGAACCCGTGGCGCAAGCACGGCAACATTCCGCTGTGATGGTGCGGAAGGAAGGTTGAACATGATTATGAAAATGTTGGTCGCACAAGTCGCCGCGGAGACCCGCCATGTTTGAAAAGATCCTGATCGCAAACCGCGGCGAGATCGCCTGCCGCGTCATCCGCACCGCCCGCCGCATGGGCATCGCCACCGTCGCGGTGTACTCCGAAGCGGACGCCAACGCGCTGCACGTCGAACTGGCGGACGAAGCCGTCTGCATCGGCCCGGCGCCGGCGCGTGAGTCCTATCTGGTGGCTGACAAGATCATCGCTGCCTGCAAGGCGACCGGCGCCCAGGCGGTGCACCCGGGCTACGGCTTCCTGTCGGAGAACGAATCGTTCTGCGATGCGCTGGAGCGCGAAGGCATCGTGTTCATCGGCCCGAAGACGCACGCCATCGCCGCCATGGGCGACAAGATCGCGTCGAAGAAGCTGGCCAAGGAAGCGGGTGTGAACACCATTCCCGGCTGGAACGATCCGATCGAAAGCCCGGAGCGTGCGGTCGAGATCGCGCGTGGCATCGGCTACCCGGTCATGATCAAGGCCAGCGCCGGCGGCGGCGGCAAGGGCCTGCGCGTGGCGTTCAATGACGCCGAGGCGCACGAAGGCTTCGCCTCCTGCGTAAACGAAGCGAAGAACGCCTTCAACGACGATCGCGTGTTCATCGAAAAATTCGTCGAGGAGCCGCGCCACATCGAAATCCAGGTGCTGGGCGACGCCTTCGGCAAGGTGGTGTATCTGAACGAGCGCGAGTGCTCGATCCAGCGCCGCCACCAAAAGGTGATCGAGGAGGCGCCGTCGCCCTTCATCGACGCCGACACCCGGCGCGCGATGGGCGAGCAGGCGGTGAAGCTGGCGAAGGCGGTGCAGTACCAGTCGGCCGGCACGGTCGAGTTCGTGGTCGGCCGCGACAAGTCCTTCTACTTCCTCGAAATGAATACGCGGCTGCAGGTCGAGCATCCGGTGACCGAACTGATCACCGGCCTCGACCTGGTCGAACAGATGATCCGCGTCGCCGCTGGCGAGCCGCTCACCTTCGATCAGGCCGACGTGAAGCTGGACGGCTGGGCGATGGAAGCGCGCATCTGCGCCGAAGATCCGGCACGCGGTTTCCTGCCCTCGGTCGGCCGCCTCGTGAAGTACCGGCCGCCGGTGCAGACTCAGTCGGCCACACACGCGGTGCGCGTCGACACCGGCGTCTATGAAGGCGGCGAAGTGTCGATGCACTACGACTCGATGATTGCCAAGCTGATCTGCCACGGCCGTACCCGCGACGAGGCGATCGCCCGTCTGCGCGATGCGCTGGACGACTTCGTCATCCGCGGTCCGAATCACAACATCGCTTTCGTGTCGTCGGTGCTGGGCCACGAGCGCTTCGCCGCCGGCCGCTTCACCACCGCCTTCATCGCCGAGGAGTATCCGCAGGGCTTCGATCCCGCGGCTGCCGAGTTCGAGGACGCGCCGCTGCTGCTGGCGGTGGCGGCCAGCGTGCACCAGCGCTACAACGAGCGCGCCTCGCGCATCGTCGGCCAGATGCCGGGCCACGAATTCCGCATCAAGCCGGAAGCGGTGGTGCGCCTGCGCGGCGTTGCCCACTTCGTGCAGCTGGATGTCGACGGCGACGATCACGTGGTCAGCATCGATGGCAAGCCGCATCGCCTGGTTGCCGACTGGAAGGTGTCGGATCCGGTCTATCGCGGCGAACTCGACGGCAAGACCTTCGCCGTGCAGGTCGAGCGCATCGGCCTGCGCTACCGGCTGCAGCATCGCGGCGTGCGCGTCGATGCCGAGGTGATGAGCCAGCGTGCGGCGGAACTGCTGGCGCGCATGCCGGTAAAGGCCGCGCCCGACATGTCGCGCTTCCTGCTGTCACCGATGCCTGGTCTGCTGCGCGAGGTCAGCGTGAAGCCGGGACAGGCGGTCAAGGCCGGCGAGCGGCTGGCGGTGATCGAGGCGATGAAGATGGAGAACATCCTGCGTGCCGAGCGCGACGGCGTGGTCGAGAAGGTGTCGGCCGGAGCGGGCGAGAGCCTTGCCGTCGATCAGGTCATCCTGGTGTTCGCGGCGGGTTGAGTGCGTTGTGCGGGCCGGCCCCGCACGCGACTCAAGCAATTTCGTGTTCACGTCGTTAAGCTGTCCGGATTCCTCTCCGGCGAGCTTGCAATGAACGTGTCCCCTGTCCGCAGTGCCACCTCAGTCCGCATACGGGGAGCGTACTGACATGGGGGCCCGCATCGCGGTGATCGAGGATCAGCCGGAAATCCGCCAGCTCATCCGCATGACCCTGGAGTTCGGCGATTTCGAACTGAGCGAGGCCGAAAACGCCGACATCGGCTGGAGCAAGATCCAGCAGCACACGCCTGATCTGGTGCTGCTCGACGTGATGATGCCGGGCTCGATGGACGGGCTGGAAATGTGCCGGCGTCTGCGTGCGCAGCCGGCGACGGCGCAGGTGCCGGTCATCCTGCTGACCGCGCGCGGCCAGCAGCGGGACATCGAGGCCGGCCGTGAGGCGGGGGCCGACACCTATCTGACCAAGCCATTCAGCCCGATGGAACTGCTCGACCGGATCGCTGCGCTGCTCGGAGGCTCGTCGGCGCGATGAAGGGTGACGGGCCGCAGGCCCGGAGCGCGACGATGGCAACGACCGACGCCAGCCTGCGCCACCGGCTGAACATTCCCGACTGGCTGGCCTGGCTGGCGCTGTCGCTCGGCCTGCTGGTGACCGCCGCGGTGAGTACGCTGCTGTGGGACCGTCTGAACGCCGCCACCGCGCAGCGCTTCGACAGCGAGGTCGACAAGGTGGTCGCCCAGCTGCGCCGGCGCATGGTCGCGCACGAGGAGATTCTGCGCGGCGCGGCCGGCCTGGTCCGCGCGAGCCGCGAGGTCACGCGCGACGAATGGCACGATTACGTCAATGAGCTCAATCTGGAGCGCAACTACCCGGGCATCCTCGGCGTCGGCCTGACGGTGCGTGTACCCGCGGCCGACAAGGCGTCACATGAGGCGGCGATCCGCCGGCAGATGCCCGATTACGCGATCAAGCCCGACACGCCGCGCGCCGAGTATCACAGCATCCTCTTCCTCGCGCCGTTGAACGAGCGCAACCGCAGGGCGATCGGCTTCGACATGAATTCGGAGCCGATACGGTCGGCGGCGATGAGCCGCGCGCGGGACATCGGTGACGTCGCGCTGTCGGGGCGCGTCGTTCTGGTGCAGGAGGGCAAGGACGGTGTGCAGCCGGGCTTCCTGCTGTACTACCCGGTGTATGCGCGCGGCGTCGCAGTCGATACCGTCGAGGCGCGCCGGCGCGCGCTGATCGGCTACGCCTACAGCCCCTATCGCGCGCACGATCTGTTCGGCAGTGCGCTGCGTGGCTACGCAGACCACGTGGTCGTCGCCATCCACGATGGCCGCAGCCTGGACGCGGCGACGCTGCTCTACAGCAATGCAGTCGATGGCCAGAAGCTGTCCGGTCTGGAGGACGTGCGCGAGATCGAGGTCGCTGGCCATGCATGGACGGTGCGCATGCGTGCGCCGGCCGGTTTCGGCTCCGACCACCTGGTGCTGTGGCTGGTGCCGCTGATGGGCATCGCGCTGAGCGCGGTACTTTTCCATCTGCTGCGACTGCTGGCCGAGACGGCGCGGGCGCACCGCAATGCACGGGCGACAGCGCGCGAACTGGCGCTCAGCGAGACGCGGCTGTCGGCGGTGCTCGACACCGCTGCCGACGGCATCGTCACGACCGACGAGGGCGGCATGGTGCTGACCATGAACCGCTCGGCGGCGGACATGTTCGACCGCCGGGCGGATGAGGTGATCGGCCTGCCGCTGTCTCGCCTGCTGCCGCAGTTCGACGCGGACTGGTTTGCCGCCGGGCTGCATGATGCGCAGTCGCTTACGCGCCTGACGCGACACGAGGACAGCACCGGGTTGCGTGCGGGCGTGCGGCAGTTTCCGGTGACCGTATCGGCCAGCCGCTTCGTGCACGAGGGGCGCGTCGTGCACACGCTGCTGCTGCGCGACGTGAGCGAGCAGGTGGCCGCGCAGACGCGCATGCGGCTGCACGACAGGGCGCTGGCGTCGTCGAGCGAAGCGGTGCTGATCCGCGATGTCCAGCGCACCGGTCTGCCGGTCGTCTATGTGAACGCGGCGTTCGAGCGGCTGACCGGACGCAGTGCACAGGAGGTGATCGGACGCCCGTTCTCCTACACCGCCGACGGCGACGCGGCGGATCGTGTCGGCGACGAGATGCGTTGGGCCGTCGCCCACGCCAAGCCCTTCAGCACCACGGTCGATGTGCGGCGCGCCGACGGACGCACCCTGTGGGTGGCGCTGTCGTCCTCGCCGGTGCGCGACAACGACGGTGCGGTGACGCACTACGTCGATGTGTTCGACGACATTACCGAGCGGGTCGAGTTCGAACAGAAGCTGATCCGCCGTACCAATCGCCTGCACACGGTTTTTTCACTGTCGCCCGACGGCTTCGTCACCTTCGATGCAGACGGCATCCTGACCAATGTGAACCCGGCCTTCGTGCGCATGACGCATATGGCGCAGAGCGAACTGCTGGGGCTGGACGCGCAGACCTTCGATCGGCGCATGGCCGGGCTGTCGGACCCGGCACACCCATGGCCGGAGCTCGCGCTCGACGGTTCGAGCGAGGAGGCGCAGCGGCTGTGGCTGCTGCGCCCGGAGCGCCGCGTGCTCGAGCGCAGTGCGCGCGTGGCACCGCAGGGGCGCTCGGAAACGGTGCTCTACTTCCGCGACATCACGCAGCAGTTCGAAGTCGACCGGATGAAGAGCGAGTTCCTGAGCACGGCGGCGCACGAACTGCGCACGCCGCTGTCGTCCATCTTCGGCTTTGCCGAACTGCTGCTGAACCGCGAATACGACGAAACGGCGCGCCGGCGCATGCACGGCATCATCCACCGGCAGTCGCGCGTGCTGGTGAACCTGATCAACGACCTGCTCGACCTCGCGCGCATCGAGGCGCGCGCCGGGCAGGATTTCCGCTACGAGGACCTGCCGGTCAAGATGCTCATCAACGCGACGCTGGAAGGCCTCGCGATGCCGGGCGACACGCACCGCGTATCGCTGGACATGCCGCAGTCGATGCCGCGCATCCGCGTCGACCACGAGAAGATGGTGCGCGCGCTGAGCAACATCATCACCAACGCCTTCAAGTACTCCCCGGGCGGCGGCGAAGTCAGGCTGTCGGTGACCGAAGTGACGCGCAACTCGCGCCTGATGGCGGGCATTCACGTCAGCGATCAGGGTATCGGCATGACGCCGGAACAGCAGGCGCGCATCTTCGAGCGCTTCTACCGCGCTGACCCGTCGGGCAACATTCCGGGCACCGGTCTGGGCATGTCGCTGGTCAAGGAAATCATGGACCTGCATGGCGGCGAGATCGAAATCGTCAGCGTCCCCGGCGAGGGCACGACGGTCACGCTGTGGCTGCCGGTGATGGATACCGCCACCACCTGATCCGCCTATCATGTGCGTCTGCGAGGAGGGGGCGAGCATGCGACTGGACGACGGACGGGAAAGCGAGAACATCGAGGACAGGCGGGGCGCCCGCGGCGGCCTGCCGGGCGGCGGGCGCAGCATAGGCATAGGCACCATCGTGCTGGCGCTGGTGGCGATGTATTTCGGCGTCGATCCGTCGGTGGTGCTCAATATGGGCAGTGGCCTGCCGGATGCGCAGCAGCAGGCACCGGTACAGCCGGGGGTGCAGTCGACCGGGCAGCCGGAACAGGATGGCCTGGCGCGCTTCACCTCGCGCGTGCTGGCCGACACCGAGGACACCTGGGGCGCACTGTTCCGCGCCGGCGGCGGCGAGTACCGCGAGCCGCGGCTGGTGCTCTACACCGGCGGCACGCAGACCGGCTGTGGCGTGGGACAGGCGGCGATGGGGCCCTTCTACTGTCCGGCCGACGAACGCGTCTATCTCGATCTGGGTTTTTACGACGACCTGCAGCGCCGCTTCGGCGCGCCCGGCGATTTCGCCCAGGCCTACGTGATCGCGCACGAAGTCGGGCACCACGTGCAGCACCAGCTGGGCATCGCCGAAAAGGTGCAGCGCGCGAAACAGCGTGCAGGCGAGCGCGAGGCCAACCTGCTGCAGGTCCGGATGGAACTGCAGGCCGACTGCTTCGCCGGCATCTGGGCGCACCACGCCAACCGCTCGCGCAGCATCCTGGAGCAGGGCGACGTCGAAGAGGCGCTGCGCGCCGCCACCGCCATCGGTGACGACACGCTGCAGAAGCAGGCGCAGGGTTACGTGGTGCCGGAAAGCTTCACCCACGGCAGCGCCGAACAGCGCATGCGCTGGTTCCGCCGCGGACTGGAACAGGGCGAGATGGCGGCCTGCGACACCTTCTCGGCGAAGGTGCTGTGAGAGGGGCTGGGGTAGAGGGGCTAGGGATCAGGGGCTGGGGACTGGAGGTCAGGAACCCTCGGTGCGCGCCGGACTCCGCCCCTAGCCCCTAGCCCCTCAGCCTATCCTCACCACCACCTTGCCGACGTGGGCCTGGCTCTGCTGGTGTGCGAGTGCTGCGCGCGCTTCTTCGAAACCAAACACGCGGTCGATGACCGGGTGAATCTTGTGCAGCGAAATCACCTTGTTCATGGATTCGAACATTTCGCGCGAACCGACGAACACGCCGCGCACGGTCGAGGTGGTGAACAGCAGCGGCAGCGGGTTGATTTCGCCGCCGGTCAGCACGCCGATCAGGTGCGCCTGGCCGTTCTGGCCGAGCGAGGCAATCGAGCGCTGCAGCGTGCCCGGGCCACCGACTTCGACCACGTGGTCGACGCCTGCACCACCGGTGGCATTGCGCACTTCCTGATCCCACTCCGGGTGGCTACGGTAATTGATCAGCGTGGTCGCGCCCAGCGACTTTGCCTTTTCCAGCTTGGCGTCGCTCGACGAGGTGGCGATCACCTCGGCTCCGGCCGCCTTT
The DNA here is from genome assembly GCF_000385375.1 of Methyloversatilis discipulorum. Classification (NCBI taxonomy): domain Bacteria; kingdom Pseudomonadati; phylum Pseudomonadota; class Betaproteobacteria; order Nitrosomonadales; family Sterolibacteriaceae; genus Methyloversatilis; species Methyloversatilis discipulorum. The sequence goes on from NZ_ARVV01000001.1 coordinate 298,233, forward strand.
GCCAGCTGCAGCGCGAACATCGACACGCCGCCGGTGCCCAGCACCAGCACGCGTTCGCCGGCACGCAGCGGGGCCGGGCCTTCGAACAGCGCGTTCCACGCGGTCAGCGCGGCGCAGGGCAGCGTCGCCGCCTCCTCGAAGCTCAGGTGCGCCGGTTTGGCGACCAGCGATTCCTGTGGGAACAGGCGGTACTCGGTGAGTACGCCGGGCGCGGTGCCGCCCAGGGTCTTGCCGAAGTAAGCCGGCTGCAGTCGACCGGATATCCATGTTTCGAAGAAGGTGCCGATCACGTGGTCGCCGGCGGCAAAGCGGTCGACGCCCGCGCCGATCTCGACCACCTCGCCAGCGCCGTCGGACAGCGGGATCAGATCCTTCGAATCGACGCCGGGATACAGGCCCTGCAGGATGAACAGATCGCGATAGTTCAGCGACGCTGCGCGCATCTTGACCAGCACCTGGCCCGGACCGGGACGCGGGACTTCAGCGTCGATCATCGTCAGGCTGTCTGCATTGCACTGCTCACGATAGGCTTGATAACGCATTCGAGTGAACCTCCGTTGGATAGTGTCGTGGGCGCAGGGCTGGATCTGCGCCCGGATGGTGCCATGCCCGCGCGCGGACAGGTGTCTCGCAGGCGCTTGCCTATATAGACTGTCGGCCTGATCGAAATGCGCTGCGGACGCCACATGCCGAAACTCACTGTCTATCTTCGCTGCCTGCTGCTGGCCCTGCTGCTTCCGCTCGCCGACGTCGCGCGAGCACTGGGCCCGGGCGAGCTGGCGGTCATCGTCAATGTGTCCGACCCGGCCAGCGTCGATGCCGGCACCTATTACCGCATCCGCCGCGGCATACCGGAGGCGAACCTGATCGAGGTGCGCCTGCCGCACGACCGCGCTGCACTGACACGCGCCGAGTTCGAGGCGCTGCAGGCGGAAGTCGAGCAGAAGCTGCCGTCCGGCATCCAGGCGTTCGCGCTGGCATGGACCAAGCCATGGCGCGCCGGTTGCATGAGCATCACCTCCGCTTTCGCTTTCGGCTACGACGAACGCTTCTGCTCAGCCAGCTGCGGACCGACACAGACCAGCCGGATGTTCAATGGCGGCCGCGCCATGAGCGAGGACATGCCGATGCCGAGACCGGCCATGCTGCTGGCCGGCGAAACGGTCGAGCAGGTACGACAGCTGATCGACCGCGGCATCGCATCGGATTACAGCTATCCGAAGGGCAGCGTCTACCTGGTCCGCACCGAGGATTCCGCGCGCAACGTGCGCGCCGGCATGTTCGACGAGATCGTGCAGCAGGTGCGCGGCCTGCACTTCGAGACGCCGACCGCCGCCGAGGCGGGCGGGCGGCGCGACGTGATCGGCTATTTCACCGGTGCGGTCAGGGTGCCCGCGCTCGATACGCTCACCTTCCTGCCCGGCGCGCCGGCCGACCATCTGACCTCCTTCGGCGGCCAGCTGACCGGCAACCAGACGCAGATGAGCGCACTGGAGTGGCTGCGTGCCGGCGCCACCGGCAGCTACGGCACCGTGGTCGAGCCGTGCAACCACCTCGGCAAGTTCCCGCACCCGGGCATCCTGATGACCTTCTACGCCGAGGGCGAAACGCTGATCGAAGCCTACTGGAAGAGCGTAGCCTGGCCCGGCGAAGGCGTGTTCGTCGGCGAGCCGCTGGCGCGGCCCTTCGGTATGCGCACGACGCGCGACGACAAGGGCTGGTGGCTGGAAAGCCATTCGGCCGCCGGGCGCCGCGCGGTGGTCGAAGTGGCGCCGAGCGTGGTCGGACCGTATCGCCTGGCCGGCACCGTGCAGATTCCGGCTGGCCACGGCAGGCAGCGGCTGAAGGTGGAGGCGGGGGCGGTCAGGGTCAGGTAGCTTGGCGGGTGAAATCCCGGTAGGCGTCAGCCAGACCGCTACGCAGGGTGGTCGCGGCTCGCCAGCCCATTCCGTTCAGACGTGACACGTCCATCAATTTGCGCGGCGTACCATCGGGCTTGCTCGTATCGAACACCAATTCACCGTCGAAACCGACCACCTTGCCGACCAGTCCGGCCAGTTCCTTGATGGTCACGTCCTCGCCCACACCCACGTTCACCAGCGGCGGCTCGAACCGGCCGCTCACCGACTCGTCGCTGCCCAGCAGGCTCGTGTAGCGATCTTCCGGCAGGTTCATCAGGAAGACGCAGGCATCCGCCATGTCGTCGCTGTACAGGAACTCGCGCCGTGGCGTGCCGGTGCCCCAGATGGTGACCGTCCGGTCGCCGCGCTGCTTCGCCTCGTGGAACTTGCGCAGCAGCGCCGGGATGACGTGGCTGTTCTCCGGGTGATAGTTGTCGCCCGGTCCGTACAGATTGGTCGGCATCACCGCCAGATACTTCGTGCCGTACTGGCGGTTGTAGCTCCAGCACATTTCGATGCCGGCGATCTTGGCCAGCGCGTACGGGCGGTTGGTCGGCTCCAGCGGGCCTGTCAGCAGGCAGTCCTCGCGCATCGGCTGCGGCGCCATCTTCGGGTAGATGCAGCTCGACCCGAGGAACATCAGCCGCGTCACACCGTGCTTCCACGCGCTGTGGATCACATTGGCCTGGATCACCAGGTTGTCGCGGATGAACTCTGCCGGGTAGCTGTTGTTGGCGACGATGCCGCCGACCTTGGCAGCGGCGAGAAACACATACTCGGGCTTGTGTTCGGCGAAGAAGGCGTCGGTCGCGGCCGCGTCGGTCAGATCGAGTTCGGCGTGTGTCCGCTTGAGGATGTGCGTATAGCCTTTCGCCTCGAGATTGCGGACGATGGCCGAGCCGACCAGACCGCGGTGGCCGGCTACGTAGATGCGCGCGTGCTTGTCCATGGAAGGGTTCGCCCGCTTACTCGTGATAGTCGTAGGCCTGGAAGCCGGCCATCTTCACCAGCGCGTCGCGCTTGGCGCTGGTGTAGTCGGATTCGACCATCTCCTTCACCAGCTCCTGCAGCGTGGTCTTCGGCGTCCAGCCCAGCTTCTCACGCGCCTTGGTCGGGTCGCCGAGCAGGGTCTCCACTTCGGTCGGACGGTAGTAACGCGGATCGACCTTCACGATCACGTCGCCCACTTTCACCTTGGCGCGGTCGCCCGTGATAGCAGCGACGATGCCCACTTCCTTCTCACCCTCGCCCTCGAAACGCACCGTGATGCCCAGCTCCGCAGCGGCAAACTCGACAAACTGGCGCACGCTGTACTGCACGCCGGTGGCGATCACGAAGTCTTCGGCGTGGTCCTGCTGCAGCATCAGCCACTGCATTTCGACGTAGTCGCGGGCGTGGCCCCAGTCGCGCAGCGCGCTCATATTGCCCAGATACAGGCAGTCCTGCAGGCCGAGGGCGATGCGTGCGATGGCGCGCGTGATCTTGCGCGTGACGAAGGTTTCGCCGCGCACCGGCGACTCGTGGTTGAACAGCACGCCGTTGCAGGCGTACATGCCGTAAGCCTCGCGGTAGTTGACGGTGATCCAGTAGGCGTAAAGCTTGGCCACCGCATACGGGCTGCGCGGGTAGAAGGGCGTGGTTTCCTTCTGCGGGATTTCCTGCACCAGACCGTACAGCTCGGAAGTCGAGGCCTGGTAGAAACGGGTCTTCTTTTCCAGACCGAGGATGCGGATGGCTTCAAGTATGCGCAGCGCGCCGATGCCGTCGGCGTTGGCCGTGTATTCCGGCTCTTCGAAACTCACTGCCACGTGCGACTGGGCGGCCAGGTTGTAGATTTCGTCCGGCTGCACCTTCTGGATGATGCGCACCAGCGAGGTCGAATCGGTCAGGTCGCCGTAGTGCAGGATGAACTTGCGGTTGTCGACGTGCGGATCTTCGTACAGGTGATCTATCCGGTCGGTGTTGAACAGCGACGAGCGGCGCTTGATGCCGTGGACCTCGTAGCCCTTCTTCAGCAGGAATTCGGCGAGGTAGGCGCCGTCCTGGCCGGTAACGCCGGTGATGAGTGCGATCTTGGGCATGATTCTCTGGGGGCCGGAAGTCAGGGGCGAATTATCGCCCATCTATGTCAATCGCTCCCGCTTGAGGGAAGCAGCGCTTCCAGCGCCTGCAGCGTGCGCATGGTTGCGCCCCGGTGCGCGCGGGCGAATGTGTGTGCAGCGGTCGCCATGCGCTGCCGCCCCTCGGGGTCGTCCAGCAATGCGCGAGCGATGGCTGCGGCATTCGCCTCGTCGGTCGCTCTGATCGCGGCACCCGCGTCTATGGCGTCAAGAGTCGCCGTCGCAAAATTGAACGTGTGCGGCCCGATAACGACCGGGCAACCCACGGCGCATGCTTCGATCAGGTTCTGTCCGCCCAGAGGTTGCCAACTCCCGCCGATGAGTGCGAGGTCGGCAAGCGCATACCAGGCGAACATTTCACCCATCGCGTCACCCAGCCATACGCGGGTGCTCGTGTCCGGGGCCGCGCCGGTACTGCGTCGACATAGCGTCAGGCCGCGAGAGAGGATGCCGTCGGCGACCTCGTCGAAGCGCTGCGGGTGGCGTGGGACCAGAGCGATCAGAACGTCGGACGGAAGCTCCGGCAGCAGGGCGTCCAGCAGCGGTGCTTCCTCGTCCTCGCGGGTGCTTGCGAGCAGCAGTACCCGGCGCGGGCCCAGGCCCGCGCGCCAACCTCTGCCGAGGTCGAGTTGGCTGGCCGGCGGTTCGATGTCGAACTTCAGATTGCCGGCGACAGTAACTCGCGGTGCGCCAAGCGCGGACAGCCGCGCCGCGTCCTCGGTGGTTTGCGCGACAAGTGCGGAGAAATCGCGCAGCACCGCCCGCACGAAACCGCCCAGCCGTGCGTAACGTGCGGCCGAGCGCGCCGACATTCGAGCGTTTGCCAGCGCAACCGGCACGCTGGCGCGGCGGCATTCGTGCACCAGATTCGGCCAGATCTCGGTTTCCATCACGATGCCCAGGGCGGGTCGCCAGCGGCGCAGGAAGGCGCGCTGTGCCCAGGGGAGATCCCATGGTAGCCACGCGAACTCGGCGAAGTCGCCGTACAGCGCGCGAGCCGTGGCTCGGCCGGTGGCTGTCATCTGCGTGATCAGGATCCGATGTTCCGGATAACGGGCACGGAGGGCCGTCAGCAGTGGCGCCGCCGCACGGGTTTCTCCGACTGATACGGCATGCAGCCATAAGGTCGGACGCGAAGGCGGACGAGGGCCCAAGCCCAGGCGCCCGCGGATGTCCTCCAGGTAGCCCGGTTCGCGTCGGCCGCGCAGCCGCGTGCGCAGCAGCGCGAAGGGCAGACCGAGCAGCCAGATCAGGGTGTAGAGGGCACGCATCATGAAGGCGCGAGCATAGCAGCCGGATGTCGGCAGAATTGACAGTGAAGGCGGCTACGTGTGTAATTCGCGCGTTCAATCAATGAACGCACGATGCTCGACGAACAGACCCGATACCGCCTGCTGAAATTGCTGGAAGCGAAGCCCGAACTGTCGCAACGACAGCTCGCGCAGGCGCTGGGTGTGAGCGTCGGTAAGGTCAATTTCTGCTTGAACGCGCTGATCGAGCGTGGCCTGGTCAAGGCACGCAACTTCCGCAACAGCCGCAACAAGCTCGCCTACATGTATTTCCTGACACCTGCCGGCTTCGAGGAGAAGGCGCGGGTGTCGCTGCGCTACCTCAAGCAGAAACTGCAGGAGTACGAAACGCTGCGATCCGAAATCGAGGAGCTACAGGTCGAGGCCCGCCGCATGAGCGCGCAGGTGGGCGAGATTCCGTCGGAAGAGAGTCGGCAATGAGCAGCGCCGCGTCCCGGTTTGCGTTGGCGCGAAAGCTGTTCGCGGTGCTCGACCCCGACCAGCGACGGTCGGCGGGAGGCCTGTTCCTGCTCATGCTCGTCGGCATGGCTTTCGAAACACTGGGCGTCGGGCTGGTGGTGCCGGCGATGGCGGTGTTGATGCAGGATGATCCAGCCTCCCGCAGCCCTCATGTGGCCAGCGTGCTCCGGCTGCTCGGCGAACCGCCGCAGGCGGTGCTGGTGGCCTGGGCGGTATCGGCGCTCGCGCTGGTCTATCTGGTCAAGAACGCCTTCCTCGCCTTTCTCGCTTGGCGCCAGTCTGCCTTTGCGTTCGCAGCACAGGCGCGGGTGGCACACAAGCTGTTTGCCCGCTATCTGGCCGAACCCTACATTTTTCATGTGCAGCACAACTCGGCGCAGTTGATCCGCAACGTCACTACAGAAGCGACGCTGTTCGGCAGTCATGCACTGCTGCCGGGGATGCTGCTGGTTGCCGAAGCGTGCGTGCTGGTCGGTATTGGCACCCTGTTGCTACTGTTTGAGCCGGTGGGCGCGCTCGTCGTCGGCGGGGTGGTCGGCGGTTCGGCCTGGGCGTTCAACCGTTTCACCCGCTCGCGCGTGGCGCGCTGGGGGCGACTGCGCCAGCACCATGAAGGGCTCAAGCTGCAGCAGATCCAGCAGGGGTTGGGCGGGGTGAAGGATGTACGCGTATTCGGGCGCGAGGCTGCCTTTCTCGCCGCATTCGATCAACACAATGACGCGGTCGCCAAGGTGGGCGGACGGCAGTCCGGGCTGCAGCAGATGCCGCGTCTATGGTTGGAGCTGTTGGCGGTCGGCGGCCTGGCTCTGCTGGTTCTCAGTATGGTCTGGCGCGAGCGCGCACTGGCAGATGTCGTGCCGGTCGTTGGTCTGTTCGCGGCGGCTGCCTTCAGACTGATGCCTTCGATGAACCGGGTACTGACCGCGCTACACGGCCTGCGGTATGGCCTGCCGGTAATCGACATGCTGCATGCCGAACTCACCCGACCGCAGGGTGTGGAGGACGCAGGCATCGCCTCTGCCGCCCGCGCTCCGTTCAATCGCGGCATTCGCATAGATGCGCTGAGCTATCGCTATCCGGGAGCCTTGACCCCAGCGCTCGACCGGCTGTCGCTGGACATCCATGCTGGCGAAACACTGGGCATCGTCGGCAGCAGCGGTTCCGGCAAGAGCACGCTGGTGGATCTGCTGCTTGGCCTGCTCAATCCGGATGTGGGGCGTATCGAGGCAGATGGCCGCGACATCCGCGATGACTTGCGCGGCTGGCGAAGCCAGATCGGGTATGTTCCCCAATCCATCTACCTCACAGACGACTCGCTGCGTCGAAACGTGGCTTTCGGCGTTCCGGACGCGCAGATCGACGATGCCGCGGTGGCTCGCGCGTTGGCCTTCGCCCAGCTCGACGCCTTCGTCGCGACTCAGCCCGAAGGTGTCCACACCTTCGTCGGCGAGCGCGGCGTGCGTCTGTCAGGCGGCCAGCGTCAGCGCATTGGCATCGCCCGTGCGCTATACCACGATCCCCCCATCCTGGTGCTGGACGAAGCTACCAGTGCGCTCGACGTGGCGACCGAAGCCGAAGTGATGAAGGCGGTCGACGCGTTGCAGGGACGCAAGACCATTGTCATCGTGGCTCACAGGCTCAGTACTGTGGAACGGTGCGACCGGCTGTGCCACCTGGAATCGGGCCGGGTGGTGCAGATCGGTTCGCCGGCCGAAGTGCTCGATCAACTTGTCAGGACGGCGGAAGCCGCCGTCCCTTCCATGGAATGAACCCATGCTGACCAACGCATCCATCCTCGTGACCGGCGGGACCGGCTCTTTCGCTCACACCTTCGTACCGATGACGCTGGCGCGCTACAACCCGCGACGTCTGGTCATCTTCTCGCGTGACGAAATGAAACAGTGGGAGATGGCCAAGCTCTATGGCGACGATCCCCGGGTGCGCTTCTTCATCGGTGACGTGCGCGACAAGGATCGCCTCTCCCGTGCGCTGCACGGGGTCGATTACGTCGTGCACGCCGCGGCCACCAAGATAGTGCCGACCGCCGAGTACAACCCCTTCGAGTGCGTCAAGACCAATGTGATCGGCGCGATGAACCTGATCGACGCCTGCATCGACCAGAACGTGAAGCGGGTGGTGGCGCTGTCCACCGACAAGGCGAGCAGCCCGGCAAATCTTTATGGCGCGACCAAGCTTGCGTCGGACAAGCTGTTCGTGGCCGGCAACTCGTATGCCGGTGGCAACGATACCCGCTTCGCGGTGGTGCGCTATGGCAACGTGATGGGTTCGCGCGGATCGGTCATTCCCTATTTCCTGTCGATCGCTGACAAGGGCGTGCTGCCGATCACCGATCCACGCATGACGCGCTTCATGATCACGCTCGAGCAGGGTGTGGATCTGGTCTGGCATGCCTTTGATGACATGGTGGGTGGCGAGATCTACGTGAAGAAGATTCCGTCGATGAACATCACCGATATCGCGCGCGCAGTGGCGCCCGACGCGCGGCACGATATCGTGGGCATCCGTCCGGGCGAGAAGCTGCACGAACAGATGATCGGCCCCGAGGATGCGCCGCACACCTACGAGTACGGCGATCACTACAAGATCCTGCCGGCCATCCACAAGTGGAGCGAAGACCCGGGCCGCATCAATGACGGCGTGAAGGTGGCGCCAGATTTCACCTATTCCTCCGACAATAACCGCGAATGGATGAGCGTCGAGGCGCTACGCGCGTGGATCGATGCCAACCGCGACAAGGTGGGTCGCATATGAGTGGCTTCATCCCCTACGGCCGGCAGCAGATCAGTGAGGAGGACATCGAGGCGGTCGTGCGCGTGCTGCGTTCCGACTACCTCACACAGGGGCCGGCGGTGCCCGCTTTCGAACAGGCGGTGGCGCGCTACTGCGGTGCTGCTCACGCCGTAGCGATGAACAGCGCCACCTCGGCGCTGCACGTGGCTTGCCTCGCGCTGGACGTAGGCCCCGGCGACCGGGTGTGGACCAGCCCGGTCACCTTCGTCGCCAGTGCCAACTGCGCGCTGTACTGCGGGGCCACGGTGGATTTCGTCGATGTCGATCCGGCCACTGGCAACATGTGTGCCGAACATCTGGCGGAGCGCCTGGCGCGGGCGGAGCGGGAGGGTACCTTGCCCAAGGTGGTGATTCCGGTGCACTTGTGCGGCCGCTCCTGCGACATGAAGACGATCCGCGCGCTGAGCCGTCGCTACGGGTTTGCGGTGATTGAGGACGCTTCGCATGCCATCGGGGCGCGCTATGACGGTGCGCCGGTGGGTGACGGCCGCTACAGCGACATTGCGGTGTTCAGCTTTCATCCGGTCAAGATCATCACGACCGCCGAAGGTGGCATGGCGCTGACGCAGGACGTCGCACTGGCCCGCCGCATGGAGCGCCTGCGCAGCCATGGCATCACGCGCGACCCGGCGGACATGACCCACGCCCCGGATGGCCCTTGGTACTACCAGCAGATCGATCTAGGCTTCAACTACCGCATGACCGACATGCAGGCTGCGCTCGGCCTGAGCCAGATGAACCGACTCGACGCTTTCGTAGACCAGCGCCACCGGGTGGCCGCGCGCTATGCCGAAGCGCTCGCGGCGCTTCCTCTGAGCCTGCCGCCGGCCGAACTGGATGGGCGTTCCGCGCTGCATCTCTATGTGGTGCAGGTGGGTGCCGGTCATGACCGACGCACCGTATTCGAGGCGCTGCGCGCGCGCGACATCGGTGCGAACGTGCACTACATACCGGTTCATCTGCAGCCCTACTACGCAGGCCTGGGCTTTCGGCCCGGCCACTGCCCGGGCGCGGAGCGGTATTACGCCGGCGCCATAAGCCTGCCCATGCATCCGGGCCTGTCCGACGCAGATCAGGATCGCGTGATCGGCGCTCTCCGGGACGCGCTCGCGTGACCGACCGTCATGCCCGGATCGGCCTCGGCACCGTGCAGTGGGGCGTGGACTACGGCGTGGCCAATCGCGACGGCCGCACGCCGCCGACTGAGGTCGGGCGCATCCTCGCCGCCGGCCGGGTGGCCGGTCTGCGTGTGCTCGATACCGCAGCCCTGTACGGAGAGGCGGAGTCGGTACTCGGTGAGCAAGATCTGACTGGCCTGCAGGTGGTGACGAAGACGCCGCGATACGCGCATGCGCCGATCACGGCCGCTGACGCGGACGACCTGAAGGCGACGCTGGAACGCTCACTGACGCGGCTGCGCCTGCCCGCGGTGCATGGCCTGCTCGCCCACCACGCCGACGATCTGCTGGCGCCGGGCGGCGAACGGCTGATCGATGCGCTGCGCGCGTTGCGCGACCAGGGCAAGGTCGAGCGCATCGGCGTATCGATCTATGACGGAGCCCAGCTGGACGCGATACTTGCGCGCTTCACGCCGGATCTGGTTCAGCTGCCGCTCAACGTGTTCGACCAGCGGCTGATCGTCGATGGGTCGCTGGCGCGGCTGGCGGCGCTCGGCGTTGAAATTCACGTGCGCTCGGTCTTCCTGCAGGGTCTGCTGCTGATGTCGCCGGATAGCGCGCCCGCCTACTTCGATCCCTGGCGCGAACGGCTCCATGCCTGGCATGCCGCCTGCGCAGAGCGCAAGGTCTTGCCGCAGCAGGCCGCACTGGCCTTCGTGTGCGACCTGCCTGAGGTCAGTTGCTGCCTGATCGGCGTACAGAACGTCTCCCAGCTCGACGAGGCGCTGATCGGGCTGGACGCGGTGCTGCCATTCGATGCCGCACCCTTCGCATGCAGTGACCCGGCGCTGCTCAATCCGGTTAACTGGAGGCTGTCATGAGCACGGCACTGCGTCTTGGCGTGATCGGACTTTCGTCCGGCAACGGTCATCCCTACTCGTGGTCGGCCATCTTCAACGGCTATGACGCAGCGGCCATGGAGCACTGCGGCTTTCCGGTCATTCCGCGCTATCTCGAAAAGCAGCGCTTTCCGGACGACGCGATCGCCGGTGCCCGGGTGACCCATGTGTGGACCCAAGACGTCGCGATCTCGCGGCATGTGGCTCAAGCGGCATGCATCGAGCACGTGGCCGACCGCTGCACCGATCTGATCGGACAGGTGGACGCGGTGCTGCTGGCGCGAGACGACGCCGATACCCACCTCGCGTTCGCGCGACCCTTTCTCGAGGCGGGTGTGCCGATCTACGTCGACAAGCCGCTCGCGCTGTCGCGTGTCGATGCGGAAACCCTGATCGGCCTGCAGCGTTTCCCCGGCCAGCTGTTCTCGTGCTCCGCGCTGCGCTATGCGCCGGAACTGAGCCTGACCTTGGCCCAGTGCGAGGCGGTTGGGCCGCTGCGCGCTGTTGCAGCGACCGTGCCCAAGGACTGGGACAAGTACGCGGTCCATGTGATCGAGCCACTGCTGCAGCTGCTGCCCGATCGCGGTACGGTCGTACGCAGCCAGCGCTGGTCGGTTGCCGATCGCGTCACGCTGCAGGTCGAGTTCGCCTCCGGCATCGAAGCGCAGATATCCACTCTGGGCTCGGCCGGTGCGCCGCTGGGCCTCAGGGTGTTCGGTGCCGCCGGCTGGTGCGACCTGCAATTCGCCGACACCTTCCGCGCCTTCCGCGCGGCGCTGCAGGATTTCGTCGATGGCGTGCGCGCCCGCGACGTGCGCATCCGGCCGGACGCCATGCTGGAGGTGGTGGATCTGATAGAACTCGGGAGGCGTGCATGAGCCGTTCCATTCTCATTACTGGCGCCACCGGCAAGATAGGCCGCGTGCTGGCGCGCCATTTCCTGACGGTCGGTGATACGGTGATCGCCGCCGGCCGCTCGTTCGACGCGCTGGCCGAGCTGGCCATCGACCTGTCCGGCAATGGCGGTACCCTGCACACGCTGTGCGCCGACCTGATGGCGCCGGGCGCCGCAGCCACGGTGGTCGACGGTCTGCGGCAGATCGGCTGCATGCCGGACGGCCTGGTCAACAATGCACGCAATGTGTCCTTCCTGCGTACCGGCGTGGACGGCCGGGTCGCGCGCCAGGATTTTCTCGACGAGTTCGCGCTCGACGTGGTGACGCCGTATGAACTGGTGATGGCACTGGCTGACGCGCCGGACTCCAGGCTGCGTGCGGTGGTGAACATCGGGTCGCAGTACGGTACGGTCGCGCCCAATCTGCGTCTATACGCCGATCCAGTCCGGCAGTCGCCGCTGCAGTATGGCGTGGCCAAGGCGGCGCTGGCGCATCTGACCAAGGAACTGGCGGTGCGACTGGCCGAGCGCGGCATCCGCGTGAACTGCGTGGCCTTCGGTGGCGTGGAAGGGCGGGTGGACGAGGCCTTCAAGCAGCGCTACGCCGCGCTGTGCCCGATCGGCCGCATGCTGGGCGAGCATGAACTGGCCGGGCCGGTAGACCTGCTGTTGTCCGATGCCGCGTCTGCGGTCACCGGCCACGTCATGATGGCCGACGGCGGCTGGAGCGTCTGGTGAGCCGTCGCATCGCCATCATCCTGGCACGCGGAGGCTCGAAGCGGCTGCCGCGCAAGAACGTGCTGCCGCTTGGTGGCAGGCCCATGCTGGCGTGGTCGGTCGGCGCTGCGCTAGACGCCGGCTGCTTTGACCGGGTGCTGGTGTCCACCGACGATGCTGGGATCGCTGAAGTTGCGCGTGAGGCGGGTGCCGAGGTGCCCTTCCTGCGTGAAGCGGCGGCCGACGATCAGGCCTCTTCAAGCGAGGCAACCCTGGTTGCACTGCGCCAGGCTGAAACGCACTGGAATGAGCGTTACGACACGGTGGCGCAGCTGATGGCCAACTGCCCGCTGCGCAATGCCCGGGACATCCGCGATGCGATGACCGCTTTCGAGAGTGGTACGGCACCGGCCCAGATCAGCGCCTTCCGCTTCGGCTGGATGAATCCGTGGTGGGCCGCTCGCCTGCAGGCCGACGGACAGCCCGACTGGTTGTTTCCGGAGGCACGCACCGCGCGCTCGCAGGATCTGCCGCCGCTTTACTGCCCGAGCGGTGCGCTGTGGCTGGCAGAACGCGATGCCTTTCTGGAGGGAGGCAGCTTTTACCTGCCCGGCCATACGCTGCATCCGATGGACTGGATGTCAGCGATGGACATCGACGATGACGCCGATCTCGCCATGGCCGAGGTCTGTGTGGCACTCCGTCTGCGAGCTGAGGGCGCCGCATGAGAGTAGCCATCCGCACCGATGCGTCGCCGCAGATCGGCACCGGCCATCTTGCGCGCTGCCAGACGCTGGCCGACGCGCTCGCGCTGCGCGGTGCGCAGGTCCGCTTCGTCTGCCGCCACCTCACCGAAGGTGCAGCAGGGCGTTTGCAGGCTGCAGGGCACGCGGTGACCCGGATCGACGGGGCGGGCGAGCCGGACGGCCTGCCCCATGCGGGCTGGCTGGGCGGTGCTCAGGCGGAAGATGCGGCCCGCACCCGCGCCGCGCTGGCCGGTTTCGCGGCTGACTGGCTCATCGTCGACCACTACGCGCTGGATGTACGCTGGGAGCGTGTGCTGCGCGAGCGGGTGCGTCGCATCATGGTGATCGATGATCTGGCGGACCGTGATCACGAGTGTGACCTGCTGCTGGACCAGAATCTGTATGCCGACACGGCGGTGCGCTATGCGCAGCGCGTTCCCGCCGCTGCCCGGCGGCTTCTCGGTCCGCGTTACGCGCTGCTGCGGCCGGAGTTCACGTCCGTGCGTGGCCGCCGTCGCGACGGCGGGGTGCGCAGGGTGCTGGTGTTCTTCGGCGGTGTCGATGCGGCCAACCAGACAGGCCGGGTGATTGCGCTGCTGCCGCGCGTGCTGTCCGCGCAGGTGGCGGTCGATGTGGTGATCGGCGCCGCGCACCCGCATCGTGCCGACATCGAGGCGGCCTGCGCGCAGGCCGGCTACTGCTGTCATGTGCAGACTGCTCGCATGGCCGAGCTGATGGCGGCGGCCGATCTGGCCATCGGCGCCGGCGGCACCGCAGTCTGGGAGCGCGCCTGCGCCGGGCTGCCGGCGCTGGTGTGGCCGGTGGCCGACAATCAGCATGAGCAGGTCGCAACCGCCGCTGACGCAGGGGTGCTGCACGCGCCGCTTCAGGTGGGCCATGACGATGAGGCGCTGCTGCGACAGATTGTGGCGCTGTGCGAAAGCCCGCACCTGCTGCGGGCGCTGTCCGCCGCAGGTGCGGCGACGGTCGATGGAGCCGGTGCTGCCCGGGTCTGCCGGGCGTTGGGCTGCACTGGCGTCACGATACGTCCGGCCGTCGCGGCAGACGGTGACAACCTCTTTGCATGGCGCAATCGCGAGGCGGTGCGCCGGGTGTCGCGCAACCGGGACCCGATTCCGCGCCCCGCACACGATGCCTGGCTGGCCGATACGCTGGGACGCGCGGACCGCCGGCTGCTGGTGGGCGAGCGCAACGGTCAGGCGCTGGGCGTAGTGCGCTTCGATCTGGTCGGCGACGAGGCCGAGGTGTCGATCTATCTCGCTCCGGGCGAACATGGCACGGGGGCCGGCAGCGAGCTGCTCGCCGCCGCCGAACGCTGGCTGGTGCTCGAACGGCCGGCCGGTGTGTGTAAGATTCGCGCCGAAGTGGCCGGCGACAATGCGCCGTCCCGCCACATGTTCCTGTCTGCCGGCTACCTTCCCGATGCCGCGCGCTTCTTCAAGCGGATCCTTCCAGATGACTGAAGCCTTCCACATTGCCGGCCGTCCGATCGGCGCCGGCGCCCCCCCCTTCGTGATTGCCGAGATGTCCGGCAATCACAATCAGTCGCTCGAGCGGGCGCTGGCCATCGTCGATGCTGCCGCCAAGTCGGGTGCCCATGCGCTGAAGATCCAGACCTACACGCCGGACACCATGACGCTGGATCTGGACGAACGCGAGTTCCATATCGCGGATCCGGACAGCCTGTGGGCCGGCACCTCTCTCTACAAGCTTTACGGCGAGGCCTACACGCCTTGGGACTGGCACGCGCCGATCTTCGAGCGCGCGCGCGCGCTGGGCATGATTCCGTTCAGCACGCCCTTCGATGACAGCGCGGTCGATTTTCTCGAATCGCTGGATGTGCCCTGCTACAAGATCGCGTCGTTCGAGAACACTGATCTGCCGCTGATTCGCCGCGTTGCGGCTACCGGCAAGCCGCTCATCATTTCCACCGGCATGGCCACGCTGGCCGAGCTGGACGAAACCGTGCGCGCCGCACGCGAAGCCGGCTGCCGTCATCTGGTGCTGCTCAAGTGCACCAGCACCTACCCGGCCACACCGGCCAACACCCATATCCGCACCATTCCGCACCTGCGCGAAATGTTCGGCTGCGAGGTGGGGCTGTCCGACCACACCATGGGTGTGGGCGTGTCGGTGGCCAGCGTCGCGCTGGGCGCCACCGTGATCGAAAAGCATTTCACGCTGGACCGCAGCGAAGGCGGCGTGGACGCCACCTTCTCGATGGAACCGCACGAAATGGCGCAACTGGTGGTGGAAACCGAGCGCGCCTGGCAGGCGCTTGGCGAGGTCCGTTACGGGCCGACAGAAGCCGAGCGCAAGTCGCTGCAGTTCAGGCGCTCGCTCTATGTCACCGCAGATCTGGCGCCAGGTGACGTGCTGAGCCACGACAACGTGCGCGCGATCCGGCCTGGTCTGGGGCTGGCGCCGGGATTCATCGACGCGGTGATGGGGCGCACCGTCGCCCGCGCAGTCGTACGTGGCACGCCGCTGTCCTGGGATCTGCTCAAGTGAACATTCGCCCCCTTCAAATCTGACCGATGCTCGAGCCCCATGTTTTCTCTTGACCAGCAGGCCACCGACACCGCCGCCTCCGAACTGCGCGCGCTGCTCGCCGGCATGCGCGATGCCTTCGCGCGTGGCGAGAACGCAATGGAATACGCGCGCCGCGCACTCGGACGCAACGACAATCTTTCCGCCGCGACGCTGATTGCCTACGACCTGCAGGCCGGCGCCTACGTGCGTCACGCGCTGTCCGACCCCGCGGGCAAACAGCGCTGGTGCGCTCAGCTCGCCGGGCTGGTCGCGCCTCATCTGCCGGTCGGCGGCTCGGTGATGGAGGTCGGGTCGGGTGAAGCCACCACGCTGGCCGGTCTGCTCGAAACACTGCCGCAGCGGCCGGCGGCTGCGCTCGGGTTCGACATCAGCTGGTCGCGCTGCGCGCACGGCCGCGGCTGGCTGCGGCAGAAGGCGCAGCAGGCGGAGCTGTTCGTGGCCGACCTGTTCCACATTCCGCTGGCCGACGCCAGCGTGGATGTGGTCTATACCTCGCACTCGCTGGAGCCGAACGGGGGCCGCGAACGGGCCGCGCTGCAGGAACTGCTGCGGGTAGCCCGACGCGCGGTGGTGCTGGTCGAACCGATCTACGAACTGGCCGGCCCGGAGGCGCGCGAACGCATGGCGCATCACGGCTATGTGCGCAATCTGAAGGCGACCGCCGAGGCGCTGGGCTGTACGGTCGCCGACCATCGGTTGCTCGATTTCTATGTGAATCCGCTGAACCCGAGCGGC
Organism: Methyloversatilis discipulorum; assembly: GCF_000385375.1. Lineage (NCBI taxonomy): Bacteria > Pseudomonadati > Pseudomonadota > Betaproteobacteria > Nitrosomonadales > Sterolibacteriaceae > Methyloversatilis > Methyloversatilis discipulorum. The sequence continues at coordinate 314,518 of NZ_ARVV01000001.1, forward strand.
GTCGTGAGCATCGTGAAGACGGACGCCGGTGAACCGGCTCGTCCCGCCTGGCGCTGTCCGCTTACCCATGCGCCGCTGATGCGTTCGGAGAGTGCCTTTTCGTCGCCCGACACCGGCCTGGTCTATCCGGTGCTCGACGGCATTCCGCTGCTGTGCCGCGACCACGCAGTGCTGGCCTCGGCCTACGGAGCTTGCATCGAATCATGACTTTCGTGTTCTCTGCTCGACCGCTTCGGTCCAGGTCACAGTCGCATGTCGATCCGGCGTCGGATCGTCTGCGCGTGAGGAATATCGTATGAGTTTCAGCAGTCAGGGCTGGCCACAATGATTCCGGTCGATGCGATGGCGGCGCGCGTCTTGACAGAAGGCTATTCCGACGACGAACTTTTGCAACTGAGCCGACTACGGCGTCGTACGGAAGCAGGTTTCGCGCCTTGGGCAAGCTGGGAGGTGGAGAACTCCAGTTTCGGCAAGACGCTGCGTGACTGGGCCAGTTATCCGTCCTGGCTTCCCATGTGTGCCGTGTCTGATCATGGCGTTCACTGGGGCGCGCGATGCTGGCCTAACGAGATCGAGTCGCCTTACCGGCTGTTCCTCAGCTGGAACGCCAAGAAGGCGCGTCTGATGGCAGAGCGGCATGGCAAGGAAGCGCTGCACATTCCGCACCCGTGGGCCGCGTATCGCAGCGCGCGCGGCATCGAGCCCGACGCCGATCGCCACGGCACCGTTGTGTTCTTCAGTCACTCGAACGACAACACGACGCCGATGTTCGACTCACTCGATGCATACATGCAAAGCTTGAAGAATCTTCCCGAGAGCTTTCATCCGGTGGTTATTTGCCTCTCGTTCCATGATGTACTTAAAGGGATGCATCGGACGCTTCGTCGCTACGGTCTGTCCATCGTCACCGCCGGGACCACCAACGCTCAGTGTTTCGTGGATAGGTTCTATGGGATTGCTCGGCGTTTCCGGTACGCCTGTTCGCCGACCATCGGGTCGCACAGTTTCTACCTCGTGGAGGCGGGGGTGCCGTTCTTCCTTTACGGACCTGCTCCCACCTATGTGATCAAGGGGTCGCGGTCGGTACGAGATGGGGTTCAGGACTTGAGGGATTACGGAGATGAGGAGGACATCGAGCGTTTCTTGGCCTTGCGCCAGCTCTTCTCGGAGCCGGTCGACAGAGTGTTGCCTGCGCAGATGGATGCTGTCCGAACCTACCTTGGGCTTGATTCGGGTGCAGGTGCAGGCCATCTGAGGGCGGCCTTGTGGCGGTCGCTGACCACCAATCTCCCGCGTGTCGGACAGTTATACGGCACCAAGGCGTGGCGCGTGCTGCGTGTCCTGAGGGCTGCCGCCAGAACGTGATCCGCCCATGATGAACAAGACCCTTTCCAAGGCGCGCATGCTGATCGAACTGCAGCCCCGGGTGAGCCGCTTCCGCGTGCCCGAGCTGCTGGCTTTCCCGGTGGATCAGCTCGCGCAGATGCCCGGGGCCGAACTGTGTGCAGCCATCTCGGCGCATTTCGGTTCGACCACGCTCATCGTGCGTTCTTCGGCCGGTGATGAGGACGGGGTGCTGGCTTCGAAGGCCGGTGCCTATGACTCTGTGCTGGGTGTCCGTGCGGATGATGGTGTCGCGCTGCTGGCGGCTGCACGTACCGTGATGGACAGCTACGCGCGTGACCGACGCACCGCCTCGCGTGACGAGGTGATCTTCCAGACCCTGATCGAGCACCCGGCCATGAGCGGCGTGGTATTCACCCACGACCTCAATACCGGTGCGCCGTACTACGTCATCAACTACGACGACGTTTCCGGGCTGACCAATACGGTCACCTCGGGCGGCGGTGAGTATGCCAATCGCACGCTCTGCATTCACCGCGGGGCGGCGGACGCGATCCGGTCGGAACGCTTCCAGCGGCTGATTGCCGCGGTGCAGGAGCTGGAACAGCTGCTGGGCAGCCAGTTCCTCGACATCGAGTTCGCGCTCGATGAGGCACTGCAGCCCTATCTGCTTCAGGTGCGTGCGATCACCACCCAGCCGAACTGGAATCGGGCCGTGGCCCGGCGCATCGATGCCGAGCTGCGCGGCATACAGACCTTCGTCCGCGAGCGTCTGCGCCCGGCGCACGGCGTGTTCGGTCACACCACGGTGCTTGGCCAGATGCCGGACTGGAATCCAGCGGAAATGATCGGCCGTGCGCCGCGTGCGCTGTCGCTGTCGCTTTACCGCACGCTGATCACCGACCATGCCTGGCGACGCGCCCGCGCGAGCATGGGGTATGCCACGCCGTCCGGTCAGGCCCTGATGGTGTCGCTGGCCGGTCAGCCCTTCATCGATACCCGGCTCAGTTTTCATTCCTACTTGCCGGCGGATCTGCCAGCGGCGGTCGCCGGCAAGCTGGTCGATGCCTGGGTGGCACGACTGCGCGCGCATCCGGAGCTGCACGACAAGATTGAGTTCGAGGTGGCCATCACCACCTTTAGTTTCGATGTGGACGACAAGCTCGACACGCTGGTGGGTGATGCGCTGTCGGCAGATGAACGCGAGCTGTTCCGCGACGCGCTACGCAGGCTCACGCTGCCGCTGCTGCGCGGCGAAGGCGAGGGGGCGATCAGCGCAGCTCTGGCGCGGGTGGAGGTGCTGGCTGCGCAACGGCTACCTGCCGCCGACAGCGGTCTGTGCGCGCTGCTGCCGATGATCGAGGACTGCACCCGGCTGGGCACCGAGCCGTTCGCGGTGCTAGCGCGCCACGGCTTTATCGCGCGCACGCTGCTGCTCTCGCTGGTAGCGCGTGGCGCGCTGTCCGCCGATGACGTGGCACGTTTCCAGGCCGGCGTGCGTACCGTGGCGAGCGACCTGGTCGACGACATGCGACGGCTTCAGACCGGCGTGCTGGCGCGCGAGGCTTTCATGCAGCGCTATGGCCACCTGCGTCCGGGTACTTACGACATCCTGTCGCCGCGCTATGACCAGATGCAGGACTTCGCCACCTCCGGTGGTGCGGCGCCCGGCGCGCCGACGACTCATCCGCCGGCCTTCGTGCCGGATCCCCGGCAGCGCGCCGCCATCGAGGCTCTGCTGCGGGAAGAGGCGCTGGCGGGTGTGGATTGTGACCGTCTGCTGGCGTATTGCGCCGCTGCGATCGCCGGCCGTGAGTACGGCAAGTTCGTGTTCACCCGTTCGATCAGCGCCATGCTTGAACTGATCGCCGACTTCGGCGAGCGCCACGGCCTGAGCCGCGAGGAAATGTCGCATGTGCCGGTCAGCCCGCTGCTCGATGTCGCGCTGTGCAGCGCCGACGTCTCGGTCGAGGAACGTCTGCGCGCGATTGCCGAGCGCGAGGCCGAACGCCATGCGCTCACTTCGGCGATCCGGCTGCCACAGGTGCTGTTCGACGAGGCCGGCGTACATGTCGTGCCCTTCCAGGTCAGCCAGCCGAATTTCATCACCGGCCTCAAGGTGACCGCGGATCTGGTGTGCCTCGATGCACGTCAGGTCGCACCGGCGCTGGATGGTTGCATCGTACTGATCGAGAACGCCGATCCGGGCTACGACTGGATATTCGCGCAGCGTATTGCCGGTCTGGTCACCAAGTATGGCGGCGCTAATTCGCACATGGCGATACGCTGCGCCGAGTTCGGCATTCCGGCCGCCATCGGCTGCGGTGAGCAGCGCTTCGAGGCCTTTCTGCAGGCCCGCCGGCTCAGTCTCGACTGCTCCGCCGGCCTGATCACTCCCTTGCACTGATTGGATTGGATAGAAAAATGGTGGTCTGGATCATCGGCTTATCGGGCTCAGGCAAGACGACGCTTGCCGGACAGGTAACCGCTCGCCTGCGCGACGCCGGACGCTCGGTCGTCATGCTCGATGGCGATATCGTGCGCGAACTGTTCAAGAACGACGTCGATCATTCGATTGAAGGTCGGCGTCGCAATGCAGAACGGCTCTCGAGACTTACCAAGTTCATTTCGGATCAGGAAGTTGATGTGGTGGCTGCTGTTCTGTCCATCTTTCCCGATTGGCGCGAATGGAATCGTCAAAATGTACACGGATACCGCGAGGTGTATCTGAGAGCATCGATGGAAACGCTGTTGCGCCGCGAGACGAAAGGTCTTTACGCACGTGCATTGCGCGGTGAGATAAACAACGTCGTGGGGGTGGATATTCCATTCCCTGAGCCGGAGAATCCAGATCTGGTGCTCGATAACAATATTGATCGAACCGATTTCAGTGAAATGGTTTCCTCGGTCGTAAGTCTTGCCATGCAGGAGCGGGGCAGTCGAAAAGCATGACGATATTCGCAGTCCTTGCGGTACTGCTTCTGATCGAGGTGGCGCTCATTTTCTGCGTGCGTCTGCAGCGCAGCGTGTTCCCCTGGTTGATCACGGAACGCGATGAAAAGCCATTTCTTTCGCCAGAGGCGGTATGCAACTTCATCGACAAGAGCCATGATGCTGAACTCGGGTGGGTCAGGCGTCCGGGGTCCCACGGAATCGAACGTGGCCAGTATGGAACGGTGGAATATCACATCGATGGATATGGCGCCCGCATGCTGGCGGGCAATCCTCCTCCGAGGGTGGCCGCCTTTGGTGACTCTTATGTTTTCTGCCGCCAGGTAGAAGACAACGAGACGTGGGAGGCGCAGTGGTCGAATGCGCGAGGGATTGGGGTTCTGAACTTTGGCGTGGGCAATTACGGAGCGGATCAGGCCCTGATCAGGTATGAACGGACATCGCTTCCGTCGACGGTGACTCACGTCATTCTTGGTTTCGTGCCCGAGACCATCTGCCGCATTCAGTCCAGCTGGAAACACTATCTCGAGTTTGGCAACATCCTTGCGTTCAAACCGAGGTTCCGTCTCGATGAGGCTGGCCGGCTGCAGCGTATCGAGAACGTGATGCGCACAGCCGACGATTTCGCAAAGTTGGACAATTACCTGCCGGAACTGAGGCAAACCGATGGTTTCTACAGGAGGAAATTTCGCTCCGTGCAGTTCAGGCTGCCATACACCTTGAGTTTTCTGCGGCACCCGCTCCGTAACGCAATGCTCATGTCGGCAGTAGCCGCCCGGGCGTTTGCACGAACGATTGGTACAGCTCATCCCTGGATCGAGGGCCTGCCGTTCAGCATCGTCATGCGCCAAAATATACGAGATGCTCACGCGATGTACCGCGACACAGATGCGACGGCCCTGCTGGAGGCGATACTGAGACGCTTTGTAGATGAGGCCCGGCGCCGCGGCCATCGGCCCCTCGTCGTCGTAATGCCGCAATTGCTCGACTTGCGAATGGGCGGTCGGAAGCCGGTTTACAGCCCCTTCTTTGAGGAGATCGCTCGTACGCTTCCGTTACTCGATCTGACTTCGGAACTGCAAGCGACGAACTTCGAGGCGTGCTATGTGAATGATCAGTATGGCGGGCATTTCTCTGTGCGCGGCAACCAATTGGTTGCCTCCGTGCTTTCGCGCCGCCTGGCGGCCGACCTCGACACTATTTAAGACGGACGGATAAAAATTTCATGAGAGTTACCTATCGCCATGCCAACAACAAGGAATACTGGACCCGTCGTTGGGGCGATATTCCTGCCGATGTTCCGATGCAGAACAGAACCGTCTATCCGCTCAAATATGCGGAACAGACGGTGACGGCAAATGACGGCGCAATTCTTGAGGCCGGTTGTGGCGCCGGGCGCATCCTGCGCTATTACCACGAGAGCGGATACGACATTACCGGTATTGATTTCATTGACGTGGCAGTCGAGAAACTGCGCGCCGTCGATCCGACACTCAAGGTTGAAACGGGTGACATCACGCAGCTGCGTTTCGCGGACGCCTCATTTCGATATCTTTTGGCGTTCGGGCTATATCACAATCTGGAACACGGTCTGGCTGAGGCAGTGGGCGAAACAGCTCGTGTGCTGCAGAGTGGGGGGCGTGTCTGTGCTTCGTTTCGTGCGGACAATATACAGACTCGACTGACGGACTGGCTGACCGAACGACGTGCACGCAAGAGCGGCAAGACGATGGGCAAAGCATTTCACAAGATGAACCTGACCCGGCGCGAATTTGCCGCCTTGTTCGAGCGTGCAGGTTTCGTGGTCGAGTCGGTGTCTCCGGTCGAGAATATGCCGATCCTGTACAAGTTCGCTTTCTTCCGCGCACGCACGCACAAGGTGTTCGATGAGAACCGTGCTCGTGCCGAGGGTTACCGCCTGTCCGGTCTGGGGCAGTTGCTGCAGGATGCGCTGATGCGCTTCCTGCCAGACCAGTTCTGCAACATCTATGTTCTGATCGCACACAAGCCATGAAACTGCGCGATCGAGCGCAGGTAACCTTCATTGCTGTCAGCCAGCGCAGTGACAACATAGAGTCGCGCGCCGAGACGCGCGATGCGCTCGACCAGCGGCTCATCGGCTGGGTGCGCGCGCTCGGTGCTCTGCCCCTGCCGGTGCCGAATGCGCTGGGCGATGAACTGGCGGTCTGGCTGAAGACGCTGTCGCCAGAGGCGGTACTGCTGTCAGGCGGCAACGACATCGGCGGCTGCCCTGAACGCGATCGCACCGAAACCGAGCTGCTGGATTATGCGGAGCGTGCAGGACTGCCGGTGCTGGGCATCTGCCGTGGCATGCAGATGCTGGCGCACCATGCGGGCGGCATCCTGCTGCCGGTATCTAGCCACGCCGGCACGCGCCACCCGTTGCTGGGTGACGCGGTGGCGTCTGGCGAAATGCCCGCCGAGGTGAACAGCTTCCACAACTGGGGACTGGCCGCCTGTCCTCAGGACTATGCAGTGCTGGCCACCGCGCCGGATGGCAGCATCGAAGCGATGCGCCACGGCAAGCGCCGGTGGGAAGGATGGATGTGGCATCCGGAGCGTGAAGCGCCCTTCGGTGAAACCGAACTGGCGCGCGCGCGACAACTGCTGATTGGAGATTGAGAAATGAAAGCGCTGATACTGGCAGCGGGTGAGGGTACTCGGCTGCGCCCCTACACGCTTGATCGCCCCAAATGTCTGGTCGAGGTCGAGGGTGTAAGCCTGCTTGATCGCCAGTTGGCGGTGCTGCGCAGCGAGGGCGTTGCTGACATTGCGCTGATCGGCGGCTACCGCAGCGACATGCTCAAGCGTCAGGGCCTTGGTCTGGAGTTGAATCCGCGTTATGCAGAGACCAATATGGTATGGACGCTGTTCAGTGCAGAGAAATTGCTGCAGGGCGAGCTGGTGCTGGCCTACGGCGATATTGTCTATTCGCGCGAAGTCCTGCGTGGGCTGCTGGCGTCGACAGCGGATATCGCAGTCACCATCGATCTCGACTGGGAGCAGTACTGGCGGGCACGCAACGAGAATCCGCTGGAGGATGCCGAGACCTTGCGGATGGATGAAACTGGCCACATCCTGGAGATCGGCCAGAAGCCGGTGTCGCTCGAACAGATACAGGGTCAGTACATGGGCCTGATGAAGTTCTCGCCACGCGGCCTCGAAATCCTGCGCGACACTTTTCACCGTGCTCTCGCGGCGGGTTCGTTACGCGGGAAGTCGCCAGAGAAGGCTTACATGACCGATCTGCTGCAGCTCATGATCGATGAGGGCAATGCTCTGTCGGCGGTAAAGGTGCAGGGCGGTTGGGTCGAGGTCGACACGGTGAGCGACCTGGAGTCTGCAGTCACCCGGCAACGACTAGCGGCGATCGCTTCGGCGCTTTGAGGCCATATGGTGTCCTTCCTAAGTCGCGTGTTCTCTGATCGCTATGTCAATGAAGCCGCCATCGGCTCGAATCTGCTCTTGCTGGCGATGTACAGATTTGCCTATCCCTTTTCTGTGCTGCTCATAGGGCTGAGGTTGAGCCCGAACTTCATTACGACCTTATCTCTTCTATGTGCCCTGCTTGCTGCACTGGCCCTTGCGCTTGCCGAAGGTACCGTTATTTTTGCTGCGTTCTGGGGGCTTACAGTGCTGCTGGACTTTTGCGATGGCACTGTCGCGCGCATGACCGGCAGGGTCAGGCGTACGGCCTTCCGCTACGATCACTTCAGCGACCTGATCAAGATCTTTCTCGTCATCCTCGGCGGAGGATTTCGCTATGACAACACAGCGATTTGGTGTGTGTGTCTGGCTGCCAGTTTCTGCTTCATGTTCTACATCGTGATCAATCATGATCTTGGCGGTATCCGCCAGCGCTTGATCGATACGGCGGAAGGGCGGGCTCCATCTCGAGTGGCCGTATCGCAGCGCAGATCGGCAACAATCATGCAAGTGCTCGTAGCTGCACTCCTGACCATCAACGGCCACACGATGCTGGTCTTCTTCCTTCTGGGGTTCGGCGAGGTCGAGGCGATGCTCGGATTGACCTATTTTCTTGCGCTCTCGGCGCTTCGCGCCGCGCGTTGCATCCATATCATGATCGGCTTGCCGAAATAGGCGATCGACGGCGCTTTGTACTCTCCTCGTTCAACGATGTCCGATCACAGCCCTCCGCTGATATCCGTCTGCATTCCGACATACAACGGTCATCCGTACATCGAAACGCTGATCGCCGAACTGTTGCGTTCATCGCGCAGCGATTTCGAGATCGTGGTGTCGGATGACTGCTCGACCGATGAAACATGGGATTTCGTCGTTCGGGTTAGCCAGTCCGATCACCGTCTCCGGTGCTTTCGCAACGAGAGCAATCTCGGCATGGACCGCAATTTCGCGGCCTGCGTGGCGCGCGCGCGCGGGCGCTTCGTGTGGCTGACCGGTCAGGACGACCGCCTGTTTCACGAGGGGCTCGATGCGATTGCGGCGATGATCCTGGCGCGTCCGGAACTCGATTTCCTGCACCTGAACTACACGCGGGTCGAAGAGGCCAAGAGCGACGGCGCCTCCATCCGGCCGGTAGCGGGCGATCAGCATGAGTTCGGCGTCGGGATAGACAGCTTTCTGGCCCGAACCGGCGGATGGCTGCCCACCTTTCTTCCGCTGTTCGTGATGAAGAGGGTGCTGTGGGAGGGCGTGGACATCAGTCACTATTTCGGCACGTATTTCTGTCAGGTGGGGGCCTTCGTCGAATCCTCGCGCGCGATCCGCTGGTGCCACCTGGACGGCAACTACGTGGTCGGACTGACGCCGGTCGATGGCTGGCAGTTCAAGCCGCTGTCCTATGCTCGCATCGTTTTCGGAAACTACGTCATGCTGGACCGTGTCGAGCGACGTTGCGACTGGCTGGGGCCCGCGTTCATCCGGACGCAGTATTGGAAGATCTACGACCAGCTCGTGTATGCGCTCATCATGCTGAGTGCTTGCCGACTCAGCGTGGATGCCCCTCTGCTGGAGGGCATGAAGCAGGCGGCCAGTCGTGTGCCGTATGTGAACCTGACGCTCAGGCTGATGCTGCACATGCCTGCGCCACTCGGAAGGCTTGCAGTCGTTCTGATCAAGGCGCGCCGGGTGGTCCGCCGATTTAAGTCGGGAATGCAATCAAAGTTAAGTACGCGTTCCGCTTCTCAGGGTGCGGGGTCGAGCTGATGTGCGGCATTCTCGGTTGGGTCACCACGCGATCAACGGACGGGCGGGCACGCTTCGTCAGGGCGCTTGACACCCTGCGGCACCGCGGCCCGGACGACGGCGACATCTTTGCCGCGGACGGCATCCTGCTCGGGCATCGCCGGCTCTCCATCATCGATCTGAGCAGCGCGGGGCGCCAGCCCATGAAAGATCCCGCTCTCGGCAACGTGATCACCTTCAACGGCGAGATCTACAACTACCTCGAGTTGCGTGCCGAGCTGGAGACGCTCGGGCACGTGTTCCGGACTGCCACCGACACCGAGGTACTCCTCCATGCTTTCCGTGCATGGGGCGCTCAGGCGCTCAACCGGCTGAACGGCATGTGGGCGTTCGCGATCTGGCAGCCGGCGACCCGCACCCTGTTCATGGCGCGGGACCGTTTCGGCGTGAAGCCTTTCTATTACGCCATCACCGCTGAGGGGCTGGCCTTCGCGTCCGAACCGAAGGCGCTTCTGCAGCTGTCGCCAGAGCTGCGGCGAGCCGATGATGCGACCGTCTTCCGGTTTCTGTCGGCAGGCGAACTGCACGCCGGTGAAGACACCTTCTATGAAGCGGTGAAAGCGTTGCCCGCGGGCTGTTACGCCGAGTTCGGTCCGGATGCAGGAGCACCGAAGATCAGCCGCTACTGGGATTACCCTGCACCGGCGTCCGTCGCGCAGGACCCGGATGAGGCCGCCCGCGAGTTTGCGTGCCTGCTGGATGATGCGGTCCGGCTGCGCACCCGCAGCGATGTCAAGGTGGGACTGACGCTGTCGGGCGGGCTCGATTCGACCGCCATCCTTGCATCGGCACAGCGTCTGTCTCCGCAAGGCCTGCAGTGCTTCACTTCGGTCTATGGCGGAAACGAGAGAGGCGAGGCCCGATGGGCCGCTGCCGCGGCCCGTCCCTACGGAAGCGTACCGCTTGAGGTCGAAGCGCCGAAGCAGTCCTGGCTGGACACGCTGCTGGATATCGCGTGGCACATGGATAGTCCGGGCTATTCTCCGGCGGTCTATCCGTTGTGGCACCTGATGAAAACCGCGCGCCAGCAGGGCGTGTACGTGCTACTCGAGGGGCAGGGGGCGGATGAGGCGCTGGGCGGCTACCCGCAGTACGCGGCGCTTTCTGTGCTGCAGCAACTGCGCGGCATGCGTGGGTTCGCCGACTTTGGAGCGCTGGTTCGTACCCTCAGGACGTCCGCGCAGACCTTTTCGGCGCCCGTGCTGTTCAGGTGGCTGCTGCGCGAGCTCTTCCCGGTGCTGATCTCGGCAAACCGCGGGCTCGTCGGCGCGGCGTCAGTGCTCGATCCGGCCTTCCGCGCATCCATGCAGGGCCGCGCCGCTGCAGCGCATCCGGCGGGCAGCCGGATGGCGGGCCATGATCTGCTGACTGCACGGTTGCTCCAGGACCATTCGAGAAATATCCTTCCGGCGCTGCTGCAGTATGGTGACGCGGTCAGCATGGCGCATGGCGTCGAATCCCGTCTGCCTTTCATGGATTACCGCTTGGTCGAGTGGCTGTTTGCCCGCGACGCGACGTTCAAGATCGCGGATGGCCGCACCAAGTGGCTGCTCAGACGCTATCTGATGCAGGCGGGGCAGCAGGACATCGCCGCCCGCAGGGACAAGCAGGGCTATCCCACGCCGGTGGAGCGGTGGATGGCGGAAGACAACGGGCGCTTCGTGCGCGATCTGCTGCTGGTGCCTGACGCCTGCATACGCCGATACTGCGACAGCGCGGCACTTGCACGCCTGATCGACCGGCACACCTCGGGCCGCAAGGGCAGTGGCAATCATGTGTATCGACTGGTGAGTACCGAACTATGGATGCGCCGCTGCCTCTCCCAACCGTGAGTAGCCGCGCCCCGATCGCGCTCTTCGTCTACAACCGTCCGGAGCATACGCGCCGTACCGTCGAGGCGCTGGCCGCGAACGAGGGGGCCGCTGCGTCTCCGCTGTTCATCTTTTCCGATGCCCCGCGCACGCCTGCCGCCGCGCCGCTCGTGGATCAGGTGCGCGCGTATGTGCGCACGGTCACCGGATTTGCGCAGGTGACCGTGGTCGAGCGCAGCGCCAACATGGGCCTTGCCCGGTCCATCATCGAGGGCGTCAGCGATCTGACCGGACGCTTCGGCCGGGCCATCGTGCTGGAAGATGATCTGGCTACCGCGCCCGGTTTCTTGTCCTTCATGAATGACGCGCTCGATGCCTATGCCAATGACCCGCGGGTGCTGAGCGTGTGCGGCTACATGTATCCGGTGGTGTTCGATACGCCGGCCGACACGCTGTTTCTGCGCGCACCGCACAGCTGGGGTTGGGCTACCTGGAAAGACCGCTGGTCACTGTTCCGGCCGGATGGCGCTACGCTCCTGCAGGAACTCGAGGCGCGACGGCTGCTGCATGCGTTCGACTCCAATGGCCCACACGATTACACGCGCATGCTCAAGGATCAGGTTGCCGGCCGCAACGACTCATGGTTTGTCCGCTGGTATGCGGCTTCGTTGCTTGCCGATCGGGTGTCTCTTTATCCGGCTCGGTCTCTGGTCAGCAACATCGGCATTGACGGCACCGGAGTCCATTGTGCGGACTGGCGCTTTGATCCGTTCAAGGTCAGTTTGTGTGATAAGGCCGTGCGCGTCGTTGCCCAGGAGGCTGCCATCAACGAACGCCTCGAAGTCGCGCTTGCGCGCTACTACAGGAAGGTGGGCTTGCTCCGCTACGTGAACTTCGCATACCGGCTATTGGACCGAATGTTGCCCGTACCGGGCAGGTCTGAGGTCAGGCGATGAACTGTGGAGGCCGGTCGCAATGAAACGTGCTCTGGATCTGACCGATTGGGTGTTGCGCAGACGGCTCGTATTGGCGCGACGGCTACCCTGTTTTTCGGCATCGATGATGACATTGGTCGATCGAAGCACCTCCTTTGGAGGCTACAACCGACTTACCCCGGGGACGATGATTTTCGGAGCGCGGGTCGGGCGCGGCACCTATGTTGGCGGCGCGCGCTTGCAGAACTGCACCGTCGGGGCATTCTGCAGCGTCGGCGCGCGCACCCGTATAGGAGCGCTCGGGCGGCATCCGACGCGGTGGCTGTCGACGCATCCCGCCTTCTTCTCGCCGCTCGGACAGGCCGGGTTCACGTTTGTCGATCGACCTCACTTCGATGAGCTTGCGCCGGTGATGGTCGGTAACGATGTGTGGATCGGCGCCGGCGCGATGATCCTCGATGGCGTGACGGTCGGCGATGGCGCCATCGTGGCGGCAGGGGCGGTGGTGACGACCGATGTGCAGCCCTATGCCGTGGTCGGCGGCGTACCTGCGCGGTTCATACGTTCAAGATTCGACGAACCGTCGATTAGCGTATTGCTCGATATGCGCTGGTGGGACTGGAGCATCGACAAGATCCGCGCCGCGGCGGATCTGTTCAGGCAGTCCGGCGACAGTGCAGTACGCGACCTGCTCGCGTTCGACCGTACTTACGCGGCGGGACCGGAGAGCGGCCACCCCGACGCCGGCCACATACTGCATCGAGAACCATGAAGATTTCCATCGTCACCGTCTGCTATAACTCCGCCGCCACGCTGGCTGACACCCTCGCTTCGGTCGCCTCGCAGGATTACCCGGATGTCGAACACATCGTGATCGACGGCGGGTCCACCGATGGCACTCGTGAACTGGTCGAGCGCGAGGGCGGCCATGTGAAGGTGTTCGTGTCCGAACCCGACAAGGGCATCTACGACGCGATGAACAAGGGACTGGCGCACGCCAGCGGAGAGCTGGTTGGATTTCTGAATTCGGACGACGTCTATACGCACAGCGGGGTGCTTTCCCGCATCGCCGGCGTGATGGCGGACCCCGCACTCGACGCCTGCTACGCCAACCTGTATTTCGTCGATCCGATGAGACTGGACGTGGTGCGACGCGTCTGGCGCTCGCGCGACTACGAACCCGGCCTGTGCGCACGCCGCGGCTGGATGCCGGCGCATCCGACGTTCTATGCCCGCCGTGCGCTGTACTTGAAGCATGGTGGCTTCAACCTCGATTACTCGTTGCAATCGGATTTCGACATGGCTCTGCGCCTGCTCGACATCCATGGAATACGTACCCGCTTCGTACCGGAGTTCTGGGTCCGCATGCGCATGGGGGGAGCAAGCAATGCCAGTGTGCGCAATGTGCTTCGCGGCAACCTGGAAGCCTGGCGAGCCGTCCGGGCGCATAACATTCCTGTTCCGCCCTGGTTCATTCTGGTGAAACTGGCCAGCCGGCTCGGCCAGTTCGGCAAGCGCTCGCTCGATCTGGGATGAGGGTACTGCTCACAGGCGCCAGCGGCTTCGTCGGCCGAGCGACGGAATCGGCGCTCGCCGCGAGCGGCCACGCCGTGCGCCGCGTGCTGCGCCAGGCCGGCGAGGGCGACGTTTTCCGCGTCGACAGCATCGACGGCAGCACCGACTGGCGGGGAGCGTTCGACGGGGTCGATGCGGTGGTGCACCTTGCTGCGCGCGTTCACAAGATGGCCGACACCGAAGTCGATCCGCTAGCGGCCTTTCGCGCAGTCAATACGATCGGCAGTGAGACGCTGGCGCGAGCGGCGGCAGCGGCGGGCGTCAGGCGTTTCGTGTTCGTCAGCTCGGTCAAGGCGGTCGGCGAAGCGAGTGCGCCGGGGCAACGCCTGGACGAGCGCACGCTGCCGCAGCCGGTCGACCCTTACGGCGTGTCCAAGCTGGAGGCGGAGCAGGCCTTGCAGCGGGCGGCCGACGAAACTGGGCTGGAGCTGGTCATCGTGCGTCCGCCGCTGGTCTACGGGCCGGGTGTCGGCGCAAATTTTCGCGCCCTAATGCGCGCAGTGGAGAACGGCTGGCCGCTGCCGCTCGGCTGCGTTGAAAATCGCCGCAGTCTCGTTTCGGTCGCCAATCTGGCCGACGCGCTGCGCATGTGCGTCGAACATCCGGCGGCAGCGGGTCGCATTTATTTTGTGACCGATGGCGAGGATGTGAGTACTCCGGAACTGTGCCGACGCATCGGCCGGGCCTCGGGGCGCCCAGCCCGCGTATTGCCGGTGCCGGTTGCGCTGCTCGCGCTGGTCGGCAGATTGACCGGTCGTTCCGCCGCGGTGCAGCGGCTGACCAGCTCCCTGGAGCTGGACAGCGGCCTCATCCGGCGTGAACTGGACTGGCGTCCGCCGCAGACGCTCGACCAGGCGCTGGCGCTTACCCTTGCTGCGGAGCGTGCATCGTGACCCTGCCGCTCTGGCTGCTGCCGGTCGTGTCCGCGCTGCTCTCCGCAGGGGTGCTCGCCTGGTTGCTGGGAGCCGGCCGCGAACGCATGGCCGTCGATCTGCCCAACGAGCGCTCCCTGCACACCCGACCGGTGCCGCGCAGCGGCGGTCTGGCCGTGATGGCCGGCATACTGAGCGCGCTGTTGCTGAGCGAACTGCCCGAGCGCTGGGTCCTGCTTCCCGCACTTGCTGTGCTGGTCGGCATTTCGCTGCTCGACGATTTCCGCAACCTGTCCGCCTTCCTGCGTTTCGCGATACACGGGCTGGTGGCGGCAACGTTCGCCTTCCTGCTGTTGCCGGAACGCCTGGGCTGGCCAGTTGCCGTGTTCGCCGTACCGGTCATTGTGTGGATGACCAATCTGTTCAATTTCATGGACGGTTCGGACGGGCTGGCAGGCGGCATGGCGGCCATCGGGTTCGCCACGCTGGCGGCGGCCGCCACGATCGCCGGCGACGCTGTGATGGCAGCCTTTTGTCTCGCCATCGTTGCGGCCAGTCTTGTGTTCTTGCGCGCGAACTGGCATCCGGCGCGCATCTTCATGGGTGACGGCGGCTCGGTGCCGCTGGGCTTCGCGGCTGCCGCGCTTGGCCTGATCGGCGTTTCACGCGGCATCTGGCCGGCCTGGTTGCCGGTACTGGCATTTTCGATGTTCATCGTCGACGCGACGGTCACGCTGGCGCATCGGGGCCTGCGCGGCGAGAAGGTCTGGCAGGCGCATCGCACGCACTATTACCAGCGCATGGTGCGCCTGGGCCTGGGGCATGCGCGCACTGCCAAGCTGTGTTACGTTGCCATGGCTGGCAGCGGCTTCAGTGCGTTGCTGGGCATGGTGCTGTTTCCGCGCTTCGGTGGGGGCTTGCTTGCTTGCTGGCTGGTCATATACGCCGTTGCAGCACGCCAGATTGATCTGCAGTGGCAGCGCTTTGCAGCAAAGAATCCGGAGTCCGCCCGCTGACATGCGTTTTTCCCGTTCCGCCCTCGTCTTCCTGAGCGATGTGTCGCTCGCCATGCTGGCATGGTGGGGTGCCTTCCTGCTGCGCTTCAACTTCGCGATACCCCCTCTCTTTGTCGACAGCATGCTTTACGCGATGCCCTTCATCGTCGTGGTGCAGGCCGTTGTATTCCGCATGTTCGGCCTCTACCAAGGCATCTGGCGCTTCGCCAGCCTGCCTGACCTGCAGCGGCTGGTGCGGGCGATAGGGGCGGTCGCCGTGCTGGGGCCGGTTGTTGTCTGGCTGCTGCAGGGCAAGGGAATAGTGCCGCGCTCAGTCTACGTGCTGGATCCGATACTGCTGCTGATGTTGATGGGGGGCGGCCGCTTCGCCTACCGCGCTTGGCGCGAGCATCGCGAGTTCGGATCGCTGCTGGCCAAGGGTAAACCGGTGTTTATCCTCGGTGCCGGCGAGGCCGCCGCCAGTCTGCTGCGTGAGCTGGGGCGCTCCGGCCAGTGGCGTGTGGTCGGCCTGCTCGACGACAACGCACGCAAGCACGATCGCACCCTGTACGGACTGCGGGTGCTTGGCGCGATCCGCGATCTCGAGCGCTTCGCACGCGAGTTGAAGGTGTCGCACGCCATCATCGCCATGCCCAACGCGTCGCACGAGGTGCGGCGCGAAGCGGCGAACGCCTGCGTGCGTGCCGGCGTGAAGCCGATGACGGTGCCGTCCTTTGACGACCTCATCAGTGGCAAGGTGGCGGTGGCGTCGGTGCGTGAGGTCGAGGTCGAGGATCTGCTCGGTCGCGATCCGGTCAAGATCGATGCGCCGCGGCTGCGTCAGCTCATCGAGGGACAGATGGTGATGGTCACCGGCGCTGGCGGTTCGATCGGTTCCGAGTTGTGTCGCCAGATCGCACGGTTCTCGCCGTCGGCCATCGTCGCCTTCGAGCGCAGCGAGTTCTTCCTGTACACGCTCGTTGAGGAATTCGCCGAGCTCTTTCCGCACGTGCGCATCGAGTCGGTGATCGGCGATGTGCGCGAGGAGGACCGTCTGCTCGCGGCGATGCAGCGCTTCCGGCCGGTGGTGGTGTTCCACGCGGCGGCCTACAAGCATGTGCCGCTGATGGAGGGCGTCAATGCGGCCGAGGCGATCCGCAACAATGTCGGCGGTACGCTGGCGGCGGCGCGGGCTGCGCAGGCGAGTGGTGTGCCGCGTTTCGTGCTGGTGTCGACCGACAAGGCGGTGAATCCGGTCAACGTGATGGGCGCGACCAAGCGTCTGGCCGAGATGGGCTGCCAGGCGCTGGCTGCGCGCGGCGGCGACACGCTGTTCAGCACGGTGCGTTTCGGCAACGTCCTGGGCAGCGCCGGCAGCGTCATTCCGAAGTTCCAGGAACAGATCGCCCGCGGCGGTCCGGTCACGGTCACTCACCCGGACATCATCCGTTACTTCATGTCCATCCCCGAGGCGGCGCAGCTGGTGCTGCAGGCGGCGCTGATGGGTGAGGGTGGGGAGATTTTCGTGCTCGACATGGGCGAACCGGTGCGCATCGCCGACCTGGCGCGCGACATGATCCGCCTGTCCGGCGCGTCGGAATCCGAGGTGAAGATCGAATTCACCGGCCTGCGCCCGGGCGAGAAGTTGTACGAGGAGCTGCTGGCCAGCGACGAGACGACGCGCCCCACCCATCACCCCAAGGTGCGCATCGCACGTGCCCGGGCGATCGACGACGCGCTGTGGCTGGGTCGCCTCGAGCGCTGGCTGACCGGTCCCTTGCCGGCCGAGCCCGCCGCCGTCCGCGCCGAGCTGGCGCAGTGGGTGCCGGAGTATGTTCCGCAGGGCGATGGCCCGGCGCCGTCGCCGGCTCCGTCCGGTGAGGTTCGCAGCGGAACCGGCACATGAGCACCTGGGCGATCGGCGATCTGCAGGGTTGTTTCGATCCACTCGAAGCGCTGCTCGAGCGCTGCGGCTTCGATCGCCGTCGTGACCGGCTGTGGTTCGTCGGCGATCTGGTCAATCGCGGCCCGAAATCGCTGGAAACCCTGCGCTTCGTGCGCGACCTCGGCGACGCTGCGGTGACCGTGCTCGGCAACCACGACCTGTCGCTGTTGATGATCGCCGCCGGTCACGGCAAGCAGCACCGGCTGGATACCTTCCACCACGTGCTCCACGCGCCGGACCGCGACGAGCTGCTGGCCTGGTTGCGCGAGCGGCCGATGATGCACGTCGAGGGCGAATTCGCGATGGTGCATGCGGGCCTGCTGCCGCAGTGGGACGTGGTGCAGGCGATGCTGCTGGCGCGCGAGGTCGAGGACGCGCTGCGCGGGCCGCAGCACGACGAGTTCATGCATCGCATGTGGGGCAGCGAACCGGCGGCCTGGAGCGACACGCTGACCGGCTGGGACCGCCTGCGCGTCATCGTCAATGCGCTGACCCGCATGCGCTTCTGTACGCCGGCCGGGCATATGGAGTTCTTCAGCAAGGGGTCGCCGGAGGAGCCTCCACCCGGACATCTGCCGTGGTTCGACGTCGAGGCCGCGCGCTGGCGCACGCACACCGTGGTGTGCGGTCACTGGTCGGCGCTGGGCTATCGTCGCGCTGCCAATCTGATCGCGCTGGACTCGGGTTGCCTGTGGGGCGGCGAGCTCACCGCGGTGCGGCTGGAAGACCACGCCGTGGTGCAGGTGCCTTGCGAGCGCTGCGCTCGCTTCTGATCTGCGCGGTCGGCCGTGCCGGTATCCCGGTTCAAGCCGGTTGCAGCGCTTAGAATGCCGCCAAGGGAGAATTCAAACGATGATCGGCCTGTTTCTGATTACGCACAGCAGCTACGGCGAGTCGCTGATCCAGTGCGCCTGCCACGTGCTCAACACACGGCCGGAGCAGATCGCGCAGCTCGGCGTGTCCGGGCAGGACGATCCGCTGGACCTGCTGCCGCTGGCGCGGCGGATGATGTCCGTCGTCGACAGCGGTGAAGGTGTGCTGCTGCTGACCGACATCTTCGGTGCCACGCCGTCCAATCTGGCACTCAAGCTGTGCGTGCCGGACAAGGTCGAGGCGGTGTCCGGCGTCAATCTTCCCATGCTGCTGCGCACGCTGACCTATCGCGAGCGCGAAACGCTGCATGGGCTGGTCAACAAGGCGGTCAGCGGTGGCCGCGACGGAGTGATGGCGATGAAGGTGGGGCGCGATGCCAAGACGTGAGATCGAAATCACCAACAAGCTGGGCCTGCACGCGCGCGCCTCGGCCAAGCTGACCCAGATCGCGAGCCGCCACGGCTGCGAGGTCTGGCTGGAGCGCAACGGTCGCCGCATCAATGCGAAGAGCATCATGGGCGTCATGATGCTGGCGGCCGCCAAAGGCTCGGTCATCATCATCGAGACCGAAGGCGCCGACGCCGACGCTGCCATGACTGCACTGGTCGCGCTGATCGAGGACAAGTTCGGCGAGGGCGAGTAAGTGACCTTCACGCTGCACGGTCTCGCCGTTTCCGGCGGCATCGCGATCGGCCATGCCTATCTGGTGTCGCACGCGACGCTCGAGGTGGCCCACTATTCGCTGCCGCCGCGCAAGGTCGATGACGAAGTCGTCCGGCTCGGCCGCGCCTTCGACGCCGTGCGTGGCGAACTGGCCGAGCTGCGCAGCGGCCTGCTGAACGACGGTACCGAGGCGCGCGGCGAACTGCTCGCTTTCGTCGACCTGCACAGCATGATCCTCGACGATCCGCTGCTGCTCGACGAGGCCGGCGAGTACATCCGCAGCCGTCGCTGCAATGCCGAGTGGGCGATCAAGCGGCAGATGGACCGGCTGGTCGAGCAGTTCGAACAGATCGACGACGCCTACCTGCGCAGCCGCAGCGCCGACGTGGTGCAGGTGGTCGAGCGCGTGATCAAGGCGCTGGCCGGCAAGCGCAATCGCGTCAGTACCCGCCGTCGCGACACCGACAGCATCGTTGTCGCACACGATCTGTCGCCAGCCGACACCATACAGTTCAAGGCGCAGCGCATCGCCGCCTTCGTGACCGACCTCGGCGGTGCCACCTCGCACACCGCCATCGTCGCCCGCAGCCTGGCGATCCCGGCGCTGGTCGGCATGCATCAGGCGCGCCGGCTGATCCAGGACGACGACATGCTCATCGTCGATGGTGTGCGCGGCGTGCTCATCATCAATCCGGACGAGCGCATCCTCGACGAGTACCGGCTGCGCGCGCGCGAGATCGAGATCGAGCGCTCGAAGCTGAAGCGACTCACCGGCGCCGTCGCCACCACGCTGGACGGTGAGGCGGTACAGCTGTTCGCCAACATCGAGCTGCCGCAGGACGTCGAACAGGTGCGCGAAGTCGAGGCCGACGGCATCGGTCTGTTCCGCACCGAGTTCATGTTCCTGAACCGCGACGACCTGCCGGACGAGGACGAGCAGTTCGAGGCCTACCGCAGCGTGGTGCAGGCGATGAAGGGCAAGCCGGTCACCATGCGCACGCTGGACATCGGCGCCGACAAGGCGCTGCGCGGCGCCGAGCGCAGCGAAGCCAACCCGGCGCTCGGTCTGCGCGCGATCCGCTACTGCCTGGCCGAGCCGCGCATGTTCGTCACCCAGCTGCGCGCCATCCTGCGCGCCGCGCACTACGGCAAGGTGCGCATCATGCTGCCCATGGTGGCCTTCCAGCACGAGATCGAATCGGCGCTGGCGATGATCGCGCTGGCCAAGCAGCAGCTGCGCGAGGCGAACCGCAGGTACGACGACCGGGTCGAGATCGGCGCCATGGTCGAGATTCCGGCTGCGGCGCTGGCGCTCGGAACGCTGATGAACCACTTCAGCTTCCTGTCCATCGGCACCAATGACCTGATCCAGTACACGCTGGCGATCGACCGTGCCGACGAGGCAGTGGCGCATCTCTACGACCCGCTGCATCCGGCCGTGCTGCGGCTGGTGCAGCAGGTGATCGCGCAGGCCAAGCGCGCCGGCATGCCGGTAGCGGTGTGCGGAGAGATGGCCGGCGAGCCGCAGTTCGCGCGCCTGCTGCTCGGTATGGGTCTGCGCCAGTTCTCGATGCATCCGTCGCAGCTGCTGGAAGTGAAGCGCGAAGTACTGCGCTGCGACTGCGGCGATATCGCGCCGCGCGTGATCAAGCTGCTGCGCTCCGACGACCCGATCCGCATCCGCGAGCAACTCGAGCGCATCAACGCCGGCAGCGGCATCGTGCAGTGAGCAACATGCGCATCCTGGGCATAGACCCTGGCCTGCGCATCACCGGCTTCGGCGTACTCGAAGCCGAGGGCGCAAAGCTGCGTTACGTCGCCAGCGGCCGCATCACCTCGAACGAGCGCGAGCCGCTGCCGTCGCGCATTGCCACGCTGTTCGCCGGCATACGCGAAGTGGTCGATACCTGGCAGCCGACGCACGCGGCGGTGGAAATCGTCTTCGTGAACGTGAATCCACAATCGACGCTGCTGCTCGGTCAGGCGCGCGGTGCCGCGCTGTCGGCGTTGACCGCCACCGGCCTGCCGGTAGCCGAGTACACCGCGCTGCAGGTGAAGCAGGCCGTGGTCGGCCACGGCAAGGCGAACAAGGAACAGGTGCAGTACATGGTGGCCCGCCTGCTGGCGCTGGCCGCGGCCCCCGGCACCGACGCTGCCGACGCGCTGGCCTGCGCCATCTGCCACGCCCACGCGGCGCGCGGCATGGGCGCCATCGGCGGCCCCGGCGCCCGCCGGCGCGGCGGGCGTATCATCGCGCGTCGTCCGGCCTGATCGCATCCGTCGCGGCCAGCGCCTTCAGTCTCCCGGAGTTTTCATGATCGGTCGCCTCACCGGCTCGCTGCTGGAAAAGAATCCGCCGCGCATCCTGCTCGACGTGCAGGGCGTGGGCTATGAAGTCGATGTGCCGATGAGCACCTTCTACAACCTGCCCGCCATCGGCGAGCGGGTGACGCTGCACACGCATTTCGTCGTGCGCGAGGACGGGCATTTCCTGTTCGGCTTCGGCGCGCCGGCCGAGCTCGCGGCCTTTCGCCAGCTGGTGAAGATCAGCGGCATCGGCCCGCGCATGGCGCTGGCCGTGCTGTCCGGCATGTCGGTCGACGAACTGGCGCGCGTGGTGGCGATGCAGGAGGCGGGCCGGCTGACCAAGATCCCGGGCATCGGCAAGAAGACGGCCGAGCGTTTGCTGCTCGAACTGCGTGACAAGCTGATGCCGACCGTGTCGCTGGCTGCTGCGGTGGCGCCCGATGCCGGCGCCGACATCCTGAACGCGCTGATGGCGCTCGGTTACAGCGATCGCGAGGCGCAGGCGGCGCTGAAGACCTTGCCGGAAGGCGTCAGCGTGTCCGATGGCATCCGCCAGGCCCTGAAGGCGCTTTCGAAGGCCTGATACGGCAGGGACGCACCCTGTGGGAGCGGCCTTGGCCGCGACGCGGCAGTGGCGGGCCGCCCGCTTCGATCCGGGCTGCTATCGCGAGCAAGCTCGCTCCCGTTGGGAAACGCCGGCTCCGATGGTGGGTCGGGCGCGTTCTTCCGAACCGGAACTCAGAACTCAAGCGTGTCGGCGAACTTCAGCGCCGACAGCTGGGCGCGATTGACGGCGTCGGCGCTCAGGCCGAGTGCGTGCGTCAGTTCCGACAATGCATCGGCCGACGCATCCTCGCAGGCGCGGGCCAGTTTCAGGAACGGTGTGTAGGCGCCGTCCTGACCGAGCAGCGCGTCGCTGATGCGGTCCGGCAGCGACATTTCTTCGAGCACCTTGTCCATCGGCGCGCCGAGCAGACGGTCGAGCAGCGAGAAGGCGCCGGTGATGAATAGGTTGTCGTGCTCCTCGCGCGGGAAGAACTCGGCGCCCAGCACCTCCATCAGCCGGCCGCGGGCGATCGCCGCCTGCATCAGCGCCGGCGCCGACGGATCCTTGCCGGCGGTTACCAGCAGCAGCGACAGCCACTTGTTCAGCTTTTCGTAGCCGAGGATGACGACGGCGTGGCGGAAGGACTGCACCTGACACATCAGGCCGAAACCGGCCGAGTTGATGTAGCGCAGCAGCTTGAAGGACAGCGCCACGTCCTGCTTCATCGCGTCCTCGATCTGCTTGGGGTCGGCGTTGCGGCGGACCAGATTCAGCACGCGCACGATCTGCGCATGCGCCGGTGCGAGCTTCTTCGCCGTGGTCTGGCCGGCCTTGAAGAACCAGCCGGCGGCGCCGCCGTAACCGGCCTTGATCGCGGCATCGAACGCAGCGGGTTCATCGATGCCGGTGGCGATCAGGATGCCCGGCACGCGGATCGTGACCGGCTGCACGCGCGCGTCGGCCATCACGAAGCGGAAGGCGAGGCCGGCCGGTATTTCGGTACCGGCCTTGTAATCGGACAACACCAGCGGCAGCCCTGACTGGGCCAGCTGCGACACCGCCTGCGCGGTCACCGGGTCGGCCAGCGACGGCGCGGCGACCTCGAGCATGGCGCCCTCGGGCGCGATCCAGTCGGCCAGCGTGGCGTCCGGCCGGCAACCGGCGAGGCCGACGAAGACCGGGCGCGCCAGCGGCCAGTCATCGCCGATCGATTCGAGCGCGGCCACCGCGGTCGCGCAGTCCGGTGCGTGCACGCGCAGCCGTGTGGCAGTGATCGCCCGCTGCTTGTTGACCACCGGTTCCCGGGTGAAGAAAACGTCCTGGTCCATTGCGTCGATTAGGTCGAATAGGTGAAGGAGTCGGCGTGAAAATGCTCTATCGGCAGCCCGCACTGGCGGGTGAAGTCCTCCTTCGCCGCATCGATCATCGCCGGGCCGCCACAGGCATAGACCTGGTGACCCGACAGGTCGGGCAGATCGGCCATGACGACCTGGTGGACGAAGCCGGTGCGGCCGTCCCATGCGTCGCCAGCGGCCGGCTCCGACAGTACCGGCACGTAGCGGAAGCCGGGCAGGGCGCCGACCCAGCTCTGCGCGAGATCGTGCATGTAGAGGTCCTGTTTCGTGCGCGCACCCCAGTACAGCGTGATCGGCTGCGTGTAACCGATCTTGATCGCATGTTCGATCACCGCCTTGATCGGCGCGAAACCGGTGCCGCCGGCCACCATCACCACCGGGCGCTCGACGTCCTCGCGCAGGAAGAAGCTGCCGTGCGGGCCTTCGAAACGCAGGATGTCGCGTTCCTTCATTGCGCCGAACACGTGGCCGGTGAAATGACCGCCCGGCACTTCGCGGATGTGCAGCGTGATGAACTCATCGTCGTGCGGCGCATTGGCGATCGAGAAGCTGCGACGCTTTCCCTCCTTCAGCAGGAAGTCGATGTACTGGCCGGCCAGGAACTGCAGGCGCTCGTTGGCCGGCAGCTTCAGCTTGAGCAGCATCACGTCGGGCGCAAGTTTCTGCATCTCCTGCACGCGGGTGGGCAGGGTGCGCACCGCGATGTCCTTCAGGCCGCCGACCTCGCGGCATTCGAGCACCAGATCGGAACAGGCCTTCGCGACGCAGAACAGCGCATAGCCCTGGGTCTTCTCCTGCTCGGTCAGCTTGGCGGCCTGATACTGGCCGTAATCGACGGTGCCGGACAGTATCTTGCCCTTGCACGAGCCGCAGGCGCCGTTGCGGCAGCCATACGGAAGGTTGAAGCCTGCGGCGAGGGCGGCGTCGAGCAGGCGGGTTTCGGAATCGGTAGCGAACTGGTGCTGGCTGGGCTGGAGCGTGACCTGATAGGACATGGCTGCGTGAGACAATCCGGTAATGAAGATGACGAGCAGACCGCGACGCACTGCCCCTGGAAACTGGTGCGGCGCCCGGTCAAGACTGCTGATTGTAGGCTGTGGCGACGTTGCGCGTCGCGCCCTGCCTTGGCTTGCCCGCCGGATACGGGTGCTGGCGCTGGTGCGCAGCGATGTCGCTGCGGCCGACCTGCGCCCGCTGGGCGTGCGCTGCGTACGGGCCGACCTCGACCAGCGGCGCAGCCTGCGTCGCGTCGCTGCGCTTGCCCGCTGGGTGTGGCATTTCGCGCCGCCGCCGAATTCCGGCGCGGCGACCGACCCGCGCAGCCGGGCGCTGGTCGATGTGCTGGCGCGTGCCGGTCGCGTGCGCCGGCTCTGTTACATCAGCACCAGTGGCGTGTACGGCGACTGCGGCGGTGCCCTCGTGCCGGAGAGCCGGCCGTTGCGGCCGGCGAGCGCGCGTGGCAAGCGACGGGTCGACGCCGAGCGCGCAGTGCGCACGCTGGCTCGGCGCGGCGTCGCCGTGTCCATCCTGCGCGCGCCCGGCATCTACGGCCCGGACCGCCTGCCGCTCGAACGTCTGCAGCGCGGTGACCCGGTGCTGCAGGCCGACGACGACGTGCACACCAATCACATCGATGCCGAAGATCTCGCCCGCCTGGCCTGGGCCGCGCTGCACCGCGCACGCGGCGGCCGCACCTACAACGCCAGCGACGACACCCGGCTCAAGATGGCCGACTATTTCGACCGCGTCGCCGATGCCTTTGCGCTGCCGCGCCCGCCGCGCGTCGCACGTGCAGAGGCGGCGCAGAAGCTGTCGCCGATGACGCTTTCCTTCATGGGTGAGTCGCGCGTGCTCGACAACCGCCGCATGAAGCGCGAACTGCGCGTCCGGCTGTCGCGGCCCGATGTCGACGCCGTGCTCGCCGCCGCACTGAATTCTCCTTCCACGACCTCCTGACCCTGTCGACCATGCAAAGCAGTTACCTCTGGGCCAAGGCCCTGCACATCGTTTTCGTCACCAGCTGGTTCGCCGGCCTGTTCTATCTGCCACGCCTCTTCGTCAACCTGGCCATGCTCGGGCCGGAGGAGGGCGCCGTGCGCGACCGCCTGCTGCTGATGTCGCGCAAGCTGCTGCGTTTCATGGGCCCGCTGGCCGGGCTGGCGGTTGGCTTCGGCCTCTGGCTTTGGCTGGGCGAGGGCATTTCCGGCGGCTGGATGCACGCCAAGCTCACGCTGGTGCTGCTGCTGGTCGGCTACCACCATTACTGCGCCCGGCTGCTGCGCGACTTCGAAGCGGGCCGCAACACGCGCAGCCACGTCTGGTACCGATGGTTCAACGAAGCGCCGGTGCTGGTGCTGTTCGTGGTCGTCATCCTCGTCGTGCTGAAGCCTTTCTGAGCCATGAATACTCCGAATTCCGCCAGACCCGGCGTGCGCGCCGTTCGCCGCGTCGTCCGCGAAGAGCCTGAAGTGCAGTCGGGCCAGTATTTCTTCTCGCCCTGTCCGCGTGGCCTCGAGCCCGTGCTGGCCGACGAGCTGACGCGGCTCGGTGCGGCCGACGTCAAGGTCGTGCCGGGTGGTGTCGGTTTCACCGGCGACTGGAAGCTGGCCTACACCGTCAACCTGGAAAGCCGCATCGCCACCCGTGTGCTGTGGCGCGTCGGCCAGGGGCCGTACCGCAAGGAAGACGACATCTTCAAGCTCGCCTACGGTCTGCCCTGGGAGCGCTGGTTCAGCCCCAAGCGCACGCTGCGCGTCTACACGACCGCAGTGCGCTCGCCGCTGAAGAGCGTCGATTTCGTGACGCTGCGGGTGAAGGACGCGATCTGCGACCGCATGCGCGAACAGACCCGGCAGCGGCCCAGCATCGACACCGCCAATCCGGACGTGCGCGCCCACGTCTTCCTGACCGACCGCGAAGCCACGCTCTACCTCGACACCTCGGGTGAGCCGCTGTACAAGCGCGGCTTCAAGGTGGCCGCGGTCGAGGCGCCGATCAAGGAAAACCTCGCCGCCGGCATCATCATGCTGTCCGGCTGGGACAAGGTGGAACCCTTCTTCGACCCGATGTGCGGCAGCGGCACCTTCCTGATCGAAGCCGCGCAGATGGCGCTCGACATCGCGCCCGGCCTCGGCCGCAGCTTCGCCTTCGAAAAGCTCACGCCGTTCAGCGCCGCCGTATGGACGACGATACGTGAGGCCGCCGCCGCGCGCGCCCAGCCGCCACGCGAGCTGCCCATATTCGGCTCCGACATTTCCGGCCGCGAGCTGGCGCGCACCAAGGAAAACCTTCAGGCGGCGAAGCTGCCCTGGGTGGTGAAGGTGGAAGGGGCGGACGTGCTGGACCGCGAACCGCCGGCCGACCACGGCGTGATGGTGACCAACCCGCCCTACGGCGTGCGGCTGGAAGACAAACCGGCACTGGACGCCTTCTATCCGAAGCTGGGCGACCTGCTGAAGCAGCGCTACGCGGGCTGGCGCTGCCACTTCATCACCGCCGATCCGGATTTCCCGAAGCTGATCAAGCTGAAGGCGAGCCGGCGCACGCCGCTGTTCAATGGCGCGCTCGAATGCCGGCTGTTCGAGTACCGCATGGTCGAGGGCAGCCTGCGCACGCGTCGCACCGGCACCGACGACGAACCGGGCAGCGCCGGGCCGGTCTGACCGGCAAGCGGCGCATTTGCGCCGATCCGGAGGAGACGTCATGAACCGCATGCTGTGCGCGCTGCTCGGTGCGCTCACGCTGTCCGCCGGCGCAAATGCCGGACAGGAGTCGGCGAACACGCAGGACTGGATCGTCGCCGGCCGCCTCGGCCTGATGCAGTTCATCGTCGTGCCCGAAGCGTCGGCGCGCGACCGCGCCTACTACAGCCGCGTGATCGAACAGAGCTGCGACAAGGAAGAAACCTGCTTCCTGCGCTTCTTCACCAACAGCAGCGGTGCGGCGCCGGTCGTGCCGCTGCCCGACGCCATCCTGGCCGAGCCGACCGCGATGTTCCAGCGCTCGATCAAGCAGGCGCGCGAACAGTTCCAGTGGAGCTGCCGGCTCGGGCTGGCTGAGGCGAACTGCTTCTGAACGGGTCGGTCTTTCGTGCGCGAAGCGATAGTTTTTGCGCCGCAGCACGCCCTTGATGCACGTCAATTCCCTGCCCGTTGTGGGGGATTAGCGTGGCGACATGAGATGCCGCAACGGTTTCACGAGAGCCGTCACGGCACCAGACGCCTATATTCATCAGGGAGAAAGACCATGAACACCTTCCGTTACGCAGTTGCAGCAGGCGCCTTGTCGCTCGCGCTGGGCAGCAGCCCGGCGATGGCCGACCCATCCAAGGATGCTTCGATGCTGAAGCTCGCCGCCAGCAGTGGCTGCACCGTCTGTCACAGCGTGGAGCCGGCCAAGAATGCCGACGGCCGCACGCCGGTCGGGCCTCCGTGGCGTGACGTCGCCGCGCGCTACTACGGCGTCAAGGACGCGCAGAAGCAGCTGGTGCAGACGGTGATGAAGGGCTCCAACCCCTACGACAGTCACTGGAAGGGCAAGGCCGCCGGTCTGGCGATGCCGCCCAACGCGGTGGCCATCAACGAAGCCGACGCCAGCAAGCTGGTCGGCTGGATACTGTCGATGGACGTCCGCTGAAACTTGACTTGAACCCCGCACCCCCTTAAGGTGCGGGTCCGCGCCGATTTGAGCCTCCAGCTTGCGGGCGCGTTATAAATGCCGCTAAAGCGAGCTGCCCACGACCCGTCAGCACGCTTTCCGCGTTCGGCGGGTTTTTCGCTTTTGTGTCCGCCATTCGATGATCACGGGTCGCCGCTCCACGGAGAGACCGATGATTCGTCCAGACTGCACCGAACAGCTCAAGGCCCTGATGGCCCGCCGCATCCTGATTCTGGATGGCGCGATGGGCACCATGGTGCAGAAGCACCGGCTGGTCGAGGCTGACTACCGCGGCACGCGCTTCGCCGATCACCCGAAGGACCTCAAGGGCAACAACGATCTGCTGCTGCTGACGCGGCCGGACGTGATCCGCGGCATCCACGCGGCCTATCTCGAGGCCGGCGCGGACATCATCGAAACCAACACTTTCAACGCCACGGTGATTTCGCAGGCCGAGTACGGCCTGGAAGCGATCGTGCACGAGCTGAACGTCGAAGGTGCGCGCATCGCGCGCGCGGCCTGTGACGAATACACCGCGAAGAACCCGGACAAGCCGCGCTTCGTCGC
Organism: Methyloversatilis discipulorum; assembly: GCF_000385375.1. Lineage (NCBI taxonomy): Bacteria > Pseudomonadati > Pseudomonadota > Betaproteobacteria > Nitrosomonadales > Sterolibacteriaceae > Methyloversatilis > Methyloversatilis discipulorum. The sequence goes on from NZ_ARVV01000001.1 coordinate 343,162, forward strand.
CGGCGTGCTGGGCCCGACTTCGCGTACCTGTTCGCTGTCGCCGGACGTGAACGATCCGGGCTTCCGCAACGTCAGCTTCGACCAGCTGGTCGATGACTACGTCGCCGCCGCGCGCGGCCTGACCGAAGGCGGCGCTGATCTGCTGCTGATCGAGACCGTGTTCGACACGCTGAATGCGAAGGCTGCGGTGTTCGCGGTCGAGAAGTTCTTCGACGAGGTCGGCCGCCGCTGGCCGGTCATGATTTCCGGCACCATCACCGACGCCTCCGGCCGCACGCTGTCCGGCCAGACTGCCGAGGCGTTCTGGAATTCGCTGCGTCACGCCAATCCGATTTCGTTCGGCTTCAACTGCGCGCTTGGCCCGAAGGACATGCGCCAGCACGTCGAGGAACTGGCGCATCTGGCCGACACTCATGTGTCCGCCCACCCGAACGCCGGCCTGCCGAACGCCTTCGGCGAGTACGACGAAACGCCGGCCGACATGGTGAATCACCTGCGCGAATGGGCGCAGTCCGGCTTCCTGAACATCGTCGGCGGTTGCTGCGGCACCACGCCTGACCACATCCGTGCCTTCGCCGAGGCGATGGGCGGCATGCCGCCGCGCGTCGTGCCGGAGATCGAACGCAAGCTGCGCCTGTCCGGGCTGGAAGCGTTCAATGTCGGCGCCGACTCGCTGTTCGTGAACGTCGGCGAGCGCACCAACGTGACCGGCTCGCGCGCCTTCGCGAAAATGATTCTGGAATCGCGTTTCGACGACGCGCTGGCAGTGGCACGCCAGCAGGTCGAGAACGGCGCCCAGGTCATCGACATCAATATGGACGAGGCGATGCTGGATTCGGTCGCTGCGATGGAGCGTTTCCTCAAGCTCATCGCTTCCGAGCCGGACATTTCGCGCGTGCCCATCATGCTCGATTCGTCTAAGTGGAGCGTGATCGAAGCCGGCCTGAAGTGCATCCAGGGCAAGGGCGTCATCAACTCGATCTCGATGAAGGAAGGCGAGGCCGAATTCCTGCGCCAGGCCAAGCTCGCACGTCGTTACGGCGCGGCGGTCATCGTGATGGCCTTCGACGAGAAGGGCCAGGCCGACACCTACCAGCGCAAGACCGAAATCTGCCAGCGCGCCTACACGCTGCTGACCGAGCAGGTGGGCTTCCCGCCGGAAGACATCATCTTCGACCCGAACATCTTCGCCATCGCCACCGGTATCGCCGAGCACGACAACTACGCGGTCGACTACATCGAAGCGGTGGGCTGGATACACAAGAACCTGCCGTACGCGAAGACTTCGGGCGGCGTGTCGAACGTGAGCTTCTCCTTCCGCGGCAACGACCCGGTGCGCGAAGCCATCCACACCGTGTTCCTGTACCACGCGATCCGCAACGGCCTGTCGATGGGCATCGTGAACGCCGGCCAGCTCGGCGTGTACGAGGACATCCCGCAGCCGCTGCGCGACAAGGTCGAGGACGTGGTGCTGAACCGCCACCCGGGAGCCGGCGACGCGCTGGTCGAATTCGCGATCACGGTGAAGGGACAGGCGAAGGAATCGACGCAGGATCTGGCCTGGCGCGAATGGCCGGTCGACAAGCGCCTCGAACACGCGCTGGTCAAGGGCATCACCGAATTCGTCGTCGAGGACACCGAAGAGGTGCGCGCGCGGCTGGAAGCCGAAGGCAAGCCGCCGCTGGCGGTGATCGAAGGCCCGCTGATGGCCGGCATGAACCACGTCGGCGACCTGTTCGGTGCCGGCAAGATGTTCCTGCCGCAGGTGGTGAAGTCGGCGCGCGTGATGAAGCAGGCGGTGGCCCATCTGCAGCCCTACATCGAGGCGTCGAAGAAGGTCGGCGAAACCAAGGGCCGCGTCGTCATGGCGACGGTGAAGGGCGATGTGCACGACATCGGCAAGAACATCGTCGGCGTCGTGCTCGGCTGCAACGGTTACGACGTGATCGATCTCGGCGTCATGGTGTCGTGCGACCGCATCCTGCAGACCGCGCGCGAACACAAGGCCGACATCATCGGCCTGTCGGGCCTGATCACGCCGTCGCTGGAAGAGATGAGCCACGTCGCGTCCGAAATGACGCGCGAGGGCTTCGACATTCCGCTGCTGATCGGCGGCGCCACCACTTCGCGTGCGCACACCGCGATCAAGATCGCGCCGCATTACGCGTCGCCAGTGGTGTATGTGCCGGACGCCTCGCGCGCGGTCGGCGTCGCCACCAGCCTGCTGTCGAAGGACCAGCGCGCGGCCTATGCCGAAGAAGTGGCGGCCGACTACGCGAAGATCCGCGAACAGCACGCCGCGAAGAAGGGCCAGAAGCTGGTGTCGCTGAACGACGCGCGCGACAACGCTTACTGCTGCGGCTGGGGCAGCGAAGTGATTCCCGAACGGCCGCAGAAGATCGGCCGCCAGGTGATCGCGGACCAGGATCTGTCGGCGCTGGTCGACTACATCGACTGGGGTCCGTTCTTCCAGACCTGGGAACTGTCGGGTCCGTATCCGGCCATCCTCGACGACGAGATCGTCGGCGAGGAGGCGCGCAAGCTGCTCGCCGACGCGCAGGCCATGCTGCAGCAGGTGATAGCCGGCAAGTGGCTCACCGCGCGCGCCGTATATGGCATCTGGCCGGCCAACAGCCGCGGCGACGACATCGAGTTCTACAGCGACGAGACGCGCCTGAATACCGCGATGACCTGGCACAACCTGCGCCAGCAGCACGAGCGCCCGGCCGGCAAGCCGCACTACTGCCTGGCCGACTTCGTGGCGCCGCGCGCCAGCGGCGTGGCCGACTGGGCCGGCGCCTTCGTCGTCACCGCCGGCATCGGCATCGAAACCAAGCTGGCCGAGTTCGAGAAGACGCACGACGACTACAGCAGCATCATGCTGAAGGCGCTGGCCGACCGTCTGGCCGAAGCCTTCGCCGAGTACCTGCATGCGAAGGTGCGGCGCGAGGACTGGGGCTATGCGCGTGACGAGCAGCTCGACAACGCCGCGCTGATCGCCGAGAAGTACCGCGGCATCCGCCCGGCGCCGGGCTATCCGGCCTGCCCGGACCACACCGAGAAGGGCGATCTGTTCCGCCTGCTCGACGCCGAGGCGGCGATCGGCGTGTCGCTGACTGAAAGCTACGCAATGCTGCCAACGGCCGCGGTAAGCGGCTTCTACCTCGCCCACCCGGACGCGCAGTACTTCGCGATCACCAAGGTGGGCGCCGATCAGGTGGCCGATCTGGCGGCGCGCAAGGGCATGCCCGAGCCCATCATGAAGCGCTGGCTGGCGCCGGTGATCTGACGCAGGCAGGGCGGGCCCCCGCCCTGCGGAACCCCTGCCGTGGGCGGCTGTCGGTCCTGCATGCCGACAGAGCCGGCGCGCCTTCGCGGTGGCGCCGCCATCGGCCATTCACAGGGAGACAACAATGACGGGCTACCTCGAGCTCATGGAGGCCTTCGACCATTACCCGCCGGAGCTGCGCGCGCTGATCGGCGTCGTGCTGATCGCACTGCTGGCCTGGGTAGCCAACTGGATGGTCAAGAAGGTGCTGCTGCGCCTGCTGTCGCGCGTGCAGCGCATGTTGCCGGTCGCCGAAGGGCAGACGGCCTTCGATGACAAGGTCGTGCGCCGTCTGTCCAATGTCGTGCCGGCACTGATCGCGCACAACGGCATCGCACTGCTGCCCGACGTACCGCCGACCGCGGTTACCGTGGTGCAGAACGTGGCCAGCGCCTTCATGGTGCTCACCGTTGCGCTCGCGGTCGGCGCGCTGCTCAGCTGGCTGAACGCACTGTACGAGCGGCGGCCCGGTGCCCACCTGAAGCCGATCAAGGGCTACATCCAGGTGGTGAAGATCGTGCTTTACGCCGTTGCCGCCATCCTGATGGTGGCGGCGCTGATCGACCGCTCGCCGCTCATCCTGCTGTCCGGCCTCGGTGCGATGGCCGCCGTGCTGATGCTGGTGTTCCAGGACACGCTGCTGTCACTGGTGGCCAGCGTGCAGATTTCGTCGAACGACATCGTGCGTGTCGGCGACTGGGTCGAAATGCCGCAGCTCAATGCCGATGGCGACGTGATCGATATCGCGCTGCATACGGTGAAGGTGCAGAACTGGGACAAGACCATCACCACGATCCCGACCAAGCGCTTCATCACCGATCCGTTCAAGAACTGGCGTGGCATGAAGGAAGCCGGCGGTCGCCGCATCAAGCGCAGCCTGCTGCTCGACCAGCAGAGCGTGCGCTTCCTGTCCGACGACGAGCGACGCGGCCTGGCGCGCTTTGCCGTGCTCGAGGACTACCTCGGCGAGAAGCAGCGCGAGATCGACGACTGGAACCGTCAGCTCGAAGCGCGCGGCAAGGCGCCGGTGAACCAGCGCCGTGTCACCAACATCGGCTGTTTCCGCGCCTACGTGGAGCGCTTCCTGCGCGCGCATCCGGGCATACACCGCGACATGACGCTGCTGGTGCGCCAGCTGGCACCGACGCCCGACGGACTGCCGCTGGAAATCTACTGTTTCACGCGCACGACGGTGTGGGCGGAGTACGAAGGCATACAGTCCGACATCTTCGACCACCTGCTGGCCATCCTGCCGGAGTTCGGTCTGCGCGTGAGTCAGCATCCGATCGGCGTCGACCTGCGCGAGATCGGTCGCGGGCTCGCCGCCGGTCAGCGGGCGGAACTGCGCGCCGCGTCGTGAGGCGGGGCACGATTCTCGCAATCCGGCGTGGTACCGCCGCACATTTCACTTCCCGAGGTCCTGCCGTACCGATGCATCCGATCATCCGCACTATGCGCGCCGACGATGTCGACGCGGTGCTTGCGCTGCAGGCAATCGCCTATGCCGACGCCGCCTTCGCCCCCGAGGGCGCTGCCGTCTATCTGAACCGCATCAGCTTGGCACCGGATCTTTGCCTGGTAGCGCAGTCTGCTGCCGGCGATCTGCTCGGCTATCTGGTTTCCCACCCCTGGCACGACGGCAAGCCGCCGGCGCTGCACACCGAACTTTCCGCGCTGCCGGTGCCGGCGACGCGCTGGTATCTGCATGACTGCGCGGTGGCCGTGTCGGCGCGCGGCAGCGGCGTGGCGGCCGCGCTGTACGAGGCGGCACACGACCTGGCGATATGCCGCGGACTTCGCTGTGCCGCCCTGGTGGCGGTCGGCGATGCCGCCGGTTACTGGGCGCAGCGCGGCTACCGGGCAGCGCGTGGGACCGTGCCTGAGCAGGCGCTGGCCAGCTATGGCGAAGATGCCTGCTACATGACCAGCGTGCTTGGCTGAGGCGCAGCACGGGCAAGCTTCGCGGGTTTCTGTGAGAGGGAACGGGTCTTCTGATCCCGAACGCGACCTGTATCGAAGCCTGCGGACCGCAGCGGTCGCGTCGCGGCCAAGGCCGCTCCCACAGAGGGGGACGCCAGACTCGCGGTCGGTGGCCGGAGCCGGGTTTCTGTGGGAAGGGTCTTCTGACCCCGACTGCGGACTGTATCGAAGCCTGCGGACTGCATTGACCGTGTCGCGGCCAAGGCCGCTCCCACAGCGGGCGCCAGACTCGTGGCCTGAGCCTCGGGAGGCTGTAGCAGCGGTCTTCCGACCGCGACAAGACGCGCTCAGCGCCCTGGCAGCAGCGCCTGTCTTTCCTGCGGCGTCAGCGTGAGCGCGAGGTACACGCGCAGCGCGGCGTAGGCGTCGTTGGCGGCATACAGTTTCTGCGCATCGCTCAGGCGGGGCAGCGACCAGTTGGTGGTGGTCACCGATTTCGACTTGCGGAAATTGCGGTCCAGCACCAGGCCGACGGCGGCGCGTGCGCCCAGCGAGCTGTTGTAGCCGCGACGCCGGAACAGGTGATCGAGGTCGAGCACCGACTGCAGCGTGGCGCCAAGTTTCGCGTGGATCTGGCTGCGGTCGGCGCTGAGGCCGAAGCCTATCTTCAGCACCGCCGGATCCTCCAGCAGCAATGACGCCGCATCGCGGCTGGCGCCGTCGTGCATCTGGAACAGGAAGGCGCGGTCGGGCAGCGCGAACTGCACGAGGTGCGGCCCGCTGCTCACTTCTCCCGGTCTGAAGGTCGGCTTCGATTCGGTGTCGAAACCGGCTTCGCCAGCGGCGCGGATTTCCGCGACCGCGGCGGCGACGGCATCCTTCGTATCGGGGATGATGATGTCTTTGAGCGCCAATCCCTCGAACGGCGGCATCAGGTCGGTTTCGGCCTTGCCCGGCCCGGTCTTTCTCATCGCGCGGGCAGGATGTCGAGCACCCGTTCCGGCGGTCGGCACAGCCGCGTGCCGAGCGGGGTGGCGACGATGGGCCGGTTCAGCAGCACCGGGTGTTCGACCAGCGCCGCGATCAGTGCGTCGTCGCCAAGCGTCGGGTCAGCGAGGCCCAGTTCGCCGAACAGCGCCTCCTTGCTGCGCATCAGTTCGCGCACCGGCACACCGCAGGCGGCAATCAGCGCGCGCAGCGCGTCGGCCGACAGCGGTGTCTTCAGGTACTCGACGACGTGTGGCTCGAAGCCGCGTTCGCGTATCAGCTCGAGTGCGCCGCGCGAGTTGCTGCATTTCGGGTTGTGATAGACGGTGATGACGCTCATGAGACCTGCCGTGATGTCGGAGCGTCGGGACGATAGCAGACTGCGTTCCGCGGCGCGCCGCGGAACGGCGGTCTCTCAGTTCGCCGGCAGCACCACCGGCACGCCCTGCTTCTTCACCATGAACACGGCGAAACGGGCGGGCGCCGTGCTGCTCAGGTTGCGCGCCTGCGTGTGGATGTCGTCCGGTTTTTCCTCGAACACGTCGCCCGGCCTGAGCCGGCGCTCGGGTCCGCCCGCCACCTGCATCAGCACTTCGCCTTCCAGCATGTAGACGAATACATGCGCCTGGTGGCGATGTGCCGGGCTGGCTTCTCCCGGTGCCAGCGTGACGACCAGCAGCACGCCTTCGTCCAGACCCGGCTGCAAGGGCTGGCTCAGGCGCTGCGCAACGCCACCGCCGTGACCGGCTTCGTGTGCGAGAGCAGGTTGGGCGACGAAGGCCAGCGCCAGCAGCGCGGCAAGCAGCGACGCGCGGCGCATCACGACGCCCTCCGCTCGATCGGTTGCTGCATCGACACGGCGATGCGGTTCCACGCGTTGATGGTGGCGACGGCGAAGGTCAGTTCGGCGATCTGCGCGTCGCTGAAGTGCTGTTTCAGCGCATCGAACTGCGCGTCCTCCGGCGCGCCGTCGCCGATGCGGGTCAGCGTTTCCGCCCAGTCCAGCGCCGCCCGTTCGGCGTCGCTGAAGAATCCGCATTCGCGCCAGCCGGCGACGACGTCCATGCGCTGGGCATCCTCGCCCAGGGCGCGCAGCGCGGTGGCGTGCATGTCCAGGCAGAAGGCGCAGCCATTCATCTGCGACACGCGCAGATAGACCAGTTCGACCAGCTTCTTGTCGAGTGCGCCGCGCCCGAGGTGGTCGGACAGGGCATAGAGGGTTTTGTAGGCTTCCGGCGCGAGGCGGAAGTAGGGCAGTCGCAGGCCGTGCATGAGGACTTCTCCATGTGGGGGCGCAGCGGAATCGATGCGCTCATGGACAAGACGACGACCGCCCGCCCGGTGTGACAGCCGCCTGCGTCAGTCGACGCCGAAGCCGCCCAGCTTGTCCGGATTGAGTACGCCGTACAGGGCGAGCACGCGTTCGCCGTCGGTCACGATGGACAGCGTCGAGTGCAGCACGCCGTTGCGGAAGCGCAGGATGGCCGGCTCGCCATTGACCACGCCTTCGCGCCATTCCAGGCTGATGTCCGGGTTGCGTGCGACCGCGTAGTAGAGCCAGGCGATGCGCGCGGCGCCGTGCAGCGGCTTGAGCGTGGCCCAGGTCTTGCCGCCGCCGTCGGACACGGCGATGGCGTCGTCCGCCAGCAGGCTTTCGATGTCGTCGCGCTTGCCCGACTGAGCGGCGGCCATGAAACGGCGCAGCACGCGCAGATGGGCCTCGCGGTCGACGGTGAAGCGTGGCTGCTGTTCACCGACGCGCGCCTTCGCGCGATGCACCAGCTGGCGGCAGGCCGCTTCGCTCTTGTCCAGCGCCTCGGCGACCTCGGAGTAGTCGTAGTCGAACACTTCGCGCAGCAGGAAGGCGGCGCGTTCATCCGGGCTCAGGCGTTCGAGTACCGCGATGAAGGCGAACGACAGGTCGTCGGTCCGCTCCAGCCGTGATTCCGGCGTGATCAGGTCGTGCTCGGCCAGCGGTTCCGGCAGCCAGGGGCCGACGTAGTGCTGCGCTTCGGCCTTGCGCGCGCGCAGCCGGTCGATGCTGAGCCGGGTCACCGCGGTCACCAGCCAGGCTTCGGCGGAGCGCAGGTCGGCAGGCGCCGACTCGTGCCAGCGCAGCCAGGCGTCCTGCAGCACGTCGTCGGCGTCGGCGCGCGAGCCGAGCATGCGGTAGGCGATGCCGGTCAGGCGCCGGCGGTGCTGGTCGAAGGTTTGGGTGCTCAAGGTCATGGTCTGGCGTCGCAGCGGGAGTGGATACGCGTCGAAGACGCGCCGGCGCCCGACTTTGTGACAGGCGGCGGCGGACACCCGGGAATTGTCCTCCCGTCATCGGGCGGGGTTCAATCCTCGCCCGTCGCCGGCCAGCTTTCGGCGAGGAAGTCGATGAAGCAGGCGATGCGTGCCGCCAGCGTGGTGTTGCGGTAATACACGGCATGCACCGGCTGGTAGCTCGGCACGCGCAGCGGTGCGAGCAGCTCGACCAGCCGGCCGCTGCGCCGGTCGTCTTCGGTCATGAAGTCGGACAGGCAGGCGATGCCTTCGCCAGCGAGCGCGAGCTGGCGCACCGTTTCGCCACTGGACGCGGACAGCTTCGGGCGGATGGCGCAGCCTTCGCCGTCCGCCGTGCGCAGCGGCCAGGTGTTCAGATGGGTCGGCGCGGTGAAGCCGATCAGCCGGTGCGCGGCGAGCGCTGCCGCGTCGGCCGGTTCGCCGTGGACGGCCAGATAGGCCGGCGAGGCCAGCAGGCGCAGCATCGAACGGCCCAGCAGGCGCGCGTGCAGCGTCGAATCCGGCAGCGTGCCGATGCGCAGCGCGACGTCGGTGCGCTGTTCGATCAGGTCGGTGATGCGGTCGTTGCTGTGCAGCTCCAGCTCGATGTCCGGGTAGCGCGCGCGGAAGGCGCCGACGCGCGGCACCAGCACGTGCAGCACGAAGGGCGAGGCGGCATCGACACGCAGCCGCCCGGCCGGGCGCTGGCGACGGATGGCCATGCATTCTTCCGCCTCGGCCAGAGCGGCGACGATGCGCCGTGCGTGGTCGGCGAACAGCCGGCCTTCTTCGGTCAGGTCGATGCGCCGTGTCGTGCGCACGAGCAGCGTGCTGTCCAGCCTGCGTTCCAGCCGCGCCAGCGCACGGCTGACGCCGGACACCGTCTGCCCCAGCTGTTCGGCGGCCGCCGTCAGCGAGCCGCCATCGACTACCGCCAGATAGACCATGAGGTCTTCGGTGCGCGTAGTCATGACTGTGGTCCGCTTGATATTTGACTCATGATCAACAATCAATTGTTTTTCTGGTGGTTAGTGAAATGATAGGCCGGCGGCACACTTGCGGGCACATCAACTGCAAGGAGCTGCACATGGATCTCGAACTGAAGGGCAGACGCGCCCTGGTCACCGCGTCGTCGAATGGCATCGGCCTGGAAATCGCCCGCGCGCTGGCGGCCGAAGGTGCGCAGGTCGTCATCAACGGGCGCAGCGCGGCCAGCGTGGAGGCCGGCGTCGCCAACATCCGCGCCAGTCATCCGCAGGCCGACCTGCTGCCGCTGGTGGCCGACAACGGCACGGCCGAAGGGTGCGCCGCCACGCTGGCCGCGCTGCCCGAGGTCGACATCCTGGTGAACAACCTCGGCATCTACGAGGCGGTCGGCTTCTTCGACGAGAGCGACGCCGACTGGCAGCGCCTGTTCGAAGTGAACATCCTGAGCGGCGTGCGGCTCGCGCGACATTACCTCGCCGGCATGCTGGCCCGCGGCGACGGACGCGTGGTGTTCATATCGAGCGAATCCGGCATCAGCCCGGCGCCGGAAATGGCGCACTACAGCGCGACCAAGACCATGCAGCTGGGCCTGTCGCGCTCGCTGGCCGAACTCACCATGGGCACGCGGGTGACGGTGAACGCGGTACTGCCGGGTCCCACGCGCACCGAAAGCGTCGAGAAGTTCATCCATGACGTGTTTCCCGATCTGCCGCCGGCCGAGGCCCAGCGCCGCTTCATGGCGGAGAACCGCCCCTCGTCGCTGATCGCGCGGCTGATCGATCCGGCGGAGATCGGCGCCGTTGTCGCCTTCATCGCCAGCGCGCGCGCCGCGGTGATCAACGGTGCGGCGATCCGCGCCGAAGGCGGGCTGGTGCGCACGGCCTTCTGACCGCGCCGCGCCATCCGCCGCGCACGCCTGCGCGGGGAACCGTCACACCGGGAGCCGCATAATCACCCGCATGAAAAGGCGCACACGCAAGTCCGCCTGGGCCAAGAGCCTGGAGCGAAGTCTGGTGGCCCTCACCCGCGGTGCGGTGAAGAGCGGCGCCCGCGCACTGGGGCAAGCCATGAAACCGGCGCTCGCCCGCCGCGCGCCGCCAGCGGGTGAGGGCTCATGGATACTCGGCATCGCCACCGGCATGGCCGGCGCCCGCCGCTTCAGGCTCTATCGCCCCCCTGGCGTCGCCGCCGGCGAGCGCCTTCCGCTGATGGTCATGCTGCATGGCTGCGGGCAGGACGCGAACACCTTTGCCCGCAGTACGCGGATGAACCGGGTGGCGCTGCGCAACCGCTTCCTCGTGCTCTATCCGGAGCAGGACAGGCTGGCCAATGCACAGGGATGCTGGAACTGGTTCGACTCGACTGCGGGTCGCGCCGGCGGCGAGGCCGCGCTGATCATGAAAATGATCGACCAGGTCTGCCTGCTGCACTCCGCCGACCCGACGCGGATGGCGATCGCCGGTCTGTCGGCCGGTGCCAGCATGGCGGCGCTGCTGGTCACCCGCCACCCGGCGCGCTTCCGCGCCGTCGTGATGCATTCGGGCGTGCCGCCGGGTACCGCCCATTCAACTCTGTCTGCGCTCGGGGCCATGCACGGCCATCGCACGACGAAGCCACTGGAGGCCACGCCGCTGGAAGTGGAAAGCGGCTGGCCGCCGCTGCTGGTCATCCACGGCGACGCCGACAAGGTGGTGGCGCTGCAGAACGCGCACGCCGCCGCGCAACAGTGGGCCGAAGGCCTGGGTGCCCGCGCCCGGCCGCCGCGCAGCGTGCAGCGCGGCCAGCGTCATGCGATGACGGTGACCGATTTCCGCCGCGCCGGGCGTCTCGTGTCCAGGCTGGTGCTGGTACGCGGGCTGGCGCACGCATGGAGCGGCGGTGCCGCGCAACTGCCCTTCAGTGACCCACTCGGACCCGACGCGTCACGGATGGCCTGGGCCTTCGCGGCGGCGCAGTTCCGCGGCTGAGTGGCCGACTTTGCCGGTCGCAGCGAAGCCGGTCAGCGCAAGCCCTGGATCGGCAGCGTGCGCCGGCGCCGCCGGTAGGTGGCGAGCGCCCACGCGCAGATCGCCAGCTCGAGCGCGAACGACCAGTGCAGGAAGAAGTTGAGCCACCAGGGCTTGTACAGCGCCGGTACGGTGAACAGCGCGAACGGTCGGTCGACGAAGGGCGCGAACCACCAGATGTCGCCAACCACGCTGTCCAGCACCATGTGCAGCAGGCCGCCTGCGGCAAAGACACCGAGCACGATGGCGCTGGCGCTCGATGGCCTCGCGTGGCGCCACAGCAGTGCAAGCAACAGCAGCGACAGCCACAGGACAGGCCAGTGGCTGATGTACTTGTGGTGATGGGTCCGCCGCGCATCGACCAGATGGAACCACAGCATGTCGAAGTCCGGCGCCAGACCGCCGATCACGCCAGCGGCCACGGCGACGCCTGTCCGGACGGGCAGCGAACGCGCGCGCTCGACGAAATGCGTAGCAAGAAGATAGCCCGAGGGGGCGTGGGCGATGAACATGGCGGGGTTCCGATGCGCGCGCATCGAGCGAATAAAAACCCGCCGATGATATCGCCGGACATGACGATGGCAGGTCATCCGTCCGGACGACCTGCCATCCTTCCCGCGGGCCTCAGCCCTTCAGTGCGTTGTAGCTGGTGATCAGGTTGCGGTAGTCCGGGATGTGGTTGGACAGCAGCGTCGCCAGGCCCTCGACGTCGTTGCGCCAGTCGCGGTGCAGTTCGCACGCCACGCCGAACCAGTTGATCAGTTGCGCGCCGGCCTGCGACATGCGGTCCCAGGCCGAATGGCGGGCGATGTCGTTGAAGGTGCCGGAGGCGTCGGTCACGACGAACACGTCGAACCCTTCCTCGATCGCCGACAGGGCGGGGAAGGCGACGCACACTTCGGTCACCACGCCGGCGATGATGAGCTGCTTGCGGCCGGTGGCCTTGATCGCCTTGACGAAGTCCTCGTTGTCCCAGGCGTTGATCTGGCCGGGGCGGGCGACGTAGGGCGCGTCCGGGAACAGTTCTTTCAGCTCCGGCATCAGCGGGCCGTTCGGGCCCTGTTCGAAGCTGGTGGTCAGGATGGTGGGCAGCTTGAAGTACTTGGCCAGATCGGCGGTGGCCAGCACGTTGTTGCGGAACTTGTCCGGATCGATGTCGCGCACCAGCGACAGCAGGCCCGCCTGGTGGTCCACCAGCAGCATCACGGCATCGTCCTTGTTCAGCTTCTTGTAGGTCTTCGTGGTCATGGCAATTCTCCTTGCAGTTGAGGTTGGGTGCCGGGAGGGTGGCTTTGGCCTTTGTGGCCCCCGGCGGAGTGGTCCCTGCGCGCCCCGGTGCGCGCAGGGGGTGAAACGGATCAGGTCGTCGCGGCTGCCTCGAAGCGTCCGCGAGGTCGTCCGAATCGCGCTTTCTTACGGTGCGCGGCAATCAGCATGCTCGCAGGGCAAGGCGCGCCGACGCTGACGGACTGGCTGTCCGTCGAGGAGGTGCAACGCAGCCATGCGAGCATGCTGATCGCCGCCCAAAGGGTTGAACGTGAGCCCCCTGCGCTCTGCGTTGTACTTCTTGCAGAGACAGCCAGTCTCAGCGGCGGCGTACGCCTTGATCGCACGGGGCTCACGATCAACGCACCGCAAGAAAGCGCGATTCGGACGACCTGAAATCGTCGATCGCCTCGCGGATTTCGTCCTTCGTGTTCATCACGAAGGGGCCGTAGCCGGCGATCGGTTCGTCTATCGGTTCGCCGGCCAGCAGCAGCACGGTGGCGTCGCTGTCCGCGGTGATCGAGAAGCTGCTGCCTTCGCGGTGGTACAGCGCCATCTGCGCCTCGCGCACCGGCTGGCTGCCATTGGCGCGGATCAGGCCGTGCAGCACCACCAGCGCCAGCGTGTGGCCTTCCGGCACCGTCAGTTCGAGGTCGGCGCCGGCCTTCAGCTTCAGATCCCATACATTGATGGGCGTGAAAGTGCGGGCCGGGCCCCTGTCGCCAGCGTACTCACCGGCGATGACGCGCAGATGTCCGGCGCCGTCCGGCAGTTCGACCACCGGAATGTCCTTCTTAGCCAGGTGCTGGTAGCCGGGGGCTGCACGCTTGTCGCGCGCCGGCAGGTTCACCCACAGCTGCACCATCTCCAGCGGGCCGCCGCGGCGGGTGAAGTCCGGCGAGTGGAATTCTTCGTGGATGATGCCGGCACCGGCGGTCATCCACTGCACGTCGCCCGGGCCTATCGTGCCGCCGGCGCCGGTCGAGTCCTGGTGGGCGACTTCGCCCTCATAGACGATGGTGACCGTTTCGAAGCCGCGGTGCGGATGGCGGCCGACGCCGCGCGGCGTGTCCGACGGCTCGAAGTTCGCCGGGCCAGCGTAGTCCAGCAGCAGGAAGGGGCTCACGTGGCGGCCCATCGAATCGTAGGAAAACAGCGAGCGCACCGGAAAACCGTCGCCGACCCAGTGCTGGCGCGGTGCGCTGTACAGACCTGCAATCTTCTTCATGGTGTTTCTCCTGTTCGTTCGCACCGTTCCGTCTGAACCGTGCTGCGTTGAGGTGAATACTAGATTCGGGACAATCGACGCACTAGACGGCAAAATCGCTATTCAGTGTTCTATTGATGGAACGATGGAGGCGGTATGGCAACTGGGATGCAGGACCTGAACGACCTCTACTACTTTGCCCGCGTGGTCGAGTACGGCGGCTTTGCGCCGGCGGCGCGCGCGCTCGACATGCACAAGTCCAAGCTCAGCCGGCGCATCGCGCTGCTGGAAGACAGTCTCGGGGTGCGCCTGATCCAGCGCTCGACGCGCCGCTTCGCGGTGACCGAGATCGGCCAGGCCTATTACGGTCATTGCGTGGCCATGCTGGTCGAAGCCGAGGCGGCGCAGGAGGCGGTCGAGCGCACGCGCGCCGAGCCGCAGGGCATCGTGCGGCTGGCCTGCCCGACCGCGCTGCTCGAGTATCAGGTGGCCGATATGCTGAGCCGGTACATGGCGGCCTGTCCGCGCGTGCAGATCCATCTGGAGAGCACCAACCGGCGCGTGGACGTGATCCGCGAAGGTTTCGACCTCGCCATCCGCGTGCGCTTTCCGCCGCTGGAGGACACCGACCTCGTGATGAAGGTGCTGGGCGACAGCCTGCAGCGCCTGGTCGCCCATCCGGCCCTGATCACGCCGCTGGGCGAGGTCCGCGTGCCGGCCGATCTCGCAACGCTGCCCAGCGTGGCTTGGGGGCCGGCGCAGCGCGACCACGCATGGATGCTGGAAGGCCCGGACGGTGCCAGCGCGCAGGTGCGCCACGCGCCGCGGCTGGTGACCGACGACCTGGCCGCGCTGCGCAGCGCCGCGCTGCACGGCGTCGGTGTCGCCCAGCTGCCGACCATGATGGTGCGCGACGACCTCGCCAGCGGTCGCCTGATCGACGTGCTGCCCAACTGGGCGCCGCGCTGCGGCATCGCCCACGTCGTGTTCCCGTCGCGCCGCGGCCTGCTGCCGGCGGTGCGCGGGCTGGTCGATCATCTGGCGCGCGAGTTTGCGCAACTGCCGGCGTGATCGTCCGTCGCCCGATGCGGTGTGGGCGGGAACACGCAGCACCGATGCACACTCTGCACAACACGGCCGGCGACCTGCGCCGGCGCGAACGAGGATGAATGGATGTTCCGTACCCTGAAAGAGCTGTTCGACAGCTTCGCCGCGCCGGCGGTCGATCCGGTCGCCACCGAACACCAGCTGCAGCTGGCCACCGCCGTGCTGCTGGTCGAAGTGATGCGCGCCGACCCGGACATCGGTGACGACGAGCGCGCGGCTGCGATGCAGGCGCTGCGCGACAAGTTCGCGCTCGCCGACGACGAGATCGAACGGCTGATCGAACTGGCGACCACCGCGGCGGCCGAGGCCTACGACTACCAGCGCTTCACCGGCCAGCTGAACCGCGCCTTCGACGCCGCACGCAAGCTGCGCGTGATCGAGCTGATGTGGCAGGTGGCCTATGCCGACGGCCATCTGCACGCGCACGAAGCGCACGTGATGCGCAAGGTGGCCGACCTGCTCTACATCCCGCATGCCGACTACATCACCGCCAAGCTGGCGGCGCGCGACGGCGTCGGCGCGCACTGACGGCCGGTTGCGCACGCACCGGCAGCGGCCACGTTGCGTGGCGGGGCAGCGGCCCGCACAATCGCCGCTGATTCCACGGTAATGCCCATGTCCCACGCGCATCCCACGCTGCCCGCCCAGACCATCGCCTGCCACGAGTGCGATCTGCTGCAGACCGAGCCCGAACTCGCGCCCGGGCAGACCGCGCGCTGCGTGCGCTGCGGTGCCTTCCTCGCGCGCAATCCGCCGGACAGCCTCGATCGCACGCTGGCGCTGACGCTGACTGCCGCCATCCTGTATGTGATCGCCAACGTCTATCCGCTGGTCGGCCTCGAACTGCAGGGGCGGCGCGTCGAGGTGACGCTGATCGGCGCGGTGCAGGTGCTGTGGCAGGACGGCATGACACCGGTCGCCGCGCTGGTGTTCGGCACCGCGCTGCTGTTCCCGCTGCTCGAACTGCTGATGATCCTGATGGTGCTGCTGCCGCTGCGTCTGGGCCGAGTGTCGCCACGACTGGCGCCCTTCTTCCGGCTGGTGCGTTCGGTGCAGCCGTGGGGCATGGTCGAGGTGTTCCTGCTCGGCATGCTGGTGTCACTGGTGAAGCTGTCGCACATGGCGACCGTGCTGCTCGGCACCGCCTTCTGGGCGATGGCGACACTGATCGTCGCGCTGACGCTGGCCGGGCGCGCGTTCGACACGCGGCTGCTGTGGCAGGTACCACCGGAAGGCGCCAACGCATGAAGCGCGACCTGACCGCGCGCGAAGCGGGGCTGATGAGCTGCCATGTGTGCGGCCAGCTCGCGCACATTCCGGCCGATCGCGCGGCGCTGCTGCGCTGCCCGCGCTGTCGCGCGCCGATGCACCTGCGCAAGCCGGCCAGCGTGTCGACCACCTGGGCGCTCATCATCGCGTCGGCCGTGCTGTTCGTACCGGCCAACCTGCTGCCGATGATGACCACTTCCTCGCTGCTCGGTCGACAGCAGGACACCATCATGAGCGGCGTCGTGTTCCTGTGGCAGAGCGGTTCGTGGCCGCTGGCGGCGGTGGTGTTCTTCGCCAGCATCATGGTGCCGCTGCTGAAGATCATCGCGCTCGCCTGGCTCACCGTGACGGTGCAGCGCCGCTCGCGGCGCAGCGTCATGCAGCGCACCCGGCTCTACCGCATCATCGAATTCGTCGGCCGCTGGTCCATGCTCGACATCTACGTCATCACGATACTGGTGGCGCTCGTCAATTTCCGTGGCCTGGCCACCATAGAGGCCGGGCCGGCGGCGATCGCCTTCGGCGCCGTCGTCGTGCTGACCATGTTCGCGGCGATGAGCTTCGACCCGCGCCTGATCTGGGACCCTCTTACCGAACCCGGGAAACCTGCCGCCCATGTCTGACCCGACTCCGCCCGCGCTGCCCACTGCAGTGGTGGACCCGCCGCGCCGCTTCCGCATCCCGCTGGTGTGGGTGATCCCCATCGTCGCCGCGCTGATCGGGCTCTTCCTCGCTGCCCGCACCTGGTACGAACAGGGGCCGGTGGTGACGCTGCAGTTCCGCACCGGCACCGGGCTGGAGCCCGGCAAGACGCGCATCAAGTACAAGGACGTCGACGTCGGCCAGATCAGCACCGTGCGGCTGGCCGAGGACGGCAGCCACGTTGTCGCCACCGCGCAGATGGCGCGCGAGGCGGCACCGCTGCTGGTCGAGGACACGCGTTTCTGGGTGGTCAGCGCCAAGGTGTCGGGCAGCGCGGTGTCCGGGCTCGATACGCTGCTGTCCGGCACCTATGTCGGCATGGACGCCGGCAAGTCGGGCGAGGCGCGCCGCGATTTCGTCGGTCTGGAGGACGCACCTGTCGTGTCGCTCGGTGTGCCGGGGCGCAGCTTCGCGCTGCACGCCGACACGCTGGGCTCGATCGACGTCGGCACGCCGGTGTATTTCCGGCGCATCCAGGCCGGGCAGGTGACCGCCTTCAAGCTTGACGACGCCGGTCAGCATCTCGACATCCAGGTGTTCATCAAATCGCCCTACGACCGCTTCGTCACGATAGATACGCGCTTCTGGAACGCCAGCGGCATCGACCTGAAACTGGGCGCCGAGGGGCTGCAGCTCAACACCGAATCGGCCACCGCGATACTGGCCGGCGGGCTGGCCTTCGAAACGCCGCCCGGCGGCGATACCGAGGCGGCGCCGGCGGGCCAGGACTTCCGCCTGTTCTCGACCCGCGCCGAGGCGCTCAAACAGCCCAGTTCGAATGCGCAGATCTGGCAGCTGCGTTTCACCGAAACCCTGCGCGGCCTGTCGGTCGGTGCGCCGGTCGACTTTCGCGGCATCCAGATCGGCGAGGTGATTGCGATCTCGCCTGACGTCGATGTCGACGCCGCCGACGTCGGCCTGCAGGTCGACATCGCGGTGTTCCCGGAGCGCATGCAGTCGCGCAAGGACGCCACGCAGGACATGAGCGAGGCCGACTTCCGCGCCTTCGTCGACCGCCTGATCAAGCGCGGCCTGCGCGCCCAGTTGCGCAACGGCAATCTGGTCACCGGCCAGCTCTACGTGGCGATGGATTTCTTCCCCAACGCCGGCGCGGCGAAGATCGACTGGGCAGGGCAGCCGCCGCAGCTGCCGACGCAGCGCGGCAGCCTCGACGAGCTGCAGGCGACGCTGGGCCGTATCGCCGCCAAGCTCGACCGCCTGCCGCTGGACGACATCGCCGCCGAAACGCGCCGTGCGATCGCCGGCCTGGCCAGCGCGGTCGAGCGCACCGAGGCGCTGATGCAGCGGCTGGACGGGCTGGCGTCCAACGAAGTGCGCGCCGCGGTCGCCGAAACGCAGCAGACCATGGCCGAGGCCCGCGCCGCGGTCGCCGACGGTCGTCGCCTGCTGGCCAGCGACGCGCCGCTGCAGCAGGACCTGCGCGACAGCTTGCAGGAGCTGTCGCGCGCCGCGCAGTCGCTGCGCCATCTGACCGACATGCTGGAACGCAATCCGGAAGCGCTGCTGCGCGGCAAACCCGAGGAGAAGCCGTGATCCGTCTTTGTCTGATTCCGGTCGCCGCCGTCATCGCCGTGTTGCTTGCCGGCTGCGGCAGTTCGCCCGCCGTACGCCACTACACGCTCACCACCGGCGAGGCGCCGGTCGCTGCCGGCGCGGCGTCACCGAGCGTCGTCGTCGGTCCGATCAGCCTGCCGGAAGGGGTGGACCGCCTGCAGATCGTGCAGCGCGTCGCCGGTTCGCGCGCCGAGCCGGCACAGGGTCACCGCTGGGCGGGGTCACTGAAAGCCGAGCTGGCTCGCCGGCTCGCCACCTCGATCGCCCGCGAGCGCGGACTGACGCGCGTGGTGGCTGCCCCGCAGAACAGCGTCGCCCGGCCCGATCTGACGGTGCCGGTCGATGTGCTGCGCTTCGATGCCGACGGCTTTTCGTCGGTCACGCTGGAAGCCGTGTGGGCCGTCCGCCGCGACGGCGCCGACATCGGCAGCGGCCGTTTCAGCCGCAGCGAGCCGGTGAGCGCGCAGACCTACGAAGCGCTGGTCGAGGCGCACGGCCGGCTGGCCGATGCGCTGGCCGCCGACATCGCAGCCGCGATCCGCTGAGCGCCTGCATGCGGCTGTAGCGGTCGAGCGACCGGTACAGTGCGTGGGCGGTGCAAGCCGTTGAGCTGACGATGTTTTCGCTGCATGGATGATCCGAACGGCTTACCCGCGAGCTAGAGAGCCGTTCGAAGATGTAACCCGGGGTCGCTGTAATCCGGCGGTTTTCTTCCGGATGTACCGACCATGAACTTCCATGCCGCATTCGTGCGACGGCTGCACATTGCCGTCGCTGCGCTGGTGTGCGCCTGCGCGTCGCTGAGCGCAGCCGCTGCCGACATCGTTCCCTACCTGCAGACGCCGACCGCGAATTCGATCTGGGTGTCGTGGAAGACCGCCGACGGCGACGAGTCCGTCGTCGAGTACGGCGTGGATGGCGGACCGCTGAACCGCACCGCGTCCGGTTCGGCGCAGACGCTGGCCGCGAACTACCGCCTGCACGGCGTGCAGCTCACCGGCCTGCAGCCGGAAACGCTGTACACCTACCGCGTGCGCACCGGCAGCCAGGTGTCGCCGGTGTTCCGCTTCCGCACCCAGCCCACGGCGGCGCGCAAGAGCGGCCACTTCCGCATCCTGCTCACCGGTGACCACCAGCTGCGCAACGACGATCGCCACACGCCGCTGCTGCAGGCGGCCAAGGCCAAGATCCAGTCCCTGACTGGTCTGCCGCTGGAAGAGTCAGTGCAGCTCATGCTGAACAACGGTGACCAGGTCGACGTCGGCACGCTGGACCACTACGAATTCGTGCACATGAAGCCGTCAGCCGTGGTGTCCGGCAATCTGGCCATCATGACCGCGCTGGGCAATCACGAAACCTACTACGACCCGGGTCTGGCCAACTGGCGCGCGCACAACTTCTACGACCAGATCAGCTACAAGGGCATCGCCGCCGCGGCCGACGAAAGCTATTACGCGCATCAGGTCGGTCGCGTGCTGCTGGTGTACCTGAATTCGGAGTCGGGCTTTTCGGCGCAGACCGAATGGCTGCGCAAGGTGGTGACTGCAGCGGACGCCGATCCGGACGTCGACTGGGTGATCAGCGTCGTGCATCGCCCCTATCAGGCGGAACAGTACGTCGGCGACATATCGCAGTGGTTCCGCGACACCGCGATGCCGATACTGGCCGGCACGCGCAAGCACGCGCTCAACATCGGTGCCCACCATCATCTGTATGCGCGCGGTCAGACCCGCGACTGGCCGATCTATCACATCATCAGCGGCGGTACCGCCTGGGACCAGTTCTGGGGCCAGTCGACCGAGCGCGACATGGATGACGTGCAGAAGACCATCGCCAACTGGACCTGGCAGCTGATCGACTTCGATCTCGACGCGCGTTCGATGAAGGTGTCGACCTATGCCGAAGGCCACCCGAAGCTGGGCTTCGCCTACAACAGCCGCCTGATCGACGAATTCGAACGTCGCCTCGACGCGGCCGCGCCGGAGAAGCCCGAACTGAGCGGTGCGGCCAATGGCGCAACCGTCACGTTGCCGCAGTCCTTCAGTCTGTCGTCCTTCATGTCGACGTCGGGCATGGCACTGAACAGCACGCAGTTCCAGATCGCCCGCGATGCCGCGTTCTCGAGCACCGTAGTCGATCTGATCCGCGATGTCGAGAACCTCTACGGCGACACCGGTGCCCCGGATTACGAGCCGGTGGACATCCACGCCGGCGTCGATATCGAAACCTATACCGTGCAGCAGTACGGCCTGAACAACGGCAGCTACTACATCCGCGCTCGCCACCGCGACGCCAATGCCGAGTGGTCGCCGTGGTCGGAGGCGCGCAGCTTCAAGGTCGAGGGCAGCGCCGACGGCGACCCGACCCTGCGTCTGGCGAAGAAGGTGTGGTCACCGGACGAGCCGGTCACCGTCGAGTACCTGAACGGTCGCGGCAAGGCCAAGGACTGGGTGGCCATCTATCGCAAGGGGCAGACGCCGGGTTCGGCCACGCCGTCGATCAAGTGGGGCTATGTGTCGGGCGTGAACGGGCAGATGGCGTTCTCGGGACTGGCGGCAGGGGTCGAATACTTCGCCGCCTTCTTCACCGACGACAGCTACGTCGAGATCGCGCCGCGCATGGCCTTCTATGTCGGCAACATGCCGGAACTGGCGATCAACAAGACCCAGTTCAACGTCGGCGAGCGCCCGACCTTCAGCTGGAGCGGCGCGCCGGCCGGCGCCAAGGACTGGATAGGCGTGTACCGCGTCGGCCAGACGCCGGGCGGCATCGGTTCCACCACCTGGGCCTATGCGCCGACCGAAGCCGGCAGCGTCACGCTGGGTGCGCTGAACAAGGGCTACTACTACGCGGCCTTCTTCATCAACGACGCCTACTTCGAAATCTCCGACCGCGTGCCGTTTGCCGTCGGCAGCGAAATCGCGAGCGTCAGCCTGGTCAAGACCGCACTGGCCAGCGGCGAACGGCTGGACATCCGCTTCTCCGATGGCCCGGCCACCGCGAAGGACTACATCGGCGTGTTCCGCAAGGGCGCCGTGCCGGGCATCGACCTGCTGGTGAACTACTACTACGTCGATGGTCGCGCCAGCGGCAGCCTGTCGCCGCCGGAACCGCTGCCGGATGGCGAGTACTTCCTCGCGCTGTACATCAACGACTCCTACACGGAAGTGTCCAACCGCGTGGAATTCACGGTCGGTGCCGGCAGCGAGCCGGAGCCGGATCCGCGCGTGCTCGGCGTCACCCGTAACCTGATCCGCACCGGCGACACGCTGGAGGTGAACTGGTCGGGCATGCCGGGCAACGCGAAGGACTGGATAGGCATCTATCGTTCGACCCAGACGCCGGGCAGCAGCAGCCCCTCGGTGCTGTGGCGTTACGCCGGTGCCGCCGCAGGCACGGCGTCGTTCAGCGGCCTGGCTGCCGGCGAGTACTACGTCGCCTTCCTGCTGAACGACGGCTACGAAGACGCCGCCCCGCGCGTGCCCTTCGCGGTGCGCAAGCGCGGTGACATCAACGGCGACGGCCGCATCGACGTCGCCGACCGCGACGTGCAGCGCGCAGCGATCGGCAGCTGCGACGGCGACGCTCGTTACCAGCCGCTGGCTGATTTCGACAGCGACCGCTGCATCACACAGGCCGACTACAAGCTCTGGTATGCGCTCTTCACCAAGCAGTGAGCGCTCGTTCAGCACTGAAGGCGGGGTCTGACGGCTCCGCCACGCAAGGAGAATGAAAATGATGATGAAAACCCTCGTCGCCGCGCTGATCGCCGCCGGCACCCTGTCGGCGCAGGCCGCCACCGTTTCGCTGTACGGTACCGCAAGCGCGGCGGTCGGCCAGACCTTCACGCTCGATGTGTCGCTGCTCCAGCCCTTCGACGGTGAACGCGCTGGCGACGAGCTGCTCGCCTTCGGCATGGCGCTGTCCTACGACAGCAGCCTGCTGAAGCTGCTGGGTGTGTCGCTTGCCGACGGCTGGAGCGACGATTCGGCCTTCACCGGCCTCGCCCTGTCCGGTTCCGCCTTCCCCGGCGTGGCCGACGCGGGTCAGACCTCGTTGACGCTGGCGACGCTGTCTTTCGAAGTGCTGGGCAGTGGCCACACCTCGGTCGGCGTGATCAGCGATGCGGCGAGCGACTTCAATCAGGGGCTGTGGTACGCGATGGCGCCTACGCTGGACATGCAGGCGACGCATGCACTGGCGCTCGCGGTGCCCGAGCCCGGCAGCTACGCGATGATGCTGGCGGGCCTCGGTCTGCTGTCGCTGGCGGTGCGTCGCCGCGGCTGAGAGAGGCCGGGCGGTTGGCGTCGGCCGCATCGCGAGCACGCTCGCTCCCGCACCCTCGGGTTCGGAAAGCGAGTCTGTCGTGGGAGCGAGCTTGCTCGCGATTCCTGCCCGCAGCGAAGCCACGCCCAGCGGCGCAAGAGGGCAACGGCGCTATGCGTGCCAGCGCCTGCACACCGCCGTCGTCGGTCCTCCGCTGACGGCGATCGCCGCGACATGACCCGGCGGCGCCGGCAGGTCGCGGCAGTGCAGTGGCGGCAGGGAACTGCCGAGCGGAGCGGCGACGTCCTCGCGCGCGGCCCCGTGCACGCTGAACTGCTGCAGCGGGCCGTCGAGGCCGCAGCCCCAGGCTTTCAGGCAGGCTTCCTTGCGCGTCCACAGCGTGTAGAAAAGATCGGTGCGCGCCGCTGCCGGGCAGACGTCGAGCGCCGCTCTCTCGTCCGCCGAGTACACCTGTTCCGCCACCGCGCGCAGGTCGTCGTGCGCGATCACGGCTTCGATGTCGACGCCGAGTTCGCGGCCGCGGGCGATGCCTATCAGCACCGCCCGGCCGGCGTGCGCCAGGTTGAAGCAGAGGTCGCTCGCGTGGGTGGCGGCAAGACATGGTTTGCCACGCGCATCCCGGTCCAGCACCACGCTGCGGGCGGCGACGCCCAGGCTGCGGGCAAGCACGTCGCGCAGCACCGCGTGCGCGAGCACGAACAGTGCGCGGTCCTCTTCGCGCAGCAGGCGCGCGAGGCGGGCGCGTTCGGCATCGTCGAGCCAGGTCGCGAGCGTATCGGTCGGCGGCGCGTCGTCCACCCGCGCCAGCCACAGGTGAACTTCGTCGACCGCCAGCGCGGGGGTGGCGTCAGTCGGTGGCGGCATCGAGTTCATCCAGTCTCCGCTGCAGCATCTGCGCGATTTCGCGCACGCGCGGCGGCTTCACCATCAGGCCGTGGCTGCCTTCCACCGGGTGCTGCACCAGCGACCCGGTGACGCGGCTCGACCAGCCGAGGCAGGGCGCACTCGCTTCCAGACGAGACGCGTCGGCGACGTACAGGTCGACACGGCCGGGATAGGTCGTCGGGCGGTAGCTCCAGTGCGCCCACCAGTGCGCCGACGCGGCATCCGGGAAGTGGCGCGGCGACAGACCGGTGAGCGAACAGACGAGGTGCTGCAGGCGTCGCCGGTCGGTGTAGGGACGCAGCGGCGCGACGAGGCGCTCGATCAGGCTGCCGCCCGGTGCGCGCAGGTAGGTGCCGGGCGCCCAGGTGTCGAGCAGGCCGAGGAAGTCGACCTGCTCGCCGGCCGCGCGCAGTTGCTGCGCCATTTCGTAGGCGACGGTGCCGCCGCTGGAGAAGCCGAGCAGGCGGTACGGTCCCGCCGGCTGCGCGCTGCGCATCGCGGCAATGCAGTCGGCCGCGATGTCGGCGATGCGGCTGCGCGCCGGCTCGGCGCCGCCGACGCCGACCGCGTTCAGCCCCATGACCGGTTGTCCGTCCGGCAGCGCCTTCGCCAGTTCGTAGTAGTGGAACAGGTTGCCGCCTATCGTGTGCACACAGAACAGCGGACGCCGCGTGCCGCCGGGCCGGATCGGCACCAGCACCGGCCAGCGCAGCGGTGCGTTGGTGCCGCGCAGCAGGCCGGCGATGTCGCGGATGGTGTTGCCGCGGAACCAGAAGGTGTCCAGCGGCAGGCGTACGCCAAAGGTACGTTCGATCGCGTCGACCAGGCGCACGGCGAGCAGCGAATGTCCACCCATGGCGAAAAAGTCGTCGTCGGTGGACAGCCCGTCGCGGCCGAACAGCGATTCCCAGATCGCCAGCAGGTGGCGCTCGGCCGCATCGATGGGCGCTTGCCTCGTGCGTGGCGCAGTGACCGCGTCGGGCGCCGGCAGCGCGGCGCGATCGAGCTTGCCGTTGGCGGTCACCGGCATGCGGTCGAGCGTGATCACGGCGGACGGCAGCATGAATTCCGGCAGCGTCCGCGCGAGCTGTGTGCGCAGCGCAGCGCCGTCCAGTCCATCGCCGCTCGCCCAGCCGAACAGACGACGCTCGCCGTCGGTGGCGGTGCGCAGCATGACGGCAGCCTGGTTCACGCCGGGCAGTGCGGCGAGCGCGGCTTCGATCTCGCCGGGTTCGATGCGGAAGCCACGCAGCTTGATCTGCTGATCGGTGCGACCGACGAAGGCGATGCTGCCATCCGTGCGCCAGCGCACCCGGTCGCCGGTGCGATACAGCCGCGCATCCGGGCAATCGCTGAAGGCGGGCGCGACGAAGCGCTCGGCGGTCAGCGTGGGTGCGCCGATGTAGCCGCGGGCGAGGCCGGCGCCGCCGATGTACAGCTCGCCCTCGACGCCGTCCGGTACCGGCTGGCCCTGCGCATCGAGAACATAGACCGTGGTGTTGGCGATCGGCCGACCGATAGGAATGGCGGTCCAGTCCTCCGGCAGCGGGTTCGGGATGCGCTGGCAGCAGGTGAAGGTGGTGCTTTCGGTCGGCCCGTAGCCGTTGATCAGTGCGACGTCGGGCAGGGCTGCCAGCGCGCGCTTCACGTGCGGCAGCGACAGCGCCTCGCCGCCGGTCAGCAGCTGGCGCAGTCCGCGCAGCGCCGCCGGCCGTTCGTCGACCACCGCGTTGAACAGCGCTGCGGTAAGCCACAGCGTGCTGACGCCGTGCCGTTCGATCGTCGCTTCGAGACCGGCGGCCGTCGCCGCTGCCTCCGGGTGGATGACGCAGCGGGCGCCATGCAGCAGCGCGCCCCACAGTTCGAAGGTCGAGGCATCGAAGGCCATCGGTGCCAGCAGCAGGAAGGTTTCGTCCGGACCGAAGTGCGCGTAGTCGCCGCCGAACACCAGACGCGCGACGCTGCGCTGTTCGACCATGACGCCCTTGGGCTGGCCAGTCGAACCCGAGGTGTAGATGACGTAAGCGAGGCTGTGACCGTCGCCCAGCGGCCGCGGATCGGATGCCGGCTCGGCCTGCAATGTCGCGTCGTCGGCGTGCAGTACCTGCACCGCGAGACCGTCGAACAGCGCGTCGCCATCGCGCCCGGCGATCACCCATGCGGACTGCGTGTCGCCGAGCAGACGGGCGATGCGCGCCGCCGGCCAGGCCGGGTCCATCGGTACGTAGGCGCCGCCCGCCTTGACGATGGCCAGCGCGCCGACCACCAGCTCGACGCTGCGCGCCATGCACAGGCCGACGCAGCGATCGGGGCCGACGCCGAGCGCGCGCAGCCGGTGGGCGAGCCGGTTGGCGCGCGCGTTCAGTTCGGCGTAGCTCAGCACCTGTTCGCCACTGATCAGCGCTGCTGCGTCCGGCGCCTGCCTGACGCGCGCTTCGAACAGCGAGGCCAGCGTGGCATCCGCCGGGTAGTCGGTGGCGGTGTCGTTGCGCTCGACCAGCACGGTCTGTCTCTCGGGCGCTGTCAGCAGAGGCAGGCCGCCGACCTTGCTGCCTTCGTCGGCCACCATGCCGGCGAGCAGCTGGCGGTAATGACCGGCCATGCGCTGCAGCGTGCTGCGATCGAACAGCGCCGTGGCGTAGGCGAACTGCGCGACGAGGCCGTTGCCGGTTTCGGTCAGGTCCAGCGTCAGGTCGAACTTCGCCACCGGGCGCGCCGCCGGCAGCGCATGAGTCGACGCGCCGGCCAGCGTCAGCGTTTCGGCCGGCGCGTTCTGCAGCACGAACATGACCTGGAACAGCGGATTGCGACCGGCTTCGCGCTGCGGACTCAGCGCCTCGACCAGCCGGTCGAAGGGCAGTTCGGCGTGATCGAAGGCACCGAGCGCCGTGGTCCTGACCTGCTCCAGCAGTGCGCGCACCTCGGCGCTGCTGTCGACGCGGGTGCGCAGTACCAGCGTGTTGGTGAAGAAGCCGACCAGATGGTCCAGCTCGGGCTGACCGCGGCCGGCCACCGGTGTGCCGACAGCGATGTCATGCTGCCCGCTCCAGCGCGCCAGCAGCAGCTGGAAGGCGGCCAGCAGCACCATGTACAGCGTGCAGCCAGTGCGACGCGCGAGCGCGCGCAGAGCGGCAGTGAGTGACGCGTCGAGTGCGAAGTCGACGCTGCCGCCACGGTGATCCGCGTGCTTCGGCCGTGGCCGGTCGGTCGGCAGTTCGAGCGTGGCCAGCCCGTCGAGCTGGTGGCGCCAGTAGCCGAGCAGGCGCTCGCCGGCCGGGCCGTCCAGCAGCGCGCGTTGCCAGCGGGCGTAGTCGCTGTACTGCAGCGGCAGCGCGGGCAGCGTCGCGTGGCCGCCGTGGCGCGCGGCGGCGTACAGCGCGCCCAGTTCGCGGTTCAGCACGGCCTGCGACCAGCCGTCGGAAATGATGTGGTGGATGACCGTCTGCAGTACCTCGGCCCCGCCGTCGTCGCGCCACAGCGCCACGCGCAGCAGCGGCGGCTGCGCCAGGTCGAAGGGGCGTTCGGCGTGCGCGTCGGCATCGGTCGCCGCGATCCGCTCGACGACGCAGCGCACGTCGGCATCGACGCGCAGATGAGGTCGGCCCTCGCGGTCGACGAATCCGGTGCGCAGCGCCGATTGCCGGGCGAGCAGCGCGTCGAGCGCCCGCTGCAGCGCATCCACGTCGAGTTCGCCGGCGATGTGCCAGCGGTTGACGATGTGATACAGCCCGCCGCTGGCGCCCATCCGTTCGATGAACCAGAGGCCGGCCTGCGCGTGTGCGCAGGGCGTTTCGCGCTCGCCGGTCGACGGCTGCACGATGGTGTGTGTCGGCGCGGCGTCGTCACGCAGCGCCTCGAGACGCGCCGCCATCGCCGCCACGGTGGGTGCTTCGAACAGCGCGCGCAGCGGCAGCGGCTGGGCGAGCAGCTTGCGCAGGCGGCTGACCAGACGCGCCGCCAGCAGCGAGTGGCCGCCGAGTGCGAAGAAGTCGTCGTCGATACCCACGCTGCGCCGGCCCAGCGCGTCCGCCCACAGCTCGACCAGGGCCTGCTGCAGCGGTGTGCGCGGGCCGGTGTGAGTACATGGCGTGTCGTCGCCCGACGGTGATGGCAGTGCCTTGCGATCGATCTTGCCGTTGGCGGTCAGCGGCAGCTGTTCGAGCACGACGATGGTGCCCGGCAGCATGTGGGATGGCAGCGTGCGCGCGAGTCCGGCGCGCAGTGCGGCGGCATCCAGATCACGGCCGCCGGCCCAGGCGACCAGGCGCTGACCGTCGGCCTGCAACATGACGGCGGCCTGACGTACGCCGGGCAGGACCGCCAGCGCGGCTTCGATCTCGCCCGGTTCGATGCGCACGCCATTCAGCTTGATCTGGTGATCGGCACGCCCGGCGAACAGCAGCGCGCCATCGGCGCGCCGGCGCACGCGGTCGCCGGTGCGGTAGAGGCGGGCGCCGGGCGTCGGGTCGAAGGGGTCGGGCACGAAGCGTTCGGCCGTCAGTTCGGGCCGTCCGACATAGCCGCGGGCGAGGCCGGCGCCACCGACGTAGAGCTCGCCTTCGACGTCCACCGGCACCGGCTGCATCCGCTCGTCGAGCACGTGGGCGCTCGCGTTGGCGATCGGGTGGCCGATCGGTGGTGGCGTGTCGCCGTCGCGGTCGCTGCAGGTCCAGAAGGTGGCGTCGATGGCCGCTTCGGTCGGACCGTACATATTGTGGAGCGCGGCTCGGCAGCGGCTTCGGAAGGTGCGCGCCAGCGCGGCATCCATCGCTTCGCCGCCGCAGAACACATGGCGCAGCGTGCGGCATTGCGGCAGCGCCGGATCGTCGAGCAGCAGGCGCAGCAGCGCCGGCGTGAAATCCCACAGCGTCACGTGCTCGCGCCGACTCAGCTCGACCAGTGCGGCCGCATCGCTGCGCAGCGCGTCGCCAGCCAGCACGCAGCGACCGCCGGTGATCAGGCAGGCGAACAGCTGGCCGACCGACACGTCGAAGCCGATCGAGGCGTGCGCCAGCATCGCATCGTCGGCGCCGATGCCGAACTGCCCGATCAGCCAGCGCATGCGGTTGCCGATCGCCGCGTGACCGACCATGACGCCCTTGGGCGTGCCGGTGGAGCCTGAGGTGTAGAGCACATAGGCAAGCGTGTCGGCCGCGCCGTCGGGCACGGGGTTGTGCTCAGGGTCGTGCTCAGGGTCGTGCACTGGCTCGTCGCGCAGCCAGTTTTCGTCGTCGAGGTGGAGCGCAGTGACGCCAGCGGCTGCCGACAATGCCGCGGTGCGCGTGGTGAGCAGCAGCGTCGCCCCGGCGTCGGCCAGCATCCACTGCGTGCGCGCCGGCGGATTGCGCGTGTCCAGCGGCAGGTAGGCGCCACCGGCCTTCAGCACGCCGAGCACCGCAGCCACCAGGTCGCAGGACAGTTCGAGCTGCACGCCGACTGGCGTGTCGGCGCCGACGCCGCGCCGGCGCAAGGCGTGCGCGATGCGGTTGGCGCGCGCATTCAGTTCGCCGTAGCGCAGCGTGCGACCTTCATGCACCAGCGCCACCGCGTCCGGCGTGCGCGCGGCCTGTGCTTCGAACAGCGCATGCAGTGTCGCCGCGCCGTTCGCTGTCACCGTGGTCCGGCCGTCCAGCCAGCGCGCCATCGCCTCCACGCTCGGCGCATCGAGCAGGGCGCCGAGCGGCACGTCGATGCCGAAGCGGGCGCGCAGCTTCGTCGCCAGTCGCGCCGCGAGCAGCGAGTGGCCGCCCAGGTCGAAGAAGCTGTCGCGCGTGCCGACAGCGGGCTGGCCAAGCACCTCGGCCCACAGCGCCGCCAGTTCGCGCTCCAGCGGCGTGCGCGGTGTGCCGTCCCCGATCGCCGCGAAGTCGGGCGCCGGCAATGCGTTACGGTCGAGCTTGCCGTGCGGAGTCAGCGGCAGTGCGTCGAGCACGACGATGGCTGCCGGCACCAGATGCGCCGGCAGTGTGCGCTGCAGGCGGTGGCGCAGCGCGGCGGCGTCCGGCCGGTGCCCGGCGCCGGTCACGTAGGCGACCAGACGCTCCTCGCGCGCGACGACGACCGCCTGCTCGACGGTCGCGTCGGCGCACAGCGCCGCTTCGATCTCGCCCGGCTCGATGCGAAAGCCGCGCAGCTTGATCTGGTGATCGACGCGGCCGACGAACACCAGTGCGCCGTCGGCGCGCCGGATGACGCTGTCGCCGGTGCGGTAGAGGCGGGCACCGGCGCGCGTATCGAAGGGATCGGTGACGAAGCGTTCGGCGCTCAGTGCCGGCTTGCCCAGGTAGGCGCGGGCGAGGCCGATGCCGCCCAGATACAGCTCGCCAGCGACGCCAGCCGGCACGGGCTGCATCGCGTCGTCCAGCACATGAGCCTGCATGTTGGCGATCGGACGGCCGATCGGCACCTGCGCGTCGTCCGCCAGTTCGCAGGTCCACCAGGTGGCGTCGATGGCCGCCTCGGTCGGGCCGTAGAGATTGTGCAGACGCGCCGTGCTGCGCGCGAAGAAGGTGGTGACCACCGGCGCTTCCAGCGCCTCGCCGCCGCAGAACATCTGCCGCAGCGCGGTGCAGGCGGCGAAGCCGGGTTCGGCCAGCAGCGCGCGCAGCAGCGACGGCACCACCTGCATGACGGTGACGCGCTGCGCCTGCATCTGCCGCACCAGCGCCGAAGGGTCGCGCTGGCTGCCGGGCTCGGCCAGCACCATGCTGGCGCCGCAGAACAGCGGCGCGAGCAGCTCCCACACCGAGGCGTCGGCCGAAATGCCGGTCTTCTGCAGCACGCGGTCGGACGCGTCGAAGCCGAAGGTGGCGAGCATCCAGTGCATGTGGTTGCAGATGGCCGCGTGCTCGATCATCACGCCCTTGGGTTGGCCGGTCGAACCCGAGGTGTAGATGACGTAGGCAAGGTCGCGCGGTCCGGCCGATGACGCCGGGTCGTGCGCCGGCATGTCGGCGCAGTCGTCGCTGTCGAGGCAGATCACCGTCGCATTGCGCGCGGCAAAGCGGGCGCCCAGCGCACGCTGGGTCAGCAGCACCGGCGCGGCGGCGTCGTCCAGCATGTAATCGATCCGCGCGTCCGGATAGTCCGGGTCGATCGGCAGGTAGGCGCCGCCCGCCTTCTGGATGGCGACCAGCGCGATCACCAGTTCGAAGCTGCGCGTCATGCAGACCGCGACGCAGCGATCGGGCCCTACACCGAGTGCAAGCAGCCGGTGGGCGAGGCGGTTGGCATGCGCATTCAGCGCGGCGTAGCTGAGCACGCGGTCGCCGAAGGCCAGCGCAGGGGCGTCCAGCGAGCGCGCGACCTGCTGCGCGAACATCGATGCCAGCGTCGCGTCCGCCGGGTAGTCAGTGGCAGTGTTGTTGCCGTCGCGCACCGCATCGCCGGCGTACATCGGCAGTCGGCCGACTGGCAGACCGTCGTCGGCCACCGCGCTTTCGAGCAGGCGGCGGTAGTGGTCCGCCATGCGCGCCGCGGTGGTGGCGTCGAACAGCGCACAGGCGTACTCGATCTGCGCGTCGATGCCGTCGTCGTGTTCGCTCAGTTCCAGCGTCAGGTCGAACTTGGCAATGTCGCTGCGCAGTGCCTGCGGTTGCGCGTCGATGCCGGGCAGCTGCAGATCCGACCGCGGTGCGTTGCGCAGCGCGAACATCACCTGGAACAGCGGGTTGCGGCCCGGGTCGCGCGGCGGTTTCAGTTCCTCGACCAGCTTCTCGAACGGCATCGCCGCGTGGTCGAAGGCACCGAGCGCGGTCGCGCGAACGCGGTCGAGCAGATCGGCGACGCCGGCCTGCAGGTCGAGCCGGGTGCGCAGCACCAGCGTATTGGCGAAGAAGCCAATCAGGTGGTCGAGTTCGGGCTGGCCGCGACCGGCCACCGGCGTGCCGACGACGACGTCGTGCTGTCCGCTCCAGCGCGCCAGCAGCAGTTTGAAGGCGGCCAGCAGCACCATGTAGAGCGAGCAGCCGTGGCGGCGCGAGAGCGCACGCACCTTGCCGGTGAGTGCGGCGTCGAGACGGAAATCCAGCGTGGCACCGCGGTAGTCCGGCTGTGTCGGGCGCGGGCGGTCGGTCGGCAGCGCGAGCTGCGGCAGTCCGGCCAGCATGTCGCGCCAGTAGCCGAGCAGCGTGTCGTAAGCGCTGCCGTGCAGGCGTTCGCGTTGCCAGCGCGCGAAATCGGCGTACTGCAGCGGCAGCGGTGGCAGTGCGGCATCACCGCCGCGCAATGCGGCCGCGTACAGCGCACCCAGCTCGCGCTGCAGCACGCCCTGCGACCAGCCGTCGGACACGATGTGATGGGTTACCAGCTGCAGCCTCTGCGCGCCGTCGTCGGCGCGCCACAGCGCGGCGCGCAGCAGCGGCGGCTGTTCGAGATCGAAGGGGCGCTGCGCGTGCGCGTCGGCGTCGGCCGCGGCGATGCGTTCAAGCGGACAGTGCGCGTGGGCGGCGATGCGCTGCACCGGTTCGCCGTCGACGGCCGGGAAGCCGGTGCGCAGCGATTCGTGCCGCGCCACCAGCGCGTCGAGCGCCTGCTGCAGCGCTGCTTCGTCGAGTGTGCCGTCCAGACGCCAGCGACTCACCACGTGGTACAGCGCGCTCGACCCTTCCCACTGTTCGAGGAACCAGGCGCGCGCCTGTTCGCAGGAACAGGGTTCGCCATCGGCTGCGCGCGGATGCGCGCGCAACTGCGACGGCGCCGCCGAGGCAGCCTGCATGCGCGCACGCAAGGCTTCGAAGCGCGCGCTGTCCAGCCGACCGCCGCGTGCGACCGGTCCGCCGGTCAGGGCATCCTGTCTGCCGATATCACCCACGACGCATCCCCATGCGCTCCCCCCTCGCGATCAGCTTGCCAGCGGATCGATCTGTAGTTGTATCAACGCCGGCCCGTCACCGCCCAGCGCCCGCGCGAGTGCCGCCGGCAGCGTCGCCGGGCCGTCTGCCTGTTCGACGCGCACGCCGAGCTGCTGCGCCATCAGGTCGTAGCGCAGGCCCTGGCGGTAGGCCAGAAGGCGCTCGCCATGGCCGGCTGGAAAGGCCTTGCGCTGACGACGTTCGCCGGACGGACCGTCGTTGTTCAGCAGCATGACGACGAGCTTGAGTCCGTGCCGCACCGCTGTTTCGAGCTCGAAGAAATTGAGACCCAGTGCCATGTCGCCGGTGACCAGCACGACCGGTCGGCCGCTGCCGGCGCGCGCGGCGGCGATCGCGAACGGCAGGCCGCTGCCCATGCAGCCGCTGGTGCCCGGCGTCAGTCGCGACAGCGGCTGGCGGACGACGATGTGTTTCTGTGCCGCCAGCAGCGTCACGTTGCCGTCGAGCACGGTGATCGCGTCGGTGGGCAGAGCGGCGGCGAGCGCTGCCGCGACCTCGTCCGGCGTCGGCCGGTCGGTGGCTGCGGCGGATGGCGCTGCGATGACGCCGCCCGTGCTGTCCGGCACCGGCGCTGGAAGGGGCCGGAGCTGCCGGATCCGCTCGAGCAGGGCCGGCAGCAGCGTGCCGGCGCGACCGGTCAGCGTCAGCGCGCGCGGCGGGCCCTCGGCGAAGGCGGCGTCGCAGCAGTCGATCTGAACGATGGGGGTGCCGGGGCGGATCTCCGCGCCGTAGCGGAAGGTCCAGTTCAGCCGCGCGCCGACCAGCAGCACGCAGTCGGCGGCGGCCAGTGCGCGGCCCTGTTCGGCGCTACGCGACAGCGGGTGATCGTCCGGCAGCAGACCGCGGCCCATCGGCGAGGCGATGAAGGGCAGTTGCAGATGGTCGACCAGCGCGCGCAGCGGGCGGTAGGCGTCGTCCCAGCGCACGCCCTTGCCGAACACCAGCAGCGGCGCGCGCGCGCCCAGCAGCAGGTCGGCGGCGCGATCGAGGGCGGCGGCGTCCGGCAGCGTGTCGACAGACGGTGCGCCGATGTCGATAGGCGCCGGGACGGCGAAGCCGCTCAGGCTGTCCTCCGGCAGGTCGACATGGACGGCGCCGGGGCGTCCGTCGCAGGCGATGCGGGCGGCGGCGGCCAATGTGCGGCCGATTTCGGCGGTGCTGCCGGCGCACAGACAGTCCTTGGCCAGCGGACGCATCGCGCGCATGCCGTCCAGTTCGGTGAAAGCGCCCATGCCGGCGGCGGCCTGCTCGACCGCACCGGCGAGCAGCAGCACCGGCCAGCCATTGTCCTGGGCGACCTGCACGCCGGTCATCGCATTGGTCACGGCGACGCCGCTGGATACCATGGCCACTGCGGCGAGGCGGCCGGCGATGTAATTGTGGGCGGCGGCCATCATCACCGTCGCCTGCTGGTGTCGGGCGCCGGTGACGATCAGGCCGGCGCGTGCGCAGGCGCCTATCGTCTCGTCGGTCGGCAGGCCGGGCATCGCGTACAGATGGGTGATGCCGAGTGCGGCCAGCGCCTGCGCGACCGCGTCGTGACCGCGCACGCGGCGCGCCAGCAGCGCTTCGCGCAGAGCGTCGCGATGCGCCGGCGCGAGCGCCGCCAGGCGGTCGAGCACCGCGTCGGTCCGGCGCTTCCGGTCAGACGGGGCGCGCATCCTGTTCGTCGCGCGCTGCGGGCAGCGGCGCCAGTTCGTCGAGGATGCACTCGATCTCGGCGATCACCGACGGATCCAGTGTCTGCCGCACCGCGTCGGCGAGGGCGGCGACCGTCGGGTGGCGGAACAGCAGCGCAGTGGGCAGATCGACCGGCAGCACCGACACGATGCGGGCAACCACGCGGGTGGCCTTCAGCGAGTCGCCGCCGAGCGCGAAGAAGTTGTCATGCACGCCGATGTCGCCGCCCAGCACCTCCCGCCAGGACTGGACGAGGATGTCCTCGATCACGTCGCGCGGTGCGACGAAGTCCGGCGTGCGCAGCGCCTGCAGCCTGTCCGCCAGACCGATGCGCTGCACCTTGCCGGTTGGCCCCTTCGGAATCTCGGCCAGCAGCAGCACCTCGCTCGGCACCTTGAAGTCCGCGAGCCGGCCGAACAGGAATTCGCGCAGCGCTTCCGGTCCGATGGTGCTGCCCGGCCGCGGTACGACGGCGGCGGCGACGTCCTCGCCCAGCGTCGGGTGCGGCACCGCGAAGGCGACCGCCTGGGCGACGTCGGGATGGGCGAGCAGCGCTTCGTCGATTTCCCGCGGCGTGATCTTCTCGCCGCCGCGGTTGATCATCTCCTTGAGCCGGCCGGTGATGTGCAGATAGCCATCGGCATCGAGATAGCCCTCGTCGCCGGTGCGGAACCAGCCCGCGGTGAAGGCGCTGCGGTTGGCCTCCGGGTTCGCGTGGTAGGCGCGCATCACGTTGGCGCCGCGGATGGCGACTTCGCCGCGCACGTCGGCGGCGAGCGGTGCACCGGCAGCGTCGATGACGGCGATTTCCGGGCCGGCCGGCAGGCCGACCGAACCGGGCTTGCGCACGGCCGGCGGCAGCGGGTTGCTGGCCATCTGGTGCGCCGCCTCGGTCATGCCGTAGGCCTCGATCACCGGGCAGCCGAAGTGCGCCTCGAGTGCGGCCAGCGTGGCCGGCGCCAGTGCGGCAGACGACGAGCGCACGAAGCGCAGCGGGCGTCGTGGCCGGCGACCGTCGGCGGCGGCGAGCACGGCCTGGTGCATGGTCGGCACCGCCGAATACCAGGTGGCGCCGCAGGCATCGAGCCAGTCGAAGAAGTCGGGCAGGCGCAGTGCCGGCGCGCACACGGTACGGCTGCCGGCGGCCAGCGGTGCGAGCAGGCCGGCGACCAGACCATGAATGTGGAACAGCGGCATCGCGTTCAGTGCGCAGTCGTCGGCGCCGAGGTGCAGCGTGGCGACGATGTGGGCCATCGACGCGGCGAGGTTGGCGTGGCTGAGCGGAACCTGCTTCGGACGTGAGGTGGTGCCCGAGGTGTGCAGCACCAGCGCGATGTCGTCCGGCGCCGGTGTTGGCGGCAGCGGCGCGTCGCCGGTCGCCCACAGTGCGTCGCCCGCCTCGACCACCGGCAGACCGCGCTGCGCCGCGACTTCGCGCGCCAGCGCCGGGCTGTCGGCGGTGACGACCAGCGCGCGTGCCGCGAGGTCGTCGAGGTAAAAGGCCAGTTCGGCCTGCCCGTACTGCGGATTCAGCGGAGCGCAGGCGGCGGCGCGCATCGTGCCCAGCACGGCCAGCGCCATGTCGATGCCGTTGGGTGCGATCACCGCCACCCGGTCGGTCGGCGCGATGCCGAGCGCGCGCAGCCGCTGCGCCAGCAGGCGGGTGCGCCGGGCAAGTTCGCTGCGCGACAGGCTGCTGCCATCGCTGCGCAGCAGCGCTGCGCGGTCACCGGCATCGGCCGCCAGTGCTTCGATCAGCGCGGCGACGGACAGCGGTCCGGCTTGGGTGGGTGCTTCGGGCATCGTGGCCTCTCTCCTCGGTACGGCGTCGTCGGACCTTCGCGCTCGTATCGCCGTGATGGTAGGGGCGTACAGCGAATTGCCGAGTAAATATTTGGGAACGAGGAGCGGTCACCGCTGCCGCGAGCGGTCAGTCGTGAGGTATTGCGCGGATCGGGGCACCTTCGGGTACGCTGCGCGGCTTGTCGCACCGCCGTATCCATCATGAGCGCGCCCGCTTCCTCGATCCCGTCGCCCCGTGTGCTGTCCGTCATCCCGCCGATGACGCAGCTGAACACGCCCTATCCGTCCACCGCCTACCTGACCGGCTTCCTGCGCTCGCGCGGCGTCGATGCGGTGCAGGAGGATCTGGCGCTGGCGCTGGTGCTGGACCTGCTGTCGCGCAACGGTCTGGCCGCACTGCGCGAGGCCTGCGACGCGCTGCCGCAGAAGAAGCGCCCGCGCGCCGCCGCCAGTTTCGCGGCGCAGCATGCGCGCTACGCGGCGACGATGGCG
Source organism: Methyloversatilis discipulorum (assembly GCF_000385375.1). Classification (NCBI taxonomy): domain Bacteria; kingdom Pseudomonadati; phylum Pseudomonadota; class Betaproteobacteria; order Nitrosomonadales; family Sterolibacteriaceae; genus Methyloversatilis; species Methyloversatilis discipulorum. Next base: position 379,804 of record NZ_ARVV01000001.1, read on the forward strand.
CCGGTGCTCGCCTTCCTGCAGGGGCGCGATCCGACGCTGGCGCACCGCATCGTGTCGCGCGGCTTTCTGCCCGAGGGGCCGCGCTTCGAATCGCTGGAGGCCTACATCGACCCGGACGGCGGCGATCCGCTGGCCTGGGCCTTCGGTGCGCTGGGCGTGCAGGACCGTGCGCGCCATTTCGCGACGCTCTACCTGAACGACGTGGCCGATGCGATACGCGAAGCGGTGGACCCGCGCTTCGAATTCGTCCGCTACGCCGAGTCGCTGGCGCAGAGCCAGCCCAGCTTCGATCCGCTGGCGCAGGCGCTGGTCGCCGCGCCCACCCTGGTCGACCGCGCGCTCGACCGGCTGACGCGCGAAGCGCTGGCGCGCCATGCGCCGCGGGTGGTGCTGCTGTCGGTGCCCTTTCCCGGCGCGGTGTACGCGGCTTTCCGCATCGCGCAGACGATACGGGCGGTCGATCCGTCCATCGTCACCGTGCTCGGCGGCGGCTTCGTCAACACCGAACTGCGCGAACTGAGCGAGCCGCGCGTATTCGACTTCTTCGATTACGTGACGCTGGACGCCGGCGAGCGGCCGCTGCTGGCGCTGCTCGACCACCTCGCCGGCGGCCGCTCGCGACAACGGCTGGTGCGCACCTTCCTGCGTGAAAGGGAGGGGGGCGGCGGCGCGGTGAAGTATGTGAACTTCGTCGAGCCGGACATTCCGTTCGACGAGGTCGGCACGCCGACCTGGGCCGGTCTGCCGCTGGACCGCTACCTGTCGCTGCTGGACATGCTCAATCCGATGCACCGGCTGTGGTCGGACGGGCGCTGGAACAAGCTCACGGTGGCGCACGGCTGCTACTGGAAGAAGTGCAGTTTCTGCGACGTGAGCCTCGACTACATTTCGCGCTACGACGCGGCCAGTGCGAGCACGCTGGTCGATCGCGTCGAAGCCATCATCGCCGAGACCGGGCAGAGCGGTTTCCATCTGGTCGACGAGGCGGCGCCGCCGAAATCGCTGCGCGCCTTCGCCGCCGAACTGAAGCGGCGCGACGTCAGCATTTCATGGTGGGGCAATATCCGCTTCGAGAAGTCGTTCACGCCGGAGCTGTGCCTTGAACTGGCCGACAGCGGCTGCATCGCCATCTCGGGCGGACTGGAAGTGGCAAGCGACCGGCTGCTGCAGCTGATGAAGAAGGGCGTATCGGTCGAGCAGGTGGCGCGCGTCACGCGCGGCTTCGCCGACGCCGGCATTCTGGTGCACGCCTACCTGATGTACGGCTTCCCGACGCAGACGGTGCAGGACACGGTCGATGCGCTCGAATACGTGCGCCAGCTGTTCGAGCACGGCTGCATCCAGAGCGGCTTCTTCCACCGCTTCGCCTGTACCGTGCATTCGCCGGTCGGCATGCACCCGGAGGACTACGGCGTACAGCTGCTGCCGCTGCCGCCGGTCACCTTCGCGAAGAACGACGTCGGCTTCATCGACCCGGTCGGCACCGACCATGACGCGATGGGCGCGGCGCTGAACAAGGCGCTGTACAACTACATGCACGGCATCGGCCTGGACGAGGACGTGCGCGCCTGGTTCGGCGGTCGCGTGCCGAAGACGCGCGTGCCGCGCCATTTCATCGAGCGCGCGCTGGGCTGAGGGCGGATCAGTCGAGCAGGCCCGGCAGTTCGCTGCGTGCCAGCAACAGCCGTATCTGGGCGCGCAGCAATCCTTCCTCGAGCTCGATCCGGCGCAGGGTTGCGCGTTGCTGCGCGCGCAGGGCGTCTATCAGGTCGGCCGGCCCGGCACTGTCGTTCCGGTAGGCGTCGCCAGCCAGCCGCAGCAGCGCCTGCAGGCGCGGTCCGACCTCGGCATCGAAGGCGGCCAGCGCGTCACTGCGCATCGCCACCTCGATCTGGTTGCGGCGGGCATCGAGGTCGATTTCGGCTTCCAGCAGCTGGCGCTGCAGCCGCGCGCCGGCAGCCAGTGCGTCGGCGCGATCCACGGCGCCGTCGCGGCGGTCGAACAGTGGCAGTTCGACCGACACGCTGACCCCGTCGGCGATACCGTAGGGCTCGCTGGTCCAGCTGCGGATGAGGCCGAGCGAAACCTGCGGGAAGCGTTCGGCGCGCGCCGCTCGCCCTGCCGCCTCGGCGGCGGTCTCCTCCAGCCGCGCGGCATGCAGCGCCAGATGGTCGCTGCGTTCGCCGCTGCGTTCGCCGTTCGCAGCGACCAGGTCGAGCGGGTTCAGCGGGACGACCACCAGGGTGCGCCAGTCCGCGATGTCGAGCATGTCGGCCAGACGCTGCCTGGCGGCGGCCAGTTCGGCGTCGGCGGCGGACAGGGCGGCGCGCCAGTCGGCGCGTTCGAAGGCCAGCCGCTGTTCGGCGTACGGGTGCGCGGCGGGGTTCATGCTCGCACTGGCGACGATGTCCTCCAGCCGGTTCAGCCCGACGGTCGCGGCGGCCTGCCGTGACTGGGCCGCCTGCAGCGACACGAAGGCGAGTGCGGCGTCGGCGGCGCGCGTCATCCGTGACACCGCCACGCGAGCGCGCGCCGCGTCGACCGCGCGCTCGGCCGCATCCATGCGCGCACGTCGCTGTCCGCCCAGCAGCAGCGGTTGCTCGATCGCCACGTCCTGCTGACGCGAGCCGTCGAACATGGTGCTCGCGCGGCCGGGTCGCAGCCGGCCATAGCTGATGACCGGATTGGGGTGGGCGCTGGCGCTGCGCCGGTCCGCTTCGACGGCCGCGAGCGATGCCGCGTCGAGCGCGCTCTGCAGCTCGGCGTCGCGCGCAAGGCGCAGCGCGGTGCGCAGATCGAGCGCACTGTTCGCGGTGCAGACGGTCGGCGCCAGTGCGAGCAGCAACAGGACGCCCACGCGGGCGGCCCCTGCAACGATTTCGTGAAAGCGGGTCAAAGCGGCTGCGGCTGAACGTGAAGAAAGCGCGGCAGGCTAGCTGCCGGGGCCTTACAAAGTTCTTTCATGCAGTGCCGCGCCATGCCGCTTCTGATACACGGATTCAACGATGCGATTACTTCTGGTCGAGGACGACGACGCGCTGCGCAAGACACTTACGCAAGCATTGCGAGGCGCTGGCTATGGCGTCGATGCGGTCGGAGACGGACGGAGCGCCGACGGCGCCCTGCTGTGCGGCCACTATGCCATGGTGGTGCTCGATCTCGGTCTGCCCGATACCGACGGCATGCAGCTGCTGCAGCAACTGAGGCAGCGCGGCGACCGCACGCCGGTTCTGGTGCTGACCGCGCGCGACAGCCTCGATCAGCGCGTGCTTGGCTTGCGCCAGGGCGCCGACGACTATCTGACCAAGCCGTTCGCGCTGCCCGAACTGGAGGCGCGCGTAGCCGCGCTGATCCGGCGAGCGGGCGTGGGGCCGGCGCGTCTGTCGCACGGCCCGCTCGAATTCGATCCTCTCACCCGGCAGGCGCATATCGGCGGTCGTGCGCTGGAACTGTCGGCACGCGAAGCCTCGCTGCTCGACGCGCTGATGCAGCGACCGGGCGAGGCGGTGATCAAGTCCCGACTGGCCCACACGCTGGGCGATTGGGGCAGCGAACTGGGCCATAACGCGATCGAGGTGTACGTCCATCGACTGCGTCGAAAGCTGGAGCCCTTCGGCATCCGCATCCGCACATTGCACGGTCTCGGCTACCTGCTGGAGAAACCCGATGCGCACTGAGCGTGCCACGCTCAGACGAGGCCTGCTGCGCTGGCTGCTGCCGCCGATACTGGCGCTCACCGTGCTGTGGGTGTGGGCGACACACGGCGTGGTGCTCCACTTTGCCAATCTGGCGCACGACCGCGCGCTGGAGGATTCGGCCAGGACGCTCGCCGGTCAGGTGGTCCCGGACGGTGCAGGCCTTGCCGTCGATCTGCCGCCCGCAGCGCGTCGGATGCTGGAGTTCGACGAGATCGATACGGTCTATTTCAGCGTCACCGACCGCAGCGGCCGCGTCTGGGCCGGCAATCGTGCGCTGCCGGCAGCGGACATCGAAGTCGATGGCGATGCGCACCTCTACGACGGCACAGTCGATGGCCGGCGCGTGCGGCTGGCCGAGTTCGTCACCCGTGGCGAAGTGCGGGACCATGACCTGCTGGTGCGTGTGGCCGAGACGCTGAACAAGCGTGAACTGATGGCGCAGGAGGTGATGACCTACATGCTGGCGCCGCAGGCTGTTTTCGTGACCGGACTTGCGCTCTTCCTCTGGTACGGGGTCGGGCGCGGTATCGCGCCACTGCAGCGGGTCAGTGCAGCGATCGCCCGTCGCAACCATGCGGACATGGGCCCGATCGACGAGCAGGGGCTGCCAGCCGAGGTGTTCGAGCAGGTGCATGTGATCAATCAGCTGATGGAGCGGCTTGGGCATACGCTGGATGCGCAGAAGCGCTTCATGGCCGATGCGACCCACCAGCTGCGCACGCCGATCACGGTGTTGCGCACCCAGGTCGAGCTCGTACTGCGTACCGCCGAGGGTCCGGAGCGCGAACGCCTGCTGCGCGACATGGATGCCGCCTGCGCACGGCTTGCGCGGCTGGCCAACCAGTTGCTCAGCCTGAGCAGGGCGGAGGCTGGCGCGTCGCTGGCCCGCGCGCCGGTCGTCGTGAGCACGATGGTCGAGGACGTGGTGGCCGCGCTGATTCCGGCGGCGCTGGCGCGGGGCATCGAAGTGAGCGTCGACATCGAACCCGGACTGCCTGCGCTGCAGGGCGATGGCGTGCTGCTGCCGGAAATGCTCGCCAACATCGTGGACAACGCGATCCGCTACACGCGATCGCCGGGCGAAGTCGTCATCCACGCACAGGCGCATGACGACCATCTCCTGCTCAGCGTCAGCGACAGCGGTCCGGGCATTTCCATTGTCGAGCGGGCGCAGGTGTTCGAGCGCTTCCGCCGCGGCACCGCCGCCCGTGCCGAGGGCAGCGGCCTCGGCCTTGCGATCGCGCGCGAGATTGTTCAGGCGCACGGCGGTCGCATCGATCTGGCAAGTGGCGCCCGCGATCGCGGCCTGCAGGTGACGCTGACGATACCGCTGTCTCCCCAGCTGCCGGATCCATCCGCGACGGGGTCATAGCCGCCAGCCGCGATTCCTGTCTGGCTGAACACCGCGCCGTCGGGGCGGGTACGCTGCGCTCGCATCCGCATCCCGGTGACACGTTGCGCACGCGCGACTTCTGCCCGCTGGACGTGCCGTGCTGCGCTGCGTATGCTTTTTCCAGGGGGTGGTGTGTCGCGCCCCTGCCCGTTCCGCGTAACCGGAGTCCTGCCGTGTCGTCCGCATCCTTCTCCAGCGTTCCCCTCAGTTCGCGTCTGCTGCGCACCATTCGCGACGTGGCCATCGACAACGCACGCCAGCTGTTGCACGAAGCGCCGCTGCTGTTGCGTCACCATCACCACGCGCGCGCCGCGTTGCTGGCCCGGGTGGCCATCGAGGAGGTGGGGCGTGCGGTCCAGGCGTTCGATGCGCTCGGTCGCAACGTGACGGACGAGGCGGTGGCGATGCGGGTGAAGCTCAATTTCGAGGATTACGCGAAACGTCTCAACGCCGCGGTGTTCCCGCTGCTGCTCGAAGAGCCGCAGCGGCGTGACGAGGTGATGGCGCAGATCGACGATCTGGTCGAGGCCGGCCAGAACCCGCGCGATCCGGCGCTCTACACCGGCGTTGATTCGCTGACCGGCCGCGTCACCACGCCCAATGGCTCTATCGGGCCGGCCGCCGCGTCGCGCCGCGTTGCGCTGGCGAAGGACATTTTTGCGCGCGGAGAGATGCTGGTGCTGTTCACGCCGCCCAAGCTGCGCACCCGTGCCGAGGACCGCGCGTTCGCGCTGCGGCCGGGCGAGCTGATCGCCGCCCGCCAGGGCGTCGAGGCGTGGGAGGTCTACATCGAGAACATCCGCGCCGGCGACGCGCGCTTCGATTCCGCGCTCGACGAAATGCGCCGCCGCACGACCGACGGCGAGCGCTGACCACGCGCGTCAGCCTTCCGGCTTTTCGTCCCAAAGCGAGGCGACGGCCGGGCCGGGCGCATTGAAACCGAAGTGCCGATAGATGGCGGCGGTGGCGATGCGGCCGCGCGGCGTGCGCTGCAGATAGCCCTGCTGGATCAGGTAGGGCTCCAGCACGTCCTCGATGGTGTCGCGCGATTCGCCGATGGCGGCGGCGAGGTTGTCCACGCCGACCGGGCCGCCGTCGAACTTGTCGATCACCGCTTCGAGCAGCTTGCGGTCCATCAGGTCGAGGCCGACGCTGTCCACGTCCAGCATCAGCAGTGCGGCGTCGGCCACTTCGCGCGTGATGGTGCCGTCGGCTTTCACCTGCGCGTAGTCGCGACAGCGGCGCAGCAGGCGGTTGGCGATGCGCGGCGTGCCGCGTGAGCGGCGCGCGATTTCCAGACTGCCGGCGTCGTCGATCGCGCAGTCGAGCAGGCGCGCCGAGCGGCGCACGATGAGCGCCAGTTCGTCGGCCGAGTAGAATTCCAGCCGGGCGACGATGCCGAAACGGTCTCGCAGCGGGTTGGTGAGCATGCCGGCGCGCGTGGTGGCGCCGACCAGTGTGAACGGCGGCAGGTCGAGCTTGATCGAGCGCGCGGCCGGGCCTTCGCCGATCATGATGTCGATCTGGAAATCCTCCAGCGCCGGGTAGAGGATTTCCTCCACCACCGGGCTCAGGCGGTGGATTTCGTCGATGAACAGCACATCGTTCGGTTCGAGGTTGCTCAGTATCGCCGCCAGGTCGCCGGCGCGCTCCAGCACCGGGCCCGAGGTCTGGCGCAGATTGACGCCCATTTCCGCGGCAACGATGTGGGCCAGCGTGGTCTTGCCGAGGCCCGGCGGGCCGAACAGCAGCACGTGGTCCAGCGGCTCGCTGCGACCGCGGGCGGCGGCGACGAAAATGTCGAGCTGGTCGCGGATCTTCTGCTGGCCGATGTATTCGTCGAGTCGCTTCGGCCGCAGCGCGCGCTCCAGTGCGTCTTCCTGCGGGCCGGCGGGTGCTGCCGACACGATGCGCGGACCGCTGGGCAGGGAATCGGTCTGGATGGCCATGCGCTTATACCTCCGACGGGTCGATCCAGCGCCATTCGCCCGGCGCCAGATCGGCCGGCAGTTCCAGACGGCCGACCGCGACCCGGTGCAGCGTCTCGCAGCGGTTGCCGGCGGCGGCCACCATGCGCTTGACCTGGTGGTACTTGCCTTCGCCTATCGTGATCGACAGCTGGTTCGCAGCGATCTGTTCGACCGCGTGCGCGGCCACCGATACGCCGGGCGCGTCGTTCAGTTCGACGCCACCGCGCAGTGCGGCGAGCTGGGCGTCGTCGACCGGGTGCTTGGTGGTGGCGACATAGCGCTTCAGCACGCCGTGCTTGGGCGAGGTGAGCTTGTGAATGAACTGGCCGTCGTCGGTCAGCAGCAAGAGGCCGGTGGTGTCCTCGTCGAGCCGGCCGACGCACTGCACTGCGCGCATCACCAGTGGCGACGGCAGCAGCGTGAACACCGCCGGGTGGTGCTTGGGCTTCTGCGAGCATTCGTAGCCGGCCGGCTTGTGCAGCATCACGTAGGCTTTTTCGTGATAGCGCCAGGGCTGGCCGTTGACGGTGAATTCCAGGCCTTCGGGATCGAGTTCGACGAAGGGGTCGTCGATCATTTCACCACCGACGGTGACGCGTTCGAGGCGCACCAGCGCGCGGCATTCGCGACGGGTGCCGAAGCCCTGGCTCTGCAGGATGCGTTCGAGTTGCATATCAGTGGTTTCCGCCCACGTAGGGGTTGTATTTGCGTTCCTCGCCGAAGGTGGACATCGGGCCGTGGCCGGGGATGAAGCGGATGTCGTCACCGAGCGGGAACAGTTTTTCGCGGATGGAACGGATCAGGTCGCCGTGGTTGCCGCGCGGAAAGTCGGTGCGACCGATCGAGCCGGCGAACAGCACGTCGCCGACCTGGGCCAGACGGCCGGCGCGGTCGACGAACACCACGTGGCCCGGCGTATGGCCGGGGCAGTGCACCACGTCCAGCGTCACCTTGCCCACGGTCACGGTGTCGCCGTCGGCCAGCCAGCGGGTCGGCACGAAGGGTCGACAGGGCGGGAAGCCGAACATCTGCGCCTGCACCGGGAAGCCGTCTATCCAGAACTTGTCGTCCGGATGCGGGCCTTCGATCGGCAGCCCGAACTGTTCCGCCAGGTCCTGCGTGGCGCCGGCGTGGTCGAGGTGGCCGTGGGTGACCAGAATCTTTTCCAGCGTGATGCCGTGGCGCTGCACCTCGGCCAGCACGCGGTCGAGATCGCCGCCCGGGTCGACGACGGCGCCCTTCATCGTTTCGTCGCACCACAGCAGGGTGCAGTTCTGGGCGAACGGGGTGACCGGGATGATGGCGTGCTGGAGCATGGGCGAGGCAGTTGCGAGAAAGCGACATTGTACGTGGCGGCGGTGCGCCATCCGACACGGCGGCTTACAGCTCGGGCAGACAGAAACCGCGGCGGCGGGTTAGGCTGGACGCGACGGCATTCATTCCGAGGCAGCGCATCGTGATCGATCTTCATTTCTGGCCGACCCCGAACGGTTACAAGGTATTGATGTTCCTCGAAGAAGCGAACGTCGAGCACCGCATCGTGCCGGTCAATATCGGCGCCGGCGAGCAGTTCCGCCCGGAATTCCTGGCCATCTCGCCGAACAACCGCATGCCTGCCATCGTCGATCACGCACCGGCCGACGGCGGGGCGCCGCTGTCGGTGTTCGAGTCGGGCGCCATCCTGCTGTATCTCGCGGAAAAGACGGGCAAGTTCCTGCCGGCCGATCTGCGTGCCCGGGTGCAGGCGCTCGAATGGCTGTTCTGGCAGGTCGGCGGCCTCGGGCCGATGGCCGGGCAGAATCACCATTTCGTCCAGTACGCGCCGGAGGCGATCGCCTACGCGATCAAGCGCTATGTCGACGAAACCGGCCGCCTGTACGGCGTGCTGAACAAGCATCTGGCGGACCGCGCCTTCATCGCCGGCGACGACTACACGATCGCCGATATGGCGAGTTACCCGTGGGTGGTGCCGCACAAGCGCCAGCAGATGGATCTGGACGATTTTCCGCACCTGAAGCGCTGGTTCGAATCGATACGCGCCCGCACTGCCACCGTGCGCGCCTACGAGCGCGGCGCGCAGGTCAGCGACAAGCCGGTCGTGGACGAGCAGTCGCGCAAGCTGCTGTTCGGCCAGAATGCCGATACGGTGGCGAAGCAATGAGCCTGTGCTAGGCTGCAAAAGCCGTTCTCACCCTCGTCAGTGTTCCTTCGGGAGAAAGACAATGAGCACCGAAAAGCTGATCCACGACGCCGCCGACCAGTGCGACTGGGACCCCGACATGGTGGTCAGCGTACTCGCCGATTTCATCGACGAGTTCTGTGACCCGGACGATTTCAAGGCCTTCCTCGAAGCCCGCGTCGCCGAAGAGGCGGACGACGAGTACGAGGAAGATGAAGAGGACGAGGTCGCGAACGACGACGATTACTGAGCCGTTTCGGGCGGTCTTCTGCTCAGTGAGCCCTGTAGAGGCGGTCTTCCGACCGCGACAGTGCGCATGAACCTGTATTGCCGACGATGACAGGCGCAGTTGCGGTCGGAAGGCCGCTCCCCCAAGTGCGCAGAATCGTCGGGTTTTCAGGAGGACAGCAGCGCTGACCCCTGAGTATGGAATCACAGCCCGTCCGTCGCGCTCAGCGCGCGAAATCTCCATCGACGTAGTACCAGCGGCCGTTCTCCCGCACGAAACGGCTGTTTTCGTGCAGGCGGTGCGCCCGTCCGCCCAGCTTGCTGCGGGCGACGAATTCGACCGTGCCGCGATCGGCGTCCTGCAGCGCGCTGCGCTTCACCTCCAGCCCGAGCCATTTCAGGCCAGGCTCGGGCGGCGGCAACGCAGCGGGGCGCGTCGTCGGGTGCCAGGTGGCCAGCAGGTACTCGCGCAGATCGAGTACGAAGGCGCTGTAGCGCGAGCGCATCAGCGCCTCCGGTGTCGGTGCCGGTTCACCGGCATGGAAGCGCGCGCAGCAGGCGTCCGCCGCGCGGCCGCTGCCGCACACGCAGACCGACATCAGTAACGGCTGACCCGCGTATTGCCGCTGGAGCCGACCAGTTTCACGCGGTCGCCCGGGTTGAACTTCTCGTCGCCTTCCTGCACCACGGCGATCACGTTGCCGCTGTCCAGACGTATCGTGATTTCCTGACCGGAGCGGCGGGTCGCGCCTTCCTCGATCAATGCACCGGCGACGCCGCCGACCACTGCACCGGCGATGGCGCCTGCGGTCGAACCGCGTCCACCGGCCAGACCGCCGATGGCGGCACCGCTGGCGGTGCCGACGTGTGACTTGGTGCCTTCGATGGTGACCGCGCGCACGGCTTCGACCGTACCCATGCGTACCGACATTTCGCGCCGCGCCTGATCGCGCGAATAGGTGTCACCGGACAGGCTGGACTGGCAGCCGGCAAGCACCAGGCCGGCCATCATCAGCGCGGTAAGCGCCAAGCGATTCATTTCATCTCTCCGTCGGATTGCTGCCGGCACCTTGCCGGCAAACCATCTCATTTAACGCGCCGGCAATGAACCGGCGATGCTGCAATCGTGAGCAGTTGTTTCCGTGCTCTCGTTCAGAAATCGAGCGCACTGCCAAAGGTGGCGCGGAAGCGACGCTCGATCTCGGTGCGCGTCGGCGCATGGTTCTGACCGCCGCGGCTGGCGATCTTGATCGCTCCCATAACCGACGCCAGACGGGCCGACGACACGACGTCGGCGCCGCGCGACAGGCCGTACAGCAGGCCGCCACGGTAGGCGTCGCCGCAGCCGGTCGGGTCGAGCAATTCGTCGGCCGGCACGCACGCCACTTCGGTCACCGTACCGCCGTGATAGACGCGCGAACCTTCGCCGCCGCGGGTGACGATCAGCGCGTCGACGCGCTCGGCGATCTGCGCTTCACTGAGGCCGGTGCGGTCGCACAGCATGCGCGCCTCGTAGTCATTGACCGTGCACCAGGTCGCCAGTTCGAGGAAATGCAGCAGGTCGTCGCCGTTGAACATCGGCATGCCCTGACCCGGATCGAACACGAAGGGGATGCCCGCGTCGGCGAACTGCTGCGCGTGCGTCAGCATGCCGTCGCGGCCGTCGGGCGCGACGATGCCCAGTTTCACGCCCTGCGCGTCGCTGACCCGGTTCTCGTGCGAAAAGCTCATCGCGCCCGGATGGAAGGCGGTGATCTGGTTGTCGTCGAGGTCGGTGGTGATGAAGCACTGCGCGGTGAAGGCGTCATCGACGCGGCGCACGTGGGTGACCGGGATGCCGAGCGCGGCGAAGCGCTCGAAATAGGGGCCGGCGTCCTGGCCGACGGTGGCCATCATCAGCGGTTCGCCACCGAGCAGCTTCAGGTTGTAGGCGATGTTGCCGGCGCAGCCGCCGAACTCGCGCCGCATGTCCGGCACCAGGAAGGACACGTTCAGGATGTGGATCTGGTCCGGCAGGATGTGGTGCTTGAAGCGGTCCGGAAAGACCATGATGTTGTCGTAGGCGATGGAGCCGCAGATGAGGACGGACATGGAGGGCGTGCCGGTAGCGGGAAAACCGCGAGTATACGGCGCCCGGAGCGGCACCGGCAGGCCTTCAGAAGGCGTCGTCGCGTGCCCGGCGCAGGGTTTCGGCACTGCTGACGGCGTTGCGCAGCCGGCGGGCGAAGGTGTCCGCGACGCTGTTCCAGTCCAGCTGCTCGACGCTGCGTCGTGCGCCGGTCGCCATCGCCTCGCGCAGCGCGTTGTCGCGGCCGGCGCGCAGGGTCTGTTCGATGAAGGCCGCTTCGTCGCCCGGCGGCGCCAGCAGGCCGTTGCGGCCGGGTTCTATCAGTTCGGCTGCGGCCGCCTGGGCGTAGCTCACCACCGGCAGGCCGCTGGCCAGCGCTTCGGTCAGCACGTTGCCGAAGGTTTCGGTCAGGCTGGCGAACAGGAACAGGTCGGCGCTGGCGTAGTGAGTGGCCAGATCCTCGCCGCTGCGCATGCCGGCGAACAGGTGGTGCGGATACTGCTGCGTCAGCGTTTCGCGCGCCGGGCCGTCGCCGACCCACAGCATGCGTGCGTCCGGCCGCTCGCGGCGCAGCGCTTCGAACGCGCGGGCGACCAGGTCGAGGTTCTTTTCCGGCGCCAGGCGGCTGACGAAGGCGACCACCAGATCGTCGGCGCCGGCTCCCCAGGCAGCGCGCAGCGCCTTGCTGCGACGCGACGGCGAGAACAGCGCGGTGTCGACGCCGCGCGACACGACTTCGATATTGCGGTAGCCGCAGTCGGTCAGCTGCGCCTGCAGCGCCTGCGTCGGCACGAAGGTGGCGTGGCCGAGGTTGTGGAAGCGGCGCAGGTAGGCGGCGATCGGCCGCTTCAGCCAGCGGATGCCGTAGTGCGCGCTGTAGGCGTCGAAATTGGTGCGGAAATCGCTGGTCACCGGCAGCTTGAGCTTGCGTGCCGCCGCCATCGCCGACCAGCCGAGCGGGCCTTCGGTGACCAGGTGCACCAGGTCGGGACGCTCCAGGGTCCACAGGCGGGCGAGCTTCTGCTTGGCCGGCAGGCCGACGCGCAGGCTGCCGTACTTCGGGATCGGCACGCCGCGCGCCAGCACCTCGCGCAAGGGGCCGTCGCGCAGCGGCGCATCGGTTGCGTGCTGCTTCGGCCGGATCAGCTGCACCCGGTGACCGCGCGCGAGCAGGCCGTCCACCATGCGCTTCAGACTCATCGCCACGCCATTGACCTCGGGCGGCCAGGTCTCGGTCACGACGGCAATGCGCAATGCCTCGTCCGCCGCCTGCAGGCGTTCGACGGTGAAGGCGATGTCGGTGCGGGGATCGTCGCGACGCATGTGGACAGTGTCATCGCGGCCCAATGCAGGCCGGTGACGGGGTGGTGACAGCGGCGTGACAGTGGCCCTGCTCCCCGAGCGGATGAAATGCGGAGCCGCTGCCACTACACTGCGCGCTTCGACACACCCTTCGTGCGCACATGTTTCGGTCCGTTCTGCGTGCCGGTCGTCTGGCGGCCTGCCTGCTGGCGCTGTGCTCGGCGCCGCTCTGTGCGGCCGCCTTGACGCCGGTCGAGCCGACGGCGCTGCCCCAGGGCGGCGACGCGAACCTTGCCACGCGGCTCGCGTCTTACGCCGGTCGTCCGGTGCTGGTGAATTTCTGGGCGTCGTGGTGCGAACCCTGTCGCGAGGAAATGCCGGCGCTGCAGGCGCTCGCCGACAGCGGTGTCGTGGTGCTGACCATTGCCGTCGCCGACCGCGACGCCGATGCGCGCCGCTTCCTCGATCAGGCCGGTGTCGCACTGCCGCTGCTGTTCGACCGCGAGCAGCGCATCAGCAAGGCGTGGGGCGTGCGTCTGCTGCCCTACACCGTGGTGCTCGACCGCCGGCATCGCGTGGTGGCGCGGGCGCAAGGCGTGGTCGACTGGGACGCATCGGCTGTGCGCGAACAGCTGCAGCGCCTGATGCGCTGATTGAATTTCGTCTGGAGAATGTTCATGGATCGTCGTCGTTTCATTCACGCCAGTGCGCTGGCCGGCCTGTCGGCCTCACTGCCCGGCGCGCTGCGCGCCGCCCCGGCCGCCTTCGATCCGTCACCGGCAAGTGGCTGGCGTACCTACGAGGTGGTGACCCGGGTGACACCGGTGGCCAGCGACCAGGCCGTGACCGTATGGATTCCGCTGCCGTCGCTGAGCAACGACGACTGGATCCGCACGCTGGGCAACGAGTGGAACGGCAATGCCGCGCGCGCCGGTGTGGCCGAGGATTCGGTGTATGGCGCGCGCATGCTGGTCGCGCAGTGGAATGCCGGGCAGGCCGCGCCGGAAATCGAGGTGGTCAGTCGCTTCGCCACCCGCGACCGCGCGATCGATTTCGCTGCGTCGAATGCCGTGCCGCCGCTCGACGCCGCCGAGCGGCGCCTGTTCACGCAGCCGACCGAACTGCTGCCGACCGACGGCATCGTGCTCGACACCGCGCAGAAGGCAACGCGCGGCGCGAAGACCGACACTGATCGCGCCCGTGCGCTGTACGAGTGGATCTGCGACAACACCGAGCGCAATCCGAAGACGCGCGGTTGCGGCCTGGGTGATATCCGCAGCATGCTGGAAAGCGGCAACCTGTCGGGCAAGTGCGCCGACCTGAATGCACTGTTCGTCGGCCTCGCCCGCTCGGTCGGACTGCCGGCGCGCGATGTCTATGGCATTCGCGTTGCGGATTCGAAGTTCGGCTACAAGAGCCTGGGCAAGAGCGGCGACATCACGAAGGCGCAGCACTGCCGCGCCGAGGTGTGGCTGGCCGCTTACGGCTGGGTGCCGGTCGATCCGGCCGATGTGCGCAAGGTGGTGCTGGAAGAGCGCCCCGGGCTGACGCTGAAGGACGACGTCGTCGTCGCTGCGCGGAACAAGCTGTTCGGCGCATGGGAGATGAACTGGCTGGCCTACAATGTCGCGCACGACATCGCTCTGCCGGGGTCGAACGGCGCCGCCGTGCCCTTCCTGATGTACCCGCAAGGCGAAACCGCCGCCGGCCGCCTGGACAGCCTCGACCCCGCCGGTTTCAGCTACACCATCACGTCAAGAGAAATCGTCGCCTGAGCTCAGAGGGGCTGGTCAGGGCGCTCTCCAGCCCCTGACCCCCAGCCCCTACCCGCTTACTCATGCCCGGCTTCCGGGTAGATCGTGATCGACAGGAAGCGGATGGGCACCTGGGTCAGCTTTTCCGGGCCGTGCGGCACGTTGCCGTCGAAGGTGAGCGCGTCGCCCGGCTGCAGGTCGTACACCGTCTTGCCGTGGCGGTACTCGATGCGGCCTTCCAGCATGTAGATGAATTCCGTTCCCGGGTGTTCGAACACCGGGAAGGTTTCGCTTTCCTGCTCGATCGTGATCAGGAAAGGCTCGAACAGCTTGGTCGGGCCCTGGTGGTAGGACAGCAGGTGGTAGGTATGCCCGCTGCGCGTACCGCGCCGGGCCACTTCCATGCTCTCGCCGGCCTTGATCAGCTGCGCGCCGCCGCCCTCCGTCTCGTAGTTCTTGAACAGCGCCGACAGCGACACGCCGAGCGCACGCGCGATGCGTGACAGCGCGTCGAGGCTGGTCGCGGTCTGACCGTTCTCGATGCGCGACAGCATGCCGCGGCTGATGTCGGCGCGCTCCGAAATGTCGGCAATCGTCAGGCCGTGCGCCCGGCGCAGCTCCCGGATGGTGTTTCCGAGGTAGCGCTCCAGTTCGCCTTCCATGACGCTGTCTTGTGTGCTCATTGCTTTTCCGCCTCCAGACTGGGCCTCTACCTGTCCCTTGTGACCGTTATCTTACACGCGGGGTTTCATAAGAAGAATTTAAGTTGACTTGGATACAAAAAGGTTCATGATTCGAAAAAAAGTTGCTTCCCCCGAAACACGCTGCATTGCAGCAGAAGCGACACCCTTTCAGTCTGGACTACAGGAAAGCACATGCCCTGGCGCCTATTGCGATTCGGTCTGTCGAAGTCCCATCCGGAACCCCGGATGTTTACGGCTCACGACAAGCTCAAGCCCTCGTACGACGTGGTGATCATCGGCGGGGGTGGCCACGGCCTCTCCAGCGCCTACTACCTCGCCCGTGATCACGGCATCACCAATGTGGCGGTGCTCGAAAAGGGCTACATCGGTGGCGGCAACACCGGCCGCAACACCACCATCATCCGCTCGAACTACCTGACGCCCGAAGGCGTCAAGTTCTACGACAAGTCGGTCCAGCTGTGGCAGGACCTGTCGACCGAGTTCGATCTCAACCTCTTCTACTCGACGCGCGGCCACTTCACGCTGGCCCACACCGACTCCGCGATGCGCACGATGCGCTGGCGCGCAGAGGTGAACAAGCACTATGGCATCGCGTCCGAAGTGGTCGGCCCGGAAGAGGTGAAGCGCCAGACACCGCAGATCGACCTGTCCTGTGGCGGCCATGCGCCGATCCAGGGCGCGCTGTACCACGCGCCGGGCGCGGTGGCCCGTCACGATGCGGTGGCCTGGGGCTACGGCCGCGGTGCCGACATGCGCGGTGCCGAAATCCACCAGCAGACCGCGGTGACCGGCATCGAGGTCAAGGGCGGCAAGGTGGTCGGTGTACACACCACCAAAGGTTTCATCTCGACCAACAAGGTCATCTGTGCGGTCGCCGGCTTCACGCCGCGCATCACCGACATGGTGGGCTTCAAGACGCCGATCTTCGTGCATCCGCTGCAGGCCATGGTGAGCGAGCCGATGAAGCCCTGGCTCGACACCATCCTGGTGTCCGGCAGCCTGCACATATATGTAAGTCAGAGCGCCCGCGGCGAACTGGTGATGGGCGCCTCGCTCGACCCGTACGAAGTGCAATCGACGCGTTCGACGCTGGACTTCCCGGAAGGCCTCGCCGCCCATCTGCTCGACATGTTCCCCTTCCTGTCGCACTCCAAGGTGGTGCGCCAGTGGGCCGGCATGGCCGACATGACGCCGGACTTCGCGCCCATCATGGGTCTGACTCCGGTTGAAGGTTTCTACCTCGATTCAGGCTGGGGTACCTGGGGCTTCAAGGCGACGCCGGTCTGCGGCAAGACCATGGCCTGGACCGCCGTCAATGACAAGCCGCACGAACTGATCACCGGCTTCTCGCTTGACCGCTTCCGCAACTACTCGCTGACCGGCGAGAAGGGTGCGGCGAGCGTGGGTCACTGAGCGCCGAACAGAGAGCGGAGACGACGACATGAAACTGATGACCTGTCCGATGAATGGCACGCGTCCGATTTCGGAGTTCGCCTACTGGGGCGAAATCCGTCCGGCACCCGACGCCGACACCTGCACCGACGACCAGTGGGCCGACTACGTGTTCAACCGCAACGGCGCACCCGGCGTGAAGAAGGAATGGTGGTGCCACACGCCGTCGAACACCTGGTTCATCGCCGAGCGTGATACCGAAAAGGACAAGGTGCTGCGCACCTATCTGCATGGAGAAGACAAGTGATGCGTCTGCCCGCAATGCCCGACGAGTGGCTCGATCGCAGCCGCACTGTCCGGTTCCGTTTTGAAGGTCGCGCCTTTGAAGGCGTCGCCGGCGACAGCATCGCCAGCGCGCTGTGGGCGGCCGGTCAGCGCACCCAGGGCCGCAGCTTCAAGTACCACCGTGTGCGCGGCATCCTGTCCGCCGCCAATCACGACGTGAACGTGATGGTGCAGGACGGCCAGAAGCTGAACACCCGCGGCGACGTGGTCGCCGTGCGTGAGGGCATGGACCTGACCGCGGTGAACACCTTCGGCGGCCTGGCCAAGGACCGCGCGCGTCACCTCGGCATGTTCGCCCGCTTCCTGCCCGTCGGCTTCTATTACAAGGCCTTCCACAACAAGCGCCTGTTCCCGATGTGGGAGCGCGTGTTCCGCCGCATCACCGGCCTCGGCGTGGTCGACTTCTCGACGCCGCACATCCGTACCGCCAAGCGCTACGACTTCTGCGACGTGCTGGTGATCGGCGCCGGTCCGTCCGGCCTGTCGGCCGCGCTGTCGGCCGCCGATGCCGGCGCCCGCGTGGTGATCTGTGACGAGAACGCACGCGCTGGTGGCAGCGGCCTCTATCAGCTCGGCGGCGATGCTGTCCGCCGTCAGCACACACGTACGCTCCTTGACCGCGTCAAGTCGCACGCAAACATCCGCCTGCTCGAAGGCACCTACGCAGGTGCCTATTACGCCGACCAGTGGGTGCCGCTGATCGACGCCGACAGGATGACGAAGATGCGCGCCAAGGCGGTCATCGTCGCCAGCGGCGCCTTCGAACAGCCGGCGGTGTTCCGCAACAACGACCTGCCGGGCGTCATGAACGGCTCGGCGATGCAGCGCCTGATCTATCGCTATGCGGTCAAGCCGGCGGGCAACGCCGTGGTGCTGGCGGCGAATGCCGACGGCTACCGCGTCGCGCTCGACCTGATCGCTGCCGGCGCCAGCGTCGCCGCCGTGCTCGACATGCGTGCCAGCGTGCCGCCGTCGGCACAGGCCGACGCACTGCGCGCCAAGGGCGTCGAAATCCTCGCCGGCCACGCCGTGTATGAGGCGCACGCCGACGGCAAGGGCGAACTGGCCGGCATCACCGCCTGTCGCATCGACGGCTCGGGCCGTGTGGTGTCGGGTTCGCAGCGTCGCATCGCCTGTGATGGTCTGGCCATGAGCACCGGCTGGGCGCCGGCTGCCAACCTGCTGTACCAGGCGGGCACCAAGATGCGCTTTGACGAACTGCTGCAGCAGTTCGTGCCGGACCAGCTGCCGGAAGGCGTGTTCGCCTGTGGTCGCGTCAATGGCGTGTTCAAGCTGGAGTCGCGCATCGCCGACGGACAGCGCGCCGGCCTGGCCGCCGCCGCGCACGCCGGTCACGGCAGCGCGGCCCAGGTCGATGTGCCGCCCGAAACCGAATCGCCGTCGCACGCATGGCCCATCGTCGCCCATCCGGACGGCAAGAACTTCGTCGATTTCGACGAGGATCTGCAGGTGAAGGATTTCGAGAACGCGGTGCAGGAAGGCTACGACAACATCGAGCTGCTGAAGCGCTTCTCGACCGTCGGCATGGGCCCGAGCCAGGGCAAGCACTCGAACATGACGGCGCTGCGCATCCTGGCACGCCTGACCGGCAAGTCGCCGCAGCAGGTCGGTACCACGACCGCGCGCCCGTTCTTCCACCCGGTGCCGCTGTCGCACCTGGCTGGCCGCGGCTTCAGTCCGCAGCGCCACTCGCCGCTGCACGGCCGTCACGCCGCGCTCGGTGCGGTGTTCATGCAGGCCGGTGCGTGGGAGCGTCCGGAGTACTACGCGGTCGAGGGCAAGTCGCGCATCGACTGCATCCGCGAAGAGGCGCGCCGCGTACGCACCGCCGTCGCGCTGATCGACGTCGGCACGCTGGGCAAGCTGGAAATCCGCGGTCCGCAGGCGGCCGAGTTCCTGAACCGCTGCTACACCGGCCGCTACGACAACATGAAGGTGGGCGCCACGCGCTATGCCGTCATGTGCGACGAGTCCGGCGTGCTGAGCGACGAAGGCGTGGTGGCGCGCATCGCCGAAGACGTCTTCTACTTCACGACCACCAGCTCGGGTGCGGCCACCGTCTATCGCGAACTGTCGCGCCTGAACATCGAGTGGAAGCTGGACTGCGGCCTGATCAACCTGACCGGTTCCTACTCGGCGATGAACCTCGCCGGCCCGGCCTCGCGCAAGGTGCTGGCGCAGCTGACGGACATGGACCTGTCGTCGGCCGCCTTCCCCTACCTGGCGGTGCGCAGCGGCAGCGTCGCCGGCATCCCGGTGCGCATGATGCGCGTCGGCTTCGTCGGCGAATGGGGCTACGAAATCCACGTGCCGGCCGAATACGGCCCGACGCTGTGGGACGCGCTGATGAAGGCTGGCGAATCGGCGGGTATCGGCCCCTTCGGTGTCGAGGCCCAGCGTCTGCTGCGCCTGGAAAAGGGCCACCTGATCGTGAGCCAGGACACCGACGGTCTGACCAACCCGTTCGAGGTCGGCATGGACTGGGCGGTCAAGCTCGACAAGCCCTTCTTCACCGGCAAGCGCTCGCTGCAGATCGTCAAGAAGATGCCGCTCAAGCGCAAGCTGGTCGGCTTCCGCCTGGCCGAGAACTACAGCGGCGAAGTGCCCAAGGAATGCCACCTGATCATCGAGAACGGTGACATCGCCGGCCGCGTGACCAGCATTTCGTGGAGCCCGCACGTCGGTCGCTACATCGGTCTGGCCTTCGTGCTGCCCAGCATGACCGAGCCGGGTACGCCGTTCTCGATCCGCATCACCGACGGCAGCATGGTCGCGGCCGAGGTCTGCAGCACGCCCTTCTTCGACCCGAAAGACGAACGCCAGAAGGAAATCGAATGAACGCCCCCTTCGCCCCTACTCGCATCAGTCCGCTGTTCGACGAACAGGCGCCGCACGCGGCGAAGTGGACCCAGGTCGAGACGATGCAGAGCGTCGCCGCCTACGGTTCGGCCGACGCGGCACGCGTGCCGCTGGCCGGCATCGGCGACCTGTCGTTCCGCCGCCGTGCCGGCGTCAAGGGACCGGGCGCTGCCGCCTGGCTCAACGCGCTCGGCATCGCCACGCCGGAACGCCCGAACAGCTATCTGCGCATGGACGACGGCACGCTGGTGCTGCGCATGGGCAATACCGAGTTCCTGGTCGAGGACGTCGCCGGCGGCAGTCACGCCGCCACGATGCTCGCCACCGCGCCGGGTGCGGGCGTCTATCCGGTGCCGCGCTATGACGCGGCGCTGGTGATCACCGGTCGCAACGCGATCGAACTGACGCGCCAGACCTGCGCCTTCGACTTCGCCAGCCTTTCGCCGAGCGCGCAGCCGCTGGTGATGACCTCGATGGTCGGCGTCGGCGTCACCGCGATCGCGCTCGACGGCGCCGACGGTACGTATTTCCGCCTGTGGTGCGACGGCACTTACGGCGGCTATCTGTGGGCCACGCTGGTCGAGGTGGCTGCGGATCTCGGAGGTGGAGCAGTCGGCCTCGATGCACTGGGGCGGGTTGCACAGCAATAACAAGCAAAGAGCGCGTCATCGAAGCTGACGCAAATCAGTGGGATCAGAGCCGTTTGGACAGGGAGGGAATGTGATGTCACCCAGCGAAGCACAGCAGTTCCTGAAGGAGAACGAGGTCAAGTACATCCTCGCGCAGTTCGTGGATATCCACGGTTCGGCCAAGACCAAGTCGGTTCCGGCCGAGCACTACAACACCGTGGTCACGGATGGCGCCGGCTTCGCCGGTTTTGCGATCTGGGGCATGGGCATGACGCCCAATGTCGATGCCGACTACATGGCCGTCGGCGACGCCTCGACGCTGTCGCTGGTGCCCTGGCAGCCGGGCTATGCCCGCATCGCCTGTGACGGTCACACCCACGGCAAGCCGCACGAATACGACACCCGCGTCGTGCTGAAGAAGCAGCTGGAGCAGATCACCGCCCGCGGCTGGACCTTCTTCACCGGCATGGAGCCGGAGTTCTCGCTGCTGCGCAAGGTCGAAGGCAAGATCCTGCCGGCCGACCCGGGCGACACGCTGTCCAAGCCCTGCTACGACTACAAGGGCCTGTCGCGCGCCCGCGCATTCCTTGAGCGCCTGTCCGAATCGCTGCGCGCGGTCGGCATCGACGTCTATCAGATCGACCACGAAGACGCGAACGGCCAATTCGAGATCAACTACACCTTCACCGACGCGCTGACCTCCTGCGACCACTACACCTTCTTCAAGATGGGTGCCGCCGAGATCGCCGCCGAACTGGGCCTGATCTGTTCCTTCATGCCCAAGCCCTTCTCGAACCGCCCGGGCAATGGCCTGCACATGCACATGAGCATCGGCGACGGCAAGCGCAACCTGTTCGAGGACAAGTCGGACAAGAACGGCCTCGCCCTGTCCAAGCTGGCCTACCACTGGGCTGCCGGTCTGCTCAAGCACGCGCCGGCGCTGGCCGCTCTGTGCTGCCCGACCGTCAATTCATACAAGCGTCTGGTGGTCGGCCGCTCGCTGACCGGCGCCACCTGGGCACCGGCCTACATCTGCTACGGCGGCAACAACCGCAGCGGCATGATCCGCAGCCCGGGCGGCCGCCTGGAACTGCGCCTGCCGGACGCGTCCTGCAATGCTTACCTCGCGACGGCCGCGGTCATCGCCGCCGGCATGGACGGGGTGAACAACGAGCTCGATCCGGGCGCGCCGAACAACGACAACCTGTACGACTACAGCCAGGCCCAGCTCGATGCGGCCGGCATCCGCGTACTGCCGCAGAACCTGCATGAGGCGCTGGTGGCGCTCGAGAAGGACGAAGTGATCCGTGCCGCACTCGGTCCGGTCGTCGATGAGTTCCTGCGCCTCAAGCATATGGAGTGGGTCGAGTACATGCGTCACGTTTCCGATTGGGAAGTGAGCAGCTACCTCGAATTCTTCTGATCATCCCCGGAGAACTGTTATGTGTGGAATCGTGGGTTTGCTGGTCAAGACACCGGCATTGAAGGAACGCCTGGGCGAACTGATGGTGCCCATGCTGATCGGCATGACCGAGCGTGGTCCGGACTCGGCGGGTCTGGCCGTGTTCGGCGACACGCTGGCTGAGAACTCGCGCAAGCTGAGCCTGTACTCGGGCCTCACCGACGACGGTGCGGACTTCAACTGGCACGGCCTGACGCATGCGCTGAAGGAGCACCTCGATGTCGATGCGCACATCGACGTCAAGCACAACCACGCGGTGCTGTCCTTCGCCGTGTCGCCGGAACTGGTCAAGCGCTGGCTGCGCGAGAACCATCCGAAGCTGCACATCCTGAGCACCGGTCGCACCATCGACCTGTACAAGGACATCGGCACGCCGGCCCAGGTGGCCGACCGCTACGACTTCAAGTCGATGAAGGGTTCGCACCTGGTGGGCCACACCCGCATGGCGACCGAGTCGGCGGTGACGCCGGATCGCGCACACCCCTTCACCGCCGGCGAAGACTTCTGCCTGGTGCACAACGGTTCGCTGTCGAACCCGAACTCGATCCGCCGCAAGCTCACGCCGGCCGGCATCCACTTCGAAACCGACAACGACACCGAAGCGGCCTGCCGCTTCCTCGAATGGCGTCTGCGTGAAGGCGACGACCTGGAAGTCGCGCTGCAGAAGGGCTTCGACGAACTGGACGGCTTCTTCACCTTCCTGATGGGTACGCCGGACAAGCTCGCGCTGATCCGCGACCCCTTCGCCTGCAAGCCCGCTGTTGTGGCCGAAACCGACGACTACGTCGCGATCGCGTCGGAGTTCCGTTCGCTGGCCCACCTGCCTGGCGTCAAGCACGCCAACGTGTTCGAACCCGCGCCCGAGGAGATGTACGTATGGAACGCATGACCTTTGATCTCGCCAGCTCGTCGCTGACCGAGATGAACACCTTCCTGCACAAGGGTCTTGAGGAGGGCGACAAGCGCCACATTTCAGTGCTGAACCCGGACGGCGCGCACAACATCGCAGTCGGCCTGAACCAGCCAGTCACGGTCGAGGTGCATGGCCATGCGGGTTACTACGCCGCCGGCATGAACAAGCACGCCCGCGTCGTCATCCACGGCAGCGCCGGCACCGGCGTGGCCGAGAACATGATGAGCGGCACCGTGCATGTGAAGGGTTTCGCCTCGAACGGCGCCGGCGCCACCGCCCACGGCGGTCTGCTGGTGATCGACGGTGACGCCGGCCTGCGCTGCGGCATTTCGCTGAAGGGCGGCGACATCGTCGTCGGCGGCAGCGTCGGCAGCTTCTCCGGCTTCATGGCCCAGGCCGGCCACATGGTCATCTGTGGCGACGCCGGCGACGCGCTCGGCGACTCGCTGTACGAAGCGGTCATCTACCTGCGCGGCAACGTCAAGTCGCTCGGTGCCGATGCACGTTTCGAGGACATGACCGACGCCGACTACGCGACGCTGGCCGAACTGCTGTCGAAGGCCGGTCTCGAGCACGACCCGAAGAGCTTCAAGCGCATCGCTTCCGCGCGTTCCCTGTACCACTGGAACGCCGACGCGAACCAGGAGTATTGACCCACACGGAGCGGCGACGCCGCTCCGGGCCCCGAGGGGCGGCGAGGAAGCTTGGGACGACCCGGTGCTTCCTCCGGTGCAGACACGGATACATCAAGGACTCAACATGGACATCAAACCCGTATCGTTCAAGCGCGTCTCCCGCGAGGAGTCCGCCAGCTTCGACCGCAGCGTCATCGACTACATCCAGAACGCCGCGGCGCACGGCCTGTACGAAATCCGCGGCATGGGCGCCAAGCGCAAGCTGCCGCATTTCGACGACCTGGTCTTCCTCGCCGGTTCGCTGTCGCGTTACCCGCTCGAAGGCTATCGCGAGAAGTGCGTCACCAAGACCATTCTCGGCACCCGCTTCGCCAAGAAGCCGCTCGAGCTGGACATCCCGATCACCGTCGCCGGCATGAGCTTCGGCGCGCTGTCGGCCAACGTGAAGGAATCGCTGGGCCGTGCCGCCACCGAGATGGGCACCACCACGACCACCGGTGACGGCGGCATGACGCCGGAAGAGCGCAACTCGTCGAAGACGCTGGTGTATCAGTGCCTGCCGTCGCGTTACGGCTTCAACCCGGACGACGTGCGTCGCGCCGACGCCATCGAAGTGGTGATCGGCCAGGGCGCCAAGCCGGGCGGCGGCGGCATGCTGCTGGGCCAGAAGGTGAACCCGCGCGTGGCCAAGATGCGCACGCTGCCGCAAGGCGTCGACCAGCGCTCGGCCTGCCGTCACCCGGACTGGACCGGTCCGGACGATCTGGCGATCAAGATCCAGGAACTGCGCGAACTGACCGACTGGGAAAAGCCGATCTACGTGAAGGTCGGTGCCACCCGCACCTTCAACGACGTCAAGCTGGCTGTCCATGCCGGCGCCGACGTGGTGGTGGTCGATGGCATGCAGGGCGGCACCGCAGCTACCCAGACCTGCTACATCGAACACATCGGCATCCCGACGCTGGCTGCAGTCCGCCAGGCGGTCGATGCGCTGGAAGACCTGAACATGAAGGGCGAAGTGCAGCTCATCGTGTCCGGCGGCATCCGCAGCGGCGCCGACGTCGCCAAGGCGCTGGCCATGGGCGCCGATGCGGTCGCGATCGGCCAGGGCATCCTGTACGCGCTCGGCTGTAACTCGGAAACCTATATCCAGAACGGTCAGCACATGTCGGCGCTGGAAGGTTACGACGCGCTCGGCACCACGCCCGGCTTCTGCCACCACTGCCATACCGGCAAGTGCCCGGTCGGCGTGACCACGCAGGATTCGGTGCTCGAACAGCGCCTGCAGCCGGATGTCGGTGCCCGTCGCGTCAAGAACTACCTGAAGACGCTGAACATGGAGCTGACCACGATCGCTCGTGCCTGCGGCAAGCAGAACGTGCATCACCTGGAGCGCGAAGATCTGGTCGCCCTGACGCTGGAAGCCGCCGCCATGGCGCGCATCCCGCTGGCAGGCACCAGCTGGATCCCGGGCCACAACGGCTACTGATCCACGCCGCCATGAGGAGTCTGCGGACGTGACCGGCTGGCTCTTCCTGCTGGGCGCCATCGTTGCGGAAGTCATAGCAACGAGTGCGCTCAAGCAGGTCGAGGGCCTGTCACGTCCGCTGCCTCTGGCGTTCACGGTCGTCGGTTACGTCATCGCGTTTTCGCTGATGTCGCTGTCGCTGAAGACCATACCGATCGGCATCGCCTACGCGGTGTGGTCGGGCGTCGGCATCGTCGCGATATCAATAATCGGCCTCATCGCATTCGGCCAGCGACTCGATACGGCAGCGCTCGCGGGCATCGCCCTTATCGTGAGCGGGGTCGCCGTGATCCAGCTCTTTTCGAAGTCCCAGGCCTGAACAACGCAACACCTACAGACACTTTCCCGAGGAGATCCCACCACCGCACATCCGACGTTCCACATCTGCTGCTGACGATTTCATCCCATCAAAAAATGCACCCATAAAGGAGGAGAGCAAGATGGATCAAAGCAAAAGCAAACACCCCGTAAGTCCCGCGCTCGAACGCCGCATCAACAGCATGTTCGGTCGGGACAAGGCCATGTCTCTGGGCGCCCTGCTCGGACTGTGGCTTGCGCTGGGCTATGTGTACCTCGCCGTACCACACGGCTTCCTCGGCTCGCCCGTCGGCATCGTGCTGACCGTGGCAGGCTCGCTCGTACTGCTGTTCAACACGGCATCGGTGATCGCCATGCTTCGTCATTACGCCGAAGACCGCGAACACATCTACGGCATCGACATCCACCACCTCGACGAACACCGCGCCCGTGCCCGCAAGGCCGCACTGCGCCCGGCTCACGTCGACATCGGCTGAGGAGTGCACACATGTCCCGCAACGCCTACAAACCCCCTGTGCAGAAGGGCTTCGGTCAGTTCGTCGACGCCATGGTCGTACTGGCGCTGGTCTATCTGAGCCTGCTCGCGCCGCTGCTGCTCGGCGGCACCGCCGCCGAATCGGAAGCGCCGGCCGACAAGCCGGTCGCCACCTGGGAAGCGATGAAGCAGAACGAAACGATGGCCGCGCAATGGCAGAAGCTCGGCTTCGACGCCGAAACGGCCGAGCCCATCGTCAGCAAGAAGTTCAGCTACGAGATCGAACCCTGGTCGCTGGGCATCACCGTCGCCGTGATCGCCATCTACTTCTTCTTCGTGCTCAAGGTGTCCGACCGCGAGTACCGCGAAGTCATCAACGAGCGCTTCGGCCCGCGCGCCGGCAAGGAGGACTGAGTCATGGATTTCTGGACGGCACTGGAATACGCGGCCTGGGGCATTTCGATCGTGCTGATCGGCTGGATGCTGGTCGATGCGCGCTTCGTCAGCACTACCTACGGCGAAGACTTCCTGCTCAGCTCGCGCGAAGGCGACGAGTGATCGGTGGTTCGAACCACGCACAACGGCGTGCGTGAAGACGGGAGAACAAGATGGGAACTGCAACTGCAGCGGCAGGGAAGCAGGAGAAGATTTCACTGCTGAAAGTGTTGGGCCCGGTGCACGTATGGGCACTGGGCGTCGGGATCGTGCTGGTCGGCGAGTACATGGGCTGGAACTTCTCGGTAGCGAAGGGCGGTGCCTACGGCGCGCTGATCGCCTGCTGGGTGATCGGCCTGCTCTATACCTGTGTGGCGATGATCGATTCCGAGGTGACCTCCACGGTCGCTGCGGCGGGTGGTCAGTACACGCAGGCCAAGCACATCATCGGGCCCTTGATGGCCTTCAACGTCGGCCTCTATCTGGTGATGGCCTACACCATGCTGGAGGCGGCCGACGCGCTGGTAGTCGGTGACCTGCTGCACGCGGTAGCGGCACAGTACGGCGCCGAGCTCGATCCCAAGCCCTTCGTGGTGCTGACGATCGCCTTCCTCGCCTGGCTGAACTACCGCGGCGTGTTCATGACGCTGACGGTGAACTTCGTCATCACCGCCTTCGCCGTGCTCGCCATCCTGGTGCTGTTCTTCAGCACCACCGGCATCGCCGGCGGCGAGAGCGTGCTGCGTCACAGCGAACTGCTGACCGATCTGCCCTACGGCTGGATCGGCGTACTCGCTTCGCTGCAGTTCGGCATGTGGTACTACCTCGGCATCGAAGGCACCTGCCAGGCGGCGGAAGAAGTGCGCTCGGCCGGCCGCTCGATTCCGCTCGGCACCATGGGCGGCATGATGACGCTGCTGATCGCGGCTTCGCTGACCTGGTACATCTGCACCGGCCTCATCCCGTGGGAATACCTGGGCCAGGCGACGACGCCGCTGTACGACGCGGCGCGACTGACCGGCAATGTCGAGCTCGAGGTGATCCTGTTCATCGGCACCATGTTCGCCGCCATCGCGTCGGCCAACGGCTGCATCAATGACGCCTCCCGTGCCTGGTTCTCGATGTCGCGCGACCGCTACATGCCGCACTGGTTCGGTGCCGTGCATCCGCGCTACCGCACGCCCTACCGCGCCATCCTGTTCCTGATCCCGATCGCCGTGTCCTTCGCCTTCACCGGGCTGCTCGATCAGGTGATCACCTTCTCCATCCTGTCGGGCCTGCTGGGTTACACCTTCATGTCCTTCAACATCGTGCGTTTCCGCCGGCTGTGGCCGCTGGGGTCGATCGAGCGCGGTTACGTGCATCCCTACCACCCGCTGCCCTGCATCGTGCTCGGCCTGCTGTGCGGCGCGACCTACTTCGCCACCTATCTGGGCTACGGCACCTCGCTGCTGTCCATCATGGCCTTCTACATCCTGGTGTCGATCTGGTTCGTCGTGCGTCGCTATCCCTACGTGAAGCGCGGCGAACAATTCACGATGCCGTGGCCGCGTCCGAAGGGCTACTGATGACGGTCGCGACGATGGCGGCGCTGCTGCTCGGCGGCGGACTGTTCGCGTGGTGGCAGCAGCGCACGCAGCGGCAGTTCCGCGACGAGCGCGCAGCGGTGTTCGACCACTGCGCCGGCATGTTCGACGCGGTCGGCGTGGCCGATTCGGGGGCGGAGTACCCGCGCCTGAGCGGCCGCTACGGCGGTGCGCAGTTCGAGCTGCAGGCCATGCTCGATCACGTCGGCTACCGCAAGGTGCCGTCGCTGTGGCTGTCGGTGACGCTGCGCACACCCTTGCCGGTAGGTGGCCGTTTCGACCTGCTGATGCGGCCACAGAACATCGAGTTCTGGTCGGCCTCGGACGGCATGGACGAGCGCATCGATCTGCCCGCCGACTGGCCGGTTCACCAGATCGCCAAGGTCAGCCCGGCCGGCTGGCGGCCGCCGCTGGGTGCACTGCGCGAAGCGGCCGGCAGCCTGATCGACGAGCCCTCGTTCAAGGAACTGCTGGTGAGCCCGCGCGGCGTGCGCATCGTGTTCCGCGTCGGAGGCGTACAGCGCGCGCACTACCTGGTGCTGCGCTCGCTGCTGCCGGACGAGACGCGCGTCGAGCCGGAGCTGTTGCAGCCGCTGCTCGATGCCGCACTGCGCATCGCTTCGTCGCTGAAGCTTACGAAACTGGAGAAGGCAGCATGACTTCCGCAAGCGTATCGACACCATCCCGTCCGCCGCATCCGTTCTTCGTGCTCGCCGCCGCGCTGCTGCTGCCTGGCATGGGGCAGGTGCTGAACGGCATGCTGGTGCGGGCGTGGATCATGCTGTTCTTCGCGCTCAGCCTCGGCGTCGTGAGCTGGCACATGACGACGCCCGAGCATTCATTCGTCGGGCGCCATGCCGGCGGCTTTTTCGTCTATGCCGTCATGGTCATGGACGCCTACGTCTGGGCGCGTTACAGGCACACACTGGCCCGAGTCCGCGCGGGCCAGCGCTGAAGGGGCGGCGCACACCGTCCTCACCTTGGCCGGTACATGCGGGGCGGCTCCTCCTGCGCCGCATGTACCGGGTCTTTTTCAAGGCATCCGCATTCGAACGAACTTCCTCCGGCGCGCGGCAAGCGTTCGCGCGTGCGGAACACATCCAGAAAGGTATCCGGCATCATGACAAAGAACTTCATTCGTCTCCCGCTGGCCGCGCTCGCGCTGTGCGCCGCTTCCGTCACCGTCCACGCGCAGGAAACGGCTGCCGCGCCGGCCTATACGATCAGCGCCAACGTGGGCCTGTTCTCGCAGTACATCTTCCGCGGCATCAGCTATACGCAGGAGAATCCGGCGGTGCAGGGCGGTTTCGACCTCGCGCACTCGAGCGGCGCCTACCTGGGCATCTGGGGTACCAATGTGAGCGATCTGGCGCTGTCGAACGCGACCGGCGAGATCGACGTGTACGGTGGCTTCGCCAAGACCATCGACGACTGGACCTTCGACGTCGGCTTCCTGCAGTTCATCTTTCCGGGTGGCAAGTACGACCTGGTCGGCGGCGGCACTGAAAGCCTGAACACGCTGGAACTGAACGCGGCGGTGACGTGGAAGTTCATCCAGCTGAAGTACTCGTACGCGGTGACCGACTACTTCGGTTTCAGCAAGAAGGCCTTCGGCGCAGACTCGGACGGATCGGACTACATCGAGCTGAACGCAAACTACGAGTTCATGCCGTCGTGGATCGCCAACATTCACGTCGGTCACCAGAAGGTGAAGAACTACGACGATTACGACTTCACGGACTGGAAGGTGGGCGTGACGAAGAACTTCGAAGGGGGCTGGCAGGCGGCAGTGGCGTATGTCGACACCAATGCGGACAAGAACTTCTACACGATCTGCGACAACGGCATCCGCTGCAAGGACACCGGCGACAGCAAGTGGCTGCTCTACGTGAAGCGTACCTTCTGAAGCACCGACAATGTCCTCGCGGATTCCGCCTCCGGCGGAATCCTTGACGGCCGCACGCTCTCCTCGCGTCGCGGCCGTTTTTTTCAGTCAGACAGCCCGGGGAAGGGCCAGTCTCCGGTTCCCGAGGACCACGGCTGGGCACGCACCTGCGGCGGGCGCTTCAACGTGGACGACGGCGACTCGCCGAACAGCGCCTTGTAGTAGGACGAGAACATGCCCATGTGCCAGAAGCCCCACTTGCAGGCGGCACTGCTGACCGACATGTCGGGGCCGCCATGCAGCAGGTCCTTGCGTACGCCGTGCAGGCGCACGTAGCGCAGGAAGGTGACCGGGCTGATGCCCAGCACGTTCATGAAGGCATGGTGCAGGCCGCGCCGGCTCATCTTCAGATGAACGCTGAGGTCGCTGACCGACGGTGGCGCGTCGCGGTTGGCAAGGATGTACTGCCGTGCGCGTTCGACGATGGCGCGGTGGATGGCGTGTCCGCCGCGGCTGCGCTCGGGCCGCTCGGAAATCGACAGCAGCGCGGTGAGCGACGCATTGATGATGGATTCCGACACCGCCTGACAGGAGGCCGCGTGCTGCAGCACCTCGGGAGTCGACTGCACGCAGCACATCACCTCGTGCAGCACCTGCCGGTAGCGCATCGCCGCACCTGACTGCAGCGTCTGCATCTGCGTGCGCGCCACCACGCTGGCGACTTCGCGGCCGAGCACCGATTCGGCGTAGCCGTCCAGCGTGTCGGCGTCGATCACGGCGACGAAGATGTCGGACATCCGCGGTGTGCGGAAGTGAAGTTCCTCGCCCGGCAGCAGCGTGAGCAGGCTGTCGCGGCGCACCTCCTGCGCCTGCCAGTAGCCGTCAGGATGCACGTTGATCGGCACACCGAAGGTGTAGGAGGAGGGCCGCGGATGGCCCTTCTCGTCGATCACCTGATCCATCGACTCGCGGAACAGCTGCACCGGGCCGGACGACATTTCGACGATGCGGCCGCGGAACTCGCCGCTGGTCAGCTGCAGGTATTCCTGCGA
Organism: Methyloversatilis discipulorum; assembly: GCF_000385375.1. Taxonomy (NCBI): domain Bacteria; kingdom Pseudomonadati; phylum Pseudomonadota; class Betaproteobacteria; order Nitrosomonadales; family Sterolibacteriaceae; genus Methyloversatilis; species Methyloversatilis discipulorum. Next base: position 410,635 of record NZ_ARVV01000001.1, read on the forward strand.
CCACTGCGGCAGGCTGTCCGCGTGCTGACAGGGGTCCTCGGTGACGAAACAGCACACCTGGGGACCGACCGGCTGTTCGTTCGACAGCGTCTCGCGGGTGGATTCAACGGTATTCACGCTCACTCCCTTCGCCGCTCGTGATCGGCGCAACCCATGCTGTCTGGCAGGACGGATGACGCTTCGGAAAATGGCGGCGTTCTCTGTGTCTGCGGATCGGCGTGCGTTCCGGCGCGCAGACCGGACCCGCCCGGCTCGCCCGGACTCCTCTGAAACTCATGGTAGGCCTGCCCACATCCCCCGGCAATACACCGCCGGCCGGCGTCCGGACGAACGGGCCGATTCTTGATAGTGCGAACGGAACCTCTGGCCGGTTCACGATAACGCCCGCGCGGACCCCACTCCTATAGTCGATCAACGGCCAGCGGGCTCCGCCTGCGCCGTGATCCACAGACGCCGCAGCGCCACCGGGCGGCATTCATGGCCAACAACTCAAGAGGTACTCGATGCACAGAACAGTACTCAACAGGAGGTCGCAGCGAGCGCTCGCGCTTGCCACCGGCCTGCTCACCCAGCTTTGCGTCGCCGGCGCCTACGCCGCCGCCCCGGCCGGCGAAGCGCTGGTCAACACCAAGTGCGCGTCCTGTCACTCCGCCAAGGGCGACGGCAAGTGGGATCGCATCAGCGAAAGCCGCCGCACACCGGAAGGCTGGGACATGACGGTCGCCCGCATGAGCTTCGCGCACGGCGTCAAGCTGAGCCACGACGAACGCGGCGCCATCGTCAAATACCTGTCGGACGCCTACGGCCTGTCGCCGGACGAATCGGCGGCGCACCGCTACATCGTCGACCGTACGCCCAGCGTGGTCGAGCACCCGGAGAACAAGCTGATTGGCGATACCTGCGCGCGCTGTCACTCCTATGGCCGCATCGCGGTGCAGCGTCGCACCGAGGCGGACTGGCGCAAGCTGGTGCATTTCCATGTAGGTCAGTTTCCGGCCATCGAAATCCAGGCCGGCGGCCGCGACCGCAACTGGTTCGAAATCGCGACCGGCGACGCCTCGGTCGAGCTGGGCAAGGTGTACGGCTTCGAGTCCGACAGCTGGAACAAGTGGAAGGTGCAGAAGCCGGCCGACGCGAGCGGCAGCTGGCGCCTGGTCGGCCACAAGCCGGGCACCGGAGCCTACGAAGGTATGGCCACCGTAAAGCGCACCGGCAACGACGCCTATTCGGTCAGCATGACCGTGCGCTACGAGAACGGTACGAGCGAACAGCTGAGCGGATCGGCTCTGGTCTACACCGGTCACGAATGGCGCGCCACGCTGAAGAGCGGCGAGCGCGAGATCAACCAGGTCATGACGCTGGCCGACGGTGGCCGGTCGCTGTCCGGGCGCTGGTTCGAGTCCGGTTACGACGCGATCGGCGGCACGCTGCGTGCCGTGCGAGCGGACGGTGTAAAGCCGACCGTGCTGTCGGTACAGCCGGCCGCGCTGAAGGCGGGCACGCGTGGCCGCCTGGTCATCAACGGTGTCGGTCTCGACGGCGACGTGAGCCTGGGCAATGGCGTGAAGGTGCTGTCGGTGGCCGAGCGCAGCGCCGAGCGCGTGGTGGTCGAGGTCGAGTCGGCGAAGGACGCCGTGACCGGCCCGCGCGAGGTGAAGGTGGGCAATGCGCGCAGCGGCGACGCGCTCAAGGTCTATCAGCGCATCGACTACGTGAAGATCACGCCCGACCACCCGATGGCCCGTGTCGGCGGCAACGGCGGCTCGATGAACAAGGTGCCGGCCCAGCTGGAAGCGCTGGCCTACACCGTCGGCGCCGACGGCAAGGCGGGTACGGCCGACGACGTGCAGCTCGGTGCGATGCCTGCGACCTGGTCCTTCGACAACCTGAACAAGGTGGCGGCGGAAATGAAGGACGCCAAGTTCGCCGGTCGCATCGACCAGACCGGCCTGTTCATGACCAACGACGCCGGCCCCAACCCGCAGCGCAAGTACCGCACCAACAACGCGGGCGAGCTGAAGGTGACCGCCGCGGTCAAGGACGGCACGCGCACGGTCAAGGCCACGGCGCCGCTCATCGTCACCGTGCAGCGCTTCAACGATCCCCCGATCCGCTGAGCGCGGGCCGTCACCGGAACAGCCACCATGTCCGAAGCCAACCTGCTTTACGTCGATACGCACGCCTTCCACGACGTGGATGTGAAGGGCCGGCGCGTGCTGCTGCACGTGCCGAGCACCGGCATCTTCGATCTCGACGGCGTGACCACCGAGGTGCTCGATTTCGTGCGGCCGAAGGCGACCGTGAGCTTCGAGGAGCTGCTGCAGCGCTTCTCGGGCAGCGGCTCGCCGGCGCTGATCGCCGACGCGATCGAGGACCTGAAGTCGCTGGGCGTGCTGCGCGGCGACCCTGCCGTGGCCGACCGCGGCGCCGGCATCAGCGTGACCGAGTTTCCGCTCAGCACCATCGTGCTGAACGTGAACACCGGCTGCAACCTGAGCTGCACCTACTGCTACAAGGAAGATCTGACGACGCCGTCCAAGGGCGAGAAGCTCGACTTCGACAAGGCGAAGAAGAGCATCGAGCTGCTGCTGAAGGAGGGTGCGAAGCGCGACCGCGTCAACGTGGTGTTCTTCGGCGGCGAGCCGCTGTCGAACATGCGGCTGATCAAGGCCGTTACCGCCTACGCCGAGGAGCGCTGCCGCGAGGAGGGCAAGCAGGTCGACTTCTCGCTCACCACCAACGCCACGTTGCTTACCGAAGAGATCGCCGACTGGTTCAACGAACATTCCTTCGGCATCTCGATCAGCATGGACGGCCCGCAGGCGGTGCATGACCTGCGCCGCAAGACGATAGGCGGCAAGGGCACCTACGAGGTGGTGGCGAAGAAGGCGCGCATGCTGCTGTCGCGCTACACCGCGCGGGCGGTCGGTGCGCGGGTCACGCTGACCGCAGGCTATTCCGACGTCGCGGCCATCCACCATCACCTGAAGGACGAACTCGGCTTCGCCGAAGTGGGTTTCGCGCCGGTCACCAGCAACCCGATCACCACCTTCAACCTGGTCGGTGACGAGCTGCGCGCGGTGTTCGACGCGATGAAGACGCTGGGCCGCGAGTACGTCGCGGCGGCAGTCGAGGGCCGCAACATCGGCTTCTCGAACATGCACCAGATGCTGTCCGACCTGTACGAGGGCCGTCGCAAGGCGTTGCCCTGCGGTGCCGGCATCGGGCTGCTGGCGGTCGATCACAAGGGCGAACTGAATCTCTGCCACCGCTTTACCGGCTCCGAGCTGCCGACCTTCGGCAACGTCGACACCGGCATCGCGAAGGCGGAGCTGGGCGCCTTCCTCGAAGGCGCGCTCGACCGTTCCGAGCGCGGCTGCTCGACCTGCCGCATCCGCAACCTGTGCTCGGGCGGCTGCTACCACGAGTCCTACGCCAACTTCAGCGACCCGCATTCGCCGGTCTATCACTACTGCGAACTGCTCAGGGAGTGGGTCGATTTCGGCATCGAGGCCTACCTCGAAATCCTCGAAAAGAACCCCGCCTTCCTCCACAAGCACGTCGCGAACAGGAGCTCTGAACTATGAACCGCTTGAAACCGCTGAACCGCAAGGCCCACCAGATCGAAGCCGCCCCGAACGACGAAGCGGTCGAAAAGGTGGTCGCGATGACCGCCGCCGTCGCCGGCTGCGCCACCACCTTCGACCCGGGTTGGGAACTGGACCCCTTCCTCGGCGTGGCCGGCCTGTGCCAGCCGATGGAAGCCGATCTGTATGGCTGTTCCGACCCCTGCTGGTGGCCGGCCCAGGTGCCGGACACGCTGCACAACTACCCCGACTGGAACACCGGCAAGGACGACGCTGCGCGCGACTGGAAGGCGCTGCAGAGCGTGTTCCCGAAGTAAGCCCGCGAACGTACAAGAGGAACTCCCGACCATGAAGATCAAGACCACGGCGGCCGCACTGGCCGCCAGCTTTGGCGTCGCGCTGTTCGGCGCCCTTCCGACCGCTGCACTGGCGGCCAAGGATTACCTGGTCACCGCCGCGCGCCCCAACCTCGTGTTCGTGATGGACGCGAAGGAACGCAAGGTGGTGAAGACGCACACCATCCCGAACACCTCGATGGGCAACAGCCCGATCACGCTGGTGCACTCGCGTGACGGCAAGACCGCCTACGTCATTCACAACCGCTGGGAAACCGTGTCCGGCATCGACCTGGACAGCGGCAAGGAAGTGTTCCGCGCCGAACTGTCCGGCGGCGACATCCGCGGCAAGTCGCCCTTCCCGATGGACCTCAGCCCGGATGGCAAGGAACTGGCGGTCTATGTGAATCCGACCCAGCTGCTGCCGGGCGAGTACAAGGTGATGGATCCCTACATCGCGATCTACCGCACCGACGCCGGCACCGACGCCGAGCCGGTGCGCAAGCTCAAGGTGCCGCGCCGCGTATCGACGCTCGCCTGGTCGGCCAAGGGCGACACGCTGTACGCCTTCAGCTGGGACATGCTCAAGCTCGACCCGCAGACCGGCGCAGTCAAGGGCCAGCACCCATGGCGCAGCTGGAAGAACGGCGAACAGGGCGAGCCGGACACGCTGGCGATCTGGCCGCAGTGGGAACAGACCAATGTGTTCGCCACGCCCTACTACGTGGCTTACGCGAACAAGCCGGAAGGCGATCCGTCCGCACTGCGCGCCGGCATCTGGACGCTGGACCTCGAGAAGGACACGGTGCATTTCAAGGAATTCGAGAACGCCGGCGTCGTGCTGTTCTCCAGCGTGGTGAACCCGGTGCGCCGCGACGAAACCTATACCGTCTATACCCAGCTCACCAAGGTGAATACGAAGACCGGCAAGATGGACCGCGTCGACCTCGACCACACCTACTACAACGTGAATGTGTCGAGCGACGGCAAGGAGCTCTACATCGGCGGCACCCAGGGCGACATCGCGGTGTACGACAGCGCCACGCTGAAGCGCATCGGCAACATCCGCACGCCGGGCGGTGGCGACCAGGTGCTCACCTCGCTGCGCATCTTCCAGCGCTGAGCGGCATGCGGGCAGAAGCACTGCATGCGCCCGCAGCGGGCGCCGCGCCAGTCGCGGCGGCGCCTGCTGGGCAGGGCGGTCGTCGGCTCGGTGCGCTCTACCGCTGGGCCGGCGACTTCATCCGGCCGGAGTGGCCGGCGCTGGCGGCCGTGCTTCTGCTGTCGCTGCTCGCCGTGCTGGCCGGACTGGCCCAGCCTGTGCTGACCAAGGCGCTGATCGACGACGGCATCCTCGCGCACGATCGCGCGGCGGTGCTGGCGAGCGGCGGGTGGATGGTGGGGCTGGCGCTGTGTGCGCTGGCGGTCGGCTTCGCCTGCCGCCGCATCCACGTGGCGGCGTCGGCGCGCATCCTCCACCGCATGCGCGAATCGCTGTTCGCGCATGTGCTGCGGCTGTCGCCGGCCTTCTTCTCGCGCATGCGGCAGGGCGACCTGCTGGCGCGGCTGGAAGGGGACCTCGGCGAGGTGCAGCGCTTCGCCGTCGACGCCGTGCTGTCGGCGATCAACTCGGTGCTCACGCTGATCGGCACCGTCGTGCTGCTCTGGCTGCTCAGCCCGAAGCTGGCGCTCTTCCTTGCGTTGTTGATGGTGCTCAACGGCATCGTGCTGTCCTGGGTGCGGCCGCGCATCGAAAAGCTGTCGCAGCAGTCGCGCGACGCCGGTGTCGAAGTGTCGAGCTTCCTGGTCGAGAAGGTCGGTGCGGTGCGGTGCGTGCAGACGCACGCCGCCGAGCGGCGCGAACTGGAGCGGCTCGCTGCCTTGCACCGCACGGTGCGCGAGCGCCTGCTGTCGCTGCAGCTGTTTGGCTATCTCGGCGGTGCTTTTCCCAATCTGCTGCTGTCGCTGGCCGTGATCGGCATCTTCGTCGGCGGCAGCCTGTCGATGCTGGCTGGCGAGGCGCTGACGCTGGGCACGCTCGTCGCCTTCGCCACCTGCGTGCAGCGCGCCAGCGCGCCGCTGCATGCGCTGATGGGGCTCTACCTGCAGTGGCAGCGCGTGAAGGTCGGCCTGAACCGCGTCGACGAACTGCGCGCGCTCGACGTGCCGGACGATGCGCCCCTGCTGCCGGCAGACCTTCTGCCGACCGCCGACCTCGTGGTGCGCGACCTCGCTTTCAGCTATCCGGGTGCGGCGCGCCCGGCTTTCAGCGGACTGAACCTGACCCTTCCCGCCGGCGCCCGCGTCTGGCTGCGTGGCGATTCAGGCTGTGGCAAATCCACCTTCATCGATCTGCTGCATCGTCACTTCGAACCGTCGGCCGGCTGGATCACCATCGGCGGCGTGAACCTGCAGGCCATAGACCGCGCAACGCTGCGCCGGCACGTCGTCGTGGTGTCGCAGGAGGCGGTGCTGTTCACCGGCTCGCTGTGCGACAACATCCGCTACGGCCGGCCCGACGCGAGTCGCAACGAGGTCGAGCGGGCGGCGCAGGCGGCCGGCGTGAGCGACTTCCTGTCGCGGCTGCCCGACGGGCTGGACGCCATGGTCGGCCCGCGCGGCGCATCGCTGTCCGGCGGTGAGCGGCAGCGGGTCGCGCTGGCACGTGCGCTGCTGATGTCACCGACACTGCTGGTGATCGACGAAGGCACGTCCTCGCTCGACGGCGCGCTCGAACTGCGCACGCTGGCGGCGATCGACGCGCTGCTGCCGCGGGCGACGCGCATCGTGGTCAGTCACCGCGACCTGTCGCAGTTCGCCTTCGACCGCGTCATCGATTTTCCGCAGGCCGCCGCATGACCGCTGTCGTACGCGTGGGTCTGCTCGACGGCGCGCTGGACCGCAGCTTCGGTCACGCGGTGGACGCCGTGTCGGGCAGCGCGCCGCTGGACGCCGATGCGCGCGGCCACGGCAGCCAGATCGCGCGCTGCGTGCTCGCGCAGGCACCGCAGGCGCGGCTGGCGGTGGCGCAGGTGTTCGACCGCAGCCGTGAAACGACGGTCGATGCGGTGCTCGACGGCCTGTACTGGCTGATCGGGCAGGGCGTGCACCTGATCAACATGAGCTTCGGCATGGCGACGGCAAGCCCGCGGCTCGCACTGGCCTGCCGCGACGCCGCTGAAGCCGGCGTCGTGCTGGTCGCGTCGGCGCCGGCGCGCGGTGCGCCGGTGTATCCGGCCGCCTTCGCGCACTGCATCGCGGTGACCGGCGACGCGCGCTGCGCGCCGGGCGAGCTGTCGTGGCTGGCGACCGCGGCAGCCGACTTCGGTACGCACGCGCTGATCGAACCCGGCCATCCGGAACGCGGCGGTGGTGCCAGCATCGCCACCGCGCGGATGAGCGGGCTGATCGCCGCGCTGCTTGCGCTGGGCGTCGCGCCGGGCGACGTGCGCGCGCGGCTGCAGCGGGCGGCGATCCATGTCGGACCGGAGCGCCGTCATGCCTGATCGTCTGCTGTGGGGCGCCGTGCTGGGGGCGGCGCTGGTCTGTACCGTGCTGCCGGCGCTTGGCGATGTGCTGCTCGCCTCTGTCGGAGCGGCCGCGCTGTGTGCCGGCGTGGCGAGCGCCCGGCGCGCCGCGTTGCTGCGTGTCGCGGCCGGTCTGCTGTGGGGCGCGCTGATTGCGCTGGCCCTGCTGCTGCTCGGTGACCGTTTCGACCTGCGCTATGTGTGGATCTACAGCGGTGCCGAACTGCCGCTGCATCTGAAGCTGGCCAATCTGTGGGGTGGCGACGAAGGTACGACGCTGCTGCTGGCCGCCTTCCTGAGCACATTGGCCGCGCGCGGCGCAGCGCAGCGCCGCCAGCGCATCGACGTCGCTGCACTGCTGGCGGCCTGGTATGCGCTGACCGCCGCCTGGCTCGGCCCTTTCGCGGCGACGCCGGCCGAGTGGCTGCAGAAGTCGGTGTCGCAGGGCATGAACGCGCACCTGATGAAGATATGGATGCTGGTGCACGCGCCACTCATCCTCGCCGCCTACGCGTGGACGCTGTCGCTCGCCGCACCCGCGCTGGCTGCGCTCGGCGGACAGGAGACACGCTGGCCGGGCAGTGCGCTGACGCACGCACGTCGGGCCTGGGCGCTGCTCACCGCCGGCATCGGCTTCGGCATGGTGTGGGCCTTCGAGGACGCGATGTACGGCCAGGTGTGGCACTGGGACCCGGTGCAGACCGCGGTGTTCGCCGTCTGGTGTCTGCTCGCCGCCCACCTGCACGGCGCCGGCGGCTGGCGGCCCGGGCGCACGATGTGGCGCTGGGTGCCTTTCGCCGCTCTGGCGGCGGCGGTGCTGACCGCGGTCGCGATGGGCGTCACGCGCAACGACGTGCTCGCCAGTTCGCACCGCTACGTCGGCGCGTCGACCTGGGCGGCCCACCTGATGCTGGCTGCGCTGCTGTCGCTGGCCGGACTTGCTGCGTGGCTGCAAGGACTGCGCGCGGTTCGGCCCATTCCGAGTGCGAAGCGCCTGAATCTCGCCGCCTGGGGCTTGCGCGCGACGCAGCTCCTCTTTGTATTCATCGGCCTGGCCGCAGTGGCGCATCTCGCCTGGGCCTTCTACGCCAGCGCACAGGCCCTGCCGCGGCCGGACGACCTGAAGCCCTTCTTCGAAACGCTGCGCAACTGGGCGCGCGGCTCCGAATTGCCTGCGCTGCGTGCGGCCTTCGCGCAGTGGGACGTCGACGGCTACGGACTGGCACGCCTGCTGCTGTTGCCCATGGTCGCGACCGGGCTGATCGGCGGCTGGTTCTTCGCGCGCAGGCTGTCGGCACGACTGGGCTGGATCACGCTGGCTGTCGCGGCGCTGGCCTGCGCCGCAGCGTTCCTGCAGGGCGGGCTGCTGGCCGGCCACTACGCCGGCAGCGGTGTGCTGTCGCAGCAGATCGTCGCCGTGCTGCCGCGCATCGACGCCGCGCTGATCGCCGGCGCTTATCTTGCGCTCGGCTGTGCAGCGTGGAGCCTGCACGGCGCCTGGCGCAGCCGGCGCACCGCCGGCTATCTGCTGCCGCTCGGCCTGCTGCATCTCGGTGCGGTGGTCGCGCTGTGGGGCGGGCTGCTGGCGACGGCGCTGAATGGCTATTCGCAGCACCTGGTCAATATCGACGGAGCGTGGCAGCGCGCGCATCAGGGCTATGCGGTGCGCGTTACCGGCCTTGACGTGGACCGCGCATCCGACGGCGGTCGCACGCAGGGCGGCGGCAGCTTCCGCGCGCTGGCGCAGATCGAGATTTCGACGCCGGAGCAGCGCGTGCTGCAGGGACAGACGCTGTACCGCGACGCCCGCAGCGCGATCGCCGGCTACGCCGGGCCGGTGCGCCAGATCTGCGAAATCCTCGACTACCGCTATGCGCGCTATGCCGACCAGCCGGGCTATGTGCTGCACCCTTTCATCGACCGCGGCTGGGCGCGCGACCTGCAGCTGTGGGTCGCCACCTCGTCCGCGGTGGCGGCGCTCGAAGGCGGACCGCAGGCCGCGCAGGCCGTGGTCGTGCTGCGCGTGCTGCCTTTCGCCTCGCTGCTGTGGATCGGTCTGACGCTGACGTCGCTGGGCGCGCTGTGGCTCGCACTGCGCCCGCAACCCACGCACAGGGAGGTGCAACGATGAATCCGCTGGTCATACTCGGGGCCGGTCCGGCCGCCAGCCTGCTGGCGATCGCGCTGGCGCGGCACGACATAACCGCGCAGGTGATCGGGCGTCTGCGCACGGCATCTGCGGTCGAGGGCCTGTCGCAGCGCGTGGTCGAGGCGCTGAGGCAGCTCGGCTGTCACGAGGCGCTGGCCTTGCTCGGCCCGCGCTGGCATCGCGTGTCGAGCTGGAACGCGCAGGAAGTCGAGATGAACGGCGAGTTCGTCGTCGACCGCGTCGCCTTCGACGCGGCCCTGCTGCGCGACGCGAAAGCAGCAGGCGTCGAACTGCACGACGGTCTGGTGCGCGAACTGGAGCGTGGCGACGACGGCGGCTGGTGCGTGCGCTGGGAGGACGGCGACGGCCGGCTGCAGCGCACCGATGCCGCACTGCTCGCCGAGTGCCGCGGCCATACGGCACCGAAGATGGCACCCGACCGCCATGCCGGCCCGACGCTGGTGTCGCTGGGGCGCACCTTCGACGGCGCCCGACCACAGCCGCGAACGACCTTCATCGAATCCTTCCCGTCCGGCTGGGCCTGGGGCGGCGTCGATCCGCAGGGCTGTGCGCACATCCAGGTGGTCGTGCAGCCGGCCGGCGTGGCGGCCGTCGGCGGCGACCTCGATCTGGCGCACGCGGCGGCGCTGGCGCAGCTCACGCGCCTGCCACGACGTTTCGGCATGCAGCTGAAGCCGGCCGGTGCGACGCGGGCGCGCGGCATACAGGCGGCGCTGCGCGGCGGCGTCGTCGGCGACGGTTATCTGCGCGTCGGCGATGCCGCCTATACCTGCGATCCGCTGTCCGGTCACGGCATGTTCGAAGCGGCCTCCGGCGCCATTGCCGCGGTGCCCTTCATCAACACGTTGCTGCGGCGGCCGGCGCAGACGGCGCTGGCGCAGCGCTACCTGCGCGAACGCATCGAAACGGTGTTCGCATCGCGCGTCGAGGCGGCGCGGCAGCACTACGCGGCCGAGATGCACTGGGCCGATGAGCCCTTCTGGCGGCAGGTGACCCAACCACCCGCTGCGCCGTCATCGGCGCTCGCCCCGGTCGCCACGGCGGCGTTCGCGACGCGACCGGTGGTCGAGGACGGCTTCATCGTCGAGCGCCGCGTCGTCGTCAGCGCCGAGCATCCGCGCGGCGTGCGCTTCATCGATGGCATAGACCTCGGCCGGCTCGACGAACTGCTGCAGGCCAGGCCACAGACCGGGCCGAGCGACATCGGTCAGCACCTGCACGCACCCGCCGACGCGGTGGCGCGCGCGCTGCGCTGGCTGCAGGCGCAGTCCCTGATCACCCGCGCCGGGCACTGATGATCCGGCGTTTCACCCACCGCAAGAGGAGGCGTTTCAACATGAGAAGAACACGGATGAAGGGGCTGCTGCCCGCGATACTGACCTGTTTGCTGCCGCTGTCGTCACTTGCCGAAGAAGCCGCCGCACCGGCCTACACGATCAGCGCCAACGTGGGCCTGTTCTCGCAGTACATCTTCCGCGGCATCAGCTATACGCAGGAGAATCCGGCGGTGCAGGGCGGTTTCGACCTCGCGCACTCGAGCGGCGCCTACCTGGGCATCTGGGGCACCAATGTGAGCGATCTGGCGCTGTCGAACGCGACCGGCGAGATCGACGTGTACGGTGGGTTCGCCAAGACCATCGACGACTGGACCTTCGACGTCGGCTTCCTGCAGTTCATCTTTCCGGGTGGCAAGTACGACTTGGTCGGCGGCGGCACCGAAAGCCTGAACACGCTGGAACTGAACGCAGCGGTGACGTGGAAGTTCATCCAGCTGAAGTACTCGTACGCGGTGACCGACTACTTCGGTTTCAGCAAGAAGGCCTTCGGCGCAGACTCGGACGGTTCGGACTACATCGAGCTGAACGCGAACTACGAGTTCATGCCGTCGTGGATCGCCAACGTTCACGTCGGTCACCAGAAGGTGAAGAACTACGACGATTACGACTTCACGGACTGGAAGGTGGGCGTGACGAAGAACTTCGAGGGCGGCTGGCAGGCGGCGGTGGCGTATGTCGACACCAATGCGGACAGGAACTTCTACACGATCTGCGACAACGGCATCCGCTGCAAGGACACCGGCGACAGCAAGTGGCTGCTCTACGTGAAACGGACCTTCTGACCGACCTCGTTGGTGCCTTGCAGGCACCGTTGTGCAGCGCGCAGCATTCAGCTTCCCTGACCGCTGCGCGCTGTCTTTTTCAGCCCGCCATCATTTGCCTGAACTGCGGGTTCTGCAGCGCCCACACCGCCGCTTCGAGCCGGCTCTTCATGTTCAGCTTGCGCAGCAGGTGCTTGATGTGCACCTTCACCGTGGCGTCGGAAATGCCCAGTTCGCGGGCGATTTCCTTGTTGCTGCGGCCGTCGGCCAGCAGGCCGAGGATTTCCCGCTCGCGTTCGGTCAGGTCGCTGTGCGAGGCGGCCGGCGGTGCATTCAGCGCGTGCGCCAGCAGGCCGGCGACGCTGGCGTCGAGCACCACGTTGCCGCCGACCGACTGCTTGATGCGGGCGCACAGCTCTTCCGGTTCCATGTCCTTCAGCAGATAGCCGTCGGCACCGGCTTTCATCGCGTCGAGCACGTCGCGCTCGTCGTCGGACACGGTGAGCATGACGCAGCGCGCACGCACGCCTGAGGCCTTCAGCTGGCGCAGCGTTTCGATGCCGTTCATCGACTTCATGTTCAGATCGATCAGGATGAGGTCGGGGTCGAGTTCGGCGGCCAGCGCGATGCCGCTGGCGCCGTCGCTGACCTCGCCCGCCAGTTCGAGCTCGTCGTCGGCGCGCACCAGCTGGGCCACGCCCTTGCGGAACAGCGGATGGTCGTCGATCAGCAGGATGCGGATGCTCATGCGGTACTTTCGTCTAGTTGGCCGACCGGCAGTTTCTGCGGTGCGAAGGTGAGCTGCACGCGCGTGCCGCCGCCGGGGCGGTGCACGACCGACACTTCGCCGCCGAGCGAGCGCGCGCGTTCGCGCATGATGCTCAGGCCGTAGTGGTTGCTTTCGGCGTACGGGTTGGTGAGGCCGCGACCGTCGTCATCGACGATCACGTTCAGCAGGTGTTCGGGGCCGTAGTGCATGCTCACCCACACATGATAGGCGCGCGCGTGGCGCACGGTGTTCGACAGCGCTTCGCGTATCACCTGCATCACGTGGAATTCCTCGTTCACTTCGAGGTGGCAGCGGCCGAGGTCGTGCACGAAGCTGATGTCCAGACCGCTGCGCTGGGCGAAGTCGTCGACCGCGTCCTGCACTGTCGACAGCAGGCCGCCGGGCCCCATGCGCACGCGGAAGGCGGCGATCAGTTCGCGCACCTCGCGGTAGGCGGCGGACAGGCCTTCGCGCAGTTCGCGCGCCGCCTGCGCGACGTCGGTCGGATGCTTTTCGCGGTCCAGCCCGCGCTGCAGCCGCGCCACCTGGATCTTCATATAGGCCAGCGACTGCGCCAGCGAATCGTGCAGTTCGCCGGCGATGGCGCTGCGTTCCTCCATCAGCGCCACCCGTCTTTCCTCCTGGCTGCGGCTGATGCTGGAAATGGCCAGCGCGGCGAGGTGGGCGAAACTTTCGGCGAGATTGACCTGCGGGTCATCGACGCGCGCGACTTCGGGGAATTCGATCACCAGCGTGCCGACCGACACGTCGCCGCGGCACACCGGTACCACCAGCGAATGCGCGGTGCAGTCGCCCGACGGCGGCACCACGCGCGCGCTGACTTCGCGCGCGCTCTGTTCGGCACCGAGCTGGCGCACGATGGCCGGCTCGCCGCGGGTGCACAGCAGCGGCCCGGTGCCCAGCGCCTTGTGCGCCGGCGTGTTCAGGCAGAGTGCGGCGGTCTGCGCGCCGAGCGAGGTTTCGAGCAGGGCGAGACCGTTGCGCAGGCTGAACTCGGACACGTCGCCGTCGGTGAACATGCGCGCCACCTGATGCAGGGTCTGCAGCGCCTGGCTCTTGCGGCGCAGCTGTTCGCCGCTGACCTGCTGGCGCCAGCGGCCTTCGGCCTCGAAGCCGGCCTGGCGCGCTGTCAGTTCGGCCAGGCTGTCGACCAGGCGTTCGACCTCGTCGCGGCCGCGCGTGCGGGCGCTGTCCGGCATCAGCGACAGCGCCGATTCGGTCCGCCGCACCAGTACGCGGTGCGCGCGTTGTGCGATCAGCAGGGTGCCGGCGACGATGACGGCGAAGCACAGCCCCTGCAAAAGCAGCATCACGGCGACGCGTTCCAGCAGCGTGCGCTCGACGCTGGCGAAGGCGGCGCAGACGGCCGATTCGCGGTCGCCGGCGCTGTGCGCACAGAGGTCGACCAGCGTGCCGAACACCTGTTCGAACTGGCGCTCGATCTCGACGCTGCCCCAGATGCTGAGTACGGCGGCGACCGCGCAGCCCGCCAGAGTGGCAACCAATCCGGTATATAGGGGATAGCGCCCGCTGGGGCCGAAGAAAGAACGGATCACCATGACTTTGTACGTGTTTTCAGCCTGGATACTGGCGCTGCTGTTCGCCGCGGTAGTCGGTTCGTGGTACGGCTCGGCGACTGCCTATGCGCTGCCGGGTGCCGTCGTGCTGGCCGGGCTCACCATGCTCGGCCTGGCGCGCCGGCTGCCCTGGTATGTCGGTCGCCCGCATCCGCCGGAGGCCAGTGCGCAGCAGATGGAGTGGGCGGGTCAACTGTGCCACAACATTTCGTCGCCCTCGGTCACGATTCAGGGGCAGCAGATCACTTTTGCGAACCAGGCCTTCCTCGCGCTGCTGAACTACCGCGGACGCGGCGACCAGGTGGTCGGCCTGCCCTTCACCAATCTGCTGCATCCAGTCGATCACGCACGCTTCGCGACGCTGATGGCGATCGCCGGCGGCGAGGACGCGTCGGACGCCGAGGGCGTGCTGCGACTGGTGCGCTCCGACGGTGGTGCGATCAAGATGCACGCCAGCATTTCGCCTTTGTCGTCGGTGCCCGGCAGCCTGCTGATCCAGTTCAGCCCGGATGCCGCGGCCGTACCCGTGCGCGACGGTGTCGAGAACTCGATGTCGCTGGTGCTCGACCAGCTCGACCTGGTGCTGTTCAAGACCGACGCCGAGGGGCGCATCGCCTACGTGAACCGCGCGTGGGAGCGGCTCACCGGCCGCAGCATGGCCGACAGCCGGGGCCGCCTGCTGTCGGTGGCCATCCATCCCGAGGATCGCGACGCGGTCGACCGCGGCATGCTGTCGGTCGCCGGCGGGCAGCTCGATCACCTGAACACCGAAGTGCGCATGGTGAATGGCAGCGGCACCGTGTTCTGGGTCATGTTGCGCGCGCAGACCTGCACGCTGCCGGACGGCGATCTGCTCGGTGTCGTCGGCACCATGACCGAAGTGACGCGGCGCCGGCGCGGCGAAGACCTGGGTTCGAGCCGGCGCTACCTGAACACGCTGCTCGCCAACGTGCCGGGCATGGTGTATCGCGGCCGCAATGATCCGGACTGGACGATGGAATTCGTCAGCGACGGCAGCGTGGACCTGATCGGCTACGAGCCGTGGGAACTGGTGGACAATCACCGCATCGCCTTCGGCAGTCTGGTGCACCCGGAGGACCGCGAATTCCTGTGGGCGCAGGTGCAGGCCAATCTGGCGCAGCACAAGCCCTACCAGATCTCCTACCGCATCGCCGACGTCAGCGGCAACTACATCTGGGTGTGGGAGCAGGGCCGCGGCGTGTTCTCGTCACAGGGCGAACTGCTGGCGATCGAAGGTTTCATCACCGACGTCAGCGAGCGTCGCGGTGCGGAAGAGAAGGCGCGCCGGCGCATGTGGTTCGAGGCACGCACCGGCATGACCAGCCGCGCCATCTTCGACGCGCTGCTGGCGTGGACGCTGCATCAGTCGCAGGTGAACGAGCTCCCCTTCGCTCTGCTGTGGGTGGACGCCAGCGGCCTGGCCGAACCGGTGATGAGCAGCAGTGCCGAGGCGGCGGAGCAGATACTGGCCACGGTGGCGCGCCGCTTCCGGCCGGTGAATTACCCGGGGGCGGCGATCACCTATCTCGACAATTACCAGTTCGCCGTGCTGCTGACCGATTTCCGCGCCGGTGAGGCGGCGCGTGCGCTGTCCGGCTCGAACGAGGTGATACCGGCCGTGTCGCAACTGGCCAGCCGGCTGGTGCAGGAACTGTCGGCGCCGCTCAACGTCGGCGGTCGCGACATTTCGGTGCCGGTGGCGGTCGGTATCGCCATCGCCGATGCGCGCTACATCGGTGCCGAATCGATGTTCGCTGCGGCCCGTCGCGCGGCAACGCAGGCAGCCGAGCTGGGGCCCGGCCACTGCGAGTTTGCCGACGAATGAGGGCGCTGCCGGTGAGCGGAATGCTTCAGGGTTCGATGGCGATGCCACGCAGCGCTTCGCCGGAGCCCACCTTGCCGATGCGCGTCGCCTTGCCGGTCTTCAGGTCGATTTCGTAGAACTGGGCGGCGGCGTCCTTTGCCGTGCCAAGTACCGCGAAGGCGGCGTTGTTCAGGTCGGCGATGTCGAAGTGGGCGTCGGTCAGTCCGGCGACGCCGAGCGAACCCACGGTGTAGAGCTTGCCCAGATTGGGCGACACGACGGGCTGCTCGCCCTCGATCGAGCCCTGGCGCACCAGTGCGCCGGTGGCCGCGTCGATCGCGTAGTTGGTGGTGAGCTTCTCGTTGTCCTTGTTGTAGGTGTAGCCGGCAGCCAGCACCCGCGGCGTCACCTTCTCGTTCGCGTCGCCGGCGGCGTAATGCAGCGTGCCGTCCGCCTGCAGGCCCGGTGCATCGGGCGAGGCGTCGACCAGCGCGCCGGTGTCCGGGTGGGCGCGCAGGTTCTGCCGCGTGTCCGACACGATGCGTATGCGGTCGGCTGCCGGATTGAAGTCGAAGCCGAACTGCCCGCCGTTCAGCGGCTGCGCGAATTTCTCGTTGCCCACCGGCGTCAGCTGGCCGCTCGCGGTGTCGACCCGGAACACGCGCCCGCTGCTGCCGAGCGCGTACAGCTCGCCGCGGGCGACCCGGTAGTCGATGCCGAGCACTGTTTCGCCCGCCGCCAGACCCTTCAGTGCGACGTCGGACAGCAGCCGGCCGGGTTGCCCGGCGTTGAAGCTGACCAGATGGTGCGACTGCGTGACCGCGCGGACGATTTCCTTGCGCGGCGTGCCGCCGGTGTCGGGCAGACCGGCGCAGCCGGTCGCGAGCAGGGTGACGCCAATGACTGCAGCGGGAAAAGCGAGAGCATGTTTCATCGTGAGGATCCGTATGTCGTTGTTCGAATGCGCGGCGCCGCGGCGGTGCGATCCGCATGGTTACCGACCTGATCACGGCTGCACAGGCCCGGTCTTGAGACAGCTGTCTCGTCCGTCTTGCCCCGTCGGGTGAGCTGCCCGCCTCAAGGGACCGTGGCGACGTCCGTTAACCAGGCAGTCAACGATCAGAGCGAACCGCCGTGCCCTGCGCCGTCACCGTGTTTCATCATTTCCGCCGTGTCCTGCTCGTCGCCGTCGTCCTGGTGGGCAGCGGCGTGCCTGCGCAGGCCGCCAAGGTCACGATCAAGGCCGGCGACGGATCGGGCAATGCGCTGGACAGCGTCGTCGTGTCGCTGGTTCCGGTTGCGCGAGCCGCCCTGCCCGCCGCCAGACCGGCGCAGATCGAGCAGCGCGACAAGACCTTTCTGCCGGCGATCAGCGTCGTGCAGACCGGTACCGCGATCGAGTTTCCGAATAACGACACGGTGCGCCATCACGTCTATTCCTTCTCGGCGGCCAAGGTTTTCGAGCTGAAACTTTACGCCGGCAAGCCGGAAAAGCCGGTGGTGTTCGACAAGCCGGGCGTCGTCGTGCTGGGCTGCAACATCCACGACAAGATGGCGGCTTACGTCGTCGTGGTCGATACGCCGTGGTCGGCGATCTCTCAGACCGACGGCCTGGCCCGCATCGCCGACGTGCCGGTCGGCGACTACCAGCTTCAGCTGTGGCACCCGCGCCGCCTCGGCATGCCCGACATTCCGCCGCGGCCGCTGCGCATCGCCGGTGACCAGACCGAAGTGGTCAAGGTCGAACTGAGGCCCTGAGTCGATGGGTTTCAGCCTCAAATGGAAGATCGCGGCCTGGTGCGCTGCACTGCTGCTGGTCACGCAGATCGGCGGCCTGATGCTGTTCGGCCAGATCGGTCGCGGCAGTGCGATGGCCGATGCACAGACCGACCTGAAGACGGGTGACCGGGTGTTCGCGCGCCTGCTCGACGAGCGGGCGTCGCAGCTGACCCAGGCGGCGCGCGTGCTGGCGGCGGACTACGGCTTTCGCGAGGCGCTGCTCAGCCAGGACAGGGAAACGATCGAATCGGCGCTGGCGAACCACGGCGGGCGCATCCGTGCCGACGTGATGCTGCTGCTGGCGCTGGACGAGTCCATCGTCGCCAGCTCGTCCTTCAATCCGGGGCGCACGCCCGAGCGTCTGCGCCAGCTGATCGAAGGTGCGCGCAGCGGCGCACACAGTGGCGGCTTTGCGGTGGTGTCCGGAATGCTTTACCAGCTGGTCGTGGTGCCGGTGATGGCGCCGGTGCCGGTTGGCTGGGTGGTGATGGGCTTCAGCGTGGACAAGAGCCTGGCCAACGACCTGAAGGGGGTGACCGGCCTCGAAGTCAGTTTCGTGCGACGCAGTGGCGACAAGAGGTGGGTGCTGGCGACGAGCACCTTGGACGAGCCGCTGCAGAGCGCGCTGATCGGTGAGTTGTCCGCGAACGGCGCGCTGCAGGACGAGGCGTTGACGCTCGGCGATCGCGATTACGTCAGCCTGATGCACGCGATCGACGCCGGCCCGCAGCAGCAGGTCGGCGCCGTACTGCAACTGTCGCTGGAGCGCGCGCTGGCGCCGTGGAACCGGCTGTACCGTGACTGGACCGGGCTTACGCTGATCGGCACGCTGCTGGCGCTCGCCGTCAGTGCCTTCATGGGCCGTTCGATCGCCTCGCCGGTGGTCCGGCTGGCGGAATTCGCGCGCCGTGTCGAATCCGGCGAGTACAGCGCGCCACCGGCGGTGGCGCGCGGCGACGAGATCGGCCAGCTCGCCAATGCCTTCGTGCACATGACCGACGCCATTTCGCTGCGCGAAACGCGCATCAGCGAACTGGCCTACTACGATGTGCTGACCGGCCTGCCCAATCGCGCCTACTTCACCGAAAGGCTGGAAGAATCGCTGCGCGCAGCGGCCGCCGACAACGGCGACCTGGCCGTGGTGTGCCTGGACGTCGACCGTTTCAAGATGGTGAATGACACGCTGGGGCACGAACTGGGCGACCTGCTGCTGCGCGAGGTGGCGCGACGGCTGCGCGAAACGCTGCGCGACGTGCGCGATCAGGTGGCACGACTGGGTGGC
Source organism: Methyloversatilis discipulorum (assembly GCF_000385375.1). Lineage (NCBI taxonomy): Bacteria > Pseudomonadati > Pseudomonadota > Betaproteobacteria > Nitrosomonadales > Sterolibacteriaceae > Methyloversatilis > Methyloversatilis discipulorum. Next base: position 429,605 of record NZ_ARVV01000001.1, read on the forward strand.
GACGAGTTCGCGGTCATGCTGCCGGGCGCCGACGCGTCGAAGGCGCTGAGCGTGGCCCACCGCATCGCCGAAGCGATGAACCGGCCGATGAACCTCGACGGCCAGATGGTCGACGTCAGCGCCAGCATGGGTGTGTCGGCTTGTCCGGCGCACGGCAACGATGCGCAGTCGCTGCTGCGTCATGCCGACGTCGCCATGTATCTGGCCAAGCGTCACAACACGATGGCCGAAATCTACGACCCCAGGCATCACGACCAGAACGTCGAGCGGCTGTCGCTGCTGAGCGAGCTGCGGCTGGCGGTCGAGCGCGACGAACTGGTGCTCTATTACCAGCCCAAGGTGTCGACCGCGCCGGACGCGGTTCATCACGTCGAGGCGCTGGTGCGCTGGATACACCCGACGCGCGGTTTCGTGCCGCCTTTCGAGTTCATCCCCTTCGCCGAGCAGACCGGCTACATCAAGGCGATCACGCTGTGGGTGATGAACGCGGCGATCCGCCAGTGCGGGCAGTGGCTGCGGCAGGGGCTGGAGGTGAACGTGTCGCTGAACATTTCCGCACGCGACCTGCTGAACCCGGAACTGCCGGCGCTGTTCGCGGGCATGCTGGAATGCCATGGCTGTCCGGCACGCCTGATCACGCTCGAAATCACCGAGAGCGCGGTGCTCGATGATCCGCTGCGCGCGCTGGCCAATCTGCAGGTGCTTCGCGAGACCGGCTGTGCGCTGTCGATCGACGACTACGGCACCGGCTACTCGTCGCTGTCCTACCTGCGGCAGATGCCGGTCAGCGAAATGAAGATAGACCGCAGTTTCGTGATGCACCTGCTCGACAATCCGAACGACGAAATCATCGTACGTTCGACAATCGAACTGGCGCACAACATGGGTCTGAAGGTGACGGCCGAGGGGGTCGAGAGCGAAGGCGTGCTGGAGAGGCTGCGCCTGCTCGGCTGCGATCTCGCCCAGGGCTATCTCATCAGCAAGCCGATTCCGGCCGAAGCCCTTGAAAAATGGTTCCGCGAGTCGCACTGGGCGCAGGGCGCGGCCGGGTCCTCTGCTGCCGCCGTGATGTTGGACGAGCCGGTCGGCAGGGCTGCCACCCGGACCGTCGCAGTCTGAGTATTTCCGTGTCGTGGTTGCCGGCCCGATACATGCTTCAGGTTACAGTGTCGGGAACCTGCAGGAGCGAATAACAATGATGAAGCGTCACGGACCACTGGAAGTCATTACCCGCACGCCTCACGTCAGGTCGCGGCCGGTGCCGCTGCTGTTCGTGCATGGCGCCTACACGGCCGCCTGGTGCTGGGACGAGCACTTCCTGCCCTGTTTTGCCGAGGCCGGCTACGAGGCGCACGCGCTGTCGCTTTCCGGCCACGGCGGCAGCCCGGGGCGCGAGTACCTCGACCTGATCAGTCTCGACGATTACGTGCGCGACGTGCTCGAAGTGCTGGACCAGTTCGACACGCCGCCGGTGCTGATCGGGCATTCGATGGGCGGCATGGTGGTACAGAAGTGTCTCGAGCTGAGACAGGTGCCCGCTGCCGTGCTGATGGCGTCGGTGCCGCCGCAAGGCCTGTGGGCGTCGGCAGTTGGCCTGGTCATGCGCAAGCCGGACCTGATGTCGGAACTGAACAGCCTGCTGGCCGGCGGCGCGACCTCGCTCGACGCACTGCGCGAGGCCCTGTTCGCGCAACCGGTGTCGATGGAGCGCCTGCAGCAGATGGCCAGCCGCGTGCAGCCTGAATCGGCGCGGGTGATCTGGGACATGACGCTGTTCAACCTGCCGCAGCCGGCGCGCATGCATCGTCCGCCGTTGCTGGTGCTGGGCGCTGAGTGCGACCCCATCATTCCGCCGGCGCTGACCGAAATGACCTCGCGCGCGCTCGGTGTGCCGGCCCACGTCTTCCCGGGCATGGGACACGGCATGATGCTGGAGGCCGACTGGCGCAAGGTGGCGCAACGCATGCTCGACTGGCTGCCGGGCGCCCTGTCGGCGATGCAGCCAGAGGCCCAGGGCTGCAACGCCGGCGCCTGAATGGCTGACATCCGGTCCGTCACGCGACGGACCGAACGCCGGGGGTCACGAACCCCGGCGTCCCGGTGCGGCGTACCGCTGCAGATAGGCGAGGATGTCGGGCAGGCGCAGCTGCGGTTCGCCCGGCATCGCCCGCGAGCCGACCACGCGGTTCATCCACGCCATATTCCTCTCCATCCGCGCGACCACGCGTCGCCACTCTCCAGCGGTGCGGCTCGACGGTTCCGGCAGCACGTGGCACTGGTCGCAGGCGTCGCGGAAGCTGCGACCGCGCGTATCGAGGTCGGGATAGCGCGCTGCATCGATCGGCTTCTGTGCATTACGTCGCAGGTAGCCGATCAGCATGTGTACTTCTTCCTCGTCCGGCGCCTTGACGCCGCCCATCATGTCCTTCATCAGCGCCCCACGGTTTCCGTGTCCGCGCATGCGCACCACCATGCGGTCGACGATCTTCGGCCACTTGTCCGGGTGATGCATCGCCGGATTCGGAACGTGGTGGCACTGAACACAGTAGCGCGCCAGCAACGCGGCGCCGCGTGACCCGGGTTCCGGCAGCGAGGCGGCGTCGAGCGAGGGCGGCAGGATGCGCGCAAGCCAGCCGGCCTGCGGCGATCCTTCCCAGCGCGCACGTGCGGCGTCGATCGCTGTCTGGTTCGCCAGCGGACCGTCGCCGGCTGTAACGGTGCCGTAAGCAAACAGTGCGATCAGTAGCGCGATGCCGTGATGAAACATGTGTGCGGGGAGGAGGTCAGACCTCTCCAGAGTAGTCCAGCAAGACGGCCGACAAAAGCTTGCCACGAGCTTTTCACGAGGCCGCGAACGCAGGTGCTGCAGCATGGGTTTGTGAAGTTTCGATGCATCTGCGCATCGGCCCTTCGGACGATTCAAGCCGGCAGTGCTGTCCGCCGTTAGCCAAGATGTCGGGTACGGGAAGAGAAAGATGGATCTGTTCGATTTCATGACCGGGAAGTCGCTGGGCCGCGCCCAGGACTACGGAGACGAAGTGCTCAATGCGGGCTGGTTGCCGCAGCTCGAAGCCGCCGTGGCCGGCCGTCGTGTGCAGGCGGTACGCCAGCGCAGCGCGGTGGCCGACCCCGACGCCTTCCTGCGCGACATCTACCGCAGCCAGGAGTAAGCGGGTCTGACCGGATGAGGTGCGAGACACGTGCCCGAGGGCATGTGTCTTCATTTGCGCCGATACGCCGTTCCGCATTCCGATCCTGCATATTGCGCAGCCGGCGCAGGTAATATCGCGCTCATGGCCTGCACCCCTGTTCCAGTCTCCCGTCCGATGCCTGCCGCGCGCCGCGGCCTCCGCCCTGCGGAGCGGTCCGCATGAGCGATGCCGTGCGCAAGCTGGGGCGTTACGTGCTCGGCCGCGAAATCGGTCGCGGCGAGCGCGGCGCCGTATTCGAAGCCACCGAGGCCGGCAGCGGCCGACTGCTGGCAATCAAGACCTTCCGTACCGATCTCGCCGCCGACCCGGCGCACTACGTGCGCAAGCTGGGCGAAAGCCTGCTTGCCACGTCCTCGCTGCAGCATCCGGGCATCGTCCGCATCATCGAACAGGGCGTGGCCGAAGACGGGCAGCCCTGGGCGGCGGTCGAGCGGCTGGACGCGCGCTCGCTGCGTCAGTTGCTCGACGCGCTGCCGCGCATGGCCTTCGACTGGGTACGCAGCATAGGCAGTCAGGCGGCCGATGCACTGGCCCACGCGCACGCCGCCGGCATCGTCCATGGCGGACTGAAGGCGTCGAACATCCTGGTCGATGGCGACGGGCGCGTGTTCGTCACCGATTTCGCGCTGCCGTCGCCGTCGCCGGATGCGCTGCCGGCGATGCCGCAATACCTGTCGCCGGAGCAGGTGCAGGGCCTGCCGCCGGATGCGCGTTCCGACGTGTTCTCGCTCGGCGCCATCCTGTTCGAGATGCTGGCCGGCCGCCCGCCTTTCGGCTCGCCGCTGACCGGATCCTTGTCTACCGTGCTGGAGAACATCGCCTACGCGCCGACGCCGACGCCCAGTGCGATCGATCCCGACGTGCCGCCGGATCTCGACATGGTCGTGATGAAGGCGCTGGCGAAGTCGCCGATCGAGCGCTACGCCGACGCGTCGTCGCTGGCCGAAGCGCTGCGCGGCGTGCAAGCTGCGCCGGTCGCACGCGACGCAGACCCGCTGCCCGACGTGGTGCCGGTCGATGCCGGGCCGGCGCCCATTCTGCGTCGCGGGCAGTCGGGCAGACCGAAGGCGCCGGTAGAGGACGTGCTGGCCGAGCTGGCGGCCGACATCGACGCTTTCGCCGCGCGCGGCGCACCGCAACCGTCGATCGGGCAGGCGGCGTCCGCCTCGGCGCAGCGACCGCTGCGCGAACAGGCGCCGCCGGCCGTCGCCTTCCCCACGCTGCACGAAATGCCGGCGCCGCTGCAGGCGCCACCGACACCGGCGCCGGCCGTGCAACGCGCAGCGCAGGCGCCCGCCGATCCGCCGGCTGCGGCAGCGTCGTCGCTGCTGGCCGACCTTGCCGGCGAGGCGCAGCGCATCCGTGCGCACACGGCGCAGATGCAGCGTGGCGAGCGTGCAGTCCGCACCGAAGCGGAACAGGCGCTGTCCAACCGCCTGCTGCTGGTGCGCGACTACTTCTCCCAGTTGAGCGCCCAGCTCAATGTGATCAAGCCGCAGGTGGCGCGCGACTATCCGCTGCTCGGGCTCGGCGTGCTGCGTGGCCTGGCCTGGCAAGCGTCGGATGTGAACACCCGCAACCGCGGCGCCGAGGCGCCCGACCAGCTGGTGCGCGTGTCCTTGTCCTGGCTGCTGCGCGGCCAGGCGGTGCTGCGTTGCGAGCGCGATCCGCTGGCGGCGGATGCGCTGCGTCTGGCGCTGCGCGAGCACGGTCTGCGCTTCGAGGAACAGCCGGCGCGCGACGAACTGAACCGGCTGCGCGCGCAGATTTTCGACGTCGCGCCCGAGGTGCGCGGCCGGGTCGAACTGAATGCCGACTACCGGACGCTGACGCTGCGCCTGACGCTGCAGAACGTCGAGCGCTTCGGCCTGGTCGATTACGTGCCGCCGGCCGAGGACCGCGGCAGCGAATGGCTGGACGAGCTGGTGCGACTGCTGCTCGGCCAGCCCAGCCGTTTCCCGACGCTGGCCAAGCTGATCGTGCCGTCACCGATGTGACGTGGCGCGGATGATGCTTCGTTTCAGTCGGGTGTGTGCCGGCCGTTCAGTTTCCGGTCGGCCGGGACGTTGAATCATGTGACGGACAGCAGGAGGCGAGCCATCATGGACGGGGCGGACATTCGGATTCCCCTGGCGGAATGTCGCGAAATCTACGACGTGGGTGATGTGGACCGGGCGATGGAGTCCGGCAGCGGAGCGCGCAACGAGGCGCTGACCGCCTTCTACGGAAAGATGAAGACGCTGGGCGGCGTGCGCTACGTGGTCAAGCCGTCTTCCTTCGACGGCCTCGATCCGCTGTATGCCCGCTGCCCGAACTTCGCACCGGTGCTGGACGACCTTAAGCGCTATCTGGCGCTGGCGGTGGCCGGCAACGAGCCGATGAACTTCACGCCCATCCTGCTGCTCGGCGAGCCGGGCATAGGCAAGACCCATTTCGCGCGCCAGCTGGCCAATGTGCTCGGCACCGGCTTCGAATTCGTGTCGATGTCCTCGCTGACCGCCGGCTGGATACTGAGCGGCGCCTCGTCGCAGTGGTCGCACGCCAAGCCGGGCAAGGTGGCGCAGGCGCTGGTGTGCGGCGACTACGCCAACCCGCTGGTGGTGCTGGACGAGGTCGACAAGGCCGGCGGCGACGCGCGCTACGACCCGATGGGCGCACTGTACGGCCTGCTCGAACAGGACACCGCGCGTCAGTTCAAGGACGAATTCGTCGAGGTCGACATCGACGCCAGCCACATCATGTGGGTGTCCACCGCCAACGACGAGCGTTCGATTCCCGAACCCATCCTGAGCCGGATGAATGTGTACACCGTGCCGCGGCCGGATCACGATCAGGCCTGCATCATCGCGCGCACGCTGTACGAGGAACTGGTGGCGGCGCACGACTGGGGCTTCGCGCCGGAGGCGCCGGAAGACGTGATCGACCGCCTGGCCGGCGTGCCGCCGCGCGACATGCGCAAGGTGCTGCTGGCCGCGTTCGGCAACGCCAAGTTGGCGCACCGCGACCACCTGCTGCCGGCCGACCTCGAAGCGGGACGAGCGACGCGGCAGAAGAAGATCGGTTTCTGAGCGGGCGACCCTAGAGCGTGTGGCTGCGGTCGCCGCGCAGGAAGCCGGTCAGTGGGGAGTCGATGTCGCGCATCATGCAGATCACCTTGAACAGTTCGCCCATTTCGGCCGGCGAGGTGAGCTGATTCAAGGCTGCATTCTGCTTCGCCCGGCCCAGCGCGTCGGCGTCGCGGTCCAGCAGTTCGAGCACGCCACAATTCAGCAGGAAGTTCGCCTGACTGGTGTAGCCGGCCAGCGACATGCCGGCGTCGAAGGCGGCCTGGGCGACGGCGGTGAAATCGACGTGCGCAGTCAGGTCGTTGAGTCCGGGCATCCACAGCGCATCGGTGTGCGCGTGATGGCGGTAATGACACATCAACGTGCCGCTGCGCCGGTCAGGATGGTAGTACTCGGCCTGCGGGAAACCGTAGTCGATCAGCAGCAGCGCACCGCGGCCGAGGCGTCGCGCCCACTCGGCCACCCAGGCGCGGGCGGCGAAGTTGATTTCGCTGTCGTAGCCGTCGGTGAATCCGAGCGCGCGGGCTTCGTCAGCCAGCGCCGCGGGCGCCGGCCGCCAGTCCAGCGCCGGCTGGCCGGACGGGTCGAGCGCCAGACCCGCCTGTTCGATCCGGCCGGCCGCGTTGCGCAGGCGCTCGACCGGCATCGCGTCGAGCACCTCGTTGCCGATCACGACGCCGTCGAACGCGTCCGGCAGACTGTCCAGCCAGCTCACGCGAGCGCTCAGATGCGGCAGCTCGGCGGCGATCAGCGCCTGCTGGCGGGCGCGCAGGTCGGCCGACAGTTCGAGGATGCGATAGCTCTGCGGTGCGGCGCCCAGGCGGTCGAGTTCGGCCAGCAGATCGGCGGCGAGGCGACCGCTGCCGGCGCCCGCCTCGATCAGGTGGGGCGCGCTCAGCGCCATCAGTTCCGCCAGCTGGCGGGCGAGGCTGCGGCCGAACAGCGGCGTCAGCTCCGGCGCGGTGACGAAATCGCCGTCGTGGCCGAACTTTTGCAGCGCGCCGCTGTAATAGCCGAGCCCCGGCGCGTACAGCGCGCACTCCATGTAGCGGCTGAACGGCATCCAGCCGGTGCGGGCGATCTCGTCGCGGATCTGTCCGAGCAGGCGCTGGCTGTGCTCGATGGCGTCTGAATCGGGCTGGGGCAGTGACATGGCACGGGTGTCCGGTCGCGGGGTCCGCGATAATGCGACATCGCGTCGCGACAGACAAACAGGTGGACAGGAAAGCGATGGAAAACGGCAAGGTTGCACTGATCACCGGCGCGGCGCGGCGCCTTGGCGCGCAGATGGCGCGCACGCTGCACGACGCCGGCTGGCGGGTGGCCATCCACTACCGGCAGTCGGCGGAAGAGGCACTGCTGCTGCTCGACGAATTCAATGCGCGCCGCGCGAAGAGCGCCTGCTGCCTGTCGGCCGACCTGCTCGATACCGCCCGTCTGCCCGAACTGGTCGACAAGACGCTGGCGAAATTCGGGCGCCTGGACGCACTGATCAACAATGCGTCGTCCTTCTACCCGACGCCGATCGGCACCATCACGCAGCGCGACTGGGACGACCTGACCGGCAGCAACTTCCGCGCGCCGCTCTTCCTGTCGCAGGCGGCTGCGCCGGCGCTGCGCGACAGCGGCGGCTGCATCGTCAATATTGCCGACATCCACGCCGAACGACCGCTGCCGGGCTATGCGCTGTACAGCGCCTCGAAGGGCGCACTGGCGACGCTGACGCGCGCGCTGGCCATCGATCTGGCGCCGCGGGTGCGCGTCAATGGCGTGGCGCCAGGGCCCATCCAGTGGCCGGAGAACGACCTGTTCGATCCGGAAGAACGCGCCCGCATCGTGCGGCATACCCTGTTGCAGCGCGAAGGCGACCCACAGGACATCGCACGTACGGTACGCTTCCTGATCGAGGACGCACCCTACATCACCGGTCAGATCATCGCCGTCGATGGCGGGCGCAGCGTGCACCTGTGACGCATCCGTCAGACCTTCGTCGGATTGCCGGCGCGGCGTCGCACGTATATCGTCGGTAATTGTAAAATGACGTAAATGCCTGACGTTGCAGCACTGACCTCGGGCCCTGACGTTGAAGCCCTATGCCACCCGGCCTGCCATGAGTTCCCAACCTAAATCTGTGTGCGTGCTGTTCGCCGACGTCTCCGGCAGCACCCGGCTCTACGAGAAGCTGGGTGACGCCGAAGCGCTGCGCGCCGTGGAACGCTGCCTCAATCGCATGCGGCGCGTGGTCGACGGGCATGGCGGCAAGGTGATCAAGACCATAGGCGACGAGGTGATGACCACCTTCCCCAATGCCGACGCGGGCATACAGGCCGCCTGCGAGATGCAGCATCGGGTGACCGATCTGCCGCCGGTGTCGGGCGTCAAGCTGGCGATCCGCGTCGGCTTCCACTTCGGACCGGCAATCGAGGAGAACGACGACGTGTTCGGCGACACCGTCAACACGGCGGCGCGCATGGCGGGCCTGGCCAAGGCCGGGCAGATCATCACCACCGCCGAAACGCTGGCCGCGGTGACGCTGTCGATGGGGCCGGAAGTACGCGAGATCGACGCACTGACGGTGAAGGGCAAGGCCGAGGATGTGCGCGTCTGTGAAGTGCTGTGGCAGGAGGGCGCTGATCTGACGATGAAGGCGTCGAGCATTGTCGCCAGCTATCACGTGGCGCGGCTGCTGGTGCGCTACCGCGATACCGAACTTACGGTGGACAACGCGCACGGTCCGCTCACCCTGGGTCGCGACATGAGCAACGAGGTGGTGATCAAGGACCAGCGCGCCTCGCGCAATCACGCGCGCATCGAGCGCCGGCGCGACAAGTTCGTGCTGGTCGACCAGAGCACCAACGGCACCTTCCTGCGCATCGAGGGCGAGAACGAGGTGGTGCTCAAGCGTGAAGAGATCATCCTGCGCGGCCAGGGCACCATCGGCTTCGGCCACAGCGCGCTCGAGCAGGGCATAGACCTGATGAGCTTCGAAGTGCTGGACTGAGGGGCGTAGTCCTTACTGGCACCTGAAGCGTGGTTCCGCGGTCGCCGCCGGCTGGCACGGCGGCCCGCGGCGGTCAGATACTGATGCGCTTGCGCAGTTCGGGACTGTGCACCACCGCTTCACGCCGCGACGGCGCGGCTTCCATCAGTCCGGCCGGTGGCAGGGTCTGCAGCTTCGCCACCATGTCCGGCGCGGCGCAGGCCGGGTCGAAACTGAGCGTCACGGCGTCGGGCGTGCTCGACGCGACGCTGAGGCAGTTGCGGCCCAGCTTGCGCGACAGCGGCATCAGAATGCCGGCCTGCACGTTCTGGCCGGCGTCGGCGAGGCCGCCCGACATGTCGACCACGAACTCCGCACGCTCGCTGCCCAGCGACTTCACTTCGGTTGCCAACACCGCACGCAGCGACGCGATTTCGCGCAGCAGCGAGCCGGCGACTTCCTCGCCCGGCAGGCCGGTAAGTTGCAGCGCCACCTTGCGGGCGGTGAAATGGAAATGGCTGAGGAAGAACTCGCGGCTGAACTGCTCGCCGACGCGCTTGCCGATGTCGGCCAGCGCCTTCTCTTCGGACGTCCAGCTGGTGCCTTCCGGCACTTCGGTGTTCAGGTACACCTCTTCGCCGGACTTGCGGTCGGTGCAGCGCACCGTCCATGAGGTCAGCACGACCTTGTCGATCACCAGGCCGGATGCCGCCAGCCTGACGCTCAGCCGCTTGAAGCGCACTTCGCCGTCGATCGCGAAGTCGGCGTTCTGGCCGGTGCCCGCCTCGTCGTTCCAGGTGCGGAAGCCGAAGCCCTGGATGTGCTGCTTCAATGTGTTCTCGGCCAGTTGCGAACGCAGCGGGGGGGCGGTCGGATCGCCGTCGGGCCACAGCGAGGACACGGCGACTGCGATCTTCGGGTCGCCGTTGTTGCGGATGAAATCGACCCGCTCCTCCTGCGACATCTGGTTCAGCGACTTCTGCACCTGGCGTACGCGCACCGCGGCGCGCACTTCGCCGGACATCAGACCGTCCTTGCCCAACTGCGCCGGACCTTCTTCCAGCACCGCCTGTATGAAGTCGCCGCTGCGGTCGAGCAGGCGCGACTGCAGTACGTCGTAGTGCGCATTGACCGACTTCGGGTCGACGAACAGCGCAACCGCTTTTTCCAGTATCTGGCGGCGCGCGTCGTCGCGCATGGCCTGGTTCAGCGCGTTGCGATCATTGGCCAGCCTGGGGTCGCCGGGATCGGCCAGTCCGATGGCGCTGATGATGGCGACACCCGGATCCAGCGCTGCCGCCGGTGCCGGCGGCGGTGGCGCTACGGCGACGGGAGCCGTGTCGGCTGCGAGCGGCGCGGGTGCGGACGGGGTCGGCTCGGAGCCGCCACCGAGGTAGGTCCAGGCACCGCCGGCAAGCAGCAGTGCGGCTACGCCGGCGGCGATGAGCATCGGAGTGCGCTTTGCCGCCACTGGCGGCATGGCTGGGGATGGCGTTTCGGCCGTCGTGCGTGCCGGTGCCGGGGCCGCCATGGGCTGAGGTGGTGGCGCGGGCTCGACCGCTGGCGGCGCCGGCATGCGGGCGGTCTGCAATGTCGCGTCCGGAGTCGTCGACAGCACGGTGGCGTCGCCGTCGTCCAGGCTCACGACGGTGGCGTCGTCGTCGGCAACCGGCGCCGACAGCGCCGCGTCGAGTGCGCGGCGGAATTCGGCGGCGCTCTGGAAGCGGTCTTCCGGCCGTTTGGCCATCGCCCGCTTGACCACCGCGTCGATGCGCGGCGACACATGGACGTTCAGCACCGACGGCCAGGGCGGGTCTTCCTTCAGCACCTTGTGCATGATGGTGGTGAGCGCGCCGGTGAAGGGCTTCTCGCCGGTCAGCAGCTGGTACAGCACGACGCCGGCCGAGAACAGGTCGCTGCGCCCGTCCACGGTCTGTCCCATGAACTGTTCGGGCGACATGTAGGACGGCGTGCCCATCACGGTGCCGGCCTGGGTCAGGTTCGACGATTCGATGCGGGCAACGCCGAAATCGGCCACCTTCACCGTCCCGTCGGCGAGCAGGATGATGTTGGCGGGCTTGATGTCGCGGTGGGTGACGCCGTTGCGGTGGGCGTGCTCCAGCGCGTCGAGCAGCTGGTCCATCACGCGGCCGACCATCTGGAGCGGGATGCGCTCGTCGGAGTCGAAGGCGTCCTTCAGTTCGCGTCCCTGCACGAATTCCATCGCGATGAAGGCGGTACCGTCCGCTTCCTCGCCATACTCGTAGATGGCCACCACGTTCGGGTGGTTGAGCCGGCCTGCCGCCTGTGCCTCGCGCTTGAAGCGGGCGATCACCTCGTCCGCCTCGCTGCGTTCCAGCTGTTCGCGCTTGAGCGTCTTGATGGCGACCCGGCGATCGATCACCGGGTCACGCCCCTCATAGACGATGCCCATCGCGCCCTGGCCCAGTTCGCGCAGGATGTCGTACTTGCCCAGTCTGGCAGGAATGCTCACGAGGCGTGCTCCGGCAGCGTTGGCGGGGAATTACTTGTACTTGGCGTCGATTTCCCAGACCGACTTCTGCACCAGACGCTGCACCATTCCGTCGAGCGTGATGCCGCCTTCCTGGCTGCTGGACACGCCGAGGATGGAACTGCCCTTGGCGCCCACTTCCATCTTCTCTTCGGTATAGCCCTGCGCCAGCTGCTCGGTGGTGTTGGCGTCCATGATCTTGTAGCGCATGCCGATGATCCAGACGCCGGCGGCGGCACCGGTCTCGACCGAGCCGACCGCTTCGCCGGCCGCGTAGCTGCCGCGGCTGCCGCCGAGGATGCCGATGATGTTGCCGAGCGTGCGGCCGCTGACGCCTTCCTTCGCGGCGGCCACCTGCTCCGCCTTCAGGATGTCGAACTTGACCACGTACTTGGTCGTCTTGAACTTGCCCTTCTGCAGCATCTTGCGCGCCGAGCCGGGGTCGCCCATCGAGTAGGCGAGCTGGAACTCGTTCAGCAGCGGACCCATGTCCGAACGTTCGAGCACCTTGAAGTTGGCCTGCGACAGTTCCAGTTCGCCGAAATCGGCGATGTTGTTCGAGGCGAACTTCTGCGTGAACGTGGCGTTGTTGCTCTTGATCTCGCCCGGCACGACGACGACCGTGGGGCCCGGCTTGTTCTTGTTGCTGTATTCGACGGCCTTGTACATCGCCTTGTCGGCGCTTTCGTTGGCCTTCTGCGACACGCTGTCGCCGGCGGTCGGCGAAGCGCTTTCGAAAGTGGGCTGGGCGTACGCGAGCGGCAGCAGGCTGCCGACGGCGGCGGCGAATGCCGCGGATTTCAGTGCGCGATGCAAGGTGAAGTTCATGGAGGTCCCTTTCTCTGAAGATTGCTGGGACGCCTGCGCCCCGTTATGTGTCCGCGCGGTCGGGCCGCGCGGTGCCTATTTGCTTTTCTTTTTGCCGCCTGCGGGCGGATTGGCCGCGCAGTAGCCGCCGAGCAGTGTGCTGACGACGGCGTCGGCCTGCTCTTCGATCAGCGTGCCGGCCATGCCGAGCGTGTCGCTGCCGGAATACGATTCGGCTTTCGCGCTCGCCTCGGAAATCATCTTTCCGCCGGGGGTCATCAGTACGTACGCAATCGAAACATAGACCTCAGGAATGCGCAGCACCGGATTGATCGCCGAACGGGAGTCGATGGTGCCGCGCATCACCAGCTGCGCGCCCATCTTCTTCGACGCGGCCAGTGCCGCGTCCGGGTCGTTGCGGAAATAGGCGTCGACCTCGGCCTGCGCGATCTGCGCGCGGATTTCCTGCTGGGAATAGGTGCGGATGCCGTGCTTGAGCAGGCGTTTGTTGATCGAGTTGAAGTGCGGGCTGAAACGGGCCTGCTCGGCAGTGACCCCTTCGCCGGTCCGCTCGCCCATCACGATCATGATCTTCCGGCGCCGCAGTTCGTCGAGGCAGGCCGGCGGCAGCGACAGCACGTGCGCGGCAGCGGCAGCCCGGCTTTCCTCTGCCGCGGCGGCGTCCTTCTTCGCGTCCTCGGAGAAGCTGAAGGCAAGGGCGCCGGGGGCCACGATGGCGAGGACGGTGGCGAGCAGTGCGGGGCGCAGGAATCGGTCGGGCAACATCGGGCAGCTCCGACGTTCGAAGACGATCGACTATACCAAAAGGCTTTTGCCTGTCCGGCAGGCCCCGGGCGCCTTTCGGGGACGTCTTGTTGCATAGCGCACGAAAGCAGGTGCGACCCGCCGCCAAGGGCGGGCCGATGCTGCCGGGTTCAGGTCTTCGAGCACTCGCTGATGAAGGTCTTGCGCTCGTCTCCCTTCAGCGATTTGGCGCTGGCTTCGGCGCGACACTGTTTCTTGCGCGCCGCAGCATCGTCGGATGCATCTGCAGTCCGCGTCGCCTCGCTCTTGCCGGACGACAGGCAGCTGCTCATGAAGGACTTGCGCTCGTCGCCCTTCAGCGACTTTTCCTTCGCCTCCTTGTTGCAGGCTCGCATCCTGTCCTGCTGCGGGCCGGCGACGGCGGCATGCGGGAAGGTGGCGAGCAGGGTGATGCTGACGAGTGTGCAGCTGAGCGTACGGCGGGTATTCGGCATGACTGAGCTCCTGGCTGTGCAGCATGAAATGACAATACCGACGGCAGCCCGGGGGGCTGCCGTCGTGCATGTTATGCATATGTCATCGTCATGTACAGTCGCCGGGTCAGCCGTCCTCCCCACCCAGGGCGCGGCGCTGGCGTTCGACGAATTCGAGCGTCGAATCGATGCCGCGGAAACTCAGTATCGTGGTGCGCACGGCGGCCTCGACCAGCACCGCCAGGTTGCGGCCGGCGGCAACCGGAATGACCACCTTGCGTATCTTCACGCCGAGGATGTCCATCACCTCGTTGTCCAGCGGCATGCGCGTGGCTTCGGGCAGGCCGGTCACCTGCTTCTGCAGATGCACGACCAGTTGCAGCTTCATCTTGCGCCGACAGGCGGTTTCGCCGAATACGGTGCGGATGTTCAGTACGCCCAGCCCGCGCACTTCGAGGAAGTCCTTCAGCAGTTCCGGGCAGCGTCCTTCGAGCACATTGGGCGCGATGCGCGAAATGTCGACGCAATCGTCGGCCACCAGGCCGTGGCCGCGCGAAATCAGTTCCAGCGCCAGTTCGCTCTTGCCGACGCCGGAGTCACCGGTGATCAGCACACCCATGCCCAGCACGTCCATCGACACGCCGTGCAGCGTGGTCTGGTCCGCCAGCTCGCGCGCGAGATAGGCGCGCAGCTGGTCGATGACCGAGGCGGCGCTGCGTTGCGTGGTCATCAGCGGGATGCCGCGACTGGCACAGCCGCTGCGGATGGCGGGCGGCGGATCGGCACCGTCGGCGACGATGAAGGCGGGCGGGCGGGCGTCGAGCAGGGTATCGACGATGTCCTCGACCTTGCGCGTCGATACGCTCTCCGCCCACAGGATTTCCGGCACGCCGACAACCTGTATGCGCCGGGTGTGGATGGTGTTCAGGTGACCGACCAGGTCGGCCGGTGACAGACCGATCTGGTCGGCGACGATCAGCGTTTCACCGCTGCCGCACTGCCATTGCAGGCGCAGCCGGTCGCGATTGTCCTCAAACAGCCGCGCGACGCTGAGTTTCCGCATGCGCGGGCTGCCAGGCTGTGAACAGGGTATGGATGGCGGGTACGTCGGCGGCCTGCATCAGCTGTTCGCGGAATGCCTTGTCGGCAAACATCTGTGCCAGCTCGGACAGGATCTGCAGATGCAGTTCGGTCGCCTGCTCCGGGACCAGCAGCACGAACAGGAGATTGACCGGACGGCCGTCCGGCGCATCAAAAGCGACCGGGTTTTCCAGTCGCACGAAGCCGCCGATGGCTTCCTTCAGTCCCTTGATGCGGCCATGAGGAATGGCCACACCCTGGCCGAGGCCGGTCGAACCGAGCTTTTCGCGCGCGAACAGGCTGTCGAAGACCTGGCTGCGGGCGATGCCCTGGTTGTTTTCGAAAAGCAGGCCGGCTTGTTCGAACACACGCTTCTTGCTGCTGGCGTCGAGGCCGAGGCAGATGTTCGAAACGGGCAACAGCTTTGCGATAAGCGTCATGTCAGGGGCTACTCCGAACACGCGGCGGGCGCGGTACCGAGGTTAACGGTCGCCGCGCCGGAAAAGTTGATTGCACTGCAACAAGGCCGCGGATTATACGCCCCTGGCAGCGGGCAATCGTTTCATTCTGCCGCCTGGTGCTTCAGTGCCTCACGGGTGTGTTCGCCGGACTTCTCCTTGTGCTTCAGTACCTGGCGATCGAGCTTGTCGATCAGGTTGTCGAGCGTCGCGTACATGTCCTCGCTTTCGGCTTCCACGAAGATGTCCTTGCCGCGGACGTGCAGCGTGACTTCCGCCTTCTGTCGCAGCTTTTCCACCGACAGGATGACGGAAACGCTGGTCACGTGGTCGAAATGGCGGATCACGCGGTCGAGTTTCGTTTCGACGTATTCGCGGATGGCCGGGGTGACTTCGAGGTGATGGCCGGTGATGGTGAGGTTCATGCTGCCTCCTTTCGTTACGGGACGAAAAATGCGTGGCGATCGGGTCGGTCGATGTGATCGGTCTCAGATCGCCTTGCGCACGCTGACCGGCGGGATGTTCAGGGACTCGCGGTACTTGGCGATGGTGCGCCGCGCAACGACGATGCCCTGCTGGCCCAGTATTTCCGCGATGCGCGAGTCCGACAGCGGACGCTTTGCATCCTCGGCGCCCACCAACTGGCGGATGAGCGCGCGGATCGCGGTGGCCGAACAGGCCCCGCCACTTTCGGTCGCCACATGGCTGCCGAAGAAATACTTCAGTTCGAACAGTCCGCGCGTCGTCGCCATGTACTTCTGCGAGGTGACACGCGAAATGGTGGATTCGTGCAATTCGAGCGTTTCGGCGATCTCGCGCAGCGTCAGCGGCCGCATCGCCACCTCGCCGAACTCGAAGAACTGGCGCTGCCGCTCGACGATGGCCTGCGACACGCGCAGGATGGTGTCGAAGCGCTGCTGCACGTTCTTGATCAGCCACTTGGCTTCCTGCAGCTGGCCGGACAGCCCGCTGCCGCGCTGACCCTGCAGGATTTCCGCGTACAGCCGGTTGATGCGCAGGCGCGGCATCGCGTCCGGGTTGAGCAGGGCCGTCCATTGGCCGCGCACCTTGCGCACCACCACGTCGGGCACGATGTAGCGCGCGTCGATCGGCGCGAACTGCGCGCCCGGGCGCGGGTTCAGCGAGCGGATCAGGGTCTGCGCGGCACGCAGCAGTTCCTCGTCGCAGCCGACGGCGCGACGGATCTTGGCGAAATCGCGCGCGGCCAGCAGGTCGATGTGCTGGTCGATGATGATGCGCGCAAGCCGCGACACCTCGTCTGTCGGCAACGCGTTGAGCTGCAGCAGCAGGCATTCACGCGGATCGCGCGCGCCGACGCCGACCGGGTCGAAGTTCTGCAGCTGGCGCAGCGCGATCGACAGGTCGTCGAGATCGATGTCGGCCTCTTCCGGCAGCAGCTCGACCAGTTCGGTCAGCTCCTGGTTCAGGTAGCCGTCGTCGTCCAGCGCCTCGATCAGCAGGCGGATCAGGTAGCGGTCGCGCTCGCTCATCTGCGACAGCGCGAGCTGGCCGCACAGGTGGTCGCGCAGCGAGGTGCCGGCGGCCTGCACGTCCTGATAGTCGCCGTCCTCGTCGTCGCCGCCGCTGCGCGAGCCGTAGCTGCCGCTTTCGCCGGACCAGTCGTCCATGTCGGCGCTGCTGGCGCTTTCCTGAGCGCGCTGCTCTTCCTGCTGGGCGTCCGCACTCTCCTGCGGCGTGCTGTCACGCGTCTCACCCATGCTGTCCTGCGGCGGCTGGTAGTTCGCGACCGGCTCGCTGTCGTCACGCTCGAGCATCGGGTTCTCGTCCAGGAAGCGTTCGATCTCCTGGTTGAACTCGATGGTCGACAGCTGCAGCAGCCGGATGGACTGCTGCAGTTGCGGCGTGAGCGCAAGATGCTGGGAAAGTTTGAGTTGCAGCGACTGCTTCATGGTGTGCAAATTTCGGCGGTCTAGAGGCGGAAGTGTTCGCCGAGATAGACCTTCCTGACGCTCTCGTTATACACGATTTCTTCCGGCCGGCCGCTCGCCAGTACCTCACCGGCGTTGATGATGTAGGCGCGATCGCAGATGCCCAGCGTCTCGCGCACATTGTGATCGGTGATCAGTACGCCGATGCCGCGCTCCTTCAGGAAACGGATGGTTTTCTGGATGTCGATGACGGCGATCGGGTCCACGCCGGCGAACGGTTCGTCGAGCAGGATGAAGCGTGGCGAGGTGGCCAGCGCGCGGGCGATTTCGACGCGGCGGCGCTCGCCGCCGGACAGCGCCGCGGCCGGGCTCTTGCGCAGGTGGCCGATGCCCAGCTCCTCCAGCAGTTCGTCCAGCCGGGCGGCGCGCCGGGTCGCGTCCTTCTCGTTCAGCTCGAGGATGGCGAGGATGTTCTCCTCGACGTCCAGCTTGCGGAACACCGAATTTTCCTGCGGCAGGTAGGACAGCCCCTCGTGCGCCCGCCGGTGGATGGGCAGATGGGTGAGCCGTTCGCCGTCGAGGTGGATTTCGCCGCCGTCGGCGCTGACCAGGCCGACGATCATGTAGAAACAGGTGGTCTTGCCGGCGCCGTTCGGGCCCAGCAGACCGATCACCTCGCCACTGCCGACCTCGAAGGACACGTCCTTCACCACCGGGCGCGATTTGTACTTTTTGCGCAGCCGCTCGACCTTGAGCCGGCTGGCGGTCCGGGATTCACTCATCTTGTTCGGGTTGTTCGCGCAATACCTTGTGAATGCTATCGGCGGAAAAGCCGCGGGATTGCAGAAATCTTGCCTGTTTCGCCCAGCTTTTGGCATCTGACGGCCGGGCGTCGAACTTGCGCGCCCACACCGCGCGGGCGCGGGCGGCTTCGTCGTCGCCGACGGCGGCCAGCGCATCCGCCACGTCGGCATCGGCCACGCCGCGCTGCTTCAGGTCGTACTGCAGCCGGCGGGTGCCGAAGCGCGCCGCGCGGGACGATACGAACTGTCCGGCGAAACGGCTATCGGACAGCAGTCCGCATTCCTCGAAACGGACGAGCAGGGCGGCGATCTCGTCCTCGTCGCCGTCCTCGCGCAACTTACGCGCCAGTTCCGCCCGGCTGTGGTCGCGCCGCGCGAGCAGGCGCAAAGCCTTCTCGCGCAGCGCGGCGTTCACGCGGCGTCCGCCTTGCTGTCCGGCGCGATCACTGCCAGTTCGGGCATGCCGCAGGCAACGCGCACCTTGTTCTCGATCTCGCGGGCCATCGCCGGATTGGCGCGCAGGAATTCGCGCACATTGTCCTTGCCCTGGCCGATGCGGTCGCCGCTGTAGGAATACCAGGCGCCGGACTTCTCGACGAACTTGTGCAGCACGCCCAGTTCGATGATTTCGCCTTCGCGCGAGATGCCCTCGCCGTACAGGATGTCGAACTCGGCCTGCTTGAACGGCGGCGCCACCTTGTTCTTGACGACCTTGACGCGGGTTTCCGAGCCGACCACCTCTTCGCCCTTCTTGATCGCGCCGGTGCGGCGGATGTCCAGGCGGACCGAGGCGTAGAACTTCAGCGCATTGCCGCCGGTGGTGGTTTCCGGGTTGCCGAACATGACGCCGATCTTCATCCGGATCTGGTTGATGAAGATGACCAGCGTGTTCGTGCGCTTGATGTTGGCGGTCAGCTTGCGCAGCGCCTGACTCATCAGGCGGGCCTGCAGGCCGGGCAGCGAATCACCCATCTCGCCTTCGATTTCGGCCTTCGGCGTCAGTGCGGCGACCGAGTCGATGACGATGATGTCCACACCGCCCGAGCGCACCAGCATGTCGGCGATTTCCAGCGCCTGTTCGCCGGTGTCCGGCTGCGAAATGAGCAGGTCGTCGATGCGCACGCCCAGCTTGCCGGCGTACTGCACGTCGAGTGCGTGTTCGGCGTCGATGAAGGCCGCGGTGCCGCCGAGCTTCTGCATTTCGGCGATCACCTGCAGCGTCAGCGTGGTCTTGCCGGACGATTCCGGGCCGTAGATCTCGACCACGCGGCCGCGCGGCAGGCCGCCGATGCCGAGGGCGATGTCCAGCCCGAGCGAACCGGTCGACACCGCCTGGATGTCGTTTTCGAGCTGGCCGTCGCTCATGCGCATGATCGAGCCCTTGCCGAACTGCTTCTCGATCTGCGCGAGCGCTGCGGCGAGCGCCTTGGCCTTGCTGTCGTCCATGCTGAATCCTTTCCTGGGTATGCGGTCGATTATGGCACAGTTCTTGCCACAGGGTCTTTTGGCGTGCCTCCCAGCAAAGCCAGGAGCACGGCCAGTGTATGACATGCGGATTGACGGCGGACCGCTTCGCGGTCGCCGTCGAAATGCAGGGTTTCGCTGCGGCTGCGGCCGTCGGCCAGCGCCCAGCCGAAGCAGACGGTGCCCACCGGCTTGCCCGGTACCGCGCCGCCGGGGCCGGCGATGCCGGTGATCGACAGTGCGACCGTGGCGTCCGAATGCGCCAGCGCGCCGCGCGCCATCGCCAGCGCCACCGCTTCGCTGACGGCGCCGTGCGCCTTCAGCGTGGCTTCGGGCACGCCCAGCATGCGCTGCTTGGCGGCGTTCGAGTAGGTGACGAAACCGCAGTCGAACCAGGCCGAACTGCCGGCGGTGGCGGTGACGATCTCCGCCACCCAGCCGCCGGTGCACGATTCGGCGGTGGCGAGCACGGCGCCGGCCGCTTTCAATGCGGCGCCCACCTCGACCGACAGGGTCTGCAGATCGGCGTCCATCAGAAGAAGCGCACGACCAGCAGGTGCAGCGCCGCGATCGACACCGCCGCGAACAGTGCGGCGATGGCGTCGTCCAGCATGACGCCGAAGCCGTTCTTCATGTTTACGTCCACCCAGCGCGCCGGTGGCGGCTTGAAGATGTCGAAGAAGCGGAACGCGAAGAAGGCGGCCAGCTGCCACCAGAAATCGACCGGCGTCACCCACAGCACCAGCCAGAAGGCGACGATTTCGTCCCACACGATGGCGCCGTGGTCGGCCACGCCGAGCGCGCGACCGGTGCGCTGGCAGCAGGCGCTGCCGAGCGCGAAGGCGATCAGCAGGAACAGCGCGAAGGCACCATCGGAAAACGAGGGCTTGATCAGCAGGTAGAGCGGCCAGGCGGCCAGCGTGCCCCAGGTGCCGGAGGCGAAGGGGATCAGGCCGCTGCCGAAGCCGCAGGCCAGCATGTGGGCCGGGTGGACGAGGAAGCCGGGTCCGGGATAGGGCGCTCTGGTTTTCATGACTCAGGCGAAATTTCAGGCGAAATGGTCGTAACCGCGTCTGCCGACCGGCAGTTCCGCGCCGGCGGCGTCGACCAGGCGCACGCCGTCGCCGGACTGCATCGCGCCGATGCGGGTGAGGGGCAGAGCCAGCCGGGCCGACAGCGCGGCGAGCGCGTCGTCGGCCTCGGGTGGTGCGCAGAACAGCAGTTCGTAATCGTCGCCGCCAGCCAGCAGCGCGTCGCGCGCCGCCGCACCGTCGGTGCAGGCGGCGTGCAGTGCCGCCCAAGGCAGCGCCGCGTCGTCGACCACGGCGCCCAGACCGCTGGCACGGGCGATGTGGCCAAGGTCGGCCAGCAAGCCGTCGGACACGTCGATCATCGCCGTCGCCAGGCCCTGCAATGCGGCGCCGAGCGCGACACGCGGCTGCGGCTGTTCCAGTGCCGCGATGCATTCGTCGTGCGCGCTGCCGTGCAGCCGGACCTTGCCCAGCAGATCGGCCAGACCGAGTGCGGCGCGGCCGGGCTGGCCGGATATCCAGATGCCGTCGCCGGCACGGGCGCCGCCGCGGCGTATCGCGCGGCCAGCCGCGATTTCGCCGAAGGCGGTCACGCACAGGTTGAGCGGGCCGCGCGTCGTGTCGCCGCCGATCAGATCCACGCCGAAGGTGTCGGCACAGTCGAAGAAGCCGGCGGCGAAGGCGGCCAGCCAGTCGTGATCGACCTGCGGCAGCGACAGCGCCAGCGTGACCCAGCGCGGCACGGCACCCATCGCGGCGACGTCGGACAGATTTACCGCCAGCGCCTTCCAGCCGAGGCGTCGCGGATCGGTGTCCGGCAGGAAGTGGGTGCCGGCGACCAGCATGTCGCTGGTGATCGCCAGTTCGTGGCCGGGCGACGGACGGATGAGCGCGCAGTCGTCGCCCGGGCCGAGCGAGGTGATGCGCATCCGCATCGGTCGCACGAAGTGGCGGCGGATCAGGTCGAACTCGGGCGTCATCCGGCGTCGGTACTCATGCAGGAAGTGCCATGCACGCCGTGTGCATATATATATGCAGCGTGCGGACGGCGCTCAGCCGCGCGGACGGTTGCGGGCGGCCTCGACCTCGACCGCGCGCAGCTGCGGCGCCAGCTTGTCGAGCACGCCGTTGACGAACTTGTGGCCGTCGGCGCCGCCGAATTCCTTGGTCAGCTCGATCGCCTCGTTGATCACGACGCGGTAGGGCGTCTCGATCATGTTGGCCAGTTCGAAGGTGGCCACCAGCAGGATGGCGTGCTCGACCGGTGACAGCTCCTCCACCTTGCGGTCGAGGTGGGCTCCGAACTGCGCGCGCAGCGCCTCTGCGTTGTCCAGCGCGCCTTTCAGCAGCGTGCGGAAGAGCTTGTGGTCGACCTTGGAGAAGCCGGGGTCCTCGCTCAGGTGAGCGATGATGTCCGGCGCCTCGTTGCCCGACAGCAGCGACTGGTAAATGCCCTGCACCGCGTATTCACGGGCGAGGCGGCGGCTGGATTTGCGCGGGGCTTCGGGCTTGGCGTCCATGTTCAATCCGTCAGTCGGGCGAGCAGGCGCGCCATTTCGACCGCGGCGCGACCGCAGTCGGCGCCCTTTTCGTGCATGCGGGCGATGGCCTGGTCGTCGTCCTCGGTGGTCAGCACGCCATTCGCGATCGGTACGCCGGTCTTCAGCTGGATGTCCGCCACGCCGCGCGCCATTTCATTCGACACGATCTCGAAGTGGTAGGTCTCGCCGCGGATGACCGCGCCGAGCGCGACCAGTGCGTCGTACTTGCCGGACAGCGCCAGGCGCTGCAGCGTCAGCGGCAGTTCGAGCGCACCGGGCACGGTGACGATCAGCGTGTCGGCCGGTGCCACGCCAAGCTTGCGCAGTTCGGCGCAACAGGCCGACAGCAGGCCGTTGCCGATGTCCGGATTGAAGCGGGCCATCGCGATGGCGACGCGCAGACCTTTGCCGTCGAGGTTTTCCTCGATTTCAGGGATGTCGTTGAAGCGGGGCATGGATATCTCGATCGAATTGTTCAGTCTTGCAGGTAGCCGGTCAGTTCGAGGTCGAAGCCGGCCATGCTCGGAATCTTGCGCGGGCTGGCGAGCAGCCGCATCTTGCGCACGTTCAGCGTACGCAGGATCTGCGCGCCGACGCCGAAGGTGCGGGCGTCCCAGCGGGCCGCCGGTGCGTCGGCAGGGTCGATCAGCAGCGCGCGCATGCTGGCGTCGGTTTCGGTCCGGCGCAGCATGACGATGACGCCGCTGCCGGCGTCGTTGATGATCTGCATCGCGCGGTCGATGCTGAAACTGTGGCGCGGGTTGTCGGCGTCGAGGAAGTCGAGCACCGAAATCGGCTCATGTACGCGCACCAGCGTTTCGGTATCCGGGTCGATCTCGCCCTTCACCATCGCCAGGTGGATTTCGCCGGTGGTGGTGTCCTCGAAGCCATGCAGCGTGAACTGGCCGTAGGCGCTGCGCACCTCGCGCTTCGACACCTCGCGCACCAGCGCCTCGGTGGCGGCACGGTAGGCGATCAGGTCACGGATGGCGCCGATCTTCAGGCCGTGTTCCTTGGCGAACTCGATCAGGTCCGGCAGGCGCGCCATCGTGCCGTCGTCCTTCAGGATTTCGCAGATCACCGCCGCCGGCTCCAGGCCAGCCAGCTGGGCGAGGTCACAACCGGCTTCGGTGTGACCGGCGCGGATCAGCACGCCGCCCTTCTGCGCGGTCAGCGGGAAGATGTGGCCGGGCATCACGATGTCGTCCGGCTTCGCGTTGCGTGCCACCGCCACCTGGATGGTGCGCGCGCGGTCATGCGCCGAAATGCCGGTGGTCACGCCGGTGGCCGCCTCGATCGACGCGGTAAACGCGGTGCCGTGCGGCGTACGGTTGTGGCGCACCATCTGCTCCAGCCCGAGCTGGCGGCAGCGTTCGTCGGTCAGCGTCAGGCAGACCAGGCCGCGGCAGTGCTTCACCATGAAATTGATCGCTTCGGGCGTCACGAATTCGGCGGCCAGCACCACGTCGCCCTCGTTTTCGCGGTCTTCCTCGTCAACAAGGATGACCATGCGGCCGGCCTTGATGTCGGCGATGATGTCCTTGACCGGCGCCAGTGCGCTCATCTGTATCAGTCCTCTGCAGCCATCATGCGCTCCGCGTAGCGGGCGATGAGGTCGATTTCAAGATTGACCCGGCTGCCTGCCTTCAGGCTGCCGAGCGTGGTGACCTGTACCGTGTGCGGAATCAGGTTGATCGAAAATTCGCAGCCATCCTCGACGTCGGTCACGCGATTCACGGTGAGGCTGACGCCCTGCACCGTGATCGAGCCCTTGCGCGCGATGTAGCGGGCCAGCGGCTTGGGCGCGACGATGACCAGTTCGTGCGATTCGCCGACGCGTTCGAAGCTGCGCACCGTGCCTACGCCGTCGACGTGGCCGCTGACCAGATGGCCACCCAGCCGGTCGGACAGGCGCAGCGCCTTTTCCAGGTTCACCTCGCCGGGTGCGTCGAGGCCGGCGGTGCAGTTCAGCGTTTCCTTCGATACATCGAACTGCGCGTTGCGGCCGTCGAGGCCGATCACCGTCAGGCAGACGCCGTTGTGCGCGATCGAGTCGCCGAGGGCGACGTCGTCCAGGCCGAGACCGGCGGTGTCCACGGTCAGACGGACGCCCTGTTCGAGCGGATCAATGCGGGTGATGCGGCCGACGGCGGCCACGATGCCGGAAAACATGGGGAAGGGTGCGCAGCGGAAAGATGCGCGATTTTACGCGATCAGCGCGCGCTGCTGGCAGCGATTACGCGATCGAGGCTGGCGGCGAAGGCCTCGGCCGGCACGAAACCGACCGTGCGCGCGCTGTCGATCTCGCGTCCGCCGGGGCCGAAGAACAGGATGCCCGGCGGTCCGAACAGGCCGAAACGCTTCAGCAGCGCCTGATGCTCGGCGTCGTTCGCGGTCACGTCGGCCTTCAGCAGCGTGAAGCCGGCCAGTCGTGCAGTCACCTGTGGATCGGCGAAGGTGAAGCGCTCCATTTCCTTGCAGCTGACGCACCAGTCGGCGTAGAAGCCGAGCATCACCGGGCGCGTGGCGGCGCTCAACCGGGCCTCCAGTTCAGCCACGCTGCGCACCGGTTCGAACACCGGTTTCGCCTCGGCCGCCGCCGCACCGCCACGCAGCACCGACAGCGGCTGCAACGGGTCGCGCGAGCCGGCCGCGGCGCCGATCAGGATGCTGGCACCAGCCAGCAGCGCGATCACGCCAACGCCCTTCCACAGCTTGTGCCAGCCCTTGGCGTGCGCCGGCAGCGGGTCGAGCGCATGCAGGTAGATGCTGCTGGCGATCAGCAGCGCCGCCCAGGCCAGCATCACCAACAAGGCGGGCAGTACCGGCTGTGCGATCCAGATCGCGGTTGCCAGCAGCAGCACGCCGAAGAAGCGCTTGACGCCTTCCATCCACGGACCGGTGTGCGGCAGCAGCGAGCGCGACGCCACGCCGACCGCGATCAGCGGCGCGCCCATGCCCAGCGCCAGCGCGAACAGCGCCAGGCCGCCGAGCGCAGCGTCGCCGGTCTGCGCGATGTAGAGCAGCGTGCCGGCCAGCGGCGCGGCGACGCAGGGGCCGACGATGAGCGCCGACAGCGCGCCCATCGCGACGATGCCGCCATAGGAGCCACGCCGGTGGTTGGCCGTGTCGGACAGGCGCGACTGCAGTGCGGTCGGCAGCTGCAGTTCGTAGAAGCCGAACATCGACAATGCGAGCACGACGAACAGCAGCGCGAAACCGCCCAGCACCCAGGCGTTCTGCAGCGCCGCCGACAGCAGCGTGCCGGACAGCCCGGCCGCCACGCCGGCGACGGCGTAGGTCACCGCCATGCCCAGCACGTAGGCGAGCGACAGCGCGAGCGCGCGGCCGCGCGAAATGTGAGCGCCGTGGCCGACGATGATGCCGGACAGGATGGGCACCATAGGCAGCACGCAGGGCGTGAAGCTCAGTGCCAGACCGAAGCCGAAGAAGGTGATGGCGACCAGCCACAGATTGCCGCCGCGCAGCAGGCCGGCGGCGAAGGAGCCGTCGTCGGCCGGGGCGGCGCTGGGGGCCGGCGCCTCCACTGGTGTCGACGCTTCGCTACTCATCGCGCGGCCGCGCAGCCGGTCCAGCAGGCCGCCGCCCGCGTTGTCGCCATCGAGGCCGACCGGCCACACGCGTACGCCGGGCTGTGCCGGGTCGAGCAGCACCGTCTGTTCGCTCGGCGGGTAGCACACGCCGGCGTCGGCGCAACCCTGCGACGCCACCTTCAGCGTCACCGTCTCGCCGCTGGCGCTCAGCGGCAGACGGATCGACAGCTGGCCGCGATGCACCTCGACGTCGCCGAAGATTTCGTCCTTCTTCATCTTGCCCGGCGGGATGTCCGGCGTGCCGAGTGCCGCCTGTTCGGCAGCGAAACCCAGCTTGTCGCGGTACAGGTAATAGCCGTCGGCGATGTCGAAGCGCACTTCGACGGTGTTGAGGTCCACCACCTGGGCCGACAGGCGGAAAGCCTGTTCCAGCGGCAGCAGTTCGGGTTCGGCGCGCACGGGTGCTGTGGCCAGCAGCGCCAGCCAGGCCAGCGCGGCAATGAGGATGCGGATCATCGGCTTTCCGGGTGCTTGGTCGTCATGTCGCCCACCCACTGCAGATAGGCCGGCAGACCGCGGTCCACCGGCAGCGCAATGATTTCGGGCAGGTCGTAGGGGTGCAGCGCACGCAGCGCGGATTCGAGCGCGTCGTAGGCGGCGACGGTGGTCTTGATCGCCAGCGGCACCTCGTCCGCCTCCTCGATCGCGCCCTGCCAAGGGTAGATGGACCGGACCGGCGCACCGATGCTGACGCAGGCGGCGTGTCCGCTCTCGACCAGCGATCGCGCGATGCCTTGCGCGGTCGCGGCGTCCGGCAGCGTGGTCAGCACCAGCAGCACGTCGGTCATTGCCCGGCTGGCGTGGTGGCACGCCACCAGCGTTCGATCAGCACGCGCAGCACGTGCAGCTTGCCGTGGAAGAAGTGGCCGCTGTCGCCGAGCACGGCCACCGGCAGGTTCTGCGGCGCCGCCCAGGCCAGCACATTGGCCAGCGGCACGACCTGGTCGCGCTCGCCGTGGATCACCAGCGCGTCGTCGCGCACCGGGCCCGGCTCGTAGTGCCGGATGCCCTCGACACTGCCGGCGGCCAGACCGACCAGCACCATGCCGGCGACCGGACGACCGTTCTCGGCCAGACGGTCGGCGACGCGGGTGGCGACGAAGGCGCCGAAGGAGAAGCCTGCGACGATGACCGGCAGGTCGCCGTAGGCATTCAGGCCGTGTTCGATCACCGCCAGCTGGTCGTCTGTTTCGCCGCGGCCTTCGTCGTGCGTGCCTTCGGTCGCGCCGACGCCGCGGAACTGCGAGCGCAGCGTGACGCAGCCCAGTTCGCGCAGCGCCCGCGCGACGGTCACCACCACCTTGTTTTCCATGGTGCCGCCGAACAGCGGGTGCGGGTGGCCGATCAGCGCCAGTGCGCGCGGCGCGTGGTCCGGTCGCTCGGCCAGCACCTCGATGCCGCCGACCGGGCCGGCGATCACCGTCCGTTCGGACTGGATGCGCGTATTCATCAGACTTTCAGCCGTTCGACGACGCGGCCGTGCACCAGGTGCTCGTCGATGATTTCGTCGATGTCCTCGCGGTCCACATAGGTGTACCAGACCGCCTCCGGGTAGATCACCATGACCGGGCCTTCGCCGCAGCGGTCCAGGCAGCCGGCCATGTTGACCCGGGTCTTGCCCTCGCCGGACAGGCCCAGCGCCTTGACGCGCTGTTTCGCGTAGTCGCGCAGCGCGGCGGCGCCCAGCGCGGCACAGCACTGTTCGCCTTCGGCGCGCTGGTTGCAGCAGAAGAATACGTGGTGCTTGAAGTGGCTCATGCGAAGCTCGGGTTCGGACAAAGACGTGATTATCGGTGATCGTGGGCGGCATGGCGGCCGCGGCTTTCGCGCAGTTGCAGCGCCATCAGGTAAGGCAGCGCGAAATACGGCCACAGCGCCGACGCCAGTCGGGTCAGACCGCTGAAATTGAAAAAGTGCCCGGCCCGCCAGGCATCGGACACCGCCGACGGGTAGGGGTTGTCGGGCGCCAGGTTCACCAGTGCCACGCCGGCGAGCAGGGCCAGCGCCGCGACGCCGAAGCGCAGCGTGACCGGCAGCCACAGCGCGACGCGCAGCGCGACAGCGCCGCCGGCCAGCCCGGCCAGCGCGCCCGGCGTGGCCCACAGCCAGGCACCGCCGGCCGGCACCAGTACTGCACCGGAGCCGGCCTTGATCGCCAGCGCGACGACGAAAGTCGAGCCGAGCAGCCAGAAGCTGCGCGCGCGCATGCTGTGCCAGCCGATCACGCCGACGCTCACCATGGCGCAGATGCAGGCGCCGATCTCCACCGCGCGGTAGCGCCGTTCGGTGAAATCGACCGGTGCTTCGAGGCCGAACACCCAGCGCAGGTCGCCCAGACCGAACAGTGGCGTGTCCGGATCGATCTGCGCCAGCCACCACAGCACGAGCAGCACCAGCGCGAATTCGCCGGTGTGGCCGCGCACGATGCGGCGCGCACGCCAGCGCGCCAGCGCGCCGCCGTCGCCCAGCATGCCGCCCCAGCGCGCGCCGAGCAGTGCGCCGCAGGCGGCGCCCAGGGCATTCGACGCGACGTCGAGATTGGACGGCACGCGGGTCGGCAGATAGTGCTGCAGGACTTCGAGCCCGATAGACAGGCCGGTCGCCAGCAGGCAGGCGAGCAGGAAGGCTGGCAGACGGCGCAGCCAAGGCGACGCGGCCGGCACCAGCAGGAAGCCCAGCGGCAGGTAGCCGAGCGCATTGGCGATCACGTCGAAACGCGTCCAGTAGCGCGGCCAAGGCGCGCTCAGGAAGCCGAGCAGGTCGCCGCCCCCTTCGCGGAAGTCGCCCAGCGGGTGCAGGCTGGCGTAGGCGATCAGCAGCGTCCACAGCAGCGCGAGGTGGCGGGCGAGATGGGTGGCGTGGCGACTGTTCTTCATGCCATCAGCCCGGCGATGGCGAGGTAGCGCGCACCTTTGCCGATCGCCATCATGACTGCGCTGCGCAGCGGCGGCAGGCGCAGCCAGCCGGCGGCGATGCACAGTGCGTCGCCGATCAGCGGCACCCAGGACAGCAGCAGCGCCGTCGTGCCGTGTGTCTGCACCAGCGCCAGCCGGCCCGGCAGTTCCTTGCGCGGGATGAAGCGCCCCATCGCGTAGCTCACCATGCCGCCGGCGGTGTTGCCGGCGGTGGCCAGCAGCAGCGCGGCGTCGCGTTGTTCCGGGTGGGTGGCGAGCACGGCCAGCAGCGCCGCTTCCGAGCCGCCGGGCAGCACGGTGGCCGACAGGAAGCTGGCGAGCGTCAGTCCGGCCAGGCTGGCTTCGGCCCCGGGCATGAAATCCATGCTCAGCGCGCGTCCGTGCCGGGCGCGATTTGCCCCCGGCCTGTGCGCGCTGCTAGGCTTGCGTGCTTGCGCATCGGCCATTCCGGCGCCGGTGCGGGCTGCGCTGTGTCCTCATCATGCAAACCGACTACCTCGAAAGAATCCTCAACGCGCAAGTGTACGACGTCGCGGTCGAAACGCCGCTCGATGCCGCACCGAACCTCTCGCGGCGCATCGGCAACACCGTATTGTTCAAGCGTGAGGACATGCAGCCGGTGTTCTCGTTCAAGCTGCGCGGCGCCTACAACAAGATCGCCCAGCTGTCGGACGAGGCGCGCGCGCGTGGCGTCATCTGCGCGTCGGCAGGCAACCACGCCCAGGGCGTGGCGCTGTCGGCGGCCAAGGTGGGTTGCCGTGCGGTCATCGTGATGCCGACGACGACGCCGCGCATCAAGGTGGACGCGGTGGCGGCGCGCGGCGGCGAGGTGGTGCTGGCTGGCGAATCCTACGACGAGGCCTACGCGCACGCCCGCAAGCTCGAAGCCGAGCAGGGCCTCACCTTCGTGCATCCTTTCGACGACCCGGACGTGATCGCCGGTCAGGGCACGATAGGCGTCGAAATCCTGCGCCAGCACCCGAAGCCCATCGACGCCGTGTTCTGCTGCGTCGGCGGCGGCGGGCTGATCGCCGGTGTGGCGGCCTACATCAAGCGGCTGCGTCCGAACACCCGCATCATCGGCGTCGAGGCGTCCGACGCCGACGCGATGGCGCAGTCGCTGAAGGCGGGCAGGCGCATACAGCTCGACAGCGTCGGGCTGTTCGCCGATGGCGCCGCGGTCAAGCTGGTCGGCGAGGAAACCTTCCGGCTGGCGCAGCAGTACGTCGACGAGATGGTGCTGGTCGATACCGACGCCATCTGCGCCGCGATCAAGGACGTGTTCGAGGACACCCGCTCGATTCTGGAGCCGGCCGGTGCGCTGGCGGTGGCCGGCGCCAAGGCCTGGGCGGCGCGCAACAACGTGAAGGGCAAGACCCTGGTCGCGGTGGCCAGCGGCGCCAACATGAATTTCGACCGCCTGCGCTTCGTCGCCGAACGCGCCGAGATCGGCGAGTCGCGCGAAGCGGTGCTGGCGGTGACGCTGCCCGAGCGCCCGGGCGCCTATCGCGAACTGGTGGCGCTGTTCGGTCGCCGCAACATCACCGAACTGAACTATCGCTACAAGGACGCCAGCGAGGCGCATGCCTTCGTCGGCGTGCAGGTATCGGGCCGCGCCGAGGCCGCCGAGCTGGTGAAGCACCTGGACGCCAACGGCTACCCGGCGCTGGATCTGACCGACGATGAAATGGCCAAGCTGCACGTGCGCTACATGGTCGGCGGCCGCAGCCCGGCAGTCGGCCACGAACAGGTGTTCCGCTTCGAATTCCCGGAACGTCCCGGCGCGCTGATGAAATTCCTCGACTCGATGAGTCGCGACTGGAACATCAGCCTGTTCCACTACCGCAACCACGGCGCCGACTACGGCCGCGTGCTGGTCGGCATGCAGGTGCCGCCGGGCGACGCGGCGGCGCTGCAGCGCTTCCTCGATACGCTGGGCTATTCCTGGCGCGAGGAAACCGCCAACCCGGCCTACAAGCTTTTCCTCGGATGAGGCGCTTCGCCGTCCTGCTGGCGCTGTGCGCCGCGGCGACCTGTGCGTCGGCCGGGCCGCTGGCCTACATCACGAACCAGGGCTCGCATGAAGTGACGGTGGTCGACGTCGACGCGTCCACCATCGTCGCCCGCCTGCCGGCGGGCAAGTCGCCGGCAGGCGTCTGGGTCAGCGAGGCGGCCGGCAAGGCCTTCGTCAGCGCGCCGGACAGCGCGACGATCACCGTGATCGATCTGGCCAGCCGCGCGGTGGTGGGCGAGAGGAAGGCCGGCCGCAGCCCGGTCGGCATCACCGTCACGCCGGACGGCCGGCGTGTGCTGGTGGCCGACTGGTTCTCGCACCGCGTGCTGGTGTTCGATGCGTCAAGCCACGCCGCGCTCGGCGAGATCGCGGTCGGCAACGCGCCGGCCGGGCTGGTCGCGTCGCCCGACAGTCGTACCGCCTATGTCGCCAACCGCGACGACAATGCGGTCGGCGTGCTCGACCTCGATGCGATGAAGCAGACCGGCGTCATCGCCGTCGGCAACCATCCGTTCGCGCTCGAACTGTCGGCCGACGGCCGCACGCTGTATGCGCTGAACGTGTGGAGCGACGACGTGTCGGTGGTCGACCTCGCACAGTCACGCACGGTCGCTACACTGCCGGTCGGCAAGGCGCCCTATGGCATCGCTTTCTCTGACGATGGCGCGCGCGCATATGTAACGAATCAGAAGGGCGACAGCGTATCGGTCATCGACACCGCGGAACGGCGCGTCATCGCGACCTGGCCCTCGGTCGTTTATCCCGAGGGCGTCGCGGTGGCCGGCACTAAACTGCTGGTCGTGAGCTGGATGGACGATCTGGTCGGCGTGTACGACGCGCGGACCGGACAGTCGCTGGGCAGCATCGAACTCGGGCGCAACCCGCGCGGTTTCGGGCGCTTCATGCACAAGCCTGCGGCGGCACGTTGATCGCGACAGTGCTTGCCGCTATCTTCACCGCCTTTTTCGTCGCCGACTTTTCAACCCAACCATTCTGACAACGAGGAGATTCAACCCATGCGTTTTGTATCGGCATTCGTCATGATGCTGGCCGCGTCGCTGGCGGCATCGTTCGCCCACGCGCACGGCCCGACCCGCCAGAAGGCGTTCGAAACCATCACCATCAAGGCCAGCCCGGATGCGGTGTGGGCCAAGGTGAGCGATTTCACCCAGCTGCAGGGCTGGCATCCGGCGGTCGAGAGCAGCACCGCCACCAACGGCAGCAACGTCGGCTCGGTGCGTACGCTGAAGCTCAAGGGCGGCGGCGAACTGGTCGAGACGCTGGAGTCCATCGACCCGGCGGCGAAGAAGTTCTCCTACCGCGCCAAGGACGGCGGCGCGCTGCCGGTGACCAACTACAGCTCGAACCTGACGGTGAAAGCCGGCGACGGCGGCACCTCGGTGGTCGAATGGCGCGGCGCCTTCTATCGCAAGTACATGAACAACGACCCCCCGAAGGGTGAGGACGACGAAGCCGCGCTGAGCGCGGTGACCGGCGTCTACAAGAGCGGTCTGGAAAACCTGAAGAAGGTGATGGAGAAGTAAGCGTCCGCAGGACGCAACGAACCGGGCCACGCGGCCCGGTTTTTTTTCGCCTACGGAAACACCGGAATGTCCGGATCGGCGCCGTGCGGCTGCACCTGCGGATGCAGGGCGCGCACCCGTTCGGTGATTTCGTCGACCCGCGCGCGCGGCACGTCGAGCATGACCAGCAGCTGGCCCTGTTCGATCGCGTCCTCGAAGGCCTTCAGGTGCGTGTTGCCGGCAGTCAGCCCGACCATGCCGCCGACCCAGGCGCCGGCGCCGGCACCGCCCAGGCCGGACGCCAGCAGGATGCCGCCGGCGATTACCGCCGCGCCAGGCGACAGCGCCAGCCCGATCAGCCCGCCCAGTATGCCGACGCTGCCGCCCATGGCCAGTCCGCGCTGCACGGCCGGCGAAAAGTCGGACTTCTGCAGCATGGTCGCCTCAGGCAGCTCTTCCAGCGGCGTGCCGCGTCGCGCCAGGATGTGGATGTGCTTCTCGGGAATGCGCGCCACCAGCATGTCGTTGACCACGGTGCGCGCCGTATCGATGCCGGGTACCAGGAAATAGATGCGTTTCATGCCGTCCTCCTCCGTGCGGGGCCTTGCAGGCGCGCACCCCGGTGCCGGCAGGCGCGCGATCAGGTCGGGACTGCTTCCAGCATAGACGGCCGGCGGCGCGCCGCCCGGCCGCTCAGCGGCGCGACGGGAAGGCGCCGGCTTCGGTGACGATCCAGTCCATCGGCAGGTCGTGCGGCTGCGGCTGCAGGTCGTCGAGGCGGCCGTCCTCGATCGCCACGCCGACCGCCAGCGGCGTCGGTGCGAGCGCGGCCAGCGTGCGGTCGTAGTGGCCGGCGCCGTAGCCCAGCCGGTAGCCGCGCGCGTCGAAGCCGTTGCACGGGATCAGCAGCAGTTCGGGCACCACCGGGCCGCCCTCGGCCGGGTAGGGGATGCCGTAGCGGTCGGTCGCCATCGCGCTGTCCGGCGCCCAGCGGCGGAAGCTCATCGGCTGGCCTTTCTCGCCGACCACCGGCAGTGCGGCCCAGCGGGACGGGTCTGCGGCCAGCCAGCGGCGCATCAGCGGCAGCGCGTCGAATTCGCCGCGGTAGGGCCAGGTGAAGCCGATCGATTGCGGTGACAGCCGGGTCAGCAGCGCCTCCAGTTTCTCGTTCAGCGCAGCGTGCAGCGGCGCCAGCGCAGCCGGGTCCATCGCCTGGCGGCGGCCGATCAGTTCGAGCCGCAATGCCTTGCGGCGTGCGCGATCATCGGGAACATTCATGTGCGGGCGGTATCATTCGGGCAAACCCGGAAACACTAGCAGATGCCCACACGATTCTCTCCCCGTAACGTCCGCGCGCTGCTCATCGGCGCCTGCATGACTGTCGCGACCCTGGCGCAGGCCAGCGACGACGCCTTCCTCGCCGCACGCGACGCCTTTGCCGCCGGCAACCGCCAGGCCTTCGAGCGCCATGCCGCCGGCCTGCAGTCGCACCTGCTGGCGTCCTACATCGATTACTACCGGCTGCGCCTGGACATCGACCGGGCATCGCCGGACAGCATCGCCGTGTTCCTCGAACGCAACGCCGACAGCGTGGTTGCGCAACGCCTGCGCAGCGACTGGCTGCGCCAGCTGGCCAAGGGCGAGCAGTGGGCGGCCTACCGCACCGAGTATGCAAAGCTGCCGCTGAAGAATCCGTCGCCCGAGAATGACCTCCGCTGCCACGCTGCGCGCGCGGGCATGGTGGTCGGCGACGCGGCGGCGATCAACGAGGCGCGCATGCTGTGGGACACGCTGGACGACGCCCCGTCGGCCTGCAATCCGGTGTTCGCCGCGCTGTTCGACGCCGGTCGTCTGAGGGAGGACGACGTCTGGGCGCGGGCGCGCCGGCAGATGGAGGCGAAGCGGCCGGGTCAGGCGAGCAGCGTGCTGGATCTGCTGCCGGCGGCCGAACGGCCGGGCCGCGTGCTCGACGACATCGTCGCCAATCCGGCGCGCTGGCTGGTCCGCCAGCCGGCCAATTTCTCGATCACCCGCCGCGGCCGCGAGCTGGCGCTGATGGCGGTCGCCCGCATGGCGCGCAACGATGTGCGCGCGGCCGAGCGCAGCCTGGAGGTGATCGCCGCCCGTCTGAGTCCGCAGGAACGCGCCTACGCTTTCGGTCAGCTCGGCTGGCAGGGCGCGATGCGGCACGACTCGCGTGCGCTGCAATGGTGCCGCTCGGCCGACGACGCGATGGACGGCGACGAGGTGTTCGCCTGGTGCGCGCGTGCCGCGATGCGCGACGGCAAGTGGAAGGTGTTGCGCGACATCGTCGAGCGCATGCCCGAAGCGCTGGCGTCGAAGCCGGAATGGATCTACTGGCGCGGCCGCGCGCGCGGCGCCACCGGCCACGTCGACCAGGCGCGCGAACACTATCGCCGCATTGCCGACCAGCCGAATTTCTACGGACTGCTGGCGCGCGAGGAACTGGGTCAGCCCTACCAGCTGCCGCCGCAGGCGGCCGAGCCCTCGCCGGAGGACATCCGCCGCGCCGAACTGACGCCGGCCATCCAGCGCGCGCTCAAGCTGTTCGCACTCGACCTGCGTACCGAAGCGGTGCGCGAATGGAACTGGGCGATCCGCGAGGCGGACGACCGCACACTGCTGGCGGTCGCTCACCTCGCGGCAAAGAAGTCGCTGTGGGACCGCGCCATCGCCAGTGCCGACCGCACCGTGGCCGAGCACGACTACGCGCTGCGCTATCTGGCGCCGATGCGCAGCGAGGTCGAGCCGCACGTGCAGGCGCGCGCGCTCGATCTGAGCTGGGTGTACGGCCTGATGCGGCAGGAAAGCCGCTTCATCATGAACGCGAAGTCGTCGGCCGGTGCCCAGGGCCTGATGCAGGTGATGCCGGCGACCGCCAAGTGGGTGGCGAAGAAGATCGGTCTGAACGGCTACCAGCCGTCGCAGATCGCCGACACCGACACCAATCTGCTGCTCGGCACCAGCTACATGCGCCTGGTGCTGGACAGCCTGGACGACCACCCGGTGCTGGCCAGCGCCGGCTACAACGCCGGGCCCGGCCGCGCCAAGAAGTGGCGTGCCGCCAAACCGCTGGAAGGCGCCATCTACGCCGAAACCATTCCGTTCACCGAAACGCGCGACTACGTGAAGAAGGTGATGGCCAACGCCGTCATGTACAACCTCGTGTTCGGCCGCAAGGAGATCGGTCTGAAGCAGCGCCTCGGCACCATACAGCCCGGTCCCGGCGCGCTGCCGGACGATCCGATCTGATCCACAAACAGAGTCTCGACCCACAGACCCGGAGTGCCCTCATGTTTCCGAAAACCGTCCTCCTGATCGGTGGCGCCGGCTTCATCGGCAGCCACGTCGCCAGCCAGCTCGCCGCTCGCGACGTACGCGTCATCGTGCCGACGCGCCGCCGCGATCGCGCCAAGCATCTGATACTGCTGCCGATGATCGACGTGGTCGAGGCCGACGTGCACGACCCGGCCGCGCTGGCGCGCCTGATGACGGGCGTCGATGCAGTGGTGAACTTCGTCGGCATCCTGCATTCGCGCGAAGGCAGCCCATGGGGACTCGATTTCGAGCGTGCGCACGTCGCGCTGCCCAAGGCCATCGCCGCTGCGGCGAAGGCGGCCGGCGTGCGTCAGCTCGTCCATGTCAGCGCGCTGGGCGCGGCCGAAGGTGCGCCATCCGGCTACCTGCGTTCGAAGGCCGCCGGTGAGGCGGCGATACGCGCCGGTGGCGTGGACTGGACGATATTCCGCCCGTCGCTGGTGTATGGCGACGGCAAGTGTTTCCTGTCGATGTTCGCCGGTCTGCTGAAGATGTTCCCGGTGTTCCCGCTGGCCGGTGCCGACACCCGCTACCAGCCGGTCGCCGCACGCGACGTCGCGCGCTGCATCGTGCATGCGCTGGGTGACGAGGCAGCCATCGGCCAGACCTGGGCGCTGTGCGGCCCCAAGGTCTACACGATGCGCGAACTGGTGAAGATGACCGGCCGTGCCATCGGCGCCGAGCGCTGCGTCATCGGTCTGCCCGGCCCGCTGGCGTCGCTGCAGGCGCTGGCGCTGGAACTGGCGCCGGGGCCGACGCTGATGTCGCGCGACAACCTGCGCTCGATGCAGGTCGACAGCGTGTGCGATGCCGGCTGCGCGCTGCCTTTCGGTTTCGTGCCGCTGACACTGGAGAGCGAGATCGACGCCTGCCTGGCCGACTTCCGGCCGACCGACCGCTTCGAGCACGCGCGCTCGAAAGCGCACAGATAGATGAAGATCTACCGCGTCGGCGGCTCGGTCCGTGACGAGCTGATGGGGCTGCCGGCCGGCGACCGCGACTGGGTGGTGGTCGGCGCCACGCCGGAGGACATGGTGGCCGCCGGTTACACGCCGGTCGGTCGCGATTTCCCGGTCTTCCTGCACCCGCAGACGCACGAGGAACACGCACTGGCGCGCACCGAGCGCAAGACCGCGCCGGGGTACCGCGGCTTCGTGTTCCACGCCGACCGCTCGGTGACGCTGGAGCAGGATCTGCAGCGGCGCGATCTCACCATCAACGCGATCGCACGCGCCGACGACGGTACGCTCATCGACCCGTGCAACGGTCGCGCCGACATCGCCGCGCGCGTGTTGCGCCACGTCAGCGCAGCCTTTGCGGAAGACCCAGTGCGGATACTCAGGCTGGCCCGCTTCGCCGCGCGCTTCCACGACTTCACGGTGGCGCCCGCGACGATGGCGCTGATGCGCGACATGGTGGACTGCGGCGAGGTCGATGCACTGGTGGCCGAACGCGTGTGGCAGGAACTGTCGCGCGGGCTGATGGAGGCGAAGCCCTCGCGCATGATCGAAGTGCTGCGCGAGTGCGGCGCGCTGCGTGTCGTGCTGCCGGAGGTGGACGCGCTGTTCGGTGTACCGCAGCCGCCGCAGCATCACCCGGAGATCGACACCGGCCTCCATCTGATGCAGTGCCTGGACTGGGCGGCGGCGCACGGCGCCTCGCTGGCGGTGCGCTGGGCGCTGGTGGCGCACGACCTCGGCAAGGGCACGACGCCGAAGGAGGAGTGGCCGCGCCACATCGCGCACGAGCCGCGCAGCGCGAAGCTGGCGCGCGAGGTGGCCGAGCGCCTGCGCGTGCCGGTCGATATCGCCGACATCGCGCGGCTGGTGGCGCAGGAACACACCAATGTGCACCGTGCGGCCGAGCTGCGTGCCGACACCATGGTGAAGCTGCTGGAGCGGCTGGACGTGATGCGCAAAGCGGAACGGCTGGCCGACATCCTGCTCGCCTGCGAAGCGGACGCGCGCAGCCGCCCGGGTTTCGACGCGCGCGGTTATCCGCAGGCCGGGCTCGTACGCGCGGCCGCAGAGGCGTTCAGATCGGTCGATGCCGGTGCCATCGCGAAGCAGCTGGCCGAATCCGGCAAGGCTTCCGGCCCGTCGATCGCGCAGGCGGTGCACGCGGCGCGCGTGCAGGCGGTGGCCGCGCGCTAGGGTCTGTTGCCATTGAATCGCGCGCGGCCCGCGATTCAATGGCAACAGACCCTGGATCACCGCCGGCGGGTCGTTACCACCAGCGCGATGCCGCCCAGCGTCGCGACCGAGGCCAGCAGCAGGCGCAGCGTCAGCGCTTCGGACAGCAGCAGTGCGCCACCGATGGCCGCGATCACCGGCACCGACAGCTGCACGCTGGCTGCCTGCGTTGCGCTGAGGCCGCGCAGCGCGCTATACCAGATGGCATAGCCGACGCCGGACGCCAGTGCGCCGGACAGCGCCGCATAGACGAAGCCCAGCGCATCGATGCGCGCATCGGCAGCGGCAATCATCGACAGACCGATCGCCATCGGCACCGCGCGCACGAAGTTGCCGGCGGTCATCGCCAGCGGCGTGCCGCGGGCGCGCCGGCCGCGCAGCGAGTAGACGCCCCAGGCAATACCGGCCAGCGCCATCATGATGGCGGCCTCGGCCGGCGGTGCGCTGACGCCGGGTGCCAGCAGCACGCCCAGCCCGGCCAGCGCCAGCAGCAGACCCACGGTCTGCAGCGCGCACAGCCGCTCACCCTTCAGCAGGCCGGTGCCTATCATCGTCACCTGCACGGTGCCGAACAGCAGCAACGCGCCGGTACCGGCGGCCAGTTCGCGGTAGGCGTAGGAGAAGGCGGCGGCATAGACGAACAGAGCCGCCGCGCCGGGCCAGTCGCCGGCCGGCCGGCCGTCCGGCTGGCGGCGCACCAGTGTCCACAGCACCAGGGCGCCGGCGGCGATGCGTATCAGCGTGAAGCTGGCGGCGTCGATCGCCGTGTTGGCCAGTGCCAGCCGGTTCAGGATGGAGTTGGCGGCGAAGGCCAGCATCGCCGCCGCGGTCAGGGCGGCGATGCGGCCCGGCATCGGGCCTGCGCTCAAGAGCGACGCAGCTGGCTCAGGTCGCGCACGGCGCCGGTGTCGGCGCTGGTGGTCATCAGCGCATAGGCCTGCAGCGCGGTCGACACCACCCGCTCGCGCGCGTGCGGCGTGTACGCGGCGGCGCCGCGGTCCTCTTCCGCTTCACGACGGTGCGCCAGTTCGGCGTCATCGACCGCGAGGTGGATGGTGCGGTTAGGGATGTCGATCTCGATCACGTCGCCGTCCTTGACCAGCGCGATCAGGCCGCCCTGGGCCGCTTCCGGCGAGGCGTGGCCGATCGACAGGCCGGAGGTGCCGCCGGAGAAGCGGCCGTCGGTCAGCAGCGCGCAGGCCTTGCCCAGGCCCTTGGACTTCAGATAGGTGGTCGGATACAGCATTTCCTGCATGCCCGGGCCGCCCTTAGGACCTTCGTAGCGGATCACCACGACTTCGCCCGGCTTGACCTGATCGCCGAGGATGCCGGCGACCGCGTCGTCCTGGCTTTCGAACACCTTGGCGGTGCCGGAGAACTTCAGGATGGAATCATCGACGCCGGCCGTTTTCACGATGCAGCCGCGCTCGGCGATGTTGCCGTACAGCACGGCCAGCCCGCCGTCCTGGCTGAAGGCGTGTTCCTTGTTGCGGATGACGCCGTTCTCGCGGTCGAGGTCCAGTTCCGGGTAGCGGCGGTCCTGCGAGAAGGCGACCTGGGTCGGGATGCCGCCGGGGGCGGCGCGGTAGAAGGTGCGGACGGCCTCGTCCTGCGTGCGCACGATGTCGTACTTGTCGAGCGCTTCGCCCAGCGTCGCGCTGTGCACGGTGGGCAGGTCGCGGTGGATCAGGCCGGCGCGGTCCAGTTCGCCGAGGATGGCCATGATGCCGCCGGCGCGATGCACGTCTTCCATGTGCACGTCGGACTTGGCCGGCGCCACCTTGGACAGGCAGGGCACGTGGCGCGAAATGCGGTCGATGTCGGCCATCGTGAAATGCACGCCGGCTTCCTTCGCCGCAGCCAGCAGGTGCAGCACGGTATTGGTCGAGCCGCCCATCGACACGTCCAGCGTCATCGCGTTCTCGAAGGCCTTGAAGCTGGCGATCGAGCGCGGCAGCACCGAGGCATCCTCGCCTTCGTAGTACTTGCGGCACAGTTCCACCGCCAGCTGGCCGGCGCGCAGGAACAGCGCCTTGCGGTCGGCGTGGGTGGCCAGCACCGAACCGTTGCCCGGCAACGACAGGCCCAGCGCCTCGGTCAGGCAGTTCATCGAATTGGCGGTGAACATGCCGGAGCAGGAGCCGCAGGTCGGACAGGCGCTGCGCTCGTAGGCTTCGGCCTCCTCGTCAGAGCAGTTGCTGTCGGCGCCCTTGACCATGGCGTCGACCAGGTCGACGGCGATGATCTTCTGGCCCCAGTTCACCTTGCCGGCTTCCATCGGGCCGCCGGACACGAACACGGTCGGGATGTTCAGCCGCAGCGCCGCCATCAGCATGCCCGGGGTGATCTTGTCGCAGTTCGAGATGCACACCAGCGCGTCGGCGCAGTGGGCATTCACCATGTATTCGACGCTGTCGGCGATCAGATCGCGCGAAGGCAGCGAGTACAGCATGCCGCCGTGGCCCATCGCGATGCCGTCATCGACGGCGATGGTGTTGAATTCCTTGGCCACGCCGCCGGCCTTCTCGATCTCGCGCGCGACCATCTGGCCGAGATCCTTCAGGTGCACGTGGCCCGGCACGAACTGGGTGAAGCTGTTCGCGATGGCGATGATGGGCTTGCCGAAATCGCCGTCCTTCATGCCGGTGGCGCGCCACAGCGCGCGGGCGCCGGCCATGTTGCGGCCGTGGGTCGAGGTACGGGAACGGTAGGCGGGCATGGAAGCTCCTGCAGAATCGGGTAAAAGCGGAATTCTATCCGTCCCTTCACCTTCCGTCCTTCCATCTTCCCCGAAGCGTCTCCGATGAGCCGACCGAAACTGATATTCGTCACCCGCAGCCGCTACTGGCGTCCGGGTAACGGCGAAGCGGCGCGCACCGCGGCGCTGATCGACGCGCTGGCCGAAGTCTGCGACCTGACCGTGTTCTTCCCCGAGCAGCCGGACGCAGCCACGCGGCCCTTCGTCGAGCGCAGCAGGCACCGCTACCGCCTCGCCGTCGGCGACACCGCGAGGCCGGAACGCGCCGCGCTGGTGAGCGGGCTGCGCGGCATGTGCCGGCAGATCGCGCCGGACTGCGTGCTGCTGTCGCGGCTGCAGCTCGATTTCCTGCGGCTGGGGGTGCCGGACGGCGTCCGCCTGGTGATGGACACGCACGACCTTGTCAGTGACAACGCCGCGTCACGCGCGAGCGTGGGCGTCGCGGTCGAGGAGGCGCTGGATTTCGAACGCGAGCTCGGCTTCCTGCAGCACTACGACCGCGTGCTGCTGATACAGCCGGACGATCACGCGCGTGTCGCCGCCGTGCTCGGCGAGCGTGCGCTGTGCGTGCCGCACCCGGTCGTGCTGCCGGCGCAGCCGGTGCGGCCGGATTCGCGTGTGGTCGGTTACGCGGCCAGCCAGTGGGTGGCGAACCGGCATGGCCTGCAGTGGTTCATCGACGACGTGTGGCCGGCGCTGTCCGCCGAGCGCGCCGAACTGCAGGTGGCCGGGCACATCGCCGCGCTGCTGCCGCAGCCGTTGCCCGAGGGCATCCACGCGCGCGGCTTCGTTCCCGACATCGAGGCGCTATGGAGCGGTGTCGACGTCGCGATCAATCCGGTGCGCTGGGGCTCGGGGCTGAAGATCAAGACTGTCGAGGCGCTGGCCGCTGGTCTGCCTCTGGTCAGCACGCGCGAGGGTGCGCGCGGCCTGGAGGATGGCGCTGGCGAAGCCTTCCTGCTGGCCGACGAAGCCGCTGCCTTTGCCGACGCCTGCCGCACGCTGCTCGACGATCTGCCGCTGCGCCGGCGTTACGCACGCGCCGCCCACGTCTATGCCCGCGACCGCTTCTCGCACGCGGCCTGCTATGGCGGACTGATCGCCTGGCTGCGCGGCTGAACACGCTTCGAGTCAAGAAGTGTGCTCTGAAAAATCATTGTTAAACAGTGTGTTGCGTCGGTGTTGTGGCGCAGCATCCGCTCAAGGGGGCGACGGCGCGTTCCGTTAACGCGGGGTGTCCATTGCCGTCCCGTCTGCCCGGATGTTCCTCGCCTTCACCCGTCTGCTGCTGTCCGTCGCCTGTTTCATTCCCGCGCTTGCGCTTGCCCAGGACGCGCCGCTGTTCCGCATCGGCGTTGCGCCGCACACCAGCTCGCGCGTCATCATCGAAATGTACCAACCGCTGCGGCAGCATCTGCAGAAGACGCTCGGCAAACCCGTTGCCATCGTCACCGCGCCGGACTTCACCGAGTTTGCACGGCGGGCGCTCAACCGCGAATACGAGCTGGTCATCACGACCGGACATCAGGCCGAACTGCTGCGCGCGGATGCGCGTTACCGGCCGCTGCTGACCTACCGTGCGCCCTTTCATGCGGTCGTTGCCGTCGCTGCAGGCAGCCGGGCGAAGTCGGCACGCGACCTGGCCGGCAGCACGGTGGCCGGGCTCAGTCCATCGTCGCTGGTGACACTGTGGGGCCTGCGCTGGATGAGCGAGAACGGCGCGGCCGGCGTCACCGTTCGCTACGTCAGCGCCGCCGACAGCGTGGCGCAGCTGCTGCTCAATGGCGAGGTCAGCGCCGGCACGATGTCGCTTGCGAACTTTCAGGGCCTGGCGCCCGAGGTGCGTGCGCGACTGCAGCTGCTGACCGACAGTCCGGCCATGGTCGGCCGCGTCTATCTGCTCAATCAGGCCGACGCGGCGCGCGGAGCCGCGATCGAGAGGGCGTTGTGGTCGTTCGCCGAAACGCCGGCCGGCGTCGATTACTTCGCCCGTTACAAGCTTGAAGGCTATCGCCCGCTGCGTTCCGGCGAACTCGATGCGATGGCGCCCTACGCGGCCGAGGTGCGCGAACAACTGAAGAAGTCCGCTCTGTGAGCCGGCTGTTCGATTTCCGGCTGCGGCGCTCGGTGCGCGGCCGCCTGCTGATCGCGGCCATCGTCGTCGAGGCGGTCATGCTGACGCTGCTGGTGAGCAACAGCGTGCGCCTGCAGCGCACCCACATGACCGAGCAGGCGGAGCGTCACGCGCAGCAGATCGTGCCCATACTGAACGCGGCGCTGGTGGCGCCGATGGCGCAGAGCGACTACGCGACGATGCAGGCGGTGCTGGACGAGAGTCGATCCAGTCAGGGCATCGCCTATCTCATCCTGCGCGACAGCGGCGGCCACGTCGTCGCGCACAGCGGCTGGTCGCGCGATGCGCCGGTACCGCAGACCGACGAGCGCTTCGACCTCTCGGTCGAGGACGATCCGCCGATCTACGATCTTGTCACGCCGGTGGCGCTGGCCGGGCAGCCGCTCGGTCAGCTGCATTTCGGTCTCGACATGTCGGCGCTGCGCAGTGCCAACCGCCAGCTGCTGCTGCAAGGCATCGGCATCGCCGCGGGCGAACTGCTGCTGTCGATCGCGCTGCTGACCGGTCTCGGTCTGTGGCTGACACGCCAGCTGCTGCGGCTCACGCATGCGGCGGAAGAGGTTGCGACCGGCACCCTGACGCCGGCGCCGGTCGCCGAGGGCGAGGACGAGGTCGGCCAGCTCGGTCGCGCCTTCAACGCGATGTCGGCGGCGATCCGGGAGCGCATCGGCGAACTGCAGGCGCTGCACGAGAAGGAGCACGGTCTGGCGCGCATCGCGTCCGAGGCGAACGGTCGCCTCGAAGCGCTGCTCGACGCGATGGACATCGGCGTGCTGCTGGCCGACCACGAGAACCGGGTGCTGTACGCGAACGACAAGCTGGCGCAGGTGTGGGCGCTCGACGCCGGTCGTCCGCCGGATGGGTGTGCGCTGCAGGTGGTCGAATCGATGTGTGCCGCGCGGCTGTCGCCCGGCGCGGCGATGACGGTGTTCTGTCCTCACCGCGGCGAGCGGGAGATCCTGCTCGCCGACGGCCGCACGCTGACCCAGCGCAGCTTTGCCGTGCGCGATGGCGACGGCCGCGAGATCGGCTGTCTGTGGCTGAGCGAGGACGTGTCGGCGGCGCGCGCGGCGGCCGACGAACTGCGTCGCGCACGCGACGAGGCGGAGGCGGCCAGCCGCGCCAAGGCGGCCTTCCTCGCCACGATGAGTCACGAAATCCGCACGCCGATGAACGGCATCATCGGCATGACCGACATGGTGCTGTCGGAGCCGCTCAGCGACGAGCAGCGCGAGAACCTCGGCTGGGTCAAGTCGTCCGCCGACAGCCTGATGGGCATCCTGAACGACATCCTCGACTACTCCAAGGTCGATGCCGGTCAGCTGCAGCTGGAAGCGGTCGATTTCGGCCTCGAAACGCTGGTCGCCGACACGCTGGCCATCTTCTCGACGCAGGCCGCGGCCAAGGGCATTGCGCTGCGCTGGCAGGTCGCGCCGGCCTTGCCCGCCATCGTCACCGGCGATCCGCTGCGGCTGCGGCAGATACTGTCCAATCTGGTGTCGAATGCGCTGAAGTTCACCGCCCACGGCGGCGTGACGGTGAGCGTCGAGAGCGCAGGCGCGGGGCGGATCGCGCTGTCGGTCGCCGACACCGGCATTGGCATCGCATCCGACAAGCAGGCGCAGGTGTTCATGCCCTTCTCGCAGGCGGATTCATCGACCACGCGCACCTACGGCGGCACCGGGCTGGGCCTGTCCATCGTGTCGCGACTGGTTGCGCTGATGCACGGCACGATCACGCTGGACAGCACGCCGGGCCGCGGCAGCACCTTCAGCGTCGAATTGCCGTTGCCGGCCGCAGCGACCGAGGACGCCGCGGCGCGGCCGGACGAGGCGGCATCGACGCACGAGGCGGCGCTGCTTGATGCCGACGTGCTGATCGCCGAGGACACGCCAGTCAATCAGGTGCTGCTCGGCCGCCTGCTGTCGCGCCACGGCGTGCGCATCACCCAGGCGGCTGACGGCCGGCAGGCGCTGGCTGCCTGCGCCGAGCGCCATTTCAATCTGGTGCTGATGGACATGCAGATGCCGGTCATGGACGGGCTGGAGGCGACGCGCCGCATTCGCGCGCTGGGCAATACACACTGGCAGCAGGTGCCCATCGTCGCGATCACGGCCAACGCGCTGGACGAGGACCGCGCCCGCTGCCGTGACGCGGGCATGGACGATTTCATCAGCAAACCCTTCCAGGCCGGGGAACTGGTGGCGACGCTGGCGCGTCATCTGTCGTACCGTCGCGCACCGGAAGAGGGATAACTACAGGTTATCGAAACATTGTTATTTGGTTTGTTGAGTTATGGTGCGCTGCGG
Source organism: Methyloversatilis discipulorum (assembly GCF_000385375.1). Classification (NCBI taxonomy): domain Bacteria; kingdom Pseudomonadati; phylum Pseudomonadota; class Betaproteobacteria; order Nitrosomonadales; family Sterolibacteriaceae; genus Methyloversatilis; species Methyloversatilis discipulorum. The sequence continues at coordinate 474,504 of NZ_ARVV01000001.1, forward strand.
CGCTATAAATGCACCATCGCCTTTCAACCGGATTACTGCCATGGCCAGCGTCGCGCCCGAAAAAGTCCTCAGCGTCCATCACTGGAACGATTCGCTGTTCAGCTTCAAGACCACGCGCGACCCCGGTCTGCGCTTCCGCAACGGTCATTTCGTCATGATCGGTCTGGAAACCGGCGGCAAGCCGCTGCTGCGCGCCTACAGCATCGCCAGCGCCAATTACGAGGAACACCTGGAGTTCTTCAGCATCAAGGTGCCGGACGGCCCGCTCACGTCGAAGCTGCAGCACCTGCAGCCGGGCGATGAAATCCTGGTCGGCCGCAAGCCGACCGGCACGCTGGTGCTGGACGACCTGAAGCCGGGCCGGCACCTCTACCTGTTCGGCACCGGCACCGGTCTGGCGCCCTTCCTCAGCCTGATCCGCGATCCCGAAGCCTACGAGCGTTTCGACAAGGTGATCCTGTTCCATGGCGTACGCCACGTGAATGAACTGGCCTACCAGGACTACATCGAGAACGAGCTGCCGAACGACGAATTCCTCGGCGAGTTCGTGCGCGACAAGCTGCTGTACTACCCCAGCGTCACGCGCGAGCCCTACCGCAACCGCGGTCGCCTGACCGATCTCATCGTCAGCAACAAGATGACCGACGACCTCGGCCTGCCGCCGCTGAATCCGGAAACCGACCGCGCGATGATCTGCGGCAGCCCGAGCATGAACAAGGACACCGCCGACCTGCTCGACGCGCGCGGCTTCGTCATCTCTCCGGGGGTGGGCGAACCGGGTGATTACGTGATCGAGCGAGCCTTCGTCGAGCGCTGATCGCCTCCGGACGGCGGAAACAAAAAAGCACCGCATGCGGTGCTTTTTTGTTGTCGGTGCCGACGTGCGACTCAGTCGCGCTTCTTCCGTCGTCGTGCGACGCCGGCCGCGCCCGCGGCGAGTGCCAGCAAGGCGAGGCTGCCCGGCTCCGGCACGGCGCGCGTGGTGACACGCAGGCTGTTCGGGTCGGCGTTGACCGGATTCGCTTCGATCTCGAACGGGTCGCCGTAAAAGGCTGACGCATTGCCCTTGCTCTGCGTGCACACCGAGGTGCTCTGCAGCGCCGGGCCGTAGCCGCCATACCCACCGTAGCCGCCGTAACCTTCGTAACCACCGCCGCAATCGTAGGCATAGACGCCGACGTTGCTGGTGGCGCTGTCCGACAGCTCGGCCAGCACGTCGAGCGACTCGTTCGGGTCGAGCACGCCGAGGTCGATGGTGACGTAACGGCTTTCCCAGCCGTAATAGCCGTCGCTGCCGTCGTCGTTGCTGTTCAGGTCGGTGCCCGACTTGTCGTGCGTGATGACGCCGCCGTTGTTCTGGATGCTGGCCGACGAGTACCAGACCTGATTGCCATCGATCTTGATCGACGCCAGGTAATCGACGCTGAGGTATTCGTCCGCGTCGAGCGCGTAGTAGTTCGTTGCACTGATCGAGCCGCCGTAGATCTTGAAGGTCAGGCTGAAGTTCTGCGCCACGTTCGACGCGTTGGTGACGGTGGCGAGGATGCTGGCCATCGCGCTGGCGCTGCCGTTGTAGCCGTAGGCCGAGGAGGACACGGCATAGGCGCCGGTGGCGGACGAGAAGGCGTAGCCGTTGGCCGAGTTGTTGTCGCCCGACCAGATGTAGCTCGAACTGTTGCGGTACTCCGGCGTCACCCAATCGGAGGGTGTTGCAGTGCTGCCGTTGCTGCTGGCGGCGGACGAGGCGCCGAGAACCGGCAGTGCGTGGGCGAGCGGCACCTGACTGAACCAGGCGAACAGTGATACCGCGATCAGTGTCGGGCGCGAGGGCAGCGAGAAGTTCATTGTTTTCATCCTGTACGATTAAGGCGCTCGCCGCCTGTAACAAGATTTATGCCCATCTTCTTAGGTTAAACGGATCAATGACTTGCACGTCGTCTTCGCGCTCCGACAGGGCGTGGTGTAAAGCCCCTCGACAGGTGTGCGCGCGATGAGCCGTGTGCTGATGGCTTGGGAACTGGGCGCCAATATGGGCCACATCGACCGCATGCTGATCACCGCGCGCGCGCTGCGCGAACGCGGGCACGCGGTCACCTTCGCGCTGAAGGATCTCGCGCGCGCGCATGGCCGCATCGTCGCCGACGGTTTTCCGGTACTGCAGTCGCCGCTGTGGCTGCCGCGCATGGTCAACCCGCCGAAGCTGGTCAATTTCTCGGCCGTGCTGGCCGCTGCCGGATGGCTGGACCCGGGCGGACTGGCCGGGCTGCTGTCCGCCTGGCGCGGGCTGTTCGAACTGCACCGCCCGGATCTGCTGGTGTGCGATCACGCGCCGACCGCGATGCTGGCGATGCGCGGCCGCGGCACGCCGATCGCGGCGATCGGCAATTGCTTCGAGATTCCACCGCATCGCGACGTGTTTCCGGCGATGAACTACTGGGACAAGGGCGACGTTGCCCAGTGCGCACGCAGCGATGCGCTGCTGCTGGCGCCGGTGAACCAGGCGTTGGCGCTGCTCGATGACGGCGCACTGCCGCGCCTGACCGAACTGTTCGGCGGCGTGCGCTGCATCGCCGCCAGCCTGCCGGAGCTGGCCCACTACCCCGAATACGACGAGCGCGTGCGCATGGTCGGCCCGAGCTACGTCGGCGACAGCGGCGTGCCGCCGCAGTGGCCGGCGGGCGAGGGCGCGCGCGTGTTCGTCTACCTGTCGCCCGAACATGCGGATTTCAATGCGCTGATGGAGGCGCTGCGGCAGTCCGGCATGCGCACGCTGGTGCATGCCAAAGGGCTGTCGCCGGACGCCGCGCGACGGCTCGGTGGGCCGTCCATCCGTTTCGAATCTGCGCCGGTGCAGATGGACCCGGCCGTGCGCGCGGCAGATCTGGTCGTTTCGCACGCCAGCATCGGCACCGTCAGCGCTGCGGCGCTTGCCGGGTGCCCGCAACTGGTGCTGCCCAATCACATGGAGCAGTACATGGTGGCGCGTCGTATCGTCGATGGCGGCTTCGGTCTGGCCGTGCCGCCGGGCAGCAAGAACACCGATTACCGGGCACTGCTGCGTCGCCTGCTCGACGAACCGCGCTTCGCCGCGGCGGCGCGCGCGCTCGCACAGCGTCACGCCGGCGCCGACCCGACGAAGACCGGCGCCTGCATCGCCGACGAGCTCGAAGCGCTGCTGCGCTGAGCGGGAACCTCCTGCCGTGGGTGCGCTCTGCGCAACATGAATTCCGCGCTGCGCCGACTGCTGTTGCGCCTGCCGCTGCTGGCCGTGCTGCCGGCCCGCGCGGACGAGGCCGCCTACGATGCGGTGCTCCCCGCCACACCGCGCAGCCTGCCGCGGGACCACGGTGCGCACCCCGGTCACCGCATCGAGTGGTGGTACATCACCGGCTGGCTGGAGCGCGACGCCGCGGCGCCGATCGGCTTCCAGCTCACCTTTTTCCGCGTGCGCCAGCCGGCGCACGACGCCAACCCGAGCCGCTTCGCACCGCGCCAGCTGCTGTTCGCGCACGCCGCGGTGTCCGACCCGGCGCGTGGCCGCCTGCTGCACGCGCAGAAGATCGCGCGCGCCGGTTTCGGTCTGGCCGAGGCCTCGGCCGACGACCTCGACGTCCGCATCGACGACTGGCATCTGGCGCGCCAGCCTGCGCCTGAGCGCCTGCTCGCACACATCGCGGCGGACGATTTCGACTACACGCTGACCTTCGCGCCGACGCAGCCGGTGCTGTGGCAGGGCGAACAGGGGTTCAGCCGCAAGGGGCCCGATCCGGCGCACGCCAGTCATTACCTGAGCTGGCCACAGCTGGAGGTGAGCGGACGCCTGCGCATCGCGGCGACGACCAGCGCCGTGCGCGGTCGCGCCTGGCTCGATCACGAGTGGTCGAGCGCGCTGATGCCGGAGGGTGCGCAGGGCTGGGACTGGCTGGGCATCAATCTGGACGACGGCGGTGCACTGATGGCCTTCCGCATGCGCGACGCCGATGGCCATGCGCTATGGGCGGCAGCGACCGTGCGCGATGCGGCAGGTGATCGCCGCTACGCGCCGACCGAAGTCGGTTTCGCGGTGCGCCGCGTCTGGCGCAGCCCGCGCAGCGGTGGCGCCTATCCGGTCGAACTCGAAGTCAGCGTCGGCGGGCGGCGTTTCGTGGTGAAGCCGCTGTTCGACGACCAGGAGCTGGACAGCCGCGCCAGCAGCGGAGCGATCTACTGGGAAGGCGCGGTGACCGTGTTCGACGGCGCGCGCCGGGTCGGTCGCGGCTACCTCGAACTGACCGGCTATGCGTCCGCGCTGAAGATATGAGCCGGTCTTACTCGCCGCCGCCGAGCTGCGAGTTGTAGAGACCTGCGTACATGCCGCCCGCCGCCAGCAGGTCGGCATGCTTGCCGATTTCGGCGATGCGGCCGCGGTCCATCACGACGATGCGGTCGGCGCGTTCGATGGTGGACAGCCGGTGCGCGATCACCAGCGTCGTGCGGTTCTTCATCAGCACTTCGAGCGCGGCCTGCACCTGGCGTTCGGATTCGGTGTCCAGCGCCGAGGTGGCTTCGTCCAGGATCAGCACCGGAGCGTCCTTCAGCAGCGCGCGCGCGATCGCCAGCCGCTGGCGCTGGCCGCCCGACAGCTTGACGCCGTTCTCGCCGATCATGGTGTCGAAGCCTTCCGGCATCGCCTGGATGAAATCCAGTGCGTACGCGGCGCGCGCCGCCGCCTCGATGTCTGCGCGGTCGGTACCGCGCAGCGCGCCGTAGGCGATGTTGGCCGCCACCGTGTCGTTGAACAGTACGACGTCCTGGCTCACCAGCGCCATGTTGGCGCGCAGGCTGGCCAGCTTCACGTTCTGGATGTCGTGCCCGTCAAGCAGGATGCGGCCCGAAGTCGGCGTGTAGAAACGCGCCAGCAGATGCGCCAGCGTGGTCTTGCCGGAGCCCGAAGCGCCGACCAGCGCCACTGTCTCGCCCGGCGCGATCGACAGATCGAAGTGCTGCAGCACGCGCAGTTCGCGGCCCGGGTAGCCGAAGCCCAGCTGGTCGAAGTCGATGCGGCCGCGCGCACGTTCGAGTTCGACCGTGCCGCTGTCGCGTTCGGCCTGCTGGTCGATCAGCTGGAACACGCTTTCCGCCGCCGCCAGCCCGCGCTGCAGCGGCGCGTTCACGTCGGTCAGCCGCTTCAGCGGCGCCAGCAGCATCAGCATGGCGGTGACGAAGCCCATGAAGCCGCCGACCGTGGTGCGATTGGCCGCCGAGTCGGCCAGCGCGACTGCGATGACGATGCCCAATGCCACCGCGGTGAGCACCTGGGTCATCGGCGACACCAGCGAGGCGGCGACGATGTTGCGCATGTTCTGCCGGCGCTGCTTGCGGCAGGCGGCGTCGAAGCGGCCCATTTCGTAGTCCTGGCCGCCGAAGATCTTCACCACCTTGTGCGCCTCGATGGTTTCTTCCAGCGTGTGCGCGATGCTGCCCATCGCCGTCTGCGCGCCGCGCGCCGATTCGCGGATGCGACGCGAACTGAGTCGCACGATGAGCGCGATCAGCGGCAGCATGCCGAGCACGATCAGCGTGAGCTTCCAGTTCAGCCACAGCAGCCAGGCCAGCAGGCCGGCCACGGTGAGCGTGTCGCGCACGAACACGGTGATCACGTTGGTCGCCGCCTGCGTCACGCCCTGCACGTCGTAGGCGACCTTGGAAATCAGCGCGCCGGACGAGTTGTTGTCGAAGAAATCGGTCGGCAGCGCCAGCAGGCGGCCGAACATCGCGCGGCGCAGATCGAGCACCACATTGTTGGCGGCCCAGGCGAAGGCGTAGTCGGCGATGAAACCGAAGATGCCGCGGACCGCGAACAGCAGCACGATGGCCAACGGGTAGAACCACACCGCCTGCGGGTCCTGACCGCCGAAGCCGCCGTCGAGCAGCGACTTCATCAGCGCCGGAAAGACCGGTTCGGCCGCTGCCGTCAGCGCCATGCAGACGATGGAGACGGCGAAGGCGATCCAGTAGGGGCGCACGTAGCCGAGCAGACGCATATACAGCGCGCGGCTGGAAACCTGGGGTGAATTCATGGTGGGCGTCGGGCGGAGAAGCGCGGATTATCCTTGATCCGGCCGGGCTCTGTTCATCCGGGCTGCGCTGCGCGCAGGCTTCAGCGATTGAAGCTGCGCAGCTTGGGCCCGAGCGGGCCAATGGCCAGATGCGTGACGCGGCCGAACTCGAACTCCAGATTGAGCCAGCGGCTCGGGGGCAGGCCGAGCAGGGTGCCGGTCAGCGCGCGCATCGGCCCGTTGTGCGCGACCACGACCAGCGCACCCGTGCCGGCGCGGTGTGCTTCGAAAGCGTCCCAGACGCGCGTCGCCATATCCGCGTACAGCTCGCCGCCGGGCGCGCGGAAGTCGATCAACGTGCTGCCCCACACCTCGAAGCCTTCCGCCGGAATGTCGGCGAAGGGCTTCAGTTCCCAGTCGCCGAAATCAAGCTCGCGCAGCCGCGCGTCCAGATGCACCGTCGGCGATACCGCTTCGGCCAGCAGACGGGCCCGCGTCAGCGGGCTGCTGACCACGCGCGCGTCGGTTGGCAGCAGTGGCGCAAGCCGTGCGGCGCAGGCGGCGATGTCCTCGGCCACCGGCAGGTCGGCGGCGCCGTAGCACAGCGCCGGGTCGACGGCCGGCTTCGGGTGACGGACCAGATACAGGTCCAGTGGATCAGTCAGACGGAACAGTTCGTTCATCGTGTTGCATTCATGCAATGACAGCGGCGTGACGGCGCACTCGCCAGCCGGCACACCTGGAGCACTGTGTAACGTCGCGTATGCACTTTGATGCGCTGCAAAAAATTCTTACTTGATCTGAGGCAAACCACGGCAGACGTAGGGCTTGAAAGGTTTGTTGCGGTGCACTACATTGAACTCAACGACAGCTTTTTAACTTGCAAGGAGCATCACCATGAAAACCACTGCAATCCGCATCGCTCTCGCGACCACTCTTGCGATCGCCACGCTTGGCGCATCGGCGGCCACCGAAGCTTCGGTGTCGTCGGCCGCCGTCGGGCACCCCGAAGACTACAAGGTGTTCATCGACGCGCCCACCGGCTACGCTTTCGTGAAGACGCCGTCGCGCTGGGTGTTCACCCGCAAGGTGGACAGCGCCCGCGTCGCCGAATCGTCCGCCGAAAAGCGCGTCGAGAAGGCCGAAGCGACCCGCTGATCGAAGTTTCAGTGCCGCACCGGAAAAGCCACCCGCAAGGGTGGCTTTTTCATTTTGCGGTCTCGCTCCGGCGCCAGCCGCCGTCCGGGCCCGATTCCAGCTTGATGCACGCACCCTGCGGGCAGGCGATGTCCAGCCAGTCGTTCTGCGGCAGGCCGAGCAGCCGGCCCGCCATCACCCGGAGTGGTCCGCCATGCGCAACCACGACGAGGTCGCCCCCCGCCGATGCGCCCCATTCCTCCCAGGCGGCCCACGCGCGCGCCGCCATGTCCGCCGCCGATTCGCCGCCGGGGATGCGGAAGCCCCACACGTCGGCGGACCAGAGGTCGATGTCGGCGCGTGGCAGCGTGTCGTAGCGCCTCATTTCCCATTCGCCGAAATCCATCTCCTGCAGGCGGTGGTCGAAGGTCACCATGTCCGACAGCGCCCGCGCGAGTTCGGCGCAGCGGCGCAGCGGACTGCTCAGGATCGTTGCACCCAGCGGCAACTCGTCACGCAGCGTCGCCGCGGCAGCGGCAACCGGTGCGGCCAGCGCCACGTCGGAGCGCCCGTAACAGATGCCGCGTTCCACGGCGACCGGCGGATGCCGCACCAACCAGAGTCGGCGCGCGCTCACGGCCGCTTCAGCGCCAGCGGAAGCCCGGCGGTGACCAGCGTCACCCGCGGACAGAGGCGGGCCAGCGCCTGGTGCAGGCGGCCGGCCTCGTCGACGAACACGCGCGACAGCCGCCCCATCGGCACGACGCCGCTGCCGACCTCGTTCGATACCAGTGCGATCCGGCCGGGCAGCATCGGCAGTGTGTCGACCAGCGCCGCGCGTTCGCGCATAAACAGTCCGGGCAGCGGCGCGCCCGGCGCATCGTCCATATCCATCAGCAGGTTGGACAGCCAGAGTGTCAGGCAGTCGACGACGATGAAGCGATCCTCCGCGGCGGCTTCGCGCAGCGCGGCCGCCAGGTGCAGCGGTGCTTCGACGACCGGCCAGTGCGCCGGCCGGTTGGCCCGGTGACGTTCGATGCGCGCCGCCATCTCGCCGTCGCCAGCTTGCGCTGTAACCACCATGGTCACTGCCAGACCGCTTTCGGCGGCCTGTGCCTCGGCGTAGGCGCTCTTGCCGCTGCGGGCGCCGCCCAGAATCAGTTCGTGCACTGCGTATCGCTCCATTGCTTGCTGGCGGAGGATTGTAGGTCGGCCGCGCCGCAGGCGCTGTGCTGTCTTGACCGGCCCGGCGGCGCACACCTATAGTTCGCCGATGGATCATGACATCAACCAGCTCGGCGACCGGCTCGACATCCTGCTTGGTCGCTTCCGCGCGCTGCATGACGAAAACATCGTCCTGCGCAACCGCGTTGCGGCGCTCGAAGGCGAGAACAAGGTGCTCGGCGACAAGGTCGCCGCGGCGCGTGAAAAGGTGAGCGGTCTGCTCGAAAGGCTGCCTCAGGAATGAGCGAATCGAATCTCGTCGAAATCACCATACTCGGCCGCGAGTATCGGGTGCAGTGCCGCGAGGGCGAACGCGATGCGCTGAATGCATCGGTCGAACTGGTCGAGCGCCGCATGCGCGATCTTGCCGAGGCCACGCGCGCCTCCGGCGAGCGTCTCGCCGTCATGTGTGCGCTCAACCTGGCACACGAAATTTTTCAGATGCAGGCGACGGGCGGTGTTGATTTGGTGCCGCTGCGGCGTAGAATCAACGCCATGCAATCGCGCATCGACGAAGCGCTCTCCGCACAGGAAAAGCTCTTCTAGAGGCGGTTGCAGCAAGGTGAAAGACCTTGCGTATCAATCCCCTGCGGTGTTCGCCAAGGTCATAGATTCCTTGAACCAATGTCTCATTGGCATAAGGTCGCGAACCATGGACGCCGCTGTTGTGCGCACCTCTCGGGGATGCGCCTGATGCGGCAGGGACGCGGCCGCTCTGAACCCTCGGTTCAGGATGCCGGCCTAGCGACATGCGCGGGGGTCCCCTACAAAGCAGTACCGTAGAGTGTTGCAAGCCCGACGCCCACTACCCCGGGTACGGGCCGGTCACCAGAAGTGGCCTCCCTCCTCCGGCCGCGGCCATACCAGCCGCGGTCTTTGCTGTGTAACGCATCTGTTACACATTGCTCCGTCGTAGAGATCTGCTGCGTCAGCTTTGCTGTGCGCGGCTGTTTTGCGGCAGCGCGTCTTGAACACCCGTTCGATCTGGGAAAGACTCAGCTGCCGTTCGTCCCGTGTGTCCATACGACGCACGTGGCTCCGTCGCGGAAGCGGATGCACCCATCCATTCCTTTGTTTCCTGAGTTTTTCGGAGTTCGTATGTCCGGTATTTCCACGCTTGCCGAGCTGTTTTCCACCGGTGCCGATTCGGCAGTGGCGCTGTCCGCGCCCGCGCGCACCGATCTGAGCTTCGGCAATCTGCGCGCACTGATGACGCGCACCGTCGCACGTCTGAATGAACTGGGTGTGGGTCGCAACGACCGCGTCGCCATCGTCCTGCCGAATGGCCCGGACATGGCCAGCGCCTTCATCAGCATTGCTTCCGGTGCCACCGCCGCGCCGCTGAATCCGGGCTACCGCGCCGAGGAATTCGAGTTTTACCTGTCCGACCTGAATGCCAAGGCACTGGTCGTCGAGCGCGGCAGCGTGTCGCCGGCGATCGAGGTGGCGAAGAAGCTGGGCGTGCGCGTGATCGACCTGGTGGCGAACGAAGCCGCTGGCGATTTCAGCCTGGAGCCGCGAGAAGCCGCGGCCGTCGCCCCGGCCGCCAACGGCGGCGCCGCGCAGGCGGACGACGTCGCACTGGTGCTGCATACCTCGGGTACGACCTCGCGTCCGAAGATCGTTCCGCTGACCCAGCGCAACGTGTCCGCTTCGGCGCAGAACATCCGCGCCACGCTGGCCTTCACCGAAAAGGACCGCGGCCTGAACATCATGCCGCTGTTCCATATTCACGGCCTGATCGCCGGCATCATGGCGCCGCTGTCGGCCGGTGCTTCGGTGTTCTGCACGCCGGGCTTCGATGCCCTGAAGTTCTTCTCGCTGATGGATGAAGCGCACCCGACCTGGTACACGGCGGTGCCGACCATGCATCAGGCCATCCTGTCGCGCGCCTCGCGCAACAAGGAAATCATCGAACGCAACCCGCTGCGCTTCATGCGCTCGTCGTCGTCGTCGATCCCGCCGCAGGTCATCCGCGAACTGGAGGAAACCTTCGGCGCTCCGCTGATCGAGGCTTACGGCATGACCGAAGCGTCGCACCAGATGGCGTCCAACCCGCTGCCGCCGCGCGCCCGCAAGCCGGGTTCCGTCGGCCTGGCCGCCGGTCCGGAAGTCGAAATCATGGACGACGACGGCAACATCCTGCCGGCCGGCGAGATCGGCGAAATCGTCATCCGTGGTGCCAACGTCACCCCGGGTTACGAGAACAACGAAAAGGCCAACAAGGAAGGCTTCACCAACGGCTGGTTCCGCACCGGCGACCAGGGCAGCAAGGACGCCGAGGGCTATCTGTCGCTGACCGGCCGCCTGAAGGAAATCATCAACCGCGGCGGCGAGAAGATTTCGCCGCGCGAAGTCGACGAAGTGCTGATGGATCACCCCGCTGTGGCGCAGGTCGTCACCTTCGGCATCCCCCACCCCAAGCTGGGCGAGGAAGTGGGCGCCGTGGTCGTGCTGCGTGAAGGTCAGCAGGCCACCGACAAGGAAATCACCGCCTTCGCCGCGACGCGACTGGCCGACTTCAAGGTTCCGCGCAAGATCCTGTTCATGGATGAAATCCCGAAGGGTGCGACCGGCAAGCTGCAACGCATCGGTCTCGCCCAGAAGCTGGGTCTGGGTGGCTGAGCCATCCCCTTCCGCGCACTACCGCATCAACAATAAAGGAGACTTGCACATGACCAAACTCGGAAAGTGGGCCGGCCGCGCCCTCGTGACCGCCATCGCGACCATCGGTCTGACCGGTGCCGCGAATGCCTGGGAACCGACCAAGCCGGTCGAGTTCGTCGTGCCGGCCGGTACCGGTGGCGGTGCCGACCAGATGGCCCGTTTCATCCAGGGCGTCGTGGCCAAGAACAAGCTGATGGCCCAGCCGCTGGTCGTCGTCAACAAGTCCGGCGGTGCCGGCGCGGAAGGTTTCCTCGAAGTGAAGGGCGCCAAGGGCGACCCGCACAAGATCATCATCACCCTGTCGAACCTGTTCACCACGCCGCTGGCGACCGGTGTCCCGTTCAACTGGCGTGACCTGACCCCGGGCGCGATGCTGGCGCTCGACCAGTTCGTGCTGTGGGTGAACGCCGATGCGCCGTACAAGACGGCCAAGGAATACATCGACGACATCAAGGCCAAGCCGGCCAACACCTTCAAGATGGCCGGTACCGGGTCGAAGCAGGAAGACCAGATCATCACCGCGATGATCGACAAGGCGACCGGCAAGAAGATGACCTACGTGCCGTTCAAGGGCGGTGGCGACGTGGCGGTGCAACTGGTCGGCGGTCACGTCAATTCGACGGTGAACAACCCGATCGAGGCGGAAGCCCACTGGCGTGGCGGCAAGCTGCGTCCGCTGTGCATCATGGACAGTGAAAAGCTGCCGTACAACGAGAAGGTGACCGCGACCCAGGCCTGGGGCGACATCCCGACCTGCAAGAGCGCCGGCGTACCGATCGAGTACCTGATGCTGCGCGGCGTGTTCCTGGCGCCGGGCGTCACGCAGGAACAGGTCGACTTCTACGTCAATCTGTTCAAGAAGGTGCGCGAGACGCCGGAGTGGGCCGACTTCATGAAGAAGGGCGCGTTCAAGCAGACCTTCATGAGCGGCAAGGAATTTGCCGACTGGGTCGGCAAGTCGGAAGCGATGCACTACGGCCTGATGAAGGACGCAGGCTTCCTGGCCAAGTAATCAGCCTGTAGCAGTGTGCGAATACGGGCGGGTCATCCCGCCCGTATTCGTTTCGATGTGCCGCGAAGATGTTCACTTCCTGTTTTTAGTTTCTGGAGATTCATGATGGAGCGATCCGAGGACGCCGCTGAAGCCGGCATGTCCAACCGCTGGCCGGAAATCCTGGTCGCGCTCTTCCTGTTCGCCATCGGCATCATCGTGGTGAACGACAGCATCCGAGTCGGCATCGGCTGGGAAGAGGGTGAGGGCCCGCGCGCCGGCTATTTCCCCTTCTACATCGGCTGCATCCTGCTCATATCCAGCGGCTGGATCCTGTTCGGCGCACTGACACGCTTCAAGAAGGCACAGCCGCAGTTCGCGTCCTGGGTCGAGCTGAAGTCGGTGATGCAGATGCTGGTGCCGCTCACCATCTACATCGTGGCTGTCGTCTATCTCGGCATCTACGTGTCGTCGCTGGTGCTGATCGCCTTCTTCATGAAGGTGCACGGCAAGTTCGGCCTCATTGCCACCACCCTGACCGCAGTCGGCGTGCCGCTCGCAGCCTTCATGCTGTTCGAGCGCTGGTTCCTCGTGCCGCTGCCCAAAGGTCCGATCGAGCTGATGCTCGGTTTCTGACATAACGCGAAATTCCCGAGACCGAGATGGAAGAACTCAACAACCTCATGCACGGGTTCAGCGTCGCGCTGACCCTGCCCAATCTGGGCTTCATGGTGCTCGGCATCACGCTGGGCATCCTGATCGGCGTGCTGCCGGGCCTGGGCGGTGCCAACGGCATCGCCATCCTGCTGCCGCTGACCTTTTCGATGGACCAGACCTCGGCCATCATCATGCTGTCCTGCATCTACTGGGGCGCGCTGTTCGGCGGGGCGATCACGTCGATCCTGTTCAACATTCCGGGCGAACCGTGGTCGGTGGCCACCACCTTCGACGGCTTCCCGCTGGCGCAGCAGGGTCGGGCGGGTGCCGCACTGACGGCGGCGTTCACGTCGTCCTTCGTTGGCGCCTTCTTCGCCGTGCTGCTGATCACCTTCCTCGCCCCGCTGGTGGCGAAGTTCGCGCTGAAGTTCGGGGCGGCGGAAATGTTCGCGGTGCAGATGCTCACCTTCTGCTCCTTCGTCGGCATGAGCAAGGAGCCACCCGCCAAGACGCTGGCCGTGATGGCGCTCGGCTTCGCGCTGGCGGCGGTCGGCATGGACACGGTGACCGGCACGCTGCGCATGACCTTCGGCACCACAGAGCTGCTGAAGGGCTTCGACTTCCTGATCGCGGTGATCGGTCTGTTCGGCATCGGCGAAATCCTGCTGACGATGGAAGAGGGCCTGGCCTTCAAGGGCAAGAGCGCGAAGATCCAGCTCAACGTCGTGCTGCAGACCTGGAAGGAACTGCTGCGCTACTGGAAGACCTCGATCCGCTCGGTGCTGGTGGGCTGCTGGATGGGCGTCACCCCGGGTGGCGCGACGCCGGCCTCCTTCATGGCCTACGGTCTGGCCCGTCGGGGAGCGAAGGACAAGGACTCGTTCGGCAAGGGCAATATCGAAGGCGTGGTGGCCCCGGAAACCGCGGCGCACGCCGCCGGTACCTCGGCGCTGCTGCCGATGCTGACGCTGGGCATTCCCGGTTCGCCGACCGCCGCCGTGCTGCTGGGCGGCCTGCTGATCTGGGGTCTGCAGCCCGGTCCGCTGCTGTTCACCGAGAAGCCGGACTTCGTCTGGGGCCTGATCGCGTCGATGTACCTCGGCAACATCGTCGGCCTGATCGTCGTGCTGACCACGGTGCCTTGGTGGGCGGCCATCCTGCGCATCCCGTTCTCGGTGATTGGCCCGGTCATCATCGTGATCTGCGCGATCGGTGCCTACACGGTGCACAGCTCCATCTTCGACGTGGTGATGATGCTGGTGTTCGGCGTGTTCGGTTACCTGTTCAAGAAGCTGCGTTACCCGCTCGCACCGCTGGTGCTTGCGCTGGTGCTCGGCGACATGGCCGAATCGAGCTTCCGCCAGTCCATGCTGCTGTCGCAGGGCAGTCTCGACATCTTCTGGGCCAACCCGCTGGTGGCCGGTCTGATGCTGCTGTCCTTCACCATGCTGCTGTGGCCCATCGTGCCGGCGCTGAAGCACTATCTGCGCGGCCGTGCGTGACATGAACTGATTCCGCCCGCCACACGACGGCGGGACGGAATGACGGCGGGCCGGTGCGCAAGCGCCGTCCCGCCGCGCCATTGAAGGAGATGAAAAGATGAAGATCGCAGTCGTTGGCGCAGGCGCCATCGGTGGTTACCTGGCGGTGAAGCTGTCGCGCGCCGGCAATGAAGTGACCTGCATCGCGCGCGGCCCCAACCTCGCCGCCATCCAGGCCAAGGGCATGTCGCTGATCCTGGAGGACGGCACGGTCGAAGACGCCCCGAACATCCGCGGCGTGCAGAAGATGGCCGACGCCGGCGTGCAGGACGTCATCCTGCTGACGCTGAAGGCGCATCAGGTGAAGGACGTGGCGGCCGACATGCGCGCGCTGTTCGGCCCCGACACGATGGTCGTGACCATGCAGAACGGCATCCCCTGGTGGTATTTCCACAAGCTGGGCGGCGACTACGAAGGCACGCCGGTCACCTCGGTCGATCCGGACGGCATCGTCGCCGCCAATATCGAGGTCGAGCGCGTGATCGGCTCGGTCGTCTATCCGGCGTCCGAGCTGGTCGAGCCGGGCGTGATCAAGCTGATCGAGGGCAACCGCTTCACGCTGGGCGAGCTCGACGGATCGCGTTCGCCGCGCATCGAGGCGCTGTCGCAGGCGATGATCGCCGCTGGCTTCAAGTCGCCGGTGTCGAAGGACATCCGCTCCGAAATGTGGGTGAAGCTGTGGGGCAACCTGAGCTTCAACCCGATTTCGGCGCTGACCCATGCCACGCTGGAAGACATCTGCCGCTTCCCGCTGACGCGCGAACTCGCTGCCAACATGATGCGCGAGGCGCAGGCGGTCGGCGAGAAGCTGGGCGTGGAATTCAAGATCGGTCTGGACAAGCGGATCGCCGGCGCCGAAGCGGTCGGTGCGCACAAGACCTCGATGCTGCAGGACGTCGAAGCCGGCCGTCCGCTGGAGTTCGAGGCGCTGGTTGGCTCGGTGCGCGAACTGGGCCGCATCACCGGTATCCCGACGCCCAACATCGACGCGGTCTACGCGCTGGTGTCGCTGCTGGCGCGCACCTTGTCGGACAAGAAGGGCAAGCTGGCCATCGCTGGCTGATCGTCGCAGACTGTACGACACAGCCGGGGCGCCTTCGGGCGCCCCGTTTTGTTTTTGCGCCACGCCACTTTTGCGGCAACGGCGCGTGCTGTGTTCAGATAGCGCCTTTTGCGCTGCACCATGATGCTGATACCGGACTTCTTCCCCAGCCTCGACTTCGTCCTCGCCTGTCTCGTGCTCGGTGCCGTTGCCGGCTTCTTCGCCGGCATGCTGGGCATCGGCGGCGGCACGCTGCTGGTGCCGATACTGGTGATGCTGTTCGAACAGCAGCAGGTGACGCCGGACCACATCCTGCATCTGGCGCTGGGCACCTCGATGGCGGCCATTGTCGTGTCCGCCTTCGTCAGCCTGCGCACCCATCACGCACACGGCGCCGTCGACTGGCCGGTAGTCCGGCTGATGACGGTGGGCGTGCTGCTCGGTACCGCGCTCGGCACCTTCATCGCGCGTCTCGTTTCTACGCAGACGCTGTCGGTGTTCTTTGCGGTATTCATCGCCTACATCGCGATCAACATGCTGGTCGGACTGAAGCCCAAGCCGTCGCGTCAGCTGCCGGGGCCGGCCGGCCTCATTGCGGTAGGGGGCGGCATCGGTACCATTTCCGCGCTGGTGGCGGTCGGCGGCGGTGCGATGACGGTGCCCTTCCTGACCTGGTGCAACCGCGACATCCGCAACGCCATCGGCACCTCTGCCGCGCTGGGCCTGCCGATCGCGCTCGGCGGCACGGTCGGCTACGTCGTCAATGGCTGGGGTGTGCAAGGCATGCCGGCTCAGGTGCTGGGCTATGTGCACCTGCCGGCGCTGGCCGCCATCCTATGCACCAGCGTGTTCACCACGCCCTGGGGTGCGCGCGCCGCTCACCGTCTGCCGGCCACCTTGCTCAAGCGCGTGTTCGCGACGCTGCTGGTCGTGCTGTGCGCGCGCATGCTGTGGAAGCTGTGGGCGGCCTGAGCCGCCGCTTCACGGACGGTGCCGTGCCGCGGTCAGCCGTTCGACCGCAGTCTGCTGATCGCCTGCGCGCGCCTCCGCGCTCATCGCGGTAAAGCTCACCGTCAGTTCGCCGACGCGCAGCATGCCCTGGCGCAGCCGGGTATAGGGTTCCGGCGTGATGCTGCCGCCGGCGTCGAAATAGAAGCCGGTCGCCGTCTCCTGCAGCGGCGCCGCCGCCGCGCCGACCGTTTCGGCGGTGCGGCGGACGCGGGCGCGGATTTCGTCCGGCGTGGCCGGTGGTTTGCGGTCGGCGGCCTTCCACACCGCGGTCACCACCCACTGCGCCTGACCGTCCGGCGCGGCGACGGTCACCGTCGGCGGCATGCGCGCGTCGTGCCGGCTGATGTCCACCGCCCAGTCCTCGGGCACGTCGAATTCCAGCGTGCCGGCCTCGGCACAGGGCACGGTGATGATGCGGTCAGCCGCCTCGGCACAGGTGCCGGCCACCATCATTGCAAGGCCGAAGGCGAACAGGCGCAGCTGCATGGCAGGTCCTTCAGATCAGGAACAGGGTGGCCAGCCCGAGGAAGATGAAGAAGCCGCCGGAATCGGTCACCGCGGTGATCAGCACCGAAGAGCCCACCGCCGGGTCGCGCCCGTAGCGCGCCAGCAGCATCGGTACCGATACACCGACAAAGGCGGCGAGCAGAAGGTTCAGCGTCATCGCGCCGGTCATCACCATGCCCAGCGCCCACGAATCGTACAGCCACCAGGCGAGCAGGCCCAGCAGACCGCCCCAGACGATGCCGTTGATCAGCGACACGCCCATCTCCTTGCGATAGAGCCGGCGCGCCGCCTCCGGCTGCAGCTGACCGAGAGCGATCGCGCGCACGATCATCGTGATGGTCTGGTTGCCCGAATTGCCGCCGATGCCGGCGACGATGGGCATCAGCGCGGCCAGCGCCACCAGCTTCTCGATCGAGCCTTCGAAAGCGCCGATCACGCGCGAGGCGAAGAAGGCCGTGACCAGATTGATCGCGAGCCAGGCCCAACGGTTCTTCACCGAATCCATGATGGGCGCGAAGATGTCCTCCTCCTCGCGCAGACCGGCGTGCGCCAGCAGCTCCTCTTCCGACTGCTCGCGGATGAAGTCCATCACCTCGTTCACGGTGAGCCGGCCGATCAGCTGATCGTGGTGATCGACCACCGGCGCCGACACCAGGTCGTAGCGCTCGAAAGCCTGGGCGGCCGATTCGGCGCTGTCCGAGGCGCGCAGCACGAGCGGATGGTCGTGCATCACGCTGGCCACATCGACGTCGACGTCGTTCACCAGCAGCGTGTTCAGCGACAGCGAGCCGCGCAGCTTGTCGTCGCGGTCGATGACGAAGATCTGGTCGGTGTGGTCCGGCAGTTCGTCGAACAGGCGCAGGTAGCGCAGCACGACTTCCAGTGTCACGTCCTCGCGCACCGTGACCATGTCGAAATCCATCAGCGCGCCGACCGAATCCTCCGGGTAGGACATCGCCGCTCGCAGCTGTTCGCGCTCCTCGTGGTCGAGCGAGCTGAACACGTCCTGCATGACCTCGGTCGGGAGGTCGGGCGCGAGGTCGGCCAGTTCGTCGGCGTCGAGCTGTTCGACCGCGGCGACCAGCTCCTTCGGCTCCATCGCATCGATCAGCGTCTCGCGGACCGCGTCCGACACTTCGAGCAGGATTTCGCCGTCGCGCTCGGCGCGCACCAGGTCCCACACCAGCAGGCGGTCGTCCGGCGGCAGCGCTTCCAGTATGTAGGCGATGTCGGCCGGGTGCATCGCGTCGAGCTTCTTGGTCAGCTCGTTGTGATGCTGCTTGGCCACCAGCGTCTCGACCAGCTCGTGACGCGGCATCTCCTGCCGGTGCACCAGGCTTTCGACCCGCTTCTGACGGTCGAGCAGCGTCCTCACCTCTTGCAGGCGCTCTTGCATCGCGTCGTGGTGAAGGATTTCGTCGGCGTCGGCCACGTGCAGCACATCCGGGTCGGGCCTGCCGGGCGGCGGGCTGGCAGGCGATTGTAGCCGCCCCCGCTTACCGGCCCGAGGCTTTTTGCCGCGATGCGACAGCGGCTGCGCGCTTTCAACGATAATCACGGGCCGTATCCCTGCCGACCCGTTTCATGAATGTTCTTTTCGAAGAGGACGGCCACTTCCGCGCCGGCTCCGTGATGACCGACAGCGTGTCCTCGCTGCAGGTCGAACTGCCGAGCGGCAAGCGCTCAAAGGTGAAGGCGGCCAATGTGCTGCTGCGTTTCGCCAGCCCCGAGCCGTCCGCGCTGCTGGCGGCCGCCGAAACGCAGGCGGGCGATCTCGACGCGCCCTTTCTGTGGGAAGTGTGTGGCGACGACGAATTCGCCTTCGAGGAACTGGCCCGCGAATACCACGGCGCGGCACCGGACGCCGTGCAATCCACCGCCATCCTGCTGTGCCTGCACGCCGCCCCGATCTACTTCCATCGCAAGGGCCGCGGTCGCTTCCGCAAGGCGCCACCGGACATCCTGAAGGCCGCGCTCGCCGGCCTGGAAAAGAAGCGGCTGCAGCAGGAGCAGATCGAGCACTGGAGCGCCGAACTGCAGGCCGGGCGCACGCCGCCGGAGATTGCCGCCTGCGCGACGCAGATCCTGTACAAGCCGGACCGCAACCGCCTCGAAACCAAGGCGGTCGAAGCTGCCGCCGCGGCCGCCGGCCTGTCTGTGGTGGCGCTGATGGCGAAGGCCGGTGCCTTCGCCTCCAGCCACGACTATCACCTCGGCCGCTTCCTGTTCGAGTATTTCCCGAAGGGCACCGACTTCCCGACGCACGAAGTGCCGCCGGCCGGCGAACTGCCGGACGCCGGCGTGCGTGCCTTCTCGATCGACGACGCCACCACCACCGAAATCGACGATGCGTTCTCGGTGCGCCCGAAAGAGGGCGGCGGCTGGCGTATCGGCATCCACATCGCCGCGCCGTCGCTGGCGATTCAGCCCGGCAGTGCGCTGGCCGACATCGCGCGCAGCCGGCTGTCCACCGTCTATTTCCCCGGCCGCAAGATCACCATGCTGCCGGACGAGGCGGTCGACGCCTACACCCTGGCCGCCGGGCGCGACTGCCCGGCGCTGTCGCTCTACCTCGACGTCGAGAGCGACCTGCGCATCACCGCGAAGGAGACGCGCATCGACCGCGTCGCCGTCGTTGCCAACCTGCGTCATCACGAGATCGAGCCGCTGTTCAACGACGACACGCTGACAGCCGGCGAGCTGCCGGACTTCGAGTGGCGCGACGAACTGCTGCTGCTGTGGCGTCTGGCCGAAGTGCTCGAAGCCGGTCGCGGCAAGCCGTCGGCCAACGGCGGCCAGATGGATTTCAACTTCTACGTCGATTGGGAACAGACGACCGAGGACGGCGAGGGCCGCGTCGACATCCTGCGCCGTGCGCGCGGCAGCCCGCTGGACAAGCTGGTGGCCGAACTGATGATCGTCGCCAACAACACCTGGGGCGCCGACCTGCGCGACGCCGGCATTCCGGCGCTGTACCGCGCCCAGGGCGCCGGCAAGGTACGCATGACCACGGTGGCCGCACCGCACGAAGGTCTGGGCGTCGACTGCTACGCCTGGTCCACCTCGCCGCTGCGCCGCTACGTCGACCTGGTGAATCAGTGGCAGATGATCACGCTGCTGCGCGGCGAGCCGCCGGTGTTCCCGCCGAAGTCGGAAGCGCTGCTGTCGGCGCTGCGCGACTTCGAACTGGTCTATGCCGCCTACGCCGACTTCCAGCGTGCGATGGAGCGCTACTGGTGCCTGCGCTGGCTGCGCCAGCGGGCGGCGGCCGGCGACAGCTCGCCGCTGTCGGCCATCGTGCTGCGCGAGTCACTCATCCGTCTCGAGCAGATTCCGCTGGTACTGCGCTGCCCCAGCCTGCCGGCGCGCGATCCGCGTTCGCGGGTCGAGGTCGAGGTGGAGCACATCCATCTGCTCGACAACGACGCGCGCGCTCGCTGGGTCGGCGATCTGGCGGCGCTGACCGGCGCCGCCGCGGTGTCGGAGGAAGAGCTGGCGGAGGAAATCGCCGAAGCCGAGCTGCCGCCGGAGACGCCGCCCGCCGAAGCACCGGTGCCCGAACTGCCGGTGACCCCGCCGGAGAGCGGCGAGGCGGACTGAAGGTAGGCGCAGAAAACGAAAAAGCCGGCGCGAGCCGGCTTTTTCGTGGGTGAGCGCTTGGGTCAGCGCGCCATGCGGCGGCGGGCAGCCAGCGAGATCAGACCGAGGCCGGCCAGCATCAGCGTATAGGTTTCGGGTTCCGGCACCGGGGCTGCAACAAAGCCTACTTCCAGTCTGCCCTGACCGACGCTGGACACCACGGCATTCGCGCTGGCACTGAGCGTCAGTGTCAGGCCGGACACCACCAGCGACGAGAAGCTGCCGAGCGGTGCGCTGCCTCCCAGGCTGTAGTAGCCGCTGCGCGCCTGCGGGCCGCCGAGCTGTTCGGTACGGTCGAGAAGTTCGTAGAAGGGCAGCACCGGGCTGCCGTCGATGGCCATGGCGCCGGCCAGCCACGCGCCGCTCTCGCCATTGCCGATCTCGGTGTAGCCCAGGTTGCCGATGAAGCCGCTGAGGTCACCGCTCAACGTGTACCCGCTGTTGGCCGTGACGGTGAAGCTGGGCAGCGCGAACTCGATGGTGGCGTCGTTGGCGACCAGTGAAGTCGACAGTGTCCAGCCGAAGCCCAGACTTCCGCCGCTGCCGCCCGAGTTGAAGGAAATGCCGCCCAGTACCGTCGAGTTGTCGAAGGTGACCGAGTACTCGGTGAAATGTACGGTTTCGAGTGCGGCGGATGCCGGCAGTGCGAAGGCGCCCAGTGCTGCGGCGAAGACAAGAGCTTTCATTGCAATCCTCAGACGGTATCGAAAGACGTCATCGAATTGCAATAACCGTGCCGCACTGCCGTGCATGGCATCCAGCCGCCCTTTGTGCAGCGCGGCCCGCGGGTGACGACAGGCTGATGTAAGAAGGGCCGACAGTGCTGGGTGGTCAGCGCGGTGTGCCGACCGGCGGGTCGTAGCGGCGTCGCAGCGGCGGCGAACGCTTGCGCCAGATGCGTAGGAAGGCGCGCACCTTCTGCCGCGGCGTCAGCGTGTCATCCGACACCGCGTCGAAAAATTCCGACAGCGCGCTCGATTTCTTCAGTGTGTAGAAGGTGAGCACCAGCGTCGGAATCGCCACCACGACGACCGCCCCGATCTTGCCGAGCAGCGTGGTCGGCGGGCCGTCGAAAATGTTCATGCCGAGGAAGCCCGTGACGATGGTGCCGACCAGACCGAAGATGGTCACTACGGTCAGGCGGAGCAGCGTTTCGTTCTGGCGACGGCTGTCGTCCGCCTCCAGGTAGTTGTCCATGTCGAGTATTTCGGCGCGCAGCTCGTCGTACAGCGCGTCGTTGCCGAGGTTGCGCGTCCACATGTCGAACAGGTCCTTGGCCATCGATTGCTTAGACACCTCGCCGAACCAGTAGCGGTGGCTGAAGCGCAGAAAGATTTCCATGGTCTGGCGGATGCTGCGCTTGAAGCGGCGGCGTGAATCCGCCTCGTCGGCGTCGAGCAGGCTCACCGCTACGACCAGCCGATCCATCAGCATCAGCAGCGACGCACGGTGGAAGTGGGCGATCAGTCCGATCAGGAAGTACTGGTGGCGGAATTCGGCCAGCAGGCCGTTCTGCGGATCGGAATAGCCGCTCAGGCCGTGCATGCCCACCATCACCATCGACGGTCCGGTACAGATGACGCGCGTGCTCGCGTTTTCGCTGCGCCGCCCGGGCACCCAGAAGCGGTCGTAGCAGGACGTGCGTTCGAACTCCGACATCACCTCTTCCGAATAGGGCAGCGGCCGGCCGTCGTCCGGCTGCGTCGCCTGACCCAGCCGGACGAAGTCCTCGCGCGTCAGCGCGAACGGGTCGTCGAAGGACAGGAAAGTCATCTTCGGCTGGCGGTGATATTCGAGCTGGCGATAGCGGATGTCGCCGTCGGCTTCCGAGTGGTGCAGCACCATCGGGCTGAGCAGGTACTCCCAGTGCTTGCCGATGGCCGACGCGCGGTGTTCCCACACGTGGCGCAGATAGCGTTCGCGGTCGCCGTAGTCCGACTCGGCCAGCACCTCGCCGTCGCGCCCCAGCCACTGCACGCTGCGCATGCACTGCGCGGCGCGGCTGTCGTTGCTGTCGCCATTGGTCCACTTTGCCGGGAAGGCGCGGCCGAAACGGAACAGCAGTTCCTGCACGCGCGGCAGCGGCAGGTCGTCGGCATACACCTCCAGCACCAGCAGCACCACATCGACGTCATAGAAGAAGTAGAGGTCGATGTGCTGCACCGTCAGGTCCAGCGTGCTGCCGTCCTCGCAACCGAGGCGGACGGCGGCGATGTCATGTCTTCGGAATACGCGGATCGGCGATTCGCCATAGCCGCGCAGGGTCGCGCTGGAGCGCCCCTGGCCGTAGAGGAAGCGCTGCACATGCGGCAGGAAGGTGACGAATTCGCGGTAGTGGCGTTCGTGGAAGTCGGTCGGCGCGCCGGTGAATTCGTCGCGCTGTTCGCGCCAGGGGTTGTTCTCGGTGATCGCTGCCAGCGCTTCGGAATGCCGCTGCACCTGGTCGCCGGCGCGCATCGGCATCAGCCGCAGCGGCCACATCAGGATCTGGCGGAAATGACGGGCAACGGGTGGGGTGGATGCACTCATGACGATCGCGCCGGTTGCGGGTGGCCGAGTGTAGCGCCCCGCTCAGCGCAACGGGCGGCGCAGTTCGGGCGGCAGCGCGCGGCGGTCCTTCACCACGGTCAGCGTCAGTTCGGCGCGCTCGACGCGCGCGATCTCGTCGCCGCGCAGCACTTCGTTGCAGCGCATGTGCGTGGTCGAAATGAAGAAGTCGGCCCGCACCCAGTCGCGGGTGACGATGTAGCGCTCGGCCGGCAGCCAGGCCTGTGCCTGCAGCGATTCGGCGCACACCGCTACCTGCCACGGTTCGGCCGGCGCCGGTTCGGCGTCGATGCGCGTGCGCAGCAGCGCCGCCGCCTCGCGCACGCCGTCCGACCAGTAATCGGTTTCCCAGCGGTCCGGTGCGCCGGCGAAGCCGCCGGCCAGCCGGTTGTAGTTCACGTAGTGATAGGGGGCGAGCCGCACCATGTCGTACAGCGGCACGGCGACGCCGGCCGCGCACAGCAGCGCGAAGGCGGCGGTCGTGGCCGGCCGCGCACGCGCACGGCGCCCGGCGGCGCACAGCCCGGCGGCTGCGATCACCGCCAGCGGCGGCAGCAGGAAGGTGAAGTGGCGGATGCCGTTGTACAGCGTCGGCCGGGTGGCCAGTGCGAGCGTCAGCGGCAGCAGCGCGGCGAGCAGCACCGGCAGCCAGCGCAGCCAGTCGATGCGTCGCCCCGCCGTCAGCGCGCCGGCGGCGGCGAGCAGCAGCCCGGCCAGCGCCAGTTCGGGCAGGCGGGCGGCGAGGTAGAGCGTCAGGTAGTGACGCGGCACCTCGCCTATCTTCATGACATCGCCGTCGAGCACCGTGTACAGGTCGAAAGTGAAGTGCGAGAAGGTGGTGAGTGCCTTGAACAGATTGCCGGGCGCCTGCACCGACCATGGCCAGAACAGCGCCATCAGCGCCAGCGCGACCGGCACGGCTGGCAGCAGGCTGGCGATCGAGCGCAGCAGGTGAATCGCGCGCGTGCGCAGACTGCCTGCCGACAGCGCGCTGACCGCGATCACGGTCAGCCCCAGCGCCATCACCGCGAACACCGCGCCGACGCGCAGTCCGAACGCACAGCCGATAGCCGCGCCCAATTGCAGCACGAGCGCCAGCGGCGGGCGCGGCATCAACGGAACAAGCCGCACGGTGCACAGCGTCGCCCACGCCATGCAGGCGGCGAAGGGGATGTCCTTGGTGTGCGTGAACAGTGCGCCGCTCCAGGCGCCGGTCAGCATCAGCAGCCCGACCGCGCTCAGCGCCGCCGCCTCACCGGTCAGCAGGCGCGCCGTGCGATACACGGCGAACAGGCCGCCGACGCCAAACAGCGCGGTCAGCAGATGCCGCAGATCCCACACATTCATCGCCGGCAGCAGCCGTTCGGCCGACGCGGCAAGCAGGTCGAACAGGCCGCCGTAGAGGTAGAGGTTCTTGTACTGGAAGGCCGCGAGCTCGATCAGACCGGAGCGGTAGTAATCGAGCAGCAGCCGGCCATAGACGTGCTGTACCTCCTCGTCATTGCTCAGACCGTGCTGGTCGAAGCACAGCAGGACGTAGACGGCGACCAGGGCGAACAGCAGGAGGGCAGGGGCGTTGCGGCGGAGGGCGGCTGAGGTCACGACAAGTGCGGGCTGTGGACGGCCGCCGGATAACGCGCGACCGCCTGCCGCGCTGACAGCGGACGCAAAAAGAAAACGCCCCGCGTTTGCGGGGCGTCGGTTCGACCCGAGGACTGCGCTCAGACGCGGCGACGGGCGATCGCGCCGATCACGCCCAGACCGGCGGCCAGCAGCGCCCAGCTCGCCGGCTCGGGCACCGGCAGCGGGCTGCCTGCGTACAGGATGGCGTGCGACAGGTTCTGCGCGTTGCCGCGGACGTTGGTTGCGATGCCGGCGGTGGTGTCGAAGCTCAGCGAGGTGACCGGGGCGGTCAGATCGAAGTAGTAGAAGCTGTGCTGATTGGCCGCCTTCAGGCCGATCACGATGCGGCCACTGACCGCGCTGTCGAAGTTCAGCGTGCCCGAGGTGGCGCCGCTCGGGTTGGACGAGAAAGGACCGAAACCCGTGCTGTCGGTCGAGCCGACGAAGGTCCAGCTGCCGCCGAAGGTGGTCGCGAGGAAGTCAGTTTCGGCCGTGGCGCCGTTGATGTTGTTTGGCCGCGCACCGACGCATGCGCTGGCGGCGACGCCGGAGAAACTGGTGTCGGCGCAGTCTTCGGCGCGGGCGCCGTTCATGGCCAGCAGCGCCAGCAGAGGCAGGGAGAATCGGGCGAGGGACTTCAGCATTTCATGGCTCCAGATCGCCGCGCAGCGACTGCCGCGCGATGGATTTGATGCTACGCAACATGGCTGCGGGCGGCCGGAAATAAGTCATGCAGGAAGTGACCGAAAGGTTACGTTTTGCATCGCACCATACGGAAGGGCGGTCAGGGAATGCTCACTGTGGGAGCGGCCTTGCCCGTGAAAGGGCAGTCGCAGTCTGCAGGCTTCGATACAGGCCGCCGTCGGGGTCAAGACCCCTCCCACACAACCCCGGCCCGGGCTCAGGCCGTGGATCGGGCGCTCATCCTGTAGGCGCGGCCTTGGCCGCGACGCGGCCGTCGTAGTCCGCCGGCTTCGATCGAGGCTGCCGTCGGGGTCAGAAGACCCCTCCCACAGAATCCGGGCTCCGGCCGTGGATCGGGCGGTCACCCTGTAGGAGCGGCCTTGGCCGCGACGCGGCTGTCGCGGTCCGTCGGCTTCGATACAGGTGGCTGTCGGGGTCAAAAGACCCCTCCCACACAACCCCGGCCCGGGCTCAGGCCGTGGATCGGGCGCTCATCCTGTAGGAGCGGCCTTGGCCGCGACGCGGCCGTCGTAGTCCGCCGGCTTCGATACAGGTGGCTGTCGGGGTCAGAAGACCCCTCCCACAGAATCCGGGCTCCGGCCGTGGATCGGGCGCTCACCCTGTAGGAGCGGCCTTGGCCGCGACGCGGCCGTCGCGGTCCGTCGGCTTCGATACAGGTGGCTGTCGGGGTCAGAAGACCCCTCCCACAAATTCCTCGCTCCGACCACGCGTCAGGCGCCGTCCCGGGTTTCAGCCGCCCAGCGCGCCCAGCTCCACGGCATTGGCGGCGAGCAGAGCCGGCAGCGTGTCGGATGCCAGCACGCTGTACTCGCGCACCCGCGCGGCGCCGATCGGGTCGCCCGGCAGTGCCTGCGTCGCCGGGTGCACCATCACCGCGTCGCCGTCGGCGGCGTTGCCGAGCCAGCCCGAAAGGCGCTGACGGTAGCCGGTGGCGTCGCCGTCGAAGCCATAGGCGCCGAGCAGTCGCGGCATCGCGCGGATGTGGGCGGCGAAGGCCAGGCGCTCCAGCGCGGCAGCGCCGAGTGCGGCGATGAACAGCGGCTTGGCGCCGTCGCCGATGCGCGCGCCGCTGATGCGCAGCCTGGGCAGGCGGCCGGCGTAGCGCGCGACCAGCACCTCGACCAGCGCTTCGCGGATCTGCGGCAGCTGGTGCACGTGCTGGTGGCCATCCACATAGTCCGGCGCACGGCCAGTCGCGTCCTCGAAAAGTGCGCACTGGGTGGCGATTTCGTCGCGCAGTGCGCTCGCATCGAGGCGGTGCGCGAGGCTGGCGCCGATCAGCGGCCACAGGCCGCGGCGCAGCGGGCTGAATTCGGTGAAGTCGAGGTGCAGGCCAAAGCTGCCCGCGGTACCGATGCGCGACGCCGCTGCCGGCCAGCCCGGTGCGCGCGTCATGCAGCCGGCACCGGACAGCCGGCCGTCCGCCATCAGCGCGAGGATGGCGTCGTCGACTGCGGCGTTGTAGCCGTAGTCGTCGGCGGTGAGATACACCGTCTTCACGCTGGCGAGTGCGCGAACGCCCAGTAGCGGCCGAGCAGCCAGGTGCTCAGCGCGACGAACACCAGCACGATGGCCAGCGCGACCCACAGCGGCAGCGGTGTGAAGCGCAGCAGCGCGGCGAGCATCAGCTGGTTGCCGACGAAGGCGGTACAGGACACCGCGAGCAGCCGCGGCAGCGCCTGCCGGTGCGGCGCCTGAGTGCCGGCGAAGGACAGGTTGCGGTGGCCGAGGTAGCTCACCGGGAAGGCGCACACGAAGCCGACCAGATTGGACCACGCAGGGGCGATGCCGGTTGCCCAGTCCACGCCCAGCGTGACCAGATAGTGCGTCGCCGCTGCGCAGCCGCCGACGATCAGGAACAGCAGTACCGAGGCGCGCATCAGTCCTGCTGCCCGCTGCCGCGCACCACTTCGGCGACGATGTAGGGCGGGCGGCCCTTCACTTCGTCGTACACCCGCGCCAGGTATTCGCCAAGGATGCCGATGAACAGCAGCTGCACACCGGAGAAGAACATGATGCTGACCACCACGGTGGGCCAGCCGGGCACGTCGACGCCGAACAGCAGCTTTTCGATCACCTCGTACAGGCCGTAGGCGAAGGCCACCGTCGACAGCAGCAGGCCGATCAGGCTGGCCATGCGCAGCGGCAGCACCGAGAAACTGGTGAGGCCGGTCCACGCCAGGCGCATCAGGTTGAGCCGGTTGAAGGTGGTCATGCCGGCGGTGCGCGGCAGCGGCGTGTAGGGGATGCCGATCGAGCGGAAGCCGACCCAGGCGTACATGCCCTTCATGAAGCGCTGGCGCTCGGGCAGCGCGAGCAGGGCGTCGACGACACGCCGGTCCATCAGCCGGAAATCGCCGGCGTTCGGCGGAATGTCCAGCCGGCCGCTCGCATTCATCATGCGGTAGAACAGTTTCGAGCCGAGGCGGTTGAACAGGCCCTGCTCGGCGCGGTCGGCGCGCACCGCATAGACCATGTCCCAGCCTTCGCGCCAGTACGCAAGCATGGTTCCAAGCAGGTCGGCCGAGTGCTGGCCGTCGGCGTCCATGCACACCACGACGTCGCCGCGCGCGTGCTGCAGGCCGGCCGAGATCGCCGCCTCCTTGCCGAAATTGCGCGAGAAGCGCACCAGCGTGACCGGCAGACGCTCAGCGCTGTCGGCGGCGATCTGCGCGGTGGCGTCGCGGCTGCCGTCGTCGACGACGACGATTTCATAGTGCGGCACCAGCGCGGCCAGATGGCGCGCAATCATGTCCAGCGTGCTGGCGAGCGCACCGGCCTCGTTGTAAGCCGGCACCACGACGCTGAGTACGGGCGCGGTGGTGCGCGCGGAAGAGTGCGGCGGTGGGGTGGTCTGGTTCATCGTGTTGTGGGCGCTCCGGCAGTCGCCGACTGCCGGTGTGCAGAGCGGCGCGGCGCCGGCAACGGCGTGCAGTGTATCGGTTGAAGTATCTGTCGGTGCGCTTTACAGCATGGGTACGAATCGTTCGCGCACACATTGTGACAATCACAAGACATTGACGCGAAAGCGTTTCCGGGTTTCTGGCACAGCGGTTGCTGAAAGCGCCGTCACGCGCCGAACGGCGCCCATGCAGGCCGGAAACGCCCGAGCACATCCGCCTGCCGACACGACAACACTAAACGAGACAAGCGATGACCTTCCCGACTCATTTCCTGAATCTGATTGCACGCTCCGCCGCGGCTCTGTCACTGGCGTTTGTTGCGTCGCATGCCGGCGCAGCCGTGATTGCGCAGGATGGCTTCCAGTCCTACTCGACCGGCGCGCTGAACGGCGCCAACGGCGGCTCTGGCTGGGGTGGCGCGTGGAGCGCGACCGGCAACGCCAACGTCGTCGATCCGGCCGCCAACCTGTCCGGCAATCGTGCGCTGGCCCTGACCGGCAACGCAAGCAACGCCGCCGTGCGCACGCTGGCTTCGTCCTTCAGCGGCGACAGCCTGTTCGTGAGTTTCCTGATCCAGGCCGACCGCGGCAGCTCGATCGACCGCAACGACTTCATGGGCCTGTGGCTGGATCTGGGCACCAACAACGGCGGCGCCAATCGCCCGAACATCGGCGTCAAGGGCAACCAGGACAGCACCAGCGCCACCAACGACATCTTCGCCCGCACCACGGGCACCAATGGCAGCTATGCACCGGACAGCAATCTCGACGTGCTCGACACCTATCTCGTGGTCGGCCACCTGTACCGCAATGCAGCTGGCAACTACACGAACTTCGACCTGTGGCTGAACCCGACCGTCGACGACTTCCTGTCGCCGGACGCGAGCTTCACCGGTAACGCCGGCATTTCGGCGATCGATCGCGTGGGCATCCGCCTCGCCAACCTGGACAGCGGCGACCGCATCCTGATCGACAACCTGCGGCTGTCGACCACCTTCCAAGAGGCGACGGCCATCCCGGAGCCGGGCGTGCTTGGCCTGCTGGGTCTTGGCCTGGCCGGTCTGGCGTTCGCGCGCCGTCGCAACACCTGAGCGCTCCGGCGCTCGCTTCAGGGGGCTGCCGCGGCAGCCCCTTTTTCGTTCACGCACGGGCCGAGGCGCAGCGAGGGCGGTGTCCTGATTCCGGCTTTGGCGGGCGATTCGAGGCGGCGCGATCTCGGCGCTGGTGTCGCTCTCGCAGGGAGACGGGCGCCAGATCTCCGCCGGCGGGGCCGGAACGCGGGGTCTGTGGGAGGGGGCCTCTGTCCCCGACCGCGGCCTTGTATCGAAGCCAGCGATCTGCAGCGGCCGTGTCGCGGCCAAGGCCGCTCCCACAGAGGTTGCGTCTGACCCGCGGCCCGAGCTAGAGCCGGAGCTTTGTGGGAGGGGTCTTCTGACCCCGACAGCGGCTTGTATCGGAGCCGGCGGACTGCGCCGGCCGTGTCGCGGTCGGAAGACCGCGCCTACAGCGGGCTTCCGGCCCGCGGCGCAGGGTCCGCTGCGCGGTCAGTCGCGGTTCTTCAGCGCCTCGGCGGCGCGGGTGAAGTGCTGCATCAGCCGCACACCGACGTCGGTCGGGATGCCCGTCGCCTCGATCGCATGCACCATGCAGCGCAGCCAGGACACGACTTCCGCCTGGCCGATGGCGACGTGCGCATGCATCTGCCGCAGATTCGAGTGGCCCATGCGTTCGGCGTAGTAGCGCGGGCCGCCGAGGAAGCCGCACAGGAACTCGAACTGCGCCTCGCGCAGATGGGCGACGCCGAAACCTTCCTGGTGCAGCTTGTGTACCGGCTCACCGTCCGGGTGGGTTTCGACGATGTCGTAGAAGGCATTGACCAGCCGGCGCAGCGGCTCTTCGCCGCCGATCTGCTGGAACATGCTCGGCGGCTTCATCGACGGGGCGTTCATCTTCTTCCCATGTACGGATGTCGTTGCGGGTCGTGGGCGCAGCGTCGCGAAGCACCGCGTTGCCGCATGGAGGTCAGTGCAGTTTTCCCTCTGACGGCACAGTCGGAACACCGCGCCCACGGACCGAAGGATTGCGCCGCGGCGGTGCCGGCGCAATACCGCATAGGAGGTAGTCGGCGCTGTCCACAGGAACTATGCCGGCGCCGGAGCATGCGCATGGAATGCGCCGTCACCGGTCAGGCGGCCGGCGTCCATCGTGAGCACGCGCCCCATGCGCTCGAAGGCGCGCGGGCGGTGCGCGATCAGGATGACGGTGCGGCCGGGCGCGTGCTCGCTCATCAGCGCGTCGATCACGCGCGCCTCGGTGTCGGCGTCGAGTGCCGACGTCGCCTCGTCCAGCAGCAGCACCGGTGCGTCGCGCAGCACCGCGCGCGCGATGCCGACGCGCTGTCGCTGGCCGCCGGACAGGCTGTGCCCCTTCTCGCCGACCGGGCTGTCCAGGCCCTCGGGCAGCAGCGCGATCACGTCGTCGAGCTGGGCGATGCGGCAGGCGCGCAGCACGTCCACCATGCTCACCTCGCGGCCCAGCGTCAGGTTCTCCAGCAAGGACAGGCTGAACAGCTCTGTTTCCTGCGGCACTACCGCGATCTGGTGCAGCAGCGCCTCGTGCCGGATGTCGGCCAGCGGCACGCCATCGACGGTGAGCCGGCCCGATTCCGGCGGGTAGAGCGCCAGCAGCAGCTTCACCAGCGTGCTCTTGCCCGAACCCGAGCGCCCGGCGATGCCGACGTGCTCGCCGCGCGCGATGCGGAAGTCCAGTGGCCCGAGCACGCGCCGGCCGTCGTGCGCGAAAGTGAGCGCTTCGGCCTGCAGCGCGCGCCAGTCGGCCGGCCAGTCCTGCGTGCCGTGCTGGCTGGGCTGCGGCGCGAACAGCGGCATCATGCGGCCGAGGTTGGAAGTGCGTTCGATCATCGTCTGCACGCGGTCGGTCATGTCCATCGACGCTTCGCGCAGCGTGTTGAAGTAGGCGCTGTAGGTGAGCACCAGGCCAACCGACAATCCTCCTTCCATCACGCCCCAGGCCACGCCGAAGATGTAGATCGCCCAGGCCAGCGCGGTGTGTAGCTGGAACAGCATCCACTTCGTATTGGTGAGGCGCAGCCGGCGGTAGGCGAAGTCGCGCGCCGCGCGTTCGCGGTCGGCCACGCGGGCCGTCATGTCGGCGCCTGCGTTCATCGCCTTTACGGACAGGATGTTGGCCGCGCTCTCAACGAAGCTGCCGCTGGCGTTCTCCATCGACGCGTTGATCTGGTCAGACAGCCGCGCGATGCGGCGGTAGAAATACCACTCGATGAAGCCGAGCACGCCGCAGTAGTAGAGGAAGAAGAACACCGTCGCCGGATGCAGCAGCATGCAGGCGATCAGCGCGCCGAAGAAGGCGCCGCTGGCGGTGAGCAGCGCATTGACCAGTTCGCTGGTCCAGTCGCGCACCGCGTCCGCCCCGGTGATCACCCGCTGCGCCTTGTTGCCGGTGCTTTCCTTCTGGTGCCAGGCCAGCGAGAAATCGAGCAGCCGCTCGAAGCCCCACACCTTGGCGCGCATGCGCGCATCGATGGCCATGCGCCCGATTACCCGCTTGGTCGACAGCCGCACCAGCGCCACGCAGGCATGCGCCACGCCCAGCGTGGCCACCAGCGTGTACAGCGGCGCCAGACTGTCACCGCGCTGCCAGCCGAGCAGGAAATCCGCCACCCGCCCAATCAGGTAGGGCGGCAGCATCGGGTAGAACTGCACCACGCCCAGCACGCAGATGAAGAACAGGTAGCGGCGGCGGTCGGCTTCAAGAAAGAAGGCGATCGCGCGCGGGACGTCGGTCAGACGGAAGGCGGGTGGGGCGGACATGGCGGGGCGGCGAGGGTGAGCCGCACATTATCGCGGGTCGCTGGGGCGATGGCGTACAGCGATCTGCGTCGGTCGAAAGGTCGATTGCCGTGTAACACCGCAGATGAGAGGCTCCGATAAACGGACTGCGGCAGTAACGCGATGAAAACAGTAAGGAATCAGCTGCGTTGTCCGCTGGAATATCACGCAGGCTTCTGGAATATCCATCAATTTTAATGTCTACATCACGTTCGGCGTCATTGGCATGAACTCAGATCAGAGATTCCGCGATCTCACCGATGAGGATCGCAAGTGGTTATCCGATCAACGCTCAAGAGTTGAACAACTACTTGACGGTAACCCCGATGCGCAGCGCAAATATCAAACATCGGCAGGAAAGCTCGGCACCATTCGTGCCGTCCTTGAGGGTGGAATCTTCCGAGCCGACCAGACGTTTGAACTGCAGGGCCTCGGCATCATCCTCGGAGACGCTATCTCGGCTGAGATGGGCGTAGATTGGAAGATGGTCGAAGATCAGTACGGAACAAGTCCATGTTTGGCCCTGAAAGGCACCTCGGTTGTCCTGTACCCGCAGACCATGATCTCAAAACGTGTGGAGCGTGGCGAAACAGTCGACGTCTTCAATCTCTTCAACTGGCTTTGTAGCCAGATAGATGAACTGAAAGCCAAAGAGTGCTGAAGTGACGCTGAACCCATCATTCCACCGGACCTGCGCAAGAAGCCGCGCAGTCCGGTGAATTCAAACGTTAGGCGCCATGGCAGAGCGCATCCATACCTACTTCTCTTATGACGGAGAGACCGATCTGCCCAAAGAGGGGATCGCCGATTTCCAAGGTAAGCCACACTACTTTTGGCTTAGTCAATGCTCTTCAGAGCCGCGTGCCGGCCTCTATGAGTTGGCGCCTATCGATGCGGAACTACTCGCGTTGGCACGCGAGAGAGAATCGATCTGGCATGAATGGGATCTCGCGTACCACGCGGGGAAAGTAGGACTGGCAACACACCCGATCCAGCCAGGCAACAGTCCTAGGTATGTCGAGCTAACGGCACAAATTGCTCAGCGCGCTGAAGTTATTCGTGCCACCACCCGCACTGCTATTGGTACTGTCAGCACATCGGCTGATTACCTCGACCGCATGCGACCGTTCGTTGGACAGAAATGGCCAGTTCCGGGCACCTACTCGCCTGAACTGGAGGTCGAGTGGCGCCACACACCGTGACGCCTAACCCTTCCATCGAGAGGACGTCACAAGGGCTGCGCCCTTGCGCCGCCTCTCATGTCAAACGTTAGGCCTCACGTGAACCAGCCATCGCCACCACCCGAGCGACAAATCCTTGCTCTTCTCACTGGAAGAGCGTTTCAGTTGGCGTGCGAGTGGTCCGGAAAGACAACACTGGACGGCAGTGAGTACGCAAGCGTCTTCACGGTCGAACCTGAAGCCGTCCATGACTACGTTCTTCGCAACGGTATTCCTCGCGGCGCGTGGAGCGATCGACCAGGATCTCACGACGGTCTCTACATGGTTGAAGACCACGGGAAGTACACCGTGTACTACCAAGAACGCGGGATCACGTTCGATGAGTCATCCTTCAGTTCCAGGCGAGAGGCCGAGGTTGCATTGGTCAATCAACTGCTCGCTCACTCTGGCGCCGGCCTCTACGTCGCCCGCGGGAGGAGCAAGAATGCCGCCGCGAGACTGAAGCTCTCGGTGTCTCGGCTGTTGGGCCGCGGCACCGCGCAGTGAGGCCTAACCCTTCGCTCGAGTGGACGCGCTCCGGCATGGCACTTGGCCCGCGAGGCGCTGTGGTACATGTTGCGCCTCGCGGGCCAAGCGCCATGCCTGCGCGCGCCCCTCAGCTCAAACGTTAGGCCCAGCTAGAGACTACATGAACGCATTGACAGTCTTCCTCGCGGCGGCCGCCAGCCTAGGCCTGCCATCGCTCCTACAGACATCTACGCTCTTGGCCAGACTCTCTCGCGCAGCCTTTGCGCGACTGACGAAACAAAAAAATGGTGCAGTCGTTCCGGCCGTCGCCATACGATCCGGAAACGACGGAGCGGATAGAGACAGTCTCATGCAGCGCGGGCGAGTCCCAGATCTTGATCTCTCCGCTCGCTCGAGATTCGGATGGAATCGTCCTCTACGTATATGTGCATGGCACAACAGCAGACATCCCCAGCTTTCTTTAGGTCGGTGCTTCGCTAGGATCCGCGGTTTATGAGCTGGGCGATCCGTCTCACAAGCAGCCCGGCAGCATTGTCTTTCTCCTTGGAGAGAGTGAGTCAACGTTTGAGATACAGCACGAGAGCGGAAAGATTGTGTCCTTGGCTTGGTCGTTCTACAGCGGCTAGGCCTAACAATTCATTCAAGCCGACGCCGCTTCGCGGCGCGGCTTAATTCAGGTGTTAGGCCTCCACGACATGATTGCAATCGGAGCCGATTACGGTGGGCCAGAACTAAAAGACACTCTTCTTTGTCGAGCCATACAGAGAGTATCTGTCACGATTAAAGGCCTGCGCGAACCTTCGGCAACAATTCTCCTGAACCCCATATTTTGTGTTCCCGGTTCTGTTTCAGGTGACCTCCCGTTCGAGGGCATTCAGTATGGAAAATTTGATAAGAAAAAACCGTGCCTAGCAACCTTGGTTGCGGTTCCGGCGAAGAGAATCAACGAACGAGAATTGGTGCCATATTTGCTTAATGAATTGCATGGTTGCAATGCTATGGTCTTTGAGTTTTATCGCCAGAAAGGACTGGTCTTTCCTCTTCGAGATGCAGAGTCGCTACTTGCTATGGTTGCGGAATCACTAGAGGGTCGAAGCAATGAGCCAACGGCCTAACATGGCAGTCGAGCAGGACAGCCAAAAGCTGCGCTTTTGGTTCCCTACGCTTCGCTCCGGCTGCCTCTCACTTCTACGTTAGGCTGCACGAAATCGCTCAGAACCCTTGGTATGGAGCACCTTTGTGGATCAGGTTCACGAGAACGCAGCACAAGCAGTTAAGCAATTGGGAGCGCGCGTACAGGGTAGGCTCGACTACTCAGTTGCAAGTCTTCAAGCAGTCGAAGAACTCCTCAACGACGTAGCCAACAAGAAGGCCAGCATTAAGCCCGAGGCCGTTGAAGCCATCATCGAGTTGGTAGGTTGCTACATCCTCGAAGTTGGATATCGAGAGCACGGCGGCAAGTTCGCTTGGTATGAGAAAGGGCAACAGCCGGTTCTCATTGTTGGCGAGCCAACGTTTCACGTGGCCATGATGTCCTTTGACAAGGTTCGCGGTCGCGTTAATGGTGACCGCGCAGACAACATTCCGTTCTTCTATGAGGGGTTCACCGAGCGTGCGAAAGCTGCGGTTCCGGGCACAAGGGCCGTCTATGTGTAGCGAGTTGAAGCGCATGCAGCCTAACCCCTCCGTCAAGGGGACCGCTTGCGCTTACGCGCAACCGGCCCCTTACGTCGAACGTTGAGGCTGTAGAAAAACCCCTCCCCACCGTCACCCGTTCACATGCCGTTGTTATGATTCCGCATCGCCTCTACGGAGCCCCGCGATGCCGCGATTCAAGACACCCGACTACGGCCTGAAGTTGATCCCGGTCGATTTCGCGCAGCAGGTGCTGCCCGGCACCTTCGAGTTCGCACTCTGCCACCTGGTCGACAACGAACTCGATCTGTCTGCCCTGCGCGAGCGTTACACCAACGACGCAGGCGGCGCTCCGGCCTTCGATCCGGCCGTGCTGCTCAAGATCGTGCTGCTTGGTTACTCGCGCGGGCTGATCAGCTCCCGATCCATCGCCACTGCCTGCCGCACCAACGTGCTGTTCATGGCCGTCTCCGGCGATAGCGCGCCGCACTTCACAACCGTCGCGCACTTCGTCAGCAGTCTCGGCAATGAGGCCCAAGCGCTCTTCACCGAGGTGCTGCTGGTGTGCGACCGCGAAGGGCTGATCGGGCGCGAGCTCTTCGCCATCGACGGTGTGAAGCTGCCGTCGAACGCATCCAAGGCGAAGAGCGGCACCCGTGCCGATTTCGAGCGCGAGGCGGCGAAGATGGAAGCGGCCGTGCAGCGCATGATCTGTGAGCAGAAGGCGCGCGATGCCGCCGGCTGCGACGACGAGGCAGCCCGTGCGCAGCGCACCCGCGAAAGACTTTCAAGCGAAGCGGCAAAGATCCGAGACTGGCTTGCGCGCCACCCGGACGACCGACGCGGCGCCAAGGGCGCGGTTCGCCTCTCGAATCGTACCGACAACGAATCGGCCAAGATGGCCACCGCCAAGGGCGTGCTCCAGGGCTATACCGGCGTGGCCGCCGTCGATGCCGCCCACCAGATCGTGGTCAATGCGCAGGCGCACGGCACCGGATCGGAACAGGAACTGCTGCTGCCGGTGATCGACGCCTCTTCCGCTCAGCGCAGCCAGGACACCGCGATCTGCGCCGACGCGGGCTATCACTCCGAGAAGAACCTCGCCGAACTGGATAAGCGCGGCATTCCCGCGTGGGTGTGCGACAACGGCTACAGGCAGCGTGACCCCAGATACGCCGATCAGGCCAAGCACAAAGCGAAACCCGACACGCTGTGGGACAAGAGCGAGAAGGCGAAGGCAGCGCGCACCGCCGGCAAGAACAAGCCCTACGCCAACACCGACTTCACCGAAGCCGAGGACCGCAGCCACTGCCTGTGCCCAGCGGGCAAGCGCCTCTATCGCAACGGCGGTGAATGCACGATCAACGGCTACGCCGCCACCAAATACACCGGCGCCGCGCGCGACTGCGTGCCGTGCGAGCAGCGCAGCCGCTGCCTGCGCACGCCGGGCACAACGAAAGTGCGACAGGTCGCCTTCTTCCGCGGCAAGCGAGGCCCCACCGAATCACACACCGAGCGGATGAAGCGGCGCATCGATTCCACGGACGGCAAACGGATGATCGCTGCGCGGTTTGCCACCGTCGAGCCCGTGTTCGGCAACCTGCGGCACAACAAACGGCTCAGTCGCTTCACGCTGCGCGGGCGGGAGAAGGTGGATGGGCAGTGGAAGCTGTACTGCCTGGTGCACAACATCGAAAAGCTCGGGCACCATGGATACGCGAATTAGGTAAGCTGGCGGCAGAGACCGACGCCATTTCGAGCGCGTCGGGCAGCGGCCGGCGCTGACGTCAGGGGACGACGATGAAGCGAAGATCGAGAGACTGAAACGATGATGAACGACTTTGAGCCGGCGTGCGCCGGTCACAACCGCTTGCCCCGGAATGGGGTATTTCTACAGCGTCGTTAGACCGCAAGTGTCACTCATGACTCCACTACGAAAGAAGCGGCTTCTCTCCTTGTTCAAGCGCAAGCGGGTTCAGCCGTGCGTATGCGTGCGCGAGAGTGAGCCGCCATCCTCACGCTACGCCATCCGCGAGATCACCTTGACGGAGGACGGTGTCATCGTCGCCATCTCGCCGAATGCACTTTCTCCTAAAGCCAGTTCCTCTGCGGAACTGCGAGAGAAGCTCCTCCAGTTGCTTGCCGAGAATGGCGTTGAACATTTTCACTGCGGGGAAGCCGGCCGCCCGTTCACCAGGCCTGACATTGAGGCTTGGCTACGTGTCATCGGACAACCGGTGTTAAAGGTGCTCGAAAGATGAACGTCGCCCTGTGTCGCTACGCGAACGAGTGGCCTAACGTGCCTGTCACCTTTACGTTAGAGCGCAACCCAATGACGTCTCAGCTCTACCAGAAGGTCGTTGCACTTGAGTTACTTCTCAGGCAGCACGAAGAAAGCAACCGGATTCGAGGGGTCACCGCTACTCGCGAGGCGCTAGATCAAGGTGACCTTGAAGGAGCCAAGACTACCTATCGGGCCATGCTTGGTGGCGCTGGTAGTTTTGCCGACCTGAACTTCTGGCACGACGACTTCGAGACACGCCGAAAGCTGAACGAGCCGCTAGATAGTCTTCGGGATGGAATATGGGACGCCTTCGGTCTATGAGCGGGTTTCGCTTTAACCTTTCATTGCAGCGGGCCTACGCCAGCTTCGCTGACTGGACCGCTGTTAGGCCTCACAGTCTTCCCCCACGCATTCCATCGCCTATGAAGATCACCTCCGGACTCTTGCTTT
This sequence comes from Methyloversatilis discipulorum, assembly GCF_000385375.1. Taxonomy (NCBI): domain Bacteria; kingdom Pseudomonadati; phylum Pseudomonadota; class Betaproteobacteria; order Nitrosomonadales; family Sterolibacteriaceae; genus Methyloversatilis; species Methyloversatilis discipulorum. Next base: position 512,682 of record NZ_ARVV01000001.1, read on the forward strand.
CTGCATGCCTCATGTCATCAGCGTGCACGACAATGAACTACGCCACTTCGACAACACCTGCGTCGGTACAGGAAGAGTGGATACGGGAAGGCGTAACGATCTGGGGCGGTACTCGAATTTATTCAATTGGAAATCTCGAGTTTGGCCTCATGGCACGAGAGAACGACATGACATTTAAGGTTGACCCGGGTTCCACGTCAGTGAAGGTGTTCTACTATGCAAATCGCGGTAATGCCAATAGCCTTTTCTGGCAAACCGATCCGGTTTCACTTGATGTTTTGCTCAAGCCAAACGGGAGATATCAAGTCCAAGGTGTCTATGGCGAAACAACCGTTCGCTTCAAGATCGTTGATCTAGAGTCGAAGGTGGTTCTTGTTGAATCATCGGAAACGCAGGTTGTGCGGCGCCCGAACCCATTCATGCCAGGGCCATGGATCGTTCCTGTATTCGTTCCAGTCAAGTGAAGTCGCGAGTACCAGGGTGAGGCCTAACCCTTCGCTCGAGCCGACTCGCGTCGGCAAGCCGCCGCTCGCGGCTCAGCTTCAACGTCAGGCGTTTCAAGCCATGCCCGAAGACTTCAAGCGTGCAAGGAACCTGAAACAGACAACCAAGCTTGCCCGATCAAAGCAACTTGGGATCGACTCCCCGCGGGTCATCGAGGTTCAGCTTTGAAACAAGCGCATGAAGCAAGCGTGAAAGCTTCGGTCCGAACAAATGTCCTGTTTGTTTGCAGCCGAAACCAGTGGCGAAGTCCGACGGCGGAGCAGGTGTGGCGTAAGCATCCATCGCTCTCGGTCAGGTCTGGAGGAACAAGCCCGAATGCGAGGCACCCCGTCACCGCTGCCGACCTTTCATGGGCTCATGTGGTCTTCGTCATGGAAGAGAAGCACAAGTCCCGGCTAATGACTGAGTGCGGGCGAGTTCTCGAAAACAAGCCGATTCACGTCCTAGATATTCCGGACGAGTACCGGTACATGGATGCCGAGTTGGTCGAGCTGATTGAAAAGTCGGTGGGGGCGATTCTTGGACTCGAATAGCGGATGCTCTGTCCCGGTGTGCCCGCAAACGCCTTTGGGCGGCGGAGTTCAGCAGGCCGCGCCCGAGGCAGCGAGTGCGACGGTCAGCGAGATTGAAGTTGACTGCACTCCGCGCTTGCGTGGCGTCGGGACATCCTCCGAATCAGTAAAAAAGAGGGGGCCGGACAGAGCCCATGCAGTCGATGGGGACCGAACACGGATTGAACGAGGAAGCATGAAAGCGTGACCACCAGGTCGCTCCTGTTGCGCCTGACCGTCGCGCGATGAGGCAGCACGGTTTCCGCCCGTCCCACGTTGAGATCATTCATGTCTGCGCGCTGCCCACACTGCAATGCACGACTGTCCTGGCTGAGCCTGAAGCGCGCTTTCCGTTGCCCCTCGTGTGGCTCCGATCTCGCCGCAAGGACGTTCTGGCCCTGGCTTGCGACCATTGGGCTCTGGTCGCTCGCGGATATCCCGCTCCGGATGGCGATGCCGGTGGCCGAGGGCGCTGCGGCGTTTCTCGGCGTTGCCGTGAGGGCGAGTGCGAGCCTCGGCATCGGCTATGCCATCGCTTGTGTTGTCGTGGGCACTTTCAGCACCGTTTCGATGGCGAACACGGCATATGAGCGCACCGAGTCCTGAGCACGGTGCAGACCGTTCGATCGTGTCTGCAATGGGCGTGATGCTCGGCATTGCGCGGTGCGCAGCGCTGCTTGGCCTCGGTGTGGTTGGCCTGCTGTATCTGAACGACGCCTTCGTCAGCGCCTGGGTCGCAGGCGGACCGCCGGGGCCTCACAAGCTGGGCTGGGAGCGACGTTCCCTCGCTTCGTTCCTCTGGTCGCTCGCCGCCTTTGTGGCGGCGGTCGGCCTGTTTCGGGCGCTGGGTCGCCTTCCGCGCATCGGCACGCTGGCCTGGCTTCTGCTCGCGGTGGCGGCCGTTCTGGCGCTTGCCCCCTTCGTCGCACGCGAAATCCTGATCGATGCCTGTGTCGACAGGGGTGGCCGCTGGGTGCATGCGGCGCTCGAGTGTGAGCACTGAGCCTGGCGTATGCTTGACCGGCCACGCTGCGGGTACGCAGCAGCCGTTTGAGAGGAGCATTCCATGGGATTTCCTGGCATGAATCACGGGCTGTTCTTCCTGCCCTTTCTGGTGATCTTCGTCATTCCGGCCTGGCGCATCGTCAGCAAGGCCGGGTACAACGGCGCGTTCTCACTGCTGCTGCTCGTCCCCTTCGTCAACGTGATCGCGTTGTGGGTGTTCGCCTTTGCGGAGTGGCCGGCGCAGGGGCGCCGCGAATAGTCTGCGATGCTGTGCGGGTCGCCTGCGCACCGCCGTTTCGTGAAGGGGGCTGTCATGCACGATCCGCCCGACCGCGCGGTCGAACCGAGTCGATCTATTTGAAATGCGGATACGTGAAGCGCTTGAATCCGACCTCGATGCGCTGATGGCGGTGTTTGCCGCGGCGGTTCACGATCTTGCGGGCCGTGCCTATACCCGCGAACAGTGTCGCGCCTGGGCACCGCTGCCGCCGGATCCGGATGCCTGGCGCGCCCGCCTGTCGCGTCTGCATGCCCGGCTCGCGTGCGACGGTGATGAGGTGGCCGGTTTCATCGGCTACACGCATCAGGGTCACGTCGATCTGCTGTTCACGGCGCCGCAGCATGCGCGCCGGGGTGTGGCGTCCGCACTCTTCCGCGCGGCGTGCGCGGACCTCCGCCGCGCTGGCGCCGAGCGCGTCTTTGCCGAGGCCAGTCTGGCGGCGCGCCCATTCTTCGAGCGCCAGGGGCTGGCGGTCGTTGCCGAGGAGGTCGTGCTGCGCCAGGGCGAGGCATTGCGCCGCTTCCGCATGGAGGGCGCACTGCCATCTCCGCATGTTCCGACGGCGCCTTGAAGCGGTCTGAACCGGGCGCGGCAGAGCGGCGTCGGACCCTGAATGCCGGCGCACGATGAGCGGAGCCGTTCGCGCTATCCTCGGCGATGACAAGAAACGCAGAACGCGCCCGCGGGGGCGCGGTCTACGACGCCACAGGAGGACGCATGAAGACCTATCGCAAATCACCCGAGGTGATCGCCCGCCTCACGCCTGAGCAGTACCGGGTTACGCAGCAGAACGGCACCGAATACCCAGGCACCGGCGAATATCTGCACAACCACGAACCGGGCATCTACGTCGACATCGTGTCCGGCGAGCCGCTGTTCGCGTCGAGCGACAAGTTCGAGTCCGGCTGCGGCTGGCCGAGCTTCACCAAGCCGATCGAGCCGGCGCACGTGACCGAGCTGCGCGATGCTTCGCTCGGCATGATCCGTACCGAAGTGCGCTCGGCGCACGGCGACAGCCATCTCGGCCACGTCTTCCCGGACGGCCCGCGCGACCGCGGCGGGCTGCGCTACTGCATCAATTCGGCGTCGCTGCGCTTCGTGCATCGCGACAACATGGTGGCCGAAGGTTATGGCGACTATCTGGATCAGGTGGAGGACGTGCGATGAGCACCGAACGCGCAGTGCTTGCCGGCGGCTGTTTCTGGGGCATGCAGCAGCTGATCCGCCGCATCCCTGGCGTGGTCTCGACGCGCGTCGGTTACAGCGGCGGCGACGTGCCGAACGCGACCTACCGCAATCACGGCACGCACGCCGAGGCGATCGAGATCCTGTTCGATCCGGCGCAGCTGAGCTATCGCCGGCTGCTGGAATTCTTCTTCCAGATCCACGACCCGAGCACGCCGAATCGCCAGGGCAACGACCGCGGGCCTTCCTACCGATCGGCGATCTACTGGACCAGCGAAGCGCAGCGCGACGAGGCGCTGCGCACCATCGCCGACGTCGATGCGTCGGGCATCTGGCCGGGCAAGGTGGTGACCGAGGTCGAGCCGGTCGGTGATTTCTGGGAGGCCGAACCGGAACACCAGGACTACCTGGAGCATTTCCCGAACGGCTACACCTGCCACTTCCCGCGACCGAACTGGGTGCTGCCGAAGCGGGACGCCGCCGCCTGAGCGGCGGCGCCGCGCGGCGTCTTACGCGTTCGTTCGGCGGCGCGCGATCGCGCCGAGCACTGCCAGACCGGCGGCCATCAGGCCCCAGGTTGCGGGTTCGGGCACAGGCGGTGCGACGGCGGCAGTCAGCAGGCCGGTATTGCCTTCGAGCGTGTAGCCCTGCGGTAGCAGGATGCTCAGCCGGCCGGTGTTGAAACCGTCCACCGCGCCCCAGGACTGGCTGTAGTCGAAGGGGCCGGCGCTGGGCAGTATGGGTTCGGGCGTGACCTGGGTGCTGAGGTTGTTCACCAGCACGAAGTTCTGGCCCGGGGTCATCGTGACGGTGAGCCGGATTTCGCCGATCAGGTCGTTCATGTCGTCGCTGATGACGGTGCTGGTGGCGCCGGCGTAGGGCTCATCGACGTAGACGAAACCCGGTTCGAAATAGGTGACGTTGCCCTTGCTTTCCGTGCGCACGGCGGTGTCGTCCAGCAGATCGGTGCGGAACACCAGTTGCGACTGGTAGTTCACATTGGTGAAGGCGACCGTGCTCGACGGTATGCCCAGTGTCAGTGTGCCGACAAGCTGGTGGAACACGTTGCCGCTGTAGGTGTGGAAGCTGCCGTCGAAGGTGAATACGAAGGTGACGTCCACCGGGCCGCTGCCCGGCGTGCCGACCAGCACGCCGCTGCTCGTGTTCTGGGCGAAGGCGGAGCCGATCAGCAGGTCGGGTACGCCGCCGACGCCGCGGCTGTCGATTTCGCTGAACACGCGCACCGTGCCGGTCGCGTCGTCGCCCTGCGCCTTGCCGACGAAGGTGACGCCACCCGCCGACACGTAAGGCGTTTCATCGAGGTTCACCGACTGCAGACCGCCACCGCTGACGATCTGGCTTTCCGATGGCGTCACCCATTGCACCTGGGTCAGTGCGTGGGCCTGGAACGACAGCGCGGCGAACACGGTGAGCACGGGAAGACGGGCAAGAGCGCGCGGCATGGTGACCTCCTGGGGCGGTTGAAGGATGAGTCCCGCCCCGCAGCAAGATGCGCACCAGCCGAGAACTGTTCACATTCAAATCAATCATTTGCGTGCGAACGGAAGTGTACGGCCGGAGTACTGTATGGCGTGTCGACACCCTCAAATAGGGGGCGCGGCGCACGATGACAGTGTGGGAGCGGTCTTCTGACCGCGACGGGGCCGCAGATCAACTGCTGTCGTCAATCTTCGAGGCGCGATGTCTGCTTGAAATCGGAGCCTGCGGCTTGCTGACGCCGCGTCGCGGCCAAGGCCGCTCCCACCAAAGCAAGCCCGATTCGCTGCCGCCCGTCAACGAAAACGGCGGACACGGGCACCCCCCATGTCCGCCGCGAGCGCGTTGTGGCGCTGCTTACTCGGGTTGCGTGCCGGCAGGCAGCACTTCGCCGTCGTCGAACTTCGACAGCCATTCCAGCGTGGTCGGCTTGTAGCGCACCAGACCCTTGTACTCGGCCAGCTCGTTCGGCAGCGTGCTCAGTACGCGGTGCAGACGCTTGGCCCAGCGCGGGTAGGTGGCCAGTTCGTTCATGCTGGCCAGATAGCCGCGGATCGAGAACAGCATGCCGTTGCTGCGCGGCAGGCGGAACAGGGCCTGCAGTTCGACGCGCAGGTGCACCTTGTCGCCGACGTTGTCCGGCGTGACGCTGGCGCGGTCCGGGCCCCATTCCGGGTAGGTTTCCGGCGAGGTGTCGAGACGCGGGTTGATGGTCATGGTCCAGTTCAGGCGGCGCACCGGTCGGCCCTGCTGCAGCATCAGCAGGTACTTCAGCGCGCGCTCGAACACGCCCAGCTCATGCGCCAGCGGCACCGGACCGTGCCATTCCATGAAGCTCATGCCGGCGTCGAACATCAGCGACCAGTCGGCCTGCGAGGTGATCATGCCAGCGTCGGCGAACAGGTCGTTGTCGCGCTGGTCCATGATGACGAAGTCACCCTGGGTCTGCCGCGTGATGTACTCGAAGGGCGGGCAGGGCAGCGTGGCGGCGTCGCCGAAGGTGAAGGTCTGCTCGATGCCCAGCGGCTTGTTGATCCAGCTCCAGCGCGCGCCGTCCTTGGCCAGCGTGAACATGTCCGGATAGTCGCGCGACAGCGATTCCATGATCAGTTCCAGCGTGTCCCACTCGGCGTCCATCATGTGCGGCAGCGACACGCAGCGGCCCGGGTCGCGCTCCAGCGTGATGGCGCGGTCGCGCATTTCGGCGATGTAGTGCTCGTCGATGTCGAAGGCGTTCTCGAACACCGAACCTGCAGGCCCCTTGGTGTGCGGCTCCATGTTGACCGAGTACATGTACTGGTCCTGATGGAAGGGGAAGGGGAAGCGGCGGATGGCCGCCGGCGAGTTGCGGTAGGTGTAGTCGCCGCGGAAGGTTTCGTCCGGCTTGAATGCGATGCTCATGTCGTCTTCCTCACAGGTTCAGGGTCAGGCAACCGCCCTTCAGGCGCGACACGCAGGGCATGATCTTCTTGCCCGACGCGCGCTCGTCGGCGCTCAGATACAGGTCGTGATGGATCAGCTCGCCTTCGGCGCCGAGCACTTCCAGTTCGCACTGGCCGCAGGCGCCGCCGCGACAGAGGTAGGGCGCGTCGACGCCCTGCTGCTCGATCGCTTCCAGCAGCGACAGGTCGCTCGGCACGGTGAAGGCCTTGCCGCTCAGTGCCAGCTTTACGTCGAACGGCTCACCGCCGGTCGGCGCGAGGAACTGTTCGCTGTGCAGATGGCTTTCCGGCCAGCCCAGCGACTTGCCGGCGTTCATGCTGGCGGCCACCATGCCGGCCGGACCGCAGATGTAGAAGTGGGTGCCCAGCGGACGGCCGGCCAGCAGCGAGCCGAATTCGATCTGTTCGCGGCGCGACTGCACGTAGTGATGCACGCGCCCCGGAGCAAGCGCCTCCAGCTCGTCGGAGAACACGCCGTATTCGGGGCCGCGGTAGGCGTAATGCACTTCGAAGTCGGCACCGAGGCGGGCCAGTTCGCGCGCCTGCGACAGGATGGGCGTGATGCCGATGCCGCCGGCGACCAGGATGTGGCGGCGGCCGGTGCGGATCAGCGGGAACAGGTTCACCGGCGCCGAAATGTCGATGCGCATGCCTTCGCGCGCCTGCTCGTGCAGCCAGCGCGAACCGCCGCGCGACTCTTCCTGCTTGCGCACCGCCACGCGCCAGGTGTCGCGCACGGTCGGGTCGCCCAGCAGCGAGTACGGATTGCGGTGCGGACGCTCACCAAGCGGCAGCGACAGCACGATGTGGCTGCCGCCGGAATAGACCGGAAAATCTTCGCCGTCGGTGCGCGACAGGCTGAACTCGCGGATGCCCGGCGCCAGTTCGCGGATGCGGCGGATCTCTACGTTGAGGGATGCACTGCTCATGGGTAGACCACCTCCGCAGCGGGGACCTCGCCCGGCACTTCGGCGTCGATCTGGAAGCCCATGTAGGCACCCAGCCGGCGCGAGAAGTGGTCGCGCACGAACAGCGATCGTCCGCAGCCGCTGCATGAAACGATGTTGGTGTGCACGCCGCGCGTGATGGTGCGGCAATGCACGCAGAACACCGGGCGTGCCTTGCTGCCCAGTTGTGCGTAGCGAACTTCGTCGCGTCCGACGCCGAAGCCGTCGGCCACGCGCGACGCCTGCCACACCGCGTCTTCCGGGCCGGCGAGATAGATGCGCGTGCCCATCTGCGCGACGTAGAGCGCGTCGCGCAGCACTTCCAGCGCCTCCGCCAGCGAGTGCGTCTCGAGGTAGAGCGCACTGTCGGGCAGGCCCTGCGACCAGCAGCTGCGCGCCTCGGCGGACGTGCTGCCCAGGTGGATCAGCGTGATGGTGCCGGCGGGCGGGTTGGAGAGCAGGCGCTGCGCCAGAGCGGCGTCCTCGGCGGCAACGAACAGGATGTGATGCGTACCGGCGCGATCCCATTCGAGCTCTGCGTAAACCGGCTGGCTTTTGATGGCTGGGGTGCTCATGCGGCGTCTCGATGCGAGTTGCAGACATGCCGCGCGCCGGAGCGCGCGGCGGGTCGGATTCGATGCGCGATCAGCGCTTCTTGTCCGGATGGGTACGCTGGCGCAGCGGGTCGTAGAACGGCGTCGGCACCACCAGCGCGGCGAGCTTGCCGGCCTTGCTGGCAATGGTCAGGCGGGTGCCGATGTTCGAATGCGACGGCTTCAGGTGCACCATGGCCAGCGACTGCATCAGCAGGCGGCTGTACGAGGCCGAGGTGACCACGCCGACTTCCTTCTCGCCGTCATAGACCTTGGCGCCGGCTTCGACCGCTTCGTGGTGCAGCACGGTCATGCCGGCCTGCTTGGCACGTTCGCGGCCCTTCAGTGCGAGCACGGCAGCCTTGCCGATGTAGTCGCCCTTCTTGTCGAGGTCGACCGCCCAGTCCATGTTCACTTCCCACGGCGTGGTGTCGCCTTCCGGCATTTCGAACGGGAAGAACAGCAGCGCGCCTTCGACGCGGGTCAGGTCGAGCGCGGTCCACGAGCAGGGGATGACGCCCTTCGGCTTGCCGGCTTCGAGGATGGTGTCCCACAGGAACACGGCGTCGGCCGCGCTGCAGTACACCTCGTAGCCGCGCTCGCCGGAGTAGCCGCCACGGCCCAGCGTCACCTTCTTGCCGAACAGCGTGGTTTCGACGTGGTTGAAGTAGGGCAGCGCAGCCAGATCGGCCGGCGTGTGCGGGGCCAGCACGTCGAGCGAAACCGGGCCCTGCAGCGACAGGATGTGCACGTCGAGGTCGGCTTCGACCTTCACGTTCTTGCCGGCAGCCAGTGCAGCCAGCGTCTTCGGCGTGGCGCCGCTGCCGTGCGAAATGCGGAATTTGTCGGCCGAGTCACGGATGATCATGATGTCGTCGACCAGCGCACCGGCTTCGTTCACTTCGCCGCCGAGGCGGGCGGTGCCCGGCTTCAGCTTGGTGATGTCGATGGTGACCAGGCGGTCGATCACGGCTTCGGCGTCCGGGCCGGTCACGTTGACGATGTTCAGCGCCGACACGTCGTACAGGCCGGCGCGGGTGCGCGTGGCGACGACTTCGTCGTGCGGGCAGCTGTTGTAGCTCCACGGGATCGGCATGTTGTTCCACGTATCGCCGTCGAGCTTAGAACCGAGCTGGCGGTGCCGCTCGTTCAGTACCGAATTCCTCTGCATTCCCGGATCTCCTTGTCGTGGGCGTCGCCGCGCTGCGCGGTCGATCTGGGACTGATTCTGTTGTCCGGGGGAGGTCGGGACAATTCTCAAGAGGGGTTACCCCCTAGGTGGTATGTGCGCGCGAGCGCCTGCTGCGTACGCTGCGCGCATCACGAACAGGGGAGGCGGGCGATGGCGAAGGCGGGTGGAGGTGAAGGTGCGTGTCTGTGCGGTGCCGTGCGCTACCGTGTGCGGGGGGCGCTGAGCGCGCCGGTGGCGTGCCATTGCAGCCAGTGCGCCCGCACCAGCGGCCATCATGCCGTGATGGCGAGCTGCGCCGACGCCGACCTCGAAATCATGGCTGGCGACCCGCTGCGCTGGTACGCCTCGTCGCTCAGCGTGAAACGCGGCTTCTGCGCACAGTGCGGCGGCAATCTGTTCTGGAAGGACGCCGGATCCGACGTCACCTATGTGACTGCCGGCACGCTGGACCGCCCGACCGGCCTGAAGCTGTCGGCCCACATCTTCGCCGGCTCGCGCGCCGACTACTACGACATCGACGACGACCTGCCGCGCAGCGACGCCTGGTAGGCGCGACCGGTCACCGCGCCTGCGGCGGCGGCGCGGATCTACATGCCGGGAATGAAAAAGGCGCGGAACGGCTTTCGCCGCTCCGCGCCCTGCTGCCTGCGTACCGCGATCAGGCGCGCACGCGGGCCTTGGTCGGGTCGTAGTGCGAGGTTTTCACCTGGGTGGCCTTGATGCGCTTCTGGTGGCCGTCCAGCTTGCCGATCTCCACCGTGGCACCCAGCTCGACCGCCGACACGTCCAGCCGTGCCAGCGCGATGGTTTTGCCGAGGATGGGCGAACGGGTGGTGCTGGTGATCTGGCCGATCTGCGCGCGACCGTTGAAGATCGGGTCGCCGTGCGCCACCAGTTCGGTGCCTTCGATGTCCAGGCCGACCATGACGCGCGCCGGGTGGGCCTTGCGCCGCTCCAGCGCGGCCTTGCCGACGTAGTCATCCTCCTTGTCGGCCGCCACCGCGAAACCGATGCCTGCCTCGAACGGATCGGTCTGATCGCAGAAGTCGTACTCGGCGAAGATGAGCGCCGCTTCGATGCGCAGCATGTCGAGCGCGGCCAGGCCCATCGGCGCGATGCCGTGCGGCTCGCCGGCCTTCGCGATGGCGTCCCACACCTGCACTGCGTGCTTCGGGTGGCACCAGACTTCGTAGCCCAGTTCGCCGGTGTAACCCGTGCGCGACACGACGACCGGCAGGCCGTCGATCTTGCCCACGGTCAGGCGGAACCACTTCAGTTCGTCCATCGACGCATTGCCCGGCGGCGTGACGACGATTTCGCGCAGGATGTCGCGCGACTTCGGGCCCTGCACCGACAGGTTGTGCAGCTGGTCGGTGGAGGACTTCACCCACACGCGCAGGTTGTGCTTGGCCGCCAGTTCGCGCAGCCACACGCCGCAGTAGTCATCGCCGCACACCAGGCGGAAGTTGTTCTGGCACAGGCGGAACACCGTGCCGTCGTCGATCATGCCGCCGTGCTCGTAGCAGAGCGCGGTGTAGACGATCTGGCCGACCGCCAGCTTGCGGATGTTGCGCGTGGTGGCCAGCTGCAGCAGCTGTTCGGCGTCGGGGCCGGTGATTTCGAACTTGCGCAGTGCGGACAGATCGATCATCACCGCGCGTTCGCGGCAGGCCCAGTATTCGTCGATCGGGCCGTTGGACGAGAACGAGTCCTGCAGCCAGAAGCCGCGGTACTCGACCATGCGGCGGGTGAGCGCGGAGGTGCGGGCGTGGAAGCCGGTTTCGCGCGTGAGCTTGGGGGCGGCGTCGGGCGTCATGCGGTGTGCGATCCCTTTGGAGAAGTTGTTCGAGGCGTCATAGACCCGCACGTGGATATCCGTCGGGTTCCAGCCGTTGGCCGGGTCGATGTCGTCGGTGCAGGACGAGGAGGCGCAGACCAGGTCGGTCATCGCGCGCAGCAGCACGTAGTCGCCGGCGCGCGACCACGGTTCGTCCAGGCTGATGCTGTCGTCGTGATTGACGATGGTGTTGTAGAAGAAGTTGATCGCCGGCCAACCAGCGCGGCGGGCCACGCCGTGCGGTTCGAGCGCGTTGTTGAAGTTGTCGCTGCAGTTGGCGTGACCGGGGTAACCCATGTCGTCGTAGTACTTCGCGCTGCACGCCAGCATGAAGGTGTCGTGGCGGCCGACCGTGTCGCGGATCACCTCGACCAGCGGCACCTGGCGCTCGTCGTAGTACTTGTTCAGCAGGCCGGGGCCGGGGCTGGCCGAACCCATCAGCGTGCGCGTGGTGGTCGGGTCGAGGTCGTATTCCTGGCCCTGCGCGAGTGCTGCGGCGTCGAAGGCGAGGAAGTCGGAGCACTGGCGGCCGTCGACGTCGATCACCTGTATGTAGTCGCCGGCCTTCACGCGGTAGGCCTGTGCCGTGCCGGCGGCGATGCGCAGGTCGAGTACCGGCGGGGCCAGCGGCGGCGGCGCGATGCCGGCCACCGGTTCGGCGCACTCGATGTCGGCGATCAGTTCGGTCGGCGCGTTCTGCGCGTCCGGCTGCATGTCATCGCCCGGCGCGTGCAGTGCGCAGCGCACTGCGCCGGGTGCGGTGACGACGCGCTGGCTGCCCGGCAGCCCGTCGCTGCCGAACACTTCGGCACAGACCAGGCCCCAGCCGGCCGGTGCACCGCTGAGCAGCGCGCGGGCGAAGCCGGGCACATCGGCCGGGGTGGTGACGGGCAGGCCGGGCAGCATGGCCGCGGCGATGCCGTTCGGGCCGGCGACATAGAGCAGCCCCGGCTGCAGGCCTTCGGGGTCGGTCAGCGTGAGGCGGTCGCCGGCGGCGAGGTCGAAGGACACCGCTGCGCCGCCGAGGGCGACGTGACGGACGTGGCGTGCACGCGTTCGCGCGGCAGTCGCCGGATTCAGCGAAGGTTCGACGATCGTGTTCATGTCATGGAAGCACCCGCGACCCGACGTGCCCGGTGGTGGCCGGGCAGGTCGGGTCGCATCAGGGTTGGTCGGTCACGGGTGTGTCACCCGTGGGCCCCGGGGCCGTCAGGCCTGCTCGGTCGAGGCCGGCTCGTTCAGGTAGGCCTCGAGCGAGTCGTCCAGCGCCTCCAGCCACGAGGTGTGGTGCGGCGTGGCCATGGTGCCGGTCATCAGCGAGCGGTAGCACTTGTTGCGGTAGCCCATGATGTCCTCGTACTTGTCCTTCTTCCATTCGAGGAAGGTCTGGTTGACCTCGGGAATCGGGAAGCTCGGGTAGTCGGTGGCGTCGATCAGGTGCTGGATGTACTTGCCCTGGAATTCGAACATCTGCTGGGCGTCTTCCAGCGTCAGTTCCTCTTCGCGCCACTTCATGTCTTCGGCGTGCATCTCTTCGTACGACGGCACCGGCAGGCGGCCGAGGATGACGTCGCGCGCGTACCAGGCCTGGGCGTCGAACATGTTGAAGCTGTACCACTGGTCCTGCATGCCGAGGTACATCAGCTGCGGGTTGTCCTCCCACATGATGCCCTTGTACAGATTGAGCGGCCACAGGCGGTTGTCGGTCTTCAGGCGCAGTTCTTCCGACAGGAAGGGGAAGTGGTGCTTGTAGCCGGTGCACAGGATGACGGCGTCGATGTGCTTGCTGGTGCCGTCGGCGAAGTGGGCGGTCTTGCCCTCGACGCGCAGCAGCTGCGGCTTCTCTTCCCAGTTGTCGGGCCATTTGTAGCCCATCGGGTTGGTGCGGTAGCAGCTGGTGATCGAACGGGCGCCGTACTTGTAGCACTGCGAGCCGATGTCTTCCGCCGAGTAGCTGGCGCCGACGATGAGCACGTCCTTGCCCTTGAATTCGAGCGCGTCACGGAAGTCGTGCGCGTGCAGCACGCGGCCGCCAAAGGTTTCGAAGCCCGGGAAGTAGGGCACGTTCGGGGTCGAGAAGTGGCCGCTGGCGACGATGACGTAGTCGAACTCTTCCGAGTAGGTCACGTCCTGGTCGTAGTTGTGCACGGTGACCGTGAACTTCTTGGTCTTGTCGTCGAAGGTGACGTTGCGGGCGGCGGTGTTGAAGCGGATGTACTTGCGCACACCGGCCTTCTCGACACGGCCCTTGATGTAGTCCCACAGCACTTCACGCGGGGGGTAGGAACCCATCGGGCGACCGAAGTGTTCGTCGAAGGTGTAGTCGGCGAATTCCAGACATTCCTTCGGACCGTTGGACCAGAGGTAGCGGTACATGCTGCCGTGCACCGGCTCGCCGTGCTCGTCCAGGCCGGTGCGCCAGGTGTAGTTCCACATGCCACCCCAGTCCGACTGCTTCTCGTAGCACACGATCTCCGGAATGTCGGCGCCCTTGGCCTGGGCGGACTGGAAGGCCCGGAGCTGGGCCAGGCCGCTGGGGCCGGCGCCGATGATGGCAACGCGCTTCTTCATGATCTGTATCCCTCTTGTGTGGTCCGTTCTGGATACGACCGCGGCATGCTCTCGGCCGCCCGGTCGGTCGCTGGACGTCGTGCATTCGCCGCGTCTCAGGTGCGGCGAATGATGCGAAGGCGGATCAATGCCCACAATTCTCAAGAGGGATTACCTCTTTGGGGGTAAGGGCGGGTGAGTCGAGGGACTAGGGGCTAGGGATCAGGGACCAGGGAACAGGTGTGGCTGCGCCACACGAGGTCAGGGCGCGGCCCCTCTAGCCCCCAGCCCCTGACCCCTGGTCCCTGCTTACCCCTTAAGAGGTAATCCCTTGTGAGAATTGTTCCGACGGCGGCCCGCTTCCAATAATCGGACTCACATCGAGACGACCGCGCAACGTCAGCCGGTCGCGAAGTGCGGGGAGATCAGGGTGACGCAGTGCAGCTGCCGTTTTGACGCCGATCACGGACACGCCTCTCCGGACCCCTTCCGCACTTCTTCCTTCAGCACTCCCGCCAGTCGCAACGCTGCGACCGGTGCAGATTCTTCGCCACACCCGTTTCCGAGTATCAGGGTCGCATCCGGCAACGACGCCAGGTCGCGCGCCGACTCACAACCGGACAGCTATGGGCAGGCCGTCCGCTTTTTCAGATCGCCCGAAACCGTGGATCAACAGAGGGAGAACACCGTGCTTAACCACCGACGTCACCGCAACACCCTGAGCGCCGTATTGCTGGGTCTGCTCGCCGTACCGTTCTGTGCCCAGGCAGAAGAAGCCGCCGCACCGGCCTACACGATCAGCGCCAACGTTGGCCTGTTCTCGCAGTACATCTTCCGCGGCATCAGCTATACGCAGGAGAATCCGGCGGTGCAGGGCGGTTTCGACCTCGCGCACTCGAGCGGCGCCTACCTGGGCATCTGGGGTACCAATGTGAGCGATCTGGCGCTGTCGAACGCGACCGGCGAGATCGACGTGTACGGTGGCTTCGCCAAGACCATCGATGACTGGACCTTCGACGTCGGCTTCCTGCAGTTCATTTTCCCGGGCGGCAAGTACGATCCGTCGGGCGAGAGCCTGAACACGCTGGAACTGAACGCGGCGGTGACGTGGAAGTTCATCCAGCTGAAGTACTCGTACGCGGTGACCGATTACTTCGGCTTCAGCAAGAAGGCCTTCGGCGCGGATTCGGACGGTTCGGACTACATCGAGCTGAACGCGAACTACGAGTTCATGCCGTCGTGGATCGCCAACGTTCACGTCGGTCACCAGAAGGTGAAGAACTACGACGATTACGACTTCACGGACTGGAAAGTGGGCGTGACGAAGAACTTCGAGGGCGGCTGGCAGGCGGCGGTGGCGTATGTCGACACCAATGCCGACAAGAACTTCTACACGATCTGCGATACGGCCGGCGGGGTGTCCACGCGCTGCAAGGACACCGGCGACAGCAAGTGGCTGATCTACGTGAAGCGCACGTTCTGATGACCAGGGGGCCGCAGCGATGCGGCCCCTTGCGCACAAGGGGGATATGACATGAGCAGCAATGCGGATGTGATCGGAGCGGCGCCGGTACGGTCGGCCAGCCGCGCCGAAAGTGCTTCACTGCACCGGAAGATCGACTGGACCGGTGCGTTCTGGGTGGCCAGCGGCGTGCCGGCGCTGGTGCTGTTTTCCATCGGCGCCATCGCCGCCACCGTCGGCAAGCCGTCGTGGATGGTGTGGGCGCTGTCGATCGGCTTCGGCTTCATACAGGCCTTCACCTATGCCGAAATCGCCGGCCTGTTCCCGCACAAGTCGGGTGGCGCTTCGGTGTATGGCGCGGTCGCCTGGGTGCGTTACAGCAAGATCATCGCGCCGGTGTCGGTGTGGTGTAACTGGTTCGCCTGGTCGCCGGTGCTCGCCATCGGTTCCGGTCTGGCGGCCGGCTACATCCTCGGTGCGCTGTTCCCGGCCGATGCGGCGATCAACACCTGGCAGCTGACGCT
Source organism: Methyloversatilis discipulorum (assembly GCF_000385375.1). NCBI lineage: Bacteria > Pseudomonadati > Pseudomonadota > Betaproteobacteria > Nitrosomonadales > Sterolibacteriaceae > Methyloversatilis > Methyloversatilis discipulorum. The sequence continues at coordinate 528,251 of NZ_ARVV01000001.1, forward strand.
GGTCGACCTGAGCTTCATCAAGTCCGGGCTCGAACTGCGCATCAACGCGACCTTCCTGGTCGGTGTCGTGCTGCTGCTGGCGGTGTTCGGCATCCAGCACGGCGGCATCCTGCGTTCGGCGCGCACGACCATGGTGCTCGGCGTCACCGCACTGATTCCGCTGATGCTGATCGCGCTGGTGCCGCTGCTGTCCGGCGACATGCCGTCGACCCACTTCTCGCCGATGGTGCCCATCGCCTACGAGAACGGGCTGGTGGTGGACGGTGCCTGGAACATGGCCGGCGTCACGCTGATGGCAGGCGGCCTGTTCATCGCCGCGTGGTCGACCTACGGCTTCGAGACCGCTGTCTGCTACACCCGCGAGTTCAAGGATCCGAAGAAGGACACCTTCAAGGCCATCTTCTACTCGGGTCTGCTGTGCATCGTGGTGTTCACGCTGGTGCCGCTCGCCTTCCAGGGCCATCTCGGCCTGGGTGAGGTGGTGACGCCGCCGGTGGTCGAGGCGGACGGCACGGTGAGCACGCCGGCGGTCTACAGCGGCATGCTGGCGCCGGAGGTCTACAGCGGCATGGGCGTGGCCAACGTGATGTCGCACATGGTCGGCGGCGGCGAAGTGGTGGCCAATGTTCTGGTGGTCATGCTGGTGCTGGCGGTGCTGCTGTCCATCATGACTTCGATGGCCGGTTCGTCGCGCACGCTGTACCAGGCTTCGGTTGATGGCTGGCTGCCGCGCTACCTGTCGCACGTCAATGAACACGGCGCACCGACGCGCGCGATGTGGACGGATCTGGGCTTCAACCTGATCCTGCTGCTGATGTCGGACTACGTGTTCGTGCTGGCCTGCTCCAACGTCGGCTACATCATGTTCAACTTCCTGAACCTGAACTCCGGCTGGATCCACCGCATCGATCGTCCGGACTGGGAGCGTCCGTTCAAGGCGCCGAAGATCATCCTCGGCATCGGTGTCGTGCTGGGCTTCGTCAATCTCGCGCTGATGGGCCTCGGCGCAGACATCTACGGCGCCGGTACGCTGACCGCCGGTCTGGTGTTCGCGTCCCTGATCATCCCGGTCTTCCTGTACCGCCACTACGTGCAGGACAAGGGCAAGTTCCCTGATGCGATGCTGGAGGACATGCACCTGAACGACCAGCTGGCGGAAGGCGGCAAGCGTGCCGGCATCCTGCCCTACGTCACGCTGGCCGCTGGCGTCGCGGTGGTGATCATCGCGCACAACATGGCCGTGTATTGATGCAGCTGGGCCGTCGCGCGCTCGCGTGACGGCCGCGGAACGATGTCCGCACTTGCCGGCATCGGCCACTCCTGCGGGGGTTGTCGATGCCGGTTTTCTTTTGGCGTCGCGGTCCCCGGCTGTCCGCGCACGCCTACCCAGAATGGCTTACTCCCTCTTGAGAATTGTCCGGCCGATGGCGCTTGCTGATAATCGTATTGCCCTGCCTGAATCGGCGAATGACGTACTCAGGCGGAGCAAGCGGGAATGCGGGGTGCATTCCCGCCGGATGCGCAAGTCGCGGTGCGAGCGCCGCGACAACCAACTCTCCTCACCTTCACCGGCACGTGCAGCCAGCTCCTCCTGGCGAGCACCTGCCGGTTTCTTTTTTCAGGTCTGCGTTAAGGGCTGCGCTCAGGTCTGCGGTGCGGCCGGGCTGAAACAGCTCAGGCGCAGCAGCTCTTCGGGCCGCACCGGTCGGCTGAACAGATAGCCCTGCAGGCGGTGGCAGCCGAGTTCGGTCAGCTGCGCCAGCTGCCCCGGCGTTTCCACGCCCTCGGCGACGACTTCCAGCCCCATGCTGTCGGCCAGCGAGGTGATGGCACGCACGATGGTGACGGCGTCGGAACTGCTGCGCAGCTGGCTCACGAAGCTGCGATCGATCTTCAGCGTGCGCACCGCAAAGCGCATCAGATAGGCGAGCGACGAGTAGCCGGTGCCGAAATCGTCGATGGCGAGGCTGATGCCCATGGTGTCGAGCGCGCCGAGAATGTCGGTGGTGCGCGGGATGTCCTCCATCAGCGTGCTTTCGGTGATTTCCAGTTCCAGCATGCGCGGATCGACACCGGCTTCCTGCAGCGCGCTGGTGATGTCGCTCACCAGGTCGTCGTCGCGCAGCTGCCGGCCCGACAGGTTGAAGGCGAGGTGCAGCTGCGGCTGTGTCGCCTGCAGCATGCGCAGGTCGCGCAGCGCTTCGCGCAGCGACCAGCGGCTGACCGGCACGATGAGTCCGGTCTCCTCCAGCAGCGGAATGAAGCGGTCGGGCGGCACTACGCCTTCGGTCGGGCTGTTCCAGCGCAGCAGCGCCTCGACCGTCGCCACGCGGCCGGTGCGGGTGTCGATGATGGGCTGATAGACGAGGAAGAACTCGCGCCGTTCGAGCGCGCCGTGCAGCGCGATCTCCGCCGACAGCTCGGTGTGCGCGTGCGCATCCATGCTCTGGTCGTAGAAGCGCACCGTGTTGCGGCCCGCCGCTTTGGCGCGGTACATCGACAGGTCGGCACGGCTGAGCAGTTCGTCGACCGAGTGTCCGTTCTCCGGAAACAGCGCGACGCCGACGCTGGCGCTGACGAAGAACTCGCGCCCCTGCACGCGCACGCCTTCGGCAAGCGCCGCCAGTATCTTTTCCGCGATCTCGGTGACTGCGGCGCGGTCACCGGTCTCTTCCAGCAGCACGGTGAACTCGTCGCCACCCAGTCGTGCCACCGTGTCGGAGGCGCGCACGCAGCCGCGCAATCGTGCCGCCACTTCGGTCAGCAGTGCGTCGCCGACGCTGTGACCCAAGGTGTCGTTGATCACCTTGAAGCGGTCGAGGTCGATGAACAGCACGGCCAGCGGGCACTCGGTGCGCATGGCGCGGCGCATGGCCTGGCGCAGCCGGTCGGTGAACAGCCGGCGGTTGGGCAGATCGGTCAGCGCGTCCATGCCAGCCAGATACTCCAGCTGGTCCTGCGCGCGGATGCGTTCGCTGACGTCGCGCGAGGTGGCAACGTAGTGACTGATCCGTTGCTGCGCGTCGCGGATCGGGCTGATCGTCTTCTCTTCGTGATAGAGCTCGCCGTTCTTGCGCCGGTTGGTGAACACCATGCGGAACACCTCGCCGCTGCGCAGTGCACGCCACAGCCGGGCATAGACGTCGGGGCCATGCAGGCCCGATTTCAGCAGGCCGGGCGAGCGCCCCAGCACTTCTTCGGCGGAGTAGCCGGTACTGCGCTCGAAAGCTGGATTCACGTACTCGATCAGGCCGCCGGCACAGGTGATCAGCACCGCATCGCCGGCCTGGTGCGCCGCGCGCGCCAGCAGGCGAAGCTCGCGCTGCGCGGCGTCCTCAGGCGTGCCGTGGCTCACGCGCAGCAGCCAGTCGCCGGCCGCGTCGCCGGGCAGGCGGGCGCACTCGACACAGACGGCTTGTCCGTTGTCGCACAGATGCCAGACGTGGCGGCTCACGTCGCCGCCGCTGTCCGCGCAGAAAGATGGCCAGTGCGAGCAACCGTCGTCGTCGAGTTCGCGGAACAGGGTGTGTACCGCCCGGCCCTGGACAGGGGGCAGTGTGTCGGGCCAGCCGATCTGGTGCAGGACGCGGCCGTCACCGGCAAGCCGCAGCAGTGCGACCGGCGCCGATTGCGGCGCGTCGCCGACCGCCGCGGCGAAGGCGTCCGGGAAGGAAACGTGCTGCGTGCATGGCATATCCATGGCGCTGCAGCTGAACAGTGCGGAAACGACGGCCATCGTGCATCCCCCGGTCTTCATGGCAGCGTCCTGTAGCCGGATGTCCGGATCAGGCTGCGTTGAGTGTCGGGCGGGGTTCGGGCCCTCGTGCGCGCTCTGCGGCGCGCCTTCTTCTGCAGCTTACGGTTCGCGCAGGTGCGGTCTTGAGGGCGCCTGTCACGCCGGCGCCCTCGGGACTGGATGCTACTGGCCGGCGCCGGCCCTCGGCGTGCCGCCGCCGAGCGGCTGCATCATGTCCTTGGCGACGTCCTCGATGCGCCGGCGCTGAGCGCGGGCGGTCTTGCGCAGCATTTCGAAGGCGGGCTGGCGATCGATGCGCAGGCGCTCCATCAGGATGCCGACGGCGATGCTGATTTCGCGACGCTCGTCGAGGGCGCGCTGCAGGTGCTGCCCGGTACTGCGCAGCTGGCGCAGCTCTTCCGAGCGCGCCAGTGCGGTGCGCAGCGTGGGCAGCAGCTGTTCGACGTCGAGCGGCTTGACCAGATAGGCCAGCGCACCGCGCTCGATGGCGCTGCGCACCCGACCCGGGTCGCCAAAGGCGGTCAGGAAGATCAGCGGCAGGCTGTGGTGCTCGCGCAGCACCGCCGCGAACTCGAGCCCGGTCATGCCCGGCAGCTTCTCGTCGAGGATGACCAGATCGATGCGCGTCGTCCCGAGCAGCGCCAGCGCCTCTTCGGCCGAGCGCGCGACATGGACGCCGTAGCCGTGAGCGCGCAGCCCGTCGCCCAGCGTGGCTGCGTTCAGCCGGTCGTCCTCAACCAGCAGCAGTTGCGGGCTGGTGTCGTCGTATGTGTGCATGGTCGCGGGTCTCGTCAAACGTAATGATGGGCGGCCGCAGCGCGAGGCGCGTCAATACGCGTCCCGGCTGCTGGCGAAAATCCAGTGTGGCGTGCTCGGTCGGCAGCAGTGCGGCCAGCAGTTCGAGGCCCTGGCCGAGGCCGCGGCGTGCGGCGAAATCGAAGCCGGGCGGCAGCTCGCCACCGTTGCCGATGACGATGAGTGCGCCGTCGTCGTCCGTCGACAGTTCGACGTCCACGCCGGCGTCGCGGTCGACCTGCCGGTGCTTGACCGCATTCATCAGCAGTTCGTTGAGCACGATGGCCAGCGGCACCGCTTCGCTGTCGGCCAGACGCAGTTCGAAGGCGCTGAGGTCGTGCACGTCGAGCTTCACCCGGGCGTCGAACAGGCCTTCGATGCTGCCGGCAATCATGCGCAGGAATTCGCCGAGCTGGACCGGGGCGCCGGCCTGACTGCCCTGCAGCTCGTGGATGACGGCGATCGATCGAACTTGGCTGATGGCGCCGGTCAGCGCGTGGGCGAGCGCCGGGTGTTGTCCGGCGCAGCGACGCAGCAGTCCGACCACGCCCTGCAGGCTGTTCTTGATGCGGTGGTGCGCCTCACGCACCAGCGTTTCGCGCTGCCGCTCGGCCTGCGCCAGCCGGTGAGCCTCGGCTTCCTTGCGCGCCGTGATGTCCTCGGCGACACCGGCCACGCGTGCATGGCCGTCCTGCGCCTGCCACGGAAAGGCGCGGCAGTGCAGCCAGCGCAGGCCGCCATTGCGGTCGGCGACGCGTACCTCGACTTGCGCTACCTCGCCCTGCGCCTGAGCGGCGAGAAAGGCTTCGAAACGCGATCGGTCGGGTGGTGCCACCGCTTGTGCCCAGCCGTTCAGATCGCCCGGGTGCTCGCCGTTCGGCAGTGCGCTGATGTCCGAAAAGGCCGGGCTGGCGTAGTACAGCGCACGCGTGTGCGGATCGCTGACCCAGAAGATTTCGCGGATGTGTTCGGCCAGCAGATAGAAGCGCTCCTGCGCTGCACGCAGTGCGGCCTCGGCCTGCTTGCGTTCGCGGATGTCGCGCACGACCGCGATGACCGCGGGCCCGCCGGCGAACTCGATGCGCGAGCCGACGACTTCGACCGCGACCGTTTCACCGTCACGGGTGAGCGCCACGCCATCGAGGTAACGCGTGCTGCGCTTGATCGCCAGCTCGTCGAAACAGGCCTGGACGCGCGTCTCCTCGGACGGCGGGTAGAGCATGGATACGTGCTTGCCGGCGACTTCGGCGGGGCGGTAGCCCAGCAGTTCGCTTGCCGCGCCGTTCATGTGCATGATCACGCCGCGCGGCGTCATCAGAAGCAGCGCGTCGGCGATGCCCTCGAACAGCTCCGGGAAGGCGGGGATGCCTATGGCATCAGCGTCGCGCTCACTCTTCCCCGGTCGCGTGCCCGCGACCTCGCCGCCCGGAAGGCCCGGTGCGGGTGCTGCTGGGAATGCAAATTCGCGAACCATCGTGGTGCGCCCCCCTGGCTGCGCCTGTGTTGCCGTACTCGAAAGCTTCGCGCTGGGGCCGGGCGCTGGGCGTACGCAAATCCGTTGCCACCAGATGCGTGGCTGTTCTCAATTCAAGTTTAGCGCAAGCACGGCGGCGGATTCGGGCCACGAAATGCTTTGCTGCGGCCATTTGTAACGATCGGGTTCCGGAGCGGATGGGAAAACGATACGCGCGCCTGCTGGCGAGGGCGGCGACCGCGAAGGGAGGCGATCACGCGTCGGCGCCGAAGGCGGTGTGCATGCCCAGAGGGGGCGGAAAACAGCGTGGCGGCGGCCGGGGTTGCCCCGCGCGAAATGCCGGAGCAACGCCGGGTCAGCCGCTCCAGAATCGAGCGCTCAGCACCAGCGCCCACACCAGGAGCAGGTTGAGCAGCGAAACCATGACGGCGGCCGAGCCGATGTCCTTGGCGCGCTTGGCCAGCGCATGGTTCTCCAGCGAAATGCGGTCGACGGTGGCTTCGACCGCGGAATTGAGCAGTTCGACGATCAGCACCAGCAGCACCGAGAACACCATCAGCGCGCGTTCGACGCCGCTGTTGCCGAGCCACAGCGCCAGCGGCAGCAGCAGCACGGCGGCGATCACCTCCTGGCGGAAGGCGTCTTCGTGACGGAAGGCAGCACCCAGACCTTCGGCCGAGTAGCGGGTGGCATTGAGCAGGCGGCGCAGGCCGGTCTTGCCCTTGAACGGACTTTCTTGCATCGGCTCAGCGTAGTGCGGGAATGTTGCAGGGCGCCGACCGGCGCCCTGCGGAGGTACTTACTTCAGCGCGGCCAGTGCGGCGGCGTAGTCGGGTTCCTGCTTGATCTCCGGCACCAGTTCGGCGTGCAGCACGGTGTCGTCGGCGTCGAGCACCAGTACCGCGCGCGCGGTCAGGCCGGCCAGCGGGCCGTCGATGATCTCGACGCCGTAATTGGCCATGAACTCGCGGCCGCGCAGCGTGGACAGCGATTGCACGTTCTGCAGGCCTTCCGTTTCGCAGAAGCGCTTCATCGCGAACGGCAGGTCGGCGGAAATGACCAGCACGACGGTGTTGGCGATGTTGCCGGCCTGTTCGTTGAACTTGCGGGTCGAGGTCTGGCACACCGGGGTGTCCAGGCTGGGCACGATGTTGAGCACCTTGCGCTTGCCGGCGAGGCCGGCAAGCGACACGTCGGCCAGGTCGGTGCCGACCAGCGTGAAAGCTGGCGCCTTGGTGCCCTTGGCCGGGAAGTGACCGGCGAGGTGGATGGGGTTGCCGGCGAGCGTGACGGTCTGGGTCATGGGTATTCCTCCTTGTGCGGGGCGCTGCGGGGACCCGATCGGTCGATCAGGGATAGAAGACGTAGAGGCGGTAGCCGCCGGCGTTGGTGTCGGTCGGGTCGACCAGCACGCTGACCGCCTGTTCCGATGCGGCAGCGAATTCGCTGCCCTGACGGTCGGCCGGCAGGTAGTCGGCAGGTGCGAGCACGCGGCGCACGATGGGCCGGTCGCTGGTGTCGGTCAGGCTCAGTTCGAGGTGCGGCCAGTCCTGCGCGTGCGTGGCGCCGTTGCGCAGCAGCGCGTTCAGACGCAGCAGCGGCGCCCGTTCGCTGTCCGGATTCAGTTCCGACGACTCGATGCTGATCAGGTCTGCACGACGCGGCGCAGGCAGCGTGCAGCCGAGGCGGGCGCAGACCTGTTCGAACAGCGGCTTCAGTGCCGGTTGCGCGATCACCAGTTCGGTGCGGAACAGATAGGCAAGCTGGGCGGCGGCCAGCAGCAAGAGCAGCAGGATGCCTGCGCTCCACAGCGTCGTCTTCAGCGCGCCGCGGCGAGGCGCCTGGTCTTCGCCATACAGTTCGCGGCGGATGCGCTGTACCGCCGGGTCGCGCACCGGTTCGAGCGCCGGCGGCGGGTCGAGCAGGGGATCGCGCGCGGACGTCGCGGGCGCGGCGACGATGTCGTCGTCGGGTGCCGGCGCGGCTTCGAGTTCGACGATGTCCAGCGGCTGCGTGACGTCCGGATCGGGCTCGGGCGCCGCCTCGCCTGCAGCGGTCGCGCCGGGATGGTCGTCGACGGGGGCTTCGTTTTCGGTGGTGGCCTCGGCGGCTTCTGCCGGCGCCATGTCATCGGCGCGCGTCTGCCAGTAGTCGGTGGTGCGCTCGACCAGCGCTTCCATGCTGTCGCCGGGCTGCGGCGAGGGCGGCGCGTCGGCGCTGCCGACGTCGAGGTCCAGCCGTTCGGTGGTGACGGCGGCCGGGTCGTCCGCCAGCAGTTCGATGTCCGGCTCTGCCGCGAAGGTCAGCGTGGCATGGCTGTGTTCGGGTTCGTCCGCGACCGGCGCTGCGTTCTCGATGTCGGTGGCGGCGGACGGCGGTGCGAGGTCTGCGGCGGCGGGTGCCGGAGTGTCACCGCTTTTCGGGAGCGGCACGTCCACCATTGCGTCGACAGCGTCGAACACCGTGTGGCAGCGGCCGCAGCGCACGCGGCCTTCGCGTGCCCGGAGCTGCACCGTGTCGACGCGGAAGACGGTGGCGCAGGCCGGGCAGCGGGACAGCATCAGACGCGCGTCCCGGTCAGCAGCACCCAGCCTTCCCGCTCGCCGGCAACCTCCAGTTCGAAGGCCGGGCGGTAGGCGGCGCGCACCATGTCGGTCTGCGCGGCGAGGATGCCGGACAGCGCGATGCGTCCGCCGCTGCGCGTGAGACCGCACAGCAGCGGCGCCAGCACGGTGAGCGGGTTGGCCAGGATGTTGGCCACCACGACGTCGGCCGTGTGGTCGATGTTTTCGCGCGAATGCAGCAGTTCCAGCGTGGCGCCGTTGCGCTCGGCGTTGTAGCGGGCGGCGTCCATCGCGTGCGGGTCGATGTCGGTGCCGGTCACGCGCGCGGCACCGAGCTTGGCGGCGGCGAGCGCGAGGATGCCGGAGCCGCAGCCGTAGTCGATCACCGTTTCGCCGCCGCGGATGACTGAATCCAGCCATTCGAGGCAGAGCCGGGTGGTCGGGTGCGAGCCGGTGCCGAAGGCCATGCCCGGGTCGAGCGTGATGTTGATCGCCGCAGGATCGGGCTGGTCATGCCAGGACGGCACGATCCACAGACGCTTCGATACCGGGATGGGCTCGAACTGGGCCTGCGTGATGCGCACCCAGTTCTGCTCGTCCAGCGGCGAGGTCGTGTAAGGGGGCGGTGCTGTCAGGCCGGCCTGTTCGGCCGCTTCCGCCATCGCGGTCGCGTAGTCGGCGTCGCGGTCGAACAGCGCGTGGATGCGCGAATGCGGCCACAGCTCGACGGCGACCGGCATGCCGGGTTCGCCGAACTGCGGCTTTTCGTCCGGCGTGCCGGCGTCGGCGTCCTCGATGTCGACCGACAATGCGCCCGCTTCGAGCAGCGCGTCCGACAGTGCCTCGGCGTTGGCCGAGTCGGCCAGCAGCGTGACGGTGATCCAGCCGCCCGCCTGCTGCTCGCCCGCCTGCTGCTCGCCCGGCTGTTCGCGCGATTCGCTCATTTGACCTTGGCCGCTTCCTGCGCCGCGAGCTTCTGCTCGAGGTAGTGGATGCTGGTGCCGCCATCCATGAAGCGGGTGTCGTGCATCAGTTCCTGGTGCAGCGGGATATTGGTCTTGATGCCGCTGACAATCATTTCCGACAGCGCGATGCGCATGCGGCGGATCGCCTGGTCGCGCGTGTCGCCGTAGGTGATCACCTTGCCTATCATCGAGTCGTAGTGCGGCGGCACGGTGTAGCCCTGATACACGTGCGAATCGACGCGCACGCCGGGGCCACCCGGCGGGTGATAGCCGGTGATCTTGCCCGGGCTGGGCGTGAACTTGTACGGGTCTTCGGCGTTGATGCGGCATTCCAGCGCGTGGCCGGTCAGCTTGATGTCGCGCTGCTTGAAGCGCAGCTTTTCGCCGGCGGCGACGCGGATCTGCTCCTGCACCAGGTCGATGCCGGTGATCAGTTCGGTCACCGGGTGCTCGACCTGGATGCGGGTGTTCATTTCGATGAAATAGAACTCGCCGTTCTCATAAAGGAACTCGAAGGTGCCGGCGCCGCGGTAGTTGATGCGGCGGCAGGCCTCGGCACAGCGCTCGCCGACGCGGGCGATCAGCCGTGCCGGAACACCCGGTGCCGGTGCTTCCTCGATGATCTTCTGATGGCGGCGCTGCATGGAGCAGTCGCGTTCGCCCAGATAGACGGCGTTGCCGTGTGCGTCGGCCAGCACCTGGATTTCGATATGGCGCGGGTTCTCGAGGAACTTCTCCATGTACACGGCGGGGTTGTTGAATGCCGCGCCGGCTTCTGCACGGGTCATCTGCACCGCGTTGATCAGCGCCGCCTCGGTGTGCACGGTACGCATGCCGCGTCCGCCGCCGCCGCCGGCCGCCTTGATGATGACCGGGTAGCCTATGCCACGCGCGATGCGGACGATTTCCTTCGGGTCGTCGCCGAGCGCGCCTTCGGAGCCGGGTACGCAGGGTACGCCGGCCGCCTTCATCGCGTCCTTGGCCGACACCTTGTCACCCATCAGCGTGATGGTTTCGGGGCGCGGACCGATGAACACGAAGCCGCTGCGCTCGACGCGTTCGGCGAAATCCGCGTTCTCGGACAGGAAGCCGTAACCGGGGTGGATGGCTTCGGCATCGGTCACTTCGGCGGCCGAAATGATGGCGGGGATATTCAGGTAGGACTGGCCGGACGGCGCCGGGCCGATACAGACCGACTCGTCGGCCAGTCTGACGTACTTCGCCTCGGTGTCGGCTTCGGAGTGCACCGCCACGGTGCGGATGCCCAGCTCGCGGCAGGCGCGCAGGATGCGCAGCGCAATCTCGCCACGGTTCGCGATCAGAATTTTTCCGAACATGGGGTGGTCGCTCAGCCGATGATGAACAGCGGCTGGCCGTATTCGACCGGCTGGCCGTTCTCGACCAGGATGGCCTTCACGACACCGGCGGCGTCGGACTCGATTTCGTTCATCAGCTTCATCGCCTCGATGATGCACAGCGTTTCACCGATCGCCACCGACTGGCCGACATCGACGAAGGCCTTGCCGCCTGGCGATGACGAGCGGTAGAAGCTGCCGACCATCGGCGACTTGACGACATGGCCTTCCGGCAGCGCAGCTTCGGCCGGTGCGGCAGGCGCGGCGGCGGCCGGAGCGGGTGCTGCGGCGACCGGCGCGGGCGCCGCAACGTAGGTGGCCTGGGCGGCCGGTGCCGGCAGATGCTTGGCGATCCGCACCTTTTCCTCGCCCTCGGTCACTTCCAGCTCGGAAATGCCCGATTCCTGGACGAGGTCGATCAGCTTCTTGAGTTTGCGCAAATCCATGGTGTATCCCCGCGTAAGCCGGCCTTCGTTGTGCCGGCGAGTGTTTATTTTCTGGTGTCGAGCCGCCGCAGCGCGAATTCGAGCGCGGCTTCGTAACCGTAGGCGCCCAGACCGCACACCACGCCAACCGCGATATCCGACAGATAGGAGTGATGCCGGAATGCTTCGCGTGCATGCACGTTGGACAGGTGCACCTCGACGAACGGAATGGCGACCGCAGCCAGCGCGTCACGTATGGCCACACTGGTGTGCGTGTAGGCGGCCGGGTTGATCAGGATGAAATCGACGCTCTCGCTCCGGGCAGCCTGGATGCGGCCGACCAGATCGCCTTCGTGATTGCTCTGGAAACATTCGAGCGATACGCCGGCAGCAAGCGCATTCACCTTCAGCTTCGCGTCGATGTCGGCGAGCGTCAGGTGACCGTAGATTTCGGGTTCCCGCGTGCCCAGAAGATTCAGATTGGGCCCGTGCAGCACGAGGATGCGACGGGTGTTGGGGGTCGCATCCTGCGCCGCCGGCTGCGTGGCAGGTTTGGTCGCCTTGCGGCGCGTTGTTGGCTGCATGGCGGCAAGTTTGCCGGAATTCGCGTCAGATTGTCCAGCCGCGCCGGGTCCGGGCGCTCAGCGCAAGCGGGCAAGCAGGATGGCCTCCAGCTCCTCTTCCTTGTAGGTGCCCAGCTTGCGTTCGACGATCTTTCCGTCTGGCGAGAAGATGACGGTAAAGGGCATGGCCTGCGCCGCATTGCCGAGATCGGCCGACAGCTGGATGGCGTCCGAGCCGCCGATCAGCAACGGATAGGCAATGTTCTCTTCCTGCAGGTAACGGCGCACGTTGTCGGCGTTATCGATGCTGATGCCGACAAACTGCACGCCGCGATCGCGGTACTTCTCGGCCAGGCGGGAAAAGGCCGGCATCTCTTCGCGACAGGGCGGGCACCAGGTGGCCCAGAAATTCACCACCTGCAGTTTTCCACGCCAGGCGGAGAAAGGCATCGGCTGCCCGTTCGCGTCGGCCAGATTGAGCGCTTCGAGGCGCGCCGCATCGGTCATCGCGGTTTCGGTCAGCTGCGGTTGCCGGCTCTGGCCGAACCACACCCCGGCTACGCCGGCCGTGGCGACCACCGCGGCGATCAGGCCGCGGCGCATCCAAGCATTCATTCCGTTTCCTCTTCCTTGTCCAGCAATGCGCGCAGCGATTCGGCGCGCAGGCGTTCGCGTCCGCGAGAGCGTTCGAGACCGGCCGGATAGACCGCGAGTTCAACCGGCAGGTCGTCCCAGTCGAACAGCAGCGTGGTTTCCGGGCTGTTGCGGTCCGGGCGGCGTGGGTCGCGCGAGTCGAAATCGACGCCGTTGTTGAGCAGGAAGAGCTCGACTTCCTTGGCACTGTCGGCGAACACCTGCAGCTCGATCGCGGTGAAGCGCCCGGCAGTGCCGTCGACCACGCCGCCGGTCGCGTACGGCTTGAAGCGGTCCAGTTCGACCATCAGCTCCAGCGTGGCGTTACGCAGCGTGCGCAGCTGTTCGGGCTGCTCGTCGGCGAAATAGATGGCCTGGTAGTCGCGCACCGCCTCCTCGATCTCGGCATTGGTGGGCAATTCCTCGTTCGGACCGACGCCGAGCTGGCGGGCGGCTTTGCGTTTGGCCAGGCCGTAGTCGCGGATGCCTTCTTCCGCGATCAGTCGCGCCGCGGCACTGGCGATCTGGCGTCTGATGTTGCTGGGGCGCATGTCGGGTGCTGCAGGGAAAGGAGGGGCGGGTTGATAGAATCCGCGACCATTCTGTCACATCGACCCACCATGCACATTCACATCCTCGGCATCTGCGGCACCTTCATGGGCGGCATCGCCGCGCTGGCGCGCGAAGCGGGTCACCGTGTCACCGGCTGCGACGCGAACGTCTATCCGCCGATGAGCACGCAGCTCGAACAGCTCGGCATCGAGTTGATCGAGGGCTACGATCCTGCTCAGACAGCGCTGGCGCCCGATGTGTTCGTGGTGGGCAACGCGGTGTCGCGCGGCAACCCGCTGCTCGAGGAAATCCTCGATCGCGGTCTGCCGTATGTGTCCGGTCCGCAATGGCTGGCGGAGAACGTGCTGGCCGGCCGCTGGGTGCTGGCGGTGGCCGGTACGCACGGCAAGACGACCACCACCTCGATGCTGGCCTGGATGCTGGAGGCGGCGGGCCTGAAACCCGGCTTCCTGATCGGCGGCGTGCCGCAGAACTTCGGCGTGTCGGCACGCCTCGGTGACGCGCCCTTCTTTGTCATCGAAGCCGATGAATACGACACCGCCTTCTGCGACAAGCGCTCGAAGTTCGTGCACTACCGCCCGCGGACCGCGATCCTGAACAACCTCGAGTTCGATCATGCCGACATCTTCCCGGATCTGGCGGCGATCGAGACGCAGTTCCATCATCTTGTGCGCACCATGCCGCGTCTTGGCCGCATCGTGGCCAGCGGCGGCGAGGCATCGCTGAAACGCGTGCTGGCGCGCGGCGCATGGAGCGAGGTCGAGTGGTTCAACGACGCAGCCGGCTGGCGCGTCGAGTCGACCGGCGAGGCGCTGGCGGTGGTCGGGCCGGCGGGCGAGCGCGCGACCGGGCGTCTTGCGATGCCCGGCATGCACAACGCGAACAACGCACTGGCCGCCATGCTGGCAGCGCGGCACGCCGGTGTGCGGCCGGAGCAGGCGCTGGCGTCGCTCGGTGAATTCGTCGGCATCCGGCGCCGGCTCGAACGCGTCGGCGAGGCCTGTGGCGTCACCGTCTACGACGACTTTGCCCATCATCCGACGGCCATCGACGAAACGATACGCGCGCTGCGTTCGGTGGTGGGTGGGGCGCGCATCGTTGCGGTGATCGAGCCGCGCTCCAACACGATGAAGCTCGGCGTCATGAAGGCACGCCTGCCCGATGCGCTCGCAGAGGCGGACGTGTGCTACTGCCTCGGCGGCCCCGCCCTGGGCTGGGATGCGGCCGAGGCGCTGGCACCGCTGGGTGAACGGGTCAATGTCGCGTCGTCGGTGGAGGAGCTGCTCGATGCGCTCGCCGGCGGCGTGAAAGCAGGCGACCACGTGCTGGTGATGAGCAACGGCGGCTTTGGCGGCGTGCATCGCCGCCTGCTTGATCGCCTCGCCAGCAGGGTCTGAGGGCACCCGCTTGGTGCGGGGCAATATTGATAAGGATCAATACCCGTGCTAGCTTATGCCTGTTAAGCGGCCTGCAGAAGCCGTGTCAGGGGGAGATAACACTTCCGGGGCAGTTCAGTGTCCGCAGTGCTCAGCCAATCCAACGAGTTCAGCATCGTTGCGCGCCGCAACTGTTCGATGTCGCCGCGTGCACTTCTGGCCTTCTTCCTGGTCACGGCTGTGTTGTCCCTACTGATCGCGATGGCTTGGGCCATGGCTGGTGTCTGGTGGGTACTCCCGTTCGCGGGCGTCGAAATCGGGGCGTTGGGCATTGCCTTCATCGCTTTCGGCAGACGCGTCGGTGATTTCGAACGCATCCACCTCGACGACAGCCGGTTGGTTGTCGAGGTCTGTGAACGGGATCGTGTCTGCAGACATGAGTTTGTGCCCGCATGGGCAAAGGTCGAAACGCGCAGGGTCGGCCTGGGTTCCGAAGTAGTCGTGCGGTGCCGCGACCAGCAGGTCGTGGTGGGGCGGTATCTGGACGAGGGCGGCCGCGAGTTGCTGGTGCGGGAGCTGTCGGCTAGATTGCGGGAAAGACGGTTTTAAGACCGCGGTTTCAGAATCAATCACAACATATATCTGGGGTTGCAATATGGCGCTAACAAGAGGTGGCTCGTCCATCGCCCGCAGGGCGTGGGCCGGGATGGGGTTGTTTCTGCTTGCTGGGCTCGCCCAGGCGGAAATGAAGCTCAATCTGCAGGAGCCGATCACCGAACTGGGTCAGAAGGTGTATGACCTCCACCTGCTGATGACCATTGTCTGTGGCGTCATTTTCGTGGCCGTCTTCGGCGTGATGTTCTGGTCGGTGTTCGTGCACCGCAAGTCCGCCGGCCACAAGGCCGCAACCTTCCACGAAAGCACCACGGTAGAAATCCTCTGGACCATCGTTCCGGTCTTCATCCTGCTCGGCATGGCCTGGCCGGCGACCAAGACCATCCTGGCGATGCGCGATACCAGCAACCCCGACATCACGATCAAGGCCACCGGCTATCAGTGGAAGTGGGGCTATGACTACCTGAAGGGCGCCGGCGAAGGCATCAGCTTCACCAGCAACCTGTCGACGCCGCAGCCGCAGATCCGCAACGAGGCGGCCAAGGGCACCGATTACCTGCTCGAAGTCGACAACGAGCTGGTCGTGCCGGTCGGCAAGAAGGTGCGCATCCTGACGACGGCGAACGACGTCATCCACGCATGGTGGGTGCCGGCGCTGGCGGTCAAGCAGGACGCGATTCCCGGCTTCATCCGTGATACCTGGTTCCGTGCCGAGAAGACCGGTACGTTCCGCGGTCAGTGTGCCGAACTGTGCGGCAAGGACCACGGCTACATGCCCATCGTCGTCAAGGTGGTGACCGAAGACGAATACACGGCATGGGTCGACAAGAAGAAGGCCGAGCTCGCCGCTGCGGCCGACGATCCGAACAAGATGTACACCGTCGAGGAACTGAGCCCGCGTGGTGCCAAGGTGTTCGCCGCCAACTGCGCCGCCTGTCACCAGGCCAACGGCCAGGGCCTGCCGCCGGCCTTCCCCGCGCTCGACGGCTCGAAGGTGGTGCTTGGCTCGCAGGATGCGCAGATCAATCTCGTGATGAACGGCAAGTCGGGTACTGCGATGGCCGCGTTCAAGCACCTGAGCGATACCGATCTGGCTGCAGTGCTGACCTACACGCGCAACAGCTGGAGCAATGCGACGGGCGAGGTCATCCAACCGTCGGACATCAAGATGGCCCGCGAAGAGTAAGCGGCTCTCTGAACGTTCAGTCACTTTCTAGATTTCCAGGAGATACACATGGCTGCGATTCCGGGCGGTGCCGACCACTCGCACGATCATTCGCATGATCACCACCCCAGCGGACTGATGCGCTGGGTGACCACCACCAATCACAAGGACATCGGCTCGATGTACCTGTGGTTCTCGTTCGCAATGTTCATCGTCGGCGGCATCATGGCGCTGGTGATCCGCGCCGAGCTGTTCCAGCCGGGCCTGCAGGTGGTCGATCCCGACCGCTTCAACCAGATGACGACGCTTCACGGTCTCATCATGGTGTTCGGCGCCATCATGCCGGCCTTCGTCGGCTTCGCGAACTGGATGATCCCGCTGATGATCGGCGCATCCGACATGGCGTTTGCGCGCATGAACAACTGGTCGTTCTGGCTGCTGCCGCCGGCCGCCATCCTGCTGACGACCTCGCTGCTGGTTCCGGGCGGTGCCGCCGCATCGGGCTGGACGCTGTATCCGCCGCTGACCATTCAGATGGGCATCGGCATGGACATGGCGATCTTCGCGGTCCACATCCTCGGCATTTCGTCGATCATGGGTTCGATCAACATCGTCACCACGATCCTGAACATGCGCGCGCCGGGCATGACGCTGATGAAGATGCCGCTGTTCTGCTGGACCTGGCTGATCACCGCCTATCTGGTCATCGCCGTGATGCCGGTTCTGGCCGGTGCGGTCACGATGATCCTGACCGACCGTCACTTCGGCACCAGCTTCTTCAACGCTGCCGGTGGTGGTGACCCGGTGCTGTACCAGCACATCTTCTGGTTCTTCGGTCACCCCGAGGTGTACATCATCGCGATCCCGGCCTTCGGCGTCGTGTCGCAGGTGATTCCGGCCTTCTCGCGCAAGCCGCTGTTCGGCTACGCGTCGATGGTGTACGCGACCTCGTCGATCGCCATCCTGTCCTTCATCGTGTGGGCGCACCATATGTATACGGTGGGCATGCCGGTGGCCGGCCAGCTGTACTTCATGTTCGCCACCATGCTGATCGCGATCCCGACCGGCGTGAAGGTGTTCAACTGGGTGGCCACGATGTGGCGCGGCTCGCTGACTTTCGAAACCCCGATGCTGTTCTCGATCGGCTTCCTCTTCCTCTTCACGCTGGGCGGTTTCTCCGGCCTGGTGCTGTCGATGACCGCGGTGGACGTGCAGCTGCACGACAGCTACTACGTCGTCGCCCACTTCCACTACGTGATGGTGGCGGGTGCGCTGTTCTCGGCCTACGCCGGCGCCTACTACTGGCTGCCGAAGTGGACCGGTCACATGTACGACGAAAAGCTCGGCAAGCTGCACTTCTGGCTGTCGCTGATCTTCTTCAACATGACCTTCTTCGTGCAGCACTTCCTGGGTCTGGCCGGCATGCCGCGCCGTATTCCGGACTACTCGCTGCAGTTCGCCGAGTTCAACATGATCTCGTCGATCGGTGCCTTCGGTTTCGGCCTGTCGCAGCTGGTGTTCCTGGTTGTCGTGCTGAAGTGCATGAAGGGTGGCGAGAAGGCTTCGGCCAAGCCCTGGGACGGTGCTGAAGGCCTCGAATGGACGGTGCCGTCGCCGGCGCCGCACCACACCTTCGAAACCCCGCCGGTCTTCAAGTGAGTACTGGCGTGACCGAGATGGATGAAACACTCCGCCGCCGCAACGTCCGTACGGCGTTGTGGCTGGCGGCCACCGCGGTGGCGGTGTTCGTGCTGTTTGTCGTGCGTTACGGGATGTCGGGTCAATGACCGAGCAAGCCCGGGTTGCGGCCGGTTCCGAGCGCCGCAACCGTTCGACGCTGATACGCCTGGTGGTGTCGGCTTTCCTGATGTTCGGCTTCGGCTACGCGCTGGTGCCGTTCTACGAAAAGCTGTGCCAGGTGCTCGACGTCAACAACCTGAACAAGCAGGACAACACGCTGCCGCTGAATACCCAGGTCGATCGTTCGCGGAACGTGACGGTCGAGTTCGATGCGAACCTGCACAAGCTGCCGTGGAATTTCAAACCGGTGACCGGCTCACTCGTGGTTCATCCGGGCGAGGTGGTCACCGTGGAGTACGAAGTCTCGAACACGCGCGAGAACGCGGTGACGGGACAGGCGATTCCGAGTTACACGCCGTCGGCGGCGATGCAGTACTTCCAGAAGCTCGACTGTTTCTGTTTCAAGCAGCAGACGCTGGCAGCCGGGGAAACGCGACGCATGCCGATCGCCTTCCTCGTATCGCCGGATCTGCCTAAGGACATCAACACGATCACCCTCTCCTACACCTTCTTCGAGGTGCCGGGGGCGACTGCAGCGACGACGCAGGACGGTCGCACAGGAGGCTGAAATGGCCGGGTTCGTGAAGGGTGTGGTGACAGTGCTTTCGGCCTTCGTCGGCATACGCCGCAAGGGCGATCACGACGCAGCGGTGTCATCGCTGACGCCGTTGCAAGTTATCATCACGGGCGTTGTGGCTGCAGCGCTGTTCGTGATTGCAGTGATCTTGGGTGTAAGAATTCTGATAAGCATCGCTTGAGAGAAACCGGGAAGGAAAAACATAAATGAGCTCGCATACGCCACAACAGGCCCCCTACTACTACGTACCTGCGCCATCGACTTACCCGATCACGGGTTCGATCGCGCTGTTCCTGTTTGCACTGGGTTCGGTGCTGACGATGAACAAGATCACCGGCGGCGGCTTCGTGCTGGGCGCGGGCGTGCTGGTCCTGTTCTACATGATGTATTCCTGGTTCGGCAAAGTTGCGCACGAATCCGAAGGCGGCCTGTACAGCAAGCGCGTGGGTGTTTCCTTCCGCTGGGCGATGGGCTGGTTCATCTTCTCTGAAGTGATGTTCTTCGCCGCCTTCTTCGGCGCGCTGTTCTACGCTCGCGTGCTCGCCGTGCCGGATCTGGCCAGCCTCGAACATCAGGCGCTGCTGTGGCCGGATGCCACCGCAATGTGGCCGAACGCGGGTCCGGGCTACGACGGCGGTCCGTTCACGCCGATGGGCGCCTGGGGCATCCCGGCGATCAACACGCTGCTGCTGCTGACCTCGGGCGTCACGCTGACCTGGGCGCACCACGGCCTGCTGCACAACAACCGCGGCCAGCTCAAGCTGGGCCTGTTCCTGACCATCGCGCTCGGCGTCGTGTTCCTCGGCTTCCAGGCCTACGAATACATGCACGCCTACTCGGACCTGAACGTCAAGATGACCACCGGCGTGTTCGGTTCGGTGTTCTACATGCTGACCGGCTTCCACGGCTTCCACGTGACGGTTGGTGCAACGATGCTTATCGTGATACTGTGCCGCGTCTTCGCCGGGCATTTCAGCCCGGAAAACCACTTCGGCTTCGAAGCGGTCGCGTGGTACTGGCACTTTGTCGACGTCGTCTGGCTGCTGCTGTTCGTCGTCGTGTACTGGATTTGATGTAAAGACGGGATCTGCGAGGAGGAGAGTGGGCCGGTAAGCAAAAAGAGCCCTTATAAAATAAACGCTCGGCGCCGCACATCGTGCGGCGCTTTTTTTCGTGGGTAGGGAGCGTTGGGGCGGGTGTTTCCCGTCGGCGGGGCGCCGCCGGCGGTCAGAGCTTGCCGGTGATGAATCCGAAGCGGTAGCCGAGCATCAGGAAGATGAACAGCGCCATCGACAGACCGACGCGGATGGCCAGCGAGCGCAGCATGCGGCTCGAGTTGCCGCTGTCGCGAAACAGGAAGAACAGCGCTGAACCGAGGCTGGCGATCACGGTCAGCAGCATGAATATCACGAGATAACGCATCAGGAAGAATCCTTAGTCCGGGTGGTCAGTGTACCTGCCGGGCGTCCGACAGCAATGTTCCAGTTCCATTTCGCCCGCCGTCGTTTTCGCATCCGTCTGTGGCCTGCGCTGGCCTGCCTGCTGGTGATCGGCGTCACGCTGTCGGCGGCACGCTGGCAGACCGCCCGCGCGCATTACAAGCAGTCGCTGGCAGACGCTTACGCGACGCAGCAGCGGCAGCCGGCGCTGGGCCTGGACCAGTGGAGTGACGCGGCGCCGCCCGAGTTCGCGCGGGCAACAGTGTCCGGTACGTGGCGCAGCGAAGTGCTGATCTACGCCGACAATCAGGTCCGCGACGGACAGGCCGGTTTCCTGGTGCACATGCCGCTGTGTCAGACCGAAGAGCGGTGCGTGCTGGTTGCGCGCGGTTGGGTCCGGCACGGCGGGCGTCGAGACGTGTTGCCGCCGGTTGCATCGCCGGCCGGGCCGCAGCGCATAGAGGGTGTCGTTACGCGCGCCCAGCCGCGCTTCGTCGAACTGTCGGGCGATGCGGTACAGGGGGCGGTCTGGCAGAACGTCACGGTCGACCGCGTGGCAAAGACCACCGGTCTGCAGCTCGCGCCTTTCATTCTCGTGCAGACCGGTGACGCCGCGGACGGCTTGAGGCGTGACGACGTGAAGCCGGAGTTCGGCGTCGAGAAACACTGGATGTATGCCGCGCAGTGGTACGCGTTTGCGCTGGTCACGCTGGTATTCGGGCTCTATGCAGCCATGCAGAAAGAGGGAGAGAAGTCTTGAAAGGCAAGAAGGTCCTGATCGTGCTCGCGGCGATATGCGTGTTGCCGCTGCTCGCGTCCTACGCGATGTATTTCCTGTGGCGCCCCGACAGCACGGTGAACTACGGTCAGCTGCTGTCGCCGCGTGCCTTGCCGGCCGAGGCGCTGACCACGGTCGATGGCAAGCCTTTTGACTTTGCTTCCATCAAGGGCCGCTGGACGCTGGTGCTGGCCGACGGCGGCGCCTGCGACGCGAAGTGCGAGGAACTGCTCTATTACATCCGCCAGGTGCGCAAGGCGCAGGGCGAGCACCAGGAACGCATCGAGCGCGTGTGGCTGGTGACCGACGGTACGCAGCCCAAGGCGGAACTGCTGACCGCGATCGAAGGTATGCACGTGATCAGGGCGGCCGGCAGCGCGACCCTGGGCGCGTTCGCCGGCGATGCGACGCATCCGCGCGCCATTCATCTGGTCGACCCGCTCGGTCAGGTGATGATGCGTTATCCGGATGAGCCGGATCCGAAGAAGATGATCAAGGATTTCCAACGTTTGATGAAGTACTCGAGGCTGGGCTGATGAAAACCTACCGCACGCTGTTGCTTGCCACGATTGCAATGACTTTCGCGCTGATCGTCCTCGGCGCCTACGTACGACTGTCCGACGCCGGTCTCGGCTGTCCGGACTGGCCGGGCTGTTACGGCCACGTCACGGTGATTCATGCGTCCGAGCACATCACCGCAGCGCAGGAAGCGAACCCCGAGGGCCCGGTCACCTTCGCCAAGGCGTGGAAGGAAATGATCCACCGCTACTTCGCCGGCATCGTCGGCCTGTTCATCCTGGCGATCGCTGCGCTTGCCTGGCGTCACCGGCGTGAAGCCGGCGCCTCGCCGGTGCTGGCAACGGTGCTGGTCGGCGTGCTGTTCCTGCAGGCGATGTTCGGCAAGTGGACAGTAACCATGCTGCTCAAGCCGGCCATCGTGACTGGTCACCTGATCGGCGGGCTGACCGTGCTCACGCTGCTGGTGTGGCTGTATGCCCGCACGCGTGGGCCGGCGATGCCGACCGTGTCGCCGGCGACGCGCGCGCTGGCGGTCGTCGCCTTCGTCGTGCTGGCGATGCAGATATCGCTGGGCGGCTGGGTCAGCACCAATTACGCGGCGCTCGCCTGTACCGACCTGCCGACCTGCCACGGCGAATGGGTGCCGCAGATGGATATCCGCAACGGTTTCCACATCGTGCGCGAGCTGGGGCAGAGCGCCGATGGCGAAACGCTGACGATGGATGCGCTGACCGCCATTCACTGGATGCATCGTGTCGGTGCCATCGTTGCCGCACTGGTGATCGGTGCGCTGGGCTTCGCGCTGCGCGCTGCCGGCCATCGTCCGCTCGGCACGGCGCTGCTGGGTGTGCTTGCGCTGCAGATCATGCTGGGCCTCGCCAACGTGTGGTTCAGCCTGCCGCTGCCGCTGGCCGCTGCGCACAACGGTGGCGCTGCAGCATTGGTGATCCTCATGGTGCTGATAAACTACCGCGTCCGCGCCACGGCGCAGCAACGCGTTTCCGGAGTCCTAAATGAAAGCCCTGCGGCTTGATATCCAGCCCTTCTCGCTGAGGCTCGCGAATTACCTGCAGCTGACCAAGCCGCGCGTCGTGTCGCTGATCGTGTTCTGTGCGGTCATCGGCATGTTCCTGGCGGTGCCGGTCGGTCTGCCGGATTTCGGCATCGTTGCGGCCGCGACCGTCGGTATCGCCCTGGTCGCCGGTGCGGCGGCAGCGGTGAACTGTCTGGTCGAGCAGAAGATCGACGCGGTGATGGCGCGTACCCGCGCCCGCCCGCTGCCGCGCGGCGAGGTGAATTCGCTGGAAACGCTGGCTTTCTCCGGCGTGGTCGGCGGTGCCGGTCTGTCCATGCTGTACCACTGGGTGAATCCGCTCACCATGTGGCTGACGCTCGGCACCTTCATCGGCTACGCCATCATCTACACCGTGTTCCTGAAGCCGGCCACGCCGCAGAACATCGTGATCGGCGGCGCCTCCGGCGCGATGCCGCCGGTGCTGGGCTGGGCCGCGGTGACCGGCGAGGTGTCGGCCGACGCACTGCTGCTGTTCCTGATCATCTTCGCCTGGACGCCGCCGCATTTCTGGGCGCTGGCGCTGTATCGCACGCAGGAGTACGCCAAGGCCGGCCTGCCGATGCTGCCGGTGACGCACGGTGCCGAATACACGCGGCTGCAGGTCTTCCTGTACACGCTCATCCTGTTCGCGGTAACCATGCTGCCTTTCGCCTCGCGCATGAGCGGCTGGATCTACCTCGTGTCGGCGGTGGTGCTGTCCGGCATGTTCATCGTCTATGCCTGGCGTCTGATGCGCAACTACTCTGACGAACTGGCGAAGAAGACCTTCCGCTTCTCGCTGTGGCACCTGTCGCTGCTGTTCGCGGCCCTGCTGGTCGACCACTACATTCCGCTATGAAGCGCCGTCTTTTCGTTGCCGCCCTGCTGTCGGCAGGGCTGGCGGGCTGCGCGCCGTCCGGGCCGACCTTCCACAGCGTGGATATCACCGGCGCCGACTACGGCAAGGGCTTTGCGCTGACCGACCACACCGGCGCGGCGCGCACGCTGGCCGACTACAAGGGCAAGGCGGTCACGCTGTTCTTCGGCTTCACGCACTGCCCTGACGTCTGCCCGACCAGTCTGGCGACGATGAAGCAGGCACTGGCGCTGCTCGGGCCGGACGCCGCCAGGGTGCAGGTGCTGTTCGTCACGCTGGACCCGGAGCGCGATTCGACCGAACTGCTGGCCGCCTACGTACCGAAGTTCGATGCGTCCTTCGTCGGCCTGCGCGGCGACACGGCGGCCACCGCTGCGGTCGCGAAGGAATACAAGATCTTCTACCAGAAGGTGCCGGGCAGCACGCCGGACAGCTATACGCTGGATCACTCGGCGGGCACCTATGTGCATGACACTCAAGGGCGTCTGCGACTGTTCATCCGTCACGGCGAAACGCCGCAGAAGATCGCCGACGACCTGAAGGCACTGCTGGCCCAGGGTTGATCTCAGCTGCTGCGGCCAACAAAAAAGCGACCCGCGGGTCGCTTTTTTGTTGGGACAAACGACGGTCAGGCGGCCATGCCCAGCATCTTCTGCATCGACGCCTTCATCTTCTGCATCGCCTTGGCTTCGATCTGGCGGATGCGCTCGGCCGACACGCCGTACTCGGCCGCCAGTTCATGCAGGGTGGCGGCTTCGCCGTCCTGCGCGAGCCAGCGGCGCTGCACGATGGTGCGGCTGCGGTCGTCGAGCGACGCCAGTGCCGAGTGCAGGCCATCTTCCTGCAGGCGCACGTTCTGCGCCGCCTCCAGCACTTCCAGCGGCTCGGCGGCAGAGTCGGCCAGCCAGTGGATGGGCGCCAGACGGGCGCTGTCGCGATCGTCGTCCTCGCTGCTGCCTTCGAGCGCGACGTCCTGCCCGGTCAGACGGGTTTCCATCTCGACCACTTCTTCCGGCTTCACGCCCAGCGTCTTCGCCACCTCCCGCACTTCGGCCGGGTTAAGCGTGTTGCTGCTGCTCTTGAGGCTGCGCAGGTTGAAGAAGAGCTTGCGCTGCGCCTTGGTCGTGGCGACCTTGACCAGACGCCAGTTGCGCAGGATGTATTCGTGGATTTCCGCCTTGATCCAGTGGATGGCGAAGGACACCAGACGCACGCCACGGTCCGGGTCGAAGCGCTTCACCGCCTTCATCAGGCCGATATTGCCTTCCTGGATCAGATCGGCGTGCGGCAGGCCGTAGCCGAGATAGCCGCGGGCGATCGCCACCACCAGACGCAGGTGCGACATGACCAGCGCGCGGGCGGCTTCGAGGTCTTCGTCGTCGCGGAAACGGCGGGCAAGTGACTGTTCCTGCTCTTCGCTGAGCAGGGGCACGCGGTTGGCGGCCTGGATATAGCTGTCGATATTGCCCAGCGCACCGGGCATCGACAGATTCGGAACCATCAGAGCATGGGTCATGATTCATTCCTCCCTTGGGAAGCAAGATTAGCACTCCCTGCGTTTGAGTGCTAACAACTGCGACCGTTCATTGCGTTGCAACATGTAAGCCGAGCGGAGCGCCTCTCCCGCACTGCGTTCGCGCTGGTTTGGGTTCGCCGGGAGCGCACGCTACAATCCGTGAATTCCCGACCGTTTCCTCGCCCCGGCTCCGATGCGCCTGCCCTCCGCCCTGTGTGCCGTCCTGCTCTGCCTGCCGCTGCTCGCTGCGGCGCAGCTGCGCGCGATCCCGCCGGATGCGATCAAGGCGAAGATGAAGCCGCCGGTCGATGGCATGGTCGAAGTCGGCAAGTACACCTTCAGGCTGGCGCCCGGCGCCCAGATCCGTTCGACCGACAACCGCATCCTGCTGCCGGTGATGATAGGCAGCGAGCAGGTGGTCCGTTACAAGCTGGACAACAACGGCGATTTGTATCGCGTCTGGGTGTTGTCGCCCGAAGAGATCGACCTGCCGGCACCCAAACAGTAATTTCCCCGTCCCCTTCGATGACCCGCAAGATTTACATCAAGACCTTCGGCTGCCAGATGAACGAGTACGACTCGGACAAGATGGCCGACGTGCTCGGCGACGCCGAAGGTCTGGAAAAGACCGACCGCCCGGAAGACGCCGACGTGATCCTGTTCAACACCTGCTCGGTGCGCGAGAAGGCGCAGGAGAAGGTGTTCCATGACCTCGGCCGGGTGAAGCACCTGAAGCGCGACAACCCCAACCTGATCATCGGCGTCGGCGGTTGCGTCGCCAGCCAGGAGGGCGCGGCCATCGTCGAGCGCGCGCCCTACGTCGATCTGGTGTTCGGCCCGCAGACGCTGCACCGCCTGCCCGACCTCATTTCGAAGCGCCGCGCCAGCGGCCGGCCGCAGGTCGACATCAGCTTCCCGGAGATCGAGAAGTTCGACCACATGCCACCGGCCCGGGTCGAGGGCGCGACTGCTTTCGTGTCCATCATGGAAGGCTGTTCCAAGTACTGCACCTTCTGCGTCGTGCCCTATACGCGTGGCGAGGAAGTGTCGCGGCCGCTGGACGACATCCTGACCGAGATCGCCACGCTGGTCGGCCAGGGCGTGAAGGAAGTGACGCTGCTCGGCCAGAACGTCAATGCCTGGCGTGCGCCGATCAGCCGCGGCTCGGACGACATCGGCGATTTCGCCTTCCTGCTCGAATGCGTGCATGAAGTGCCGGGCATCGAGCGCATCCGCTACACCACGTCACACCCGCGCGAAATGACGCAGCGCCTGTTCGACGCCTACGCGAAACTGCCCAAGCTGGTGTCGCAGCTGCACCTGCCGGTGCAGTCGGGTTCCGACCGCGTGCTGGCGGCGATGAAGCGCGGCTACACCGCGCTCGAATACAAGGCGGTGGTGCGCAAGCTGCGCGCGGCGCGGCCCGACCTGTCGCTGACCTCGGATTTCATCGTCGGCTTCCCTGGCGAGACCGAGGAGGATTTCGAAAAGACGATGAAGCTGATCGACGACGTCGGCTTCGACGGCAGCTTCAGCTTCGTCTATAGCGCCCGCCCGGGCACACCGGCGGCCGATCTGGCCGACGACACGCCGCAGGACGTCAAGCTGGCACGGCTGGCGCGGCTGCAGAAGCGCATCGATGAGCAGGCGCAGGCGGTCAGTCAGAGCATGGTCGGCAGCGTGCAGCGCATCCTGGTCGAAGGCCACGCGCGCAAGGACGCCGCCGAGCTGGCCGGACGCACCGACAACAACCGCGTCGTCAATTTCCCCGGCCCGGCGCGGCTGATCAACCAGTTCATCGACGTGCGCATCACCAGCGCGCTGCCGCACAGCCTGCGCGGCGAAGTGGTCATCCGCGAGGCGGTCAGCGCTTGAAGCCGCGGCCGCTCGAACTGGTGCTGGAGCCGCTCGACAACGCGCGGCTCGCCAACCTGTGCGGTGTACTCGACGAAAACCTGCGCCAGCTCGAAACGGCTTACGACGTCGAGATCGCCCGCCGCGGCGAGCGCTTCCGGGTCAGCGGAGAGCCGGGCCAGTCGCAGCGGGCTGCCTCGGCGCTGCGCCATTTTTATGCAGCGGCTACAGAGCACCTGAGCATAGACGCGATACAGCTTGGCCTGATCGAGCTGTCGAACCGCATCGCCGCCGAACCTGCGGCGCCGGTGCTGATGACGCGCAAGAGCAATCTGCACGGCCGCACGCCGCGCCAGACTCAGTATCTGCGGCAGATCCAGGAACACGACATCACCTTCGGCATCGGCCCGGCCGGCACCGGCAAGACCTATCTGGCGGTGGCCAGCGCCGTCGACGCGCTGGAGCGCGAGACGGTAGCGCGCATCGTGCTGACCCGACCGGCGGTCGAAGCTGGCGAGCGGCTCGGCTTCCTGCCGGGCGACCTGGCGCAGAAAGTCGATCCTTACCTGCGGCCGCTGTACGACGCGCTGTACGACCTGATGGGTTTCGAGCGCGTCGCCCGCGCCTTCGAGCGGCAGGTGATCGAGATCGCGCCGCTCGCCTACATGCGCGGACGCACGCTGAACAACGCCTTCATCATCCTCGACGAGGCGCAGAACACGACGCCGGAACAGATGAAGATGTTCCTGACCCGCATGGGCATAGGCTCGAAGGCCGTCATCACCGGCGACCTGACCCAGGTCGATCTGCCGCGCGGTCACAAGAGCGGTCTGGCCGAGGCGCGGAAGATACTTGCCGACGTGCGCGGCATCGCGATGACCGATTTCCTCGCCGAAGACGTGGTGCGCCACCCGCTGGTGGCGCGCATCGTGTCGGCCTACGAACGTTTCGAGGCGCAGCGCGAAGCCGAGGACGCGATGCGCAAGGGACCGCGCGGCTGATGCGGCTCAATCTGTCGGTGCAGTACGCGTGCGCGCGCGATGCGTGCCCGCCGCGTGACGACGTGAAGCGCTGGGTGCGCGCTGCGCTCGACCCGGACGTGGTCGTGCGCGCAGACATCACGGTCCGCTTTGTCGACGCGGAAGAAGGGCGGGCGCTAAATCTCGAATACCGTGGCCGCGACTATGCGACCAATGTGCTGTCGTTTCCGTACGAACAGGGTACGCAGCTCGCGGGCGACCTGGTGGTGTGCCAGCCGGTGCTGGCGCGCGAGGCGGGGGAGCAGGGCAAGGCCTTTGCCGACCACGCCGCCCACCTGATCGTGCACGGCACGCTGCATCTTCAGGGCTGGGACCACGAAACGTCGGACGACGATGCCGACGCGATGGAGGCGGAGGAGCGCGTCATCCTGCAAGGACTGGGCGTGGCCGATCCGTATTCGGACGAATACTCGATTCAATCAACGGAGGTCTGAAATGTCGGATCAGGACGACGACAGTAATGTCGGTTTGCGGGTGGTGGCCATCATCGTGATCGCGGTCGTCGCGGCGGTGGTGGGGTTCGCGGTATCGCTGGCCGGCAAGCCGGGTACGGATGCTGCAGTGGTCGAGGTGGTGGAAGTGGTGGAGGTGATCGAGGCACCCGAGCCCGTGGGCGAGGCGCTGGCGCTCATCTATTTCGCTGTCGGCAGCGCCGAACCCGGTGCAGATCTGGCCGATGCCGTGGCGCGTGCGCAGGCTGCGCTGAGCGCGACGCCGGGCGCCATCGTGCTGCTGTCCGGCTTCCACGACCCGTCGGGTGATGCCGCGCAGAACGCCGAACTGGCCAAGGCGCGGGCGCTCGCGGTGCGCGACGCGCTGGTCGCGGCGGGCGTCTCCGAAGCCGGCATCAAGCTGCGCAAGCCGGAAATCACCGCTGCCGATGGTCCGCCGGAAGAGGCGCGACGGGTCGAGCTGCGCGTCCAGTAAGGCCGTGACATCCGGGACATTCCAGATGCCTGACTCGAAACCGACACGCTGGCCGGGTTACACTGCCGGCGTGTTCGTTTCCCGCGTCCCGCATGGACAGTAGTTCCTCACCTTCGCAGCGCCCCGGTTTTCTCGAGCGGCTGTCGCATCTGCTGATGCGCGAGCCGGAAGACAGAGAACAACTGCTGGTGCTGCTGCACTCCGCCTTCGAACGCAATCTGCTGGACGCCGACGCCCTCTCCATCATCGAGGGTGCGCTCCAGGTGTCGGACATGCCGGTGCGCGAAGTGATGATTCCGCGCGCACAGATGGACGTGATCGACATCGACGATCCGCTCGACAAGATCGTGCAGACCGCGCTGCGCACCGCGCACTCGCGTTTCCCGGTGATCGGCGAGAACCGCGACGACGTGATCGGCATCCTGCTCGCCAAGGATCTGCTGCGCCTCATGTCGGGCGACGACGACAGCCTGCGCGACATGCTGCGGCCAGCGGTATTCATTCCCGAATCGAAGCGTCTGAACGTGCTGCTGCGCGAATTCCGCGCCAGCCGCAACCACATGGCCATCGTGGTCGACGAATACGGCGGCGTCGCCGGCCTCGTCACCATCGAGGACGTGCTGGAGCAGATCGTCGGCGACATCGAGGACGAGTACGACTTCGACGAGTCGGCCGACAACATCCGGGTCGACCAGACCGGTCGTTACCGGGTCAAGGCCGGCACCGAAATCGAGGACTTCAACGAGGTGTTCGGCACCACCTTCGACGATGACGCCTACGACACCGTGGGCGGGCTGGTCATCCATCAGATCGGTCGTCTGCCCAAGCGCGGCGAGGTGGTGCAGATCGACACGCTGCGCTTCACCGTGCTGCGCGCCGACAGTCGTCGCGTGCACACGCTGATGGTCGATCGCATCGCGCCTCCGGCCGCACCGTCCGCCGTCGAATGAGGCCGGCCGTCCGACTGGCCGCTGCTGCTGCGGCCGGTGCGCTGGCGGTTGGCGGCTTCGCGCCCTTCGGCGTGTTCGCGCTGCCGGTCGTCGCGCTGGCTACGCTGCTGTGGCTGGTCGATACGCTTTCTGTCCGCGCTGCCGCGCTGACCGGCTTTGCCTTCGGCATGGGCTGGTTCCTCGCCGGCGTGTCCTGGGTCAACGTCAGCCTGAGCCAGTTCGGCGGCATGCCCTTGCCGCTGTCGCTGCTGGCCACCGTGCTGTTCTGCGCCTATCTTTCGCTGTTCCCCGCTGCCGTATGTGCCCTCATGCGCGCGCTGCGTCCGTCGGTGGCGCTGACGCCCTGGCTGTTCGCCGCGCTGTGGGTGTCGTCGGAGTGGCTGCGCGGCACGCTGTTCACCGGCTTCCCCTGGCTGGCCAGCGGCTATGCGCACGCGACGCCGAGCCCGCTCGCCGGCTACGTGCCGCTGTTCGGCGTGCACGGCGCCGGCTTCGTTGCCGCGCTGATGTCCGGCCTGCTCGCGCTTTTCGTGCTGCGCCGCATCGCGCTGCGCCCGGTGCTGCTGTCGCTGGCAGCGCTGCTGGTGGTCGGCGGCCTGCTCGGCAGCGTGCGCTGGACCGAAGCGACCGGCCGCGCGCTCACGGTGAGCCTGCTGCAGGGGAATATCGAACAGAGCATGAAGTGGGTGCCCGAGCGGCTGCCCGATTCGATGCAGACCTATCTCGACCTCGCGCGCGCCTGGCCGGCCGATCTGGTGGTTCTGCCGGAGACGGCCATCCCCTTGCCCTACGCCGAGATCGATCCGGCCTGGCTGGCCGCCGTGCGCGCTACCGGGCGCGATGTGCTGATGGGTGCGGTCACGCTGGGCGAGGTCGATGGGCGCGCGCGCTATTTCAACAGCGCGGTGGCGCTCGGCCATGACGATGCGCGTTACAGCAAGTCGCACCTGGTGCCCTTCGGCGAGTTCACGCCACCGCTGTTCGCGTGGACGCTGCAGCTGCTGTCCATTCCGATGTCCGACTTCGGTCGCGGCGCGAAGGTGCAGCCGCCGCTGGCGCTGGCCGGCGAGAAGGTGGCGGTGAACATCTGCTATGAGGACGTGTTCGGCGAGGAGCTGATCGATGCCGCGCGCGACGCCACGCTGCTGGTCAATGTGTCGAACACCGCCTGGTTCGGGGATTCGTGGGCGCAGCCGCAGCACCTGCAGATTGCGCAGATCCGCGCGCTCGAACTCGGTCGGCCGATGCTGCGCGCGACCAACACCGGCATGACCGCGGCCATACAGCCGGACGGCCGCGTCGTCGCGGCGCTGCCGCCTTTCACTCGCGCGGCCCTGCGCGTCGAGCTGCAGGGCTACCAGGGCCTCACCCCTTTCATGCGCTGGGGCAATGTGCCGGTGCTGCTGCTGGCGCTTGCCGTCATCATCGTTGCCGCGGTGCAGCGCAAAAGAGGCTGAGCCGGTAAAATCCCGCCTTTCCCTCACGGTCTGGCTCCATGTCTGCTGCACCCACATTCCAGGAAGTGCTGCTGCGTCTGTCCCGTTTCTGGGGCGAGCAGAACTGCGCGCTGCTTCAACCTTATGACATCGAGGTCGGTGCCGGCACCTTCCACACCGCCACCTTCCTGCGCGCCATCGGCCCCGAGCCCTGGCGCGCCGCATACGTGCAGCCCTCGCGCCGGCCGAAGGATGGCCGCTATGGCGAGAACCCGAACCGTCTGCAGCACTACTACCAGTTCCAGGTCGCGTTGAAGCCGTCGCCGCCGAACATCCAGGAGCTGTACATCGACAGCCTGCGCGCACTCGGTCTCGATCCTTCGCAGCATGACATCCGCTTCGTCGAGGACGACTGGGAGTCGCCGACGCTGGGCGCCTGGGGCCTGGGCTGGGAAGTGTGGCTGGACGGCATGGAAGTGACGCAGTTCACCTACTTCCAGGAAGTGGGTTCGATTCCGTGCAAGCCGGTGCTCGGCGAAATCACCTACGGCGCCGAGCGCCTGGCCATGTACCTGCAGGGCGTCGAGAACGTGTACGACCTGGTGTGGGCACCGGGCATCCGCTATGGCGACGTGTATCACCAGAACGAGGTCGAACAGTCGACCTACAACTTCGAACATTCGAACGTCGAATGGCTGTTCCGCCAGTTCGGCGATTACGAGTCGGAGGCGAAGCGCCTGATCGAAGCCGGTCTGCCGCTGCCCGGTTACGAAATGGTGATGAAGGCCTCGCACAGCTTCAACCTGCTCGATGCGCGCGGCGCCATTTCAGTGACCGAGCGCGCTGCCTACATCGGCCGCGTGCGCGCGCTGGCACGGCTGGTGGCGCAGGCCTACTACGCCTCGCGCGAACAGCGCGGTTTCCCGATGGCCGACCTGAGCAGCCCGCGCCTGCGCGCATTGCTCGGCGAGGAAGAGTGTCAGCGCATCGAAGCGCTGCGCGCCGCCTGAGTTGCGTCATTCTTGCCCCGTCCTGATCCGACAGAACTGTTTTGAGGCCGCTGCGGCGGCCCTCTGGAAGAGCTATGCAAGCCACATTGCTGGTCGAACTGCTGACCGAAGAATTGCCGCCCAAGGCGCTGTCGCGCCTGGGCGAGGTGTTTGCCGACGCGGTGTTCAAGGCGCTGGTCGAGCGCAAGCTGGTCGCTGCCGACGCGCGCATGGACCGCTACGCCAGCCCGCGCCGTCTCGCGCTGACCGTGCAGGGCGTGACCGACCGCGCGCCCGATGCGGTGGTCGATGAAAAGCTGATGCCGGTCGCCGTCGCGCTTGATGCCGATGGCAAGCCGACACCGGCGCTGCTGAAGAAGCTGCAGTCCAAGAACATTCCGGCCGAGGCGCTGCCGCAGTTCACCCGTCGCATGGACGGCAAGAGCGAAACGCTGTTCTACGCGATGACGGTGCCGGGCGCCGCGCTTGACGAGGTGCTGGCCGGCATCGTGCTCGAAGCGCTGAAGAAGCTGCCGATTCCGAAGCTGATGCGCTGGGCCGACTGCGACTACCAGTTCGTGCGCCCGGTGCACGGTCTGGTGCTGCTGCACGGCGACCGCGTCGTGCCGGGCCAGGCCTTCGGCCACGCCTCGGGTCGCAGCACGCGCGGCCACCGCTTCATGGGCGAGGGCGAAGTGACACTGGCGAACGCCGACGAATACGCGCGTGCGCTGTACGAGCGCGGCGCGGTGATGGCGTCCTTCGAGGCACGCCGCGCGCTCATCGTGCAGCGGCTGGCGCACGTCTGCGCCGACATCGGCAACGGCGTGCACCACGTCGATGACGCGGCGCTGATCGACGAAGTGACGGCGCTGGTCGAGAACCCGAATGTCTATGTCGCGCAGTTCGAACCGGACTTCCTCGCCGTGCCGCAGGAATGCCTCATCCTGACGATGAAGGCCAACCAGAAGTATTTCCCGCTGCTCGATGCCAGCGGCAAGTTGCTGAACCGCTTCCTGGTGGTGTCCAACATGCAGGTGGCCGATCCGCACAACATCGTGTCCGGCAACGAGCGCGTGGTTCGCGCCCGCCTGTCGGACGCGCGCTTCTTCTTCGAGCAGGACAAGAAGACGCCGTTGGCCGCGCGCATTCCGAAGATGGAGGCGGTGGTCTATCACAACCGCCTGGGCAGCCAGTTCGACCGCGTCATGCGCATCCAGCGTCTGGCCACCGACATCGGCGGTCGCCTCGGCGCCGACGTGATGCAGGCGGCGCGCGCCGGCCTGCTGGCCAAGGCCGACCTGATGACCGACATGGTGGGCGAGTTCCCCGAGCTGCAGGGCGTGATGGGGCGTTACTACGCACAGCACGACGGCGAAGCCGAGGTCGTTGCGCAGGCGGTCGAGCAGCACTACCGCCCGCGCTTCGCCGGCGACGCGCTGCCGGATGGCGCCGTCGCGTGTGCGGTGTCGCTGGCCGACAAGATCGACGCGCTGGCCGGCTTCTTCGGCATCGGGCAGATCCCGACCGGCGACAAGGACCCGTTCGCGCTGCGCCGCGCCGCGCTCGGCGTGCTGCGTATCCTGATGGAAACGCCGCTGCCGCTCGATCTGGCCGAACTGATTGCCGCCGCGCGCGGCGGTTTCCGCGCGGGCCAGGTGGGCGAGGGCGACGCGGCGAACTTCGAGGCGCAACTGCTGGACTTCATGTTCGAGCGCCTGCGCAACTTGCTGCGCGAAGCCGGTCACGATGCGCGTGCGATCGACGCCGTGCT
The DNA here is from genome assembly GCF_000385375.1 of Methyloversatilis discipulorum. Taxonomy (NCBI): domain Bacteria; kingdom Pseudomonadati; phylum Pseudomonadota; class Betaproteobacteria; order Nitrosomonadales; family Sterolibacteriaceae; genus Methyloversatilis; species Methyloversatilis discipulorum. Next base: position 562,041 of record NZ_ARVV01000001.1, read on the forward strand.
GGCGCTGCGACCGACGCGCGTCGACCTGGTGCCGGCCAAGCTGGCAGCCGTGGTTGCCTTCTCGGCGCTGCCGGAGGCGCAGTCGCTGGCCGCTGCCAACAAGCGCATCGTGAACATCCTGAAGAAGGCGGACGGCGTGGCGGTCGGTGTCGACGCGGCCCTGTTCGCCGAAGCCGCCGAGCGCGATCTGCACGCCGCGCTGACGGCGGTGCAGCCGGCGCTGCGTGCCGATCTCGACGCGGGCCGCTACGCCGAAGCACTGACCGCACTGGCGCAGCTGCGCGCGCCGGTCGACCGCTTCTTCGACGACGTGATGGTCAATGCCGACGACCTCAAGGTGCGCGCCAACCGCCTCGCACTGCTGGGCGAACTGGCGGCAGCGATGAATGCAGTGGCCGACATTTCCCGCCTTGAGCTGAAGGACTGAGCGGGTGAAGCTCATCATTCTCGACCGTGACGGTGTCATCAACTACGACTCCGATCAATTCATCAAGTCGCCGCAGGAATGGCGACCGATCGAAGGGTCGATGGAGGCGATCGCGCTGCTGAACCAGTGGGGCTGGCGCGTGGTGGTGGCGACCAACCAGTCGGGTGTGGGCCGCGGTCTGTTCGACATGGATACGCTGGCCGCCATCCATGACAAGATGCACCGCACGGTGGCACAGGCCGGCGGCCGCATCGACGCCATCTTCTTCTGTCCGCACGCGGCCGATTCCAAGTGCGCCTGTCGCAAGCCGAAGCCAGGCATGCTGCTGGAGATCGCCGAGCGCTTCAATGTTGACCTGAACGACGTGCCGGTGGTCGGCGACAGCCTGCGCGACCTGCAGTCGGCCGTCGCCGCCGGTGCGCAGCCGGTGCTGGTACGCACCGGCAAGGGCGGGAAGACCGAAGCCGATCCCGAGCTGCCGCCTGGCACGCCGGTTCATGACAACCTCGCCGCCTATGTGCGTGCACTCACGGTGAATACCGACTGATGCCCTTCGTCCGCTCGCTGCTGTTCTTCGTCTTCCTCTTCGTCATCACGCCGCCGTTTTCGCTGATCGCCATCCTGGCGCGGCCGCTGCCGCCCCATGTGCGCTACCGCCTGATCGGGTTGTGGACGCATCTGACGATGTTCGCGCTGCGCGTCATCGTCGGTCTGCGCCATCGCGTCATCGGCAGCGAGAACCTGCCCAAGGGCAAGGCAGTGGTGCTGTGCAAGCACCAGTCGGCGTGGGAAACGATGGCGCTGCAGGTATTCCTGCCGCCGGTCGCCTTCGTGTTCAAGCGCGAGCTGCTGCGCATACCCTTCTTCGGCTGGGGCCTCGGTTGCATGCCGATGATTGCGATCGACCGCGGCGCCGGCAAGGACGCTCTCAAACAGGTCGAGGAGCAGGGCGCTCGCCTGCTCGACCTCGGTTTCTGGGTGACCGTTTTTCCCGAGGGCACGCGCATGCCACCCGGGCACACGAAGCGCTACAAGATAGGCGGTGCGCGGCTGGCCGAGGTGACCGGTGCGCCGGTGGTGCCGATCGCGCACAACGCCGGCGACTTCTGGAAGCGCAATGCCTTCCTCAAGCTGCCGGGCGAAATCACGGTGAGCATCGGACCGGCGATCGACACGCAGGGCTTGACGGCGGAACAGATCAACGGGCAGGCTCAAGCCTGGATCGAAAGTGAAATGCGCAGACTGTTCCCGCATCACTATGGCTCAAACCCACAGCCCGCAGCAGCTTGAATTGGCGCTCGATACGCCGGACAACGCGCCGCCGCAGCCGCGCGGTCGCCACATCGTGCTCGGTCAGCAGATCATCGAGTACGCACTGCGTCGCAGCCGCCGCAACTCGATCGGCTTTTCCATCGGTGAATCCGGCCTGCGCGTGACCGCGCCGCACTGGGTGACCCTGCCGCAGATCGAAGAAGCGCTGCGCGAAAAGCAACGCTGGATATTCACCAAGCTGGGCGAAGTGCGTGCCCGTCGTGCCCCGGTGCGCACCGACTGGCGCGACGGCGCCCGGCTGCCCTGGCTGGGTACGCACGTCATGCTGCGCCTCGGTGACACCTGCGCGCGACCGTTGATCGACAACGAGGTGCTGCGCCTGCCACTGCCGGCCGACGCCGACCACGACCGCGTGCGCGACGCGGTGTGCGGCTTCCTGCAGCAGGAGGCGCTGGCGCTGTTCACCCGCCGCGCGACCGAGCTCGGCGCGCGCATCGGTGTGGCGCCCGAACGGGTGGTGCTCAGTTCGGCCAATACGCTGTGGGGCTCGTGCACCGCACAGGGCGTGATCCGGCTGAACTGGCGACTGATACATTTCTCGCCGGCGCTGATCGATTACGTGATTGCGCACGAACTTGCTCACCTGAAGGAACTGAATCACTCGCGCGCGTTCTGGGATACCGTGGCCGCCATCCTGCCCGGTTTCGAGGCGGCGCGGCGCGAGCTGCGCGCGCACCACCCGGGGCGCATCGTCGCCCCCTAGAATGAAACAGCCCCCTTACTCGCCAGGCACGTACAGGGTCGGCTTCGCACAGCCGACCCGTTTGGCAGGCGCGGCGCAATGCGCCGCACCCCTGCCTCACCCCCCGCAAGGGGAAGGTCAGTTCCTTCGGAACGGCCGTGCTGAACTGAAATGAGGACTCACACATGCGCATCCTTCACACCATGCTGCGCGTCGGCAATCTCGACCGCTCCATCGATTTCTACACCAGTGTCCTCGGCATGCGCGTGCTGCGCCGCAAGGACTATCCGGACGGCAAGTTCACGCTGGCCTTCGTCGGCTACCAGGACGAAGCCGACGGCGCGGTGCTCGAACTGACCCACAACTGGGATACCGACAAGTACGACCTCGGCAACGCCTACGGCCACATCGCGCTCGAGGTCGACGACGCCTACGCCGCCTGTGAGCAGGTGAAGGCGCGCGGCGGCAAGGTGGTGCGCGAGGCCGGCCCGATGAAGCACGGCTCGACCGTGATCGCCTTCGTCGAGGACCCGGACGGCTACAAGATCGAGTTCATCCAGCGCGGTTCGCAGTCCGCAGGCTGAGCCTGCCACCGGCAACGCACGTCCGTGAGATATTCACGTGGCGTGCGTGCCCTGCAGGTTTAGGTTGCCGGCTTCCAACATCGGAATCGGAGGTCGGACATGCGTTCCCACATCATCGCGCTGCTGCTGTCGCTCGGCGCGTCCCACGCGGCATTCGCTGCGCCGTCGAGTACCTTCGACTCCGGCAATGACGGCTGGACGGTATCCGACACCAATCCGCCCTTCGATTCCTTCGGCGGCTCCTTCACACCCGACTACGACGAGGAAGGCCAGTTCATCCGCTACACCGATCCGTCGGCGATGAGCTTCTTCTTCGAGGCGCCGGAATCCTTCCTCGGCGACCTGTCGGGCTACTACGGCGGTACGCTGCACTACAGCCAGACCTTGTCGGTGCAGACGCCGCAGTGGCGCGATGACCCGGACGTGGTGCTGGTGAACGGCGCGGGTCTCGTGCTGGTGTTCCAGCACGACTACCAGCCGGGCATCGACTGGACCGATTTTACGGTGACGCTGGCGGAGGGTAGCTGGCGCGTGGGCGGTCTTGGCGGCAGCTTCGCCACCGCCGCACAAATGCAGTCGGTGCTCGGCGACCTGCAGCGCCTGCGCATCCGTGGCGAGTACATCTCCGGGGTGGTGGAGACGACGGCGCTCGACAACGTCGCCATCACCGCCGTGCCCGAGCCTGCATCGTGGGCGCTGATGCTGTCCGGCGTGGCGCTGGTCGCCGCTGTGGCGCGGCGACGTTTCGGCTGATCAGGCTGCTACGCGGGCGGCCTGCAGTTCCGCCCGCAGTTCGGCGGCCAGGGCCTCCACCTCGGTTTCCAGCTGGTCGATCAGCAGGTCGGTGCCGGCGTCGTCCGGCGCAGCGGCGCCACCGCGTTCAAGCCGCCCGGCGATGCCGGCGGCTCGGGTGCCGCCGAAATTGCGCACCGTACCCTTGAGCGTGTGCGCCTCGGCCGCAAGCGCATCGCGCGACACCGACCGTGCCTCGCGCAACGCACCCAGCATGGTCCGGTAGTCGCGCAGGAAGAGCACGATGATGTCGCGCATCAGCACTTCGTCGCCGCCCAGATTGCCGAGCGTGAACGCGCGGTCGAACTGCGCGGCGTGCGTGCCGTCCGCCTTGCCGATGCACTCCTCGGGGCGTTCGGCCGGCGCCGACGCCGGCTTCTGCAATGCCTCTTCCAGTGCGCGTATCAGTGCCGGAACCTGTATCGGTTTCGACACGTAGGCGTCCATGCCGGCGGCAAAGCACTTCTCACGGTCGCCAGCCATTGCGTGCGCTGTCATCGCCACGATGGGCGTGTGGCGCTCGCCGTCCTGTGCGCGGATGTGACGCGTGGCGTCGAAGCCGCCCATCTGCGGCATCTGCAGGTCCATCAGGATGACGTCGTAGCGGATGCAGGCTGCCTTCGCGACGGCTTCGAGGCCGTTCGCCGCCACGTCGACTTGGTGGCCCAGGCGCTCCAGCAGGCGTACCGCCAGCGTCTGGTTCACCGGATTGTCTTCGGCCAGCAGGATGTTGAGACGGCGTCCTTCTCCGCCCTCGGTCACCGGAATGCTGCGCCGCTGGCCGGTCGTGCCGGTGCCCGTCGCGGCCATCAGCGCGTCGAGCAGGGCTGCAGTCTGCGCGGGCCGGGCGACGCTGCCGCTGATGCCGGCGGGCAGGGCGCTGGCGCCCGGTGCGGCACCGTCGTGCAACAGGATGATGGGCAGTTCGGCGGCGCACTGTCCCTTCAGCGCATGCACCAGCGCCCAGCCGTCGCGTGCGGCGAGGTCCTCCGCTACCAGCAGTGCGCGGAAGCACTGAGCCTCGCTTTCTGCCGACACGATGGCACCGATGCCTTCGTCGAGATCGGCGCACAGCCGCGCCGCCATCTGCCACTGCGCCAGCTGGGCGGCGAGATGCGTACGCGATGACGGGTCGGGCTCGATCACCAGCAGAGGCATGCGCTCCAGCGAGCCGGTTTCCTGCGATGCCAGTTCGCCGGCGCGTGCGCTGGCGAACGGGACGGTGAAATGAAAGGTCGATCCCTCGCCTGGTGCGCTGATCACTTCCAGCCTGCCGCCCATGCGCTTGACCAGCCGCGTGCAGATGGCAAGGCCGAGGCCGGTACCGCCGAAGCGGCGGGTGGTCGAACTGTCCGCCTGCGAGAAGGCGTCGAAGATGAGCGCCTGCTTGTCCGCCGGAATGCCGATGCCGGTGTCGCGCACCGCGAAGCGCAGGCCCTGCACGCCTTCGTCCTGGCGGTCGAGCGTGACCGACAGGTCGACGCTGCCGCGCTCGGTGAACTTCAATGCGTTGCCGATCAGATTGGTCAGCACCTGACGCAGCCTGACCGGATCGCCGACGACGCCGTCGGTCACCGACGGATCGATGCGGCAGCCGAGCTGGACCGGACGTCCCGGCTTGGGCGCCAGCGTGCGCACGATGCTGCCGATCACCTCGCGCAGGCTGAACGGAATGTGTTCGAAGTCCAGGTGCCCGGCTTCGATCTTCGAGAAGTCGAGGATGTCGTCGATCAGCGTCAGCAGTGTGTCCGACGACTGCTTCACCAGTGTCAGGTACTCACGCTGTTCGCCGGTCAGGTCGGTGTCGAGCGCCAGTTCGGTCATGCCCATGATGGCGTTCATCGGCGTGCGGATTTCGTGGCTCATATTGGCCAGGAAGTCGCTCTTGGCGCGGCTTGCTGCCTCGGCGGCGTCACGCGCCTGCATCATCTGCTCGTGCACCGCGCGTCGCTCGCTGATGTCGGAAATGAAGGCGGTGAACAGCGCACGCCCCTTCATGTGCGTCGAGGTGATGGCCAGTTGGGCGGGGAAGCGGCGACCGCTGCGGTGGCGGATGTCCAGCTCCATGTGATGTCCGATGACGGAATCGAAGTGGCGGCTCAGCCACTGCAGCAGGTCGTGCTGACCCGGCTCGCGTTCGGAGGGGGCCACCAGCAGCTCGATCACCGGGTGCTGCATCGCCTCGGCAGCCGTCCAGCCCAGCATGCGTTCCGCAGCCGGGTTGTATTCGATCACGTTGCCGAAGCCGTCGAAGGTGATCACTGCGTCCAGCGCCGCACCGAGAATCGCACCGGTGCGTGCTTCGCTTTCGGCCAGTGCGCTGCGCTGGTCGTACAGGCTCAGCGACGCCCAGTTCAGCGCCCGTGTCAGCCGATCGGTTTCATGCGAGCCGGTCGCGGTTGGCAGGGTTTCGCCCATCGCCTGGTCCAGCTTTTCGGCGAAGTCGGTGCACTGGTTCAGCGCGGCCAGCGGCCGGCGCAGCAGCAGGTAGAGCGCGCCAGCGCCGAGCAGCATTGCGAACAGCCCGTGCAGCAGGCTGTCACGCAGAATGTGCGCATGCACTTCGCGCGCTTCCGGTGTATCGGTCTCGGTGCGCAGCCATACGGTCTGTCCGCCGGCCACCAGTGGCACCCAGCTGACGACGATCCGCCGCCCCGCATCGTCCTCTGCCGCAGCGCGCGCACGCGCGATCAGGCCCGGTGGCGGTGCGTCGGTCGGGCGGGTGTCGGCCGTGCGCCAGGCGCCATCGCCGGCGCGTCGGAGTGCCGACAGGACTTCGCCGTTCGGCGTGACCAGCGCCGCCGCCAGCAGCACGGCCGTGTCGGGCAGCCGCGGCCGCAGCGCGACCAGGGCGTCGCGGTCGTATTCGATGTCGGCCGCCAGGCTGGCGGCGATGGTGTGCGTCTCGGCCAGCGCGCCGCGTTCAAGCAGGCGCAGTGTTTCGTGCGTCTGTTCGCTCGCCGTGTACAGCGCATTACCCGCCGCGCCGACGCCGAAGGCGAGCGCAAACAATGCGGTGATGCGCAGCAGCAGGCGGTGCGGCCCGAAGGCTGATGGATTCATGGATCAGTCTTCGTCCCGGAAGCGCGCACGAATGTTCTGCACTTCGTCCCAGCGCCCGAGCATGGCATCGACGCAGGCCGGATCGAAATGTCGCCCCCTGCCATCGGCAAGGAAGTCGCCCGCGCGTTCGACCGCCCACGCCTGCTTGTAGGGGCGCGACGAGGTCAGCGCGTCGAACACATCGGCCACCGCGACGATGCGCCCGACCAGCGGTATGGCATCACCGGCAAGGCCCTTCGGGTAGCCGCTGCCGTCGAATTTCTCGTGGTGACTGAGCGCAATCGTCGCCGCCAACTGCATGTAGGGCGAGGCGGAGTCCTTCAGGATTTCGTGGCCGATGGTGGCGTGCTGCTTCATGATTTCGAACTCGTCCGGGTCGAGGCGGCCCGGCTTGAGCAGGATGTGATCCGGCGTGCCCAGCTTGCCGACGTCGTGCATCGGTGCAGCGATCAGCAGGGCCTCCTCCATGTCGGCGTCGAGACCCATTTCGCGTGCGATCAGCGCCGAGAAGTGAGCCATGCGCAGGATGTGCGCGCCGGTTTCGGGGTCGCGGAATTCGGCGGCGCGCGCCAGCTTGTTCAGCGTTTCGCGCTCGCGTTCGAAAATTTCGGCGGTAGCACGGCGGACCTCTTCGGCCAGTACGCGGGCGTGGTTGGCCAGCACGACCTGGCTGCGCCTCAGCGACAGCATGTTGCGGACGCGCGAGGTGAACTCGACACGATCCACCGGCTTGGTCAGGAAATCGTTGGCGCCGGATTCCAGCGCGCGGTAGCGCACTTCGCGCTCGTGGTCGGCGGTGACCATCAGCAGCGGTGTCTGGGTGCGCGCCAGATTGGAGCGGAAGCGCCGGATGAATTCGATGCCATCCATGTCCGGCATCATGTAGTCGACGATGACCAGATCCGGGTCCTCGCGCATGCAGTGTTCCAGCGCCTCGGACGGTGACAGGAAACAGGTCGATTCCACGTCCGGCAGCTTGCCCAGCAGCGCAGACATCAGAACCAGATTCACCTGCGCGTCATCCACGACCACTACATTCATCCAGGGCACCCCGTGTGCGTATCTTTTTCGATGTGCGGCGGTGCCCGATCGGCCCGCCCGATCCATCCTTTCCGCACGAAGGAATAACGGCGCCGCGCGCGGGCGACTTTAGATGGCCCGGATCGTGGCTGACAGAATGAAACAGATGCGCGCGAGAGCATCCGGCCGTGCGCAAGCCCGGTCGGCGCGCTAACCTACTGCCCGATGAATGCTCCGACGCCCTACACGCTTCGCGCTTCCGCGCTGCGCAACTGGCTGCGCCAGCTGTCCTTCCGCGACATGTTCGCGCTCGGCCTGCCAGCCCTGCTCATCATCGCCGCCGGTTTCTGGTTCGCCGCCCGCTACATCAAGCCGGCGCCGCCTGACCAGACGACGATTTCCTGCGGTGCCCAGGGGTCTGCCTACGAATCCTTCTGCGCGCGCTACAAGCCGCTGATCGAGCCCTTCGGCGTCGGCGTGAAGCTGCTCGAAAGCGCCGGTTCGATCGAGAATCTGAAGCGCCTGAACGACCCGGAACAGACCGTCGATTTCGCTTTCGTCCAGGGCGGCAGCGCGGAAGATCACCCGCCCGGCCTGCTGTCGCTCGGGGCCGCCTATTACGAACCGGTGTGGGTGTTCTACCGTGGCCGGCCCGGGCTGGAGCGGCTGGACCAGCTGAAGGGCCTGCGCATCGGCGTCGGGCCGGAGGGCAGTGGCACCCGCCATCTTGCGCTGCAGATGCTGGCGGCGCACGGCATGGCGGACGACAAGCGGCGCTTGCTGCCGCTGAGCGGAATCGTTGGCGTCACCGCGCTGCGCGACCGCCGCATCGACGCGCTGGTGGTGGTCGGCGCGGTGCATTCGGCCAGCGTCTGGGCCTTGCTCTATTCGGACGGCGTGTCGCTGATGAGCATGACGCAGGCGTCCGCATACTCGCGCCGCTTCCCGCATCTGACCATGCTGACGCTGCCGCGCGGCGCCATCGATTTCGTGCGCGACATTCCGCCGAAGGACGTGTCGCTGGTGGCGACACAGGCCTATATGGTGGCGCGCGAAGACACGCACCCGGCGCTGATCGACCTGATGCTGGGCGCGATGAAGCCGGCGCATGCCGAGGCCAGCGTGTTCCAGCGGCCGGGCGAGTTCCCGAAGGCGGATGGCGGCGACTTCGAACTGCACCCGCGCGCCAAGCGCTTCTACGAGGTCGGCCCGCCTTTCCTGCAGCGCTACCTGCCGTTCTCGATCGCCAATCTGTTCGACCGCATGCTGGTGCTGCTGGTGCCGCTGCTGGCCCTGGCGGTCCCGCTGTTCAAGATCCTGCCGCAGCTCTACGTCTGGCGCGTGCGCAGCAAGCTGTACCGCTGGTACGGCGAACTGAAGGACGTCGAACGTCAGGCCATGCTGCCGGATCAGACACGCAGCCGGGCCGAGTGGCTGGACGACATCGACCGCATCGAGGCGGCGGTCGCGCGCATCCACGTGCCGCTGGCGCATTCCGATTACCACTACCAGTTGCGTGCCCACATCCACATGGTGAGGCGGCGTCTGCAGGGCATACCGGACGGTGCGGCGCACGAAAATGCGCAGGGCGCAGGAACCGAAACGGCGCCGTCCTGACTCAGTGACAGTTCGCCGGCCGCGCGTCGCGCAGTCCGGCTGGGGCAAATTTACAAACATTCGTGCTTGTATATAATTGCAGGCCGAATTCAGGAGAGTTCCCCGATGCCTGTCCGCTCCGCGGCCGCCGTGCCCGCCTCGCGTCCGATTTCCCGCCTGGCCGTGCGCCCGGGACGCCGACTTTCTCCGCTCCACACCTCTTTCGGTTTCGTCGTGCTGATTGCTGCTGCGCTGCTGCTGTCCGCCTGCAGTGGCGACAAGGCGGCGCAGCCGGCCGCCGCGGCGCCGCAGACCTTGCCCGTCACGGTGATCGAAGTGGCGCCGACGCAGGCGCCGCTGGTGGTCGAGGCGGTGGCGCAGGCCGAAGGTGCACGCGAAGTCGAAGTGCGGGCGCGCGTCAGCGGCATCCTCGAAAAGTGGCTGTTCCGCGAGGGCGAGCCGGTCAAGGCCGGGCAGATGCTGTTCCGCATCGAGCGTGCACCGTTCGAGATCGCGCTGGCGCAGGCCAAGGCGCGTCTGGCCGAAGCGCAGGCGGTCGAGGAACAGACGGCGCGTGAAGCGCAGCGCCTGACCGGGCTGGTAGACGAGAAGGCGATCAGCCAGAAGGAATTCGACGATGCGCGCTCGGCCAGCGCCGTGGCCCGTGCCGCGGTGAAGTCGGCCGAAGCGGCGGTGCGCGAGGCGGAACTGAATCTGAGCTACACGCAGGTGAGCGCGCCGGTGGCAGGGGTGACCGGCCGTGCCCATCGCTCCGAAGGTTCGCTGGTGAATACCGGCAGCGACAGCCTGCTCACCACGATTGCGCAGATCAATCCGATCTGGGTGCGCTTCAGCCTGTCGGACAACGACCTGGCCGGCGTGCCGGGCGGGCGCGCCGCGGTACGGAGCTTCCGCGAGGTCGAGCTGCAACTGCCCGACGGCAGCATCCTGCCGCAGCGCGGCCGCATCAATTTTTCCGCCAGCCGCATCGATCCGGCGCTGGGCACGCTGGAAATGCGCGCCGAGTTCGCCAACGCCGACGCCGTCGTGCTGCCCGGCCAGTTCGTCCGCGCACGGGTGATCGCCGGTGAGCGCGACAATGTGTTCCTGGTGCCGCAGGCTGCGGTCACGCAGACCGAAAGCGGTCCGGTGGTGATGCTCGCGAATGCCGAAGGCAAGGTGGAGCCGCGTCCGATCAAGCTCGGTCAGTGGCAGGGCAAGGACTGGGTGGTGACCGGCGGCCTGCAGGCTGGCGACCGCGTCATCGTCGATAACCTGATCAAGCTGCGACCGGGTGCGCCGGTGGCGCCGCGCGCGGCGGGTGAAGCTGCGCCGCCGGCGAAGTCCTGAAGGAGCGCCCGCACATGGCCCGCTTCTTCATCAACCGCCCTATCTTTTCGGGCGTCATATCCATCGTCATCATGATCGCGGGCCTGGTGGCCTCGCTGTCGTTGCCGATCGCGCAGTACCCGGAAATTTCGCCGCCCACCGTCATCGTCACGGCGACCTACCCGGGCGCCAACTCGGAAACGCTGGCGCGCACGGTGGCGGCACCGATCGAGGAACAGCTGTCGGGCATCGAGGGCCTGCTGTACTTCAACTCGACATCGACCTCCAACGGTACGGTCACCATCACGCTCACCTTCGAGGTGGGCACCAATCCGGATACCGCGCTGATCGCGGTGAACAACCGCATTTCGGTGGCCGAGTCGCGGCTGCCGGAAGACGTGCGCCGCTCCGGCCTGGTGGTGCGCAAGCGTTCGAACAACCTGCTGATGATCGCCGCGCTGAAGTCGACCGACGGCCAGCGCGACACGCTGTTCCTGACCAATTACGTGCAGGTGAACGTGCTGGAAGAGCTGCGCCGCCTGCCGGGCGTCGGTGACGCGATCGCCTTCGATGCGCCGTACGCGATGCGCGTCTGGCTGAAGCCGGACGTGATGGCACGCTTGGGCATCACGACCACCGAAGTGGCGGCCGCCATCCGCGTGCAGAACGCACAGAACGCGGTCGGCCGCATCGGTCAGGAACCGGTCACCAACGGCCAGCAGCTCACCTACACGGTGACCGCGAAGGGCCGCCTGCTCGACATTCCGCAGTTCGAGAACATCATCCTGCGCGCCGACGGCCCGGGTGGCGTGGTGCGGCTGAAGGATGTCGCGCGCATCGAACTGGGTGCCGAGAACTACGACCGCACGACCAAGGTGAATGGCACGCCGGTGTCCGGAATGGGTGTCTATCTGCAGTCGGGTGCCAACGCGCTCGACACCGCCAAGGCGGTGCGCGCCAAGCTCGACGAACTGTCGCAGCGGCTGCCAGAAGGCACCGAATTCATCATTCCGAACGACACGACGCGCTTCATCAGCGAGTCGATCAAGGAGGTGGTGCACACGCTGGCCGAGGCCACCGTGCTGGTGGTGCTGGTGGTGTGGGTGTTCCTGCAGAACTGGCGCGCCACGCTGATTCCATTGATCGCGGTGCCGGTGTCGCTGGTCGGCACCTTCGCCGGCCTGTGGGCGCTCGGCTTCTCGATCAACACGCTGACGCTGTTCGCGATGGTGCTGTCTATCGGCATCGTGGTCGATGACGCCATCGTCGTGCTGGAGAACGTCGAGCGGCAGATGCGCGAACACGCGCTGCCACCCAAGCAGGCGTCGATGGCGGCGATGCGCGAGGTGTCGGGCGCGCTGGTGGCGATGGTGCTGGTGCTTTGCGCGGTGTTCGTGCCGGTGGCTTTCCTCGGCGGCATCGCCGGTCAGCTTTATCAGCAGTTCGCCGCCACGGTGGCGATTTCGGTGTCGATCTCCGGTGTCGTCGCATTGACGCTGACACCGGCGCTGTGCGCGCTGATGCTGAAGGAGCACGAGGGCGAAGTGAAGTTCTTCCGTCCGTTCAACCGTGGCTTCGAGTGGCTCACCCGGCTGTACACCGGCACCGTGGGCGCCACGCTGCGCCACCGCGTGGTGGCGACGCTGCTGGTGTTGCTGCTGTTCGCGGGCGCCGGCTTCATGTTCCGCGTCGTGCCCGGCGCCTTCGTGCCGTCCGAGGACCAGGGCTATCTGTTCGGCTTTGTCACGCTGCCCGACGGCGCCTCCGCCGAGCGGACCGAAGTGTCGTTCGAAAAGATCCGCCGCGTGATCAACGACCACCCGGCGGTGGAGAACGTGTTCATGGTGCGCGGCATGGACTTCATCACCGGCAACAACCGGCCCAGCGTGGCGATGACCTTCGTCGTGCTGAAACCGTGGAAGGACCGCACGACCACGGCCGACGACCTGCAGAAGGTGATCGCCGCCGAAGGCATGAAGCTGAGCGACGGCATGGGCTTCATCTTCAATCCGCCGCCTATCCAGGGCCTGGGTGCGGCGGGTGGTTTCGAGGCCTATGTGCAGGCGCGCGAGGATTCCGATGCGCGCAAGCTGGCCGCCATCACCGGCCAGCTGATCGCCGAGCTGAACAAGCGGCCCGAGCTGGTGGACGTGAAGACCTTCTTCCGCGTGTCGTCGCCGCAGCTTGCGGTCGATGTCGATGAGCCGAAGGCGCTGTCGCTGGGCATTCCGCTCGACGCGCTGTATTCGACGCTGCAGGCGACGATGGGCACGCTGTACGTGAATGACTTCAACCGCTCGGGCAAGACCTACAAGGTGCAGCTCGGCGCCGACGCGCCCTACCGGATGAAGCCGGAGGACCTCGGCAAGCCCTACGTTCGGTCGAGCTCGGGCGCGATGATTCCGCTGTCGGCGGTGATCAGCGTACGCACCGTGGTCGGGCCGGAAATGGTCGAACGCTTCAACGGCTTCGTCGCCGCCAAGATTCTGGGCAATGCAGCCCCCGGTCGCAGTTCCGGCGACGGCATCGCCGCCGTCGAGGAGGTGGCGCGTCAGGTGCTGCCGGCCGGCTACACGCTGGAGTGGGTGGGCCAGGCCTACCAGGAGAAGCGCACCGGCATCACCTCGGTGCTGGCGCTCGGTTTCGGCATCATCATGGTGTTCCTGATCCTGGCCGCGCAGTACGAGCGCTGGTCACTGCCGCTGGCCGTCATCATGGCCATCCCGTTCGCCATCCTCGGCGCGCTGCTGGCGGTATGGATGCGCGGCATGCCGAACGACATCTACTTCCAGATCGGTCTGGTGGTGCTGGTCGGTCTGGCGGCGAAGAACGCCATCCTGATCGTCGAGTTCGCGCTGCAGAAGCAGCAGGAGGGCATGGACGCCATCGCCGCCTCGCTGGAAGCGGCACGGCTGCGCTTCCGTCCGATCTGCATGACGGCGCTGGCTTTCATCCTTGGCGTGGTGCCGCTGGTCACCGCCACCGGCGCCGGCGCCGCGGCGCGCCGCTCGATGGGTACCGGCGTGTTCGGTGGCATGCTGGCCGCCACCTTCATCGCCACGATATTCATTCCGATGTTCTACAGCTGGATGGCCGGCCGCAAGGCAGCGCGCCGTGACGACAGCCCGGCCGACGAGGTGACCGCATGATGCCCGCCGCCCTGAAAACGCCGCTCGCGCTGGCCTGCGCCGCGCTGCTGTCCGGCTGCATGGTCGGCCCGGACTATGTGCGCCCGACGGTCGATCTGCCGGCACAGTACGCGCCGGCGCAGGACGCGGTGCCCGTCGCCGTTGCGCGTGGCTGGTGGAAGCAGTTCAACGACGACACGCTGAACACGCTGGTCGAACGGGCGCTTGCCGACAACGCCGACGTGCAGCGTGCCGCAGCACGGATCGAACAGGCCGACGCGCTGCTGCGCGAAGCCGGTGCGGCCCTGTTCCCCGATGTCGGCCTTGGCGCCTCTGCCAGCCGCTCGCGCATCAGCGGCGTCGGTGCGCCGATACCGGCTGGCGCGCCGCTCTACCGCAACAGCTTCCAGACGGCGATCTCGACCTCGTTCGAACTCGATTTCTGGGGCCGGCTGCGCCGCGCCAGCGAGGCGGCGCGTGCGCAGGCGCTCGGTACGCGGCACGCGAAGGACACGGTGGAACTGACGCTGGTGAGCCAGGTGGTCGGTGGCTACCTGAACCTGCGCGCGCTCGACGCCCAGCTCGTGCTGTCGCGCGACACGCTGGCCACGCGACGCGAGAACGTGGACATCCTGCGCAGCCGCGTCGAGCGTGGCCTTACCAACGAACTGGAACTGCAGCAGGCGCTCGGCGCGGTCGCGGCGATCGAGGCGCAGATCACAGACCTGGCGCGCAGCCGTGGCATCGCCGAAAACCAGATCGCGCTGCTGACCGGCAATCTGGGCATGCACATCGAGGCTGGCGACCTGCGCAGCCTGCCGCTGCCGCCGTTGCCGCCAGCCGGCTTGCCGTCGTCGCTGCTCGACGCCCGTCCCGACGTGCGACAGGCGGAGGCGGAACTGGCGTCGGCCAACGCGCAGATCGGGGTCGCCAAGGCGGCGCTCTATCCGTCGATTTCACTGACCGGCAACTACGGTTCGCAGAGCCGCGAGTTGTCGGACCTGTTCAGCGGCCCGGCCAATATCTGGTCGCTCGGCGTTGCGCTCGACCTGCCGCTGTTCGACGCCGGTCGCCGCAGCGCCCGTGTCGATCAGGCCACGGCACAGCAGAAGCAGGCGCTGGCCGGCTACGTTTCGGCCATCCGCAACGCCTTCACCGACGTGCGAGACGCACTGGTCGCTGCCGAACAGTACGCGCAGAGCGTGAGCGCACTGCAGGCGCAGTCCGACGCCGCGGCGCGCAGCCTGCACCTGGCGCAGAAGCGCTACGACGCGGGCTATTCGCGCTATCTCGAAGTGCTCGATGCGCAGCGCACCGCCAACGAGGCGTCGCTGGCGCTGGTGCGCGCGCGTCAGGGCCAGCTGGCCGAAGTGGTGAACCTGTACGCCGCACTGGGCGGCGGATGGGGTGAGGAGGCTGGGGCCGCGCCGGACGACGCCGCAGCGTCGTCCTTCCGCTGATCCGCTTCAACCGGCGAGCGCGGTCAGTGACCGCGGCTCGTCGGCCTTGCGCTCGACCGGCTTTTCCTTGCCGGCGCTGGCCAGCGATTTAATGTCGCCGGAGATTTCGCCGCCTTCCTCGATATGGATCTTGCCGTAGCGGATCTTGCCGCTGACGCGGCCGGTGGCATGCACGATGAGTTGTTCGCGCGCGGTCAGTTCGCCGTCGAAATTGCCATGGATTTCCGCCACGTCGATGCTGACGGTGCCGGAGTAGGCCCCGTTTTCGGCGATGCGGATGACGCGGCTGTCCATCGTTGCTTCGACCCGGCCTTCGACCACCAGCGTGTCGCAATCGAGAATTTCCGCGCCGCGCAGTTTCACGTCGGGGCCGACGATGAGACGGCTGCCGTGGGTGGGCGAGGGCTCCATCGCTTCCGGCTTCGACGGCTGCGGCGCCGGGGTGTCGCGCTGCGGCGACAGCGCGGCCGGCGACGGTGTCGTGCTCACCGTCATGCCGCTGCCGGACGTGCCGCCGCCGCCCGGTCGTATCGTGCGCGGCAACGTGGATTCAGTGGATTTCGGGAACAGGCCGGGCTTGTTGAACATGTCGTCTCCTTGAAAGTGGCTCGCACCGTGCGGCACGGCGCGCACCGACCGTTCGCAAGCCGTGTGCCTGGTGCTAAATCGGATTTTTAATCAATGGCTTACTTGCTTCGATTCGAGCTTTCACGGCGCCTCTGGCGCAAAGGCCCGCGATTCTGTCGCCGCAGCGCGACAGTCGGCCGCGCCGAAGGGGGCGCAGTGCGCATCAAGGCGTGCGCTGCGCCGTGTCGCCGCTCGGCGACACGGCGCCTCGTCGCTGCGGATTTAACGTTCTGTTGCATTCCATTACCGGACCTTACCGTGGCCCGCGTCCGGGCTGCCTAGACTCGGACGTTCACCGGAAATCCTTCGACTCATGCCTCATGCATCCTTCCGTACCACCCTGCTGCTGACCGTGCTGCTGATCGCCGGCGCGCTCGGTGCCGCAGCAGCAAGTGGCTGGATCATGCTGCAGGACTTCGCCCGCGCCAGCCGTGAGGCCGGCAGCGGCGCATTGAATCTGACGTCGGCGATGCAGCAGATCGACGAACGCTCGCTCGACATGGCGCGCAGCGCACGTCAATACGCCGTGCTGCGGGACGACGGTCTGCGTCTCCGCTACGACGAGGCTCAGACCCAGGCGCTGGCCTCGCTGGCGACGATGACCGCGACCTTGCCGCAGATCGCGCCGCACGCGGATACGTGGCGCCGCACCGAAGCGCAGTTGCGCGCCGTGTTCGACCTGCCGACCGAGGCCGCCGTCGACGACGCGTTGCCCGATCTCGCAACTATCAATGATCGTCTCGCCGCTGGCGTGCGCGAGGCCATCGATGGCCGCAACGCGGCGCTGCTCGATACGCTGGAGTCGAGCCGCGACACGCTGGCGACGCAGGTGCTGGCGGCCATCGCCCTTGCGCTCCTGCTGGCGGTGGCCACCGGCTGGTGGATATTGCGGCCACTGAAGCGCGTGGAGCAGGCGATTGCGCGCCTCGGCGAAGGACAGTTCTCGACGCCGGTGCAGGTCGGCGGCCCGGCCGATCTGCGCCGGCTCGGCGAGAAGCTCGAATGGCTGCGATTGCGGCTGGCCGATCTCGAGACCCATCGCAATCGCGTGCTGCGCCACGTGTCGCACGAACTGAAGACGCCGCTCGCGTCGCTGCGCGAGGGCATCGCACTGCTGCAGGATGGCGTGACAGGCAGGCTCAGCGACGAGCAGATCGAAGTAAGCGGCATACTGGATGCCAATGCACGCGCGCTGCAGGAACGCATCGAACAGCTGATCGGCTACAACGCGACGCAGTTCGACGCCCGCCACCTCGAACTGAAGCCGACCGCGCTGCGTGCGCTGGCGCGCGAAGTGGCGGCCGACCTCAAGCTGCAGGCGCAGGCCAAGGACATCCGTCTCGACGTCAGCGGCTACGCGCCGCCGGTGCGCGGCGACGCCGCCAAGCTGCGCATCGCGCTGACCAACCTTCTGGCCAACGGCATCGCCTTCAGCCCGCACGGTGGCACGGTGCGGCTCGAACTGAGCAGCGATGGCGGCACCACGCGCATCGACTGCATCGACGAAGGTCCGGGGGTCGCGCCGGACGAGACCGAACGCATCTTCGAACCCTTCTTCCGCGGCAGCCGCCGCGCACCGCGCCCGGACAAGGGCAATGGCCTCGGACTGGCCATCGTGCGTGAATTCATCGCCGCGCACGGTGGCCGGGCTCTGGTACTGCCGGCCGAGCGCGGCGCCCACTTCAGGATCGAATTGCCCCATGCCAGCTGACGTCCGTCTGACCCGTCTGACACCGATCGTGCTTGCGCTGTCGCTCGCCGCCTGTGCCGGCGTGAAGCCCGCACCATCCGCGCCGGTGACGACCGAGGCGCCGCAGCCAGCGGCGCCTGAAACACAGACCAACGCGGCGGAACGCCAGTTGCAGCAGGCGATGCAGGCGGCGCAGCTGCGCGGCGGCAATCTGACGCGCGCGCGCACCCTGCTGGAGGCGCTGGTCGCCTCTACCAGCGACGAGGCGCGGGCAGTGCAGCCTTATGCGAAATCGCTGCTCGAACAGGTGACAGAGCGCCAGCGGCTGGACGCTGCCAACGTGAAGCTTACGCAGCAACTCGAGCGCAGCAGCCAGCAACTGAAGGACAGTCAGGCGCGGGCGGACGAACTGCAGCGCAAGCTTGACGCGCTCGCCGACATCGAGCGCAGCCTGCCGCCCGCGCGCATTCCGTCGCGCGGCGTGCCGCGGTGAGGGCGGACGGGCAGCACAAGCTGCTGCTGGTCGACGACGACACCGATCTGCTGCGTCTGCTGTCGCTGCGGCTGAAGGCCAGCGGCTATCGAGTCAGCACCGCCGAAACGGCCGAAGCGGCGCTGACTCGGCTGGCGGTGGAGCGCTTCAGTCTGGTCCTGAGCGACGTGCGCCTGCCGGACCGCGACGGGCTCGCGCTGTTCGACGACATCCGTGCGCAGCACCCGGCACTGCCGGTCATCCTGCTGACTGCGCACGGCAGCATTCCCGATGCGGTGGAAGCGACCTCGCGCGGCGTCGCCGGTTATCTGACCAAACCTTTCGACAGCGCCTCACTGCTCGACCGCATCGCGCAGGCGCTGTCGCATGCCGCTCCGGCCGGTGCGGCGACGGCGATCGACGCCGGCTGGCGAGACGGCTTCATCAGCCGCAGTGCGCGGATGGAATCACTGCTCGACGAGGCGCGGCTGGTCGCCGCCTCCGATGCCAGCGTGCTGATACGCGGTGACAGTGGCACCGGCAAGGAACTGCTGGCGCGCGCCCTGCACCGCGCCAGCCCGCGCGCGCAGGCGCCTTTCGTCGCCATCAACTGCAGCGCGATACCGGACGCGCTGCTCGAATCCGAGCTGTTCGGTCACGAACGTGGCGCCTTCAGCGGCGCGGTCGCCCGTCACACCGGCCTGTTCCGTGCAGCACACGGCGGTACGTTGTTTCTCGACGAGATCGGTGACATGCCGCCGGCGTTACAGGTGAAGCTGCTGCGCGTGCTGCAGGAGCGGGCGGTTCGGCCGGTCGGCGCGACGCAGGCCGAGCCGGTCGATGTGCGCATCGTGTCGGCTACCCACTGCGATCTCGATGCGCTGCTCGCGCAAGGGCAGTTCCGTGAAGACCTGTATTACCGCATCAACGTGGTCACGCTGACGCTGCCGCCACTGTCCGAGCGGCGCGAGGACATTCCGCTGCTGGCCGAGCATTTCCTGCGCACGCTGGCAAAGAAGTACGGCAAGCGCTTGCGCGGCTTCGCGCCCGACGCGCTGGAGGCGCTGGCGACCGCGCACTGGGCCGGCAATGTGCGGCAATTGCAGAACGTGGTCGAACAGGCGTGCGCGCTGGCCACTACGCCGCTGGTGCCGCGGGCGCTGGTCGATCGTGCGCTGCGTGTGAGGCCGATGGAAGCGCTGGGCTACGCCGAGGCGAAGCAGCGCTTCGAGCGCAATTACCTGGTACAGCTGCTCAAGCTCACCGCCGGCAACGTGACCGACGCGGCGCGCATCGCCGGCCGCAACCGCACCGAGTTCTACCGCCTGCTGCAGCGCTACGACCTGAACCCGGGCCTGTTCCGGGGCGATGTCGCCGAGATGCGACAGGCCTGACCGGCGCTGCGCAAGGGGCCGCGACCGGGTGCCGTGCGGGCGTCGCCGCAGCCCGACGCGCAGTGTGTGCTGCACGTCCCAAGTATCTGAATTCAAAAGCAGGCGAGGTGTGGCATGGCGTGTGCTGAGGCGGGCACTCCCGCCGGCCGGAGTACGCCGCTACAACAGATACGGAGGCAGACCATGATCACCCGCCAGTCCATTGCGACCCTGCTCACCACGACAGCGATCGCCTACTCGATCTGCTCTCCCGCTCAGGCGGCCAGTCTGGTCGCCGCCACGCAGGCGACGTCGCGCGATCCGGTCGCCGATGATCGCGACCGTGGCCTGCAGGAGGCGATCAAGGGCGCGCTCGGCGCCGACGAGGCCCTGAGCGGCTGCTATGTCGCGGTGAGCGCCCGCGATGGACGCGTGACCTTGAGCGGGGTCGTGCGCGACGCGTCGCAACTGGCGCGCGCGCTGCAGACGGCGATGGCGGTACCCGGCGTGCGCGCTGTCGACAACGCGCTGGAAGTGGCCGGGCGCTGAGTACGCTCCGGCGCGCCGGTTCAGGGCGCCTTGTAGTGCGCCTGCGTCATCAGGTCGACGCCGCAGGGCAGATTCTCTATCCAGTCGACGAAGCGCTTCACCATCGCCTTGCCCTCGAAGCGGGCGCCGTGCTGCGGCACGATCATGTCGATGTCGAGCCCGCGCACCATGCTGGCCCAGTAGCGGCAGATCTTGTTCGACACCATGTAGCGGCGGTGGAAGCCGAACATGTGCGGAATGTGCGCGTCAAAATCGCTGACCGGCGGCAGCGCTTCGCTGTGACCGATCATCGAGGCGCCCATGTCGCCGGAGAACAGGATTTTCGACACCGGGTCGTAGAACTGGAAATTGCCTTCCGAGTGCATGAAGTGTGCCGGCAGCGCCAGCATTTCCATGCCGCCGAGCGGAATGCGCATGCCTTCGTCGGGGATCGGAATGATGCGCGCCGTGTAGTCGCGACCTGTCGTGAAATGCGGCAGGAAGCGCGCCCACAGCTTCGAAATCATCACCTTGCACGAGGTGCTGACCATCCATTTGTTCATCGACGCAATGATGTCCGGGTCGGCGTGCGAGGCGAGGATGAGATCGAGGTCTTTGGACGGGAAATAGCGCTGCATCGCCATCATCAACCCGGTGTAGGTCATGTTGCCGCCGGGGTCGATCAATGCGCCGTGTTCGCCATCAACCACCAGGAACTGGTTGCACTGCACTGCGTGGTCGGCGCCTTCGTCGACCAGATCGTAGAAGGCCAGGCAGACGTGCTTGCCGTTGTTGAACAGTTCGACTGCCATTGCCCATCACCCCTTGCCGAAATGCCGACTGATTACGAAGGCGACAGTGTGCCGCAAATCGGCGGGCTTTTAGCCGCCGGCAGCGGGGGGCTTGATGACGATCAATGGGCGGGCGCCCGGAGCGAGGGGCCCCAGCCGTGTGCGGGCTGGGGCGGGCGATCTGGTGGGCCCCCTGGGAGTCGAACCCAGCACCAACGGATTATGAGTCCGCTGCTCTAACCAAGCATGAGCTAGAGGCCCGGAAGGGAGCGGTACTATAGCAAAGGGGCGCCGTATCGGGGCCTGCGGAGCGGGTTTCGGAGGAGGGTGGCGGGCGATGTGGCCGGATTTCGAGGGTGGGTCGATCGCCGACCTGATGCAGGATGTGGTGCGCGCATGTGGCGGCAAGAGCGCCGGTACGGGCTTGCGCGATGTCGACGCGTCAGCCTGGCGTGGCGCGCGCAGCGTCGTGTTGCTGGTGCTCGACGGCGTCGGCATGAAGCAGCTCGAACTGCTGCCCGAGGATGGTTTCCTGCGCCATCACTGCATGGCGACGCTGACCTCGGTGTTCCCATCGACCACCGCAGCGGCCATCACCACCTTCATGACAGCCCGGCCGCCGGCAGTGCATGGGCTGACCGGCTGGCACCTGCGTTGTACCGAACCGGGACTGGATGGCCGCGTGCTCGCCATCCTGCCGGTCACGCTGCGCGGCGATGGCGATCTGCCCTGGTCGCAGGAGGAGGTGCTGGCGAGGGTGTGCCGGGCGCCGTCCGTGTTCGCGTCGCTGCCCGGCCCGTCACGGGTGATCTCGCCCGCCGACATTGCGCACTCGCCGTTCAACACGCTGCACAGTGCAGGCGCGGAGGTCGTCGGCTATGCCGGGCTTGAGGGCATGCTCGCCGCGCTGACCGAGGCGCTGCGCGCACCGTCACCGCCGGCTTACGTCTATGCCTACTGGCCGGACTTCGATCATTGCGCTCATGTGCGCGGCTGTGCGTCGGACAGCGCGCGCGAACTGCTGCGCGCGGCAGACGCTGCGCTGACTGCCTGGGCCGGGACGATGGCGGGCTGCGACGCGCAGTTGCTGGTGACGTCCGACCACGGCTTCATCGATGCACCTGCGGAGCGCCTGATCGAACTCGAGCAGCTGCCGTCGCTGGCCGACTGTCTCGCCGGTCCGTTGTCGGGTGAGCGGCGCGCCGTGTTCTGTCACCTGAAACCCGGCCGTGCGCGCGATTTCGAACGCGCGCTGCAGGCACTGGACAGCGCCTGCATTCCGTGGCGATCGAGCGATCTCGTCGCAGCAGGGCGTTTCGGTCCGGGCGAGCCGCATCCGCGCCTGCTTGAGCGGATTGGTGACTACACGCTGGAAATGAGGGCGGACTGGACCTTGCGCGACACCGTGCCGGGCGAACGTGCGCACCGGCTGATCGGCGTGCACGGGGGCACGAGCGAGGCGGAAATGAGGGTACCGCTGGTGGGGAAGATGCTCTGAAAGACATACGGGAGCGCGCTCGCGCTCCCGTCGTGAAGGTCAGCTCGCGATATAGCTTTCGAGCTGCTTGATCAGGAACTGCTGGTACTCGATCGTTTCCTTGACCATGTCACCGATGGACACGACACCGACCAGTGATCCGGCGGCATCCAGCACCGGCAGGTGGCGGATGCGCTTGTCGCTCATCAGCTGCATCGCCTGATCGACCGTCATCTCCGGCGTCACGTGGATGAGCTTGCTGGTCATGATGTCGCGCACCGGCGTGGTGGCCGAATCCTTGCCCTGCAACACTACCTTGCGCGCATAGTCGCGCTCGGAAAAGATGCCGGCCAGCGCACCGTTGTCGGTCACCAGCACGGCACCGATGCCGCGATTGGCCATCACGCGCAGCGCGCTGATGACCGTGTTGTCCGCTTCGACGGTCGCGATCGGACCCTGCTTGCCTTCAATCACCTGAGCGATGGTCTTCACGGTAGGCCTCCCTGTTGTTTTCCGTGACGATGGGGTCGCTCAAGTTTCACACGAAAATCAGGTTTCCGTGTCGAGGAAGCTGCGCAGTTTTTCGCTGCGCGACGGGTGACGCAGCTTGCGCAGCGCCTTTGCTTCGATCTGACGGATGCGCTCGCGCGTCACGTCGAACTGCTTGCCCACTTCTTCCAGCGTGTGGTCGGTGTTCATTTCGATGCCGAAGCGCATGCGCAGTACCTTGGCTTCCCTCGGCGTCAGGCTGTCCAGCACTTCCTTCGTGATGTCGCGCAGGCTGGCGAACAGCGCAGCGTCGGTCGGTGCCAGCGTCGCGGTGTCCTCGATGAAGTCGCCCAGATGGGAATCGTCGTCGTCGCCGATCGGCGTTTCCATCGAGATCGGCTCCTTGCTGATCTTGAGGATCTTGCGGATCTTCTCTTCCGGCATTTCCATGCGGATGGCCAGCGTCGCCGGATCCGGCTCGGCACCGGTTTCCTGCAGGATCTGGCGCGAAATGCGGTTCATCTTGTTGATCGTTTCGATCATGTGCACCGGGATGCGGATGGTGCGCGCCTGATCGGCAATCGAACGCGTGATGGCCTGACGGATCCACCAGGTCGCATAGGTCGAGAATTTGTAGCCGCGACGGTATTCGAACTTGTCCACCGCCTTCATCAGGCCGATATTGCCTTCCTGGATCAGGTCGAGGAACTGCAGGCCGCGGTTGGTGTACTTCTTCGCGATCGAGATCACCAGACGCAGGTTGGCTTCGGTCATCTCGCGCTTGGCGCGACGCATCTTGGCTTCGCCGGTGGACATCTGCTTGTTGATGTCCTTCAGTTCCTTCAGCGGCAGGCCGATGCGGTCCTGGATGTCGATCAGCTTGCCCTGTTCCTCGATGATGGCCGGGGCGGCACGCAGCAGCTGCGCGCCATTCGACTTGGCGGCGGTGATTTCGCCCTTCAGCCAGTCGATGTTCACCTCGTTGCCCGGGAACACCTTGATGAAGTGGGCGCGCGGCATATTGCCCTTGTCCACACACAGTTCGAGGATCTTGCGCTCGTGCTTGCGCGCCGATTCGACCATGTTGCGCACCGAGTCACACAGCTTCTCGATCATGCGCGCGGTGAAGCGGATGTTCATCAGCTCGTCCGACAGCTGCTTCTGCAGCTTCAGATAGGTCTTGTCCTGCGAGCCCTTCTTGTCCAGCGTCGACTGCATCTTCGTGTACAGCGCACGGATGCTTTCGAAGCGCTCCAGCGCATCGGCCTTGAGCTGGATCAGCGAAGCGCTCATCGCGCCACCTTCGCCGTCCTCGTCCTCTTCGTCGCTGTCCTCGTCCTCTTCGTCGGACGCTTCGGCACTGGCGGCCGCTTCTTCCTCTTCCTCGACCGCGTTCGGGTCGATCAGGCCGTCGATCAATTCGTCGATGCGCATCTCTTCGCGCGCGACGCGATCGGCCATGTCGAGGATTTCGGCAATGGTCGTCGGGCAGGCGGAAATCGCCTGGATCATGTGGCGCAGGCCGTCCTCGATGCGCTTGGCGATCTCGATCTCGCCCTCACGCGTCAGCAGTTCGACCGTACCCATTTCACGCATGTACATGCGCACCGGATCGGTCGTGCGACCGAATTCCGATTCGACCGTCGACAGCGCCTGTTCGGCTTCCTCTTCGACTTCCGACGCGTCGACCACGGCCGGCGCGTTCTCGCCCATGAGCAGGTCTTCCGAAGCGGGGGCTTCGTCGAAGACACGGATGCCCATGTCGTTGAAGGTCGAAATGATGGATTCGATCTGCTCGGCGTCGACGATGTCGTCCGGCAGGTGATCGTTGATTTCGGCGTAGGTGAGGTAACCGCGTTCCTTGCCCAGCGCAATCAGCGTCTTCAGACGCAGGCGACGCTGATCGGCGTCCATCGGCAGGGCGTTCGCTTCGGCGGAACCCGCCTTCGCTTTCAGATCCTTGGCTTTGGCGTCTTTGGCGGCCTTTGCACCGCGGGCGGTGACGGGCTTTGCGGCTGCAACAGGCTTTTCTGCGACTTCAGCCTGCTTGCGTGTATCCTTCGACTTGTCCTTGGCGACCATGTATATCCTCAGATCTGCGTGTAACCAGCGGCGAACCTGGCAAGGCAAAACCCTCACCGGATTGCCGTCCGCCTGCGCACAGGACCCCGTCGTACCGGGCCGGCAATGAGCCCGACCTATGTAAGCGGTCGACAGGGAAAACCCGTCATTATACCCGTTTTAGGGGTTGGCTTCTCGTCTTTCAAGTCCGCGCCTTCTCCCGGAGCAGACGGCCGAGTTCGGCCTGTTGCTCTGCGGTCAGCGGCGCCTGACGGCCGAGCATCGTCAGATGGTTGATTGCGCGGGAAATTCCCGTTTTCCTCAGATGCTGCAGCGTGTCGTCGAACATGTGCGGCAGCGCACCCTCGTCCGCCGGGTCGTCGATCGCCGCGGCGACCGCGTCCTCGATCAACGGTCCGTGCGGACCGTCCCTGAAGTATTCGACCAGCGCAGCCGTGTTGCCGGCATCGATATCGCCGTGTTCGATGCAATCGGCGATCGCCTGCACGGCACGCAGCCAGGGGTCGTCATCGATGTCTTCCAGGTGTCCGACCTTGCTGCCGAGCGCGGGGCGCTGCATCAGCATGCACAGAAGCTTGCGCGCCGGCGTCGTCGGTGCGACGCGCGGTGCTGCCGGCGCCGGCGGCGCGTTGTAGCGACCAGTGCGGCGCGGCATGCGCAAGCCGCAGGCTTCGGCCAACTCCTGCGCCGACAGCCCGACCGCCGGTGCCAGCAGGTGCAGCAGCTGGGTACGCAGGGCGCCGGCGGGGATCTGTGTCACCAGCGGCTTGGCTTCATTGATGAACTGGGCGCGACCTTCGGCGCTGCGCGTGTCGCAGCGCGACTGCAGTTCGTGCAGCAGGTATTCGCTGAGTGGCTGCGCCGACAGCGCGAGCTGGCGGAAGCGGTCCGCACCCTGTTCGCGGACGAAGCTGTCCGGGTCGTGCTCGGTCGGCAGGAAAAGGAAGGAAGCGCTGCGGCCGTCGCTCAGTTCCGACAGCGCCGATTCGAGCCCGCGCCACGCGGCCTTGCGGCCGGCGCGGTCGCCGTCGAAGCAGAACACGATGCGGTCGGTCTGGCGGAACAGCTTGTGGATGTGGTCAGGGGTGGTCGCCGTGCCCAGTGTGGCCACCGCGTTGCCGACGCCAAACTGGGCCAGCGCCACCACGTCCATATAGCCCTCGACCACCAGCACGAAGCCGTCGTCGCGGATCGCCGCGCGCGCCTGTGTCAGGCCGTACAGTTCGCGGCCTTTCGAGAACAGCGGTGTTTCCGGGGAGTTCAGGTATTTCGGTTCGCCGCGATCGAGCACGCGGCCGCCGAAGCCGATCACATTGTTCCGCGCATCAAGGATGGGAAACATCACGCGGTCGCGGAAGCGGTCGTAGCGTCGGCCCTTGCTCTGGCCCTCCGACGGCTCGGCGTCGATCACCAGGCCGCATTCGGCCAGCGCAGCAGCTTCGTAATCGTCGAACGCTTCGCGCAGGCCCTGCCAGTCGTCCGGTGCGTAGCCGATGCCGAAGCGGGCGGCGATCTCGCCCGACAGGCCGCGGCCCTTCAGGTAGTCGATCGCGCGCGGGCTTTTTTTCAACTGTTGCTTGTAATGCTGGGCGGCGCGCGCCATCACCTCGGTCAGCGACGCCGCCTGCTGACGGCGCTGTGCCATTTCCGGCGTGAAGTCTTCGCGCGGAACGGTCATGCCGGCGTTGCGCGCCAGTTCCTCGATGGCGTCCGGATAGCTCAGCCCGGAGTATTCCATCAGGAAGCCGATGGCGCTGCCGTGCGCGCCGCAGCCGAAGCAGTGATAGAACTGCTTGGCCGGGCTGACCGTGAATGAGGGTGTCTTCTCGCTGTGGAAGGGGCAGCAGGCCTGATAGTTGGCGCCGGCCTTCTTCAGCGGGACGTAGCGCTCAACCACGTCGACGATGTCGACGCGGTTGAGCAGTTCCTGGATGAAGGACTGCGGGATCATCCCGCCGTCGCTCAGCCGGCGTTGCCGCTCAGCGCGGCCTTCACCAGCGCGGACGCCTGCGCCATATCGGTGCGACCGGCCAGCTTCGCCTTCAGCGGTCCCATCACCTTGCCCATGTCGGCCGGGCCGGCGGCGCCGACCGCTGCGATCACCTCGGCGATGACGGCGCGTACTTCGTCCGCGCTCATCTGCTGCGGCATGTAGGCGGTCAGTACCTCGAGTTCGAACTTCTCGGCGTCCGCCAGATCCTGGCGGCCGGCGCTTTCGTACTGACTGATCGAATCGCGGCGCTGCTTCAACATCTTGTCGATCACGGCGGTGACCTGGGCGTCGTCGAGCACGATGCGCTCGTCCACTTCCTTCTGCTTGATCGCGGCCAGCAGCAGGCGGATGGTGCCCAGACGCGCGCTGTCTTTGGCGCGCATCGCGGTCTTCATGTCTTCGCTGATCTGTTCCTTCAGGCTCATGGTGTCACTCGCGGCGGCGGTTGAAGGGAAGCAACAAACACAAAAAGCCGAATGCGTCACTGCGCATCCGGCTTTTTGGGTTCAAGCCCTGCAGCCTTGCAGGGCCCGGCGAATCAGTACAGCTTCGGCGGCAGGGTCTGGCTGCGCAGCCGCTTGTGGTGACGCTTCACGGCGGCAGCCAGCTTGCGCTTGCGCTCGGCCGTCGGCTTTTCGTAGAACTCGCGCGAACGCAGTTCGGTCAGCGTGCCAGCCTTTTCGATGGTGCGCTTGAAGCGGCGGATCGCAACTTCAAACGGCTCGTTTTCCTTGACGCGAATACCCGGCATACAAACAGCCCTCAATGGCGCGCCCGCTGCTCGATATGAGCGGACGCATAACGGAAAGCCGGCGAGTATATCTCGGTGCCGGCGATGTGCCAAGTCCGATTTGTGGGGCGCGCAAGTACAATGCGCCGCATGTGGATACTTGGCATCGAATCGTCGTGTGACGAAACAGGGCTGGCGTTGTACCACGACCAGCGAGGTCTGGTCGCGCACGCCGTGCACTCGCAGATCGATCTGCATCAGGCGTATGGTGGCGTGGTGCCGGAGCTGGCGTCGCGCGATCACGTACGGCGCATCGTGCCGCTGTATCGTCAGGTGCTGGCCGAAGCAGGCATTGCCGCCGGCGACATCGACGCCATCGCCTACACGGCGGGGCCGGGGTTGGCGGGCGCGCTGCTGGTCGGTGCGGCGTTCGCCGAATCGCTCGCCTTCTCGCTCGACAGGCCGGCCATCCCAATTCATCACCTGGAAGGGCATCTGCTGTCGCCGCTGCTGTCGGCTGATCCGCCGACCTATCCCTTCGTCGCCTTGCTGGTGTCCGGCGGCCATACGCAGCTGATGCGCGTGTCGGCGGTCGGTGACTACGAAATGCTCGGCGAGACGCTGGACGATGCGGCCGGCGAAGCCTTCGACAAGACGGCCAAGCTGCTCGGCCTGCCGTATCCGGGTGGGCCGCACCTGGCGGCGCTGGCGCAGCAGGGCTCGCCGGGGTGTCTGAAGCTGCCGCGGCCGATGCTCGGCAGCGGCGATCTCGACTTCAGCTTCTCCGGACTGAAGACGGCCGTACTGAACGCGGTGAACAAGGGCCTCGACGAGGCCGGGCGTGCCGATCTGGCGGCCGAGTTCCAGGAAGCGGTGGTCGATGTGCTGGTCGCCAAGTCGCTGGCTGCGCTGCGGCAGACCCGGCTGAACCAGCTGGTGGTGGCCGGCGGGGTCGGTGCGAACCGGCGTCTGCGCGCGCGGCTCGACGTCGAACTGGCGCAGCGGAAAGGGCGCGTGTTCTATCCGGAGCTGGCGCTGTGCACCGACAACGGCGCGATGATCGCCTTTGCTGGCGCGCAGCGGCTGGCAGCGGGCGTGGCAGCGTCGTCGTCGCAACACGCCATCGCGGTACGGCCGCGCTGGCCGCTCGACACGCTCTGAGCGGGCTCAGCCCGCGTTCTGGGCCTTCTTGCCGCCGATGCGGCTTTCGGTGCCATTCATCAGTCGGCGTATGTTGTCCGCGTGGCGCCAGATCAGCAGGCCGGACATCGCGGCAAGCGCGCCGCACACGACGGCGGACTGCGTGTACAGCAGGCCGCTGATCGGCGCGCTGCATGCGGCAACCAGTGCCGCCAGCGACGAGTAACGGGTGAGCAGCGCGACCGCCAGCCAGATGCCCAGCGCGATCAGCCCCACCATCGGTTCGGCGGCCAGCATTACGCCGGCCGCGGTCGCCACGCCCTTGCCGCCGCGGAAGCCCAGCGTGACCGGGAAGACATGGCCGACGAAGGCCGCCACCCCCGCCAGCAGTGCGGCGTTGTCGCCCATGCCCAGCGCGCGCACCAGCCATACCGCGACGCAGCCCTTCAGCGCGTCGCCGATCAGCGTAAGCAGCGCGGCCTTCTTGTTGCCGGAGCGCAGCACGTTGGTGGCGCCCGGATTGCCGGAGCCATAGGTGCGTGGATCGGCCAGGCCGAACAACCTGCTGCTGACGACGGCGAAGGGAATGCAGCCGAGTGCGTAACCGAGGGCGATCGCGATGGCGATGCTGAAAGCTGAATTCACGATGGGCGACGGGTCGGACGTAGAATCCGGCAATTCTAGTTCGACACGGGCATCTGGGCAGACATGGACTGTATTTTCATCGAAGGCATGAAGGTGACCGCATCGGTCGGCATCTACGCGCGCGAGCGTGCGCACACGCAGCAGCTGGAGATCAGCATGACCTTCGGCGTGCCCGACGCCGCGGCCCAGAACGACGACATCAACGACACGATCGACTACGCTGAGGTGGTCAATCGCATCCGCGCCGAACTGGGACAGCGCCACTTCAATCTGCTCGAAACGCTGGGCGAGTTCGTCATCAACATGATGCTGAACGACTTCCGCGCGTCATGGGTCCGGATTTCGATCGCCAAGACCGGCATCATGAAGGACGTGCGTCAGGTCGGCGTGACGATAGAGCGGGGGCGATCGCCGACAGCCTGAAATCGCGCGTCGCGGCCTCGTGCGCGAGCAGCCAGCGCTTGATGCCGGGCAGAAAGCCCTGCGTCGCGTGCGCGAAGCCGCCCAGTGCGCCACCCGCCCCGACGACGCGATGACAGGGAATCACGACCGGCAGCGGATTGGCGCCGCAGGCCGCCCCGACGGCGCGCGGCGCGGAGCCGATGCGGCGCGCCACCTCTCCATAGGTCAGCGTGTCGCCGACCGCGATCTGCTGCATCACCGCCCACACCGCGTTCTGGTGGGCGCTTCCGCCGGGAGCCAGCGGCAGATCGAAGCGGTGCCGGGCATCGCGCAGGTAGGCGTCGATCTGGCGTGCGGCTTCGGCCGCCAGTAGCGTGCGCGCCGGTTGCGGCGACTGCGGCGACAGGAACTCGATCAGCGTGAGCGCATCGTCCGCCGTGCGGATGCCCAGAGCGAAGCCGGGCGCCGCGATGACCGCGTCCCAGTCGGTCGCGTCGGAGTCCTTCATCATTGCGCCTGTCTGGCGCCGAGCAACTGCTGCTTCAGGTCGTCCTGGGTCGGCTTCTGCCCTATCCAGATGGCGAGCAGCGCACGGTAGAAATCATCGCCCTCGACCGTCTTGCTCACCTCCTTGCCGTCGATCACGGCACGGGTGCCGCGACCGGGCAGCCATTCAAGGCCGATGCGGCTGCCCTTCTTCACCTCCTGCACCGCCAT
This sequence comes from Methyloversatilis discipulorum, assembly GCF_000385375.1. Lineage (NCBI taxonomy): Bacteria > Pseudomonadati > Pseudomonadota > Betaproteobacteria > Nitrosomonadales > Sterolibacteriaceae > Methyloversatilis > Methyloversatilis discipulorum. The sequence goes on from NZ_ARVV01000001.1 coordinate 592,610, forward strand.
CAGATCGTCGACGAAAGCGCGGATGCGCGGCTGCATCGCTTCGAATTCCGCCGGCGGCAGATTCTTCTTCATGCCCTTGACCAGCGGTTCGGTGAACTGCGTTGCGGAAAAGCTCATCAGCGGCACGATCTCGATACGTTTCGGGCCTGCCGCGGCCATTGCCGCGTCCAGACTGTCGGCCGGTGCGCCAAGGTAGAGCGCGACGGTGTAGGCCTTGATGATGAAGCGCGTGCGCACGCCAGCGCCGTTCAGCTGAAGCGTCGAATCGGACAGGCGTGTCGTCGGATCGAAACGCGTGCCTTCGACTTCGATGGCCGTGACGACCGGAGAGAGCATCAACATCGACACGAAACACAATGCGCGCAGATTCATGGGGACTCCGTCGGGTTCGGGTCCCGAATTATCCGGCGGACGGGCACCGATCGTGCTCGCGAGATGTGAGAAATGACGGCCTGCTTCAGGAATCAACCTTAATAAGACTTCGCAAGCTATTGTTTTTCAATCAATGAAGTGCAATCATCCGACCATTGAGGTCAGTCGGTTGTCGGTCACGCGACAACGAGGAGGGCGCATGCGCGCACAAAAAAGAACACATCCGCTGCTGTTTGCACTGCTGCTGGGCACATCGGTCGCCACGCACGCTCAATCCTTGACCGAACAGGCGGCCGCGCACATCGAAGCCGGTCGCCATGCCGCTGCCTACCAGCTGCTGTCTCCGCAGGAGTCGGAGCGGGCCGGTGATCCGCAGTTCGATCTGCTGCTCGGCATTTCGGCGCTGGAGACCGGGCGGCATACGCTGGCCGTGTTCGCGCTCGAACGCGTGCTCGCCGTGCAGCCGGACAATGCGCGCGCCCGTGCGGAAATCGGCCGTGCCTATCTGGCGCTCGGCGAATCGGTCGGCGCCCGGCGTGAGCTGGAAGCGGTGCGCAATCAGAACGTACCGCCCGAGGTGGCCCGCGCGATCGATCGCCTGCTGTCGGCCATCGATCGGGCGCCGGACGCAGGCAAGCCGTCCTTCGCCGGTTTCATCGAAGCGGCGGTCGGACGCGACACCAATGTGAATAGCGCCACTTCGCAGAATGCGGTCGCGGTACCCGGCCTTGGCGCCTTCCTGCTCGACCCTGCCAGCCAGAGTCGCGACGCCTGGTTCAGTGCGCTGTCTGGCGGTGTCAATGCACGCGTGCCGCTGAACCGCGAATGGGCTTTCCTCGCCGGCGCTACCGGCGCGGCGCGCTTCAACGGCGGTGAGTCGCGCTTCGACACCACGGCGCTGGACGGCAACGCAGGCGTGTCGTGGACGCGCGGCGCGAACCGGATCACCGCTGCGCTGCAGCTCGGCATGTTCGAGGTCGATGACGACAAGCTGCGCGACTACACCGGTGGCTCGCTGCAATGGCAGCACACGCACGATGCGCGCAACCAGACCACCGTATTCGTCCAGCAGAGCCGCCTGCGTTACGAAGGCACGAACGACGTGCGCGACGTCAATCGCAACATCTATGGCGTCGGTCACGCGCTGGTTCTGCCGAACGATCGCACAATGCTGTTCGGCAGTTTCTACCTGGGCGCCGAAACCGGTCGCAACGATCTGCCTTCGGGCGTAAACATCGCGGCCAACGACGTGATCGGCTTTCGCGTTGGCGCGCAGCATACGCTGGACGAGCGCTGGATGCTGTTCGGTGCGCTGGCACACGAGGCGCGCGAGTACTCGAATGTCGACCCGATCTTCGCCCGCGTGCGCGACGACAACCTGACCTCGCTTTCGCTGGGCGCGAGCTATGCCTTCGCCAAGCAGTGGCTGCTTACGCCGTCGGTGTCCGTGGTGCGCAACGACTCCAGCATCAACCTCAACGAATACCGTCGCGGCGTCGCCCAGTTCGCCGTGCGCCGCACGTTCTAGGAGAGCGCCATGGCGAAACCCTTCACTCCCGCACGCCTGACGTTCGCCATCGCGCTGGCGTTTCCGCTGCACGCGCTGGCCGATAACGCGGCGCGTGTCGAATTCACGTCGGGCGACGTGCGCGCGCTGGCGGCCGACGGCAGCAGCCGCGTGCTGGCGCGCGGTGCCCAGGTCGGCAGCGGCGACACCGTCGACACCGGCAGCGGCCGCGCCCAGATGCGCTTCACCGACGGCTCGCTGGTGTCGCTTCAGCCGCAGACCCAGTTCCGCATCGATCAGTACGCGTTCGCCGGCAAGCCGGCCGAGGACCGTGGCTTCTTCAGCCTGATCAAGGGCGGTCTGCGCACCATCACCGGTCTGGTCGGCAAGGGCAATCGCAGCAATTACAAGCTCACCACCTCGGTTGCCACCATTGGCATCCGCGGTACCGAGTTCTCCGTTGTCTACGGCAACAGCATCAACGTGACGACCGGCGATGGCGCGGTCGACGTCTGCAATGGCGCCGGCTGCCTCACGGTGTCCGATGGGCAGAGTGCCTATGTCGCTGACCAGAGCACGCCGCCGGTCATTACCGAGGTGAAGACCGACCTGCCGCCGCCTCCGCCGTCGAACAGCGCCAGCCTGACGCCGCCGCAGGGAGATGACACCTTCCTGGTGTCGGAGAACCGCAGCGAGGGCGGTGGGCTGGACGTGCTGGACGGCTACGCCGGCGGCAGCCTGCAGTCCGGCGACGGCTATTACGTCTATGGCCAGTACGTCGACCAGTACGGTGGCTATGGCGGCGACGTCATGCTGGATTCGGCGAGCGCCACCTTCGAGGGCAATGCGCTGGTGTCGGCGTCGAATTCGAATGGCGACATCCAGGCGTCTTCGGTTGCCGAAGCGCATCAGGACGGCATCATCGGCTGGGGGCGCTGGACCAGCGGTTCGTGCTCCGGCGAATTCGACTGCGCCGGCGACACGCTGCTCGACGTGCATTACATCGCCGGCAGGCCGACGCCGGATCTGGCCGCGCTGGGCGGCGCCAGCGGCACCTATGCGCTGAGCGGCTACACGACGCCGACCACGACCGGCGGTGCGAGTGGCGGTTCGGTGAGCGGGTCGATGACGGCCGATTTCTCGGCCTACACGCTCAGCGTCGGCATGAACGTAACGGTCAGCGCCACCACCTTCGGGCTGACCGGCTCGGGCAGCATCAACAGCGGTACTGCAGCGTTCTCCGGTTCGTTCTCGAACTGCAGCGGGTGTTCGTTCAGCCCGCCCAGCGGCAGTTTCCACGGCTTCTTTGCCGGTGCAGGCGCCGAGCGCGCGGGCATGGTCTACACCTTCGACAGCGGAATTGGCGGCATCAACAAGGTCAGCGGCGCGGCGGTGTTCACGCAGACTTCGCTCGGTCTGGGCAACTGACGGGCGCGCCGATCAGCCGCTCAGAGCGATCCGGCAAAGCTGCGGATGCCGGTCAGCAGCATTTCGACCGCGACCGCACACAGCAGCAGGCCCATCAGTCGCTCAAGTGCGGAGGTTCCGCGCTCACCCAGCCGGCGGATCAGCGGCCCGGCCGCCAGCAGCACGCAGGCGGTGACCGCCATGGCCGCGCTCATCGCGCCGGTCCAGGTCCAGAAGCGGTCCGGCTCGCGCGACACCAGCAGCATCACCATGGCCATCGCCGACGGCCCGGCGATCAGCGGAATCGCCAGTGGCACGACGAAGGGTTCGCCGCCGGCCCACTCGCCGAACACGCCGGCCGGCTGCGGAAAGATCATGCGCAGCGCAATCAGGAACAGCAGCACGCCGCCAGCGATGCCGAGCGAGGTCTGCGACAGCTGAAGTAGCTTCATGACCGACTCGCCGGCCCACATGAAGACGAGCAGCGCCAGCCAGGCGAAGAAACACTCCCGCAGCACGACGCGCTGACGCCGCGCCTTCGGCACGTCCTTCAGCAGCACGGTCATGACCGGTGCGTTACCGAATGGATCGAACAGCAGCAGGAGCAGGATGCTGGCGGAGAGGAAGCTGTCGGACAATTCGTAGGGGCTGGGGGCTAGGACCTAGGGGTAACGGGACGGCGTGCCGTCCCGTTACGCAGTTCAGTTGCGCACGTGGCCGTCGCCGAGCACCACCCACTTCTGACTGGTCAGTCCATCCAGGCCGACCGGGCCGCGGGCGTGGATCTTGTCGGTCGAGATGCCGATCTCTGCACCGAGCCCGTATTCGAAGCCGTCGGCGAAGCGGGTCGAGGCGTTGATCATGACCGACGCCGAATCGACCTCGCGGATGAAGCGCATCGCCCGCGTGTGGTTCTCGGTCACGATGGCGTCCGTGTGCTGCGAACTCCAGCGGTTGATGTGCTCGATCGCGTCGTCCAGCGAATCGACGATGCGCACCGCGAGGATGGGGGCAAGGTATTCGGTCGCCCAGTCCTCGTCGGTGGCCGCCTTCATCGCCGGTACCAGCGCGCGCGCGCGCTCGCAGCCGCGCAGTTCGACGCCCTTGCCGAGGTAGATGTCGGCCAGTCGGCCAAGCACGCGCGGTGCCGCAGCGACATGCACCAGCAGCGTTTCCATCGTGTTGCAGGTGCCGTAGCGATGGGTCTTGGCGTTGTCGGCGATGCGCACCGCCTTGTCGTCATCGGCGAATTCGTCGATATAGACGTGGCAGTTGCCATCCAGATGCTTGATCACCGGCACCTTCGCTTCGCGGGAGATGCGCTCGATCAGACCTTTGCCGCCGCGCGGCACGATCACGTCGACGAACTGCGGCATCGTGATCAGCGCACCGACTGCCGCGCGATCGGTGGTGTCGACCACCTGCACCGCCGTTTCCGGCAGACCGGCGGCAACCAGGCCTTCGCGTACGCAGGCGGCGACCGCCTGATTGCAGCGCGCTGCTTCCGAACCGCCGCGCAGGATGGCGGCGTTGCCGCTTTTCAGGCACAGGGCCGCGGCGTCGGCGGTCACGTTCGGCCGCGCTTCGTAGATGATGCCGATCACGCCGAGCGGCACACGCATCTTGCCCACCGTGATGCCGGTCGGGCGGCGCTTGAAGTCGGTCATTTCGCCGACCGGGTCGGGCAGCGCGGCGACCTGTTCCAAGCCCTGGGCCATCGCCTCGACGCCCTTCGCGGTCAGCGTGAGCCGGTCGATCATCGCCGCGTCCAGACCATTGGCGCGCGCCGCGTCGACGTCGGCCGCGTTGGCTTCGAGCAGCTGCGGCGCACGCTCGCGCAGCAGAGCGGCGATGCGGATCAGCGCGTCGTTCTTGGCGGCGGTGGATGCCTGCGACACGATGCGCGAGGCGGCGCGGGCCTGGCGGCCCAGCGTGTTCATGTAGTCCTGGATGTCCATCTTGATTCCCGAAATGCTCAGACCGCGCACCCTATGGAAACTGCAGTCAAACACGGATGAAAGCAGAAAGCGCGGCGACTTGCCAGTCGGCCACGCTCAGCGTGCGCACAGTCGCAGCGTGATCTGCAGGAACTCGTCCCACACGTCGCCACGCGCTACGCCCTTGATCATGCGGTCCAGTCGCGCCGCCTGCATCAGCGCGGTGCGGGTGGCGGCCGAGGACAGGCGCTGCAGTGCCCGCTTGTACGGTGACTGGCGGGCGCCGAAGATGCGCGCCGCGGACAGTGCGTCGTCGGCGCTGCGGCCGGCGTCCATTTCGGCGCGTGCCGTGGCCAGCACACGCAGTTCGGCGACGATGATCCACAACACCAGCGGAGCGGCCACGCCCTCGGCGCGCAGGCCGTCGAGCAGGCGGCTCGCGCGCGCGGCGTCGCCGGCGAGCAGCGCCTGGCGCAGGTCGTCGACGTCGTAGCGGGCGACATCCATCACCGCGTTGCGCACCTGTTCGAGCGTCAGTTCGCCTGGCGGATGCAGCAGCGCGAGCTTCATCACTTCCTGATTGGCCGCCAGCAGATTGCCTTCGACGTGGCCGGCCATGAATTCCAGCGCTTCCGGTGTCGCGCTCTGCTGCTGACGGGCGAGCCGACCGGCCAGCCAGGCCGGCAGGCGCGCAAGACCGGGCGCGTTCAGTTCCAGCTCCATGCCGGATTCGATCAGTGCGGCGAACCAGCTGCTCTTCTTCGCCTTCCAGTCCATCAGCGGCAGCGTCACCAGCGTGATCGTGCCGGCCGGCGGGTTCGCGGCGTAGCGGGCCAGCGCGTCGCTGCCTTCGCGGCCCGGCTTGCCGGTCGGAATGCGCAGGTCGATCAGCTTGTCGCCACCGAACAGCGACATATTGCCCGCCGCCTCGGCCAGCGCCGACCATTTGAAGTACTGCGTCACCACCAGCACCTCGCGCTCGCTGAAACCGCGCGTACGCGCGGCGGCGCGGATGGCGTCCGCCGCCTCGATCACCAGCAGCGGCTCGTCGCCGTGCAGCACGTAGAGCGGCGCGAGCGTGCCCTTCAGGTGGGCCTCGAGCTGTTCGGCGCGCAGCTGCATCGCGCTCAGGCGGGTTTGCGCTTGATCGCCTGCAGGCGGCGCAGCAACTGCTGGATCAGGTCGGACTGCATTTCGTCGTACAGCACCTGCTCTTCCTGCTGCTTTGCCAGCATTTCGGAATCGCTGTAGGTCAGGTCGCGGCGCAGCTCGATCGACGCCACCGGCGCGATCTCGACATTGTTGCGATCGCGTACACGGAACGAGAAGCGCTGACGCAGTTGATATTCACGCACGCGGCCGGCCGAGTTCAGGCTCAGGATGACCTTTTCGACCTTGTTCTCGGTGATGTCGACGATGGCGTCGGCGGCTGACGGTTCGTCCGCCACCTGAGTCGAACTCTGTGTCTGTATCGCGCGGCGGATCTGCGTGGTCAGTTCCGTGTTGCTGCGGCTGCCGTTGATGTACAGCGTCTGGAAAGGCAGATCACGCACGCCGCGCAGGTGGAAGCCGCAGGCCGCCAGCGGAAGCGCGGCGGCGGCGACCAGCAGCAGGCTGCGGCGGGATGGGTTGGCGGGGGCGCTCACGGGCATCTCCTGCTTCAGCACACGATATTGACCAGACGGCCGGGCACGACGACCACTTTCTTCGCCGGCTTGCCTTCCATGAATTTCTGCGCCGCATCGTTGGCCAGCGCAGCGGCCTCGATGGCGTCCTTGGCCGCATCGGCGGCGACGCGCAGGCTGCCGCGCAGCTTGCCATTCACCTGCAGCATCAGTTCGACCTCGTCCTGCACCAGCGCCGATTCGGCCGGCTCAGGCCATTCGGCGCTCAGGATGTCGTCGCCGAAGCCGCAGTCGCGCCACAGAACGTGCGTGACGTGCGGGCAGATCGGCGACAGCACGCGCAGCAGCATGGACAGGCCTTCGCCGATCACCTCGGCCGCGTCGGCGCCGTCGCGCGGCGCCTTTTCCAGCGCGTTGAGCATCTTCATGCAGCCTGAGGCCACAGTGTTGAACTGCTGCTTGCCGAGGTCATAGCTGGCTTGCTTCAGCACAAGGTGCAGTTCGCGTCGCAGGTCGGCCAGCGCGGCCGGCAGCTTGGCCTTGCCCAGCGTCGACGCCGCCGGCACGTGCGCGCGCAGTTCGGCCTTGTAGTCCTGGGCGAAGTTCCAGACGCGCTTCAGGAAGCGGTGTGCGCCCTCGACGCCGGCATCGTTCCATTCCAGCGTCTGTTCCGGCGGGCTGGCGAACATCATGAAGAAGCGCGCGGTGTCGGCGCCGTACTGATCGATCAGCGCCTGCGGGTCGACGCCGTTGTTCTTCGACTTCGACATCGTGGTCAGTTCGTGCTCGAGCACGGTGCCGTCGGTCTTCAGCCTGCCGCCGGTGATCTGCCCCTTGGCGTCGCGCTGGACCTCGACCTCGCTTTCCCAGTAGTAGTTCTTGCCGCCGCCTTCAGGCTTGTGCAGCCAGGCGTGGTTCAGAACCATGCCCTGGGTGAGCAGGCGGGCGAACGGTTCCTTCACCGTCATCAGGCCCATGTCGCGCATCACCTTGGACCAGAAGCGCGAGTACAGCAGATGCAGGATGGCATGCTCGATGCCGCCGATGTACTGATCCACCTGCATCCAGTAGTTGGCGCGCTCATCGACCATGGCCGCATCGTTGCCGACCGAACAGTAGCGGGCGTAATACCAGCTGGAGTCGACGAAGGTGTCCATCGTGTCGGTTTCGCGCTTCGCCGCCGCGCCGCATTTCGGGCACGCGACGTTGATGAAGTCTTCGCGCTTGAGCAGCGGGTTGCCCGAGCCATCCGGAATGCAGTCTTCCGGCAGCACCACCGGCAGTTGCTCGTCCGGCACCGGCACGTCGCCGCAGTGATCGCAGTGGATGATGGGTATCGGGCAGCCCCAGTAGCGCTGGCGCGACACGCCCCAGTCGCGCAGGCGCCACTGCACCTTCTTCTCGCCACCTTTGGCCGCGAGATCGGTGGCCACCGCATCGACTGCGGCAGCGTAGCCCAGACCGTCGTAGCGGCCGCTGTTCACGCAGACGCCGTCCTTCGATCCGTACCACTCGGCCCATGCGTCAGTCGAGAATGCATTGTCGCCGACCGCGATCACCTGCCTGATCGGCAGGTCGTACTTCTTCGCGAAACCGAAGTCGCGCTCGTCGTGCGCCGGCACGGCCATTACCGCGCCGTCGCCATAGCTCATCAGCACGTAATTGCCCACCCACAGCGGCACCGATTCGCCGGTCAGCGGATGCACGACGGTGAGGCCGGTCGGCAGACCTTCTTTTTCCATCGTCGCCATGTCGGCTTCCATCACCGAGCCGTGCTTGCATTTCTCGATGAAGGCGGCCAGTTCCGGATTGCTGCGCGCGGCGTGGGTGGCCAGCGGATGTTCGGCGGCGACCGCGCAGAAGGTGACGCCCATGATGGTGTCGGCGCGGGTCGTGAACACCCACAGCTTGCCGTCGTCGATCAGTGCGCCGCTGTCATCGCGGATGTCGTGGCTGAAGGCGAAGCGCACGCCGGTGCTCTTGCCTATCCAGTTCGCCTGCATGGTCTTCACGCGCTCGGGCCAGCCGTCCAGCGTGTCCAGGTCGTCCAGCAGTTCGTCGGCGTACTGCGTGATGCCGAGGTAGTAGCCGGGGATTTCGCGCTTCTCGACCAGCGCACCGGTGCGCCAGCCGCGGCCGTCGATCACCTGTTCGTTGGCCAGCACGGTCTGGTCGACCGGGTCCCAGTTCACCACCTGGGTTTTCTTGTAGGCGATGCCCTTTTCCAGCATGCGCAGGAACAGCCACTGGTTCCACCTGTAGTACGACGGCTGGCAGGTCGCCAGTTCGCGGCTCCAGTCGATGGCGAAGCCCAGCGCCTTGAGCTGCTGGCGCATGTAGTCGATGTTGTCGTAGGTCCATTTTGCCGGCGGCACCGCATTCTTGATCGCCGCGTTCTCGGCCGGCAGACCGAAGGCGTCCCAGCCCATGGGTTGCAGCACGTTGTAGCCGCGCATCCGGTGGAAGCGGGTCAGCACGTCGCCGATGGTGTAGTTCCGCACATGGCCCATGTGCAGCTTGCCCGACGGGTAGGGGAACATCGACAGGCAGTAGTACTTGGGCTTCGAAGTGTCCTCGACGGCCTTGAAGGTCTGGCTGTCGTCCCAGTACTGGCGCGCGGCGGCTTCGACCTCGGACGGGGTGTAGGCGGGGGTCTGTTTTTCTGACATGAGGCGGGATGCGGCGGAAATGAACGCTAACCCGCAATTATAGGCCCGGCGGGACGCGGCCCGCCGGAAAACGCGGTGTAGGTGCCGCGCCGACTCAGGCCGGGGCCGTCCGGCGGGGCGCCGAGCCCTTGCGCGACACTTCGCGCAGCGTCGCTTCGGCGTCGTCGGCGAAGCGCAGCGTCAGATGCGGCAATGGCATGGTCTGGCCGCGTTCGTCGTAAGCTTCCTTCACCCGCCGCAGGAACTCACGCCGCACTTCCCATTGGGCCATCGCCGCGACACGGATACGTGCCCGCACGATCAGTGCCGATTCCTGCCACTGGTCCACGCCCGCCATTTCCAGGTCGCCGAGCATGCGGCCGCCGAAGTACTCGTCCTCGCGCATCGCCTTGGCGACATCGAACATGATGGCGTAGATGTCAGCCACCCGGTCGGTCGGCGCCATCCGCACGTCGATCACCGCATTGGCGAATTCGCGCGAGCGGCTGGTGACCGTCGTGATCTCGCCGTTCGGGACGAAATGGACGTTGCCTTCGTAGTCGCGCAGCCGCACATAGCGCAGCGTCACCTCTTCGACCACGCCGCTGTGGCCGGCGATATCGACGATGTCGCCGACGCGGATCTGGTTCTCCAGCAGTACGAACAGCCCGGAGAACAGATCCTTCACCAGCGACTGGGCACCGAAGCCGATGGCGATGCCGGCGACACCGGCGGTGGCCAGCAGCGGGGCGACCGAAATGCCCAGCGCGCTCAGCGCGATGCCGCCGGCCAGCACGAGGATGACCACCGATGCCGCGTAGCGCGCGACCCGCACCAGCGTGTCGATACGCTTGATGTCTTCCGCGCAGTCGGTGCGCCGGCGCAGCGTTTCGTGGATCAGCCGTATCGAGCGCCGGGCGAGGTGCTGCAGTATCCAGGCGAGCAGCAGGATCAGGAACAGCTTCACCGCGAGGTCAAGCACCTGAGGCAGGCGGTCGCCCGCCCATGCGTAGAGCCAGGCGGCGGTCTGTGTCCAATCGTTCATTGTTGTGGTCTCTCCCTGTTTGCGTTGTCCGGGTTAGACGCGACCGCCCTGCCCGGGGGCGGTTCCTCGCTGTAGGAGGAGGACTACACGCCCACGGGGCGCGACCGTCGGCAGGCAGCCCGGTAGAATCCGCCGCATGACATCCAACCCGCTTCTTTCCGGTCTGAACGAACAGCAGTTCCAGGCCGTCACGCTGCCGTCGCAGTCCGCACTCATTCTCGCGGGTGCCGGGTCGGGCAAAACGCGCGTGCTGACCACGCGCCTGGCCTGGCTCATTTCGACCGGCCAGGTGTCGCCGCACGGCATCCTCGCGGTCACCTTCACCAACAAGGCGGCCAAGGAAATGCTGGCGCGGCTGACCGCGATGCTGCCGATGAATGCACGCGGCCTGTGGATAGGCACTTTCCACGGTCTGTGCAACCGCATGCTGCGCGCGCACTGGAAGGAAGCCGGGCTGCCGCAGCTGTTCCAGATCCTCGATTCGGCCGACCAGCTGTCGGCCATCAAGCGCATGCTGAAGGCGCTGAACATCGACGACGAGAAATTCCCGGCGCGCGACCTGATGTACTTCATCAATTCGGCGAAGGAGCAGGGGCTGCGTCCGCACGAGGTCGAGGCCTTCGACGACTTCGCGCGCAAGCGGGTCGAGCTGTACCAGGCCTACGAGGCGCAGTGCCAGCGCGAGGGCGTGGTGGATTTCGCCGAGCTGCTGCTGCGCTGTCACGAGCTCCTGCAACGCAACGAGCCGATACGCGCCCACTACCAGCGCCGTTTCCGCCACATCCTGGTCGACGAGTTCCAGGACACCAACGTGCTGCAGTACCGCTGGCTCAAGCTGCTGGCTGGCCTCGGTACCGAAGGGCAGGCGGCGGTGATGGCGGTCGGCGACGACGACCAGAGCATCTACCGCTTCCGCGGCGCCGAGGTCGGCAATATGCGCGACTTCGAACGCGAGTTCCATGTCGACAACGTCATCCGGCTGGAACAGAACTACCGCTCGCACGGCAACATCCTCGACGCCGCCAATGCGGTGATCAAGCACAACAGCGGGCGGCTCGGAAAGAACCTGTGGACCGAAGCCGGCCACGGCGAGCCGCTGCGCGTCTATGAAGCGTTCAACGACATCGAGGAAGCGCGCTGGGTGGTCGAGGAAATCAGGGCGCTGATACACGACGGCACCGCGCGCGATGACATTGCGCTGCTCTACCGCAGCAATGCGCAGTCGCGCGTACTCGAACACGCGCTGTTCTCGGCTGGCATTCCGTATCGCGTCTATGGCGGCCTGCGCTTCTTCGAGCGGCAGGAGGTCAAGCATGCGCTCGCCTACATGCGCCTGATCGCCAATCCGCACGACGACACCGCGTTCACCCGCGTGGTCAATTTCCCGACCCGCGGCATCGGCGCGCGTTCGCTGGAACAGCTGCAGGACGCGGCGCAGGCGCATTCCACCAGCCTGTATGGCGCGCTGAATTTTCTGACCGGCAAGGCGGCGCAGTCGGTCGGTGCCTTCATCAAGCTGGTCGATCAGCTGCGTTTTGCCTGCGAAGGACTGAAGCTGCCGGAAATGGTCGAGCAGGTGCTCGAACTGTCCGGCCTGCGCGCGCACTACCTGACCGAGAAGGAGGGTCAGGAGCGGGTGGCCAACCTCGACGAAATCATCAATGCGGCCGCCAACTTCATTTCCGAGGAAGGCTATGCGCAGGTCGCCGCCGAGGACGAGGCGGCGCCGCCCGACCCGCTGTCCGCCTTCCTGTCGCACGCTTCGCTCGAAGCGGGCGAGCATCAGGCTGACGCCGGTCAGGCCGCGGTGCAGCTGATGACCGTGCATTCGGCCAAGGGGCTGGAATTCGACGTGGTGTTCATCGGTGGTCTCGAAGAAGGCCTGTTTCCGCACGAGAACTCGGTGCTGGAGCGCGACGGTCTCGAAGAGGAGCGCCGGCTCATGTACGTCGCCATCACCCGCGCGCGCAAGCGGCTCTATCTGTCGTTCGCGCAGTCGCGCATGCTGCACGGACAGACCCGCTACAACCTGCGCAGCCGCTTCTTCGACGAAATTCCCGCCGAACTGCTGAAGTGGCTCACGCCACCGGCCAGCGCGCGCGGTTACGGCGGCTTCGGCAGCAGCAGTGCCGCGCCGTCGGCACCGGCGAGCAGCAATCCGCGCAGCTTCGGCAGCGGCCGCCGGACCACCGCGGTCAATGACAGCGGCTTCCGCGTCGGCCAGCAGGTGAGCCACGCCAAGTTCGGCGCCGGCGTCATCGTCAATGCCGAGGGCTCGGGTTCGGATGCCCGGGTCCAGGTCAATTTCGGTGCGTCGGGCGTCAAGTGGCTGGCGCTCGCCGTGGCCAAGCTGTCGCCGGCCTGATCGCTCATGAGCGTGCGCCTCCGCCTCTTCTGTTTCGCAGCGCTGCTGTCGGCAGCCGGCGCGGCTGCGGCGTCGGAACAGTGGCGTACCGCCCATCTGCGTGGCGAGTGCGATACGGCGCTGGCCGAGGCGCGTGGTGCCGCCGAGAAGGGCGAGCCGGAAGCGATGCTGCAGATGTCCGACTGGCATTTCTTCGGCACCTGCCTGGACAAGAACGACACCGAATCGGCGCGCTGGGCGCTGCTGTCGGCGGAGGCCGGGCTGGCGCGGGCGCAGGTCGTGGCCGGGCAGATCCGTGCCAGCGGCATCGGCGTCGAGCGCAATGCGGCCGAGGCACGCCGCTGGTACACACTGGCGGCCGAAGGCGGTGACCCGGAAGGCATGCTGTTGCTGGCCAAGCTGATCGAAGCCGATACCGCCGACCCGCTGGCGCCGGAACTGGCGCTGGCCTGGGTGCGGCGCGCGGCCGACAGGAACTACGCGCCGGCCTATGTCCATCTGGCGGCGATCTACAGCGGCGGCGGTGCCCAGACCGACTACGCGGAATCTGCGCGCTGGCTGGAGAAGGCGATGCAGGCGGGCTACAGGGACAATTCGGTCTGGGTCGCCTGGTCCTGGGCCTGCCTCAATCTCGGCCGCTACGACGAAGTGCTGCAGGCGGCGACCAAGGTGCCGAACGACGCGCCGGAATTCAAGGCGGCGCAGATCAACCACGCGCACGCACTGTTGCTGAACGGACAGATAGGCAACGCGCGCGAGGTGTACGCCGCCAACATGACCCTGCGCGGCGCCGACGAATTCCGCCGCATCCTGCGCGAGGACTTCGCCGAACTGCGCCGTTCCGGACGCGATCACCCGGGCATGGCGCGCATCGAGAAGCTGTTCCTGACCGGCAAACCCTGAGCGACGTGCACCGCGACCGCCATCGCAGCTATGCCGAACTGTCGTCCGCGCATCGCGAGGGCATCGACTACCACGTCACCGTAGAGCGACGCGGCAGCGGGGTCGCCATCGTCGCGCCGCATGGCGGGCGCATCGAGCGGGGCACTTCGGAGGTGGCGCGTGCAATCGCCGGCGACGACTTTGATCTCTACCTGTTCGAAGGCGCGTTGCCGACGATGAACTTCGAAACCCTGCACATTACGAGCACCCGCTTCGACGAGCCGCGCGCCCTGTCGCTGATCGCCGACTGCGACGCCGTGCTGGCGGTGCACGGCGTGGCCGATACCGGCGAGCGCGCGCTGCTCGGCGGCCGCGATCGTGCGCTCGCCTGCGCCATGGCCGATCGTCTGTACGCACGCGGCGTGCTCGCGCAGACCAGCGGCCATCGCTACCCCGGCCTCGATCCGCGCAATCTGTGCAACCGGGGGCGGCAGGGCCGCGGCGTGCAGATCGAACTGAGCGACCGCTTGCGCGGCGGTCGCTACGAAAGGGCAGTGATCGATGCCGTTCGTGCTGCCCTGCATGGACGGGTCATGACGCGACGCTAGAATGCAAAGCTGACCTCGTCAGCAACCCGTCATGCGCACTCCCTACCTGCTTGCCGGATTCATCGTTGCCCTCGTCGCGCTGGTTCTCGGCCGGCTCATCCATGACGACTCAGCGCGCGCTGGCGACGTGCCGACGCTGCGTGCGCTGTATTCGATCGAGCCACCGTTCGCCTACATCGACGCGCGCGGCCGCGTCACCGGCGAGGCGCCCGAAATGCTGCGCGTGCTGGCCAAACGGGCCGGCCTCGGCGAGGTCGAGTTCATCCATACCGAGTTCGGCCAGTTGCTGCACGATCTGCAGATCGGTCGCGCCGACATCGTCGCCAGTGGTCTGTTCGTGACGCCCGAGCGCGCGCAGCGCGCACGCTTCACCCGGCCGACCGCGCAGGTATCGTCGGCGCTGCTGGTGGGTGCCGGCAATCCGCTCGACCTGCATGGCCTCGACGACATCGCCGCGCACCCGGATGCGGTGCTGGCCGTCATCGACGGTGCGGTCGAACTGACCGTGGCCAAGCGTGCCGGGGTACCGCCCGCCCGCATACAGCGTCACGGCGACGCGACCAGCGCGGCGGTGGCGGTAATCGAGGGCCGGGCCGACGCGCTTGCTCTGTCCGACGTGTCCTTGCGCCACATGCTTGCGGTATCCGGTCTGACCGGCGTCGAACTGGCGCAGCCCTACCGGCCGCCGCAGCGCGAAGGGCGTGGCGAAGCGGGCTGGCCCGCCTTCGCGCTGCGTCCGCAGGACGAGGCGATGGCGCGCCGCATCGACGAGGCGATGGCCGGCTATCTCGGTTCGCCCGAGCATCGCGCACTGGTCGCCGCCTTCGGCTTCGGTCCGGACAACCTGCCGGCGCCGGCACAGCGATGAACGGGCGCAGCGCAATGGCGGGCGGCCCGCCGGTATTCGGTCTCGCGCTGCTGCTTTGCGCCTGCATGGGCCTGATGACCTATGCGCACATGCGCTGGGACGACAGCCTTGCCGCCGCACTGACCGCGCGCGACAACCTGGCGCAGTCGCGCCGTTACGCGCTGCTTGCCCAGCTCGATACCGAGCGCCTGCTGACCGGCGTGACGACGATACCGCGCACCCGTGTGATCGCCCATCTGGACCGTGCCCTCACGACCGCGCGCGACCTGCGCAGCGGCGGTGGTGCCATCGCCGGCTTCTCGGTGCGGGTGCCGGTGGCGGGCGACGTGGCCGCGGCCGCCGATGCCTACGTGGCGGCACTGGCCGATGCGCGCGCCATCATGGAACGCCAGCTCGACGGATTCGAAGCGGGCGGCAGCGCACTGCTGCTGGCGCAGCGCGCGGTCGATAGCCGTGCGGTCGCGCTGGAGGACGCATTGCTGCGCCATCTGGCGGCACAACGCCGGCTGCTGCGCCAGCACGACACGGCGACGCTGGCGCTGGTGGCGATCCTCGGCCTGCTCGTGCTGTTCTACCTGTACGTCGCGCACCGGCGTCGCGATGCCGCGGTCGATGCGCTGCTCGGCAGCGAGTCGCGTCTGCGCGCCTTCGTCGACAGCCTGCCCGAGGTCGCTTTCATGCTCGACCGCCACGGTCGCTACATCGAGTCTTTCGGCAATGGTGGCGCCTTGCTCGCGTCGCCGGCGGAAACCCTGGTCGGGCGCACCGTCGAGGAGGTGTTCCCGGCCGACGTGAGCAGCCGCTTCCTTGCCGTGATCCGACAGGCGCTGGCGCGGCAGCGCACGCAGTCCTACGAGTACACGCTGGCGCTGGCGGGCCGGCAGGTGGTGTTCGATGCCCGGGTGTCGCCGGTGCCGGGCAGCGACCGCGTTGTCTGGGTGTCGTGGGACGTGACGGCGCGCCGCCGCGCCGAGGCGCACGTGCAGGCGCTGGGCCGGCTGTACAACTTCCTCAGCCAGGTGAACCAGACCATCGTCTGGTCGGCCGACGAGGACGAACTGTTCGAGCGCATCTGTCGCGTCGCCATCGAGTTCGGCGCCTACCGCTTCGCCTGGATCATGCGTGCCGACGACAGCGGCACACTCGCGCTGCGCGCCAGCGCCGGCAGCGCGGTCGCCGACCGCGCTCAGCTGGTCAGCGCGTCGTCCACCGACGCCGGCAGCGTCACCGCCGCCGTCATGCGCAGCGGCAAGCTGTGTCGCCTGTCGGCGCTCGACGGCGACGACGCGTGGATGCCGGCAGCGCGTGCCGCCGGCTGCATGGGCTACGTCGGCCTGCCGATCCGCCTCGATGACAAGGTGGTTGCCGTGCTTGGCCTGATCGCGCGCGAAGTCGACCCGGAGGACGAGGACGAAGCGCGTCTGCTCGACGAAGTGATGATGGATCTGTCGTTCGCGGTGCGTCGCCTGCGCGACGACCGTGATCGCGCGCGCGCCGAACAGTCGGCGCGCCTGCTGGCGGCGGCATTGCGCAGTACGCGCGATGGCGTTGTGGTGACCGACCTCGACGGCATCGTGGTTACAGTGAACGAGGCCTTCTGCGAGCTGAACGGTCTCGATCCGGCCGCCACCGAAGGATGCACGCTGGTGTCGCTGCTCGATGTCGAGGGCGCCGATGCGCTGTATGCCGACATCGATCGCGCGCTGCGCGGCGGCGGCTTCTGGCAGGGCGAGGTGGCGGCGCGGCGGCGCAACGGCGAAGCGTGGTCGGGCTGGCTGTCCTGCGCCACCGTGCGCGACGACGACGGCCGGGCGACCCACCGCGTCAGCGTGCTCACCGACATCACGCAGGCGCGGCGCACCGAGGAAATGCTGCATCACCTGTCGCAGTACGACCCGCTGACCGACCTGCCCAACCGCGTGCTCATCCAGTCGCGCCTGATGCACGCGATCGATCTGGCCGCGCGGCGCGGCACGCGCGTGGCTGTGCTGTTCCTCGATCTGGACAATTTCAAGACCATCAACGACGGCCTCGGCCACGCTGCCGGCGACGAGGTGCTTGCTGCCGTCGCGCAGCGCCTGCGCGCGCGCTTGCGCCGACAGGACACGCTGGGCCGGCAGGGCAGCGACGAATTCGTGCTGCTGCTCGAAAACATCGACCAGCCGAGCGAGGCGGCGCTGGTTGCCCAGGGCGTGTTCGACAACCTGAGCGCACCGGTGCGTCTGGCCTCCGGTCAGGACATCTACCTGCAGGCCAGCATAGGCATCAGCCTCTACCCGGACAACGGCAACAGCGCCGAGGACCTGATCCGCGACGCCGACGCCGCGATGTATCAGGCCAAGCGCAGCGGCCGCAACACGCTGCGCTTCTACACCGATGCCTACACCGATGAGGCGACGCGGCGGCTGTCGCTGGACACTGGCCTGCGGCGCGCGCTGGAGAACGACGAATTCGAGCTGCGCTTCCAGCCGCTGGTCGACCTGTCCGACGGTTCTCTGATCGGCGCCGAGGTGCTGGTGCGGCTGTCCGCCGCGGCCAGCGTGCACGCCGGTCCGTCGCAGTTCATCCCGATCATGGAAGCCAACGGACTGATCGTGCAGCTGGGCGAGCGCGTACGCGAGCTGGCCTGCCGGCAGGGGCGCGCCTGGCTCGACGCCGGTTACCGGCTCGGCACCTTGGCGGTCAACATGTCGGTCGCCGAAATACGTCGCGGCGGGCTGGAGCGGCGCATCGAGCGGCTGCTCGGCGACACCGGTTTTCCGGCCGCGCTGCTCGAACTCGAAGTGACCGAATCCAGCCTGATGGAACAGGGCGACGAGGCGCGTCACTTCCTCGACGCGATCAAGCGCCTCGGCTTGCGCATGGCGATCGACGATTTCGGTACCGGCTACTCGTCGCTCGCCTACCTGAAGCGCCTGCCGGTCAACAAGCTCAAGATAGACCGCAGTTTCATCTGCGACCTGCCGGGCGACGCCAGCGCGGTCGAACTGGTCGACACCATCATCACGCTCGGTCACAAGCTGGGCATGTCGGTGCTGGCCGAGGGCGTCGAAACCGAGGGCCAGCGCGATCTTCTGCGCGCGCACGGTTGTGACGCCTGCCAGGGCTATCTGTACGCTGAACCGCTCACCGCCGCCGAGTTCGAACGTCGCTTCCTGCGTCCGGCGCCCCGCGTGCAGTGAGCGCACGACACCAATCCTTTCAAGCGGTATCGGGCGCCGCCCCAGGGTCTGTTGCCATTGAATCGCGGGCCGCGCGCGAATCAATGGCAACAGACCCTAGAATGATTGGCCGCGGGTCCGCCTTCCGGGTCCGGTCCGATTTCAGCGAGTTTCCCGTGCAGTCCGCAATGTCCCTCGATGCCCCGATGTGCCCGCGCCCGAACAGGGTGAGGGCATGAATACTCCTGCCGCAGGCGGTGGCGAGCACATGCCCCAGCTGGGCTTCGCGCAGCGCAGCTATCGCGCGCGGCAGGCCGGGCTGCTGTTCGGCCTGCCCATGGTGCTCGCCGTGCTGTACGAGCGCGGCGACCTGTCGTGGTCGTCCTGGCTGCTCTGGCTGGGCCCCTTGCTGCACGCATTGGTGTGGCCCCACCTCGCCTGGTGGCGCGCCCGGCAGTCGCGCGATCCCTTCCGTGCCGAAGGCGACAACCTGCTGGCCGATCATTTCTTCGGTGGTGCATGGACCGCACTGATGGCCTTCAACGCCGTGCCCTCGCTGCTCATCCTCGCGCTGATGAGCATGGACAGCGTCGCCGGCTGCGGTCCGCGCCTGATGCTGCGTGGCCTGCTGGTGCACGCGGTGGGGGTGTTCGCCGGCGTGCTGCTTTACGGTTTCGACTGGCAGCCGCTGTCCAGTCTGGTCGTCGTCGCGGCCGGCGTGCCGATGCTGCTGCATCCGATCGCCATCGGCTTCGTCACCAACCAAGCGCTGCGCAAGCTGCAGCGACAGCGCGAGGCGCTGGAGACGCTGAGCCGGATCGACGCGCTGTCCGGCCTCGCCAACCGCGGTCACTGGGAGGTGCTGGTGCGCAAGGAATTCGCGCGCTATCGCCGCTACGGGCATACGGCGACGCTGGTGATGGCCGATCTCGATCACTTCAAGTACATCAACGATCGCTACGGCCACGCCGCCGGCGACGAGGCGATCCGTCGTTTCGCCGCGCTGCTCGGCCGCGAACTGCGGGTCAATGACACGGCGGGCCGCTACGGTGGCGAGGAATTCGGCATCCTGCTGCCGGACACCACCGGCGAGGGCGCACGCGAAATGATGGCGCGCCTGCGTCAGTGCCTGCACGACGAACCGCTGATCGACGGGCACGTGGTCACCGCCAGCTTCGGTGTGGCCGAACTGACGCCGATGCTCGATACCTGCGAGGCGTGGATGCGTGTCGCCGACCAGATGCTCTATCGCGCCAAGCATGCCGGCCGCGACCGCATCGTGCTGCCCGGCCCGGGCGGCGGCGAGGTCGATGGTGGGCCGATCACCGGCGAAGAGGGCGTGCCGCCGCATCTGGCGGTGGCCGCTGCGCGGCCGGACGTGCTGCGCCAGCTGCTGACCGGCATCGACATGAGCGAAACCGCTTTCGCGCTGTTCGATCCGGTCGACCGGCTGGTGCTGGCCAATGCAGCCTTCATCGAAATGTACTGCGTGCCGGCCGGCGATCTCCGCTTCGCCGACCTGATGCGACATTGCTACACGCACCGCATCGGGCCGCGCATCGAAACGGACGACATCGAAGCCTGGCTTGCGGCCGCCGACAGCAAACGGCGCAGCCGGCCGTGGCGCTCGTTCGACGTCGACATGATGGACGGACGCATCCTGCGGGTCGAGGAAACGTCGTTTGGCGAAGGCTGGGTGCTCACCTCGGTCCGGCACTAAGGTCTGCGACAGCGAATCGCGTGCCGCGCGGGCTCAGCTGCCGTTGCGGAAGGGCGCGGCGAGGTCGCCGGCGCAGTTCAGGTACTGACCCGTCACGTCGCGCGGTGCCGGGCCGTTGAATGGCAGCTCGACGTCGCCGCCGATCTGGCCCAGCACCAGGCGACCGCCGAAGAAAAGGAAGTTGCGCATCAGCGTCGCCCAGTCGAGCTGCTTGTCGGCCTCGAAGCCGGGCAGCGTGAGCCGGCCGTCCTGGGCGACCAGCAGTATGGCAGGGCGGAACTGCTCGACTTCCAGCCGCGCCAGCACCGGCAGTCCAGGATTGCCCGGCGGCGGCTGCACCTCGACTCGGGCGTTCACCTCGTCGCCGTCGCGCTGGCGCACGACGCGGATGTCCCAGCCTGACACCGTCACCGCGGTGCCGCAGCCGCGCGGCCAGCCGTTGTCCAGCTCGACCACTGCGCGGTAGCTGCCGGCGACGCGGTCGGCGGCCGCCAGCGGCGCGGCGGCCAGACATGCCAGCAAGGAGAGGAGCAGGGCGCCGTGTTTCATGCCGGCTCAGACGCCGCAGGGCGTCCGGAGTTCGCAGTGCTCGCCCGCGGCCCGCTCGGCCTCAGTCACCACCACCGCCGCCATCGCCACCACCTCCACCGCAATCGCTGCCGCCGTCGCCAACATGGGTGCAGCCCGAATCGTTGCTGCTGCCGGCGATGCCGCTGCCGTCCGCTTGCGAGTCGTGCGGGCGCTCGCGCAGGCGGCGCAGACCGCCGGTCAGCAGCCACACCAGCGCCGCGACAGCGATCAGCGCGACGACGAAACCGCTCACGCGCCGTTCAGCAGCGTGTGCAGCGCGACGAATTCCTGCGCCAGCTTGTGCGACGGCGCGAAGTGGATCAGCGGCAGTGCCGCCTCATGCGACTCCTTCACCTTGACCGACGGCGACAGCGTCGCGTCGAGCACCGGCAGGCCTTCGTCGCGCAGTTCCTGCACCACGCGGGCCGGCAGGCTGGAGCGCGCCTGGTACTGGTTCACGACGATGCCTTCGAGCTTC
The DNA here is from genome assembly GCF_000385375.1 of Methyloversatilis discipulorum. Classification (NCBI taxonomy): domain Bacteria; kingdom Pseudomonadati; phylum Pseudomonadota; class Betaproteobacteria; order Nitrosomonadales; family Sterolibacteriaceae; genus Methyloversatilis; species Methyloversatilis discipulorum. Next base: position 613,803 of record NZ_ARVV01000001.1, read on the forward strand.
AGGGCCTCGTTGTGGTCGGCGCGGATCTCTTCGATGTTGTCGATCAGCTGGTACAGCGCCTTGCGCGAGAACTCGTCGCAATCGAACGGGATGAGCACCGATTCCGCCGCAATCAGCGCGCAACGCGAATAGAAATTCAGCGCCGGCGGCGTATCGATGTAGATGTGGTCGAACTGGTCCAGCGCTTCCAGCGCCTCGCGCAGCTTGTAGATCTTGTAGCGCGATTCCAGCTTGTTCTCGAGTTCGGCCAGCTTGGCGCTGGCGGTCATCACGGCCAGACCCGGGTGGGCGGTGTCGGTGATGAATTCGGTGGTGTCTTTCGGCGTCAGCTTGAAGTTCAGGATCTGGTCGAAGAAGTCGGCGGCGCCAAGCTCGACGCTGTCCGCCGCCTTGCCCAGCAGATAGTTGCTGGAATTGCCCTGCGTATCGAGGTCGATCACCAGCGTACGTTTGCCGCTTGCCGCGCTGATGGCGGCGAGGTTGCAGGTGATGGTGGACTTGCCGACGCCACCTTTCTGGTTGAACACGACGCGACGCATGACGGACTCCCTGACCGAAAGAGGCATTCTGCCAAATCATTGGGTGCAGTGCACAATAAGCGTGCTGATTGCGGCCGTCGCGCGCACGCGCCGCGACGTGAAGGGCAACAGACCCCGATCATGACCGGTAGAATTCCGCGCCAATCACCATGAGGGCAGGATGACCATGACGGATTTCGCTGTACGCATGCACCGCACCGGCGGCCCCGAAGTGCTGCAGTACGAGGCGGTCGAGCCGGGCGCGCCTGCGCCGGGCGAGGCACGCGTGCGCCAGCATGCGGTCGGCGTCAATTTCATCGACATCTACCACCGCAGCGGCCTCTATCCGGTGCCGTTGCCGAGCGGACTGGGGCAGGAGGCGGCTGGCGTGGTCGAGGCCATCGGTCCCGGTGTCAGCGAAGTCGCGGTCGGTGACCGTGTCGCCTATGCAGGCGGTCCGCTCGGCGCCTACGCCACGGCGCGCAATATAGCGGCCGACCGGCTGGTACGTCTGCCGGACGGCGTTTCCTTCGATACCGCTGCCGCGCTGATGCTCAAGGGGCTGACCGCGCACTACCTGCTGCGCCGCACCTGCCGTGTCGAGCCCGGCGACGCGGTGCTCATCCACGCGGCGGCCGGCGGCGTCGGCCTGATCGCCTGCCAGTGGGCCCGCGCGCTCGGCGCCACCGTCATCGGCACCGTCAGCACGCCGGACAAGGCGGCGCTGGCGCAGGCCAACGGCTGCGAACACGCGCTGACCGGCGTGGCGCCGGCCGACCTCGCGGCGCAGGTGCGTGCACTGACCGGCGGCCGCGGCGTGCGCGTGGTCTATGACGGCATCGGCCGCGACACCTTCATGGCTTCACTCGACTGCCTGCAGCCCATGGGCATGATGGTGAGCTATGGCAATGCGTCCGGGCCGGTCGCGCCATTCGAGCCCGGCATGCTGGCGCAGAAGGGCTCGCTCTTCCTGACCCGGCCGACGCTGTTCCATTACATTGCCGCCCGTGCCGACCTGGTCGCCGCGGCCGACGAACTGTTCGCCCGCGTACTCGACGGCACGCTGCAGATCAACATTCAGCAGCGTCATGCGTTAGCCGACTGTGCCCGTGCGCATGAAGCACTGGCCGCGCGTCGCACGACCGGCTCGACCATCCTGTTGCCGCAGTGAAGCATCCGCTGCACCGGCGACATCCTCTTTCGGAGCGCTTTTCGATGAAGTTTCTGTTGTCGCTGCTCGCCTGCTGCTGCATCCTGTCTCCCGCCGCGGCGCAGACGCCGGCGCAGACGGCCTTTCTGAAGGCCGAAACCCGCCGCATCGACGAGCAGTTCGTGCGTCGCGTGGTCGACATCACGAAGCTGCCGGCAGCGCAGGTGCGCGCCGCCATGCCGGCGGAAGGGCGCATCACCGAACCGTCGGCGCGGGTGGCTGCCGGCATCGAAAAGCAGCTGGGCGAGCCACTGAGCGACGAACAGAAGCAGGCCATTGCGCACGCGGACGAGGAACGTCGCAGCGCACTGGCCGCGGCACGTGCGGCAGCAAAGAACAAGTAAACACGCAGAAGCGCAGCAGGTCGGGAGAGAACTATGGGTTCGAAAGTGTGTGCCATCGTCGGCATGGGCTCAGGCGTCGGCGCCGCAGTGGCGCGGCGTTTCGCCGCCGAGGGCTATTGCGTGGCGATGATTTCGCGCGACGCCGGAAAGCTCGAGCGCTACGAGCACGAACTGGCCGCGCGCGGCGTGACCGCGCAGGGTTTCGTGGTCGATGCCGGCAGCGACGAATCCATCGTGTCGGCCATCGAGAACATGCGGCAGGCGATGCCGCCGCCGGAAGTGCTCATCTTCAACGCCTCGGTGCCGCGCGAATGCGCACCGTCGGTGCTCGACCCGGAAGCGCTGGCGTCCGATCTGCGCATCGGCGTGCTCGGCGCGCTGACCGCGGCACGCGCCGTGCTGCCGGCGATGCGGGCGACCGGCCAGGGCAGCATCCTGTACACCGGCGGTGGCCTGGCGATGGAGCCGGTCGCCGCGGCCGCCTCGCTGTCGGTGCAGAAGGCGGCGCTGCGCAACCTCGTATTCAGCCTGCACCAGGAGCTGTCGCCGGCCGGCGTGCATGCCGCCATCGTCACCATTGCCGGCGTGCTGCGCGAAGGCAGCCTGCTCGACGCATCCCGTGTGGCCGACGCCTTCTGGACGCTGCACGCGCAGCCGCCCGGCCAGTTTGCGCGCGAGATCGTATTGTCATGACGGAACGGGCACTGCGCAGCGTGCTGATCGCCAACCCCAAGGGTGGCGCCGGCAAGAGCACGCTGGCCACCAATGTGGCCGGTCACTGGGCCACCCAGGGCGCGCGCGTCATGCTGGGCGACATCGATCGCCAGCAATCGGCCCGCCACTGGCTGGGCATGCGCTCGCCATTGCTGGCGCCAATCTCCACCTGGGAACTCGAGCCCGAACAGCCGGCCCGTCCGCCGCGCGGCACCACCCACGTCGTGCTCGACACGCCGGCCGGCCTGCGCGGCAAGCGGCTGGAGGCGATGCTGAAAATGGTCGACCGCGTGCTGATCCCGGTCCAGCCGTCGATCTTCGACATCCTCGCCACCGGCGACTTCCTGACCGAACTGGCCGAGCACAAGCGGGTTGCCGCGAACAAGGTGAAGATCGGCATCGTCGGCATGCGGGTCGACACCCGCACCCGCGCCGCGCACGAACTGGAGCGTTTCTGCGCTGGCCTCGAACTGCCCGTGCTGGCCTACCTGCGCAACTCGCAGCTGTACGTGCAGACGGCGGCGCACGGCATGAGCATTTTCGACCTGTCGCGCTCGCGCGCGCAGACCGACCGCGAACAGTGGCAACCCATCATCGATTGGCTGGATTCCCCATGAACAACTCGACACGCAACAGCAAGAGCCTCGCCGTCGTCCGCGACAGTTCCGAGCTGGATGGCGCCAAGGCGCGCATCCTGGTGTTCGCCGGCAGCACGCGCGAGGCTTCGTTCAACCGCAAGCTGGCGATCGCCGCCGCGCGCGCGATCGAGGAAGCCGGCGGCGAGGCGACGCTGATGGATCTGCGCGACCACCCGCTGCCGCTGTACGACGGCGATCTCGAAGCGTCGGCCGGGCTGCCGCTGGGTGTGCGCCCGCTGAAGGAACTGTTCAAGTCGCACGACGGCCTGTTCATCGCGTCGCCCGAATACAACGGGTCGATGAGCGCCGTGCTCAAGAACACGCTGGACTGGGTGTCGCGCCCGGCCGGCGACGAGGCGGGCACCGTGCCCTATGCCAACAAGACGGTCGCACTGGGCGCTGCCTCGCCCGGCGCGCTCGGTGGCCTGCGTGGTCTGGTGCATCTGCGCGCGGTGCTGCAGTCGGTCGGCGCGCTGGTGCTGTCGGAGCAGATCGCGGTCGGCAACGCCGCTTCCGCCTTCACGCCGGAAGGCGGGCTGGCCGACGAGCGGATGCAGCAGATGCTGCGCCGCACGGTCGCGCGCCTGGTCGATGTCGCCTCGCGCCTGCGCGATTGACGGAACGCGCCTGCGCGACTGAAGTTTTTCATTACAACAAACACGAGCCTGGAAGAGACATGAAATACCTGCGCCTGCGCCATAACGGCGCCGAACGCCTGGGCCGCATCAATGGCGATGCGGTCGAACTGCTGGACGGCGATCTGTTCGCCAACCCGGCACCGACCGGTGAGACCGTGCAGCTGGACGGCATCGAGTGGCTGATGCCCTGCCTGCCGCCGAAGATGGTCATCATCGTGCACAACATCCGCGCCGCAGTGGAAAAGGCCGGTCATCCGATTCCGGAAGATCCGCTCTACCTGGTGCGCTCGCCGCAGGCGCTGAACTGGCACCAGCAGCCCATCCCGAAGCCGGCCGGCTTCGACGGTCGCGTGTTCTACGAAGGCGAACTGGGCGTCGTCGTCGGCAAGGTCGCGCGCAATCTGGACGAGGCGCAGGCCGCCGACGCCATCTTCGGCTACACCTGCATCAACGACGTCAGCGCGCTCGAACTGGTGGACAAGAACCCGTCCTTCGGCCAATGGACGCGCGCCAAGAGCTTTGACGGCTTCGGCTGCTTCGGCCCGGTCATTTCGACCGACCCGCTGCCGGCCGACGCCGAAATCGTCACCACGGTCGGTGGCCGCGAACGCCAGCGCTACCCGGTGACCGACATGATCTTCTCGCCGGCGCAGCTGGTGTCGCGCATTTCGCGCGACATGACGCTGATGCCGGGCGACGTGATCTGCTGCGGCACCTCGGTCGGCGTGCTGCCGATGAAGCCGGGCACCACGGTCGAGGTCACCGTCAGTGGCGTCGGCACGCTGACCAACACCTACGCACCGACCGAGTAGGGCCGCCGCGGCATGAACAGCCGCGCTCCGATCGACCTGCATCAATACGGCCGGCCGCGCGCACAGGCATCCTGAAAATATGGACGCCCACGCCGGCCTGCCCCATCTGCAGCCCATCCTGCTCTTCCTCGCCATCGCCGGTCTGGTGATGCCGCTGCTCGCCCGCGCGCGGGTGAGCCAGGTGGTTGCCTTCCTGGTGATCGGTGCGCTGGTCGGGCCGAACGGACTGGGCCGCATCGCGGCCGACCACGCCTGGCTGCGCTGGCTCACCATCGCCGACGGCGAAGGTGTGCGCGTGCTGGCCGAACTGGGCGTGGTGTTCATGCTGTTCGTGATCGGCCTTGAGCTGCCGGCGCGCCAGCTGTGGTCGCTGCGCCGATGGGTACTCGGTGTCGGCAGCGCGCAATGGCTGGGCTGCGCTGCGCTGATCGGCGCCGTCGCGCTGGCCTTCGGCCACAGCGAAGAAACGGCGGTGGTGCTCGGCCTCGGTCTTGCCATGTCGTCGACTGCAGTGGTGATGCAGTTGCTGGCCGAATCCGGCCAGACCCGCTCCACTGTCGGCCGCATGAGTTTCGCCGTGCTGCTGCTGCAGGACATCGCCGTCGTGCCGCTGCTCATCCTGCTCGGTCTGATGGCCGGCCAGAGTGGAGAGGGCGGCGGCGGGCATTTCCTGATGCTGATGCTGACCGCGCTGCTGAAGGCGGCGGCGGCCGTGGCGCTCATCCTGCTGACCGGACGCCTCGTGCTGACCCCGCTGTTCCGCCGCGTGTCGGTCACCACCCAGGCCGACAGCTTCATGGCGCTGACGCTGTTCGCCACGCTTGGCGTGGCGGCGCTGACCGGCGCCGCCGGCCTGTCGATGGCGCTCGGCGCCTTCCTCGCCGGCCTGATGCTGGCCGAAACCGAATACCGTCACGCCGCGCTGCTCGCCATCGAGCCGTTCAAGGGTCTGTTGATGGGCCTGTTCTTCGTGTCGGTCGGCATGAGCCTCGATCTGCTGCAGGTGGCCGGCGACGCCGGCTGGCTGGTCGCTTCGGTGCTCGGCCTGTACGCCATCAAGAGCGCGACCATGTACGGCTTGTTCCGGCGCAGCGGCCTGAGCCGCGGCGAGGCGGCCGAGGCGGCGCTGCTGCTCGGCCAGGCCGGCGAATTCGGCTTCATCGTCATCGGCGTGGCCATCGCCGGTGGCGTGCTGGCCGGCGCGGTCGGCAATTTCATGCTGCTGGTGGTGACCTTGAGCATGTTCCTGACGCCGCTGGCGGCGCGGGCAGGCCGCGTGCTGCGGCAGAAGCTCGACACGCGCGAGGCCGACGCACCCGCGTCATTGCCGGACGACGAAGCCGACGAGGACGTGGTCATCATCGCCGGCTTCGGCCGCGTCGGCCAGCTGGTGGCGCGCCTGCTCGACCGGGCCGACGTACGCTGGGTGGCGATCGAGCGCCACGTCGCGGCGGCGGCCGAACATCACGCGCAGGGGCGACCGGTCATCGTCGGCGATGCCGGCAGGCCGGCTCTGCTGCATCACCTCGGCGCCGGCCGCGCGCGCGCCATCGTCGTCACGATGGACGACATGGCCGCGGCCCGCCACGTGGTACACAGCCTGCGCGCCGAATTTCCGGCGCTGCCGCTGATCGCGCGTGCGCGCGATGCCGCACATGCGCGCGAGCTGTTGGCGGCGGGGGCCAGCGAAGTGATTCCCGAAGCGCTCGAAGCGGCGCTGCAGATGGGGGTGCATGTGCTCGACCGTGTCGGCGTCGATGCCGACACGGGCGCTCGCCTGATCGAGTCGGAGCGGGCGGCCGGCAGCGCCTGAGCGCCGCCGGTCACCGGTTCAGGGCTTGACGCCCGGCGGCAGCGCCGGCTTGCTTTCGGTGGCCGACGGCAGCGGGTGGTCGTGACCTTCGATAGCCGGGTGTTCGTAGCCGGCGTGCACCTTGTGGGTGGCCGTCGTGGCGCCCGGCGGCAGGGCCGGCCTGTTCTCCACCGCGGTCGGCACATGCTGTTCGTGGCCCTCGATCGCCGGATGCTCCTGGCCGGCGTGAACCTTCTTCGTTTTCGTGCTCACGCCAGGCGGCAGTGCCGGCGTGTTCTCGACCGCGGTCGGCACGTGCTGGTCATGGCCTTCGACCGCCGGGTGTTCGTAGCCGGCGTGCACCTTCTTCGACTTCGTGCTGACGCCGGGAGGCAGCGCAGGCTTGGCCGCGACATTGGCCGGCTTCTTGCCCTTGACGGCCTCGGCCGGGTGGTCGGCGCCGGCGTGCTTGCCCGACGCGTCGGCCCATACCGGGCCGCTCATACAGAGGGAAAGCGCGATGACTGCCCATTCCTTTTTCATGATGTCTTCCTTCCGATTGGTGGGTTGTTTATAACCAGTCTGCGCTGGATTCCGCGCCGCAACATTGACATGACTCAAACGGCAGCAGGGAGCATTCTGCCGGCCGGGGTTATGCTTCCGATCCAATGAACATACCGTCTTCCCGGCTGCTTTTCCTGCACGCAAACGGCTATCCGGCGGGCGTTTATCGCGCCTTCCTCGATCTGCTGGCAACGCGCTGGACGGTCCACGCGATCGACACCATAGGCACCGAAGCGCAGCACCGCCCCGGTCATGGCTGGCGGCGCATGCGGGCGCAGGTGATGGACTGCATCGACGCGCTGCCCGACGGACCGCTGGTGCTGGTCGGACATTCGATGGGCGGCTATCTGGCCGCGATGGCGGCTGCGCGGCTGCCGCAGCGGGTGTCACAGGTCGTGTTGATCGATTCGCCGATGGTGCTCGGCTGGCGGGCAACGCTGGTGTCGGCCGCAAAGGCCACCGGACTCACCTGGAAGCTCGGCCCGGCGCCGGTCGCGGCGCGCAGGCGCAACCACTGGGCGTCGCGCGAGGAAGCGCGCGCCCATCTGGGCAGCAAAGATTTCGTGCGGCGCTGGGCGCCCGGTGTGCTCGAAGATTTCGTCCACGCCGGCCTGCACGAGCACCCCGGTGGTGGGGTCACGCTGGCCATCCCACGCGAAACCGAGCGCGACGTGTACGCGACCATCGCCCACCGCGATGCGCTGCTCGCCGTGCGCCGGCTGCGCGCCCGCGGTACGCCGGTCGGTTTCATCACCGGCAGTCATTCGGAAGAAACCCGCCTCGCCGGTCGCGAACAGAACCGCCGTTTCTGGGGGGCGAGCTGGGTGGAACTGCCGACCGGCCATCTGGTGCCGATGGAGGCGCCGGAAGCGTGTGCGCGGGCAGTGCTGGAAATGATCGAGCGGGGCGGAGGCCAGTGAGCGCAGGGCGATCACCGGCCCTTCCTGCAAGAGACGCTGACCGCGATCAGACGCGGAAGCGGGCGATGGTCGAATCGAGTTCGGTGGCCAGCGCCCCGAGCTGATGCACGGTCTGTTCGGCGGCCAGCACCGAGTGGTCGGATTCCTCGACCATGTGGGCGATGCGTTCGACGTTGCTGGCGATGCTGTTGCTGGCCTGCGTCTGTTCCGCGGTCGCGTGGGCGACGCTGCGGATCTGGTGCAGCGCCTCGGTCGCGCCGTCGTTGATGCTGCGCAGCGCCGCCGCGGCCTCGCCGGCCAGCGCCACGCCCTTCTGTATCTGCGGGCGCACCGCTTCCATGCTGTGCACGACGGCGTCGGTGTCGGTCTGGATCGCCGCGATGGTCTGCGCGATTTCGCCGGTCGCCTGCGTCGTGCGCTCGGCCAGCTTGCGCACCTCGTCGGCGACGACCGCGAAGCCGCGGCCCTGTTCGCCGGCGCGCGCCGCTTCGATCGCCGCGTTCAGCGCCAGCAGATTGGTCTGTTCTGCAATTTCCTTGATGGTCTTGGCGATGCCGCTGATCTGGCGCGAACGCTCGGCCAGTTCGCCGATGCGCTCCGACGCGTCGGTGACCTGCCGTGACACGTCCTCGATGGCGCCGGCGGCGGACTGCACACGCTGTTCGCCGACGATGGCCAGTTCGGCCGAACGGCTGGAGTGGTTCTCCGAGTCGCGCGCACTGTCGGCGATCTGGCTCACGCTGACCGTCATCTCCTCGATTGCCGCGGCGGTCGAGGAGGTCGCGGACGACGACTGGCCGGAGGCCTCGCGGATCTGCTGCATGCGTTCGGCAATGTCGGAGGCCGCCGCGGTCAGCGACTTCGACCCCTGCTGGATGCCGCCTATCATGGTCTTCAGGCTGTCGCGCATGATGGACAGCGAATGCATCAGGCTGCCGTTGCGTGCCGATGGCATCGCCACGTCGAGTCGCCCGGCGGCGATTTCGGTGGCGGCCCGCATTGCGACCTCCGGCTCGCCGCCGATCTGCGCAAAGATGCGGCGCGAGGCGGTGATGGTCAGCGCCACGGTGGCTGCAATGACCGCCAGCGCGATGACCAGCAGCGTCAGCGCGTAGGACTTGAAGGCCTGTTCGATGTCATCGACGAAGAAGCCGGTCCCCAGGGTCCAGCCCCAGGGCGCGAAATGGGTGACGCCGTTCATCTTCGGCAGCGCCTCGCTGGCCCCCGGCTTCTTCGCCGGTACGGTGACGAAGGCGGGGTCGGCCTTGGCCAGCGCTTCGCGGTAGACGTCGGTGTTGGTGCGGCCGTCCGGGGCAACGCCACCATTGTCCTTCTGGCCGAGCTTTTCCTTGCGCACGTGGGCCAGCAGCACATCGTCGGCGCTGCGCGCGAACATGTAGTGATCATCGCTCTGCAGGCCCAGCAGCGCCTCGCGTGCATGTGCCTGCGCCTGTTCGCGCGTCAGCGTGCCGGCTTTCTCCTGCTCGTGATAGCGCTGCAGGATGCCGGTAGACAGCTTGAGCAGCGTGACGATGCGCGCCTCGCGTTCGGCCATCATGGTCGAGCGGATTTCGCTCAGTGCGATGCCGCCTATCAGCACCAGACCGACGGCGGAGCACGACACGATCAGTGCCAGGCGAGTGGAAATCTTCACGGGGTCATCCCTTCGGTTCGCTATGGACGAAGGGTTCACGGCCGGGCGCCGCATTACTTGACGACGCGGCGACCGCGCGGGACGGATTCCCGACGGACGGTACTGCGCTGCGCTCAGTCCCCCTCGCTCTGGCCGGACAGGCGTTCTGCCCGCTCGATCGCCGCTTCGAGCGCCGCCTCGGGGTGGCCCGCCGGCAGACGCGGCGTGCCGCCGGTACGCTCGTAGCCGTCGTCGACGAGGCTGCCGCTGCCCACCGCCCGCGCCGGCCCGCCCAGGTTGGCGGTCACCAGCTGAGGCACCGCCAGCACCAGCGCCACCATGACGATCTGGATGCCGACGAAGGGTACGGCGCCCCAGTAGATGTCGCGCGTGGGCAGCGTCTTCGGCGCCACCGAGCGCAGGTAGAACAGCGCGAAGCCGAAGGGCGGGTGCATGAAGGAGGTCTGCATGTTCACCGCCAGCAGCACGCCGAACCACACCAGGTCGATTCCCAGCTTCTCGGCCACCGGCGCCAGCAGCGGCACGATGATGAAGGCCAGTTCGAAGAAGTCGAGGAAGAAGGCGAGCACGAACACCAGCAGCATCACCGCGATCAGGAAGCCGGTCTGGCCGCCGGGCAGCGACAGCAGCAGGTGTTCGACCCACAGGTGACCGTCGATGCCGTAGAAGGTGAGCGAGAACAGGCGCGCGCCGATCAGTATGAACAGCACGAAGCAGGTCAGCCGCACCGTGCGGTCGAGCGCCTGGTTCAGCAGTTCTCCGCTGAGGCGGCGGCGCGCCAGCGCCATCAGCAGCGCGCCGGCCGCGCCCATCGCGCCGCCTTCGGTCGGCGTCGCCAGGCCGAGGTAGATGGTGCCGAGCACGAGGAAGATCAGCGCCAGCGGCGGCATCAGCACGAAGGCCACGCGGCGCGCCAGATCGGGCAGCAGGTTCAGGCGCAGCAGGCGGTCCGCCAGCGCCAGCAGCCAAGCCACCGCGCCACCGGCGGTGACCGACAGCAGTGCGCGCGCGTCGGCGGCGTGCGCCTGCAGCGCCGGCAGCTGACTGGCGCCGACACCAGCCGCCAGCGCGACCGCGAACAGCGCCCACACGCCGCGCCGCTCGGCCGCGTCGTGGTCGTCGGCTTCGGGCAGCGCGGGTGCGCTCTTCGGTTTCAGCCAGGCCATGCCCAGCACGTAGAGCAGATAGAGCCCGGTCAGCACCAGACCGGGCAGCAGTGCACCGCGGTACATGTCGCCCACCGGCCGGTTCAGCTGGTCGGCCAGCACGATGAGCACCAGCGAGGGCGGAATGATCTGCGCCAGCGTGCCCGACGCGGCGATCACGCCGCTGGCAAGCCGCGCGTCGTAGCCGGCGCGCAGCATGATGGGCAAGGAAATGAGACCCATGGAAATGACCGACGCCGCGACCACGCCTGTGGTGGCCGCCAGCATCGCGCCGACGAGCACCACCGCCACCGCCAGCCCGCCGCGCAGCGTGCCGAACAGCCGGCCCACCGTGTCGAGCAGGTCCTCGGCCATGCCGGACCGTTCGAGCAGCAGGCCCATGAAGGTGAAGAAGGGAATGGCGAGCAGCGTGTCGTTGCTCATGACGCCGAATACGCGGTCCGGCATCGCCTGCACCAGCGAGGCGGAGAGCAGGCCCAGTTCGATGCCGATCAGCCCGAACACGATGCCGCAGGTCGCCAGCGCGAACGCGACCGGCGCCCCCGACAGCAGGAACAGGATCATCGCGAAGAACATGACCGGGGCCAGCCAGGCGGTCATGGGACGACCCTCCGGTCACTGTGTGACCACCTCCCCGGGGGAGGGACGCGCATCCTTCGGAGCGGCCGTGCGGACGCGCTCATGCCTCCGCCTCCGCGTCGTCGGCGAGCGCAGCGACCCGGCGCACGATCAGCGCCAGCGCCTGCAAGGTGAGCAGCGCGAAGCCGGCGGGCACAAGAATGCGGGCCGGCCACAACGGCAGGCCGCCGGCGCTGGCCGACACTTCATTGCTGAGCCACGACGACAGGAACCAGGGCCAGGACAGCCACAGCATCAGCAGGCATACCGGCAGCACGGTCAGCGCGAGCGCAGCGATGTCGGCTTTGATCCGGCCGCGCGGCGACAGGCGCGCGGTCAGCAGATCGATGCGCACGTGCTCGTCCAGCTTCAGCACGCGGCCGGCGCCGAGCAGGAAGGCGGCCGACACCAGATACCACTGCGCCTCAAGCAGCGCATTCGAGCCGGCGTCGAACTTGCGCGCCAGCGCATTGCCTACCGCCAGCAGCACCGCCGCCAGCACGGTCCACGGCAGCACGCGGCCGCAGGCCTCGTTCAGTCGGTCGGTCAGATCGGCGAGCGTCAGCAGGGCGCGCATGGCGTGGGGGTGGAGGTGAAGGCGCGATGGTAACCGCTGAGGCGGCTGCGACGCACTGTGGGAGCGGTCTTCTGACCGCGACGCGGCCGATGCAGTCCGCTGGCTTCGATTCTGGCCGCAGTCGGGGTCAGAAGACCCCTCCCACAGAACCCGGATTCAGGCTCCGCTCCTTGATCGGGCTCACCGTCTCTGTGCGAGCGGCCTTGGCCGCGACGCGGCCGCTGAACGTAGCAGCTGCCGACGCCCTACAATATTGCATCGCACAAGGATCGCTCCATGACCGCCACCACCCGCATCTGCCTGGTCCGCCACGGCGAAACCACCTGGAACGTCGACCGTCGCGTGCAGGGCCAGATCGACATTCCGCTGAACGAGCGCGGCCTGCTGCAGGCGCAGGCCACCGCACAGGCGCTGCTGGCCGAGCGCATCGACACGCTCTACGGGTCCGACCTTGGTCGCGCCTGGGTGACGGCCTGGCGCATCGCGGTGCCGCGCGGCCAGCCGGTCATGCCGGAGCCGGCGCTGCGCGAACGGCATTACGGCGCCTTCCAGGGGCTGACCTACGCCGAGGCGCGCGAGCGCCACCCGGAGGACTTCCACCGTTTCGAAGCACGTGAGCCCGCCGCGCAGTTTCCGGGCGGCAGCGGCGAAAGCCTGCTGCAGTTCGATGCCCGCATCTGGGGGCTGATTGAAACGCTGCGCGCGCGCCACGCCGGTCACACGCTGCTGCTGGTGACGCACGGCGGCGTGCTCGACATTGTCGCCCGCCGTGTGCGCGGGATGCCGCTGACCGGCAAGCGCGACTTCGACATCGCCAACTGCGCGCTGAACTGGATCGCGCACGATGCGAACGGCTGGCGCATCGAGCGCTGGGGCGACCAGACCCACCTCGACGGTGCGCTGGACGAGTTGCCGGCGTAAGCAGCGCGGCGTCGCAAGCCATCGGCTTCGATCCACGCCGCAATCGCGAGCACGCTCGCGCCCACCAGAACCCCGCTCCGACCGTGATCCGGGACTGCTTTTGTGGGAGCGACCTCTGGTCGCGATGGGGCTTCGGCAGGCCGCTGTCGGGGTCAGAAGACCCCTCCCACAAGACCTCGGCAAAGGTTCGGGGCGCGGATCGGCGCGTCCCCTGTGGGAGCGGCCTTGGCCGCGACGCGGCCGTCAGGCGCCGCCGGCTTCTATCCAGGCCGCAATCGCGAGCAAGCTCGCTCCCACAAGGCCGGTGCGCCCTTCGAAGACGGGCGCTATCTGCCCGCCGCCGGATTCAGGAAACCGCGCATCAGCCGCGTCAGCCGCGGCATCACCACCCAGGTCATCGTGATCACGATCAGCGCGGTCAGCAGCGCGACGCGCGGCAGGAAGGGCAGCGGCGTCAGCCAGGGCGCCACCAGCCACAGGAAGAGCGACACGGTCGGAAAGATGCCCATCCAGGTCACCAGTGCCATGCGGGCGCGCGGCGGGTGGGTGGACGGCGCCACCACCTGCGGGCCGAACCACGCCTCCAGCCCGGTCACCACCCGGTACTCCGGCTCGTTCTCGCCGGCGGCGCACAGCCGTGGCTGCAGCGCCGCGCGTGCCGGGCTTTCGTCCCACGCCTTCAGATCGGCTTCGGAACGGAAATGCGCGATCACCTGGTAATCGCCGCCCGGCTGCTCTGGCGTGATCATCTGAGCGCCGAGAAAGCCGGGCGCATGACGCATGGCTTCGAACATTTCGCGGATCAGCGCTTCGTATTCGACCTCGAACCCGACCCGTGCCCGGCGGCGGGCGATGCGGGTGACATGGGCTTGCGGTGGGGCGGCGCTCATGATGATCTCCGTTATCCGTATTGCGTTTGTTAGAGAAGCTGGGTTGCGTACTTCGATGCCCCGGTGGGAGAGATCTTGACCCCGACAGTGCGTATGACGACCCGCCGCTGTCGGGGTCGAGACCCCTCCCACAGAACCATGCTCCAGGCTCGGGTCGCGGATCTGGCGCAACCCTTGTGGGAGCGGCCTTGGCCGCGACAGTGCGTATGACGACCTGCCGCTGTCGGGGTCAAGACCCCTCCCACAGAACCATGCTCCAGGCTCGGGTCGCGGATCTGGCGCAACCCTTGTGGGAGCGGCCTTGGCCGCGACAGTGCCTGTGACGACTCGCAGCTGTCGGATTCAGAGACCCCTCCCACAGAATCCCGGCCCGGCCGCAGGTCGGGCGCATCTCCTGCTGCTTACTCCTTGATCGCTTCGACTGCGATGTCGATGGTCACTTCGTCGCCGACGTTCGGGGCGTACTTGCCCATGTTGAAGTCGGTGCGCTTGACGGTGACCGTCGCGTTGGCGCCGATGGCGTCCTTCTTCGTCATCGGGTGCGGCATCGAATGGAAGCTGGTCACCTTCAGCGTCACTGGCTTGCTCACGCCCTTCAGCGTCAGCGTGCCGTCGACCGCGACCGGCTTGTCGCCGTCGAACACCACCTTGGTCGACTTGAAGGTGGCGGTCGGGAAGCGGGCGGTGTCCAGGAAGTCTTCGGCCTGGATGTGCTCGTTGAACAGCGACGAACCGGTGCTCACCGACTTCGTGTCGATGGTGATGTCGACGGCGCCGGTCTTCGCCGCGCGGTCCAGCGTGATCGTGCCGGAAGTCTTGTCGAAACGGCTCAGCTGGGTCGAGTAGCCGAAGTGGCTGTACGAGAAGCGCGGGAAGCTGTGGTTCGGGTCGAGCTTGAAGGTTTCCGGCGCGGCCAGCGCGGGGGCGGCGACAGCGGCGAGGGCGAGCGAGGCGATGAGGGCTTTCAGCGAGGTCATGGCGGTTCTCCGGTTTGGGTACATCTATATATATATGCAGCGAGGGTGAGGGCGGCTCAGCCGCCGGAAGTCATCTTCACCAGCGTGCGGTCACGCAGGACGAAGTGGTGGTACAGCGCGGCGCCGGCGTGGCCCAGCACGAGCAGCCAGATCAGCCAGGCGCCGAGCACATCCTTGTGGATGAAGTCGATCGGCTTTTCGAAGGTCTTGAAGTCGAGACCCATGCCTTCGGCCACCACGCTCTGGAACAGCGCGGTGCTCTCGAATTTCGGAATCTCGAACAGGAAGAAGAAATCCGTGTTCACGCCGGTGCCGAGGTAGCCGGTGATCGGCGCGACGACCATCACCGCGTACAGCGCCAGATGGCCCAGGTGAGCGGCGAGGTGCGCCAGCGGCGTGCCCGGCTCGTCTGCGGGCGCGCGGTTCATCAGGCGCCAGATCACGCGCAGCGCCACGATGACGGCGATGCTGACGCCGACCGACAGATGGATCTGCAGCGCGGTCATGTTCTCCGGCGTCTGCTTCTCGGTGAACCACTGGCGGTAATAGACCGACACGTAGGCGGCGAGAAAGAGTGCCGCCGTGGTCCAGTGGAACCACTTGGCGATGCGGCCGTAGCTGTCGGCGGTGTTCTTCAGGCTCATTGCAGCGCTCCTCGATCAGGGGTGAAGGCCCAGGCGTCCATCGCCAGCACATAGTCGTCGATGCCGGCGTGGAAGCGCTCGGCGGTCGCACCTTCGCCTGCGGCGCCGAGCGCGACGAAGAAGGGCAGCAGGTGTTCCTCGCTCGGGTGGGCACGCACGGCGTCCGGCGCGCGGCGCCGGTAGTCGAGCAGCGCGTCGGTGTCGCCTGCCGCCAGCCGTTCGGCGAACCAGTCGGCGAAGGCGCGCACATAGGCCGGCGTGCGGCCGTCGCCGTGGGCGACGATCTGCCAGTCGCGCAGGTTGTGCGTCAGGTTGCCGGAGCCGAGCACGCGCAGGCCTTGCGCCGCCAGCGGCGCCAGCGCCCGGCCCAGCCGGTAGGCGCCTTCGGCGCCGCCGCGGCTCTGCAGCGACAGCGGAATCACCGGCACGTCGGCGTCGGGGTACATCAGGCGCAGCGGCACCCAGGCGCCGTGATCGAGGCCGCGTTCGGCGTCGAGCTGCACCGGCAGGCCGGCGTCCTCGATGGCCGAGGCAACGATGCCCGCCAGTTCGCGGCAGCCGGTCGCCGGGTAGCGGATCCCATACAGCTCGGGCGGGAAGCCGTAGAAATCGTGAATGGTGTCCAGCCGGTCGGCGGTGCCGACCGTGGGTACGGTGCTGTCCCAGTGCGCGCTGACCGCGACGATGGCGCGCGGCCGCGGCAGCAGGTCGGCCTTCGCCTTCAGCGCCGCACCGGCCGCACCCGGGCGCAGCGCAAAGGTCGGCGCGCCGTGCGGTACGAAGAGGCTGGACGGGTAGGTGTGCAGTGCGGCGGTGCTCATGGCGGACATCCGTGATTCGATGACTGCAGCTTAGTCATTCCGGCTTGTCCGAAATAGACGACAATCCGCAAATACTCGTTGCAGGAATCGCAACAATGGATCGTCTCGACGCCATGCAACTCTTCGTTCGCGTGGTCGAACTGGGCAGCTTCTCCGCCGTCGCCCAGCAGATGGGTGTTGCCCGCTCGGTGGTCACCCGGCAGATCGCCGCGCTCGAAGCCCACCTCGGCGCCAAGCTGCTCGCGCGCAGCACGCGCCGGCTGTCGCTCACCTCGGCCGGCACCGCCTATCTGGAGAAATGCCGCGTCATCCTGAACCTGGTCGAAGCCGCAGAAACCGGCATAGCCGAAGAGCGGCAGACACCGCGCGGCCCGATCCGCGTCGGCGCGCCGCTGAGCTACGGCCTGAAGCGCCTGTCGCCACTGCTGCTCGATTTCGCCGAGCACTACCCGGAAGTCACGCTCGATATCGACTACAACGACCGCCGCGTGAACCTGATCGAAGAGGGCATGGACCTCGCCATCCGCGTCACCACGAAGCTCGACCCCGCCACCGTCGCGCGCCGCATCGGCACGAGCCGCCTGATCGCGGTCGCCTCACCCGACTATCTCGCCCGCCACGGCACCCCGGCCACGCCTGAAGACCTCGCGAACCACGCCTGCCTCGGCTACACCGCCGTCGCCGCCCACCCGAGCTGGACCTTCACCACGCCCGACGGCCGCACCGTCACCGTGCCGCTGCGCAGCCCGCTCACCGCCAGCAACGGCGACGTCCTGACCGAAGCCGCCGCCCGCGGCATGGGCCTCACCTGCCAGCCCGATTTCATCCTCGACCCCTGGCTGGCCGACGGTCGGCTGCTGCCTGTGCTCACCGACTGCGCGACACCGGAACTGGGCGTGTATGCCGTGCTGCCCGGCAACCGGCATGTGCCGCACCGGGTCAGGGTGCTGATGGACTGGTTGGCCGAAAGGCTGATGGCATAGTTGGACACAGCCTGTTCAGGTACATTCTGGATGACCCTAGATGAGAAATTGAAGGGGTGAGGTTTTTCATCGCTGTTTAATACTGGATGAATACACAGCATGGCGCGCCAAAACCGTGAGCCTGAAACCGTTTCGGAACGATCACACCTGCCCGCTTATCCGGCAGCGTCCATAGTTATGGCGCAAAAATGCGCCAGAAAACAAAGTTGGGCATCATGAAACCGACCGCCGAGTTAACTGTTGCACGCCAGGCAATTGCCGAAATTTCTGCTCGTTTTCCTTCTCTCCAAATGATTGAGGAACCCGAGGCTCCCGTCGAGCTAAGCATTCTTATGCCCGTCCAGCCTGGGCTTAATCACAAAGTGTGGCTTGCGCTTCAAAACAATGATGAACTGCATTTCTCTGTCGGGCATTTTTGGCTCGAGTGGTTCCCTTGCACAAAGCCATCGCGCGTAGCCGAATATATTGCCGCGGTCATTGGCTTTCTGTCGGGCGAATATCGTGTTCTAGAGCACTATCGCGGCGATCGTTGCGTGAGGGCAGAACTTCAAGCCCCAAGTGATAGTGGCTGGAAGACCGTTGGCACATGGAGCAACCTTCTCAGTTTTCTACCGTGGCGGCGCTCACTTCGCGAGGTATCTAATGCCCAACCAATCATTCCACAGGACCTTGCGCATAAAGCCGCGCAAGGCCGGTGAATGCAAACGTTGAACGGCACCGGTTCTTGTGGCGCTGGTGGGCGGTCCGAATCGGCGTGCGGCGCCCGAGCGGCGGCTGCGGCGGTCAGCGAGATAGGTAGCGGCAGCACTCCGAGTGCAAGTGAGTGGCCCCCCTTGTCGCTCCATGACCTTGTGCTAGTGTTTCGGGGCATGGGAGTGGCGGGCCGTCGCAGGCGCCGCCGGCCTGGTTCAGTTCAAATCAACTTTGAGGGGCAACGGCTTCGTCATGCACAGCGTGGCTTCGCGAACGGTTTCGGCGCCGTCCAACACTGCGTTCGAGCGGACCGCCCAAAGCTGCGCTTTGGGTGCCCTGCGCGGCTGCGCTGCTCCGGCGCCCGCACAACTACGACGTTGGGCGTCATGAGAATCACAGTTCTGCTCTTCGGGTTGCTTATACCGACACTTGCAGCCGCAGAGGTGTCGGACAAGATTCCGACCATTGGTTTTCTTCTGCTGCAAGGCATCTTATTCGGCGCTGCCGCCTTGGCGTTGGCTGGGTTCCGCTGGTGGCTAGCCTTACTCGGCATGGGCTTAGGGGCAATCATGCTGTGGGGTACTTGGGACCTGTGGCAGGAGCCCTACATGAGAACGGCAATATTGAACGAGCAAGGCATGGTGTACTTTTTCTCGGCCGCCGCTTCATCTCTGCTGGTTGCCGTGGGTGCGCTTGGCGGGCTTGTCCTTGGTAAACGAAAAGCGCCCAACAAGGCGCTCCATCGGACGCCAAAAAGGCTACCGCCTTTTTGGCGCCGCTGAGCTTTCACGTTAGGCGCCACTGAACGCTATGCGATCGCGAGTAGCCACCGTCCTCTTGGCGTGCGCGTCCAGCCTTTCGCTGGGGCGCGAAGCAACCGTCTTCTCATTCGAAGGCTTTTCACTGGGCATGTCTCGCTCCGACGCCACCGCAATCCGGCCCGATACACCTTGGAAGCAGGTGATGCGTGGAACGCCTAGCGAAGCGGTACGCAAAGAGTTCAAGGCAAGCCATCTCGGGCAAGAAGCCCAGGTGAACGTCGATCTCTCGGCTTCCGGAGGCGCGGTTGAAGTGATTGGCTTCACGTTCCTCACTCAAACAGATCAGCAGTGCATCCAAGAGGCTGTCAAAGCACTCGTTGAACTTGAGAAACTTTATGGCGTTGAGGCAGAGGTTTCCCACGAACAGACTGGCAAGAGAGCCAAGTGGCTCACCAACGAAGGAACCACTGTCCGTTGGTTTGAGCTTTGTGCTGTTGGGGCGCGTCGCTATGTCATCACCTACGCGAAAGTGGCGCCAAACCCTTCCATCGAGATGAGGTCGCCCGGCAAGCCGGGCGCCGCCTCTCATGTCAAACGTTAGGCGTCATGGAGAAGCCCGCCGTCACGGAGCAAGTTCCGCTTGTCGATGCATTGCGTGGAATCGGACTTCTTCAACTCGAACTCATACGTCTCGCGTTATACATTGCCTCTGAAGGACCCGCCGAATTTGAAGGAGAGCGTTTAGCTTGCTCTCTGACGGAACCGCGACGACGTGCCTCAACCTTGCTGGCTATGGGTGCAGGGCAATCCATGAATACCGTTCTTCGCATGGCGAAGCTTCGCGGAATTCCCGTAAGAGATGCCTACCCTGTAGCCCGCTCCGTGATTGAAACCTTCGTGAATGCGGCCTACCTCCTGTCGGAGTCAGATCAAGTCTCTGAGCGAGCAGTCCGATACGTGGAGTACGCAGCCTGGAAGCACCACAACCGTGGCGTTGGAAGTGGGGACTTTTCTCTTGAGGTTTCCTCCGACCCCAATGCGGCCCAAACGCTCGCCACCAGGTTTCCAGAGTCCAGTGGCAAGGGCATGGGCACCTGGTCACCTCTTGATGTACCAAGTCGGATTCGACGTGTTGGCGAGCTTGCTGGAAAGCGGGCGGGTTCTAGGTTGCTGGCGGCGTACGCGTTGATCTATAACTTGTCCTCCGAGGTCATACACGGCTCACCGTTTGGTGTCAGCTTCTTCTATACAGGGCATCTGCATGGCGATGAAACTACGGAAGCATTCCAAGAGGGTACCGTTCGTCAGCTCGAAGAGATACTCGTTGCCGTTCTTCACGCTGCTTGCGGATATATGGCAGCCTTTGCTGAGGTTCAAGCCTTAGGCCGCCTGGGCGCAGCCGAACAGAGAATCTTTGACAGGCTCCTAGATGTCAGCACAAAAGACGCATCAGCTTTCCCTCCACCGTCCTCGTCGCGAGACTCTGCGGCAGATGACACCTAACCCGTCCATCAAGCGGACCCACAAAAAGCTGCGCTTTTTGCGGGCCGCTTATGTCCAACGTTGGGCCCCAGAAATATGAAGCGCTCGGACATCGCAGCTATCGAGGCACAGTTCGACGTCACGCTGCCTGGCGAGTACGTCTCCTTGTTGCTGGCCTACCCAAAGGATCTACCGGAAGTAGTAAGCGGGCTGGAGCTCTATAACCAACAATGGGAACTGGTCAGTGACAACGAGAGTGTAAGGAAGGGGCCGCTATGGGGAGTCACCTGGCCGGCACACTATTTCGTCATTGGCAGTGACGGCGCGGGAAACTACTTCTGCATCGATACAAAACATACGGCCCCTCCAATCTTGTTTTTCGATCACGACGACCGAACGTTCAGACAGGAAGCTCCGTCACTAGCCGAGTGGCTGCCGCAGCTACGGGAGCTCCACTCGTGACACTGGGGCCCAACAACGCGTTCAACTCGGACCGGCCTCGCGTTGCTCGGCCGGCCGGTTAACGCGGGCGTTGAGGCTGTAGAAAAACCCCTCCCCACCGTCACCCGTTCACATGCCGTTGTTATGATTCCGCATCGCCTCTACGGAGCCCCGCGATGCCGCGATTCAAGACACCCGACTACGGCCTGAAGTTGATCCCGGTCGATTTCGCGCAGCAGGTGCTGCCCGGCACCTTCGAGTTCGCACTCTGCCACCTGGTCGACAACGAACTCGATCTGTCTGCCCTGCGCGAGCGTTACACCAACGACGCAGGCGGCGCTCCGGCCTTCGATCCGGCCGTGCTGCTCAAGATCGTGCTGCTTGGTTACTCGCGCGGGCTGATCAGCTCCCGATCCATCGCCACTGCCTGCCGCACCAACGTGCTGTTCATGGCCGTCTCCGGCGATAGCGCGCCGCACTTCACAACCGTCGCGCACTTCGTCAGCAGTCTCGGCAATGAGGCCCAAGCGCTCTTCACCGAGGTGCTGCTGGTGTGCGACCGCGAAGGGCTGATCGGGCGCGAGCTCTTCGCCATCGACGGTGTGAAGCTGCCGTCGAACGCATCCAAGGCGAAGAGCGGCACCCGTGCCGATTTCGAGCGCGAGGCGGCGAAGATGGAAGCGGCCGTGCAGCGCATGATCTGTGAGCAGAAGGCGCGCGATGCCGCCGGCTGCGACGACGAGGCAGCCCGTGCGCAGCGCACCCGCGAAAGACTTTCAAGCGAAGCGGCAAAGATCCGAGACTGGCTTGCGCGCCACCCGGACGACCGACGCGGCGCCAAGGGCGCGGTTCGCCTCTCGAATCGTACCGACAACGAATCGGCCAAGATGGCCACCGCCAAGGGCGTGCTCCAGGGCTATACCGGCGTGGCCGCCGTCGATGCCGCCCACCAGATCGTGGTCAATGCGCAGGCGCACGGCACCGGATCGGAACAGGAACTGCTGCTGCCGGTGATCGACGCCTCTTCCGCTCAGCGCAGCCAGGACACCGCGATCTGCGCCGACGCGGGCTATCACTCCGAGAAGAACCTCGCCGAACTGGATAAGCGCGGCATTCCCGCGTGGGTGTGCGACAACGGCTACAGGCAGCGTGACCCCAGATACGCCGATCAGGCCAAGCACAAAGCGAAACCCGACACGCTGTGGGACAAGAGCGAGAAGGCGAAGGCAGCGCGCACCGCCGGCAAGAACAAGCCCTACGCCAACACCGACTTCACCGAAGCCGAGGACCGCAGCCACTGCCTGTGCCCAGCGGGCAAGCGCCTCTATCGCAACGGCGGTGAATGCACGATCAACGGCTACGCCGCCACCAAATACACCGGCGCCGCGCGCGACTGCGTGCCGTGCGAGCAGCGCAGCCGCTGCCTGCGCACGCCGGGCACAACGAAAGTGCGACAGGTCGCCTTCTTCCGCGGCAAGCGAGGCCCCACCGAATCACACACCGAGCGGATGAAGCGGCGCATCGATTCCACGGACGGCAAACGGATGATCGCTGCGCGGTTTGCCACCGTCGAGCCCGTGTTCGGCAACCTGCGGCACAACAAACGGCTCAGTCGCTTCACGCTGCGCGGGCGGGAGAAGGTGGATGGGCAGTGGAAGCTGTACTGCCTGGTGCACAACATCGAAAAGCTCGGGCACCATGGATACGCGAATTAGGTAAGCTGGCGGCAGAGACCGACGCCATTTCGAGCGCGTCGGGCAGCGGCCGGCGCTGACGTCAGGGGACGACGATGAAGCGAAGATCGAGAGACTGAAACGATGATGAACGACTTTGAGCCGGCGTGCGCCGGTCACAACCGCTTGCCCCGGAATGGGGTATTTCTACAGCGTCGTTAGGCGTCACAAATGCACTCGAGCAATACCGCTCTGGCTTCGCTTCACCGGCTCATGGCCTTTGCCCAGTCGGTCAGAGTTCGCCGGATGATCGAAGGAATCGCGCTCGAGCCCAAGCAGACGTTCTGGATCATGACCCTGAACCTGCTGCTTGATGCGGCGGCCATCGACTGGTGCAAAGTCTTCGGGTCCTGGGATGAAGACACTCACTGGACACGAACCATCCCCAAAGAGCGGCATGAAGAAGTGCGTGCGGAGTTACTGAAGAGGATTGGTCTCAGCGCTGACGAATGGGAAGCCTACAGAGGGAGCATTGTCCGTTTTCGAGACCAAATGGTTGCTCACCATGATCTCAATGCAACGGTCGCGCAGTATCCGCACTATGACCTCGCCTTGGGCGCTGCCGACTTTATGTTCGCTGAAATCTACGATCTAGCTGATCCGGATTCTTTAGGTGGCATTCCGTCGTCGCTGGATCGGTGGTCCGGCACCGTTGCGGGCAACATGTCAGCCATCGTCAGAGCAGCCTTCGGCGCAAGCGCGCAGCTTGGTTCGAATGTGCCCGCGTGAATCCACTTGATCTTGAGCCCGTTCGCCTCAGCGATGGCGCAAACCATCCACTGGATCGCAAGGCATGAGGTCACTACTCAGACCTTAGGCGCCCCCAATCCGTCCCATGTTTGACTTCCTGGACATGATCTCACTGCCAAGGACCCTATTGCTGGGCGTGTTACGTGCGCTTTGGTGGCTTGGTTGGGAGTTCTGTGTGCAAACGGTCGGTTGGTCGGTGGGCTGGTTCGCTTGCCGTGCGGTCACATTTGGCCGTTTTCCGTCCGAGCAGCGGAACCAACTAGAAAACGCAGGTTTGTTCGTTGCCTTCGTCGTAGAAGTGCTTGGCCTGGCACTTATAGCTCTGGGCATTTATCTCCTGTCTCAAAGCTGGCCGCACCTATGAGTTATTCAAGCTTTTCGCGTCGTAGCTTGCGTCTGCCGAGGGCGTGCGGTGGCGCAGGTGCGCCTAACCATTCCGTCTACCGGACCGCCGAACACCCGCCTTTAGGCTGCGTCAATCCGCCTCGCGGGGCGTAGGGTTACTTTCGTCGATAACCAGCGCGAGCCCTTCACTTCTGAGCCGGACACGGTAGCGCCGCCCATATGCACATCACAACTCAGGGAACGAAAAGTACGTGCCAGAGATGCGGAACAGTGCTTGAACACGAAGTACGGCGACGCAGCATGATCGACGTCGTCGGTGCGACTCTGCTCGGTCTGGTGGTCCTTGGCCTCGCGCTGTTGTTCGCGTCCACCTCCGGCCTGCGTGGCGGACGCTACACCTTGGCCGTAATCGTAGGCACTGCGGGCTTTCTTATCTGGGGGCTCTGGTACGTCGCTGGTCCAGCGGATCGCGCGGTCTCGTCCTGCCCCTCGTGTGGTGCTCAAGAGCCGGGTTCGCGTGAGCCGTAGAAGAGCGTGACCTTGCCCAATGAATGAAGGCCGAATCGTGATCGGCAGGCGAGCGACGACGTGAAAAGCTTGTTGAACATGCATGTTCGAGGCCTGCTGCAGATTGCGTATCTGTCCTTCAGCCCGACCTCGGCGCCCAGCCGCTCAGACGGCCCCAGACTTTCATGTCGATCGCTGATCCGGCTGAAAGGCTGATTTCATTCAGCACGTGGGCATACCGAAGTACATTGTGGATGCCTCTTCTCGAACCCGTCATGTCATGCGGAGTGCCCTCCTTCTCGCTAGCGTAGTGTCCGTCGCAGCCTTGACTGTCGTCGGCTTCCGGTACGTCACTTCCGTGCACGAGCCGGAGGAGAGCTTCGTTGCGGAGCAATGGGTGAGCCGGCGCGCGCAGGTACAACTCAACGATCCGGGTTGTGTGCGGGGCGGAATGGCGCTGTCGCTCATACGTACAGGCGCGCTGCTCAAGCTGACGCGCGTCGAGGTGGTCGGACTGCTCGGCGCGCCTGACGAAGGTGCCGCGGAAGCACTGCGCTACGGCCTCGGCCAGTGCCACTGGGACTGGCGGCAAAGCCTGCTGGTTGTCAGTTTCAGTCCTGGCGGCAACGTAAGCCATGTCACGGTTGCAGTCGATTGACCGCAGCTTGAATGGAGGACTTGATCCTCATGCAGTTTGCCCCGGGGAAAGGCATGGCTTTCTGGAAAAAGTGCGTGATCGGTCTGATGCTGATGTGTGCACTCGCATTCGCCGCTCTGTTGGCGCTGCTGTCGAACGCTGATGACCGCTTATGCGGAACGTACGTGGTGGACGAGGTGCTCTCGCCAAATCGGAAGTCGAAAGCTGTTTCGTACCAGATCGACTGCGGTGCGACCACCGGTTTCAATACACATATGGCGATCCTCCCCGGAGGCAGCACGCTTGAGATCGAAGACCGGAAGCTTTGGGGCGTAACGAGTTTCTTCGTGGTGGAATCCAACAACGACCCCGCGCCACGAACGCAGTACGGTGGACCAAAGGTGACAGTTCAATGGGTCTCGGATACGAAGATCGAGTTGCACTCCGACGCGCGAGCCCGCGTCATCCGGAAGGAGTCGTCGTCCGGGCGAATCCAGGTTGACTACCACTACTATTAGAGGACACTTCGTCGATGCACTTGTCGCGTCTGCGAATCTGGCTTTCTTACGGTCGTTGTCTGGACACCCCGCAAGGCATTGCGCTGATACTGAGCGTGCCCGTGTGCTGGATAGTGATTCGGCTGCGCTGGGCTTTTCCCGATCTGGCGGAAATGTCGGCCTTCTCTTCACCGGACTGGCTTTATCTGTTCTCGCCCTTTCTGGGCTTTCTTGCTTTCCTACGGCTCGGGTATCCGGCCTTTGACGCCTCGTGGCTTGCCGCCGGTATGGTGTGTGCGCTCTCAGGGTTTCCGTTCTATGTCGCCTACCTTCGCACCTGATTACACGCAATGCGCTGTGGTCCTCGCGCTGCGCCGTTTGATGGAGACTTCGCATGAAGTGTGATTGCCCTCTTTGCGGAGAGAACCTTTCGCGCAGGCGATTGAAGAAGGTGCCACTGCAGGGCGAATCATCCTGGCTGGCGTTCAGATGGTTTCTGAAATGTCCGTCGTGCATCGGTGCGCTGCAATTGAATCCGCACCCGCTCGAACGCGCCGCCCTGCGGTGGGTACTCATCGGGGTTGCGATGCTGAATGGCGGAGCTCTGCTGTTCGGCGTCACGGCGCCGCCGTCGTTGGCACTGCTATCGATTGTCCTGGTCGCGTTCGGGCCGTTCATCGGGCGGGCTCTGTTGGTTCCGGCCGACTGGCCCCGGTATGCGCCGCAGGCCTCAGGCGAGCGCAAGGCTTGATGTGGTGATGCATCGTGATTCCCGTCAATTCCTTCGTGCCGCGACGGAGACCGCCCACATGACCCTGCTCTTCCTGTGCGCCTTCTTCGCCGCGCTCTGGCTGATCGGCCTGCCGCTTTACCACGCATTCTTCGCCTGTCAGGGTGAGCGCGACGCGCTGCAGGCGAACTTCCGGCGGCTTCGGCAGGACAGACGCCTGCGCGGCCGCTGCCTGCTCGGGCTGTTCGTGCTGCTGAATGCGTGGTCGCTGTATCCGCGGCGAGGCGTGTGCGTCGCCGTGGCGGTCATCGCGGCTTTCGTGCTGGTCACGCGGTAGGGAGCACGTGCGTACGAAGGTTCTTTTCATCGCTCGCTTTCAGGCTCCGCAACTGTCCTGCTCCATGGCTGTTATGCCGCGTTGTGGCAATCTACGCAGATAAATATGGAGGTTGCTATGCCCCGTCCGCTGGAAGCCCTTGCTGAAGAAGTGCTCCAACTTGCGCCGGAAGCACGTGCCAGGCTGCTCGACCGTGTGGTGGCCAGTCTGGATGCGGATCGTGCTCGTGACGCCGCCTGGGATGCGCTGGCCGCTGAGCGGGACGCCGAGCTTGAATCCGGTGAGGCAGTGGCCATTCCGGTCGAGCAGGCGCTCGCCCGTCTTCGTGCGGAACTGGAGTGAAGGTTTCGATCCACCCGGGTGCGGATCGTGATCTCACCGATGCTTTCCGCTTCTACAGATCGGAAGCCGGTAGCCGTGTGGCTGGCCGGTTTCTTGCCGAGTTCGAGCGCGTAACGAAGCTTCTTGCCGAGTACCCGGACCTCGGCACGCCTACCGGCGCTGATCGCCGGGCATATCCGCTTGTCGGCTTTCCCTATGCGGTCATCTATTGCAGGAAGGATTACGGACTGCAGGTGCTGGTCGTACGGCACCAGAGCCGCGATCCCGGGCACGGCGAACAACGATCCTGACTTGCCGGACATGCGTGTCGCAGTCTCTGGCGCCTTTTCCCCTGCTGCCTGCCCCGAGTGATCCCCGCCCATGAGCATGATTCTCGAACTGCATACCGTCAGTGACGCCAACCTGGCCCGGGTGCTGGCCGATCCGCCGCTGGTGTGGAAGGTGGTGTCGCCGGACGATGACGGCATGTACGAAGCGGCGCGTGCCGAAGCAGGCGTTGCGGAGGCCGGTTTCTTCCAGCGCCTGTTCGGCCGGCCGGCGCGCGCAAAGGCGCCGGCGGTGGATTTCCAGCTGGCCCCGGGCGAGGTCGAAGCCACCGATCTCGACAAGGCCTGGCACGGCATCCACTTCATGCTGACCGGCACCGCGTGGGAGGGGGCGCCGCCGCTGAACTTCCTGATGCACGGCGGTGCGGTGATCGGCGACGTCGAGGTCGGCTACGGGCCCGCGCGCGGCATGACGGCGGCGGAGGTGAAGGCGGAGGCCTGCGCGCTCGCCGGCATCGACGAGGCTTTCATGCGTGCACGCTTCGATCCGGCGCAGATGACGCAGCTCGACATCTACCCCGGCATCTGGGACCGCGACCCGGCCGAGGACGACAGCTTCGGCTACTGCATGGAGTACTTCGGCGAGCTCAGGACCTTCGTGACGCGGGCAGCGGAGGGGCGCGCTGGCCTGATCATCAGTCTCACTTGAGTCACTGTCTTGCCGGTGTCCGTCATCGAATGTGCTGTCACCCGTGACGGTAGCAGGGCGATACTGTCGGCCCGGCGATCAGACGCCGGACCTGCCACAGAGACAGCGGAGCAACGCCGCCCGCCTCGTGGCCCTTCTTCGGTTTTCGGATTCGGGAGTACCGGATGTCACATCACCGTTCGCGCCGCCTGCGCAAGAAGCTGCACATCGACGAGTTTCAGGAACTGGGTTTCGAGGTGGCCTTCAGGCTGCGCGACGGCCTGTCCGCGGACGAAATGGGTGCCTTCTGGGATGCCTTCATCGGCGACGCGATCGAGGGCAACGGCCTGCTGTATGGCGGATCGACGCGCGGGATGGCCTGTCTGCGCAAGCGCGGGTCGGCCGGCGAGCAGCATCGCGAGGCGGTGCGATCCTGGCTCGCGGGGCGGTCGGAGGTGAGCGAGACGGAGGTCGGCCCGCTGATCGACGTCTGGTATCCGGCGGAGAACGATCAGGCCTGACGCCGAGCCGACGCGGCGGAGGTCCGCGTGCTGCCTTTAGCGCACCCTTGCATTCGTATGACCCACCCCCTCGTCCTGTTCGATTTCGACGGCACGCTCGCCGACTCCTTCCATCTGTTTCTCGACGCGTGGACGTACGCGGCGCAGCGGTATGGCTTCCGCGCCGTCGATACGACCGACCTCGACCGCCTGCGTCGCCTCGGCGCGCGTGACATCGTGGCCGAGGTGGGGTTGTCGCTGTGGAAGCTGCCGGCAGTCGTGGCGACGATGCGCGCGTATGTGCGCGAGCGGGCGGACGAGGTGAAGCTGTTCGACGGCGTACCCGAAGTGCTGCACGCGCTGAAGGCAGGTGGTGCGCGGATCGGCATCGTCACGTCGAACGCACGCGACACGGTGGAGCGGGTGCTCGGCGACGACTGCCGTCCGCTGATCGATCACTGGGGCTGCGGTGCGTCGCTGTTCGGCAAGGCGGCGAAGACGCGGCGGGTGATGAAGGCGGCCGGGGCTGTGGCGGAACGGACGGTGAGCGTCGGCGACGAGCTGCGCGACCTCGAAGTGGCGCAGTCGCTCGGGCTGGATTTCGTCGCGGTGGCCTGGGGTTATACCGTGCCGGACCGCTTCGCCGGGCTGACCGGCGTGCGGCTGTGCGCGGCGCCGGGTGAGCTGCCGGCACTCGTGTTCCGGCCCTGAGCGGGCGACCTCGAATGCGCGGCACCGTTTATTTGCGAACGATTCGCATTTGCGTTAATCTGGCTTCCCGAGCGGGCGCACTTCCTGCGACCCTCAGCCACAGGAAGCGGACGATGGAATTCGATACCGATGAGCCCCGGATGCCTTGCCCTTTCGGCATGCTGGCTGCGACGATGGCGTTGATGACGCGCTACGCGGACCCGGCATCGGGGCAGACCGGGCAGGGCGTGCATGAGGTTCATCCGCTGCTGGCGCGCAAGATCGTGTCCAACCTGTTCTTCCTGCAGCATCACCCGGCCTTGCCCGAACATTTCGCCCAGGTCGTCGCTCAGGTCCGCGCGCAGTGGAAGGCGCTGGCCGATGCGAAGGCCGGACGTCAGGCGGGCTTTACGTCGATGGCGGCACTGTCCACGACCGCGCACTGAACACCCGCCGTCCCGCCGTTCCGGGCTGGCCGACTTCAGCTGCTCTGGCGTATCGTCCGCTCTTCAGTCCTGGAGCCGAATGTCATGTGCAGCGACCGCGACGATCCCGAACTCGCCCGCGCCCGCATCGCCGGCGAAACCGCGCGCCACTACGGCACGATGCGCTTCGCGATGTTCACGGTGTTTTCCGCCGTGCTGGGGGCGCTGCTCGCGTTCGCGTTCTCGCAGGGCGGGTCGCTCTTCCTGGCCCACGCGCCCTACCGGGTCGGCCTCGGCGTGGTCGGGCTGGTGCTGTCGGTGCTGTTCCTGCTGGCCGAATACCGCATTTCGACGCTGGTCGCCTTCTATCAGGAAGAGGCGTTCACGGCCGGTGCGCTGGCTCCGTCGCCCGACCATGACGACTGGAAGGGCGTGGTGCTGGTGACCATGCTCGCGCCCTACGCCTTATCGGCGGTGTTCTGGCTGCTCGCCATCTTCGGCCTCATCGTGTTCCCGGTCTGGCCGGCGCCGGCGGCCGGCTGATCCTGCGCATGACGAGGTGCCGCGCGATGCGGCACCATGGCGGAACACTGTCCGGATGGAACCCGTCATGAGCGCCCATGCCCCTCCTGCAAACGATCCGTCGGTGCCGAGCGTTCTGCCGGCCGACGAAAGCGCCGGCCGTTACCTGCTCGCCGCCGTGCCGCGCGTGCATCCGGCGCAGACCGTCGATGCGGTGCTGGCCGACCTGCGCGCCCGGCACTACGACTGCCTCGACATCGTGTGCGTGGTCGATGATGACGAAAGCCTGATCGGCATCGTGCCGCTGGCCGATCTGTTCCGCGCGGGGCAGGGCGCACGCATCGACGCGGTGATGCGGCGTGACTGCCCGACCGTGCATGCGCACACCGACCAGGAGCGCGTCGCGTCGCTGGCGCTGCATCACGTGCTCGACGCGATGCCGGTGGTCGATACGCACGGCCGGCTGCTCGGCGTCGTGCCATCGACCGCGCTGCTGCATATCCTGCGTCGCGAGCACGTCGAGGACATCCACCGCCTCGCCGGCATCACGCGCGAGACGCGGCGTGCGCGCGAGGCGATCGAATCGGCGCCGATGCGCCGCCTGCGTCACCGTCTGCCCTGGCTGCTGATCGGTCTGGCCGGCAGCATGTTCGCCACCTTCATCATGGCCGGCTTCGAGCGCACGCTGTCGCTGAGTCCGGCGCTCGCCTTCTTCGTGCCGGGGCTGGTCTATCTGGCGGACGCCATCGGCACGCAGACCGAAGCGGTCGCAGTGCGTGGCCTGTCGCTGAGCCACGCGTCGATCGGCGCGCTGGTCGGTGGCGAGGTGCGCACCGGTCTGCTGATCGGACTGGTGCTGGGCGGGCTAACCTTTCCCTGCGTCTGGCTGGCCTTCGGCGACCCGACGCTGGCGTTCGCGGTGGCGCTCTCGCTGGTGATGGCCGGCGGCATCGCGACGACGATAGGTCTCTTCCTGCCCTGGCTGCTCGGCCGCCTGGGCAGCGACCCCGCCTACGGCAGCGGCCCGCTCGCCACCATCGTGCAGGATCTGCTGACGCTGCTCACCTATTTCGCGGTGGCCAGCGCGGTGATGGTGCAGGGGTGAAGGCGGGCCGGTTGCGAGTTCGGCCCTCATCCGCGGTCCCGCTCACGCTGAAGCGGGAGAGGGGCGTGTGCGGGCGGAGGTCTTTCCGTCTCCTGCATTGGCGGGGGAGGCAGAGCTTCGATCAAGGCCGCTATCGCGAGCAAGCTCGCTCCCACAAGACCCCGCCTCCGGCAACGGATCGGGCGCGCCCCCTGTCGGGGCAGCCCCGGTGGTAGCGGCCTTGGCCGCGACACGGCCGCTACGGTCCGCAGGCTTCGATACAGGTTGGCGTCGGGGTCAGAAGACCCCTCCCACAGAACACCCGGCTTTGGCCGCGGATCGCGCGTGCTCCCCGTGGGTGCGACTCCTGGGGGAGCGGCCTTGGCCGCGACATAGGCATACTGCAGCCCCTGCTGTCGATCCGCGCACCGGTCGCTCGTCGACCCTGCGACGGCGCCTGTCGCGCCGACTCCAGGAGAGCTGCCATGCGTTACATGATCATCGTCAAGGCCACCGCGGACAGCGAGGCGGGTGTCATGCCGGAGGAAGCACTGATGGCTTCGATGGCCACCTATCATGAAGAACTGATGCGCGCCGGCGTGCTGCTCGACGCCTCCGGGCTGCAGGCCAGTTCGAAGGGCTGGCGCGTGCGTTACCGCGATGCCGGGCGCAGCGTCATCGACGGCCCGTTCGCCGAGACGAAGGAGCTGATCGCCGGCTATACGCTGATCCAGGTCGCCTCGCGCGAAGAGGCGTTGCACTGGACACGCCGCTTTCCGAACCCGGCCGGCGAGGGGCGTGACGCCGAGATCGAGGTGCGTCAGGTGTTCGAACTGGACGACTTCGCACCCGGTGAGGCGGTGGAACGCTTCCGCCGGATGGACACGGCCTGAAGGAGACGATGCATGACGCACGGGACCACGACGACGGTGCACACCGGACGATGACGGCCGACCTGCACCGCACGCTGGACGCCGTCTGGCGCATCGAGTCGGCGCGCATCATCGGCGCGCTGGCGCGCATGGTGCGCGACGTCGGCCTCGCCGAGGAACTGGCGCAGGACGCGCTGGTGACGGCGCTCGAACAGTGGCCCGACAAGGGCGTGCCGGACAATCCCGGCGCCTGGCTCACCGCCACCGCGAAGAACCGCGCGCTCGACCTGCTGCGTCATCGCAGCATGCAGGCAACCAAGGCCGATGCGCTGACCTGGGAAATCGAATCGCAGCTCCAGGACGGCGCGCCACCGGCCCCGGACAGCGCGCTCGACGAACCGATCGGTGACGACGTGCTGCGCCTGATGTTCGTCGCCTGCCACCCGGTACTGTCGGTGGAAGCGCGCGTCGCGCTGACGCTGAAGATGGTCGGCGGCCTGGCCACGCCGGACATCGCGCGCGCCTTCCTGGTGCCGGAGGCGACGCTGGCGCAGCGCATCGTGCGCGCCAAGCGCACGCTGAGCGAGGCGCGCGTGCCCTTCGAACTGCCCGGGCCGGCGGAGCTGGGGGAGCGGCTCGACGCCGTGCTGAAGGTGATCTACCTCATCTTCAACGAGGGCTATGCCGCCACCGCCGGCGAGCAGTGGATGCGACCGGCGCTGTGCGAAGAGGCCCTGCGCCTCGGTCGCATACTGGCAGAGCTGGCGCCGCAGGTCGCCGAAGTGCACGGCCTGGTGGCGCTGATGGAAATCCAGGCCTCGCGCCTGCACGCGCGCACCGACGCTCGCGGCGCACCGGTGCTGCTGCTGGAACAGGACCGCACGCGCTGGGACCGTCTGCTGATACGCCGCGGGCTGGCCGCGCTGGAACGCGTCGACGCGCTCGGCGGCGGCTACGGCCCGTATGCGCTGCAGGCCGCCATCGCCGCCTGTCATGCGCGCGCCGCCCACGCCGACCACACCGACTGGCCGCGCATCGCCGCGCTGTACGACGCGCTGGCGCAGATCGCGCCGTCACCGGTGGTCGAACTCAATCGCGCGGTCGCCGTCGGCATGGCCTTCGGCCCGGCGGCCGGTCTGGAGATCGCCGACGCGCTGCGCGACGAAGCGGCGCTGCGCCACTACCACCTGTTGCCCGGCGTACGTGGCGACCTGCTGGCCAAGCTCGGCCGCCACAGCGAAGCCTGCGAAGAGTTCCGCCGCGCCGCCGCGCTGACGCAGAACGAACGCGAGCGCGAACTGCTGACCGAACGCGCCCGCGTCAGTGCGGACGCAGCACGCTGACACTCATGCGGGCAGTTCCCGGCGACGGCGCGCGGCCAAACCGATCAGCGCGGCGCCGGGGTTTGTGGGAGAGGTCTTCCGGCCCGGACAGCAGCCTGGTGCGGAGCGCGACGGCCGTGTCGCAGCCAAGGCTGCTCCCACAGGGGCATGCGCCAGACCTGCGGCCGGAGCCCGAGCGGGTTCTGTGGGAGGGGTCTTGACCCCGACAGCGGCGGTGGGCAGCGTGCTGCGCCGCTTTCAGGCCCCGTCCGCAGCAAGGGCTGCCTCCCACGGAGATCCGTCGCGCGATCCTGTGCCGAAAGCTGTGGGAGCGAGCTTGCTCGCGATTGCGTCCGTGATCGAAGCCGGCGGCCCGCACTCGCCGCGTCGCGGCCAGGGCCGCTCCCACAGGGCGTGCACACAACCAGCGCACCGACGAAAAAAAAGGCGGCCCGCAGGCCGCCTTTGAGAACTCACAGCCATTGCTGTGGAGGAGGAGAGCCGAGTATCGCCCTTGTCCGCCTGCCTGCAAGGGCTGTCACAAATACTTCATCTGCGTCTGTTCCGCAGACGGCTCAGGGTGTGCAACCCGGTGCGACAGGTGGTCGAAGGGCGGTGCAGCCGCCCGGCGCATGCTGCTGCGTGGTGCATGCGTCCGCGGCTTGCGAATGTCGGTTTACTCCGCCTCGACCGAGGCAGGCAGCGGTTCGAGTCGCTGCACCAGCACCTTGTCGACGCGGTTGCGGTCCATGTCCATCACCTCGATGCGCAGGCCGGCGACCTCGAAGAAATCGGTGGCCACCGGGATGCGGCCGAGCATGTGCAGCACCAGTCCGCCCACCGTGTGGAAGTTTCCGCTGTCCTCGCCCGGCAGTGCGTCGTCGATGCCGAGCACCGATTTGACGCGCTCGATCGACGTGCCGCCGTTGACCAGCCACGAGCCATCCGCGCGCTGAACCACGTCCGCTTCCTCGTGCGCCGTCGGCACCGACATGTCGCCGACGATGGCGGCGAGCACGTCGTTGACAGTGACCAGCCCCTGCAGATCGCCGTACTCATCGACCAGCAGCGCGAGGTGCTTGCGCGTGCGACGGAAGTTCTCCAGCAGTTGTGCGGTGCTGACCGTGTCCGGCACGTAGAGAGGCGCTTCGAGCAGCGCCTCGATGCTGCGCCGGTCTATCGTTTCGCCGGCCAGCGACTGCTTCAGCAGGGCGCCGCTCTGCAGAACGCCGAGCACGTGTTCGAGACCGTCGCGGCACACCAGCACGCGGCTGTAGGGGCTGTCGGCGATGCGCCGGCGTATGTCGTCCTCCGGGTCGTCGAGGTCGATCGCGTGGATGTCCTTGCGCGGCGTCATGATGGCGCCGACGCGCAGTTCGTCCAGGCGCAGCACGTTGGACACGATCTGCTGTTCGCTCTGGTGGAACACGCCCGCTTCGGCGCCCTGGCCCATCAGCACCTTGATCTCCTCGTCGGTGATCGGCGGCTCGTCGGTGCGGCGCGCACCGGCGATGCGCAGGATGGCGTTGCTGGTGACCGACAGCACCCACACCAGCGGCCGCGCGACGCGCGCCAGCAGCACCATGGGCCGCGAAATGAGCGAGGCGATGCCTTCGGGCGCCAGCAGTGCCAGCCGTTTCGGCACCAGTTCGCCGACCACGACGGAGAAATAGGTGATGCCGACCACCACGACGGACAGCGCCACCGTGCGTGCATAGGGCTCGATCAGCGGGAATCCCGACAGCCACGCGGCCAGCGGGTCGGCCAGTACCGTTTCGCCCATGGCGCCGCTCAGGATGCCGATCGACGTGATGCCGACCTGTATCGTCGACAGGAAGTTCGACGGGTCGTCGTGCAGCCGTATGGCGGCCTGCGCCCCCTTGTGGCCGTCCTCGGCAAGACCGATCAGGCGCGCCTTGCGCGACGACACGACGGCGATTTCCGACATCGCGAAGACGCCGTTGAGCAGGATGAGTGCAAACAGTAGTGCTACGTCCATGCTGCAGGCCACCCGCTGTCCAATGCGTGGCCCCGGTGTGAAGGAAGGACCATTATCCCCCACGGCGCACACCGCTCCCGGCCGGGCGGGGACTAGCGGCTGTCGGCGATGAAGCGGTAGCCCACGCCTGTCTCGGTCAGCAGATGTGCGGGCCGCGCCGGGTCGGCTTCGAGCTTGCGCCGCAGATGGCCCATGTAGATGCGCAGGTAGTGGCCGTGCTCGACGCTGTTCGGGCCCCATACCTCGCGCAGCAGCTGGCGGTGCGTCAGCACCTGGCCTTCGTGCGCCGCCAGCGTGGCGAGCAGCCGGTACTCGACAGGCGTCAGGTGCACCGGCTCGCCGGCGCGCGTGATCAGGCGGCGCGCCAGATCGAGTTCGCAGTCGCCGAAGCTGAGCGGGCCTGCGGCATCGGCCGGCGTGCCGCCGCGGCGGCGCAGCGCGACGCGCACGCGCGCCATCAGTTCGCCCACCGAGAACGGTTTGATCAGGTAGTCGTCGGCGCCAGCGTCGAGCGCGGCGATCTTGTCGTCGTCGCCGGTACGTGCCGACAGCACGATGACCGGCACGCTGCTCCAGCCGCGCAGATCGCGTATCAGGTCGACGCCGTCGCCGTCGGGCAGGCCGAGATCGAGCACCAGCAGATCAGGCTTGCGCGTGCCGGCCTCGATCAGGCCGCGCTGAAGTCCATCGGACTCGAACACCTGATGCCCGGCCTCCTCCAGCGCCTGGCGCACGAAACGGCGTATCGCCGCATCGTCTTCGATGATCAGTACGCGGGACACCGGGGGCTGCAGGCTGCTCATGCCGCACAGTCTGCCGCAGGCGGCAGATCGGTGCCTGCTGGCGCGTCGCGGTGCGGCAGGGTCCAGCGGAACACCGCGCCGTGTGCCGGCGGCGGCCGGTTGGCGGCGCCGATGTCGCCGCCGTGCGCGCGCACGATGGCGCGGCAGATGGCCAGCCCGAGGCCGACGCCCGGCGTGCTCGACTCGGCTTCGCCGCGCGTGAACTTGCGGAACAGGTCTTCCGGATCGCCGGCCGGCAGGCCCGGTCCGTCGTCGCTCACCTCGACCGCGATCGTGTCGCCGTCGCGCGCGGCGGTGATGCGTATCGTCGTGCCGGCCGGCGTGTACTTGGCGGCGTTCTCCAGCAGATTGACCAGCACGCGTTCGAGCAGCACGGCGTCGCCGTACAGCAGCGGCAGGTCGGGCGGCAGGTCGACGCGCACCACATGCCGTGCCAGCGCGCCCTCGATGGCGCGGATCGCGCTGCCCGCCAGTTCCTCCAGCGACTGCCAGTCGTGGCGCAGCGCCACCGCGCCGGCCTGCAGCCGCGCCATGTCGAGCAGGTTGTTCACCAGCTGCGCGGTGCGCCGCGCCTGTTCGACGATGGCGGCGATGGCCGGCCCGTGGGCGGACCCCTCGCGCGCCAGCGCGCCGGACAGGTTCTCCGACATGCCGATCAGCGCGGTCAGCGGCGTGCGCAGGTCGTGCGACAGCGCCGCCAGCAGCGAATTGCGCAGCCGTTCGGATTCCATCGACAGCAGTGTGTCCTGCGCGACGGCGACGAAGTGCACGCGCTCGATGGCGATGGCGACCAGCGCCGCGTAGGTGTCGAGCAGCTGGCGCTGTTCCGGAATCATCAGCAGCCGCGCGTGCGCCGGCTTCACGGCGATGACGCCGCGCGTGCGCATCGGCGCCTGCAGCGGCAGATAGAGCGCCGGTGCGCCGGGCAGCGTGCCGGTACCGGCACCGGCCGGTTCGCTGTGGTCGTAGGCCCACTGCGCAAGGCCGACGTCGGGCGCGAAGCGGTCGTTGTCGGGCGAGGCTGGCGCCAGCCGTTCGGCCGCGTCCGGCAGCAGCAGTGCGGCGTGGCCGCGGAAGGCGCGCTCGACCGCGCGTTCGCCGATCTCGGCCACCTGTTCCAGCGTCAGCGCGCGACCGAGATCGCGCGCCATTTCGAACAGGCTGCGCGCGCGGTCCTCGCGGTAGCGGGCAACGCGCGCCTGGTACTGCAGCGAGGCGGTGAGCTGGCCGATCACCAGACCGACCGCCATCATGACGGCGAAGGTGATCAGATATTCGGCGTCGCTGACCGAGAAGGTGAAGCGCGGTGGCACGAAGAAGAAATCGAAGGCCAGCACGTTCAGCACGGCCGACGCCAGTGCCGCCCGGCGACCGTGGCGCACGGCGATCGCCACCACCGCCAGCATGAAGAGCATGACGATGTTGGCGAGGTCGAAGTAGGGCAGCAGCGGTGTCGCCAGCACCGTCACCGCGGCACAGGAGGCGCCGGCCCACAGGTAGCCGCGCAGCGAGCGGGCGACTGCCTCGCCGTCCTCGTCGTCGGCGGGCGAGGGCGATGACGAGAGCGGGCCGCTGTCGTCGCGCCGCGCGATCACCATGAATTCGATTTCCGGCGCCAGCGCCGCCACCCGTTCGCCGAAATGGCTGCGCCCGCTGGCGCGCTGCCACAGCGTGCCGACCCGGCCGCGCAGCGAGTAGCCGGTCACCAGCGTGCCCAGATTGTGTTCGCGCGCGTAGGCGACGGCGGCCACGGCGGCGTCCTGCGCGGTCAGCGTGGCAGTGGTCGCGCCCAGCGACTCGGCCAGCTTGAGCGTGGCCAGTATGGCGCGGCGACGCGCTTCGGGCAGGCGCTGCAGCGCCGGTGTCTCGATGTAGATGGCGTGCCACGGCGCGTCGGCCTGCGCCGCCCGGCGGGCAGCGGCGCGCACCAGCCGCTCGGCGCCGGCGTCCGGGCCGACGCAGGCGAGCAGTGCATCGCTTACCTGCCACACCGCGCGGCTGGCCTGCGCAACGTGTTCGCGCCGGTAGCTGCGCACGTCCTCTTCGACCCGCTCGGCCGTGCGGCGCAGCGCCAGTTCGCGCAGCGCCATCAGGTTGCCCTTGCGGAAGAAATTCTTCACCGCGCGCTCGGCCTGCTCCGGCAGATACACCTTGCCTTCGCGCAGCCGGCGCAGCAGATCGTCGGTCGGCAGGTCGACCAGCACCACTTCGGAGGCGGAATCGAACACGTGGTCGGGCACCGTTTCGCGCACGCGGATGCCGGTGATGCCGCCAACCACGTCGTTCAGGCTTTCGATGTGCTGCACGTTCACCGTGGTCCACACGTCGATGCCGGCGTCGAGCAGTTCGTCGATGTCCTGCCAGCGCTTCGGGTGGCGCGAGCCGGGCGCGTTGCTGTGCGCCAGTTCGTCGACCAGCAGCACGGCGGGGCGGCGGGCCAGCGCACCGTCGAGATCGAATTCCTCCAGCGTGCGCCCCTGCACCGTCAGCGCCCGGCGCGGCAGCAGTTCCAGCCCCTGCAGCTGCTGCGCGGTTTCGCTGCGGCCGTGCGTCTCGACGATGCCGACCACGACGTCGATCTGCTGATCGCGCAGGCGCTGTGCAGCGTCAAGCATGGACCAGGTCTTGCCGACGCCGGCAGACGAACCGAAGTAGATCTTCAGCCGGCCGCGCGCGGCCCGCGCTTCCGCCGCCTGTGCGGCGGCGAGCAGGGCGTCCGGGTCGGGGCGTATCGGTTCGTCGGTCATCGTCGCAGTCTAGCGCCCGGAACGCCGGCCGCTGCGCACGACCAGCCAAACGACCAGCGCCAGCGGCGCGGCGATGGCCAGCAGACCGAGCAGCAGCACGAGGAGGTCGTGGTCCATGCTCAGCGCAGCGCGGCGAGTGCGCGGTTCAGCGCCAGCACGTTCACCCGTGGCTCGCCGACGAAGCCCAGCCACGGGTGATGCGCGTGACGCTCGATCAAGGCCTCGACCGCGGCCGGGTCGAGGCCGCGCGCCCGCGCCACGCGTGCGGCCTGATAGCGCGCGGCGGCGAGGCTGATGTCGGGGTCCAGGCCGCTGGCCGATGCGGTGACCAGATCGACCGGCACCGGCGCGCGGTTGTCCGGGTCGGCCGCCCGCAGCGCGGCGATGCGCTGCGCCACCGCGTCGACCAGCACGCGGTTGTTCGCGCCCAGATTGCTGCCACCGGAGGCCGCGCCGTTGTAGGGCTGCGTCGCGGTGGCCGACGGGCGCGACCAGAAGTGACCGGGCGACGAGAAGGGCTGGCCGATCAGCGCCGAGCCGGTCACCTGCTCGCCGTCGCGGATCAGCGATCCGGCGGCGCGTTCGGGGAACAGCGTCTGCGCCAGCGCGGTGACCAGCAGCGGGTAGGCGAGACCAGTCAGTGCGGACAGCAGCAGGAACAGAGACAGCGCAGGGCGCAGGGCATGCAGTGCGGCGTTCATGGCAGGACTCCGTATTCAGGTGAGGTGCAGCGCGGTGAGCAGCACGTCGATGAGCTTGATGCCGACGAAGGGCACGACGAGCCCGCCCAGGCCGTACAGCAGGCCGTTGCGACGCAGCAGCGCGGCGGTGCCGAGCGCGCGGTACTGCACGCCGCGCAACGCCAGCGGAATCAGCGCGACGATGATGAGCGCATTGAAGATGACGGCCGACAGGATGGCCGACTCGCCCGACGCGAGCTGCATCACGTTCAGCGCACCGAGCTGCGGATAGGTGGCGGCGAAGGCGGCCGGCAGGATGGCGAAGTACTTGGCGACGTCGTTCGAAATGCTGAAGGTGGTCAGCGCGCCACGCGTCATCAGCATCTGCTTGCCGATCTCGACCACCTCGATCAGCTTGGTCGGATTGCTGTCGAGGTCGACCATGTTGCCGGCCTCCTTCGCCGCCTGTGTGCCGCTGTTCATCGCCACCGCGACGTCCGCCTGGGCCAGCGCCGGCGCGTCGTTGGTGCCGTCGCCGGTCATCGCCACCATGCGGCCCTCCGCCTGGTAGCGGCGGATCAGCGCCAGCTTGGCTTCCGGCGTCGCTTCGGCCAGCACGTCGTCGACGCCGGCTTCGGCGGCGATGGCGGCGGCGGTGAGCCGGTTGTCGCCGGTGATCATGACGGTGCGTATGCCCATGCGCCGCAGTTCGACGAAGCGCTCGCGGATGCCGCCCTTGACGATGTCCTTCAGTTCGACCACGCCCAGCACGCGTGCACCGTCGGCCACCACCAGCGGCGTGCTGCCGCGGCGGGCGGCGTCCTCGACGATGCGCAGCAGTTCCGGCGCGAACTGCCCGCCCAGCGACTCGACATGCTGGCGCACCGCCTCGGCCGCGCCCTTGCGGATCTGCCGGCCTTCCCAGTTCACGCCGCTCATGCGCGTCTGCGCGGTGAAGGGCACGAAGGCGGCGTCGTGCGACAGCAGCTGGCGTTCGCGCAGCGCGAACTTCTGTTTGGCGAGCACGACGATGCTGCGCCCCTCCGGCGTTTCGTCGGCCAGCGATGCAAGCTGGGCGGCGTCGGCCAGATCGCGTTCGCTGACGCCGGGTGCCGGCAGGAAGGCGGCAGCCTGACGATTGCCCAGCGTGATGGTGCCGGTCTTGTCGAGCAGCAGCACGTCGACGTCACCGGCCGCCTCGACCGCGCGGCCCGAGGTGGCAATCACGTTGGCGCCGAGCATGCGGCTCATGCCGGCCACGCCGATGGCCGACAGCAGGCCGCCTATCGTGGTCGGGATCAGGCATACCAGCAGCGCCACCAGCGCGGTCACGGTCACCGGCACGCCCTGATGCGCGGCCTGCACCGCGAACAGCGAGAACGGCAGCAGCGTCACGGTGGCCATCAGGAATGCCAGCGTCAATGCGATGAGCAGGATGGTCAGCGCGACTTCGTTCGGCGTCTTGCGCCGCTTTGCGCCCTCGACCATGGCAATCATGCGGTCGAGGAAGCTGTCGCCCGGATTGACCGTGCAGCGCACGACGATCCAGTCCGACAGCACGCGGGTGCCGCCGGTGACCGACGAGAAATCCCCGCCGGCTTCGCGGATGACCGGCGCCGATTCGCCGGTGATGGCGCTTTCATCCACCGAGGCCACGCCTTCGATCACCTCGCCGTCGCAGGGCATGGTGTCGCCGGCCTCGACCAGCAGCACGTCGCCGATGCGCAGCGCGCCGGTATCGACCGGATCCCAGCGCT
Source organism: Methyloversatilis discipulorum (assembly GCF_000385375.1). Classification (NCBI taxonomy): domain Bacteria; kingdom Pseudomonadati; phylum Pseudomonadota; class Betaproteobacteria; order Nitrosomonadales; family Sterolibacteriaceae; genus Methyloversatilis; species Methyloversatilis discipulorum. Next base: position 654,814 of record NZ_ARVV01000001.1, read on the forward strand.
CGCCCTGTCGCGGCGCGCGCAGCTTCTTCGCGGTGCCGCGCTTCTGCAGGCTGCGCAGGCTGGCCGCCTGCGCCTTGCTGCGGCCTTCCGCCAGCGCCTCGGCGAAATTGGCGAACAGCACGGTGAACCACAGCCACAGCGCGTTGGCGCCGATGAACCAGGCGGGCGCCTCGCCCTGACCGGCCAGCGCCTGCAGCCACAGCGCGCTGATCAGCACGGCGCACAGCCAGACCACGAACATGACCGGATTGCGCCATTGCGCGGCCGGATTGAGCTTGATGAAGGCATCGCGCACCGCGCCGCGCAGCAGCGCGGGATCAAGCAGACCGGCAGTCGGGCGCGAAGGATGAAGGGCGTTCGTCATGATCCTGAAAACCTCAGCGATACAGGTTGATGTGCTCGACCACGGGGCCGAGCGCCAGCGCGGGCAGGTAGGTGAGCGCGCCGACCAGCAGCACGGTCAGCACCAGCAGTACGACGAACATCGGTCCGTGCGTCGGCATAGCGGCGTCCTGCGCGGCGGCGGGATCGCGCACGGCACGGGTGCGGGCGGCCAGCGCGCCGGCCAGTGCCAGCACCGGCACGATGACGGCGAAGCGGCCGAGCGCCATCGCGATCGCCAGCGTCAGGTTGTAGAAGGGGGTATTGGCCGACAGCCCGGCGAAGGCGCTGCCGTTGTTGTTGGCGGCCGACGAGAAGGCGTACAGCACTTCGGAGAAGCCGGCCGCCGCCGGATTCAGCAGGCCGGCGCGACCGGCCTCGCTGCTCACCGCGAGGGCGGTGCCCGACAGCACCAGCAGCGGCGTGACCAGGATGGCGACGGCCACCCATTTCATTTCCGCCGGCTCGATCTTCTTGCCCAGGTAGGCCGGCGTGCGCCCGGTCATCAGGCCGGCGACGAATACCGCCAGCACGGCGAACAGCAGCATGCCGTACAGCCCCGAACCGACGCCGCCGAACACCACCTCGCCGAGCTGCATCAGCAGCATCGTGATGCCGCCGGCGAGCGGCGTCAGCGACGCGTGCATCGCGTTCACCGCACCGCAGGAGGCGGCCGTCGTGATCGCCGCGAACAGTGCGCTGGCGGCGACGCCGAAGCGCACCTCCTTGCCTTCCATATTGCCGCCGGCCTGCAGCGCACTGGCCGCCTGGTCGACGCCGAGCACGGCGAAATGCGGGTTGCCTGCCTGTTCCAGCGACATGATGCCGACCACCGCGGCAACGAACAGCACGGTCATCGCTGCCAGCAGTGCCCAGCCCTGACGGCGGTCGCCGACCAGGCGACCGAAGGCCATGCACAGCCCGGCCGGAATCGCGAAGATGGCCAGCATCTGCAGTACGTTGGTCCACGCCGTCGGGTTCTCGAAGGGGTGGGCCGAATTGGCGTTCATGAAGCCGCCGCCATTGGTGCCCAGCATCTTGATCGCCTCCTGCGAGGCGACCGGACCCATGGCCAGCGTCTGCGTGCCGACCGTACCCGCATCGGCATGCAGCGGTTCGAGCAGCGTGACGGCGAGGTCGGGCGACAGGTTCTGGATCACGCCCTGCGCTACGAACGCCAGCGCCAGTGCGAAGGACAGCGGCAGCAGCAGCCACAGCGTGATGCGCAGGACATCGACCCAGAAATTGCCGATGCCGCCCGCGCCGCTGCGCGCGAAGCCGCGCATCAACGCGAAGGCGACCGCGATGCCGGTGGCGGCGGACAGGAAGTTCTGCACCGTCAGGCCCAGCATCTGCGTCAGGTGGCTCATCGTCGACTCGCCGCCGTAGCCCTGCCAGTTGGTGTTGGTGACGAAGCTCACCGCGGTGTTGAGCGCCGAATCCCAGGTCGGCGCGGCGAACTGTTGTGGATTCAGCGGCAGCTCGGGCTGCAGCCGCTGCAGCACGTAGAGCGCGATCACGCCGATCAGGTTGAACAGCAGCAGCGCACCGGCGTAGCCGCGCCAGCCCTGCTCCTCACCACTCACACCGCAGGCGCGCAGCAGCGCCGCCTCGATGCCGGACAGCGGACGCGGTGCCCGTTCCGACACCAGGGCCAGCCAGCGGCCCAGCGGCAGCGCGATCAGCCAGACGGCCAGCACGAAGGCGCCCAGCAGCATCCACATCTGGGCGGTCATCACAGATCCTCCGCGCGCCACAGCGCCCACAGCAGATAGACGAACAGCGCCGCGGCCAGCGCGGCGCAGATTCCGTACAGCGTTCCCATCATGATTCCTCCGCAGACGATGTGCGAAGACTAGGCGGGCACGTGCAAAGACGGTCTATAAATCGCGGGCACCGCTGTATACGCGGCGTAAACGTGCCGGCCCTGCAGGCTTCGGCAGCGAACGATCAGGGCGTGAAGAAATAGCGCGTGAGGTGGAAGAACACCGGTGCGGCGAAGCTGACCGAATCCATGCGGTCCATCATGCCGCCGTGGCCCTGGATCATGCTGCCCCAGTCCTTCGCGCCCAGGCTGCGTTTGACCGCCGACAGCACCAGCCCGCCGAGGAAACCCATCACGACGATGGCGGCCGACATGCCGGCCGCCTGCAGCGGCGTGAAGGGCGTGATCCACCACATCGCGGCACCGATCGCGGTGGCCGACAGCGCGCCGCCGACGAAACCTTCCACCGTCTTCGACGGGCTCACCACTGGCGCGATCTTCGTCTTGCCGAACAGCTTGCCGAACACGTACTGCAGCACGTCGCTCAGCTGCACGACGAGCAGCAGGTAGAACAGCAGCAGCGCGTTCTGGCCGGCGTAGTCCGGAATGTCGAGCAGCAGCAGCGCCGGCACGTGGCTGATGCAGTAGATCGTCAGCATGACGCCCCACTGGATCTTGGCCGCGCGTTCGAGGAAGTGCTCGGTGTCCTGCGCCAGCACCGACAGCGAAGGCAGCAGCAGGAAGCCGTAGACCGGGATCAGTATCGAGAACAGCGCGTACCACTGGTCGGCGATCAGCGCGTACTGCAGCGGGATCGCGATGAAGAAGGACACCGACAGCGCGCGGTGGTCGCCCGGCCGGGTCGGCGTCAGCGTCATGAATTCGCGCAGCGCGAACCACGATATGAGCGCGAACATGACGATGGTGGCCATCTTGCCAAGCATGAAGGCGACCGCGAACACGGCCACCATGATCCACCAGGCCTTGATGCGCGCATTGAGGTTGTCGACCACGGCGCGGCCCGACTCGCCGCTGACCCGCCGCGACAGCACCCAGCCGATCAGCGACGACAGCAGCAGCACGGCACCGATGCCGCCCATCAGCCAGTAGAACTTGTCCTGTGCGCTCATTCCGTTTCCTTTTTGTTGTCGCGCCGCAGGCCGGCCGCGTCGGTTCAGGCCAGATCGATGACCGCGCGCCGGGCGCGCTCCAGAAACGCTGTCTTGTCTTCACCCTCAATACGCGCCAGCGGCGCGCCGAAGCGCACGGTGCAGATCAGCGGCACCGGGAAGAAAGTGCCCTTGGGCATGCAGCGGTGCAGGTTTTCCAGATACACCGGCACCAGTTCGACCTCGGGGAAGCGCTCGGCCAGATGGAACAGCCCCGCCTTGAACGGCCCCGGCAGCGGCTGCAGGTTGCGCGTGCCTTCCGGAAAGATGATCAGCGAATCGCCGGCAGCGAGCGCTTCGGTCAGCGGTGCCAGCGGGTCTTTCGTCGCCTCGCTGCGCTGGCGCTCGATGAACACCGCGTTCAGCCCGCGCACCGCGATGCAGCGGCGCACGGCGTCGGTGTTCCAGTAGTCGGCGGCCGCCACCGGCCGCGTGTGGCGGCGCAGTTCGCGCGGCAAGGCCGACCACAGCGCCAGCGTGTCGATGTGGCTGGAGTGGTTGGCGAAGTAGATGCGCTGCGCCGGCGACGGCGCGCTGCCCTGCCAGCGCGGCGCGGCACCGACCAGCGCGCGGGTGATTCCGATCAGCAGCGCGGAAATCAGCATGACGGAGCCCCGGCGGTGAGCTGGCGGGCGATGCCCTGCGTGCGCGTGATGCAGGTGAGCATCGAGCCGGCCGCAATAACGATGCAGGCCACCTGCAGCGCCCACTGGCTGCCGGCCCAGGCCAGTTCGCCGGCGCCGATCAGGCAGGCGACGGTCATCACGGCCATCCGGTGCTGCTTGGCCATCGGCCCGCGGAAGCTCTGTGCCTGACCGAGCGCACCGCCGAACACGCGCACGTAGGCGGTCAGCGCCGCCGCCAGTGCGCCGAACCAGCCCAGCGCCGGCCAGCCGACGGCGTAGCCGAGCGCGACGATGAGCAGCGAGTCGGCGACGCGGTCCGGGAATTCGTTGTACAGCGCACCCAGCGCCGACTTCTTGCCGCCCTCGACCGCCACCATGCCATCCAGCAGATTGCAGATCAGCCGCCCCTGTATCGCCAGTGCGCAGCCGACCAGCCCGGCGGGCGTCGGCCACCACAGCAGCAGCGCCGCACCGACCGCAGCGAACAGGATGCTGACGACGGAAATCTGGTTCGGCGTCACGTCGGTGCGCGCCAGCCAGGCCGCACTGCGCTGCGCCCAGCCGGCCGAGCGGGCGGCAATCGGACGGCGGTTCTCGTCCGTTTCGTCTTTCGGACGGCGATTCTCGTCCGCATCCTTGTTCGCCTGAGGCAGTTCGTCCGCATCGTTCATGTTCTTGGGCTCCGCACGGGTGGTGGGATACGGCGCTGGCATTCTGCCCGGAATGCACGCGGCCGTCATGGGTGGGCGTCACCGCGTGCCGATGTAAGCATCCGCCATCGCGCGCGGTCTGCTGTGGTATCGACCCCGGACGTGGCGCCGGCGGAACCCCGCCCGGCGCTCCGGCGTCCGAAAATCAGTGCCGCACAAGGACCACACCGTGGAGGACACACCATGAACCGCCGCCAACTGCTTGGCCTGCTCGCGCTGCACGGCCTGGGCCTCGCCGCCCTGCCGCTGCGCGCCGACACGCCGGCGCCGCTGAAACTGAGCGACGCCGAGTGGAAGAAGCGCCTGACACCGGCGCAGTACGCCGTGCTGCGCGAGGAAGATACCGAGCGCCCGGGCAGCAGCCCGCTCAACGCCGAGAAGCGCCGCGGCACCTACCACTGCGCCGGCTGCGACCTCGCGCTGTTCTCGTCGAACGCCAAGTACGAGAGCGGCACCGGCTGGCCCAGCTTCCACACCGCGCTGCAGGGGGCGCTGGGCACGAAGACCGACTACAAGCTCATCCTTCCGCGTACCGAGTACCACTGCGCGCGCTGCGGCGGTCACCAGGGCCACCTCTTCAACGACGGCCCGGCGCCGACCGGCAAGCGCTACTGCAACAACGGCGTGGCGCTGCGCTTCGCGCCGGCGGCGGCATGAGCACCCTGCGTACGCTGGCCGGATTCGTTGCGCTGCTTGCGCTGAGCGGCGGGGCGATGGCGCAGACGACCGCCCGCGCCACCTTCGCCGGTGGCTGCTTCTGGTGCGTCGAGGCGGATTTCGACAAGGTCGACGGCGTGCTCAAGACCACCTCCGGCTACACCGGCGGCAAGACGGCCAATCCGAGCTACGAGGAGGTGTCGTCCCACACCACCGGCCACGCGGAAGCGGTGCAGATCGAGTACGACCCGGCGAAGGTGAGTTACGAAGCCCTGCTCGACAAGTTCTGGCACAGCATCGACCCGACGGTGAAGGACCGTCAGTTCTGCGACATCGGCACGCCCTACCGCACCGCGATCTTCGCTCACGATGCGGCGCAGTTCGAAGCGGCGAAGCGCTCGCTCGCCGCGCTGGAGAAGAGCAAGCCGTTCAAGGCGCCCATCGTCACCGAAATCCGCATGGCCGACACCTTCTACCCGGCCGAGGACTACCACCAGGACTACTACCGCAAGAATCCGGCCCGCTACACCTACTACCGCTGGAGCTGCGGCCGGGACGCGCGCCTGCGCGAGCTGTGGGGTGTGAAGTAGGCGGCTGCTCCTGCAGGAGCAGCGGTCGACCTGCCGCCTGAGGCCGGGGCTCTGTGGGCGGGGGCTTGACCCCGACAACAGCCTGAGTCGAAGTCTGAGGACTGCAACGGCCGTGTCGCGGCCAAGGCCGCTCCCACACGGATCGCGCCGGCGCTGCGGCCGGAGCCGGGATCCTGTGGGAGGGGTCTTCTGACCCCGACAGCGGCCTGTGTCGAAGCCTGCGGACTGCAACGGCCGCGTCGCGGCCAAGGCCGCTCCCACAGGGACATGCCCGATCAGCCGCTGTGGCCAGGCTTTCGTGGGAGCGAGCTTGCTCGCGATGCGGCTGGCAGCGGCTGTCAGCCCGGTGCCTTGCTGTCGTCGAAGCAGGGGCCGAAGCCGCGGACTTCGACCGTGGCCCAGGCGGCGGCGGGGCAGGCGCGTGCGATGTCCAGCGCCTGCTGCCGGTCGTCGGTGGCGAGCATGAAGAAGCCGCCTATCATTTCCTTCGCTTCGGCAAACGGGCCGTCGACCACCTGGGCACGGCCGTCGCGAACCTGTACGCGCGTCGACTCGACGCGCAGCGATTCCGATCCCATCAGCAGGCCGCGCGCGGCGAGGCCTTCGCCGAAAGCCACCATCTGTGCATAGAGCTCGCGGCCTTCGGCTTCGGTACGGGTGGCGCGCTGGCCGACCGGTTCGATGATGAGCAGCATGTGCGGCATTCAGGTCTCCTTGGTGACGCTCTCAGGGCAGGGATTGGCGCTGGCGGCGAGCAGTTCCTCCGGGCTCACGTCGCGCACATGGGTGGCGATGGCCCAGACGTGGCCGTTCGGGTCGACCACCCGGCAGTAGCGGTCGCCCCAGAACATGTCTTCCGGGGCCATTTGCGCCGTCGCACCGGCGGCCACCGCCTGCGCAAACAGCCCATCGACATCGGGCACCTGCAGGTGCAGTACGACCGGTGTGCCGCCGTAGCTGTTCGGGTCGCGCATGAACCATTCGGGGTGGGCGTCGACGATCATGACGGCCGAGTCGCCGATGCGCACCTGCGCATGCAGGATTCTGCCCTCGCTGCCGGGCAGGCGCATCACTTCCGTCGCGCCGAAGGCGCGCACGTAGAAATCGATGGCGGCTGCCGCGTTGTCGCAGACGAGGTGCGGGGTGACGGTGTGCATGCCCGCAGGCACGGGCTGGGGTGAGGTCATGGCCGGATCTCCTTCGAGGGTGAAGTGAACCGGCACGCACCGGTCCTGCCCGGTCGACGAAGCAGTCGGTGCGAAATCGACAGCGCGCCCGATGAAAGTCCGCCTGCTTCAGCGTGCGCGCCGCAGATCCTCGCGCAACAGACCTTCGAACTCGTCGGCCGGCAGCGGCCGCGCGAACAGATAGCCCTGGAAGAACTGACAGCCATTGCCCGCCAGCGCATTGCGCTCGCCGTCCGTTTCCACGCCTTCGGCGATCACCTTGACGTCCAGCGCCGAGGCCAGCGCGACCACCGCGCGCACGATGGCCAGATTGCCCTCGCTGGCCGGCAGATTGCGCACGAAGGATCGGTCTATCTTCAGCTCGTTGATCGGCAGGCTCTGCAGATAGGCCAGCGACGAATAGCCGGTGCCGAAATCGTCGATCGAGAACCGGATACCGCGTGCGCGCAGCCGCTGCATCACGTCGATCGCGCCATCGACGTCGCCGAGCAGGATGGACTCCGTCAGTTCGAGCACCACCTTGCCCGGCGGTGCGCCGGTGCGCGAGATGGCCTCAAGCACCGAATCGGCGAACTCCGACTGGTAGAGCTGGGCGGCACTGATGTTGATCGCTACCGACAGATGGGCGGTTTCCGGTTTGCGCGCCCAGCGCGCGAGCTGTTCCAGCGCATCTTCCATCACCTGCTGGCCGAGCGCAGGCATCAGGCCGGCGCGTTCGGCCACCGGTATGAACTGCGCTGGCGGGATGAAGCCCTTGTCCGGGTGACGCCAGCGTGCGAGCGCTTCGGCCGACACGATGCCGCGACCGTTCTCGACCTGCGCCTGGTAGTGCACGCAGAACTGGCGCGTCGCCAGCCCGCTGCGTATTTCGTCTTCGAGGCGCAGTCGCGCGGTGACGGTTTCCTGCATGACCGGGTCGAAGAAGTGCAGGCGGTTCTTGCCGCGCTGCTTCGATTCGTACATCGACAGGTCGGCGCGCCGCAGCATTTCGTCGATCGAGTGCGTGCTGCCGCTGAACATCGCGATGCCGATGCTGGCACTGGTCTGGCGCGTCTGACCGTCGAGCACGTAGGGGCGATTGAGCGCCGCCAGCATGGCCTCGGCCACGCGCTCCGCCTGCTGCGCGGCGTCGATCGAGTGCTCCGGCAGGTCGGCCAGCAGCACGACGAATTCGTCGCCGCCAAAGCGGGCGACGGTGTCGGTCTCGCGCACGATGTCGCGCAGCCGGGCACCGGCCTTCTGCAGCAGCAGGTCGCCATTGTGATGACCGAGCAGGTCGTTCACGTTCTTGAAGTCGTCGAGGTCGATGAACATCAGCGCGCCGTGGCGCGAGTTGCGCGACGTCGACGCCATCGCCTGGCCGAGCCGGTCGGACAGCAGGCGCCGGTTCGGCAGGCCGGTCAGTGCGTCGTAGAAGGCGAGCCGGCGTATTTCGTCCTCGGCCGCCTTGCTGAAAGTGATGTCCATGAAGGCGGCGACGTAGTGCGTCACCATGCCGTCGGCGTTGCGCACTGCGCTGATCGACAGCCGCTCCGGATACACCTCGCCGTTGCGCCGCCGGTTCCAGATTTCGCCCTCCCACACGCCGTCGGCGTGCAGCTTGGACCACATGGCGCGGTAGAAGGCGGTGTCGTGGCGGCCGGACGCGAGCAGGCTGGTGCGCTGGCCGATCGCCTCTTCGGCGCTGAATCCGGTGATCGCGGTGAAGGCCTTGTTCACGCGCAGGATGACGCTGTAGGCGTCGGTGATCATCATGCCCTGCTGCGACTCGAAGGCGATGGCGGCGATGCGCTGTTCTTCCTCCAGCCGCACGCGTTCGGTGATGTCGCGCGTCAGCAGCACGACCGCGCGCCGGCCTTCGAAGGTGACGTCGAGCGCTCTGGCGCGCGCCTCGAACACGCGCGGACCGCCCCGCGTGTCCAGCGTGTATTCGAGTACCTGAGCGCTGTCCGACTGCAGCGTGCGGCGCACGTAGTCCTGGAACATGGCCGCCTTTTCCGGCGGCAGCACGTCGGTCATCAGCTTGCCGTTCAGCGACTCCGCGTCGGCGACGAGCAGCTTTTCGTCCGGCGCGCGTATCTTCAGGTAACGCCCGTCTTCGTCGAGCACCATCAGCACGTCGGGCACCGCTTCGGTGATCGCACGCATGCGCGCCTCGCTGTCGCGCAGCGCCTTGCCCGTGCGCTGGCGCTCGTCGAGGTCGAGCAGCAGCATGCCGAGCAGCGCGGTGGCCGGCGCCAGCGTGAGCAGATAGGGCAGGGCCAGCGTTTCGAACACGCGTTTGGCGGTGTCACCGGGCAGCCCGAGGAAGAACAGCAGCGCCACGACATGCACCACGACACCGAGGCCGAGGAAGGGCAGGAAGCCGGGCGCGACCTTGCCGCGGCTGACCAACATGCGCATCAGCAGGCCGAGCAGCACCGAAACGGTGATGACGCCGACGCCGACCAGCGCGCCACCGCCGCCCAGGTGCAGGCGGTAGGCGGCGGCCACGGCGCCGGCGATGGCGCCGACCGCCGGGCCGCCGAACAGCGCGGCCATGCTGAGCACGGCGGAACGACCGTCGAAGATGACGCCGGGGGTGAGGGTGATCGGCATCATCATGCCGACCACGCACATGACGCCGAAGATCAGGCCGGAGCCTATGGTCCGGGCGGCGTGGCGCTCACCCCAGAAGCGGGAATTGAAGCCCTGCAGCAGGCTGAGCGCCAGGATCAGTGCGGTGGCCTTGATGAGGTCTAGTGCCATTCTCTCTATTTGAAATGCGGGCTGCGAAGCTGTCCGGCAGGGCGCCGGACGTGTGGTGCATTTCAACCATTCTCGCGCAACCAGGCTTCGAAGTGTTCGGCCGGCAGCGGGCGCGAGAACAGGTAGCCCTGCGCATAGTCGCACTGTGCCGCGCGCAGCAGGTCGAGCTGGTGGATGGTTTCGACGCCCTCGGCGATCACCTGCATGCCCAGCTTGTGGGCCATCACGATCATCGCCTCGCACAGTGCAAGCTCGCTGGAGTCGCGCGACAGGCCGCGCACGAAGGACTGATCGATCTTCAGGTAGTCGATGTCGAACTTCTTCAGGTAGGACAGCGAGGAATAGCCGGTGCCGAAGTCGTCCAGAGCCACCTGGACGCCGGCGTCGCGCATCGCGTAAAGGCAGTCCAGCGCCGGTTCGTCGGCCTCGACCAGCATGCCCTCGGTGATTTCGACCGCCACCAGACTGCCCGGCGCATCGAGCTTGCGCAGCAGCTCGACCACACCGGGATAGTCGCCGTTGCGGTTGCGCAGCTGCAGCGGTGAATGGTTGATGCTGATCTGCACCGTGTCGCCGAGACGCTGCTGCAGGTGGCGCGCGAAACCGACCGCGGTGCGCGTGATCCAGTCGCCCATCGGCAGGATCAGGCCGGTCTCCTCGGCGATCGGTATGAATTCCGCCGGCGACACGTGGCCGCGCTGGGGATGCTGCCAGCGTATCAGTGCTTCGGCCTTGCGCACGCGGCCGGTCGCGATTTCGACGATGGGCTGATAGACGAGGTGGAACTGGCCGGTGGTCAGCGCTGTGTGCATGTCCGACACCAGGCGCAGACGGCGTTCCGAGCTAGCCTGCATGGACGGCGTGAAATAGCTCATCCGGTTGCGTCCGGCGCGCTTGGCGTCGTACATCGCCTGATCGGCCTGCTTCAGCAGATCTTCCTGGCTCTGCGCGCTATCCGGGTACAGCGTGATGCCGATCGAGGCCGACACATAGACCAGTTCGTTGAACAGCTGGAAGGGCTGGTGCAGTGCGCTCAGTATCTTGCCGGCGATCTGCTCGACGACGTCCGGGTGCTCCAGCCCGCCCAGCACCACCGCGAATTCGTCGCCGCCGAAGCGGGCGACCGCGTCGGTGTCGCGCATGCAGCCGGTGATGCGCTGCGCCGCCTGCTGCAGCAGGCTGTCGCCAGCCGGGTGGCCCAGCGTGTCGTTCACCTCCTTGAAGCGGTCGAGGTCGATGAACAGCACCGCCAGCTGGCGACCGCTGCGCTGGCTCAGACGCATTTCCTGGCGCAGGTGATGCAGCAGCAGGTGGCGGTTGGGCAGATTGGTCAGCGCGTCGTAATTGGCCTGCTTCCAGATCGTCTGTTCGTTGATCTTCTTGTCGCTGATGTCGCGCACGATGCCGAGCACGGCCGGTTCGTCGCGGTAGGTGAAACGCGAGGCGATCAGTTCGATCCACAGCGGCCGGTCGCCGTCGCGGTTCAGCAACTGCACTTCGTAGCGACGTTGCGGCTCCGGCCCCGCGCCGATGCGGCGCTCGTAGCGTTCGTTCCACAGTTCAAGGAAGTCGGGGTGCAGCACGTCGGCGAAAGTGAGGCCGGTGAATTCCTCGACCGTATAGCCCAGCATGCGCGGCAGGGCCGGATTGACGAATACGAAGCGGTGCTCCTGCGCCACGAACACGCCATCGGCCATCGCGTCGAGCAGCGCGCGCTGGGTGGCTTCGGCGCGCTCGAGCTCGGTCTGCACGCGGCGACGTTCGGTGATGTCGGTATGGGTGCCCACCATGCGCAGCGGCCGGCCGTCGGCGTCATTGCTGATCACCTTGCCGCGGTCCAGTATCCATTTGTACTCGCCGTTGCGGCAGAGCATGCGGTGCTCGTTGCGGTAGCCCGGCGTGCGGCCGTCGAGGTGAGCCTGCACGTCGGCCATCACTCGCGGCAGGTCGTCCGGGTGTACACGTTCCGACCATTCGGACAGCGCGTTGCCGATGTCGTCTTCCTCGTAGCCGAGCATGGTTTTCCAGCGCGGGCTGAAAAAGACGGTGCCGTCCTGGATGTTCCAGTCCCAAACGCCGTCGCCGGCACCTTCCAGCGCGAACTTCCAGCGCAGCTTGTTGGCTACCAGGTCGCGCTCTGTGCGCTTCTGCTGACTGAGGTCGCGCCAGGTGGTGATGAACACCTCGCGGCCGTCGATGGCGATGGTGGTCAGCAGTACCTCGATCACGACCTCGCTGCGATAGGGGCTGCAGATGGTCCACTCGAAACGGTGATTGCCGTTGCGGCGGGCGATGTCCATCATTTCGCGCGCCTTGTCGTCGGACGCACGGCCGTCAGGCTGGCGCGGCGGCGAAATGTCGGCTGGACGCAGCGCGATCACCTCCTCGCGCGCCGGGAAGTTCAGCATGCGCATCGCCGCCGGGTTCCAGTCGGTGAACACGCCCGATTCGACGTCGAGCAGCAGCATCGGGTCCGGTATGCGCTCGAACAGCAGGCGGAATCGCCGGTCGCCCTCCACCTGCTCGTGCGCAGGCCGTTCTGAATATGTGGAACTCGATGGATGCGGGGTTGAAGTCAAGGTTCTGCTGCTCGTCTGGATTGCCAACAAGGCCCGCCATGTTCACTTCGGCGGCGCTCGCATCAGATATCGGCGCGCCACTGGCGGACTGTACTTGTGCATTGCAAAAAATGTTTTCTTTCATGAGGATGGCGAGTTCCCGGCGCGCCTGACGGATACGGTGAGAGGGTGCCCGGCGCCGGTATCATGGCGCCTATCTCAGGGTCTGCCGGCGTGCGAACCGGACGTCGTCGGGCCCGCGTTCCACCACCCGCCCACGCCAAGGATTCCCACCCACCATGAGCGCCCGTCCCGAGATCGCCTTCGTCACCTGCGCCGACACGCCCAAGCCCGACAGCGACGCCGAACTGTTGATGGCCGCCTGCGGCGTGCCGGTCGATCTGGTCGCCTGGGACGCCGACGTCGACTGGTCGGCCTACCGCTGCGTGCTGCTGCGTTCGCCCTGGGACTACCACACGCGCCTGCCCGAATTCCTCACCTGGGCGCGGCGGGTCGATCGCTGCAGCCGGCTGCTCAATCCGCTGCCGGTAATCGAGTGGAACAGCCACAAGCGCTATCTGTTCGAGCTGGCGGCGCGTGGCGTGGACATCGTGCCGACGCGCTTCATCGAGCGGCACAGTGCGCAGGTTGCGCAGGCGCTGGCTGAATTCGGCGGCGGCGAGGTGGTGGTGAAGCCGGCGGTGTCGATAGGCGCCTTCGGTGCTTTCCGCGGTGCGGCCGACAGCGCCGCCTGCGCCGATCACCTGCGCGCGCTGGCTGCCGAGGGCGACGTGCTGCTGCAGCCCTTCGTGCCGGGCATCGCCGACGGCGAGGTGTCGCTCATCTTCTTCGGCGGCCGCTATTCGCACGCAGTGCGCAAGGTGCCGCAGGCCGGCGACTACCGCTGCCAGGACATCTGGGGCGGGGTGGCCAGCGCACACGCGCCGGCCGCCGACGAATTCGCGCTGGCCGAGGCCGCACTGGCAGCCGCACCCGGCGTCTGCGCCTACGCCCGCGTCGACATGCTGCGGCTCGACGGCCGGCCGGTGCTGATCGAGCTGGAACTGATCGAGCCCTCGCTCTTCTTCGACACCGCGCCGGGCAGCGAACGCGCGCTCGCCGAAATCGTGCGTGCGACGGCATGCTGAACTTGCGCGCGATGCGCCGCCCCCGTACGCTGCGCGGCCTTCCGCACCACCGCACTGCCCGATGAACACCTCCGCCTGCGGCATCGACTTCGGCACCTCGAATTCCACCGCCGCCATCCACGACGGTCCGCTGGCCCGCCTGCTGCCGCTCGAAGACGGCAAGCCCACGCTGCCGTCCGCGGTGTTCTTCAATCTCGACGAGGATTCGATGGCGGTCGGCCGCGCCGCGCTGGCCGAATACCTCGAAGGTTTCGAAGGCCGGCTGATGCGTTCGATGAAAAGCCTGCTCGGCAGCGGCCTGATGGACGCCGGTACCGACGTCGGCGGCCGTCACCTGGCTTTCCGTGACCTGATCGGTGGTTTCATCGGCGAAGTGAAGAAGCGTGCCGAGGCGGCGGCGCAGACGCGCTTCGAACAGGTGGTGGTCGGCCGCCCGGTGCGCTTCGTCGACGACGACGCCGAGGCGGACAAGCTGGCCGAAGACACGCTGGCCGACATCGTGCGCCGCGCCGGCTTCCGCGACGTGAGCTTCCAGTTCGAGCCGATCGCCGCCGCGCACGCCTTCGAGCAGACGGTCGAACGCGAATCGCTGGTGCTGGTGGTCGACATCGGCGGCGGCACCTCGGACTTCTCGCTGGTGCGGCTGTCACCGGAGCGCCGACGCCATGTCGATCGCAGCGCCGACCTGCTGGGCAATACCGGCGTGCACATCGGCGGCACCGATTTCGACAAGCGTCTGTCGCTTGCCTGCGTGATGCCCGAGCTGGGCATGGGCGGCCTGCTGGCCAGCGGCGCCGTGCTGCCCAACAGCACCTACTTCAACCTCGCCACCTGGCACACCATCCACCTTGCCTACCGCCGCGACGTGCTGCCGGGTCTGCAGGACATGGCGCGCGACGTGGTCGACGGCTGCCGCTTCGAGCGGCTGTTGCGCGTGCTGCGTGAGCGCAGTGGCCACCATCTGGCGATCCGCTCGGAAGCGGCGAAGATTGCGCTGTCGGACACGCCCCGGGTCGACCTCGACCTGGATGTGGCCGAAGTTGGCCTGCACGTACCGGTCAGTCGTGCCGCGTTCGAGGATGCCATCGCCGCCGAGATCGCCCGTGTCGGCGACGCCGCGCTCGCCTGCGTCGCCCAGGCCGGTCTCGCGCCGTCGGCGGTCGATACGCTGTTCTTCACCGGTGGTTCCAGCGGCGTGCCGGCACTGCGCCAGGCGCTGGCCGCGCGCTTTCCGGACGCGCAGCCGGTCGAGGGCGATCTGTACGGCAGCGTCGGCTGCGGTCTCGCCGTGGTGGCGCGACAGCGCTACGGCAGCGCCTGACCTTCGGGTCGGCATCGCGAGCACGCTCGCGCCCACGAAGCCTGGCCCGAGCCAAGACTCGCGAGTGCTTTGGTGGGAGCGGCCTTGGCCGCGAAACGGCCGCTGCTGTCCGCGGGCTTTGATCCAGGCGGCTGTCGGGGTCAGAAGACCCCTCCCACAGAAACCCGGCCCTGGCGCCAGCCGTGGATCGGGCGCATTCCTTGTGGGAGCGGCCTTGGCCGCGACACGGCCGCTGCTGTCCGCGGGCTTTGATCCAGGCGGCTGTCGGGGTCAGAAGACCCCTCCCACAGAAACCCGGCCCTGGCGCCAGCCGTGGATCGGGCGCATTCCTTGTGGGAGCGGCCTTGGCCGCGACACGGCCGCTGCTGTCCGCGGGCTTCGATCGAGGCGGCTGTCGGGGTCAGAAGACCCCTCCCACAGAAATCTGGCCCAGGCGCCAACCGTGGATCGGTCGCGTTCCGTGTGGGAGCGGCCTTGGCCGCGACGCGGCCGCTGCTGTCCGCGGGCTTTGATCCAGGCGGCTGTCGGGGTCAGAAGACACCTCCCACAGAAACCCGGCCCTGGCGCCAGCCGTGGATCGGGCGCATTCCGTGTGGGAGCGACCGCTGGTCGCGATGCGGCGGGCGCAGGCCCGCGGGCTTCGATTCAGGTCGCTAGCGCGCGCACGCTCGCTCCAGCGATTGCGGGGCTTCGGCAACCGCGGCGGCGTGCAGCATGTCTTCGACACGGACGAACTTCTCTGCCGGTTTTCCGCCTGCGCGTCCGCGCTCGGCTTCCGCGAGCGCTATCGCGCGCCATCCGTCGAAATCGACCACTTTTCTGCGGTCGGCCGCCAGTTGCGCCAGCAGGCCGGCGCGCCCGGCTTTCGGGGTGTCGAGTTGCGCGAGGTCGGCCCGCAGGCTGGTTACCGTGTCCACGCTGTCGGCACGGTTGGTGCCGATGACGCCGGTCGGGCCGCGCTTGATCCAGCCCGTTGCATACCAGCCGCGAAGCACCTCGCCGCCGGTGTCGATGACGCGACCGTCGCGATGCGGCAGCGCGCCGCGTTCCCGATCGAAGGGCAGGCCGGGCAGCGGCGTGCCGCGGTAGCCGACGCTGCGCAGTACCAGCCCGGCCGGCAGACTCAGCCGCTCGCCGGTCGGCGTCGCGGACTGCGTGCCGGGCTCGCCCGACAGCGCCTGCGCCTCCAGTTCGATCTGTTCGACGCGCGACTGGCCGCTCAGCGTCACCGGCGCGCGGTGGAAGTGCAGGTGCAGCGCGCGCCGCCCGTCGTCGGTTGGCGTCTGCGCGAAGCCGCGCAGGATGTCCAGGTTGCGCGGGGCGTGAACGAAGCCGGGCATGGTCAGTTCGGCCTGGCTGGCGTTGTTGAGCACGAGTGCCGCCGGATCGACGCGCGGCTGCCAGCCGGGCAGGGTGCCCAGTTCGCGCAGCTCCTTCGGCGTGAACTTCGCCTGCACCGGCCCGCGCCGGCCGACCAGGTGGATTTCACGGACGCGCGAGCGGGCCAGCGCGTCGAGGGCATGCGCTGCGATGTCGGTGCGTCGCAGCGCGTCGACCGGGCTGGCCAGGATGCGGCAGACGTCGATCGCCACATTGCCCTGGCCGACCACCACGGCGACCTCCTGTTGCAGGTCGAATTCGAGGTCGGCGCATTCCGGACGGCCGTTGTACCAGCCGACGAAATCGCCGGCCGCGTGTACGCCGGGCAGGTGTTCGCCGGCTATGCCCAGACGGCGGTCACCGGCCGCGCCGGTGGCGACAATGACCGCGTGGTAGAACGCGCCCAGTTGCCGCACCGACACATCGCGCCCGACCTCGACATTGCCGAAGAAGCGCAGTCGCGGGTCTTCGGCGATCTGCGTGAACACCGTGGTGACCGACTTCAGTTTCGCGTGGTCCGGCGCGACGCCGAAGCGCACCAGACCGAAGGGCACCGGCAGGCGTTCGATCAGGTCGATCTCCACCTGCAGGCCGCTGTCCAGCAGGGCCTCGGCGGCGTAGAAGCCGCCGGGCCCGCTGCCGACGATGGCCACGCGCAGTGGCTGGCCTTCAGTTCCGGGCATCGCCATTGCGCGTCACAGCCCGAGCTGCTGCCGTCGCGCCTCGGCACCGTCGAGCGGCGCAAGGCGGGCGCGGATGACCGGATAGCGCTGCGCCGCCTCGGCGTTGATGCGTATCCAGTGCTGCTGGTCCTCCGCCAGGTCGAACTCCTCGACGATGGCGTGCACCGGGCAGGCCGGAATGCAGGCGCTGCAGTCTATGCACACCGCCGGGTCGATATAGACGCGCACTTCGTTCACATGGAAGCATGCCACCGGGCAGCTCGCCACGCAGTCGGTATAGCGGCAGCCGCGGCAGTTGTCAGTCACGACATGGGTCATGGTTCAGACCCTCTGCACGTCGACGCGGTTGTCGGAATAGGTGCCCGCCTGGCCGAGATTGCAGTGCCGGGTCGAGGTGGTCGAGTTGACCGCGGTGCCGCTGCGGTTCAGCCCCGGCCAGTGGCCGACATTGGTCATCATCAGGCCGGGTGACACGTCCTCGCTGACCTCGGCGCGCGCCTCGAAGGCGCCGCGGTCGTTGAACACGCGCACATAGCTGCCCTGTTCGATGCTGCGCGGGCCGGCGTCTATCGGGTGGATGACGATGATCTGTTCGCCCTGGCGGCGCTGCTGGGTCGGTTCGTTCGCGTACTGCGTGTTCAGGAAGGCGTGCGGCTTGGGCGACACCAGATTGATCGGGAAGGCGCTGGCGCCGTCCGGCATCATGGTTTCGACCGACGGGATGTAGTTGGGCACCGGGTCGACCGGCGTGCCCGGCTGCATCGCTTCATACCCCGAACGCCACACCGGCACCACGAAGTTGCCGCCGGCGGCGAGGCTGGAGGCGAATTCGCACTTGCCGGAAGGCGTCTTGAAGTCGCCGGTGGCGTGCGGCGTGCGCTCGTCCGGCAGGCCGACGTCGAGCCGCATCCAGCCCTTTTCCTTCAGCGTCTCCAGCGTGATGCCCTTCATGACCGGCGCGTCCCAGTCGTAGCAGCGGCGCAGCATTTCCCAGTCGTCGAGATCCCAGTGCTCGTCGGTGAAGCCCATGGTCTTCGCCAGCCGGCGGAACAGTTCGACATTGGGCACGCACTCGCCCGGCGGCGCGATCGCCGGCTGGTTCAGGTGCATGTAGAGGTGGCCCCAGGTCACCATGATGTCCAGCTGCTCGGCCTGCATGGTCGCCGGCAGCAGGATGTCGGCGTACTTGGCGGTATCGGTGATGAACAGTTCGCTGCACACCATGAACAGGTCTTCGCGCTGCAGGCCCTCGACGATGGTGCCGGCGCCCGGCGCCTGCGACACCGGGTTGGAGTTGTAGACGAACAGCGACTTGATCGGCGGATCGAGCGGCATCGCACCGGTCAGCGCGGCGCCGAGGTCCAGTTCGTTGATCACGCGGGTGCCCGGCGGAATCCAGTCCGGCCGGCACATGAAGTCGAACTTGAACGGAAATTCCCAGATCGGCATTTCTATGGTGCCGCCGCCCGGATAGCGCCAGGCGCCGGTCAGCGCCGGCAGGCAGGTGATCGCGCGCACCGCGTCGCCGCCGCCCGGGCTGCGCTCGACCGCCACGCCCTGGCGTATCGCCGAGCGCTGCGTGCCGGCGTACTCGCGCGCCAGCGTCAGGATGTCCACCACCGGAATGCCGGTGATGTCGGATACCCGCTCGGGCGGAAATTCCGCCGCGCGCGCCTTCAGCTGGTCGAAACCCAGCGTGTATTTCTCGACGTAGTCGTGGTCGTACAGGTCCTCGCTGATGATCACGTTCATCATGCCCAGTGCCAGCGCGGCGTCGGTGCCCGGCTTGATGCGGATGTGCCAGTCGGCCTGCTTGGCGGTGCGGGTGCGCACCGGGTCGATCACCACGATCTTGGCGCCGGCCGCCTTGGCCTTCAGCACGAAGGGCCAGCCGTGCAGATTGGTGTTGAGCATGTTCATGCCCCACACGATGATGTACTTCGACACCGCCAGACTTTCGACGTCCATGCCGCCGGTCGGCCCCACCGTCATGATCCAGGCGGTCGATGAACCGGATTCGCAGTAGGTCTTCTCGGCCACGGTCGAACCCAGCCGGTTGAAGAAGGCGTCGCCTGCGGTCAGCCCGTTCAGCGTGCCCTGATGGCCCAGGTAGGCGTGCGGCATGATGGCCTGCGTACCGTACTGCGCGATGATGTCGGTCCACTTCGACTTGATCGTCGCCAGCGCCTCGTCCCAGCTGATGCGCTCGAACATGCCCGAGCCCTTGGGGCCGACCCGCTTCATCGGGTACAGCAGGCGGTCCGGGTTGTAGTGGTGCTCGGCGAAGTTCTTCAGCTTCACGCACAGCCCGCCGCGCGTCATCGGGTGGTCCGGGTCGCCGGTCACCTCGACCAGCTTGCCGTCCTCGACGTGGTACAGGAAAGCACAGGTATCGGGGCAATCCTGCGGACAGGCGCCGCGCACGACAAGGGTTTCGCTCGAATGGGTGGACATGGCTTTCTCCCGGTAGAAAAAGTGACAAGGGGTGGATGGGCGGGCCCTCTGCGGAGCCCGGTCCCGATGTCTGCCCGGTGAAAGTTAGTCAGTGGCGGTGGCAGGAGACAGGGCCAGTCGGAGAAAAAACGATGGTGCCAGCGGGTGGCGTCCCCTTCCTTCAGTCGGTGGCTGTGGCCGATCGCGAGAACGGATTGAAGGCCTCGACGCCGAGCGCCTTGAAATCGGCCACATTGCGCGACGCGACAGTCAGGCCGTGGGTCAGCGCAGTGGCTGCGATCATCGCGTCCTCGTACAGCGTGTCGGACTTGCGGTGCATCAGTGCTGCCCAGCGTCTGAATGCCGTCGCATCCATCGGCAGTACGTTGTAGGCGCTGGCGACCTGATCCAGCCACGCTTCGATCTCGGCCGCCTTGACCGCGTCCTGCTCGCGCGTCAATTCTATTCCTGCCTGGATTTCTCCGACCGTCACCGCCGACAGGAAAAGACTTGCGTCGTCGATGGACTGCAGCCAGGCCACGACGCCACCGTGTGGCCGCGGCCGGCGCAGTTCGGACACGACGTTGGTATCGAGCAGGTACATCGTCACTTGAGCGCTTCCACCGGCCGCCGCCGGGCGCGCCCGCGCGGCGGTGCCAGCGACTCGGCGCGGGCATCGTCGGACAGCAGCAGTGCCTTCAGCGACGGGCGTGCTGCCGACTGCAGCCTGCGCCATTCCTGTACCGGTACCAGTACCGCTGCTTCGATGCCGCGGCGGGTCACCATCTGCGGTCCCTCGGACAGGCAGGCATCGAGAAATTCGCTGAAGCGTGCTTTTGCATCCTGAACAGGCCATGCGTCCATGATCACCTCCAACAGACTAGATTTCTGACTAGTTTTTCAGCGCCCGCGCGCGCTGTCAAACCGTCGGTCGGCATCCGGCTTCAACTGCCCGGCTCGCGACGGAAACATGCGCTCAGGAGAGCGCCTGCGCCAGCCCGTCGATGCCGCGCTCGATCTGCGCCTCTGCCAGGTGCCCGTAGCCCAGCATCAGGCAGCGTTCGTGCCCCGGCAGCCCTTCGTGGAACCAGACCGGGCTGTCGGACAGCGGATAGACGCCGGTGCCGAAGCCGCGTGCGGCGGCCTGAACCTCGACCGCCGGCGGACAGGATTCGGGCAGGCGCAGCAGAACGTGCTGGCCGGCGTCGGCGCCCTGGATGCGCACTTCGGGCAGACGCGTACGCAGCGCGCCGACCAGCGCGTTGCGCCGCCCTTCGTGGGCGGTGCGCAGCCGGCGCAGATGGGTGTCGTAACTGCCGTCGCGAATGAACTGTGCCAGCGTGGCCTGTTCCAGCCAGGGCAGGCCGTTGTCCATCAGCGACTTGATCGTCACCGCGGTGCGCACCAGGTCGCGCGGCAGCAGCATGTAGCCGATGCGCAGGCCTGGACCGAGCGTGCGGGTGAATGAATTGACGTAGATGACGCAGCCGTTGCGGTCGAGCGACTGCAGCGTCGGCAGCGGTGCGCCTTCGTAGCGGTAGTCGGCGTCGTAGTCGATTTCCAGGATGTAGGCGCCGTTGCGCGCGGCCCATTCGAGCAGCGCGAGGCGCCGGTGCAGCGGCATGGTGCCGCCGGTCGGGAACTGGTGCGACGGCGTGACATAGACCAGCTTCACCCGCCGCTGCGGCAGCTGCCGCACATCCACGCCATGCGCATCGACCGCCACCGGAATCACCTGGGCGCCGTAGCTTTCGAACAGGAAGGCTGCACCGCGGTATGTCGGCGCTTCCATCACGACCGGCGTGCGGGTGCCGACGAACAGGTGAGCCACCAGATCTATGCCCTGCTGGAAACCGGCCACCAGCAGCAGCTGTTCGGTCGAGGCCACCATGCCGCGCGTGGTGGCGAGGTGGTTCACGATGAGCTGGCGCAGTTCGGGCAGACCGGCCGGGTGGCTGTACTCGCTCATCCGCTCGGCGGCGCCACCCAGGCATTCGACGATGAGCTTGCGCCAGATGCGTTCCGGAAAGCTGCGCGGGTCGGCGCGGCCGAACACGAAGTCCGTTGCGAGGCCGGGCTGGGCCGGACGATGCAGGCCGGTCAGGCCGCGGCCGCCATAGGGCAGCGGCAGATTCAGCGCGCGGTGTTCGGCGCCGCTGCGCAGATCGTCGATGCTGTCCGGCGAGCGGATCAGGGTGTCCGGCAGCGTCTTCGCGACGAAGGTGCCGACCGCACGCTCGGTGTACAGATAGCCCTGCGCGATCAGTTCCTCGTAGGCGGCGGTGACCGTGTTGCGCGATACGCCGATCTGTCGCCCGAGGTCGCGCGTCGCCGGCACCGGTGCGCCGGGCGGCAGCAGGTGGTGCTCGATCAGCGCGCGCATCTGCGCGACGATCTGCGCCTGCAGCGTGCTGTCCAGGGTCGGGTCTACGAGGATGGGAAGGTGCACGGCGTGAGCTCGCATGGCGACGTTCCGGCGACCGTTGGGTCGCCCGCTTTCCGCGAGATTAACAGCAGACCGCGCGCCAACCGGCAACGCTCGATCGCGAGGTCTATATCCAAAGAGGCAGGCATACGCTTCACCACCGCACGAAAGATGCGCGAGGCCCGGCACGCGACCGGCGCACGACAAAGAGGGAGACAGACATGAATGCAGAAAGTGGAAGCGGCTGGGCGCTGGTGACTGGCGCGTCAAGCGGACTGGGTGTCGAGTTCGCGCGCCTGCTCGCCGCGCGCGGACGCAATCTGGTGCTGGTGGCGCGCAGCGTCGAAGCGCTGGAGACGCTGGCAGCCGAACTGACTGCCGCTCACCGGGTTGCCGTCCGGGTGGCCGCGCTGGATCTGTCGCAGCCGGGGGCGGCGATCGAACTGAAGCGACGGACCGACGGACTGGGGCTGCGCGTCGACACCCTGATCAACAATGCCGGATTCGGCGTGCACGGCGAATTCGTCGAGGCGGATTCGCGGCGCCTGCAGCAGATGCTGGACGTGAACGTGTCGGCGCTCACCCAGCTCGCCCGCCTCTACGGCGAGGACATGCGCCGCCGCGGTGACGGTCGCATGCTGCTGGTGGCCAGCCTGCTCGGCTTCATGGCATCGCCGGTCTATGCCGCCTACGCGGGGACCAAGGCATACGTACTCAGCCTGGGCGAAGCGCTGCACGACGAACTGGCGCCGCACGGCGTCACCGTCACCGTGCTGGCGCCCGGCCTCACCGACACCGCCTTCACCCGCACCGCCGGGCACGAGGCGTCGGCCACGCTGAAGCTGATGCTGATGCAGCCGCGACCAGTGGCCGAAGCCGGTCTGCGCGCGCTCGATGACGGACGCGCCTGCGTGGTGCCCGGAATCCTGAACAAGCTGTCGGCGTGGTCCACCCGCATCACGCCGCGCGCCATGCACCGCCGCATCATGCAGGCGCTGCTGGCCTGAAGGCCGGCGGTTTCAGGCCGCCGCGCGGAAGGTGAGGTTGATGCGGCAGGCGCCGGTCAGCGGATGCTCGGCGTGCGCCAGCGGCAGCACACCGTGAAAGCGCAGCCGCGACGGGCCGCCCCACACGACCACGTCGCCATGCACCAGACGCAGCTTCTGCGTCGGGTCGTTCCGCCGCAGGCCGCCGAACAGGAAGACGGCCGGAATGCCGAGCGATACCGACACGATGGGCGCGCCGTAATCGCGTTCGTTGCGGTCCTGGTGCAGCGTGAGCCTGGCGCCCGGCGCATAGCGGTTGATCAGGCAGGCGTCGGGCGCGAATCCGGCGAAGCCGGCGCGCGCCGCTGCGTCGTGTGCGAGCGCGCTGAAGCAGGCCGGCATCGCCGGCCATCGTCGTTCGCTGTCGGGGTCACGCGAGGTGTAGCGGTAGCCCTGTTCGTCCGAGTGCCAGCCCAGCGTGCCGCAGCTGGTGGTGGCCACCGACATCGTGTGACCGCCGGGCGTGATCAGGTGACGGAAGGGCGCGCTGGCGGCGATGTCGTCGACCGCGGCCAGCAGCGTCGGCGCGACGTCGCGCGCAAAGCCACGCAGCAGCGCGGCACCGGGCGCCAGCGCGTAGATGCCGGCTTCGCGTTCCTGCTCGTCGAACAGGTCCATCAGTCGCTGCGCTCGCGGTCGAGCAGTGCGCGCTTGCGCGCCACACCCCAGCGATAGCCCGACAGACTGCCGTCGGTGCGCACGACGCGGTGGCAGGGCACCGCCACCGCCAGCGTATTGGCGGCGCAGGCGCTGGCGACTGCACGCACCGCGGCCGGCGCGCCGATGCGCTGCGCCAGTTCGGCGTAGCTCAGCGTCTGTCCCGGCGGTATCGCGCGCAGCGCCGCCCACACGCGCTGCTGGAAGGCGGTGCCGCGGAGATCCAGCGGCAGCGCCAGACCGATGCGCGGTGCCTCGACGAAGCCGACCACCTGCGCCACCACACGCGCGAAGTCGGCATCGTCGCCGCTGAGGCGTGCCTGCGGGAAGCGGTCCTGCAGCTCACGCGCCAGCGCGTCGGCGTCGTCGCCCAGCGCGATTGCGCAGACACCCTGCGGGCTGGCCGCCACCAGCAGGGCTCCGAGCGCGCATTGCGCGATGGCGAAACGGATGTCGGTGTCGGCGCCGCCGGCCCGATAGCGACGCGGCGTCATGCCCAGTGGTCGTGCCGATTTCTCGTAGACGCGGCTGGTCGAGCCGTAGCCCGCGTCGACGATGGCCTCGGTCACGCTTGCGCCGTCGGCCAGCCGCTCGCGCAGTCGTTCCGCGCGTCGCGCTGCCGCCCAGGCGCGCGGTGTCAGCCCGGTGTGCGCCCTGAACACGCGCAGCAGGTGGAAGCGGCTGCAACCGGCCGACGCGGCCAGTGCGTCGAGCGAAGGAAGCGTGTCGGCGTCGTCGATCTGCCGGCACAGCGCGGCCACCATGGCAGCCTGCCGTTCGGCCAATGGCGGCAGGTCGGGCCGGCAGCGTTTGCAGGGTCGGAAGCCGGCCGCCTCGGCGTCGGTGCGGCTGGCGTGGAAGCTCACGTTCTCCGGCCGCGGCGTGCGCGCGCCGCAGGACGGGCGGCAGTACACGCCGGTGCTGGCGACCGAGTAGAAGAATCGGCCGTCGGCGCCCGCATCGCGCGCCCGCACCGCCGCCCAGCGAGGGTCTGCGAGCGTGACGGCGGCGCGTGCTTCACGGCGGCTGGCGGTGTTCGTCATCGTGCTTCCGCTTCTTTCGGGTGGTCGATACCGGGACATTAATTGCTGTGCATCGACACCGCACTCCGCCGATTGCTTTCGAATCCGCGCAGGACGGCGTTGGTCGATTTCTTGTGTGAGCGGCTTTGGCCGCGACGCGGCCGCCGCCGTCCGCCAGCTTCGATCCAGGTCGCTGTCGGGGTCAGAAGACCCCTCCCACAGAACCCCGGCCGAGGCTCAGGTCGTCGATCGGGGGCACCACCCCTGTGGGAGCGGTCTTCTGACCGCGACGCGGCTTCGGCAGGCCGCTGGCTGTGGCCGAGGCCACCCGAACGGGTCCTTCCGCCGGCAAGTCACGGTCGACATTGCCCGCCTGCAATCGCGATACTGCATCGCCATGGACCTCCCCGACACAACCGACCACCACCACGAGGCGGCGCGCTTTCTGGCCGCGCTGGACGACGACTGGGCGACGCTGGTCGCCACCGTCGGCCCCTGCCTGCACGCGCCGAAGCCGGCACGCGAGCCGTGGCAGGCGCTGCTCCGTGCGGTGGCCTACCAGCAGCTCAGCGTGCGCGCTGGCGACACGATGATCGCGCGCTTTCTCGCGCTGTACGGCGCCCCGGATTTTCCGACGCCGGAGCAGGTCTGCGCCACCTCGCCGGAAGCGCTGCGCGGCTGCGGTTTTTCCGGCCGCAAGGCGGACACGATACGCGGCATCGCCGAAGCTGCCCGCAACGGCGTCGTGCCGACACTGGCGCAGGCGCGCGACATGGACGACGAGGCGCTGATCACCCGGCTGACCGCGCTGCACGGCATCGGCCGGTGGACGGTGGAGATGATGCTCATCTATACGCTGGGCCGGACCGATCTGCTGCCGGCCGACGACCTCGGCGTGCGCGAAGGCTACCGTCGGCTGCGGCGTCTCGACCGCCCGCCGACGCCGCGGCAGATGACCGCGCTGGCATTACCGTGGTCGCCGCACCGCACCGCCGCCAGCTGGTATCTGTGGCGGGTGCCGCGCTGACCGCGCCCTACCAGTACTTCTCGAACAGCATGCTGCCCGGACTGTTGCGCCGGCACGGCGTGAAGCCGCGCTCGGTCAGCAGTGCACGCATTTCCGTGGTGAATTCCGGGTTGCCGCACACCATGACGCGGCTGTCGGCCGGCTCCAGCGTGTGCCCGACGTGGGCCCGCAATGTGCCGTCCGCGATCAGCTGCGGGATGCGTTCGGTCAAGGCGCTGACGCCGGGTTCGCGCGTGACGATGGGAACATAGGTCAGCCTGCCATGTGACACCGCGGCCGGTGCCTCGATTTCGTCGCGGTAGGCCAGTTCATCCGCGTGGCGCGCGCTGTGCACCAGCACCATGCGCGCGTAGCGGTCGAGCGCGCCGGGCGTGCGCAGCAGCGAAACGTAGGGGCCGAGGCCGGTGCCGGTGGCCAGCATCCACAGCGTGTCGCCGGGTGCGAGCTGGTTGTCGAGGAAGAAGCCGAATACCGCCTGCTCCAGCAGCACGGTGTCGCCTTCGCGCAGTGCGGCCAGCTGTGCGGTGAAGGCACCGCCCGGAATCAGCACCAGCAGGAATTCCAGCTCGCTGTCGGTGGTCGCCGATACGATGGAGTAAGGACGCCAGACCGCGGCCTCCGGCGTGTCGACCGGCAGCCCGAGGCGGGCATAGTGGCCCGGCTGGAAAAGATAGTTGGCCGGCCGCTCGATGCGGATGGACCACAGCACGGGCGTCCAGCGCCGGATCGCGCTGATGCGCTGGGCGCTCGAGCGCGGCACGCGTGGCGCGGGTTTGGCCAGTGCCAGGGCTGCTGCGTCGGTTTCGGCCATGTCCCTCTCCTTCGTTGCCGTACAGGGCAGACATCCGTCGTGACAGCATGGGCGGGCGGTGGTTCGCGCAATCCTTGTCGCAGCGCAAGGCGCGGCGGCGGCCGGCCCTCCAGACTGTCGAAAGCCTGTCCGCAGTCGACACCTGTTTCTCGCCGCCCGTCGCGTCTCGCCGGCGCGGCGCTGCCCGGGGCACGGTCGCCGGATGCGAACAGCCTTCAGCGCCGGTTGCCAGCGGCGCCGACGCACCGGCAAGGAGAATCGTCTTGAGCGCCCGTCACCGCCAGTTGCCCCTCGTCTACGCCTGCTCCGGCTGTTCCAGCGCTGCGCAGATGGCCAATCACATCGCCGTGAAGCTGGACCGCAGTGAGCGGGCTGAAATGTCCTGCATCGCCGGCGTCGGCGGCAACGTCGATCACCTGGTGCGCATTGCCCGCTCCGGTCGTCCCATCCTGGCACTCGACGGTTGCCCGCTGGAATGCGTGCGCAGCAGCCTGGCGCAGCGCGACGTCGTGCCGACCCGCCACCTGCTGCTGCACGAGCACGGCGTGCGCAAGCGCCAGCACGGCGAATTCGACACCGACGAGGCGGAGCGGCTGTTCGAACTGGCCGCCGGCATCGCCGCCGAACTGACGCCGGACGACCCGGCCGGCTGAACGCGCGCAAGACTGATCCGGATCAACGCAACGTCGTCGGCGCCTGCTTGACTGAAAGTTCGGACAACAAAGAGGAGAGGGCAGATGAAACGCGGTGGATTGCGGGCAATGCAGCGCGCGTGTGCGGCTGTCGCGACGGTGGCGGCGATGCTGGCAACGGTGCCGGCCGAGGCGGTGACGCGGCTCAGTTTCTCCGGCGTCGTGGACAGCGTCAGCGCGGGCTATGCGATACCCGGCATCGATGTCGGTGACGCGATCACAGGCTCGCTGCTGTATGACCCGACGGTCGCCGACGGCCAGCCGCTGAACTGGATAGGCTACTACCCGGGGGCGATCACCGGTTTCAGCGCGACGATGGGCGCGTTGAGCTTTACCCAGTACACGGCACAGTCGCCGAACAGCGAAATCGACGTGATCAACGACGACTTCGTCGCCGGGCTGTACCGCGACGACCTCTATTTCCGCGTGGCAGTGGCGGAAGCGGCGACGCCTGACGTGGTGCGCTTTCTGCAGCTGAGCTTTTCGGTGGCTGGCGCGACGCGACCCGATGTGCTGGTCGATGACAGCCTTCCGGCGGATTTCGACCCCTTGGCGTTCTCGCTGCGGCGCGGCTTCATCACGGTGCTGCCGCCCGGCGCGAGCCAGGGCAACAACTTCGTGCTGAATTCGGTCTCGGTGGTCCCAGTACCCGAACCCCGCATGGCGCTGCTGATGCTGGCCGGGCTGCCGCTGCTGTGGCTGTGCGCCCGCCTGCACGAGCGCCGCCGGAGGCCGGCCGCGTCGTCGCCGACGCGGCCCGGCTGACTTACTCGGCCAGTGCCGACGGTGCCGGCTGCGCCATCGCGGCCGGATTGAAGGGCAGGCCGTTCACGGTGAGCTGACCCTTGCTGAAGGCGATCTTGGCCGACAGCTGGCCGTCGGCGCGCGTAACGTAGCCCTGGCTGGTCAGCGGCTGCAGCGTCTGTTCGAACTGGGCGTCGGCCATGGCCGCAAGCTCGTCCGGATCGGCCTCGTCGCCGACCACGGCCAGCAGGCCGGCCTTGTTGCGTTCGACCATCATGCTGCGTACCAGTGCCTCCGGCAGCGATACGGCGCCGCTGGCATCGACCTTGCCGATCAGACCCAGCGGATTGGCCAGCTCATCCGGCGTGATGCCCGGCAGCGATACCTTCGCACTGAGAGAGGTCGGTCCATGCGGCGTATTGAAGGCGAGACGGTCGATGGCCACGACCGGAGCATGGCCCAGCAGTTCGATTGCCGGCCCCATCAGCTGCCCCATCTGCGCCTGCATCGCCTGCGGATTCATCATCAGCGCCGGATCGGCAGACATCGTCATGAAGCTGCGATACAGCCGTGAGGTCGTGCGCGCGTGCAGGTGGCGCAGCGAGAAGTCGTAGTGGGCCGGGCCGTAGCCCGTGCCGGCCACCTCGAACTTCTCGGCGCCGATGCGGGCAACCAGATCGACGAAGTCGCCGTCCTTCGGGATATCGACCTCGTACACCAGCTTGGTCAGTTCCACCTTGGGCAGCGCCGCACTGCCGGAGCGGTCGTCGAAGCTGATCGCGTCCACGGTGAAGCGTTGTGAGCCGGCGTAGAGCAGCGGGTCGTCTTCGAACAGCCGCGTCTGGTCGCCGCTGAAGGCGAGGCCGGTAATCGCCATGCGCGAACCGGCGGCGTCGGTCACTTCGAGCTTCGGTGCCGCGCCGCTCATCGTGTACTGCGTCATGCCTTCGGCGAAGTCAATGCGGGCGGTGATGCCGTCCCAGCTCACGCGCATCGCGTCGTCGTCGTCCTCCGCCGGCACGTCGAACACGAAGGCCGGGCTCGACACGTCGCTGCGGCCGCCGCCAGCGAAGTGATAGACGGTGCGGATGTCCAGCGGCTTCCGGTCGCCGAACACCTTGCGTACCGCTTCGAGCGCCTCGCCTTCGAGCACCAGTTCCGACTGCGCGACGCCGGCATCGAACTCGGTGCCGCCTATCCACGGACCGTGGCGGATGTCGGTGCGCACGGTCAGTCGTATCGGTTCGATCGTTTCTTCGCCGGTCGCCTGCAGCGCGCGTGCGGTGTCGCCCATCAGTTCGATGGTGACGGTTTCGGTCGAGGAGAACAGGCCGCGCTGGTAGTCGCGCTTGACCAGCTTCACGTTCGGAATGCCTTCGGCCTGCTTCGCCTGGGCGTTGTGCGAGTTCTCGATGCGCTGGCCCAGATACCAGGCGCCGCCGGTGTAGGCGATGAGCGGAAGGGCGATGACGGCGAGCACTGCGGCTTTCTTCATGAGGAGTCCCGTGTGGATGCGGATGGAATGTGAAGCGGGCGGGATCGTGACACGATAAGCCGCTGCCCGCTGTGACATCGCACGCGTTCGCGCTGGAATCGTCGGACCGAGGGTGAGCAGCGGCTTCGGGTCAGCCTGCCATCGCGAGCAAGCTCGCTCCCTCAAGGGCCCGCCGGGCGCTCAGCGCGCCGATGCGGCGACGGTGCGGGTGGGGGCGTCGGTCGTGGTTTCGGGCAGGCTGGCGATCAGCAGGGCGAGGCCGAGCAGGGCGGCGGCGGTACGGGTGCTCATGTCCATGTGCAGAAGTACAAAAAAAGACCGGCGCACGAGGCGCCGGTTGCGCTCACCCGGTACAGGCGAACACCATGAGGAGACGTTGCCCCGGGCTGCTGTCGCGCAGCGCCGGGTCGGCGGGTGGGGTGCTCAGTCCTTCATCAGCTTGAACACCCACATCGAACCGCCCTGGTTCAGATAGCTCACCTTCTTGGCGACATCGCCGCCCCACAGCGGCACCGCGCCGCCCCAGCCGGCGGTCACGGCGACGTACTGTTCGCCGTCCTGTTCCCAGGTGATGGGGGGCGCGACGATGCCGGTACCGACCTGGAAGGACCACAGTTCCTTGCCGGTCTTCGCGTCGGCCGCCTTGAAGAAGCCCTCCGGCGTGCCCCAGAACACCAGGCCGCCCTTGGTCGTCATCGCGCCGCCCCACAGCGGCGCGTTGTTGGTGATTTCCCACACCACCTTGCCGCTCTTCGGATCGACCGCGCGCAGTGCGCCGATGTAGTCGCCGCCGATGTCCTTGGCGTCGGCGGTCTTGATCGTGAAGCCGGCGCCGAGGTAGGCCGCACCCTTCTTGTAGGTGATGGGCTCGTTCCAGATTTCCATGCTCCATTCGTTGGCCGGCACGTAGAACAGGCCGGTGTCCGGGCTGTAGGCCATGGGCATCTGGTTCTTGCCGCCGAGGAAGGACGGCGACACGTGCACCACCGAGCCCTTCTTGCCATCCTCGCTGGCAGTCGGGTCGCCCGGGCGCTTGGCCGGGTCGTAGATCGGGCGGCCGTTCTCGTCCAGGCCCTTGGCCCAGTCCAGCTTCTTGACGAAGGGGAAGCCGCGCTCGAACTTGCCGGTGTTGGCGTCCAGCACGTAGAAGAAGCCGTTGCGGTCGGCCTTGGCGCCCAGCCGCTTGCCGCCGGCGTCGAAGGTGACGAATTCGTTGGTGCCGTCGTAGTCCCAGCCGTCGTTCGGCGTGCCCTGGAAGTGCCATTTGATCTGGCCGGTGGCGACGTCGATGGCCACCGTCGAGCAGGAGTACAGGTTGTCGCCCGGGCGCAGGTGGCTGTTCCACGGCGCCGGGTTGCCGGTGCCGAAGTAGGCGAGGCCGGTCTTCGCGTCGAAGGTGCCGCCCAGCCAGGTGGCAGCACCCCCGGTCTTCCACAGGTCGCCCTGCCAGGTCGCGTTGGTGGTGCCGCTGATGCCGTTGTCGACCTTGTTGCCGGACTCGTCGAACTTGTAGCCCATGTGGCCTTCGATGGTCGGGCGCACCCACACCATCTTGCCGGTCTTCGCGTCGCGCGCCTCGACCCGGCCGATGATGCCGAATTCGCCGCCGGACACGCCGGTCAGCACCAGGCCCTTGGCGATGATGGGCGCCGCGGACGACGAGTAGCCGGCCTGGTAGTCGTCGATCTTCTCCTTCCAGACCACCTTGCCGGTGTTCTGGTCGAGCGCCACCAGCTGCGCGTCCAGCGTGGCGTAGATGACCAGATTGTCGTAGACGGCGGCGCCGCGGTTGATCACGTCGCAGCAGGGCATGATGCCTTCGGGCAGCCGGTGCTCGTAGGACCACAGCTTGCGGCCAGTCTTGGTGTCGAGCGCGAAGATGCGCGAATAGGAGGCGGTGATGAACATCTTGCCGCCGACCACCAGCGGCTGCGCCTCCTGGCCGCGCTGCTTCTCGCCGCCGTAGGAATAGGACCAGGCCGGTACCAGGCGCTTGACGTTCTTCGTGTTGATCCGGGTCAGCGGGCTGTAGCGCTGGCCCTCGGTACCCATGCCCCAGGACAGCACGTCGCCGGTCGTGCGGGCGTCATTCTCGATGTCGGCCGTGGTGACGCCGGCATGCACCGGGCCGCCGTGGGCGAACGCGGCGAGGATGAACAGGGCAAGGGTCGATCGCTTCATGTGTCGTCTCCGTCTGTGCGGATCGGTGTCCGCGGATGGAGCGGCAGACGCAAGGCGCATACCAGAGCCGGGAATCCGTCCCTGCCCGAATGCATATCCTGGCGGAGAGCCTTGCCGGAGGCCGGTGGACGCTGCACCGGGCAGCGCCGAGCAGCGCCGGGGTGCGCGCCGATGCGGAGTCCGCCGCGGACAGGAATCGAACGTGGTGACCGCTGCCGCCGTCCGGATTCCGGACTGTCGCGCGTCCATATGGATGACTGGCCGGGAACCGATCGGGCGGCCTAAACTGCGCTCATCGCGTCGTCATCGCTGGAGCCGTCATGAACATCCGCCTGCCGATACTGCTGGTCACCGGCCTGACTGCGCTGTCCGCTGCCGTGGCCGCTGCGCCCGGCGGCATACCGGCCGACGGGCGTCACTGCGCGCTGCAGGCGCCGCCGCCGGAGGCCGGCGCCTACGTGACCCCGGGCGGCTTCCTGCTCGCCTTTCCGCGCAACAGCGGCGTCGGTCGCGACTACACCGGCTGCCGCACGCTGTGGGTGGTGCAGGGACCGGACGACACCCCGCTGCTGATGCGGCTCTACTTCCGCGGCGGCCGGCTGGCGGTGGCCGAGGCGCAGGACGGCCGCGGCGGGCGCGAAGTACGGCGGTGCGTGCTGCCTTCGACCGACCGCGCCTGCGCCGGGCTGGAGGACAACCCGCTGGTTGCACTCGATCTGCCGACCTGGCCGCGCGTCTGCACCGAACAGCCGGATCTGCCCGCATGCGCGCAGGACCCGGAATGAAGGCAGCCGTGCTGGCCCTGGCCGCACTGCTTGCCGGCGCGCCCTCGGCAGCCGGCGCGGCGGACGCCAGTCGTGATTTCGACGCCTTCATCGAACGTTTCCGCGCCGCCCTGCGCGCGCGCGACGCGGCGGCCATTGCCGACCTGACCCGCCTGCCCCTCCTGTACGAAGGCCGCCGCCTCGACCGCGCCGCCTTCGTGCAGGTCGTGCCCACACTGTTCGATGCGCGCCTGAGCGCTTGCCTGGCGCAGGCCCGGCCGCAGGCCGAGGGCTCCGATCGCCTGCTGTACTGCGCGCCCTACACCTTCCATCTGCGCGCCGACGCCAGCGGCCGCTGGCGACTCGACGAGTTCGCCGCCGACGGCGAGGACCTGCCATGAACTGGCAGCCGGTCTACGACGTATCCGGGCAGGGCGCCCCAGAGTTCCACGGCTACGTCCTGTTCGGTCTGGCGCTGCTCGCCGTGGCCGGGGGATTCTGGCTGCGCGCGCGCCGGCGCGGCGAACGGTCGGGGACCGCGCGCGTGCTTGCGCTGTTCGCGCTGCTGATCGCGGCGCTCGGCTACGGCGTCAATACGTGGGACCGCAACCGGCTGGCCGACCACCTGGTGGCCGGCCGCGTACTGACGGTCGAAGGCCCGGTGTTCGCGCACGCGCAGTGGCGCGAGGACATCACCCATCCGGGGCAGGGCAGCACCCGCCGCTTCCAGAACTGGGAGCGCATCGTGGTCGGCGGCGTCACCTTCATCTGGTCGCCCGGGGCGCACCAGGCCGCCTTCACCAATGCGCAGACACCGCCGCTGGCGCTGCGCGACGGCCTGTGGCTGCGCGTCACCTGGGTCGAGGACGCGCCGGACGAAGCGACGCAGCGGCGCATCGTGAAACTGGAAACCGGCGATCCGCCGCCCGATGCGACCCCGTGGGGCGTGCCGGCCAAGGTGCTGCCGGACGCACCCTATCCGTCGGTGCTGGTGATGCCGGGGCAGCGATGAAGTCATTCCATCGTCGCAGCGCCCGACCGGCGCCGGAGCCCGCTGCAAAGGTAAGACCGGCGCCGGAGCGCCACGACCGCGTGCGCATCGACGCGCTGCTGGTCGAGCGCGGGCTGGCACCGTCGCGTGCTGCAGCGCAGCGCCTGATCGATGCCGGTGTCGTGCTGCTGGATGGACAGCCCGTCACGCGGTCTTCGCAAACCGTGGCGGCCGATTGCTGCATCGCACTTCGTACGGAGGACTGAGCGCGGTCAACTGGCGCTGCCGCTTTGCTCGCTATATATATGCGCCCGGCGTCCGCTCCGACCCGTTACCCGCACCGACATCATGAAGCCCACGCAAGCCCCCGTCCGTCAGCCCGGCCCCGGCGAACTGCAGCCGGTATTCAATCTGTACAACGCCGGTCGTCTGGCCGAGGCGGCGAACGCGGCGCGCCAGTTGCTTGCCCGCTACCCCGGCGCCGTGGTGCTGCACAGCGTGCTCGGGTCGGCACTGGCCAGCCTCGGCCGGCTGGACGAGGCGGAAGCGGCCTTCGCGGCCGCGGTGAAGGCGAATCCCGGTTCGGCCGAACTGCTCAGCAACCTCGGTCTGGTGCAGCAGCAGCGCGGCCGGCTCGACGAGGCGCTCGCCACCTACACACGCGCCGTGGCGATCAAGCGGGATTTCCCCGAACTGCTCTACAACATGGGCGTCGTGCAGGACGCACTCGGCCGTCGCGATGACGCCGCCGCCAGCTACCGTCGGGCCATCGCATTGCAGCCGCGCTTCGCGCTGGCGTTGTTCAACCTGGGCACCGTGCTCGACCGCCAGGGCGCGTCGGGCGACGCGATCGACACCTACCGGCGAGCGGTCGAGGCCGAGCCCGGTTTCGTCGAGGCGTGGTCCAATCTGGGCGCCGCGCTGCAGAAGACGGGCGACGCCGAGCAGGCGGTGGCCTGTTACCAGAAGGCGCTGGACATCCAGCCGACGGCGACCGCCTGGTTCAACCTCGGCACCGCGCAACGCGCCTATGGCCTGATGATGGATGCGGCCGAAAGCTACCGCCGCGCCATCGCGCTGGCGCCGGCCTATGCTGACGCGCACAGCAATCTCGGCGAAATCCTGCGCGATCAGGGCGACGGCGAGGGCACGCTGGCGGCCTTCCGCGCCGCGCTCGCACTCGATGCGGAGCACGGCATGGCCAATTACAACCTCGGCCTGCTGCACCACGACCTGCACGAGTATGACAAGGCGCTGCCGTATTTCGAGCGCGCCCGCGTGCTCGACTGGCAGGACCGCGTGCTGTACTGCCTGTACAAGCTGCGCCGCAGCGACGAGTTCGAGGCGCGGCTGCACGGACTGCTCGACAGCCGCCACCGCTCGCCGATGATCGCCACGCTGTCCGCCCACCACGCACACAACCGGCGCACTGCCGACCCCTACCGCTTCTGCCCGGACCCGCTGGCGCTGGTCCATCACGGTCACCTCGACGCGCTGACCGATGCCGGCGACAGCCTGCGCGCCGATCTGCTGCGCGACATCGCGAACGCCGACATTCAGAGCCGCAAGCAGGGGCGGCTGTACTACGGCATCCAGTCCTCCGGTCACCTGTTCCGCCGCGCCGAAGCGTCGATCGCGCGGCTGGTCGGGCTGATCCGCGACGAGGTGGCGCGCTACCGCGCCACGCTGGCCGCGCACGACTGCGTCTATGCGCAGGACTTCCCGGTGCGCACCGAATTCGCCAGTTCCTGGTACGTGAAGATGAGCAAGGGCGGCCACCTGACCTCGCACATCCACGAGGAGGGCTGGCTGTCCGGTGTGCTCTATCTGGCGATGCCGTCGGACCGGCCGGCAGGCAGCACCGCCGGCGGCATCGAATTCAGTACCGACGGCGACGACTACCCGCGCGAGCACGACGACTTCCCGCGCAAGACACTGCTGCCGGTGGTCGGCGACATCGTGCTGTTCCCATCATCGCTGTTCCACCGGACGATTCCGTTCGAATCGAACGAGGAGCGCATCTGCATCGCGTTCGACGTCAAGCCGGCCGCGGGGGAAGGCGGGCGGTAAGGTGAGCGGCCTGCGTTCTGCCCGACCGGTATCGTCACGGTTCGAGAGGCGGATCCTTGCCGCGTTCGCGCTGGCCGTGCTGATCGTTTCCGGCATGGCGGCAATGACCTGGAAGGTCGCCGACGACGCCAACGCGGCCGCGCTGCGCGTGGCACACACGCATGACGTACTGCACGGCCTGGCGCGCGTACGCGTCGAGACCCTCCAGGTGGAACTCAGCACGCAGAACTTCAGATTGACCGGCGATCCAGCGCGGCTGGCCGAGCGCGACCGGGCGATCGCCCGCCGCGAGATGGAGCTGAGCCGCGTGCGCGCGCTCACCGCCGACAATCCGGCGCAGAGCACGCGCTGGACGCAACTGCGCGCGGTGATCGACGAGCGCCTGGGCCTCTCGCGCCGGATCGAAGCGCTGCGCAGGAGCGAAGGACTGGACGCCGCCAACGCCTTCGTGGCCGTAGCGCCGCTGCGCGAGACGCGCGAGCGCGTCGATCGCATCCTGGGCGAGATGGACGACGAAGAGCGGCGGCTGCTGGTCGGCCGCAACGTCGCGCAGAGACACACGAGCGGCCTGCTGGTCGGCGCCGGCGGAGCCGTGCTCGTGCTTCTGCTTGCGCTGTTCGGTGCGACCTACGGACTGATACGGCGACAGCTGAGCGCGAGCGAGGGACATCTGCGCACCGTCATCAGCCGTGTGCCGGCGCTGATCGCCTACGTCGATGCGCAGCAGCGCTACGTGTATGTGAACAGTCACTACCGCGAGCGCTTTGCGCCTCATCACCCTGACATCGCCGGTCGCTCGGTGCGCGAGGTGCTTGGCGAGACGCGCTACGCCATCGCCGCGCCGCTGATCGAGAAAGTCCTGAAGGGCGAGCCGCAGAACTACGACTGGGAACCCTTTCCGGGCGTCTGGCAGGTGATCAACTACATGCCGCGGCAGGACGAACGCGGCGACGTGACCGGCTACTACGTGCTGGGCGCCGACATCACCGAGCGCAAGCGCGCCGAGGAAAGGATACGTCTGCTCAACAGAGAGCTGGAGCAGCGCGTGCGCGAGCTGGAACGGGTGAGTCGCGCATTGCGTACGCTCAGCGCAGGCAACCGCGCGATGCTGCGCGCCACCGGCGAACGCGAACTGCTGGACAGCATGTGTCGCGCGCTGGTTGAAGTCGGCGCCTATCCGATGGCTGTGGTCTGGTTGGGCGATGCGTCGGGTGACTATGTTCCGACGGCCCAGTGCGGCCATCCGGACGGCATCGACGGATTGCGCGCATGGGCCGCCGCCAACGCCTCCGACGTTCGCACGGCGATGGACGCCATCGTTGCCGGCGGGCAGGTGCGCCGTTTCAACGGCACCGATACGGCGGATCACGACGCGCTGCCGACGCCCGCGGGCGGCCCGGTGATTGCGTGTCCGCTGCGCGTAGGGGGCCGCGGCATCGGCATGCTGACCGTTCATGGCGCGGCCCCCGAGGGGTTCGGCGACGAGGAAATGTCATTCATCGGCGAGTCGGCCGACGACCTGGCCTACGGTGTGTCCACGCTGCGAACGCACGCCGAACAGGAGCGCACGCGGGAAGCCATGTACCGGCTTACCCAGTTCGACCTGCTCACGGGTCTGCCCAACCAGGCCCTGTTCAGCGACACGCTTGCGGCCGAGCTGCGCAGCTGCCGTCAGCACGAGCGTCCGTTCGCGCTGCTGCAGATGAATATCGAGCGGCTCAGCGAAATCAACGACGCGCTCGGATTCACCCAGGGCGACCAGATACTGTGCGAATTCGGCGCCCGGCTCCGTGAGGCGATGCCGGACGGTGCCTTCGTCGCACGACTGCGCGGCGACGAATTCGCGCTGCTGCTGCCGGACAGCGACCGTGCTTCGGCGCTGGCGATGGCGCGTCGTTTGCGCGAGGTGCTGTCGCAGCCGGTCCAGCTGGTCGAGTTGCCGATCGATGTATCGACGCGGACCGGCATCGCGCTGTATCCGGATCACGGGTCAACCCTGCACGATCTCTACCGGCACATGGACATCGCCGTGCGCCAGGCGAAGAAGCAGGGCGTCGACTGCGTCGTATTCGATCCGGCGCTGTATCCCGCGCCTTCGCACCGCCTGAACATGGCCGGAGATCTGCGACGCGCGATCGAGGCGGACGACCTGCGGCTCTATCTGCAGCCCAAGGTCGACATGCGCGATGGCATCGTCTGCGGTGCCGAAGCGCTGGTGCGCTGGCAGCACCCGACGCGCGGCCTGATTCCGCCGTCCGAGTTCATCGAACTGGCGGAGCAGACCGGACTGATCCGGCCGCTCGCCGAGTGGATGATCGCGCGCGTGCTGCGTCTGAACGGGCAGTGGGACGACGAGGGGCGTTCGCTGCCCATCGCGGTGAATCTGTCTGCGCGCAATCTGCGCGACGAGGATCTGGTGGACAAGATCCGCCAGATGCTGGCGCATTGGGGCACCGCGAACGGACTGCTGGAGATCGAGATCACCGAGAGCGCCGTGATGGAGGACGCGGACTTCGCGCTGCGCGTGCTGCACGGCTTGCGCGCAGAAGGCATACGGCTCTACATCGACGACTTCGGAACCGGTTACTCCTCGCTCAGCTATCTGCAGAAGCTGCCGGTCGGCTGCATCAAGATCGACCAGTCATTCGTGCGCGCGATGGCGGTCAGCAGCGACTCCGCCGCCATCGTCCGCTCGACGATAGACCTCGTGCATGACCTCGGGCGCAAGGTGGTGGCCGAGGGTGTCGAGACGCAGCAGCACTGGGACGCGCTGTGCGCACTCGGCTGCGATGTCGCACAGGGCTATCTGATTGCCCGGCCGATGCCGGCAGAAGACTTCCCGGCCTGGGTGGACCGCTACCGGCCAATTCGCGCGAGCGATCCGGCGGACAAGCACGGGGCGGCCTGAACGCCGATCGTGCGTCGGCGGCAGATGTTCAGTGTGGGCCGGCCGGTCTGGCCGGCAGGCGCAGCGTCACCGCGAGGCCGGGCATCGCGTCGTCAAGCGCAATGGTGCCGCGGTGCAGCGCGACCACCGACTGCACCAGACTCAGGCCGAGGCCGAGGCCGGGCGTGTCGCGGGCACTTTCCAGCCGGTACAGGCGTTCGAACACGCGCTCGCGCTCGGCGGCCGGAATGCCCGCGCCTTCGTCGCGCACGCACAGGCGCCAGTCGTCGCCGTCGCGCGTCAGCGACAGGTCGACCGCGGCGCCGTGCGGGCTGTACTTGATGGCGTTGTCGATCAGGTTGAGTACGGTCTGGAACAGCAGGTCGCGGTGGCCGGTGCAGACGGCGCCCGCCGGCACGCTGACGACGAGGCGCAGGCCGCGCTCCTCGGCCAGCGGCTCCATCAGTTCGGCCGCGTCGCGCACCAGGCGGCCGAGGTCCAGTTCGCTGAACTCGCCATGCAGCAGGCCGGAATCGACGCGCGCGATACGCAGCAGCGACTGGAAGGTGGACAGCACCTGGTCGACGTCGGCCAGATTGCGCTCCAGCCAGTCCGGCAGTTCGTCCGCCGTGGGCGGATGGCTCAACGCCGCCTCGATGCGCGCACGGTGACGGGTGAGCGGCGAGCGCAGGTCGTGCGCGATGTTGTCGGTGGCACCGCGCACGGTGGCGATCAGCCGCGCGATGCGGTCAAGCATGCCGTTCAGCGTCTGCGCCAGGCGGTCGAATTCATCCGCGCCGTCGCCGCTGCGCAGCGGCACCCGGTGCTGCAGATCGCCGTCCATGATCTGCTGCGCGGCGCGCCGTATCGTTTCGACCGGCCGCAGTGCGGCACGCGTGATCAGATAGCCGCCGCCCAGCGAGGCGAGCAGCATCAGGCCGAAGCTCACCAGCGCGGCGCGACGGATGTCGCCGCGCACCTGCTCGACTTCGTACTCGTCGAAGCCGACCAGCAGCCGGCTGCCGTCCGGCAGGCGCGCCCAGCGGGCGACGATTTCGGTCTGCCCGCGGTGGAGCAGGCTGGGCAGGCGCAAGGGCAGGCTTTCGCGCCCGGCGCTGGCCGGCCAGTGGTCGAGGTTGCCGATCAGCAGGCGGCCGGCCGCGTCCTCCAGCCGGTAGACGCGGTCGTGATTGGCCGAGCGCACGTCCAGCCGCTGGCGGATCAGGCCGCTGATGCCGCGCACGCCGTCGACCCGGTACTCGGCGGCGAGGATGTCCAGTTCGGCTTCTACGCTCTCTTCGACGTGACCCAGCATGTACTGCCCGGCCAGCCAGCTCACCAGCATCAGCAGCAGGCCGAAGCCGGCGGCGAGCAGGGCGCTGTTGGCCAGCGTCAGCCGTGCGCTGGTGCTCAGGCGCAGATTCATGGCTCGCTGTCGGCCAGCGCGCGCCGCCGGCCGTCCATCAGTGCGCGGGCGATGCCGGGCAGCGCGATGCCCAGCCGCGCTTCGAGTGCGCGGGCGCGCTGCGCCAGCTTCATTTCCGACAGCCGGAAGGCGTTGCCGCGAGCGGCGAACACGATGCGGTTGTCGCCGTCAGCGGTGTCGACCACCGCCACCGAACGGGCGAAGCTGGCGGCGACGCGTTCGACCCAGGCGCTGTTCAGCGCGTCGCCGGCGTACATATTGATCGCCAGTACGCCGCCGTCGCGCAGCGCCGCGTGGCAGTCGTCGTAGAAGCGCTGCGTGGTCAGCGCCGCCGGCATGCCGCCGATGTCGAAGCCGTCCACCCACAGCAGGTCGAACACGCCGTCGTGCGCGGCCACCCACTCGGCGCCGTCGGCACAGCTGACGGTCAGCCTGTCGTCGTCCGGCGGGATGTGGAAGCGATCGCGCAGCGCGATCACCGCCGGTGATATCTCCGCCACGGTCATGCGCGTCCGCGGCAGGTGGCGGTGGCAGGCCTTGACCAGCGAGCCGCCGCCGAGCCCGATCATGCCGATGTGGCCCGGCTCGGGCACGAACAGCAGTGAGGCCATCATCAGGCGCGAGTACTCGAGAACCAACCGCTCGGGCGCGGCGGCGTCCATCGTGCTCTGCACCGCCAGTTCGCTGAAGGCCAGCGTGAGCTGGCCGTCCTGTTCGACCAGATAGGGCTGGCCGGCATCGACCTCGTCGCGTCCGCTCATGACGGTGCGCGCAGGCAGTAGCCGCTGCCGCGCAGCGTGTGGATCAGCGGCGGCCAGGGCGCGCGGTCGACCTTGGCGCGCAGGCGGGAGATGTGCACGTCGATCACGTTGGTCTGCGGGTCGAAGTGGTAGTCCCACACGCCTTCGAGCAGCATGGTGCGGGTGACCACCTGGCTGGCGTGGCGCATCAGGAATTCGAGCACGCGATACTCCTGCGGCTTGAGCGCGATCTCCTCGCCGCTGCGCCGCACCGTGTGCGTCATGCGGTCGAGTTCGAGGTCGGCCACACGCAGCACCGATTCGGCCACCGGCATCAGGCCACGCCGGGTGATCGCCTCCAGCCGCGCCTGCAGTTCCGACATCGCGAACGGTTTCACCAGATAGTCGTCGCCGCCGGCGCGCAGGCCGCGTATCCGTTCGTCGACCTGGCTCAGTGCGCTGAGGATGAGCACCGGTACGCGCGAACCGGTGGCACGCAGCGCGGCCAGCATGGACAGGCCGTCCATCTGCGGCATCAGGCGGTCGAGCACGATGGCGTCGTACTGCTCGCCGGTGGCGAGGAACAGGCCCTCGCGGCCGTTCGGCGCGTGGTCCACCACATGTCCGGCCTCGCGCAGGCCGCGGCAGATGAATCCGGCGATTTCGGTGTCGTCCTCGACGACCAGGATGCGCATGTCGATGGGAACTGGAGTTGGGGTGTGTGACGCGCCCTCCGGGCGCAAATCCGGACGCCATTCTGCCTGCGCACTGGATGGCCGCAACATGAACAGACGTTCATGTTGCGTTCACCCTGTGGCAAGCCGCCCGCGCGCAAGCTTGCTGGCTGTCCGTATTCGTCGATTGCGTCCATGCGCTCAGTCCTTCTGCTTTCCTGTGCACTGCTGTGTCCGCCGGTGTTCGCGCAATCGCTTGCCGCGCACGCCGACGAGCACGAGCAGCCGGTGCTGCGCGACAGTGCGCTGACGCTGTCGCGTGCGCTCGATCTGGCGATGGCCCGGGCGCCCGGCAGCGCGCTGCCGCAGGCGCGCATGAATGAGTCACGTGCGCTGGCCGCGCGCGCCGACAGCGTGCTGTCGGGCCCGCCAGCGGTGCAGATGCGCTATCAGACCGACCGCCTGCCCGGCCACACCGGGCTGCGCGAACTTGAAGCGGGGCTGGAGCTGCCGCTGTGGCGGTCCGGCCAGCGCGACGCGCTGCGGCGCGAGGCCGATGCCGGCCGGCTGCAATCCGAAGAGGAGTTGCGCGCCTACCGCTGGCGCGTGGCCGGCGATCTGCGCGAACAGCTATGGCGCGTGCTGCAGGCCGAAGCCGAAGTGACGCTGGCCGATGCCGACGTCGATCTCTACCGCGCGCTGGAAGACGACGTGGCGCGGCGCATCCGCGCTGGCGACGCGGCGCCGGTCGAGAAGCTGTCGGCGGAGACCGCCCGTCGCGAGCGCGACGCGGTGCTGTATGAGGCGCAGGTCGAGCTGGCGCACAGCCTGTTCGGCTGGACCGCGCTGACCGGCCAGCAGGCGCTGCCGCAGCAGGCGCGTGAGGCGGTGGCGACCCAGGCGCTGGGCTATCCGCCGGTGCTGATGGCGCAGGCCCATGTCGAGCGGGCGCGCAGTGCGCTCGGCACGCTGCAGTCGCAGGGCAGCGGTGCGCCGCGCCTGCTGGTCGGCGTGCGCTCGGAAACGGCGGCTGACATGCCCACCACCGACAGCGTCGGCGCAACGATTTCCATCCCCTTCGGCGGCGAAGCGCACCGCAGCGCCGCGCTGTCGCCGGCGCAGATCGAATTGGCGCGCGCCGAGGACGAACTGGCGTTCGCCCGCCGCAACGCCGAACTGGCGCTGCACGAGGCCGAACACGAACTGCACGCGCGCGAACAGGCGCGCACGCTGGCGCTGGGTCAGAAGGAAGTCGCCGAGCGCGAAGTCGAACTCGGACGGCGCGCCTACCGCCTCGGCGAAACATCGCTGGCCGAGCGCCTGCTGGTCGAGGCGCGTGCCGCCAGCGCCCGCCGTGCCGCGGCGCTGGCCGAAATCGCCTGGTCGCGCGCCGTCGCGCGCTATAACCACAGCCTGGGAATACTGCCTTGAAGCTCCGTATCGTCTTCCTCCTGTTCGGCCTGTCCACCGCTGCGGCGCAGGCCGCCGATGTCGTGCTCGCGCCGACCCAGATGCAGCGTCTGGGTGTGCGCGAGGCGCTGCCGGTCGAAGCGAAAAGCGCACTGGCCACCCCGTGGTCGGCACGCGTGGTCGCGTCACCCGATGCGGAGTGGGTCGCGACCGCACCGGCTGGCGGTGTGGTCGTGCGGGTGCCCGTGGCGGAGGGCCAGCAGGTGGCGGCTGGCGCGGTGCTGGCCGAGCTGCGCAGCGCCGATCTGCCGGACATGGGCGCGTCGCTGGCGCAGGCGCGCACTGCGGCCGAACTGGCGCGCGGCAACCGCGAACGCGACCGCGCGCTGCATGCCGAGGGATTGATCGCCGAACGCCGCGTACGCGAGTCGGAAGCGGCGGCAGCACAGGCCGACGCTGCACTGGCTGCCGCACAGTCACGCTTGCGCCTGATGGGCGTGTCGGCGGCCGACGCGTCGGCCGGCCGCATCCAGGTGCGCGCCGCCGCCGCCGCGACCGTGCTCGAACGGATGGCGCTGCCCGGTCAGCGCGTAAACGAGGCGGACCCGCTGCTGCGCCTGGCCGATGCGAACAGGCTCATGCTGGAACTGAACCTGCCGGTCGCGCAGGCGGCGTCGGTGCGTGAGGGCGACCTGATCGAGCTCGACGGAAGCGCCGGCAGGGCGCGGGTGACGCAGATAGGCTGGGGGGCGTCGGACGCCACGCAGACGGTGCGCATCCGCGCCGAACTGCCACCTTCGAAGAACGGGCTGCGGCCCGGCCAATGGGTCAAGGTGCGCCGCAGCGCGACGGCAGCCGCCGCCTGGTCGGTGCCGGCCGGCGCACTGCTCCATCACGACGGCAGGAGCTGGGTGTTCATGCGCACCGCGCAGGGCTTCCGTGCGGTCGAGGTAGAGGTGCTGTCGCAGGACAGTGCGCAGGCCACGGTCAGCGGCGCGCTTGACG
Organism: Methyloversatilis discipulorum; assembly: GCF_000385375.1. NCBI lineage: Bacteria > Pseudomonadati > Pseudomonadota > Betaproteobacteria > Nitrosomonadales > Sterolibacteriaceae > Methyloversatilis > Methyloversatilis discipulorum. Next base: position 698,237 of record NZ_ARVV01000001.1, read on the forward strand.
CGAAGTCGCCGGTCGCGGTCAGCGGGGTGGCGGCGATCAAGGCGGTGTGGCTGGGCCACGGCGGAGCCGAATGATGCTCGACGCCCTGACCCGCAGCGCGCTCGCCCGCCCGCTGCTGACCGTACTGGCGGCGCTGCTGCTGATCGCCGCCGGCCTCAATGCGGCGATGAAGCTGCCGATCGACGCCTTCCCTGACGTGTCGGCGCCGCAGGTGAAGATCATCGTCAAGCTGCCGGGCATGACACCCGAAGAGATGGAAGCGCGCGTCACGACGCCGATCGAGATCGAAATGCTGGGTCTGCCGAAGCAGACCATGCTGCGCTCGACCAGCAAGTACGGCCTCACTGACGTCACCATCGATTTCGAGGATGGCACCGACATCTACTGGGCGCGCAACCAGGTGAGCGAGCGCCTGAACGGCATCATGGGCGACCTGCCGCCGGGCCTCTCCGGCGGGCTGGCGCCGATCACCACACCGCTGGGCGAAATGTTCATGTTCACCGTCGAGGGCGATCTGCCGATCGCCGAGCGGCGCGCGCTGCTCGACTGGGTGATCCGCCCGGCGCTGCGCACGGTGCGCGGCGTGGCCGACGTGAACGTGCTGGGTGGCCTGGCCAGCGCTTACGAAGTGGTGCCGGACGCGGCCCGCATGGCGGCCACCGGCATCACGCTGGACGAACTGCGGACCACGCTGGAACGCTTCAACCGCAACGACGGCGCCGGCCGCATCAACGAGGGCGAGGAAACGCTGCTGGTGCGCGTGCAGGGCCGGCTCACTTCGCTCGACGATATCGGGCGCCTGGTGGTGCACGCGACGCCGACTGCGCAGGTGCGGGTGGCCGACGTGGCCGAAGTCAAGCTCGGCGCGCTCACGCGCATGGGCGGCGTCACCCACAACGGCGAGGGCGAGACGGTGCAGGGCCTGGTGCTGGGCCTGCGCGGCGCCGACGCGCAGCAGGTGGTGGCCGGCGTGCGCGCCCGGCTCGAGGAAGTGCAGGCGGCGCTGCCGGCGGGCGTGAAAGTGGTGCCCTTCTATGACCGCGGCGAACTGGTGTCGCGCGCGGTCGGCACGGTGTCGAAGGCGCTGCTCGAAGCGGTGGTGCTGGTCGGCGTCATGCTCTATCTCTTCCTCGGCAATCTGCGCGCCGCATTGGCGGTTGCCGTGGTGCTGCCGCTGTCGGCGCTGTGGACCTTCCTGCTGATGCACCAGTTCGGCCTGTCGGCCAACCTGATGAGCCTGGGCGGGCTGGCCATCGCCATCGGCCTGCTGGTCGACGCTGCCGTTGTGGTGGTCGAGAACGTGGTCGCCCATCTGCACGAACCGGGCGCCGATCAGCGCCCGCGGCAGCAGGTGGTGCTGGACGCCGTGCGCGAGGTGGCGGTGCCGACCACCGCCGGCATCGTCATCATCGCGCTGGTGTTCGTGCCGCTGCTGAGCCTGCAGGGACTGGAAGGCAAGCTGTTCGCGCCGGTGGCGCTGACCATCGTGTTCGCGCTCGCCGGCTCGCTGCTGCTGTCGCTGACTGTCATTCCGCTGCTGGCGCGTCTGATGCTGAATGCGAAGTCGCACGCCGACCCCTGGCTGCCGCGCACGCTGGCCCGACTGTATGCGCCGCTGCTGCAGAAGGCGCTGGCGGCACCGGCAGTGGTGGGCGCCGTCGCCGGCCTGCTCGGTGTCGCGGCGGTCGTGCTGTACATGGGGCTGGGCAAGACCTTCATGCCGACGATGGACGAGGGCAGCCTCATCGTGCAGCTGGAAAAGCTGCCGTCGATCAGTCTCGACGCCTCGCTGGCGATCGACAGCCAGTTCCAGCGCGCGCTGAAGGAGACGGTGCCGGAGGCGCTGCAGGTGGTGGCGCGTGCCGGCTCGGACGAGATCGGCCTCGACCCGATGGGCCTGAACCAGACCGATACCTTCATCAGCCTGCCGACCGAGGTCGACAAGCCGGCGGTCATCCATCGCATCCGCGAACTGCTGAACGAATTTCCGGGCGTGGCCTACGCCTTCACTCAGCCGATCGAAATGCGGGTGTCGGAAATGATTCTCGGCGTGCGCGGCGACCTCGCGATCCGCATCTTCGGCCCGGATCTCGACGTGCTGAATCACAAGGCGGACGAGATCGCCGAAGTGCTGCGCGCGACACCGGGGGCGGAGGATGTGTTCTTCGTACGCAACGAGGGCGTGCAGTATCTGCGCGTGGTGCCGGACAGCGACGCGCTGGCCCGTGCCGGACTGGACATCGACACACTGGCGGCCAGCCTGCGCGCACAGATCGAGGGCGAGCGGGTCGGCCTGATCCAGCAGCAGGAGCGGCGCATTCCGCTGCTGGTGCGTGCCAGCGGCAGCACGGCGGCGGCCGACGAACTGGCGCAGCTGCCGGTGGCGCTGCCGGGCGGAGGGCGCATCGCGCTCGGTCAGTTGGCGCGTTTCGAACGCGTCGGCGGGCCGGTGCAGATCAACCGGCAGCTGGGCAGCCGCAATATGGTGGTGATCGCCAACGTCGGCGGCCGTGATCTGGTCGGCTTCGTCGAGGAGGCGCGCGCGCAGGTGATGCAGAAGGTCGAGCTGCCGCCGGGCTACCGGCTGACCTGGGGCGGCGAATTCGAGAACCAGCAGCGGGCGGCGCAGCGGCTGGCGCTGGTGGTGCCGGTGGCGCTGGTGCTCATCTTCCTCATTCTCTACAGCACCTTCGATTCGCTGCGTCAGGCAACGCTGGTGATGGCCAACGTGCCGTTCGCGATGATAGGCGGCGTGTTCGCGCTGGCGCTGTCCGGCGAATACCTGTCGGTGCCGGCGTCGGTCGGTTTCATCGCGCTGCTCGGCATCGCCGTGCTCAATGGCGTGGTGCTGGTGAGCTATTTCAACCAGCTGCGCGCCGCCGGCATGTCGATGCTGGACGCCGTGGTGCATGGCGCGCAGCGCCGGCTGCGGCCGGTGCTGCTGACCGCGTCGATGGCTGCCCTCGGTCTGGTGCCGCTGCTGTTCGCCAGCGGGCCGGGGTCGGAAATCCAGCGGCCGCTTGCAATCGTTGTCATTGGCGGGCTGGTTTCTTGTACTGCGTTAACACTGCTGCTGCTGCCCATCCTGTACAAGCGATTCGGCGAGCGAACCGCCGCCTGATGATTTCATTCCATGACTGAATCCCTTGCGCCACAGCGGCGCGCGCTGCCCTTCCTGCTCGTACTTGCGCTGACAGCGCTGGCTGTCTGGACGCTGTTGCGGCTGGGCCTCTGGCTGTACGCCGACCCCGGCAGCGCCGCAGTGCACGTTTTCGGGCGCGGCCTGTGGTTCGACATGGCAACGCTTGCCTGGATGCTTGCACCGCTGCTGGCACTGTCGGCCCTGCTGCCGGCGCGGCTGCGAGCCAGCCGCTTCGTGGGTGCATTGCGCTGGGCGGCGCTGTGGCTGGCGGTGGCGCTGCTGCTGTTCGGCGCGGTCGCCGAAGTGGTGTTCTGGGAGGAATTCTCGACCCGCTTCAATTTCATCGCCGTCGACTATCTGCTGTACACGCAGGAAGTGATCGGCAACATCGTCGAGTCCTACCCGGTCGGCGCGCTGGTCGGCGGCATCGTGGCGCTGTCGGCGCTGTTCGTCGTGCTGTTGCGGCGACGGCTTTCGTTTGCCGTCGCTGTCCGCTCCTGGCGCGCGCGCGTCGCCATGCTGGCGGCGGCCGTACTGCTGCCGGCGGCGGCGCAGGTGGCGGCGATCGAGCAGATGGAAGGCAGCGGTGACGCCTACGCCGACGAACTGGCGGGTAACGGACTCTTCTCGCTGGCGGCGGCGATGCGCCGCAACGAACTGGATTACGCGCGCTGGTATGCGACGCTGCCGCAGGAGGAGGCGGACGAGGTGCTGCGCACACTGCATGTCGAGCGCCTGCCGCTGAGCGCCGAGGACAGTCCGAGCGCGATGGACGATCCGCCGCACGACAAGTCACCCTTCACACGGCGGCCGCGCAATGTGGTGCTGGTGACCATAGAGAGCCTGTCGGCGGAATACGTCGGCGCCTATGGATCAAAGGAAGGCCTGACGCCGGAGCTAGACCGCATCGCTGCCGAAGGGCTGCGCTTTGCCAACGTGTATGCCACCGGTACCCGCACCGTGCGCGGTCTGGAGGCCCTGTCGCTCGGCACGCCGCCGGTGCCCGGTCAGGCCATCGTCCGGCGGACGAACAACAACAATCTGTCGACAGTCGGGGAAATCCTCGCGCCGCAGGGCGTGGTGCCGATGTTCATCTACGGTGGCTACGGCTACTTCGACAACATGAACAGCTATTTCCGCGGCAACGACTACCTCATCGTCGACCGCACCGATTTCCCGAAGGACAGCATCGTGTTCGAGAACGTGTGGGGCGTGGCGGACGAGTCGCTGTACGCCAACGCGCTGATCGCGATGAACCGCAAGGCGGCCGAAGGCAAGCCCTTCTTCGCGCAGATCATGACCACGTCGAACCACCGTCCCTACACCTACCCGGACGGCCGCATCGACATTCCGTCGCCGGGCGGCCGGCACGGCGCCGTGAAGTACACCGACTGGGCGATCGGCCAGTTCATCCGCGAGGCGAAGAAGCAGCCGTGGTTCGCCGACACGCTGTTCGTGTTCGTCGCCGACCACTGCGCGTCGGTCGCAGGCCGCACCCGGCTGCCGGTGGCGAAGTACCGCATCCCGCTGATCTTCTACGCGCCGGACATGCTGCCGCCGGGCGAATTCACCGACCGTCTGAGCCAGATCGACCTGGCGCCGACGCTGCTCGAAGTGATGGGCAAGAACGGCGACGACCATTTCTTCGGCCGCGCCTTCTTCGAGGAGCACGTGCAGCTGGATCGCGTATTCATTTCCAACTACCAGGACCTGGGCTATCTGCGCGGCGACCTGCTCACCGTGCTGTCGCCGCGGCGTGTGGTCAAGGCCTACCGCGTCGACCCGGTCACGTTGGAATCGACGCCGACCGAGCCGGATCCGCAGCGGGTGAAGGAGGCCATCGCCTACTACCAGACCGCGGCCGCGGCATTCAAGCAGGGCCGTCTGCAGATGCCTGCCGCGCAGTGATGCGGCGGCACGCCGACCTGCTCGCCGTGGCGGTGCTGTCGGCGCTGCTGGCGCTCTGGAGCAACCGCTGGAGCGACGGCGATCTGATCACCGCCGCGTGGTTCTTCGACGCCGCCGCCGGGGCCTTTCCGCTGCGCAGGCAGTGGCTGCTGTCGGCGGTGCTGCACGACGGCCTGAAGTGGCTGGCGGTGCTGGTCTGGCTTGGCCTGCTGGCCGGCTGGAGTGTGCTGCGCCTGCGTGGCGCGGCGGCTGAATTGCGCGGCCGTCTCGCCTTCGTGCTCGTCGCCTCGCTGCTGGCTGTGATCGCGGTAAATATGGCGCGAGCGCAGTCGGCCCACAGCTGCCCCTGGTATGTCGCTGACTTCGGTGGCTCGGGGCAGTTCTTTCGCCTGTTGGATCCGCGACCAGAAGAGGCCGGACCAGGCAAATGCCTGCCCAGCGGCCATGCGGCCACCGCCTTCATGTGGCTGGCGCTGCTGCCGGTGCTGACCGGCGCACGGCGGCGCCTGGCGCTGGCTGGCGTGCTGCTGCTCGGGGGCGTGGCTGGAGCGGTTCAGGTCGCGCGCGGTGCGCATTTCCCGTCGCACATCCTGCTCAGTGCCGCACTTTGCGCGCTGGTCGTCTGGATCTGCGCATCGCTGGCGCGCAAATGAAAACCGGCCCTCGCGGGCCGGTGTGTGCTGCTGTGCGGTCGATCAGCCTTCGAGCAGGCTGCGCAGCATCCAGGCGTTCTTCTCGTGGATCTGCATGCGCTGCGTCAGCAGGTCGGCGGTCGGTTCGTCGTGCGCCTCGTCTACCACGGCGAAGATGCTGCGCGCGGTGCGGACGACGGCTTCCTGGCCAGCAACCAGCTGGCGGATCATGTCGTTGGCCGACGGCACGCCTTCCGGCTCCTTGATCGACGTGAGCTTGGCGTAAGCCGAGTAGGTGCCCGGTGCCGGATAGCCCAGCGCGCGGATGCGTTCGGCCACCAGATCGACGGCCAGCGCCAGTTCGGTGTACTGACCTTCGAACATCAGGTGCAGCGTGTTGAACATCGGACCGGTCACGTTCCAGTGGAAGTTGTGCGTGGTCAGGTAGAGCGTGTAGGTGTCGGCCAGCAGGCGCGACAGACCGTCGGCAATGGCGCGGCGCTGGTCTTCAGGAATGCCGATGTTGATCGTGCTCATTTGGATGCTCCCTTCGTTGATGCTGACGCGGATGTGAGTGCGGCCGTCAGGTACCGGTTCCGTCAGTTGTGTCGGTGCGGGACTGCGGCGCCTGTCCGGCGATCAGTTCGGCCAGCCGTGAAAAACACTCCTGGCGGGCATTCGAACTGCGTGCGACCAGTGCGATGGTACGGCGCGGACGCGGTTCGGAGAAGCGGTGCGCGACAAGATTCATATGACCGAGCAGGCCGGAGCGCAAGGTCATGTCGGGCAGCAGCGCCATTCCAAGCCCGCCTTCGACCATCTGCGCCAGCGTGAAAAGGCTGGTCGCCTCCATGCCGGTCACCCGCGGTTCGTCCAGCCGGCAGCCGCCCAGCGTATGTCCGCGCAGGCAATGGCCCTCTTCCAGCAGCAGCAGCGCCTCCGGGTCCAGCTTGCCGATGTCGCGCGGCATGTCCGCTTCGCGGCCGGCCGGCGCGATCAGCAGCAGTTCTTCGTCGAACAGCGAGTACACCTGCAGATTGCCGGTGTCGTAGGGCAGCGCGATCAGCGCGAAGTCGATCTGGCCGGTGGCAAGCCGTGCCAGCAGGTTGGCGGTCAGGTCCTCACGCAGCGCCAGTTTCAGTTCAGGGTAGCGCGACCGCACTTCGGGCAGTACCGCCGGCAACAGGAAGGGCGCGATCGTCGGGATGACGCCGAGCCTGAGCAGGCCGCTCATCGGCCGCTCCGCATTGCGTGCCCATTCGGTCAGGTCTTCGGCCTCGGCCAGCAGCCGGCGCGCACGCGCGACGACCTCGGCTCCGACTGCAGTCATCATGACCGAATGCCGCTCGCGCTCGACCAGCCGCGTGCCCAGGGTGGCTTCCAGTTCCTTGATGCCGGCGGACAACGTGGATTGCGTGACGAAGCAGGATTCCGCCGCCTGGGTGAAGTTCAGCTTGTCGGACACGGCGACCAGATAACGCAGCTGGCGCAGCGAGGGCAGGGCGGACATGCGCGGGCTCCGGGGATTGTTGATCGAATTATACGATCAATAATAGAAAATCAATCAATTGGACCGTTTTCGATCCGATATCCAGAATGCGTCCTGTCGATGTGCAGCGCAGCAAGTGGCATGCACATCACCACTTTTCGAATCCGGTCCATCACTCAAGGAGATGAACATGAGTCTGCAGAACCACGAAGGCAAGCGCGTCCCCAACGTCACGTTCCGCGTCCGCGAAAACAACGAGTGGAAGAACGTCACCACCGATGATCTGTTCAAGGGCAAGACCGTCGTGGTGTTCTCGCTGCCCGGCGCTTTCACGCCGACCTGCTCGTCCACCCATCTGCCGCGCTACAACGAACTGGCGCCGGCGTTCAAGGCGAATGGCGTTGATGACATCCTGTGCGTGTCGGTCAATGACACCTTCGTCATGAACGAATGGGCCAAGGATCAGGAATCCGACAATGTGACCCTGGTACCCGACGGCAACGGCGAATTCACCGAAGGTATGGGCATGCTGGTCGACAAGGCCGATCTCGGCTTCGGCAAGCGCAGCTGGCGCTATTCGATGCTGGTGAAGGACGGCGTCGTGAGCAAGATGTTCATCGAGCCGCAGGAACCGGGTGATCCGTTCAAGGTGTCCGATGCGGACACGATGCTGAACTACATCAACCCGAACGCGAAGAAGCCGGACCAGGTCGCCATCCTGACCCGCGAAGGGTGCGGCTTCTGCGCCAAGGCCAAGGCCTTGCTGGCGGAGAAGGGCTATCACTACGCCGAGATCAACCTGCCGCACACCGAGCGTTCGCGTGCCCTGGGTGCCATCGTCGGTGCGAAGACGGTGCCGCAGGTGTTCATCAACGGCCAGCACATCGGCGGCTGGGAAGACCTGGAGAAGTGGGCGGCGGCGAAGTAAGCCGCACGAGATGGGCGTACGGTGGGGCGACCCGCCGTGCGATCAGGCTTGCGCACCGCAGGGTGCGCAGCCCTGATCGTCCGACCAGGGAGACTGACATGAAGGAAATGATCGTGGATGTTGCGGTGATCGGTGCCGGCACGGCCGGCCTCGCCGCCTACCGCGCCGCCATCGCCGGCGGCAAGTCGGCCGTCATCATCGAGGGCGGCCCCTACGGCACCACCTGCGCCCGCGTCGGCTGCATGCCGAGCAAGCTGCTGATCGCGGCGGCGGAAGCGGCGCACGTGACCGAAAAGTGGGACGCTTTCGGCATCCGTCTCGAAGGGTCGGTGCGCATCGACGGCCGCGCCGTGATGGAGCGCGTGCGCCGCGAACGCGACCGCTTCGTCGGCTTCGTCGTGCGCGGTGTCGATAGCATTCCGGCCGAGCACAAGCTGCGCGGCTACGCCAAGTTCATCGACGACCGCAGCCTGCAGGTCGATGAGCACACGGTGGTCACCTTTGGCCGTGCAGTCATTGCCACCGGATCGTCGCCTGCGGTGCCGCCGATGCTGAAGCCGGCCGGCAAGCGCCTCATCGTCAACGATGACGTGTTCGACTGGACCGAACTGCCGGAATCGGTGGCCGTATTCGGACCCGGCGTGATCGGCCTGGAGATAGGTCAGGCGCTGCACCGCCTCGGCGTGCGCGTCGAGGTGTTCGGCCGCGGCCATTTCGTCGGCCCGTTCTCCGACCCGGCGCTGAAGGCTTACGCGACCAACGCGTTTGCCGAGGAATTTCCGCTGCACGCCGACGCCAAGGTGGTGTCGGTCGAGGAGCGGCCGGACGGCGTGCGCATCGTGCAGGAACTGCAGGACGACCGCGTGGTGACCAAGGACTTCGAGTGGGTGATCGCCGCCACCGGCCGTACGCCCAATGTGAAGAATCTCGGCCTCGAGAACACGTCGGTGACGCTCGGCGCAAACGGTGTGCCGGAGTTCGACCGCACGACGATGCAGTGTGGCAGCACGCATATCTTCATCGCCGGTGACGCCAACAACGACCTGCCGCTGTTGCACGAAGCGGCCGACGAGGGCCGCATCGCCGGCGAAAACGCGGCCCGCTTCCCCGCGGTGCAGCCGGGTCTGCGTCGCGAGCCGATCGCAGTGGTGTTCTCGGACCCCCAGCTGGCGACCGTGGGCAAGCGCTACGTCGATCTCGCGCCGGACAGTTTTGTCACCGGCGAGGTGTCGTTCGAGGACCAGGGGCGCTCGCGCGTCATGCTGCGCAACAAGGGTCTGCTGCACGTCTATGCGGACAAGGCCAGCGGTCGCCTGCTCGGCTGCGAAATGATGGGGCCGGACGTCGAGCATCTGGCTCACCTGCTGGCCTGGGCGATGCAGTCGGGCATGACCGTGCAGCGCGCGCTTGAAATGCCCTTCTATCACCCGGTGGTGGAAGAGGGGCTGCGCACTGCACTGCGCGACGCGGCGGCGAAGCTCTCCGCAGCGTGATTGCGCGGCCCGCCCGGACGAGGTACCGGGCGGGCGGTTAGAATACCGGCCTCGTTGCCTCTGCCACCGTGCGGAGGCGCTGCCGGTGTCCTCACGTGTCCGCTTCAGATTCCCTCGTTTCCCGCAGCCTCGCCGCCGTCTGGCACCCCTGCACGCAGATGCAGTGGCACGCCGACCAGTCGCTGCCGCTGCTCGCCGTCAGCCGCGCGCAAGGGCCGTGGCTGTATGCGCCGGACGGTCGTCGCTACCTCGACGGCATCAGTTCGTGGTGGACCAATCTGTTCGGCCACAGTCACCCGCACATCGTGCAGTCGCTGCGCGACCAGCTGGACACGCTGGACCACGTGATGCTCGCCGGCTTCACGCACGAACCGGTGGTGACGCTGTCGGAAAAGCTGTCAGCCCTGACCGGCGGTCGCCTCGGCCACGCCTTCTATGCGTCGGACGGCGCGTCGGCAACCGAGATCGCGCTGAAGATGTCGCTGCACTACTGGCGCAACAGCGGGCGGCCGGACAAGAACGAGTTCATCTGCTTCGCCGGCAGCTACCACGGCGAAACGGTTGGTGCGCTGGCGGTGACCGACGTGCCGCTGTTCCGTGATGCCTATGCGCCCATGGTGCGCGGCGCGCACGTTTTGCCCAGTCCGGCGTCGAGCGCACCACTGCACGCGCTCGACGCGCTGACAGTATTCCTCGAAGCGCATCACGCGCGGATCGCCGCGCTGATCATCGAACCGCGGGTGCAGTGCGCCGGCGGCTTCGCGATGCACGACGCAGGCTGGCTCAGTGCGGTGCGTGCGCTGTGCGACGTCTATCAGGTGCACCTGATCGCCGACGAGATCGCCGTCGGCTGCGGTCGCACCGGCACCTTCTTCGCGAGCGAGCAGTCGCTGGATGCCGACGGCGAGGGCTGGCCGGATTTCATCTGCCTGTCCAAAGGCATCACCGGCGGCACGCTGCCGCTGTCGCTGGTGCTGAGCAAGCCCTTCGTGTTCGAGGCCTTCCTCGACGACACGATGGCGCGCGGCTTCCTGCACTCGCATTCCTACACCGGCAATCCGCTCGCCTGCCGCGCGGCGCTGGCGACGCTGGAACTGTTCGAACAGCTCGACGTGCTCGAACGCAACAGGGCCTGGGCGCAGACTTTCAGCGAGGCGCTGGCGCCGCTTGCGGCGCATCCGGCCACCCGCAATTTCCGTCAGGCGGGCATGATCTGGGCGCTCGACGTCGATACGCCGCACGCGGACTTCAGCCGCCGTTTCCATCGCGAGGCGCTGGCGCGCGAACTGCTGCTGCGGCCGATAGGCAACACGCTCTACTTCATGCCGCCTTACGTGCTCGATGAAGCGCAGAGCGTGTTGCTTGCGCAAGGGGCGCTGGCTGCGCTGGACGCTGCCCTCGCATGAGCGCCACCGACTTTCGCGCCCGCCTAGAAGCGCTGGCGGCGGACGATCTGCTGCGTACCCGCCTGGTGCTGGAGGCGCCCTGCGGCCCCGAGGCGGTGGTCGATGGTCGGCGCCTCGTTTCCTTCGCCGGCAACGACTACCTCGGACTCGCCAGCCATCCTGAAATCGTCGACGCCTTCCGCGAAGGCGCCGCTCGCTGGGGCGCCGGTGCTGGCGCGTCGCACCTGGTCAGCGGACACCAGCGACCGCACGAGGAGCTGGAGGTCGCGCTCGCGCGTTTCGTCGGCCTGCCGCGCGCGCTCTATTTCTCGACCGGCTACATGGCCAACCTCGCGGTGCTGCCGGCGCTCGCCGGGCGCGGCGACACGGTGATCGCCGACCGGCTGAACCACGCCTCGCTGGTCGACGCTGCCTTGCTGTCGCGCGCCACGGTGCGTCGCTATCCGCATGGCGACGTCGCTGCGGTCGCGCGCGCGCTCGAGGCTGCAGGCGGACAGAAGGTCGTCGTGACCGACGGCGTGTTCAGCATGGATGGCGACATCGCGCCGCTGCCCGAACTGCTGGCGCTGTGCGAGCGCCACGACGCACTGCTGGTGGTCGACGACGCGCACGGTTTCGGCGTGCTTGGTGAGCAGGGGCGTGGCGTGCTGTCGCACTTTGGCCTCGCGTCACCGCGTCTGATCTACATCGGCACGCTGGGCAAGGCGGCAGGCGTCGCCGGTGCCTTCGTCGCCGGCGACGCCGACGCGATCGAATGGCTGATGCAAACCGGCCGCAGCTACCGCTACACCACCGCAGCGCCCGCGGCGACCGCCTGTGCGGTGCTGGCGAGCCTGCGCTTGATCGAGGACGGTGACGAGCGGCGCGCGCGTCTGACGGAACATCGTCTGCGCATGCGGCAGCTGCTCGCGACGTGCCGCTGGCCCGTGATGCCGTCCGACACCGCAATCCAGCCGGTGCAGGTGGGTGGCAATTCCGAGGTGCTGGCGCTGTCGGCGCGGCTGCGCGAACGTGGCCTGTGGGTGCCGGCCATCCGGCCACCCACGGTGCCTGCTGGCAGTGCCCGCTTGCGTGTGTCGCTCAGCGCGGCGCACGAGGCCGCACACATTGACGCGCTGTGCGCTGCGCTGAACGAGGTCGGCCATGAATGACGTGCTGGCCGCCCGTTGTTACGGCACACAGGGGCCGCGCGTCGCACTGGTGCACGGCTGGGGCTGGGACGGCCGCCTGCTGTCGCCGCTGGCCGAGGCGCTGGGCGCGCATTGCCGCGTCGTCCAGCCCGACCTGCCCGGCTACGGATTGAACGTCGGCCAGCGCTGCGACGGTTTCGACGACTGTGTCGATCAGCTCGTACAGGCGGTGCCCGACGCGGAGGTGCTGGTCGGCTGGTCGCTGGGCGGCCTGCTGGCGATCGCCTGGGCGGCTCGGATGCGGGTGCGCCGACTGCTCCTCGTGGGCGCTTCGCCGCGCTTCATGCAGGCCGTCGACTGGCCATATGGCATGACAGAAGAGCGCTTCGACGCCTTTGCGGATGGCCTGGAGCAGGACCCGCGGCGCACGCGCGCTCGCTTTGCCGCACTGGCGGCGCTCGGCGACAGCGATGCACGCGGCGTGCGGGGCGCGATGGCAGCGTTGATGGACGACCTGCCGCCGGCCGCTCAGGCGTTGAGTCAGGGACTGGACTGGTTGCGCGAGCGGGATCTGCGGGACACCTTGCGTTCGCTTCCAATACCTCTGTGCTGCCTGCACGGCGAGCAGGACCACGTGGTCGACATCGGCGCCGCGGCCAAGGAGGACGCTGCGCGCTGGATGCCAGTGCCGGGCGCGGCGCATCTGCCCTGGCGGCATCGCGAGCTTTCCGATCTGTGTGCGTGGGTGTGCGCCGATGACTGAGCGCGCCGCGATACGGTCCTCATTTTCGCGGGCTGCGACGCGCTATGCCGCGGCGGCCGGGCTGCAGCGCGTGGTGTGCGATCGCCTGCTCGAACTGCTGCCGGACAGATCCGCCGGGCTTGTGCTCGATCTCGGCTGCGGGACCGGCTTCGCATCGACCGGCTTGCATGCGCGCTTTCCTCATGCGACACATTGTGCGGTCGATTTCTCGTTGGGCATGTTGCGTGCCCACGAACGGGGCAGCGGAGTGACGCGCGTCTGCGCCGATGCGCACCGTCTGCCGCTTGCCTCGGCGAGCGCGGACATCGTGTTCTCCAGCCTGATGCTGCAGTGGTGCGACCTGCCGGTTGCGCTGGCCGAGTGTCGGCGCGTCCTCCGGGATGGCGGCCATATGTGTTTCAGCACCGTCCTCCTCGGAACGCTCGCAGAGATCGATGACGCGTTCGCCGGTCTGGATGCGCATCGTCACACGGTGTCCTTCCCGGCGCCCGGGGCGCTGGCTGCTGCTCTGGCCGACAGTGGCTTCACGGCGGAACTGATGCGCAGCGAATCGCACGTCGAATACTTTGCGGATGCGCGCGCACTGCTGCAGTCGAACCGCGATATCGGTGCGTCACACGTGCCGGATGGCGCGCGTCGTGCTCTGCTCGGCCGCGCGGCATTGCGGCAGGTATGCGATCGCTTGGAGGCACGACGCGAAGCGCTTGGCCTGCCGCTGACCTATCAACTGGCCTGGGTGGTCGCTCGTGCGTCCTCGGGCAACCGGAGCTGATATGAGCGCGGGAAAACTGCATTTCGTCATGGGCACCGACACGGGTGTCGGCAAGACATTGGTGTCCTGCGCGCTGATCGAGGCGCTGCGGGCCAACGGCGTGAACGCGGTCGGCATGAAGCCGGTGGCGTCGGGCGCGTCGCCCGACGCCACCGGCCGCCTCGCGAACGAGGACGCCGACGCGCTGGCGCAGGCCAGCGGGCTCGACCAACCGACGGCGCTGACCAATCCCTATCTGTTCGAAGCGCCGCTGGCCCCGCATGTGGCCGCGCAACGCGAGGGGCGATCGATCGATCGCGCTGTGGTGCTGGACGCCCTGTCTGCGCTGCGCGCAGAGGCTGATCACGTCATCGTCGAAGGCGTAGGTGGGTTCATCGTGCCCTTGGGTGCCGACTGGACGACCGCCGATCTGGCGGTCGACATCGGGGCGCCGCTGATTCTTGTGGTCGGGTTGAGGCTGGGCTGCATCAACCACGCATTGCTGACGGCCGAGGCGGCGCGGGCGCGCGGGTTGACGCTGGCCGGCTGGGTCGCGAACTGCCAGCCCGAGGGCATGCTGGAGCAGGAGGCGACGATTTCCGCGCTGAAAAGTCGCCTCAACGCGCCAATTCTTGGCATAATCCCGCGGCTGTCCGGCGCCGATGCAAAAACTGCGTCGCGTCTGCTGGACATCCAGCCGCTGCTGGCCTTCCCTGGATGAATTTTTTGTTCCGGGGTTTGACAGCGCAAGAAACCCTCACCATAATCGCGGGTTTCGCTGGTCGCCGGAGGGGTTCCCGAGCGGTCAAAGGGATCAGACTGTAAATCTGACGGCTCTGCCTTCGAAGGTTCGAATCCTTCCCCCTCCACCACAACTCTTGAGCAAACAGGGTTCTGGCAAGACGGCGAGAAAGTTGCAGCAAACATCGCGAGTGCATGTCGCCGCGATGGGTGGTAGGGAGCGGTTTGGCGGGAGTAGTTCAATGGTAGAACCTTAGCCTTCCAAGCTAATGACGCGGGTTCGATTCCCGTCTCCCGCTCCACGGCTCGGGCGTGTGTCCGGGCAAAGATGTTTCAGTGCCCATGTAGCTCAGTGGCAGAGCACTCCCTTGGTAAGGGAGAGGTCGGCAGTTCAATCCTGCCCATGGGCACCAAAATTTTTTGCGTGCGGCATCCTGGTGACAACTGAGGATGTCAGTCGATGTTTGACGCAGATCTCTATCAAGCAACCAGGGTGATCGAAAATGGCAAAGGGAAAGTTTGAGCGCACCAAGCCGCACGTGAACGTGGGCACGATTGGTCACGTTGACCATGGCAAGACGACGCTGACGGCGGCGATCACGACGATTCTGTCGTCGAAGTTCGGTGGTGAGGCGAAGGCGTACGACCAGATCGACGCAGCGCCGGAAGAGAAGGCGCGCGGCATCACGATCAACACGGCACACGTTGAGTACGAGACGGCAACCCGTCACTACGCGCACGTTGATTGCCCGGGTCACGCCGACTACGTGAAGAACATGATTACCGGTGCCGCCCAGATGGACGGCGCCATCCTGGTGTGTTCGGCCGCTGACGGCCCGATGCCGCAGACGCGCGAGCACATCCTGCTGGCCCGTCAGGTCGGTGTGCCGTACATCGTCGTGTTCCTGAACAAGTGCGACATGGTCGACGACGCCGAGCTGCTCGAGCTGGTTGAAATGGAAGTGCGCGAGCTGCTGTCGAAGTACGACTTCCCGGGCGACGACGTGCCCATCGTCAAGGGCTCGGCCCTGAAGGCGCTGGAAGGCGACAAGACCGACCTGGGCGAAGGCGCCATCATGGCGCTGGCCGCTGCGCTGGACAGCTACATCCCGACGCCGGAGCGCGCGGTGGATGGCGCGTTCCTGATGCCGATCGAAGACGTGTTCTCGATCTCGGGCCGCGGCACCGTGGTGACCGGTCGTATCGAGCGCGGCATCGTGAAGGTCGGTGAGGAAATCGAAATCGTCGGTATCAAGCCGACCGTGAAGACCACCTGCACCGGCGTTGAAATGTTCCGCAAGCTGCTGGACCAGGGTCAGGCGGGCGACAACGTCGGTGTGCTGCTGCGCGGCACCAAGCGTGAAGACGTGGAGCGTGGTCAGGTTCTGGCCAAGCCGGGCTCGATCAAGCCGCACACGCACTTCACGGCCGAGATCTACGTGCTGTCGAAGGAAGAAGGTGGTCGTCACACGCCGTTCTTCAACGGCTACCGCCCGCAGTTCTACTTCCGTACGACGGACGTGACCGGCTCGATCGAACTGCCGGCCGGCACCGAAATGGTGATGCCGGGTGACAACGTGTCGATCACGGTGAAGCTGATCGCCCCGATCGCGATGGAAGAAGGTCTGCGCTTCGCGATCCGCGAAGGTGGCCGTACCGTCGGCGCCGGTGTGGTTGCAAAGATCATCGAGTAAAGAGTTGTACTCCGGGTCGCGCGTGCGGCCCGGTTCGCGTTTTGCAGGGGCATAGCTCAATTGGCAGAGCGTCGGTCTCCAAAACCGAAGGTTGGGGGTTCGATTCCCTCTGCCCCTGCCACTCCGGTGGCCAAGCCGGACAAAATTTTGCGGAGTGCGTGCGCACTTCCGGATGCTCATGACTGACCAGTTGAAGCTTGCGCTGGCCATTGCCCTGTTGATTGCGGGTGTGGCCGGCTTTTATGTTTTTGCCGACCAGATCATGGCTGTGCGGGTGTTGTCCGTGCTCGCCGGTCTGGGTGCCGGTATCGCGGTGGCATGGTTCACCGAGCCGGGGCGGCGCTTCATCGTTTTTGCCAACGAGTCGGTTGCCGAGGCCAAGAAGGTTGCCTGGCCCAGTCGCAAGGAAACGCTGCAGACCACCGCCATCGTGTTCGGCTTCGTGGTCGTGATGGCACTGTTCCTGTGGCTGACCGACAAGAGTCTCGAGTGGGTGTTGTACGACCTGATCCTGGGCTGGAAGAAATCATGAGCAAACGTTGGTACGTTGTGCACGCCTATTCCGGCTTCGAGAAGTCGGTTCAGCGCGCGCTGACCGAGCGTGTTGCGCGTTCGGGCATGCAGGACAAGTTCGGCCAGATTCTCGTGCCGGTCGAGGAAGTGATCGAAATGCGCGGCGGCCAGAAGGCTGTGTCCGAGCGCAAGTTCTTTCCTGGCTATGTGCTCGTCGAGATGGAGATGGACGAGGACAGCTGGCACCTGGTCAAGAGCACGCCGAAAGTGACCGGCTTTGTCGGCGGCTCGGCCAACAAGCCGACGCCGATTTCCGACAAGGAAGTCGACAAGATCATGCAGCAGATGCAGGAAGGGGTGGAGAAGCCCCGTCCCAAGGTGCTGTTCGAAGTAGGCGAGTTGGTGCGCGTCAAGGAAGGCCCCTTCACCGACTTCAATGGTTCGGTGGAAAGCGTCAATTACGAAAAGAGCCGTCTGCACGTGTCGGTGACCATCTTTGGTCGTGCGACGCCGGTCGAGCTCGAGTTCTCGCAGGTCGAGAAGGTCTGACCTGAAGGTTTCGGTGGCGCCGCAAGGTGCTGCCACGGTGCGCGGCAGCAGCCCTCCGGGGTCGTGCCGCGTGATTGTTTCCGGTGCGCATGCGCCGGATGAGGAGTGGCCGGGCCTGAGTGTCCGCCACGCTATCACTCGCAAATGGAGTCATCATGGCGAAGAAAATCGTCGGCTACGTGAAGCTGCAAGTGCCGGCCGGCAAGGCGAACCCGTCGCCCCCGATCGGTCCCGCGCTGGGTCAGCGCGGTCTGAACATCATGGAGTTCTGCAAGGCGTTCAACGCGCAGACCCAGGGTATGGAACCGGGTCTGCCGATCCCGGTGGTGATCACCGCCTACGCGGACAAGTCCTTCACTTTCGTGATGAAGTCGCCCCCGGCGACCATCCTGATCAAGAAGGCTGCCGGCATCACCAAGGGCTCGCCGAAGCCGCACACCGACAAGGTCGGCAAGGTCACCCGCGCCCAGCTCGAAGAAATCGCGAAGGTGAAGAACAAGGATCTGACCGCTGCCGATCTGGATGCCGCTGTGCGCACGATCGCCGGTTCTGCCCGCAGCATGGGCATCACGGTGGAGGGCCTGTAATCATGGCAAAGCTCTCGAAGCGCATTCAGGCGCTGCGCGCCAAGGTTGATCGCAACCGCGCATACCCGCTGGCCGACGCGCTGGCGCTGGTGAAGGAAACCGCCAACGCCAAGTTTGACGAGTCGGTCGATCTGGCCGTGAATCTGGGTATCGATGCGAAGAAGTCGGACCAGCTGGTCCGTGGCTCCGTCGTGCTGCCTGCCGGTACTGGCAAGAGCGTGCGCGTCGCCGTGTTCGCCCAGGGCGCAAAGGCTGAAGAAGCCAAGGCCGCTGGTGCCGATGTCGTCGGTTTCGACGATCTGGCAGCCCAGGTCAAGGAAGGCAATCTGAACTTCGACGTGGCCATCGCCACGCCGGACGCGATGCGTGTCGTCGGCGCACTGGGCCAGATCCTCGGTCCGCGCGGCCTGATGCCGAACCCGAAGGTCGGCACCGTGACGATGGACGTCACCACCGCGGTGAAGAACGCCAAGGCCGGTCAGGTGCAGTACCGCACCGACAAGGGCGGCATCGTCCAGTGCACGGTCGGTCGCGCCTCCTTCACGCCGGAACAGCTGACGACCAACATCAAGGCTCTGATCGAAGCGCTGAACAAGGCGCGTCCGGCAGCGGCCAAGGGTGTCTACCTGCGCAAGGTGTCGGTGACGACCACCATGGGCGTCGGCATCCGCGTCGATCAGGCGACGGTGCAGTAAGAAACTGAATTCGCGCCCGGTTCGTCGGGCGCATGACAACAGGACTTTGGGCCGTCGCGGCCAGCATGGCGCGGCGGGTTGTCAAAGACCGCAGGTGCCCGCAAGGGTCTAATGGTGCGCAAGCGCCGCCTGCGCAGATGGCGTTACCCGACACAGGATGGATGGTGTCCTCACGGACAGTTTCTTCTCCTGAATACGGTCGCCGCACGTGGTTGATCCGGTAAGCAGTGATGCGATCCGGACGACTGTAATCATGGGAGTAGACCTTGGCACTCAATCTCGATCAGAAGAAGGAAGTGGTTGCCGGCGTATCCGCTGCAGTTGCGGACGCGCAAGTAATCGTGATCGCCGAGAACAAAGGTCTGGAAGTGGGCGATGTCACGCGTTTGCGTGCCCAGGCCCGTGCGCAGGGCGTCTACCTGCGTGTTCTGAAGAACACGCTGGCGCGTCGCGCTGTTGCGGGTACCCCGTTCGAGGGGTTGGCGAATGAAATGACCGGTCCGCTGCTTTACGGCATGTCGGCCGATCCGGTTTCGGCCGCGAAGGTCATTCAGGATTTCGCCAAGGGCAACGACAAGCTGGTGATTCGCGGTGGCGCGCTGGCCAATTACGTCATGGACGCCGCTGGCGTCAAGGCGCTGGCCTCCATGCCGAGCCGCGAAGAACTGCTGGCCACCCTTCTGGGCACGATGCAGGCGCCGATCGCCAAGTTCGTTCAGACGCTCAACGAAGTTCCGGGCAAGTTTGTCCGTACCGTTGCAGCGCTGCGCGACGAACGCGAAAAGCAGTCCGCTTAAGTTCAGGCCTCAATTCAGATCAAGCAATCATCCGCGCGACTGCATGTTGATGCACCGCGCTTGAAACAGGAGTTTTGAAATGTCCGTTAGCAAAGACCAGATTCTGGAAGCCATCGCCGCCATGACCGTTCTCGAGCTGTCGCAGCTCATCAAGGACATGGAAGAGAAGTTCGGCGTGTCGGCTGCTGCCGCTGTTGCCGTTGCCGCCCCGGCTGCCGGTGGCGCCGCTGCCCCGGCTGCTGAAGAGAAGACCGAATTCACCGTCGTTCTGGCCGCTGCCGGCGAGAAGAAGGTTGAAGTCATCAAGGTCGTGCGCGCAGTGACCGGCCTGGGCCTGAAGGAAGCCAAGGACCTGGTTGATGGCGCTCCGAAGCCCGTCAAGGAAGGCATCTCCAAGGCTGACGCTGAAGCCCTGAAGAAGCAGCTGGAAGAAGCCGGCGCCAAGGTCGAACTGAAGTAATTCGACTCTGGTTGGCGGGAGCGCGTGCTTTGCGGCACGCGCTCCCGTTGTCGTTTATGCAGCATGTTCGGGATACCAGGAAAACGCGGCACCAAACCGCCTTTTCCTTGTCTTCCGAAGCGATCACGGAAGACCGTCGTCGGTCGAGCGAAAGTCCCGCCTCGGGTGTTCAGCCCGCGCTTTCGCTGTCAGCCCAGGGGTTGGTAGAGGCCAACCGCCGGTGACGCTGTCCTGATTGCATTCCGTGGTGAAACACGGGCCGCGCGCCGGGTGGCGCACGCTCCGTTTTTCCCCGGCCATCGCACTCTTTGTCCGGAGATTTCATGGCCTATACCTACACCGAGAAGAAACGCATCCGCAAAAGCTTTGCCAAGCGCGATGCGGTGCTCGACGTGCCTTTCCTGCTGGCGACCCAGCTGGAGTCCTACACGCAGTTCCTGCAGACCGACGTGCCGCTCGAGCACCGTCGCAATCAGGGCCTGCAGGCCGCATTCACGTCGATCTTCCCGATCAGCTCGCACTCCGGCAATGCCCGTCTCGAGTTCGTCCACTACATGCTGGGCGAGCCGGCCTTCGACGTGAAGGAATGTCATCAGCGCGGCCTCACTTTCGCCAGCCCGCTGCGCGCGCGCGTTCGCCTGGTCATCATGGACCGCGAAGCGCCGAAGGAAACGATCAAGGAAGTGAAGGAGCAGGAAGTGTACATGGGCGAGATTCCGCTCATGACGACCACCGGCTCCTTCGTCATCAATGGCACCGAGCGTGTCATCGTCAGCCAGCTGCACCGTTCGCCGGGCGTGTTCTTCGAGCACGACCGCGGCAAGACGCACAGCTCGGGCAAGCTGCTGTTCTCCGCCCGCATCATCCCGTATCGCGGTTCCTGGCTCGACTTCGAATTCGACCCGAAGGACTATCTGTACTTCCGCGTGGACCGTCGCCGCAAGATGCCGGTGACCATCCTGCTGAAGGCCATCGGCATGATGCCGGAACAGATCCTCGAAACCTTCTTCGACTTCGACAGCTTCAACCTGGCGTCGAAGAGCGGCATCCAGATGAAGCTGGTGCCGGAACGTCTGCGTGGCGAGATCGCCAAGTTCGACATCGTCGATGCGTCGGGCAAGGTCGTGGTCGCCAAGGACAAGCGCATCACCGCCAAGCACATCCGCGAACTGGCCGAGTCGGGCACAGAATCCATCGCCGTGCCGGAAGATTTCCTGGTCGGCCGTGTGATCGCGACCGCAGTCGTCGATCAGGACAGCGGCGAAATCCTTGCCAACGCGAACGACGAGATCACCGAAGACCTGCTGGCCAAGATGTCGGCCGCCGGCGTCGGTGAGATCAGCACGCTGTATACCAACGACCTGGACCGCGGCCCCTACATCTCGCAGACACTGCGTACCGATGAGACCGCGGATCAGTGGTCGGCCCGCGTGGCCATCTACCGCATGATGCGTCCGGGCGAGCCGCCCACGGAAGACGCGGTGGAAACACTGTTCCACGGCCTGTTCTACTCGGAAGAGCGCTACGACCTGTCGGCCGTCGGCCGCATGAAGTTCAACCGCCGTGTCGGTCGTGACGCTATCGAAGGCGCGCCGACGCTGTCGAACGAAGACATCGTCGACGTGATCAGGATCCTGGTAGATCTGCGCAACGGCAAGGGCGAGATCGACGATATCGACCACCTCGGCAACCGCCGTGTGCGTTCGGTCGGCGAACTGGCCGAGAACCAGTTCCGCGCCGGTCTGGTGCGTGTCGAACGTGCAGTGAAGGAACGCCTGTCGCAGGCGGAGTCGGACAACCTGATGCCGCATGACCTGATCAACGCGAAGCCGATCAGCGCCGCGATCAAGGAGTTCTTCGGTTCCAGCCAGCTGTCGCAGTTCATGGACCAGACCAACCCGCTGTCGGAGATCACGCACAAGCGTCGCGTGTCCGCTCTGGGCCCGGGCGGTCTGACGCGCGAGCGCGCAGGCTTCGAAGTGCGCGACGTGCATCCGACCCACTATGGCCGCGTGTGCCCGATCGAAACGCCTGAAGGTCCGAACATCGGCCTGATCAACTCGCTCGCGCTGTACGCCCGTACCAACAAGTACGGCTTCCTGGAAACGCCGTACCGCCGCGTTGATGCCGGCCGCGTGACTGATCAGATCGACTTCCTGTCGGCGATCGAGGAAGGCAAGTACGTGATCGCGCAGGCGAACGCCTCGCTGGACGGTGAAGGTGCGCTGAGCGACGAGCTGGTGTCCTGCCGTCACAAGGGCGAATTCATGCTGTCGACGCCGGACCAGGTCCAGTACATGGATATCGCGCCGGGCCAGATCGTGTCGGTTGCTGCATCGCTGATTCCGTTCCTCGAACACGATGACGCGAACCGCGCACTGATGGGCGCCAACATGCAGCGTCAGGCCGTGCCCTGCCTGCGTCCGGAGAAGGCTTTCGTCGGTACCGGCATCGAGCGCACCGTGGCGGTCGACTCGGGTACGGCGGTGCAGGCTCTGCGCGGCGGCGTGGTCGACTACGTCGATGCCAGCCGCGTCGTGGTCCGTGTCAATGACGAGGAAACAGTGCCGGGTGAAGTCGGCGTCGACATCTACAACCTGGTCAAGTACACCCGCTCGAACCAGAACACCAACATCAACCAGCGTCCGGTCGTGAAGATCGGTGACATCATCGCCAAGGGCGACGTGGTGGCCGACGGCGCCTCGACCGATCTCGGCGAACTGGCTCTCGGCCAGAACATGCTGGTCGCCTTCATGCCGTGGAACGGCTACAACTTCGAGGATTCGATCCTGCTGTCGGAGCGCGTCGTCGCTGAAGACCGCTTCACGTCGGTCCACATCGAAGAGCTGACCGTGGTCGCCCGCGACACCAAGCTGGGCCCCGAGGAAATCACGCGCGACATCGCGTCGCTCGGCGAAGCACAGCTTGGCCGTCTGGACGAGTCCGGCATCGTGTACATCGGCGCTGAAGTCGAAGCCGGTGACGTGCTGGTCGGCAAGGTGACGCCGAAGGGCGAAACCCAGCTGACGCCGGAAGAAAAGCTGCTGCGCGCGATCTTCGGCGAGAAGGCCTCCGACGTGAAGGACACCTCGCTGCGCGTGCCGTCCGGCATGAACGGCACGGTGATCGACGTGCAGGTGTTCACCCGCGAAGGCATCGAGCGCGACAAGCGCGCTCAGTCCATCATCGACGACATGCTGCGCGGCTACCGCCAGGATCTGGGCGACCAGATGCGCATCGTCGAACGCGACACCTTCGCCCGTATCGAGCGCCTGCTGATCGGTCGTGTCGCCAACGGCGGCCCGAAGCGTCTGGCCAAGGGTGCCACCATCACGCGTGAGTACCTGGATGGTGTCGAGCCGCACAGCTGGTTCGACATCCGCATGGCGGAAGAAGACATTGCCGGCCAGCTGGAAAGCCTGCGCGAATCGCTGGAGAAGACCCGCACCGACTTCGACCTCGCTTTCGAGCTGAAGAAGAAGAAGCTCACCCAGGGCGACGAGCTGCCGCCGGGCGTGCAGAAGATGGTCAAGGTCTATCTGGCGGTGAAGCGTCGTCTGCAGCCGGGCGACAAGATGGCCGGCCGCCACGGCAACAAGGGTGTCGTGTCCAAGATCACGCCGATCGAAGACATGCCCTACATGGAAGACGGCACCTCGGTCGACATCGTGCTGAACCCGCTCGGCGTGCCGTCGCGGATGAACATCGGTCAGATCCTGGAAACCCACCTCGGCATGGCTGCACGCGGCCTGGGCAAGAAGATCGACGCGATGCTGCGCCGTCAGGCTAATATGGCCGAACTGCGCGCCTTCCTCGACGAGATCTACAACCGCAGCGGCACCAGCGAAGACATCGCCTCGCTGAACGACGGCGAAGTGCTGGAGCTGGCAAGCAACCTGAAGCACGGCGTGCCGTTCGCGACGCCGGTGTTCGACGGTGCGCACGAAGGCGAAATCCGCCGCATGCTGGAATTGGCCGACATGCCGGCTGGCGGCCAGATGACGCTGTACGACGGACGCACCGGCGAGGCCTTCGAGCGCCAGGTCACCGTGGGCTACATGCACGTGCTGAAGCTGCATCACCTGGTCGACGACAAGATGCACGCCCGCTCGACCGGCCCGTACTCGCTTGTGACCCAGCAGCCGCTGGGCGGCAAGGCGCAGTTCGGTGGTCAGCGTTTCGGTGAGATGGAAGTGTGGGCGCTGGAAGCGTACGGCGCTTCCTACACGCTGCAGGAAATGCTCACCGTGAAGTCCGATGACGTGACCGGCCGTACCAAGGTCTACGAAAACATCGTCAAGGGCGAGCACAAGATCGATGCCGGCATGCCGGAGTCGTTCAACGTGCTGGTGAAGGAAATCCGATCCCTGGCCATCGACATTGATTTGGAGCGGTTCTAGGACTGGGCGCGAAAGCGTTCCGCCTAGCCCCTAGCCACTAGCCCCAAAGGAGTTGCCATGAAAGCATTGCTGGATCTTTTCAAGCAGGTCACGCAGGAAGAAGAGTTCGACGCGATCACCATCGGTCTCGCGTCGCCGGACAAGATCCGTTCCTGGTCCTACGGCGAGGTCAAGAAGCCGGAGACCATCAACTACCGCACCTTCAAGCCGGAGCGGGACGGTCTGTTCTGCGCCAAGATCTTTGGCCCGGTCAAGGATTACGAGTGCCTGTGCGGCAAGTACAAGCGCCTGAAGCACCGCGGCGTCATCTGCGAGAAGTGCGGCGTTGAAGTCACGCTGTCCAAGGTACGTCGCGAGCGCATGGGCCACATCGAGCTGGCCAGCCCGACCGCGCACATCTGGTTCCTGAAGTCGCTGCCGTCGCGTCTGGGCATGGTGCTCGACATGACGCTGCGCGACATCGAGCGCGTGCTGTACTTCGAAGGCTATGTCGTCGTCGACCCGGGCATGACGCCGCTGAACCGCGGTCAGCTGCTGTCGGAAGACGACTACCTCGCCAAGGTCGAGGAGTACGGCGACGATTTCACCGCGTTCATGGGTGCGGAAGGCGTGCGCGGCATGCTGCGTTCGCTCGACCTGAACCGTGAAGTCGAGAAGCTTCGCGGCGAGCTGGAAGCCACCAGCTCCGAAGCGAAGATGAAGAAGATTTCGAAGCGTCTGAAGATCCTGGAAGGCTTCCAGCATTCGGGCATCAAGCCCGAGTGGATGATTCTGGAAGTGCTGCCGGTGCTGCCGCCGGACCTGCGTCCGCTGGTGCCGCTGGATGGCGGCCGCTTCGCGACCTCGGATCTGAACGACCTGTACCGCCGCGTCATCAACCGCAACAACCGCCTGAAGCGTCTGCTCGAGCTGAAGGCGCCTGAAATCATCGTGCGCAACGAAAAGCGCATGCTGCAGGAAGCGGTGGATTCGCTGCTCGACAACGGCCGTCGCGGCAAGGCGATGACCGGTGCCAACAAGCGTCCGTTGAAGTCGCTGGCCGACATGATCAAGGGCAAGGGCGGTCGTTTCCGTCAGAACCTGCTGGGCAAGCGCGTCGACTACTCGGGCCGCTCGGTCATCGTGGTCGGTCCGCAGCTCAAGCTGCACCAGTGCGGCCTGCCGAAGAAGATGGCGCTTGAGCTGTTCAAGCCCTTCATCTTCAACAAGCTCGAACTGAACGGCATGGCGACCACCATCAAGGCTGCCAAGAAGCTGGTCGAGCAGGAAGTGCCGGAGGTGTGGGACATCCTCGAAGAGGTGATCCGCGAACATCCGGTTATGCTGAACCGCGCGCCGACGCTGCACCGCCTCGGCATCCAGGCCTTCGAGCCGACGCTGATCGAAGGCAAGGCCATCCAGCTGCACCCGCTGGTCTGCGTGGCGTTCAACGCCGACTTCGACGGTGACCAGATGGCCGTCCACGTGCCGCTGTCGCTGGAAGCGCAGATGGAAGCGCGTACGCTGATGCTGGCGTCGAACAACGTGCTGTCGCCCGCCAACGGCGAGCCGATCATCGTGCCGTCGCAGGACATCGTGCTCGGTCTGTACTACGCCACCCGCGCCAAGATCAACGGCAAGGGCGAGGGCATGATGTTCGCGAACGTGAACGAAATGCGCCGCGCTTACGAAAACGGCTTCGTCGAACTGCACTCGAAGGTGTCGGTGCGCATCCGCGAAGTCGAAGTGGTCGACGGTGAGAAGCGCGAGAAGACCACGCGCTACGACACCACGGTCGGTCGCGCCATGCTGGCAGAAATCCTGCCGCCGGGCCTGCCGTTCTCGGTGCTCGACAAGCCGCTGAAGAAGAAGGAAATCTCGAAGCTGGTGAACCACAGCTTCCGTCGCTGCGGCCTGCGCGAAACCGTCATCTTTGCCGACAAGCTGATGCAGGCCGGTTTCGGTCTCGCGACCCGCGCCGGCATTTCGATCGCGGTGAAGGACATGCTGGTGCCGGACGCCAAGCACACCATCATCAGCGCTGCCGAAGCGGAGGTGAAGGAAATCGCCCAGCAGTACACGTCGGGTCTGGTGACCGACGGCGAGCGCTACAACAAGGTAGTGGACATCTGGGGTCGCGCCGGTGACCAGGTCGCGAAGGCGATGATGGATCAGCTCGGTCAGGAAGATACGGTCGATCGCAACGGCAACACGGTGAAGCAGGAGTCGTTCAACTCCATCTACATGATGGCCGACTCCGGCGCCCGCGGTTCCGCCGCCCAGATCCGTCAGCTGGCCGGTATGCGGGGCCTGATGGCGAAGCCGGACGGCTCCATCATCGAAACGCCGATCACGACGAACTTCCGTGAAGGTCTGAACGTTCTGCAGTACTTCATCTCGACGCACGGCGCCCGTAAGGGTCTGGCCGATACGGCGCTGAAGACCGCGAACTCCGGTTACCTGACCCGTCGTCTGGTCGATGTGACGCAGGATCTGGTGGTCACCGAAGACGATTGCGGCACCGCCGAAGGCTTCGTCATGAAGGCGCTGGTCGAGGGCGGTGAAGTGATCGAGCCGCTGCGCGAGCGTGTGCTCGGCCGCGTGACGGCTGCTGACGTCGTCAATCCGGAGACCCAGGAAACGGTGATCTACGCCGGCGAACTGATCGACGAAGACCGCTGCGATCTGATGGATTCGCTCGGCGTCGATGAGGTGAAGGTGCGTACGCCGCTGACCTGCGAAACGCGCTACGGCCTGTGCGCCCAGTGCTACGGTCGTGACCTCGGTCGCGGCCAGATCGTCAACGCCGGCGAGGCAGTGGGTGTGATCGCGGCGCAGTCGATCGGCGAGCCGGGCACGCAGCTGACGATGCGTACCTTCCACGTCGGTGGTGCGGCGTCGCGAGCTGCCGCCGCCAGCGGTGTCGAAGCCAAGAGCGCGGGCGTCATCCGCTTCACGCAGAACATGCGCTATGTCACCAGCGCGAAGAACGAGAAGATCGTCATCGCCCGCAGTGCCGAAATCATCATTACCGATGATCACGGCCGTGAGCGCGAGCGCCACAAGGTGCCGTACGGAGCGACGCTGCAGGTCGATGAAGGTCAGACCATCAAGGCCGGCACCGGCCTGGCGACCTGGGATCCGCATACCCGCCCCATCATTACCGAGTACTCGGGCATCGTGCGCTTCGAACACGTCGAGGAAGGCGTGACCGTGGCGAAGCAGGTCGATGACGTGACCGGCCTGACGACGCTGGTGGTTATCGATCCGAAGCGTCGCAGCACCAGCACCAAGGGCCTGCGCCCGCAGGTGAAGCTGCTGACCGAATCGGGCGACGAGGTGAAGATTGCCGGTACCGATACGGCCGTGTCGATCACCTTCCAGGTGGGTTGTATCATCACCGTGAAGGACGGTCAGGCGGTCAGCGTCGGTGACGTGCTGGCGCGTATCCCGCAGGAATCCGCGAAGACCCGCGACATTACCGGGGGTCTGCCGCGCGTGGCCGAGCTGTTCGAAGCCCGTTCGCCGAAGGACGCCGGTCTGCTGGCCGAAGTCACCGGTACCGTGTCGTTCGGCAAGGACACCAAGGGCAAGCAGCGTCTGGTCATCACCGAGCCGGATGGTACGGTGAACGAGTTCCTGATCCCGAAGGACAAGCACGTCACGGTGCACGACGGTCAGGTGGTGAACAAGGGCGAGGTGATCGTCGACGGCGCAGTCGAGCCGCACGACATCCTCCGCCTGAAGGGCGTCGAGGAGCTGGCGCGCTACATCATCGACGAAGTGCAGGACGTGTACCGTCTGCAGGGCGTGAAGATCAACGACAAGCACATCGAGGTGATCGTCCGCCAGATGCTGCGTCGCGTGGTCATCGTTGATTCCGGCGATTCGAAGTTCATCCGCGAGGAACAGGTCGAACGTTCCGAGGTGCTCGACGAGAATGATCGTCTGGTCGCCGAGGGCAAGCGCCCGGCCGAGTACCAGTACATGCTGCTGGGTATTACCAAGGCCTCGCTGTCGACCGATTCGTTCATCTCCGCGGCGTCGTTCCAGGAAACGACCCGCGTGCTGACCGAAGCGGCCATCATGGGCAAGCGCGACGAACTGCGCGGCCTGAAGGAAAACGTCATCGTCGGTCGCCTGATCCCGGCCGGTACGGGTCTGGCCTACCACCGCACCCGTCGTGCCCAGGCTGTCGGCGACGACGCTGCGGCAGCCGATCGCGTGCTGTTCGGCGATGACCCCGTGACGGCGGACGCCGATGCGGGTGAAGCGCAGTAATCGTCTTACGCAGTAGAGAGCACAACCCCGCGGTGTTCGGCGAATGCCGCGGGGTTGACCCTGTTGTTTTTATGTGCCTATAATCCGGCCTCTTTGTGGGTCCGCCAACCGTAGCGGGCTCAAGGCGAACGAGTCGCGGAGGCGGGCCACTGGATAGGCGTCGCCTCCGGTCTTTTGGAATCTCGAAAAAATGCCAACCATCAATCAGCTTGTACGCAAGCCGCGCACGTCGCCGGTAAGCAAATCCAAGGTGCCGGCTCTCGAAGCCTGCCCGCAAAAGCGCGGCGTCTGCACCCGCGTGTACACCACGACCCCGAAGAAGCCGAACTCGGCACTGCGTAAGGTCGCCAAGGTGCGTCTGACCAACGGCTTCGAGGTCATTTCCTACATCGGCGGTGAAGGTCACAACCTGCAGGAACACTCGGTTGTGCTGATTCGCGGTGGCCGTGTGAAGGATCTGCCGGGTGTGCGCTACCACATCGTCCGCGGCTCGCTCGACCTTCAGGGTGTGAAGGATCGTAAGCAGTCCCGTTCGAAGTACGGCGCCAAGCGTCCGAAGAAAGCGTAATCGCAAGAGATTGAGGGGTTAAAAAATGCCGCGTCGTCGCGAAGTACCCAAGCGGGACATTCTGCCGGATCCGAAATTCGGCAGTGTCGAGCTTTCCAAGTTTGTCAATGTGCTGATGTCTGCCGGCAAGAAGTCTGTTGCCGAGCGCATCGTCTATGGCGCGTTTGACCAGATCAAGACCAAGAGTGGCAAGGATCCGCTCGAGGTGTTCTCCCAGGCGATCAACAACGTCAAGCCGGTGGTCGAGGTGAAGAGCCGCCGTGTTGGTGGTGCCAACTATCAGGTGCCGGTTGAAGTGCGTCCGTCGCGTCGCATGGCGCTGTCGATGCGCTGGCTGCGTGAGGCTGCCCGCAAGCGTTCCGAGAAGTCGATGGGCCTGCGTCTGGCTGCCGAGCTGCTGGAAGCGGCTGAAGGTCGCGGCGCTGCAATGAAGAAGCGAGACGAAGTTCACCGGATGGCGGATGCCAACAAGGCGTTCTCGCACTTCCGCTTCTGATTCCAAATTTCGCTTAACTGACTGGCCGCCACTTGTGGCGGCCTCTTGTTTCAAAGGACTGTATCGTGGCACGCAAGACACCGATCGAGCGCTACCGGAACATCGGCATTTCCGCTCACATCGACGCCGGCAAGACGACGACGACCGAGCGGATTCTTTACTACACCGGCGTCAACCACAAGCTGGGTGAGGTGCATGATGGCGCCGCCACGACGGACTGGATGGAACAGGAGCAGGAGCGTGGCATCACGATCACCTCCGCTGCCGTGACCACCTTCTGGAAGGGCATGGGCGGCAACTATCCCGAACACCGCATCAACATCATCGACACCCCGGGCCACGTCGACTTCACGATCGAAGTCGAGCGCTCGATGCGTGTGCTCGACGGTGCGTGCATGGTCTATTGCGCGGTGGGTGGCGTTCAGCCGCAGTCGGAAACCGTGTGGCGTCAGGCCAACAAGTACGGTGTGCCGCGTCTCGCCTTCGTGAACAAGATGGACCGTACCGGTGCCAACTTCTTCAAGGTGTACGAGCAGCTTAAGACTCGTCTGAGCGCGAATCCGGTTCCGGTGGTTGTGCCCATCGGCGCGGAAGAGAACTTCAAGGGCGTTGTCGACCTCATCAAGATGAAGGCCATTCTGTGGGATGAGGCTTCGCAGGGCATCAAGTTCTCGTACGAGGACATTCCTGCCGAGCTGCAATCCACCTGTGAAGAGTGGCGTGAAAAGATGGTCGAGGCGGCTGCCGAGTCCAGCGAAGAGATGATGAACAAGTACCTCGAGAGCGGTGAGCTTTCCGAGGCTGACATCATCCTCGGTCTGCGCACCCGCACCATTGCAGGCGAAATCCAACCGATGCTGTGCGGCACCGCGTTCAAGAACAAGGGCGTGCAGCGCATGCTGGATGCTGTCGTCGATTTCCTGCCTTCCCCGGTTGATATTCCGCCGGTCAAGGGCATCGGTGAAAACGACGAGCAGGTTGAGCGCGCAGCGGCCGACGACGAGAAGTTCTCCGCCTTGGCGTTCAAGCTGATGTCGGACAAGTACGTCGGTCAGCTCACCTTCATTCGTGTCTATTCGGGCGTTCTGAAGTCCGGCGATACCGTGTACAACCCGGTCAAGGGCAAGAAGGAGCGTATCGGCCGTCTGGTGCAGATGCACGCCAACGATCGCCAGGAAATCGAAGAGGTTCGTGCAGGCGACATCGCCGCTGCGATCGGCCTTCAGTCGGTGACCACCGGTGAAACGCTGTGCGATCCGGATGCCGAAGTCACGCTCGAGCGTATGGAATTCCCGGAGCCGGTGATTCACGTCGCTGTGGAGCCGAAGACCAAGGGTGACCAGGAAAAGATGGGCCTGGCGCTGGGCCGTCTGGCACAGGAAGATCCGTCCTTCCGCGTGCGTACAGACGAAGAGTCCGGCCAGACCGTTATTTCGGGCATGGGCGAGTTGCACCTCGAAATCATCGTTGATCGCATGAAGCGTGAATTCGGTGTCGAGGCAAACGTCGGTGCGCCGCAGGTGGCCTACCGCGAGGCGGTGCGCAAGTCGGTCGAACAGGAAGGCAAGTTTGTCAAGCAGTCGGGCGGTCGCGGCCAATACGGTCACGTCTGGATCAAGCTTGAGCCGAACGAGCCGGGCAAGGGCTATCAGTTCGTGGATGCGATCAAGGGCGGTACCGTGCCGCGCGAATTCATCCCGGCTGTCGATCGCGGCCTGCAGGAGACCCTGCCGAACGGTGTTCTGGCTGGCTTCCCGGTGGTGGATGTGAAGGTCACGCTGTTTGATGGCTCCTACCACGACGTGGACTCGAACGAGAACGCGTTCAAGATGGCTGCTTCGATGGCCTTCAAGGATGCGATGCGCAAGGCCAGTCCGGTTCTGCTCGAGCCGATGATGGCCGTCGAGGTGGAAACGCCGGAAGACTACATGGGCAACGTCATGGGTGACCTGTCCGGTCGTCGCGGCATCGTCCAGGGCATGGAAGACCTGCCGGGTGGCATCAAGGCGATCAAGGCTGAAGTGCCGCTCGCATCGATGTTCGGTTACTCGACCACGCTGCGCTCGCTGAGCCAGGGTCGCGCAACCTACTCGATGGAATTCAAGCATTACGCGGAAGCGCCCAAGAACGTCGCTGACGCCATCATCAACAAGAAGTGAGTTTTGGGATTTAGGGGTTAGAAATGGCAAAGGGAAAGTTTGAGCGCACCAAGCCGCACGTGAACGTGGGCACGATTGGTCACGTTGACCATGGCAAGACGACGCTGACGGCGGCGATCACGACGATTCTGTCGTCGAAGTTCGGTGGTGAGGCGAAGGCGTACGACCAGATCGACGCAGCGCCGGAAGAGAAGGCACGCGGCATCACGATCAACACGGCGCACGTTGAGTACGAGACGGCAACCCGTCACTACGCGCACGTTGATTGCCCGGGTCACGCCGACTACGTGAAGAACATGATTACCGGTGCCGCGCAGATGGATGGCGCCATCCTGGTGTGTTCGGCCGCTGACGGTCCGATGCCGCAGACGCGCGAGCACATCCTGCTGGCCCGTCAGGTCGGTGTGCCGTACATCGTCGTGTTCCTGAACAAGTGCGACATGGTCGACGACGCCGAGCTGCTCGAGCTGGTTGAAATGGAAGTGCGCGAGCTGCTGTCGAAGTACGACTTCCCGGGCGACGACGTGCCCATCGTCAAGGGCTCGGCCCTGAAGGCGCTGGAAGGCGACAAGACCGACCTGGGCGAAGGCGCCATCATGGCGCTGGCCGCTGCGCTGGACAGCTACATCCCGACGCCGGAGCGCGCGGTGGATGGCGCGTTCCTGATGCCGATCGAAGACGTGTTCTCGATCTCGGGCCGCGGCACCGTGGTGACCGGTCGTATCGAGCGCGGCATCGTGAAGGTCGGTGAGGAAATCGAAATCGTCGGTATCAAGCCGACCGTGAAGACCACCTGCACCGGCGTTGAAATGTTCCGCAAGCTGCTGGACCAGGGTCAGGCGGGCGACAACGTCGGTGTGCTGCTGCGCGGCACCAAGCGTGAAGACGTGGAGCGTGGTCAGGTTCTGGCCAAGCCGGGCTCGATCAAGCCGCACACGCACTTCACGGCCGAGATCTACGTGCTGTCGAAGGAAGAAGGTGGTCGTCACACGCCGTTCTTCAACGGCTACCGCCCGCAGTTCTACTTCCGTACGACGGACGTGACCGGTTCGATCGAACTGCCGGCCGGCACCGAAATGGTGATGCCGGGCGACAACGTGTCGATCACGGTGAAGCTGATCGCCCCGATCGCGATGGAAGAAGGTCTGCGCTTCGCGATCCGCGAAGGTGGCCGCACCGTCGGCGCCGGCGTGGTTGCAAAGATCATCGAATAATTAGTACAATCGACAGCTTTTGCGCCGGGTGGCTTGTGCTACCCGGCTTTGCTCTTTCGCTCTTTGGGAAAAACCAATGCAAAGCCAGAAGATTCGTATTCGCCTCAAGGCATTCGACTATCGCCTGATCGATCAGTCGGCTCTTGAGATTGTGGATACCGCCAAGCGCACCGGCGCCGTTGTTCGTGGTCCCGTGCCGCTGCCGACCCGCATCGAGCGTTTCAACGTGCTGCGTTCGCCGCACGTGAACAAGAGCTCGCGCGATCAGTTTGAAATCCGTACTCATGTTCGCCTGATGGACATCATCGACCCGACCGACAAGACCGTCGACGCGTTGATGAAGCTCGATCTGCCGGCGGGTGTGGATGTCGAGATCAAGCTTCAGTAAGTGCAGTCTTTTCCGGCGTACTTTTTGCCGGTAAGCGTCACCGGATGTTCCGGTGGCAGTTGAAACGGATCCCGGTCAATCGCAACCGGGATGAGGAGAAAAACATGACTCTAGGCCTTGTGGGTCGCAAGGTCGGCATGACGCGTATTTTCACCGACGACGGGCAAACCGTTCCGGTGACGGTCGTTGATGTGTCGAACAATCGCGTTACCCAGATCAAGACAGCAGAAACCGACGGTTACACGTCGGTGCAGGTCGCTTTCGGCAAGCGTCGCGCTACTCGCGTGAACAAAGCCGCCGCAGGTCATTTCGCCAAGGCAGGTGTCGAGGCCGGTGAGGTGCTGCGTGAATTCCGTGTGGATGCTGGCAAACTCGCCGAGTTCAAGGCGGGTGATGTGATCAGCCCTGCCTCGGTGTTCTCGGTAGGCCAGAAGGTCGATGTGACGGGTACGTCCATCGGTAAGGGCTTTGCCGGTGCCATCAAGCGCCACAACTTCTCGTCCAACCGTGCGTCGCACGGCAACTCGATCTCGCACAACTCGCCGGGTTCGATCGGTATGGCGCAGGATCCGGGTCGAGTCTTCCCGGGCAAGCGCATGGCCGGTCACCTGGGTGACGTCAAGTGCACCCAGCAGGGGCTGGAGGTCGTGCGTATCGACGAGGCCCGTCAGCTGCTGCTCATCAAGGGCGCAATTCCGGGTTCCAAGGGCGGCGACGTTGTCGTGCTGCCGGCGGTCAAGGGCTGAGGAGAGCGCGATGGCTGAATTGAAGGTTTTGAACGACGCTGGTCAACAGGCGGCGACGGTGCAGGCACCGGACGCGCTGTTCGCCCGCGAATACAACGAAGCGCTGGTGCACCAGGTGGTCGTGGCCTATCAGGCCAACGCTCGCCAGGGTGCCCGCGCTCAGAAGGACCGTACGCTGGTCAAGCACACCACGCGCAAGCCGTGGCGTCAGAAGGGTACCGGTCGCGCACGCGCCGGTATGTCCTCCAGCCCGCTGTGGCGTGGCGGCGGTCGCATCTTCCCGAACTCGCCCGACGAGAACTTCTCGCAGAAGGTCAATCGCAAGATGTATCGCGCCGGCATCGCCGCGATCCTCTCGCAGCTGGCTCGCGAAGACCGCATCGCTGTGGTCGAGAATTTCAATGTCGAGGCTCCGAAGACCAAGCTGCTGTCGAGCAAGCTCAAGGGCATGGGTCTGGATTCGGTGCTCGTGATCACCGACGAACTCGATGAGAACCTGTTCCTGTCGTCGCGCAACCTGCACAACGTGCTGGTCCTGGAAGCGCATGAGACGGATCCGGTTTCGCTCATCCGCTTCGGCAAGGTGCTGGTCACGCGCAGCGCGATGAGCAAATTCGAGGAGATGTGGGCATGAGCAACTTTTCGCAGGAAAGGCTGATGCAGGTTCTGCTCGCGCCGCAGATTTCCGAGAAGGCTACCTTTATTGCCGACCGTAACAACCAGGTCGTGTTCAAGGTTGCGCCGGATGCTACCAAGCCGGAAATCAAGGCTGCGGTTGAGCTGCTGTTCAGCAAGGGCGACAACAAGATCGAAGTCCTGTCGGTTCAGGTTCTGAACGTGAAGGGCAAGATCAAGCGTTTTGGCCGCACGTTCGGCCGTCGCAGCGACTGGAAGAAGGCCTTTGTGCGCATCAAGCCGGGCCAGGACATCGAGTTCGCTGAAGGAGGGGCTGTCTAATGGCACTCGTCAAAGTCAAGCCGACCTCGGCCGGCCGTCGTGCCGTCGTCAAGGTCGTCAATCCGACCCTGTACAAGGGCCGTCCGGTTGATTCGCTCACCGAGAGCCAGAACAAGACCTCGGGTCGCAACAACCACGGCCGGATCACGACCCGTCACAAGGGCGGTGGTCACCGTCAGCAGTATCGCGTGATCGATTTCCGTCGCAACAAGGATGGCATCGTCGCTACTGTCGAGCGCATCGAGTACGACCCGAACCGTTCGGCTCATATCGCGCTGCTGTGCTACGCCGATGGCGAGCGCCGCTACATCATCGCCCCGAAGGGCATGGTGGTCGGCCAGCAGGTGGTCAGTGGTTCGGAAGCGCCGATCAAGTCTGGTAATACGCTGCCGCTGCGTAACATCCCGGTCGGTTCGACGGTGCATTGCATCGAGATGACGCCGGGCAAGGGCGCCCAGCTGGCGCGTGCCGCGGGTACCTCGGTTCAGTTGCTGGCCCGCGAAGGCAGCTACGCTCAACTGCGTCTGCGTTCCGGTGAAATCCGTCGTGTGCACGTGGAGTGCCGCGCGACCATCGGCGAAGTCGGCAACGAAGAAAACAACCTGCGCAAGCTTGGCAAGGCCGGCGCAACCCGTTGGCGCGGTGTGCGCCCGACGGTTCGCGGTACCGTGATGAACCCGATCGATCACCCGCACGGTGGTGGTGAGGGCCGTACCGGTGAAGGCCGCGTTCCCGTCAGCCCGTGGGGTCAGCCGACCAAGGGCTACCGCACCCGCAGCAACAAGCGCACGAGCAACATGATCGTGCAGCGCCGCTACAAGCGATAAGAGGTAGGCAATGGCACGTTCAATCAAGAAAGGCCCGTTCGTCGACGCCCACCTGCTGGCCAAGGTGGATACGGCTCGCGCGTCGAATGACAAGCGTCCGATCAAGACCTGGTCGCGTCGTTCGACCGTTCTGCCGGACTTCATCGGTCTCACCATCGCCGTGCATAACGGTCGCCAGCACATTCCGGTCTATGTTTCGGAAAACATGGTCGGTCACAAGCTGGGCGAGTTTGCGCTGACCCGTACGTTCAAGGGTCACACCGCAGGCAAGAAAGCGAAGAAGTAAGGAGCGATGACAATGGAAACCCGTGCAAATCTTCGCGGTGTGCGTCTGTCGGCGCAAAAGGGTCGGCTGGTCGCCGATCTGATCCGCGGCAAGTCGGTCAGTCAGGCTCTGAACATTCTGGCTTTCAGCCCCAAGAAGGGCGCAAAGATCATCAAGAAGGTCGTCGAGTCCGCAATCGCCAATGCCGAGCATAACGATGGCGCCGATATCGACAGCCTCAAGGTGAAGACCATTTACGTGGAAAAGGGTGTTGTGCTCAAGCGCTTCACCGCCCGGGCCAAGGGACGCGGTAATCGCATCGTGAAGCCGACCTGCCACGTGTTCGTCACGGTTGGAGACTGAAGGTTATGGGACAGAAGATTCATCCGACCGGCTTCCGTCTGGCGGTCACGCATAACTGGGCTTCGCGCTGGTTCGCGTCCAGCAAGGACTTCCCGCGCATGCTCAATCAGGATCTGCAGGTTCGCGCGTTCCTGAAGAAGAAGCTGGCGCATGCGTCCGTCGGCCGCGTGGTCATCGAGCGTCCGGCCAAGAACGCCCGCATCACCGTCTACTCGGCCCGTCCGGGCGTGGTGATCGGCAAGAAGGGCGAAGAGATCGAGCTGATCAAGGCACAACTGGCCAAGATGATGGGCGTGCCGGTGCACGTCAACATCGAGGAAATCCGCAAGCCGGAGATCGATGCCCAGCTGATCGCCGATTCGATCGCCCAGCAGCTCGAGAAGCGCATCATGTTCCGCCGCGCAATGAAGCGCGCGATGCAGAACGCAATGCGCCTCGGCGCCCAGGGCATCAAGATCATGTCGTCGGGTCGCTTGAACGGTATCGAGATCGCTCGCCGTGAGTGGTATCGCGAAGGTCGCGTGCCGCTGCACACGCTGCGTGCAGACATCGATTACGGAACGTCGGAAGCGAAGACGACCTACGGTGTGATCGGTATCAAGGTGTGGGTGTTCAAGGGCGAAATGCTCGCCCGCGGCGAAGCGCCTGCGGTTACCGAAGAAAACGATAACGCACGTCGTCCGCGTCGTGACGGTCGTCGCCCCGAAGGCGACAACCGCCCGGCAGGCCGCCGCCCCGCTCGTGATGCGAAGCCCGAAGGCGGCGCACCGGCAGGGGATGCCGACGTGAAGTCCACTCAGCAACGAGTCAGAAAGTCAGGAGCTAGCAATGCTGCAGCCGGCGAGAAGAAAGTACCGTAAGGAGCAGAAGGGCCGCAACACGGGCCTCGCCACCCGCGGCACCAAGGTTTCCTTTGGCGAGTACGGTCTCAAGGCCACTTCGCGCGGTCGTCTGACGGCTCGTCAGATTGAGTCCGCACGTCGTGCGATGACGCGTCACATCAAGCGCGGTGGTCGTATCTGGATTCGCATTTTCCCCGACAAGCCGATCTCGAAGAAGCCGGCGGAAGTGCGTATGGGTAACGGCAAGGGCAATCCGGAATACTGGGTTGCGGAAATTCAGCCGGGCAAGGTGCTGTACGAAATGGACGGCGTCGACGAAGCGCTGGCGCGCGAGGCATTCCGCCTGGCGGCTGCCAAGCTCCCGCTCGAAACCACCTTTGTCGTGCGACAGCTGGGGTAAGCGATGAAAGCCAAGGATCTGCGGACGAAAGATGCCGCTGAATTGAACAAGGAGTTGATGGATCTTCTGAAGGCGCAGTTTTCGATGCGCATGCAGAAGGCGACTCAACAGCTGACCAACACCAGCGAACTGAAGAACGTGCGCCGCGATATCGCGCGCGTTCGTACCCTGCTGCAACAGAAAGCGAGTACGAAATGAGCGAGACCAATCAAAAGGTTCATCGCACGCTGGTCGGCCGTGTGGTCAGCGACAAGATGGACAAGACCGTGACCGTTCTGGTGGAGCGTCGTGTGAAGCACCCGCTCTACGGCAAGGTGATCATGCGGTCGAAGAAGTATCACGCGCACGTTGAAGGCCTCGAAGCGCACGAAGGCGATCTGGTTCAGATCGAAGAGTGCCGCCCGATCAGCCGCACGAAGGCGTGGAAGGTTACGCAGGTTGTAGAACAGGCTCGCGTGATCTGAAGATGTATTTCAGGGAGGGGCTTGTATAGCTTCTCCCTGCGTGCTATTGTGGCGCGCTTTGCTTCGCCGAGCCTCAAGGTTTTGTTGGGCTCGTCCTACACCCTGACGGGTCCAAGACTGACCGCTCTCAGAGCGGGATAAGTTGGAGATAACAAATGATCCAGATGCAATCCATGCTGAACGTGGCCGACAACACCGGCGCGCGCTCGGTCATGTGTATCAAGGTGCTGGGTGGTTCCAAGCGCCGTTACGCCGGTATTGGCGATGTGATCAAGGTCAGCATCAAGGATGCTGCGCCCCGCGGTCGCGTCAAGAAGGGCGAGGTCTATAACGCAGTGGTTGTTCGCACTGCGAAGGGTGTGCGTCGTCCGGACGGTTCGCTCGTGAAGTTCGACGGCAATGCCGCAGTGCTTCTGAACAACAAGCTCGAGCCGATCGGTACCCGCATTTTCGGGCCGGTCACGCGTGAGCTGCGCGGCGAGCGTTTCATGAAGATCGTTTCGCTGGCGCCGGAAGTTCTCTGAGGCCAGGCTGGAGAGTCAGATGGAAAAGATTCGCAAGGGCGATGAAGTAGTGGTGCTGACGGGTAAGGATCGTGGTCGCCGCGGTACTGTGCTGCGTCGCGTTGATGAGCGCTCGGTTCTGGTCGAGGGCGTAAACCGCGTGAAGAAGCATCAGCGGCCGAACCCGATGAAGGGTCAGCAGGGCGGCATCGTCGAGAAGGAAATGCCGATCGACATTTCGAATGTTGCGCTGTTCAACCCGGCCACCAGCAAGGGTGATCGTGTGGGCATCAAGACGCTTGAAGACGGTACCAAGGTCCGTTTCTTCAAGTCGAATGGCGAGTTGGTCAAGGCTTAAGGAACGACAATGGCGCGCTTGCAAGATTTTTACAAGGCAACCGTTGTGGGCGATTTGACGGCTCGCTTCGGTTACAAGTCGGTGATGGAAGTTCCGCGCATCACCAAGATCACGCTGAACATGGGTGTCGGCGAAGCGGTGGGTGACAAGAAGGTTCTTGAACACGCCGTGGGAGACATGGTCAAGATCGCCGGTCAGAAGCCGGTCGTCACCAAGGCCCGTAAGGCTATCGCGGGTTTCAAGATCCGTGAGGGTTACCCGATCGGCTGCATGGTGACGCTGCGTGGTCCTCGCATGTTCGAGTTCCTGGATCGTCTGATCACCGTGGCGATGCCGCGCGTGCGTGACTTCCGTGGTGTGTCCGGCAAGGGCTTTGATGGCCGTGGCAACTACAACATCGGCATCAAGGAACAGATCATTTTCCCGGAAATCGAGTACGACAAGGTCGACAAGGTCCGCGGAATGAACATCAGCATCACGACGACCGCCAAGACCGACGAGGAAGCCAAGGCTCTGCTCGCCGCGTTCAAGTTCCCGTTCAAGAATTGAGGTTGCCATGGCCAAGTTGGCATTGAAAAACCGTGAAGAGAAGCGTGAGAAGCTGGTTGCGAAGTTCGCCGCCAAGCGCGCTGCGCTCGAGGCTGTCATCGCTGACATGTCTGCGTCCGACGAAGATCGCGCTTCCGCGCGCCTGAAGCTTCAGGCGCTGCCGCGTAACTCCAGCCCGACGCGTCTTCGCAATCGTTGCGAGCAGACCGGGCGTCCGCGTGGTGTGTTCCGCAAATTCGGTCTTTGCCGCAACAAGTTGCGTGAAGCGGCCTTCCGCGGCGAAGTGCCCGGCATGGTCAAGGCTAGTTGGTAACAGGGGTACAAGATGAGCATGAGTGATCCGATTGCGGACATGCTGACCCGCATCCGCAATGCACAAATGGCACAGAAGGGCTCTGTTGTCATGCCGTCCTCGAAGATCAAGGTGGCGATCGCCGGGGTGCTGCAGTCCGAAGGTTATATCGACGGTTTCAGCGTGCGCACCGATGGTGGCAAGGCTGAACTCGAACTGGTCCTGAAGTATTACTCGGGCCGCCCCGTCATCGAGCGCATCGAGCGCGTCAGCCGTCCTGGTCTTCGCGTTTATCGCGGCATGGACGACCTGCCTCGTGTGATGAACGGACTGGGTGTGGCCATCGTTTCGACGCCGCGCGGCGTCATGACTGATCGCAAGGCCCGCGCCGAGAAGGTCGGCGGCGAAGTGCTGTGCATCGTGGCCTGAGGACGAAGACATGTCACGTATCGCAAAGAATCCAGTAATCGTGCCGAAGGGCGTCGACGTTGCTCTGAGCAACGGCGAGCTGTCGGTCAAGGGGCCGCTCGGCCAGATCCGCCGCGTGATCAACCCGGCTGTGTCGGTTACGGTCGATGGCGGCGAGATCCGTTTCGGTCAGATCGAAGGCGCCGAGAACACCAAGGCACTTTCCGGAACCATGCGTGCGCTGGTCGCCAACATGGTTCAGGGTGTCACCCAGGGTTTCGAGCGCAAGCTGCTGCTGGTCGGCGTGGGCTACAAGGCTCAGGCGCAAGGCGACAAGCTGAACCTGTCGCTCGGTTTCTCGCACCCGGTCGTTCATCAGATGCCGGAAGGCATCAAGGTTGAAACGCCGGCGCAGACGGAAATCCGCATCAAGGGTGTCGACAAGCAACTCGTTGGTCAAGTCGCTGCTGAAGTCCGCGCGTATCGCCAGCCCGAGCCGTACAAGGGCAAGGGCGTTCGCTACGCGGATGAAGTGGTGGTGATCAAAGAGACCAAGAAGAAGTAAGGGTGACGAACATGGACAAGAATATTTCCCGTCTGCGCCGTTCCCGCCAGACCCGTGCGCGCATCGCCCAACTGAAGGCCGTTCGTCTGTCGGTTCACCGCAGCAACAGCCACATCTACGCGCAGGTCTATTCCGGTTGCGGCACCCGTGTGCTCGCAGCGGCGTCGACCATCGAAGAGTCGGTGCGCAAGGAAGTGAGCAACGGCGGCAACGTCGAGGCTGCTACGCTGGTCGGCAAGCTGATTGCCGAGCGCGCTCGCGCGCAAGGTATCGAGCAGGTGGCATTCGATCGTGGCGGCTTCAAGTACCACGGCCGTATCAAGGCGCTCGCTGAGGCCGCCCGCGAAGGCGGTCTCAAGTTCTAACTGATCAGGCGACTCAAGCGATGGCTAAACCGCAACGCAAGCAAAACCAGGCCCAGGAAGAACGCGACGACGGCCTGCGTGAAAAAATGGTGTCGATCAACCGTGTCACCAAGGTGGTGAAGGGTGGTCGTATTCTCGGTTTCGCGGCTCTGACCGTGGTCGGTGACGGCGACGGCGGAATCGGCATGGGCAAGGGCAAGGCGCGTGAAGTGCCGGTCGCCGTGCAGAAGGCGATGGAAGAGGCTCGTCGCAAGATGGTTCGCGTGAGCCTTCGTGACGGCAGCTTCCATCACCCGATCGTCGGCCACCACGGCGCGTCGACCGTGCTGATCCAGCCGGCCGCCGCCGGTACCGGCATCATCGCCGGTGGCCCGATGCGTGCCGTGTTCGAAGTGATGGGTGTGACGGACGTCGTCGCCAAGTCGCTCGGCTCGTCGAATCCCTACAACCTCGTGCGTGCCACGCTGAACGGCCTGCTGCGCATGAGCACGCCGTCGGACATTGCCGCCAAGCGCGGCAAGACCGTGGCGGAAATTCTCGGCTGAGGTCTGTGATGGCTGAAAAAACTCTGAAGGTCACTCTGGTGAAGAGCCTGATCGGTCGCAAGCAGGATCACCGTGCCACGGTGCGTGGCCTGGGTCTGCGCCGTCTGCATCACACCGTCGTCCTTGAGGACACGCCGGCAGTCCGCGGCATGGTCACCAAGGTGTCTTACCTGCTGAAGGTCGAGGCTTAAATGGAACTGAATGACATCAAGCCCGGCGAGGGCTCGAAGCACGCGCGCCGTCGCGTCGGTCGCGGCATGGGCAGTGGCCTGGGCAAGACCTGCGGCCGCGGCCACAAGGGTCAGAAGTCGCGTTCGGGCGGCTGGAAGAGCGTCGGTTTCGAAGGCGGCCAGATGCCGCTGCAGCGCCGACTGCCGAAGCGTGGCTTCACGTCGCTGACGCGTGCGCGCAACGAGGAAGTCAATCTTTCGTCGCTGTCGCGTCTGCCGGTCGAGGACGTTGATCTGCTGGTGCTCAAGCAGTTTGGCCTCGTGTCCCGTGACGCGCTGTCTGCCAAGGTGGTTCTGTCGGGCGAGATCACCCGCCGCGTCGTGCTCAAGGGCATCGGCGCGACCAAGGGTGCGCGCGCGGCGATCGAAGCCGCTGGCGGCCAGGTCGGAGAGTAAGCGTTGGTTACTGCCGCCCAGCAGCCCGGCCGTAGCGCCAAGTTCGGTGATCTGTGGCGTCGCCTGTGGTTCCTCGCAGGCGCGCTGCTGGTCTATCGCCTCGGTGCGCATATTCCGGTCCCGGGTATCGATCCTGCTCGTCTCGCGGAATTGTTCCAGGGGCAGCAGGGCGGCATCCTCGGCGTGTTCAACCTTTTCTCCGGCGGTGCGCTGTCGCGTTTCACGATCTTCGCGCTGGGGATCATGCCGTACATCTCGGCGTCGATCATCATGCAGCTGCTGACCGTCGCAGTGCCGTCGCTTGAGGCGCTGAAGAAGGAAGGTGAGGCGGGCCGTCGCAAGATCACGCAGTACACGCGTTACGGCACTCTGGCGCTCGCGCTGTTCCAGGCCTTCGGTATTTCCGTTGCGCTTGAATCGCAGCAGGGACTGGTGCTCGATCCGGGGATGATGTTCCGCTTCGTGACGATCTCGACCCTGATCACCGGGACGATGTTCCTCATGTGGTTGGGCGAACAGATCACCGAA
Source organism: Methyloversatilis discipulorum (assembly GCF_000385375.1). Classification (NCBI taxonomy): domain Bacteria; kingdom Pseudomonadati; phylum Pseudomonadota; class Betaproteobacteria; order Nitrosomonadales; family Sterolibacteriaceae; genus Methyloversatilis; species Methyloversatilis discipulorum. Next base: position 741,003 of record NZ_ARVV01000001.1, read on the forward strand.
CGCGGCATTGGCAACGGGATCTCGATCATCATCTTTGCGGGTATTGCTGCGGGGCTTCCGGGTTCCATCGGCGGACTTCTCGAGCTGGTGAATACCGGTGCGATGCACGAGCTGACGGCGCTCTTCATCGTTGCGCTGGTGTTCGCTGTGACGGCCGTGGTGGTGTTCGTCGAACGCGGTCAGCGCAAGATCCTGGTCAACTACGCGAAGCGTCAGGTTGGCAACAAGGTGTATGGCGGACAGAGTTCGCACCTGCCCTTGAAGCTGAACATGGCCGGTGTCATTCCGCCGATTTTCGCGTCGTCGATCATCCTTTTCCCGGCGACGCTGGCGGGGTGGTTCGCAACCACGGACAGCACGCGCTGGCTGAAGGATCTGGCTGCCACGTTGTCGCCTGGACAGCCGATCTATGTGTTGCTCTACGCGACGGCAATCGTTTTCTTCTGCTTCTTCTATACGGCGCTGGTTTTCAACGCCAAGGAGACGGCGGACAACCTGAAGAAGAGCGGTGCCTTCGTTCCGGGCATCCGTCCGGGCGAACAGACGGCGCGCTATATCGACAAGATCCTGACGCGTCTTACCCTGGTCGGTGCGGTGTACATCACGTTGGTCTGTCTGCTGCCTGAGTTCCTGATCCTGAAGTGGAATGTTCCGTTCTACTTCGGCGGCACGTCGTTGCTGATCATCGTTGTAGTGACGATGGATTTCATGGCTCAGGTGCAGGCGTACGTGATGTCTCATCAGTACGAGAGCCTTCTGAAGAAGGCGAATTTCCGCGGGGCTGGGTTCCCGACGCGTTAGGTAGCTATGTCCAAGGAAGATGTCATTGAAATGCAGGGTGAAGTTGTTGAAACCCTGCCGAATGCGACGTTTCGCGTGAAGCTCGAAAACGGACACGTGGTTCTCGGGCACATATCCGGAAAGATGCGGATGCACTACATCCGCATTCTTCCTGGTGACAAGGTAACGGTGCAGCTCACGCCTTATGACCTGAGCAAAGGTCGCATCGTATTTCGCGCCAAGTAGGTCCGGCGTTTGGTTCCAGTTGGAGAAATGGGATGAAAGTCCAAGCATCTGTAAAGCGCGTCTGCCGCAAGTGCAAGGTGATCCGTCGCCACGGTGTCGTCCGCATCATTTGTGCTGATCCGCGTCACAAGCAGCGTCAAGGTTGACGTTAGCTGGTGGTCTTTGATAACATTTAAGGTTTCGCTTTTCGGGGTGACTGCATGGCCCGTATCGCCGGCGTTAACATTCCTAACCACCAGCACACCGAGATCGCTCTGACGGCGATTTTCGGGGTTGGTCGTTCCCGCTCACAAAAGATTTGCGACGCTGCCGGCATTGCCCGCACGACGAAGATCAAGGACCTCTCGGAGGCCGAAATGGATCGGCTGCGGGAAGAGGTCGGCAAGTTCACCATCGAGGGTGACCTGCGCCGTGAAGTGACGATGAACATCAAGCGCCTGATGGATCTGGGCTGCTATCGCGGTGTTCGTCATCGTCGTGGCCTGCCGCTGCGTGGTCAGCGCACCCGCACGAATGCCCGCACCCGCAAGGGTCCGCGCAAGTCGATCGCTGGCGCCAAGAAATAAGCAATAGGACACGATCATGGTCAAGAGTGCTGCAAAAGTCCGGAAGAAGGTCAAGAAGAACGTCGCGGAAGGTATCGCGCACATTCACGCTTCCTTCAACAACACCATCATCACGATCACCGACCGTCAGGGCAACGCCCTGTCGTGGGCAACGTCGGGCGGCGCCGGCTTCAAGGGTTCGCGCAAGAGCACGCCGTTTGCAGCACAGGTGGCCGCAGAGGCCGCTGGCAAGGTCGCTGTCGAATGCGGTGTGAAGAACCTGGAAGTCCGCATCAAGGGTCCCGGCCCGGGTCGCGAGTCGGCCGTTCGTGCGCTGAATGCGCTCGGCATCAAGATTTCGTCGATCACCGACATCACGCCGATCCCGCACAACGGTTGCCGTCCGCCCAAGCGTCGGCGCATCTAAGAGGAATTAGAGAATGGCTCGTAATCTCGACGCGAAGTGCCGTCAATGCCGTCGTGAAGGCGAAAAGCTCTTCCTGAAGGGCGAAAAGTGCTTCACCGACAAGTGCGCCATCGAGCGCCGTTCGTATGCCCCGGGTCAGCACGGACAGAAGTCCGGCCAGCGTCTGTCCGGTTTCGGTCAGCAGCTGCGTGAAAAGCAGAAGATCCGTCGCATCTACGGCGTGCTCGAGCGTCAGTTCCGCCGCGTGTATGCCGAGGCCGAACGCCGCAAGGGTCAGACCGGCGAGAACATGCTGCAACTGCTGGAAAGCCGCCTCGATACGGTTGCTTACCGCATGGGCTTTGGCGCTTCGCGTGCCGAGTCGCGTCAGGTCGTGCGTCACAACGGCGTGCTGGTCAATGGCAAGCGCGTCAACATCCCGTCGTACGAAGTGCGTCCGGGTGATGTGGTCGAGCTGACCGAACGTGCCAAGGGCCACCTGCGCTCGAAGGGTGCGCTCGAAGCTCAGGCTTCGCGCGGTTTCCCCGAGTGGCTGGATGTCGATTCCAAGGCTGCTCGCGGCGTGTTCAAGTCGCTGCCGGCCCGTACCGACCTGCCCTCGACGATCAACGAAAGTCTGGTCGTCGAACTGTACTCCCGCTGATCGCTGGTGCGATCAGCCTGCTGACGTCACTGAGGACTGCAGATGCAAAGCAATGCTCTCTTGAAACCGCGAATCATTGACGTACAAAATCTTTCCCCGGCTCACGCACGCGTTGTGATGGAGCCGTTCGAACGCGGGTTCGGGCACACGCTGGGCAACGCGCTCCGTCGCATTCTCCTGTCGTCGATGCCCGGCTACGCGCCGACCGAAGTGCAGATCGAAGGCGTGCTGCACGAGTACTCGACGCTGGATGGCGTGCGTGAAGACGTGGTCGATATCCTGCTGAATCTGAAGGGTGTCGTGCTGAAGCTGCACAACCGCTCCGAGGCCTACCTGCGCCTGTCGCGTAACGGCGAAGGCGTCGTGACGGCTGGCGATATCGAGGTCACGCACGATGTCGAGATCGTCAATCCGGAACACGTGATCGCTCACGTTGCGCCGGGTGGCAAGCTGGATCTCCAGTTCAAGATCGAACAGGGCCGTGGCTACGTGCCGGGCACCGTTCGTCAGAGCTCTTCGGAGAACAAGGCGATCGGTCACATCGTTCTCGACGCGAGCTTCAGCCCGGTTCGCCGCGTGAGCTATTCGGTCGAGTCGGCGCGCGTTGAACAGCGCACCGACCTTGATCGTCTGGTGATGGATGTCGAAACCAACGGTGCTGTCGAGCCGGAAGAGGCGGTGCGCTACGCTGCCCGCGTTCTGGTTGATCAGCTGTCGGTGTTCGCAGAGCTGGAAGGTACGGCCCCGGCCGTCGAGCAGCGCAAGCCGGCGGTGATCGATCCGATCCTGCTGCGCCCGGTCGACGACCTGGAGCTGACGGTGCGTTCGGCCAACTGTCTCAAGGCCGAGAACATCTATTACATCGGCGATCTGATCCAGCGTACCGAGAACGAACTGCTGAAGACCCCGAACCTGGGACGCAAGTCGCTGAACGAAATCAAGGAAGTGCTTGCCTCGCGTGGTCTCACGCTGGGCATGAAGCTCGAGAACTGGCCGCCTGCCGGCCTCGATCGGGCGTAACACCGTACCGGCGCACCGCGCCGGATACAAGATGAACCGGCCACCTGCCTGACCCGCGGTGGCCGCATAATTTATACGGAGTCATCATGCGTCATCGTAACGGTCTCAGAAAGCTCAACCGCACCAGCTCGCATCGCGAAGCGATGTTCCGCAACATGGCCGTTTCGCTGCTGCGTCACGAAGCCATCAAGACTACGGTCCCGAAGGCCAAGGAACTGCGCCGCGTCGTCGAGCCGCTGATCAATCTCGGCAAGACGCCCAACCTGTCGAACCGCCGCCTCGCCTTCTCGCGCCTGCGTGATCGCGAAGTCGTGTGCAAGATTTTCGACGTGCTGGGCCCGCGCTATGCGACCCGCAACGGTGGCTACCTGAGCATCCTGAAGATGGGTTTCCGCGTCGGCGATAATGCACCGATGGCGTTTGTCCAGCTGATGGATCGCCCGGACGAGAGCGCGGAGCCGGTTGAAGTCGCCGAGTAAGCGATTTCCACCTGCACCAAACAAAAAGCCCCGCGACGCGGGGCTTTTTGTTTGGGCGCCCACCCGCCCACCGCAAACTCCCGGTTAAGGGTGGAGCGTGCGCGGGCGCGTTGTGAGGTCAGGCCGCGCTGGCGCTGTCGTCCTGCCAGAGGCGCGTGTGCTGCTGCAGGGCTTCACGAAATACTTCGCCGAGCATCACGAGCACCGGCCCCTCGGGTGTTCCCGCTGTGCCCAGCAGGGCGCCGATCGGTTGTTCCGAGAGCCCCTGCAGCGTCGTGAAGGCCTCGCGCGAGGCCGGGTGACTTGCGTTCTCGATCAGCGCCACCGGAGTGGCCGGATCGCGCCCGTAGCTCATCAGTTCGCGTGCAATTGCCATCGATTCGTGCGATGCCATGTAAAGCGCGAGCGTCGGGGTGTCGGCATTGGCACGCAGCGCCTGCGAGGGGTGCTCGCCTTCGCCGGCACGAGGCGTCAGCAGCGCAACGCTGCGCGCGATGCCGCGACGCGTCAGCGAGACGCGGAGCTGCGCGCTGGCGGCGCTGGCCGCGGTGATGCCTGGCACCACCTCGTAATCGATACCCGCGGCCGACAGCGCATCCATTTCCTCCTGAGCGCGACCGAACAGCATCGGATCGCCGCCCTTGAGCCGAACGACACGGGCGTGCGTACGCGCCGCGTGGATGAGCTTCTGATTGATGAAGCGCTGGGCGGTGGAATGCTTGCCGCAGCGCTTGCCAACGGCAATATGCTTGGCCTGAGGCGCGAGCGACAGCACGTCGTCGCCGATCAGCGCGTCGTGCAGCACGACCTCGGCGTCGGCAAGCAACCGGACCGCGCGGACGGTCAGCAGGTCGACGGCGCCGGGGCCGGCGCCAACCAGCCAGACTTTGCCCGGAGGGCGACGTTCAGCCTGCCTTGACATGGAGGCCACACTCCTTGCTCTCCGGGTTCTCCCACCACCAGCGTCCGGCGCGGATGTCCTCGCCCGGCGAAATAGCGCGGGTACAGGGCTGGCAGCCGATGCTCGGGAAGAAGCGCTCGTGCAGTTCGTTGTACGGGACTTCGTGCGTATGGATGTAGACCCATACCTCGCGTTCGGTCCAGTCGGACAGCGGATTGAATTTCTCGATGCCGTGACCTTCGTCGAACTCGCGCGCAGGCAGTGCGCTCCGCGTCGCCGACTGCTGGGCCCGCATGCCGGTGATCCAGGCCTTCTTGCCGGCCAGCGCGCGCTTCAGGGGCTCGACCTTACGCATTGCACAGCAGGCCTTGCGCAACTCAACCGAGTCGTAGAAGGCGTTGATGCCGTGCTTGCGCACGTACTCTTCGACCGCCTCGTGACGCGGAAAGAAGGTGACCGGGCGGGCGCCGTAGTGCTGTTCAGCTTTCGCCATCAGATCGTAGGTTTCCGCGGGCAGGCGGCCGGTATCCAGCGTGAAGATTTCGATGTCGAGCGCGTTGCGCTGGATCAGGTCGGTCAGCACCATGTCCTCGGCGCCCATGCTGCTGGCGAAGCCGATAGGCTGGAATTCGGCCGCTGCCTGTCTGAGCAAATCGACGGCCGCAGCGGTCTTCTGCGCCACCGTCGCGCGCATCGCGTCGGTGATGTTCGGATGGATCAACGGGTTCTTCATGCGATCGCCTTCTGCCCGATGCGCCGACGGAACACCGGCGTGATGCCGTCGGTGGAGGTCTGGTAGGGCGTGGTGAAGTCGTTCAGCGCAGCGATGCAGCGCTCCGGCTTCTGGTCGGCGCGCAGCAGGTAGGCGTCGAAGCCGGTACGACGGAAGAAGAACATCTGGTCGCGCAGCACATCGCCCAGCGCGCGCAATTCGTTGCGGTAGCCGTAACGGGTGCGCAGGATGAAGGCGATCGAGAAGCCGCGGCCGTCGATGAACTTCGGGAAGTTCACGCCGATCAGCGGCAGCCGGTTCAGATCGCCGTCGAGGCTTTCTGCCAGTTCGGCCGGTTCCTCGTGGCTGTCCAGCCAGACCGCGATCTCACCGGCGGCAACCCGTGCCGCAAGCTCTTCACGACGGCGCAGCCACACGGTCAGCGGAATCATCACCTTGCCGGCCGGCACTTCACAGGCGGCGACCACGTCTTCGGGCGCGGCCGGCTCACCGGTCAGCTTGAACATGACCACCTTGCCGGCGGCCTTGCGCACCGGTTCGGTCGACTCCGGCAGTTTCACCCAGGTCCATTCGTTCTGTGCGAGCGCGTTGCCGCGGATCAGGTCAGCCATGAGCCACCTCGGCTTTCTTTGCAGTCTCGCCGTACACACGCGCCTTGAACGGCGCGATGCCGAGGCGGCGTACGGTATCGAGGAAACGCTCTTCCGGCGTGCGCGCCTCGACATAGGTTTCGATGAGCTTCTTGACCACGCCCGGCACTTCGTCGGCCGCGAACGACGGACCGATCACGTCGCCGAGCGAGGTGGTGTTGCCCTGGGCGCCGCCGATCGACACCTGGTACCACTCGGAACCGGCCTTGTCGACGCCGAGAATGCCGATGTGGCCGACGTGGTGGTGACCACAGGAATTCATGCAGCCGGAAATGTTCAGCTCCAGGTCGCCGATGTCGTACAGGTAGTCCAGATCATCGAACTCGGCCTGGATGGCCTGCGCGATCGGGATGGACTTGGCATTCGCCAGCGAGCAGAAGTCGCCGCCTGGGCAGCAGATCATGTCGGTCAGCAGACCGATGTTGGGCGTCGCCAGTCCGTGCGCGCGCGCGCCTTGCCAAAGGTCGTAAAGGTCGGCCAGCGCGACGTCGGCCAGCACCAGGTTCTGTTCGTGCGTCACCCGCAGTTCGCCGAAGCTGTAGCGGTCGGCGAGATCGGCGACGGCTTCCATCTGTTCCGACGTTATGTCGCCCGGTGCGACGCCGTGCGGCTTCAGCGACAGCGTGACCGAGCGGTAGCCCGGACGCTTGTGCGCACGCACGCAGCGCGACACCCAGCGGGCGAAGGCGCGGTCTTCGGCGAGGTGTGCGTCGAAGGCGGCATCGCGCGCCGGGCGGGCGGGGGCGTCGGGATCGGAGAAAGCGGCGCGGGCCAGATCGAGTTCGGCTTCGGTGACGGTCGCGATGCCGTCGCGCTCCAGCTGCCATTCCTCATTGACCTGACGCGCGAACTCCTCGGCGCCGATCGCCTTGACCAGAATCTTGATGCGCGCCTTGTAGGCGTTGTCGCGGCGTCCGTAGCGGTTGTAGACGCGCAGCACGGCGTCGAGATAGGTCGGCAGGTGCGGCCAGGGCAGGGCGTCGTGAATGACGCTGCCGAGGATAGGCGTGCGACCCATGCCGCCGCCGACGATGACGCGTACCAGCACGTCGCCCTTGTCGTCGCGGTAGAGCTGCAGGCCGACGTCGTGCGCATAGGTCACGGCGCGGTCTTCCAGCGTGCCGCTGACGGCGATCTTGAACTTGCGCGGCAGGAAGGCGAATTCCGGATGGAAGGTCGACCACTGGCGCAGCACTTCGCAGTACGGACGCGGATCGACGATCTCGTCCGGCGCCACGCCGGCGAAGGGGTCGGTCGTGATGTTGCGGATGCAGTTGCCCGAGGTCTGGATGGCGTGCATTTCGACCGTCGCCAGTTCGGCCAGGATGTCGGCGGTGTCTTCCAGCTTCGGCCAGTTCAGCTGCATGTTCTGGCGCGTCGTGAAGTGACCGTAGCCGCGGTCGTAGCGGCGGGCGATGTCGGCCAGCTTGCGCAGTTGCACGCTGGACAGCATGCCGTAGGGCACGGCGATGCGCAGCATCGGCGCGTGGCGCTGGATGTAGAGACCGTTCTGCAGACGCAGCGGGCGGAATTCGTCTTCCGACAGTTCGCCGGCCAGATTGCGTTGCAACTGGTCGCGATACTGGGCGACGCGCTCGATCACCAGCGCGCGGTCGTAATCGTCGTAGCGATACATAAGGGTGGTCCAGTCATGGGTGTCCGACCCATGCCGGACTACCCGTTGCCCTCTTTCAGCCTAGAAGGTTCAGGCTCAGTTTTCCGCCGATGCCGAACAGCATGCTGGCCAGCAGCGGACGCAGGAATCGTTCGGGCATGCGCGCCGCGATCTGGCTGCCGAGCGCGATGCCGGGCAGCGAACCGACCAGCAGCGCGCCGAGCAGCGTCCAGTCGACATTGCCCAGCCACCAGTGGCCCATGCCGGCCACCAGAGTCAGCGGCACGGCGTGCGCAATGTCGCTGCCGACGATGCGCACCGCAGACAGCCGCGGATAGAGAAACACCAGTGCCGCCGTGCCAAGTGCGCCGGCGCCGACCGAAGAGATCGTCACGAGCAGGCCCAGCACTGCGCCGGTGGCGATGGTCAGCGAACGCAGATGGCGTTCGCGGAATTCGCCTATGCCCGGCCGCTCGGCCAGAGCCTGCAGACGGGCTCGGAAAAGTAGCGCGCACGCAGTCAGAACAAGCGCCACGCCGAGCGTACCGCTGATCAGCGACTGGCTGCCATAGGCCGAGCCGGAATGCGTCGATAACCACCACAGCGTCAGCGCCGCCGCCGGCACACTGCCGGTACCCAGCGCGGCGACGATGCGCCAATCCACCGTTCCGTTGCGACCATGCACGACCGCGCCGCCGGCCTTGGTCATGGCTGCGTACAGCAGATCGGTGCCGACCGCCACCGCGGGGTGGATGCCGAACAGCAGCACCAGCAGCGGCGTCATCAGCGAGCCGCCGCCGACGCCGGTCAGACCGACGATGGCGCCGACGAAAAAGCCCGCGATCGAATAACCGAAATCCATGAATGCACTTTCTGCACTTTAAGGCGACCGAGGGTAGCGGCCTTCGAAGATAATTGGAAATGCTTTGAAGTAAGATTGAAATGACTTCCAGTGCTAATCGGGGTGGGGCATGAATCTGCAACAGCTGCGTTACGTCGCCGAAGTCGCCCAGCGCAATCTGAACGTGTCCGAGGCGGCGCGCGCGTTGCACACCTCGCAGTCCGGCGTGTCACGGCAGATCAGCCTGCTGGAGGAGGAGCTTGGCGTCGATGTGTTCGTGCGCCAGGGCAAGCGACTGGTGGCGATCACCCGACCCGGCGAGGAGGTGGTCACGATCGCTCGCCGCATGCTGCGCGACGTTGGCGCGCTGCGTCAGGTCGGTGACGAGTATGCGAGCGGCGACCTCGGCCGGCTGTCGATCGCCACCACCCACACGCAGGCGCGCTACGTGTTGCCGCGCGTGCTGTCGGAGTTCCTGCGGGCTCACCCGGGGGTACAGATAGAACTTCACCAGGGCAATCCGACGCAGTGCTGTGAATTCGTGCTGTCCGGCGCCGCAGATCTGGCGATCGCGACCGAAGCGATCGACGACTACGAACAGCTGGTCGGCCTGCCCTGTTACCAGTGGAACCGTTGCCTGATCGCGCCACCCGGTCATCCGCTGCTCGACGTGAAACCGCTGACGCTGGAAGCGATCGCCGCCTGGCCGCTCATCACCTACGACTTTTCCTTCACCGGCGGATCGCGTGTGAACCAGACCTTCGCCGAGCGCGGGCTGACACCGCGCGTGGCGCTGAGCGCCATCGACGCCGACATCATCAAGACCTATGTGGCGCTGGGCCTCGGCGTCGGCATCGTTGCGCAGATGGCGTTCGATCCGGAGCAGGACCGTGGCTTGCGCGCGGTCGACTGCGCCCACCTCTTCGAATCGAGCACCACACGCATCGGTCTGCACCGCAACGCCTGGCTGCGCGGCTACACCTATGCCTTCATCGAGGCCTTCGCCGCCTCGCTCACCCGTGATGTGGTCGACAAGGCGCTCGGGCGCGGTTGAGCGCCTTTCATCGGCCGGTAACCTCGCCGGGCGACAGTGTCGGAATTGTTTCCACTCAGAATCCGACCATGAGCGTGGCGCCCCTGCATCCCCTGAAACTTGACCCGACCCGCCGGCTGGCCGAACTGGCCGGTGTCGCCTATCTCGCCAGCGTGCCGCTGCGTGCAAAGGACGGCCGTCAGGTCCTCTATCTGACCGAAGCGGCTCAGCCCGAGCACGTCTACAAGTTCATCGGCCCGCTGCCGGATGGCGGTGCCCTGCAGCACGGCGCGCTCTACGTCGCACGACTGGGCGAAGCCGGCCACGGGCGCTGGTTGCCACTGGTGCCGGCGCGCCAGGGCTTTCTGCTGTGGGACGCACAGCTGAACGTGGCCGACGTGCTGGCGCGCCCCGCCGATGCTGCCCGTCGGGCGGGCGCCAGCCGCATCGACGCGCTGTTCTGCGTGCAGGCGCGCGCAGACGGTGGTCAGCTCCTTCTGTGCGATCGCGCCGGGGCGGCGCTGGTCTGGCGCGAGGCGCTGGGCGATGCGGCCAGTCTCAGCTTTGCCTGGCAGGGGGCCGCGCTGTGCGGCGACACGACCGCCGTGCTGCTTTCGCCGGACCGCACTCGCCACGATACGCAGCCTGTCGCCGGCTGACAGGCCTGCGCACGGCTCCCCGTGACGCGGTCGCGGGCGGTGGCTGCGGGCTGCGGCCTATACTCCGGCGTCTGTTCACATTGACAGCCGCCCATGACCCGCTTCCGCTCTTCCCTCGTCGCAGCGCTGTGTGCAGTCGGCATCCTTGGCGCCGGACCGCTGCAGGCGGCCGACGGAGCCAGCCGCTACTACGAGGACGCCCTGGTCCGCTTCGAACGCAAGGACGACGCCGGCGCCATCATCCAGCTCAAGAACGCACTGAAGGCCGACCCCGGCTTCCTCGCCGCGCACATGCTCATGGGACGTGCCGCGCTGCGCAAGGGCGACTACGCGGCGGCCGAGGTCGCGCTGAACGAGGCGCGTCAGCGTGGCGTGTCGCGTGCTGAGTACATCGTTCCGCTGGCGAACCTGCTGGTGTCGACCGGCCGCCAGAAGGAGGTGATCGACACGCTGTCGCCGGACGATCTGCCGCCCGGCATCCGTTACGAAGTGATCGTGCTGCGCGCCAAGGCGCATCTGGAACTGGGTCAGTATCCGCAGGCCTTGTCGACAGTGCGCGAGGCGCGTGCGCTGAATCCGGCGTCCGCGTCGGCGGTCGTGATGGAGTCGCGCATCGCGCTTCAGGCCGGTCGCCCCGCCGAGGCGGCCACGCTCGCCGAACAGGCGACCACGCTCGCCCCCAATGATTCCGACGCCTGGGGCATGCGTGCAGCCGTTGCCTACGCGACCGCACAACTGCCGGTGGCGCTGTCGCACTACGACCGCGCGCTGCAGCTGGCCCCCGACAACAGCGAGGCCTTGCTCGGCCGCAGCTCGGTGCTGATGGATCTCGGGCGCATGCCGGAGGCCAAGCAGTCCTTGCTGACCTTGTCCAAAGTCGACGTGAACGAACCGCGCTCGGCCTATCTGCGCGCGGTGATCGCCGAATCGGAAGGCGACCGTGCGGCGGCGCGCAAGCTGCTCGGCGAGGTGGTTGGTCTGATTGATCCTTTGCCGCGTTCCGTGCTGACCAGCCGCTCCCATCTGGCGCTGATCGCCGGCCTGTCGCATCTCAGCCTCGGTGGGGCGGTCAAGGCCAAGGAGTATTTCGAGCTGCACATCCGCTTCTTCCCGTCGCAGATGGCGGCACGCAAGCCCCTGGCGTCGCTGCAGATCGCGATGGGTGAAGCGGCCGCGGCCGTGTCGACGCTCGAACCGCTGATGCGTACGGCAAGCGGTGCGCGTGATCCCGAGGCATTGACGCTGATGGCCAGCGCCTACAGCCGCCTCAAGCGCCACCAGCAGGCGACCGAACTGCTGGAGCAGGCGGCAAAGCTCGGCGCATCGTCGCAGACCCAGACCTCGCTCGGATTGAGCCTGATCGACGCGAAGCAGACAGCGCTCGGCATCGAGCAACTGCGCAACGTACTGAAACAGGATCCTGGTCAGGCGCGCGCCAGCACGGCGCTGGCGCTCGTTGCGCTGCGCGACAGCCAGCCGCGCAAGGCGGTCGAACTGATGGAAGCGGTAGTCAAGCGCGAGCCTGACAATCTGGCGGCGCTGAACCTGCTCGGGGTGTCGCGTGCGGCGGCCGGCGACTTCGCCGGCGCACGCAAGGCCTACGACAAGGCACTTGCCGCCGACCGCAATTTCGACAGCGTCAAGCTGAACCTGGCCAAGCTCGAAGTCGCCGAAGGCAAGCCAGATCAGGCACGGGCGCGCCTTGATGCGTTGATCAAGGAAAAGCCCAACAGCGCCTCGGCGCTTTACGAGAAGGCCATGCTCGACGCCGCGACCGGGCGCACTGCGGACGCACTGCGCGGCCTCGAAACCCTGCACGACAAGCACCGCAACCATGTCGAAGGTCATGTCGCATTGATCGAGCTCTATCTGCAGACCGGTGCGTCGGACAAGGCGCTGGAGGCAGCCAAGGGGGTCAGCCAGGGACAGCCGGGCTATCTGGCCATCCAGGCGGCACTGGCCCGTGTACAGCTGGCGCGCGGCGACGCGGCCGGCGCGCGTGCCACGCTGACCTCGATGACCCGGGTTGCCGATTTCGACCCGTCGGCCCAGTACCGCATCGCCCAGCTGCAGCGCATGGCCGGCAATCCGGGCGGGGCCACGTACAGCTTGGAGAAGGCCCTGCAGGGCGATCCTGGGTATCTGCCGGCGCGCATCATGCAGGGAGAGCAGATGCTGGCCGAGGGGCAGCTCGACAAGGCGGAGGCGCGTGCGCAGGAACTGCTCAAGTCACCGACCGCACCCGCCGAGGTGTACCGGCTGGCAGGCGATGTCGCGATGGCGCGCGGCCAGTGGCAGAACGCGATCACCCACTACCGGAACGGCCTCGGCAAGGGCGGCAGTGTCGAACTGGCCGGCGGGCTGTACGAAGCTCATCGTCGCGCCGGCAACACCGCCCAGGGGAGGGCGGCGGTGGAGGCGCTGGTGAAGGAGCGTCCGCGCGATCTCGCATTCAAGCTGCTGCTGTCGCAGGCGCAGACCGACGCCGGGATGCTGCGCGAGGCAAAGGCCACGCTCGAAGCCGTGCTGAAAACCGGCGGGGAATCGGCGCCGGTGCTCAACAACCTCGCCAATCTGCAGTGGCAGACCAAGGACGCGGCAGCGCAAGCTACGGCCGAACGCGCGTTCAAACTGGCGCCGGCAGACCCGCTGGTGCTCGATACGCTGGGCTGGATACTGGCGCAGAAGGGGCAGACCGACGCCGCCCTCAAGCATTTGCGCGAGGCGCGGTTGCGCAGTCCGCAGAACCCGGAAATCCGCTATCACCTCGCCTGGGTGCTGGCGAAGACGGGCCGGAAGGCAGAGGCCCTGCAGGAGCTGGACGCCGCGCTGCAGCCGGGACGAACCTTCCCGGATGCCGACCAGGCCAAGGCGCTTCGCAGCGAACTCGGCGGACGATGAAACATCTTGTCGAAATTATTTACAGCACACATTTTCACAGTCTTCATGTTGTTGTTTTTAAAAGATTAATTGCTTCTGGCCCCAAAATTGCTAAGAAGGTGTCAAGACAGAGATGTCCCCTTCTGACCAAGGAAAGACAATGAACAAGAAACTGATCAATGCAATCGGCGCCGTGATGATCGCGGGTTTTGCCGGTGCGGCCTCGGCGGCGCAGTACAGCTGGTCGTTCACCTCGACCGCTACCTCGCACGTCGGCGCCAGTGGTTTCGGCTCCAACATCTCCGAGTACTCGTCGATGACCTACACCAACGGCGCGAGCCAGTCGGTGAACATCCAGGGTTTCGCCAACACCGCGTCGGGTTCGACCATCGAGCGCGCCTACCTGACCTACCAGGGAAGCAGCGGTCTGGGCATGACGAGCCGTGATTCGACATGGAACGACGAGGTGAACAGCTCCGGTTACGCGACCAACCCGGACCACGCCATGGACAACGAAGGCGCGATGGAGGGCATGCTGTTCTCCTTCGGTTCGGAAATGAACCTCAACCTGGTCGACATCGGCTGGTTCAGCGGCGATTCGGACATCACGGTGTATGCATATACCGGGGCCTCCGTGGCCGATATCAACACCACGGTGATGGGCAAGACCTTCTCGACGCTGACCGGCTGGACCAAGATCGGCGATTTCACCGGCAACAGCGACCCGCGCAGCACGACCAACGGCACCTATTCGCGTTACTGGCTGGTGACTCCGGGTTCGTCGTCGGACTACAAGGACTACATAAAGCTGGCCGGCGTGACCGCAACGACCAAGCCGACCACGCCGCCGCCGGCCGTTCCGGAACCGGCTTCACTGGCGCTGATCGGCACCGCACTGGCAGGCATGATCGCCGTGCGCCGCCGCAAGGCAGCCTGAGCGGATCTCCCCGCATCTGAAAACCGCGCTTCGGCGCGGTTTTTTTTCGCTCTCGCTCAGAGCGTGGTGCCGTCCTCTTCCTGCGCCTGCAGGGCCCACATCTGAGCGTAGGCGCCATCCAGCGCCAGCAGTTCGCTGTGACTGCCGCGCTCGATGATGCGGCCGGCGTCCATCACCAGAATCTGGTCGGCGTCCATGATGGTCGATAGCCGGTGCGCAATGATGAGTGTCGTGTGGCCGCGTGCCACCTGTTCGAGCTGGCCCTGGATCGCCTGCTCGGTTTTCGAATCGAGCGCCGACGTGGCTTCGTCGAAAATGAGTATCGGCGGATTCTTCAGCAGCGCGCGGGCGATGGCGACACGCTGCTTTTCGCCGCCCGACAGCTTCAGCCCGCGCTCACCCACCTTGGTCGCGTAGCCGTCCGGCAGCTTCTGCACGAAGTCGTGCAGTTGCGCGGCACGGCTGGCGGCCTCGACCTCGGCGGCGGACGCCGTGACCCGGCCGTACTGGATGTTGTAGTGGATGCTGTCGTTGAACAGCACCGTATCCTGCGGAACGATGCCGATCGCTCCGCGCAGGCTGTCCTGGGTGAGCTGGCGGATGTCGGTGCCGTTGATCGTGATGCGACCGCTGCCTTCGGCCACGTCGTAGAAGCGGTAGAGCAGTCGGGCCAGCGTCGATTTGCCGGAGCCCGAGTGGCCCACGACGGCAACGCGATGGCCGGCCGGTATCGTGAAATCGACGTCGTGCAGGATCTGCCGCGCCGACTCGTAGCTGAAATTCACCTGCTGGAAGCGTACCTCGCATGGACCGTCGGCCAGCGTCAGTGCGTCCGGTGCGTCAGCGACTTCGCGGTGCGTTTCCATCAGCGCGAACATGCGCTCGATGTCGGTCAGCGACTGGCGGATCTCCCGGTACAGCACGCCGAGGAAGTTCAGCGGAATGTAGAGCTGGATCATGAAGGCATTGACCAGCACGATGTCGCCGAGCGTCATGCGGCCCTCGGCGACGCCGACCGTGGCGCGCCACATCATCAGCGTGACGCCGATGGCGATGATGAAGGCCTGGCCCATGTTGAGCCAGGACAGCGACACCTGGCTGCGCTCCTGCGCCCGCTGCCAGCGAATGAGCTGTTCGTCGTAGCGGCGCGCTTCGAATTCCTCGTTGTTGAAATACTTCACCGTCTCGTAATTGAGCAGGCTGTCGATCGCCCGCGTATTGGCGGCCGAATCCAGTTCGTTCGCCTCGCGCCGTATCGTCGTGCGCCAGTTGGTTACGGTGACGGTGAAGGTGATGTAGAGCGCCAGCGTGACGAAGGTGATCAGCGCGAAGCTCGCTTCGTACTTCACCGCGAGGATGCTCAGCACCAGCCCGATCTCGACCAGCGTCGGCAGGATGGAGTACAGCGTGTAGCTGATCAGCGAGCCGATCGCGCGCGTGCCGCGCTCGATGTCGCGCGTCAGGCCGCCGGTCTGGCGCTCGAGGTGAAAGCGCAGCGACAGCGCGTGCAGATGGCGGAACACCTGCAGCGAAATGCGCCGCACCGCCTGCTGGGTGACGCGCGAGAACACGATTTCGCGCAGCTCGGTCAGCATCGAGGTGGAAAAGCGCAGCGCGCCGTAGGCGGCCAGCAGGCCCAGCGGCACCAGCAGCGGCGCCGCCTCGAGCGCCGCACGGCTGCTCGCGGCGGCCGGCGCCAGCGCGTCGATGATCTGCTTGAACACCAGTGGCACCGCGACGTTCGAGCCCTTGGCCAGCACCAGACAGGCAAGCGCGATCAGCACGCGCCATTTGTAGGCCCAGAGGTAAGGCAGCAGGTTGCGGATGGTTTCGGAATCGCGGCGGCGGGCGCCCGGCACGGTCGCGGCGGGCAGGGGGGCGGTGGCGGATCGTCTCATGCGCGGATTCTACGGGCTGCCGGGCCGGGTGCCAGCGCTATCGCTGCCGGCGCGGGCCCGGGGCGTGCCTTCCGCGCAGGGGCGGGGCCTCTGACTGCGGCCAAGGCGTGTGAACGGCAGGCCTTACCGGGCCACGGGCCGCCTTGCGCTTGGGAGACCGTTCCCATAAGGGGCTCGCTGCCGTGCGGATCGCGGGGATGCGCAGACATCACTCGGAAGCGTCGAACAGCGTGTGCTGCCAGCCGTCAGATCAGCACAGTCAGCCATGCGGCGCCGACCGATAGCAGTACGCCGGGCACGACCTGCAGGGCGAAGCTGCGATCGCCGGTGGTGACCGCGACGATGAGCTTGCTGCACGCATTGGTGGTGAACGCGGCCAGGATGGGCAGCACGGCCTGCTCGGCCGCAATGCGTCCCGACGCCTGCAATGCGGCCACCGCCGCCGAGGCCGAGTGCGCGTCGGCGAAGCCGGCCAGAGCTGCTGCGATGCCTGCGCCGCCGGTGCCATAGCGGTCGGTCAGGAAGGCGGTCAGCAGTAACAGTGCGCCCATGGTCGCCGCGAACAGCAGCGCCAGCCGCGGATTGAAGGGCCGGCCGGGTGGCGGCGTATCGCCGTCGTGCGTGCGCACGCTGCGCAGTGCGATCAGCAGGCCGTAGGCCGCGGCGGCGACGCCGGCCGCCAGCAGCGGCGCAGCCATCGCACGCAGCACGGCCGGACTGGTCGCCGCCAGCAGCAGCGCGAGATAGACCACGGTCGCCAGCGACGACAGCACGGCGCCCGACACCGCGCCGGCGCGTAGCGCCGGGTTGCGCCGCGCCTCCGCACCCATGGCGGCAATGGTGGCGGTACTCGACACGAAGCCCGAGGCGAAGCCGGCGAAGCTGAGGCCGAGTGCCGGTCCGGCGGCGCGCAGTGCGATGTGGCCGCAGGCGTTGATCGCCATCATCAGCACCGCCAGTTTCCACAGCGTGCGCGGGTTGATGGCTCCCAGCGGATCGACCGCGCGGTCCGGCACCAGCGGCAGGATGACCAGCGCGGCAGCGGCCAGCAGCAGGCCGTCATGCACCTCCTGTTCCGACAGCACGCGCACGACGAAGCGGTGCAGCTGGCTGCGCGCGGCCAGCGCGATGGCGACCAGCACCCCGATGCCGGTCGCCAGTCGCGCGTCGTGCATGGCCAGCGCACCGAGCATGAAGGTGAGCACCAGCGCGATTTCGGTGGTGAGGCCCGGGTCGTCGTCACGCGAGCGGCGATAGGACACGATGGCCAGCGCACCGACCACGGCGGCCAGCACTGCCAGCGTTGCGCCACCGCCGAGCAGCATGGCAAGCGCGCCAAGCAGCGAAGCCAGCGTGAAGGTACGCAGGCCGGCGGCCGCACGCGCAGGGCCCTCGCCCTTGCGACGTTCGCGTTCGATGCCGATCAGCAGGCCGATGCCCAGTGCGGCGGCAAGCCCGGTCAGGCGCGGATCGATGTCGGCAGGCATGGCGGAGGATGGAATGTGCTCATACCATTACCTTACCCGACGGCGCGCCGGACTCCGGCCGCCCAATGAAGCGGAGACCCTGCCCATGCACACCACCTTGATCACCGTAGATGGCCTCGAAAGCGAGGACTGCGTCCATGAAATCACCAACGTGATCCACGAGCTGCCGGGCATCAACATGGTCGAGGTCGCGCTGGCGACCGGCACCGTCAGCGTCGAACACAGCCCGCTGGTCAGCGAGGCCGACATCCGGCAGGTGCTGGAGGACGAGGGCTATGCGCTGAAGTAGCGCGCTGGACGGCCTTTTCGCCGTCGTTTGATGCCTTCCGCGTAATTGCCGCGCTTCGTGCGCTGCCCGAAGATCGCCAATGATCGGGTGCATTGATCGCATCCGCATGCTTCATTCCGGTGCGCGGACGGGCCTCTAAATCCATGCTTTGAAAAGGGTTTTTACACCCTCGTGCGGGGTGCATGCGGCCGCAAGGCGGCGTGTGCATCCATTGATCGCATATTGATCGCACTCATCCGGGCGCCGGTGGCACGGCGCATGCGAAGGGAAGGGCGAGCGCCTGAAGGACAAGCATGTTCCGGGCGCCGCTTTCCTGATCGCATACCACCACCGGAGATTGCCATGCCCAAAGTCACCCGCCCCGCCAACGAGAAGGGCGAATTCCTCGTCGATTACGAAGAGAAGGTGTTCGAGGACGTGAAGGCCGAGCCGGGCGAAAAGGCCCTGGTCACCTTTCACACAGTCGCTTTCGAAGGCTCCATCGGCTTCGTCAATCTGCTGCAGGCCACGCGTCTGAAGCGCAAGGGTTTCGATACCTCGGTGCTGCTGTACGGCCCGGGCGTCACGCTGGGCGTGAAGCGCGGCTTTCCGACGCTGGGCGACGAAGCCTTCCCCGGCCACCAGAACTTCAACAAGCAGATCGAGAAGTTCATCGAGGAAGGCGGCAAGGTCTATGCGTGCCGTTTCGCGCTGCAGGCGCTGTACGGCCACGGCGAGGGCTCGCTGATCGAAGGCATCCGTCCGATCAATCCGCTCGACGTGCTGGATCTGATCCTGCTGCATCGCAAGGACAACGCCTTCATCCTCGATACCTGGACGCTCTGATCATGGGTGCCCGCTCCTTCTTCGGCGCGCGGCATGCATGCGGCGTGCTGCCGCTCGCGCCGGGTCGCGCCGGGTCGCCGGCGCTCGCGCCGGCGGGCGCGGCTTGGCCCTGGGGATGCGCGGCAGGTGGACCGGCGGCAGCGATGTCGACCCCGGGTGCAGCGTCCCCGGCGCCGGGCCGCTGGCCGTGGGGTGGCGCAACGTCCTCGACCCGGGCCTGCGTGACCGCTGGCGCCGGGGGCCGGTCATGAGCGCCGCCCGCGTCGTCCGCGCCGCGGCGATCCAGATCGCGCCCGATCTCGAATCCGCCGACGGCACGCTGGCGCGCGTGCTGGCGGCGATCGACGAGGCAGCGGATCGCGGCGCTCAGCTGGCCGTGTTTCCGGAAACCTTCGTGCCCTACTACCCCTACTTCTCTTTCGTGCAGCCGGCGGTGCGCATGGGCGCCGACCACCTGAAGCTTTACGAACGGGCGGTGACGGTGCCGGGCCCGGTCACGCAGGCGGTGGCCGAGCGCGCGAAGGCGCGTCGCATCGTCGTGGTGCTGGGCGTGAACGAGCGCGACCACGGCAGCCTGTACAACACGCAGCTGGTGTTCGACGCCGACGGCCGCCTCGCGCTGAAGCGTCGCAAGATCACGCCGACCTATCACGAGCGCATGGTGTGGGGACAGGGCGACGCCGCCGGGCTGAAGGTGATCGATACGGCCATCGGCCGGCTCGGCGCGCTCGCCTGCTGGGAGCACTACAACCCGCTGGCGCGCTACGCGCTGATGACCCAGCACGAAGAGATCCACTGCGCCCAGTTTCCGGGATCGATGGTCGGCCAGATCTTCGCCGACCAGATGGAAGTGACCATCCGCCACCACGCGCTCGAATCCGGCTGCTTCGTCATCAATTCAACCGGCTGGCTCAGCGACGAACAGATCCAGTCCATCACGCCCGACCCAGGCCTGCAGCGCGCGCTGCGCGGTGGCTGCCACACCGCCATCGTGTCGCCCGAAGGCGTGCATCTGGCGCCGCCGCTGACCGAGGGCGAAGGCATGGTGGTGGCCGATCTCGACATGGCGCTGGTGACCAAGCGCAAACGCATGATGGATTCGGTCGGCCACTACGCGCGGCCGGAACTGCTGAGCCTGGCCATCAACGACCGGCCGGCCACGACGACGGTCGCCCTGCACGACACCTCACCCCGGAGCACTGCCGATGAGCACGATCACGACACCCGACGCCTCCAGCCGGCAACTGATGACGGAGCTGCAGTCGTACGGCTTGCGGCTGGCTGATCCGAAGGCCGGCGCGCCCAGTCGCCGCGGCGGCGCCGGGCCGTCCGACCACAAGGCAGTCACGGTGGATGGCGTCACCATCATGGTGCCGGTGCATACCGGCAGCGCCTTCGAGTCGCCCTTCACCGCCGACGCGCCGGACGCCGACGGCCGCGTGCAGATCCGCCGCGGCCATATTCCAATCGCGCTGGCCAGCTTTCCGAAGCAGCCGCGCTTCTACGCGCTGCAGACCTTGGACGGCATTCCGTACTCGCACATCGCGACGCTGCATGGCGCCGACGTGCTGGCGACCACGGTGCTGCAGACCTGCATCCGCTACGAAAGCCGGCGCAAGGCCTGCAAATTCTGTTCGATCGGCCAGTCGCTGGCGGCCGGCCGCACCATCGCGCACAAGACACCGCAACAGCTGGCCGAAGTGGCACGCGCCGCGGTACTGCTCGACGGCGTCAAGCACATGGTCATGACCACCGGCACGCCGGCCACGCCCGACCGCGGCGCGCAGGTGCTGTGCGATTCGGCGTTCGCGGTGCGCGCCGCAGTGGACCTGCCGATACAGGGTCAGTGCGAACCGCCGGACGACGACCGCTGGTTTGCGCGGATGAAGGCGGCCGGTATCGACACGCTGGGCATGCACCTCGAAGTGGTGACGCCGGCGCTGCGCGAACAGATCATGCCGGGCAAGGCCACCGTGCCGCTCGCCCGCTACATGGAGGCGTTCGCCGCGGCGGTCGAGGTGTTCGGCCGCGGCCAGGTGAGCAGCTACATCCTCGCCGGCCTCGGCGATACGAAGGAAGCCATTCTCGACATGAGCGCGCAACTGGTCGCGCTCGGCGTCTATCCCTTCGTCGTGCCCTTCGTGCCGATCAGCGGCACGCCGCTGGAAGACCATCCAGCGCCGTCGCCCGAATTCATGCGCTCGATACTGGCGCCGCTCGGCGAAATGGTGTCGGCAGCCGGCCTGCGTTCGGCCGACATCAAGGCCGGTTGCGGCAAGTGCGGCGCCTGCTCATCGCTGTCCTCGTTCGAACGCGCGGAGGCTGCCCATGCTGTCGGCTGACGCGAAGGATCTGTGCGAACTGGCGCCGCGCTTCGCGCCCTGCGAGTTCCGCATCAAGTGGGCGCACGGCGACTGGGAACACGACCAGGCGATGCGGCTGCGCCGCGCCGTGTTCTGCGTCGAACAGGGCGTGTTCCCGGGCGACGACCGCGATGCCATCGACGATCACGCGCAGATCATCGTCGCGCTCGCCTGCGTTGGCGGCATGCCGGACCAGGTGGTCGGCACCGTGCGCATCCACGAGGACCGCGCGAGCGACCCCGGCCTGTGGTGGGGTTCGCGCCTTGCCGTGCATCCGGCCTTCCGCAGCCAGGGCCGGCTCGGCGCCACGCTGATCCGCCTCGCGGTGACCAGTGCGCATGCACGCGGCTGCCACACCTTCCTCGCGCACGTGCAGGCGCAGAACCTGCCGCTGTTCCGCCGCCTGCACTGGACACCGCTGCAGGCGGAAACGTTGCACGGCCGGCCGCACTGGCTGATGCAGGCGCAGCTCGATCATTACCCGCCGTGCTACGACGTCTACACCGGCTTCGTCGCACGCAGCGCCGGAGCACCGGCATGACGCTGCCTGCCATGTCGCTCGCTGAACTGACCGACGCGCTGCGCGGCAGCCCGGGCTTCGCGCACAAGCGCGACATTTCGGACGTGATGACGGTGCTCGGTCGCGCGCTGCCGGGCGGCGTCGCCGATATGGCGCAAGCGGTGGCGGTCGGTGACGACTGCGCCGCCATTCCCGATCCGTCGGGCGAAGGCTGGCTGCTGTTCGCGATCGAAGGTCTGGTCGAGGAATTCGTCGCCCGCATGCCGTGGTTCGCTGGCTACTGCGGCCTCATGGTCAATGTGAGCGACATCTGCGCGATGGGCGGCCGGCCGATCGCGGTGGTCGATGCGCTGTGGAGCGACGGTGCCGACAGTTCCGAGCCGGTGCTCGACGGGCTCGCCGCGGCGTCGGCGCGCTACGGCGTGCCCATCGTCGGCGGCCACAGCAACCACCGCGCGGCGCGCGGCCAGCTGGCGGTCGCGGTGCTGGGCCGCGCGCGCAAGCTCATCACCAGCTTCGACGCGCAGCCGGACGACGATCTCATCCTCGCGGTCGACCTGCGCGGCGCCTTCGAGGAGCCGTATCCGTACTGGAATGCGTCCACCCGCGCGCCGGCCGAGCGGCTGCGCGGCGACATCGAAATCCTGCCGCGCCTGGCCGAAGACGGCCTGTGCGACGCCGGCAAGGACGTGAGCATGGCCGGCGCCATCGGCAGCGCGCTGATGCTGCTCGAATGCTCGGGTGTGGGTGCGCAGATCGACCTCGACACCGTGCCGCGCCCGGAGGGCGTGCCGCTGCTGCGCTGGCTGCTGTCCTTCCCCAGCTTCGGCTATGTGCTGTCGGTGCGCCCGCAGCAGCGGCTCCGCGTGCTCGAACGCTTCGCCGCGCGCGGCATCGCGGCAGCGCGCATCGGCCGCGTCACCGCCTCGCCCGAGGTGTGGCTGACCCAGCGCGGCGAGCGGGCGCTGCTGTGGAACGTGAAGGATCAGCCCTTCATCCGCGCACCGCGGGAGACCATCGATGTCTGAGTCGCTGCGCATCGGTCTGCTGACGCACTCGGTCAATCCGCGCGGCGGCGTCGTGCATACGGTGGAACTGGCGCAGGCACTCCATGCGCAGGGGCACGACGTGACCGTGTTCGCGCCGGCCGTCGACGGGCAGTGCCTGTTCCGCAGCATCGACTGCCGCTTCGAGCCGGTGCCGGTCGGGCCGGCCTCAGGGGACGTCGTCGACATGGCGCGCTCGCGCATTGCCGCCTTCGTCGCTCACCTCGCGCCGCGCGTCGAACGGAGCCGGTTCGACGTGCTGCACGCGCAGGACGGCCTCGGCGCCAACGCGCTCGCGACGCTGCAGCAGCGCGGTCTGATCGCCGGCTTCGTGCGCACCGTGCATCACCTCGACCCCTTCGCCGATCCGCAGCTCGCAGCCTGGCAGACGCGCGGCGTGCTGGCTGCGCGCGGCGTGCTGTGCGTGAGCCGGCTGTGGCAGCAGCGTCTGCAGGACGAACTGGGCGTGCAGGCGCACTGCGTGAACAACGGCGTCGATCTGACGCGCTATTCGCGCAGACCGGATGCGCATGACAGCGCGCTGGCGCAGCGCCTCGGCCTGCGCGGCGGTCCGGTGTTCGTTGCCGTCGGTGGCGTCGAGGCGCGCAAGAACACGCGTCGCGTGCTGCAGGCTTTCGCGCTGCTCAAGCCGGCGTTGCCGCAGGCGCAGCTGCTGATCACCGGTGGCGCCAGCCTGCTCGACCATGCCGACTACGTGCACGCCTTCCGCGACGACCTGCGCGACAGCGGCCTGAGCGAGGGGGTGGGCGGCGACGTCGTCATCACCGGCGTGCTCGACGACGCCGACATGCCGTCGCTGTTCCGTCTCGCCGACGTGCTGGTGATGGCGTCGACGCGCGAAGGCTTCGGCCTGGTGGTGCTGGAGGCGCTGGCCAGCGGCACGCCGGTGGTCGCCTCGCGCATCGCGCCCTTCACCGAATACCTCGACGACGACAGCGCGAGCTGGGCCGACCCGCTCGATACCGCCTCTATCGCTCGGGCGATGCAGCAGGCGCTCGATCCGGCCCGCGCCGCGCTGCTGCGCACACCGCCGGCGGTGTGCCACCTCTACAGCTGGGCGGCCAGCGCCGCCCGCCACGTCGACCTGTACCGCGCGCTGTGCATCGCACCGGCGCGCCAACCCGAAACCGTCTGAGGACCTTACATGCCCGCCATGCACTTCACCGTCCGCTGGCCGGACGCAACCGAAACCCGCTGCTACTCGCCGTCGCTGGTGATCAAGGACTATTTCGCGCCGGGCGCCCGGTATCCGCTGCCCGACTTCATGGCTTCGGCGCGCGAGGCGCTGCACATCGCCTCCGAGCGGGTACGCGCGAAGTACGGCTTCGCCTGTTCGGCCGCGATGGACCAGCTGGCCGATCTCGAACAGCTTGCCGCCCGCTGGGGCGACGACCCGCACACCCATATCGAACTGGTCAGTTTCGATGAATGACCGCCGCAAGGAGAACGTCATGAGCACGCCCGAAACCATCCCCCATCTGCCGGTCATCATCGTCGGCGGCGGCCAGGCCGGCCTGTCGATGAGCGCCTGCCTGCAGCAGTCCGGCATCGAACACCTGGTGCTGGAAAAGCACAGCGCGATGCACGTCTGGCGCACCCAGCGCTGGGACAACTTCTGCCTGGTCACGCCGAACTGGCAGTGCGCGCTGCCCGGCCACGCCTACGAGGGCCCCGAGCCGCACGGCTTCATGAAGAAGGACGAGATCAACGCCTGGCTCGACGCCTTCCGTCGCAAGGTGAATCCGCCGCTGCGCGAAGGCGTGTCGGTGCAGCGCGTGACACCGCGGCCGGACGGCGGCTTTCACGTGACGACTTCAATCGGCGACTGGACCGCCGACCAGGTCGTCGTGGCCAGCGGCGGCTATCACGTGCCCATCGTGCCGCGCATGGCCGAGCGCTTGCCGGCCGGCATCGTGCAGCTGCATTCCGAGCAGTACCGCAATGCCGACGCGCTGCCGCCGGGCGCCGTGCTGGTCGTGGGCTCGGGCCAGTCCGGCGCGCAGATCGCGGAAGACCTGCATCTGGCCGGCCGCACCGTGCATCTGGCGGTCGGTGATGCGCCGCGCTGCGCCCGCTTCTACCGCGGCCGCGACGTCGTCGACTGGCTGGCCGACATGGGCTACTACGACATGCCGGTGACCGCCCACCCGCTGCGCGAAGGCGTGCGCGACAACACCAACCACTACGTGACCGGCCGCGACGGCGGGCGCGACATCGACCTGCGCCGCTTCGCGCTCGAAGGCATGCAGCTGTACGGGCTGATGCAGGACTACCGCGACGGCATGCTGCAGTTCGCGCCCGGCCTGCGCGCCGCGCTCGACAGCGCCGATCGCACCTACAACGGCATCAATGCCGCCATCGACAAGCACATCGCCGACCGCGGCATCGACGCACCGCCGCCGTCGGTCTATGAGCCGGTGTGGCAGCCGGGCGAGGAATGCGCGGCGCTCGATCCGGTTGCCGCCGGCATCACCAGCATCATCTGGTGCATCGGTTTCTCGCCGGACTTCCGCTGGGTGGACGCGCCGGTGTTCAACGGCCGCGGCGACCCGGTACATGTGCGCGGCGTGACGCAGCAAGCCGGCCTCTTTTTCCTTGGCCTGCCCTGGCTGCACACCTGGGGCTCCGGCCGCTTCTCCGGCGTGGCACGCGACGCCGAATACCTGGCCGCGCGCATCGCCGCGCTGCGCGCGACGCAGCCCGCTGACGCGGAGGCACTGACATGCTGATGGACAGCGCCGAGCGCCTGCAGTCGGCGGCGGCGCTGCAGCAGCAGTATTGCGCCGGCATGCCGCAGCTGGGCCTGTACGGCCTGTCGGAGAACTGGCTGCTGAAGGAATGCGGCCATCTGCACTGGATGGCGATCGCGCGCGCGCAGGGCAGGGCGGTGCCGGAGTTCGCCGACGCCGCCGGCCGCAAGAGCTATGCCGCGCTGACTGCGGTGCATCTGCACGAGGCGCACCTCGACGCGGTGACGGAGAACGCGCCGTTCTCGCTGTCGGTGCGCGCCGTGTCGCCCGGCCGCGCCCAGCACTTCAGCGCCCAGACCTTGCGCAGCGGCAACACGCGCGCGGCGCGCATCGAACTGCTGTCCGCCTTCGTGCGCCGCGACGCCGGCAGCAACCGCAGCATCGTGCGCGCACCGGTCGAAGGCCCGGAGTGCGGCGACCGCACGCTGACCGACGCCGCGCTGTCGCTGCAGGCGCGCGCCCGGCTGTTCCGCAGCGGCGACGGCGTGGCGCGCATGGGCTTGCAGCCGGCCGCGAATGGCGGCGTGCTGCGCGCGGTCGACATCACGCCCTGTCCGCACAACGACTTCAACGGCGCCGGCCTGCTCTATTTCGCCAGCTTCCAGGCGCTGGCCGACCGCGCCGAACTGGCCTGCTTCGGGCTGCGCCCGGCCCTGACCGCCGAGCGGGAACTGTATTTCTACGGCAACATCGACCCCGGCGAGACAGTGCGTGTCGAACTGCTCGCCGCACGCGACGACAGCGCCGAGTTCGCGCACTGGTGGCGCGTGCGCCGCTGTGCCGACGGCGCGCGCATCGCCGACCTGATCACCCGCAAACGACGACTGGCCTGAACGCCCCGATGGACAAGACCTCGCAGCTCTGGCTCAAGCGCATCCGGTCGAGCAACAAGCCGGCCTATCTGCTGATCGCCGACCTCATCGCCGAGGACGTGCGCAGCGGACGGCTGACGCCGCGCGACCGGCTGCCGGCGCTGCGCGACCTGGCTGATTCGCTTGAACTGAATTACACGACGGTGGCGCGCGGCTATGCCGAGGCACGCAAGCGCGGGTTGATCGATTCGCGCGCTGGCATGGGTACCTTCGTCCGCGGGTCGACGCCGGGCATGGCGCTGCGCGGCGGCAGTGCCGCCGAAATGACGATGAACCTGCCGCCCGAACCGCAGGAACCGGCGCTGCTCGCCCATCTGCGCGACAGCGCGGCGCAGCTGATGGCGCAGTCAGACTGGAACGACCTGCTGCGCTACCAGGATTTCGGCGGCACGCGCGAGGACCGTGCTGCCGGCGTGCACTGGCTGCGCCAGCGGCTGCCGCTGTGCGCCGCCGAGCGCGTGCTGGTGTGCCCGGGCATCCATAGCGCGCTGACCGCGCTGGTGTCGCTGCTGGCGCGACCGGGCGAGACGATCTGCGTCGAGTCGCTGACCTATCCGGGCATCAAGGCCATCGCCGCCCAGCTCGGCGTGCAGTTGCACGCGCTGCCGCTCGACGACGACGGCCCCAGCGCCGACGCCTTCGAGCACGCGTGCAAGACGCTGAAGCCGCGTGCGCTGTACTGCAACCCGACGCTGCTGAACCCGACCACCGCCACCGTCACCCGGGCGCGGCGCGAGGCGCTGGCCGACGTCGCGCTGCGCTACGCCATCCCCATCATCGAGGACGACGCCTACGCGATGCTGCCGCCCGAGGTGCCGCCGCCGCTGGCCGCACTCGCGCCGGCGCTCACCTATTACATCGGCGGCCTGTCCAAGTGCTTCGGCGCCGGCTTGCGCACCGCCTACGTACATGCACCGGGGCCGCGTCAGGCCGAGCGGCTGGCCGGTGCGCTGCGCGCGACCACCGTCATGTGCTCGCCGGTCACCAGCGCGCTGGCCACCCGCTGGATCACCGACGGCACCGCGGACGCGATGCTGCAGGCCATCCGCGCCGAATCCGTCGCGCGCCAGGCGTCAGCGGCGCGACTGCTGGCCGGGCACGCGCTGCGTGCGCAGCCCGAAGGCTTCCACTTCTGGCTGCCGCTGAGCCCGGACTGGGCCATGGTCGAGTTCGCCTCCAACCTGCGAGCCCAGGGCGTGGCGGTTGTCGCCAGCGCCGCGTTCAGCACCGACGGCACGCCGCCGGACGCGGTGCGCGTCTGCCTCGGCGGCCCGATGTCGCGCGAGGACTGCGACATCGCGCTGCGCCTGATCGCCGACACGCTGGAGCATCCGGTGCACCCGCACGCGAATGTGATGTGAGGGCAGGGGCTGGGGACTAGGGGGCAGGGACTGTGGCCGGCAGCCCGGATGCGCATTTCGCGGCATCTGCGTGTCGGCTGCTTTTACACCGAC
Source organism: Methyloversatilis discipulorum (assembly GCF_000385375.1). Taxonomy (NCBI): domain Bacteria; kingdom Pseudomonadati; phylum Pseudomonadota; class Betaproteobacteria; order Nitrosomonadales; family Sterolibacteriaceae; genus Methyloversatilis; species Methyloversatilis discipulorum. The sequence continues at coordinate 768,917 of NZ_ARVV01000001.1, forward strand.
CTGTCCGAGGAATGGCATTGATGGAGTCTGGCGAACGCAAGCTATTGCTTTTGCAGGAGAGTGACGCCGGTCGGGCCTGCACTGGTGCAGCTCTTGCTCGCGGTCCGTTGTATCGTGGCTTTCCAGCAGAGGAGCACTATCAATGAGCGTAACGAACAGGGCATTCGTTGCCGCAGGACTGTTGGCTTCCATCGTCGCCGCGGTTCCGGCGCAGGCAGCAAGCCTGTCCGGTTCCTACACGGCGGACGATTACGCAACGGTCTATCTGTCCACCGATCTGCTTGCCGATGCCGGTGAAATCATCAGCGACAAGACCACGCTCTGGGGCGCCAGCGAGAGCTTCTCGGATGTCGCGTTGGTGGCGGGGCAGGACTACTACCTGCTGATTCACGCGCGTAACGTGTTCAGCGGTCCGGCCATGTTCCTCGCGGATTTCTCGATCAGCGGCGACGGCTTCCGTTTCGCCAACGGCCAGCAGACCCTCAGCACCGGCACCGCATACTGGACCGTGAACGAAAGCGGTTTCGACGCGCCGGGTGCGACACCAGTGAGTCTTGGAACGAATGCCGGCCTGCAGATCTGGGGTCAGCGCCCGGGTATTTCGGCCGATGCCGAAGCGATCTGGGCCTATTACGCGGACTGGAGCGCCGGCTACAACGGTCCGGCGTATTTCGTCGCCCACATCGTGGCCGTGCCGGAGCCGGAAACCTGGGCGATGTTCGGTGCGGGACTGGCACTCCTGGCGACGCGCCGGCGCGCCGCGAAGCGCTGAACTGGGGCGTTTTCTCGCCTTCGGCGACTGGAACGGAACCGGCGCAGCCGGAACAGGAAGCGGCTGCGCTCGCTGGCGTTCTCATCCGGCCGCCCCAGTCGGGCGACCACGATGTCCAGCGGCTGTGCGCCGCGCAGCATGCCGTCGTCGGGCGCCGACACGGTGAGCCGCAGACTGGCCACACTGTTCGCGGCGACGCGCAGCCGGGTGTTGCCGACGATGGTCGCACCCGGCAGGCCATCGATCTGTGCGACATATTCGACCTCTTCACGCGTCAGGTTGGCCACCTTCAGCAGGTAGGCGTTCTCGATGCGGCCGTCCGCCGTCTCGCGCATCAGCACGCCGCGGTCGCGCAGCACGTCGAGCCGTACTTCCGGTCGGGTCACCATCTGCCACACGCCGAGCACCGCGAACAGCAGGAATAGCACGGCGTACATCTTCACGCGTGGCTGTACCGTCGTCGCGCCGCGCCCGGACAGCGCGTTTTCCGACGCGAAGCGGATCAGGCCGCGCGCACGGCCGACCCTGTCCATCACCGTGTCGCAGGCGTCGATGCACAGGCCGCAATTGATGCAGGCGTACTGCACGCCGTTGCGGATGTCGATGCCGGTCGGGCACACCTGCACGCAGATCGTGCAGTCCACGCAGTCGCCGGCGCCGCGGCTGCGGGCGGATGCACGCGGCTCGCCACGCCGCCTGTCGTAGCCGACCTGGCGGGTGTGCGCGTCGGTCATCACGCCCTGGAAGCGCGAGTACGGGCACATGTGCTGGCACACCGATTCGCGCGCAAAGCCGGCCTGCAGATAGGTGAAGGCGGCGTAGAACAGCAGCCAGAAGCCCTCCCACATGCCGACGTCCCAGATGGCGAGGCGCGGCAGCAGATCGCGTATCGGCGTGAAGTAGCCGACAAAGGTGATCGCGGTCCACGCCGCCAGCGCGAGCCACAGCGCGTGCTTGGCGCCCTTGATCGCCGCCTTGCGCGGGGCCCACGGTGCGGCATCCAGCGCACGGCGCGCGGCGGGTTTTCCCTCGATGCGCGCCTCGACCCACGTGAACATCATCGTGTACACCGTCTGCGGACAGGCGAAGCCGCAGAACAGCCGCCCGGCCAGCGCGGTCACGAAGAACAGCGCCAGCGCCGCGACGATGAGAACGAAGGCGAACAGCAGCGCGTCCTGCGGCCACAGCACCTGGTCGAACAGGTAGAGCCGCTCGTGCGGAATGTCCATCCACAGAGCCGGCCGCACCGTGTCGCCGTCGCGCCAGGTGAGCCACACGCCACCGTAGAACACGAGCTGGGTGAGCCACACCATGGCCCAGCGCCAGGTGTTGAAACGGCCGGACACCGCGCGCGCATGCACGGTGCCCGGGCGGGGATGGAAGGTGAGCGGCACGGCGCGCACCGCGCCTCCCGCCAGCGTCGTGTCGGTGTTCATCTGCAGGCTCCGGAAAGGGATGCCGGCAGTACACCCGCCGCAGGCGGACAGGGACAGATTCAGCGGAGTTGAATCAATATGGGCACAGATGGAATCCGTCGTGCCTCTTGATGCGGGTCAAGTGACCGACGCCAGCGGATGCGGGATGCCCTTGTCGCCATAGGTGCGCACCACCTGCGCGATCACGACCTGGTAACCCTTGAGCCAACGCGCCTGCAGCTGCTTGGCCCTGATGTGCTCCGGGTGAGTCATCAGCGCCTGCAGCGCGTCCATCGAATCCCAGTAATAGACATTCGAGATCAGCCCGGTTTCGGCGTTCTCCCAGGCTTCCTCGCCGAGGTAGCCGGGAATGGCGCGGGCGACCTCGGCGATGACCGCGTCCAGCGCGTGGAAGTCTTCGTCGTACTGGCCTTTGGCGAAGGTGAAGGTGGAGGTGTACATATAATCACGCAAGCGCCGAGAGAAAGAATTAATTAAACGTTGAGTGAAATCCCCGCAGCTCCTCTAATGCATCTGCAGATTCAAGCAGCTATCTGTCCTATTCCAATGAAATCAGCTAGCACTCGGAGCCGCTCTCGGATATTGGAGGCGTCATTAGTGCCCTGTTGAGAAAGACGGTCATACTCAAGTAGTTCGAACCGGGCTTCGGCGTAATTATCCTCCGCGCGAATTCTATTTTCTCGCACGAGATCTCGGAATGAGAAGAGTGCCTGACGGGTTATTTTTTCCTCTTCTCCATTCAGTAAAGCACTCTTGAATAGTAAATAGTAGACGACGGTATTGCCCTGAGCTCGAAGCAGTTCATCACGCTCTATGAAAACTCTTGACATCAAGTTAAGAACATCGACGGTTGCACCGTATATGTCAGCGACAAATGCGGATTTCTCGCTGCGATAGTTGCGTGCCAAGGCATCGAGATACTCCTTCTTTGTATCTATGAGCTTACCCATGACTCGCGAGGCCTCTTCCACCAGTAGAAGTCGCGCGGCCGCCTCCTGATGTTGATAGCGGCGGTTTCCAAATGCTACTTTGTTCTTGAAAAAATCGTGGCAAGACAATGATCGAATAGCTGCGACGAGTTCCCCTCCAATCGCGTTCCGCTTCTCTGCGGCATTTAGCGGAACTGCCTCGTTGAGTCGCGAAAACATGTCCTCTATCAATTCTTGATCATCCGTGCTCACACCAACCACAGGAAGTACAAAAGAATCAAATTTGATCTTTATTTTCGGATAATTGGCTGCGATATCTGAGTATCCCAGTCGAGCTAGGTTGATACTCTCGTCGTTCTGGTAAACAAAATCATCTGCAAGGCCGAATTTTCCTTCGATGAACTGCCATATTGCCTCTAAACGTTGCCTGCCATCGATTACGGCGTACGAGTAACCCGTTGTCTTTCGCTGTTCTCGAGAGAATGCGTGAAAATAAATCTTCGGAATGTCGTAATCGTTTAGGATCGAGTCTATGAGGAGTTTTTTCTTTTCTGGCGTCCAAACCCCGCCCATGCGCTGATAGTCCGGGTCGAGTTGAATTTCCTCTCGTTCAGAATAGATCCTTATGATCGTGCTGTGTTGTACGGGAAAGGTCTCGATGTAACTCATTTAAGGCCTCGCTTTATGTTGTCGCCAACACTGGAAAGTTCAGGGAACATCGTGAATTTTGAGAAGCCGAGGAGTTGTAGTTGTTTCTGTATTTTCGGCTTTTCCGCTGACGGGATTTGGTAGTACGTAATGTGGGCGCAATCCCCTATTCTCTCAATCGGTGTGTCGTCTAAGTGATGAATAGTGAAAACGCCGAGTTGTGCTTGTATTCGTGGGTTGTTGCGAGTGGCTATGGTTGCAATGGGGTGCAGTCTGGTGCGCTTTGGCCCCTGGGAAAGGCTCTCCAACGAGTAATTTCTCAGTTCTTCGTCGTCGAAAGATGGGATGAAGAACGGCTCAGTTGCATCATCGATCTTCGCGTTACGGTTCAGCTCCGTAGGTTGTAACACCCACAGCGCTGCGTCGGTCTCCATAGAAGTGCTCGGGTCAGTCACTGCGAAGTAAAGAGCCACCAAGGGACTCTCGCTCCAATCGAGTAGACGTGTTGGCAGGCCGTAGTGCTGCATTAGGAATAGCCAGTCAAACGAGTCCTTTGGGTCGCGATCCAAAAGCATTGCTGCGCTTTGTTTGAAGCGCTTGAGAAGTGTAGATTCAGAAGGCGGATTCGAGAGTCTTAGATATCCGGGCAACAGTGCCCAGTTCGCGTCCGCTTGCCCTCTAAACCACAGCGCCCCCTCGTAAGCTCCGTGATCGGTCTCAAGTGCGTCAAGGAGGTCAGCGACTGAAGAAATCTTTTTTACGGGCATGATGGATGATCAATATATGTATTTTGCGAGTGTATGCGATTTGCACGGCATATTAGAAGCAGATGTTCTCGGTTTTTCGGCGTTCTCGTGAGCGACGTCTGTTACTTGTCGTCGAGTCGCTCAACTATCGCAAATCAATCGGGTTGTGGTTGCGCTTGTCGCGGTTCTGCGATTGAGCTACCCAGTAGTCGCATAGCGTCCCGACGCGCCTCCGTATCCGGATGCCCGAAGTTCAGCCGCACGAAGTTCCTGAATTCGCGCTGCGCGGAGAAGATCGGCCCGGGCGCGATGCTGATGCCTCTTGCCAGTGCTTCGCGGTGCAGCGCCAGCGTGTCGCAGACCTCCGGCAGTTCCAGCCACAGGAAGTAGCCGCCCGCGGGCTCCGCCATGCGGGCGCCGGCGGGGAAGTGCGCTTCGACGTCGGCGACCAGCGTGGCCTGCTGCGCGCGCAGGGTGGCGCGCAGCGTGCGCAGGTGGCGGTCGTAGCCGCCCTGTTTGAGGTAATCGGCCAGCGCGTGCTGCAGCGCGACCGGTGTGGCGAGGCTGAATGACAGTTTCTGCCGGCGGATCGTGTCGGCGTAACGGCCGGCGGCGACCCAGCCGACGCGGAAGCCGGGGGCCAGGCATTTGGAAAAGGACGACACGTGCATGACGCGGCCGTCGCGGTCCAGCGCCTTGCTGCACAAGGGCGCCTGTTCGCCGTGGTGCAATTCGGCATAGACGTCGTCCTCGATCAGTGGCACGTCGTGGCGGTCGAGCAGGGCCATCAGCTGGCGGCGACCGTCGTCGGGCACGCAGGCGCCGGTCGGGTTGGCGTAGTTCAGCATGAACAGGCAGGCGCGCACCGGGTGCCTGTTCAGCAACTGTTCGAGCGCGGCGAGGTTCAGGCCTTCGCGTGGATGGCTGGGAACCTCGATCACCTTGAGCCCGAGCCGCTCGGCGGCCTGCAGGCCGGCGTAGAAGGTGGGCGATTCGACCGCGATCAGGTCGCCCGGCCGGGTCACCGCCTGCAGGCAGAGGTTCAGTCCCTCCATCGCGCCATTGGTGATGATGATGTCGTCAGGAGCCACGTCGGCGCCGAGGCCGAGGTAGCGCAGCGCGATCTGCCGGCGCAGTTCGGGGTGGCCCGGCGGCAAGTCGGTCAGCGTGTCCTGCGGCTTGATGCGGCGCGCGGCGGCGGCGAGGGCGCGGCCGAGGCGGTCGAGCGGGAACAGCTCGGGTGCCGGAAAGCTGGAACCCAGCGGCACGACGGCCGGGTCGCGCACGCTGTCGAGAATTTCGAAGATGAAGTCGCTCACCTGCAGCGCGGTCGAGCGCTGGCCCGGTCGCGACATGGCCGGTTCCGGCAGGCGCTGACCGAGGCGGGCGCGCACGAAGTAGCCGGAGCGTGGGCGCGCCTCGACCAGGCCGCGGCTTTCGAGCAGTGCGTAGGCCTGCGTGACGGTGATCGGGCTGAGGTCGTGCGCGCGGCAGGCGTGGCGTACCGAGGGCAGGCGGTCGCCCGGCCGCAGCACGCCGTCGGCGATCAATTGCGCGGTGCGGTCGGCGAGATCCTGGTAGAGCGTCATGCGCCGATGCTATCAGGCGCCATGCCTCGCCAGACCGCGCCGACGACCGCGCTTCAGCCGGTCAGCTTCTGGAAGCCGAGCAGCCGGGTGCCGCCGCCGGCGGGGTTGGGACCGTAGATGCCGAGGATGCGGGCGTATTCCGGCGCGTAGTAGCGGCCGATCGAGCCGCCGCGCACGCAGACGGTGTCGCCGGTGGTCGCCTCGACGGTGACACCGTCCGACTCGACGAACAGCCGGCCTTCGAGCACGTAGGCGTATTCGTCGTGCGCGTGCTCGTCGGTCCAGGTTTCGCCGCGCAATTCCCATTCCATCAGGACCGGCTCGGTCCAGCCCTTGGGGTCGGGGCGGGTGATCCAGTGCACGCCTGGTCCGCCGTCGCCGACCAGTGGCTGTTTCGGGTACTTCACCGGTGCGTCCGGCATGAGAGGCCTCCTGAATGTGCGGTCACCGCGATCCGCCCGGGGCGATGTCGTGCCGAGGGCGGCGCGGAAGTGGAGGCCGATTATTCGGGTGGGGGCGGCGCAGGACAATGCCCCGAAAGAGGTAGCCGCCGCGGTTCCGCTTCATGCGGCAGTGCAAGATTGACAGCGGCGATTCGAGGGTCTAGATTCAAACGAACGTTTGAACACAAGGCCGTGCCTGACCCGATGGACGCCCGCCGCAATCGACTTTCCGTGACCGAAACACGCCTCCGCATCCTCGATGCGGCGCAGTCACTGTTTGCCGCGCACGGTTTCGAGGCGACCTCGATGAGGATGATCACGACCACGGCCAGCGTCAATCTGGCGGCGGTCAATTATCACTTCGGATCGAAGGACGTGCTGGTGCAGGAGGTGCTGCTGCGCGGGCTGCGACCGCTGAACGCGCTGCGCATGCAGGCGCTCGACGAAGCGGAAGCCGCCGCCGGCGATGCGCCGGTCAAGGCGCGGGTGATCGTCGAGTGCTTCTTCAGCGGTTCGCTGGCGCTAGCGGCACAAAGCGAACAGGGGCGCGAATTCATGCGTCTGCTGGGCCGCACTTTCACCGAGCCGTCGGCGGTGGTGCGCGAGTGCCTGGCGACCGAGTACGCGCCGGTGATCGGCCGCTATCGCGACGCCCTCAGCCGCGCGCTGCCGGCGGTGCCGGTCGAGGACATCGTGTGGCGCCTGCATTTCATGTTCGGCGCCATGTCCTACGCGGTATCCGGCATCGACACGCTGCAGGTGATGACCGGCGTGCAGATCGACGAGCCGGATGCGATGGCGCGCATGGTGCCGCGATTGATGAGTTTCCTGCTCGGCGGCCTGCGCGCGCCGTTGCCGGAATCGAACTGATGGGGCGAAAGCCCGGACGATTGCAACTAGACTGCGGACATAAGCGCCTTGCGCGCGTATCGCAGCAGCATGACCGGACGAGGAGATACACATGACCTGGACGCTTCTTCTGCTGTTGCCGCTTGGCCTGCTCACGCTGGCCTACCTGCGCGCGCCGCTGCTGCTGATCACCGCGGCGCTGGCCGCCTGGCTGGTCGCAGCGGCACTGCATTTCGACTGGTCGGTCGCGGCCAGCGTCACCGTCGCCGTGCTGGTCGGTATTCCGGCGCTGCTGCTGAATCTGGTGCCGCTGCGCCGCGCACTGATTTCGCGGCCACTGCTCGCGGTGTACCGCAACATCCTGCCGCCGATGTCGGATACCGAACGCATTGCCCTCGAAGCGGGCACCGTCTGGTGGGAAGGCGAACTGTTCCGCGGGCATCCCGATTGGCAGAAATTACACGCCTACGCGGAACCGCAACTGAGCGCCGAAGAACAGTCCTTCCTCGACAACGAGGTCGATGAGCTGTGCCGTCTGTCCGACGACTGGCGCATTTCGCACGAGCTGAAAGACCTGCCGCCCGAGACCTGGCAGTACATCAAGGACAAGGGCTTCCTCGGCCTCATCATTCCGAAGAAGTACGGCGGCAAGGAATTCTCGGCCTGGGCGCATTCGCAGATCGTGACCAAGCTGTCGACGCGCTGCTCCGCCTCGGCGGTGACGGTGATGGTGCCGAACTCGCTCGGCCCGGCTGAGCTGCTGCTGCATTACGGCACGGACGCGCAGAAGGATCATTACCTGCCGCGCCTCGCCAAGGGGCTGGAGATTCCGTGCTTCGCGCTGACCAGCCCGCAGGCCGGTTCCGACGCGGCGTCGATTCCGGACTACGGCATCGTCTGCCGCGGCATGCACGAAGGCCGCGAAGTACTCGGCATGCGCGTGACCTGGGACAAGCGCTACATCACGCTGGGCCCGGTCGCCACACTGCTCGGCCTCGCTTTCCGCCTGTACGACCCCGATCACCTGCTCGGCGATACCGAAGACATCGGCATCACCTGCGCGCTGATCCCGACCGATCACCCGGGTGTGCAGATCGGCCGTCGCCACTTCCCGCTCAACGCGGTGTTCCAGAACGGCCCGAACTGGGGGCGTGACGTGTTCATGCCGCTGGAGTGGATCATCGGCGGTCCGGCGATGGCCGGGCAGGGCTGGCGCATGCTGATGGAGTGTCTGGCCGCCGGCCGCTCGATCTCGCTGCCAGCCTCCAACACCGGCATGGCCAAGCTCACCGCGCGTGCCGTCGGTGGCTATGCCCGCGTGCGCAGCCAGTTCAAGACCGCGATCGGCCGCTTCGAAGGCATACAGGAGCCGCTGGCCCGCATCGGCGGCCACCTGTACATGATGGACGCCGCGCGGCGGATGACGGCGTCGGCGATCGATCTCGGCGAGAAGCCGTCGGTGGTGTCGGCCATCGTCAAGTACCACATCACCGAACGCGCCCGCATCGTCGTCAACGACGGCATGGACATCCTCGGCGGCAAGGGCATCTGCCTCGGCCCGTCGAACTTCCTCGGCCGCGCCTACCAGCAGATCCCGATCGGCATCACGGTCGAGGGCGCGAACATCCTGACGCGCAGCCTCATCATCTTCGGTCAGGGGGCCATCCGCTGCCATCCCTATGTGCTGCGCGAGATGCGCGCCGCACTGGCCGACGATACGCCGGAAGCTCTCAGGGAATTCGACGACGCACTGTTCGCCCACATCGGCTACACCGCGAGCAATGCGGTGCGCACGCTGATCACCGGCCTGACCGGTTCGCACTGGGTCGGCGTGCCGGGCGACCTCGCGCCGGAAACGCGGCGATACTACCAGCAGCTCACCCGCTTCTCGACCGCCTTCGCCTTCATCGCCGACGCCGCCATGCTGACCATGGGCGGCGACCTCAAGCGCAAGGAAAAGCTGTCGGCGCGGCTGGGCGACATCCTGTCGCTGATGTATCTGTGCTCGGCCACGCTGAAGCGCTACGAGGCCGAAGGCCGGCAGGCCGCCGACGCACCGCTGATGCACTGGGCGATCTGGGACGCCATGTTCCACGCGCAGACCGCGTTCGAGGGCGTCATTTCCAACTTCCCGAACCGCCTGATCGGCATGCTGCTGCGCCGCCTCATCTTCCCGCTCGGCCGGCCCTACGTGGTGCCGTCGGACCGCCTCGGCGGCGAGGTGGCGAAGTTGCTGATCGAGCCGTCGGCGACGCGCGACCGGCTGACCGCCGACATGTACGTACCGCAGGACGAGCACGACGCGGTCGGTGCCATCGAGCACGCGCTGAAAGCCACGGTCGCCGCCGAGGCGATCGAGGCCAAGGTACGCGCGGCACAGAAGCGCGGCGAACTGAAGGCGCGCGGGCCGGGCATGATGCGTGCCGCTTTCGAGGCCGGCGTCATCGACGCGCAGGAATTCGCGCTGGTCACCCGGCGCGACGAACTGCGCGACCGCGTGGTTAAGGTGGACGATTTCGCGCAGGACTTCGGCGTCGACGCCGTGCCTGCGACGCCGGCTGAAGCGCGCAACGTCACCGCGCTCGCCGCCTGAGGAGTGTTCATGTCGTTTCCCGAAGTATTCGTCGTCGATGGGGCACGCACCCCCTTTCTGAAATCGCGCAACGCGCCCGGGCCTCTCGCTGCCGCAGACCTCGCGGTGGCGGCCGGCAACGCGCTGCTGGCGCGCCAGCCCTTCCGGCCGGACCAGCTCGATGAAGTCATCCTCGGTTGCGCCGCGCCGTCGGCCGACGAAGCGAACATCGGCCGCATCGCCGCGCTGCGCATGGGCTGCGGTGATCGCGTGCCCGGCTGGACGGTGATGCGCAACTGCGCCAGCGGCATGCAGGCACTCGATTCCGGTCTGGCCAACATCCAGCGCGGCCGCGCCGACCTGGTGCTGGCCGGCGGTGTCGACGCGCTGTCGCGCGCTCACCTGCTGTTTTCCGACGCGATGGTGCGCTGGCTGTCGCAGTGGTACGCGGCGAAGACGCTGGGCCAGCGCGCGTCTCTGATCACGAAGTTCAGGCCGGCGATGCTGGCGCCGGTGATCGGCCTGATCAAGGGACTGACCGATCCGGTGATCGGACTGAATATGGGCCAGACCGCCGAGAATCTCGCAGCGCGGTTCGCCATCAGCCGCACGCAGATGGATTTCTACGCCATGCGCTCGCACCAGCGCACGGCACGCGCGCTCGACGAAGGCTGCTTCGGCGAAATCGTTCCGCTGACCGACCGCGACGGCAAGCTGTACGCCGAAGACGACGGCATGCGCCGCGACTCTTCGGTCGAGCGCCTGGCAAAGCTGCGCCCGGTGTTCGACCGCAAGCACGGCCACATCACCGCCGGCAACAGTTCGCAGGTGACCGACGGCGCGAGCTGGCTGCTGCTCGCTTCGCAGAAGGCCGTCGACCAGTACGGCCTGAAGCCGCTCGGCCGCATCCTCGACGTGCAGTGGGCGGCGCTCGATCCGGCGCAGATGGGGCTGGGCCCGGTGCATGCCGCGACGCCCATCCTGCAGCGTCACGGCCTCGGACTGAACGACCTCGACGCCTGGGAAATCAACGAAGCCTTCGCCGCCCAGGTCATCGGCTGCATCGAGGCGTGGAAGAGCGACAGCTACTGCCGCGAACAGCTCGGACTGTCACACGCGCTCGGTACGCTGGACGAGCGACGCCTCAACGTCGACGGTGGCGCGATCGCGATCGGTCACCCGGTCGGCGCCAGTGGCGCGCGCATCGTGCTGCATCTGCTGCACGTGTTGAAGCGTCGTGGCGGTGGCCGCGGCATGGCCTCGATCTGCATCGGTGGCGGACAGGGTGGTGCGATGCTGGTGGAAACCGCATGAGCGCGCATGCAAGCGATCTGAAGCACTGGCGCATCGAACGCGACGAGGACAACCTCGTCTGGCTCGTGTTCGACCGCGCCGGCGAGAACGTGAACACGCTGTCCGGCGAGGCGATGCGCGAGCTTGGTCTGCTGCTCGACGCCTTCGACGCCGCACCGCCGCGTGCGCTGGTCATCCTGTCTGGCAAGACGAGCGGCTTCATCGCCGGTGCCGACATCGGCGAATTCGGCGCGGTGAAGGACGAAGCCGGCGCCCGTGACATCGTTGGCCGCGGCTGGAACCTGTTCAACCGGCTGGCCGCGGTGCGCTACCCGACCTGCGCGCTGGTGCGCGGCTTCTGCGTCGGCGGCGGCACCGAACTGGCGCTCGCCTGTCGCCACATCGTTGCGGTCGATGAGCCGGGCACCCGCTTCGCGCTGCCCGAGGTGCTGCTGGGCATCGTGCCCGGCTGGGGCGGCATGCTGCGGCTGCCGCAGCGCATCGGCGCGCCGGCCGCGCTGGACATGATGCTGACCGGCCGTGCACTCGACGCGAAGCGGGCGAAGGCGGCGGGTCTGGTCGACGAGATCGCGCCGGCGCGACTGATGCGCGAGCACGCCCGCGCCCGCGTGCTGGCCGACCCGGCGCGTCGTCCGCTGCCGCTGCTGCAGCGCCTGCTGCTCGGCCCGCTGCGCGGCATCGTGGCGAAGAAGGCGCTCGAAGGCGTGGCGAAGAAGGCGCGTCGAGAGCATTACCCGGCGCCTTACGCCATCGTCGACATGTGGCGCGACTTCGGCGGCAACGCGCTGGCTGTGCCGGCTGCGCATCCGGCGTCGATGGCGGCACTGGTGGCCCACCCGACCACGCCCAACCTGCAGCGCGTCTATCACCTGCGCGAACGGCTGCGCGGCTACGCGAAGAGCGAGGCCGGCTTGCCGCCCATCCGTCGCGTGCATGTCGTCGGCGCCGGTGTCATGGGTGGCGACATCGCTGCCTGGTGTGCGCTCCGTGGTTTCCATGTGACCTTGCAGGACAACGGGCTGGCGCGCATCGCGCCGGCGATGCAGCGGGCGGCGAAGGCATTTGCGCGCAAGTTCCGCCGCGACCGCAAGGCGCAGCGCGACGCGCTCGACCGGCTGATTCCGGATCCGACCGGCGCCGGCGTCGCCGGTGCCGACCTGATCATCGAAGCGATCTACGAGGACCTCGACGCCAAGCGGGCGCTGATGCACGACATCGAACGACGTGCCCGGCCCGACGCCTTGCTCGCCACCAATACTTCCAGCCTGCGCGTCGAGGACATCGCGCAGGCGCTGCACGTGCCCGGCCGGCTGGTCGGCATCCATTTCTTCAACCCGGTGGCGAAGATGCCGCTGGTCGAGGTGGTGCGCGGCGCCGACAGTTTCGAGCTCGCGGTGCAGCGCGCCGCCGCCTTCGTCGGCGCGCTCGACAAGCTGCCGCTGCCGGTGGCCAGCGCGCCCGGCTTCCTGGTCAATGCCGTGCTCGGTCCCTACATGCTCGAAGCGATGAAATGCGTCGACGAAGGGATGGCGCCAGAGGGAGTGGATCGCGCAGCGCTCGATTTCGGCATGGCGATGGGTCCGATCGAACTGGCCGATACCGTGGGCCTCGACATCGCAATGGCCGCCGGCGCCCGCCTGACCGGCGGCGCGACCGCGCCGGCCTGCCTGCAGCAGCGGGTGGATTCCGGGCACCTCGGTTGCAAGAGCGGGCAGGGCTTCTATGTCTGGAAGGATGGCCGACCGGTGCGCACCGGCGCTGCCACCGTGCCGGCGGGACTGGCGGCACGGCTGGTCGAGCCGCTGATCCGGGTGACGCGCCGCTGCGTCGAGCAGGGCGTGGTGGCCGATGCCGACCTGGCCGACGCCGGCCTCATCTTCGGCGCCGGCTTCGCCCCCTATACCGGCGGACCACTGCACTATCATGCGGTTTCCGCAATGCAACATCAGAGTCGTACATGAGCCAGAACATCGAACACCTTCCTGAAGAACAACCCGCGCTGCGCATGCTGCCCATGCCGCGCGACATCAATGCCGCCGGCGACATCTTCGGCGGCTGGGTCATGTCCCAGGTCGACGTCGCGGGATCGATCGCCGCGATGCGCCGCACGCGCTGCCGCGTGGTGACGGTGGCGGTCAATTCATTCGTTTTCCTGCAGCCGATCACGACCCAGTACCTCGTGTCCTTCTACTCGCGCGTCGCGCGCGTCGGTACCACGTCGATCACGGTCGATGTCGACGTCTATGCAGAAACCGGCTATGACAATGTGAAGATCCTGAAGGTCGCCTCGGCGCAGCTCACCTATGTCGCGGTGAACGAGGACGGCAGCAAGAGACTGATCGCGCCCGAACAGTCCTGACAGTATTCGGTGTGCCCTGTGCAGGGACACGCCGTGAGCGCAGCACCATTTACGACGCACAGAGGAGGAGTCATGACGCAGACGAAACAGCGCCGCAGCCACGGTGCCACGATGAAGGTTCTGGCCCTGGCGATCGGCGCCTTCGGCTCGACCGCCAGCCACGCCGCCGCCTTCCAGCTGCTCGAAGGCAATGCGAGCGGCCTCGGTAACGCCTACGCCGGCAGCGCGGCGGTCGCCGAGGACGCCAGCACCGTGTTCTTCAACCCCGCCGGCATGACGCTGCTGCCCGGGCGCAATGTGGCCTTCTCAGTCGATCTCGTGCGGCCCTCCGCCAAGTTCGACAACCAGGGCTCAACCGTGCCGCCAGGTCAGGGTATCGGCGGTAATGGCGGTGATGCCGGTGACTGGGCGGCCATTCCTGCGGGCTATATGACCTGGCAGCTGACCGACCGTCTGTTTGCGGGTCTTGGCGTCGGCGCCCCGTTCGGCCTGAAGACGGAGTACGGCGCTGACTGGGTCGGCCGCTTCCATGCCGTGAAGTCAGAGATCAAGACCGTCAACATCAATCCGTCGATCGCATTCAAGGTGAACGACGTGCTGTCCATCGGTATCGGCGTGAATTTCCAGCGCATCGACGCTGACCTGACCAACCTCGTCACCAACCCGGGTCTGGCGGGATCGCTCGCCAGCGGCCGGATCAAGGGTGATGACACCGCGTGGGGCTGGAATGCGGGTTTGATGTGGCAGGTATCGGATACCACCCGCCTCGGCGCAGCCTACCGCTCGAAGATGGACTACAAGCTCGAGGGCACGGCTCGCTTCACCGGCCTGAATGCTACCGGCAACATCGTGGCGACGGCCTTGAACGCAGGACGTGGCGGCGATGTGACCGCCGACGTCGAGTTGCCTGATACGGCCACCTTCAGCGTCGCACAGAAGATTTCTGATCGCTGGACCATGCTCGGTGACATCAGCTGGACCGGCTGGTCGACGCTCCAGGAACTGGCGGTGAATCGGGTCGATGGCGTCAACGTGACGACCGAGGAACTGCGCTGGCGGGATACCTGGCGTGTCGCCTTCGGCGGCACCTATGCCTACACCGATGCCCTGAGCCTGAAGTTCGGCCTCGCCTGGGATCAGACGCCGGTGCGCGATACCACGCGTCTGCCGCGCGTGCCGGACGAGGACCGCGTCTGGCTGTCGCTGGGCCTGCAGTGGCGCCCGAATGCGACCTCGGCGGTCGACGTCGGTTACGCCCACCTGTTCGTCAAGGACGCGAAGGTGAACAACGACGGTGGCAGCGCGCTGCTCAAGGGCACGCTGGTCGGCGAGTACGAGAACTCGGTCGACATCCTCGGCGTGCAGTACTCGACCCGCTTCTGATCCGTCCTTCCTGTCGTACCCGGTCCGGTCGCCGCGCGCGGCCGGACCGCCTCTCCCGGGAGTCCGCATCGTGACATCCTCCAGATTCCGCATCCGTCGCGTCGCCGTACTGGGCGCCGGCGTGATGGGCGCGCAGATCGCCGCCCACTGCGCCAACGCGAACGTTCCCGTCATCCTGTTCGACCTCGCCGCGAAAGAGGGTGACCCCGACGCCATCGTCAAGCGCGCCATCGCCGGCCTGAAAAAGCTCGAACCGGCGCCGCTGGCCACCGCCGACCGCGCTGCCCATATCGAAGTGGCGAACTACGACCGCGACGCTGCGCGGCTGGCTGACTGCGATCTGGTGATCGAAGCCATCGCCGAACGCATGGACTGGAAGCACGGCCTGTACGCGAAGGTGGCGCCGCACCTGCGCAGTGACGCGATCTTCGCCACCAACACCTCCGGCCTGTCGATCAACGCGCTGGCCGACGGCTGCCCGGAAGCGATGCGCAGCCGTTTCTGCGGTGTGCATTTCTTCAACCCGCCGCGCTACATGGCGCTGGTCGAACTGATTCCGGCGCGCACGACCGACGCCGCGCTGCTTGACCGTCTGGAGGATTTCCTGACCACGACGCTGGGCAAGAACGTCGTGCGCGCGCTCGACACGCCCAATTTCGTCGCCAATCGCATCGGCGTGTTCTCGATGCTGGCGGCGATGCACCACACGGTACGGCTGGGCCTCGGTTTCGACGAGGTCGACGCGCTGACCGGTCCGGCCATCGGCCGGCCGAAATCGGCCACCTACCGCACCGCCGACGTGGTCGGCCTCGACACGCTGCTGCATGTCGTCAAGACCATGACCGACAATCTGCAGCACGATCCGTGGCACCGTCACTACGTCGCTCCCGCCTGGCTGGCCGCACTGGTCGAACGCGGCGCGCTCGGCCAGAAGACCAAGGCCGGCGTCTATCGCAAGGACGGCAAGGCGATCAAGGTGCTGGACCTCGCGCAGCAGGATTACCGCGACGCCGCCGGCGCCATTGCCGAAGAGGTGCAGACCATTCTTGCCGAGCGCGATCCGGCGATGAAGCTGGCCGCGCTGCGGGCGAGCGAACATCCGCAGGCGCAGTTCCTGTGGTCCATCTTCCGCGACGTGTTCCATTACGTCGCCGTGCATCTGGGCGACATTGCGCACAACGCGCGCGACGTCGACTTCGCGATGCGCTGGGGCTTCGGCTGGAGCGCCGGCCCGTTCGAAACCTGGCAGGGCGCCGGCTGGCAGCAGGTGGCCCAGTGGCTGCGCGAGGACGTCGCCGCCGGCCGAACGATGTCGGACGCGCCGCTGCCGGCCTGGGTATTCGAGCGCCACGGCGTGCACGAGGCCGCCGGATCGTGGTCGGCTTCCGCCGCGAAGCTGGAGGCGCGCAGCGTGTCGCCGCGCCAGCTGTTCCCCGAGCGCGTACTGGCCGAAGTGCCGCGCGCGACGCACACCGTGTGGGAAGGCGAGGAGGTGAGGCTGTGGACGCTGGACGATGCCGACGGCGAGCGGGTGCCGGTGCTGTCGTTCAAGAGCCGCATGTCCTGCGTCGGACCGCAGGTGCTGGACGGCATGCGCGAAGCGATCGCGCGCGCCGAGCGCGACTTCGAAGGCCTGGTGATCTGGCAGCCGCAAGGGCCGTTCTCGGTTGGCGCAAATCTGAAGCAGATCCGCCCGGTGCTCGAAGCGGGAGACTTCGTGCGGCTTGAGCGCGTGATCAACGACTTCCAGCAGGCGTCGATGGCGATCAAGTACGCCCAGGTGCCGGTGATCACCGCGGTGCAGAACATGGCGCTCGGCGGCGGTTGCGAGTTCGTCATGCATTCGCCGCGCGCGGTGGTCGCTCTCGAAAGCTATATCGGCTTGGTCGAAGCAGGCGTCGGCCTGATTCCGGCCGGCGGTGGCTGCAAGGAATTCGCGATCCGCGCCGCGCGCGCGGCCGAGGCTTCAGCGACGAAGGACCCGATGAATTTCCTGCAGTCGGTGTTCCAGACCATCGCGATGGCGAACGTATCGAAGAGCGCACGCCACGCCCAGGAACTGGGCCTGCTGAAGCAGGAAGACGTGGTCGTCATGCACGCCAGCGAACTGCTGCACGTCGCGCGCCGCAACGCGGTGGCGATGGCGGACAGCGCCTGGCGTCCGCCGCTGCCGGCGGTCGACATTGCGGTGGCCGGCCGCAGCGGCATCGCCACGCTGGACATGATGCTGGTGAACATGCGCGAGGGCGGCATGATTTCGGCGCACGACTACCGCGTCGCGCACGCGTCGGCGACCGCGCTGTGCGGTGGCGACATCGAGACCGGCGCGCGGGTGAACGAGCAGTGGCTGCTCGAAGTCGAGCGCGCGCTGTTCGTCGATCTGCTGAAGACCAAGGAAACGCAGGCGCGCATCGCGCACATGATGGACACCGGCAAGCCGCTGCGGAACTGACGGGAGATTCGCGATGAAACAGATACAGGATGCCTACATCGTCGCCGCGAAGCGCACGCCGGTGGCGAAGAAGGGTGGTGCCTTCCGCCACGTGCGGCCGGACGACATGCTGGCGCACGCGCTGCGCGGCGTCGTGGATGCGGTGCCCGAATTCGACCTGAACGACATCGGCGACGTGGTCGTCGGCTGCGCGATGCCGGAAGCCGAGCAGGGCATGAATGTCGCGCGCATCGGCCTGCTGCTCGCCGGCTTCCCGGTGTCGGTGCCGGGCGTCACGGTGAACCGCTTCTGCGCCAGCGGGCTCAACGCAGTGGCCGACGCGGCGCTGAAGATCATGACCGGGCAGTGCGACATCGCCATCGGCGCCGGCACCGAATCGATGACCGTGATGCCGACCATGATGGGCAACAAGGTGACGGTGAATCCGCGCGCCTTCGAGTCGCCGGAGAACGTCGCCATCGCCTACGGCATGGGTCTGACGGCGGAGAAGGTGGCGCACAAGTACGCAGTGACGCGTGAGGATCAGGACGCCTTCGCGCTCGCGTCCCACCGGAAGGCGCTGGCAGCGATTGCCGCCGGCCGCTTCGCCGGTGAAATCCTGCCCTACACCGTGCGCAGCCATCTGCCGGACCTGGCGAGCAATACGGTGCGCATCGTCGAACGCGTGTTCGATACCGACGAAGGCCCGCGCGCCGATTCCAGCGCCGAGGGGCTGGCGAAGTTGCGTCCGGTGTTCGCCGCGCGCGGCTCGGTCACCGCCGGCAACAGTTCGCAGATGTCCGATGGCGCGGCGGCGGTACTGCTGATGTCGGAGGCGGCGGTGCAGCGCACCGGAGCGACCCCGATCGCGCGCTTCCGCAGCTTCGCGGTGGCCGGCGTGCCGCCGGAAATCATGGGCATCGGTCCGGTCGAAGCGATTCCGCGCGCGCTGAAGCAGGCCGGCATCGCGCAGGCCGATATCGACTGGATCGAACTGAACGAGGCCTTCGCCGCTCAGGCGCTGGCCGTCATCCGCACGCTGGATCTCGATCCGGCGAAGGTGAACCCGCTCGGCGGCGCAATCGCGCTCGGCCACCCGCTGGGAGCCACCGGCGCCATCCGCACCGCCACCGTCATCGCGGCGATGCAACGCGGTGAAGCGCGCACCGGCATGGTGACCATGTGTATCGGCACCGGCATGGGGGCGGCTGGCATATTCGAGAAGGTGTGAGCGGAACAGCCCCGGCACCGGAACACAAGCCCAGTCGCGGCCAAGGCCGCTCCCACAGAATCATCGGCGCGGGTCGTTGCCGAGGCCTCCTGTGGGAGCGGCCTTGGCCGCGACGCGGCGCTGGCAGGCCGCGGGCTTCGGTTCAGGTCGCCATCGCGAGCAAGCTCGCTCCCACAGGACCGCGGCTCCGGCGGTGGGCGGTGACTGCTCTATTGTGGGAGCGGCCTTGGCCGCGACGCGGCGCTGGCAGGCCGCGTGCTCCGGTTCAGGTCGCCATCGCGAGCAAGCTCTCTCCCACAGGACGCGTTGCGCTGCCGGCGGTATAAGCTCGCGCCTTCGTACTTGAGACCGTGCTGCAGATGAAATCGAACGATTCCGGCCACATCCTGAGCTCGCTCGAACGTGGCGTCGCCACGCTCACCATGTCGCGCCCCTCGCGGCGCAACGCCTACACGACGGCGATGATGCAGGCCCTGCGCGAGGCGGTCGAGCGGGTGCTGCCCGAACCCGAGTGCCGCGTGCTGCTGCTGCGCGGCGACGGGGCGAGCTTCAGTGCAGGCGGTGACGTGCACGAGTTTTCGCAGAGTCTGCCGCTGGATGCGCCGGCGCGTCTGGCCACCTTTCGCGCGCTGGTCGAGAACTGGGTCAATCCAGTCATCCTCGCGCTGCGTCATGCGCACCAGCCGGTGGTGGCCGCGGTGCGCGGCGACTGTGTCGGCTACGGCCTGTCGCTGATGCTGGCGTCCGACATCGCCATCGCGGCCGACGATGCGGTGTTCAGCACCGCCGGCATCGGGCTCGCACAGCCGGGGGCCGGCGGTCAGTCGCATTTCCTGGTGCGTGCTCTCGGCGAGCGGCGGGCGCGCGAGCTGATGTGGAGTGCGCGCCGCTTCGATGCGCACGAGGCGAAGGCACTGGGGCTGGTTGAGCGCGTGGTGACGGTGGCCGAGTTCGACGATGCGGTCGAAGCCGAGGTCGAGCGTCTGGCGAGCGGTCCGCGCCACGGCTGGGCGGAAATCAAGCGCCTTCTGAATACGTCGGGCCAGCCGCTGGCGCAGCAACTGGCCGATGAAGCCGCCGCCTTCGGTCGCTGCGCCGCGACCCAGGATTTCGCCGAGGCGGTGACCGCCTTCATCGCACGGCGCAAGCCGAAGTTCGAAGGACGCTGAAGGCAGGTGCCCCGGGCGCCGCGCGTCGTCGGCAGCGACCCCGCGGGCGTGGGTCGCCGCCTCTCGAAGATCTCTCTGCTGCGACATTTGTAGCGCAGTTTTTCCGAGACAGCTGTCTCATCCGCCAGCCTCCGACTGTCTCAGGGACGGCCTCCTGAAAACGGCGGGTCGGCATCCCGTTCGCCGGATAGCGCCGCCTGTTCCCGATTTCCGCCGCAGGCGATCTGGCACCTCCTCAGTGGCACGAATGCTGCAGGCGTATGCCTGCGTGTGTCATCGGAACGCAGGAAGTTCCGCAGGCACCGGCCGATAAAAACCGGGCCGGTGACCGGGCATGCGCATCCACAACAACGGAGGAAGCCTGATGAACAAGCACAACGGCCGCGCACGGCGGCCCGGCGCATTGAATTCGGTTGCAGGGAGTCTGCTGGCAGCGCTGCTGCTCGCCCCGATGGTCGTCCACGCCGAGGATCCGGAACCCCCGCTCGGCATCAACGTGCTCGAAGCCACTTTCAAGTGGCGTCCGAACTACGTCAGCGACGACATGCTCATCCACGCCGACAAGGACGCCAACAACTGGCTGCACTACGGCAAGGACTACCAGGGCACGCGCTTCTCGCAGCTGCGTCAGGTGAACCAGGACAACGTGAAGAAGCTGGTGCCGAAGTGGAATCTGTCCTTCGGCGTCAATGATGCGCAGGATAGCCAGACCACCGTGGTGAACGGTCGCATCTACGTGACCGCCAGCCAGAACAAGGTGTTCTCGATCGACGGCCTGACCGGCCGCATGATCTGGAAATACGAGCGCTCGCTGCCGGGCGACCTCGGCCCGCGCCTGTGCTGCGAGGCGGTGAACCGCGGCGTGGCCGTGTACAAGGACATGGTCTACATGGCGACGCTGGACACCCACGTCGTCGCGCTGAACAACACGACCGGCAAGGTGGTGTGGGAGAAGAAGCTCGGCGACTACACGACCGGCGAGATCTACACCTCGATGCCGCTGGTGGCCGACGGCAAGATCGTGGTCGGCAACTCGGGCGGCGACGTCGGCGGCAATGTCGGCAAGATCACCGCGCTCGACCCGGACACCGGCGAAATCGTCTGGCAGACGCTGACCCGTCCGGTCGACGCCAACGACCCGAACGCGAAGACCTGGGCCAACGACTCGTGGCGCACCGGCGGCTCGTCCGCCTGGCTGACCGGCAACTACGAAGCGAAGACCAACACCATCTACTGGGGCGTCGGCAACCCGACGCCGGACTTCGATCCGAGCGTGCGCAAGGGCGACAACCTGTACAGCAACTCGACGCTGATCATGGATGCGCGTACCGGCAAGATCAAGAACCACTTCCAGTACACGCCGAACGACGCCTGGGACTACGACGGCAACAACGAAACCATCCTGGTGGACGACGAGAAGGGCCGCAAGGTGTGGCTGCACGGCGACCGCAACGGTCACCTGTACTCGATCGACCGTACGACCGGCAAGTGCAACTGGGTGGTGCCGATCGCACGCGTGAACTGGGTCAAGAGCTGGGGCGACAACTGCCGGCCCATCGTGAACCCGGACAAGGTGCCGGGCTACGACAAGGTGGTGAAGGACATCGCGCCTATTCTCGACGGTGGCAAGGAATGGCACCCGGCAGCGTACAGCCCGCAGACCAAGCTGCTCTACGTGCCCTACATCGACAGCTCGATGGACATCCAGGCCAAGAAGATGGAATGGAAGAAGGGGGAGTGGTTCCTATCGTCCAAGGTGCTGAAGGCCAATCCCTATACCGGTGGCATCAAGGCCTTCAACGCCACCACCGGCGAGCTGGTGTGGCAGCGTCCGCAGAGCACGCCGGCCACCAGCGGCATGCTGGCGACCGCAGGTGGCGTGGTGTTTGCAGGCGACGCCGAGGGCTGGTTCCACGCGATGCGCGACGACACTGGCGAGGCGCTGTGGCGTTTCAACGTCGGCACCGGCATCCACGGCAACCCGACCACCTTCACCGTCGACGGCAAGCAGTACGTGGCCATCGTGTATGGCCCGGGTGGCGGCAGCCTGTGGCCGCTGGTGTATGACGAGCTGTTCAAGCACCAGAACCGCGGCGGCGGCATGATGATCTTCGGCCTCGCCGAGTGATGGAGCAGGGGCGCCCGCAAGGGCGCCCCGTCATGCCATGACGAAGTCCCCCGCATTCCGCACCGCTGCCTGCGCGCTGGCTCTGGCGCTGTCTTCCATCGTATCGGCCGCGCCGCTCACCGCCTGTGTGGTCGACGGCAACGAACCGTTCTCCTCCAGCTCGGGCGGTGCCCGCGGCCTCGACGTCGAGGTCGTGCAGGCGCTGGCGACGAAGCTCGGTCGCGAACCGAAACTGAACTGGATCGTCGTGCCTTCGCGCGGTGGCATGGGACGCGCGCTGAAGCAGTCGATTCAGGCGGGCGCCTGCGACCTGTTCGTCGGACTGCCGGAAACCGAGGGCGGCGGCGAGGACCTGACCGAACGTGGTCTGGTCGCCTCCACGCCCTATGTGTCGGTCGGCTACGTGCTGGTCGCGCCGGCGGCAGGCAAGGTGAAGTCGCTGTCCGATCTGGGCAAGGCCAGGGTCGGCGCCGTCACCGCGACGCCAGCCGACCTGCACCTGCTGGCCGGTGGCTACAACCGAACGCCCTACGGCAATCACCGGCAACTGATGGAGGCGCTGGCGCGCGGCGACATCGCGGCGGCGCTGGTGTGGGCCGGCCGCCTGGCCGAGACCCCGCCGCCGGACGGCATCGCGATACGCCAGGTGCTGACCGAGCCGTCGCTGACCACCCGTTTCGTCATCGCCAGCCGGCGCGCCGATGCGGCGCTTGGTGGCGCGGTGAACGACGCGCTGGCGGCGCTCAAGGCCGACGGCACGCTGGACGCCATCGCGCGCCGGGCCGGTTTCCCCTGATCCACCGGCGCTGGCGGCTCGCCGCCGGCGCCACCGCATTCGAATGGAGTTGCAGATGTTTCGTGTCACCGCAGCGAGCCTGCTGCTCGCCGGCCTGATCGCCGGTGCGCAGGCCGACGACGCCATCCCGGCCACCAATCCGCTGGCCAACGATCCGGACGCTGCGAAAGCGGGCGAAGAGCTGTTCGGCCGCAACTGCCAGCAGTGTCACAACTCGCGCGGCAAGGGCGGCAAGGGCCCGCAGCTGGTCAAGGGCGCCTGGGGACCGGGCGGTGCCAATACCGACGGCTACATGTACGGAATCATCGCCAACGGCCGCCCGAACACGCAGATGGGCGGCTTCGGCCCGGCGCTGACGCAGCAGGAGATCTGGCAGATCGTCGCCTTCCTGCGCGAGGAGGCCAAGCGCGTCAAGGCGGCCGAAAAGGCCAAGGCCGGCGCCGAGGACGACCTCTGGTTCTGATCCACCGTCCGGCTGCGCCTGTCGCGGCCGGACCTGTCGCATTTCCGATGGAGCACATTTGATGACTTACCCCCTGACACGCGCGGCCGCGCGATACGCCATCGCGCTCACGCTGACGCTCGGCGTCACCCAGGTGTCGGCCTTCGGTCCCGGTGGCCCCGGCGGCGGCAGTGCGCCGGCGGCCAGCGATGCCAGCGCCGGCGAGGAGCTGTTCGGCCGCAACTGCCAGCAATGCCACAACTCGCGCGGCAAGGGCGGCAAGGGCCCGCAACTGGTCAAGGGCGCCTGGGGCCCGGGCGGCGCGAATTCCGACGACTACATGTTCAAGATCATTTCCGAAGGGCGGCCGAACACCCAGATGGGCGGTTTCGGCCCCGCTCTGAAGCCGGAAGAGATCCGCCAGATCATCGCCTTCCTGCGCGAAGAGGCGAAGCGCGTGCAGGTCGCCGACAAGAAGGCCGCCGCGGCCGACGACGAAAACTGGTTCTGAGCCTGTCACACCACAACAAGGAGAACACGACATGAAAACACGCATCACCGCAGCGCTTGCCTTCGCCCTCGTGGCCGGCGGCGCTCACGCGCAGACCGCACAGCCGGTGCTCGACCTGGCCACCGCCAAGGCGATCGCCGAGGGCTGCGAGAAGTACGCTGCCGGCAAGGGCTGGCGCATGATCACCGCGGTGCATGACACCGCCGGCAACCCGAAGTACTTCAGCCGGATGGACGGCAGCATCCTGATCAGCGTGCAGGTTGCTCAGCTGAAGGCAGACACCTCGGCCAGCCTGCCGGTGTCCACCCGCCAGTTCCGCGAACTGGCCAAGGGCATTCCGGGCGCGGAAGTGCTGCCGCGCACCACCTCCATCATCGGCGGCCTGCCCATCATGACCTCGAAGGGTGTGCACATCGGTGGCGTCGGCGTCAGCGGTGGCAGCGAGGAAGAGGACGAGGAGTGCGCGAAGAAGGGTCTGGAGGCGGCGAAGAACCTGCTCTGAACATCCTGTCCGCTCGGCGCGAAATGTAAAATTTTTTTGCGCCGGCGGGCTGCGCCACCCTTCAGTTCCACGCGGATGAATCGTTAAACCCGTTTCGGGTAGCCGATCAACGCCTCACGCCGTGTCGGAACAACAATGAATACCAGAGCCGCCAGCCCCATCGAAGATGCCGTGAAGACCGGCGATGCTGCGACCACACTCCAGGACGTACTGTTCAAGGACATCGGCCTCAAGGTCGGCGACCGCATGGTGATCGAGCCGCCGGCCAAGCTCGGCGACCAGCCGGGCGTCGTCAAGCTGATCGGCTGGGTGAACGACCTGAGCGTGCTGGTGACGATGCCCGACACGCGCCCCTGGGCCGGCCCTCCGATAGAAGGCGATACGATAGGCGTGCGCGCCTTTTCCGGCCGTCACGCCTACGGTTTCAGCACCGTCGTGGGCAAGCGCTCGGTGCGCCCCTTCGAGTACCTGCATCTCGAATTCCCGCGTCGCATTTCGATGCGGCAGATCCGCAACGCCGAGCGCATCGCCACGTCGATCAGCGCTCGCGTGATGGACGCCGACGAGCCGGTGCCCACCGTGGTCACGAACCTCAGTGCCACCGGCGCCGAAGTGCGCGTCTGGCAACCGGGCCGCGCGGTCGGCGACAAGGTGTCGCTGGAACTGATCCTCGACATCCACAAGGTGCGCACCCGTGTCGTCGTCAGCGGCCACATCCGCAACCGCCACGAAGTGCCCGACACCGGTGAACCTGCCTATGGCGTCGAGTTCGACGACATCAATGCGCAGACGTCGGTGTTCCTGAAGAGCTACGTCTACCAGAATCTGGTCGAACAGCCGCACCGGCGCCTGTAGTCGCGGATCGGGCGCCCCTTCCCGTGGGGGCGACCTTGGCCGCAGCCGCCGCAGTCCGCCGGCTTCGATGCAGGCTGCTGTCGGGGTCAAGACCCCTCCCACAGAACTCCGGCCTGGGCTCAGGTCGCGGGTCGGACACGCATCTCCCGTGCGAGCGGCCCTGGCCGCGACAGGGCCCTTGACCCGCGGCCCCGGCGAACCCTTGCAAGCGCCCGCGGTCAGCCCCATATCGACAGTTCGCACATACAGGGGCGCCCACGCATGTACACCGACCCATCCTCACGGCGCCTGCACGGCCGTCAGATCCACATCCAGCCCAAGGGCTTCTTCGGCAAGCTGTTCGCGGTCATTGCCGCGGGCGGCCTGCTGGTGCTCGGGCTCATGTTCTCGGTGGTGATCGTCGCGGTGGCGGTGGTCGGCGGACTGCTGTTCTGGGGCGTCATGTGGTGGAAGACGCGCGAACTGCGCCGTCGCATGCGCGAGCAGATGGACAACCCGATGCAGACGCCCTTCGGCGATGTGCCGGCCAGCGGCGGCCGCGTCATCGAAGGCGAGGTCATCCGCAGCGAGCAGGATCCGGCCGGCCGCTGATTCCGGTCTTTCGGTCGGACTCAGACGCCCGGCTTGTCCTGCGTCAAGTCTTAAGGTTCATCACGGATATATGTTTGCAGTCGTCAACCTGACGGACCGCGAACATGGCCATCCTGCTTACCATCGACGAACCGGCGACCGGCCCGGCGCATACGCCGTCGGTGGATGCCTTCCTCGAAATGGGCTTTCGCCCGCTCTATCTGGCCGGCGCATCGTGGGCGCTGGTCGCCGTCGCGCTGTGGATATTCGCGCCGCAGCTGGCGGGCGGCACGCTGGGCGGCCTGGCTTGGCACGCGCATGAAATGCTGTGGGGCTTCGTCGCCACCATCGCGGTCGGTTTCCTGATGACCGCCGGCGGCGCCTGGACCGGCATCAATCCGATCGAAGGGCGCGCGCTGGCCGCGCTCTGCCTGCCGTGGATGGTGGCGCGCGCCGCCTTCCTGCTGCCGGGCGACAGCGCGTTCCTGATCGGTGCGCTGGCTGACGTCGCCTTCTTCGCGCTGGCCGCTGCGGCGCTCGGGCGCTCCGTGCTGCTGTCGCGCAATACCCGCAACTACGTCGTGCCCTTAATGCTGCTCGCGCTCGGCGCGACCGACGCCGCCTTCCTGATCGCCACGCGGGCCGGCGACTACGCGACGCTGATGCAGCACTTCAACGCCGGCCTGCTGGTGATGGCGCTGCTTACGCTGCTGGTCGCGCGGCGCGTCATTCCCTTTTTCGCCATGCGCGCAGTGCCCGGTCTGACCGTGCCCACCCATCTGAGAAGCGGCATGGCCCAGCTGATTGCCAGTGCGCTGGCGGTGTTCGGTCTGATTGCCGGCTGGCCGCTGGTGCAGGCGGCGGCGCTCGTGGCGGCCGGCGGCATTGCGCTCGTGCAGTGGGCGAGCTGGAAGCCGTGGCGCGTGCTGCACAAGCCGCTGCTGTGGATTCTTTACGTCGGCTACGTGGCGCTCGGCACCGGCCTGCTGCTGGCCGCGGCGCACGCCGCCGGCGCCGGCCTGCCGGCCGCGCTGCACGTGCATGTGATCGCGATGGGCGGCTTTTCAGTGCTCATCATCGGCATGATCACGCGTACCGCGCTCGGCCACCTCGGCCGGCCGCTCGAAACAGACCGCAGCATGGTCGCCGCCTACGCGCTGGTGATCGCCGCTGTCGTGCTGAGGCTGGCCGCACTGCACCCGTCGGCCGCGTCGGTGCATCTGCTGCACCTGGCCGCGACCGCGTGGGCGCTCGCATTCGCGCTCTATCTGTGGCGCTTCTTCCCGATGATGATCCGCCCGCGGCCGGACCGCGCCGGGCCTGCGGTGCAGGCGGTTTCCATCACCCCGCGCCGGAGCTGAACATGCGTCTGACGACGATGACCGACTACGCGCTGCGCCTGCTGATGCACGTGGGGCAGCACCCGGAGCGGCTGTGCACCATTGCCGAGGTGGCGCAGGCCTACGGCATTTCGGAGGCCCACCTGATGAAGGTGACGCACCAGCTCGCGCTTGCCGGCTGGCTCGACACGGTACGCGGCAAGGGCGGCGGCATGCGGCTGGCACAGCCGCCGGCCGACATCCGCCTCGGTGCGGTCGTACGCAGCGTCGAGCCGGATTTCCGCCTGGTCGAGTGTCTGACCGACACACCGCGTACCGGCTGCACGCTGGAAGGACGCTGCCGGCTCACCGCCATCGTCGATGGCGCACTGCAGGCCTTCCTTGCACATCTCGACGGTCATACGCTGGCCGATCTGCTCGCGCAGTCACCCGGTTCCGTCGCGCCGCTCAGGAGAGTTTCATGACCGCGAACATGCCCACCATCGATGCATTGCGCGCCGCGCTGCACACGGTGCCCGACCCGGAACTGGCAGAAAGCATCGTCGACCTCGGACTGCTCAAGCACATCGACATCGGCGAGGGGCGTGTGGACGTCGTGCTCATTCCAACCAGCGCCACCTGCCCGATGGGCGAGGTGCTGATCGAGGACGCGACGGCCGCGCTGCGCGCCGCCTGCCCGCCGGGCTGGGCGGTGCACGTCGAGTTCGACTGGGACACCGAATGGCATCCGGGCCGCATGAGTCCGGCATTGCAGCTACGCTTCGGCTGGTAACAGAAACCCCACATCCACGGAGCCTTCCGCATGCAGATTTCCACCTTCGACGACCTGCTCGCCGCCGCACGCCAGCAACCGGAACCGCAGCGCCTGCTGCTGGTGTTTGCCCGCGCCGAACTGCCCGAGGGCGCCAGCGCCGCCGAGCGCGCGCGCTTCGAGGCGGGCCAGGGCGGCGCGCTGGTGCCTCAGGTCTGCGTCGACAAGTCGCCGCACGAGATGCCGGACTTCGCGGCGCTGATCGAGGAGTCGCAGTTGTTTGCGCCGGACTGGGCCATCGCCTTCGTCGCCGCGCTGTCGGGGCGCGACGGCCAGCCGCCGGCGGCGGCCGACGTCGACCGCGCGCTCGACCGCATGGTCGAGTCGGTCAAGGCCGGCCGGCTGGACGGACTGATGCCGATCGACCGCCACGGTCGCGCGGTGCGGCTGGGATGAAACCGGCGCGCCCGCCGCTGTGGGGCAGGGCGGTCGCCGCCTGCGCGCTGCTGGCGGCGCTCGCGCTGCTGTCCGGCATGACCGGCGGCCTGGCGCGTCTCGGACTGCCGCTGCCGGTGATGCCGGCGCCGGTGCATGGCGCGCTGATGCTGTGCGCCTTCTTCGGCACGCTGATCGCGCTCGAACGTGCGGTGGCGCTGCAGCGACTGGCCGGTCTGCTGGCGCCGCTGCTGGCCGGCGTCGGCGGCGTGCTGGCGCAGGTTCCGGTGCTGCTGCCGCTGGCCCAGGTCTGCTGGGCCGCCGCGGCGGCCGGTCTCGTCACTCTCTATATATATGGGGGTGTCACCCGCGCCTGGTCGCTGCATCTGCTGGTCGAAGCGGGCGGCGCCGCGTGCTGGCTGGTCGGCGTGCTGCTGTGGATGCTGCACGGCGACCTCGCTGCGCTGACCCGCGGCGGCGTCGGCTTTCTCGTGCTCACCATCGCCGGCGAGCGGCGCGAACTGACTCAGATGATGCGTCTGCCGCCGCTGGCGCGCCGGCTGTTCGTCGCCGCGGTGCTGCTGATCGCGCTCGGCGTCAGCGGTGTGCTGCCCTTCACGTTGTGGTCGGGCTGCGCGCTGCTGGCGGTCTGGCTGCTGCGCTGGGACATCGCACCGCGCGCCTGGACCGCCGCCGGCTGGCCCGGACACACCGCGCAGTGCCTGACGGTGGGCTATCTGTGGCTGCTGGTGGGCGCGCTGCTCGGGCTGTATGGCGAACTGCGCGTCGACGCCGGCCCGCTCGCCGCGACCGGGCTGCACGCAGTGCTGCTCGGATTCGTGTTCGCCATGGTGTTCGGCCACGCGCCCATCATCCTGCCGGCGCTGCTGCGACTGCGGCCTGCCTATACCGGTCTGGCGCGCCTGCCGCTGTGGCTGCTCGCAGCCAGTCTGGCGCTGCGCATTGTCGCGGTCGGCGTCGGGCGGCATGATGCACTGATGCTTGCCGGCGCCGGTCACGCGCTGGCCATTCTGCTGTTTGCCGCCGTCATGCTGCGCGCGGTGAGCGCAGCTTCACACAGGAAGGAGATGCCTGCATGAGCACCCCGGACAATCTCGCCGCCTGGCGGCGCGCCGAGCGGCAACGACTGCTGGCCGAGCGCGAGGCGGTCGAGCCGGCGCAGCGCATGGCGCGCAATGTCGAAATCACTGGCTATCTGGAAGCCGGCTTTCCGCTGCTGCAGCACATGACGGTCGGCTTCTGCTGGCCCTTCCGCGGCGAATTCGACTCGCGCCACCTGCTGCGCTCGCTGCGGGTGCAAGGTGCGCGCGGCGCGCTGCCCGAAGTGGTCGAGCGCAATGCGCCGCTGGTGTTCCGCGAATGGTGGCCCGGGGTGGCGACCACGCCCGGCGTCTATGACCTGCCGGTGCCGGACGACACCAATGTCGTGCAGCCGCATGCACTGCTGATTCCGCCGGTCGGTTTCGACGCGCGCGGCTATCGTCTCGGCTACGGTGGCGGTTTCTTCGACCGCACGCTGGCGGCCTGCGCGGTGCAGCCGCTGAAGATAGGCGTGGCCTTCGAGCTGTCGCGCATGCCCACCATCCACCCGCAGCCGCACGACATTCCGATGGATTTCATCGTGACCGAAGCGGGCATTTTCGAAGTCGGCGTCGACGGTCTGCACGAGATCGACGTCGAAACCTGTGCACAGCGCGCGCACGCGCTGGTCGCCAGCCGCATCCTGCGCTGAACCACGGAGACCCACCCAGATGTCCGCCCCTGCTGTCGCCGTCGAATCCTCCTTCGCGTCGCGCCTGGCCGCCCTGCTCGCCACGCTGGAGCGTGGTCTGGTCGAGCGCCGCCACGTCGTGCGCCTCGCGCTGCTGGCCGCGCTGGCCGGCGAGCACACGCTGCTGATCGGCCCGCCCGGTACCGCCAAGAGCGAACTGGCGCGCCGTCTGCACCGCGCCTTCCGCGACGCCCGCTACTTCGAGCGCCTGCTCACCCGCTTCTCGGTACCCGAGGAACTGTTCGGCCCGCTGTCCATCCGCGCGCTGGAGGAGGACCGCTACGAGCGCCACACCGACGGCTTCCTGCCGGACGCCACGATCGCCTTCATCGACGAGGTGTTCAAGGCCAACAGCGCCATCCTGAACGCGCTGCTGACGCTGCTGAACGAGCGCGAGTTCGACAACGGCGCCGGCCGCCAGCTGTGTCCGCTGGTCAGCGTGATCGGCGCCACCAACGAGGTGCCGGACGACGAAGTGGGCGAGGCCTTCTTCGACCGCTTCCTGCTGCGCGTGCCGGTCGGCCGCGTCAGCGCCGACGGCTTTGCCGCGCTGCTCGAAGCGGGCTGCGCCGACGAATGGGCACCGCCGGACGAGACGCTCGCGCTCGGCGACGAAGACCTCGGCGCGGTGTCGCTGGCGGCACACGAGGTCGTGCTGCCGGCGCGCGTGGTCGGCGTGCTGGCCGATTTGCGCGCGCAGATGGCGGAGCAGGGCACCTATGTGTCGGACCGCCGCTGGGTGAAGACCGTATGGCTGCTGCGCGTGGCCGCTGCCGCCGAGGGCCGTGCCGCGGTCGGGCTGTGGGACCTGCTGCTGCTGCCCGCCTGCGTCGCGCCCGACGCTGACCGCCAGGCCGAGGTCGCCGACTGGCTGCATGCGCGTCTCGGTGTGCGCGAGGCCTACGCGCCGCCGCGGCTCACCCGCGTCGTGCAGGCCTTCCAGGCCCAGCTCGAAACCGAGCAGAACGCCAACGACCTCGACTACGACGAATCCGGCCGGCTGCGCTTCTCGCCGTCGGAAGCCGGCACCGGGAAAGCCGAGGAACTGGCGGGCGAGATCGGTGACGCCAAGGGCGGTGCCGGTGCGCTGCGCATGAGTTACAGCCGCCGCCGTCGCTACGGCCCGGCGCACATCGCCGCGCGCACGGCTCAGATCGACGACCTGCTCGCGCGCATCGCCGCCTATGCGGAAGAACTGGACGCCGAGCGCGCCAGCCTGGCCGCCACCCGCGCCCGCACGCTGTGGCTGGACGAAGCGCTGCTTGCCCGTGTCGATGCCCATCTGGCGGCGACCGCCGCGCTGATCGCCGAACTGGCCGAGCGTGCGCGCGACGCCCGTCGCGGTTTCGACAACCTGCCGCGGCTGTCCGCAGAAGAGTCGACGCGCTACGCCGACGTGCCCGAGCCGGTCGCGCACGAGCCGCTGGCGTGAGCGCACAGGCACCGCTGCTGTTCCAGTCGCGCGAGGCGCGGCTGGGCGCGCTCGACGCGCTGCCGCGCACGCTGTGGCTGGGTGCGCTGACGCAGGCGCAGGGCCGGCTCGAGCCGCGGCTGGCGGCGCTGGTCGCGCTGCGCAGCGCGCTGGTCGATGGTCGCGTACCGCCCGCCGCCGACTGGTGCTGGCCGTCGCCCGAGCTGATCGCGGCGCTGTGCGAAACCTTCGCCGAACTCGATCTGCCGGCCTACTGCACCGGCCGGCAGGAACTGAGCGACGTGGTCGTGCAGAGCCTGCTGTTCCATCTCGACTTCATCCCCGATTACCGCGACCGCGGCGCGACCGACGCGCGCGCCACACGGATGGCGATCGAGGCCTTCGGCTCCGACTGGCAGAACCGCCGCGGTCAGATGGACGAATTGATGGAGGTATTCGGCAAGCTGCCGGACGACGGCAAGAACGCGCGCTGGGATCTGCTGCCCGGACTGCTGAAATCCGAAGGCTGGCGCGAGGTGCTGCGCATCCGCCGTCTGCTCGAACGGCTGCCTGAACTGGCCGACTGCATACGCCGGCTCGGCCGTGCTCGGCCGTCTGATGAGCGCGACGACGCCAGCCGCAGCCAGGTCGAGGTGATGGACAGCGCGGTTGCGCGCCACACCGAACAGCGCACGGTGCGCGTGCCCGACATGCCGGGCGAGACGCGCGGCGTACACCGGGCCGACCGCATTGCCCGCATGCTGCCGGCCGAATCGGTGCTGCTCGGCCACCCGGCGCTGCGCCTGGTGTGGCACGCCCGGCGTGCCGAACGGACGCTGCTCTGCTACGAGGACGACGACCGCATGACCGAGGTGCGCCACGTCGACGCACCGGTACTGCGGCCACGCCCCGATCCGCAACCTGACCGGCGTCTGGAGATGGGCCCGCTGCTGGTCTGCGTCGATACCTCCGGTTCGATGCAGGGCGGTGCCGGCGAGGTCGCCAAGGCAGTCGTGCTGGAAGCGGTGCGCACCGCGCACGCGCAGGGCCGCGCCTGCCACGTGTTCGCCTTTGGCGGTACTGGCGAGGTGGTGGATATGCAGATCGGCGTCGACGCCGACGGCATAGGCCGGCTCATCCACTTCCTCGGTCAGGGCTTCAAGGGCGGCACCGACATCTGCGGCCCGCTGGAGAAATCCATCGCCTGTCTCGAACAGGCGGCCTGGCGGATGGCCGACCTGCTGATCGCGTCCGACGGCGAATTCGGCGCCACGCCGGAACTGGTCGCCCGGCTCGACGACGCCAAGCGCGCGCTCGGGCTGCGCGTGCAGGGCGTGCTGATCGGCGATCGCGAAACCATCGGTTTCCTCGAAGTGGCCGACCACATTCACCCGGTGCGCGACTGGCGCCGCTACGGCGACGGTGCGCGCGGCAGCGATTCACCGGTACATACCCACCGCCTGACCGCGCTCTACTTTCCGGGCGCGCTGCGCACCGCCGAGAACCGCGACGCCACGGTCAGCGGCGAAGTCGCGTCGGCCGCCGTGCGCGCCGGCCTGCGACGCGGCCAGCCGCTGCCTGCCGATCTGTTGCCACCCGAACCTTCGTCCGACGACCCGACATCATGAGTTTCGCCACCGACTACCTTGCCCAGATCGAACGCATCGCCGAATGCATGCCGCTGCCGCGCGTGCGCGCGCTGCACCTGCCGCCGTCACGTCCGGACGAGCCCTGCCGCGACGGCGGGAGCGGCCACGCGCGCGGCGAGTTTTGCGCGCTGGAACTGGAGGACGACAGCATAGGCCTGTCCTACGTGCTGCTCGATGACACGCTGGAGCGCCTGCGCAGTGGCCCCGGCCTCGATGATCTGAAGGGCATCGAGGCGCTGGCACTGGCGCGCCGCTATGTGAGCGGGCAGGGCGTCGATCGCACGCTGGGCTTCGTCTGCGCCAACGCGATCACCCGCTGCCTGTTCGACCGCGCTGGCTACCGTCCGGATGGCAGCAGTGACTCGATCGGCCAGATGGATCCGCAGCCCGGCGAAGCGATCGGCATGATCGGACTGTTCGGCCCGCTGGTGGAGCGCATCGTCGCCGCTGGCGCCTGCCTCACCGTGATCGAGCTCGACGAGAGCGCCGTCGGCGAGCGCGAAGGCTGGCGCGTCACCACCGACGCCGCGGCGCTCGAAGCCTGCGGCAAGGTGCTGTCCACCAGCACGCTGCTGCTCAACGACACGCTGGACCGCATGCTCGCCCACTGCCGCGCCGCCCGCTGGTTCGCCATGGTCGGCCCCAGCGCCGGCTGCCTGCCCGACGCGCTGTTCGCCCGCGGTGTGACGCTGCTCGGCGGCAGCTGGGTCGAGGACCGCGAGGCCTTCATCGACGGACTCACGTCGGGCGACAAGGACAACCGGAAAGGGCGCAAGTCGACCAGCAAGTTTGCGCTGACCAAGGAGGGGTGGCCGGGGTTTGAGGTGTTGCTGGAGCGGGTAGCGCAAGGATGAGTCGCAGCGCGCTCGCCCGTCGCGCTGCACGTGCGACATGCGTGTCTATCGTTGCCGCATGGACGATTGTCGGCATGGCCGTAGCAGTGGCCGCGCCAGCAGTGGACAAGGTCAAGGTCGACAAGCTTGGACGGCGGTTGTATCTGATGCTTGGCGGAGAAGTCGTCCATTCGTTCCCGGTGGCATTGGGTGGCAATCCGATCGGCCACAAGCAGCAGGAAGGTGACCGGCGCACCCCGGAGGGGCGCTACGTGCTCGATTTCAGGAAGGCGGACAGCGCGTACCACCGCGCGTTGCACATTTCATATCCGGATGCCAATGATTCCGAAAGCGCTCGCTTACGAGGTGTATCGCCGGGCGGCGCTGTGATGATTCATGGACAGCGTAACGGCTTCGGATGGATGGCGCCCCTTGTTCAGCGATTCGACTGGACAGATGGTTGCATCGCGCTCTCGAACGCCGACATGGATGTCGTGTGGACACTGGTTGAACCCGGGACACCGATCGAGATATTTCCGTGACCTTAGTCGGCGTGTGACAGGGCTCGTCTGTCAGCACGACCTGCGCTTCGGGAATGCGAATGCAAGCGAGCAGATATGCCTTCCGGTGCGAAGACGGGCATTTCAGCGCAGTTCCCGTGCGGGTCATATGCGCAACATACCGCCCGATGAAGATGCCGCGATCCCGTGGGGTTCGATATCTGGCAGCTTTGTATTGAAGCGCGGCCGGGTCTGCGGCGGGTCCGGACCTCCGCTCAGGTGGGATCGCGCGTACTGCGCGCCTCCATCCGGCGGTTATTCAGGCAGCTTTCCGGGCCGATTCGTGCCGAGGGTCGCCGCCCAAGCCTTTACGTCGTCGTGGCTCACCGCGCTCCCGTTCCCGACATCCACGTCTGCCATGGCCTCCAGCGTCCGGCGGTGGCGCTCCGCTTCGCGCTCGACGTAGGTGGCAAGTGCCTGTTTCACCACCCAGCCGCGCGAGCGCTCAAGCCGGGCCGCCAACTCGTCCACCTGCTCAGCCAGCGCAACCGGCAGGTGAGCGGTCACCACTCGGGTGTCTGCTGAAGCCATGAATCACTCCCAATCACTTTCAATCAACTTAGTCTCGACCGGGGCTCTTATCCATCCCCTGTCGAATTTCTTTTCACCCGGCACCGTCGACGTGCATGGACGTCCGGCGCCCGGCGCGCGACCGGGCGGATTTCTCGAAGCCGGTCCGATGGCGATCTACGCGCAATGCATGGACAGGCCGCCGTAGGCCTGTGTCCGGCGGCGCCAAGTGGCTGAGCGCAAAGGCGTCTTGGGCTCCGGCCCGTCTCTGTGCCATCTCACGCGATTTCCGGCTTTTCTGCCTGCCGCCGCCACCCCTCGGCGCTTCATGCACGAAGGAATGTCTCTTGCTCCGGCCTCGCCGGGCGAAACGTCCTTCGCCGCACTGATCCGGAGATCACAAAAATGAAAAAACGGGGTCGTCACCTCCTCGCGCTTGCGCTGTCCTGTAGCAGCTTCGCCGCCGTTGCGGCCGACCCGCTGGTGTGGTCGGAAACCTTTCAACGCTTCACGCCGAGCTTCACCTTCGTCGGATCGATCAATGCCGCGACCTTGCCGGGTGGCGCGTCGAGCGCTCTGGTGACCGACCAAACCCGCGTGAAGGGGCCGAACGGCGTCGAGTTCGTCGGTGGTCGCCTGTGGTGGCCGGATCAGCAGCTGAATCGCGTCGTATCCATGCTGCCGGACGGCACCGGCTTCAAGACCTACAACATCGCCGGCGCCTACGACGTCGACGTGCAGGGCGGCATGCTCTATGTGACGCGGCAGAACTCGGGCGACATCCTGAGGCTGGATCTGTCGCTGAACTTTCCGCCGGCGACGACCGTAGTCAGCGGCCTGAGCTCGCCGTTCGCGATCGACGTGACGGCCGACGGCATGTTCTGGAGCCAGGTCGGCACGTCGAATCGGCTGATGCGCTCGAATCTCGATGGCTCGGGCGCGCAGACGCTGCTCACCGGCGTGAATTCCTACGACTTCGAAGTGACCGGCGGCTACATCTACCTGACCACGACCGACGGCTTCGTCAAGCGCGCCAACCTCGACGGCAGCGGTCTGACCACGCTGGCCAGCGGGCTCGGTTTCCTGAATGGCATCGACGTGACCGACGACACCATCTACGTGTCGGCGCTCAACGGCTTGACCACGCTGCCCAGTGGCACGCAGACCATGGGCGCGGGCCGCATCTTCAGCATGGGGCTGGATGGCAGCGGCGCGGCGGAAATCCTGCGCGCGCAGGAAATCTACGACCGCGACCAGCCGTTCAGCCCGTCGCAGGTGCGCGGCGTGGCCGTGCTGGCGGTGCCGGAGCCATCCACGTACGCGATGCTGCTCGCCGGGCTGGGTCTGACGGGTCTGGCCGCGCGCCGTCGCCGTTGCGGCTGACGCGGATGCCCTAATGTCGATACCGCCGCTTTCCGCCACAATCGTGCATCACGTGCTGCGAGGGCGCGAACGATGAAGCAGGCGGTGGTATTGATACACGGCATCGGTGAGCAGAAGCCGATGGACACGCTGCGCGGCTTCGTCGACAGCGTGCTCGATCCGCCCGAGCCGGGGGAAGAGGCGTTCTGGAGCAAGCCGGACCCGCTGTCCGACCTGTTCGAGCTGCGCCGCCTGCAGTCGCGCGGGCGCAGCGGTAGCACGCATTTCTACGAGTACTACTGGGCCTACAAGGTCGAAGGCACCTCGCTGCAGGCGGTGCTGGCTTGGCTGTGGAGCCTGATCTGGCGCAGTACGCGGGGGCTTCCGCATTCGGCGCGCACGCTGATCTGGATGGCACGGCTGTCGGTCGGCGGCCTGTTCGCATTGCTGGCGACAGGCGTAGCGCCGCAATGGGTGTCCGCGCTGCAGGCGATGTCGCCCGGCGACTGGCGCTGGCTGACCGCGGCGGGCCTGTGGTTGGTGCTGCAGGGCGGGCTGATCCACTACCTGGGCGATGCGGCGCGCTATCTCAGCCCTCGTCCCGGCAACATCCGACTGCGTCGCGCCATCCGCGCCGACGGCACCCGCCTGCTGCAGGCGCTGCACGAGCGGGGCGAATACGAGCGCATCATCGTCGTCGGCCACAGCCTGGGCAGCGTGATCGGCTACGACATCCTGAATGCGTGGTGGCAGCGCTGCCACGAAGAACTGCCCGGTCTGACGGACGAGACGGTCCGCGCCTTCGTGCGTGACGCGCTGAAGGGCGATGGACCGCAGCCGGTGCTGCGCTCGGATCTGTCCGCGCTCGGCGAGGCGCTGCGGCCGGACAGCGACGCCACCGCGCTGGACGCCTTCCGCGAGGCGCAGCTGGCCGCGCAGATGGAGTTGAGAAAGCTCGGCCATCCGTGGCGGGTGACCGACTTCATCACGCTGGGCAGCCCGCTCACGCATGGGGCGCTGCTGCTGGCACGGAGCAGCGAGGAGTTCTCGGCACGCAAGCGGCAACGCGAACTGCCGACCTGCCCGCCGCAACGCGACGTAAAAGGATATGCCTACGGCGTGAAACCGCCAGTCGATATCGGTGCCGGCATGAAATTCACGCCGCTGCTGCCGCACCACGCGGCACCGTTCGCCGTGACGCGCTGGACCAATCTGTATGCGCCGGTGCGCTGGGGTCTGTTCGGCGACATCGTCGGCGGTCCGCTGGCCGGTGTGTTCGGCTGCGGCATCCGCGACATTGCCGTACGCATCGGCGGCTGGCGGGGCTGGACGGTGGCGGCGCATACCGCCTACTGGCGCAGGACGACGCCAGAATCGGGGGCTGCGGCGAGCGCAGGTTCGGCTTTGAAGGTCCTGGTCGATGTGCTCGCCTTGCGCAAGCTGCGACAACTGGTGGCCGATCGGACCGGGGCCACGCCGAAGCCGGCGGAGCAGACGTCCGACGTCGACGCGAAACCTTAGAATCCGAAGACCGCGCCGCCTTTGCCTAAGCGTGCCGCTACGGTGAGCGATCCCGCAACTTCAATCCCTGTCATGCCGAGCCCGTCCGATGAGTGATCTGTCACCGCTCCCCTCCATCGACCCCGGTCGCTACCGCCACTACAAGGGCGGCGAGTACGAGGTCGTCGGCGTCGTCCGTCACAGCGAAACGCTGGAGCCCATGGTGCTGTATCGCCCGCTGTACAACGATTCGGGGCTGTGGGTGCGGCCCTACGACATGTTCGTCGGACTGGTCGAGATCGACGGCGTGCCGCAGCTGCGCTTCGAGCGGCTGCCGGACTAGATCGAATCCGGTCATCATGCGGGCTGGATTCCAGGAGCCCGCATGATGCAGATCGAAGCCGCCACACCCGAGGACATTCCCGCGCTGTGCGCACTGCTGTCCGCGCTGTTCGCACAGGAAGCCGAGTTCACGCCCGACGCCGCCGCTCAGGCGCGCGGGCTGGCGATGATCATCGGTGACCCGCGCGTCGGCAGTGTGCTGGTCGCGCGACGCGATGGAGAGGTCGTTGGCATGGTGAATCTGCTGTTCACCGTATCGACCGCGCTCGGCGAACGCGTCGTGCTGCTCGAAGACATGGTGGTCGCGCCATCCGTCCGCGGCGCAGGTGTGGGCAGCGCATTGCTGACCGCCGCCATCGACTTCGCACGCGCCCAGCGCTGTCCGCGCATCACCCTGCTGACCGACCGCGTCAACGCGGACGCACAGCGCTTCTACGCGCGCCATGGTTTCACCGCGTCGGACATGCTGCCGATGCGCCGGGTGGATGGCTGAGGACCGCGTTGTTGTGGGCGCGCGCTTGCTCGCGATCCCGGCATGGATCTGAGTCGGGCGCTGGCCGATGCCGCATCGCGACCAGAGGTCGCTCCCACGAGAAGCACGCCCGCCTCGTCGTCTGGGGGAGCTTCCTGTGGGAGCGGGCTTGCTCGCGATAGCGGCCTGTATCGAGGCGCCGGACGCCGTCCCTTGAGGCAGGTGGTCGTCTAGCCGCGCGCGTGCGACTGCACCCAGCGCACGATGTCGGCGGCGCTCATCGCGCCCGCCTGTCGGGCGACCTCGACGCCGTCACGGAACAGCATCAGCGTCGGAATGCTGCGAATGCCGAAACGCGCGGCGGTCTGCCGCGCGGCTTCGGTATCGACCTTGGCGAAGCGCGTCTGCGGCAGCTGTCGGGCGGCGGCTTCGAACTGCGGCGCCATCATGCGGCACGGGCCGCACCAGTCGGCCCAGAAGTCGACGACGACCGGCAGTCCGGTGCGGCCGATGTAGGTGTCGAAGTTCGCGTCGTCGAGCGCGAAGGGCGCCGCCTCCAGCAGCAGCGCCTTGCAGCGCGCGCAGACCGGGCCATCGCCCAGACGCTCGTCGGGAATGCGGTTGGTGGCGCTGCACTGCGGACACACGACATGCATGGTCTTGCCCTCGGAAGGATGTCGGGCAGCAGATGGGGGTGACGTCGGTGAATCCAAGCCCGAGCCGTTGCGACGGGAGACGCGCCCGATCTGCCTTCGAAGCGTGGGCGAGGTTTTGTGGGAGGGGTCTTGACCCCGACAGCGGGCCTGTATCGAAGCCCGCGGACCGCAGCGGCTGCGTCGCGGCCAAGGCCGCTCCTGCAGGGGGCGCCGGACTCACTGCATGAGCCCGGGCCTGGGTTCTGTGGGAGGGGCCTTGACCCCGACTGCAGCCTGCATTGAAGCCACCGAGCGGCAGCGGCCGTTTCGCGGCCAGCGCTGCTCCCCCAAGGGAGGGCCGTCGTCGGTCAGCGGTCGCGCCTCAGAGGCTGGCCGCGTGCGGGCGCCCACGCTCGCGCGCGCTCTGACAGCCGACGCACAGCGCAGCCTGCGGCTCCGCCTGCAGCCGGGCGAGCGGAATGTCGGTGCCGCATTCGGCGCACAGGCCGTAGCGACCGTCGGCCAGACGCCGCAGCGCGGCGTTGAGCGCGGCCAGTTCGACCGTTTCGAGATCGGTCATCGCCAGGTCGATCTCGCGGTCGGCACTGCGCTGTGGCGCATCGTCGCCGTCCTGCAGCAGCACGTCGCGCGCATGTTCGACGCGTGTGCGGCCCTGCAGTTGCGCCTGGATGTGGGCGGTGAGCGCGTCGCGACGCGCGCGCAGACGGCGCTCCAGCTGCTCGCGGTCGGCCTGGGTAAGCGGGGTGTTCACGGTGTCGTCCTCCTTGTCCCCATGCTGTCACCGGCGTGCGCGAGTGGCGTTGATCGGTGTCAATGGCGCCGGTCGCATCGCCCTGCACGGCGACCGACGGCCATTCCGGAATCATCGATCCGGATGCGCTATCGTCACGTCGTCCGCGCCATTCCGTCTCCTGCCATGACCGACTCCGCACTCGACGTCGCTGCTCGCATCGCACGCGGCGACAGCACGGCCATCGACGAGCTGGAGGTCTGCCTGGCGCGCATCCGCCAGCACAATGGCGACATCAATGCGGTGGTCACTCTGGACGAGACCGGCGCCCGCGCCGCGGCCCGTGCCGCCGACGCGCGCCGCGCCGCGGGTGGGGCGCTGCCGCCATTGCTGGGCGTGCCGATGACGGTCAAGGATGCGTTCGCGACGGCCGGCCTGCGTACGACGGCCAGCCACCCGCCGCTGGCGCACTACGTGCCGGCGACCGACGCGACCGTCGTCGCGCGCCTGAGGGCGGCCGGCGCGGTGCTGGTTGGCAAGACCAATCTGCCCGAACTGGCCGCCACGCCCCAGTGCTGGAGCCCGCTGTTCGGGCCGACACGCAATCCCTGGGACACGCGGCTCACGCCGGGTGGCAGTTCCGGCGGCAGTGCGGCGGCGGTGGCGATGGGCTTTTCGTACATCGACCCGGGCAGCGATATCGGCGGCTCGATCCGCATACCCGCTGCCTACTGCGGCGTGGCCGGACTGAAGGCGACCGAGAACCGCATCCCGCGCACCGGCCACATCCCGCATCTGCCAGGCGGCCGGCGCAGCGTGCGTCACCTGCTGTCCTTCGGCGCGCTGGCACCGGCGGTGGCCGACCTGCAGACCGCGCTGGCGGTGCTCGCCGGGCCGGACGGGCTGGACGTCGAAGTGCCGAGCGTGCCGATCCAAGCGGTGACGCCGCCCGCACGGCCGCTGCGTATCGCCTGGTGGGACGAGTTCGGCGACCTGCCGCTGTGCCAGCGTACGCGCGCCGCCCTGGCGCGCACGGTGGCGACGCTGCAGGCGGCTGGCTGCGTGGTCGAGCGGCGCTGCCCGGAGGGCTTCGACGTACGCAAGGCCTGGCAGGCCTACGGCTGGATCGCCGGCACCGAGATCGGGCTCGGCATGCCGGCGCTGGCGCGTCGGCTGCTCGCGGTGATGGGCCGCTTCGTCACGCGCGACCAAGCGGTCGCGCACGCCTTCGTGCAGGGGCTGGCGCTGGACGCGCAGCGCTACAGCCGCGCGCTGAACATGCGCGACCGCCAGCTGCGTGCGCTCGAAGGCCTGCTCGAGAGCTGGGACTGCTGGCTGTGCCCGGTGGCGAGCACGGTCGCCGGTCCGCAAGGCGAACTGGTGTGGTGGCGGCGCCCGCCGGACATCGTGGTCGACGACGCCCGCCTGCCTTTCGTCGAGGGTGCCATCGGCATGGTGACGCCGTTCTCGCTGACCGGCAGCCCGGTGGTCGTGTTGCCGGCCGGCGTCGAGGACGGCCTACCGGTCGGCCTCCAGTTCGTTGGCCGGCGCTGGCAGGATGAAGCGCTGCTGGCGACCTGCGCGGACATCGAGCGAGTGCTCGGCGCGCGTCCGGTGCCGCCGCGGGCGCTTACCACCGACCGATGGACTTGATGTAGGCCACCAGTTCCCAGATCTCTTCCTGCGTGAACACCTCGCCCCAGGGCGGCATCGGCGTCGCGCCCTTGCCGCCGTCGCGTATGGTGTTGAACACGTATTCCGCCTCCAGCCCCTCGCGCTCGATGAACAGCGCCGGCTTGTGGCCGTGGCAGTAGTCGGCGCAGGTCGACTGGAAGCGGCTCTGACCGGCCTTGATGCGGGCCGGGTCGGCGAGGTCGAAAGGGGCGGGGGCCGGCGGGCGCCGCGCCCTCGGCTGCCTTGTCCGGCAGCACGGCGTTGAAGGCCATCGCTGATGCCATGCAGCTCATCAGTGCTGCGAAGGTGAGTTTCCGTATATCCATGAATCCGTTCCGGGGAGTGCGTGTTTTCGATGACCGTGCCGCGCGCGTCGGCGCGACACGGTCCGGAAGCAGGCCGTGCCGCGTCCTGCCTCAGTCGACCTGGACGGCGACCAGTTCGGCCGGCAGGCCGGCGCCGCCGATCGGCACCACGACGTACTGCTTGCCGCCGGTGCGGTAGGTCATCAGCGCGCCGAAGGCGGCACCCGGCAGCTTCACCTCGCCGAGCACGTCACCGGTGCGCGCGTCGTGCGCGTACAGGAAGGGCTCCTTCTCTTCCGCGGTCGCCTGCGTGATCAGCGCATTGCCGCGCGACGACAGGCCGAGCACCGAGTTCGTACCTTCCGGTGCGAGGAAGAGCACGTCGTCGGTCAGCGCGATGAAGCTTTCGCGCGGCACGCCGACGCGGTCCAGCTTCAGGTCCTTGATCGCGGGGTGATCGACCGGGCCCTTGCCGGCCGGCACGCGCCACAGGTGCTTGCCGGTGTTCATGTCGATCGCGGTGACGGTGGAGAAGGGGGGCTTGAACAGCGGCAGACCTTGCGGACCGCCGACGCCGGCCCAGGTGCCGGTGTAGTCGTACACGCCCTCGTTCTCTTTCTTCAGCTTGATGCCGAAGGGAATGGTGAAGGACGGCACGTACAGCACATTGGTCTTCGGGTTGTGCGCGGCGCCCGCCCAGCTGGCGCCGCCGAGCACGCCCGGTACCTGCAGCGTGCCGGCCTTGTCGGTGGTCGGCGGGTAGTACAGCGGGCCGTAGTTGTAGCGCGACAGGATCTTCTTCGCCTCTTCCTTCAGCTGCGGCGTCAGATCGATCAGGTCGTCCTCGCTCACGCCCTGCTGCACGAAGGGTGCGGGCAGACTGGGGAAGGGCTGGGTCAGCGACGACCGTTCGCCCGGCACGGCGGACTGCGGCACCGGCTTTTCGGTGATCGGCCACACCGGCGCGCCGGTGCTGCGGTCGAAGGTGAATACGAAGCCCTGCTTCGTCACCTGCGCCAGCGCCTTCACCTTCTTGCCGTTGACCGTCAGGTCCATCAGGTTGGGTGCGGTCGGCAGGTCGTAGTCCCACAGGCCGTGATGGACGATCTGCTGATACCAGGCGATCTTGCCGGTCTTCGCGTTGAGCGCGACCACCGATTCGCCGAACAGGCCGTTGCCCTTGCGGTGGCCGCCGTAGAAGTCGTTGGTCGGCGTCGAGAAGGGCAGGTAGACCAGGCCCAGTTCCTCGTCGCAGCTCGGGCGCGCCCACATGTTGGCCGAGCCGGTGGTCTTCCACGAACCGTCTTCCCAGGTTTCGTTGCCCGGCTGGCCTTCCTGCGGCGGCTGCTCGAAATGCCACACGCGCTTGCCGCTGCGGATGTCGAAAGCCTGGATGTCGCCCGGCGGGTGGTTCTTCATCGGCGCGCGACCGACCGCGAAGGAATCGAGCACGGCCAGGCTGGGCACGATGGTGTTGCCGCAGACGATGGGCGGCGAAGTGAGGGCAACGAGCGAGCGGTCGACGAAGCGGCGCAAACCCTTGGTCATGTCGATGCGACCCTTGTCGCCCCAGGATTCGATCGGCTTGCCGGTCTTCGCGTTCAGCGCGATCAGGTAGCCGTCGCCGGTGCCGACCAGGATGCGCTTGTCCTCACCGTCCGCCCAGTAGGACAGGCCGCGGCTGATGAAACCCAGGTTGGGCGGTGTGCCTTCGACATAGGCCTTGGGGTCGTAGGTCCACAAGGTCTTGCCGGTCTTGCCGTCGATGGCCGATACCATGGACATCGGCGAGCTGGAGTACAGCACGCCGTCGATGGCCAGCGGCGTCGACTGGTTCACCCAGGTGCGCAGTTCGGCGTTGTCCTGCCATATCTTGTTGTCCGGCATGGCCCAGCGCCAGGCCACCTTCATCGACTTCACGCTCTGCGCGTTCACCTTGCCGCCGGCCAGATAGCGCGAGCCGGCCTTGTCGCCGTTGTACTCGGTCCAGTTGCCGTCGCCCGCGGCGGCCATCGCCAGCGGGGCGGCGCCGAGCATGATGGACAGCCACAATGTCTTCCGGGCTGCGCGGGGAAAAGCGCCCGCGGAATTCAGCATCGCCATGTTTCCTCTCTCCAATCGAGTTCGTTGTGTTCGTCTGTGGAACGCAACGGCGGTCTGCCGCTGCGTGCCAGGACGACGCAAGATCGGTGCCGATGGAAACCCGGGAAATGCGCCCGGCATCATCCGGGACAATCGCCGGCGGGATACGGGTGTACCGGTTTTGGCTGCATGAACAGAGACGGGTGTCTCGCCTGCGCGTCCCTTGTCTCAGTTCTGGGCAGGTCGCACCGGGGCGGCGGGAGGGGTACTGTCGTGCAGGCGGGGCCGGCGTGATCCACTGCATGGACGCGGTCTTCCGGTCCCGACCGGCCGCCCCCGGAAAGCCCGGTGCCCTGCTCGCAAGGCTGCCGGTGTCAGAAACGCTGGTGGCGGAAGTGCGCGGGGGCGTGCGAAACGATGGACGAGGCGATCAGCAGCAGCCAGAACAGGCCGGCGGCGAACTGGGGCAGCACGATCATCGCGGCAACGCCGAGCAGTTTGAGCGGAATGAACAGCCCGGCCAGTTCGACCGCGTGGCGCGGCTTGCTCCATACCTCTATGCCGTAGAGGCCGAGGCCGGTTGCCAGCATCAGCGCGGCAGCACCCCGGCGGTACTCGTCGTGGCCGGTCAGCAGTGCGCTGCCCACCAGTACGACGCCCACCAGGTGCAGCGAGCGCAGCGCGACCAGCAGCCAGCGGCGGCCGGGAAAATCGCGGCGGTTGCTTGG
This sequence comes from Methyloversatilis discipulorum, assembly GCF_000385375.1. Classification (NCBI taxonomy): domain Bacteria; kingdom Pseudomonadati; phylum Pseudomonadota; class Betaproteobacteria; order Nitrosomonadales; family Sterolibacteriaceae; genus Methyloversatilis; species Methyloversatilis discipulorum. The sequence goes on from NZ_ARVV01000001.1 coordinate 813,724, forward strand.
CGCGAAGTCGTGGGGCAGGTCATGCGTGGGCATGGCGCGAGTATGACTCACCACGCATCCACCGGGCTGATGTCGTCGCCCGAGAAGGGCAGGAAGGGACCGGTGCCGCTGTGCTCGGCACTCGATGCCGGCACGAAGGCGCCGACATGCACATCGAACACGTGCACCTCGCCGTCCTCGATGACGTAGTGCCAGCCGTGCAGCGCGAGCTGACCGGCGTCGACCTGCCGGCGCACCATCGGATAGTCCATCAGCCGTTCGAGCTGCAGCACGACGGCGCGCTGTTCGGTGCGGCGCAGCGCTTCGTCGGTGAGCTGCACCGGCAGCACCGCCTCGCGCCCGAGGTCGAGCCAGGCGTTCAGGTTGGGCGCGTCCGGCCCGACGCCTTCGTACAGCGCACGCACGCCACCGCAGTGACTGTGGCCGCAGACGACGATGTGGGCGACCTTCAGGTTGAGCACCGCGTACTCGATCGCTGCAGCCGTGCCGTGGAATCCGGCCAGTTCGCCGCGCCGGGTGGCGCCGTCATAGGGCGGCACGAAGGCGCCGACGTTGCGCACGATGAACAGCTCGCCCGGGCCGGTGCCGGTCAGCAGATAGGGCACCAGGCGCGAGTCGGAACAGCCGATGAACAGGATGGTCGGGTGCTGGCCGTCGCGCACCAGGTGCTGGAACTGGTCCTGCACGCCGGGAAAGGTGTGGTCGTGGAAGCGGCGCAGGCGGGCGAGCAGTTCGTCGGGCATGGCGATGACCTCCGGATCAGATGGGGCGCAGCAGCGGACCGATGGCGTCCAGCGTGTTCTTCAGCAGCAGGCCGTACTCGGTGTCGCCCTCCATCACCAGCGCGCGTTCGAAGAACAGGCGGTCGGCGTCGTCGTCGCCGCGCAACAGGCGCAGATAGCTGGCGCTGTCGGCGGCGATGCGCAGCGCGACCGGGTCGTGGTCGGGCGCGCTGCGGAAGCGGCCGTCGCGCAGCGCGAGGCGGCAACGCAGGCCGAAATCGCGCACCTCGATCTCGACCGTGTGGTCGGCGAGTTCGAGCGCCGCGTCAGCCGGCAGGCGCGGACGCAGCACGCGGTTCAGCGCGGCGGCAAGCAGCAGCGACGGCGGCTGTATCGGCAGGCGGGCGATCAGCGTGCGCAGTGCGGCGGGTGGCGGCGGCAGCGCGGGCAGCCTGATCGGGAGCGAGGGACTCATGCGGGCATCCTTTCCAGTCCGGGGCGGCGGTGGGCGTAACCATTGACCAGACCGCCGGGCAGGCTCAGCGCCGCGAGCGCCGAGGCGGCTTCCGCGGCGTCGGCCGGGCCGTTATAGGTGCGGTCGAACAGGTCGACCACGGTGGCGAAGTCGCGCGACGTGGGCGACAGCCGCGCGCGGGTGACTCCGGCGGCGCGCAATGCCGGGGCGTCGGCGATCAGGCAGTGCTGCGCCGCCGACTGCGTCTGTATGCCGTTCAAGGCGAGGAAGGGCTGACCTTCGGTGGTGTCGAGCAGCAGGCCGTCCGGGTGTTCGATGCAGCGGAAGCCGCACTGGTCCTTGCTGAGGTGGAAATGACGCGCGGTGAAACAGCGCGCCGAAAAGGCCAGCGGCAGACGGCCGAAGGCAAACACCTCGGTGGCGACCGGTGTGTCGTTCGCCGGTCCGCCGTTCACGGGTGCGGCCGGCGGGTTGATCAGCGCCAGCGCGTCCAGCGCAAGTTCGACCGGCGCCACCCAGCGGACGGCGCCGAGCGCCGCGTGCTCGCGCAGTGCCGGCTGGCTGTAGACATTGATGTGCGGGCCGAGCACGAAGGGCCGGCCAGCCAGCGCGCGCAGCGCCGAGGCGTCGCCGGCTTCGACCAGGAATCCGGTCTGGTCGGTCCAGCGGTGCAGCGCGCGCAGGTCGGCGGCCGATTCGAGCAATGCCTGGCTGGCCAGCACGACTTCCTTGCCGCAGGCGGCGAGATCGCGCGCGAGTGCCAGCCAGTCTTCGGCCTTCATTTCGTGGCGACGGCTGCACACGACTTCGCCGAGCACCACGGTGTCGGCCGGCGATACCGCGATGTCGGCGTAGAAATCGAGCAGCGTGCGGCGCGGCCAGTAGTACAGCACCGGGCCGACGGTCAGGGCGATGCGGGGGGTCATCTGTGTGTTCATGGATTCACCGCCACGGCCGGTCGTAGGCGCCCAGCGTGTGCTGCTGGCCTTCGGCCCAGCGGCCGAGCGCGGCGGTCCACTGCGGCTGCACGCCGAAGCGCGCCGGCTGCGCGGCGCAGTCGTCGATGGCGGCGCGCCAGACGCGGGTGACCTGTTCGACATAGGCCGGGCTGCGCTGGCGGCCTTCGATCTTGATCGCGGCGATGCCCATGTCCATCAGCTGCGGCAGCAGCGCCAGCGTGTTCAGGCTGGTCGGTTCTTCCAGCGCGTAATCGCGTGCGCCTTCGACGTCGAAGCGACCCTTGCAGAGCGTCGGGTAGCCGCGCGGCTCGTCCGGCGCGTAGCGGTCGATCAGCACGCCGTTGAGCCGGGCCGATACGCCAGCGGCGCCGTCCTCCCAGCGCACCGCCGACGGCGGCGAGCAGACACCTGCGGTGTTCGGCGACTGGCCCGTCGCGTAGGAGGAGAGCGCGCAGCGGCCCTCGACCATGACGCACAGGCTGCCGAAGCCGAACACCTCGATCTCGGCGGCGCTGTTGCGGCACACCTGCTCGACCTGCGGCAGCGTGAGTACGCGCGGCAGTACGGCGCGGCGGATGCCGTAGCGCTCGCGGTAGAACTCGATCGCTTCCCAGGTGGTGGCCGAGGCCTGCACCGACAGGTGCAGGCGCAGATCGGGATGGTGATCGCGCGCGTAGGCCAGCACCGCGGTGTCGGCACAGATCAGCGCGTCTATGCCCAGCCCGGCGGCGGCATCGACCGCGGCGAACCAGCGTTCGGGCGCGCGCGCGTCGGCGAAGGTGTTGAGCGCCATCAGCACTTCGCGGCCGCGGCTGCGCGCGTAGGCGATGCCGTCGCGCGCCTGCGCGAGGTCGAAGTTCAGGCCGGCGAAGTTGCGCGCGTTGGTGGCGTCCTTCAGGCCCATGTAGACGGCGTCGGCGCCGGCGTCGACGGCCAGCGTCAGCGCGCGCAGCGAGCCTGCCGGGCAGACCAGGGCGGGTTTTCGGGGGGGCGTTGGGTGGGCGGTGCGGGATGTTTGCATGTCGGAAAGGTCCGGAACTGCGGGCGCCGCCCAGTGTGAGCATCGCGCGCGGCGCCGTGTTGATCCGGGTCAGACCGGTGTCACACGGCGCCGCGCGCGACCGATGTCACTGCACCAGCGGCGTGTCGGCGATGTCCATGTCCACGCCTTCGAGCACGGCCTTGCCGGCCAGCAGCGCGACGTACTGGCGCAGTGCGGTGGCGAAGCTCTGCTGGCGCAGCGAGGCGGCGACGGTGCCGCGCACCTCCTCGAAGGGCTGCACGGTGCCGGCCTCGCGCTCCTGCACGTCGATCACGTGGAAGCCGAAGCGGCTGTGCACCAGACGCGGCAGCACGCCGATGTCGTGCTGGCCGAAGATGGCACGGGCGAACTCGGGCACCACCTCTTCCGGCGCCAGCCAGCCGAGGTCGCCGCCACGTTCGCTGCTCGGGCAGTTGGAATTCTGCCGGGCGGCGTCGGGGAAGGGGTCTTCGCCGTCGGCATGCGCACGGACGTCGATCAGCACCGCTTCAGCGCGACCGCGCAGCGCATTGACGTCGACGCCCGGCGTCACCGCGAACAGGATGTGGCGCATGCGCGCACGCTGGCCCACGGTGTAGCGGCCGAGGTGGGCGCTGTAGTGACGGCGGCAGGCTTCCTCGGACGGCTCCGGCACCTGCACCGCCTGGCCGATCAGCGTGTCGATGGCGGTGGCGGCCTCTTCCGAAATCAGGCCGTCGGCCGACTGTTCGTCGCTGGCGGACAGCAGGCCGGCCTGCTGTGCGGCCTGCCGCAGCAGTTCGGTGCAGGCGCGGTTGCGCAGTTCGTCCGGCGCGACGTCCTCGTCCGCACCGTTGATCGCGATGCCGTTGACGCGGGCGATGCCGCGGCTGTCTTGCGTGGACTGCATGGTGTCTCCTCGATCCTTTTATGAATGGATGCGCCGCGCAGCGGCGACGCATCCTTCACATCATCTCAGACACCGGCGCCCGGCTGGCGCGGCTGATTGTGTCCGGCCGGCAGGTTGAGCCGGCGCGCGCGCACCACTTGGTAGGGGCGGAACACATAGAGCACCGAGGCGAAGCCACTCCATACGTGCACCAGTCGGGTGAATGGGAACACCAGGAAGATGGTCATGCCGAGGAACATGTGGGTCTTGAACACCCAGCCGGCGTCGGCCAGCAGTTCCGGCGCGCCGGCGCGGAAGGTGACGATGCGCTGCGCCCATTCGGCGAGCAGCATCATCATGCTGCCGTCCAGGTGCTGTGCCGACAGCGGAATGGTGGCCAGACCGAGCAGCAGTTGCACCCACAGCAGCACGGCGATGACGATGTCGCTGGTCTTCGACGTCGCGCGGATGCGCGGCTCGGTCAGCCGGCGGTGCAGCAGCAGCGTCAGGCCGATGAAGCCGAGCAGGCCGGCGATGCCGCCGGTCACCATGGCGACCAGCTGCTTGGCGCCGGCGCCGATGAAGTGCTCATAGACGAAGTGCGGCGTCAGCATGCCGAAGAAGTGGCCGAAGAACAGGAAGAGCACGCCAATGTGGAACAGGTTGCTGCCCAGCCTGAGCTGGCCGCGGCGCAGCAGCTGCGACGAGTCGCTCTTCCACGTGTACTGGTCGCGGTCGAAGCGCAGCAGGCTGCCGATGAAAAACACGGCGAGGCAGATGTAGGGGTAGTAACCGAACAGCAGGTTGTCGAGCCAGGAAGTCATGGTTGTACTCCTTGAGTGGCGGAGGACTTGCGGACAAGGTGTATGGGTTGCGCAGCGCCCGGCTTGGCCTGGCCGTGCGAGGAGCAGCCGTCGAAGGCGAGCGGCTCGGCCCAGCTGTCGTCGAGCGCTTCGTCCGGCTGGATCTTCACCGCATGGGCACGCTCGCCCGCCAGTTCGATCAGCGCGCCGACCACGCTGGCGTAGCGGCTTTCGCGCTTGACCAGCGCCGTGAACAACGCATTCAGGATGTGCGCCATTTCGGCGAGGAAGGCGCGCGCCTCCTTCGGCGGCTGGGTCGAGGCGAATTCGAGCACCACTGGCAGGTAGTCCGGCAGTTCACCAGCGGACAGGAATAGGCCGGCTTTCTCGTAGGTCTGCGCGAGATCGATCATCGCCGGCCCGCGGTCGCGCGAATCGCCATGCACGTGTTCGAACAGGTGCAGCGAGGTCGAGCGGCCGCGGTCGAACAGTTCGACGTAGGCGGCTTCGCCATCGAGCGCGGGCTGCTGCTGCAGCGTGTCGATCAGCGCATCCAGCTCGGCCAGACGGGAGGCCGACAGCGCCGCCTCGTCGTGCAGCGCCAGACGAAGGTCGGGCAGCAGTCCGCGCAGGCTGGCGTCGGGGTAGCCGATCAGCAGCGCGCAGGCGCGCAGCGTGTGGGTCATCTTCGGTGGACTAAACATTGAGAGGATCCTCATGAACGAGTTGTGGCGGGCATGTGCACAGTCCGCCACGCGGAGGACAATTGGCGCCTGCAGATGCGAACGCGCCGCCCGCCGGGCCGCCCCAAGGGCGAGCGCAGCCCCCTCGGGGGGCAGCGAACGCAGTGAGCGTGGGGGCACACATTCAGACCACCGCCTTGATGGGAATCGTCCGGCGCTTCGATCCACCGAACAGGCTGGTATCGGAACTGCCTTCCGAGCAGCCGTTGCCGAAGGAGAAGCCGCAGCCGCCGCGCACGTCGAAGGCGTTCTCGGCGTATTCGCGGTGCGTGCTCGGGATGACGAAGCGGTCCTCGTAGTTGGCGATCGCCATCACGTGGTACATATCCTCGACCGCGGCCTGGCTCATGCCGACCTGGCTCAGCGCGGCCGTGTTGATGCGGCCATCTACGTGCTTCTCGCGCTGGTAGGCGCGCATCGCCAGCATGCGTTCGAGTGCGCGCACGACCGGTTGCGTGTCGCCAGCGGTGAGCAGGTTGGCGAGATACTTCACCGGGATGCGCAGCTGGTTCACGTCCGGGATCTCGCCATTGACGCCCACCTGACCGGCGTTGGCGGCGGCGGTGATCGGCGACAGCGGCGGCACGTACCACACCATCGGCAGCGTGCGGTATTCCGGGTGCAGCGGCAGCGCCACCTTCCACTCCACCGCCATCTTGTAGACCGGGCTGCGGCGGGCGGCTTCCATCCACGAATCCGGGATGCCGTCGGCACGTGCCTGTTCGATCACCTTCGGATCGTTCGGATCGAGGAAGATGTCGAGCTGGGCCTGGTAGAGGTCGCGGTCCTGTTCGACCGACGCCGCTTCCTGGATGCGGTCGGCGTCATACAGCAGCACGCCGAGGTAGCGGATGCGGCCGACGCAGGTTTCGGAACATACGGTGGGCTGACCGGCTTCGATGCGCGGATAGCAGAAGATGCACTTCTCGGCCTTGCCCGACTGCCAGTTGTAGTAGATCTTCTTGTACGGACAGCCGGACACGCACATGCGCCAGCCGCGGCACTTGTCCTGGTCGATCAGCACGATGCCGTCCTCTTCGCGCTTGTAGATCGAGCCGGACGGGCAGCTGGCGACGCAGGCCGGGTTCAGGCAGTGCTCGCACAGGCGCGGCAAGTACATCATGAAGGTGTTCTCGAACTGGCCGTAGATGTCCTTCTGCACCTCGTCGAAGTTCTTGTCCTTCGAGCGCTTCGAGAATTCGCCGCCGAGAATCTCTTCCCAGTTCGGACCCCATTCGATCTTTTCCATGCGCTGACCGGTGATCAGGCTGCGCGGGCGCGCCGTCGGCGCCGCCTTCATTTCGGGCGCCGACTGCAGGTGGTCGTAGTCGAAGGTGAAGGGCTCGTAGTAGTCATCGATTTCCGGCAGGTGCGGGTTGGCGAAGATCTTCATCAGCAGCTGCCACTTGCCGCCCTGGCGCGGCGCGATCGAGCCGTCGCTCTTGCGCATCCAGCCACCCTGCCACTTGTCCTGGTTCTCCCATTCCTTCGGGTAACCGATGCCGGGCTTGGTTTCGACGTTGTTGAACCACGCGTATTCCATGCCGGGACGGCTGGTCCACACGTTCTTGCAGGTGACCGAGCAGGTGTGGCAACCGATGCACTTGTCGAGGTTGAGCACCATGCCGATTTGAGCGCGTATTTTCATGTCATGTCTCCTTACGCGTGGGCGGTATCGGTGGCAGCGGCTTCGCCGTCGAGCCAGTCGATGCGCTTCATCTTGCGCACGACGACGAACTCGTCGCGGTTGGTGCCGATGGTTCCGTAGTAGTTGAAGCCGTAGCTCAGCTGGGCGTAGCCGCCGATCATGTGCGTCGGCTTCAGCACGATGCGGGTGACCGAGTTGTGGATGCCGCCGCGCGCACCGGTGATCTCCGACCCCGGCGTGTTGATGATCTTTTCCTGTGCGTGGTACATCAGCACCATGCCCGGATTGACCCGCTGGCTCACCACGGCACGCGCGGTGATCGCGCCATTCACGTTGAACAGTTCGACCCAGTCGTTATCGACGATGCCGGCCTTCTTCGCGTCGTCCTCGGACAGCCAGATCACCGGGCCGCCGCGGTTCAGCGTCAGCATGTGCAGGTTGTCGCTGTAGGTGGAGTGGATGCCCCACTTCTGGTGCGGCGTGATGAAGTTGAGCTGGATCTCCGGATTGCCGTTGCTCTTGATGCCGGCGATCGCAGCCGTCGTCTTCAGGTCCACCGGCGGGCGGTAGCTGACGAAGCCTTCGCCGAAGGCGCGCATCCACGGGTGGTCCTGGTAGAACTGCTGGCGGCCGGTCAGCGTGCGCCATGGGATCAGTTCATGCACATTGGTGTAACCGGCGTTGTACGACACCTTCTCGCTTTCCAGTCCGGACCAGGTCGGCGACGAAATGATCTTGCGCGGCTGCGCCTGGATGTCGCGGAAGCGGATCTTTTCGTCCTCGCGGTAGATCGCCAGGTGCTCGTGGTCGCGCCCGGTCTGCTTGCCCAGCGCCTTCCACGCCTTCACCGCGACCTGGCCGTTGGTTTCCGGCGCCAGCATCATCACCACTTCGCAGGCGTCGATGTCGGTGTCGATGCGCGGCATGCCCTTGGTCGCACCCTCTTCGGTGACCAGACCGTTCAGTTCGCCGAGCTGGCGCACCTCGTCCTGCGTGTTCCACGCGATGCCCTTGCCGCCGTTGCCCACCTTGGTCAACAGAGGACCGACCGCGGTGAAGCGCTTGTAGACGTTCGGGTAGTCGCGCTCGACCACCGTCATCTGCGGCGCCGTCTTGCCCGGGATCAGGTCGCACTCGCCGCGCTTCCAGTCGGCGACGCCGAAGGGCTGCGCCAGTTCGGCCGGGCTGTCGTGCATCAGCGGCGTCAGCACCAGTTCGCGTTCCACGCCGAGATGGCCGACGCACACCTCGCTGAACTTCTTCGCGAAGCCCTTGTAGATGTCCCAGTCGCTCTTCGACTGCCAGGCCGGGTCCACCGCGGTCGACAGCGGGTGGATGAAGGGGTGCATGTCGCTGGTATTGAGGTCGTTCTTCTCGTACCAGGTGGCGGTCGGCAGCACGATGTCGGAATACAGGCAGGTGGTGCTCATGCGGAAATCGAGCGTCACCAGCAGGTCGAGCTTGCCTTCGGGTGCTTCCGCGTGCCATTTCACTTCCTGCGGCTTGGCGTCGTCGGAGCCGAGGTCCTTGCCCTGCACGCCATTGCTGGTGCCCAGCAGGTGCTTCAGGAAGTACTCGTGACCCTTGCCGCTGGAGCCGAGGATGTTGGAGCGCCAGACGAACATGTTGCGCGGCCAGTTCTGCGGCGCGTCCGGGTCTTCGCAGCTCAGTTCGAGCTGACCGCTCTTCAGCGCGCCGACCGCGTAGTCCTTCGGATCGACGCCCGCGGCATTGGCCTCGCGCACCACCTGGATGGGATTGGTCTTCAGCTGCGGCGCGCTGGGCAGCCAGCCCATGCGCTCGGCGCGCACGTTGTAGTCGATCATGCTGCCGCCGAACTGCGAGGCGTCAGCCAGCGGCGACAGCACTTCCTCGACGCCCAGCTTTTCGTAGCGCCACTGGTCGGTGTGGGCGTAGAAGAAGCTGGTCGAGTTCTGCTGGCGCGGCGGGCGTATCCAGTCGAGCGCGAAGGCGAGTGCGGTCCAGCCGGTCTGCGGGCGCAGCTTCTCCTGACCCACGTAGTGCGCCCAGCCGCCGCCGCTCTGGCCGATGCAGCCGCACATCATCAGCATGTTGATGATGCCGCGGTAGTTCATGTCGCAGTGATACCAGTGGTTCATCGCGGCGCCGATGATGACCATGGACTTGCCCTTGGTCTTGTCGGCGTTGTCGGCGAACTGGCGGGCGACGGTGATGATCTGGTCGCGCGGCACGCCGGTGATCTTCTCCTGCCAGGCGGGCGTGTAGGGCGTGTCGTCGTCGTAGCTGTTCGCACCGCTGTCGTTCGGAAGATTGCGGCCGACACCGTAGTTGGCGACCTGCAGGTCGAACACGGTGGCCACCAGTGCGTCGCGCTTGTCGCCGGCCTTGCCGAGCGCGATGCGCTGCACCGGCACCGTGCGCAGCAGTACGTCGCCGCCGCCCTGCGGGCTGTGCGGGAAGTGTTCGTGCTCGATGCCGCCGAAGTAGGGGAAGGCGACCTGCGTGTGCTCGACCGGACCGGTGTCGCCCTCGAGCACCGACAGTTTCAGCTTCACGTCACCGCCGTGGCGCGCCTCCTTCGCTTCGAGGTTCCACTGGCCGGCGTCCGCGCGGCCGTCCGGACCCCAGCGGAAGCCGATGGCGCCATTGGGCAGCACGACGCGGCCGTTCTCGTCGAAGGCCACCGTCTTCCATTCAGGATTATTGGCCTGACCGAGCTTGCCGTTGAAATCGCTGGCGCGCACGTAGCGGTCGGGCACCATCACCGTCTTGCCGTTGGGCAGGGTCTGCTCCTTCAGCAGCACCAGCATCGGCAGGTCGGTATAGCGGCGCGCGTAGTCGTCGAAATACGCGCTGCGTTTTTCAAAGTAGAACTCCTTCAGGATGACGTGGCCCATGGCCATCGCCACCGCGGCGTCGGTGCCCTGTTTCGGGTGCAGCCAGAGGTCGGCCAGCTTGCTGATTTCGGCGTAGTCCGGCGTGACGGCGACGGTCTTCGCGCCCTTGTAGCGGACCTCGGTGAAGAAGTGGGCGTCCGGCGTGCGCGTCTGTGGCACGTTGGAGCCCCAGGCGATGATGTAGGTCGAGTTGTACCAGTCGGCCGATTCCGGCACGTCGGTCTGTTCGCCCCAGATCTGCGGGCTGGACGGCGGCAGGTCGCAGTACCAGTCGTAGAAGCTCATGCAGACGCCGCCGATCAGGCTCAGGTAACGGCTGCCTGCGGCATAGCTCACCATCGACATTGCCGGAATCGGCGAGAAGCCGATGATGCGGTCCGGGCCGTGCTTCTTGATGGTGTAGACGTTGGCGGCGGCGACCAGCTCGTTCACCTCGTCCCAGCTGGAGCGGACGAAGCCACCGAGGCCGCGCACCTGCTGGTAGTCACGGCGCTTGGCGTCGTTCTCGACGATGGAGGCCCAGGCTTCGACCGGGCCGTGCTTCAGACGCGCCTCGCGCCAGGTCTTGAGCAGGCGGCCGCGCACCATCGGGTATTTGACGCGGTTGGCGCTGTACAGGTACCAGCTGTAGCTGGCACCGCGCGCACAGCCGCGCGGTTCGTGGTTGGGCATGTCCCAGCGGGTGCGCGGGTAATCGGTCTGCTGGGTTTCCCAGGTGACGATGCCGCCCTTGACGTAGATCTTCCACGAGCACGAGCCGGTGCAGTTCACGCCGTGGGTGGAGCGCACGATCTTGTCGTGCGCCCAGCGGTCGCGGTAGGCGTCCTCCCAGCTGCGGTCTTCGCCGGTGGCGATACCGTGGTCGCCCGAAAAGCTTTCCTTCGGTGCGGAGAAGTGGGTCAGTCGGTCGAGAAAGTGGCTCATGTGTGCTCTCCTGTAGCGGGGCTCGGCGGGGGCATGGGGTCAGGGGTTCTTCACGTACGCATTGCGGCGCAGGTAGAACCACCAGTTGATGAACAGGCAGATCGCGTAGAACGCGGCGAAGCCGTACATCGCGAGCTCGGGTGTACCGGCCTTGATCTGCGCACCGATGACCACCGGTGCGATGAAGGCGCCGTAGGCGGCGACCGCCGACGTCCAGCCCAGCACCGGGCCGGCCTGCTGACGATCGAAGATGACGCCGATGGTGCGGAAGGTCGATCCGTTGCCGATGCCGCTGGCAAAGAACAGCACGATGAACAGGCCGAGGAACATCGGGAAGTACTGCTCGGGCGTGGCCGAGCTGTAGGCCAGCTTCATCACGTAGCCGACCGCCACCGACGCGACGACCATCACCAGCGAGATGATCTGCGTGACGATGGAGCCGCCCCACTTGTCGGAGATCCAGCCGCCGATCGGGCGCACTGCGGCACCGACGAAGGGGCCGATCCAGGCGAAGGCCAGCACGGTGGGCGCGTTCGGGTTCGGCAGCGTGTGCTGCATGACGCCATTGGCATCGGGCACGTGGCTGACGCCGAAGATCACCTTCATCGCCAGCGGCAGCGCCATCGAGAAGCCGATGAAGGAACCGAAGGTGACGATGTAGAGGATGGTCATCGACCAGGTGTGCTTGTCGCTGAAGATCTTGAACTGCCGGGTCACACCTTCGCGCATCGGGCCGAAGGCGGCGAGCTTCATCACCGTCAGCGCCATGACGATGTCCAGCGGAATTGCGACCCACATGTTCAGCAGGCCCAGACCGGTCGGTGCCGGCAGGTACAGATAGAGCATGAAGATCGCCGGTACGAAGGCCAGCGTGTACAGATAGGTGATCTTCGAGAAGGCGACGATGGGGTTGCCGGTGTCGGGCGACACCGCCTTCAGGTTGTTCATGCCGAACCAGCACAGGATGGACAGCGGCACCAGCGACAGCACCCAGGCGAAGCCGGCGTTCTGGATCCAGGTCGGCGTGCCGGCGGCGATCTTGCCGAAGATCCAGCCGCTGTCCTTCATCAGCGTCATCGGCTCACCGCCGAAGGCGCCGAGCAGCGGCACGGTCATCACCAGCGGGATGACGATCTGCATCGTCGTCACGCCGAAGTTGCCGAGGCCGGCGTTGAGGCCCAGCGCGGTGCCCTGCAGTCGCTTCGGGAAGAAGGTGCTGATGTTGGACATCGAGCTGGCGAAGTTGCCGCCACCGACGCCGCACCACAGCGCCATCAGCTGGAACACCCACAGCGGCCAGTCTGTGTGCTGCAGCGCGATGCCGGTGCCGATGGCCGGCGCGAGCAGCATGGCCGTGGTCAGGAAGATGGTGTTGCGGCCACCGGCCAGCCGGATCAGGAAGGAGGCCGGGATGCGCATCGTCGCGCCGGAGATGCCGGCGATGGCGGTCAGCGTGAACAGCTGGTCCTGGGTGAAGGGGAAGCCCAGGTTGAGCATCTGCACGGTGATGATGCCCCACATGCCCCAGACCGCGAATCCGCACAGCAGCGCCGGAATCGATATCCACAGGTTGCGGTAGGCGATCTTCTTGCCGGTCGACTCCCAGAAGGCATCGTCCTCCGGCCGCCAGTCCTCAACATCGGGGCCGCGGGGGGCGCCCTGTACCGGACGTGTGCCGGCGTGTGTGCTTGCGTTCATGATGATCTCCGTGGTGTCCGGTTCAGGACTGGGCTGCGGACGTGCCGTCCATCAGCGGGGTGCGGCGGACTTCGGTGAAGTACATCCAGATCAGCGACACCCACACCACGCCGTACATCAGCATGAAGGCGCTGGAGCGTATGCCGGTGAGATCGAGCAGGGCACCGAACATGATGGGCAGCACGAAGCCGCCGAGGCCGCCGGCCAGGCCGACGATGCCGCTGATGGTGCCGATGTTGGCCGGGTAGTCGTTGCTGATGTACTTGAACACGCTGGCCTTGCCGAAGGCCCAGGCGATGCCGAGGATGAACATCAGGCCGGTGAAGGCATACACGTTGAGGCCGATGTCAAAGGTCTTCGGGCCCTCGACCGTGACGATGGTGAAGTGGGTCTGCGGATAGCTCAGCAGGAAGAGGCAGATCCAGCTCACCCACAGCACCCACCAGGTGACGCTGTGCGCGCCGTACTTGTCGGACAGCCAGCCGCCGATGGCGCGCAGCACGCCGCCGGGCAGCGAGAAACAGGCGGCCAGCAGCGCAGCGGCGCGGATGTCGAGGCCGTACTCGCCGACGTAGTACTGCACCATCCACAGGCTCAGCGCGACATAACCGCCGAACACGATGCTGTAGTACTGGCAGTACTTCAGTACGCGCGGGTCCTTCAGCGCCTTCAGCTGATCGACGAAGCGCACGTTGCTCGGCACGAGGTGGGCAGGATCGCTGTGGCTGAACAGCCAGAAGACGATGACGGTGCCGAGCATGATGGCGGCGTAGACCTGCGGCACCATGGTCCAGCCGAAGGCGACCAGCAGGGCCGGCGCGACGAACTTGTTCACCGCCGCGCCCGAGTTGCCGGCGCCATAGACGCCCATCGCGAAGCCCTGCTGGTCCTTCGGGAACCAGCGCGCGACATAGGGCGTGCCGACCGAGAACGAGCCGCCGGCCAGACCGACGAACAGACCGATGACGAGGAAATGCCAGTACTCGGTGGCATAGCTCATCATCCAGATCGCCGGCACCGTGGCCGCCATCAGCAGCGTCATCACGATGCGACCGCCGTACTTGTCGGTCCAGATGCCCAGCGGCACCCGCACCAGCGAGCCGGTGAGCACCGGCGTGGCGGTCAGCAGACCGAACTGGGTGGCATTGAGATCGAGCGCCTTCTTGATCGGTATGCCGATCACGCCGAACATCATCCACACCATGAAGCACACGGTGAACGCCAGGGTGCTGACGATCAGCACCGACAGTGCCTGCCCTTTCCTGGTCATGACGGAATCCTCCCTTTAAGACTGAGGCGATCTTAGGGAGCGGGGCAGTACTGCGGCATCCTTCGGTGGTAGCGCGCCGAGGGTGCGGAAGAACGATGGTGGGGGTGTTCGTGTAGTTCCGAAGAACTACTCCATCGTCCGGTTGGACGAGGGTTGACCAGGGTCAATACGCGGCCGCTGGAAAATGCCCGGCAGGAGACGGGCCCAAGTCCGGGGACGAATGCAGCCGCCGAGGCGCGGAGCTCAGATCAGGCCGCGTTCCACCGCGATGACGGCGACCTGCACGCGCGAACTGACGCCCAGCTTGCGCAGGATGTGCTGCACGTGGATCTTCACCGTGGTTTCGGCGATACCGAGGTCGCGGGCGATCACCTTGTTGCTGTCGCCGCGGGCGATGCCGCGCAGGATGTCGGTTTCGCGCGGCGACAGCGCGCCGCTCTGCGGCAGCGCTTCGGCCGCGGGTGGCGCCGGCGCGGCAGCCTGCCGGAATACCTCGACCAGCTTGCCGGTCATCTCGTCCGCCACCACCGGTTCGCCGCGCATCGCGCGGTGGATGGCCCGCGACAGTGCCTCGCCCTCCATCGTTTTCAGCAGGTAGCCACTGGCGCCGGCGCGCAGCGCGGCGGCCAGGTCCTCGCCGTCCTCGCTGATGGTGAGCATGATCAGGCGTGCCTGTGGCGCCGCCTCGCGCAGCGCCGGCAGCGCGTCGACGCCATTGACGCCGGGCAGGTGGTTGTCGAGCAGGATGACGTCGGGCTGCAGCGCCTCGGCGCGCCGCTGCGCCTCGCCGGCGTCGGCCGCGTCGCCGACGATCTGCAGCAGCGGATCGCGCGACAGCAGCGCGGTGAGGCCACGACGGAACAGGGTGTGGTCGTCGACCAGCAGGATGCGGATCGGGCTCTCGGACGTGCTTTTCATGACGCGGCCTGCATGGGCTGGAGGTCGAGCAGTGTAGGGTCGCTGGCCGGCAGCGTCAGCACCACCGAGGTGCCGCGGCCGGGGGTCGAGAACACCTCGATGCGGGCGCCTATGCGCGCGGCGCGTTCGGTCATGATGCGCAGGCCGACGTGGGTTTCGTCCGGCGGGCCGCCGTCGGTGGAAAAGCCGCGGCCGTCGTCGCGCACTTCGAAACGCCACTGCGGCTGTTGCTGCACGTCGAGCCAGACGTGGCCGGCGCGCGCGTGCTTGCGCACGTTCGACAAGGCTTCCTGCACGATGTGCAGCACCTGTATCTGCACGTCGGGCGGCAGTGGCATGCCGTGATCGCGCATCGCCAGCGAGGCGCGCACGCCGCTCTGGTGCTCGAACTTGCGCAGCGTGGCGAGCAGGGCGGCTTCGATGTCTTCGGCATTGGCGCGGGTGCGGAAGTGCAGCAGCAGTTCGCGCACGTCGCCCGAACTTTCGCGCAGGCCCGCGTCGAGTTCGTCCAGCATCGCGCGCGCACTGGCTTCGTCGTGCGTGGCCAGCGCCTCGCGCATCATTTCGACCTGCATCTTCATGAAGGCCAGCGACTGCGCGATCGAGTCGTGCAGTTCGCTGGCCAGGAAGTTGCGTTCCTGCGATACCGCCGCCTCGTTCTGCAGTGCGTTCAGACGCAGGTTCTCCATGCCGCTGGCCAGATGGGTCGCCAGCGCTTCGAGCAGCGAGCGGGTGGGCGCCGACAGTTCGACGCTGGCGTGGAAAAACAGGTCCACCTCGCCCATCAGCCTGTCCTTCAGACGGACCGGGACCGACACCAGGGTTTCGAAGCCCGCCTCGCCGCAGTACTGCAGCGCCTCGCCGCCCATCGTGCGGATCGGAATGACGCGGGCGTAGGGCGGGGCGTTCGGTGCGCCGCAATGGCATTCGTCCGCCTTCAGGCAGCGTTCGCCGTCGGTCATGTAGGCGGGCAGCCCCTGCGAAGCGAGCAGCAGGTAGCGCTGATTCGATTCGTCGGACCAGCGCAGCGCGACGCCGTCTGCGTGCACCGCGCGTGCGACGTAACCGACGAAGCCGCGCGCCAGTTCTTCCAGCGAGCGGGCGGTCGCGATCAGCGAGGTCACTTCGTACAGCGCCTCCAGCCGCTCGCGCTTTTCCTGCAGCTCGGCCGTCTTGCTCGTCACCTTCGCTTCGAGATTGCGGTACATGGCCTGTATCTGTTCCGCCATGTCGTTGAAGCCGTCAGCCAGCGTGCCGAATTCGTCGCTGCTGCCGCGTTCGACGCGGGCGCCCAGATCGCCCTGCTGTATCCGCTCAAGTGCTTGCTTGAGCTGACCCACCGGTTCCAGAACGAACAGATAGCCGATGTAGAGCAGCACCGCCGCACCGATCACCGCAAGCGCCATCGTTGCGAGTTGCAGCAGGTTGAGCAGCGCTGTCCAGTGCGACATGTGGTTCTCGATGCCGGCCACCAGTGCGTCGATGCGTCCGGTGAAGCGCGCGGTGTCGTCGCGCAGACCGTCGGTGCCGCGTGGCGCGGCGTCGAGCCAGCGCTCGCTGTAGATGCGCCAGTCGCCACGTACCTGATCGAAGCTGCGCCGGATGTCGTTGTCCAGCGGCATGAACAGCGGGCGTTCCGGGTCGCCGGCACGCAGCAGTTCAAGACTGCGGTCGAATTCGCGTCGTGCGTGCGGCAGCGCGTCGCGCTCGCCGGTGGCGACCAGCAGCGACATGCGGTAGGCCTGCATGCGCATGCGCCCGGCCTCGTTGACGGCAGCAGCGCCGCCGTCGAGCTGCCAGGACATCCACAGCGTGAGCGTGATCGACAGCAGCGCGAGCAGGGCGAACGGCGCCGCGGCGACCGCCAGCTTGGCGCCCAGCCCCCAGTGTTCTCGTTTCGACATGTGTCCGAGTGTAGGGGCTGTGCGTGCGAATTTCGAGGTCTACGACGTGATCGACGTCAAGCGATCTTGCCGCGCACTTATTTCCTTGTACTATCCCCGAGACCGGAACGCCTCCTCTTCCTGCCACTCGAAGGTGCGAAGATGGCCGCTTCCGGTGCGTGCAGCAGCGCCGCAGCACGCCGGCCCCGAGCCAGAACCCCGCTCGTCGTTTCGCTCCTGGAGAAATGGATGACCTTGTTGAGAGGCCTCCTGTCCGGTTTTTTCGGCCCGCTCCGCACACCCGCTCGCTCCCGCGCGCGCCTGGCGCTTGGTGTGTTTGCGCTCTGGGCGCCCGGCGCCTTATTCCTGATCGACCACCCGTGGGCGGCGCAGGGCGGCTGGCTGGTCTGGTGCGTGGCCTGCGGCGTCTGGCTGGTGCGTACCGTTCCGATGCTGCCGCCGGCCGAGCCCTTGCCCGCTCCGGCCGACGATACGTCCGAACTGCTGCACGAGTTGCCGATGCCCGCCTGCATCTGCTCGCTGCCCGACGGCGGCATGCGCGTGCTCAATGCGGCGCTCGCCTCGATGGCCAACGAGTCGGCCGATGCACTGCAGGGGCGCAGCATCGTCGAGTTCTGCCAGACTGCCGAGGACAGATCGCGCGTGGTCGAGGTGCTGGCACAGGGACGCGGCACCGACGATGTCGAACTGCCACTGCGCCGTCGTGACGGTTCGGTGCGCTGGGTGTCGGCGGCAACCCGTCCGGTTTCCCATCAGGGGCAGCCGGCATTGCTGGTCATCTGCCACGACATCACCGGACACAAGCAGGCCGAACGTTCGCTCGCCGCCAGCGAGGAGCGCTTCCGCGTGCTGCTCGGCGCGCTGTCGGAGGCGGTCGTGCTCTACGACGCGCAGGCCCGGGTGCTGACGAGCAACCGTTCGGCCGAATCCTGTGCCTGGCTCGACGCGGCTCACGCCGGCCTGCCCGGCGGCGGCGACGAATTCACGCTGTGCGACGAACAGGGGCGGTCGCTGGCGCGCGACATGCATCCGGTCATCCGGTCGCTGGCTGATGGTCTGCCGGCGCGCGACGTGGTGATCGGTGCCGAGAGCGCGTCCGGTCAGATGCGCTGGCTGACCGTCAACACGCAGCCGCTGTTCCACGCCGGCAGCAAGCGGCCGTACGCCGTGGTGGCGTCCTATTCCGATCTCACCGCGCGCATTCGCGCCGAGCGCGCGCTGCGCGCCAGCGAACAGCGCTACGCACTGGCACTGCGCGGCATGAACGAGGGCCTGGCCGAATGGATTACCGGCAGTGACCGCATGTATGTGTCGCCGCGACTGTCGCAGATCATGGGTTACGACGCCGGCGGGCGCCGCATGCGCGTGCGCGAGTTCGTCGCCGGCATCCATCCGCATGACCGCAAGGCCTGGTCGGCCATGGTCGCCAGCCACCTGAAGGGGCGCAGCGACCACTTCCAGCAGGAACTGCGCATGCGCCATGCCGACGGCGGCTATCGCTGGTTCCTGCTGCGCGGCGTCGCGCAGCGCGACGCCAGCGGGCGCAGCAGCCGCGTCGTTGGCACGGTGGCCGACATCACCTTGCGCAAACGGCTGGAAGAGGTCGATGTGGCCGAGCGCGAACTGCTGTCACTGATCGCTGCGGCGATGCCGCTGAGCGAAGTGATGTCGCGCTTTGCACGGCTGGTGTCCGGTCTGCTGAACGAGGATTCGATCTGCGCGGTGCTCACGCTGACGCCTGGCACCGCTGCCGTGGTCGATGTCGTCGGCGCCAATCTGCCGCCTGCGCTGGCCGACTGGCTGCGGCGCGGTCCGGCCGGTGCCGACCATGATGGGCGCCTTCTCGAAACGCTGGCGGGGCGCCGTCCGCTGCTGTGCGAGGATGTTCAGGCGTCGCCCGATCTCGAGGGCTGTCGTGCGCTGTTCGCCGCCGAGGGCGTGCGTGCGCTGTGGGCGCTGCCGCTGGCGGCGCAGGACGGCGCGGTGCTGGGCGGACTGATCATCCTGCACCCGCAGGCCTGGCGGCCCGGGCGGGCGGACGAGAACGTGATCGAACGGCTGGTCGACATTGCCCAGTTGGCGCTCGAGCGGGCGCGCGCCGAGCGCCAGGTGCGCGAACTGAACGAATCGCTGGAGCGCCGCGTGGCCGAGCGCACCACGCTGCTGGAGCAGGCAAACAGCGAACTGGAAGCCTTCTCGTACTCGGTGTCGCACGATCTGCGCAGCCCGCTGCGGGCGATCAACGGCTTCGCGCACCTGCTGGCCGAGCACGCCGGCGCGGTGCTGGACGACGAGGGGCGCGACATGCTGGAGCGCATACAGCGCGGCGCCTCGCGCATGGGTCTGCTGATCGACGACATCCTGCATTTCTCGCGGGTGTCGCGCGTCGACATGGCGCACAGCGAAATCAATCTGGATACGCTGGCGGCCAATGTCGTCGCCGATCTGGCCGAACAGTACCCGGCGGCCAGCGTCGAACTGTCGCCGCTGGGGCATGCCAGCGGCGACCAGTCCATGCTGCGGCAGGTGTTCGTGAACCTGATAGGCAATGCGCTGAAGTTCTCGTCGCGCAGCCCGCAACCGCGGGTCGAGGTGTTCGTCGAGAACCGGCGCGGCATCCCGGCGATCTGCGTGCGCGACAACGGGGTCGGCTTCGATCCGGCCTACGCCGATCGCCTGTTCGGCGTGTTCCAGCGCATGCATGGCGCGGAGGAATTTCCGGGCACCGGGGTGGGGCTGGCCATCGTCAAGCGCATCGTCGAGCGGCACGGCGGCGTCATCGGCGTCGAGGCGGCGCCGGGGCGCGGCGCCACCTTCCGTTTCACGCTGGCAGGCTTCCGTCCGTTCGACCAGGCGGACGCGGTGCCGGCCGGCGAGAAAGCGAAGCCCGGTGCGGTGTCGCGCACCGGAACCTGAAGACCGCAGATGCGAAAACGGAGCGGTCCGCCAGGGCGAAGCGCTCCGTTGGGTCGGGGCGTAAGGTGTGTCAGCCGATCAGCCGGGTCAGTGCCTCACGGTACTTGTCGCCGGTACGCTGGATGATGTCGGCCGGCAGGCGCGGGCCCGGCGCAGTCTTGTTCCAGTCCAGCGTTTCCAGGTAGTCGCGCACGAACTGCTTGTCGAAGGACGGCGGGTTGCTGCCTTCCTGGTACTGGTCGGCCGGCCAGAAGCGCGACGAATCCGGCGTCAGCGCCTCGTCGATCAGGATCAGATTGCCGTCAGCGTCGAGTCCGAATTCGAACTTGGTGTCGGCGATGATGATGCCGCGGCTCTTCGCGTAGTCGGCGGCCGCGCTGTACAGCGCGATCGCAGTGTCACGCACCTTGGCTGCCATGGCGGCACCGATCAGCGCTTCGGTCTGCGCGTAGCTGATGTTCTCGTCGTGGTCGCCCACCGCCGCCTTGGTGGCTGGCGTGAAAATCGGCGACGGCAGCTTCGAGGCCATGCGCAGGCCATGCGGCAGCTGCACGCCACACACCGCCCCGGTGCGTGAGTAGTCGCCCCAGCCGGATCCGATCAGGTAGCCGCGCACGACCGCTTCGATCGGCAGCGGCTTGAGCCGCCGCACGACGATGGCGCGGCCTTCGACCTGATCGCGTTCATCCGCCATCACGACCGACTCGGGCGCAATGCCGGTCAGGTGGTTGGGCGATACGCCGGCCAGCCTGCCGAACCAGAAGTTCGAAACGGCCGTCAGCACCTTGCCCTTGCCCGGGATGGGGTCGGGCAGGATGACGTCGAACGCCGACAGGCGATCGGTGGTGACGATGAGCATCTTCTCGTCATCGATCGCGTAGATGTCACGGACCTTGCCGCGGGCGATCAGCGGCAGGCTCTTGATGCTGGATTCGAACAGTGCGTCGGCCATTTCGGTCTTCGGTGCGGTCGTCGGTAAGGA
The DNA here is from genome assembly GCF_000385375.1 of Methyloversatilis discipulorum. NCBI lineage: Bacteria > Pseudomonadati > Pseudomonadota > Betaproteobacteria > Nitrosomonadales > Sterolibacteriaceae > Methyloversatilis > Methyloversatilis discipulorum. The sequence goes on from NZ_ARVV01000001.1 coordinate 834,454, forward strand.
TCAGTTGACGGTCTGGGCCAGCTTGCCGCTGGCGTACATGCGGGCGATCTCGTCGAGCGGGATGGCCTTGATCTTGCTGCCCTGGCCTTCGCAGCCGAACTGCAGATAGCGTTCCTTGCACACGGCCTTGGCGGCTTCGCGCGCCGGCTTCAGCCATTCGCGGGCGTCGAACTTGTCCGGGTTCTCGGCCAGGAACTTGCGCACCGCGCCGGTCATCGCCAGACGGATGTCGGTGTCGATGTTGATCTTGCGCACGCCGTACTTGATCGCTTCCTGGATTTCCTCGACCGGCACGCCGTAGGTTTCCTTCATCTTGCCGCCGTACTGGTTGATGATGGCCAGCAGTTCCTGCGGCACCGACGACGAGCCGTGCATTACCAGGTGGGTGTTCGGAATGCGCTTGTTGATCTCCTTGACGCGCGAGATCGCCAGGATGTCGCCGGTCGGCTTGCGGGTGAACTTGTAGGCGCCGTGGCTGGTGCCGATGGCGATGGCCAGCGCGTCCAGCTGGGTGGCCTTGACGAACTGGGCGGCTTCTTCCGGGTCGGTCAGCAGCGACGAGTGGTCGAGCTTGCCTTCGGCGCCGTGGCCGTCTTCCTCGCCGGCCATGCCGGTCTCCAGCGAGCCGAGGCAGCCCAGCTCGCCTTCGACCGTAACACCGACCTTGTGCGCCATCTCGACCACGCGGCGGGTGACGTCGACGTTGTAGTCGAAGGAGGCCGGCGTCTTGCCGTCTTCCTTCAGCGAGCCGTCCATCATGACCGAGCCGAAGCCCAGATCGATCGCGCCCTGGCAGATCGCCGGCGACTGGCCGTGATCCTGGTGCATCACCAGCGGGATGTGCGGATAAGCTTCGACCGCGGCCTGGATCAGGTGCTTGATGAAGCTCTCGCCGGCGTACTTGCGGGCACCGGCGCTGGCCTGCAGGATGACCGGAGCGCCGACTTCGTCGGCGGCGCTCATCACGGCCTGCACCTGCTCGAGGTTGTTCACGTTGAATGCCGGCAGGCCGTAGCCGTTTTCGGCGGCGTGGTCGAGCAGTTGGCGCATGGATACCAGAGGCATGAGTTTCTCCTGCGAGTTCAGATTACGGTGGAGAGTTGACGATACTCCCCGACCTTGACGATTTTCAGTGTATTGGTACCGCCCGGAACGCCAATAGGCTCGCCGAAGGACAGCACGATGAGGTCACCGACCTTCACGGCACCGCTGCGCAGCAGTTCGGCCTCGGCGTCGAGCAGCATGCGGTCGCGATCGGCGTCCGGATCGAGCTTGATCATCAGCGGCGTCACGCCACGGTACATCGACAACTTGTAACGGGTGCGCACTTCCGGTGTCAGCGCGTAAATGGGCACGCCGCTGTTCAGGCGCGACATCCACAGCGAAGTCGAACCGGACTGGGTCAGCGTGGCGATCGCCTTCACCTTCAGGTGGAAGGCCGAGAACAGCGCAGCCATCGCGATCGACTGGTCGATGCGGGTGAACACGCGCTGCAGGAATTCCTGGTCCAGCTTCACCTCGGCCGACTTCTCGGCCTCGATGCAGATGCGGCTCATCGCCTCGACCGTCTCGACCGGGTACTGGCCGGAGGCGGTTTCGGCCGACAGCATGACGGCGTCGGTGCCGTCGAGCACCGCATTGGCGACGTCCGACACCTCGGCACGCGTGGGCACCGGGCTGCTGATCATCGATTCCATCATCTGCGTGGCGGTGATGACCAGCTTGTTCATTTCGCGCGACACGCGAATGATGCGCTTCTGCATCGCCGGCACCGCGGCGTCACCCACTTCGACCGCGAGGTCACCGCGCGCCACCATGGCGCCGTCCGACGCTTCGAGGATTTCCTCCAGCGCCGGGATCGCCTCGACACGCTCGATCTTGGCGATCAGCTGGGCGTTGGAGCCCGCCGCGCGCAACAGGTCGCGCGCCTGCCTCATGTCGGCGCCGCTCTTCGGGAAGCTCACCGCGACAAAGTCGACATTCAGCGACGCCGCGATCTTGATGTCTTCCATGTCCTTCGCGGTCAGCGCCGGCGCCGACAGGCCGCCACCCTGGCGGTTGATGCCCTTGTTGTTCGACAGCTCGCCACCGTGGCGCACCGTGCAGTGGATCTGCGTATCGGTGACCGCCTTCACGTCCATCACGATGCGGCCATCGTCGAGCAGCAGTACGGCGCCCGGTTCGACGTCGTTCACCAGTTCCGGGTAATCGAGGCCGACATGGTCGGCGTCACCCAGCTGGCACTCGATGTCGAACACGAACTTCTGTCCGGCCTTCAGCAGCACCTTGCTGCCGGCGAACTTGCCGACGCGGATCTTCGGGCCCTGCAGGTCGGCCATGATGCCGACCGTGCGGCCGACCTTGGCGCAGACCGCGTGCAGCGTTTCAACGCGCGCACGGTGGTCGTCCGCCTTGCCATGCGAAAAGTTGAGCCGCACGACATCGACCCCGGCCTCGACCAGACGGGTGAGCGTGGCCAGGTCGCTGGAAGCGGGGCCGAGTGTGGCGACGATTTTGGTGAAGCGATGCATGGCTGGGCGGACTCCTCGTTGTTTTGTATGCGCGTTCTGTGATGTTCAGCCGTTGGCGCGCTTGAGCAGGATATCGACTGCCGGCAGCGTCTTGCCCTCGAGGAATTCGAGGAAGGCGCCGCCGCCGGTCGAGATGTAGCTCACCTGGTCGGCAATTCCGTATTTTGCGATGGCGGCGAGCGTGTCGCCACCTCCGGCGATCGAATAGGCCTTCGATTCGGCAATCGCGCGCGCCACCGTTTCGGTGCCGTGACCGAATGCGTCGAACTCGAACACGCCGACCGGGCCGTTCCACACTATGGTGCCGGCAGCCCGCAGCGTTTCGGCCAGCTTGGCGGCGGCCTTCGGGCCGATGTCCAGGATCATGTCGTCGTCGGCCACCTCATCGACCGCCTTGACGGTCGCCTCGGCGTCGGCGGCGAAGGCCTTCGCACATACGACATCTTCCGGCAGCGGCACGTTCGTCTTGGCCATCACGCGCTTGGCGGCGTCGACCAGGTCGGCTTCGGCCAGTGACTTGCCGATCTTCTTGCCGGCAGCCAGCAGGAAGGTGTTGGCGATGCCGCCACCGACGATGAGCTGATCAACCTTGTCGGCCAGGTTTTCGAGCAGCGTGAGCTTGGTCGACACCTTGGAACCGGCGACGATGGCCGCCAGCGGGCGGGCCGGCTGGCCCAGCGCCTTGCCCAGAGCGTCCAGTTCGCTGGCCATCAGCGGACCGGCGCAGGCGACCGGCGCGTACTGGCCCATGCCGAAGGTGGTCGCCTCGGCGCGGTGAGCGGTGCCGAAGGCGTCGTTCACCCACACGTCGCACAGCGCGGCGAGCTTCTTCGACAGCGCGTCGTCGCACTTCTTCTCGCCCTTGTTGGCACGACAGTTCTCCAGCAGCACGACTTCGCCCGGCGCGACCTGTACGCCGTCTGTCCAGTTGGCGACCAGCTTCACTTCGAAGCCCAGCAGTTCGGACATGCGGCGCGCGATCGGCGCTAGCGAGTCTTCGGGCTTCAGTTCGCCTTCGGTCGGGCGACCGAGGTGGGAGGTGACCATGACGGCGGCACCGGCGTCGCGGGCGGCGCGTATCGCCGGCAGCGAGGCGCGGATGCGCGTGTCTTCGGTGATGTTGCCGGCGTCGTCCTGCGGCACGTTCAGGTCGGAGCGGATGAATACCCGCTTGCCCTTGAGATCGAGATCGGAAAGTCGCTTGAACTGCATGATGAATCCTCCGCGCGGTGCGTGATGAGCGTGATCGAGTGGATTTTCGGGAAGGGGAAAAACGAAGCGGGGCAGGGGCGCACGCGCCCGAACCCCGCTCGTCGATGCCGTGTCCTTACTTGGCGCTCATCAGCGCGACGGTGGTGTCCAGCATGCGGTTCGAGAAGCCCCACTCGTTGTCGTACCAGGACAGCACCTTGACCAGCTTGCCGTCGGCCGACACGCGGGTCTGGGTCGAGTCGAACACGCTCGAACGCGGATCGTGGTTGAAGTCGATGCTCACCAGCGGCAGCGTGTTGTAGCCGAGGATGCCGGCCAGTTCGCCCTCCGAGGCGGCCTTCAGAATGGCGTTCACTTCATCCACCGTGGTGGCGCGCTTGGCGGTGAAGGTCAGGTCGACCACCGACACATTGATGGTCGGCACGCGCATCGCGAAGCCGTCCAGCTTGCCGTTCAGCTCCGGCAGCACCAGGCCGACCGCGGCGGCGGCGCCGGTCTTGGTCGGGATCATCGACTGCGTGGCGCTGCGGGCACGGCGCAGGTCCTCGTGATAGACGTCGGTCAGCACCTGGTCGTTGGTGAAGGCGTGGATGGTGGTCATCAGGCCGGTTTCGATGCCGATCTTGTCGTTCAGCGGCTTGGCCAGCGGCGCCAGGCAGTTGGTCGTGCAGCTGGCGTTCGAGATGACGGTGTCGCTGGCCTTCAGCACGCCGTGGTTGACGCCATAGACGACGGTGGCGTCCACGTCCTTGCCGCCCGGGGCGGAAATGATCACCTTCTTGGCGCCGCCCTTCAGGTGGGCAGAGGCCTTTTCCTTGGTGGTGAAGAAGCCGGTGCATTCCATCACCACGTCGACGCCCAGCTCGCCCCACGGCAGCTCGGCCGGGTTGCGGTTGGCCAGCACGCGGATCTTGTCGCCGTTCACCACCATGTAGTCGCCGTCGACGCTGACCGTGCCCGGGAACTTGCCGTGCGCGGTGTCGTACTGCGTCAGGTGCGCGTTGGTCTTCGGGTCGCCGAGGTCGTTGATCGCGACGATTTCGATGTCGTGGCGCTTGCCGCCTTCGTAGTGCGCACGCAGCACATTGCGGCCGATACGCCCGTAACCATTGATCGCAACCTTGATCGTCATTTCAGCAACTCCCTCTCCGTTGGGTGTGGATTCAAGAAAAGTCTTCGATTGTGCGGCGCAACTTGTGGCTGCGCTGCGCCTAAATTGGCATTTGGAAACGCAAACGCGGCGGATGGAGACTCCATCCCGCCGCGTCGGCGCTTACCTGCCAAGCAGTTGTCGTGCCGCCTGCGCCACCGCGTCTGCGGTGATGCCGAAAGCCTTGTACAGCTCGCCCGCCGGAGCGGACTCGCCGAAGTGGTCCAGACCCACCACCGCGCCTTCGAGGCCGACGTACTTGCGCCACAGATCGGTCACGCCCGCTTCCACCGCAACGCGCGGAACGCCGTGCGGCAGCACGGTTTCACGCCAGGCGGCGTCCTGACGGTCGAATACCGAGGTCGACGGCATCGACACCACGCGCACCGTGATGCCTTCCGCTTCCAGCGTCTTCTGTGCGGCCAGCGCCAGAGATACTTCCGAGCCGGTGGCGATCAGCACCGCTTCCACCTTGCCGGCCGCATCGGACAGGACGTAACCACCGCGCGCGATGGCGGCGGTGGTCGCGGCGTCGCGCGGAACGTGCGGCAGGTTCTGGCGCGAGAACATCATCGAGGTCGGGCCGTCGGCACGCTTGATCGCGCTGGCCCAGGCCACGGCGGACTCGACCGTGTCGCACGGGCGCCATACGTCCATGTTCGGCATCAGGCGCAGCGTGGCGGTCTGTTCCACCGGCTGGTGGGTCGGGCCGTCTTCGCCGAGGCCGATCGAGTCATGCGTGAACACGAACACCTGACGCACCTTCATCAGCGCCGCCATGCGCAGCGCGTTGCGCGCGTACTCGGAGAACATCAGGAAGGTGGCGGTATAGGGGATGAAGCCGCCATGCAGCGCAATGCCGTTGGCGATGGCCGCCATGCCGAATTCGCGCACGCCGTAGTAGATGTAGTTGCCGCCCGGGTTCTTCGGCGAGATGCCCTTGGAGCCGGACCACAGCGTCAGATTGGAGCCGGCGAGGTCGGCCGAGCCGCCCAGCAGTTCCGGCAGCGCCGGCGCAAGGGCTTCGATGCAGTTCTGGCTGGCCTTGCGGCTGGCGATGTTCTCGGCCTTGCCGTCGAACTTGGCGATCGTGTCGGCAACCACCTGTTCGAAGTTCTCGGGCAGCGCGCCGCGCATGCGACGGGTGAATTCGGCGGCCAGTTCCGGGTGTTCGGCGCTGTAGGCGGTGAAGCGGGCAGACCATTCCTCTTCCGCCTTCTTGCCGGCCGGTCGGCCGTCCCAGGCAGCGTACACGTCGGCCGGAATTTCGAACGGTGCGTGCGTCCAGCCGATGTGGGCGCGCGCGGCCTCGATTTCGGCAGCGCCGAGCGGCGCGCCGTGCACGTCGTGACCGCCGGCCTTGTTCGGCGAACCGAGGCCGATCACCGTGCGGCAGCAGATCAGCGTCGGGCGGGCGGTGTCGGCCTTGGCGGCGCGGATGGCGGCGTCGATGGCGGCCGCGTCATGGCCGTCGACCGCCGGGATGACCTGCCAGCCGTAGGCTTCGAAGCGCTTCGGCGTGTCGTCGGCGAACCAGCCCTTGACGTGGCCGTCGATCGAAATGCCGTTGTCGTCGTAGAACACGATCAGCTTGCCCAGACCCTGGGTGCCGGCCAGCGAGCACGCCTCGTGCGAAATGCCTTCCATCAGGCAGCCGTCACCGGCAAAGGCATAGGTGTAGTGGTCGACCACGCTGTGGCCGGGGCGGTTGAACTGCGCCGCCATCGCCCGTTCGGCGATGGCCATGCCGACCGCGTTGGCCAGACCCTGGCCCAGCGGGCCGGTGGTGGTTTCGACGCCCGGCGCGTAGCCGTGCTCCGGGTGGCCCGGCGTCTTCGAATGCAGCTGGCGGAAGGACTTGATGTCGTCGATCGACAGGTCGTAGCCGGAGAGGTGCAGCAGCGCGTACAGCAGCATCGAGCCGTGACCATTCGACAGCACGAAGCGGTCACGATCAGCCCAGTTCGGGTTGGCCGGGTTGTGCTTCAGGTGGTGACGCCAGAGCACTTCGGCGATCTCTGCCATGCCCATCGGGGCGCCGGGGTGACCGGAATTGGCTTTCTGCACGGCGTCCATCGCCAGGGCGCGGATTGCGCCGGTGATCGGGTTGAAGCCTGCTTTCGGGGTGATGGAGGGCGCGCTCATCAGAGGGGGTTCCGGCCGGAAAAACCCGCAATTATCCGCGAAAACAAGGGGTCACGCCAGCCGTGCTGCGGCGCAGGAAGGGCGCGGATCTGCCGGGGATCGGGTCTGAGTGGTGGCGGCAACAGGGGCGTTGCCGTGCTTTTCAGTAGCGAGCGCGCGCCTTGCGGCCGTTCTCCACCAGCCGCAGGATGAGCGGCGTGAAGATGAGCTGCATCGCCAGATCGATCTTGCCGCCCGGAATCACGATGGTGTTGGCGCGCGACATGAAGGCGCCCCCCATCATCGCCAGCAGGTACTGGAAATCGATGCCGCGCGGGTTGGCGAAGCGGATTACCACCATCGATTCCTCTGGCGTCGGAATCGAGCGTGCGATGAACGGGTTCGACGTATCCACCATCGGTACGCGCTGGAAGTTGATGTGCGTGTTCTCGAACTGCGAACAGATGAAGTGCACGTATTCCGGCATCCGGCGCAGGATCGTGTCGGTCACCGCCTCGGTCGTGTAACCGCGCTGTTCGCGGTCGCGGTGCAGCTTCTGTATCCACTCGAGATTGATGATGGGCACCACGCCGATCCGCAGATCGACGTGCTGGGCGACATCGACCTTGTCCGTCTTCACTGCGCCGTGCAGGCCCTCGTAGAACAGGATGTCGGTACCGGCGGGAATGTCCTCCCACGGCGTGAAAGTGCCGGGTTCCTGCTGATAGGGTGCGGCTTCGCACTCGTTGTGCAGGTATTTGCGGATGCGCCCGCTGCCGTCGTTGCCGTACTGGCGGAACAGTGTTTCCAGTTCCTCGAACAGATTGGCGTCCGGACCGAAGTGGCTGAAGTGTTCGTTGCCGGCGGCGGCTTCGCGCGCCATCGCCGCCTTCATTTCCTCGCGGTCGTAGCGGTGAAAGGCGTCGCCTTCGACGATGACCGGGTTGACGCCCTCGCGCCGGAAGATGTGCTGGAAGGTGCGCGTGACCGTGCTCGTGCCGGCACCGGACGAGCCGGTGATCGCGATGACAGGGTGGCGGGCGGACATCCGGAGTGCTTTCCCGTGGGCTGGTGCGCGCGACCGCTCAGAGCGCCGAGAACAGGCCGCGCACGTTGAAGAGCGGCGAAGTGTATTCCCGATCGAGTCCCTGGTCGCTTTCCGTGTGGTACTGGACGATGCGCCGCACCTCCTCGCGCGAGCCGAATATGAGCGGCGTGCGGCTCTGCAGGCTGCGCGGCGTCAGTTCCATGATGCGCTGCCGACCGTTGGTGGCTTCGCCGCCCGCCTGTTCGATCAGGAAGGCGATCGGGTTCGCCTCGTACATCAGCGAGATGCGGCCGGGCGACGCACTCTGCATCGTGTCTTCCGGATACATGATGACGCCGCCGCGCGTCAGCACGCGGAAGGTTTCCGCCACCAGCGAGGCGATCCAGCGCATGTTGAAATCCTCGCCGCGCGGTCCGGTCTGACCGGCCAGACACTCTTCGACGTAGCGCTTGACCGGCGGCTCCCAGAAACGCGACTTCGACGCGTTGATCGCGAATTCGGTCGTGTGCTCCGGAATCCGCATCTGTGGGTGGGTCAGGATGAAGGCGCCGATGTCGCGATCGAGCGTAAAGCCGTCGACGCCCTCGCCGGTGGTCAGCACCAGCATCGTGGACGGGCCGTACAGCGCGAAACCGGCACACACCTGTTCGGTGCCCGGCTGCAGGAAATCGGACAGCTGCGGTTCGGCGCCCGGGTTCGGCGCGTGCAGAACCGAAAACAGGCTGCCTACGGTCAGGTTCACGTCGATGTTGTTGCTGCAGTCGAGCGCATCGAACAGCAGCAGGTATTTGCCGCGCGGCGGCTCGTCCGGCGTCGGGATGAAGCCTTCCAGACCCTCCGGCGCCAGCGCGGCCAGATGGCCACCCCATTCACACTCGCGCTGCATCGCCTCGTTGGCGATGGTGTCGAGCTTCTGCGTGACGCGACCGGACAGATTGATGGCCGCGCCGCTGCCAACGGCTTCGAAGCTGCCGAGCGAACCGACCAGCGCGCCCTTGTTCACGTGATTGGCGATGATTTTCACCGCGGTGGCCACGGCGTTCAGCAGGCTGGAAAAGATCCCGCTGGCGTGCGGGTGGCGCTGCTGCGCCTCGATGGTGTAACGCGTCAGGGTCTTGCGCCCTTCACTCATGGCAGCCTCCTCGGGTCCCGGTGTCGATTCCATCGTAGCCGCAGCGCGCGATCGCTGTCACATGCGGTTCGGCCGAGGCACTCGGGAAGTCGTGCAGGAGGGGCGTTGCTGCGCTGCCGGAGCGATGTGTTCCGTTGGTTGCAACAGAATGTGCAATGCAAAAAAATACCCCGGACTCTTGCGAGCCGGGGTATGAATCCACAAACAAGGTTGTGGAGGAGGAGCCTGGGTCACCTGTCCATTTTTGTTGAGCTGACAGGCTTTGACGCTAAACTTGTCGCTTCGGTCTGCAGGGCCTACGAGGCGGTGTTCGCTGCGTTTCCGTTGCTGTTGCAGTGCAATATATCTGGAACTGGCCTTGGTTGAAAATAAGTTGTTTTGATAAGATCGATCAAACATTCTTATTTAGACTGATATGGCGACGCAATGGACGCGCGGGGTGTCTCTCCGCCAGTTGAGAATATTCGAGGCAGTCGCGCGATTGGGCTCGATTTCCCGCGCCGCGGAGGAGCTGCATCTGACGCAACCGGCGGTTTCGATGCAGGTGAAGGCGCTGGACGGGCTGATCGGCCTTCCTCTGATAGAAACCCTGGGCAAGAAGTTGCGTGTGACCGAGGTCGGCATGGAGATCGCCCGCCATGCGCGCGCCATCGACCACCAGCTGGCCGAGGCCGAGGCGGCGCTGGCGCAGATGGCGAGCGGACATTCGGGCCTGGTGTCGGTCGGCGTGGTCAGTACGGCGAAATACGTCGCACCGCGCCTGCTGATGGCCTTCCGCGAGCGCTATCCGGACGTGCAGGTACGCATTTCGCTGCACAACCGCGACGACATCTTCCGCCACCTGGAAGACAACCTGATCGACATCGCCATCATGGGTCGTCCGCCGGCTGCGCTGGGCTGCGAGGCGCACGTCTTTGCCGAACACCCGCTGTCGGTGCTGGCCTGCGAGGGCCATCCGCTGGCCGGCGGTCGTACGGTCACGGCCGAGGATCTGGGCAAGGAGGCTTTCCTGATCCGCGAACGTGGGTCCGGTACGCGGGTGACGCAGGAAAGCTATCTGGTCGAGCAGGGCATACGCCCGGCCGAAATCATCGAACTGCCCAGCAACGAAATCATCAAGCAGGCGGCCATCGCCGGCATGGGCCTGGCCTTCCTGTCCGAGCACACCTGCCAGCTCGAGTTGCGCACCGGCGTGCTCTGCCGCATCGCGGCGCCGGGCACGCCCATCGTGCGCAACTGGCACGTTGTATACAGGGATCGGAAGAATCTGTTGCCCGCCGCCCTGGCGCTGCGCGACTTCCTGATGCACGAGGGCGGTCGGCTGGTGAATTCGCAGGTGGCGCCGGTCCATCTGCCGGTTCACCACCCCTGAGAACAGATCAGCGGCCGCCGTGGGCGGCCAGCCAGTCCATCCATTCGCGGTAGAGGTCGGCGCTGGCGCCGACCACGACCGGCGTCTTGCGGCCGGGCGCCATGTCCAGCGGCTCGCCATCCAGCATCGAGCAGCGGGCACCCGCTTCGGCGGCGATCAGGCTGCCGGCTGCGAAGTCCCACATCATTTGACCGCCGTGCAGGTAGACGTCCAGCCGGGCGGCGGCGATGAAACACCATTCCAGCGCGCTGGAGCCGAAGTTGCGCTGCGAGTAGAAGGGTGACTGGGTGGCCAGCGCGTCACCGAGCGCCTTCGGAATCCGCTTGAAATCGACGCCTGCCACGGCGTCCAGCAGGTGGCGCGCCGGTGTGCGCAGCGGTAGCGCGTTGCCGTTCAGGAAGGCGCCGCCGCCTTCTTCCGCGTAGAAGGCTTCGTCGGTCATCGGGTTGTAGACGACGCCGTGGCGCGTGCGCCCCTCCTCGATGTACGCGATCGCGACGCCGAAGAAAGGGATGCCGTTTACGAAGTTGGTGGTGCCGTCGATCGGGTCTATGCACCAGATGCCGTCCTGCCCTTCGTGCCACAAGCGCAACTGCACCGACTCCGGCATTTCCTCACCGAGCACCGGACGGTCGATGATGCGCGGCAGGCGTTCGATCAGTGCCTCCTGCGCCGCCAGGTCGACCACGGTGAACAGGCTGCCGTCGTCCTTCTGATTGCGCTGCGCCGTCAGGAAGTGCGGCATGATCACCTCGCGGGCGACGCTGCGCGCGGTGTCGACGATCTGTAGCAGTGTGGTTGAGCTCATGGTCGTTCGTCAGTGGGCCGCGTCGCGACGCCGGAAGCACTCCGGCCGGCTGGCGTGGCAGTATCGTTCGCGGCGGCTGCCCGTTGTCGGATGCCCTGATGCCATAACGGTTGCGGACATTCCGACCATGAGGGGCCGATCGTCGTCGACGGTGCGAAAAGCCTCGTCGGCGGGTGTTCTTGCAGTGCACAAATATAACACGATGATTCCACGCTTCTTTTGTCCCTTGCCTGCGGAACCGGCTGGAACGATCACCTTGCCGGCGCCGGTGGCGCATCACATCGACCGCGTTCTGCGCCTGGCCGACGGCGACGCGATCACGCTGTTCGACGGTCGCGGCAGCGAATTCGCCGCCCGCCTGGTGCGCAGGGGCCGCAGCGTCGACGCCACGGTCGGCGTCGAATCGACGCCACGGCGCGAGTCCGCGCTCGACGTCACACTGCTGCAATGCCTTGCCGCCGCCGACAAGATGGACTGGATCGTACAGAAGGCGGTCGAGCTCGGTGTGGCACGGGTGCAACCGGTGGCCAGCCGGCGCGCCGTGGTCAAGCTGGCCGGCGAGCGTGCGCAGCGGCGGGTCGAGCACTGGCAGCAGGTGGCGGTGTCGGCCTGCGAACAGTGCGGTCGCAATCGGGTGCCCGAGGTGCAGCCCCTGCTGACCCTGCCGCAGGCGCTCGCGGCGGCCAGCGGGCAGCGCCTGCTGCTGCATCCGGAAGGCGGCGTGCCGCTGAAGTCGGCGGGTCTGCGCGCCGATGAACCGATTACCGTGCTGATCGGACCGGAGGGCGGCTTCGATGCCGACGAGCTGGCCGCTGCGCGCGCTGCCGGCTTTGCCGCGCTGACCCTGGGGCCGCGCGTGCTGCGCACGGAAACGGCGGGCCTTGCCGTACTGTCGGCACTGAATACCCTGATCGGAGATTTCTGATGTTCGATGCGCTGCCTGCTGTCGCCCCGCTGGACGAAGCCCGGCTCGAACGCGCGGTGTCCAGACTGCGCGCCGATCTGCTCGACGCCCAGTACTCGATACTGGAACAGGGGCGGACGCCGGTCGTGCTGCTGATCGCCGGTGTCGCCGGTGCCGGACGCGGACGCCTGGTCAATACGCTGAACGAATGGATGGACCCCCGTCACATCCGCACCAGCGCTTTCGGGCCGCGCGACGAGGCAGAGCGGCAGCGACCGCACATGTGGCGCTACTGGCAGGCGCTGCCGTCGCGTGGTCGTACCGCGATGATTTTCGAGGGCTGGTACAGCGAAGCGATCAACGCCCGCGTCGAGCGCCGGATAAAGCGGCGCGCCTTCTGGCACACCCTGCACGAGATCCAGCGCTTCGAACGCATGCTGGCGATGGAAGGCGCGGTGCTGCTGAAGTTCTGGCTGCACCTGGACGCCGACCGTCAGCGCGCGCACTTCCGCGCGCTGGAGCGCGACGCGGCGACGCGCTGGCGGGTGACCGCCGAGGACTGGCGTGCGAATCGCCGGCACAAGCGCATCTGCAAGGTGGCGGAAGAAGCGATCCGGCTGTCGGACACCTCGCATGCGCCCTGGCATCTGATCGACGCGAGCGACGCCGCGCAGACCGAGCTGATGGTCGGACGCATCATCCTGAAGGCCCTGCGAGAAGCGCTGGCCGGGCCGCGCAAGCCGCTTGCGCCGGCGCTGCCACCGCTGGTGGTGCCCAGCGAACAGCCGGCTCAGCCCGCGCATGCGCCGTCCAAGCCGATGCGCAAGGACGCCTACCAGCCCGAACTCGAACGCCTGCAGGGCCGGCTCAACCTGCTGCTGCGCCATCCGGCCTTTGCCCGGCGCGCGCTGGCAGTGGTGTTCGAAGGCATGGACGCCGCCGGCAAGGGCGGCGCGATACGCCGCATCACGCACGCGCTCGATGCGCGCAATTACCGGGTGCACCCGGTGGCCGCGCCGACCGAGCACGAGCGCCTCTACCCGTGGTTGTGGCGCTTCTGGCGCGACGTGCCGCGCGATGGCCGGGTTTCGTTGTTCGACCGCTCCTGGTATGGCCGCGTGCTGGTCGAGCGGGTCGAGGGCTTTGCCATCGAAGCCGACTGGTCGCGCGCCTTCGAGGAGATCAACGCGTTCGAACAGGAATGGACCGAACACGGCATCATCGTCTGCAAGTTCTGGCTCGAAGTCAGCTCGGACGAGCAGTTGCGCCGTTTCAACGAGCGCGGACGCCAGCGCTTCAAGCGTTTCAAGATCACTCCCGAGGACTGGCGCAACCGTGAAAAATGGTCGCAATACGTGCCGGCGGTGCAGGACATGCTGGTGCGCACGCACACCGAACAGGCGCCTTGGAATGTGGTTTCGGCCGACGACAAGTACCGTGCGCGGCTGGCCATACTCGACGCCTTGTGCGATCGCCTCGAATCGGAACTGGGGTGAACGTGCTGGAATTGAGACAGCGCAAGTTCTGCGGCGCGTCCGCCGGCGTGCGCTCGGCTAGAATTCGCTGAATTTTCCCATCGGAACCCGCATGCACGCCGATCCCGACTCGCCGCGTTTCGTTGCCTGGGTGCGCAGTGCCGCGCCCTACATCCACGCCTTCGGCGGTCGAACCTTCGTCATCGCCGTCGGCGGCGAGGTGCTGCAGGGGCCTCTGGCCAATTCGCTGGTGCAGGACTGCAACCTGCTCGCCGCACTCGGCATCAAGCTGGTGCTAGTGGTCGGTGCCCGCCCGCAGATCGAGGAGGAACTGGCCGCACGCGGGCTGCCGCCGCGCTATCACAAGGGCCTGCGGGTGACCGACGCGCAGGCGATGGACTGCGTCAAGCGCGCCAACGGCGCCATCCGCATCGACGTCGAGGCGCTGTTCTCGCAGGGCCTGCCGAACACGCCGATGGCCGGCAGCACGATCGAGGTCGCCTCCGGCAATTTCCTGACCGCTCGCCCGGTCGGCGTGGTCGATGGCATCGACCACGGCTACACCGGCACCGTCCGCAAGGTCGATGTCGAGGCGCTGAACGACGCGCTGGCCGACAGCGACATCGTGCTGATGCAGCCCTACGGCTACTCGCTGACCGGCGAGGTGTTCAACCTGAGCATGGAAGAGGTGGCCGAATCGGTCGCCGTCGCGCTGCAGGCGACCAAGCTCATCTACCTGTGCGACGCCCCGGGCATCGTCGACGAACAGGGCGCGCTGGTGCCCGAACTGACCGCCGACGAAGCCGCGCAGTGGCTGAAGGCCGGGCGCGGCATCACCGAAGATCTCGGGCTCTACCTGCCACGCGCCATCCGCGCGGTAAAGCTGGGCGTGGCGCGCGCGCACATGATCGACCGCGATCTCGACGGCGCGCTGCTGCTCGAATTCTTCACCACCCAGGGCGTGGGCAGCGTCATTTCGCGCGAGCGGCTCGCGCTGATGCGCAACGCGCGGGTCGATGACGTCCCCGCCATCGCCGGCCTGATCGCACCGCTGGAGGCCGACGGCACGCTGGTCAGCCGTGGCCGTGAGCGGCTGGAACGCGAGATCGAGCGCTTCAGCGTGCTCGAACACGACGAAGTGATCATGGGCTGCGCCGCCTTCTATCCGTATCCGGAAGAGCAGATGGCCGAGCTGGCCTGTCTGGCGGTGATGGCGGAATACCGTCGCCACGGCTACGGCGAGCAGATCCTGAGCTATGTCGAGACGCGTGCCCGCGCCGAACGGATCAAGCAGCTGTTCGTGCTCACCACGGTGACCGCGCACTGGTTCGTCGAGCGGGGTTTCGTCGAGGCCGGTGTCGATGCGCTGCCGCGCGTGCGTCGAGAGAACTACAACCCGCAGCGGCGCAGCAAGGTCCTGGTGAAAAACCTGTGATCGCAGCCGGAGCCCGCTCATGCTCAGTGTTCTGACACGTCGCATCGGCGTGCTGCAGGGGCGGCTGCTCGCCTCCGGCATCCTTCTGGGCGGCGTTCTGTGCGTGGCGCTGCTGTGGGCTTACGGCCTCATTTCCGCGCATCTGGTCGAGCGGGAGTCGGCGCGCATCGATTACCTGGTCGCCGACATGCAGGCCCGGCTCGCTGCCGCCCTGATCGCCGACCCTGCGCGGCTCGCGGCGGAGGTGAGCATGCTGCGGCGCGTGGGTCAGCTCGACTATGTCGAGGTGCGGGACGAGGCGGGTCGCGTCCTGATCGCCGACGGCGGTCCGGCCGTGCTCGGTGCGGCCCACGGCAGCATCGGTCAGGCGCTGGAATCGGGGCGTGGCCGTTACGACATGCGCATCGATCTGCTGCAGCCGGGGCGACGTGCGCCGGTCGGCGTGCTGCGTGCCAGCGTAGACCTGTCCGGGCTGCTCTCCTCGCTGGCCATGTTGCGCAACGGTGCGCTGGCGCTCGGTGCGTTGGTGCTGCTGTTGCATGTCTGGCTGGCGCGCTGGGTGCTGGGCGGGGTGCTCGAAGGCGTCAGCGCGATCGAAACCCGGGCGGTGGCGCTGCGTCGCGCCGAAGAGGTCGATCCCTTGCCGGTGCGCGGCGACGACGCGCTGGCCCGGCTGACCCGCGCCTTCAACCAGATGGTGCAAGCGCTGGAAGAGCGCGTGACCGCGCTGCGCAAGAGCGAGTCGCGCTTTCACGCGATCGCCGACTTCACCTTCGGCGTCGAGGCCTGGTTCAGCCCGCAGGGGCGGCTCATCTGGGTTAACCGCTCGATCGAACGGGTGACCGGGCACAGTCCGCTCGACTGCCTGCTGGCCGAAGATCTGGCGAGCATGCTGATCCACGAAAAGGACCGCAAGATCTTCGCCGCCCGTGCGGCCGACGCGCTGGCCGGCGCCAGTGGCGAGAATTTCGAGGTGAGACTGCTGCGCCGTGACGGGTCCATCGTGTGGGTTTCGCTGAACTGGCAACCCATCTACGACGAGTCGGGTACCTGTCTCGGCGTGCGCGTGTCGGCCGACGACATCCAGAGCCGCAAGGAAGCCGAACTGAAGCTGCTCGACACGGTGACCGCGCTGCGTCGCGAACAGGGCTTGCGCGACTACTACCTGACGCGCAGCGAGGAAGAGCGTTCGCGGCTGGAAGCGCTGCTCGATCTGATCAAGCTGGGTGTGCTCTTCGTCGACCGCGATGGCCGTGCGCAGCACGCCAACCGGATGCTGAAGACGATCTGGGGCTTCGCCGAGAACGAGAACCTGTCCGGCATGCGCGATGCGGTGCTGATCGAGCGCACGGCCGTATTGCGTGCCGACGAGGACATCTACCGCGAGCGCGTGAAGTCGATACTGGCCGCCCGTGCGCCGACCGATCCGCAGGACATTCCGCTGCGCGATGGCCGCATCATCCGCGAGCAGTCGGCCCTGGTGCCGTCGGCCACGCCCGGCCGCTTTCTCGGCCGCGTCTGGCTTTACGAGGACGTCACCGCCGAGCGGCGTGCCGCCGAGGCGCTGGTCAATATGGCGGAACGCGATCCGCTGACCAATCTTTACAACCGTCGCCGCTTCCACGAAGAACTCGCGCGGATGATTGCCGACGCGGCCCGCCGTCGCACCCAGCTCGGCCTGCTGCTGTTCGATCTCGACGGCTTCAAGCCGGTGAACGACCGCTTCGGTCACCAGGCGGGCGATGAGGTGCTGACGCGGCTGGCGCGCGACGTCGGCGCCATCATCCGGCGCAATGAAATGTTCTTCCGTCTCGGCGGTGACGAATTTGCGGTGCTCGCGCCGGATACCGACGAAACCGCGCTGACCGGCCTCGCGCGCCGCATCGGCGAGCGCGTCGCCGGCATGGTGTTCGAGTTCGACGGCGCCCAGGCCTGCGTCACCACCAGTACCGGCATCGGCATCTATCCCTTGCACGCGCACAGCGGCGAAACCCTGCTCAGCGCCGCGGATTCGGCGATGTACGCGGCGAAGAACGACGGTAAGAACGCATTCCGGATGTCCCAGCGGCGGCACGGCACCTGACGCGGCCGCCTTCATGATTCAACATGTCGATTCAGCGCCCGGCACAGGGCCTAGAATTCGATATATCCAACGTTTACAGGAGTTACAGATGGCACGCATGGTTCAATGCATCAAGCTGGGTCGGGAGGCGGAAGGCCTCGACTTTCCGCCGGTGCCCGGCGCACTGGGCGCACGCATCTTCGAATCGGTGTCGAAGGAGGCGTGGCAGCAGTGGGTGAAGTACCAGACCATGCTGATCAACGAAAACCGCCTCAGCCTGATGGACCCGCGCGCACGCAAGTATCTGGCGGAACAGATGGAAAAGCACTTTTTTGGCGAAGGTGCGGACCAGGTCACGGGCTTCGTGCCGCCGGCCGCCTGATCGACACAGTTCTTCACGGGGGCCGTCCGGGGTGCGTGATAGCTTTTCATCATGACTGTATCCACCCGCCTGTCCAGCGTCCTGCAGGGGCCGCGTTGCTGTCCGTATTGCCTCAGCAGCAACACGAAGGACTCCAGCTGGAAGAACTCGGACGAGAAGGCCGGACGCTTCTGGCTCAAGCCGGTTCGTTGCCGCAACTGCCACAAGCGCTTCGTCCGCTTCCGGCGCATTCCGCTCGCGGCGGTCGGCGGCGCACTTGCGCTCGGTCTGGTGGTGGCCATCGTCGTCACCGTCCAGGGTGTCGAGACGCGCACGCCCACCGAGCACGAACAGCTCATTGCTGAACTGGAGCCGCTGGAGGCGGAGCGTCTGCGCGCCGAAACCGGTAACCCTGAAGCGCAGTACGCTTACGGGATGATGCTGGCCCAGGGCGGGACCGGCGAAGCGACGGATATTGCGGAATCTGTGAAGTGGCTGGAGAAGGCGGCCGAACAGGGGCACGCGCGGGCGCAGTACGAACTGGCGCTGGCGCTGAAACTCGGCCGCGGCACGTTGCAGGACTATTCGGCCGCCGGCAAGTGGTTCCGCACCGCGGCGCGCAGTGGTCATGTCGGCGCGCAGTACCACATGGGCCGGCTGCACCGCATCGGCGAGGGTGTTTCGCTCGATCTGGTGCGTGCCTACGCGTGGTTCAATCGTGCCGCCGCGCAGGGCCACGGCGCAGCGCGTGGGGCGCGGGACGAAATCGCGGCGTCGCTGAAGCCGGAGCAACTGGCGTTGGCGCAGCAGCTGTCGCGCGCATCCGAAATTCCCGACAGCGATGACCCACTGCCCGAACTCGCAAATTCAACCGCATCCGGAGACGGCGATGCACCGGCAGCGGCGTTGCCGGCCGGCACGTCGCGCTAGGATCTGTTGCTATTGAATCGCGCGCCGCAAGCGCGGTTCGCGATTCAATGTCAGCAGACCCCAGGTCAATCGGCAGCTGCGGCGGCTTCCATCGCCGCCAGTCCTGCGTGGCGGACGTCGGTGCCCTTCACCATGAACACCACGTACTGCGCCATGTTCTTCGAATGGTCGCCGATGCGCTCGATCGCCTTGGCGATGAACAGCAGATCCAGGCCGCAGGAGATGGTGCGCGGGTCTTCCATCATGAAGGTGATGAGCTGACGCATGATGGACTTGAATTCGGCATCCACCTCCTTGTCCTGACGCACCACCTCGGTGGCACTGGCGAGGTCCATGCGTGCCAGCGCGTCCAGCGTGCGGCGCAGCATGTCGACCGCCATCGAAGCCGCGTGCCGCAGTTCGACGCGCGGCACGAAGATGGCCTCTGATTCGAGGATGTGACGCCCCATCTTGGCGATCTTCTTCGCCTCGTCGCCGATGCGCTCCAGATCGGTGATGGTCTTCACCACCGACATGATGACGCGCAGGTCGCTGGCGGCCGGCTGGCGCTTGGCAATCAGGTGATTGCAGGCGTCGTCCAGCTCGATCTCCATCGCATTGACCTTCTTGTCGTTGGCGATCACTTCTTCGAGCAGCGGCAGATTGCGCTCGATCACGCCGCGCATCGCATGCTCGATCTGCTGTTCGATCAGGCCGCCCATCTGCAGCAGGCCGGTGCGCACGCTTTCGAGTTCGGCATCGTAGCGTTTGGAAATGTGTTCGCTCATGACGTCAGGTCCTGAAGGATTTAATGGGGTTCGACCCCGTGCGGGCGGCGATGTTCAGGCGTGCAGCGTGCGCACGCCGTCGGCCGACGACACCAGCGCAACATCGGCGCGCCGGCGGGCGAACAGCCCGTTGGTCACGGTACCGGTGAGGTGGTCGAGTTCGCTCTCGAACAGCGCCGGTTCGGCGATCTTCAGTCCTGCAACGTCCAGGATGAGGTTTCCGTTGTCGGTGACGAAGCCCTCACGCAGCTTCGGCACGCCGCCGAGCTTGGCCAGTTCTCGTGCGACCAGGCCGAGCGCCATCGGAATGACCTCGATCGGCAGCGGGAAGCGCCCCAGCATGTCGACGCACTTCGAGCTGTCGGCGATGCAGACGAAACAGTCGGATGCGGCGGCGACGATCTTCTCTCTTGTCAGCGCCCCGCCACCGCCCTTGATCAGGTTGAGGCCGGGGTCGATCTCGTCGGCGCCGTCGACATAGACCGGGATGCGGCGGCCGGAGGCGATCGCCTCGTCCAGCGTCAGTACCTTGATGCCATGGCTGCGCAGGCGGGCGGCGGACACCTCCGAACTGGCGATCGCGCCGGCGATCTCGATCTTCTCGGCAGCCAGCAGGTCGATGAAGTGGTTGGCGGTGGAGCCGGTTCCCACACCGAGCAGGTCGCCCGGTATGACGTGGGGCAGGGCGGCGCGGGCGACGGCAATCTTCAGTTCATCGGCGGTCATCGAACGGAGTCCTCGGTATTCAGGCGGCCTTGCCATCGTCGTGGATGAAGGCCTTGTAAGCAAGATGCGGGATCAGCAGGTGCAAAGGCATTCTAAGCCAGTGGCTGCGTGCATAGAGGATCTGCCGGCGCGCGCGACGCCACGGCGAATCGCTGCTCGGGTGCAGCGGATACATCGACGCGTCTATCAGGTGGTCGGTCAGCGCACCGGCCGGTCGGGCTGCCAGGCGCGTGCGGCATTCGGTCGCGACCGCATCGGGAATGTCGGTGCCGAAGATCCGCTGCGCGAAACGCAGCGCCAGCAGCACCGGATACTCGAGCTGCTGCGCGCGTGCGCGCGGCAGCAGCGCGGCCCAGAAGCCGGCTTCCGGCGAAAACTCGACCAGCAGGCAGTGCAGGTCGTAGAGGTCGCGCAAGCCCTTCTGCAATTCGCCGAAGAACAGGTGGCAGGCCGAGTGCATCACCATGTCGACCGGCGACAGCACGCGGAACACGTCCGGGCAGTGCGGCACGACGACTGGACGCGCGTCGGCGATCAGCTGTGCCGCGTCGGGGATGTGGCCGGAGGTCGGCGGCACGATGGTGTGGTGCAGATCGATCACGGTGCCGCGCGTCATGTGCTCGATCGGCGGCAGTTCGTGCATCCACTCCCGGTAATAGCGCTGGTCGTAGGAATTCAGGTGGGTCGGGCGCCAGCCGCTGCGGAACAGCGCGCCTTCGGCCCGATCGATGACCTCCTTGGCCACCATCAGGTCGATGTCGTTGAACAGGCGCGAACGCCCTGCGTGCAGACCGGCGACTGCGTATGCGGCCCCCTTGAGCAGCAGCACAGGCTGGTCGAGCGACTGCAGCGCGTCGCCGATCACCGCCAGTTCCTGCAGCAGCGAATCGCGGTGCAGTGCGGCGATGCGCAGCGCGGCATCGAGATGGAAGCGCACCTGCGATGGCGTACTTTCGAGGCGCCCGGCGTCGCGCAGCCGCTCGGCCAGTTGTCCGAGCAGATCGCTGGTGCGCGCCTGCCCGATCAGGGCTTCCCAGTCGCGCGCGTCGAAGCGTTCGGTGAATTCGGGTGTGGCGAGTGCTCTCGCCAGGTGGGTGTCCGTCTGTCGGCTCATGTTCCGGTCGGGGCGCAGCGGCCGGCGGTGCCGGCCCGCCTCAGGCGCTACGCGTGCAGATCGATTCGAGTGCCGGCACGATCTGGTCGAGCGAGCCGTAGCGCGCAGTGTAACCGTCGCAGCCATCGACCAGACGGCCCATCGCTTCGAAGCCGGTGACGCCGAGACGCGGATAGTTGAAGGAATTGCTCACCAGCTGCATGAAGGTGTGCGCCTTGCCGTGCGCTTCGATGTCCAGCGCATGACCGGCAGCGAACTGCGGAAACACGATCCAGCGCGGCTGCACCGGTGTCAGCGCTGCCTCGACGCTGGCACGCGGCGCGCGCATGTGCGCCACGGTGCCCTTGGCGGTGTCGTGCGCGATCGGGCCGATCACCGGCTGGCCCGGGAGCTGGCGGACGATGTCTATCGACTGGTTCTTCAGGCTGACCGGTCGCGGCAGCGGCATCAGCAGATCGTCGTCGAGGCCGATCATTGCCAGTTCGTCCGACAGCAGACGCCAGCCGCGCAGCGCCAGTGCCGCGCACAGCGTGCTTTTGCCCGAACCGGGTGGAGCGGCCATGATGAGGCCGAGTCCGTCGCGTTCGAGCACGGCGGCGTGGATGATGAGGTAGTGCTGGGCGTGGTTGGTGAACACCCAGTTCAGGCCCCATTCGAGCATGGCGACCGCCTGATTGCCGGGCAGTGGCTTGAAAGGCTGCGTGCCCTCGAAGCGGAAGATGGCCTGCGGACGCACATAGCGACGCAGTCCGCTGCTGCGTACCTCGACCGGGTAATCGCAGAAATCGTCGTCTGCCGCCACCGGATAGTCGGCGTAGAGCGCCTGCAGTCCGTCCGCGACCGAATCGAAGTTGGAGCGGATGCCTGCGACGAAACGGCCGAGCTGCAGCCGCAGTCCGTGCTGGCTGTGCAGCCGTCTACGCAGTTCCGCTGGCGTCAGGGTGGAGAGAGGTGGGCGGTGGGACACGAGTGCTTCAGTCTGCTGCGCGCAAGATGCCATGTCGAGCGAGCGCGTCCAGCAGTTCGAGGAGCGGCAGGTCGTCATCGGCCGGCCACAGCCCGGCGAGCGCATCGGTATCGGCCGCTCCGGCCTTCAACCGCGCGACGATGGCGCCGGCAGTGCGCGTGAGCATCGTCGTGGTCGTGGTTCTCGCGTTGTAAAGCACTGACCCGTCGGGCCAGTTCACTACCGACATGGCCTCGGGTGTTACCAGAGACCACAGCACCCTGTTCATTTGTCGATCAGTGGTTCTGGCCTTCGCACCACACGCCGGACTTGTAAACATCGACCTTCGTGATGAAGGCTTCGAGGGCGCTCACGCCACCACTGAAAGCGGTCTGGAAGGCGGCGATCACCGCCTCTGGCGACTGCATGCCAATGACCGGGTAGCGGTTTCCGTAGTACTGCGCATTGAGCAGCGCCGCCACGGCGTGGAAGGCGCAGGTCTGCATGTTGTTGATCTTGTTGGTCGGGCACCAGCCGCCGCTCATGGTCTTGTCGTAGATCACGCCGGTCTTGTCGATGCCGTCGCGCAGCGTTTCGTTCTTCGACGGCTTGAAGAAGGCTACGCCGAACACGCTGTTGAAGTACTGACCTTGCGCATAGATGAAAGGGATGAGGTCCGGGTTTTCCCAGATCTTCTTGCCGTTCTTGTTGCCCCAGAAGCCCGGGCTGCAGCCGCAGGGGCGGGGTGTGCCTTCACGCGACAGATTGCCGGAGGCGATTTCCGAGCCGGTGCAGGTGCCCCAGGTGCTGGTGCCGAAAGCGGAACGGCTCGCCACCGACAGCAGCACACCGGCGCCCGCTGCACCGCCGCGGGTCAGACGCCGCCGTGCGGCATCCACTTGCTCGGTCTGCGGGGTGGGGGTTGCGTCGGTCTGACTGTTCTTGTCGAGCTCATTCATTTGATTTCACCGATAAGGCACGTTGCCGCGGATGTTAGCGCGCTTGTCCATGCTGGCGCGCCGACTTGATCACGGCGGCCTGAGGATGCGCAGCTTGCGTCAGGCGATCGTTGGATAGCCGATGACTAGCAAGAAGCGGACCGCTTGTGATTTTTCCATGCAAGTGAATGATTGAGCGTGTGTTTTCAGATTTTTTCAATCATTCCGCCGGGGCTTGTCGGGGGGACTGTAAATTTCGCCGACGGCCGCTGCCGGGCGGCCTGCAAGGCCTGCCCGGCAGCGGGTCGGACGCGCAGCAGCGCTGCGTCAGCGGCGTACCGGCGGCAGGTCGGTACAGCTGCCTTCGGCCACTTCCGCTGCGAGGCCGATCGACTCGCCCAGCGTCGGGTGCGGGTGGATGGTGTGGCCGATGTCGACCGCGTCCGCGCCCATCTCGATGGCCAGTGCCACCTCGCCTATCATGTCGCCGGCCGACGTGCCGACGATGCCGCCACCGACGATACGGTGGGTTTCCGCGTCGAAGATGAGCTTGGTGAAGCCTTCGTCACGGCCGTTGGCGATCGCCCGTCCGCTGGCCGCCCACGGGAATTTGCCGACGGTCACCTTGCGGCCCTGGGCCTTCGCTTCGTCCTCGGTCAGGCCGACCCAGGCGACTTCCGGGTCGGTATACGCGACCGACGGAATCACCGTGGCGTCGAAGTGGCGCTTGTGGCCGGCGATCACTTCCGCCGCGACGTGACCTTCGTGCACCGCCTTGTGCGCCAGCATGGGCTGACCGACGATGTCGCCGATGGCGTGGATGTGGGCGACGTTGCTGCGCATCTGGCTGTCGACCGGAACGAAACCGCGCTCGTCCACCTGCAGTCCTGCGGCCTCGGCATTCAGCTTGCGACCGTTCGGCGAGCGGCCGACCGCGACCAGCACGCGGTCGTAGGTCTGCGGTTCGGCCGGCGCCTTGGCGCCCTCGAAACTCACCCTGATGCCTTCCGCTGTTGCCTCGGCGCCGGTCACCCGGGTGTTCAGCATGACCGTGTCGAAGCGGTGGGCATTCTTCTTCTCCCACACCTTGGCGAGGTCGCGGTCGGCGCCCTGCATCAGGCCGCCGGTCATTTCGACCACGTCGATGCGGGCACCCAGCGTCGAATAGACGGTGGCCATTTCCAGCCCGATGATGCCGCCGCCTATCACCAGCATGCGCTTCGGAATGTCGGCGAGCAGCAGTGCGCCGGTCGAATCGACGACGCGCGGGTCGTCCGGCATGAAAGGCAGTTTCACCGCCTGGCTGCCGGCGGCGACGATGCAGTGGCCGAACTTCAGCACTTTCTTCTCGCCGGTTTCAGCCTTGCCGTCGCCGGTGGTCAGTGCGATCTCGACATGATTCGGATCGACGAAGCGGGCGGTGCCGCGCAGCACTTTCACCTTGCGTGCCTTGGCCATGCCGGACAGTCCGCCAGTCAGCTTGCCGACCACCTTGTCCTTCCAGCCGCGCAGTGCGTCGAGGTCCACTTCGCGCGCACCGAACTTGATGCCGTGCGCGGCCAGCGCTTCGGCCTCGTCGGCCACCGCCGCCACGTGCAGCAGGGCCTTGGACGGAATGCAGCCGACGTTCAGGCAGACGCCACCCAGCGTGGCGTAGCGTTCGACGATCACCACGTCCAGACCGAGGTCGGCGGCGCGGAAGGCGGCCGAATAGCCGCCGGGGCCGCCACCGATCACCAGTAAGGCGCAGCTTTCATCGACCTTGGCCGGTGCGCTGCCGGTGGCAGTCACCGCAGCGACGGCTGCGGCCGGTGCAGGGGGCGCCGCCGCGGGTGCAGCGGCCGGTGCTGGCACAGCTGCCGCTTCGGCTGCGCTAGCGGCTTCCATCGTCAGCACCACGCTGCCTTCGGACACGCGGTCGCCCACCTTCACCAGCAGTTCGACGATGCGGCCGGCCTGCGGCGCCGGGATGTCCATCGTGGCCTTGTCGGACTCCAGCGACATCAGCGGCGCATCGGCCTCAACCGTGTCGCCCGGCTTCACCATGATTTCGATGATGGGCACGTCCTTGAAGTCGCCGATGTCGGGGATTTTTACAGTCAGTGTGCTCATGTTCTGCTCCCTCACATCAGCACGCGACGCATGTCGGCCAGCAGCGCGGCGACATGGGCATTGAAGCGGGTGGCCGCAGCGCCGTCGATCACGCGGTGATCGGCGGTCAGCGACAGCGGCAGTATCAGGCGCGGCTGGAAGGCCGAGCCGTCCCACACCGGTTTCATCGTGCTGCGGCTGACGCCGAGGATGGCGACCTCCGGCGCATTGATGATGGGCGCGAAGCCGGTACCGCCGAGGCCACCCACGCTGGAAATCGTGAAGCAGGCGCCCTGCATTTCCGCGGCAGAGAGCTTGCCGTCGCGCGCCTTCGTCGCCAGCTCGCCGCATTCGGCCGCCAGCTGCGCCACGCCCTTCTTGTCGGCGTCGCGGATGACCGGCACCACCAGTCCGCCCGGCGTATCGGCGGCGAAACCGATGTGGCAGTACTGCTTCATGATCAGCGCCGGCTCTTCCGCCTGCAGGTCGATCGAGCTGTTGAACTCGGGGAATTTCTTCAGCGCCGAGCACACCGCCTTGATGATGAAGGCCAGCATGGTCAGCTTGACGCCGGCCTTGGCCTGTTCCGCATTGATCTGCTGGCGGAAGGCTTCGAGGTCGGTGACGTCGGCGTCCTCGTGGTAGGTGACCGCCGGAATCATGGCCCAGTTGCGCGCGAGGTTGGCCGCCGACAGCTTGCGGATGCGCGACAGCGGCTTGCGTTCGATGTCGCCGAACTTGGTGAAATCGACCTTGGGCCAGGGCAGCAGATCCAGTCCGCCTCCGCCGCCGGTCGCGGCCTGCGCGGTGGCCGGCGCCTGCAGCGCGCCCTTGACGAAGGCGTTGATGTCCTCGCGCGTGATGCGGCCTTTCGGTCCGCTGGCCTTCACGCGGGCGAGGTCGACGCCCAGTTCGCGCGCGTAGGCGCGCATCGACGGGCTGGCGTGTGCCTTCTTGCCGCCCACCAGTTCGGCGGCGATGTCGGCGGCGCTGGGCAGCGCGACCGCGCCAGCGGCCGGCGTGTAGTCGCCGCGGGCCGACTGCGTGGTCGTGGCGGGCGCGGCACCGGCGACCGCGACTGGAGCGGCGACCGGTGCGGCGGCGACTGCCGCCGTCGGAGCCGGCGTCACGGCTGCCGCAACAGGCGCCGGAGTGGGTGCAGGTGAGGGCGCTGGCGCGGCAGCGGGAGCAGCGGCGGGCGCTTCGCCCACCTCCATCGTGCCGATCACGCTGCCCTGCGACACGCGGTCGCCGACCTTGACCGTGATCTGGCCGATCACGCCGGCGTGCGGCGCCGGAATGTCCATCGTGGCCTTGTCCGATTCGAGTGACACCAGCGGCGCGTCGGCCTCGACGCGGTCGCCAGGTTTAACCATCACTTCGATAACGGGGACATCGGAGAAGTCGCCGATGTCGGGTACTTCAATATTGATCGTGCTCATTCAAGCCTCGCATTCGATGCGGTCGCGCACAGCGCGACCGGGGCGTGGGTGTTGAAGGCCGACCGCCGAACGGCGCCGACAGCTCCGGTCGCCGCGGATGAAGACCTTTCATGATCTTCATCCGCGGCGACCAGCGTGTCGGCATCGATTCGCGGTCCGCTTCTTCCGACTCAGACGTACAGCGGGTTCGGCTTGGTCACGTCCAGACCGTAGCGCGCGATGGCTTCCGCAACCTTCGCCCGGTCCAGCGCACCGTCGTCGGCCAGCGCCTTCAGCGCTGCTACCGTCACCCAGTGTCTGTCCACCTCGAAATGCGAGCGCAGTGCCTCGCGCGTGTCCGAGCGACCGAAGCCGTCGGTACCCAGAACGACGTAACGGCGCGGCACATAGGCCCGGATCTGCTCGGCGAACAGGCGCACGTAGTCGGTCGCCGCGATCACCGGACCGCGCGTGTCGCGCAGGCAGTTCTCGACATGCGAGGCGCGCGGCGTCTCCAGCGGGTTGAGCAGGTTCCAGCGTGCGCAGTCGGCGCCGTCGCGGGCCAGCTGCGTGAAGCTCGGGCAGGACCACAGATCGGCTTCGACGCCCCAGTCGTTCTTCAGCAGGTCGGCGGCAGCGATCACTTCGCGGAAGATGGTGCCGCTGCCGGTCAGCTGCACGCGCGGTCCGTTGGACGCGGCGCCGCGGCGGAACAGGTACATGCCCTTCAGGATGTCCGCTTCGGCACCATCCGGCATCGCCGGGTGCTCGTAGTTCTCGTTCATCACCGTCAGGTAATAGAACACGTCCTCCTGCTCGGCCATCATGCGGCGCAGGCCGTCCTGCACGATGACGGCGACTTCGTACGAGAAGGTCGGGTCGTAGCTGATGCAGTTCGGCACCGCGCCGGACCACAGGTGGGAATGGCCGTCCTCATGCTGCAGACCTTCGCCATTCAGCGTGGTGCGACCGGCCGTGCCGCCGACCAGGAAACCGCGCGAGCGCTGGTCGCCGGCGGCCCAGATCAGGTCGCCGATGCGCTGGAAGCCGAACATCGAATAGAAGATGTAGATCGGGATCGTTGCCACGCCGTGCACCGAGTAGGCGGTGGCGGCGGCGATCCAGTCGCTCATGCCACCGGCCTCGTTGATGCCTTCCTGCAGGATCTGGCCGGTCTTCGATTCCTTGTAGAACATCAGCTGGTCGGCGTCCTGCGGCACGTACTTCTGGCCTTCCTGGTTCCAGATGCCGATCTGCCGGAACATGCCTTCCATGCCGAAGGTGCGCGATTCGTCAGGCACGATGGGCACCACGCGCTTGCCGATGTGCGGGTCGCGCAGCAGGATGTTCATGATGCGCACGAAGGCCATCGTGGTCGACAGTTCGCGACCTTCGCCGGACGCCTTAAGCAGCGCGTCGAAGGCCGACAGCGGCGGCACTTCGAGCGGCTCGGCCTTGGAACGACGCTGCGGCAGGTAGCCGCCGAGCGCCATCCGGCGCTCGCGCATATAGGCCACTTCCTTCGAGTTCTCGTCGAACTTCAGGTAGGGCAGCGATTCCAGTTCGCTGTCCTTGATCGGCAGGTCGAAGCGGTCGCGGAATTCGCGCAGCGATTCCAGATCGACCTTCTTCTGCTGGTGAGAAATGTTCTGCGCCTCGCCCGAGCCGCCCATGCCGTAACCCTTGATGGTCTTGGCCAGGATGACGGTGGGCTGGCCGGTGTGGTTCACCGCCGAGTGGTAGGCGGCATACACCTTGTGCGGATCATGACCGCCGCGGTTCAGGCGGAAGATGTCGTCATTGCTCCAGTTGGCGACCATGGCCGCCAGTTCCGGATACTTGCCGAAGAAGTGCTCGCGCACATAGGCGCCGTCGCGCGCCTTCATGGTCTGGTATTCGCCGTCGACCACTTCCATCATGCGCTGCGCCAGCAGGCCGGTCTTGTCCTGCGCCAGCAGCGGATCCCAGTAGCTGCCCCACAGCAGCTTGATCACGTTCCAGCCCGCGCCGCGGAAATCGCCTTCCAGTTCCTGGATGATCTTGCCGTTGCCGCGCACCGGGCCGTCGAGGCGCTGCAGATTGCAGTTCACGACGAAGATCAGGTTGTCGAGCTTCTCGCGGGCGGCCATCGCGATTTCGCCCAGCGTCTCCGGCTCGTCGGTCTCGCCGTCACCGATGAAGCACCACACCTTGCGGCCTTCGGTGTTGGCGATGCCGCGGTCCTGCAGGTACTTCATGAAGCGGGCCTGGTAGATGGCCTGCAGCGGGCCCAGACCCATCGACACCGTCGGGAACTGCCAGAAGTCCGGCATCAGCCACGGATGCGGATAGCTCGACAGACCTTTGCCGCCGACCTCCTGGCGGAAGCTGTCGAGCTGGGCCTCGGTCAGGCGGTCCAGCATGAAGGCGCGGGCGTAGATGCCGGGGGCCGAGTGGCCCTGGAAGTAGATCAGGTCGCCGCCGTGGGTCGGGCTGGGCGCGTGCCAGAACCAGTTGAAACCGACGTCGTACAGGGTGGCGCTGGAGCCGAAGCTGGCGATGTGGCCGCCGACGTTGGTGTCCTTGTTCGCGCGCAGCACCATGGCCATCGCATTCCAGCGGATGTAGCTGCGGATGCGGTGTTCGATCTCGTAATCACCGGGGGCCTGCACCTGCTTGCCGGCCGGTATGGTGTTTACATAGGCGGTGGTGGCCGAGTACGGAATGTTGATGCCGGCGCGCCGCGACAGCTCGGTCAGCCGCTCGATCAGGTAATGCGCACGCTGCTCGCCGGCGTGTTCGATCACGCCTTCCAGCGCGTCGAGCCATTCCTGGGTTTCGACGGCGTCCGGGTCGGAAGCGAGCAGGGGATTGGGTAGTGCAGACATCCAGGCTTTCTCCTCTTTTTTGATCGAGCCGTTCGATCAGATGCACCGCCGATGCACAACCCGGTCGGGGCATGGAGCCCGCCCGGGGTCGTCAGCGTGCCGGGCGAAGAGAAGCTCGTCCGAGGCGCCTGTCCGTCTGCGCATGGGTGATGCAAGTGTCGACAGCTCTGAAGCGGCAGCGGGTAGCTGCCATGGCAGCGTCGAACGCAGGGATCGCCCGCGTCGACGTGTCGCAATTATGGACACCCCCCGGACTTGCCGCCAGTGGTGGAAAACCGAAATCCGGTCGTCAGGCCGCAAAAAAGCGGGCAACTCCGGGGCCGGAGTGCCCGCAACCGAGGAGATCGTCTGGTCTTGTACAAGACCCGGATGGCGTACGACGGGTGAGGGATCGCCTCACCCGGATCGCGCGTCAGCCGTGCTGTATGTAGGCCACGTGGGTTTCCGTGTACTCGTACAGCCCGTGCTTGCCGTCGGCACCGCCTATGCCCGACTTGCGGCGGCCGGCGTGGAAACCCTGCATCGCCTCGAAGTTCTCGCGATTGACATAGGTTTCGCCGAACTGCAGGTCGCGGATCGCGCGCATTGCAGCATTCAGATCGCGCGTATAGACCGACGAGGTCAGGCCGTAGTCCGACGCGTTGGCGTGGGCCACCGCCTCGTCCAGATCGTCGACCAGCTGCACCGGCAGCACCGGGCCGAAGATTTCCTTGCGCATGATGTCCATGTCGGCGTGGCAGTTGATCAGCACGGTGGGTTCGTAGTGATAGCCGGACGCGCGGTCGGCGATCTGGCCGCCGAGCACGCACTGGGCGCCGTCGCGCTTCGCCTGTTCGACCATGGCGGCGACCTTGTCCAGGCCTTCCTTGTTCACCAGCGGGCCCATGTCGATGCTCTGGTCGGCGATCGGGTCGCCGTAGCGGGTCGCCGCCATCTTCGCGGTGAGCTTGGTGATGAACTCGTCGGCCACTGCGCGCTGCACGTAGATGCGCTCGGCGCAGTTGCACACCTGTCCGGTGTTGATGACGCGCGAGGCGGTGATCGCGGTCGAGGCGAGATCGAGGTCGGCGTCGGCCAGCACGATGGCCGGCGCTTTGCCGCCCAGTTCCAGATTGACGCGGGTCAGGTTGCGGCCCGCCGCCTGCATGATGCGGCTGCCGGTCTCCACGCTGCCGGTGAAGCTCACCATGTCGATGGCACGGCTGCCGGTCAGCGCGGCGCCGGTGGTTTCACCGCGGCCGCCGACCAGATTGAACACGCCGCGCGGCAGTTCGGCGGCATGTACCAGCTTGGCGAACAGGAAGGCGTTGAGCGGTGTTTCCTCGCTCGGCTTGATCACGATGGTGTTGCCGGTGACCAGCGCCGGCGCCATCTTGCGGGCGATCAGGAAGAGCGGGAAGTTCCACGGCAGCACGCCGGCAACCACGCCGACCGGCTTGCGCAGCAGGAATATGCTTTCGCCCGGGCGGTCGCTGGTGAGCACCTCGCCTTCGATGCGGCGTGCCCATTCCGCCATGTAGTCGAGGTAGTCGGCAGTGAAGTCGACCTCGACTCGCGCCAGGCCCAGCGTCTTGCCCTGTTCGAGCGTCAGCAGGCGCGCCATCTCCTCGCGCACGCCGCGCAGGCCTTCGGCCACCTTGCGCAGATGTGCGGCGCGCTGGATGGCCGGCAGCTTCGCCCACTGCGGCTGTGCCGCACGGGCGGCGGCGATCGCTCGCTCGACCGCGGCGACGCCGGCTTCCGGCACCGTGTCGAGCAAGGCGTGCGTGGCCGGATTGAACACCTCGATGCGGGTGGCGACGTCGGCCTCGTCGAAGCGACCGTCGATGTAATTGTGATGGGTACTCATTGCAGCTTCTCCTTGGGACGGAAATCAGGCGGCACGCGTCATGCGTTTGCCGAAGGACTCGGACAGGTAGCCGAAGGTGAGGCCGGCGACCCAGGTGAGGCCGACGAACAGCGCCTTCTCGAAGGTGTCGCCGGTGGCGCCGAAATAGGTGGCCGCGCCGAGGAAGGCGGCCGGCGTGTACGAGAGGGCGGCGACGTCGGCCATCGCCACCAGCACGAAGGCCAGCACCGCGACCAGCAGCGCCAGCGCCGGCAGGCTGCCGCCGGCCAGCGCGACCAGCCACATCGTGCCGGCCGTCAGCACGACGCCAGCCAGCGCAGCGAAAGCCGACTTGCCGAGCGCCTGACTGCCGCCGCCGGCGGCGAAGAAAGTGGCCCAGGCGACGAAGCCTATCCACGGGTTCAGCTGCAGGTTCGGCATGCCGATGCTCAGGCAGACCCACAGTGCGACCAGCAGCGCGATGCTCAGTGCGAGTGCGTGCAGCAGTTTCATTTGATGCCTCCTTGAGTGAGGCTGGAGGCGCGCCGCGGCACGCCTCCAGCCGGGACTTACCAGACGTAGGCGTACTTGATGTTGATGCTGTTGTTGACCGGCCGGTTCTCGCCCTCGATGCCGTGCGAGTAGCGCAGCGCAATCGACTGGTTGCCGTAGTAATGGAACATCACGCCGAGCGAACCATCGAAGCCCCACGAGTCATCGGCGCCGTTGCGGCCGCTGATGCGCTCGTAGTCGACACCGGCAAACGGCTCCAGCCAGTCGTTCACGCGGTAGCCGAAGCGGTTGTTGGTGTGCCACAGCATGCCCGGGCGATTGCCATCGTCGCGCCGGCTCTGCGCGACGAAGCCCAGGTCGCCGGTCCAGCCGATGCGCTCGGTCAGCGGCACGTACCACAGCAGACTGGACAGGTTCTTCCAGTTGGTGTCGCTGACGTCCTTGTCGCCGATCGGGATCTGCAGGAAGGTCTGGAAACCCAGCGTCGAACCGGGCGTCGGCTTGTACCAGATCGCCGCGCCGGTGATGGTGTCGCCGAAGCCGCTGATGTGACGCGCGTCAGGATCGACGGCGTCGCGGTTGCGGATGCCCACCGTCGGCTGGATCACCTCGAAGGCCAGCCCGATGTTGCGGTTCGACTCGGGCGTCCAGAAGCGCACGTACTTCGACAGGCCGATGATCTTCTGCGCGCTGTTGCCGCGCTGACGATCGCCGTCGCTGTCGAACAGCCGGCTGTCGCGCTGCACGGTGGCGTATTGCACGAACACGTTGAACGGCTGGTCGAAGCCGACCGGCAGGTCGTACTCGTGCGGACCGATCACGTCGAAGGTGGTCTGTGCGCTGGCGCTGCCGGACAGCAGCGCCAGTGCGATACCGGCGGCGGAGACGACAGCCTTTGCGGCGCGGATGGGAGTGTTTGCAGCAGTGCTCATGAGGGTATGTCCTTGTTATGGTGTGTCAGGCAGGCGCGCGGCAGAGCGGGCGCCCCCGCGGATCATTTCCTGGGCAGCTTGAATACCCAGATCACGCCGCCCTGCGGCACGGTGGTCTTCTTGTCGAGCACCGCGTTGAAGGCGCCCTGCATGCGCTCGGCATCGACGCCCCAGCCGGACTGCACGGCGATGTACTGTTCGCCGTCGACCTCGAAGCTGGAGGGCACGCCGGTCACGCCCGAGTTGGTCGGGAATTCCCACAGCAGCTTGCCGGTGCTCGCGTTGAAGGCGCGGAACTTGCGGTCGTTGGTGCCGCCGCCGAACACCAGGTTGCCGGCCGTGGTCATCAGCGGGCCCCAGTTCATTTCCGGGTAGGTGTGGGTCCACACCTTCTTGCCGGTCTTGAGGTCCCAGGCCTGCACTTCGCCGATATGCACCTTCGACTCCGGCGTCATGCGCACATTGGTGAGCACGTTCTCGATCGACACGCCGAGGTAGAGATCGCCCTTGTTGTACTTGACCGGCTCGCCGGTCAGTTCCGAGCACAGATTGTTCTGCGCCGGGATGTAGAGCAGGCCGGTATGCGGGTTGTAGGCCTCGGGCGGCCAGTCCTTGCCGCCCCACAGCGAGGGGCAGAAATTCACCGTCTTGCCGGTGGCGGGGATGCGCGCCGGGTCGTAGGTCGGGCGGCCGGTCTTCGGGTCGAGCCGGGTGAACACGTTCTGCGTGACGTAGGGCCAGGCATCGACGTAATTCACCTTGCTGTCGGTGCGCTCCAGCATCCACAGATAGCCGTTGCGGCCGGCGTGCACCAGCGACTTCACCTTCCTGCCCTTGTGCTCGAGGTCGATCAGCAGCGGGGCCGACACCTCGTCCCAGTCCCACGAGTCGTTGTGGTGGTACTGGTGATAGCCCTTGAGCTTGCCGGTGTCGACATCCAGTGCCAGCACCGAGTTGGCGTACAGGTTGTCGCCGCTGCGCGTGTCGGCCATCCACGGGCCGGCGTTGCCGACACCCCAGAAGGCGAGGTTGGTGTCCGGGTCGTAGGTGCCGGTGATCCACACCGAGCCGCCGCCGCGCTTGTAGGTATCGCCCGGCCAGGTGTCGCCGCCCGGTTCGCCGGGGCCGGCGATGGTGTAGGTGCGCCACGCTTCCTTGCCGGAGTCGGCATCGAAGGCGGCGACGAAACCACGGATGCCGTATTCGCCACCGGAACTGCCGATCATGATCTTGCCCTTGGCGGCCAGCGGCGCCAGCGTCATGTAGTAGCCGGACTTCCAGTCGGCCACCGCGGTCTTCCACACCTCCTTGCCGGTCTTCGCGTCGAGCGCGACCAGGAAGGCGTCAGTGGTGGCGATGTACACGCGGTCGCCGTACAGCGCGACGCCGCGGTTGGTCGGGTGCAGCTGCTGCAGCTCGTCCGGAATGGTTTTCTTGTAGCGCCAGATCTCCCGGCCGGTCTTCGCTTCCAGACAGATGACCTGGTTGTTCGGCGTGGCGACGAACATGTAGCCGTTGTTCACGATGGGCGGCGCCTGATGCCCTTCGGTCATGCCGGTCGAGAAGGCCCATGCCAGCTGCAGCTTGTCGACGTTCTTGTCGCTCACCTGCTTGAGCGGGCTGTAGCCCCAGCCGGCGTAGTTGGCGCGGTACATCAGCCAGTTCTGCGCCTCCGGCTTGTTCAGCCGCGCGTCGGTCACCGGCGCGTAGGCCGGCAGCGCACTGGCCGCCAGCGGTGCGAGCAGTGCCGCCGCGAGGGCGGTCCGCTTCATCATGGTTTTCATGCTTCCTCCTGTGTTTTAGGGCGAAGGTGTGGTCGCGCTTCGTGGGCGCAACCGCTGCTGCAGCCCGGACGCTTCGCCTTGTGACGTCCGGACGGTGTAAAGCGGTATCGCGCGGTCAGCCCTTGCGCACGCCGGGCACGGAACTGAACGCGCCGGCCACCACCAGCTCGCCGTTCTCGCTCTTCAGCGGCAGCCAGGGCAGCGCGCGTGCGGCCGGACCTGCGGTGACGGCACCGGCCTTCAGCGGATCAAATTTGGAGAAGTGGCAGAAACAGAACATCGCGCCGCCATTGGCGTCCCACTCGCTGACCTCGCAACCCTGGTGGGTGCATACCGCCGAGTAGGCGAGCACGCCGTCGGCGCTGCGGGCGCGGGTTTCGTCGTCGAGCGACGCCGGGTCGAAGCGCATCAGGATGACTCGACCCAGACGGCTGCCGTCGCGTACCAGCGCATCGGTCGCGGCGAAGGGCAGGGCGCGCACCGGCTTGCTGGCGAGCGGAATGTCGGCGACCTTCAGCGGCTGCGGCGTGTCTTCGTCGTCCATGCGCACCAGGCGGTCGCCCGGCTGCGGCGGCAGGTCGGCCGGCTCGCTGGCCTGCGCGCCACGCAGGCCGCTTCCGAGCATGACGGTGACCGCGATGGCGGCTTTCATTGCATCGCGACGCTGCATGCAGCAGGGGGCGCATGCCTTGTCGGCGATTTTTTTCGTGTTGTCCTTGTCCATGGTCTCCTCGCAGGTTCGGTGTGGCGAACAGCCCTGGAGCGAGCGGCGTGCCATGTGCCGGACGCGGCTTCGATATGCGGATGGGCTGTGTTGCAGAGGTGTTTCAAACGACGCAGTGGCGCCGGATTTACCCGCCAGAACGGGGAATTCATCCCGCAGGCGAGCAAGGTCGAGGGCGGCGGGATTTCCCGCTCAGGTGAGACGGAATCTCACTCGAAGTGAGACAAATCCTTGTAATTCAGTGGCTTGCAGGGGTGTTTCGATGCTGCGGTGCAACGGAGGTTCCGCTTGAAGCGCGCGGAAGGCGTCTCCTACACTGTCGCGAAAACAGCTGGCGGCGTGACCGCACGGCGATGACGAAAAACGTGTTGGAGGAGGACGGGCCATGCGATTCAGGGACGAGTTTTCGCAACACATGAGGCGGGTCGCCGCGGCGTCGGATGCGCGCGCTGGCGCGCTCGCGCTGGCGGGCGAGGAGCGCATCGCCGATTCCTGGCGGCGCTCGATGGAGCTCTACCGGGTGGATCCCGAAGTGCCGGCGGCGCCGCGCATCCTCAGTGCGGCGGAGGTGCGCGAGCGCTGCGGACGCATCGAATCCTTCCTGCAGCTCGCACGCCTGGGCGTCGGCAAGCTGCACAGCCAGATCAAGGACGCCGGCTACTGCGTGCTGATGACCGACGCCGACGGCAGCACGGTCGATTTCCGCGGCCTGCCGAACATAGATCACGAATTCAAGTCGCGCGGTTTCCGTGTCGGTGCCTGCTGGTCCGAGCAGGACGAAGGCACCTGCGGCGTCGGCACGACGCTGGTCGATCGTGCGCCCATCCTGGTGCACAAGGGTGAGCACTTCCGCGCCTACAACATCGGCATCACCTGCAGCGCGGCACCGATCTTCGGTCCCGACAACGACATCATGGGTGTGTTGAACGCCTCGGCGCTCGCTTCGCCCGATGACCGGCGCAGTCAGACGGTGGTGTTCCAGCTGGTCGCGCAGAACGCCCGTTTCATCGAGAACGCCTGGTTCATCGAAGCCAACCGCCACCGATGGACGCTGCAGATCGGCGGCGCCGGCCGCGGGCTTGAACCGGAGCGCAGCTACCTGCTGGCGCTGGATGAGCGCGGCTACGTCGTGCAAGCGAACTTCCTCGCCCACGTCGAACTGCTGGAACACGCCGGCCCGCTGCCGCGCGCCTTCCACGAAGTATTCGACCTGAGCGCGGACGAATTGCTGCGCGCCGCGCACGACCGCCCGGGCATGCCGGTCGCGCTGCGCCGGCTCACGACCGGCCAGGCGCTGTCAGCCATCGTTCGCGTGCCGGAGCAGCGGCGGGTCGCGCGGCGCGTGGCGCAGGGCCGGCACGACTTCTCCACGCTCACCGTGCGCGACACCCGCCTGGTCAGTGACATCCAGCGCCTGAAACGCATCGTGAACAGCCGTCTGCCCATCCTGCTGCTCGGCGAAACCGGCTCCGGCAAGGAAGCGTTCGCGCACGCCATCCACGCGCAGAGCGAGCGGCGCGACAAGCCCTTCGTCGCGCTGAACTGCGCGGCGATTCCGGAGAACCTGATCGAGAGCGAACTGTTCGGTTACCGCGAGGGCGCATTCACCGGCGCCAAGGCGAAAGGCGAGGCGGGCAAGATCCAGCTGTCCAGCGGCGGCACGCTCTTTCTCGACGAGATCGGCGACATGCCGCTGCCGCTGCAGACGCGATTGCTGCGCGTGCTGGCCGAAGGCGAGGTGCTGCGCCTGGGTGGTACCGAGCCGGAGAAGGTCGATCTGAACGTCATCTGCGCCACCCACCGCGACCTCGAATCGCTGGTCGCCGCCGGTCGTTTCCGCGAAGACCTGTTCTACCGGCTGAATGCCGCCACCTTCACGCTGCCGCCGCTGCGTGCGCGCAGCGACCGGCGCGATGTTCTGCAGCAGGTGTTCGACGAGGAGTGTGCCGCCGCCGGCCGCGACATCGAACTGCCGGTCGTGCTGGCCGACGAGCTGATGACCTACGCCTGGCCCGGCAACATCCGCCAGCTGCGCAACACGCTGCGCTATGCGGTGGCGGTGTGCGAATCGGACACGATGTCGCGCGAGCACCTGCCGGACAACATCCTGCGCGCGCTCGACGAACCGCAACCCGCCGCAGCGCTGCCGCGCAGCGACGCCGAGGCCGACGAGCGGCGACGCATCGTCGAAGCGATGGAAGCCACCGGCTGGCGTGCCACCGAGGCGGCCGCGCTGATGGGCATGCCGCGCGCCACCTTCTACCGCCGGCTCAGCCGCTACGGCCTGGGTCGCGGGCGCTTCCCCAGCCGCTGACGCAGGACATCGCGGCCGCTGTCGGGGTCAAGACCCCTCCCACAGAATCCGGCTCCGACTACGTGTCGGGCGCGATCCCTGTGGGAGCGGCCTTGGCCGCGACGCGGCATATGCGTGCCGCGCACGTCGATCCATGCCGCCGCCGCGATCAGGGCATCGCGCCCGCAGCATCGGGCGCCAGCCGCGCCCGCACGAAGTCGATGTGCGCGTACATGGTGTCGCGCGCCTGCTCCGGTGCCCGCCTGCGGATCGCTTCCCACAGCGCGAAGTGCTGCTGCCACAGCGCCTCCGCCACCGCGCGGTCACCGAAGCGCAGGCCAGCGTGGTTCTGCGCCATGTGTTCGCGGTGCAGTGCGAGCAGATTGGCCTGCAGGTAGCCGAACATCGCGTTGTGCGCAGCACTCGCGATGGCGCCGTGCCACACCGAATCGAGCAGCACCTCCTGCGCCTCGTCGTCGTCGCACCGGGCGCGGCGCAGGCGGTCGATCACGCCACGCAGCATTGTCAGGTCGGCACGCGTCGCGCGCTCAGCCGCGAAGGCAGCCGCCTCGCCTTCGAGTACGCGGCGGAATTCCAGCATGTCCTTGCCGAGGTGCGGGTGTTCGGTCAGCAGCTGACGCCACGGCGAGGTGAGGCCGCCGTGCAGGCGGTCGGTCACGTAGACCCCGCTGCCTACGCGGCTGGCCAGCAGACCGCGCGCGGCCAGGCGCTGCACCGCTTCGCGCAGCGTGCCGCGCGATACCGCGAGCTCTTCCGCCAGTGCGCGTTCGGCCGGCAGGCGGGCGCCGGCGGCATAGCGGCCGTCGAGCAGGCGGCTCTCGAGTTCGCGGGTGGCGCGGTCGGCGGCGGTGGGCGGCATGGTGGCGGGTGCAGGAGAATTGGTCCGACCAATTTTGCCTGAAGCGCGGGCGCCGCGATCATCTGCTCCATCGCACTCGAGGGTGCCCACCGGAGTTTCCGATGCACGCAGATCGTCCGCCGCGCCCCGATCAGGTCTATCTGTTCGGTACCTGCCTGATCGACCTTTTCGTGCCACAGGCCGGCGTCGATGCGGTACGTCTGCTGGAACGCGAAGGACTGACCGTGCATTTTCCGCGCGCCCAGAGCTGCTGCGGCCAGCCGGCCTTCACCAGCGGCAATCCGGACGAGGCGCGCCGCGTGGCCGCCGCGCAGATTGCGCTGTTCGACCAGCCCTGGCCCATCGTCGTGCCGTCCGGCTCCTGTGCCGGCATGATGCGTCACCACTGGCCGACGCTGTTCGACGACGATCCGGTGCTGCAGGCGCGCGCCCGCGATGTGGCCGGCCGGGTGTACGAACTGGCCGGCTTCCTGGTCGAGGTGCTGCACGTCGACTACTCGGCTGCCAGCGCCGAGCCCGTCACCGTCGGCCTGCACACCTCGTGCAGTGCGCGACGCGAAATGGGTACCCGCGCGCACGGCGTGCAGCTGCTGTCGGCGCTGCCCGGCGTCACGCTCGACACGCACGCCAACGAATCGGAATGCTGCGGCTTTGGTGGCGTGTTCTCGCTCAAGCACGCGGACATATCGGGCGCCATCGTGCGCGACAAGGTGGCCAGCCTGTCGGCGGTCTGCGAGCGCTTCGTCACCGCCGACTGCGGCTGCATGCTGAACATTTCGCACGCCGCCGAACACCAGGGCCGGGCGCTGCGCGGGGAACACCTGGCGACCTTCCTGCTGCGCCGGCTGGAGGGCGAAGCATGAGCGCCCGCGAACGCATCCTCGCCCGTCTGCGCGCGGCCGAGCCTGGCGCGCCGGTGATGCCGCCTGACGTGACGGCCTACTACGCGCAGCGACCACGGCTGACGCCGGGCGAGCGGCTGCAGCAGTTGTGCGCGCGACTGCGCGCTTCGCGCGCCGATGTGATGGTGGCGCAGCCGGCCGAGTGGGCGAGCGTTGCGGCCGATGCGTTGCTCCTGCGCGGCGTGCGTCGCCTGGCACTGAACGGCGGCGTGCGCGCCGACGAGCTGGCGGCGGCCTTGCCGCCCGCCATCGAGGCGGTGCGCTTCGACGGCGCGATCGAGGCCTGGAAGCAGGACATGTTCGCGACCGTCGACGCCGGGTTCACACCGGCCGCTGCCGGCATTGCGGCAACCGGCGCGCTGCTGCTGAACCACGGCGGCGCGCTGCCGCGCACGCTGTCGCTGGTGCCGCCGATCAGTCTGGTCTGCATCGATGCGCGCGATCTGTATGACGACCTGCACCATGCGTCGAGCAGCCAGCGCTGGGCCGACGACATGCCGACCAACCGCGTGCTGGTGTCCAGTCCGTCGCGCACCGCCGACATCCAGCAGACGCTGGCCTACGGTGCGCACGGCCCGCGCGAGCTGGTCGTGGTGGTGATCGCCGAAGGAGACTCGGCATGAGCGCGCAGCCCATGCATTTCGTGTCGCCCGCGCAATTCCGCGACCGCGTCAGCGAGGCGCTGGCGGATGACGGGCTGCGCGACAACTTCCGCAGCGCCATGCAGTTCCTGCGTGACAAGCGCGCCAGCCAATTTCCGGACCCGGTCGAAACCGAGGCGCTGCGCGATCTGGGCGAGGCGGTACGCAAGCACGCGCTGGCGCATCTGCCTGCACTGCTGGAGAAGCTGGAGGCGAATCTGCAGGCGCGTGGCGTCGAGGTGCACTGGGCGGAAACGCCGGACGAGGCCTGCGCCATCATCCACCGCATCGCCACCGAAGCCGGCGCGCAGCGGGTGATCAAGGGCAAATCCATGGTGAGCGAGGAGGTGGAACTGAACCACTACCTCGAAGCGCGCGGCGTCGAGTGTCTCGAATCGGACATGGGCGAGTACATCGTGCAGCTGGCCGGCGAACGGCCGTCGCACATCGTCATGCCCGCCATCCACAAGACGAAGCAGGACATCGCGCGGCTGTTCGAACAGAAGATTCCGGACGCCGGCTACACCGAAGACGTCGATGCGCTGATCCGCACCGGCCGCGAAGTGCTGCGCGAGCGCTTCATGCAGGCCGACATCGGCATTTCCGGCGTCAATTTCGCGATCGCCGAAACCGGTACGTTGTGGCTGGTCGAGAACGAGGGCAACGGTCGGCTGTCGACGACGGTGCCGGACATCCACATCGCGATGATGGGTATCGAGAAGGTGGTCGATACGCTGGAACACGCGATGCCGCTGGCCAGCCTGCTGCCGCGCTCGGCCACCGGTCAGGCCGCCACCACCTATTTCAACCTGATCACCGGTCCGCGTCGGCTCGGCGACCAGGACGGGCCGCGGCGCATGCACCTGGTGCTGCTCGACAACGGTCGCACCCAGGCCTATGCCGACGCCCAGCTGCGCGCGACGCTGCAGTGCATACGCTGCGGCGCGTGCATGAACCACTGCCCGGTCTATGCGCGCGTGGGCGGCCATGCCTACGGCACCACCTATCCTGGGCCGATAGGCCAGATCCTGTCGCCGCACCTGCTGGGGCTGGACGACAGCCGCGACCTGCCGACCGCCTCCAGCCTGTGTGGCGCCTGCGCCGAGGTGTGCCCGGTGCGCATCCCTATCCCGTCGTTGCTGATGCGCCTGCGTACCGAAGCCAATCGCGCGCCTGGCGCCGCGGTGGCGCAGCCGCTGGCCGGGCAGGGCGCATCGTTCAGCGTCGGGCAGAAGCTGGTGTGGCGCTTCTGGAGCGGCATCTACGCCAGCCCCGGACGTTACCGGCTGCTGCGATGGGCGGCCACCCGCTTCCGCTGGCTGGCACCGCGCCGGCAGATGGGCTGGACGCAACACCGCACACCGCTGCGGCCGGCCGCGCGCAGCCTGCACGATCTGATGAAGGCGCGCGGACAGCCGCGTTGACCGGCGGCTTCAAGTTTTGGCGCGGTCTGTCGATACCCCGGGGATACCGCTGCCTCCGAGGCCGTCATGATTCCCGTGCGCAAGACCGATGTGGTGCTGGGCAAGCCCCTGCCGTATTCGCTGTACGACCAGAACAACAAGCTGCTGCTGAAAGCTGGCGTCGTGGTGCAGACGCAGAACCAGCTCGACGTGCTGAGCGAGCGCGGTCTGTACCGCGACCGCATGGCGGCCAATCAGGTGCAGGCGCCGTCCAGCATCGTGCCGGACGGCGAGCCGGCGCCGGACAAGGACGGCATCCTGCTCGACCTGGAGGACATCCGGCTGCAGGTCGGCGACCTGCTGCAACTGCAGGGCGTCGCCGCCGACGCACCGCGCCATGCGGTGAAGCTGCTCGGCTACGCGAAGGGACGCAGCGTCATGGTGACGCCGCCGATGGTCGATGGCGCCTACGCGATGGTGAAGCAGGACGCCGCCTTCGTCGTCCGTTTCTTCTCCGGCAAGAGCGTGTACGCCTTCCCGGCGCACGTGCTGAAGATGTCGAACACGCCCTTTCCCTACCTGCACCTGAGCTATCCGAAGAAGGTGCGTGGCATGCGCGTGCGCCGCGCCCAGCGCGCCAGCGTGCGGCTGATCTCGTCGGTCACCGACATGTATGGAGCGCTGTACGCCGGCACCCTGGTCGATATCAGCAAGGGCGGGGCGTTGCTTGCCGCCAAGGCCGCGCTGGGTGAAATCGGCGACCTGTTGCAGTTGAAGTTCAGGCTGCAGTTCGACGACATCGACCAGTTCGTGCATGTCAAGGCGGGCATCCGCTCGGTGCGCAGCAATCCGGACTCGGAGGGCGAGGCCTTCGCGCTGCACCACGGGCTCGAGTTCGTCGAAGTGCAGGGCAGCGACCGGCTGGCGCTGTCCGCCTACACCTATCAGAAGCTGATCGAAGCGAGCGACGTGGCCTGAATCTGCGCTTGCGCGGACGAAATGCGGCGCAATGCCGCATCCGGGCGTAACATTCGCGCCGTCCATGCACGGAGCGACGCCATGAAATGCCCGTTCTGCAGCTCCCCCGATACCCAGGTGGTCGAAACCCGCGAAAGCGAGGATGGCGACATCATCCGTCGCCGGCGCCGCTGCGCGCACTGCGACAAGCGCTTCACCACCTACGAGCGGGTCGAGCTGAAGATGCCGCAGATCGTCAAGAAGGACGGTCGGCGCGCCGACTACGATCGCGAAAAGCTGCGCGCCAGCATGATGCTGGCGCTGCGCAAGCGCCCGGTCACCACCGAGTCGGTGGATCTGGCGATGGACCGCATCGAGGAACGCCTGCTCACGATGGGGGTGCGCGAACTGGCCACCGACCGCCTCGGCGAACTGGTGATGCGCGAACTGAAGAAGCTCGACAAGATCGGCTACATCCGCTTTGCCAGCGTCTATCGCAATTTCGAGGATGTCGATGAATTTTCGGAGGTCGTGCGCGAGGTGACCAAGCCGCCGCGCGCGCCGCGCAAGACGGGAGGCTGAATGGCGCACGACGCCTCGCTTGACACCCTTTTCATGGCACGCGCGCTGAAGCTGGCCGCGCGCGGGATGTGGACCACGTCACCGAATCCGCGCGTCGGCTGCGTGCTGGTGCGCGATGGTCAGATCGTCGGCGAAGGCTGGCATGAGAAGGCCGGGGAGCCGCACGCCGAAGTGCATGCCTTGCGAGCCGCTGGCGACGCTGCGCGCGGGGCGACTGCCTACGTGACGCTGGAACCCTGTAGCCACCACGGCCGCACGCCGCCGTGTGCCGATGCGCTGGTCAAGGCCGGCGTGGCGCGCGTCGTCGCCGCCATGCAGGACCCGAATCCACTGGTCGCCGGCAACGGGCTGGCGCGACTGCGCGCCGCCGGCATCGCTACCGACTGCGGCGTGCTGGAGGCCGACGCGCGCGAACTGAACATCGGTTTCGTGTCGCGCATGACGCGCGGCAAGCCCTGGGTCAGGCTGAAAACCGCCTCGACGCTGGACGGCGTCACCGCGCTGGAGAACGGTGTCAGCCAGTGGATTACCGGCGCCGCGGCCCGACGTGACGGCCACCGCTGGCGGGCACGCGCCTGTGCGGTGCTGTCGGGCATCGGCACGGTGATCGAGGATGACCCCAGCCTGACCGTGCGCGAGGTCGATACCCCGCGCCAGCCGCTGCGCATCATCGTCGACGCGCGGTTGCAGCTGACGCCGCAGGCGAAGCTGTTTGCCGACATCGAACGTTCGCCGCTGCTGGTGGTGTGTGCGTCCGACGACACGCCGAAGGCGCAGGCGCTGCGCGATGCCGGCGCCGAACTGCTGGTGCTGCCGAACGAGGGCGGGAAAGTTGACCTGCCCGCCATGTTCCAGGCGCTTGGCGCGCGGGGCATCAACGAGGTGCACGCCGAATCCGGTCACAAGCTGAACGGCTCGCTGCTGCGCGAGGGCTGTGTGGACGAACTGCTGATGTATCTGGCGCCAACGGTGCTCGGGCGCGGCATGGGCCTGTTCAATCTGGGCCCCTTCGACACGCTGG
The DNA here is from genome assembly GCF_000385375.1 of Methyloversatilis discipulorum. Classification (NCBI taxonomy): domain Bacteria; kingdom Pseudomonadati; phylum Pseudomonadota; class Betaproteobacteria; order Nitrosomonadales; family Sterolibacteriaceae; genus Methyloversatilis; species Methyloversatilis discipulorum. The sequence goes on from NZ_ARVV01000001.1 coordinate 878,328, forward strand.
CCCAGCGCATCGATGTAGACGTCCGCGACATGCGGGCGGTGGGCAAGGACTGGCGGCTGCTGGCCCGGCTTAGACCTGCGTCGTAAGCGCGGGCCATCCGGCGGCACTGGTTTCGGCACAGGCTGCGGTCGGGGTCAGAAGACCCCTCCCACAGAACACCCCTCCGGTCGCCGATGGGGCGCAGTTACTGTGGGAGCGGCCTTGGCCGCGACGCGGCTGCGGCAAGCCGCCGGCATCGATCCAGGCCGCTGTCGGGGTCAAGACCCCTCCCACTGAACCCGGCTCCGGCCACGAGTCGGGCGTGATCCCTGTGGGAGCGGCCTCGGCCGCGACGTCAGAGTTGGGGAATCAGCCTACCCGGATCGGCACGAACAGCCGGTTGTCGCCGCGCTGGATCAGCAGCGCGATGCGGCCCTTGGCCTTTTCCACCAGCCTCGCCAGTTCTTCCGCGCTGCCGACCGGCTGACCATTTACCGCAAGGATGGCGTCGCCCGGCTGGATTCCCGCCTGTGCGGCCGCGCCGCCGGCGTCGGCTACGACCAGACCGCGGGTGACGCCCAGCTGCTGCGATTCCGCACCGGTCAGCGGACGCACGGCGAGGCCGAGCCGGTCGCGGACCGGTCCGCTGTCGCGGCCACCTTCGTCGAGCGCCGTCACCTCGCTGTCGCTCTGTTCGCCCAGCGTCGCGCTCAGGTCACGTTCCGCACCCTGACGCCATACCTTCATCTTGACCGTCTTGCCGGGCGCCAGATTGCCGATCACTTTCGGCAGGTCGAAGGAATCGGACACCGCTCGGCCATCGACCGACAGGATCACGTCGCCGGCTTGCAGACCGGCCTTGTCGGCCGGACCGCCCTGTTCGACGTTGGCGACCAGCGCACCACGCGCGCGGTCGAGGCCGAAGCTGTCGGCCAGTTCGCGCGTGATCGGCTGGATGCTGACGCCGAGACGGGCGTGCTTGGCACGCCCGTACTGCTTGATCTGGTCGGCCACCCGCATCGCCACGTCGATCGGAATGGCGAAGGACAGACCCATGAAGCCGCCGGTGCGCGAGTAGATCTGCGAATTGATGCCGATCACCTCGCCGTTCAGGTTGAACAGCGGACCGCCGGAATTGCCCGGGTTGATCGCTACGTCGGTCTGGATGAAGGGCACCAGTGACTCGTCAGGCAGCGCGCGCGACTTGGCGCTGACGATGCCGGCAGTCACCGTGTTCTCGAAACCGAAGGGCGCGCCGATGGCGGCTACCCACTCGCCGACGCGGGTGGTGTCGGCATTGCCCAGCTTCACGGCCGGCAGGTTCTTCGCGTCGATCTTGATCAGCGCGACGTCGGTGCGCTTGTCGCTGCCGATCACCTTTGCCTTGTACTCGCGCTTGTCGGTGAATTTGACCGTTACCTCGGCGGCATCGGCCACCACGTGTGCATTGGTCAGGATATAGCCGTCAGGACTGATGACGAAGCCGGAGCCGATGCCGCGCGGCGCCGGTCCTTCACCGCCACGCTGCGGGTTCTGCGGCACCGGGATGCCGAAGCGGCGGAAGAACTCGAACATCGGGTCGTTCGGATTCACCGCCACGCGCGAAGGCTTGCCGATCACGCTGATGTTCACCACCGACGGCGAGGTCTGCTCGACCAGCGTGCTGAAATCCGGAAGGCCGGCAACCAGGGGCGCCGTCGTCGGCGCGGTGATCGTCGCCGCCTGTGCAATCTGCACCGGCTTCGACTGCGGTGCGGCTTCTGCGTGGCGCATCCAGTCGACAGTCGTCGCCGTGGCGCCCAGCCCGAAGGCCGTCGCGGTCAGTGCGGCGAGTGCGGTACGAGACAGCTTGATCTTCATCGATGTCCTCTCCTGACGTGTGTTTGCGCGCCTGACAACCTGGCTGAAATGAGTCGGCGCAACTTCTGGGCGAACGATGGAGCGGGCCCGGCTGCGGGCTGTTCCGGTGGCTTGCATCCGGAAACAATCGTCAAGCCGTGGGCCGAGGGTCTATTGACAGTGGCTCGCGCGCTGCAAACGCGGTTCGCGACTCAAGGTCAACAGGCCCTAACGCTGTTCAATCTGGGGAGCAAAAACGCCATATCAAGGGTCACAGACTGCTCAAACCTCTTGAAAACCCCGGCCTGCGCCGCCAACATGGACGGCCCGGGTCGCCGAAGGCGGGCGCAAGCCGGCCGCCGACCCACCATATATATAAGTACAGGAAGAACATGAAGAGCACTGACACCGGTCGTCCGACCCGCGAGGAAGCCGAAGCGGCCGTTCGCACCCTGATCCGCTGGACCGGCGACGATCCGACGCGCGAAGGCCTGATCGACACGCCGAAGCGCGTGGTCAAGGCCTACGAGGAGTTCTTTGCGGGCTACGCAGAGGATCCGCGCGAAGTGCTGTCGCGCACCTTCGAGGAAGTCGAGGGCTACGACGAGGTGATCGCACTGACCGGCATCCGCTTCGAGAGCCATTGCGAACACCATATGGTGCCCATCATCGGTACGGCACACGTCGCCTATCTGCCGGATCGCCGCGTGGTCGGCATTTCCAAGCTGGCGCGACTGGTCGAGGTGTTCGCCAAGCGCCTGCAGATCCAGGAAAAGATGACCGTGCAGGTGGCCGACGCACTGTATGAAGTGCTGCAGCCTCGCGGCGTAGCCGTCGTGATCGAGGCCGCGCACGAGTGCATGACCACGCGGGGCGTGCACAAGCCGGGTGTCGCGATGGTCACCAGCCGCATGCTGGGCGCCTTCCGCGATGACGCGCGCACCCGCCGCGAGTTCTTCGATCTGATCGGCCGCTCCGGCGGCAGCGGCAGCTGCGGCGTCTGAGTTCGCGCAGTGGTCCGTCTGGCGGACACATGGAGCCCGGGTGCTGATCGGCCCGGGCTTTTTTGTATCCGTGCTCCGTCGAACCACAGCCGGACGTCGATGCCGCGGGTCACGCAGACCGGGCGCACGAGGCGCCACGCCTGCAAATGCCCCGCCGCTTTCGCGCGAACTGGCCTTGTTGCGCAAAAACCACAAGACTTGATCCAGGGGCATACGTAATTCAACGCATGGCTTGCGGCCGACTTTGCTGCTTCGGTACAGTCCGCCACACCTTCTGAAGCTCCGAAGGTGTGTAGCCCGGCAGTGCAGCGGCCGCGAGGCCGAATACGATCCGGGCACCCACTATCATCGCAAGAGGAGATTTGCGTAATGTCCAAGAAACTGCTTGCCGCTGCCATTGCCGCAGCGCTCGCCCCGGCCGCCGTCATGGCCGAAGCTTCCAACGTGACCATCTACGGTCGCATCGACTACGGTTTCATGTCCCGCGGTGGTGACAGCGGTGGCCTGTCGCAAGCCGGTCGCACTGGCCGTCTGAACGACTTCGAAGACGGTATCCTCGGCACCAACCGCTTCGGCTTCAAGGGTTCGGAAGATCTGGGCAACGGCCTGAAGGCCATCTACGAATTCGAATTCGGCTTCTCGGGCGACAGCGGCACCTCGTTCGGTTCCACCACCAACCGTCACAGCTGGGTTGGCCTGACCGGTGCCTTCGGTACCGCCCTCGGTGGCCGCGTTGATGGCGCCCGTTACTCCTTCGTCGGCAAGTACGACCCGTTCAAGAACCAGACCGTTGCCAACGCCGGTTCGCTGTTCGGCGTGACCTCGGGTCTGGGTCAGGCTGACCGTGCTGACAACGCCGTTGTGTACATCACCCCGGAACTGGCCCCCGGCCTGAAGTTCCTGGCTGCTTACACCACGTCGCTGCTGTCGGAAGCCGGCTCCGGCGCCATCGCTGGTCAGGACGTCGAAACTGGCGACACCCCGCTGTACGCGATCGCCGCCATGTACGACAACGGCCCGATCAGCCTGCTGCTCGACTACGAAAACCTCCAGATCAAGCGCGTTGCCCCGGGCGGCGGCGATCTCGAATTCGACCTGTGGGTTGCTGGTGCCAGCTACGACTTCGGCGTTGCCAAGCTGTCGGCTTACTACGAAAGCACCGAAGGTGACGACACCGCCTCGAAGGCTGTCTCGAACGGCGACGGCTGGCTGATCGGTCTGTCGGCTCCGGTGACTTCGAACATCACCCTGAAGGCTTCGTACGTCAAGGCCAACGACGATCGCGCTGCTGACAGCGATTGCTCGAAGTGGGGCATCGGTGGCGAGTACGCCTTCTCGAAGCGCACCACCGCGTACGCAACCTACGCCAAGATCAACAACGACGATCTGGCCCGTTGCGGCATCTCGAAGAACGCTGCCGGCGGCAACGGCACGGGTTCGGGCGGCGCCAACGGCACCGGCTACGGCGATTCCGGCTTCAACATCGGTCTCGCTCACACCTTCTAATCGGTTTCCGATCAGAAAGTCGTGCTCAAACGGGCGCCTTCGGGCGCCCGTTTTTCGTTCACCTGCCACATCAGCTTATTGTGATCGTTTGTCGAGAAGGCAGGCGCGCGCCAGGTCAATCTAATGGACGCACAGGCGGGACTGTTGGAAGAGGGGCTGCGTGGCAGGCGGCAGAGAAATGAATGCCTGCTCGTGACGGGTATCTCGCATGTTCGATGCCCTTGCTGGCGCCTGCGTCCCATTGCTGCGCGGCTGATCAGCTAGCTCGACCGTCGCCAGATCTTCAGGCGCGACGGGGTATGCAACGTGTCCGCCTAACGGAGGTGGTCGCATTGTGATCAAGCCCCCGCTCGCCAAACCTGTACTCACCCTGCGTCGAGCAGGATGTCCACGCTGTCCGTCCGCAATTCGGTGCTGTCCTCCTTGCGCCCGATCAGCCGATACACCACGGTGTCGCCCTTGCCCTTGAGGTAAAGCGTTTGCGGCTCGTGGAAGTCGTAGCGGCTGCGCAGCCGCAGGTAGGTCGCGGTATCGACCTGCACCATGCCGGGCACGCCCTCGGTAGTGATGCGGCTGGCCAGATTCACCGTGTCGCCCCACAGGTCGTAGATGAACTTCTTCTTGCCGACGACGCCGGCGACGACCGGGCCGGTGCCTATGCCTATGCGCAGATCGAGCAATACGCCGGTGCCGGTGGTCTGATTACGCAGCCAGTCGCGCATTTCCAATGCGAGGTCGGCGACGGCCGCCGTGTAGTCGGCGTTTCCAGAATTCAGTCCGCCGGCCACCATGTAGGCGTCGCCTATGGTCTTGATCTTCTCCAGGCCACGCGCCTCGGCCTGTTCGTCGAAGCGGGAGAACACGCGGTTCAGCATCGAGAAAACCTGTGACGGCGTCATGCCGGCGGCGACCTGGGTGAAGTTCACGATGTCGGCGAACATGACGCTGACGTCAGCGAAGCCGTCGGCGATGTTCTTCTCGTTCTGCTTGAGACGCTCGGCGACCGGCCCTGGCAGGATGTTCAGCAGCAGTCGCTCCGAACGTTCCTGTTCCTGTTCCAGCAATGTGTGTGCTTCGGCCAGCCGGCGCGCGATGATCTGTTTCTGTTCGATGGCGAAGCGCAGCAGCATGAACACGATGCTGGAGACGGCGAGGAAGTTCAGCGCGAAGAATACGACGCTGGTTTCCACCGGCACCAGCGCGTTGCGGTAAGTCGCGGCGTCGGCGAGGTAGTAGTCGAAGAAACCGGTCAGCGCGACCAGGAAAGCGTAGGCGAAGAACCAGGCCAGCGCCTCGCGCGCGCCGATGCACAGGATGGCGCCGATCGGAGCGAGCAGCCCCCACAGCAGGATGCCGCTGGCGGTGATGAAGTTGCCGATCGCCCACTGCGCGACGAAAGGCGCGAACAGGAAAAGCCCGAGCTGCGTGTTGCGGAACAGCCGGAAATTGCCGCCGTACAGGAAGAGGGCAAGGTTGCCCGCGAGCAGCAGCTGATAGGCGAAGGGCAGCGTGGCCGACAGCCGCGGCCCCAGGCTCCAGTAGACCGCCAGCCACAGCGTAGAGGCGACGCAGACCAGGCCGGTCGCCAGCACCAGCAGCGATTTGTTGAGGCGCTCGTCGGCGCTGTCCGACGGCAGGATGCCGCCGCTGCGCAGGCGCGTGAAGAAGCCGGTACTCATCGCACGGACCCGTGAATATCTGTCGCTGTTAAGAGACGGGTCACGGCAGCTGCCCGGAACTGATCATGCGGCCGAACAGCACGAAGCGCGATTCCCATACCACCAGATCGTCGAACTCGCCACCGACCGCGTCCGCGCTGCTGCTGCCCTCCCGCGCATACAGCGTCTGTTCGGCGTTATTTGCGGGTTGGGAGCTGTTCACGTCTTCGTCAATGTTGCTCGTCGAATCGTCGGCGATCAGCGTGCCGACCGCGGTCGTCGCACCGCGGCCGTTCTCGCCATGCGACCACAGCGCGTAGGCGACCGCCGTCTGGGTGACGATTTCCGATTGCGTGCCGGCCGCGTCGCGCGCGTAGATGCGGATGCTGCCGGTGTCACTGAGCGCGATGCGCCCGGCCGGGCTCTTCACCATTCCGGACGATACGACGTAGCCGAGCCGGTTGCCCCAGCCGTCGAGCCCGCGTACGCCCAGTGTCGTCCACGGCAGCAGGCCGCGTCGGCTGGCGCAACTGCCGCCGGCGCGGCTCTGTTCGGTGCCGTCGGTCGCCGACACGGCGGGGCAGGGCAGCGAGCGATTGGCGACGGCGTAGGCGGTGACCGCCTCGCGCGCCTCGCGCAGCGCGTCCTGCGTTTCGGCGATGCGCGCGCGCAGCATGGCCATCTGCAGCGTACCGATCGCGCCGACGCTGAGCAGCGCGATGATGGTCAGCGCCATCGCGATCTCGACCAGGGTGAATCCGCGCGCTGTCTTCATGTTCCGCTGCACGGGCTGGCGCACGCCGGGAAGACACCGAGCGCGCGCGACACGCTGCCGCCGTCGGCCAGCGTGATGCGTCCGCTGCTGGCGGTGACGCAGACCTGGGTACACCACAGGTTCTGCGTCCACCAGACATGGGTTGGCGTGCCGCCTGCAAGCTGGATGTCGCCAAGCACGCGCGCGCCGGCGGTGGTGAACAGGCGCGGTGTGTCCATGCCGAGCACGCTGTCGTTGAAGCCGTCGCCGGCGAGCAGCGTCACCGCATTCAGCCCGCTGCTGTGCGGGTAGGGCGTGCCGCCGACGTCGACATCCTCCAGGAACTGCGCGAGGTCGCCGCTGCGGCAGCCGGACAGGCCGCTGACCGCGCCGCGCTGCTGGCCGGGCAGCGGCAGTCCAGGCGCGATGACGACCGCTGCCAGCCGGCGACCGGTGGCGCCTTCGGCGTTCACTTCGACGATTTCGCCCGGTGTGGCCGGATTCAGTGCCGGCTTGTCGGCCGACGTGCCGCGCTCGCTGGTCTGGATGTTATTGCTGTAGCGGGGACTGCGGGCGTACCAGAGACATTCCCCGGCGCCGTCGAGCAGCGGGCCGAGGCCCAGCGTGCGCCAGGGCAGGCGGCCGATGTGCGCGCTGCAGTTCAGGTCCGATACACCGTCGTTGTCGAGGTCGGGGCAGGGCAGCGCGCCCGGTGAATTGTCGTGGCTGCCGGCTGCATTGCCGAGCGCACCGTAGGCGACCAGGGCCTCGCGTGCCCGCGCCAGCGCGCGCTCGGTGGCCAGCGCCGCTTCGGCGCCCGGCGGCGATGACAGGGCGCGTGCCAGCGTGGCCATCGCCAGCAGACCGAGCAGACCGACCGCGATCAGCAATGCGCTGCCCTGCTGACGACGCTTCATCGCGTGCGCCCCGGGCGGATGTCGATGGCGGCACCCGATGGCGTGGCTTCGCCGGCTTCGTCCACCGCCGCCTGCTCGCCTGGACGCAGACGCAGCGGGCGGCCATCGGCGCCCTTCAGTTGCAGCGTGGCGCCGACGGTACGGGCCGGCAGCGCCGACAGTGTTTCGCCATCGGCTGGCGCGCCATTGACGAACCAGGTCGGCGGGCCGGACGAACGGGTGACGACGCCGTCATGGCGCACGGTGCCGACCTGACGCGGTGCCGTGTTGTCGACCGGCTGGCCGCGACGGACGTCCAGCCGGGCCCGTTCCTCGTCACTGTAGAACAGCCGGCCCAGCGGCTGCGCTACAGCGGCGCCGCAGAACGCGACGAGCAGCAGAGCGAGCGCGTGCCGCTTCACGAGCCGGCTCCCTGGCGTGGGCGGAAGGTGATCCAGTCGAGCAGGCAGTCCGCCACCAGCTGTTCCGCCTCACTGGCGACGGCGGCGCGCGTGACGCTGCATTCGCGCACGCGAACGACGGCCGATGCATTCAATGCGAGGTCGTCGAGCAGGGCGATCAGCTGACCTTCGTGCAGCAGCGGCGTGCGGATGCGCAGCGTGCTGCCGGCGGCTTCGAGCTGATCGGCGTCCGCCGGCGCGATCAGCGGATCGAGCGGGCGCTGCGGCGAGAACTCGTAATCGACGGCACCGAGGTGGTGTCGCGCGCGCGCGTCGCGGATCAACTCCACCCAGGCCAGACGCTGTTCCGTACCGACCGCACCGCGCTCGACCAGATGGCGGAAGCGGTCGATCTTGGCGGCGATTTCCGCCTCCTCGGCGCGCGCCCCGGCGAGCGCGCGCTGCGCGTCGGTGCGCGCGGCCAAGGCGCGCTCGTGTGCCTGCCGCACGTCGCTGGCGAGCCGGGTGCTGGCCCACACCGCCGCCGCGCCGGCCAATGCCATCGCCAGTGCCAGCAGCGCGCTGCCCCCCGCCTTGCGCAGATCGCCCGGCCGCATCATGGTGCCAGCACCCTGCTGATGCGCAGCGAGAACGGTGGCGCATTGCCGGCATCGGTCCGCTCGGTGCGGGTGCCGCCGCGCAATACCTGGCCGGATTCGAGATCGAAAGGCTGGCGCAGTACCTGGACGTCCAGTCCGGGGCGCGCGCGCAACTGGCCGGCCAACGCGTCGACCACCTCCAGTGCGCGCCGCTGCTGCGCACCGAATTCCTCCGGCAGGTGGGCGTGCACGATCAGTTCGGCACGCATCGGCGGCAGCGCGCCATTGTTCCCGTTCGCCAGGTCGGCGGCGAGTCGCCACTCGAGCTTGTCCAGCGTCACCTGCGGCAGCTGTTCGAGTACCGCCCCCAGCTCGCGCATCAGGCCGTCCGGCATCGCGCTGCGCTGTTCGATCTGCAGACTGCGCTCATGCACGACGCGCAGCGTGTCCAGCGGCACCGGCGTCGGCGGCAGCCGGCGGATGATGTCGGCGCGCGCGCGCTGCGCGCGCTGTGCGTCGTCGTTCAGGCGCAGTGTGTCCTGCCGCATCTCGAAGCTGTCGAGTGCGCTGTGCGCCGAGAACAGCAGACAGGCCGCCAGCGCTACGCTGCCGGCGGCGCGCAGTGCGAAACGGGTGAGCCAGATGCGATGGAAGCGACGTTCGGCCGACGGCGCGAACTGCTCTGCCGGGGTGTTGCGCATCAGCGCCTGCACGAACAGTGTCTCGCTGTTCATGTCCTGAGGCGGCGGCCGCAGGCCCAATCGGGCGGCCGCCTGTTCGCTGTCTATCAGTTCGAACTGCAGCGTGTCATTCGACCGGCAGGCGAGCGCGAAGTCGTCCATGTTTGCTGGCGGTACCAGCACGCGCACCGTCAGCGGCGTGTTGCGGGCGATCAGGCGCTGGCCGAGCAGATAGGGATGCAGCCGTCGCGCCTCTTCGGCGCAGGCGCGCGGCAGGTCGTTGCTGGACAGTGCGCTCAGCGGTGTGAGGCGCGAAAAGCGCAGCCGGCCGCCCTCGAAGAAGCTCTGCCGCACGCCGGCAGGGCTGATGCCCAGCAGCAAGGACTGGCCTTCGGTCACGCGCAACCGTTCGAGTATCGGTTCGCTGACCAGCGGCACGCTGTGGATGCCGCTCAACGCCGCTTCGGCAGCGCGCAGCGCCGCCAGCCAGGGCTCAAGATGAGCGGGGCGGGTGAGCGCGCAGAACAGCATCTGTTCGTCGCGGCGACCGCTGCGCAGCCGGCCGAGAGAATGCGCGCAGGTGAAGGGGGTGCCGAAGAAATGCTGGGCCAGCTTGCGACGCAGCAGCGACACGCGGTCGCCGCCGCGGACGAAGGGCACGTTTTCGGCGACGAAGGCCTCGTCCACCAGATCGCACAGCAGCAGGAAAAGACTGTCGCGGCGCTGGCGCAGGAACTCGGCGAACTGCGCATGGCCTTCGGCGTCGTTGGCGAAGCGCCCGCGCAGCGTCACCTCGCCGGCCCGCCATCCCCAGGCGACCAGTTGCGTGGCGTCGAGATAGAGCACGTGGCGGCGCGGCATCAGATCTTCAGCCGGGTCAGCATGTCGTACACCGGTCCCAGCACCGAGAAGGCGACGCCCATCAGCAGCAGGCCGAGCACCAGCGTCAGTGTGGGTTCCATCGCCGCCTGCGCGCGGGCGATCGACTCGCGCACATCGCGCGTGTAGAAGTAGGACACCTCGCGCAGCGCGCGGTCGAGTGCGCCGGTGCTTTCGCCGACGCGCAGCATGCGCACCACGAGTGGCGGAAACAGGCCCACGCTCTGGAAGGCGGCGGTGACGTTCTGGCCCTGGCCGATCAGCATGCCGGCGCGCCGCAGCGAATCGCGCACCGCCTCGTTGCCGACCACGTCCTCCGAAGTGCGCACGGCGTCGATAATGGGGATGCCGGCGCCGTACATCATCGCGAACATGCTGGCGAAGCGCGACAGCACCACCTTGTGCAGGATGGGGCCGACCACCGGCAGATTGAGCTTGATCCAGTCCACCCGCTGGCGCAGTGCCGGGTTGAGGCGCAGCAGCGCCGCGCCGCCGACGACCGCCAGCACGACGAGCAGGATGAGCGCCGGCCACCAGGCCTGCAGGAATTCCGACGTACCCATCAGGATGCGCGTCTGCAGTGGCAGTTCGAGCCCGGTGTTGCGGAAGAAGCGCGCCAGATCGGGCACCACCACCAGCATCAGCACGCCGATCACGAACAGCAGGAAGGTGCCGACGATGGCCGGGTAGGTGAGCAGACGGCGGGTCTGCGACACCAGCTCATCCTCCCACTTGAAGGCCTCGACCTGTTCGCGCAGCACTTCCGGCAGGTTGCCGGTCAGTTCGCCGGCGCGCACCAGTGCGCAGAACACCTTGCTGAAGGCGCCCGGATGTTCGGCCATCGCCTGCGACAGCGAACGCCCGCCCTCGATGCTCTCGACCAGCGAGGCGACGATTTCGCGCATGCGCGGGTGTTCGGTCGAATCGCGCAGGTCGGTCAGTGCCTCGATCAGCGGCACGCCGGAACGCACCAGTTGTTCGAGGTGGAAGCTGAAGTTGATCAGTTCGATACGCGGCAGGCTGTGGCCGAACAGCGGCTGCGCGTGCTTCATCGGCTGGCCGTTCACGAAGTCGAGCTGCATGCGCTTCAGGCGCATTTCCAGATCGACCAGATTGGCGGCGTCCATGCGGCCGAACACCATACGGCCCTGCGCGTTCATCGCCTTGTACGAGAAGATGGCCACCGCGCTACCTCGCGTACCAGTCCGGCCCGCCCTGGCTCATGCGCTCGGTCAGGTCGACCACGCGCGCCAGCTCCTCCAGCGAGGTCGAACCGTCGAGCACGCGCCGCAGGCCGTCCTCGGCCAGCGTACGGAAGCCCTTGGCGCGGGCGGCGTTGCGCAGTTCGCGCGCGGTGGCGCGGCGAGCGACCAGTTCGTCGAGGTCGGAATCCATGCGCAGCAGTTCCATCACCGCCAGCCGGCCACGGTAGCCAGTGAATTCGCAGGCCGGGCAGCCGACCGCGTCGTGGATGTCCGGCGGATTGCCGTCGCGCACGCCGAGCAGGTGCACTTCGTGCGGTTCGGCCGTGCGCGCCCGGCGGCAATAGACGCACAGCCGGCGCAGCAGACGTTGCGCGATCACGCCGATGATGTTGCCGGCCATGATGTCCGGCAGGATGCCGATGTCGAGCAGGCGCGGAATGGCGCCCAGCGCCGAATTGGTGTGCAGCGTCGAATACACCTGGTGACCGGTCATCGCGGCGCGGAAGGCCATGTCGGCGGTTTCGGCATCGCGGATCTCGCCGACCAGAATGATGTCCGGGTCCTGCCGCATCATCGAACGCACGCCGTTGGCGAAATCAAGCTTGACCGATTCGGCGACCGAGGTCTGGCGGATCTGCGCCATCGGGTACTCGACCGGGTCCTCCAGCGTCATGATATTCACGCCTTCGGAGTTGATGTGGTTCAGCACCGAATAGAGCGTGGTGGTCTTGCCGCTGCCGGTCGGGCCGGTGGCGAGGATGATGCCCTCCGGTCGCGCGATCATCAGTTTCAGCTGGTCGAGCTGCGACTCGGCCAGACCGAGGCCGTCGAGCGGCACGATGCCGCGCGCGCGATCGAGGATGCGCAGCACGATGTTCTCGCCGTGCAGCGTCGGTTGCGACGACACGCGGAAGTCCACCGGCCGGCCGCTGATGGTGAGCGAAATGCGGCCGTCCTGCGGCGCGCGCATTTCGGCGATGTTCATGCCCGCCATCACCTTGATGCGCACCGCCATCGCCGGCCAGTAGGAGCGGTGCAGCGCACGGATCTGCCGCAGCAGGCCGTCGATGCGGTAACGGATGCGCAGGAAGCCGGCTTCCGGCTCGAAGTGGATGTCGGACGCTTCGCGCTTGACCGCATCGGTCAGCAGCGCGTCGATCAGGCGCACCACCGGCTGGCTGTACTCGTCGGCCGACGCGGCCAGCGCGCGGTAGTCGACTTCGCCGGTTTCCAGTTCGGTCAGGATGCCTTCGATCGACAGTTCGTGGCCGTAGGCCTGGTCGATCGCGTGCGCCAGCTCGGTTTCGCCGGCCAGCACGGTGTCGAGGTCCATGCCCTCGGGCAGCAGCGCGCGCAGTTGGTCGAGGGCGACGATGTCGTTTACGTCTGAAACGGCCACCGTCAGCCGACGGGCGCTCGGCGCGTAGTTAAGCGGCAGCAGCAGATGGCGCTTGGCGAGCGCCTGCGGCACCAGGCGCAATGCGTCGGCATCGACCAGCGCGTGCGTCAGGTCTACCGTGCGCTTGCCCAGCGTGACGCCGAGCGCGTCGCGCAGCGTCGCTTCGCTGACGAAGCCGAGCTGAACCAGCAACCGGCCCATCGGGATGTTCTGCCGTTGCTGTTCCTGCAGCGCGATGCGCAGCTGGTCCTCCGACACCAGCCCCTGCGCGAGCAGCATCTGGCCAAGCGGCTGGCGTTGTGGTTTGACCGGAGCATTCATCGCGTCAGCGTGCCTCCAGCGACCGGATGCGCGCCGCCACCATGTCGGCATCGAAGGCCGCGGCGTGCTGCGCGCGCAGCGACATCGCCTCACGGTAGTACTGTAGTGCGAGGCGCGGCTGGCGCAGCTGGTCCAGGCTGACGGCGAGGTTGTAGGCGTGGTCGGGCTGCTCGGGTGCCAGCGTGTAGGCGTTGAAATAGGCCTGCTGCGCCTCGCGCCAGCGCGCCTGCGACGCATACAGCGAACCGAGCGCGAACGCGGCGGCGGCCGATTTCGGCTGGGCGGCCGCGATGTCGAGCAGGCGCGCTTCCTGGACTGCCGGATCGACGTTGTCGCTGAGTGCGACGCGGGCGGCGGTATCCGACGGATCGACTTCGGCGATGCGCCGCATCAGCTGGCGCACGCCGGCTTCGTCGCGCCGGTGCTGGGCCAGCGCGGCCAGACCGTGCAGCGCGTCGGGATTGCGCGGATCGGCGCGCAACGCGCGTTCGTAGGCGATACGGGCGCGGTCGAACTCGCCAGCCTGGAAGGCGGTGTAGCCGTCCGCCACGTCCTGCGGCACGGCGGGGGCATTACGGGTAATGCGGATCGGCGCGGCGGCTGGTGCGGGCGGCGGCGCCTCGACCACCGGCGGGTTGGCCGACAGCTGACCGGACAGGAAACGGGACGAATCCGGCATCGCCGGCGCGGTTACGGGAAGCGCGGCCCGGCTCGGGGCGATCGGCTCGGCGGCAGGCGCGGTAGCGGTAGCGGTCGGGGGGACCATGGCCAACGGTGACTGTTCGACTGGCGCCTTGACCGGTTCGGCCATTGGCGTGTTCGTCGGGGCTGCGACGGGTGCTGCCGCGGGTACTGCAGGCGCCGAGCGGCCGCTGTCCAGCGACGACAGCTGCCAGGCGACCCAGCCGCCGACGCCGAGCAGCAGCAGCGCGCCGCCACCGAGCAGCCAGGCCAGCGAGGGCGGACGCGACGTCGGCTTCTTCGCGTCGAACAGCAGGCGCGCCGCCTCGCTGCCCGGGCTGGCGGGCGGCGGTACGGACGGCGTGGGTTCCGGCACGTCGAGCCCGGCGAAGCGGGCGGCCTGAGCGATTTCGTCGTCGATCAGTTCGAGTTCGTGCGCCGGGGTGATGCGCGGGGCGGCGGGCGCCGGCTGCGGCTCGGTAGCCGGTGCGTCGCCACCACCCTCGTCGTCGCGACGCTTGGCCGCCTCGGCCTTCTTCAGCGCCTCCAGCAGCAGGCTCACGGCGCCGGCTCCGTGGACGGTCCTTTCGGCGGCTGCAGCGTCGGCGGCGGAAAGGAAGGCGTCAGGAAGTCTCGACCCGGCAGCGCGCTGCTCAACGGCGCGTAGTCGCCGTCCAGGCTGGCGTCAGCGATGACCACCGGGCGGATCAGCACCACCAGTTCGGTCTTGCGCGAGGTTTCGTTGCGCGCCGACAGCAGCGGTCCAAGTATCGGCAGCACCGATACACCCGGAATACTGTCGCGACGGAAATTGATCTCGTCCTGCATCAGCCCGCCGAGCACGGCGGTTTCGCCGCTGGCTACGCGCATCACCGATTCGAGTTCGCGCGTCTGGATGACCGGCACCAGATTGGGGGCGCTGAGGTCGGGCGTCGGGTCCTGCGCGTCGCCCACCTTGCGCGAAATCGTCGGCCGCACATTGAGCAGCACGAAGCCGTCTGCGCTGATCTGTGGCGTCACCGCCATCACCAGGCCGACCGACACGGAACGCGGCGTCGCGGTGAAGCTGCGTACCGCCTGCGTGTTGGTGTTGGCGACGACGTCGGACTTGATCTCGAAGTAGACGATGTTGTTGACCACCTTGAGCAGCGCGGTCTGGTTGTTCAGCACCGACAGTTTCGGGCTGGACAGCACCTTCACGTCGCCATAGGTTTCGAGCAGCTTGATGCTGTCCGACAGTTCGCGGTTGCGTCCGAGTCCGATCGCGAAGGGCTGGTTGGTCGTGAAGTCGGTCGAGGTGGTGTTCAGGGACAGCGTGGCGCCACCGCGCTTGCCGCCGCCGGCGAAGGCGGTCCAGTCTATGCCCTGCTGGTAGTTGTCGGTCAGCTGCACCTCGGCGATGGTTGCTTCGATCAGCACCTGGCGGCGCGCGATGCGCGTCACCTGGGTGATGAACTCCTGCACCTTCTCGTGCTGGCGTGAGGTGGCGCGCACATTGATGACGCCGGTCTCGGGATTCAGGATGACGGCCGCCGCTTCGCGGAAGGTGGTCCGCCGCTCAGGCGGCGTTGCCGAGCCCTCGGCACCGGCCACCGGTGCCACCGGCGCTTCGCTGCTCTCCGCCGGCAGCAGCTTGTCGGTCTCGCGCAGCAGATCGCGGATATTGCGTTCCAGCGATTCCCAGAAGCGGTTCCGCGCGACGTTCTCGATGCGCGTGCTCGAACTGTTGCCGGCGGCCGTCGCACCAGTGCCGACGACGCTGCCGCCACCGCCACCGCCGCCGGCGCTGCTGACCGCGGCCGACGTGGTCGAGGCGATCTGCGTGTTGATCGACACCGCGCCGGTCACGTCGCGCGACATGTTCACGTAGTCGACGCGGTAGCTGCGCAGGAAGGGGGCGTCCGGCATCACCACCAGATTCTGGCCGTCCAGTTCGAAACGCATGTCGACCTGGTGGGCGATGCGCGCCAGCAACTGCGGCAGCGTCTGGTCGATCGCGTTCAGCGTGACTGCGCCCTCGATGCCCGGGTGGATGTCGACGTTGACCCGAGCGTCGCGCGCCAGCGCGAACAGCAGTTCGCGCACCGGTACCTGATTCACCACCACGCTGTAGGTTTCGGTCTTGTGCCGCGGTTGCGGCTGCGGTGGCGCGAGCGGCCGGGTGACCGGCGGCGGGATGTCGTCGGCCGGTCGTGCCGCGGGCTTGTCGGCCAGTACATGGGCGGTCGAGGCCGGCTGCGGCGCATGTACGGCGCAGCCGGTCAGCAGCGCCATCAGGGTGCCGAGCAGACCGATGCGGCGGTAACGGGAGGGCCGTCCGGTCCGGGTGTCGGCAGGTGCAGCACGCATCGATGCGGTCATGGTCGCGGTGGCGGACGGGGTTCGGAAAAGGATGGTACGCGCAATCATTGGCGGATCAAGATGATGCGCGGGCCATCGTACACGATAAATTCCATTGTCATGGTTTGTCGGTGCGCAGGCTGCGCAGCTGCCGCACGACGGGTCGCGTGCCGCGTATCCAGTCGGGCATCGCGTCGACCGCCTGCTGCGCGCTGCGCAGATCGGCGAAATCGCCATAGATCACCGCCAGCTGCGTGTCGCCCGCGGTGTCCGTGCGGTAGGCACGCAGCTGCTGCGGATCAAGTGCGCGGCCCGCGCGACGCACATAGTCGAGCACGTGGTCGGCACGACCGGCGGGCACCGACATCAGTTGCACGAACCAGCGTTCGCCCGGGGCCGTCGTCGACCAGGCCCGGCTCGCCGTCAGCAGCGATTCCAGAGGATCGGCCGGAGCCGGCGCAGGAGGCGCGGCCAGCTCACCTGTATTCGCGGGCAACGCGGCCGGGGTGGGCGGCGTCGGCGCTGTCGCTGCGGCCGCCTCCGCGCGGGCGGTCACCGTGTCGGCAACCGACGGTGCGGCCACCCGATCGCCGCGGCCGAGCAGATAGCCGGCGCCGACCAGCGCAACTCCGCCCAGCGTGAGCAGCAAGTTGCGCGCTGCCTTGCGCTGCGGCGGCAGGTCAGCGCGCGTCTGCGTGTCGGCGGCGGCGCGTTGCGCGTCGGCCAGCGTCACCGCGTGTGCGTTGCGGGCGAAAGCGGCCAGCAGGGACTTGTCGGCCAGCACGTTGATGCGCCGGGTGAGACCGCCGGAATCGCGCGCGATGCGTGCCGTCGCCGCCCGCTCGAACACAGCCGGGCCGCGATAGCCGGCGGCGCGCATGCGGAAGTCGATGTAGGTCGCGACGTCATCCGGCGCCAGCGGGTCGAGCCGGAAGTGTTGCGTGATGCGGTCCTTCAGCTGTCGCATGTCCGGCCGGTCGAGCAGGGCGTCGAGTTCCGGCTGGCCGAACAGCGCGATCTTGATCAGCTTGTGGCGCTCGGATTCGAGATTGGACAGCAGGCGGATCTGTTCCAGCGTATCGGCCGGCATCGCATGCGCTTCGTCGATCAGCAGCACGATCTGCCGACCCGCCGAGAACTCGGCGACCAGCGCCTGCTGCACTGCGCGCAGCATGCGGTGAGCGCTGTCGCCAGCGGTGTCGGCGCAGCCCAGCTCGTCGGCCAGCACGGCCAGCAGCTCGCCGCGGTTCATCAGCGGATCGGCCAGGTAGATCGCGCGCAGGTGCGGCGGCAGTCTGCCAATCAGCACGCGTGCGAGCATGGTCTTGCCGGTGCCGACTTCGCCGCTCACCTTGACCAGACCCTCTTCGCGGCCGAGCGCGTAGACCAGCGCGTCGAGCAGCGCGCTGCGGTTGGCGCCGCCGAAGAAGAAGTCGGCGTGCGGGGTGATCAGGAAGGGCGCTTCGCGCAGGCCGAAGTGATCGAGATACATGTCAGTCCTGCGCGCCGGCGTCGCCGTCCGGCGCTTCCATCCGGTGGTACAGCGTGGTGCGCGCGATGCCGAGCAGGCGCGCCGCAGCGCTGACGTTGCCGCGCGCCAGGCGCATGGCTGCATCTATATAGGCGGATTCCCACTCGCGCAGCTTGGCGTCGAGGCGGAAGCCGCCGGCGCGCAGTTCGGCAGTGGCGATGTCTATCAGGTCGCCGTCCTCGTCCGCAGCCGCGCCGCTGCGTATGGTCGGGTCGAACTCGGCGAGCAGGGCCTCGCGACCGACCTCCTGACCCGGATACTTCGTGGCGAGACGGATGACGATGTTGCGCAGTTCGCGCACATTGCCGGGAAAACCGTAGTCCAGCCACGCGGTGCGCGCCGCGGCATCGAGCGTGAAGGGCGGACGGGCGAGCTGGGCGCAGAACTGGCTGCGGAAATGATCGAGCAGGCGCAGGCGGTCGTCGCCCATGTCGCGCAGCGGCGGCAGCGAAATGGTGAATACGCTGAGCCGGTGATAGAGGTCGGAGCGGAAGCGGCCGGCGCGCACTTCAGCGCCGAGGTCGCGGTTGGTGGCGGCGACGATGCGCGCGTTCGAGCGCCGCAACTGGGTTTCGCCGACGCGCTGGAATTCGCCGTTCTCCAGCACGCGCAGCAGCTTGGCCTGGAGGTCCAGCGGCAGTTCGCCGATCTCGTCGAGGAACAGCGTGCCGGCGGCGGCTTCCTCGAAATAGCCGGCGCGCGCCGACTGCGCGCCGGTGAAGGCGCCGCGGGCGTGACCGAACAGCGTGGGCTCGACCAGGCTGGGCGAGATCGCGGCGCAGTTCAGCGCCAGGAAGGGGCGGTCGCTGCCGCCGACGGCGTGCAGGCGGTTGGCCACGATGTCCTTGCCGGTGCCCGACTCGCCCTCGATCAGCACCGGGTAGGGCAGACGCGCGTACTGTTCTATCTGCGCGCGCAGGCGTTCCATCTGTGCGCTGATGCCGATCAGGGCCGGCAGCGCAGGCGAGTCTTCCTCGTGGCAGGTCCGGGCGAGCTGGCGCAGCAGCGCATTGAGCGCCTGCGGCTGCGCCGGTTTGGCGACGAATTCGGTGGCGCCGAGTGCGCGAGCGTGGCGCGCGACGTTCTCCTCGCCCTGGCCCGACAGCACGACGATGCGCGTGTCCGGCGAATGTGCGAGCAGGTCGGCGATCAGCGCGTAGCCTTCATCCGGACGATGCGGGTTGGGCGGCAGGCCGAGATCGATCAGCGCCAGCGCCGGCGGACTCGCCTGCTCGCGCAGCCAACTGATGGCTGCGCTGCGCGACGCGTGACTGACCACGTCGAAATCCGCTTCAAGCAGGAAGGACAGCGAGTCGGCGATCAGCGGATCGTCGTCGACGATGAGCAGTCCTGGACGGCTTGCAGGGGATCGGGCTGAGTTCGGCATGTGTGCCGGCCATCATAGCGCAGCGCGCAGCGGTGGATTCCGCCCGGCGGGGCCGGCCGGCGCGTCTGCTACAATCCGCGACCTTTACCACAAGACCGTTCCGCGCTCGTGTCCGCTTCCCCTCCGGCCGAAGACATTCTGGTCGACCTGTCGAGTGTCGACTTCGCGTACGACAAGCGGCCCATCCTGACCGGCATCAATCTGCGCATTCCGCGCGGCAAGCTTGTCGCCATCATGGGCGGCAGCGGCTGCGGCAAGACCACGCTGCTGCGTCTGATCGGTGGCCAGCTCAAGCCCACCGCCGGCCGCATCCAGGTGGCCGAGCACGATCTGGCCAAGCTGTCGCGCCGCGACATGTACGCGCTGCGCCGGCGCATGGGCATGCTGTTCCAGTTCGGCGCGCTGTTCACCGATCTGACGGTGTTCGACAACGTCGCTTTCCCGCTGCGCGAGCACACCGATCTGCCGGAAGACATGATCCGCGATCTGGTGCTGATGAAGCTGCACGCGGTCGGTCTGCGCGGCGCGCACAAGCTGATGCCGAACGAGCTGTCGGGCGGCATGTCGCGCCGGGTGGCGCTGGCGCGCGCGGTGGCGCTGGATCCGATGCTCATCATGTACGACGAGCCTTTCGCCGGTCTCGATCCGATTTCGCTGGCGGTGGTCGGGCAGCTCATCCGCAAGCTCAACGATGCGCTCGGTGCAAGTTCCATCATGGTGACGCACGACGTGCACGAATCGCTGGAAATCGTCGATTACATCTACTTCCTGTCCGGCGGCAAGGTGGTCGCACAAGGCACGCCGGACGAAATCCGCGCCTCGACCGACCCCTTCGTGAAGCAGTTCGTCAATGCCGAAACCGACGGGCCGCTGCCTTTCCACTATCCGACCGACGACTACCGCAAGGCCTTGATGGAGGTCCGTTCATGATCGCGCGTGTCTTCCGCGCCATGGGCGCCCGCACCGTCGATGGCATCTGGCGACTCGGTTTTGCCACCCGCTTCTTCTTCGCCATCCTGCTGCGCTCCGGCACCTCGTTCGCGCGCTTTCAGCTGACGATACGCGAGGTGTTTTCCACCGGCGTGCTGTCGCTGATCATCATTCTGGTGTCCGGCTTCTTCGTCGGCCTGGTGCTCGGCCTGCAGGGCTACGAAACGCTGCAGCGCTACGGTTCCAGCGAGGCGCTGGGCATTCTGGTCGCACTGTCGCTGGTACGCGAACTGGGTCCGGTAGTCGCCGGCCTGCTGTTCGCCAGTCGCGCCGGCTCGGCGCTGACTGCCGAAATCGGCCTGATGAAGACGACCGAGCAGCTGAAGGCGATGGACATGATGGCGGTTGACCCGATCGCCCGCGTCGTCGCGCCGCGCTTCTGGGGTGGCGTCATTTCGATGCCGCTGCTGGCCGCCCTGTTCTCGACCATGGGCGTGTTCGGTGCCTGGTTCATCGGCGTCGTGTTCATCGGCGTCGACGACGGCGCTTTCTGGTCACAGATGCAGGCGTCGGTCGATTTCCGATACGACATCGTGAACGGCGTCATCAAGAGCGTCGTTTTCGGCTTCGCGGTCGCGCTGATCGCGGTTTTCGAAGGTTATGACTCGGCGCCCACCGCCGAGGGCGTGTCGCGGGCGATCACCCGTACCGTCGTCAATTCGGCGCTGGCCATTCTGGCGCTGGACTTTGTGCTGACCTCCTTCATGTTCAGGGGCAATGGATGAACCGTACCGTTCTCGACCTGTGGGTCGGTGTTTTTGTCGCCGTCGGCGTGGCTGCAGTGTTGTTTCTGGCACTAAAGGTCGGCAACCTTGCGTCCGCTAACATCGGGGAGACATACAGGCTGCAAGCCAACTTTGATAACATCGGCGGCCTGAAACCGCGTGCGCCCGTCAAAAGCTCGGGCGTCGTGGTGGGCCGGGTGACGGAAATCACTTTTGACCCGAATCTGTATGTCGCCGTGGTGAAAATGGATGTGGACAAGCGCTACAGTTTCCCGCGCGACACCTTCGCAACCATTCTGACCTCGGGTTTGCTGGGTGAGCAGTACATCGGTTTCGAAGTCGGTGGCGACACCGAAATGCTTCAGGCCGGTGCCACCATCACCAAGACGCAGTCTGCAGTGGTGCTTGAAAAGCTGATCAGCCAGTTCATGTTCAACAAGGCTGCCGAGAGCCCGACCGCTCCCGAGCAGTGACGTACCGAATGCATAGCCGGGAAGCCCGACAGATGACCAAAACCAACAAGCAGTCGAATCTCAACATCCGCTCGGTGCTTGCCGCCACCGCTGCAGCCGTGCTGTTCACCGGCTGTGCGACCTCGGGCAATCCCAAGGATCCGATCGAAGGCTACAACCGCGCGATGTTCTCGTTCAACGAGACGGTCGACAAGGCGGTGATCAAGCCGGTCGCCCAAGGCTACGACTTCGTGATGCCGGATCCGGTGCAGACCGGCGTCTCCAATTTCTTCGCCAACATCGCCGACCTGTGGACGGGCGTAAACAACCTGCTGCAGGGCAAGCCGGTCGATGCGCTCTCGGACGCTGGCCGCGTGCTGGTCAACTCGACCCTGGGCATTCTCGGCCTGTTCGACGTCGCGACGCCGATGGGCCTCGAAAAGCACGAGGAAGATTTCGGTCAGACCCTCGGCCGCTGGGGTGTCGGCGACGGCGCCTACGTCGTGCTGCCGATTCTCGGCCCGCGCACCGTGCGTGATACCTTCGGTCTTGCTGCAGACATCTATGTCGACCCGGTGCGTGACGCCGATGCTCATCGCGGCTACCGCAACACCGCCATCGCGCTGCGCGCCATCGACACCCGCGCCAACCTGCTGAAGGCAGAGGATGCGCTCGAAGCGGCGGCCATCGACAAGTACGCTTATGTGCGCGACGCCTATCTGCAGCATCGCCGCAGTGCCATCCATGACGGCAACCCGCCGCGCGAAGCCGATGACTCGGCGTCGCTGCCCAGCGAGAACCTTCTGACGATGGAACCGCTCGAATCGACATGGACGATGATGCTTGTCGGCGCGCCGGAGAAGTCGGACGTTGATGCAGCGAATGCGTCCGAGCCGGCCACCGAACCGGTGGACACCGCAGCCGTCTCGTTCTGATCGGCAAGCCCGGCGCCACGCCGGGCAGCGCGGTCATCACGGCCTGTCGCGTTCCGACAGGCCTCTTTCTTTTCCGGGAGCACATATGTTCAAGCGCTTTGTTCAATTACTGATGGTTGCCTTCGCCGCAAGTGCGGTCGCGCAGGCAAACGTGCTGAAGGCGCCGGACGTGCTGGTCAAGGAAGTGACCGAGGATGTCCTGACCACGCTGCGCACCGATCCGTCGATCAAGGCCGGCGATACGGCCAAGACGGCGGAACTGGTCGAAACCCGCGTGCTGCCGCATTTCAATTTCACGCGCATGACGGCGCTGGCGCTCGGCAAGGAGTGGCGCGCGACGACGCCCGAGCAGAAGAAGGTGCTGACCGAAGAGTTCCGCACCCTGCTGGTGCGTACCTATTCGAACGCGCTGACCAGCTACCGCAACCAGACCGTCGATTACCGCCCGTTCAAGATGGGCGCCGCCGACACCGACGTGACGGTGCGCACGCAGATCAACCAGCCGGGCGGTCGCCCGATTCCGCTCGACTACGCGCTGGAGAAGAAGGAAGAGGGCTGGAAGGTGTACGACGTGATGGTGTCGGGCGTCAGCCTGGTGACCAACTACCGCGAAACCTTTGCCGCAGAGATACGTGCCGGCGGTGTCGATGGTCTGGTCAAGACGCTGCGCGCCAAGAACGCATCGACCGCACCGGCTCCGTTGCCTGCGCCGGCTGCGGCGGCCAAATGATCGCGCTCGACAACGGCGTGCTGCGCGTCAGCGGCACGATGCGACTGCCCGAGGCGATGGCGCTGCGCGACGCCGGTCTGGCGCTGCTGCCTTCGGCAAAGTCGATCGACCTGTCGGCAGTCGAGGACGTCGATTCGTCGGCCATCGCCGTGCTGCTCGCGTGGGAACGTGCGAGCGGCGGCAGCGATGGCCCGCTGCCGGTCACGGGGGCACCGGCCGGACTGACCAGCCTGGCCCGACTGTACGAGGTGTCGTCCTACTGCGGACTGGACGCCGACGACGCGACCGCTCGCTGATGTGTGCTTCTTCCGGCCTCCTGTGGGGGCCGGTACTGCAGTTCTTTCATGTCTGATTCCACCGCTGCCTTGCTGATCGAGGGCGTCTGCAAGCGATTCGGTTCGCTGCAGGCGCTCGACAACGTTACGCTCGAAGTGAAGCAGGGCGAGTTCTTCGGCCTGCTCGGGCCGAACGGCGCCGGCAAGACCACGCTGATTTCCGCGATGGCCGGCCTGTGCCGTGCCGATTCCGGCTCGATCCGCGTGCTCGGGCACGATACGGTGACCGACTATCGCGCCGCGCGCGCCCGGCTGGGCGTCGTGCCGCAGGAACTGGTGTTCGATCCCTTCTTCACCGTGCGCGAAACGCTGCGCATCCAGTCCGGCTATTTCGGCCTGCGCCGCAACGACGACTGGATCGACGAAATCCTGCAGCGGCTGGATCTCGAAGCGAAGGCGGACGTGAACATGCGCCGCCTGTCCGGCGGCATGAAGCGACGCGTGCTGGTGGCGCAGGCGCTGGTGCATCGGCCGCCGCTCATCGTGCTCGACGAGCCCACGGCCGGCGTCGACGTCGAACTGCGGCAAGGCCTGTGGGCCTTCGTGCGCGACCTGAACAAGCAGGGCCACACCATCGTGCTCACGACGCACTACCTCGAAGAGGCTGAAAGCCTTTGTGGGCGTATCGCCATGCTGAAGCAAGGTCGGGTGGTCGCGCTGGAACGGACGGCGGACCTGCTGTCGCGCCGTGTGCAGCAGACCTTGCGCCTGCGTCTGGGCAGTGGCACAGCATTGCCGGCCGAATTTCGCGCCTTGGCGCGGGCTACGCCCGATGGCCGGGTCGCCATCGTGCTCGACAGCGCGGACGACGTCGCGGCCTGTCTGGCGCGATTGCGCGCTGCGGGCGTCACCTTCGACGACATAGAACTGGCGAAGCCCGATCTCGAGGACGTATTCATCGCCATGATGCAGGACGCTGCCTGATGAGCATGGCCCTGCGTACCCTGCTGTACAAGGAGTTGTTGCGCTTCTGGAAGGTGAGCTTCCAGACCGTGGCGGCGCCGGTGCTGACCGCGCTGCTCTACCTGTTGGTGTTTTCGCACGTGCTCGACCGCCAGGTCGAAGTCTATGGCGGTGTCAGCTATACCGCCTTCCTGGTGCCGGGCTTGGTCATGATGAGCCTGCTGCAGAATGCGTTCTCGAACAGCTCGTCGTCGCTGATCCAGTCCAAGGTGACCGGCAACATCGTGTTCGTGCTGCTGCCTCCGATTTCCTACCGCGAGTTCTTCGCCGCCTATGTGCTGGCCGCGGTGATACGTGGCCTGGTGGTTGGCGCGGGCGTCTGGCTGGTGACGTTGTGGTTCGTTGAACTGCCTTATGCCCATCCGCTGTGGATACTGTTCTTTGCCACCGTGGGTGGAGCAATTCTTGCAAGTCTCGGCGTGATTGCGGGCATCTGGGCCGACAAGTTCGACCAGCTGGCCGCTTTCCAGAATTTCGTCGTGATGCCGCTCACCTTCCTGTCGGGTGTGTTCTACTCCATACACACGCTGCCCGACTTCTGGCAGGCGGTGTCGCACCTGAACCCTTTTTTCTACATGATCGACGGTTTCCGTTACGGCTTCTTCGGACAGTCGGACGTCTCCCCGTGGATCAGCGCCCTGGTCGCGGGCGGCAGTTTCGCGGTGCTTGCGGGCATCACGCTGAACATGCTGGCGCGCGGCTACAAACTGAGAAGTTGAACATGGTCACTCCCGAAAGCATCCAGGCTTCCATCACCGCCGGCATCGACTGCCAGCACTGTCAAGTCGCTGGTGACGGCCAGCATTTCGAGGCCATCATCGTGTCGACGGCCTTCGAAGGACTGCGCAGCGTGCGCCGTCACCAGCTGGTCTATGCCGCGCTGGGCGACCGCATGCGCGAGGAAATCCACGCGCTGTCGATGAAGACGCTGACGCCGGACGAGTGGAAGGCCTGATCGCCCGATGGACAAGCTGTTGATCGAAGGCGGCCACCGTCTGCAGGGCGAGGCCGAAATGTCGGGCGCGAAGAACGCGGCGCTGCCCATTCTGTGTGCCGCGCTGCTGACGCGCGAACCGCTCACGCTGACCAATGTGCCGCAGCTGAACGATATCGGCACCATGCTCAAGCTGCTGGCACAGATGGGCGTGGCGGTGCAGCGCGACGGTTCGACCGTCACGCTGGATGCGTCCGGTCTGAACAATCCGGTGGCGCCCTACGAAATGGTGAAAACCATGCGCGCCTCCATCCTGGTGCTCGGCCCGCTGGTCGCCCGCTGCGGCGAGGCGCGCGTGTCGCTGCCTGGCGGCTGCGCCATCGGCGCGCGCCCGGTGGATCAGCACATCAAGGGTCTGCAGGCGATGGGCGCCGAGGTTGCGGTCGAGCACGGCTACGTCGTCGCGCGCACTGCGCGGCTCAAGGGTGCGCGCCTGTTCACCGACATGGTGACGGTTACCGGCACCGAAAACCTGATGATGGCCGGGGCGCTCGCCGATGGCGAGACCGTGATCGAGAACGCCGCACGCGAGCCGGAGGTGGTGGACCTGGCCAACTGCCTGGTCGCCATGGGCGCCCGTATTTCCGGCGCCGGCACCGACGTGATCCGCATCCAGGGCGTCGAACGCCTGCATGGCGCGACCCATCGCATCATGCCGGACCGCATCGAAACCGGTACCTATCTGTGTGCCGCTGCCGCAGCGGGCGGCGAAATCCGTCTGACCGGCACATCGGCCGGCTATCTGGACGCGGTGATCGACAAGCTGATGGACGCCGGCTGCGACATCCGCACCGAAAAGTCGCCGTCCTTCGAAGCCATCGTGCTGAAAGCACCGGACAAGCTGAAGGCGGTGTCCATCCGCACTGCGCCGTATCCGGCCTTTCCGACCGACATGCAGGCGCAGTTCATGGCGATCAACACGGTGGCCGAAGGCACCGCGATCATCCGCGAGACGATTTTCGAGAACCGCTTCATGCACGCGGTCGAACTGGCCCGACTGGGTGCGGACATCCGCATCGACGGCAATACCGCGGTAGTGCAGGGCGTGGCGCAGCTCGACGGCGCGACCGTGATGGCGACCGACCTGCGCGCCTCGGCGGGCCTCATCATCGCCGGCCTGGTGGCACGCGGTGAAACGCTGATCGAACGCATCTATCATCTGGACCGCGGCTACGAGCGCATCGAGCAGAAGCTCAGCGCGCTCGGCGCCACTGTCCGCCGCGTGTCCTGACGACACGCCATCCATACGAGGCACACCGTGCAAGGCATCACCCTGGCGCTGTCCAAAGGGCGCATCTTCGAAGAAACGCTGCCGCTGCTGGCAGCGGCCGGCATCGTGCCGACCGACGATCCGGAGTCGTCGCGCAAGCTCATCATCGGCACCAACCGGCCTGACGTACGCCTGGTCATCGTGCGCGCCTCCGATACGCCGACCTATGTGCAGTACGGTGCGGCCGACCTCGGCATCGCCGGCAAGGACGTGCTGCTGGAGCATGGCGGCGCCGGCCTCTACCAGCCCATCGACCTGAATATCGCGCGTTGCCGTCTCAGCGTCGCAGTGCCCGCGGGTTTCGATTACGAACAGGCGGTACGCCGCGGCGCGCGGCTCAAGGTGGCGACCAAGTATGTGCACACCGCGCGCGAACATTTCGCCGCCAAGGGCGTCCACGTCGACCTGATCAAGCTGTACGGATCGATGGAGCTGGCGCCGCTGGTCGGGCTGGCCGACGCCATCGTCGATCTGGTCAGCAGTGGTGGCACCTTGCGTGCGAACAATCTGGTCGAGGTCGAACACATCATGGACATCAGCTCGCGTCTGGTCATCAATCAGGCGGCGCTCAAGGTGAAGCACGATCTGCTGACACCCATCCTGGAGGCGATTCAGGGGGCGGTGCAGGCATGAGCGTGACGAAGATCAGCCGGTTCGACTCCGGTGCCGCCGATTTTCTCGATAGTCTGGACACGCTTCTGGCTTTCGAAAGTTCGACCGACGACGCGATTGAGACGGCAGTCGCCGGCATCCTGCGCGACGTGCGGGCGCGCGGCGACGAAGCCGTCATGGACTACACGCGCCGTTTTGACCGCATGGACTGCGCCGCCATGGTCGAACTCGAACTGCCGCGCAGCGAGCTTGACGCCGCCTACGCCGGACTGAGCGATACCCAGCGCACCGCGCTGGCCGAAGCCGCCGACCGCGTGCGTATCTATCACGAGCGCCAGAAGCAGGATTCCTGGGAATACGCCGAAGCCGACGGCACCCGTCTCGGCCAGAAGGTGACGCCGCTGGACCGCGTCGGCCTCTACGTGCCGGGCGGCCGCGCGTCCTACCCCAGTTCGGTGCTGATGAACGCGATTCCGGCCAAGGTCGCGGGCGTCAAGGAACTGATCATGGTGGTGCCGACGCCCGGCGGCGAGCGCAATCCGCTGGTGCTGGCTGCCGCGGCGATCACCGGCGTCGATCGGGTGTTCACGATAGGCGGTGCACAGGCGGTCGCCGCGCTCGCCTACGGCACGCGGACCATTCCGCAGGTGGACAAGATCGTCGGTCCGGGCAACGCCTATGTCGCCAGCGCCAAGCGACGCGTGTTCGGTACGGTCGGCATCGACATGGTGGCCGGGCCGTCCGAGGTACTCATCATTTCCGACGGCCACGGCAATCCGGACTGGGTGGCAATGGACCTGTTCGCCCAGGCCGAGCACGACGAACTGGCGCAGTCCATCCTGCTGTGCACCGACGCCGCCTTCCTCGACCGCGTGCACGCGTCGATCGACCGTCTGCTGGCGGAAATGCCGCGCCGCGACACCATCGCCACTTCGCTTGCCAACCGTGGCGCATTGATCAAGGTGCGCGATCTGGCCGAGGCCTGTGACCTCGCCAACCGCATCGCGCCCGAGCACCTGGAAATCTGTACCGAGGATCCGCGCGCGCTGGTCGACAGCATCCGTCACGCCGGCGCGATGTTCCTCGGCCACTACTCGGTCGAGGCGCTGGGCGACTACTGCGCCGGGCCGAATCACGTGCTGCCGACCATGCGCAGCGCGCGCTTCTCCAGCCCGCTGGGCGTGTACGACTTCCAGAAGCGCACGTCCATTCTCGACATTTCGGCCGAGGGCGCGCAGAAGCTGGGCCGTATCGCCTCGGTACTGGCGCACGGCGAGGGCCTGCAGGCGCACGCCCGCTCGGCGGAAATGCGGCTGAAGGACTGACTTCCACGCGGCCACGACCCGGCGTACAGTGGCGCCCGGGTCGTGCGCCCGACCTGACCGGTCATGCGCACGTCGTTGCAGCAGTGAACCGATCAGGGAGCAGCCATGCAGCAGTCCGAACACCCCGAAACGCCACAAGCCGTCGGGGATGCGCAGGATCTACCTTTTCCGGTGGTGCGTGAAGTCGGGCTGTTCGCCTGTTTCGACTGGCTCGGCCGGGCGTTTCAGGACATGCGCGCGAGTCCCGGTGGCAGCCTGTTCTATGGCGCCTGTTTCGCCTTCATGGGGCTGGTGCTGACTACGGTGTTCCGCCATGCCTATCACCTGACGTCGGCACTGGTGTGCGGATTCCTGCTGCTCGGCCCCTTCCTGTCGCTGGGCCTGTACGACCTGTCGCGCCAGCGCGAGGCCGGGCAGCCGCCGGTGCTGGCGCACTCGCTGACCGCCGGGGGTCACAATGCCGGCGCGATCGGCGTATTCGCCGTCATCCTCATCATCATCTTCCTGGTGTGGGCACGTGCCTCGCTGGTGGTGTTCGCGCTGTTCTACACGACGCAGATGCCGTCGGTGGATCACTTCCTCGAACAGGTGCTGACGCTGCAGAACGTCGAATTCCTGATGGCTTACGCGGTGGTCGGCTTCATCTTCGCGTCGCTGGTGTTCGGCGCCAGCGTGGTCGCCATCCCGCTGATGCTGGACCGCCGGCAGGACGCGGTGACGTCGATTCTCGCCAGCCTGTTCGCGCTCGGCCACAATCCGGGGCCGATGCTGGTGTGGGCCGCGCTCATCGTGGTCTTCGCGGTGATCGGTTTCCTGACCTTCTTCCTTGGCCTGATCGTACTGATGCCGCTGGTCGGGCATGCCACGTGGCACGCCTACCGGGCGCTGATCGAACCGCTCCAGCACCCGGCAGCCGTCGCTTAGCGTCTGCGGAACAGACCCAGCACGCCGAGCCCCGCCATCATCATCAGCGCGGTCGATGCTTCGGGTACGGCGGAGACCGCGAACGGCGTCGTGTCGGGCACAGCGTCGGCGTGGGCGCCGTCGGTGAAGGCAGTCCAGTTGGCGACGTCATTCACCGTGCTGCGGTAGGCCGCGAAATCGGCGGCGCCGCTGCGTGAGCCCGTGTAGCTGGCGTAATCGGTGCTGGCGGGCAGGGCGATCGCATTCACGCCAGCGGTGAGGCCGGCTGCGCTCAGTGCCGTTGCGGCGGCCGCTGCACCTTCCGACGACACCGCAGCAAGAAAGGCTGTCGGAGCCGAGGTGCCGCTGCCGACATAGGCGTAGAGCGTGTCGGCCGTGCTGCTAAGCGCGGCATTGCCGGTGCCGCTCAGGCTGCCGGTGGATGCTGCGCGACCTGCCTGATCGATGTCGCTGAAACGGATGACGGTGCCGGCCGCGATGATGCCGGCGCCGGTCTGCCAGGTGTGGAAGCCTTCGGAACTGGTGAAGGCGGCGCCATCCCAGTTGCTGTCGGTGAAGTAGATCGTGCTGTTGGCTGCCAGATCGGTCAGCGCGACGATGGCCCAGCCGTCCTCGTCGGCATTGAAGGCGGTAAACGCGATATCGCCCGCCCCGAGCGCGTGGGCGCCCTGTGCAGACAGGCACAGCGACGCGATGCACAGCATTCTTGCTGAAAACATGAACACCTCCTCCTGAATGAATGCAGCCGTTCCGGATGGAACGGCCTGCCGGGGGTGGTGTGTCTCCAGCGGCTGCGAGACCGCTCAGGCGATGTAATGGTTGATGTGTGTGCGCCCACCCGGCGTCAATCTATGACATCGGGCTTGAATATGCAAAAAGAATATTCAGCGCAGCGTCAGGCCGGTCCACCCCTGCTTGCGCAGGCACTCGTAAAGTCCGCGGGTGACGGTGCCGGCCGTGGTGTCGGGCGCGTGGGCTTCGCCCAGCGTGGACAGGCATTGCGTCTGATCGGCAATCAGTTCGTTCGCGCCGGCGCCCATCTTCGACCACATGGCGATGCGCAGGCGGGCGAGCGGGTCCTTCGGAACGACGGGGGCCGGTGCGGCGGTGGTGCGGGCCGCCGGAGCGGGCCGGGCCGGTTCGGCGCCCGGCGTTGCCGCTTCGGCCGCGGGCGCCGGTTGCACTTCAGCGGCTGCTTCGCTTTCCTCGACCGACACCAGCGTGATCTGCGACAGCTCCTCGGTCGAGCGCGTCCACCAGCCCTTCGCCTCCATGCACTGGATGAAGGCGGTCCGCTCCGAGGTGGTGCCCATGCAGGCGCGCTCGTCGCGGCGATAGTCGGCGCCACCAGCCCCCTGCTTGAAGGACACGCTGGTGCAGCCGGCGAGCAGGCCGAGCGTCAGTGCGGAAAGGAAAAGCGGGCGGGTAAGGCGCATGGCTGAACGGAAAGAGGACGAAGACCTCTCCCGTTCAGCAAGAAGTGCTCCAGCGCGTCAAACGATGTCCTGCAGGGCTTCGACCAGCGCGTCGCACTGCGCATTGGTCCCTACCGTGATGCGCAGGAACTGGTCGATGCGCGGCGCCTTGAAGTGGCGGACCAGGATGCGCCGCTCGCGCAGTTGCGCCGACAGCGTGGCGGCGTCGTGGCGCGGATGGCGCGCGAACACGAAATTCGCCGCCGACGGCAACACCTCGAAGCCGAGCGCGCTCAGTTCCTCAGCCAGCCGTTCGCGGCTGGCGATGACGCGGCGGCGGGTCTGGTCGAACCACTCGCGGTCCTGCACAGCGGCGGTCGCACCCGCCAGCGCCAGGCGGTCGAGCGGGTAGGAATTGAAGCTGTCCTTCACCCGCGTCAGGCCTTCGATCAGCGCCGGCTGACCGATTGCGAAGCCGACGCGCAGACCGGCCAGCGAACGGGATTTCGACAGCGTCTGCGTCACCAGCAGATTGGGGTGGTCAGCGACCAGCGCGACCGCCGATTCACCGCCGAAATCGATATAGGCCTCATCGATCACGATCGGGCTGTCCGGCAGCGCCGTGGCGAGCCGCTCGATGTCCGACAGGGGCAGCAGGCGACCGGTCGGCGCGTTCGGGTTCGGAAAGATGACCGCGCCCGGGCGGGCTTCGATGTAGTCGTCGATGCGGATCGCGAACTGGGCGTCCAGCGGCACGCACTGGTAATCGATCCCGTACAGCCTGCAATAGACCGGATAGAAGCTGTAGGTGATGTCCGGGAACAGCAGCGGCCGGTCGTGCTTGAGCAGGCCGATGAAGGTGTGCGCCAGCACTTCGTCCGAGCTGTTGCCGACGAACACCTGATCGGTGCCCACGCCGAAATGTGCGGCGATCGCTTCGCGCAGCGCCAGTCCGGTCGGTTCCGGGTAGAGCTTGAGCCGGTCGCCGTCCACGTCCAGTTCGGCCTGCATCGCCGCGACGGCGCGCGGGCTGGGCGGATAGGGGTTCTCGTTGGTGTTGAGCTTGATCAGCCCGTCTATCTTGGGTTGCTCGCCCGGCGTGTAGGGCGACAGGGCGTGGACGACGGGGCTCCAGAACTGGCTCATGATGGTGCAGGCGACGATGTGACTGTTGTTGGGCGGGACGTGTTGCGGTGCGCGCAGGCTGGCATGGCCCGTTGCAAGTCGATGTTATCATCCGGCCATCCCTGTTCCGGCGTGCAGCCGGGACGAATCACCGAAGCGACCATCTTCATGCGGCAAGCCGAAATCACGCGCAACACCCTGGAAACCCAGATCACGGTGCGCATCAATCTCGACGGAACCGGTCAGGGCAAGCTGGACACCGGTGTGCCCTTCTTCGATCACATGCTGGACCAGATCGTTCGGCACGGCCTGATCGACCTCGAAATCATCGCCAAGGGCGACCTGCACATCGACGCCCACCACACTGTGGAAGATGTTGGCATCACGCTGGGTCAGGCCTTCGCGAAGGCGGTTGGCGACAAGAAGGGCCTGCGTCGCTACGGCCACGCCTACGTTCCGCTGGACGAGGCGCTGTCGCGTGTCGTGGTTGACCTGTCCGGCCGCCCGGGGCTGGAGTACAACATCGACTTCACCCGCGCCCGCATCGGAGATTTCGACGTTGACCTGACGCGCGAGTTTTTCCAGGGCTTCGTCAATCACGCGCTGGTGACGCTGCACATCGACAATCTGCGCGGCATCAACGCGCACCACCAGTGCGAAACCGTATTCAAGGCCTTTGCCCGCGCGCTGCGCGCCGCCAGCGAGCGCGATGAACGTGCGGCCGGCCAGATGCCGTCGACCAAGGGTTCGCTCTGAGCCCGTCCTGACGCCAGCGTTTCACCCTCTTCCGATTCAGCCGCACTCATGACTCGCGTTGCCATCATCGATTACGGCATGGGCAATCTGCGTTCGGTCGCCAAGGCGATCGAGCACGTCGCACCCGAAGCCGAGGTCATCGTCAGCAGCGACGCACGCGTCGTCGCTGGCGCCGACCGCGTCGTGTTTCCGGGGCAGGGCGCCATGCCGGACTGCATGCGCGAACTCGACGCGCGCGACCTGCGCGGCGCCGTGCTCGACGCCGCTGCGAACAAGCCCTTCCTCGGCATCTGCATCGGTCTGCAGATGCTGTTCCAGCACAGCCAGGAAGGCGACGTGCCTGGCTTGGGCGTGCTCGCCGGCGATGTGAAGCGCTTTGTCGATCCGCGCGATCCGGTGTCCGGGGCCCGGCTGAAGGTGCCGCACATGGGCTGGAATGGCGTGAAACAGACGCGCGTGCATCCGATGTGGGACGGCATCGCCGACGAAGAACGCTTCTACTTCGTGCACAGCTACTTCGTGCAGCCGGTCGATGCGGCGCTGACGGCGGGTGAAACCTCCTACGGCGCAGCCTTTACCAGTGCGATAGCGCGCGATAATATTTTTGCGGTGCAGTTTCACCCGGAAAAGAGCGCGCACGCCGGTCTGCGCCTGCTGGCCAACTTCATCGGCTGGATGCCCTGATACCTGGTGCCCGACGATGCCGTCGGGGACTTCTCCCTTCCACTCTCCCTGACACGACACGACTCGCGCCATGCTGCTCATTCCCGCCATCGACCTCAAGGACGGCCACTGCGTACGCCTGAAGCAAGGTGATATGGACGTGGTGACCGTATTTTCGGAAGACCCGGCTGCCATGGCCCGCCATTGGCTCGATGCCGGCGCGCGCCGCCTGCACCTGGTGGACCTCAACGGCGCCGTTGCCGGCAAGCCGAAGAATGAATCGGCGATCAAGGCCATCGTCAAGGAACTGGGCGACGAAATCCCGATCCAGCTCGGCGGCGGCATCCGCGATCTCGACACCATCGAGCGCTACCTCGATGACGGCATCA
Source organism: Methyloversatilis discipulorum (assembly GCF_000385375.1). Classification (NCBI taxonomy): domain Bacteria; kingdom Pseudomonadati; phylum Pseudomonadota; class Betaproteobacteria; order Nitrosomonadales; family Sterolibacteriaceae; genus Methyloversatilis; species Methyloversatilis discipulorum. The sequence goes on from NZ_ARVV01000001.1 coordinate 911,990, forward strand.
GCTACGTCATCATCGGCACCGCGGCGGTCAAGAGTCCGGGCTTCGTACACGACGCCTGTGGGGCCTTCCCCGGCCACATCATCGTCGGCCTGGACGCCAAGGATGGCAAGGTGGCAGTGGACGGCTGGTCCAAGATGACCGGCCATGACGTGATCGATCTGGCGAAGAAATTCGAGGATCAGGGCGTCGAGGCGATTGTCTATACCGACATCGGTCGCGACGGCATGCTCAGCGGCGTGAACATCGACGCCACGGTGAAGCTGGCGCAGGCGCTGCGCATTCCGGTCATCGCGTCGGGCGGCGTCACCAATCTCGACGACATCCGCGGTCTCTGTGCGGTCGAGGACGAAGGCGTGATCGGCGCCATCACTGGCCGCGCCATCTACGAAGGCACACTGGATTTCGCTGTCGCGCAGGCCGAAGCAGACCGCCTGAACGGCGAAGGCTGAACCTTTTCATCGCGCACGGCGCGAAACACTCATGCTAGCCAAGCGCATCATTCCCTGTCTGGACGTCAATGCCGGCCGCGTGGTCAAGGGCGTCAATTTCGTGTCACTGAAGGACGCCGGTGACCCGGTCGAGATCGCCCGCCGTTACGACGAGCAGGGCGCCGACGAGCTGACCTTCCTCGACATCACCGCCAGTTCCGACGCGCGCGACATCATCCTGCACGTGGTCGAGCAGGTGGCCGAACAGGTGTTCATCCCGCTGACCGTCGGTGGCGGCGTGCGCGCGGTCGAGGACGTGCGTCGCCTGCTCAATGCCGGCGCCGACAAAGTGAGCATGAACACTGCAGCAATCAAGGATCCGGAACTGGTGGCGCGTGCCTCAGGCAAGGTCGGTTCGCAGTGCATCGTCGTCGCCATCGACGCCAAGCGCGTCGACGATCGCGACGGCCAGCCGCGCTGGGAAGTGTTTACGCACGGCGGCCGCAATCCGACCGGACTCGACGCGGTCGAGTGGGCGCAGAAGGTCGAGTCGCTCGGCGCCGGCGAAATCCTGCTCACCAGCATGGACCGCGACGGCACCAAGAACGGCTTTGACCTCGCGCTGACCCGCGCCGTGTCGGACGCGGTGCGCATTCCGGTCATCGCGTCGGGCGGTGTCGGCAACCTCGACCATCTGGTCGACGGCGTGGTCGAAGGTGGAGCCGACGCAGTGCTGGCGGCCAGCATCTTCCACTTCGGTCAGCACACGGTGCGCGAGGCCAAGGAACGGATGCGCGAACGCGGTATCGAGGTACGCCTGTGATGAACGCGCCGGCCTGGATCGACGCCATAGACTGGGACGACAAAGGCCTGCTGCCGGTCATCGTGCAGGAGGCATCGACCGGCGACGTGCTGATGTTCGCCTGGATGAACCGCGACGCGCTGGTCCGCACGGCGGAACTGCGCGAGGCGGTGTTCTGGTCACGCTCACGCGGAAAGCTGTGGCACAAGGGTGAGGAATCCGGCCACACGCAGAAGGTGCTCGACATCCGCCTCGACTGCGATCGCGACGTGCTGCTGCTGAAGGTGGAGCAGACCGGCGGTATCGCCTGTCACACCGGCCGCCACAGCTGCTTCTTCCATTCGCTGACCGATGGCCGCTGGGATGAGGTCGACCCGGTCATCAAGAACCCGGACGAGATATACAAATGATCGATATCGAAGTGCTGCGCCGCGTCGCGCAGACCATCGCCGAGCGCAAGAGCGCCGAACCCGGTTCGTCCTACGTGTCCTCTCTGTTCCACAAGGGCACCGACGCGATCTGCAAGAAGGTGGCCGAAGAAGCGGCCGAGACCATCATGGCGTCCAAGGATGGCGACGTCGGCCACGTCGTACGCGAGGTGACCGATCTGTGGTTTCACTCGATGGTGCTGCTGGCCCATCACGGCCTGACCGTGGACGACGTGCTGCATGAGTTCCGCCGCCGCGAGGGCATTTCGGGCATCGACGAGAAGCGCTCGCGCACGAACGGCTGATCAGGCTCGCAATACGGTAATACACGTATTTGAAACTCCCGACCTCACGGACAGACTGACACCATGCACGACCCCAACTGCATCTTCTGCAAGATCATCGAAGGCAAGATCCCGTCGCGCAAGCTGTACGAGGACGACCTGATCTACGCCTTCCACGACATCAACCCGCAGGCGCCGGTGCATTTCCTGATCATCCCGAAGGTGCACGTAGCCACGCTGTACGACGCCAACGGAGCGCACGAGGCCGTCCTCGGCCGCATGCTCTCGAAGGCGGGTGAACTGGCCCGTATGGCAGGTGCTGACGAGGGCTTCCGCACCATCATCAACTGCGGAAAGGTGGGTCGGCAGGAGGTGTATCATCTTCACATGCATGTTCTGGGCGGCGACCATCCCCTGCCGCCCATGATCGTTTCCGAGAGGTAATCCCATGGGTTCATTCAGCATCTGGCACTGGCTCGTCGTGCTCGTCATCGTGCTTCTGGTGTTCGGCACCAAGAAGCTGCGCAACATCGGCTCCGATCTCGGCGGCGCGGTCAAGGGCTTCAAGGAAGGCATGAAGGGCGCCGAAGGCAGCGCCCCGGCCGACCAGCCGACCCAGAGCGTCGGTCACACGATAGACGTGAAGGCGGAAGAGAAGGTCAAGTCCTGATCGCGGCGGCCGTCGGCCGCTCCTTCATTCACCGGGCGGGCTGTCGGCCCGCCCGGCTCATTTCCACGTCCCCATGTTCGACATCGGTTTCTCCGAATTTTTCATCATCGGCATCGTGGCGCTGATCGTGCTCGGTCCCGAGCGCCTGCCGCGCGTCGCCCGTACGGCCGGCCATCTGCTGGGCCGGCTGCAGCGCTACGTCAGTGACGTGAAGGCGGACATTTCGAAGGAAATGCAGCTCGAAGAACTGCGCAAGCTGCAATCCCAGGTCGAACAGCAGGTGCGAGAGGTCGAGCGTCAGGCCAACGAGGCGACCGGTTCGGTCGCCAAGGAGGTCGACGGCCTGAGTGACCAGATGCGCGCCGCGATGGCCGAACAGGAAAAGTACGCGGCGATCGAGCAGGCCGAGACGGCGGCGCAGACCGCCGAGCCGGCGCCGGCAGCCGTTCCCGCGCCTGAGCCCGTATCCGGCCAGCTCTCCCTCGATATTCCGCCGCCGGAAGCCAAACCGGTGTCGTCCGACAAGACATGAGCGAGCAGACCGAAAGTTTCATCTCCCATCTGGTCGAACTGCGTGACCGGCTGCTGCGTGCGGTGGCGGCCATCGTCATCGTGTTCATCTGCCTGATGCCCTGGGCCGGCGACATCTATGACCTGCTGGCGCGCCCGCTGATGATCGCGTTGCCGGAGGGCACGAAAATGATTGCCACGGGCGTCGTCACGCCCTTCTTCGTGCCGGTCAAGGTAACCATGATGGTGGCCTTCCTGATCGCCCTGCCGGTGGTGCTCTACCAGGCGTGGGCCTTCGTGGCGCCGGGCCTGTATGCGCACGAGAAGCGGCTCGGGCTGCCGCTGATCGTCGCCAGCACGCTGCTCTTCCTCGCGGGCATGGCCTTCTGCTACTTCTTCGTGTTCAAGACGGTGTTCCACTTCATTTCGGAGTTCGCCCCGAAGAGCATCACGCCGGCGCCGGACATCGAGCAGTACCTCAGCTTCGTGCTGACCATGTTCACCGCCTTCGGCGTCACCTTCGAGGTGCCGGTGGTGGTGATCGTGCTGGTGCGCTTCGGCATCGTCAGCATCGAAAAGCTGAAGGAGGCGCGCCCTTACGTGATCGTCGGCGCCTTCGTGGTGGCCGCTGTCGTCACGCCGCCGGACGTGGTGTCGCAGCTGATGCTGGCCATTCCGCTGTGCGTGCTGTACGAACTGGGGATCGTGGTGGCACGTTTCACTGGCCGCTCGCCGGCTCGCGACGACGAGCGGGACGCGGCGGCCTGACCTTCCGCCTGACCCTTACTCGCGGTTCTTCGCGGCGACGCCGTTGATCGGGCGCTTGCCGACATTGACGACGACGTCGCGTTCGCCGCCGCTGCGATAGACCTTCAGCGTCGCCTGCTGGCCCGGCACCAGTGCCGCGATCAGCTGCAGCATGCCGCTGGCGTCCTTCACCTTCTTGCCGTCGACCTCGAGCAGCACGTCACCCGGACGCACACCGCCGCGGTCGGCCGGGCTGCCGCGCATCACACCGGCGATCAGCGCGCCGCCGCTCATCGGGTACTTGAAGCTCTCGGCCAGTTCCGGCGTCAGCTCCTGCACCTCGACGCCGACCCAGCCGCGGGTGACCGAGCCGCTGGCGACGATCTGTTCCATCACACTGCGCGCGGTGCTGACCGGAATCGCGAAGCCGATGCCGAGCGAACCACCGCTGCGTGAGTAGATGGCGGTATTGATACCTACCAGGTTGCCGTTGGCGTCGATCAGCGCGCCGCCGGAGTTGCCCGGATTGATCGCCGCGTCGGTCTGGATGAAGTTCTCGAAGGTGTTGATGCCGAGCTGCGAGCGGCCGAGCGCGGACACGATGCCCATGGTGACGGTCTGGCCGACGTCGAAAGGATTGCCGATGGCCAGTACGACGTCGCCGATGCGCAGCACGTCGTTGTCGCCGAAGCTGGCGGCCGGCAGCTTGGTCGGTGCCTTGACGCGCAGGACGGCGAGGTCGGATTCGGGGTCGCTGCCGATCAGCGTTGCCGGGTACTTGCCGCCGTCGTTCAACGAGACTTCGATTTCGTCGGCCGCTTCGACCACGTGGTTATTGGTCAGCACTACGCCGTCCTCGCTGACGATGACGCCGGAACCCAGCCCCATCTGACGCTGCGGCTGGCTGCCCAGGCGGTCGCCGAAGAAGTGACGGAACACCGGATCGTTCATCAGCGGGTGCTGCGGTGTGCGCACCGCCTTGGTGGTGAAGATATGCACCACCGAGGGCAGCGCCTTCTGCGCAGCATCGGCGTAGCTCACCACTTTCGCGGCCTCGATGCGCGTCGTCACAGGGGGCGGCTCGGGCAGCAGCGTGCTGATCGAGGGCGCCGTCGGCGTACCGTTCGGAACCGTTGTCGAACGGCTCGGCAGCCATTCCGGTTTCAGCGTCGCGACGACGAAGAGCACGGCCAGGGCGGCAGTGACCGATTGAGCAAAGACCAGCCACAGACGCTGCATAATTCGGCAACCAGAAACGGGGGAAGAATGGACAGGACGCAGCTGCAACGACATCTGGATGACCTGCTAGAAGCCGCGCGCTTCAAGGATTATTGCCCAAACGGCCTGCAAGTGGAAGGTTCGGGGGAGGTCGCCCGGGTGGTCTGTGGCGTCACTGCCAGCCTGGCGCTGATCGACGCTGCCATCGAGCGTGGCGCGCAGGCCATCCTCGTGCATCACGGCTGGTTCTGGCGTGGCGAGGACGGCCGCATCACCGGCATGCGGCGCGCACGCATCGCCCGGCTGCTGGCACACGACATCAATCTGTTCGCTTATCACCTGCCGCTGGACGCGCACCCCGAACTGGGCAACAACGCGCAGCTCGGGCGCGTGCTGGGGCTGACGCCGACCGCCGTCGTGGGCGACCAGGGGCTGTTGTGGATAGGCGAACCAGCCGTGCCGGCCAGCGCCGGTGAGTTGGCCGAACGTTTCGGCGCCGCACTTGGCCGCACGCCGCTGCTGGTCGGCGACGCACAGCGCACGGTGCGGCGCATCGCCTGGTGCACGGGCGGCGCGCAGGGCATGTTCGAACAGGCGATCGACGCCGGTGCCGACCTCTATCTGTCAGGCGAGATTTCGGAACAGACGACGCATACCGCGCGCGAATCCGGCGTGCCCTATATCGCTGCCGGCCATCACGCGACCGAGCGCTACGGCGTGCAGGCGCTGGGCGAACATCTTGAGCAGTCCTGCGGACTCCAGGTGGCTTTCGTCGATATCGACAATCCCGCCTGACGCAAGAGTCGGGCGGCAACAGACACTAGAGCAGGGCGAGGCGGGATGCGCTGGTATTGGTGACCGGCGGATTCGCGATCAGCCACTCCAGCATGCTCTTCAGCAGCAGGATGTCGTCGATCACGCCGAGTGGGAAGCCGACGCGGGTACCGGCGCGGTTGTCGCGCAGCAGTTCGGTCAGGTAGTCTAGACAGTCCTGATTCGGCCAGGTGGCGTTCACGCGCGCCATGATGTGGGCGAACTGTTCGACCGATTCCGAGGTGGTCGGGCCGCTGAAATGCTCCCAGTCGGGCACCTTCACGTTGAATGCGCGATTCAGTTTGGGCGCCAGATCGTCGTATTCGCCGCGCCGGCCACCCTTGTGATAGAGGTCGAGCAGCTTGAGCCACGGGATCAGCGACTCTTTCGGATAGTCGCGCAGGAACTCGGACAGGGTCTGCGCTGCACCCTCCGAGCGGCCGAAGGACATCATGATTTCGGCCAGTTCGAGCACGTGTTCGTGCGAGGGCGGCGCTTCCTCGTTGGCCGGCGGGGCACTCTGGTCGATGTTCAGCGTGCTGCTCGGCGGAATGCCGGTATTGCTGCTGACCAGGCGCGGACCGCTGATCGCCGGGGCCGCGCTTTCACTGCCGCCTGTGCTGCTGGCCGTGCCAACGAAGGTATCGAACTCGAGGTCCAGACGCGCGGGTTTGCGATCGTCGGTCGCCGCTTCGGGGGCCAGTTCGAAATCGACGCTGGACCGATCGACCGCCGACAGCGAGTGCTGCTCGACGGTGTCCGTCGTCGGGTCAGTCTCGCTCGTCCGCGCCTCGACCCGCATATCGTCCATATGCTCGGCCGGTGCTTCGCCCGGGAAGTAACCGATCGACGACACCACCGCCTGTGCCATCGCCGGCGTGGTGCGCTGGTCGACCGGCGTGTCATCGTCGCGCGCCGGGCGCGACCAATTCGGTGCGGGAATGTCGGCGAAAACCGGTGGCGCGTCGGCCCCGCCCTGCGAGTATTCGGTGTCGGCAGCGCGCTGCTCACGCCGGCGCGGCGGCGGGGTGTTGGCGAGACTGGCTTCGATCTCGCGCTGGCGGCGGGCGCTGGCTTCGGCGACGGCCTGGGCGCGGCGGCGCCACAGCCAGCCACCGCCAAGTACGGCGCCAGCGGCGAACAGTCCCAGACCGGCGACCATCCAGTTCATGCCGGGCGCAACAGGTTCCGCGTCGGCCGGAGCGTCCGGCGGCAGCTTGGTGATCACCTTGACCGGCTCGTTGGTCAGGCCGGCCGGCGGCGGTGGCGTCTCGCTTGCCGCCTCCTCCTCGACCTCGACGGGCTGTTCGATGACCGGCGGGGCGCTGTCGACGGGCGCTTCGGCCGTCACCGCCGGCACGGGCGGCGTTTCGGCGGGCTGTGCCACCGGCGCGCGGGCTGCGTCGAGCGTGCCGCTGCTGCGGTCGAGCTGCTTCTGCAGCGCTTCCAGCCGCGCCTCGAGCTGCTTCACCTTGTCGGCGATCGCCAGATGAGTGGCGATCTGCTCGTCCAGTGCGGCGAGCAGTTTCTGTTCGGTACGCAGTGCTTCGCGCTGGGCTTCAGTGGCTTCCGGCCGCGCCGCCATTCCACCCGACATCTTCAGACCGTTGCCTGAATCCAGACCCGGGGCAACGAAGAGGCGATCGCCGGTCGGCGGCGCAGCGTCGGTACGGCGCGGTTTGCGCGCGGCGCGCGGCTTGGCCGGCGCCGGCTCGACCTCACCCGCCGTCGCCGGCGCTGTGTCGGTGGCGGGCGCAGCGACCGGCCGGGCGCGCTCACGCGGCACAGGGGCTTCGGTCGGGGGGCTGTCCGGTGTGGTTGCAGTGATCGGCTGCATCAACACGGTGTACTCGCGGACCACTTCGTGGCCGCAGCCGATGCGGACGCCGACCATCAGGATGGGCTCGTTGACCGGCGTGCCGCTGCTGATGAAAACGGTACGACCTTGCGTACGAATGCGTCCGGCGGTGAGCCAGGGCAGGTCGTCCGCGCCCGCCGAGGGCGGGATGTCGACCGAGAAACAACTGCTTGCCGGCACGTCGTCGCCGCTGCCCAGCAACGCGATCTCTGCACGGAAGGGCTCGCCGATCGCCGAACGCGCCTTGATCGCCCCGAGCCCGAGCGCCAGTGCGTGCGGTGCGTGGAGACCGACCGCCAGCAGCGCGGCCGCGAGCAAGGTCGGGCGCAGCCGCGACCGAGTGCGTGCGAGCGCAGTGATGGGCGTATGCAATTGAAGAAACTCCGTGCCGGAATCCAGGTGGCGATCCGTGTTCATGTGTGTTTTTCGGCAAGCCGAGGGGAAACTTTACTTTAGTGGCGCGTGCTTTCGTGAGCCGCGCCAGACAAGGCGATGCGGGAAGAGGCAAAATTGTGTGTCACGACACTTCTGCTGGAGCCCGCATGCACCCGATGTTGTTCGAACTCTCTTCGCCCACCTTGCCGATCCGTGGCTCCGCAGCCCGTTTCCCGGTGCGACGCATCTACTGCGTCGGTCGCAATTACGCCGACCACGCGCGCGAGATGGGCCATGACCCGTCCCTGGAGCAGCCCTTCTTCTTCTCCAAGCCGGCTGACGCACTGGTCTGCGCGCCGGCATCGGTGCCCTATCCGTCGGCGACGTCCGACCTGCAGCACGAGGTCGAACTGGTGGTCGCGCTGCATGCGGGCGGCCGCAATCTCGACGCCGCGCAGGCGCGCGCCTGCATTTGCGGTTATGGCGTCGGCCTCGACCTGACGCGCCGCGATCTGCAGCGCGCGGCGCGTGACAAGGGGCAGCCCTGGGACATGGGCAAGGGTTTCGATTTCAGTGCGCCGGTGTCCGAACTGGTGCCGGCCAGCGTCTGCGGGCATCCGCGCAGCGGAGCGATCGAACTGTCGGTGAATGGGCAGGTGCGTCAGCGGGGCGACCTGTCCGACATGATCCTCGATGTCGAAACGCTGATCGGGCGGCTGTCCCGCCTGGTCGAACTGCGTGCCGGCGATCTGCTGTTCACCGGTACGCCGGCCGGCGTGTCGGCGCTTCTGCCCGGCGATCATGTCAGCGCCGAGGTTGCCGGCGTCGGGCGGCTGCTGGTCGATATCGCTCCCGCGCTCGACTGAATTGTTTCGCTGCAGTGCAGCGATGCTCTGTATAATTATGGATTACGTGGTCCGGCCCGCACGCCGGAATGCGGGTATCGACCGCCAACCGGCGTCGCGATGCGCAACAAGACTCGTGAGGGCTACAACCCGAAGCGGGCGTTTCACCATCCTGTGCAGACAACAAGGCGAGGAATACGCATGAAGATCCATGAGTATCAGGCGAAGGAGGTATTGCGCCGTTTCGGTGTGGTCACGCCGCGCGGAGTACCGGTTTTCGAGGTTGACCAGGCTGTGGCCGCAGCGGAATCGCTGGGCGGCAAGGTCTGGGTGGTCAAGGCGCAGATCCACGCCGGTGGCCGTGGCAAGGGCGGCGGCGTCAAGGTGGCGAAGTCGCTCGATGAAGTGCGCGAATTCGCGAAGCAGATCATGGGCATGCAGCTGGTCACGCACCAGACCGGCCCGGAAGGCCAGAAAGTCCGCCGCCTGCTGATCGAGGAAGGCGCCGACATCAAGAAGGAATACTACGTCGCCGCGCTGACCGATCGCGCGACGCAGAAGGTGGCGATGATGGCCTCGTCGGAAGGCGGCATGGACATCGAGGAAGTCGCCCACAACACCCCGGAGAAGATCATCAAGGTGTTCATCGATCCGCTGGTCGGCATGACCGACGCGCAGGGCAAGGAACTGGCCGACGGCATCGGCGTTCCCGCCGCGTCGCAGGCGCAGGCGATCGATACCTTCAAGAAGCTGTACACCTGCTACATGGAAACCGATGCCTCGCTGGCGGAGATCAATCCGCTGATTCTCGAGGGCAACGGCAACATCAAGGCGCTGGACGCCAAGTTCAACTTCGATTCGAACGCGCTCTACCGTCATGAAGACATCGTGGCCTTCCGCGACCTCGACGAAGAGGACGCGGCCGAGATCGAGGCCTCGAAGTTCGACCTCAGCTATGTGTCGCTGGACGGCAACATCGGCTGCCTGGTGAACGGTGCCGGTTTGGCCATGGCCACCATGGACGTGATCAAGCTGTACGGCGCCGAGCCGGCGAACTTCCTCGACGTGGGTGGCGGCGCCACCACAGAAAAGGTGACCGAGGCGTTCAAGATCATGCTGCGCAACCCGAACGTGCGCGGCATTCTGGTGAACATCTTCGGCGGCATCATGCGCTGCGACACCATCGCGACCGGCGTCGTCGCCGCGGCGCGCGAAGTGCACCTGACGGTGCCGCTGGTGGTGCGCATGAAGGGCACCAACGAGGAACTGGGCAAGCAAATTCTGGCGGACTCGGGTCTGCCCATCATTTCGGCCGACAGCATGGCGGATGCGGCACAGAAGATCGTTGCCGCCGTGGCCGGACACTGAGGGGAGAACCAGATATGTCGATTCTGATCAACAAGGACACCAAGGTCATCACCCAGGGCATCACCGGGAAGACCGGCCAGTTCCACACCCGCATGTGCCGCGACTACGCCAATGGCGCGAACTGTTTCGTCGCCGGCGTCAATCCGAAGAAGGCCGGTGAGGACTTCGAAGGCATCCCCATCCACGCCACCGTGGCTGAGGCGAAGGCCGCCACCGGCGCCACCGTGTCGGTCATCTACGTGCCGCCCCCGGGCGCAGCTGCAGCGATCTGGGAAGCGGTCGAAGCCGACCTCGACCTGGTCATCTGCATCACCGAAGGTATTCCGGTGCGCGACATGCTGATGGTGCGCAACAAGATGAAGGCCAAGGAAGCGGCCGGCGGCAAGAAGACGCTGCTGCTGGGCCCGAACTGCCCGGGCCTGATCACGCCGGACGAAATCAAGATCGGCATCATGCCGGGGCATATCCACAAGAAGGGCCGCATCGGCGTGGTCAGCCGCTCGGGCACGCTGACCTACGAAGCGGTCGGCCAACTGAGCGAGATCGGCCTCGGCCAGTCGAGCGCGGTGGGCATCGGTGGCGACCCGATCAACGGTCTGAAGCACATCGACGTAATGCGCATGTTCAACGACGATCCGGACACCGACGCGGTGATCATGATCGGCGAGATCGGCGGTCCGGACGAAGCCGAAGCGGCGCAGTGGTGCAAGGCCAACATGAAGAAGCCCATCGTCGGCTTCATCGCCGGCGTCACCGCACCTCCGGGCAAGCGCATGGGCCACGCCGGTGCGCTGATTTCGGGCGGCGCCGACACCGCCGACGCCAAGCTCGCCATCATGGAAGAGTGCGGCTTCACGGTGACGCGCAATCCGTCGGAAATGGGCAAGCTGCTCAAGGGCCTGCTCTGATCCTGAAGCACTGAGTTGTTGTTGCAGTGCACAGGGCCATCGCGCAAGCGGTGGCCCTTTTCATTTGTGCCCGTCATGAAGCTCTGTCGGTAGAATCCGCGCTTTCGCATTCCGGGCGCAACACGATGGATTTCTCTTCTCCCGAATTCTGGCTTGCTGTTGGCCAGATCATCATGATCGACATCCTGCTGGGCGGCGACAACGCGGTGGTGATCGCGCTCGCCTGCCGCAAGCTTCCGCCGGCGCAGCGCAGGCTGGGCATCATGTGGGGTACGGCCGGTGCGGTGTTCCTGCGCGTGATCCTCATCATGTTCGCGCTGACCCTGCTCAAGGTGCCTTACCTGAAACTGGTCGGCGCATTGCTGCTGCTGTGGATCGGCATCAAGCTGCTGATGCCCGAGGACGAGGACGAGCACGCCAACATCAAGCCCAGCGACAAGCTTTGGGGCGCGGTGAAGACGGTCATCGTCGCCGATCTGGTGATGAGCGTGGACAACGTGATCGCGATCGCCGGCGCTGCCGAGGGCGCGGGCGGTGATCATCAGCTGCCGCTGGTCATCTTCGGTCTGCTGGTGTCCATCCCCATCATCGTCTGGGGCAGCCAGCTGGTGCTCGGCCTGATGACGCGCTATCCCTTCATCGTCACGCTGGGTGCCATGCTGCTCGGCTGGATTGCCGGCACGATGGCGGTGACCGATCCGGCGATCCTGCCCTACGTGCCGCTCGACGCGGCCAGCACCGTCGACAAGCCGGAGGCGTCGGCCATGGTGCGCTACGGTGCCGGCATCGTCGGAGCGCTGCTGGTGCTGGCGGTCGGCAAGATCATCGCCTCGCGCCAGAAGCCGGTCGATTTCCCCATCCAGTGATCGAGCGCGAACCGTGAGCCTCTACCTCACCGAGGACGACGTCCGGCAGCTGCTGACCCTGCAGGACGCCCTCGTCGCGGTCGAGGACGCGCATCGCTGGCACGCCGCCGGCGAGGCCATCGACACGCCGCGCGCGCGCAGCCGCACGCCGACGTCGGCGCTGCACATCCTGCACGGTGCGGTGCTGCCGCTCGGCGTGATGGGCTACAAGAGCTATACGACCAGCCGTGAGGGTGCGCGCTTCTGGGTGCATCTGTTCGATGTCGCCAACGGCCGGCCGTTGGCCGTGCTGGAAGCCGACTACCTCGGCATGATGCGCACCGGTGCAACCGGCGGCCTCGCCGCACGCGTGCTGTCGCGCGAAGAGGCGCGCAGTGCGGTGGTGTTCGGTGCCGGCTGGCAGGCACGCAGCCAGATCGAGGCGCTGTGCGCGGTGCGCAACATCGAACGCGTGCAGGTGGTGGCGCGCAAGCGCGACAAGCTCGAAGCCTTCTGCGCCGAACAGTCGCAGCGGCTCGGGCGGGACATCGTGCCGGCCGACGAAATCGAATCGGCCGTGCGCAGTGCCGACGTGGTGGTCACCATCACCACTGCGACCGATCCGCTGTTCGACGGCCGCTGGCTCGGCGAAGGCACGCACGTCACGGCGGCCGGATCGAATGCGCTGATCCGCCGCGAAATCGATGAAGCCACGATACGCCGTGCCGCCGTGATCGCGGTCGATGCGCGCGCGACCGCCTTGCGGGAATCCGGCGACCTGCTGCCGGCGCTGGAGAAAGGTCGCCTGAGTGAGTTCGGCATGACCGAACTGGGCGAACTGCTGGTCGGCATGCGGCCGGGGCGACGCAGTGCAGCCGACATTACGCTGTTCGAATCCCAGGGCATGGCGATACAGGATCTGGTGCTTGCCGCGCGCGTGGTCGACAAAGCCCGTACGGCGGGTCTCGGGCGCGATCTTCCTTACTGATTTTCCCGCCTGATTTCCGCGGCGCAGCGGATTCGGCACGGCAAGCGTGAAATTCCACCGCGTCGCGCGAACCGTCGTTTGACTGTGTTGAGGCTGAACTGCAAGAATATGTGACAGGCGTCTGTTTTTCCGCGTGAGTTCGCCGACGCGAGAGCGGATGGCATACACAACAAGCCGACAGGCACCGTCACCCGTCTCCGGGGGCGCGACAACTTTGCGGGGGTGAGCGTGACCAAGGCCGCTATCTGGAAGACCGACTGGTTCCTTGGCGTCGTCATCAGCCTGCTTTTCCTGTTCTCCGCCCAGTCCGACCTGATCCAGAGTCTCGAGCGCAAGGCCTACGACGTGGGTGTCAGCGCGACAGACCGCACGCCCAGCCCACGCATCGCCATCATCGCGATCGACCAGCAGAGCATTGACAACATCGGCCGCTGGCCGTGGCCGCGCGACGTGCATGCGCGCATGATCGACAAGCTGGCGCAGGCGCAGTCCAAGGTGGTCGGCACCACCATTTTCTTTGCCGAACCGCAGATCGACCCCGGTCTGGCCTACATCAACAAGCTGCTGGCCATCGAATCGCAGGTGCGCTCTGCTGCCGCGATACCGCCGGCCGAGGGTGAGCAGCTGCCGCCCGCCGCTGAATCGCTGGATGCCTTCTCTACCGTGCTGCGTGAAGCCGAGGCGGCGCTGAACACCGACCGGCAACTTGCCGAAAGCGTGGCCAGGGCCGGCAACGTGGCGCTGCCCATGCTCTTCCTCGATGGCGAGCCGCAGGGCCGGCCGGACAAACCGCTGCCCGAGTTCGTGCGCCTGATGGCGCTGAAGAATGTCGAAGGCAGCGAGCCGCTGCCGCCGCTCACTCTGGACGTGTCGGCCGGCGTGATCGAGCCGCTGGGCAAGGTGGCGGCTGCGGTGGGCCATCTGAATCCGTCCATCGATCGCGATGGCGGGCTGCGGCTCCAGCCGCTGGTGATGACGCACTTCGATCAGCTCTATCCGTCGCTGCCGCTGCTGATCGCGGCGAAAAGCCTGAACCTCGGCGTGGACGACATCCGCGTGAAGCTCGGCGAATCGGTCACGCTCGGACGACTGAAGGTCGCCACCGACCCCGGCCTCGGCATGTACAGCTTCTATTACCAGGGTGAGGGCGGCAAGCCGCCTTTCCCGGTCGATTCCTTCTTCGACGTGATGAGCGGCAAGATTCCGCTCGACAAATACCGCGACAGGATCGTGCTGATCGGCCAGACCGCGCCCGGCATCGGCAATTTCTACGCGACACCGGTGTCGCCGGCCATGTCCTCGGTCGAGGTGATGGCACACGGCCTGTCCAGCATCCTGCAGGAGCACTTCTTCGTGTCGCCGTCGTGGGCCTGGGCGGCCGAGTTCGGCGTGTTCCTGCTGATCGCTCTCTATCTGATCGTGCTGCTGCCGCGGCTGAAGGCCGGGCTGGGCGCCGGAGTCACGGCGGCGCTGTTCGTCGCGCTGCTGGCCACCCACTTCGTGCTGATGACCGGCCAGCTGATGTGGCTGCAACTGATGCTGCCGGCGACGCTGCTGCTGGTCGGTCACCTGCTGCTGACGACCAAGCGCTTCCTGGTGACCGAGCGCGGCAAGGTGAAGTCGGACGAGCAGTCGGCCGAATCCAACCGCATGCTGGCGCTGGCTTTCCAGGGGCAGGGCCAGCTCGACATGGCCTGGGACAAGTTCCGCCAGGTGCCGCTGTCCGACGCGGTCATGGAAAACCTGTACAACCTGGCCCTCGATTTCGAGCGCAAGCGTCAGTTCAACAAGGCGGAATCGGTGTTCCGTCACATGGCCGACTTCAATCCAAAGTTCAAGGATCTGGAAACCCGGGTCAAGCGTGCCAAGGCGATGTCGGAAACCGTCATGCTGGGTGGCAGCGGCGGCGGGCGCACCAATACCAGCATCCTCGAGGACGGCACCGTCGAGAAACCGATGCTGGGCCGCTACCAGGTCGAGAAGGAACTGGGCAAGGGCGCGATGGGTGTGGTCTATCTCGGTCGCGACCCCAAGATCAATCGCGTGGTCGCGATCAAGACGATGGCGCTGTCGCAGGAATTCGACGAGGAAGAACTGGCCGACGTGAAGGAGCGCTTCTTCCGCGAGGCGGAGACGGCCGGCCGTCTGAACCACCCGAACATCGTCACCATCTTCGATGCCGGCGAGGAACATGACCTCGCCTACATCGCGATGGAGTTCCTGAAGGGACGCGACCTGGTGCCGCAGACCAAGCCGGGCCACCTGATGCCGCTGCCCAAGGTGATGGACATCGCCGCCCGGGTGGCTGACGCGCTCGCCTACGCGCACGGCAACAACGTGGTGCACCGCGACGTCAAGCCGGCCAACATCATGTACGAAGCCGAATCGGATCAGGTCAAGGTGACCGATTTCGGCATTGCGCGCATCACCGACTCGTCGCGCACCAAGACCGGCATGGTGCTCGGCACGCCGTCCTACATGTCGCCCGAACAGCTGGCCGGCAAGAAGATAGATGGCCGTTCCGATCTTTTCTCGCTCGGTGTGATGCTGTTCCAGATGGTCTGCGGCAAGCTGCCCTTCGAAGGGGATTCGATGGCGCAGCTGATGTTCCGCATCGCCAACGAACAGCACCCGGACATCCGCGACCTGCGGCCGGACGTGCCGGACTGCCTGTCCGCCATCATCGACCGCGCGCTGGCCAAGGATGCGGACGCCCGTTACCAGTCCGGCAACGACATGGCGGCCGACCTGCGCACCTGCGCCGGCAATCTCACCCAATCCCTCTCACAGGTCGACTTCAGCATCTGACATGAATCAGGATCTCAGCCCTTCACTGCAGATGGTCAGCCGCTCCGATTCCGGCATGGTGCGGACGCACAACGAAGATGCCGTCGCCATCCACCCCGCGATCGGCGTAGCGGTGCTCGCCGACGGCATGGGTGGTTACAACGCCGGCGAAGTGGCGAGTGGCATGGCCACCGCGGTGATCAGCACCGAACTCGAACAGGGCCTCATCGAGGGGCGCAAATCGATATCCGAACTGCTGGAAACGGTGATCGGCCACGCCAACGAGTCGATCTACCGCGCGGCCGAAAGTCAGCCGCAGTATTCCGGCATGGGCACCACGCTGGTGATGGCGGTGTTCCGCGATAACCACATATCCGTTGCGCATATCGGCGATTCGCGCATGTACCGGCTTCGCGGCGACGTTTTCGAGTGCGTTACCCGCGATCATTCGCTGTTGCAGGAGCAAATCGACAGCGGCATGATTACGGAGGAAGACGCCAGACGCTCGCAGAACAAGAACCTCGTGACACGGGCGCTGGGTGTCGATCCGGTGGTCGAACCGGAAATCCATACCTACGAGGTCGAGACCGGCGATGTCTACCTGTTCTGTTCAGACGGTCTGAACGACATGGTCGAGAACGAGGACATCGAACTGACGCTGAAGGCGCTGTCGGCCAATCTCGATCTGGCCGCCGAACAGCTGGTGCAGATGGCGAACGACAATGGCGGGCGCGACAACGTTTCGGTGATACTGGTCAAGGTACTGCAGCCTTTCCCGGTTGCCCGGCGCGGCTGGCTTGCGCGACTGCTCGCATGGTTGAAGTAAAGGACTGGAAAATGGCAAAACTCATACTCAGCATGGATGGTCTGGTCCTCAAGGAGCTGCCGCTCGCCAAGGAGCGGACGACCATCGGGCGCAAGCCG
Source organism: Methyloversatilis discipulorum (assembly GCF_000385375.1). Lineage (NCBI taxonomy): Bacteria > Pseudomonadati > Pseudomonadota > Betaproteobacteria > Nitrosomonadales > Sterolibacteriaceae > Methyloversatilis > Methyloversatilis discipulorum. Next base: position 928,788 of record NZ_ARVV01000001.1, read on the forward strand.
CACAACGACATCCAGATCGACAATCTCGCGATCAGCGGTGAGCACGCGGTCATCGTCACCATCCTCAACGATTCCTTTCTCGAGGATCTGAACAGCACCAACGGCACCTATGTAAATGGTCAGCCGATCAAGAAGCACTTCCTGCAGAACAACGACGTCGTGGAGCTGGGCAAGTACCGCCTGAAGTACATCAACGACACGCCTGCGCAGGCGCCGGCGCCTGACTTCGAGAAGACCATGGTCCTGCGCCCGGACATGATGCGCAAGCCGCCGGCAGAGGCGCCGACCGCGCCGCCGGTGGTGCCGATGCGCTCGGCGACCGAGACGCAGGCCGGATTCCGCGCTGGCGCGTCGGTGCCGGCGGGTACTTCGATGGGCGGTGGCATGCCGCCGCCAGCGCCGATCGCGCCGCCGCAGCCGGCGGCGCCCGCCGCACCGCCGAACCAGATCGGCGCCATCCAGATCCTCAACGGCGCCAACGCCGGACGCGAACTGGAACTGACGAAGACGCTGACCACGCTCGGCAAGCCGGGTCTGCAGGTCGCGGTGATCACGCGGCGGCCGCAGGGCTACTTCATCACCCATGTCGAGGGCGCCAACTTCCCGGTGGTCAATGGCAGCCAGCTCGACGCCCAGGCGCACCCGCTGAGCGATCACGACGTGATCGAGATTGCGGGCGTCAAGATGGAGTTCTTCATCAAGCGCTGAGCCGGCACGCCTCGCTCATGTTGCTCCGTCCTGCGCATCGCGCTGACCGGTCGGCGACCTGCCGGCCGGCCCCTGATCGCTCGCCCCCCGCCGGGGCGGCACGGTGAATCAGCACGTGCTGAAGTACGGCATCGGCGTCGTGCTGATGCTCGTGCTGCTCGGGCACGCCGCCCGCTTCTACCAGATACCGGTTCTCGGCAATCTGGATCACATCGCCTACGACACCAAACTGTCGCTGACCATGCCGCGCACGCGCGACGACAGGGTCGTCATTCTCGACATCGACGAGCGCTCGCTGGCCGAAGTCGGCCGCTGGCCCTGGGGGCGGGAGCGCCTGGCGACCTTGATGGACAAGCTGTTCGACCACTACGGCGTGATGCTGCTGGGTATCGACGTGGTGTTCGCCGAGCCCGATACCAGTTCCGGCCTGCCCATGCTCGAAGGCCTGGCCGCCGGACCGCTCGCCGACAACGAGAGCTTCCGCGCCGCGCTCGACGGACTGCGACCACAACTTGATTACGACAAGCGCTTCGCCGCGTCGCTGCAGAACCGCCCGGTGCTGCTGGGCTACTACTTCAGCGATCGGGGCGACGGACTGAGCACCGGTGCGCTGCCCGACCCGGTGCTGCCGGCCGGGACTTTCCGTGGCCGCAACATCGCGTTTGCCAGTTTCAACAGCTTCGGTGCCAATCTGCCGCTGTTCCAGGCGTCGGCACTCGGCGCCGGTCATTTCAATCCGCTGCCCGATTTCGACGGTCTCAACCGCCGCGTGCCGATGCTGGTCGAGTACAAGGGCGCCTACTACGAATCGCTGTCGCTGGCGGTCGTGCGCACCCTGCTGGGCAGCCCGAAGCTGGTGCCGGGTTACGCCGAGGGCGGGCTGTTCGGGGTGAGTGCCCGCGACTACGCCGGGCTGGAATGGCTGGAACTGCCGTCGGCGCGCGGAACCCTGCGTCTGCCGGTGGACGAGAACGTCGCCGCGCTGATTCCCTATCGCGGTCCGCAGGGCAGCTTCGCTTACTACTCGCTTGCGGATGTGCTGGCCGGACGCACGCCGGTCGACGCGCTGAAGGGGCGTGTCGCCTTGCTGGGCACGACCGCGCCCGGCCTGCTCGACCTGCGGGCGACACCGGTCGGCAGCACCTATCCGGGTGTGGAAATCCACGCCAACCTGATCGCCGGCATGCTGGATGGTCATATCAAGCACCGACCGCAGTACGTGACCGGATTCGACGTGGTCGTGCTGCTGCTGGTCGGCGGCCTGCTGCTGTGGGCGCTGCCGCGCATGTCCCCGATGAATGCCACGCTGCTGTCGGCGGGCATGCTGCTGCTGCTGCTGGGCATGAACTTCGCGTTCTGGCAGTTCGCCGACTTCGTGCTGCCGATCGCGGCCAGCCTGCTGCTGGTAGTCGGGCTGTACGCGCTCAACATGTCTTACGGCTACTTCTTCGAATCGCGCTCGAAGCGGCAGTTCGCACGCATGTTCGGCCAGTACGTGCCGCCCGAACTGGTCGAGGAAATGAGCCGCAACCCCGAGCACTACAGCATGGAAGGTCGCAACGCCGAACTGACCATACTGTTTTCCGACATCCGCGGCTTCACCAGCATTTCGGAAGGGCTGGAACCGAAGCAATTGACGCAGCTCATGAACGAATACCTGGGTGCTATGACTTTCGTCATTCAGGATCAGCGCGGTACGCTCGACAAATATATCGGCGACGCGATCATGGCCTTCTGGGGGGCGCCGGTGGACGATCCGGCGCACGCGATCCACGGGGTGACGGCCGCGTTGCAGATGCAGTCGAGACTGGCCGAACTGAACAGTCACCTGACCGCTCGCGGCTGGCCGGAGCTGAAGATAGGCATCGGTGTGAACACCGGCACGGTCACCGTCGGCGACATGGGGTCGCCGGTACGCAAGGCCTATACTGTGATGGGCGACGCGGTCAATCTGGCGTCACGCCTCGAAGGACTGACCAAACAGTATGGCGTGGGCATTCTCGTCGGCGATGAAACGCGGCGCGCCGTCAAGGGCGTCGTGTTCCGCGAGGTGGATCGCGTGCGGGTGAAGGGCAAGGACGAGCCGGTATCGATCTACGAGCCGCTGGCGATGGAAGCGGACTTCGATCGCGCGCGGCTGGAAGAGCTTAAGTTGTGGAATCAGGCGCTGCGCCAGTTCAGGAATCAGGAGTGGGATCAGGCCGAACTGACACTGTTCAACCTGCAGCGCATGGACCCGGGGTGCGTGCTGTATGGCTCCTACGCGGAGCAGATCGGACACTATCGCCGTTCGCCGCCCGGCAAGGGCTGGGACGGGGTGCGCACCTTCGATACGAAGTAGACGGACGAGATTGACGTACCAGATTGGCTTACGAAATCGACTTACACGCGGGAAACAGATGAGGATACGGGTGCTCGGTTGCAGTGGTGGCATAGGGGGAGCGCATCTGCGCACCACGTCGCTGCTCGTCGACGACGACATCCTGATTGACGCCGGAACCGGTGTCGGTGATCTGTCGATCGCCGAGCTGGCACGCATCGACCACGTGTTCGTCACCCACAGCCATCTCGATCACATCGCCTGCCTGCCGCTGATGGTCGATACGGTGGGCGAACTGCGTTCGCGTCCGCTTACCGTATGGACCACCGCGCCGACGCTCGAAGTGCTGCGGCGCCACATCTTCAACTGGTCGATCTGGCCCGATTTCACCGAAATCCCGTCGGTCGAGCGACCGTTCATGACCTTCCGCGAGCTGCGTGTCGGCGACGAGATCGACATGGGCAGCCGGGCGATCCGCGTGCTGCCGGCGCAGCACACGGTGCCGGCAGTTGGCTACGCGGTGCGTTCGTCCGGCGGCACGCTGGCCTTTTCCGGCGACACCACCGTGTGCGATGAATTCTGGGACGCCGTCAATGCGTTGCCTGACCTTCGCCATCTGATCATCGAAACCGCCTTTCCCGACCGCGACCGCCAGCTTGCCGTGATGTCGCGCCACCTGTGCCCGGACATGCTTGCCGGCGAGCTGGAGAAGCTGCGTCACCCGGCCGATATCTATATCACCCATCTGAAACCAAGCCAGATGGACATGACCATGCGCGAGATTGCCGACACACTCGGCTCGCGCAAGCCGCACATGTTGCGCAACAATCATGTTTTCGACTTCTGACCACTCGGCGCGCCAGGACGGCCGCTCGGGTCGGCGGTAACGGGGTGAACAAATGAGTGCAGTACTACCGCCGGCCAGCGATCTGGGCGCGATGAGCGATGTGTCGAGCCGGCTGGCGTTCTTCAAGAATCTGCAGGGCGTGACGACCAAGATTCACGCCACCACCAATATCGACGAAATCATGCTTGAACTGTCGCAGGAAATTTCTGCGCTGTTCAACGCGGACCGCCTGACCATCTACGTGCTGGGCGACGACCGGTCGACCATCGTATCCAAGGTCAAGACCGGCCTGAATTCGTTCAAGGATCTGCGCCTGCCGCTCACCGAGCAGTCGATTGCCGGTTTCGTCGGCATGAGCCGCAAGCTGCTCAATATCCGCGATGTCTACGATGAGGCCGAGCTGAGGTCGCATTCGGCCAGCCTGAAGTTCCTCGATGGCGTGGACAAGAAGACCGGCTACCGCACCAAGCAGATGCTGGTCGCGCCGATTCTCGACCCGGAAAAGAAGGATCTGCTGGGCGTGGTCCAGCTGATCAACAACAAGTCCGGCCAGCCCTTCTCGGCGCTGGCCGAAGAAGGCCTGCTGAGCATGGCCCACACGCTGGCGGTGGCTTTCCAGCAACGCAGCAAGCCGACGCACGTGGTCAAGTCGAAATACGACTACCTGGTCGTCGATGGCGTCATGTCGCCGCAGGAATTCGATCTTGCCTCGCGTGCGGCACGGCGCAAGGGCGTCGATGTCGAGGACGTGCTGATACGCGATTTCCAGGTCAAGCAGCAGGCGATCGGCGCGTCGCTGTCGAAGTTCTTCGGTGTTGCCTACGAGCCCTTCAAGCCCGAGCGGGTGAAGCCCTTCGACCTGATCAGAAACCTGAAGCGCGAGTACCTCGAAGAGCAGCAATGGGTGCCGGTGGAGGACTCCAGCGAAGGCATCGTCGTCGTTGCGCTCGACCCGGAGAAGGTGAAGGGTGCGCGCGTCGTCAACAACATCTTCCCGAAGGCCAAGCTGGTCTTCCGCGTCACCACCACGAAGGAATTCGTGCAGACGCTGGATCAGTTCTACGGCTCGACGATGGACGACACCAGCGTCGGCGACCTGCTGTCCGACATGCTGGAAGAGGACGAGGTGCACGACGTTGGTGGCGACGACGTCACGGCCGCTGCCGACAACGAACTGGTCCGGCTTGTTAACAAGATCATCATCGACGCCTACCAGCAGGGCGCATCCGACATCCACATCGAACCGCGGCCGGGCAAGGACAAGACCCAGGTCCGCTTCCGCAAGGACGGCACGCTGCACCCCTATATCGAGGTGCCGGCGAGCTATCGCAGCGCGCTGGTCACCCGCCTGAAGATCATGTGCGACCTCGACATCTCCGAGCGTCGCAAGCCGCAGGACGGCAAGATCAAGTTCCGCAAGTTCGGCCCGCTGGACATCGAACTGCGGGTGGCCACCATTCCGTCGGCCGGCGGCGTCGAGGACGTGGTGATGCGTATCCTCGCCGCCGGCGAACCGATACCGATCGACAAGCTGGGCGTACTGCCGCACAACCTGTCGCGACTGAAGGAAGCGGTGAGCAAGCCCTACGGCCTGTTCTTCGTATGCGGTCCGACCGGCTCCGGCAAGACGACCACGCTGCATTCCATCCTCAGCCACATCAACACGCCGGAAACCAAGATCTGGACCGCCGAGGATCCGGTCGAAATCACGCAGAAGGGTCTGCGTCAGGTACAGATCAACAAGAAGGCCGGGCTCGATTTCGCCGCCATCATGCGCGCCTTCCTGCGCGCCGATCCTGACGTGATCATGGTTGGCGAAATGCGCGACAAGGAAACCGTGGCCATCGGCATCGAAGCGTCGCTGACCGGTCACCTGGTGTTCTCGACGCTGCATACCAACAGCGCGCCGGAATCCATCGTCCGCCTGCTCGACATGGGCATGGACCCGTTCAACTTCGCCGACGCGCTGCTCGGCGTCCTGGCCCAGCGGCTGGCCAAGCGCCTGTGTCCGAAGTGCAAGGAGGCCTATCACCCGGACGCCGCCGAAATGAAGCACTTCCTTGAGGAGTACTGCGAGGAGCTGCGCAATACCGCCGACTTCAAGGTCGATGCGGAAGGGGCGATGGATCGCGTGTTCAAGGGCTGGATCAAGGCCTACGCCGACGACAAGGGGCGCTTCACGCTGTACCGGCCGAAGGGCTGTCCGGACTGCAGCAATACCGGCTACCGCGGCCGCCTCGGCCTGCATGAACTGATGCTCGGCACTGACCGCATCAAGAAGAACATCCAGGAGCGCGAACGCGTCGCCACGATGCTCGCCACGGCACTGGAAGAGGGCATGCGTACGCTGAAGATGGACGGCATGGAAAAGGTGCTGTCCGGGCTGACCGACATGAAGCAGGTCCGCGCGGTCTGCATCAAGTAGCGCGCCGCCGCACATGGACAAGTTCGACGACCTGTTGCGGCGCTTCGAGGATCTCAATGAGATCGGCGCCGCACTGTCGAACGAACGCAATATCGAAGCACTGCTCGAAAAGATTCTGCTCGCCGCCAAAGCCATTACCCACGCCGACGGCGGCACGCTTTACCGCACCGACGAAAGTGGCGAGCACCTGCGCTTCGAAATCATGCGCACCGACTCGATCGGCATCGCGATGGGCGGTACCAGCGGCAAGCGCATCGTGTTTCCGCCGCTGCCGCTGCATCTGCCGGGCGGCCTGCCGAATCTGTCCATGGTCGCCGCCTACTGCGCGCTGAACCGCTGTACCGTCAATATCGCCGACGCCTACGCGGCCGAGGGCTTCGACTTCTCGGGCACTCGCGCTTTCGATGCCCGCACCGGCTACCGTTCGACCAGCTTCCTGACGGTGCCGATGATGAACCACGAAGGTCGGGTCATTGGCGTGCTGCAACTGATCAATGCCGTCAGTCCGCGGACCGGCGAGGTCGGCGTGTTTTCCGATTCCGACCGGCGGCTGGCCGAGTCGCTCGCGTCGCAGGCCGCCATCGCACTGACCAACCGGCAACTGGTGAGTCAGCTCGAAGCGCTGTTCGAATCCTTCATCACGCTGATCAACAACGCGATCGACGAAAAGTCGCCCTACACCGGCGGCCATTGCCAGCGCGTACCGACGTTGACCATGATGCTGGCCGAGGCGGTCAATGACACGACCGAAGGCCCGCTGGCCGACTTCACGATGACCGACGCCGACCGCTACGAGCTGAAGATCGCCGGCCTGCTGCACGACTGCGGGAAGGTGACCACGCCGGTGCACGTGGTCGACAAGGCGACCAAGCTGCAGACCATATTCGACCGCATCCAACTGGTCGACGCGCGCTTCGAACTGATACGCCGCGACATCGAACTCGCCACCCTGCGCCGGCAAGTGGCGCTCGGGCCGGACGCGACGCCTGCCATGCGGGAACGGATCGAGCGCGACGGTACCGATCTGCTCAACGAGGTGGAGGCCGACCGCGCCTTCCTGCGTCAGGCGAATATCGGCTCGGAGCGCATGAGCGACGCTGACGTCGAGCGGGTGCACGCGATCGCACGGCGCTGGTCGTGGGCCGACGCCCACGGCGTCGCCCATCCCTGCCTCAGCGCCGACGAGGTCGAGAACCTGACGATACGCGCCGGCACGCTGACCGGCGCAGAGCGCGAAATCATCAATTACCACATCGTGTCGACGATACGCATGCTCGAATCGCTGCCCTGGCCGCGCCACCTGACCAATGTGCCGGAGTACGCCGGTGGCCATCATGAACGGATGGACGGCAAGGGCTACCCGCGCGGTCTGACCCGCGAGCAGATGAGCGTGCAGGCCCGCGTGATGGGCATCGCCGACATCTTCGAAGCGCTGACCGCAAAGGACAGGCCGTACAAGCGGCCGATGAAGCTCTCGGAAGCGCTGCAAATCCTCGGCAAGTTCCGCCTCAACGGCCACATCGACCCCGACCTGTTCGACGTGTTCGTGCGCCAGCAGGTCTATCTGCGCTACGCGGAGACCTATCTCGACCCCGAACAGATCGACGACGTCGATCTCCATGCCATCCCCGGCTACTCCGTGAACTGACGTTTTTTGTCACATGCTGCCGGTGAACGGCAGGACAAAAGCATCTGTGTCGAACTGTGTCTCGGCGCCCGAAACAAAAAATCCTTGTGTTTCAGCGAACTGTAAAAAAGTGCTAAAGCTGGCACCCGCCTTGCTCGATATCACCCTGAGCGCAGTCGCGCCCGTTCCGTTCAATACAGGAGAGAGTGATGAAAAAGGTTCAGCAAGGTTTCACCCTGATCGAACTGATGATCGTGGTCGCGATCATCGGCATTCTGGCGGCGATCGCGATCCCGCAGTATCAGGATTATGTGACGCGTGCGAAGTGGTCGGACGCGATCCGGGCGCTGGATTCGACCCGCACGGCGACAGCACTTTGCATTCAGAATAACGCGGGTGACCCGACATCCTGCAGCACGGACGCCAACATCGGTACTGTGATGCCGACCTCCGCGTCCGCAGGTGCCGTTACTATCGCACGAGGCACCTTTACAGCTGGTTCCGGTGGGACTGGGGGTACTGCTGTGTTTACGCTCACGGGTGGCCCGTCGCTTGGCAGTTGCGTCGTGACGGCAACTGGAACGGTTGGCGCGTCGCAGATTGCGTGGCGGTATGCCAATACTGGTACCGGCTGCTCGAAGAACAAGACGGGTGTGGGTACCTAATCTTGCCGTGCGAAGTAGGAAAGCTCCCGCTGGTCGGGAGCTTTTTTTTTCTTTTTTCCGTCTCTCCGCTGCTTGACGGCCTTGGTTCTCCAATCCCGGCGCACGATCTTGCAAGGCTTGCGCAACTCGTGCTGTTCTTGGCGCTTGTCCTTTATCTGCCGCCACCATCCCGTATTGCCCTCAGTGTTGTCGCTGGCGAGTTTTTGTTCGTCGCGGCTATCCACTGGAATGCAGGCAGATGGGCTTGGATCGAGGTATTGCATCTAGCCGTCATGATCCTTGTCGCAGATGGACTGCGACAGTCACTTGGCACAGGATCGGCCAAGCGGATTTCTGCGCTCACGGCAATGGCCGTCGCTGTCTATCTTTGTCTTGGTCTGCTGCCCAGATGGGCTAGCCTTCTGTTTGCCCACGTCGCTTTCGTACCCCACGAGTTCTTTCCAGGATTCTCGAATGCCCGGTTTTTTGGTCATTGGGTGACGATTTCGCTGCCCGTTCTCGTTGCCGCCAGTTGCGAAGCAAGCACAAGGAAAGTTGCCTTCCTCACCGCAGTCATCGCATCGCTTTGGGTTTCATTCGGTTTGGCCTCCGGTACGCGAGGAACCTGGGTTTCAGTCATCGCTATGTGCGGATTGCTCGCGGTGTGCGGTGACATCGGTCGGAGGCAGTTGTATCGGACTCTTGCGGTGCTTGCTGCCGGTGGAATCCTCTACGCAGTGATGTTCCACGGCTTAGTCGTATCGCCCGCACAGGACGCCTCCGTAGCGGGAAGGCTGACAAAACCCGACCCGCTCTCCGGTCGATCAGAGCTATGGTCGGATGCCATTTGGGGCATTCTGCGCGCTCCGCTCTCCGGCCACGGACCCATGTCTTTCGCCGACTCGGTCAGTCGGATCGCAGCCCATCCGCACAACAGCCTGCTGCAGTTGTGCTTCGAATGGGGAATCCCTTTGGCATTTATTGTGGTTGCTGTCTTCTCCTGGAAGCTGTCCGCGGGTGTCCGAAAGGCCATGCGACGAGGCACACACGTGGAACTTGCACTGTGCATCGCCTTGTTCGGTGCTGTCGTTCACTCCATGGTCGATGGCGTACTCGTCATGCCGCATGGGCAAGTGTGGTTCTTGCTGTTCTGCGGATTCTTGCTGTCGCTCACTGATTCCGATTCATCTGCGGACACTTTGCGAACGCCCAACACGCGTTTGCGGCACGGAATGAGTCTGACTTGTGCGGCAGCCCTATGTGTGCTGATTGCGCCCGAACTGCAAAACCTTACTCACTGGGAGAATTCATCTCTGGCTTCTACTGAGGGTGGGAGATTCCTGCCGCGCTTCTGGATTCAGGGAATTGTGCCCTGATTCAGCACAGCTTCCTCAAAAGATGGATCTGTCGACGCAACGTGACGGTCATGAGTGCTCAGCAGCAAGATCCGGTCCCATCGACACCCGTAGCACAGTCCGTGTCTCGCCATCCCGCACGCGATTTGTGAACCACCACACCGCCCCCTTCTTTACCGTCCACTCCGCCTCCTCACCCGACAGCAACAACGCCGCCACCCGCCCCAACGTCGGCTGATGCCCCACCACCAGTACTGCACCGCTGCCGGTCGGCCACTCGGTGGCGGCGATCAGATCGGCGACCGACGCGTCGGTGCTCAGCAGCCGTGAGGTTTCGAAATCCAATTCCAGCGCCTGCGCGGTCTGTTGGCAGCGGGTGGCCGGGCTGACCAGGATGCGGGTGTTCTTCGGCAGGCGGGGTTTCAGCCAGGCGGCCATCTGCTTGGCCTGTTTCTCGCCGCGCGCGGACAGTTTGCGGCTGGCGTCGGGTACGGTGTCGAGCGCTTCGGCGTGACGCCACAGGATCAGTTCCATCGATGTCTCCTCGTGTTCTGGTCGGGCGCGCGCAGTGTGGTGAGGTGACGTGACGGATGCATGACACGGCGCCCCGGATTCAGCGCGGGCGAGGCATGCGCTCCAGGCGCTTGAGCAGCTTTGGCGCCTCGTCAACGATTTTCCGGTAGCGCGGCATGTGATGGGCGGCGATCTGCGCGACCGCAGCGAGCCGCGCCGGGTCGCTGCCGGCGGCGGCCAGCAGGCGCGGGCCGGCCTGGCTGAGATCGTTGATGAAGCCCAGTTGCTCCTGCGCGGCCGCCAGCGTTTCGAGCGCGCGCCGGGCGCGATTCGCGTGCAGCAGCGGCAGGTTGAATTCGAGCGCGTAGCGCAGCCGCTTCACATCGATGCGCAGTGCGTGCAGCGCGGCGATGTCGCCCGATCTCGCCAGACGGGCGGCGGCAACCATGCGGGTGTGGGCGCGCGCGAGGCGCTTTTTGGCGAGGGCGGCCAGCGTCGGCGCGTCCTGCCGTTCGTCGAGGCGGTGCAGCACGTCGAGCAGCGCGATCATCAGTCGAGCCTGCCGGCCGTCCTGCAAGGCACGGATGACGCGCTCGCGCACTTCGCTGCGAATGGCATGCAGCGTGTGGGCGAGCTCGTTCAACTCTGGCGTGGCTGTCGTGCCGAGCAGCGGCGCCACCAGTTCGGACTGCAGTACGTCGCGGTCGCGCAGCTCGCCCAGTTCGCCCGCCAGCGCACGCAGGTGCTGCGCAAGATCGTCGGCGCTGCCTTCCGGCAACGCGGGCGCGAACACACGCAGTGCGCTGCGCAGCCGGCGCAGCGCGACGCGCATCTGGTGGATGAACTCCGGCGCGTCGCTGTGCAGCGCGCCGTGCTCGTTCGCCTGGTAGTGGGCGATGCAGTCCAGCGCGACGGCGCGGAAGGCGTCCGCGGCCGAGCCCTCCGGGTCTATCGGCGAGCGGCCGGCGCGCACTGGTTCGAGCACCGCGTCGGTCATCAGGTCATAGCCACGTTGCGCTTTGCTGCGCGACTCGGCGCGCAGCGGCAGCGTTGCTGCGAGACGGACGGCGAAATCGAGCAGGGTGTCGACCGGGGCTCCGGCCAGTTCGAGTTCCAGTTCGGAAATGGTTTCGCGCCGTTCGCCGGCGATGATGTGACCGCGATCGGCCATCAGCAGCAGTTCGCCGCCGCCAGCGCGGAAGCGCCATTCGCGCCGTTCGAAGGTGGTGTCGAACACGGTGACGAGCACGCCGCGGTCGCGCAGCGTTTCGAGTTCCGTCCGCAGTGCGGGGTCGTCGATGGCCGAGAAATCGAAGTGCCCGCTGAAGGGCTGTTCCCATTCCGGGCGCGAGGACAGCCCTGCGCGCGATGCGCTGGCGCACTTCACTGTCTGCAGCCAGCGCCGCCCGGCGCGACGCAGGCGCAGCGCGACGCACTGGCGCCGCAGTGCGAGATCGGGGGTGTCGAAATAGAGGTTGCGCAGCGTCTGCGTGTGCGGCGGCGCGATTGCTTCGCGCAGCAGCGGGTGGCGGGAGAATGCGCGCCAGCCGGCATCGGCCATCGCCAGTTTGAGTTCGATTTCCTGGGCCATCGTTTCCGTGCCTGAGCGGGATCCACTGCCCGCGACCGGGCCGATGGTAGAACGAAAGCGGCGTCCTTCGTCACCTCGATCCGGTTGGCCGTCGATGTGCTGGCGATTCCGGCTCCGCCTTGCTTCGAGCGGCGCTCGTGCCGACCGGGCTCAGTCGGCCGTCCAGTGCCCCGACTTGCCGCCGGCCTTTTCCAGCAGACGGATGTCGCCGATGCGCATGCCGCGGTCGACCGCCTTGCACATATCGTAGATGGTGAGCAGTGCGACGCTGGTCGCGGTCAGCGCTTCCATCTCGACGCCGGTCTGGCCGGTGGTGCGGGCGGTGACTTCGCACAGCACCCGGCTCGTCGCCTCGTCAAGCGTGAACTCGACGCTCACCTTGGTCAGGGCGATCGGATGGCACAGCGGGATCAGATCGGAGGTGCGCTTCGATGACTGGATGCCGGCGATGCGCGCGACGCCGAGCACATCGCCCTTTTTTGCATTGCCGTCGCGCACCAGCGCGAAAGTGGCCGGCTGCATCGTGATCGAGCCGGCGGCACGCGCCACGCGCGCGGTGTGCGCCTTGTCGCCGACGTCGACCATGTGGGCCTGGCCCTGGGCGTCGAAATGGGTCAGCGGAGACTGCTTGGTCTGGGAGTCGTCGGCGCTCATCGTGTCATTGCGGACGGGTGGGGTGGGGGGATGTTCAGTTCGAGCCAGTAGCGGGCGAGCAGTGTCAGCGTTTCGGAAAAACTGACGAAATCGAGCGACTTGCGCACGAAGCTGTTGGCACCGAGTTGCGCGGCGGTGCGGATGTCGCGCTGCTGCGACGACGCGGACACCATGACCACCGGCAGCACGTGCGTCTGCGGGTCGGCCCTCACCTGTCGCAGCACTTCCAGCCCGTCGATGCGCGGCAGCGTCAGATCCAGCATCACCAGCGCCGGTTGGTAACGCGTGTCGCGTCCGACGAAGGCTCCGCGCCCGAACAGGTAGTCCAGCCCTTCCTCTCCGGAGGCGGCGATCTGGATCTGCTCGGTCGGCACGATGTTACGCAGTGCCGTGGTGATGAGCTTCACGTCTTCGGGTACATCTTCAATCAGCAGCAGGGCGTGCGAACCAACCGGAATCGACGACATCGGAGACGTAGGCGTTGAGTGGTGAGAGGACCGGCCAGGCCGGCTACCATGTCGGTCGTCGCGCTGCGCCGGCCGGACCTTCTGTGCTGCCGTTCTTGTTGCGCCGCCTCTGTTTGCGGGGCAGCGTCACACGCGGTAACGGATCGCTGACGAATGCTCACCTGCTGCCGAACGACCGTTCACGCCTGCCCGTTATCATAGCATCGCCATGAGTCACTTCCTGTCCTCCCGCCGGCTGCGCAAGGCGGTCGCCGTGCTGCTCCTGCTGCCGCTTGCCGCGCCAGCCAATACGTTGCCCGATCTGGGCGACGTCGCCCAGGCTGATCTGCCGCCGTCGCTCGAACGTCGCATCGGCGAATCGCTGTGGCGCGACATGCGGGTGCGCGAGCGCAGCTACATCAACGATCCGGAGATCAACGGCTACCTGAACCAGCTGGCCGACCGACTGGTGTCCAAGTTGCCGGATTCGACACAGAGCTTCGAACTGTTCGCGCTGCGCGACCCGACGCTGAACGCCTTCGCCTGGCCCGGCGGCTTCATCGGCGTGCATACGGGCCTCATCGTCGCCGCGCAGAGCGAATCCGAACTTGCTTCGGTGATCGCGCACGAAATTTCGCACGTGACGCAGCGGCACATCGCACGGCTGTATTCCAAGCGTGGCGAAATGAGCGTGATCGCGATCGCCTCGCTGATCATCGCGGCGCTGGCTGCGCGCGGCAACTCACAGGCGGCGCAGGCCGCGCTGGTCGGTGGCCAGGCGGCGAACATCGCTACGCAACTTTCCTACACCCGCGACTTCGAACGCGAGGCGGACCGTATCGGCATCCAGATGCTGGACGGCGCCGGCTTCGACACGCGCGGCATGGCAGCCTTCTTCGAGCGCATGCAGCGCTCGGTGCGCTTCTACGAAGCGAATTCGCCGGCCTACCTGCGCACCCACCCGCTGACTACCGAGCGTATCGCCGACGCGGCCGCGCGCATCCAGCAGACCGCCTACCGCCAGGTGCCGGACAGCATCGATTTCCTGCTGGTGCGCGCCAAGCTGCGTGCCTACGATGGTGATGCGCGCGAGGCGATGGCCGAGTTCGAGAGCCGGCTGCGCGATGTCCAGGGCAACGCGCGCGTCGCCGCGCGCTTCGGTCTGGCGCACGCGGCACTGCGCTTGCGCGACTTCAAGCGCGCGCAGCAGGAACTCGATGGCTTGCGCGCCGACGGCTTTGCGTCGCCGATGCTCGACAACCTGGGCGGGCGCATCAGCCTGGACGCCGGGCGTCCGGCCGAGGCGGTCGAGCGCTTTCGTGACGGACTGAGCCGATCCGCGCGTTCGCGCGCGCTGCTGTATGGACTGATCGAGGCGCTGCTGGCCGACAATCGTCCGGACGAGGCGCTGACGGTCGTCAATGGCGAGGTGTCCGTCACTACCCAGGACCCACAGCTCTACCAGTACCAGGCGCGGACCTATGCGCTGCTCGGCAAGCGCCTGGCGCAGCACCGTGCGCAGGCCGAGGCCTATGTGCTGAATGGGCAGTATCAGGCCGCCATCGAACAGCTCGAACTGGCCCAGCGCGCTGCCGACGGGGATTTCTACCAGCAGTCTGCGGTCGATGCGCGGCTGCGCGAACTGCGCGAGCGGCTCGCCGAGCAGCGGCGCGACGGCATGTAGGCGGCCAGGCGGATGACGACCGGGCGCCCGGACTCAAAGCCGTGGCGTTGATCACCGCCGCGACAGCGGGTATAAACGCCGCTCCAAGCACGGGGTGAAACATGGAATTCGACAAGGAACTGGATGCGCGTGGCCTGAACTGTCCGCTGCCCATCCTGCGCACCAAGAAAGCGCTTTCGGAACTGAGCAGCGGTCAGGTGCTGCGCGTGGTGGCGACCGATCCCGGCGCGGTGCGCGATTTCGAGGCCTTCGCACGGCAGACGGGCAACACCCTGCTCGACAGCGGCGAAGCGAACAAGGAATTCTTCTTCCTGCTGCGACGCAAGTAAGCGCAGCGGCCGGCGCCAGAATAACGGGGGAAAACATGATCCGTCTTTTCCAGTTTCCTCCGGCGATGGGCCTGCCCAATGCGAGCGGCTTCTGCCTCAAGCTTGAAACCTGGCTGCGCATGGCCGGGCTGCCCTACCAGAACGTCTACACGATGAATCTGGGCAAGGCGCCCAAGGGCAAGCTGCCGCACATCATCGACGACGATGGCACCGTGCTCGCGGACAGCGGGCTCATCATCGATCACCTGAAGCGGCGCCACGGTGTGGCGCTGGACGATCACCTCGATCGCAATCAGCGCGCACAATCGCTGATGCTCCAGCGTACGCTGGAAGAACATGCCTACTGGTGCGTGCTCCATTTCCGCTGGGCCGACGACCGTTACTGGCCGGCGACGCGCGACGCCTTTTTCGGCGGCATGGGCGCGCCCTACAAGTGGTTCGTGCCGGCGCTCGCGCGCGGCGGCATGGTGAAGCAGGTGAAGGCGGCGGGCGTAGGCCGTCACACCGCTGACGAAATCACCGATATGGGCATGCGCGACATCGACGCCGTCGCCACCGTGCTCGGTGACAAGCCCTTCCTGTTTGGCCACCCCTCCAGCATCGATGCAACGGCCTACGGCATGCTGGCCAATGTCGTGTTCGTCGATGTCGACATTCCATTCAAGCGGCTGATCGAGCGCGACTACCCGTCCATCGTGCGCTACTGCGAGCGGATGAGGCAGGTTTATTGGAGGGGCTAGGGGGCAGGGGCTAGGGGTTAGGGGCTGGGGACTAGAAAAGTTTCCGGGCGGCTTCGCCGCCCGCAATCCGCTAGCCCCAAACCCCTAGCCCCCAGCCCCTCGCGTCACCCCAATCGCCCCAGCTGTTCTTCCAGCTTGACCAAAAGATCGCCGAAATCGGTGAGGCGCTTGCGCTCCTGCTCGACCACGGCGGCGGGGGCGCGGCCGACGAAGCTCTCGTTGCCGAGCTTGGCTTCGCATTTCGCGATCTCGCCTTTGACGCGGGCGATCTCCTTGCCGACGCGCTCGCGCTCGGCAGCGACGTCGATCTCGATCTTCAGCATCAGGCGGAAATCGCCCACCACCTGCACCGGCGCTGGCGAATCCGGCAGCGCGTCACCCACCGCCTGCACCTCGCTGAGCTTGGCGAGCGCGGCAAGGTAGGGTGCGTAGCCACGGATCGCCTCGGTCTTGCCGGCAGCCAGCAGCGGCACCTTGGTGGCGGGCGACACGCCCATCTCGCCACGCAGGCTGCGGCAGGCGTCGATCATGGTCTTCAGTTCCGCCACCCAGGCGTCGGCGGTCGCGTCGATGCGGCTCAGATTGGCCTGCGGGTAGCGTACCAGCTGGATCGACTCGCCTTCTTTGCGCTCGGCCAGCGGGGCCACCGTCTGCCACAGCTCTTCGGTGATGAAGGGAATCAGCGGGTGAGCCAGACGCAGCACCGTTTCGAGCACGCGCAGCAGGGTGCGGCGGGTGGCGCGCTGCTGGGCGGGTGTGCCGTTCTGGATCTGCACCTTGGCCAGTTCGAGGTACCAGTCGCAGTACTCGTCCCACACGAAGCGGTAGATGGCCTGCGCCACCAGGTCGAAACGGTAGTCGCCGAACTGTTTCTCGACTTCGGCTTCGACGCGCTGCAGTTCGCTGACGATCCACAGGTCGGGCGCCTGGAAGTGCAGCGGACCGTCCGGGCCGCAGTCGTCGTTGCACGGCGCCATGCCGCAGTCCTGGCCTTCGCAGTTCATCAGCACGAAGCGGGTGGCGTTCCACAGCTTGTTGCAGAAGTTGCGGTAGCCCTCACAGCGCTGCATGTCGAACTTGATGTCGCGGCCGGGGCTGGCGAGCGAGGCGAAGGTGAAGCGCAGCGCGTCGGTGCCGAAGGCGGGGATGCCGTCCGGAAACTCCTTGCGGGTGCGTTTCTCGATCTGTTCCGCCTGCTTCGGATTCATTAGGCCGGTGGTGCGCTTCTTCACCAGATCGTCGAGCGCGATGCCGTCGATCAGGTCGATCGGGTCCAGCACATTGCCCTTGGATTTCGACATCTTCTGGCCTTCCGCGTCGCGGATCAGGCCGTGCACATAGACGTCGCGGAACGGAATGCGGCCGGTGATGTGCGTGGTCATCATGACCATGCGCGCCACCCAGAAGAAGATGATGTCGAAGCCGGTCACCAGCACCGAGGAGGGCAGGTAGAGGTCGAGCGCCGGATTGCTTTTCTCCGGGTTGCCCGGCTCCCAGTCCGGTGTCCAGTCCAGCGTCGAGAAGGGCCACAGCGCCGACGAATACCAGGTGTCGAGCACGTCCTCGTCACGCTTGAGCAGCGGCAGGTTTTCCTTGATCGCGTAGTTGCGGCCGACCTCGGGCAGCGTGTCGCCGGACATTTCGCGCGCCATCGCGGTGGCGACGGCGAGGCGCTTCAGGTCGGGGTTCGATTGCGCGAGGTGCTCGAAATACTTCTGATAGGCCTCGGCTTCGGAGTGCGCGACGAACACATTGCCCTGATCGTCGTACCAGGCCGGAATCTGGTGGCCCCACCACAGCTGGCGCGAAATGCACCAGTCCTGGATGTTGTTCAGCCACTGGTTGTAGGTGTTCACCCAGTTTTCCGGGTGGAAGCGGATTTCGCCGCTCGCCACCACGTCGAGCGCCTTCTGCGTGATGCTCTTGCCGTCCGGACCGGGCTTGCTCATCGCGACGAACCACTGGTCGGTCAGCATGGGCTCGATCACGGCATTCGTGCGGTCACCACGCGGCACCTTGAGCGTGTGCTTGTCGGTCTTTTCCAGCAGGCCCGAGGCTTCCAGGTCGGCGACGATGGCTTTGCGTGCGGCGAAGCGGTCGAGACCGCGGTATTTTTCCGGCGCGTTGTCGTTGATCTTCGCATCCAGCGTCAGGATGGAAATCATGGTCAGACCGTGACGCTGGCCGACCGCGTAGTCGTTGAAATCGTGCGCCGGGGTCACCTTGACCACGCCGGTGCCGAATTCGCGATCGACGTAGCTGTCGGCGATGACCGGAATCTCCCGGTCGGTCAGCGGCAGCTTCACCGTCTTGCCGATCAGCGCGCTGTAGCGCTCGTCCTCCGGATGCACCATGACCGCGACGTCGCCGAGCATGGTTTCCGGGCGGGTGGTGGCGACGGTCAGATGACCGGAACCATCGGCCAGCGGATAGCGGATGTGCCACAGCGAACCGGCTTCCTCTTCCTGCACCACTTCAAGGTCGGACACAGCGGTGCCCAGAACCGGGTCCCAGTTCACCAGGCGCTTGCCGCGATAGATCAGGCCCTCTTCATGCAGACGGACGAAGGTTTCGGTGACGATCTTCGACAGGCCTTCGTCCATCGTGAAGCGCTCGCGCGTCCAGTCGGGCGAGGTGCCGAGGCGGCGCATCTGGCGGGTGATGGTGGAACCGGAGTACTCCTTCCATTCCCACACCTTCTTCACGAACTCCTCGCGGCCGAGGTCGTGGCGTGAGATGCCCAGGGCGTCGAGTTGGCGCTCGACCACGATCTGCGTGGCGATGCCCGCGTGGTCGGTGCCCGGCTGCCACAACGTGTTGTCGCCGCGCATGCGGTGATAGCGCGTCAGCGCATCCATCAGGGTCTGGTTGAAGCCATGACCCATGTGCAGCGTGCCGGTGACGTTCGGCGGCGGCAGCAGGATGCAGAAGTTGGGCTTGTTCGGGGTGTCTGTGTCCAGGCCGGCAGCGAAATAGCCGCGCGATTCCCACTCGGGGTACCAGCGGCGTTCGATGTCGGCCGGTTCGAAGCTCTTGGCCAGCGTCATGACGGGTCTGCGTGGATGCAAACCCGCGATTATAGGGGCTGGTCGGGCTGGTCCGAAGGTTCGACCGTGGCGTTGAGCACGGCCTGACTGCGGTTTTCGATGTCGGCGGCGATGGATTCGCGCAGATCGAGTACTGCCTGTTCGCGGATGCGGGCTGTTGCATTCTCCAGTGCGGCGCCCAGCGCCGCCTCGAACGCCACCTGCATCTCGATGCTGACCAGCGCCGGCAGCGTGGTCGTGCACCAGTCGTCGATGCGGCTCTGGATCAGCGCGGGCAGGTCGGAAAACTGCTGCGACAGTGCGTCGGACGTGGTCTGCTGCAGACGCTCCCGGACTTCGATGCCGACCGCGCGCGCAACCTCGCCGGTCACGCGTTCCGTCACGTCGGCGGTGACGCGTTCGGTCACTTCCACGGTGACCCGCTCGGTGACTTCGGCCGTCACTCGCTCCGTGACCTCCGCGGTCACCGCCGCGGTGATTTCGGCGCTGCGGTCCTCGGGTTCCGGCACCAGGGTGTCGAGATCGACTTCCTCTGTCAGCAGCGGGATGCCGTCGTCCACCACGGCCGGGGCGACCCGGCCGGCAACGAAGGTGCGGCTGCGCCGCATCAGCGAATCGGCTCGGCCGATCAGGTCGTCGCTCATGCTTCAGCCTTTCGTGTCTGCATGTCGAATCCGCCCTGCCGGTAGCGCACGTAGCGCGTGCGCGCCGCGTCGCGGTCGGCGGGGTCCTGACTGACGATCTCGACGATGTGCGCGCGCTGCTCGAAACCGGCCGGCACGTCGTGCGCCATATTGAGCAGTACGGCGTCGGCCGGGGCCGACGCCGGATCGCGGCCGATGCGCACCGGCGTCGCGTCGCTCAGCGGGTGGCCGTCGCGCACATGCGGAATGAAGGCCAGCGGCTCGAACACCCACAACATCTGGTCGAGCCGCGCGGCCAGCGCGTCGTTGTCGCAATGTATCCACACGCGACGCCCCGCGGCGTGCCATTGCGCCACCAGCGCACAGGCGTGGCGCAGCTTATCGGGCGCGTCGTGGTGGAATTCGGCGACCGCCATGCGTGCCTCAGAGCTTGCCGGCGCGTTCGAGCAGGAAGTGGGTCAGCAGCGGTACCGGACGACCGGTGCCGCCCTTTTCCTTGCCGCTCTTCCATGCGGTACCGGCGATGTCCAGGTGCGCCCACTTGAACTTCTTCGCGAAACGGGCAAGGAAGCAGGCGGCGGTGATCGACCCGGCGGGGCGGCCACCGATATTGCCCATGTCGGCGAAGTTGCTCTTCAGCTGATCCTGGTAATCCTCCCAGATCGGCAGGCGCCAGGCGCGGTCCCAAGAGGTCTGGCCGGCGGCCAGCAGTTCGTCGGCCAGCGCGTCGTCGTTGGCCATCAGGCCGCTGGTGACGTGGCCCAGCGCGATGATGCAGGCACCGGTCAGCGTCGCGATATCGATTACGCAGGCGGGCTCGTAACGCTCGGCGTAGGTCAGCGCATCGCACAGGATGAGCCGGCCTTCGGCGTCGGTGTTCAGGATTTCTATGGTCTGGCCGGACATCGACTTGACCACGTCACCGGGCCGCGTGGCTGCGCCACCCGGCATGTTCTCGGTGGTCGGGATGAGGCCGATCACGTTCAGCGGCAGCTTCATCGCGGCCAGCGCCTGGAAGGTGCCAAGCACGCTGGCGGCGCCGCACATGTCGTACTTCATCTCGTCCATGCCTTCGCCCGGCTTCAGCGAAATGCCGCCGGTGTCGAAGGTGATGCCCTTGCCGACCAGCACGATGGGCGCCTCGTTCTTCTTGCCGGCGCGGTACTCCATCGCGATGAACTTGGGCGGCTGGCGCGAGCCGGCAGCGACCGACAGGAAGGAACCCATACCCAGCTTCTGAATGTCGGCGCGGTCGAGCACGGTGACGGCGATATCCGACTTCTTGCCAAGTTCGAGTGCCTGTTCGGCGAGATAGGTCGGCGTGCAGACGTTGGGCGGCAGGTTGCCGAGCGTCTTCGCGAGCGCCATGCCGTGACCGATCGCTTCGCCCTGTGCAAGCGCGTCGGCGGCAGCAGACGCCGCGGTTTTCTTCGGCAGCGTGAAGCCGAGCGCGGCCAGTGCGCGCGACTCGTCCTTCTTGTTGCGGGCGTGGGTGTCGTAGCGGTACAGCACGTCGAGTGCGACGATGGCGGCCTGACGCAATGCGCCGGCTGTGCCGACCTTGCGCGGGGCGACTTCGGCCAGCGTGCTCACTGCGTCGCTGGCGCCGGTGTCGCGCAGCGCACGCACGCTGGCGGCAACCGCGTCGCGGTATTCCTTGAGACCGAATTCCTTTTCCTTGCCGAGGCCGACCAGCAGCACGCGTTCGGCGGCGATGCCCGGCAGCTTGTGCAGCAGCAGCGTGGTGCCGGACTTGCCGTCCATGTCGCCGCTGCCGAGGATGTCGGCGATGCGGCCCTTGCTGGCGGCGTCGAGCGCCGCGGCTGCCGCGCCCGGTTTGCGCGACTCGAATACACCCACGACCAGGGCGCCGGTGCGCAGTTTCTCGGGGCCGCCGCTCTTTATGCTAAATTCCACCCGCTTCTCCTCTATCAGTTCGCGCTGCTTCAGATCGCCCGATTATCGGCGTGAAGCCGCGCGCGAGTCAAAAAAGAACGGCCTGACGCGGCTTTGCGCGAAGGCGTTCCGCACGGAGCCCCAGGCTTGATCTTCCAGCGCGCCGCCCTGCGCGAATTCGCCAGTACCGCTTTGACGGTGTTCGTCGCCTTGTTCGCGATCGTGCTGTCCACTCAGCTCGTGCGCCTGCTCGGACAGGCGGCGGGCGGGAAAGTGGCATCGGAAGCGGTGATGGCGCTGCTCGGCTTCGGCGCGCTGCGCTATCTGGGCGTGATCCTGTCGCTGACGCTGTTCATATCGGTGCTGCTGGCGATGTCCCGCAGCTGGCGGGATTCGGAAATGGTGGTGTGGTTCGCGACCGGTCTGCCCCTGTCCGCCTGGGTGCGGCCAGTGCTGCTGTTCGCGTTGCCCATGGTGATCGCGGTCGGGGTGCTGTCGCTGTACCTGGCGCCGTGGTCGCAGGTGAAGAGCGCCGAATTCCGCACCCGAATGAGCAACCGCGACGACGTGGCGCAGATGTCGCCCGGCAGCTTCCGCGAGTCGTCGCAGGCCAACCGGGTGTTCTTCGTCGAGAGCGGCGACGGCACCGACGGCGCGGTCAAGAACATCTTCGTCAGCACGACCGACAAGGGCAAGGTCGGCGTCATCGTCGCCGGTGACGGCTACACGCAGACCATGGAATCCGGCGACCGCTTCGTCGTGCTGCTGAACGGACGCCGCTACGAGGGCGAGCCGGGCAGCCCGGAGTACCGCGTGATGGAATTCGAACGTTACGCGGTGCGGATCGAAACGAAGGAAGCGCAGGGTGTCGAGTCGCGCCCCTACCTGCTGACGGTCGAGGAACTGCTGGCCGACCCGACCGCACCGAACATGGGCGAGCTGGCTTTCCGCATCGGTCTGCCGATTGCTGCGCTGAATCTGGCCCTGCTTGCCATCCCGCTGTCTTTCGTCAATCCGCGCGCCGGGCGCGCCAACAATCTGCTGATGGCGCTGCTGATCTATCTCGTCTATTCGAATCTGCTGAGCATCACCCAGGCCTGGGTGTCGCAGGGCAAGCTGTCCTTCGGCGGCGTGCTGTGGACGCTGCACGGCGGCATGTTCCTGCTGCTGGCCGGCATGTTCGCCTGGCGCATGTATGGCCACTTGCCGCGCACCTGGCTGGGGCGTTGATCGATGCTGATCCACGAACGCTACATCCGCCGCGAAGTCGCCCTGGCCACACTGCTGGTGCTGGCGGCCTTTCTCGGGCTGTTCGGTTTCTTCGACCTGATCAACGAGCTCGATAACCTGGGGCGCGGCAATTACGGCCTGCAGCACGCGGTGATGTACACGGTGCTGACCATGCCCGGTCGTGTGTACGAAACGCTGCCGATCGCGGTGTTGATCGGCGCGCTGTACTCATTGACCACGCTGTCGCGCCATTCGGAAATCACCGTGCTGCGTGCGTCGGGGATGTCGACCGGTCGCATCCTGCGTCTGCTTGCACGCATCGGCCTGCCCTTCGTGCTGCTCACCTTCGTCACTGGCGAATTCATCGCGCCACCGGCCGAGCGCGCGGCGCAGGAACTGAAGCTGTCGGCCCGTTCGCAGCTGCTCACCGGCGAGTTCCGCAGCGGCTTCTGGGTCAAGGACGGTCACGATTTCGTCAATATCGGCAGCGTCACGCCCGAGGGGGTGCTGCGCAAGATCCGCATTTTCGAGTTCAACGACAGCCGGGAACTGCTGTCCGTGCTGGAGGCGGCAAGCGGCGGCTACCAGGCGCCTGCCGGATGGGTGCTCACCGACGTCACCCGCACGGACTTCTCGGAGAACGGCGCCAAGGTGAGCAAGTCGGACACACTGGTGTGGGATTCCGATCTTAGTCCGGATGTGATGAGCGTGATGCTGGTGGTGCCGGAGCGGATGTCGGCGTGGAAGCTGTGGCACTACATCCGGCACCTGTCGGACAACAGACAGGAGACCGGCCGCTACGAAATCGCGCTGTGGAAGAAATTCAGCTATCCGCTTGCCTGCTTCGTCATGCTGGCGCTCGCGCTGCCATTCGCCTACATGCACAACCGCAATGCGGCGGTCAGCATCAAGGTGTTCACCGGCGTGATGATAGGCGTGCTGTTCCACATGCTGAACGGCCTGTTCTCGAACCTCGGCGCGATCAACTCGTGGCCGCCTTATGCGGCGGCACTGACGCCAGGCTTCCTCTTCGTATTCGCTGCGGCGGCCATGCTGTGGTGGGAGGACCGCCGTTGAGCGCTTCGCTCACTTGATGCGGATGACCCGGGTGCCGGCCAGTCTGTCGTGCAGGAACTGGCGGTCGCGGTCGAACAAGGCCCAGAACAGCCCGACGCCGCAGAACAGCAGCGACGGCCAGCTCAGCAGATAGCGCGCGAGCGCGCGTTTCAGTTCGGGCGGCCTGTCCTGCGTCGCGTCGACGACACGTATCCCCCAGGTCTGCATGGCCAGCGTCTGTCCGCCACGGCGCCAGTAGTGAACGAAATACAGGCCAAGCAGCAGCAGGATGTGCAGCCAGGCGAACCAGCCCTGCGGCGCCAGTTCGAAGAACAGCCCGACGATCAGATAGGGCAGCATGAAACCGGCCGCCAGCACACCAAGCAGCAGCAGGGATTCGTAGAGCAGCGATGCGAGGCGCCGGCGCAGGCCGGCCGCCGGATAACGGGTCGTTTCTGACATGTGGAAGCGGTGCGGCGTGGCCGCGTTATGAATTGGACGGCTAAGCTGCCTGTTTACTTGCGGACCGGCGCCGCCGCCGCCGCGCCCGGCGCCTTGCTGCCCGGGCGTTGGGCCGCGCCGAGCCGGCTGCGTTCCTCCGGCGACAGCCCTTCGTAGGCTTCCCATTGCCGGCGCAGCGTTTCGCGCTGGTCGGCGGGCATAGCCTGCAGGCGCTTGTAGCGCTCGCGTGCCTCGATGCGCTCCTGTGCCGTCAGACTGCCCCAGTAGCTCATGCGGGCACGCATCCGCGACTGTTCCTCCACCGTCATCGACGGGTAGCGCGCGGCCAGATCGAGCCACTTGCGGCGGCGTTCGGCGTCGAAGCTGTCCCAGTCCGCTGCCAGCGGCGACAGGATGGCCTGTTCGGCCTGGCCGAGCTGATGCCAGCCAGGTGCCCGGGTCTGTGCTGATGCGCCGGCGCAGGCGAGGGTGGCTGCAAGCAGTGCACCGGCAAACTTGCGTCGCATCAGGACCTGCCCTGGCTGTCGAGCCAGGCTCCGAAACCGCGATCGAGGTAGGCGTCGATAGGCAGATCGTCGGTCAGCAGGGCGCTGTCGATGTCGAGGGATTCGTTGAAGCGCTCGTCCTGCGATTGCTGGCTGGCCAGGGCGGCGATCAGTGCGAGCATCAGGATACCGACGGCCGGCGCCAGTCCGTCGCGCAGCCAGCCGCCGCCCAGATGGCCCGGCAGCCCGGCAAAACGGGGCAGCCATGCCAGTCGGCGGCGTGGCGTGGCGGCCTCCAGTGCGCGCTCGCGTGACTGGCGCAGGCGGAACACGATGTCGGGGGGCAGTTCGGTGCAGGAGGCTTCGAGCGCCGCGTGCACGCGCTGGCCGATCGCGGCCTCGTCGGTCGCCGCGGACGGAAATGTCGTTCGAACGGTGGATTTCATAGCTTGATGCCACGCAGTTTGAGGGCGGCAGCGAGCGCGTGGGTCGCGCGCGAGCAATGCGTCTTGACGCTGCCTTCCGAACAGCCCATGACGGCGGCCGTTTCGGCAATGTCCAATTCTTCCCAGTAACGCATCAGAAAAGCTTCGCGTTGACGCGTCGGGAGGCGGGATATTTCACGCTCTATCAGAGCCATCACCTCGCTCTGTTCGAGGTTCTGCTCCGGCGTACGACCCAGTTCCGACGGCTCGTCGATCACCATGTTGTCGAGCGGGTCGTAATCGTCGTCCTCGTCCGAGCCGGTAAAGGACGACAGCAGCGTGGTCCAGGTCGAGCGCACCTTGCGCCGCCGGAACATGTCGCGGATCACGTTCTGCAGGATGCGCTGGAACAGCATCGGAAACTCTTCCGCCGGCCGGTCGGCGTACTTTTCCGCGAGCTTCATCATCGCGTCCTGCACGGCATCGAGTGCGGATTCGTCGTCGCGCAGCGCGAATACGGCCTGTTTGAAGGCGCGCCGTTCGACCGCGGCGAGAAAGCCGGAAAGTTCTTCGCGAGATGCCAGGATGTGTCTTTCTCAGGGTGGGTGGCGATCGCTGCGGAGCGGGCGGTCAGGCCCGTGCGATGCCGAAAATGCCTTGACCGGGAACTGTGCGACAGCTACCCTTTGCGGCTTTTCCGGAATTTTTTTACAGGTGTGGCGATGCTTTTGACCGGAGCGGAAATTGTAGTCAGGTGCCTTGCGGAAGAAAAGGTCGAGTATGTTTTCGGCTATCCCGGCGGCGCCGTGCTGTACCTGTACGACGAGCTTTTCAAGCAGGACAAGGTCCGGCACGTACTGGTCCGCCACGAGCAGGCTGCACTGCACGCCGCTGATGCCTATTCGCGTTCGACCGAGCGCGTCGGTGTCGCGCTGGTGACCTCCGGCCCCGGTGTGACCAACGCGATCACCGGCATCGCGACCGCCTACATGGATTCGATCCCGATGGTGATCATTTCCGGTCAGGTGCCGACTGCGGCCATCGGTCAGGATGCCTTCCAGGAGTGCGACACGGTCGGCATCACCCGTCCCTGCGTGAAGCACAACTTCCTGGTCAAGGACGTCAAGGACATCGCCACCACCATCAAGAAGGCCTTCTATATCGCGAAGACCGGCCGTCCGGGCCCGGTGCTGGTCGATATCCCGAAGGACATCACGATGGCCAAGGCCGAGTTCGATTATCCGAAGTCGGTCACGATGCGTTCCTACAACCCGATCACCAAGGGTCACCAGGGCCAGATCAAGAAGGCCGTCCAGCTGCTGCTGGAAGCCAAGCGCCCGATGATCTACGCCGGCGGCGGCGTCATCCTGTCCGACTGTTCGGAAAAGCTGACCAAGCTGGTGCGCACGCTCGGTGCCCCGTGTACCAACACGCTGATGGGCCTCGGTGCCTATCCGGCCACCGATAAGCAGTTCGTCGGCATGCTCGGCATGCACGGCAACTACGAAGCCAATATGGCGATGCAGTACTGCGACGTGCTGATCGCGGTCGGTGCCCGCTTCGATGACCGCGTGATCGGCAACCCGGCCGACTTTGCCCGCGTCGCGCGCAAGATCATCCACATCGACATCGACCCGTCGTCGATTTCCAAGCGCGTGAAGGTGGATGTGCCCATCGTCGGCAATCTGCCGGACGTGCTGGACGACATCCTGCGCCTGCTCGATGCGTCGAACGACCGCCCGGACAAGGAAGCGCTCGGCGAGTGGTGGAAGCAGATCGAGGAATGGCGCCGTCGTGACTGCCTGAAGTACAAGCAGAGCGACGAAGTGATCAAGCCGCAGTTCGTGGTCGAGAAGCTGTGGGAAGTGACCAAGGGCGACGCCTTCATCACGTCCGACGTCGGCCAGCACCAGATGTGGGCTGCGCAGTACTACAAGTTCGACAAGCCGCGCCGCTGGCTCAATTCCGGCGGTCTGGGCACGATGGGCGTGGGCATTCCCTACGGCATCGGCGTACAGCTCGCCCACCCGGGCTCGCCGGTGGCGGTGGTGACCGGTGAAGGTTCGGTGCAGATGAACATCCAGGAACTGTCGACCTGCAAGCAGTACCGCATTCCACTGAAGATCTGCAGCCTGAACAACCGGTATCTGGGCATGGTCCGCCAGTGGCAGGAAATCATCCACGGCAACCGTTACTCCGAGTCCTACATGGATTCGCTGCCCGATTTCGCCAAGCTGGCCGAGGCCTATGGCCACGTCGGCATCCGGGTCGAGAAGCCCGGTGACGTCGAGGACGCGCTGCGCGAGGCCTTCAAGCGCAAGAACGATCTGGTGTTCATCGACTTCCAGGTCGATCCGACCGAGAACGTGTATCCGATGGTGATGGGCGGCAAGGGTCTGACCGACATGATCCTGTCGTCCGAGGACCTGTAACGCATTACCCCGACACTGTCGTGCGCGGACCCCGGCAGCCATGCGTCGCCGGGTCCGCCTGACGGACTTACCGGTCTGTCAGGCAGCGGGCACCGGCCTCCGGCAGCCCGTCTTCGCGGCGGCGGTTCCTGATTTCCAGAAAGAGGCGCTCGCAATGAGGCATGTCATTTCCGTACTGATCGAGAACGAAGCGGGCGCGCTGTCGCGCGTGTCCGGCCTGTTCTCGGCGCGTGGCTACAACATCGAATCGCTGACCGTGGCACCGACCGAAGATGGTTCGCTGTCGCGCATGACCATCATTTCCACCGGCTCGGACGACATCATCGAGCAGATCACCAAGCAGCTGAACAAGCTGATCGAGGTGGTGAAGGTGGTCGACCTGTCGGAGGCCGCGCACATCGAGCGCGAACTGATGCTCATCAAGGTGCGCGCCACCGGCAAGGACCGCGAAGAACTGAAGCGTGTCGCCGACATCTTCCGCGGCCGCATCATCGACGTGACCGACTCGACCTATGTGATCGAACTGACCGGCAACACCGCGAAGCTCGATTCCTTCGTCGGCGCGATCGACAGTTCGCTGATCCTGGAAACCGTGCGCACCGGCGTCGCCGGCATCGGCCGCGGCGACCGCATCCTGCGCCTCTGATCCGCACACCGCATTCCGCTCCAGCCCGCAGCACCGCATAAACCTACACAGCACAAGGGAAAACCCATGAAAGTCTTCTACGACAAGGACGCAGACCTGTCCCTGATCAAAGGCAAGAAAGTCACCATCGTCGGCTACGGTTCGCAAGGCCATGCCCACGCACAGAACCTGTCGGACTCCGGCGTCAAGGTCACGGTCGGCCTGCGCAAGGGCGGCGCGTCGTGGAAGAAGGCGGAAGGCGCCGGCCTGAAGGTGAAGGAAGTCGGCGACGCGGTGAAGGGCGCCGACCTGGTCATGATCCTGCTGCCGGACGAGAACATTCCGCAGGTCTATTACGGTGACGTCGAGCCGAACATCAAGAAGGGCGCGACCCTGGCGTTCGCCCACGGCTTCAACATCCATTACAACCAGGTCATCCCGCGCGAAGACCTGGACGTCGTCATGGTCGCGCCGAAGGGCCCGGGCCACACCGTGCGTTCCGAGTACCTGCGCGGAGGCGGCGTGCCGTCGCTGATCGCCGTGTACCAGGACAAGTCGGGCAAGGCGCGTGACCTCGCGCTGTCGTATGCGGCTGCGAACGGCGGCACCAAGGGTGGCGTGATCGAAACCTCGTTCCGCGAAGAGACCGAAACCGACCTGTTCGGCGAACAGGCCGTGCTGTGCGGTGGTCTGGTCGAGCTGATCAAGGCCGGCTACGAAACGCTGACCGAAGCCGGTTACGCGCCGGAAATGGCCTACTTCGAATGCCTGCACGAAGTGAAGCTCATCGTCGACCTGATCTTCGAAGGTGGCATCGCCAACATGAACTACTCGATCTCGAACAACGCGGAATACGGTGAGTACGTCACTGGCCCGCGCGTGATCGCCGGCGAAGCCCGTGCCGCGATGAAGGAATGCCTGGCCAACATCCAGAATGGCAACTACGCCAAGAACTTCATCCTCGAAGGCCGGACCAACTATCCGGAGATGACCGCCCGTCGTCGCCTGACCGCTGCCCACGAGATCGAGAAGGTTGGCGCGCAGCTGCGCGGCATGATGCCTTGGATCACCAAGAACAAGCTGGTCGACCAGTCGAAGAACTGATTGGCGTCCCGCCTGGCCCGGCGGTTCCGGCACATCCGTGCCCGGGCCGCCGGGCCTTTTGCATTCCGGGCCATGGTACGCCATGGTTGCTCCGGCGCTTTCGCGATGCGTGTCATCCTGATACGTTGAGGGCAGTGGTCGCCCGTTCGCCGCGCCGAAGCGCGCAGTCCGTCCGTCGAGTCGGACAATGAGCACGTATGGCCGACCGGCCTGTAATGCAGAATCCATGCCGCGGTGATCCCGCGCATGGTTCGTCGGAGTGAATGCATGTCCGAATACGATCCGCAGTACATCAAGCCTGCCGACCCGGTAAAGCGCCGGCGCGGCATCTACATCCTGCCCAACCTGTTCACGACGGCTTCGCTGTTCGCAGGTTTCTACGCCATCGTGCAGGCGATGAATGGACGCTACGAATACTCGGCGGTCGCCATCTTCATCGCCATGGTGCTCGACGGTCTCGACGGCCGTGTCGCCCGACTTACCCATACGCAATCGGCCTTCGGTGCCGAATTCGATTCGCTGTCCGACATGGTGTCCTTCGGTGCTGCTCCGGCGCTGATCGCCTATGAATGGGCCATGCGCGGTCTGGGCAAATGGGGCTGGATCGCCGCCTTCATCTACTGCGCCGGTGCCGCGCTGCGCCTGGCCCGCTTCAACACCAACCTGGGTACCGTGGACAAGCGCTATTTCCAGGGGCTGCCCAGCCCTGCGGCCGCCGCGCTGGTGGCCGGTCTCGTCTGGGTGGCGACCGACAACGGCTACACCGGACCCGACATGCGCTGGGCGGCCTTCGTCATCACGCTGTTCGCCGGGCTGACCATGGTGAGCAATGTGAAGTTCTGGAGCGGCAAGGACATCAACCTGCGTCGCAGCGTGCCCTTCATCGTCATTTTCGGATTCGTGCTGGCCTTCGTCGCCGTGTCGGTCAACCCGCCGGTGGTGCTGTTCAGCCTGTTCGTTGCCTACGGCCTGTCCGGCTACGTGATGTGGCTGATCCGCTTCTCGCGGCGCAAGCCTCAGCTGCCGCCGACGCCACCGGAGGCCTGAGCCGGCACGCCGTTGTCGCGGCGCGACCCGGCGACTATATTCGCGACCCTGTGCCGCTCGCGGCCAGCCGCCTGTTTTACGAAACGACCTTGCGCGCCCGCCGCTGCGGACGCGCCCCGGAGACTGCAATGACCGACCGCCTCATCATTTTCGACACCACGCTGCGCGACGGCGAACAGAGCCCGGGCGCGTCGATGACGCGCGACGAGAAGCTGCGCATCGCCCGCCAGCTCGAGCGCATGCGCGTGGACGTGATCGAGGCCGGCTTTGCGGCCGCTTCCAATGGCGATTTCGAATCGGTGCGTGCGGTCGCTGAAACCATCCGCGAATCCACCGTCTGTTCGCTGGCGCGCGCCAGCGAGAATGACATCCGCCGTGCCGGCGAGGCGATCAAGCCGGCAGCGAGCGGCCGCATCCATACCTTCATCGCGACCAGCCCCATCCACATGGAGAAGAAGCTGCGGATGAGCCCCGACCAAGTGGTCGAGCAGGCGATCAAGGCGATCGGCTGGGCGCGCGAGTACACCGAGGACGTCGAATTTTCGGCCGAAGACGCCGTGCGCTCCGACATCGATTTCCTGGTGCGCGTGTTCACCGAGGTGATCAAGGCCGGCGCGAAGACGATCAACGTGCCGGACACCGTCGGCTATTCGGTGCCGGCGCAGTGGGCCGAACGCATGCGCATCCTGATTGAGCGCGTGCCGGGCGCCGACAAGGTGGTGTGGTCGACGCACTGTCACAACGACCTCGGCATGGCGGTCGCCAATTCGCTGGCCGCGGTGATGGCAGGCGCCCGTCAGGTCGAGTGCACGATCAACGGCCTCGGCGAGCGCGCGGGCAACGCCTCGCTGGAGGAGGTGGTCATGGCGGTGCGCACGCGCCGCGACGTGTTCGGTGTCGAAACGCGCATCGATGCGACGCAGATCGTGCCGGCCTCGCGCCTCGTATCCACCATCACCGGCTACCCGGTACAGCCGAACAAGGCCGTCGTCGGCGCCAACGCCTTCGCGCATGAATCCGGCATCCACCAGGACGGCGTGCTCAAGCACCGCGAAACCTACGAAATCATGCGCGCCGAGGACGTTGGCTGGAACACCAACAAGCTGGTGCTCGGCAAGCACTCGGGCCGCAATGCCTTCCGCGCGCGACTGACCGAACTGGGCATCGTGGTCGAGTCGGAAGAGCAGCTCAACGTCGCCTTCGCCGCCTTCAAGGAGCTGGCCGACAAGAAGCATGAAATCTTCGACGAGGACATCCAGGCGCTGATGAGCGACGAGGCCGTGACGCCGGAGCAGGAGCAGTACAAGCTGGTGGCGCTCAGTTCGCGTTCGGAAACCGGTGAACTGCCACAGTCCGTGGTCACGCTGTCGGACGGCGGGCGCGAAGTGAAGGTGTCGTCCAACGGCAGCGGCCCGGTCGATGCGGCCTTCTGTGCCATCGAATCGGTGGCGAAGAGTGGTGCCGAGCTTCTGCTTTACTCGGTCAATGCGATCACCACCGGCACCGATGCCCAGGGCGAGGTAACGGTGCGTCTGGCGCTGGGCGGCCGCATCGTCAACGGGCAGGGGGCCGACACTGACATCATCGTCGCCTCCGCCAAGGCCTACATCAATGCGCTGAACAAGCTGCAGGGCGTGCAGAAGCTGAATCCGCAGGGCGAGAGCCCGATCTGAGCGACCCTAGCGCGATTGCGCGAGCCGGCTCGGCGCGGTGAGCTTGGAGTAGAACAGGCAGCCGAGGAACAGCGCCACCGACAGCAGCGTATAGACCAGGGCCAGCTGTGCCGACGGGCTGCTGTCCGAGGTGGCGCGCACGATGCCTTCGGTGAAGTAGGCGAGGCTGAGCAGCGACATCCACTGGTGGGTGTAGCGTTTGCCACGCAGGATGCCGAACAGCGCGCCCAGCAGCGGCACTATCTTCAGCACCAGCCATGAGCCGCCCGGTCGCAGCGGAGCCAGCCACAGCTCCCAGGCGAGGCCGAGCAGGATGAGGGCGATCAGGCTGGACGAGGCCAGCAGGTTCCAGTGTCGTGCGGTCATGGTCGGGCGGCGAGTTTGAGTGCGGTCAGCGCGAGCCGACGGCCGAGTGCAAAGGCAAGTCGTGCTTCGGCTTCCGACAGCTGAGTCCGCCCGTCGTGCCCGCTCACGTGGCTGGCGCCGTAGGGCGTGCCGCCGTCCGGCGTGGTCGACAGATCGGGTTCGGAATAGGGCAGGCCGACGATGAGCATGCCGTGGTGCAGCAGCGGCAACATCATGCTCAGCAAGGTGCTCTCCTGCCCGCCATGCATCGAGGTGGTCGAGGTGAACACCGCGGCCGGCTTGCCGGAGAGCGCACCGGCAAGCCACTGCGGGCTGGTGCCGTCGAGAAAGTATTTCAGCGGTGCGGCCATGTTGCCGAAGCGGGTCGGACTGCCGAGGGCGAGGCCGATGCATTCGTCGAGGTCGCGGGCTTCCGAATAGGGCGCGCCGCTGTCCGGCACGGCCGCAGCGGTCGCTTCGCAGACGGTCGATACCGGCGGTACCGTGCGCAGGCGCGCTGCCGCGCCGTCGACCGAATCGATGCCGCGGCCGATCTGGCGTGCCAGGTTAAGCGTCGACCCGTAGCGGCTGTAGTAGAGGACGAGAATTTCTTTCAATGCGGGCCATCCAGCAGAATGAGGCCCGGAGTGTACAGCTTTGCCGGTCCCGATCTGCTGACGGACCTGCCACCTTCCCCGATGTCTTCACCGCTGATCGATCTTCTGATTCGTCCCTTTCACGTGCTGGGCGCGGCCGCAAGGCGGCACCGCGAGGGCAGCGCCGCGCAGTCGGCGGCGGCGCTTGCATTCGCGTTGCTGTTCGCGCTGGTGCCGCTGATCGTGCTGGTGCGCCAGCTTTCGGTCTGGCTGCCGGAGGCGCTGCAGTTCGGCAAGCCTTTGCAGGCTTATCTGACCGGATCCTTGCTGCCGGACGACGCCGGATCGGCGGTGGTCCGTCACGCGACGCGTTTCGTCGCCAAGGCGCGCCGGCTGTCGCTGGTCGATCTGCTGCTCCTGCTGGGCAGTGCCTGGGTGTGGGTGCGCACCGCCGACCACGCGCTCAATGCGATGTGGCCGCAGCGACCGC
Organism: Methyloversatilis discipulorum; assembly: GCF_000385375.1. Lineage (NCBI taxonomy): Bacteria > Pseudomonadati > Pseudomonadota > Betaproteobacteria > Nitrosomonadales > Sterolibacteriaceae > Methyloversatilis > Methyloversatilis discipulorum. The sequence goes on from NZ_ARVV01000001.1 coordinate 962,228, forward strand.
CCCGGCGGCTGCGGCGTACCGCGCTGATCTATCTGACGCTGCCGGTGCTCGCACCATTCGCGCTCGGCGCCGGGACGGCCCTGAGTCTCTATCTGGTGACGGCCTCGCTCGGCGTGGTGAACGAGCCGGCCTGGGTGAAGGTTTTTCTGCTGCGCAGTGCTGCAGCCCTGGTGACCGCGGGTTTCCTGCTGTTGCTGTACCGGACGCTGCCGCGTGCCGCCGTCGGACTGCGTCCGGCGTTGTGGGGCGCGGTGGTGGCGACCGCGCTGCTGACATTGATGCAGAAGGTGCTCAGTCTGTACATCGAACACATGCCGGGTTACGCGGTGGTCTATGGCGCGCTGGCCACGCTGCCGGTCTTTCTGCTCTGGCTCTACCTGTTCTGGTCCATCGTGCTGTTTGGCGCTGCGGTGACCGCCGTGTTGCACGACCGGAGCGGGCGGCAAACGGGCTGACGCTCAGGGGCGGCTGGCAGGATCGGATCGACCACCGCTGCTCGTGTTGGCGCTCATTTCCTCGATCTCGAACAGTTCGAAGGCCTGCGTCTGCAGGTCGAGATCGGACAGGCGAGCGTCGCCGAGCCGGTAGCGGCCGCCGGAATTGTGCGCGATGAGCAGGTCGCGACCGTTGGCCTCGCCGGGCGGCAGCATGATGCAGGGGTGCGGGCGGTGGCTGGTAAGCGGCGGCAGGCGCAGCGCGGGTACCGCGGCGCGCGACCCCGACGCCTCGAACACCACGGTCGCCGCCTGGGCGCCGTGACTGAGCAGTTCCACCCCGACATCGATGGCGCCGGCACTGGCGCTGCGCGCCCAGCGCACGACGCAGATCATCCAGTTGCGACTGCCGCTGCCCTTGATCAGCACCGGCAGGCCGGGCCGGACCAGACCGGTCGGGCCGGCGTCGAGGCGCAGCGCAAAACCATTCGGACTGTCGTTGAGCAAGGTCCAGCCGGTGGTCTGGTTGTCCCAGTCGGCGGCTGGATCGCGTCGTTCGAGCAAGTGCCAGATGGCGTCGAAGCCGATCAGCATGCGTATCGCCTGGCCACGCTCGCGCCGCGCGTGCTGCCGTCGCGGCATCGCCATCCAGCGCGCCTGCAGGCGGCGCAGCAGGCGACGCGTGCGCGTCTGACCGAGACAGGCCGGCAGGTACATGTCGGCAACGTTGCCGCCTTCGTCGATCAGGTCGAGATGGTGGGCCAGCACCTGACCGAGCCGCTGGCAGGAGCAGTAGAGGATGTGCGGACCGCGTTCCGGATCGGGCGCCGCCCGCAGCAGCGGCGTCGGGCCGTGATCGTGCTCGTCGTCTATCCAGAACCACGAATCGAGGTCGCGATGCGGCGGGTTCGACTGGATCTGTACCGCGCCCGAATAGCTGCGCACGTAGTCGGCGATGTTGAAGAAATCGGCTGGCGCGAGGTGCGGCGGTTGCGCCAGTTCGAGCGCGATCAATTCGCGGTGCAACTGTTCGGCGTCCGCCGAGCCGGCGATCTGGGTGGCCGGCGTGGCCATCATGCGGGCGTGCATCAGCAGGGCGTGCGCCGTTGTCCACATGCCGGGCGGTACGTCGGCTGCGGTCAGCGTGCGCAGGGCGTAGACGTCGAGCAGGCAGAGCATGGCGTGTCCTGCCGCGCGCGACGGCTTGTGGGCGGCGCGCGCCTGCAGGGCGTCCAGATAGCTGCGCGCAATCTGCATCAGCGCATCGCACAGCCGATCGGCCGCATCTCGCAGCGTTGCCTGCACGGGCAGTCCGCTGGCGGCAAGCTGCGGCTTGAGTGCTGTCGCGCAAGCCAGCGCGCGGTCGTGGAAGATGTCGAGCACGCGTACCCGCGCCGGCGCGTCCATGCGCGTCTGGGCGAGTACGCCGAGGCAGGTGGCCAGCGCGGCTGCTTCGTGCCCCGGATCGCCGGCGGCGGGTGTTGCCAGCCAGTCGAGTACTGTCCGCAATGGGTCCCCGGTCTTTGCCGAGCGCAAAAGGCTGTCGGGCGCGGCAGGAACGGGGGCAGGGGCGGACATCGGGGCGGGGCGCAAGGACGTGTAGAGCGCTGATTCTAGTAAACTCGTGTTTTGTCTGCGCAGGCCATACGCCTCACTTTCCGTCCGCACCATGAACATGCCTACTTCCTCCGTCCAGTCCAAGGCCGCCATCGACCCCGCCGATCGGCTCATCGTGGCGCTCGACGTGCCGTCCGCGGACCAGGCGCGTGCCATCGTCGACCAGCTCGGCGACGCCGTCCGCTTCTACAAGATCGGCCTAGAACTGTTCATGAGCGGCAACTACTTCGAACTGCTCGACTGGTTGATCGCACGGAACAAGAAGGTTTTCGTCGACCTGAAGTTCTTCGATGTGCCGGAAACCGTACGCTCCGCGGTGCGCGCGCTGTCGTCCAGCGGTGCCACCTTCGCCACCATTCACGGCAATCAGGCCATCATGGAAGCCGCCGGCGCCGACAAGGGGGCGCTGAAGATACTCGCCGTCACGGTGCTCACCAGCCTGGATCGGGGCGATCTCGACGATCTCGGTTTTGCCTGCGACGTCGATGCTCTGGTGCTGTCGCGTGCACGGCGTGCGCTGGCCGCCGGCTGCGACGGGGTCGTGTCGTCGGGGCTGGAGGCGCCGCACATCCGCGCCGAACTGGGCGAGCGCATCCTGGTCGTGACGCCGGGCATCCGGCCGGTCGAGAATCGCCCGGTCGATGACCAGAAGCGTACGGTCGATGTTGCGCAGGCGCTGGCCAACGGTGCCGACTACCTGGTGGTCGGGCGGCCGATCCGCAATGCGGCCGATCCGGCGGCGGCGGCCTGGCGCATGCAGGAACAGATCGCGCAGGCGCTCGGCCAGCGCTGATCGTTGGCAGGTGCGCATCATCAGCCCTTCGGATGATGATGCGCCGGACGCCCTTGCTGCATACTCGTTGCGTCTTCCCTTCCCATCGGGCTTGCCCCGCGCGCGAGTGCTGGCGTCAATACACTCGTTCTCCGCAATGACACGCGTCGGCCGCATCGGCCTCGCCGTGCGCATGCTCTTGATGCTCTGTTCACTACTGCTGTGCGGGCTGGTGCAGGCGGCGTCCGTGCTCGTGCTGCTGAGCGAGCCAGGCGGCGCCTATGGCGAGTTTGCCGAGGCGCTGAAGAACGAGCGCAGCGCCCGCGGCGGTTTCTCTCTGGCCGTGGCGACGCGGAACGATTTCAATGTCGCCTCCCTGACCGCACACGACGCCGTGATCGCGGTGGGTGCCGGAGCCCTGCGCACTGTGGTGCAGGCGGACGTGTCGACGCCAGTGCTCAGCGTGCTGGTGCCGCAGAGTGCATTCGAGTCGATGCTGACCGCGGGCAATACGCGCCGCTGGTCGGCCATACACATAGATCAGCCCTTCATCCGCCAGGTCGACCTGATACGCATCGCGCTGCCCGAGGCCCGACGCATCGGCGTGCTCTTCGATGCCGCTGACCCGGAGCGCCTGCAGCCCTTGAAGAATGCAGTTGCCGGCACCTCGATGCAGATATCGAGCGGCAGTTTCACCGGCGAATCGTCGCTGTTCGCGGCGCTGTCGCAGGTGCTCGACAACGCTGACGTCTTCCTGGCGCTGCCCGATCCGCAGGTGCATAACGCGGGGACCATACGCAATCTTCTGCTCACGTCGTTTCGTGCGCGCGTGCCGGTGGTCGGCTTCTCGGCGGCGTACGCGCGTGCCGGTGCCGTCATGTCCCTGTACTCGACGCCGGAGCAGATCGCTCGCCAGACGGCGGACGCGATCGCCTTCTGGATGCGCGAGCGCACCTGGCCGACACCGCGCCATCCTCGACATTTCACCGTGTCGGTCAACGCGCACGTCGCGCGCTCGCTCGGGCTGCGCATCGAGGATGGCGACGCGCTGCGCGACAAGCTGGTCCGCCAGGAGCGATTGCCATGAAACGCTGGGGCATTCGGCAACGCGTGCTGCTGGTCGCACTGGCGCCGGTCGTGGTGTTCGGCATCGCAGCCGGCATCTGGATGGTGCTGCACCGGCTTGCCGAACTTGAGAACGGCCTGGTCGAACGCGGTCGCGCGACTGCGCGGCAAGTGGCGGCCACTGCCGACTACGGGGTGTTTTCCGGCAATACCGAGTCGCTGGTGTCGCTTATCGAAGCGGCGCGTCGCGAGCGCGACGTAAGCGGCATCATGGTTTCGAGTCGTGACGGCGACCTCGTCGTATCCGGCGGCGAACTCAGTCCGGAGGCTTATGTGCCGGGCAAGCGACCGGCGGGGCTTGCGCTGATCGAGCTCGAACATTCGTTGATGTTCATCGAGCCGATACTGCGCAGTGCGGTACTCGACGACCCCGACGTATTCGACGGCCTGAGCGAGATGCCGGCCGACCGGCAACCGGTGGGCTGGGTGCTGGTCGAGGTGTCGCGTCAGCGGGTCGATGCGATGAAGGGGGATTTCATCGTCACGACGGCCATCGTCGTGGCCGTTGCGCTGCTGGCGGCGAGTGCGTTCGCGATGCGCATCAGCCAGACGGTGACTGGGCCGGTGCGTGAAGTGTCGCGCGCGGTGCGTCGCATCGGCGAGGGAGATCTTTCCGCGCGCGTTTCGGTATTTGGCGGAGGTTCGCTGCGCGTGCTGGCCGAAGGCGTGAATGGCATGGCCGAGCGCTTGCTGCGCGCACGCGACGAACTCGAGGCAAGGATTGCGGACGCCACCCGCCAGCTGCGCAGCCGCACCGACGAAGCGGAGCGCGCCAATCATGCGAAGTCGCGTTTCCTCGCCGCCGCCAGCCATGACCTGCGGCAGCCGATGCATGCGCTGGGACTGTTCGTGGCCGAACTGGCCGAGCGCCTGCGTGGATCGGAGCACCGTACGCTGATCCGGCAGATCGAGGAATCGGTCGGCGCCATGGAAGATCTGCTCGACGCCCTGCTGGACATGTCCAAGCTCGACGCCGGCGGCGTGACGGTGCGCCGGTCGGAATTTCCGCTCCAGCCCATGCTTGCCCGCATCGTCGAGGACTTTGCCGCCGATGCGCTGCAACGCGGCTTGCGGCTCAAGCTTCGCGCGACCGACCTGTGGGTCGAGTCGGACCCCTTGTTGCTCGAACGCATCATGATCAACCTGCTGTCGAACGCGGTGCGCTACACGCAGCGCGGCGGCGTGCTGGTGGTCGTACGACGGCGCGGCGCCAGCGCGGTGATCGAGGTGCGCGACTCGGGGCCGGGTATTCCGCCCGAGGCGCACGACATGATTTTCGAGGAGTTCTATCAGCTGCAGAACCCGGCGCGGGCACGCGGGCAGGGCCTCGGCTTGGGTCTTGCCATCGTGCGCCGGCTGACCGGTCTGCTCGGGCACGACGTGGCCATCCGCTCGCGAGCGGGGCGCGGCTCGGTGTTCTCAATCGAAGTGCCGGTTGTTGCGGCGCCGGTCGGACGTCATCAGACGGGCGAACCGGAGCCGCTGCAGACGCCCCTGTCAGTGTTCGTCGTGGTGATCGATGACGACCCGGGGTCGCGCACCAGCATTGCCGGCCTGCTGGCATCCTGGGGGTGCGAAGTGCTCTGCTCGGCCAACCTCTCGGAAGCGCGCGACATGATGAGGCAGCGCGACAAGGTGCCGTCGCTCATCCTGTGCGACTTCCGCCTGGCTGCCGTGGCCAGCGGCATCGACGTGCTCGACGCACTGCTGGCCGAACAGAGCGGCGACATCGCGGCCGCGCTGGTGACCGGCGACACCGATCCGCAGGTTCGCCGCATGGCCGCCGCGCGTGGCTATCCGGTGCTGCACAAGCCGGTACGTCCGGCCCGCCTGCGTGCGCTGGTGCAGCAGGTCGTGCTCAGGCAGCAGAACCCTGTCGGCTGAGTAGCGGGCGGTCCTTGCGGTAACTCCGGTACTTCGCTAACATCGCGGGTTTTCCTCGTTTCGAAGGAATCGTAATGGTCGTTATTCGCCTCGCGCGTGGGGGTGCCAAGAAGCGCCCGTTCTTCAATATCATCGCCACCGACTCGCGCAATCGTCGCGATGGTCGTTTCATCGAGCGCGTCGGTTACTACAACCCGGTCGCTCCTGAAGGCACCACCAGCCTGTCGGTCAACGCCGAACGTCTGGCCTACTGGCAGAGCGTCGGCGCCCAGCTGAGCCCGACGGTTGCCCGTCTGGTCAAGCAGCAGGCAGCCTGATCAAGCACGTTTCCGAAGCAATGGTCGTACTGGGGCGCATTGCCGCTCCGTTCGGCGTGCAGGGCTGGTTGCATCTGCAGGCCTTCGGCGACGATCCGCAGTCCTGGAAGGTGATCGAGCATTGGCTGGTCAGTGCCGATGCGGACGCTGCGCCTGAACGCTGGCGCGAGCTCAAGCTCGATGGCTTCAAGCTGCAGGCCAAGGGTCCCGTCGTGCGCTTCGAGGGCTGCAACGACCGGACCGCGGCGGAGAAGCTGGTCGGCCTGTACGTGGCTGCTCAGCGCCATGATCTGCCGGATACGGAAGATGACGAGTACTACTGGGGCGATCTGATCGGCCTCGACGTCGTCAATCAGTCAGGCGAGCGGCTCGGCCGTGTAGACCGGCTGCTGGAAACCGGTGCGAACGATGTGCTGGTCGTGGTCGATGACGCGGCCGGGGCAGAGAAGCCGGTTGAGCGGCTCATCCCCTTCGTTTCGGCAGTGGTGAAGGACGTGGACCGTGAAGCAGCGGTCGTGCGCGTCGAATGGGACGCGCAGTGGTAAGTGATGCGCACGCGGGGCAGCCGGTCACCTTCGAGGTGATTTCGCTGTTCCCGGAAATGTTTTCAGCCATCGAACGCAGCGGCATCACGCGGCGGGCGATGGAAAGATCGTTGTGGCAGGTCCGGCATACCAATCCGCGCGATTTCGCGACGGACGCGCACCGCACCGTTGACGACCGACCTTACGGCGGTGGCCCGGGCATGGTGATGCTGGCCGAACCGTTGGCGCAGGCGATCGCAAGTTGCAAGGCGCGCCATCCGGCAGCGGTCAAGGTCGTGCATTTCTCGCCGGCCGGTGAGCGCCTGACGCACCGGCGGGTGATGGATCTGGCAGCGGAGCCGGCCTTGATACTGCTCTGCGGTCGGTACGAGGGCATGGATCAGCGGCTGATCGACCGCGATGTCGAGCTGGAGCTGTCCTTGGGCGACTTCGTGTTGTCCGGTGGCGAACTGCCGGCGATGGCGCTGATGGATGCGATCATCCGTCAGTTGCCGGGCGCGCTGAACGATGCGGCGTCCGCAGTCGAGGATTCCTTCGTCGGCGGGCTGCTCGATTGCCCGCACTACACCCGCCCCGAAGTCTGGGACGGCAGGCCGGTGCCCGAGGTGTTGCTGTCCGGCGACCACGCGCGGATACGCAAATGGCGCGCCGAGCAGGCGCTGGAACTGACGCGCAGGCGTCGTCCGGATCTGCTGGCGCAGGAAGAGAAGTAGTTTTTTTGCAGTACGCGGACGGCAGTCGTCTTGCCGTTCCCTCAACAAACGCACGCATCACGGCAAACGTGCTCTGCGGCAAGGCAATGCCATAGACCAGGAGTCAAGACATGAATCTGATCCAGCAACTCGAGCAGGAAGAAATTGCCCGCCTGGGCAAGAACATCCCCGAATTCGCGCCGGGCGACACCGTCATCGTTAACGTGAACGTGGTCGAAGGCGACCGCAAGCGTGTCCAGGCCTACGAAGGCGTCGTGATCGCCAAGCGTAACCGTGGCCTGAACTCGAACTTCATCGTCCGCAAGATTTCCAGCGGCGAAGGTGTCGAGCGTACCTTCCAGACCTACTCGCCGCTGATCGCGTCGATCGAAGTGAAGCGTCGTGGCGATGTCCGTCGCGCCAAGCTGTATTACCTGCGTGAGCGCTCGGGCAAGTCGGCGCGCATCAAGGAAAAGCTGGCCAAGCGCAGCGCACCGAAGAGCGCAGCCTGATATCCGGCTGACAGCAATAAAAAAGGGACCGCGAGGTCCCTTTTTTATTGCGTGCGCGTCTGGCGCTTGTCGGCGCTTACTTGTGCCCAGGCGGAGTGATTGTGGATGGACTCGAAGTTCTCCACCTCCAGCGTGTAGGCGCGCACCCTCTCCTCGGTGTTCAGTCGGGCGGCGATGTCGCGCACCATGTCTTCGACGAATTTCGGATTTTCGTAGGCGCGCTCGGTCACGTATTTCTCGTCCGGGCGCTTGAGCAGGCCGTACAGATCACAGGAGGCCTCCTGTTCGACGATATCGATCAGGTCCTCGACCATCAGATTGCCGTCGATGACGGCTTCTATCGTCACGTGTGAGCGCTGGTTGTGCGCGCCGTACTGCGAAATTCTTTTCGAACAGGGGCACAGGCTTGTAACCGGCACCAGCACGCGCAGCGTGAAGGTATAGCCACCGTCAGAGCCGATACGCGCGGTGAAGCCGACCTCGTAGTCGAGCACGCTCTGTACGCCCGATACCGGCGCCGATTTCCGGCGGAAATAGGGAAAGCGCACCGATATTTCGCCGCTGTCTGCCTCCAGACGATCGAGCATGTCACGGACCAGGGGCTCGAAGGCCGGGGGGGCGAGAGGAGTATCCAGACCATTCAGCAGTTCGACGAAGCGCGACATGTGCGTGCCCTTCAGATGGGCAGGCAGGCTGACGAAGAGGCCGCAATCGGCCACGGTGCCCTGTACCCAGCCATCGCGACCACGCACGCTGATCGGGTGACGGATGCCGCGGATGCCGACTTTCTCGATCGGCAGTTCGCGCGGGTCCAGCGTGTTCTGGACGTCGGGAATGGCGTGTGGATCGCGAGCATTCATGCTGAACCCCTGGTTTCTCTACATGATCATTTGTTGCATGTAGATTAACATCGGGTTCTGCTCCACTCAAGCCGCGACGCACGAAAAAAAGCCCGGCAGTGCCGGGCCTTCATCTTCGCCGAGGTCGGGGCGTTCAGCGCGGGAGCGCCTGCAGTGCCGCGGTCAGCTGGGCGCGCACACCGGCCGCGTCAAGCCCGACTTCCGCGTAAAGCAGGGCCGGATCCCCGTGATCGACGAAGCGATCAGGCAAGCCGATGCGCAGCACGCGACAGGACAGGCCGGCGTTGTGGATCACCCGCTCGACCTCCGCGCCGGCGCCACCGATCAGCGCGTTTTCCTCCAGCGTGACGATGAGCCGGTGCTTCTGCGCGAGCTGGATCACCAGCGCTTCGTCCAGTGGCTTGGCAAAGCGCATATTGGCGACACTGGCGTCGAACTCGTCGGCAACCGCAAGCGCCGGCGTCAGCATGGCGCCGAAAGCGAGCAGGGCGGCATCACCCTGACCGGCACGCCGAAGTTCGCCGCGACCGATAGGCAACGCGGTCATCGTGTCCTGCGGCAACACGCCGGGGCCGCTGCCACGTGGGTAACGCACTGCAGTGGGCCCCTTGTGCATGTACGCGGTGTAGAGCATCTGCCGGCATTCGTTCTCGTCACTCGGCGTCATCACGACGAGATTGGGCAGACAGAGCAGATAGGACAGGTCGAAGGCGCCGTGATGGGTGGCGCCGTCGGCACCGACCAGGCCGGCGCGGTCCAGCGCCATCATGACCGGCAGGTTCTGCAGGCAGATGTCGTGGATGAGCTGGTCGTAGGCGCGCTGCAGGAAGGTTGAGTAGATCGCCACCACCGGCTTGATGCCTTCGCAGGCAAGTCCGGCGGCAAAGGTGAGCGCGTGCTGCTCGGCGATGCCCACGTCGAAATAGCGCTGCGGGTACTCGGCAGCGTAGCGCACCATGCCCGAGCCTTCGCGCATTGCCGGCGTGATCGCCATCAGCTTGTCGCAGCGGGCGGCCATGTCGCACAGCCAGTCGCCGAACACCTGGGTGTAGGTCGGCTTGCCGCCACCTTTGCCGGTCTGGATGCCGGCATGGTGATCGAACTTGCCGACGCCGTGATAGAGGATGGGGTCGGCCTCGGCGAGCTTGTAGCCGTATCCCTTCTTCGTGATCACGTGCAGGAACTTCGGGCCCGGCAGTTCACGCAGGTTCTCCAGCGTCGGGATCAGCGCGTCGAGGTCGTGGCCGTCGATCGGGCCGTAGTAATGGAAGCCGAATTCCTCGAACAGCGTGCCCGGCGTGATCATGCCCTTCACGTGTTCTTCCGCGCGCTTGGCGAACTCGCGCAGCGACGGCGCGATCTCCAGAACCTTGGCGCCGGCACGACGGGCGGCGTTGTAGGTGTGGCCGGACAGCAGGCGGGTAAGGTACTTGTTCAACGCGCCGACCGGCGGTGAAATCGACATGTCGTTGTCGTTGAGAATGACCAGCAGGTCGGCGTCCTCGACACCGGCGTTATTCAGCGCCTCGAACGCCATGCCGGCAGTCATCGCGCCGTCACCGATCACCGCGATACTGTGCCGCTTCTGCCCCAGGGCGCGGGAGGCGATGGCCATGCCCAGTGCGGCCGAGATCGAGGTGGACGAGTGCGCCGTGCCAAAGGTGTCGTAGGTGCTCTCGCAGCGGCGCGGAAAGCCGCTGACGCCCTTGTACTGGCGCAGCGTCGCCATGCCTTCGCGGCGACCCGTGAGTATCTTGTGCGCGTAGGTCTGATGACCCACGTCCCAGACGATGCGGTCTTCCGGGGTGTTGTAGACGTGATGCAGCGCCACGGTCAGTTCGACCGTGCCGAGATTGGACGACAGGTGACCACCGGTGCGCGAAACCGATTCGACCAGAAAGGCGCGCAGTTCCGTGGCGAGCTGGGAAAGCCGTCGGCTGTCGAGTTTGCGGACGTCGGCCGGCGAATCGATCGTTTCCAGCAGCGGGTAGGCGCTCATCGTGTGCAGGGATCTGTCCATATCAGTGTTTCCTCGTCAGCACGAAATCCGCCAGTTCGCGCAGGCGACGCGCCTCGTCCCCGAAGGACGAAAGGCTGTCGATCGCTTCGGCGTGCAGCTCGCGAGCGCGCTCACGCGCGCGCGCAAGTCCCAGCGTGCTGACGTAGGTCGGCTTGTTCGCAGCGGCGTCCTTGCCGGCGGTCTTGCCGAGTGCCTCGGTACTGGCTTCGCAGTCGAGCACGTCGTCGACCACCTGGAAAAGAAGGCCGACAGTACCTGCATAGTGGTCCAGTCGCGCCTGTGCGTCTACGTCCAGTTGTCCGCAGGCGGCTCCAAGGCGCACCGCGCAGCGGATCAGGGCACCGGTCTTGTGGATGTGCATGAACTCGAGTTCGGCCACGCCGAGCGCGATGCCGACCGACGCAAGGTCAATTGCCTGACCGCCAGCCATGCCGCGAGAGCCCGACGCGATGGCGAGTTGGCTGACCATCCTGACGCGGATATCGGCCGGGACGTCGCAGTGTTCGGACAGCAGCAGGAAAGCAAGTGACTGCAGGCTGTCGCCCACCAGCAGCGCGGTAGCGTCGTCGTACTGCACGTGCACGGTAGGTTTGCCGCGGCGCAGCACGTCGTCGTCCATGCAGGGCATGTCGTCGTGCACCAGCGAATAGGCGTGTATCAGTTCGACCGCACAGGCGGCGGAATCGAGTGCCGGACTCGAGGCACCCGACAGCGCACCGGCGGCGTGACAGAGCAGCGGACGCACGCGCTTGCCGCCGCCGAGCACCGCGTAGCGCATCGCATCATGCAGTCGTGATGGCGCCACCGCCGCGGCGGGCAGGAAGCGGTCGAGTGCGGTTTCGGTGCGCGTCTGGACGGCAGCGACCCAGTCGGCGAAGGATGATGGTACGGGCTCAGTCATGGTCGCCACCGCCAACTGGCAGGTCGCGCAGCAGGCCGTCTTCCAGCATCTGCACCTTCTGTTCGGCCGCGCTGAGCGCGGTCTGACATTGGCGCACCAGTTCGACGCCGCGCTGATAGCGTTCGAGCGCGCCATCCAGCGGCAGCTTGCCGTCCTCCATCGCACGCACGATGGCTTCGAGTTCTTCGATCGCCTGCTCGAAGCTGGCGGGTGCGGAAGCCGCTTCTGCTTTTCTGGTCATGCTGTATCGAGCGTCGGGCAAACTCTGAAAAATAGCTGATCCACATCAGCCGGTCAAACGCGCAAGTGGTTATACTGCCCGGCTTTGTCACGCGTTTGCGTGCATCGTCCGCGGTCGCGCGAAATCTTGCGACGCGGGGTCCGCGATGGCAGGCACGCGGTTTTCCAACTTTGACTTCGGGGGTTGGGGAATGTCCGATATACAGTCCATTACCCGTCTTGAACCGGCGCAATCGCAGTTTCCGGTTTCCTGGTACTTCGATCAGCCGCTGTTCGAGCTCGAAAAGCGCGTGCTTTTCGATAACGGGCCGGGCTATGTAGGTCACGAGCTGATGGTGCCGAACGTCGGCGACTATCAAACCCTGGGCTGGGCCGATGATGCGCTGATGCTGGTGCGCAACGAGGCCGGCATCGAACTGCTGTCCAATGTGTGCCGGCATCGCCAGGCGCTGATGATGAAGGGGCGCGGAAATACGCCCAACATCGTCTGTCCGGTGCACCGCTGGACCTACGACACGCGCGGTGAGCTGCTCGGGGCCCCGCACTTTCCGAACACGCCCTGCCTGAACCTGAAGCGCCAGCCGTTGCAGAACTGGAAAGGCCTGCTGTTCTCGGGCACGCGCGACATCGCCGCCGATCTGGCCGGTATGCAGGTGGCGCCGGATCTCGACTTCTCGGGCTACATGCTCGACCACGTCGAGATGCACCAGTGCAATTACAACTGGAAAACCTTCATCGAGGTCTATCTCGAGGACTACCACGTCGAGCCTTTCCATCCGGGGCTGGGCAAGTTCGTCACCTGCGACGACCTGAGCTGGCAGTTCGCGCGCGACTACTCGGTGCAGCGCGTCGGCGTGAACAACCGGCTTGCGCGTCCCGGCACGCCGGCCTACGAGCGCTGGCACCGCGCGGTGCTCGACTTCTATCGCGGCGAGCTGCCGCCGCACGGGGCGATCTGGCTGACCTACTACCCGAACATCATGGTCGAGTGGTATCCGCACGTGCTCGTCGTGAGCACCCTGTATCCGCAGTCGGTCGATCGCACGATGAATGTGGTCGAGTTCTACTACCCGGAAGAGATCGTGCTGTTCGAGCGCGAATTCATCGAAGCCGAGCGCGCTGCCTACATGGAAACGGCGCGCGAAGACGACGAGATCGGCGAGCGGATGGACGCCGGCCGGCGTGCGCTGATGAAGCAGGGTCGTTCCGAAGTCGGCCCCTACCAGTCGCCGATGGAAGACGGCATGCAGCACTTCCACGAGTGGTATCGGCGCGAAATGGTGGACTATCTTTGAGCGCAGCACGGTACAGCGGGCGTGACGGGGCACTTCGGTGCCCCGTTTTCTTGCCGGAGCAGGCGTCGTGAAGTCGCTGTGGATGGTGGCGGCCAGCCTGCTGTTCGCATCCATGGGCGTTTGCGTGAAGCTGGCCAGCGAGGCGCTGCCCGCCTCCGAGATCGCTTTCTACCGTGCCTTCATTTCCTTGCTGCTGATCGCAGCCGTCATGCGCATGCGCGGCGCGTCGTTCGCGACACCGCACGCGGCGATGCATCTGAAACGCGGCGTGTCCGGCGCGATTTCGCTCATCCTGTATTTCCAGGCCATTGCACTGCTGCCCTTGCCCACGGCCGTAACCCTGAACTACACCTCGCCGCTGTTCATGGCGGCCTGGCTGGGCTTCACCGTCAGTGGAGAGTTGTCGAAGCCGGTCGCGCTGGCGCTGGTGACCGGCTTTGCCGGCGTCGTTCTGGTTCTGCAGCCGACGCTGGGCAGCGAGCAGTGGGTTGGCGGCCTGTGCGGCCTCGCCTCCGGGATGATTGCGACCATGGCCTATCTGAGTGTGCGCGACCTCGGCCAGCTGGGTGAGCCGGAATGGCGCACCGTGCTCTACTTCTCGCTCTGCTCCTCGGTGTTCGGCGCCGGATGGGCGCTGATCGACGGCGGCTTCCACCTGCCGGATGCCCGCACCTGGGCGCTGCTGTTTGGCGTCGGCGTGTTCGGCGCCGCCGCCCAGCTGTGCATGACTGCGGCGTACAAGGGAGGGCGTACGCTGGTGTCGGCCAGTCTGGCCTACACCACGGTGGCCTTCTCGACGCTCTACGGCGTGCTGCTGTGGAACGATGTGCCGTCCGCCGCGGTCTGGGCGGGCATGGTGCTGATTGTCGCAAGCGGCGTGCTGGCGATGCTCAATCCGCCGCCGGCGAAGCTATAGTCGAAGTGCGGGGCGTGCCCCCGCCTCTGTGTCGGCAGACCTCTGGAGGTAAGAAAAATGATCACGAGCGAATACAGCGGCAATCTGGTGACGGTGACGGCCTTCGGCGAATTCACGCTGGCCGACTATCGGGAGTTCGAGGACCTGGTCAATTACCGGATCAAGTTCGAAGGCGTCGTGAACCTGCTGATCGACCTGCGGCAGATGACCGACTTCACGCTCGACATGGCGCTCGAGGAACTGCGTTTCGCGCGCGCGCACAGCCACGATTTCGGACGTGTCGCGGTGATCGCCGGCACGCCGTGGGTGGCGTGGACGGCGTGGCTGTCGCAGGTATTCGTCGATGCCGACGTGACCGTTTTCGACGACGAGGCGGCGGCGCGCGACTGGCTTGCGGAGACCGTCTGAACGATGAGTGTGCTCATTTCCGCGGCCGAGCTGGCCGCCGTGGCGGGTGATGCCCGACTGGTCATCGTCGATTGCCGCCACGATCTGGCACAGCCGGAAGCCGGCGAGGCGGCCTGGCGCGAGGCACACATTCCGGGCGCGTTGTTCATGCATCTGGATCGCGACCTGTCGGCGAAGAAGACCGGCCGCAACGGTCGTCATCCGCTGCCGTCACCGCAGGACTTCGTCGCGCTGCTCGGTGCCCGCGGCATTTCGCCGGCACACCGCGTAGTGGCTTATGACGACGCCGGCGGCATGTTCGCCGCCCGGCTGTGGTGGATGCTGCGCTGGGTCGGTCACCGCGATGCTGCGGTGCTCGATGGCGGTCTGGGTGCATGGAAGGCCGGTGGCGGCGCGCTCGACACGACGGTGCGCGATCTGCCGCCCACCGACTACCCGCTCGGTGTCGTCGAACCGACGCTGGACGCCGATGCGGTGCTCGCCAGTCTCGAGGACGGCGGGCGCCTGCTGGTCGACGCCCGCGCGCCCGACCGCTTCCGCGGCGAGAACGAGACGCTGGACCCGGTCGGCGGCCATATTCCGGGCGCGGTCAATCGCTTCTTCAAGCTCAATATCGGCGATGACGGTCGCTTCAAGCCGGCGGACGTGCTGCGTGCCGAGTGGCGGGAGGTGATCGGCGGGCGCGACCCGGCGTCGCTGGTGATGCAGTGCGGCAGCGGCGTTACCGCCTGCCACAACCTGCTCGCGCTCGAAGTGGCCGGGCTGTCCGGTGCGCAGCTCTACCCCGGCTCGTGGAGCGAGTGGTGCAGCGACCCGGCGCGGCCGATGACACGCTGAGCGACGAGCGCGTCGCGGAAGCGCTGCTCGCACTGGTCGCCCGGCGTGCGCCCGGGTACTCGATCTGTCCGTCCGAAGTCGCGCGCGCTCTGTCGCCCGACGACTGGCGCCCGTTGATGCCGAAGGTGCGCGACGTCGCACGCCGGCTGGCGGGTGAAGGTCGCGTCCTGGTCACGCAGCGGGGTGAAGTGCGCGACGCGGACACGGAGTGGCGCGGGCCGATACGCATCGCTCAGCCGCGGAAAAGCGCGTCGGGCTCGATCTGAGCGAACTGTTCGCCGAGATGGTCGAGCAGGCGTCTGACCCGCAACGGCATGTGCCGGCCAGTGGGCAGCATTGCGTGCAGCGGGAAGTCCTCGCCGCGCCAGTCTGTCAGCAGTTCGACCAGCCGCCCGGCGTGCAGGTCGTCCACCACGTCCAGCCGTGCCTTGGTGGCGATGCCCAGACCCTGCAGCACCCACTGGCGCACCAGCGCACCGTCGTAGGCGAGCCGATTGCCCTGCACGCGCACGGTCGTATCGACGCCACCGCGCTCGAAGCGCCAGGCCAGATGCGGGCGTCCGCTGCGATAGAGCGCGATGCAGTTGTGCCGCGCCAGATCGGAGGGTTGCTGCGGCGCGCCGTGCCGAGCGATGTAGTCGGGTGAGGCCACCACCACTCGTCGCGTCACATGCAGCCGGCGAGCCACCAGTGACGAGTCCGGCAGTTCGCCGTAGCGCACCGCCAGATCGACCCGCTCGCGTACCAGATCCTGCAGCGTGTCCGATACATAGAGTGCCAGCCGCACGCCCGGGTGCTGTTCGATGAAGCTGTCCAGCATGGCCGACAGCGCGCCGCGGCCGAGGTCCGACGGTGCGGCGAGATGGATGTCGCCGGACAGCGTTTCGCGGCCTGCGCCGAGCAGTGCGCGCGCGTCGTCGATGTCGCCCAGTGCGCGCCGGGCGTGGTCGCGCAGCAGTTCGCCCTCGGCGGTCAGCCGCATCGATCGGGTCGAGCGCTCGACCAGCCGCGCGCCGAAGGCCGATTCGAGCCGCTTCAGCGCTGCGCTGGCAGCGGCCGGTGTCAGCTGCAACTGCCGTGCGGCGGCGCTGAGCGAGCCGGCGTCGGCGATGCGTACGAACAGTTCGAGCTGGGAAAGCGTCAGATCACGCGGATTCATGGCGGCTCGATTTTCAAGAATCGTTTGAATATGTATTGAGTGCGGGCTGGATTATCAATCGATCTGCCAGTCTGTAGCATGCCTCGACAAACTGGACAGGAGTTGCAGCATGAAAGCCGTTGCATTCAGAGAAAATCTGCCGGTCGAGCGTGAGGACTGCCTGATGGATGTCGAGCTCGCCCGGCCCGACGCCCGCGGCCGCGATCTGCTCGTGCGCATCGAGGCGGTGGCGGTCAATCCGGTCGACACCAAGGTGCGCCGTTTCCATGCGCCGCCGGCCGACGGTGGCTGGCGGGTGCCGGGCTGGGACGCCGCTGGTGTGGTCGAGGCGGTGGGCGAGCAGGTGACGCGCTTCCGCCCGGGGGACCGCGTCTGGTACGCCGGTGACCTGACCCGACAGGGCAGCAACGCCGAGTTCCAGGCGGTGGATGAACGCCTGGTCGGCCGCATGCCATCCTCGCTCGGTTTTGCCGAGGCGGCCGCATTGCCGCTGACCGCGATCACCGCGTGGGAACTGCTGTTCGACCGGCTGCAACTGCGTGACGCTGAAGGCCGGTTGCTCATCGTCGGCGCTGCCGGTGGTGTCGGCTCGATCATGATCCAGCTTGCCCGGGCGCTGACCCGCACGACGGTGATCGCCACGGCGTCGCGCAGCGAGACCGCCGACTGGGTGACGCAGCTCGGTGCGCACCACGTGATCGATCACCGCCGTCCGCTCGCCGAAGCGCTGCGCGACGCCGGCATCGCTTCGGTCACGCACGCGGCCAGCCTGACCCACACTGATCACCACTACCCGCAGATCGTCGAGGCGCTGGCGCCGCAGGGCCGTCTGGGCCTGATCGACGACCCGGCGCATCCGCTCGACGTGCTTGCGCTGAAGCGCAAGAGCCTGTCGCTGCACTGGGAACTGATGTTCACCCGTTCGCTCTACCAGACCGACGACATGGCCGAGCAGGGCCGTCTGCTCGACGAGGTGGCCGACATGATCGATGCCGGCCGGCTGCGCAGCACGCTGGGCGAGCATTTCGGCGTCATCAATGCCGCCAATCTGCGCCGCGCGCACGCACTGCTGGAAAGCGGCCGTGCGCGCGGAAAGATCGTGCTGCAGGGTTTCTGAACCTGTTTCCTTCCGGGGCGCTGCGTGGGCGGCGACCCCAACACCATCCATAGACGGAGAACCGAATGACAACGCTGTTCGAACCGACCCGACTGGGCGACATCGCCCTCGCCAACCGCATCGTCATGGCACCGCTGACGCGCAACCGCGCCCAGGCCGGTAACGTGCCGGGGCCGCTGACGGTCGAGTACTACCGCCAGCGCGCGAGCGCCGGCCTCATCATCGCCGAGGCAACGCAGATTTCGCCGATGGCGCAGGGCTATCTCGACACCCCGGGCATCCACTCGGCCGAGCAGGTCGCCGGCTGGCGCAAGGTGACTGACGCGGTGCATGCCGCCGGCGGTCGCATCGTGCTGCAGCTGTGGCACGTCGGACGCATTTCGCATACCTCGCTGCTGCCGGGCGGCGCGGCGCCGGTGTCCTCGACCGCGCGTCGGCCCAACGCGCAGACCTATACGAAGGAAGGCTTCGTGCCGGTGTCCGAACCCCGTGCGCTGCGCGACGACGAACTGCCGGGCATCGTTGACGATTACCGCCGCGCCGCGCGCAACGCGATCGACGCCGGTTTCGACGGCGTCGAGGTGCACGCCGCCAACAACTATCTGCTGGACCAGTTCATGCGCGACAGCGTGAATGACCGCAGCGGCCCCTATGGTGGTTCCATCGACAACCGCATCCGTCTGGTCGTCGAAGTGATGCAGGCGGTGGCAGCGGAAATCGGTGCGGCGCGCACCGGCATCCGTCTGTCGCCGATCACCACCTTCAGCGACACGGCGCGCGACAGCAATCCGCAGGCGCTGTACGGCCGTCTGGTCGAGACGCTGGCGCCGCTCGGGCTCGCTTTTGTGCACATGATCGAGGGTGAGACCGGTGGCCCGCGCGAACCGGCGGATCTGGCGCAGCCCTTCGACTACGACGCGCTGAAGAAGGCTTTCGGCGGCGGCTGGATCGTGAACAACGGCTTCGATCGCGCGAGCGCGGAAGCGAAGATGGGCGCCGGTGCGGCCGACGCGATCGCCTTCGGCAAGCCCTTCATCGCGAATCCGGACCTGGTACGCCGGCTGCGCGAGAACGCGCCGCTCAATGCGCTGCGTGCCGAGCTGATGTACGGCGGTGGCGCCGAGGGCTACATCGACTACCCGGCACTCGACTGACGTCGTTTCAGGTCACTCGTCGCCGGCCGGCTCGGGTCGCGTCCACAGCCAGCTGGCGACGACGACGAGAATGAGCCACACGCTGCCGCGCACCCAGGGCGGCACCGGGCTGAACCACAGCGTGGTGGCGCTGAACAGCATCATCACGCTGGCCAGCCACTTGGCGCGGCGCGGCACCGCGCCGTGCTCGCGCCAGTGGGTGATGTGCGGTCCGTACTTCGGATGGGCGAGCAGCTTCGCCTCCAGCGCCGGCCAGCCACGGCCGGCGGCCCAGGCGGCGAGCAGCAGGAAGGGCACGGTCGGCAGTACGGGCAGGAAGGCGCCGATGACGCCCAACAGTACCGACACTGCGGCGAGCAGCCGCCACAGCATCTGACGGGTCCAGTGGATCAAGACGGGCAGGGCGTGATGCGAAAGCCGCATTGTGCCGCAGGCCGGCGCGCGACGCAGGCGGCAAGTCAGTCCTTCAGGTGGTTCGGGCGGGATGCTCGCGAGGCTTTCCCTCTCCCGCATCAGCGGGAAAGGGTGGCGCGCAGCGCGAGATGGGGACAGGGCGCGGGATCCACGCCGCAATCGCGAGCAAGCTCGCTTCCCCGGAACCCATGCCATGCGGGCGAGAACCGTCCCGTGAAAAGTCACGAGGCCGCAACGCGGACGCTTCCCTTCAACGCCTGAGATCGAGCGTAAACGGGAAGTTCGGATTGCGCTCCTCGGGCGGGGCCGACACCTGGCCCGGCGTGTGGCCCATTGCGAAGAAGCGCGCCAGCCGGCGGCCTTCCGCTTCATAGGAATTGACCGGGAAGGTTTCGAAATTACGGCCGCCCGGGTGGGCCACGTGGTACTGGCAGCCGCCCATCGAGCGCTTCATCCAGTCGTCCACCAGATCGAACACCAGCGGACTGTGCGGCGCGATGGTCGGGTGCAGACAGGCGGCCGGCTGCCAGGCGCGGTAGCGCACGCCGGCGACGAATTCGCCGACGCGACCGGTGGGCTGCAGCGGAATGCGCCGGCCATTGACCGCCAGCACGTGGCGGTCATCCACCAGTCCCTGCACCTTTACCTGCAACCGTTCGACCGAGGAGTCGACATAGCGCACGGTGCCGCCCGGCGCACCCTCTTCTCCCATCACGTGCCACGGTTCGAGCGCGCTGCGCAGTTCGACCTGCACGTTGCGCGCGGCGAATGCACCCATCTTCGGGAAACGGAACTCGAAGTGCGGGGCGAACCAGTCCAGCTCCATCGTGTAGCCGAAGCTGCGCAGCTCGTCGACCACGTCGCGCAGATCGTCCCAGACGAAGTGCGGCAGCATGTAGCGGTCGTGCAGTTCGGTGCCCCAGCGCTTCAGGCGCGCCGGCTGGTAGGGCTGCTGCCAGAAGCGGGCGATCAGCGCGCGCAGCAGCAGCTGCTGGGTCAGGCTCATGCGCGCGTGCGGCGGCATTTCGAAGGCGCGCATCTCCAGCAGGCCGAGGCGCCCGGTCGGGCCGTCGGGCGAGAACAGCTTGTCGATGCAGAACTCGGTGCGGTGCGTGTTGCCGGTCGAGTCGACCAGCAGATTGCGCAGGATGCGGTCGATCAGCCACGGCGGCGTGTAGCCCATGTCGCGCGTGCGGCGTTCGATTTCGGCGAAGGCGATCTCGATTTCGTACACCGCATCGTTGCGCGCTTCGTCGATGCGCGGCGCCTGACTGGTCGGGCCGATGAACAGGCCGGAGAACAGGTAGGACAGCGACGGATGGTTGTGCCAGTAGCTGATCAGGCTGCGCAGCAGGTCGGGCCGGCGCAGGAAGGGCGAGTCGGACACCGTGGCGCCGCCAAGCACGAAGTGATTGCCGCCACCGGTGCCGCTGTGGCGGCCGTCGATCATGAACTTCTCGGTGCCCAGCCGGGTTTCGTGCGCCGCCTCGTACAGGAAGGTGGTGCCGGCCAACATGTCGTCCCACGAGTGATAGGGCTGGATGTTCACTTCCAGCACACCCGGGTCGGGCGTGATGCGCAGCACTTCGAGGCGGGCGTCGCGCGGCGGCTCGTAACCTTCGAGCACGACCGGATGACCGCAGTCGGCGGCCGTCGCTTCGATGGCCGTCACCAGTTCGAGATAGTCCTCCAGCGCGGCCAGCGGTGGCATGAACAGGTACATGACGCCGTGGCGCACCTGCGCGCACAGGGCGGTGCGGGTGATCCAGGCCGCCGATTCGAAATCACCGGGGCGGCGGTCCGTGACGGGTGCGACCGGGCTGCCGCTGTCCGGGAGGGCGTAGCCCAGCCGTTGCGCACGGTCGCCGGTCAGGCTGGCGAGCGGTGTCTGCATGCGCCAGGCGATGTCGCGCCACTGCGGCAGCGCGGTCTGCGGCGCGGACGGATCCGCCACATGCACCCAGGGGTAGTCGGTTTCCTTGGCCCAGGGTTGGGAGTCGAGTGGCAGCCGGTAACCGAGCGGCGAATCGCCGGGCACCAGGTAGCAGCGTTCGCTGCGCAGGAACCAGGGGCCGCTCTGCCAGCCGTCTCCGGCCGGCGTGCGCGCCAGCGGCAATACGTGGCCGACCACGCTGTCCAGCCCCTGCTCGAACACACGGCGCATGCGTTCGCGTTCGAGCGGATCGTCCAGCCGGGCGTCGAAAGGATCGACGTTCACCGGCAGTTTGCGTTCGCGCCACAGGTAGTACCAGACGTCTTCAAACGCCGGGAAGGCGTGCTTGCTCTCGATGCCGAGACGGCTTGCGAGCATGTTCAGGAAGCGCGCAGCGTCACCTTCGGTCAATGCGTAATCGACTGATTCATCGGCGAACAGGCCGGGGTCGGTCCAGACCGGTTCGCCGTCGCGGCGCCAGAAGCAGGTGAGCGACCAGCGCGGCAGCTGTTCGCCCGGATACCACTTGCCCTGACCGTAGTGCAGCAGGCCGCCCGGCGCGTAGCGCGCCTTCAGTTTGGCCAGCAGTTCGGCGCCGAGCAGGCGCTTGGTCGGGCGGTCCGGTGGTGAGTCGGCGGTGGTGTTCCATTCAGCGCCGTCGCGGTCGTCCACCGACACGAAGGTCGGTTCGCCGCCCATGGTCAGGCGCACGTCATGCAGCTTGAGATCGGCGTCGATGCGGTGGCCCAGCGTTTCGATGCGCGACCACTGCGCGTCGCTGTAGGGCTTGGTCACGCGCGGCGCTTCCCACACGCGCTCGACCTTCATGTGGTGCTCGAATTCCGACTCGCACTTCTCGCTGAAGCCGCTGACCGGCGCCGCCGACGACGGCTCGGGCGAGCAGGCGAGCGGAATGTGGCCTTCGCCGGCGAACAGGCCGGAGGTCGGGTCCAGCCCGATCCAGCCGGCGCCCGGCAGGTAGACCTCGCACCAGGCGTGCAGGTCAGTGAAGTCGGCTTCGGGGCCGCTCGGGCCATCCAGCGATTTGACGTCCGGCGTCAGCTGTATCAGGTAGCCGGACACGAAGCGCGCGGCCAGACCGATGTGGCGCAGCACCTGCACCAGCGCCCACGCCGAGTCGCGGCAGGAACCGCTGGCCTTCTGCAGGGTTTCCTCCGGCGTCTGCACGCCAGGTTCCATGCGGATGAGGTAGCGGATGTCGTTCTGCATCTGCTGGTTCAGCGCGACCAGGAAGTCCACGCTGGCGCGCCCGCCGTTGCACAGCGCGCGGGCGTTATCGACCCAGCGCGAGAACTTCGGCGCGTTGTCGCGGCCGAGCGGCAGTTTCACCAGATACGGCGTCAGTTCGTGCGTCTGTTCTTCGCTGTAGCCGAAAGGAATCTTCTCTGCTTCCGGTTCGAGGAAGAAATCGAAGGGGTTGATGACCGACATCTCGGCCACCAGGTCGATTTCGATGCGCAGTTCGCGCGTGCGCTCCGGGAACACGATGCGCGCGAGATAGTTCGACTGCGGGTCCTGCTGCCAGTTGATGAAGTGCTCGCCCGGCGTCGCCTTCAGCGAGTAGGACAGGATGGGCGTGCGCGCGTGCGGCGCCGGACGCAATCTGACCACCTGCGGGCTCAGCATGACCGGACGGTCGTAGCGGTAGTGGGTGACGTGGTTCAGCGCGACGTGGATGGACACGGAAGACTCCGGTTGCGTACTGGAAAGGGGTTGGTGGCTTCAAGCAATTAGTGTGCGCAAGCCAAGTGCATGATTTTCATGCAGCTTTGTTTCAGTGTCCTTCCGTGCGTGGGGCGGCTGGCGTGTGCGCGCACCGGCGCTGTGCATGTCCGGAAAGTCCGTCATCGTCATTTGAGGCCGAGCCGGCGAGCGAGCTTGTGCAGATTGCTCGGGTCGACGTCCAGCCGACGCGCGGCGTCGGCCCAGTTGCCGCCGCAGGCGTCGAGCGCCGCCCGCACCAGCCGGCGCTGCGTCGCGTCGACCGCGTCGCGCAGTGGCATCAGGGTGGCAGGTATCGCTTCGTCGGTGGGCCGGGGTGCCGTGACGCCGAGCAGCGCCGGGCCGTCCAGGTCGAGCAGTTCGGCCGGCAGCGACACGATGTCGGTGCGCGCAGCACCACGGCTCACCACCTTCAACGCGGCACGGCTGATCACGTGTTCCAGCTCGCGCACATTGCCCGGCCACGGATAGCGACAGAGCGCGTCTTCCGCCTCGGGCGACAGGCGCAGGCTGCGCAGGCCGAGCCGGGCGCGGTTCAGTTCGAGGAAGCGACCGGCCAGCAGCAGCACGTCGCTGCCGCGCTCGCGCAGCGGCGGTATCGGTACCGGATACACCGAAAGCCGGTGATAGAGGTCGGCGCGGAAGGCGCCCTCGCGCACGCTGTCGCGCAGCGTGCGGTTGGTTGCCGCGATCACGCGTACGTCGACGCGTCGCGGCTGGTCGGCGCCCAAGCGCTGGATTTCACCGTTCTGCAGCGCACGCAGCAGCTTGGCCTGAACGGTCAGCGGCAGTTCGCCGACCTCGTCGAGGAACAGCGTGCCACCGTCGGCCGCCTCGAAGCGGCCCGGCCGGTCGGTGGTGGCGCCGGAGAAGGCGCCTTTCACATGGCCGAACAGTTCGCTCTCGGCCAGCGATTCCGGCAGCGCGGCGCAGTTCACATGCACCAGCGGCTGCGCGGCGCGGCGCGAATGGCGGTGCAGATGACGGGCGAACAGTTCCTTGCCGACGCCGGTTTCGCCGAGCAGCAGCACCGGCAGCTCGGACTCGGCCACCACCTTCAGTTCGTGCAGCAGGCGCTGGATCACGTCGCTGTGGCCGATGATTTCAGTCTCGTCCGCAGTGGCGCGCGCGCCTGCCGGCTCGCCGCCACGCGACAGGCGCAGCGCGTGCAGGTCCTGTTCCAGCCGGGTCACGCGCACCGCCGCCTCGACCAGCAAGGTGAAGCGACGCAGATCGTCGCGCGCCGCCTCGGTGAAGGTGCCTGTCTGCAGCGCGTCCAGCGTCAGCGCGCCCCAGGTCTGGCCCTCGACGTGCAGGCTGGTGCCCATGCAGTCGTGTACCGGCAGTGGCTCGCCGACGCGGGTGTCGAGCAGGCCGTCGTACGGGTCGGGCAGCGTGCTGTCGTGATCGAAGCTGGTGATGTCGCGGCGCGACAGGATGGTGGCCAGTCGCGGGTGCTGACCGACGACGAAGCGCCGGCCCAGTGTTTCGCGCACCAGACCGTCGACCGCGAGCGGGCGCAGCCCGTCCTCTTCCAGTTTCAGCAGCGCGACAGCGCCGCAGTCGAAGTGGGCGCGCAGGCTGGACACCAGGCGCTGCAGCCGCACCGCGGGCGGCAGTTCCGACACCAGGTCGGCAAGCAGCAGGGATTCCATCATGGTTCAAATAACCCTTTAAAGGTGATTAATACCTTTTTGTGCGAGGGTCCAAAGTACCTTAATTTTCGTAGCCTGTTGATTTAATTCGACTGAAATACATGGCCCGGAGCTTGCGAAGTGGGAGTGTCTTCTTCCACACGAGGCTCTTGCCATGAACCTGATCGAACAGTCCCTCGGCGCTCTCGCGCGCAGCATTCCCGGTGCCACCCCGGTGCCACCCAGGTGTTCCACGAACACAAGCTCGATTTCTGCTGCGGCGGCAAGCACAGCTTGCAGGAAGCGGCCGCCGAGCGCGGCATCGACGTGCAGCCCATCGTCGATCGCCTGCGCACCCTTGCGTCGCTGGCCACGCGCGAGGAACGCGACTGGCGCACGGTACCGGCGGCAACGCTGATCGAACACATCCTGTTCCGCTTCCATGACCGTCATCGCGAACAGCTGCCGGAACTGATCCGCCTCGCGCGCCGGGTCGAGCAGGTTCACGGCGATCGCCCGGATTGCCCGGTCGGTCTGGCCGACCACCTGACCGTGATGCAGCAGGAACTGGAAAGCCATATGCAGAAGGAGGAGCAGGTGCTGTTCCCGATGCTCGCCCGCGGACACGCGATGGCACTGCAGGGGCCGGTCACGGTGATGCGCAACGAGCACGACCAGCACGGCGAAGCGCTGCAGCGGCTGGAGGCGCTGACCAATGACATCACGCTGCCGCGCGGCGCCTGCAATACCTGGCGCGCGCTCTACGTCGGCCTGGCCGCGCTGCGCGAAGACCTGATGGAACACATCCACCTCGAGAACAACATCCTGTTCGAGGGGCTGAATCCGGCACCGGCCGAGGCGGAGACCGCTCATGGGTAACTATCGCAGGCTGTGGTTCACGCTGATCGGCGTGCTCATCGTCACCTTCTCGCTGCTCGGGTACTACGGCGTCGAGGTGTATCGCAGCGCGCCGCCGATACCGCAGCAGATCGTCAGCGACGACGGCCGCGTTCTGTATACGCACGACGGCATCCTCGACGGGCAGACCGCCTGGCAGTCGGTCGGCGGCATGCAGCTCGGCTCTATCTGGGGTCATGGCGCCTACCAGGCGCCGGACTGGACCGCGGACTGGCTGCACCGCGAACTGCTGGCCTGGCTGGATCTGGCCGCGCAGGACGCTCACGGCAAGCCGTATGCCGAACTCGACGCCGACACCCAGGCGCTGCTCGCCGCGCGTCTGAAGCGCGAGTACCGTCGCAACACCTACGACGCAGCCAGCGGCATCGCCACCGTATCGACGCTGCGCGCGAAGGCGATCGAGCACACCGCTGCCTACTACGCCGAGCTGTTCGGCGACGCGCCGGCGCTGCAGGGCTCGCGCGAAAGCTACGCGATGAAGGAGAACACGCTGCCCGATCCGCAGCGGCGCGCGCAGCTTGCCGGCTTCTTCTTCTGGACTGCCTGGGTGGCCGCGACAGAGCGGCCCGGCACCAGCGCCACCTACACCAACAACTGGCCGCACGAACCGCTGATCGGCAATGCGCCGACGGCGGAGAACGTCGTGTGGTCCATCGTCAGCGTGGTGGTGATGATGGCCGGCGTCGGCTTCCTGATCTGGGGCTGGTCCTTCCTGCGCAAGCAGGACGAGAGCGACCCGGCCGCGCCGGCGCAGGACCCGCTGACGCGCGTCGCGCTGACGCCGTCGCAGCGCGCGCTCGGCAAATATCTCTTCCTGGTGGTGGCGCTGTTCGTGTTCCAGGTCATGCTGGGCGGCTTCACCGCGCACTACACGGTCGAGGGCCAGACCTTCTACGGAATCGACGTATCGCAGTGGTTCCCGTATTCGCTGGTGCGTACCTGGCACATCCAGAGCGCGCTGTTCTGGATCGCCACCGGCTTCCTCGCCGCGGGGCTGTTCCTGGCGCCGCTGATCCACGGCGGGCGCGATCCGAAATACCAGAAGCTGGGTGTCGATGTGCTGTTCTGGGCGCTGGTCGTGGTGGTGGTCGGCTCCTTCGTCGGCAACTATCTGGCAATCGCGCAGATCATGCCGCCGGAGCTGAACTTCTGGCTCGGCCACCAGGGCTACGAGTACGTCGACCTCGGCCGCGTCTGGCAGATCGGCAAGTTCGTCGGCGTCGCGCTGTGGCTGGTGCTGATGCTGCGCGGCATGGTACCGGCGCTGCGCACGCCTGGCGGCGACAAGAACCTGCTGGCGCTGCTGACCGCGTCGGTGGTGGCGATCGGCCTGTTCTACGGCGCCGGCTTCGCCTACGGCGAGCGCACCCACCTGTCGGTGATGGAGTACTGGCGCTGGTGGGTCGTGCACCTTTGGGTCGAAGGCTTCTTCGAGGTGTTCGCGACCACCGCGCTGGCCTTCATCTTTTCGACGCTCGGCCTGGTGTCCGGCCGCATGGCGACGGCGGCCAGCTTGGCCTCGGCCTCGCTGTTCATGCTGGGCGGCGTGCCCGGCACCTTCCACCATCTGTACTTCGCCGGCACGACCACGCCGGTGATGGCAGTCGGCGCCTCATTCAGCGCACTCGAGGTGGTGCCGCTGGTCGTGCTCGGCCACGAGGCGTGGGAGAACTGGCGCCTGAAGGACCGTGCGCCGTGGATGGCCAGGCTGAAGTGGCCGCTCATGTGCTTCGTCGCAGTCGCGTTCTGGAACATGCTCGGCGCCGGCGTATTCGGCTTCATGATCAACCCGCCGATCTCGCTCTACTACGTGCAGGGTCTGAACACGACGCCGGTGCATGCGCATGCCGCCCTGTTCGGTGTCTATGGCTTCCTCGCCCTCGGCTTCACGCTGCTGGTACTGCGCTATGTCCGGCCGCAGCTGGAGTTCGGCGAGCGTCTGATGAAGACCGGCTTCTGGGGGCTCAACGTCGGGCTGGTACTGATGATCGCCACCAGCCTGCTGCCGATCGGCCTGATCCAGTTCCACGCCAGCGTCAGTCAGGGGCTGTGGTACGCACGCAGCGAGGCATTCATGCAGCAGCCGCTGCTGGAAACGCTGCGCTGGGTGCGCACCTTCGGCGACGTGGTGTTCATCGTCGGCGCTCTGGCGCTGGCCTGGCAGGTGGTGAGCGGCGTGTTCGGGCGCTCCGGCCACGCGCCGGCTCGGACTGCCGCGCTGGCTGGCGCCCGCCGATGAACTGAGCGCAACCGTCCTCCCTCCTTGTCGTCACGCATCGACAAGGTTGGGGCGCCGCGCCGCGAGGCCGGCGCCCTTTTTTTGACGGGCCGGCTGGCCTGTACCCGTTTGCAGGGGCGATTCTGCCCCCTTGCTGGCGGATATCCGTTCGGTACCGTTGATCCTCTGTCTTTGCGCGGCATGGGACTTCCGTGTGGCTGTTCGAGCGGAATCAGGCCGAGCGGAGTGTGAAAAAAACTGTGTCTTCAGGGTACGGAAATGTTGTGTGGTTATACTCCAGAGCTCCCAATCTGAATATCCGACTGCACAGGACCATCTCGTGGCCAATATCACCGCTCAGGACAACAGCCTCTCCTTCCTCACTGACACGCTAGGCGGATTCGTGGGGCGGGCGGCGACTAAGCTCGATGCGTTCTCGAGCGACCTCGAGGGCATGATCGATACGATATTCATGGCGATCAGCTATGGGTATGTGGATTCGGTGTCGTCGTCCAGGATCGTCATAAACACCTATTACCCGACCTCCGCGCAGATGATCATCAATGGCAGCGGAATGACCGGGAATTCGTTCTCCATCAATCGCATCACTTATTCGGAGTACGACGGGTTCTACATCAGGATGAGCGGTAACGTGCGCGGAAACGTGTACGGCGATGTCAGCGGGTCCGTGACCAGTGCGGTGATCGGGAACTCGGAGCAGTCGATCGCGTATGTCGGAAGTATTTCGATGACGACCGGCGCCGCACGGTACAGCTCGCTGACCTACACGCTGCGCGATGTTTCGGGCGTGGCCACGACGACCGTCAGCTACGGTGGCAGCTTTGTGGAGGATGACTACGGAGTGATCCGGGGCACGGTGACCTCGTTCTCCTATGGCCGCGATGCGGACGGCGCCGGTTCTGGCGCAGCGCAGACCCTGATGTCGATGACCGGACTGTCGCGCTACGTCGAGATGGATATCGATTCGGGACGCCCGTTCGGCTTTCTTCCCGCCGATACGGCCACGTTCTTCAGCCACATGCTGAACGGTGCTGACAGCATCAGCGGCGGCACGGGAAACGACACGCTCTACGGTTATGCCGGCAATGACCTCATCAACGGTGGGGCGGGCGCTGACGTCATGGATGGTGGTGAGGGCGACGACGTCTATTACGTCGACAACGCCGGCGATGTCGTCGTCGAGGCCGTCGACGAGGGGACCGATCTGGTGCTGGCCTCGGTCAGCCACACGCTGGACGACAACGTCGAGAACCTCACGCTTATCGGCACGGCAATCGATGGCGCTGGAAATCAACTCAGCAACACGCTCACCGGAAATGCACAGGCCAACGTACTGACCGGCCTCGGCGGCAACGACACACTGATCGGCGGCGGCGGCCTCGATACGCTGATCGGTGGTGATGGTGACGACATTTACGTGATCGACCGCGCCGACGAAATCGTCACCGAGCTTGCGGACGAGGGCAACGATACGGTCCGGATCGGCTACGCGAATCCGGGGCGTGCTGCCATCACGGTGACGCTTCATGACAACGTCGAGAACCTTGAGGTGCTGGGGGCGGGGCTGTTCAATCTGGTGGGCAACGCCGAGGCGAACGCGCTGAAGGGTAACGGTTCGGCAAACGTGATCGACGGAGGGGCGGGCGCGGACGAGATGACGGGCGGTCTGGGCAACGACACTTACGTCGTGGATGACGCGGATGACCTGGTGGTGGAGGCGCTGAACGCAGGCACGGACACGGTCCGCGCGTCGTTGAACTACGTGCTGGGGGCGAACGTCGAGAATCTCGAACTGACGGGCAGTGCGGTGAGCGGCACGGGCAACGCACTGGGCAACGTGCTGACGGGCAACGGGTTGGACAACGAACTGTACGGTCTGGGCGGCAACGACGTGCTGGTGGGAGGAGAGGGCGCCGACCTGCTGGACGGAGGAGAAGGCATCGACAGCATGTCGGGCGGAGCGGGTGACGACACCTACGTCGTCGACAACGTGCGCGACGTGGTGAGCGAAGGGCTGAACGCGGGGACGGACACGGTGCGCAGTGCGCTCAGCTACGCACTGGGGGCGAACGTCGAGAACCTTGTGCTGACGGGGACGGCGCACCTGAACGGCACGGGCAACGCGCTGGCGAACGTGATCACCGGCAACAGCGGCAACAACATCCTGGACGGCGGTGTTGGAGCGGACACGCTGGTTGGCGGAGAGGGCGACGACCAGTACGTGGTCGACAACATCGGCGACACGATCACGGAAGCGGACGGCGAAGGCACGGACAGCGTGCGCTTCACGCTGGCCAACGCCAGCGGGGTTGCGCTGGAACTGGACCTGGGCGCGGACTACGCCTTCGTCGAGAACGCGACGCTGG
The DNA here is from genome assembly GCF_000385375.1 of Methyloversatilis discipulorum. Classification (NCBI taxonomy): domain Bacteria; kingdom Pseudomonadati; phylum Pseudomonadota; class Betaproteobacteria; order Nitrosomonadales; family Sterolibacteriaceae; genus Methyloversatilis; species Methyloversatilis discipulorum. Next base: position 992,280 of record NZ_ARVV01000001.1, read on the forward strand.
CGGGTGCCGGGCTGATCAACCTGAGCGGCAGCGGTGCGGACAACGTGCTGACGGGCAATGCGCAGGCGAACGTGCTGCGCGGTCTGGAAGGCGATGACGAACTCAATGGCGGAGCGGGTGCGGACACGCTGATCGGAGGCGAGGGAGACGACCTGTACATCGTCGACCAGGCGGGCGACGTGGTGACGGAGAACCCGGGCGAAGGCACGGACACGGTGCGTGTGCTGTACGGGCACAAGGCCAAGGCGGCAGTGACGCTGTCGCTGCAGACGACATACGCGAACGTCGAGAACCTTGAGGTGCTGGGAGCGGGGCTGTTCAATCTGGTGGGCAACGCCGAGGCGAACGCGCTGACGGGGAACGGTTCGGCGAACGTGATCGATGGAGGGGCGGGCGCGGACGAGATGACGGGCGGTCTGGGCAACGACACCTACGTTGTGGACGACGCGGGCGACGTGGTGATCGAGACGGCGGTAAAGGGCTCGGGCGTTGATCTGGTGCGCGCGTCGGTGGACTACACGCTGACGGCGAACGTTGAGAACCTGACGCTGGAAGGCGGTGCGCTGGAGGGCACGGGCAACGAGCTGGGCAACGTGCTGACGGGCAACGGGTTGGACAACGAACTGTACGGTCTGGGCGGCAACGACGTGCTGGTGGGAGGAGAGGGCGCCGACCTGCTGGACGGAGGAGAAGGCATCGACAGCATGTCGGGCGGAGCGGGTGACGACACCTACGTCGTCGACAACGTGCGCGACGTGGTGAGCGAAGGGCTGAACGCGGGGACGGACACGGTGCGCAGTGCGCTCAGCTACGCACTGGGGGCGAACGTCGAGAACCTTGTGCTGACGGGGACGGCGCACCTGAACGGCACGGGCAACGCGCTGGCGAACGTGATCACCGGCAACAGCGGCAACAACATGCTCTCTGGCGGCCTTGGAGATGACGTGCTGCTGGGTGGTGCGGGAAACGATGCGTTGCTGGGTGGTGCCGGCAACGACTGGCTGTCCGGCGGAGATGGATTGAATACGCTCACCGGTGGAACCGGCGAGGACGTGTTCTATTTCGATGCCGCACCTGTTCCGGGCACGCTGCAGACGATTGCTGATTTCAGCTTGATCGACGACCGCATCGTGTTCGACGCAACGGTGTTTGACGCGCTCGGCGCCGGTTTCGACGACACGCCGGTTGCTCTGCCCTCCGAACTTCTGCAGGTGGGTAGTGGCAGCGCAGCGGCCGACGCCGATGTGCGGCTGATCTACGACACTGCTGCTGGCGCGCTGTACTACGACGCGGATGGTAACGGCGCAGGCGACGCGGTCCAGATCGCGCAGTTCACGGGCAAACCCTTGTTGTCGGCCGATCATTTCGAGGTGCTGGCGTCCTGATCGGAAGGCGCCCGCTTTACTGAACGGTGAACTGCCGCGTGCGCGCTAAACTTGGCGCATGAACCGTCCAGACGATCCGCTGCCGCGCTCCACTGCTTCGCTGCGCCTGCATTTCCACAATGGCGAGCGGCTGGGGCCGGGCAAGATTGAACTGCTCGAGCATCTGGCGCGCGAGCGGTCGATCTCCGGTGCGGCGCGTGCGATGGGCATGGCCTATCGGCGTGCCTGGCTGCTGATCGACGACATGAACCGCATGTTCGCCGAGCCGGTGGTGAAGACCTACCCAGGGCGCTCGCAGGGCGCCGGTGGTGCCGAACTGACGCCGTTCGGCGAGCGGCTGATCGCGGTGTTCCGCGCCGCCGAGCGACGAACGGCCGACGCGGTCGCGCTGCAGCTGCGCGAACTGGACGAAGCGCTCAATCCGCAGCCGACGGTGCCTGCGCAGCGTCAGGACGCGGACGTCGGTTGAAGCCAACGCTGCGGCTGTCCAGCGCCACCGATTTCACCATCACCCATACCGCGGTGCCCGGCTGCAGGCCGAGCCGGTCGCACGATTCGCGCGTGACCAGCGCGCGCAGCGAACTGCTGCCCAGATCGACGGCGACATCGGCATATGGACCTTCGCGGGGCGTGATGCCGATGACACGTCCCGGCAGCTTGTTCACGATGGACACATCCATCGGTCGCGACAGCGCGAGAGCCACGTCGCGGGCGCGGATGCGCACACGCACCGCGCAGCCCGGGTCGAGGTCGATGCGCGGCACGCGCAACTGGCCGTCGGTGAAGCGCAGCGTGGTCAGAGCGTAGTCGTCGTTGTGCTGCAGCACCGTGCAGTCGAGCACCGAGCCCGCTTCGTAGCGACCGATCAGCGGTGAGTGCTCGGGGCGCGACATGATGTCGGCCAGTTCGCCACTGGCGACAGTGCGGCCTTCGCTGACGATGACCAGATGGTCGGCCAGCCGCGTCACCTCCTCGATCGAATGGCTCACGTACAGCACGGGCAGCGCGAACTCCTGCGCCAGCCGTTCGATATACGGCAGTACCTCTGCCTTGCGTGGCGCGTCGAGCGAAGCGAGCGGTTCGTCCATCAGCAGCAGCCCTGGCTGACTCAGCAGCGCGCGGCCGAGTGCTATCCGCTGCTTCTCGCCGCCGGACAGGTGATGCGGTCGGCGGTCAAGCAGGTGGGCGAGACCGAGCACGTCGATCACGCTGTCCCAGTCCACCGGGCGCGGACCGCGCGCGCGCTTCAGGCCGTAACGCAGGTTGCCGGCGACCGACAGGTGCGGAAACAGCCGTGCGTCCTGGAACACGTAGCCGACGCCGCGCGCCTCGATCGGCAGGTCGATGCCGGCGTCGGCGTCGAAGAACACGCGGTCGCCGACCGCGATGCGTCCGCGTGACGGTCGCACGATGCCCGCCACCGCGTTGATCAGACTGCTCTTGCCGGCGCCGCTGCGGCCGAAGATGGCGCTGACGCCGCGCGACGGCAGCGTGACGTCGACGTCGAGGTCGAGCGCCCCCAGCCGTGTGCCGAAGCGCAGTTCGATCATGGTCGCCCCAGCCAGCGCTGCGTGCGCCGGTTCAGCCATTCCGACAGGATGATCGCGGCGACGGCAAGCGCCATCGAAAGGCCGACCAGGCGCAGCGCGATGGCATCGCCGTCCGGTGTCTGCGTGGCCGTATAGATGGCCAGCGGCAGCGTGCGCGTTTCGCCTTCGATATTGGAGGCGAAGGTGATGGTGGCGCCGAACTCGCCGAGACTGGCGGCAAAGGCCATCATCGCGCCGGACAGGATGCCCGGCAGCATCATCGGCAGCGTGATCGTGCACAGCACGTCGATACGGCTGGCGCCCAACGTACGTGCGGCCAGTTCAAGGCCGCGGTCGACGCCATCCAGCGACAGCCGGATCGCGCGCACCATCAGCGGAAAAGCCATCACCGCTGCGGCCACCACTACGCCTTCGGTGGTGAAGATGAGCTGGATGCCGAAAGTGTTCTTCAGCCAGGCGCCGAGCGGCGCGCGCGTGCCCAGCGAGATCAGCAGCAGGTAGCCGATCACCACCGGCGGCAGTACCAGCGGCGCATGCACGATGCCGTCGAGCAGGGCGCGACCGGGCAGGCGGGTGCGTGACAGCAGCCAGGCGACGCCCAGCGCGAAAGGCAGGCACAGTGCGGTACTGGCCAGCCCGACACGGAGGCTGAGCAGCAGGGCGTCCAGTTCGATGTCGCTCATCTATGCCTATTTGATGCTGAAGCCGTACCGCGTGAATACCGCCGTCGAGTCGTTGCCGCGCAGCCACTGCATGAACGCGCGCGCGGCCGGCGTGTCTTGCCCGGCGACGATGGCAGCAGGATAGGTGATCGGCGCGTGCGTGTCAGCGGGAAACACGCCGGCGACGCGCACCTTGGGCGACACCGCGGCGTCCGTGGCGTAGACGATGCCTGCGGGCACCTCGCCGCGTTCCACCAGCACCAGCGCCGCGCGCACCGAATCCGCGCGCACCAGTCTGGGCTCCGCGGCCTGCCATGCGCCGAGCTTGGTCAGTGCGTCCTTGGCGTACTTGCCGACCGGCACGTGGGCGGGATCGCCGGTGGCCAGGCGACCGTCGCCGAGCAGCGCGGCAAGATCGAAGCCGGGTTTCAGCGTGACCGACGCTTTGCTGTCGATCGGTGTCACCAGCACCAGGCTGTTGCCGAGCAGGTCGGTGCGCGTGCCCGCGGCGAGCAGCTTGCGCTCGGCGAGATAGTCCATCCACTGCTCGTCGGCCGACAGGAAGACCTGTGCCTGGGCGCCCGCTTCGATCTGCCGCGCCAGCGCTGAGGACGCTGCGAAGGAGAACTTCACGGTATGGCCGGAGTGCGTCTGGAAGGTCTTGCCGATGTCCTGCAGTGCATTGGTCAGGCTGGCGGCAGCGAACACGACAAGGGTGTCCGCATGGACGGCGCCGGCGACGAGGCTCAGCGCGAGCGCGGACAAGAGGCGGGTGGGCAGCAGACGGGTGAGTTTCATGCTTCTTCCTATATCAAGTTGAATACAGGATCATCCTACGATGAATTTCGACGTGTGCTGCGGCGATGGACGAAAAAAAGCCGGCGGCAGCCGGCTCTTCTTCCTGCCCCGTCGAGGTTCAGCGCACCAGCGCGTCGGCGCTTGGCGCGATCGCGGCGAACAGGTCGCGCATCGTCGCGATGCTGGCGGCTTGCACCGTGGCGGCGGGGACCGAGCTGCCATCGGCCAGCGGCAGGTCGCGCGTGGCGGTAGCGGCAGCGACCACGGTGGGTGCGTAGCCGAGGTTGAAGGCACCGCGCGCGGTGGAGTTCACGCACATATGCGTCATGAATCCGGCCAGCACGAGCTGCTTCACGCCCAGCTTCTTCAGTTCCTCGTCGAGCGGGGTCTGCACGAAGCTGTTCGGGTAGTGCTTGATGATCACCGTTTCACCGGCCTGCGGCGCGACGATGTCGGCGATGCGACCGATCGCGGCATTGACGTCGTAGGGCGTGCCCGGACCGGCGTCGTGCTGGATGTGGATGACCGGGCGGCCGAGTTCGCGCGCACGGTCGAGCACGCGGCGTGCTTCGAGCAGTGCGGCCTCGACGCCGGAGAGCTGCATGACGCCTTCACGGTAGGTGTTCTGGCAATCGATCATCACCAGGGCGGCGTCGGCAAGCAGGCCCGGTTCGTGGCCGAGACCCATCAGGTCGCGCAGCGTCGTCAGTGAACTCATCGGTGAGGTGTCCTTTCAGGTGGTGGAGATTTCCTGCGCCTGCATGTGCTGCAGTGCTTCGCTGACCAGCGGCAGCAGGCCGGTGTCGCCGCCGCGGTTCACGTGATCGATGATCGCACGACGCATGCGGGGTTCCCAGAAGCGCCGTATGTGGGCGGCGACTTCGCGCACCGCTTCGTCGTGGTCGGGGTAGCTGTGGAAGAACTGGCCGATCTGGTTGGCCATCTTGACGAGGTTGTGGATGTCCATCTGCTATTCCGTTCGCGTTGCTGTACTGGTTCGGGGTTCGGTGTAGATCGCCATGCGGCCGTCGCGGACGAAGCCGCACAGCGTGACGCCCGTGCGCCCGGCCAGATCGATGGCCAGCCCGGTCGGCGCCGAGATGGCGGCCAGCAGGCCGCCGCCGATGCTGGCGAGCTTGAGCACCATTTCGTAACTGGCGCGGCTGGTGACGACCGCGAAACCCTGTGCGGTGTCGACGCCGGCCAGTGCGACGGCGCCGATCAGCTTGTCCAGCGCGTTGTGCCGACCGACGTCCTCGCGCACCGCGAACAGCGAGCCGTCGGCGTGCGCCCAGGCGGCGGCGTGCACCGAACCGGTCAGCGCGTGCAGCGCCTGCCCTTCGCCCAGGGCGACGAAGGCGCGGTGGATGGCGGCTTCATCGACCGACGGTCGCGCGGCCACCGGTTTCACTTCGCGCGACACCTGGACGAGGCTGTCCACCCCGCACAGCCCGCAGCCGGTGCGTCCGGCCAGCGAGCGGCGGCGCGCCTTCAGCGCTTCGAAGGCGCGGTTCGACACCTGCATGCGCACCTCGATGCCATCGACGTGGTGCGCCGTGTCGATGTCGTGGATCTCCGATGCGCGCGCGACGATGCCTTCAGCCAGACTGAAGCCAGTGCCGAAGTCTTCGAGATCGGCCGGCGTGGCCAGCATGACCGCGTGCGAAATGCCGTTGTACACCATGGCCACCGGCACCTCTTCGGCCACGCATTCGACGCTGGCGGTGCGCACGCCCCCGCTGACACGCACGGCGCTGCGCAGCCGCTGCGCCGGATGCAGCACGGTGTCGCTGCTCATTTCACCCGCTTCATCGCAGACGAGCAGCGGACCGCCCATGGCGAGAGCCTGCACGGCGCCCACGACTCAGACCTTCTCGCGCTTCTTCGGCAGCAGCCCGATCTGCTGCTGCGAGAAGTCGCGGTAGCGCTGCTGCCATTCCGACGGCTGGGACACGCGGGTCACCTCGACCGCGGTGACCTTGTATTCGGGGCAGTTGGTCGCCCAGTCCGAGTTGTCGGTGGTGATGACGTTCGCACCCGATTCCGGGAAGTGGAAGGTGGTGTACACGACGCCAGGCTGCATGCGCTCGGACACCCGCGCGCGCAGCACCGTCTCGCCGGCGCGCGAAGTGATGCCCACCCAGTCGCCCTCGTCGATGCCGCGCGTTTCGGCATCGGCCGGATGGATTTCCAGGCGGTCCTCGTCGTGCCACATCGAATTCGGCGTGCGGCGGGTCTGTGCGCCCACGTTGTACTGCGACAGGATGCGGCCGGTGGTCAGTATCAGCGGGAAGCGCTTCGACGTGCGCTCCTCGGTGGGCACGTACTCCGTCAGCATGAAACGTCCCTTGCCGCGCACGAACTGGTCGATGTGCATGATGGGTGTGCCTTCCGGTGCCTGTTCGTTGCACGGCCACTGGATGCTGCCCAGCTCGTCCAGCCGTTCGTAGCTGACGCCGTGGAAGGTGGGCGTGAGCCGCGCGATCTCGTCCATGATTTCGGACGGGTGGCTGTAGTCCATCGGATAGCCGAGTGCGTTCGACAGCATGCAGGTGACTTCCCAGTCCTCCTTGCCGGCCAGCGGCGGCATCACCTTGCGCACGCGCGAGATGCGGCGCTCGGCATTGGTGAAGGTGCCGTTCTTTTCAAGGAAGCTGGAGCCCGGCAGGAAGACATGGGCGAACTTCGCGGTTTCGTTCAGGAACAGGTCCTGTACCACCACGCATTCCATCGCACGCAGCGCGGCTTCGACGTGCTGCGTGTTCGGGTCGGACTGCACGATGTCCTCGCCTTCGCAGTACAGGCCGAGGAAGGTGCCGTCCATCGCCGCCTCGAACATGTTCGGAATGCGCAGGCCCGGTTCCGGTTGTGGTTCCACGCCCCAGGCGTCCTTGAACAGCGCGCGCGTGGCCGCGTCGGACACGTGGCGGTAGCCCGGTAGTTCGTGCGGGAAGCTGCCCATGTCACAGGAGCCCTGCACGTTGTTCTGGCCGCGCAGCGGATTCACGCCCACGCCTTCACGACCGATATTGCCGGTGGCCATCGCCAGGTTGGCGATGCCGATGACGGTGGTCGAGCCCTGGCTGTGCTCGGTCACGCCGAGACCGTAATAGATCGCTGCGTTGCCGCCGGTGGCGAACAGGCGGGCGGCAGCGCGTACGTCGGCCGCCGGTACGCCGGTGTGCTGTTCCATCGCTTCCGGCGAGTTCTCCGGCTTGGCGACGAAATCGCGCCACTGTTCGAACGAATGCCATTCGCAGCGCTCGCGGACGAAGTCTTCCTTGACCAGGCCTTCGGTCACCACCACGTGCGCCATCGACGTGATCAGTGCGACGTTGCTGCCCGGCTTCAGCTTCAGGTGCTGTTCCGCCTTGATGTGCGGCGAGCGCACGAGGTCGATGCTGCGCGGGTCGACCACGATGAGTTTCGCGCCTTCGCGCAGGCGGCGCTTCATCTGCGAGCCGAACACCGGGTGACCGTCGGTCGGGTTGGCGCCCATCACCATGATGACGTCGGCCTTCATGACCGAATCGAAGGTCTGGGTGCCGGCCGATTCGCCCAGCGTCTGCTTCAGGCCGTAACCGGTGGGCGAATGGCAGACGCGGGCGCAGGTGTCGACGTTGTTGTTGCCGAAAGCGGCGCGCACCAGCTTCTGTACGAGGTAGGTTTCCTCGTTGGTGCAGCGGCTGGACGTGATGCCGCCGACCGATTCACGGCCGTGCTTCGCCTGGATGCGCTTGAACTCGGAGGCCGCGTAACTGATCGCCTCGTCCCAGCTGACGGGTTGCCAGGCGTCCTCAATGCTCTTGCGTATCATCGGCGTGGTGATGCGGTCGGCGTGCGTGGCGTAGCCGAAGGCGAAGCGGCCCTTGACGCAGGAGTGGCCGTGATTGGCGCCGCCGTCCTTGCTCGGCACCATGCGTACCACAGTCGTGCCCTTCACTTCGGCGTCGAAGGAGCAGCCGACGCCGCAGTAGGCGCAGGTGGTGGTGACCTTCTTCTCCGCCTGCCCATGCTCGATAACCCCCTTTTCCATCAGCGTCGCGGTCGGGCAGGCCTGCACGCAGGCGCCGCAGGACACGCATTCCGATTCCATGAAGGGCTGGCTTTCGCCCGGGCTGACGCGCGAATCGAAGCCGCGGCCGGAAATGGTCAGCGCGAACGTGCCCTGCGTTTCCTCGCAGGCGCGCACGCAGCGGTTGCAGACGATGCACTTGGACGGGTCGTAGCTGAAGTAGGGATTGGATTCGTCCTTTTCCTTGGTCAGCGCCGACAGCAGGTCGAAGTGATTCTTGCCCTTCATGCCGTAGCGCACTTCGCGCAGGCCGACCACGCCGGTCATGTCCTGCAGTTCGCAGTTGCCGTTGGCCGAGCAGGTGAGGCAGTCCAGCGGGTGGTCGGAAATGTAGAGCTCCATCACGCCGCGGCGGATGTCCGCCAGCTTGGGCGTCTGGGTGCGCACCTGCATGCCGGATTCGGCAATCGTCGTGCAGGAGGCCGGATAGCCGCGGAGCCCTTCGATCTCGACCAGGCACAGGCGACAGGAGCCGAAAGGCTCCAGGCTGTCGGTCGCGCAGAGCTTCGGAATACTGTTGCCGCATTCCTGCGCGGCGCGCATGACCGAGGTGCCGGCCGGCACCGTGACTTCGATGCCGTCGATCGACAGCGTGACTTCCTTTTCCGATTCGCGCGCGGGTGTGCCGTAATCGGTTTCTCTGGGTAATGACATGGCTGTTCTCCTGGATTCTCGCGTGCTCAAGCCGCTTCGGTCTTGTCGACGCCGAAGTCTTCGGGGAAATGGTTCAGTGCCGACAGCACCGGGTAGGGCGCCATGCCGCCGAGCGCGCACAGCGATCCATTCAGCATGGTGTCGCACAGCGACTGCAGCAGCGCGATGTTCCTGCCGCGCTGCTCGTTGGCGACGATGCGGTCGATCACCTCGACGCCGCGTGTCGAGCCGATGCGGCAGGGCGTGCACTTGCCGCAGGATTCGATGGCGCAGAACTCCATCGCGTAGCGGGCCATGTGCGCCATGTCGACCGTGTCGTCGAACACCACGATGCCGCCGTGGCCGATCATCGCGCCGTGCTTGGCGTATTCCTCGTAGTCGAGCGGCAGGTCGAACTGCGACGCCGGTACGTAGGCGCCGAGCGGTCCGCCGACCTGCACCGCGCGCACCGGACGGCCGGACAGCGTGCCGCCGCCGAAGTCGTGGATGAGCTCGTTCATGGTCACGCCGAAAGCCTTCTCGACCAGACCGCCGCGTTTGATGTTGCCGGCGAGCTGGAAGGGCAGGGTGCCGCGTGAGCGGCCCATGCCGAAGTCGCGGTAGAAGGCGCCGCCCTGGGCCAGGATGGTGGGCACGGAGGCGAGCGAAATGACGTTGTTGATGACCGTCGGCTTGCCGAACAGGCCTTCGTGCGCCGGCAGCGGCGGCTTGAAGCGCACGATGCCGCGCTTGCCTTCGAGGCTTTCCAGCAGCGACGTTTCTTCACCGCAGATGTAAGCGCCCGCACCGAGGCGCACCTCCAGTTCGAAGGCCTTGCCGGAGTTGCGTACGTTGTCGCCCAGCCACCCGGCGGCGCGTGCCCGGTGGATGGCTTCCTTCAGCGTGGCGAAAGCGTGCGGATACTCCGAGCGCAGGTAGATGTAGCCCTGGGTCGCGCCGACCGCGATGCCGGCGATGGTCATGCCTTCGATCAGGCAGTAGGGGTCGCCCTCCATGATCATGCGGTCGGAGAAGGTGCCGGAGTCGCCCTCGTCGGCGTTGCACACCACGTATTTGCGGTCGGCGACCGCGCCGAGCACGGTGTTCCACTTGATGCCGGTCGGAAAGGCTGCGCCGCCGCGGCCGCGCAGACCGGATTCCGTCACTTCCTTCACCACGTCGGCGCCGCTCATCGCCAGCGCGTTGTCCAGGCCGACGAAGCCGCCGTGGTCGATGTAGTCGTCCAGGCTCAAGGGGTCGGTGAGGCCGATGCGCGCGCTGGTCAGGCGTTCCTGGTTCTTCAGATAGCCGATCTCGTCGGTCAGGCCGAGTGACAGCGCATGCGAGCCACCGGTGACGAAGCCGGCGTCGAACAGCGCGGCGACATCCTTCGGCTGCACCGGGCCGTAGGCCACGCGGCCGGCGGGGGTCTGCACCTCGACCAGCGGTTCGAGGAAGAAGGCGCCGCGCGAGCCATTGCGTACCAGCTCGATCGCGATGCCGCGCTTTGCCGCCTCGGCAGCAATGGCCTGCGCCACCTTGTCAGCGCCCAGCGACAGCGCGGTGGAATCGACGGGGACGTAGATGCGGGTGTTCATGCGCTCACCTCCGTGCGCAGCTCCGCAACGATCGCGTCGAGGCGCTCCGGTGTGACACGGCCGACGATATCGTCATCGACCCGCAACGACGGGCCGACCGCGCAGTTGCCGAGGCAGTACACCGCCTCCAATGTCACCGCGCCGTCGGCGGTCGTTTCGTGGAAGTCGATGCCGAGGCATTTCTTCGCGTGCGCTTCGAGCGCAACGGCACCGACGGCCTGACAGGCTTCCGCCCGGCAGACCTGCACCACGTGGCGGCCGGGCGCGTGGCTGCGGAAGTGGTGATAGAAGGTGATCACGCCATGCACTTCGGCGCGCGACAGGTTCAGCCCCCTGGCGATGACCGGGACGGCCTGTTCCGGCACGTGGCCGAATTCGTCCTGGATGGCGTGCAGCATCGGCAGCAGCGCGCCGGGCAGATCGGCGTGGCGGTCGACCAGCGACTGAAGCTGTCGCCCGTCGACACCGGGAGCGGGGTGGTGCGATGACATGGCTCTCTGTCTCCTGCTGAATTCCTAATTGGAACTCTTGTTCATAATTGCTAATCAGCCACCATCAAGGTCCAATAATGGCTTCGCAACGGAGGTTAGCAGCCGGTCTTGCTTTTAACGATATGAAAACAAATGCCTAACATGCGCATCCAGATCGAGCCTGCATGGCGCTTCCGCAACGCCGAGGGCCGCGAGATCGACCCGCTGCTGTTCCGCGTGCTGGCGGCCGTGCAACGCAGCGGAAAGCTGACCGAGGCGGCGCGCGAAGTCGATTTCTCCTACCGCCACTGCTGGAACCTGATCCGCACCTGGTCGGCCTTTTTCGGCACGCCGCTGGTCGAGCTGTCGCAGGGCAAGGGGGCGGAACTGACGCCGCTGGGCGAGAAGCTGACCTGGGCGGCGCAGCGCATCCAGGCGCGACTGACGCCGCAACTGGAAAACCTGTCGGTGGAGATCGACCGCGAGATCAACGCGGCGCTGATGGATACCCACCCGGTGCTGCGGCTGCATGCGAGCCATGGGTATGCGATCGCGCTGATGCCTGAACTGATGGAGCGGGTGGCCGGCGTGCGGCTGGAACTGCAGTACCTCGGGTCGATTGACGCGCTGGGTTCGATGTCACGCGGCAGTTGCGACATCTGCGGCTTCCACCTGCCGAGCGGTCGCGTCACGCCGGAGCTGGCGGCGCGGCTGGGTCGTTACCTGAAGCCGCGCGCGCACCGCGTGATCCGCCTGGTCACGCGCACTCAGGGCCTGTTCGTGGCCGCCGGCAATCCGCTGGACATCCGCTCTCTGCGCGACCTCGTGCGTCCCGACGTGCGCTTCATCAATCGTCAGGCCAGCGCCGGCACACGTGTGCTGCTCGACCTGCTGCTGGCCGAACAGACCCTTGATGCGGACAACATCAGCGGCTATGAAACGGTGGAATTCACGCACGCGGCGGTGGCGGCGCACATTGCCAGCGGCATGGCCGACACCGGCTTCGGCGTCGAAGCAGCCGCCAGCCAGTTCAAGCTCGATTTCGTGCCGGTCGCCGAGGAGCACTACTTTCTCGCCTGCCGGCTGGAAACGCTGGAACTGCCGTCGATGCAGCGCATGCTCGATGCGCTGAGGTCGCCTGATTTTGCGAGCGCGGTGTCGACGCTCCCGGGCTATGCGCTCAATTCGCCGGGCGAGGTGCTGTCGGTGGTCGAGGCGCTGCGCGCCTGAGCACCGCTGGAGGTGGAAATGAAAAACGCCGCGTCAAGCGGCGTTTTTCTCTCAAGGCGGCGCAGGTGATCAACCTCGACGCATCGCGTCGAAGAACTCCCCGTTGCTCTTGGTGGCCTTGATCTTGTCGAGCAGGAATTCGATCGCTTCGAGATCGTCCATGTTGTACAGCAGTTTGCGCAAGATCCAGATCTTCTGCAGGATTTCCGGCTTCAGCAGCAGTTCTTCGCGGCGCGTGCCCGAGCGGTTCACGTTGATCGCCGGATAGACGCGCTTTTCCGCCATGCGCCGGTCAAGATGGATTTCCATATTGCCGGTGCCCTTGAATTCCTCGTAGATCACGTCGTCCATGCGGCTGCCGGTTTCGATCAGCGCGGTGGCAATGATGGTCAGGCTGCCGCCTTCTTCGACATTGCGCGCAGCGCCGAAGAAGCGCTTCGGCTTCTGCAGCGCGTTGGCGTCCACACCGCCGGTCAGCACCTTGCCGGAGGCCGGCTGCACCGTGTTGTAGGCGCGGGCGAGGCGGGTGATCGAATCGAGCAGGATGATCACGTCCTTCTTGTGCTCGACCAGACGCTTGGCTTTCTCGATCACCATTTCAGCGACCTGCACGTGGCGGGTGGCCGGTTCGTCGAAGGTCGAGGCAACGACTTCGCCCTTCACCGAACGCTGCATCTCGGTCACTTCTTCCGGGCGCTCATCGATCAGCAGCACGATGAGCAACGCTTCCGGGTGATTCACGGTGATCGCGTGCGCGATGTGCTGCATCATCACCGTCTTGCCGGTCTTCGGCGGCGCCACCAGCAGCGCGCGCTGGCCCTTGCCGATCGGCGCGATCATGTCGATGACGCGCGAGGTCGTGTTCTCTTCGCCGCGCATGTCGCGTTCGAGTTTCAGCGGCTCGGTCGGATGCAGCGGCGTCAGGTTCTCGAACAGGATCTTGTGCTTGGTCGCTTCCGGCGGCTCGCTGTTGATGCGATCGACCTTGACCAGTGCGAAATAGCGCTCGCCATCCTTCGGCGTGCGGATTTCACCCTCGATGGTGTCGCCGGTGTGCAGGTTGAAGCGGCGGATCTGGCTCGGCGACACGTAGATGTCGTCGGTTCCCGCCAGATAGCTCGCTTCCGGCGAACGCAGGAAACCGAAGCCGTCGGGCAGCACCTCCAGCGCACCGTCTCCGAAAATGCTCTCGCCCTTCTTCGCCCGGTTGCGCAGGATGGCGAACACGAGTTCCTGCTTGCGCAGCCGGTTGGCGCCTTCGATCTCGAAGGACTGGGCCATTTCGAGCAGCTGGCTTACGTGGAGTGCTTTCAGTTCGGAAAGGTGCATGGTGAAGATGTGCGACAGGCGGGGTGGGGAGATGGAGCGGTCTTCCGCTCCGGCGGGCAGGGCGCGGATACGCGCCCGCCGCGGGGTAGGTGTTACAGGTGACTGTCCAGGAAGGCGGTCAGTTGGGACTTCGACAGGGCGCCGACCTTCGTCGCCTCGACATTGCCGTCCTTGAACAGCATCAGCGTCGGAATGCCGCGAATGCCGAAGCGTGCGGGCGTTTCCTGATTCTCGTCGATATTGACCTTGGCCACGCGCAGCTTGCCGGCGTAGTCACGGGCCACTTCGTCGAGGATGGGAGCGATCATCTTGCACGGACCGCACCACTCGGCCCAGTAATCGACCAGAACCGGCAGGTCGGCCTTGATGACCTCGGCTTCGAAACTGGCGTCGGTGACGTGGTGGATGTGTTCGCTCATTGTTTCCTCGCGGTGCTTGACTGGGAAAGTGGATTCTGTGAATCGGAAGGTCTTCGGGGGTGTATCGGGAAGAACCGGATGCCTCGTGCCGGACGCCTCGGTTCGGGACGCCTGCAGGACTGGATGGATGTTGCGTGCCGAAAGGTGAGTGTCGGGTCGCTGGACTGGGTTTCCCGGCCACTCACGGAGCGGCCCGGTTCGGGGCTTGCTGAAACCTGGCCGCCGGAGTGATCACGGTATCGGCGTCCCCTGCGTCGGAGTTCAGGGTTTCTGCACTGTTTGCAAGATGCTAATACAAAAAACAGTCGGGCGTGCAGAGGCAGATGGCAAGGAAATACAAAAAGTCATGGCCACATGTCGCAGCGGCACGACAGCGTGGGCGAGGTGCCGCCGCGCCCCGGTGCTAAACTCCCGCGTCCGGAAGAGGTGCGGCGCGCCTGTGTTTAGCAGTCTGCAGGCTGCTCCCGCGTGCCGCGGCCCCTCGTGAATTCAGCCTTTTTCAGCCCATGCATGGCCTGCCTGCGAGTGCAGAGCCCCCGCCCAACGGAGAAATCATGACCTACGTCGTCACCGAATCCTGTATCAAGTGCAAATACACCGACTGCGTCGATGTGTGCCCGGTCGATTGCTTCCGCGAAGGCCCGAATTTCCTGGTGATCGATCCGGACGAGTGCATCGACTGCACGCTGTGCGTTGCCGAATGTCCGGCCGAAGCCATTTTTGCCGAGGACGACGTGCCGGCGGACCAGGTGCAGTTCATCGAACTGAATGCCGAACTGGCCAAGGAATGGCCGGCCATCATCGAGCGCAAGGACGCGCTGCCCGACGCCGACGACTGGGCCAAGGTGAAGGACAAGCTCGGCATGCTCGAGCGCTGAGCGCGCGCTCCGTTTCCTTTCTTCGCCCGCGCTGACGCATGAGCGGAGCGGGTTTCGACTCCGTCACGCTGTCCCCCGGTCCGGACCTGTTCGGCCGGGTGGCACGCATCCTCCTCGATCGTCACGGCGACGCGCTCGCCGACTGTGACCTCATCCTGCCGTCCATTGCGCTGGCACCGGCGCTGCGCAGCGCGCTGTCAGCTGCGGCCGGCCGAGCGCTGTTCATGCCGCGCGTGCTCACGCCGCAACTGCTGGCCGCGCGCTGGCGGGGCGATGCGGCGACCGACCCCGATTCGCGGCGGCTGCTCGGGCTGGTCGCCCAGTTGCGCCGGGTAGGTTGGCTGGGGGACGCCGACCTGTGGGCGGTCGCGCGCGAACTGATGGATCTCGCCGACACGCTGGCCGATGTGCCGGTGCCGGACGAGGCCGCGCTCGAAGGCGCATTCGCCCGGGCGCACGCACTGCACGACAGTGCGGCGCTGTCGCTCGAGGCGCGGCTTGTTCACGCGGTGTGGCTGGCTGACAGCACCGGCACCCCCGGTCATGCACGCGCGACGACGCAGGCGCTTTACCGGGCGGCCGCGGCAGCGCGCCGGCCGGTCGTGCTGCTGGCCGACACGCTCGATCCGGCGCCGGACTGGTTGACCGCGTTTGCACAGCGCGTGCAAGTACTGCACATCGGCGTGCGGCGCGCGGCGGATGAAGACGCGCTGTCGCGCGCGCTCGATGCCGCCTGGCCGGTTGCCGCCGACGATGCGCGCACGCTGTGGTCGCGCCGCGTGCCGGCGGACGCGGCGCAGCGTCTGCGTGACCGCGTGCGGCTGGTCAGTGCGCAATCGCTCGAACAGGAGGCGCAGCATGCTGCCACCTGCATTGTCCGCTGGCTGGCGGAGGGGCGCCGCCGCATCGCCCTGGTCGCCAGCGACCGCGAAGCCGCCCGCCGCACCCGTGCCCTGCTCGAACGCAGGCAGGTGCTGCTGGCCGACGAAACCGGCTGGAAGCTGTCCACCACGCGCGCCGCGGCGACGGTCGATGCCTTTCTGCAGTGCCTGGCGTCCGACGGCTATCACCGCGACCTGCTCGATCTGGTGCGCTCGCCCTATGTCGCAGGCACGATGGATGCCGACACGCACGCGCGGGCGATCGCCGAGGTCGATCACTGGGTGGTGCGGCGCAACCATGTCGACGGGCTGCAGGCCTTGCTCGCCGATGCGGCGCGCGAACTGGCCGGGCGGGCGGGCGCGGCGCTGATGGTTCCGTTCGCGCAGGCGGCGAACCTGATGCCGACCCAGGCCGCGCCCGCCGCCTTCTGGATCGAACGGCTGCTGGCCGCGCTCGATGCGCTGCAGGCGCGCACGGCCTTGCTGCAGGACGCCGCCGGCGCACAAGTGATCGCACTGCTCGAACAACTGCGTGCGGACAGCAGCGGTGTGGCGCTGGCACTGACCTTTGCCGACTGGCGCCAGTGGCTCAATGGCGAGTTCGAACGGGCGCTGTTCCGCGACACTGCGATCGACAGTCCTGTCGTGCTGACCCATCTTGCGGCGACCCGGCTGCGCGTGTTCGACGCCGTATACGTGATTGGCGCCGACGGCGAACATCTGGCGCCGCCGCAACTGCGCGGCGTGCTTGGCCACGAAGGGCTGCGGCGCGAACTGGGGCTGGCCGATACGCAGCAGGCGGCACGCCAGCTGCGCGAGGACCTCGCCGGGCTGATCCTGAACAGTGAAGAGATCGTGTTCAGCTGGCAGGCGCAGCGCAATGGCGAAGCCAATCTGCCCGGCGCCGACCTGCAACTGCTCGATCTGATGTTCGTGCGCGCCGGCCTGCCGAGTGCCGTCAGCGCCGCGCCGGCCCAGCCCGATCCCGAGCCGGCCGCGCTGCCGCGGCAGACCAGCGCGCCGGTGCTCGAAGCCGATCGGGTGCCGCAGCGGCTCACTGCCAGCGCGATGGCCGATCTGATGGCCTGCCCCTACCGCTACTACGCGCGCCGCGTGCTCGGCCTGGGCGAGGGCGACGAGGTCGAGGAAACGATGGGCAAAGGCAGCGTGGGCGAACTGGTGCATGCGCTGCTGCACGACTTTCATGTTGCGCACCCGCGCCTCGACAGCGAAACGCCGCAGGCGCTGGTCGATGACATGCGCGCGCGCATCGCGGTCGCCTTCGATGGCGCGATCAGTCGCAACTTCCAGGAACACGCGTGGGCCGATCGCCTGCACGACCGCGCCGACGCCTACGTTGCCTGGGCCTGCGCGCGCGAAGCCGAGGGCTGGGTTTTCGACAGCGGCGAGCAGTCGCGGGCGCGACCGCTCGACCTGCCGGACGGCGGCACGCTGTCGCTCGAAGGCCGCATCGACCGCATCGACCGCGGTGTCGCCGGCGTGTCGCTGCTCGACTACAAGCTGCGTAGCAGCGAAGCCGTGAAGAAGAGCGTGCAGGGCGGGGAAGATCTGCAGCTCGCTTTCTACACACTGCTCGAAGGCGACACGGTGAGCGAAGCCGCCTATCTGGCGCTCGACGAGCCGGCGCCGGTGCCGCACCCGCAGCCCGAGCCGCACGCGGCGGCCGAAGCGTTGCAGGGACTGATCGGCGCGCTGTTTCCGGCGCTGCGTGCCGGAGCCGCGCTGCCTGCGCACGGCGACGACCGCGCCTGCGCCTACTGCGAAATGCGCGGCCTGTGCCGCAAGGACTGGCGCGCATGAACGACGGCCTGCGCGCACTCGATCCATCTGCCAGCGTCGTCGTCGAGGCGTGCGCCGGCAGCGGCAAGACGTGGACGCTGGTGTCGCGGCTGATCCGTCTGCTGCTGGCGGGCGTGGCGCCGGGCGAGATACTGGCCATCACCTACACGCGCAAGGCGGCGCGCGAGATCGACGAGCGGCTGCAGCACTGGCTGGGCGAACTGGCGGTGGCGGACGACGCCGGCGTGATCGCCTTCCTCGATCAGCGCGGGGTCGATGCGCGCAATGACGCGGCGCTGATCGAGCGTGCGCGCGGTCTGTTCGAACGCGTCGCCGGCGCCCGCCCTGGGCTGACGATCAACACCTTCCACGGCTGGTTTTCGTCGCTGCTCGGTGCCGCTCCGCTGTCGGCCGGCCTCGGCGGGCTGCAGCTTGCCGAGCGCACCGCACGCCTGCGCGACCAGGCCTGGGGCGTGCTGATGCGACGTGCCGGCAGTGCGCCGGACGGCGAACTGGCGCAGTCGGTGCGCTGGCTGCTCGCGCAGGCCGGTCTCGCCGGCGCGCGCAGCCTCGCCGAAGCGCTGATAGAGCGGCGCGCCGAGTGGCAGGCCTGGCTGGCTGCGCACGACGGGCTCGATGGCGTGTTCGCGCATCTCGAGTCCTTCTTCGGCGCCGACCGTGAAGCACCGGTCGATGCGCTGGCACAGGACGCTACGCTGCGCGCCGCAGCGCTGGAACTCGCAAAGCTGCTGGGGCAGGGCACGGAGGCGCAGCAGCGCAAGGCGGTCGCGCTGGAGACGGCCGCCGGCCAGCGTGACGCCCGGGCCTTCTTCGACGGTCTGTGCGCCGAACTGCTGACCCGCGCCGGTGTGCCGATCGCGTTCAAGCCGGGCAAGGCGATGGAAAAGCTCGGCGCAGCCGAGCGCACGCAGCAGTTGTTCGAGTCCTGCGCCGAGCGCCTGCTGGCCTGCCTGCACGCGCTGAGCGACCGCGCCGCCTGGGAACTGAACCGGCACGCGCTGACCGTCGCCTCGGCCATGCTCGACGCCTACGACCAGGTCAAACGCGGCGCCGGCGTGCTCGACTTCGGCGACCTCGAATGGCACGCGGCGCGCCTGCTCGGCGACGCCCAGACCGGCCCCTTCGTGCAGGCAAGGCTGGATGCGCGCTACACCCACCTGCTGCTCGACGAGTTCCAGGACACCAATCCGCTGCAGTGGCAGGTGCTGATGCACTGGCTCGACGCCTACGCGCCGGATCAGGTGCAGCCACGCGTGTTCGTGGTGGGCGACCCGAAGCAGTCGATCTACCGCTTCCGCCGCGCCGATCCGCGCATCTTTGCGCACGCGCGCACGGCTTTCGCCGAGCGCTTCGGCGCCATCGACATCCGGCGCAACGTAACGCGGCGCAGCAGCCCGGCGGTGGTCGAGGTGGTCAATGCGCTGTTCGGCGCGCTCGACGTGTTCGAAGGTTTCGCGCCACACGGCACGACGCAGCTCGGCCTGCCCGGCGCGGTCGAGGTGCTGCCGGCTTTCGGCCACGACGTCGACGCGCCGGACGAGGCGACGACGAACGATGCCGGCCTGCGCAATCCGCTCACCACGCCGCGCGTAACGGTCGAGGACAGCAGGCGTCGTCGCGAGGCCGACGCGATGTGCGCGCGGCTGCAGGCAATGGTCGGGCGGGTCGCCGTGCGCGATGCGCACAGTGGCGCGGTGCGGCCGGCGCGCTATGGCGACATGATGATCCTGCTGCGCCGGCGCACCGGTCTCGCCGTCTATGAGGCGGCGCTGCGCGCGCACGGCATTCCGTACTTCGGTGCCAGCCGCGGCCGCCTGCTCGACACGCTGGAGGCAGCCGATCTGCAGGCGCTGCTGGGCTTCATCGCCGCGCCGGCCGATGCGCTGGCGCTGGCGCACGTGCTGCGCAGCCCGCTGTTCGCGCTGTCCGATGCGCACCTGCTGCGCCTGACCAGCGCCGGCTCCGCACTGTGGCCCGCACTGCGCGCTGCACGTGACGGCGACGACGCCGAACTCGCGCGTGCGGCGTCGCTGCTGAGCGACTGGCTGGCCGCCGCCGCGCAACTGCCGGTGCACGACCTGCTCGACCGCGTGTTCCACCGTGGCGAGCTGATGCAGCGCTATGCCGCCCAGGTCGATCCGATGGCCTGGCCGGGCGTGCGTGCGAATCTGGAAGCGTTCATGGAACTGGCGCTCAAGGTCGACAGCGGCCGCTTCCCCAGCATGCCGCGCTTTCTCGACGAACTTGCACGATTGCGCAACGAGGACGACGAAGCGCCGGACGAGGGGCTCATCCTCGGTGAGGATCCGGCACGCGGCCGCGTGCGCGTGCTTACGGTCCATGCGGCGAAAGGGCTGGAGGCGCCCATCGTCTGGCTGGCCGACGCCATCGCGAAGCCGCGAGCCGACAGCGGCGCGCGCGTGCTGCTGGCCTGGCCGCCGGGTGCGCCGGCGCCCGAACACCTGTCGCTGCTGCAGCGCAAGGAGAACCAGGGGCAGGCGCGCGCCCGTTTCATCGAGGCCGAAGCCCGCGCTGCGGCACGCGAGGACGCCAATCTGCTCTACGTCGCGGTCACCCGGGCGCGGCAGTTCCTGTTCGCCAGCGGCGTCAGCCCGGCGCGGGGCGTGGCCGAGGACAGCTGGCTGGCGCGTTTGCAGACGGCCCTGCGTGGCTGCCCGTCGGTACAGACCACCGACGACGGTGCACTGCGACTGAGTTCAGGCGCCGCCGATGCGTGCCCCGACATCGATACGGTTGCCGCGGCGCCGATGGCTGCCGAAGCTCCGCCATTGACACCGGTGGGCGAGCGTCGCGTCGTGGTGCCGATGAACGACGCACAGATCTGGGGTACCGGCCTGCACGCCTGGCTGGAAGCGCTGGCCTGCGGCGAGCCGCCGCCGCCGCGCCCGCCGGCGCTCGATGCGACGCGCTGGAGCGAACTTGAACGCCTTGCGCGCGCCATGACCGGCAGCGCTTCGCTGCGCCGTTTCTTCGATCCGGCGCTGCATCGCTGGGCGGCCAGCGAAGTGGAATTCGTGCTGCCCGACGGCAGCCTCGGCCGCATCGACCGCCTGGTCGAGTTCGACGACGAGATCTGGATACTGGATTACAAGAGCGGGGAGGGCGCGGGATTCGCCGGGGAGTATGCCGAACAGCTGAAGCGCTACGCCGAGTCGGTACGCCTGATCCGCCCCGGAAAGACGCCATGTGCGGCGTTGCTGCGTCCGGACGGGCGTCTGGATCGCCTTTTCTGAACGCCGGCGCTTTGCGGCGCCGACGCTTTTGACTACCATCGACGCATGGTCATCCGCAGCGCGCACCCCGTGCCCGCGCGGCGAGGAGGAGAGTGGCAACCATGCAAGTACATGAAATCCTGCGCATCAAGGGCACCGTGCTCTACACGGTGGCACCGCAACAGACGCTGGGCAACGCAGTCGTCACGATGACCGACCTCGACGTCGGTTCGCTGGTGGTGATGGAGCATGGCCGCATGGTTGGCATGCTCACCTTCCGCGAAGTGCTGCGCTCGGTGCGGGCGTCCGGCGGCGACTGGCAGTCGCTGACCGTATCCGCCGTCATGCATCGCGATCCGGCGACCGCCCACCCGGACATGGAAGTCGACGAACTGCGCCGACTGATGCTCGAGAACCGCTGCCGCTATCTGCCCATCATGGAAGGCGATACGCTGATGGGCGTGCTGTCCTTCCACGACGTCGCGCGCGCGATGCTGGAGGAGCAGAGTTTCGAGAACCGCATGTTGAAGAGCTATATTCGCGACTGGCCGATGGAAGACATGTCGGGTTGATGCCCGGCCGCACGATCATGCAGCACGCTGCCGCGTTCGCACGGCAGCGGCACGATGACGCGAGGAGGCGGTAATGGAGAAGGTGTGGCTCAAAAGCTACCCCAAGGGTGTTCCGGCCGAGATCGATCCGTCGGAGTTCATGTCGGTCGGCGAGGTGTTCGAGCGCAGCTGCCGCGAGTTCGCGGAGCGCGATGCCTATGTCTGCATGGGCAAGGCAATCACCTACGCGGAACTTGACCGCCTGAGCGCCGCCTTCGCGGCCTATCTGCAGTCGGTGCTCGGTCTCGCGCCGGGGTCGCGCGTCGCGATCATGATGCCCAATGTGCTGCAGTATCCGGCGGCGATGTTCGGCGCGCTGCGCGCCGGCTACACGGTGGTGAACTGCAACCCGCTGTATACGCCGCGCGAGCTCGAACACCAGCTCAACGACAGCGGTGCGGAAGTCATCGTCGTGCTGGAGAACTTCGCCTCGACGCTGCAGCGCGTGATCGACCGCACTTCGGTGCGTCACGTCGTCGTCACCGCGCTGGGCGACTTGCTGCCGGCGCCCAAGGGCTGGATCGTCAATCTGGTCGTGCGCCACGTGAAGAAGATGGTGCCGTCCTTCGACCTGCCGTCGGCGGTCCGCTTCAACGAGGCGATCAAGCTGGGGCTGGGGCACACGCTGAATCCGGTCAATGTCGTGCACGAAGACATCGCCTTCCTGCAGTACACGGGCGGCACGACCGGGGTGGCCAAGGGCGCCATGCTCACCCATCGCAATATCGTGTCCAACATGATGCAGGCCGACGCCTGGATTCGGCCTTTCATGAGCGGACCGCAGATCGTCATCACGGCCTTGCCGCTGTATCACATCTTTGCGCTGACCGCGAATTGCCTCGTATTTCTGAAGCTGGGTGCAACCAACATACTGATCACCAATCCACGTGACATTCCCGGCTTCGTCAAGGAACTTCAGAAATACCGTTTCACCGTCATTACCGGTGTCAATACACTGTTCAATGCGCTGCTGAACAATCCGGATTTTGCCAAGCTCGATTTTTCCGGGTTGCGCGTATCGCTGGGCGGCGGCATGGCGGTTCAGCGGGCGGTCGCCGAACGCTGGAAGAAAATCACCGGTCAGCCGCTGATCGAGGCCTACGGCCTGACCGAAACCTCGCCGGCGGTGTGCATCAATCCGCCGGATCAGAAGGAATTCAACGGCGCGATCGGGTTGCCTGTTCCGTCTACTGAAATATCGATACGTGACGACGAGGGGCGGGAAGTGCCGCCGGGCGAAACCGGCGAATTGTGCGTGCGCGGCCCGCAGGTGATGAAGGGGTACTACCGTCGTCCGGCGGAAACCGCCCAGGTAATGACGGCCGATGGATTCCTGCGTACCGGTGATGTCGCCACGGTCGATGAGGCCGGCTTCGTGCGTATCGTCGACCGCAAGAAGGACATGATTCTGGTGTCCGGCTTCAACGTCTATCCGAACGAGGTCGAGGACGTCGTCGCCGCCTGCGCCGGCGTGCTCGAGTGCTGTGCGATCGGGCTGCCGGACGAGCATTCGGGCGAGGTGGTGAAGGTGTTCGTCGTCAGCAGGGACGCGACCTTGACCGCCGATGCCGTGATAGCCCACTGCCGGACCCAGCTCACCGCATACAAGATTCCGCGCCACGTTGAATTCCGCAGCGAACTGCCGAAGACGAATGTCGGAAAGATATTGCGCAGGGCGCTCAAGGAAGAGGCCGCGGCTGCGCGGAAACAGTGAATGAAAAAGGCACCTTGCGGTGCCTTTTTTGTGCGCGACTGAATTGAAGTCAGGACACGCGAGCGGCCGAAAGTTCGTCGGCGCTCATCGCTGCGAGCCAACCCGGCTTACGGCCGGCAGCACCGATTTCCTTGATTTCGCCGGTGGCCGGATTGCGATATTTGCCGGGAGCGATCTTTACCTTGGCTGCTGCAGCCGGGCGACCCGAGCGACGTGCTGCACCGCCAGCAAGGCCAACATCGGAGGCCGACAGATTGTATTTCTTGATCTTGGCACGCACGTCCGAAATGACTGCTTCGAGCTCCGCTCGGCGCACTGCTTCTGCCTGCTGCTGCAGTTCCGCGATTTTTGCCATCAATTCGTCGTAGCTCTGACCGGACATTGCGTTGTCTCCATGGGTTGAGGAAATCGAATGATAAGCGCGGAATTTCATTCCGTAAATTGATTTGATCGAAGTTCTTTTCTTGATTCGATCAGCGTCGAATATCATTTTCCGTGGGAAAAATGCGGCAGGCATCGGTGCGCACGCCGCGACGGTGAAACAGCGTGAAACGATAGAGCGCTTGACGTGGGTCAAGACCCGCAAGCGGGCGAGCACATACCCTTCGGGCCGGATCATGCGTGCGTGCGCCCATGCGGGCGTAGCGGTGCAATTTCAATGTGGGAGCAGGCAAAAATGAAAACAGAAGCAATGGGGTCCGTTCACGGCACCTACGACTACCGGGTGGTGCGGCAGTTCGCACTGATGACGGTGGTGTGGGGCATCGTGGGCATGCTGGTCGGCGTGGTCATTGCCGCCCAGCTGGTCTGGCCGCAACTTAATGTCGGCGAGTGGTTCCACTTCGGCCGACTGCGGCCGCTACACACCAACGCGGTCATCTTTGCCTTCGGCGGCTGTGCGCTGATGGCGACTTCGTTCTTCGTCGTGCAGCGCACTTGTCACACACGGCTGTTCGCACCGTGGCTGGCCGAGTTCGTGTTCTGGGGCTGGCAACTGGTGATCGTGCTGGCCGCGGTCACGCTGCCGCTGGGCTACACCTCGGGCAAGGAGTACGCCGAGCTCGAGTGGCCGATCGACGTGCTGATCACGCTGGTCTGGGTGGCTTACGCGGTCGTGTTCTTCGGCACCATCGCCAAGCGCCGCACCTCGCACATCTATGTCGCGAACTGGTTCTACGGCGCCTTCATCCTGACCGTCGCGGTACTGCACCTGGTCAATAGCGCGGCCATCCCGGCCGGCTTCTGGAAGTCCTACTCGGCCTACGCCGGCGTGCAGGACGCCATGGTGCAGTGGTGGTACGGCCACAACGCGGTCGGCTTCTTCCTGACCGCTGGCTTCCTCGGCATGATGTATTACTTCGTGCCCAAGCAGGCCGAGCGTCCGGTCTATTCCTACCGCCTGTCGGTGGTGCACTTCTGGGCACTCATCTTCACCTACATGTGGGCGGGCCCGCACCACCTGCACTACACCGCGCTGCCGGACTGGACTCAGTCGCTGGGCATGGTGTTCTCGCTCATCCTGCTCGCACCGAGCTGGGGCGGCATGATCAACGGCATCATGACGCTGTCGGGCGCCTGGCACAAACTGCGCACCGATCCGATCCTGAAGTTCCTGATCACCTCGCTGTCCTTCTACGGCATGTCGACCTTCGAAGGTCCGATGATGTCGATCAAGACGGTCAACGCGCTGTCGCACTACACCGACTGGACCGTCGGTCACGTGCATTCGGGCGCGCTGGGCTGGGTGGCGATGATCTCCATCGGCTCGATCTACTACCTGATCCCGCGCCTGTTCGGCCAGGAGAAGATGTACTCGATACCGGCCATCAGCATCCACTTCTGGATGTCCACCCTCGGCGTCGTGCTCTACATCGCCTCGATGTGGATCGCCGGCGTGATGCAGGGCCTGATGTGGCGCGCCATCAACGACGACGGCACGCTCACCTACACCTTCGTCGAAAGCGTCAAGGCCAGCTATCCGTTCTGGTTCATCCGCTTCCTCGGCGGCGCGCTCTTCCTGTCCGGCATGTTCGTCATGGCCTGGAACGTGTGGAAGACCATCGCCGGCCAGAAGCCGTACAACGCACCGGTGGTGGCGCCTGCTGCCGCGCACGCCTGATCACTGGAGAAAGACATCATGGCTGCATCCAAACACGAAGCAATCGAACGCAACGTCGGCCTGCTGGCGATCCTGACGGTGATCACCATCGCCATCGGCGGTCTGGTCGAAATCGTTCCGCTGTTCTTCCAGCACTCGACCACCGAACCGGTCAAGGGCGTCGAGCCGTACGGCCCGCTGCAACTCGCCGGACGCGACATCTACATCCGCGAGGGCTGCTACAACTGTCATTCGCAGATGATCCGTCCGTTCCGTGCCGAGACCGAGCGCTATGGCCACTACTCGGTCGCTGGCGAGTTCGTCTATGACCGTCCGTTCCAGTGGGGCTCCAAGCGTACCGGTCCGGATCTGGCCCGCGTCGGCGGTCGCTACTCCGACGAGTGGCACCGCGTGCACCTGATCAATCCGCGCGATGTCGTGCCGGAATCCAACATGCCGGCCTTCCCCTGGCTCGAGCGTCCGGTCGACGCCAGCACCATCGAGCAGCGCATGCGTGCGCTGACCGTAGTCGGCACGCCCTACACCGAAGAGCAGATGAAGGGCGCAGCGGCCGAACTGAAGGGCAAGACCGAAATGGATGCCCTGATTGCCTACCTGCAAGGTCTGGGCACCGCGATCAAGCGTGTGAACTGAGGGAGCCCGTCATGGAACTCGACATCAACGCACTGCGCTCGGCAGTCACCGTCGCGGGCTTCGCCTGCTTCGTCGCCATCGTGATCATGGCCTGGCGTCCGGGCGCGCAGCGCGCCCACAACGAGGCAGCGATGCTGCCCTTCGCCGACGACGATCGCGCGCACACCGAAACCGGAGAACAAAAGTGAGCGACTTCATCAACGACTTCTGGAACATGTACGTGGTGGTGCTCGTCGTCGCCAGTATCGCGTTCTGTGCCTTCATCATCCTGTCCAACCGTGGCGCCCGTCCGAAGGGACAGGTCGAACTGCACGGTCATCAGTGGGACGAAACGCTGGCCGAGTGGAACAACCCGCTGCCGCGCTGGTGGGTGTGGCTGTTCTGGATCACCATCGTGTTTGCCATCGTCTATCTGGCCGCTTACCCGGGCCTGGGCAACTTCGGCGGCAAGCTTGCGTGGTCGTCCACCGGCGCCTACGACAAGGAAGTGAAGGAGGCCGAAGCCAAAGTGGCGCCGCTGTTTGAGCGCTACGCCGGTCTCGACGTGAAGGAAGTGGCGGCCGATCCTGAAGCACGCGCCATGGGCGAACGTCTCTACCTGAACAACTGCGCCCAGTGCCACGGCACCGACGCACGCGGTTCGCGCGGCTTCCCCAACCTGACCGACGCCGACTGGCTGTATGGCGGCGAGCCCGAGGCGATCAAGGCCACGCTGGTCAATGGTCGCAACGGTGCGATGCCGGCCTTCGGCGCCATCCTCGATGGCGAGCAGCAGCGCGACGTGGTGCATTACGTGCGCTCGCTGTCGGGCATGGCGGCGGATGGCGTGCGCGTGCAGCGTGGCAAGGCGGTGTTCGGTGCGAACTGCGCGGCCTGCCATGGCGCCGACGGCAAGGGCAACCAGATGGTGGGTGCGCCCAACCTGACCGACGGCATCTGGCTGTACGGCAGCACTGAAGCAATCGTGCTGCAGTCGGTGGCCAAGGGGCGCAATGGCCATATGCCGGCGCACGGCGAACTGCTCGGCGACAAGAAGATCCACCTCGTCGCAGCCTACGTCTGGGGCCTGTCGAACAACGCGGGTGGAGCGAAGTAAATGGCTTCAAATCCCTCTCCCGGCGACAGTACGTCCGGTAACGAAGTGAAGCGGGCGGCGCGGGTGATTCCGATCACCGATGTGTCGTCGGATGAGGGAGATCTGTACGCGGCGCGCAAGAAGATCCAGCCGCGCAGCATCAAGGGGCGCTTCAACAACGTACGCTGGGCCATGGTGTGGATCACGCAGATCGTGTTCTACGGCCTGGCCTGGCTGCCCTGGAACGACAGACAGGCCGTGCTCTTCCATCTGGTCGAGCGCAAGTTCTACATCTTCGGCATCGTCCTGTGGCCGCAGGACGTGCTCTTCCTCGCGCTGCTGCTGATCATCAGCGCGCTCGGACTGTTCCTGGTCACCGCAGTGGCCGGGCGTGTCTGGTGCGGCTACGCCTGTCCGCAGTCGGTCTACACCGAAATCTTCATGTGGATAGAGCGGCACATCGAGGGCGACCGTTCGGCCCGCATGAAGCTGGACGCGGCGCCGATGAGCGCGCGCAAGCTCGGTCTGCGTGCCGCGAAGTTTGGCGCTTGGGGTGCGCTGGCCCTGTGGACGGGTTTCACCTTTGTCGGTTACTTCACGCCGATACGCGAACTGGCATCCGAGATCGCCGCCTGGTCGCTCGGTCCGTGGGAGGCGTTCTGGATGTTCTTCTACGCCGCCTTCACCTACGTGTTCGCCGGTCACATGCGCGAGCAGGTATGCAAGTACATGTGCCCGTATGCCCGCTTCCAGGGCGTCATGTTCGATCCCGACACCCTGATCGTCAGCTACGACGCGAACCGGGGCGAGCCGCGCGGCAACAAGAAGAAGGCGCGCGAGGGGCAGGTGGTCGGCGACTGCGTCGATTGCGACTGGTGCGTGCAGGTCTGTCCGACCGGCATCGACATCCGTAACGGCCTGCAGTACGAGTGCATCGGCTGTGCGCTCTGTATCGACGCCTGCGACCAGGTGATGGACAAGGTCGGCCGCCCGCGCGGACTGATCGCCTACACCACCGAACGCACGCTGCTGGCGAAGAAGCCGGCACACGAGGGCTGGCGCGAGGTGATGGCGCATATCCTGCGACCGCGCGTCATCCTCTACACCACGCTGCTGGCCGTCATCGTGTCCGGTTTTGCCTGGGCACTGTTCACCCGTACGCCGGTCAAGATGAACGTGCTGCGCGACCGCGCCACGCTGGCGCGCGAGGTCGAGGGCGGCAAGATCGAGAACGTCTATCGGCTGCGCATCATGAACACCTCGGAAGTCGCACGGCGCTACGTGCTCGAGGTCGAAGGTCTGCCGGGTGCTGCCATCGCCGACCTGCGCGAAATCGAGGTCGAAGCGGCCGGGTCGCGCGACATCGCCGCACGGGTGCAGGTCGATGCCGAAGCCCTGCAGCCGGGCTCCCACGAAATCTATTTCAACCTGCAGGCCGTCGATGCACCGGATATCCGCGTGCATGAGAAGACGTCCTTCCTGCAGCCGAGGTAAGCCGCATGAACAACGACGCATCGATGCAGTTGCCGTGGTACCGCCATCGCTGGCCGTGGATACTTGCGGCCGGGCCGGTCACCGTCATCATCGCCGGCGTGATCACCACCTGGCTGGCTGCGACCGGCAATACGGCGCTGGTCGCCGACGATTACTACAAGCAGGGCCTGGCCATCAATCGCACGATAGAGCGCGAGCGCAAGGCGACCGAACTTGGGGTCGAACTGTCCGTGTCGGCGACGCCGGCCGGCGCCGATGACACCCGCTTCGATCTGGCTCTGCGCATGGCTGATGCGACCGCGATGCCGGCGCGTCTGCGCGTGCTGCTGGCGCACCCGACACGCAGCGAACTCGACCGAGAACTGCTGTTCGACGGGCAGGACGGGCATTTCGGCGGCGTCGTGCGTGCCCTGCAGCCGACCCACTGGAAGCTGGTGATCGAGGACGAGGCGCGCAGCTGGCGCGTGCAGCAGTCGCTGACGGTGGAGGCGAGCGGTGGCTAGGGAAATCGAGATCGAGGAGGTCGAGACGCGGCGCGTGCCCGGACGTTTCGGGCGCCTGTTCGCACTGGTGTCCTGGCCGTCCTTCCTGGTTGCCGCGGTCGCGGAGACCATCTTCTTCAGCCTGATCAATCCGCGGGAGCTGTATCTGCTCGGCGAGCCGGTGCATTTCTCGCCGCTGGCGACCTACACCATAGGCTTCTTCGGCTTCTGGTGCGTGGCCGGCGCGTCCAGCCTCATTTCGTCGTGGATGGCGGAGAAGATGCCCGCCTGCGCCGACCGCTGCGTCGGCCGCAAATGAAAACGGGGATGCCGTTGCCGGCATCCCCGTCCTTTTCCGCCGGTCGGCGTCGCGTCGCTCAGCGATAGACCAGCACCGGAATCTTCGAATTCGACAGCACCTTCTGCGTCACGCTGCCCAGCAGCAGGTTGGCCAGACCACGTCGGCTGTGCGACGCCATGAAGATCACGTCGGCGTTGCGCTTCAGCGCGACCTCGATGATGGCCTTGTGCGGCTCGTCATGGGTCACGGCAATGCTGTCGACCTGGACACCATCGGCTTCCGCTTCGGCGCGTGCCGACTGCAGGATGCGGTCGGCGTGGGTGCGCATCGCGTCGGTGAAGTCGTTCGGTGCAATCGGGTCGATGTTCTCCTCGTCCTGCTCGCTGTGCAGCGCCGATACGTGATAGTCCTTCATCACGTACAGGAAAGTGACGCGACCCTTCACGTCCTTGGCGAAGCAGACGGCATGCTTGACTGCGGCCTTGGAAAGATCCGAACCATCGATCGGTACGAGTACGTGGCGAAACATCCTTGACTCCTTCTCGTTGTTATTGGCCGGCACCGCCACGGTGTCCGGCCGTGCTCCACTGCATGGCTCCTGCAAATTCTATCGGCTAACCGAACACTATTTTGAGGGTAAGCCGCCCATTTGGTTTGATCCAAGTAAAAAGCCGGAAGTGCGACGCACTTCCGGCTTCCAGGGTGCAGCGAATGCGTATCAGATCGCGTAAGACTTGAGACGCATCGAGAAGTCCTGCAGTTGCTTGATGCCGCTGGCTTCGGCGCGCGCACACCAGTCCTGCAACTGCTTCAGCAGCTGCTCGCTCGACGCGGTTGAGCGTGCCCACAGTGCGGTCAGTTCCTGGCGCATCGTGTGCACCGTTTCCAGACGGCTGCTGTGCGACAGCATCGAGGCCATTTCGGCGTCGTCGCTGGTCGGTTGCGCGTTCTCGCTGCGGTTCAGCCAGCGCTTGAAGCGCTGGTAGCGTTCGCCGTCGGCCAGTGCGGCGTTCGACGCGCGCAGCTTCTCGACTTCCTCGGCGTAGATCGAGCGCAGCGACTTCATGTAGCGCGTCATCACGTCGTAGCGGTGCGTGATGATGGCTTCCAGCGTCTGCGTGTCGACCACGTTGCGCGCTTCGAAACGCGGCTGCGGAATGGTCTTCTTGGCCTTGGCCAGACCGAGGATTTCGAGGATGCGGATGTACATCCAGCCGATGTCGAATTCGTACCACTTCGACGACAGCTTTGCCGAGGTCGCAAACGAGTGGTGGTTGTTGTGCAGTTCTTCGCCGCCAATGATGATGCCCCAAGGCACCAGATTGGTTGCCGCGTCGTTGCAGTCGTAGTTGCGGTAGCCGATGTAGTGGCCCAGACCATTGACGACGCCAGCCGCCCAGATCGGGATCCAGGCCATCTGCACGGCCCAGATCGTCAGGCCGAGCGGGCCGAACAGCAGCACGTTGATGACGAGCATCAGCTTGATGCCCAGCGCCGAGCGACCGGTGTACAGATTGCGCTCCAGCCAGTCGTCCGGCGTGCCATGACCGTAGCGGCTCATGGTTTCCTTGTTCTTCGCTTCGGCGCGGTACAGCTCGGCGCCTTCGAACAGCACCTTCTTGATGCCGAGGACCTGCGGGCTGTGCGGATCTTCGGGCGTCTCGCACTTGGCGTGGTGCTTGCGGTGGATGGCTGCCCATTCCTTGGTGACCATGCCGGTCGTCAGCCACAGCCAGAAGCGGAAGAAGTGGCTGGGAATGGCGTGCAGCTCAAGCGCACGGTGTGCCTGGTGGCGGTGCAGGAAAATCGTCACCGACGCGATGGTGATGTGGGTGAACACCAGCGCGACGACGATATAGCCCCACCAGGGCAGGTCGATAAGACCATTCAACATTCAGGATTTCCCTTGATACACGATTTGAAGATGCGGATTCTACGCGAGAGTGGCTAGCGGTCAATTTGCGCAGCGTCAAGCCTTGGCGTCACACAATGCAACATTGCCTGTGTCCCCAAGTACTCTTATTTCGCGCTGCGGGAAGGGTATTTCAATCCCCTCGGCACGGAAACGGCGCAGGATTTCGAGCTGGACCGCCGAACGGATGCCCAGCGTACCGTTCTCCGGGTCGGTAATCCATAAGCCCAGTTCCAGATTGATGCCGGAATCTCCGAAGGAATGCAGGAAGGCGCGCGGCACCGGTTCGGACAGCACGCGCTCATGCGCGCGGGCGCATTCTTCCAGTATGACCAGCGCCCGCTCGACGTCGTCGGCGTAACCGACCTGGACCGAAATCGCCACACGCACCTCGCGGTCCGACAGGCCCTCGTTCTGTACGACCGAACTGATCAGCGTTTCGTTCGGCACGATGGACTGCACGCCCGACGGGCTGCGCAGCACCGTGTAGCGGGTGGTGATCTGCTGCACCTGTCCGCGGTCAGTGCCGACCGAAATGAGGTCGCCGATGCGGATCGAGCGGTCGAGCAGGATGATGAAGCCCGACACGTAATTGGCCATGATCTTCTGCAGACCGAAGCCGAGGCCGACACCGAGCGCGCCACCGAAAACCGACAGCGCGGTCAGATCGATGCCGACCAGCGGCAGCGTGATCATCAGCGCCAGGAACATCAGCGCAACCTTCGACAGCCGCGCCAGCACGATGCGCAGATTGCTGTCCAGCGGCGCGCGCATCAGCTTGCGTTCGACCGAACCGGAGAGCCATACGGCGGCGATCAGCGTCACCAGCACCCAGGCGCCGCCCTGCATCAGTGCCCACAGTGACAGCTTCTGCTTGCCGAGCGCGACCTGCTGGCTGTCCAGCCATTCGATCACTTCCGGCAGGATGTCGAGCGCGTGCAGCACCCAGGCCGACCAGATGGTGAGGCCGATCAGCAATTCGAAGGTGCTGAGCCAGCCGGCCGGAGAGAACACCTGGCGCAGTCCGTAGACGACCAGGCGGATGACGCCCATCGCGACCAGCATGGCGATGACCAGGCGCATCAGCACCGGCGGTTGCTGCAGCATTTCGACCACGACGCGGGCAATCGACAGCAGGGCGATGCCCACGAGCGGGAACAGCAGGCGCTGCAGTCCTTCAAGCCCGAGTCGGGCGGTGGCGCCCAGTGTTTCAATGCCCGCCTGCCGGCGCTGGCGCCGGATGAGCAGGCGAGTGATCAGGCCGGCCAGCGCCAGACAGGCGGCCACCACGGCAAGCTCGATGCGCGTGCTGTTCAGCGACAGCATGTGCATCAGCGCGTCGAACGAAATTTCCGTCATTGAGCTGCCGCGTCCTTCGCCTGAGTCTGCACTACCGCGTCAGCGAAGCTCATCGATTTCGCGCGATGGCGTTTCCAGTTCTCCAGATAGGTCTGCGCCAGCGCGCGATGGCCGCTCAGCACCATCACGTTCTCCGCGTTCTCGCTCTTCGCCGAATAGCTGAAGTTGTACGAGCCGGTGACCACCACCGGTTCCTTGCCGTCCGGGTCGATGATCATCACCTTGCTGTGGGCGGCCGCGTGGTCGCCGTCCAGCCATACTTTCACGCCGTTGCCGGCGGCACGCGGCAGCGCGCTGCGCTCGTCCTTCAGCACCTTGTCGCGGTCGGCCACCACCTCGACCTTGACCCCGCGCTCGGCGGCAGCGATCAGGGTCTTGACGATGTTGCGGCTGGTCAGCGTGTAGGCCTGCACATAGACCGCCTGGCGGGCGCCGTCGATCTGGTCCATCACCAGCCGTTCGACGTCGTCCCAGGGGGCGAACGCAACCTCGACCTTGCCCTCGGCAGGCAGCGTGCGACCGGCGCTGAGCGGCATCGCCGCCAGCATCGTTGCGGCGAACAGCGCGCCGCGCAGATCACTCCTCACTCTTGTCCTCCTTCTTGTCGGCGGCGCCGCGGCGCTCCAGCACCGCCGCGTAGAAGCCGTCGGTGCCGTGCGCGTCGGGCCGCAGTTCGAGGTCGATTCCGGTGTCGAGTTCGATGCGGGCGGCGGCGAGCAGCTCATTCACCGGCACGCGGACGAAATCCGGGTGAGACGACAGAAAGTCGTCGACGACGCCGCGGTTCTCCTCGTCGAGCAGGCTGCAGGTCGCGTAGACCAGCCGGCCACCCGGCTTCACCAGTCGCGATGCACCGGCGAGGATGGCGCGCTGCTTGGCGATCAGTTCGGTCACCGCCTGCGGTGTCTGGCGCCACTTCAGATCCGGGTTGCGGCGCAGCGTGCCAAGACCGGAACAGGGGGCATCGACCAGCACGCGATCGACCTTGCCGGCCAGCCGCTTCACCTTGATGTCGGACTCGCTGTCTATCAGTACCGGGTGTACGTTGGACAGCCCGGAGCGCGCCACGCGCGGGCGCATCTTGAGCAGCCGCTTCTCCGACACGTCGAAGGCGTACAGGCGGCCGGTCGAGCGCATCATGGCGCCGATGGCCAGCGTCTTGCCGCCGGCGCCGGCGCAGAAATCGACCACCATCTCGCCGCGCTTGGGTGCCAGCAGCAGGGCCAGCAACTGGCTGCCCTCGTCCTGCACCTCGATGATGCCCTTCTCGTACAGCGGGTTCTTCGACAGCGACGGGCGCTCGTTCAGGCGCAGCGCCCACGGCGACCAGCGGCCCGGCTCGGCGACGATGCCGTTGTTGGCCAGCGTCGCCATGACCGACTCGCGGTCGGACTTCATCAGGTTGATGCGCAGGTCCAGCGGCGCCTGCTGGTTCAGCGCGCGCGCCAGCGACAGCAGCGCCGCTTCGTCCATCTGCGCCGACAGCCGCTCGATCACCCAGTCCGGCAGGTCGGTGCGCTCGCCCAGCGACAGCTCTTCCGCCTTGCTTGGCGCCAGCGTTTCCAGCCACTGTGCTTCGTTGCGCGAAACCAGCGGCGCGAGCTGCTTCAGACCCAGCCCCTCGATGCGCGCCATCGCGGCGATCAGCAGCTTGCGCGCGCCGGCGTGCTCACCGGCGATCGCGCGCAGCCAGCGCAGGCGGCGCAGCACCAGGTAGGCGTGTTCGGCGATGAAGGCGCGGTCGCGCGACTGCAGCGCGCGCTGCTCGCGGAAGTAAGCGGACAGTACGCCGTCGGCCGGGTGTTCGAAGCGCAGCAGCCGGGTCAGTACGTCGGCGGTGGCGTCTATCAGTTTCTCGTTCGGTTTCATCGCAGGAATATGGGAATGTCTGAATCGGTCTGGCGTTGGTCGGACGCGGGTGGCGCGGCGCCGGGCGCGGCCGTGACCGGCGCGGCGACGATGCTGCGGTTTTCGTACTCGATGCGGCGCACGCGCTGGTCGTACACGTCGCCCTTGCGGTCGGTGAAACGGATGCGTACCGGCAGCCAGCGCAGGTCGGGCGCCAGCCACACTTCGATCTGGTTGTCGCCGGGCTGGGCACGTACCTGCAGGCGCTTGACCAGCAGGCGCCCGAGCGCGGTATCGAGTCCGGTCGGCGCGTCGTCCGGCACGAACCAGCGCGGCGTATAGCGGCGGGCCGGTCGCCACGTTGAAGTCGAACTCGCCGCCTCGCTGCGCGCGCCAGATGATTTCCAGCCACAGGCTCGCCATGTCCTGCGAACCGGGCGTCAGTGTGTGCGTCGTCGTCTTCGAACCGCTGCGCAGCATAACCTGACTGGCCGTCCAGTCGAAATCGACCTGTTCGTCCGGCGGTTTGGCCTGCTTCGAATCCTGTACGAAGCGCCGCGGCTGCAGACCCTCGCTGCCGACGTCGCCCTCGCTGTACTGCTCGATGCGCAGCGGTTTGAGCAGGCCGGCCAGCCCGGTGGTTTCGGTCACCGTGTCCATCCGGTAGCGCGTGCCGTCGTGCACCCAGTGATAGCGGGTTTCGCCGATGCGCAGGCTGTCGCCCCGATAGACCTCGAATTCCAGCCTGGCCTCGCCGACCAGGGCCTGTTGTGGTGACACCTCCTGCGTATCGTCCACCGCTGCATCGCGCCCGGGCTCGTCGTTTTCATCGCGCTCGGGTTCATCCGGCGTCCGCGGCCTGTCGGACTCCGCGTCTTCAGTGTTGCCAACCTGAGGTGGTAGGTCGGCCTGCCCGTCGGACAGCGCCTCGGGGGGTGTCGGCGCCAGCTCGCGTGGCTCACGTGGCGGTCTGGGCTCGGGCTTCGGCGGTGGAGGCGGCGGCGCGGGCTCGGGTTCGGGCGCCGGCACCGGAAGGGGGGGCGGCAGCGGCGCCGGCACCAGGGCGGCACGGATGAGCAGCGATTCGTCCGGTCCGGCGCGGTGGTCGAAGCTGCTCAGTCCGCCCGCCAGCAACAGGTGCAGCAGCAGCGAAACGAGCAGCGCGAGGGCCAGTCGCGAACGGGTCAGCGGCTCAGTCATCCGCACCCGGGGCGGTCAGCGCGCCAGCGGCCGGCGTCGCTTCGTCGCGCAGTGCGGCGCGACCGTGCTGCAGCGTCAGCCTCTCTTCGAGGAACCAGCGCACCACACGCGGATAGAGCAGATGTTCCTGCGCCAGCACGCGCGCGGCCAGCGTTGCCTCGTCGTCACCGGCGAGCACCGGTACGGCGGTCTGGGCGATGATGGGGCCGCCGTCCAGTTCGCCGGTCACGAAATGCACGGTCACGCCGGCGATGCGGCAACCCGCCTCGATCGCGCGCCGGTGCGTGTGCAGGCCGGTGAAGGCGGGCAGCAGAGACGGGTGGATATTGATCATGCGGCCGGCGTAGTGCTCGACGAAACCGGGTGTCAGGATGCGCATGAAGCCGGCCAGCACCACCAGATCCGGTGCGTGGCGGTCGATTTCCTGCGCCAGCGCGTGGTCGAAGGCGGCGCGATCCGGGTGTTGCGTGTGATCGACCACCGCGGTGGCGATGCCATGTTCACGTGCGTAGGCGAGGCCGCCGGCGTCCGGGCGATTGCTGATGACGGCACGCACGTTGGCGCCCAGGCCCGCTTCGACGATGGAGCGCATATTGCTGCCGCGCCCGGAGATCAGGATGACGACGGATTTCATTCGGTTTCGGTGACGGAGGCGAAGGTCGGGTGTGAAGGCCGGATTATCGCCCAGCCGCTGTCTGCACTACCTGACCGGCAGGAAGACGGCGGTCGCCAGCGACTGCAGGATGCGGGTGACGACACGGCGATTCTTGTCGGCGACGATCTGCGCACTCATGTCCAGCCAGCCGATCATCTTGCCCATTTCGCGCTCGAAACTGAGATTGCGCATGCCGTCGATGCCGATCTCGTTCGACAGCAGGAGTGGGGCACCGAGATCATCGCGCGACTGCGCCAGCTTCCAGGCGGAGATTTCGATATTGCGCGCGCAGTTCGACAGCGCCTGCGGATCGAGTTCGTCCATGATGAACAGTTCGCTGCGGTCGGCCCAGGCGGTCTGGATCATGCCACCCATGCCAATGATGAGCGCGGCCACCCGGTCGCCGGCGAAATCCGGCGCAAAGGCCAATCGCATCACGTCGATGCCGCGACGGTTGTCGAATTCCGGCAGTCGCCAGTCGTGCTGCGCGGCGAACAGCCGGGCCATCGCCGCTTCGCGGCTGTCCAGTCCGGCGCGTCGCCACTCGCGCGGATTGCGCTTGTACAACTTGTCGGCCAGACGTTCCAGACTGGCGAATATTTCCCTGTGATGCGCTTCCAGCACCCGGTCGATGTCACTTTTAACAATCTGTTTAGGATGCATGGAATCGGCCACTGGCGCGGGTTTCTGACCAGTGCCCGAACAGCCCGTGACCAAGTTGGCTATCGCGGCGCAACACAGGGCGCGCACAATCGGCTTGCAGGCTGTCATAGCGTTCATGACCGACAGCGTACGACAACCCGGGCCATTCGTGGCGGATCGCCGCAGTTGCGGAAGACCGCCCGCGCAGGGCCCCGAAAGAGCCGAAACCGCCATGAAGATGGAACCGCTGGAAAGGGTGCGCGCACCCGGTGTGAAGGCAGGCAGCCGCCGTTTCGGCCGGCTGCTGCGCACGCTGGCGCGCGCCGAGCACGGCGGTGTCCTGATCTGCGGCGGGCAGGACGTGCAGTGCGACGCACTGGCGATGGCGCTGGCGAGGCTGCGTGACCAGCCTCTGCTGCGGGTCGAACTGGAGGCGGCCAACGACGAGCCGATCACGTCGGAACAGTGGCGCCCGTCGCTGCAGCAGGCGCGCGAACATTCGGCGCTGCTCTATCTGCACCTCGGCGACGGCGCCGACACGGTTTTCGGCCGTAGCGACCAGCGCATGGCCAGCGTACGGGCCGAGCACCTGCTGGCCGACGTGCAGCGTGCAGGTGTCGTCGTCATCGTCGCCGGTGCCGAGCGCTACTGCATCGCGCTCGAGGCCTGCTGGCCGCGCATCAGGCTGCCGGATTCGACGCGCCGGACATCTTCGACTTCACCCAGGCCACTGCCACTGGCGCAAGTGATATCGCGATGATGGCCAGGATGACCAGGGTCAGGTTCTGCTTCACCCAGGGCAGGTTGCCGAACCAGTAACCGGCCAGCGTCAGCGACACCACCCACAGCAGCGCGCCACTCACGTTGAACATCGCGAAACGCGCGTAGCGCATCCGTGCCACGCCGGCCACGAAGGGCGCGAAGGTGCGGATCAGCGGCATGAAGCGCGCGATGATGACCGTCTTTCCACCGTGCCGCTCGTAGAAAGCGTGCGTGCGGTCGAAGGCAGAGCGGTTGAAGAAGCGCGAACTTTCCCAGCGGAACACCTTGGGCCCGAACCAGGCGCCGACCGCGTAATTCACCGCGTCGCCCAGCACAGCGGCAATCACCAGCAGCACGATGAGCAGGCCGATCTGCATGCCGCCTGCCGCGGCCAGCGCGCCGGCGACGAACAGCAGCGAGTCGCCGGGCAGGAAGGGCGTCACCACCAGACCGGTTTCGCAGAACACGATGGCGAACAGGATGGCGTAGACCCAGGCGCCGTACTGCGCCACCAGTGCCGCGAGGTGGGTGTCCAGATGCAGCATCAGGTCGACGAAGGTGGTGAGCAGTTCCATGGCGAGGCCGGCTGAAATCGAGCGGCGATGATAGCGGATGCATGTT
This sequence comes from Methyloversatilis discipulorum, assembly GCF_000385375.1. Classification (NCBI taxonomy): domain Bacteria; kingdom Pseudomonadati; phylum Pseudomonadota; class Betaproteobacteria; order Nitrosomonadales; family Sterolibacteriaceae; genus Methyloversatilis; species Methyloversatilis discipulorum. Next base: position 1,030,670 of record NZ_ARVV01000001.1, read on the forward strand.
GCGGCCCGTAAAATCGCGCACCGAATACCTTCTGCGCACCGCCATGCCCTCGATTCACCTGTTGCCCGACCTGTTGATCAGCCAGATTGCCGCCGGCGAGGTGGTCGAACGGCCGGCGTCGGTGCTGAAGGAACTGCTGGAAAACAGCCTGGACGCCGGCAGTCGCGACATCCGGGTTCAGCTCGAAGCGGGCGGCGTCAAGCGTCTGCGAGTGGCCGATGACGGCTGCGGCATGCCGCCAGAGGACCTGCCTCTGGCGCTCGCCCGCCACGCAACGTCGAAGATCGCCTCGCTCGACGATCTCGAAGCGGTGGCCACCATGGGCTTTCGCGGCGAAGCGCTGGCGTCGATCGCCAGCGTTGCGCGCGTCACGCTCACCAGCCGCGAAGCGGGCAGCGCGCACGCCTGGCGCATCGACAACGGCGGTTCGCCGGAGCCGGCCGCGCTCGACGCCGGCACCGTGGTCGATGTGGCCGACCTCTACTACAACACGCCGGCGCGGCGGAAATTCCTGCGCACCGAACAGACCGAGTACGGCCATTGCGACGACGTGTTCGGCCGCATCGCGCTGTCGGTGCCGCAGGTCGCCTTCCAGCTGATGCACAACGGCCGCCTGATGCAGCGCCTGCCGGCGGGCGACATGGCAAGCCGTGTGCGTGCGCTGCTCGGCGACGAATTCATGCAGCACGCGCGCGTGGTCGAGGCCGACGCCGGCCAGATCCGCGTCAGCGGCTATGCGGCCCAGCCGGCCTTCTCGCGCTCCGGGCGTGACGCACAGTACTGTTTCGTCAATGGCCGCTTCGTGCGCGACCGCCTGCTTGCGCACGCGCTGCGCGAGGCCTACGCCGACGTGCTGCATGGCGCGCGGCACCCGGCTTACGTCGTGTTCATCGAACTCGATCCGCGCGCGGTCGACGTGAACGTGCATCCGGCCAAGACCGAAGTGCGCTTTCGCGATTCGCGTGGCGTGCATCAGTTTGTGTTCCACGCGGTCGAGCGCGCGCTGGCGCCGTCGATACAGGTTGCCGCTGCCGTCGCGCCGTCGTCGCCGTTCGAGTCCTTGCCGGAGCGTCCGCAGTGGCCGTCGCAGCAGCAGGGCATGAATGTCGAACAGCCGCTGGCGCGTTACTTCGATTTCGTCCGCCAGGACGCACCAGTCGCCGCTTCGGCTGCGCCGGTTCTGCGCCCCGATCTGCCGGCGCAGCAGAACGACGCGCCACCGCTTGGCTTCGCGCTGGCCCAGTTGCAGGGCGTGTACGTGCTGGCGCAGAACAGCGCCGGCCTGGTGCTGGTGGACATGCACGCGGCGCACGAACGCATCCTCTACGAACAGCTGAAGAAGGTGCTCGAAGGAGCGCCGGCGGTACAGCGGCTGCTGATTCCGGCCGTGCTGTCGATGAGTGCGCGCGAGGTGGCGACCGCCTTCGAATACGCCGACGTGCTGGAGAAACTCGGTTTCGACATCGGGCAGGCCGGCCCGAACGAACTGATGGTGCGCGCGGTGCCGGCGCTGCTTGCGCGTGCCGACACGGGGGCGCTGCTGCGCGCGCTGCTGGAGGAACTGCGCGAGGCGCCGGCCAGCCAAGTGGTGGAGCGCCGGCGCAACGAACTGCTGGCCACCATGGCCTGCCACGGCGCGGTACGTGCCAACCGCCTTCTTTCGCTGCCGGAGATGAACGCGCTGCTGCGTGACATGGAAGCCTGCGAGCGTGCCGACCAGTGCAACCACGGCCGGCCGACCTGGGTCCAGCTCAGCATGGCCGAACTGGACCGCCTGTTCATGCGTGGCCGCTGACATGGCACACACGCGGCCGGTGCTGGTGCTGCTCGGCCCGACCGCCAGCGGCAAGACGGCGGCGGTCGCCCGCATCGCGCGTGCGCTGCCGATCGAGCTGATCAGCGTCGATTCGGCGCTGGTGTTCCGTGACATGGACATCGGCACTGCCAAACCGTCGGCCGAAGAACAGGCGCTGTGCCCGCACCACCTGATCGACATCGTGTCGCCGGAAGAGGCCTACTCGGCGGCGCGTTTCGCAGCTGACGCCCGTCGCCTGATCGGCGATATCCAGGCACGCGGCCGCATCCCGCTGCTGGCCGGCGGCACCATGCTCTACATCAAGGCGCTGCGCGAGGGACTGTCCGACCTGCCTGACGCCGACGCCGCGCTGCGCGCCGACATCGATGCACGCGCGGCGGAGCAGGGCTGGCCTGCACTGCACGCCGAACTGGCCCGGCTCGATCCCGACGCCGCTGCCCGTCTCAAGCCGACCGACGCGCAGCGCGTCCAGCGCGCGCTCGAAATCGTCACGCTGACCGGCCGGCCGCTCGCAGAAAGTTACGCCCGACGAGAGGACGACGCGCCGCTGCCGCCGATGACCGTGCTGTCGCTCGAACCGTCGGACCGTGCCTGGCTGCATCGGCGCATCGAGCAGCGTTTCGACCAGATGCTGGAACAGGGACTGGTCGACGAACTGCGCAGGCTGCGTGCGAAGTACCGGCTCGATGCGGGCATGCCGTCGATGCGCTGCGTCGGCTATCGCCAGGTGTGGAATTTCCTGGAAGGCGAGGTCGATGCATCGACCATGCGCGACACCGGCATCTACGCGACGCGCCAGCTGGCGAAGCGGCAGATCACCTGGCTGCGCTCGATGCAGATAGACCAGCGCATCGACTGCCTGCGTGAAGATGCGGCGGATGCGGTGATGGACGCGTTCGCGCGGAGCGTCCGGACACCGTAGGCGCTGCGTCAGGTTGGCGTGTTTTGTGTGGGAACGAGCTCTGGTCGCGAAGCGGCTTGTGTGGGATGCGGGCTTCGATTCAGGCCGCTGTCTCGAGCAAGCTCGCTCCCACAAGAATCCCCGGCTCGGCGACAGGTCGGGCGCGCTTTGTGTGGGAGCGACCCTTGGTCGCGATGCTGCCTAGGCGTGCCGCGGGCCTGCTCAGCAGCGCGGACTCATCGCCCGCTTCAGGTCGTCCAGTTTGTGGATGCGGATGTTCTTGTTGCTGACCGACAGCAGACCTTCATCCTGCAGCCGGGACAGGCCGCGGCTGACGGTTTCGAGCTTGAGGCCCAGGTAGGAGCCGATTTCCTCGCGCGTCATACGCAGGTTGAACTCGGTCGCCGAATAGCCACGCGACGCGAAGCGCTGCGACAGGTTCACCAGGAAGGCGGCCAGGCGCTCTTCGGCACGCATGGTGCCGAGCAGCATCATCACCGCCTGATCACGCACGATTTCGCGGCTCATCACCTTGTGGAAGTGATGCTGCAGCGTGTCGATCTCGCGCGACAGCTCCGACAGGCGGTTGAACGGGATGACGCACACCTCGCTGTCCTCCAGCGCGCGCGCGTCACAGTTGTGCTGGCCGGAGCCGATACCGTCCAGCCCCATCAGTTCGCCCGCCATCTGGAAGCCGGTCACCTGCTCGCGGCCGTCTTCCGAGATCACCTCGGTCTTGAAGAAACCGGTGCGGATCGCGTACAGCGACTGGAAGGATTCGCCCGACAGGTAGAGCGGCATGCCGCGCGGAATCTTGCGGCGGGCACCGATCAGCGTGTCGACGCGTTCCAGCTCGTCGTCGGACAGGCCGACCGGCATGCACAGTTCGCGCAGGTTGCAGGCGGAGCAGGCGACTTGCAGTCCCTGCGGGGTGATCGGTATCGATACGCTGTTCATTGATTGCGATCAATGCACGGTGATGGCCGCGCTTGCATGATGAACATACCGCAAAGTGTGCCAATAAATCATGAATGTCGCAAAGGAACTGGTGTTCGACCCGCAGTTGATGCGTCGTTTCGACGTACCGGGGCCGCGCTACACCTCATACCCCACCGCCGACCGGTTCAATTTCTCGCACGACGCGCGCGCCCACGCTGCACGCCTCGCTGCGCGTACGGCGAGCGCCGGACCGCTGTCGATCTACGTCCATATCCCGTTCTGCGACACGATTTGCTACTACTGCGCCTGCAACAAGATCATCACCAAGGATCACGCGCGTGCGGATGCATATCTCGACACGCTGCTGCGCGAAATGGCGATGAAGGCGTCGCTGGTCAAGGGCAGCCGCGAGATCGCCCAGTTGCACCTGGGGGGTGGCACGCCGACCTTCCTGAACGACGCGCAGATGACCCGGCTGATCGAAGGCCTGCGTACCCATTTCAGGGTGTCGGACAACGCACAGTGTTCGATCGAGCTCGATCCGCGTGGCGTCACCGCGGCGCGCGTGGCGCATCTGGGCTCGCTCGGCTTCAACCGCATCAGCGTCGGTGTGCAGGATTTCGACCCGGTCGTGCAGCGGGCGGTCAATCGCATCCAGAGCGTCGAGGAGACCGAGATCGTGCTGAAGGCGGCACGCGAGAACGGTTTCGTATCAACCGGCGTGGACCTGATCTACGGCCTGCCCGGCCAGACGCTGGACAGTTTCGACGCGACGCTGGCCACGCTGATCCGGCTGGCGCCGGATCGGGTGGCGATCTATCACTACGCCCATCTGCCCAAGCAGTTCATGCCGCAGCGGCGCATCGACGAGGCCATGCTGCCCGGCCCGGAAGTGCGGCCGCAACTGCTGCGACTGGCGATCGACCGTCTGCACGAGGCGGGCTACGTGCATGTGGGCATGGATCATTTCGCCCGCCCCGACGACGAACTGGCGCAGGCGCAGCGGCACGGTCGCCTGCAGCGCAACTTCCAGGGGTATTCGACGCACGCCGGCTGCGACCTGATCGGTCTGGGCGTATCGGCCATCTCTCGCGTCGGTGCGAGCTTCGCGCAGAACCACCGCACGATAGAGAGCTGGACCCAGGCCATCGATGATGGCGAACTGCCGGTCATGCGCGGTCTGAACATGACCGCCGACGACAGCGTGCGCAGTGCCGTGATCGGTGCGCTGATGTGCCACTTCGAACTGTCGATCGAGGCGATAGAAAGTTCCTACGCCATTGATTTCAAGAAGTATTTCTCGTCCGAGCTGGATGAGCTGTCTGAGCTTGAGGAGGCCGGTCTGCTCACCATAGAGCCGGACTGGATCGCCATCACGCCGCGCGGGCGCCTGCTGGTGCGCGCGGTCTGCATGGTGTTCGACCGCTATCTGCGTCTCGACAGCGAAACGGTGCGCTACTCTAAGGTGGTGTGAGCCGGCGGTCCGACCGACCGGCTCCCGTTTTCCACCGGACCTTCAATGAACCTCGGATTGGCAGCTGTCTTCGTCGTCGGCCTGCTCGGCGGCGTGCACTGCGCCGGCATGTGCGGCGGCATCGTGTCGGCGATTTCGGCCGGCGTGCCGCAGCCGGTACGTCGCGGCTGGCGTGCCCAACTGCCTGCGCTGGCGATGCACGCCGCCTACAGCGGCGGGCGCATTGCCAGCTATTCGCTGGCCGGAGCGGTGGCCGGTGGTGTCGGCGGCGTCAGCCTGCTCGCCGGCGACGCTGCGCCGGTGCAGATGACGCTCTACGTGTTCGCCAACCTGATGATGATCGCGCTCGGTTTCTATCTGGCCGGTTATACGCGCCTGCTGGCGCCGGTCGAGGCACTGGGGCGCCCGCTGTGGGCGCGCATCCAGCCGCTGGCCCGGCGCTTCCTGCCGGCGCACACGCCGGCGCAGGCGCTCGGCGTCGGTCTGCTCTGGGGCTTCCTGCCCTGCGGCCTCGTCTACAGCATGCTCGGACTGGCGCTGCTGTCTGGGTCGCCCGGCAGTGGGGCGCTGATCATGCTGGCCTTCGGTCTGGGCACGCTGCCTAATCTGCTGCTGGCCGGCATGCTGCTGACCCGGCTGCGCGCGGCGACCCGTCATCCGGCGCTGCGACGGGTGGCCGGGCTGCTGGTGCTCGGCTTCGGCATCGTTGGTCTGGCGCGGGCATCCACGCTTGGCGACGGGCTGTGGAACGGCCTCATCTGCCATACTTAGACACCTTCCTATAACAAGTGTCGAGAACACCATGCGTATCCTCCTTGCCGTAGACGGTTCCGATCATGGCGTGCGCGCCACGGCCGAAGTGCTGCGCCTTGCCGCCATGCTGACCACTCAGCCCGAAATCCACCTGCTGTTCGTGCACGCCCCGGTACCGGGCGGCCTGCTGCAGCACCACGTCAGCCGTGAAGCGCTGAACGACTACTACCGCGAAGAAGGGCAGGACGCCGTGCGCTCGGCGCTGGAAACCCTGCGCAACGCGAAGATCGAGCCGGTGCTGCACCTGCACGTCGGCCCGCCGGCCGAAACCATCGCCCGCTACGCCGAACAGCACGACTGCGAAATGATCGTGATGGGCCGTCGTGGTCACGGCGCGCTCGCCAGCTTTGCCCTCGGCTCGGTGGCCAGCGGCGTGCTGCACCATTCCAACCGCCCGGTGCTGCTGGTCAAGTAAGCCCGGTACGGCCGGCGGCGCCTGCTCCGGCGCGCCGGCCGCTCTCACGCCGCCTCGGGTTCTGTCTCAAGAATTCGCGGTGGCGCGCCGTTAGCGGGACATGATGTCAATTTTTGTGTCCCGTACCCGTCCATGAGCGCACCCACCGCCACCGCATCCGATCCGCTCGAAGCCTGGGTGGACCGCCTGCGCAGCCAGGACATGCCCATCTTCAGCGCCACACTCGCCGCCATCGGCGAGGTCGCGGGCGACGAGGCAAGCCCGACTTCTGCGCTCGGCACCATCATCCTGCGCGACGCCGGCATGACCGCGCGCGTACTGCGGATGGCCAATTCCGTCTTCTTCCGTGGCGAAAGCCAGCGCGTCAGCACGATTTCGCGCGCCATCGTCGTGCTCGGCTTCGACACGGTGCGCAATATCGCGGTGTCGGTCGCGCTGATCGACGCCTTTCTCGCCGGCGGCGTGCGCGAGCGCGTCGCCGCCGAAATGGCGCGCTGTTTCCACGCCGCAGTGCATGCGCGGCACGCCGCGTCGGCGCGCGGCGACGCGTCACCCGAAGAAGTGTTCATCGCGACGCTGCTGTCGCACATCGGCGAAATGGCGTTCTGGTGCTTTTCCGGCGAGGTCGGGCAGAAGCTGGACAAGGCGTTGCGCCAGAGCAAGGCGCCGCCCGAGCAGGTCGAGATGGAGGTGCTGGGTTGCCGCCTGCGCACGCTGACGCAGAAACTGGCGCGTGAATGGGCCTTGCCCGGCCTCGTCGTGAACGCCTGTGCCGACGGCGTGCGGCTGGACAGTCGCGAAGCGCTGGTGGTCGCCGGATACCGTCTGGCCGTGGCGGCCGAAGGCGGCTGGGACTGCGAGCGCGCCCGGGTGGCGATGCGCGATTACGCCAAGGTGCTGCGCCAGGACGTGGCGGCACTTGCGCCGGTGGTCGCGGCGCATGCGCGCGAGGCGGCCCGCATCGCCGGCTTCTACGGTTGCGAGGACGCGGCGGCACGCATTCCGCAGCCGACACCGACATCCGGTGCTGCGCCGGCCGAGGGTGGCGACGGCGCCGAGGCCGATCCGCTGCTGCAACTGGATGTCGCGCGCCGCATGACCGCACTGATGGCGGCCCGATCGGCGAGCACCGCGGTGCTCGATCTGGCGCTAGAAGGCGCCGGCCGTGCGCTGGGTGCCGACCGCGCGGTACTCGCGCTGGTGGCGCCCAACCGTGCGCAACTGGCCGCACGCGCGACCGAAGGTCACGGTGCGCAGCAACTGATGCGCCATTTCACCTTCCTGCTCGCCGGTGCGCCGCGCGACGCGCTGACCGAACTGGTCGACCACGGCCGCGTCATCGACATCGACGCTAGCCACGTGCCGGCCCCCGGGTTGCCGTCGGTGGCCCGCCTGCGCGCTGCGCTGGGCGAGCGGCACCAGATACTGGTGCCGCTGCACGCGCAGAACCAGGTGGTCGGCGTGCTCTACATCGATCGCACACCGTCCCGGCCGCCGTTTCCGGCCGGCACCCAGGACGCGCTGCTGCATCTGGCGCAGTTGGCCGGCCTGGCGCTCGACGCTGCCGCAGCGCCGCGCCGCGGCTGACTCAGCCGCGACGGCGGCGGGCCGCTGCGCCGATCAGGCCCAGACCGGCCAGCAGCAGCGCGTATGTTTCCGGCTCGGGTACCGGCGCCAGCGTCAGCGTGCCGGCCATCAGGCCGCTTTCTTCGAAGCCCTGAACGGTGCCGACGGGGATGTCGATGGCCGCGCCCACCCAGCCCGGGCGGGTGATGTAGCTCAGCGACAGCGTGACCTCGGCGCCGACCACGGTGTCGAGGCTCAGATCGAACGCCTCCATCGAGCCATTGCCGGTGTAGCTCACCGACTGACCGCCCCAACTCGCGACCAGGCTGAAGGAGGTGTCAGGCTCGATCACCGACAGGCTGGCCGAGAACAGCGACTCGGCGGTGCCGCTGATCAGCATGCGGATGGCGCTGCCGGCGGCTTCGCCGTCCGACGCGATCTTCAGCGTCGTATCCAGCGTGACGCGCGACGATTCCACCAGTCCCTGCAGGCCTTGAATGCCATCGAACCCGAGCACCGAGGTGCCGCCGAGCGCGAAGCCGACGGCCGTGGCGTCGGTCTGCGCGTCCAACGTGACTTCGCGCACCCAGTCGTAAGTGATGGTCGAGCTGCCATCGGTCGCCGAGTCGCTGTACGCGCCGAAGCCCAGCAGCGCCTGGGGCGACGAAAGGTCATCGACCTCGGCATCGGCCGACACCGTGCCGAACACGCTGGTGGTGGCTTCGGCATAGGTATAGCCACCGACGAGGCTGGGGCCGACGATCTGGAAGTGTGCAGCCTGTGCGGACAGGCCAGTGGCGGCCAGCGCGACGGCCAGCGTGGTCTTGATCAGGTTCATTTTCTGTTCTCCGGAATCAGGGGCGGGCGTCAGTCATTCTTGGTGATGCGGTTCTGCGGGCCCGGCGCGACGCCGCTCGGGTTGGCCTGCAGATAGGCTTCGAAGGCATCGGTATCGACCGCGCCGCCGAGGCGCTGCGTGCCGTCCTTCAGCACGGCGAAGCCGTCGCCGCCGTCGGCGAGGAAGCTGTTCACCGTCACCCGGTAGCTGGCCGACGGATCGACCGCCACGCCATCCAGCGACATCGACGTGACGCGCGCATTGCAGGCGTTGCCGGCGGTGTAGGCGTAGTGGAAGCCGCGCGACACCTGCAGGATGCGCGTCGCGGTCTGGCCGTTGCAGCCGCTGAACTGCGTTTCCAGCAAGGTACGGATCTGGGCGCCGGTCAGCGTCATGGTTACCAGCGAATTGCCGAAGGGCTGCACGGTGAAGGCGTCGCCGTAGGTCACCTTGCCGTCCGGTGCGTTGAACGGCAGGTCGGCGCGTATGCCACCGGGGTTCATGAAGGTCACGGCCGCGTTGCCGGTGCCGGCATCGTCGGTCGCGTCGAGCTGGGCGTCGGCGATCACGTCGCCCAGCGCCGATTCGCCGGCCGCGTTCTGCGAGCGGCTGATCGCTGCCGTGATCGTGCCGATCACGCGCGCCTTGGGCACGGCGGACAGCGCGTCGTAGTGCGCCACCAGATCGGTCAGCGCCGCATCTTCCGCGGTCGCGGTTCCGGTGACCAGGTTGTTTGCGGCGACTTCGATCACGTCACGCGTGCGGGTATCGATGGTGAGGTCGATGTCGCTCAGGTTGCGCGCGTACTGGCCGGCGGACGTCACCCGCACCGGCTGGCCGGCGCTGTTGTTGATCAGGCAGTTGTATGCGGCATGGGTGTGACCGGACACCACCAGGTCAACCTCGGGGTCGAGCCGGTTGACGATGTCGACGATGGGGCCGGAGGCGCCGGTGCAACCATTGATGCCGCCGGACGCAAAGCCGCCTTCGTGGATCAGTACGACGATGGATTCGATGCCCTGCGCCTTCAGTTTCGGAATCAGCGCATTGACGGTGTCGGCCTCGTCCTTGAACTGCAGGCCGGCCACGCCCGAAGGCGACACGATGCTCGGTGTGCCTTCCAGCGTCATGCCGATGAAGGCCACCTTGTTGCCGAGGAAGTCCTTCACGCCGTAACCGGGGAACACGGTGCTGCCGGTGGCGGTGTCATGCACGTTGGCGGCGAGGAAGCGGAATTTCGCGCCGGCGAATTCGCCGCCCTTCAGATCCTCGTTCATGCCCAGGCCGGAGTAGGCGTCGGTCGGGTGGTTGCCGCCGTGCTGCATGCGCAGCAGTTCGTCCTTGCCTTCGTCGAACTCGTGGTTGCCGACCGCATTGAAGTCGATGCCGATGCGGTTCATCGCCTCGATCGTCGGCTCGTCCTTGAACAGCGCCGAGGTCAGCGGGCTGGCGCCTATCATGTCGCCGGCCGATACCACGGCGTGCAGCGGGTTCTGCGCCTTCAGTTCCTTGATGCGGGTCGAGAAGCGGGTGACGCCCGGGTTGCTGCTCGAACCTTCGAACGGCTTGATGTAGCCGTGGAAGTCGTTGAAGGCGATCAGCTTCACCTTCAGCGTGGTGCCGATCTGCGAGTTGCGTGCGGCGATCAGCAGGCGTGCGCGTTCGACCGCACTGATCCTGCCGGCCTTCTGCTGTGCCAGCGTGACCGACGATACGTGGGCGATGAAGGCGGCCTGATTGCCCCACGGGTCCTCGTCGCGGATCTGACCATCGACGGTGGTGCAGCTCGCGTCCAGCACACGGTCCGGCACACCGCTGTCGGTGCTGCCGAAGAGCACATTGCTGCTGTAGCTGCCCGGTACGCAGGCGAACGCCGCCTGACTCAGTGCGCCGGCGATGGCCAGTGCGAGGAATTTGATGCGCATGGTGATGTTCTCCAGGGAGTAAGGGGTCAGCGCCGCGCGTGGCGACGGGCCAGCGACAGCAGACCAAGGCCGGCCAGCAGCAGCGCGTACGTTGCCGGCTCGGGTACCGGCGCGATTTCAAGTGCGATGAACTGCGTGCTCTGCGTGGCGCTGAAGTTGTTGTCGGCGGCCAGCACCAGCGTGCGGTTGCCGTTGGCCAGCGTCTTGCCCCAGCTGATGGCTTCGATGTTGTCGAGCGTGATGCCTTCGAAAGTGATCGGCATTTCCAGCAGCAGCGTGCGGCGCATCGGCGTGTAGTCGGCGCCGGTCAGGCTGGCGATGCCGCTCACGTCGGTAGTGTCGGCGGTGATCTCGGCCAGCGTCAGGCGGATGGTGTTGCCGACGCCGAAGGCGAAGGCGCGCTCGATCGCGATGAACTGCGTGTCGGAAATCGCCAGCAGTTCGGGCAGGCCGTTGTCCGGGCCGAAGGGCGCACCCGGAACCGCGTCGACCGGGATCGGCGGCAGTTCGTACGCATATTGCACGCCGGCCGCACCGCTCACCGGGTCGAGCGCGGTCAGGCGTACCACGCTGCCGTTGCTGATCGACGTGAGCGGGCCGTCCTGCACCAGCGCGTCTTCGTTGGCGGTGTAGATCGTGCCGTTCGGCGTCACCGTGAGCGCTTCGAACAGCTTGTTGTTGCGCCCACCGGTGCTCGCGTTGTCGACGTAGTTGTACATGGCGGGTGTGGCGAATTCGCGTACGAACACGCCCGAGGTCGTCATCTCGCGGACGAAGGGCTGGTAACGGCTGGCGGCGTTCGCGTTCCAGTTGCCCTCCGACGACCAGTACAGATTGCCGTTCGGTGCGACGCGTATGCCTTCCGGGTCCACCGTGCGGGCGTTCGACGGGAAGGTCGTGCCGTCCGGACGCTGCATATAGGTCTGGCTGTTGATGGCGACGCCGTTGAAGCCGGCGGCGTCGTAGTCCAGCGACAGGTTGTAGAAGCGCGGCGTGCCGCGCTCGCCGCCGCGGTCATCGGCGATCGCCCAGTAAGTGCCGTCGGCGGCGCGGTCGAGGCCGGAGATGCCGCCGAATTCGACACCCTGGAACAGCGTGCCGGTGGGCAGCGAGGTTGCACCGATCACGCGCAGCGAGAAGTCGGCCGCCTGTGCGGCGCCGACCGAGAGGGCCACAGCGGTGGCCAGAAGCAGTTTCTTCATGATGGATTCCGGAGGGAATGACGAACCGACCCCGTCATTGCGGGGCCGGCGCGAAGGATCAGCGGCGGCGCTTCGCGGCCAGGCCGATCAGGCCGAGGCCGGCCAGCATCAGCGCGTAGGTTTCCGGCTCCGGTACCGGGTTGGCCAGGCTGATCTTCAGGAACTCGGTGTGGTCGGAACCGAAGTCGCGGCCGCCGGTGCCCGGGTAGTTGTTGTCGTTGATCACCAGCAGCGTGTTGGCGTCGAGGATGAGCACGTCCTCGATGGTCACGTAGGGGAAGGTGAAGCTGGTGAGGCCGTCGCCGTTCAGGTCGTCCGGGTCGGCGATGTTCATCAGGTCGACCAGTTCGGTCTTGGTGACGAAGCCGCCGTCGGCGACACCGGTGGTGTCGGCGATGAAGATCTTCTTGAACGGCGTGCCGCTGGTGGCGGTGCCGCCGTTGCGCTCGATCACCAGGAAGCGGTGGTCGTCGATGGCGGTCATGTCGCCGATCGCGGTGCCTTCGGCTTCGAGCTGGTACAGGTAGTCGACGCCGGTATAGCTTTCACTGTCGATGCTGAATTCATTGATGCGCAGGCTCTTCGCCGGGTCGCCGGCCACCGTCTTTTCGAGCAGCGTGTAGAGCTTGTCGCCGCTGGCGTTGATGGCCATGCCCTCGAAACCGCCCGAGCCGCCGAGGTTGCTCGTGACCGAACCGTTCAGCACCGCCTCGTGCTGCGGCGCGAACACGCCGGGCAGCGCGATCTCGCGGCGCTGGACCACGCCGGTGGCGTCGGTCTTCACCAGATAGGGACCGAACTCGTCGCCGAACCACAGATTGCCGTTCTTGTCCTGACGCACCGACTCGACGTCGAGGTCGGCGCCGGTGAGCAGGCGACCGGCCTTGATCGACGGATCGACCAGCGGGTTGGCGGCGTTGTTGTAGTAGTGCGTGTAGTCGGCCTGGACCTTGATGCTCAGCAGGTTCTTCGGGTCACTCAGCGTGATCCGGCTGGCCGCGTTGAAAGCGGGCAGCGAGGCGCCGGTATTCCAGTTGGCGGCGGACACGGTGCCGCTGCCGCCCAGCGCGGTGCGGAAATCGACATTCACCGCGTAGCTGCGCAGCAGCGTGTCGGCCGAATTGCCCTGTGCCCCGAAGCCGTTGTCGGTGATGACGCGGAAGCTGCCGTTGGCGCCGGCCAACACGCCGGAGAAGCCCTGCACCGGCTGCATGTCGACCAGCGGCAGCGGATTGCCGCCGGCACCTGCGCCGGCAAACTGACCCGAGGTCGGGCCGTCGGAGAAGGTGTTGGCCGGCATCACCGCCCAGCCGGACAGCGTGTTCTGCGCGGCGTTGGCCGAGGTGGCGGCAAAGGCGGCCGCCACCGCCAGTACCAGCGTGAGTTGCGTGCGTGCGTTCATGTCGTGTCTCCCACAGGTTTCGTGCCGGCGGAGCGCCGGGAACGCGCCGACCATAGGGAGAGGTCTTTTCAATGCCATGAAGGGCGGGTGAGCCGTTCGGCCCATGCCGCCGGCAGATCCGCGCCGGGCCGGGGTGTGCGTAGCGAGGTGGGCGTGCCCGCGCAGCCTTGCCGCAGCCGCCCGCGCAAGCGCCAGATGACGGCCGTGTGACGGAATGCGTTTCTTCCTGTTACGCGACGGACTGTTTGCACGGTCCGGCAGGCGCTGCGGCCTGCATGTAAACTCCGCGCTTTACCTCCCGCGAACCGAGCCTGCCATGCCCGTGAACTACCAGACGCCCCCCGCCGAAACCATCCTGCCGGTCGCCGGCGTCCGTCTTGGCATCGCCCAGGCCGGCATCCGCAAGGCCAACCGGCGCGACCTGTGCCTGATTTCGCTGCTGCCGGGCGCGCGCGTGGCCGGTGTGTTCACGGTGAACCGCTTCTGTGCCGCGCCGGTGCAGGTGTGCCGCGATCACCTGTCGCGCAGCGACATCCGCGCGCTGGTCATCAACACCGGCATCGCCAATGCCGGCACCGGCGAACCGGGTCTGGTCGCCGCCCACGCCACCTGCGTGGCGGTCGCCCGCGCGCTCGAACTGGCGCCGGAACAGGTGCTGCCCTTCTCGACCGGCGTCATCATGGAGCCGCTGCCGGTGGACCGCATCGAGCGCGGCATCCCGGCCTGCATGGACGATCTCGACGAGGCCAACTGGTACGAGGCGGCACACGCCATCATGACCACGGACACCATCGCCAAGGCCGGCTCGCGCACGCTCACCCTCGACGGCCGCAAGATCACGATCACCGGCATCAGCAAGGGCGCCGGCATGATCAAGCCGAACATGGCCACCATGCTCGGCTTCATCGCCACCGACGCGGCGGTGTCGCAGGCTGCGCTGGAAGACATGGTGAAGCACGCCGCCGATCGCTCGTTCAACTGCGTCACCGTCGATGGCGACACCTCGACCAACGACTCCTTCATGCTCATCGCCTCTGGCACGGCCGGCAACGCCGAAATCACGTCGCTCGACAGCGCCGACGGCCGCGCGCTGGCCGACGCCGTCACTTCGCTGGCAGCCGAACTGGCGCAGGCCATCGTGCGCGACGGCGAAGGCGCGACCAAGTTCATCACCATCGAGATCGAAGGCGGCCATGACGTGCCGGAGTGCAAGGCGGTCGGCTACGCGATCGCGCACTCGCCGCTGGTCAAAACCGCCTTCTTCGCCTCCGACCCCAACCTCGGCCGCATCCTGGCCGCGGTCGGCAACGCCGCGCAGACGCACCCGTCGCTGGCTGATCTCGACACGTCGAAAGTGAGTCTGTGGATAGGCGACTTCCTCGTGTCGAAGGACGGCGGACGCAATCCGGACTACAAGGAAGAGCAGGGCGCGGCCGCGATGGCGCCGGCCGAGATCACGATCCGCGTCGCGCTAGGCCGCGGTGACGCCCGCGCCACCTGCTGGACCTGCGACTTCAGCTACGACTACGTGAAGATCAACGCGGACTACCGCAGCTGAGCGCATCGACGCGCGGAGCCCCCAGCCCGGCGCTGCGCGCCACCCCTCCCGCATCAGCGGGAGAGGGACCGAAGGTGAGGGCCGAGGCCGTTCCCCGAGAGCAGCCCGGCCGATTCACCGCCAGCGCCCGCACCTTGCAGGAGCGAGCTTGCTCGCGATGGCGGCGTCGATTCGGCGCTGCAGCGCAGGCGGGGTCTTTGCCTACGCCCCCCAGCGCCGTGATTGCAGCGCAGCAGCCACCGCCTGCGCGCGCGCTTCGAGCAGGGCGTCGGTAGCAATCGCCGCTTCGTCGACGCCCCGGCAGGCGGACAGCGCGGCGCGCAGCATCGGTGCCTTGGGGTAGGGGCGGGAGGCGCGTCCCGGGTAGGCGCGGAAGTCGCAGGTGCATAACGTCATCAGCTGCTCGAAGCGCTCGGGCTGCCCGAAGGCATCCACCCGTTCCAGCATCGCCGTGATCGAACCGGCGCGCATTTCCGCCGCACGGTGCACGCGCTCGCATTCGGCGTTCGCCAGCAAGGCCAGATCGAGGCAGTCGTACGGCACGCCGAAACGCGCGCTGATCGCCTCGATGCGTGGCACCCCGCGCTCGATGTGCCGGTAGTGCACCGGCAGGTGCTCGCGCGGCGAATCCGACTTGCCGACGTTGAACACCAGCGCCGCGTAACGCACCGCGAACGGCGCTTCGCGGCGTGCAGCTTCATCGACGGTGCGCAGCAGGTGTTCGCCGATATCGACCTGGTCCGGGTCGTCCGCGATCTGCGGCACGCCGAACAGCGCGTCGACCTCCGGCAGCAGCACGGCCAGTGCGTCGCACTCGCGCAGCGCACGCAGCATGCGCGACGGCGCTCGCGCCGACAGGCCGCGCGCCAGTTCGCGCCAGATGATCTCGGGCGCGAGATCGGCCAGCACGCCTGCAGCCACCTGTTCGTACATCAGGTCCAGTGAGTCCTCGTCGATCCCGTCGTCCTGGCTCGCAGCGAGGGCCGCCATGCGCAGCACGGTGAGGGCGGGGCTGGCGAGCAGGTCGGTGAAGGACTTGCCGAACGGTCCGGGGGTCAGGTTTGCGCTCATGAGTTTCGTCGTCGTGAGGTGTCCGGTGCGCATTCTGGCGCCGTCGCGATGCAGTGCATCGTCGATGAGCTGACCTGCCGCCATCAGCCGGGGCCAATGGCCCGTTCGGACCACGTAGCGGCGCCGACGCCGTCATGCAGTCGACACCCGCCGCACCGATGATGAGAATCTCGTTACCGCGCCCGGAGTCCCGAATGTCCTCGTCCTGTATGTCTCCCAGCCGTCGCCGCCTGCTCCAGGGCTCCGGCGCGCTGGCCGCCACTCGCTTCACCGGCCTGATGGGCGCGCTGTATGCGCAGAACGCGCTGGCCGCCACCGGCAAGCAGACCGTGTCGGCCCTGTCGCCCTACGGCGCGCTGGCGCCGGTCAAGGATGCGACCACCGGCCTGCCGCTGCTGCAACTGCCGCCGGGCTTCAGCTACCGCAGCTTCGGCTGGACCGGCGACAGCATGAGCGACGGCAACCCGACGCCCGGCAATCACGACGGCATGGCCGTGGTCACGTCGCGCCGCGCCGGCCGCAGCACCGAACTCGTGCTGGTGCGCAACCACGAGCGCGGCCTCGTCGCCACACCGGCCGAAGCCATCCAGGCGCCGCGCAGCTACGCCACCCAGCCGGTGAACGGCATCATCACCGTGTATTACGGCAGCCTGCCCATCCGCATCGGCGTCGGTGGCATCGTGACCGACCCGTCGGCCGCCGCACCGGCGCCCTTCGTCGGCTACCCGGCCGGCGGCACCACCAACCTGCTGTTCCGCGACGCGGGCTGGGCCGGCACCACCGGCTCGATCGGCGGCACGCTGGGCAACTGCGCCGGCGGTCCGACGCCCTGGGGCACCTGGCTCACCTGCGAAGAAACCATCTACGACTTCTCCGGCATCGGCGGCAAGAAGCACGGCTATGTGTTCGAGGTTGACGCCGACGCCGGCGACTCGATCGCCGACCCCATCATCGGCATGGGCCGTTTCGTGCACGAAGCGGTGGCGGTCGACCCGACCACCGGCTACGTCTACGAAACCGAAGACAACCGCAACGTGTCGGCCTTCTTCCGCTACGTGCCGGCCGACACCTCGGGCGAACTGGGCAGCCTGCACAACGGCGGCAAGCTGCAGGCGGCGCGCATCAAAACCATCGTGCGCAAGGCCGCGCCGGCCACGCTGGCGCAGGCCAACGACCAGGGCCTGCTGAACCCGGACATCGGCGACGAGTACGAACTGGAGTGGGTGGACATCGCCAACCCCGACGCCGACCCGGTGGTTGTCGCCGGCCAGCCCGGCGGCGTCAGCCTCGCCTTCATGTCCGGCCCCACACACCAGGCAATCAGCCAGGGCGGCGCCCGCATGAGCCGCGGCGAAGGCATCTGGTATTCGGCCGGCAAGATGTTCATCGTCGATACCGCCGCCGGCACCGACAGCCGCTCGCGCGTTGGCCAGGGCGAAGGTGCGGTGTGGGAACTGACGCTGGCCACCATGCGCCTGCGCGCCATCTTCGTCAGCGGCAACCAGACCGCCGGCAACAACCCGGACAACGTCACCGTCAGCCCGCGCGGCGGCGTGCTGCTGTGCGAAGACGGCGGCGGCGCCACCGACGCCTACGGCAGCGGCAACCGCCTGCTCGGCCTGAACCCGGCCGGCGAGGCCTACATCTTCTGCAAGAACAACGTGAACCTCGCCGCCGACCAGATCGCCGTCGCCGGCAAGACCGTGGCCGCGGCCGACTATCGCAACTACGAATTCTGCGGCGCCTGCTTCGACCCGACCGGCCGCGTGCTGTTCGTGAACATGCAAACGCCGGGCATCACCGTGGCCATCACCGGCCCGTGGGCCAAGGGCAATCTCTAAGCACCGATCCGGGAGCCATCACATGAACATCCGCCACACCCTCGCCGCCGCGCTGTGCGCCCTCGCACTCGCCCCGGCCGCCCACGCCTACACGCTCGAAGTCGTCGCCGCCAACGGCAACACCGTGGACACCAGCTTCAGCACGCCTGACATGCTTTCGATCGACTTCGGTCTGATCAACACGCTGCCGGTCACGCTCACGCTGACGCGCGACGACAGCGACCTGCCGCTGCTGCCGTTCAATGCCATCGTCCGCAATTACATCGGTCTGGGCTTCGAAAGCCTGACGCTGACGATATCCGGCGGCCTGTTCAACACGCTGGGCAGCGCCGGCGGCACCTTCGGCTCGGTCGCCACCGTCACCGGCAGCCACGACAGCGCGCGCATCACCTTCAGCGGCCCGGAATACGTCGAAGCCGCGCTCGGCGACTGGTTCCTCGACGGCAGCCAGACCGACTTCGTGCTCGACATCGCCAACGCCACCGGCCCGGTCACCCTGACGCTGACTGCCGCGGTGCCCGAGCCTGAAGGCTGGGCCATGATGCTGGCCGGTCTGGGGTTGCTCGGCGCGGCGGCGCGTCGGCGTCGCTGATACTGCATTCGCTGCTCGCCCGGGATTGGTGTAGCGTGCTGCGCTCTTGCCGCGACAGCGGCTTCAGCGCGGACGGAATGGTCAGTGAGCGAAGCAGTTCTGCAATGGAATGAAGGCGATGTTCAACACAGCGTCCGCTGGCAATCCGAAGCCGGCGTAGCGCCCCCGAAGAAGGTGGTCGTCGCCGACGACACGCTGACTGCCGACATGGCCTTCCGGCTGGCGAGCGAGGGCACGGCGCTGCTGTGGCGCGGCGACTTCCAGAACGCGCGGCAGTTGCTGCAGGCGATGGCGCGGCGGGTGGATCGCAAGCCGCGCAAGCCGGCGGCCACGCTGCGCGATGCGTTCAATCAGCACCGGCTGGCGCAGTCGCAACGGGCGCGCACGCTGGGCATGCTGCTGATTCCGTTCGAGGCGGGTCACGTCATTCCGCTGCGCCGCGCGCCGGACGTGGTCGAGGCCTGCACGCAGGCGCACGGCGAAGCGGGCGAGCCCTATGTCTGTTCGCTGCGCGAGCTGCTGGGCGTGATCAGCGCCTACGAGTGGCGGCGCAACGGCGTCGACATTCCGGCGCTGGGCGCGCGCATCCATCCGCATTACGGCGTGTTCTCGCCGGTGCGCGGCGAGTATGTCGATCTGGTGGCGAAGGCGCCGCTGCCGGCGGCGCTGAAGAGCGATTCGACCGCTTTCGACATCGGCACCGGCACCGGTGTGCTGTCCGCGGTGCTGGCGAAGCGCGGCGTTGAGCGCGTGGTGGCGACCGATCAGGACGCACGCGCGCTGGCTTGTGCGCGCGACAACGTCGCGCGGCTGGGCATTGGTGCGCAGGTCGAGGTGATCGAAGCCGATCTGTTCCCGGCCGGCCGCGCGCCGCTGGTCGTGTGCAATCCGCCCTGGCTGCCGGCGCGGCCGAGTTCGCCGCTGGAGTACGCCGTCTATGACCCGGACAGCCGCATGCTGCGCGGTTTCCTCGCCGGGCTGGCGGCGCATCTGGCGCCAGGCGGCGAGGGCTGGCTCATCCTGTCGGACTTCGCCGAACACCTCGGTCTGCGCGCGCCGGACGAACTGGCGGGCCTGATCGATGCGGCCGGGCTGAAGGTGGCCGGCCGGCTCGACGCGCGTCCGCGTCATCCCAAGGCCGCCGACGCCACCGACCCGCTGCACGCGGCGCGGGCGAAGGAGGTGACGACGCTGTGGCGACTGGTGGCGGCCGACGCATGAGCTATTACGTGATCGGCCACATCCGCGTGCTGGACGCGTCGCGCTGGGCGGATTACCGCGCGCGCGTCGGTGCCACGCTGTCGCCCTTCGGTGGCGAGGTGGTGATGCGGGGCGGGGTGGACGTGGTGCTGGCCGGCGACTGGCCGGGCACCGATACCGTGGTGCTGCGCTTCGCCGATGCGGCCAGCGCGCGCGCCTGGCACGACTCGCCGGCCTATCAGGCGCTGGTGCCGCTGCGCGAGGCCGGGGCCGAGGTGGTGCTGGTCGGCTACGAGGGCGAATAGCCCGCTGGAGCCTTGTACGCCCGGCGCTTCAGCCGGTGGCCCACAACACGAGGCCGATCAGCACGACGTTGACCGCGATCGCGGCGAACAGCCCGCCGAGCAGGAAGTGCTGCGGGCCCAGCCCCTCGGTGGTGCGGTTGATCATCCGCGCGCGGCCGATGCCGGTGAAGGTGAGCAGGATGATTTTCAGCGCGCGCAGACTGCCGCGCAGCAACGGTACGGGGGCGTGATCCATCGTCCGATTGTGCCCGATCGGCAGGCTGCTGCGCTCGTGGCATCATGCGGCGATGACATCCGGAAGCGATCCGATGGACGACACCCTGTCCCGCACCGATGCGCAGCAGCGCGTGGATGACATTCACGCCTATCGCCGCGAACAGGCACGGCTGAGCGCCGACGGCATGGCGGCGGCCGATGCGGCGGCGATCCGCGCACATCACGACGCACTGCTCGCACGCTTTGCCGCACGGCCCGATGTCGACACCACTCAGCGCGCGCGCCAGCTCACGCTGGGCCTGCGCATCGCGTCCTTCCTCGGCGCGCTGGCGCTGGCGGCCAGCGTGTTCTTCCTGTTCCGCCAGTACTGGCCGCTGTTTCCGGAAGCCGTGCAGGTGCTCGTGCTGGCCGGCGCTTCGCTCGGCACGCTGGTGCTCACCGCCTGGCTGCACCGGCGCGACGCTTCCGGCTACTTCACCAAGCTGGCCGCGCTGGTGGCCTTCGCCTGCTTCGTGCTGAACCTGAGCCTGCTCGGTTCCAGTTTCAACATCACCCCGTCGGACAAGGCGCTGCTGCCGTGGGCCGCGTTCGCGCTGCTGCTCGCCTACACCTGCGAACTGCGTCTGCTGCTGGTGGCCGGGCTGGTCTGCATCACCGGCTTCATCGCCGCCCGCGTCGGCAGCTGGTCGGGCATGTACTGGCTCAGCGTCGGTGAGCGGCCGGAACATTTCTTCCCAGCGGCGCTGCTCATGTTCTGCGTTCCGTTCTTCGTCGATCACCGGCGGCATCCAGGTTTCGACGCGACCTGGCGGCTGGTCGCGCTGCTCGCGCTCTTCCTGCCCATGCTGGTGCTGTCGAACTGGGGCCGCGCGAGCTATCTGCCCTTCGATGCGGATGTGGTCGAAGGCTTCTATCAGCTGGGCGGCTTCGTTGCCGGCGGCCTGCTGACCTGGCTCGGCGCGCGTCGCGGCTGGCCGGAGGTGATGAATACCGCGGTCGTGTTCTTCGTCATCTTTCTGTACACCAAGCTGTTCGACTGGTGGTGGGCGGTGATGCCGAAATTCCTGTTCTTCCTCGTGCTCGGCCTGGTGGCGCTGCTGGTCATCCTGGTGCTGAAGCGGCTGCGCGCGGTGACGCAGACGGAGGGCGAGCGATGAGGCGCGCGCAGAAAATCCTGCTGGTGGGCGGTGTGGCCCTCATCGTCGCGGTGAATGCCTTCGTGCTGGCGGGTGTCGCGTGGAACCGCTCGGGCGTGCCCGGCAGTGCGCTCACCCTCACGCAGCGCGAGCTCAGTCTGCCGTACGCCTTCGGGCTGGACGGCGAGCGCGGCGGCGTCGAAGTGGCGCTGCTCTGGCGCGCGCCGATGCGCGACGACAATGCGGATGCCGCCTACGACATGCACTACGGCCGCGGCCCCGACTGGCTGGGTGCAGACAAGCTGCGCGAACTGGGCTTCGATCTGAAGGACGAGCACGACGCCTATCGCCAGAAGCGCGAGGTGTATGTCGTGCTCGAACTGGCGGGTGCCGACTGGCAGGCTGCGCTTGCCCAGGCGCAGCGCCGGCTTGACAGGGCGCTCGCCCGCGGTAACGCCGAAAAGCAGGATTTCGATGCGCAGAAGTCGGCACAGGAGGCACTGAAATACGAGCAGCACAAGGCGTCGCGCCTGTTCGCCGTCGACGCCGGGCTGGACGCCGCGGCGCTGCGCCAGCGCTATCCGGACACGCATCGCCACCTCATCGTCGTGGCGACGGTGACGCCGTCGGTAATGGTGATCGACAAGAAGACCACCTTCAGCGGCCACATCGGCGAACTGGCGGTCGCCCGCATCAGCGTGCCGCACGCGCTGCGTGGGGCGATGGACGGCATCGACCGCAGCGCGCTCGACAGCGGTCGCGCCGCCTTCGAAATGGACGTTGCGTGGGGCCGGCGCTTCGAGCCGTGGGTGACCGCGGTGCGGCCGCAGCGCACGGCGGCGGCTGAATGAAGCAGCCGATCACCGGCTATCTGATCGACGAGGAGGGGGACTGGGTTGCCCGGCTGGCCTGCGGGCACCGCCAGCACGTGCGCCACCACCCGCCCTTCATCAACCGCCCCTGGGTGGTGACGGAAGAGGGGCGTGCCGCCCACCTCGGCGCGCTGCTCAACTGCCCGCGCTGCGACGCCTACGAGTGGCCGGACCACATCGTCGAACAGGCAGGGCGCGACCAGCGGTGATATCGTCCGCAACCTCTTTTCCGGGGTAAGCAGCATGCGCAGCGAAGGTCGCATCCGGTCGTGGAAGGACGACAAGGGTTTCGGGTTCATCACGCCGGACGGCGGTGGCGAGGACGTGTTCGTGCACATCAGTTCGTTCGACGCCGAAGGACATCGGCCGAGCGAGGGCGAACGCGTCGTGTTCGATCTTGGCCGCGACCGCAAGGGCCGGCGCTGCGCGCAGCGCGTGACGCTGGCGGGCGTGCCGCTGAAGACACGACGGGTCGAGGTGCGCGACGAGGCGTCGCCGGCGCAGTGGGGCGGTGCGACGCTGTTCCTGATCCCCGCCTTCCTGCTGCTGATGGTGGTGGTGAGCGTGCTGTGGCAGGCGCCGCACGGCTGGTTCCTGCTCTACCTGACGGTCAGCCTGGTGACCTTCGCGCTGTACGCGATCGACAAACAGCAGGCCGCAATCGGCGCGATGCGCGTGCCCGAACCGCGCCTGCACCTGCTGGCCCTGGTCGGCGGCTGGCCGGGCGCGCTGCTGGCGCAGCAGTTCCTGCGCCACAAGACGGTGAAAGCCTCGTTCCGGCGCGGTTTCTGGATCACGGTGGTGGGAAATGTCGCGCTCTTCCTGCTGCTGACCAGCCCGTTCGGGCGCCCGCTGGTGGCGCGGCTGCTCGGCTGAAGGGCTGACTCATACTCTCGAGCCGGCGCCGCGCCCAACCCGCCGCCGCTGTCGGGGTCAGAAGACCCCTCCCACAGAAACCCAGCCCGGGCACCGGCCGAGGGTCTGGGCGCGTCCTCTGTGGGAGCGGCCTTGGCCGCGACGCGGTCGCGGTGTGCCGCAGGCTGTTGTTCCGCGCTTGCAGCGCAATTCTTCAGTTCGATACCCGACCCTGATCCCGCTCAAGGGCCGAACGCTTTCGGCTGGTCATGATGAAGGCCTGTGCATCGCAGGAGCCCGGCCATGAGCCGCATCGTCGTCATCCAGGGTCACCCGGAATCCCGCCCCGGGCTGTTGCGCGCGCTGGCCGACAGCTATGTCGCCGCGGCGCGTGAAGCGGGGCATGCGGTCAGCGTGATCGACGTCAGCCAGCTCGCCTTTCCGCTGCTGCGCTCGAAAGCCGAGTGGTCGGCGCCGGCCGAGGGCGACATTGCGCAGGCCCAGGCGCTGATCGCCGACGCCG
Source organism: Methyloversatilis discipulorum (assembly GCF_000385375.1). Lineage (NCBI taxonomy): Bacteria > Pseudomonadati > Pseudomonadota > Betaproteobacteria > Nitrosomonadales > Sterolibacteriaceae > Methyloversatilis > Methyloversatilis discipulorum. The sequence goes on from NZ_ARVV01000001.1 coordinate 1,054,130, forward strand.
AACATCTGGTGGTGTTCTTTCCGATCTGGCTGGGCACGTTGCCGGCGGTGCTGAAGGCCTTCTTCGAACAGGTGTTCCGCCCGGGTTTCGCGATCGGCGAAGGGCGCGGGCGCAATCCGTTCACGCGGCTGCTCACCGGACGTTCGGCGCGGCTGGTGGTAGCTATGGGCATGCCGGCCTGGCTGTTCCGCACCTTCTATCTGGCGCACGGCGTCATGAGCTTCAAGCGCAACATCCTGCATTTCGTCGGCATCCAGCCGGTGCGCACTACGCTGATCGGCAGCGTAGACGCGATGGACGACGCCGGGCGGGCGCGCTGGCACGAACGCATGCGGCGTCTCGGCCGCGCGGCTGCGTGAGCCGGCTCAGGTACGCAGCAGTCTCACCTGTCTGAACCAGCCGCCGAAGGCCGCCGGTTCGTCGCTGACGATGCCGAAGGGCAGGCCGTCGAGCGCGTCTTCGAGCACCACGTCGAGCCGGGTGGCGATGCGGCCCGCCAGCGGCGACAGCAGGCGACGCAGCGGGGCCGGGCGGCCGCGGCGCAGGAACTTGTCCAGCACCAGCGCCGCGCCGCCGGGGCGCAACACGCGCGCCGCTTCACGCAGGCAGGCGGCGCCGTCCGGCACCACGGCGACGATCAGATGCAGCACCACGCAGTCGAACTGCGCGTCGGCGAAGGGCAGGCGCATCGCGTCGCCGCGCACGGGCGCGTAGTTCAGGCCCGAGGCGCGCGGCAGGCTGCGCGCCAGCATGGCGGCGTTGAAGTCGATCGCGGTGTAGCGGTGATCAGCGGGCAGATGGGGCAGGTCCAGCCCGGTGCCGACGCCGACCAGCAGCACGTCGGACGCTGTGCGTGGCAGGTGGGCCAGGCTGGCGCGGCGCGCGGCGCGCGACGCGGCGGCGACCACCGTGTCGTAGAGGGGAGCGAGGCGGGTGTAGGACGAGGCGAGCGACATCGCCCCGTCGCTCAGTGCAGCACGCGTGGCATGGCCAGCGTGAATTCGGGAATGTCGGCTTCGAACTGCGTGCCGTCTTCGGCCACCATCTGGTAGCTGCCGCGCATCGTGCCGACCGGCGTGTTCAGCGCGCAGCCGCTGGTGTATTCGAACTTCTCGCCGGCCTTCAGCAGCGGCTGCTGGCCGATCACGCCGAGCCCGCGCACCTGCTGTTCGGCGTTGTGGGCGTCGCGGATGATCCAGTGCCGGCTGATCAGCTGCGCCGGCACGGTGCCGGTGTTGGTGATGCTGACCGTGTAGGCGAACACGAAGCGGCTGTCCTCGGGGTCGGACTGCTCTTCGACATAGCGTGCCTGCACGCTTACCGTCACTTCGTATTTTTTCGCTTCGGCCATGGCCCTTATTTAACCGAAGTCTGATGACGCGGCAAGCGCTGCGGCAGGAAGGCGCGTGTCCGACCCGATACAATCGCGGCTTCGACCTTCGGAGCCGCACCGTGAGCACCACCAATCTGGATTACCTGATCGCCCCCAGCATTCTGTCCGCCGACTTCGCCGCACTCGGCCAGGAAGTGCGCAACGTCATCGCCTCGGGCGCCGACTGGATACATTTCGACGTGATGGACAACCATTACGTGCCCAACCTGACCATCGGCCCGCTGGTGTGCCAGGCGCTGCGCCCGCACACCGAAGCGGTGATCGACGTGCACCTGATGGTGAAGCCGGTGGACCGCATCATTCCCGATTTCGCCAAGGCCGGTGCCAACGTAATCACCTTCCACCCGGAAGCGTCCGAGCACATCGACCGCACGCTGTCGCTGATCCGCGAGCACGGCTGCCAGGCCGGCCTGGTGTTCAACCCGGCCACGCCGCTGCACTACCTCGACCACGTGATGGACCGCCTCGACGTCGTGCTGCTGATGTCGGTGAACCCGGGCTTCGGCGGCCAGAGCTTCATTCCGTCCTCGCTCGACAAGCTGCGCGCGGTGCGCGCCCGCCTCGACGAGTACGTGTCGCGCACCGGCCGCCACATCCGGCTGGAGATCGACGGCGGCGTCAAGATCGACAACATCGCCGAGATTGCGCGCGCCGGGGCCGACACCTTCGTCGCCGGCTCGGCCGTGTTCGGTGCCGGCAAGGACAGCGACCCGCACCGCTACGACAGTGTGATCGCCGCGCTGCGCAAGCAGCTGGACGCCGTCTGAGCATGACGCAGCGCTTCTCGGTCGCCGCCATCACCTTCGACCTCGACGGCACGCTGCTCGACACCGTGCCCGATCTCGCCGCCGCGGCACAGGACATGGCGGCCGAACTGGGCATCCCGCCGCGCCGCGAGGACGAGGTGCGGGTGTTCGTCGGTCGCGGCATTCCGAATCTGGTCGAACGCTGCCTCGGCGAGCGGGCGCAGGACGCGGCTCTTCTCGCGCGGGCGATCGAGGTATTCAAGCGCTGCTACCGGGTGCGCAACGGCGAGCGCGCCGTGCCCTACGACGGCGCGCACGATACGCTGGTGGCGCTGCAGAAGGCTGGCTTCAGGCTGGCCTGCGTCACCAACAAGGCGGTTGATTTCACACTGCCGCTGCTCGAACAGATGGACATGCGCCAGTACTTCGGCAGCGTGGTCGGTGGCGACACCCTGCCGCAGAAGAAGCCGGACCCGGCGCCGCTGCTGCACGCCGTGCGCGAACTGGGCGTGGCGCCGTCGGCCGCGCTGCACGTCGGCGACTCGTACAACGACATCGACTGCGCGCGCAATGCCGGCATTCCGGTGCTGGGCGTGCCCTGGGGCTACAGCGAGGGGCGCGTGCTGGACGCAAAAGATTGCGATGGGCTACTATCTTCGCTCCCCGATCTGCTCTCGCGGGTCGCACTTCCGACCGAACACTGAATGGACAGCCTGACTTCCAAGGAGACACCCGCCCGCAGCTGCGCGCCCGCGCCCCTGCACGGGTACCTGTGGCGAGCCGCCTGAGTCCGCTCCTGGTCAGGCGCGCGCGGTGACACCGCGGCGTCGTTCAAAACCCCGCTCTCCGGTCTGTCCATGAATCAAGATCAATTCGAGGCGCTCGCCCGCGCCGGCTACAACCGCATCCCCGTTTCGCGCCAGGCACTGGCCGATCTCGACACCCCGCTGTCCGCCTATCTGAAACTGGCCGACGTACCGTATTCCTATCTGCTGGAATCGGTGCAGGGCGGCGAGCGCTGGGGCCGTTACTCGATACTCGGCCTGCCGGCGCAGACGCGCATCGTCGTGCGCCGCGACCGGATCGAGGTGCTGCGCGACGACGCCGTGATCGAGCGGACGGAAAGCAGCGACCCGCTGGCCTTCGTTCAGGCCTTCCTCGGCCGCTACCGCGTGCCCGACCTGCCGGGCCTGCCGCGCTTTTCCGGCGGTCTGGTCGGCTATTTCGGTTACGACGTCGTGCGCTACGTCGAGCACCGGCTCGCCGCCGGCTGGGACAAGGCCGACCCGCTGGGCGTGCCGGACATCCATCTGCTGCTGTCGGACGAACTGGCGGTGTTCGACAACCTGTCCGGCCGGCTCACCTTCATCGTCTATGCCGACCCGGAAAAGCCGGACGCGCTGGTCAATGCGCATCTGCGCCTCGACGCGCTGACCGCGCGCCTGCGTTCGCCGCTGCGCGAGCCCGACACCCCGCGCGGCGAATCGGTGGCCGCCGAATCCGGCTTCGGCCATGACGCCTACTGCGCCGCGGTGGAGAAGGCGAAGCGCTACATCTTCGACGGCGACATCATGCAGGTGGTGCCGTCGCAGCGCATGAGCAAGCCGCTGGCGACGACGCCGATGGCGGTGTATCGCGCGCTGCGTGCGCTGAATCCGTCGCCCTACATGTATTTCTTCAATCTGGGCGACACGCACATCGTCGGCGCCAGCCCGGAAATCCTCGCCCGCCTCGAAGGCGACAAGGTGACGGTGCGTCCGATCGCCGGCACCCGCAAGCGCGGCGCCACGCCTGAGGAGGACCGCGCGCTGGCCGAGGATCTGCTGTCGGACGAGAAGGAACGCGCCGAGCACATCATGCTGGTCGACCTCGGTCGCAACGACCTCGGCCGCGTCGCCGCCACCGGTACGGTCGAGGTGACCGACCGCATGGTGGTCGAGAAGTACTCGCACGTGATGCACATCGTCAGCAATGTCGAAGGCGTGCTGAAGCCGGGCCTGACCGCGATGGACGTGCTGCGCGCCACCTTCCCGGCTGGCACCGTCAGCGGTGCGCCCAAGGTGCGGGCGATGGAAATCATCGACGAGCTGGAACCGGTCAAGCGCGGCATCTATTCCGGCGCAGTCGGCTACCTCGGCTTCAACGGCGGCATGGACGTTGCGATCGCGCTGCGCACCGCGGTGATCAAGGACGGCGTGCTGCACGCCCAGGCCGGTGGTGGCGTGGTGATGGATTCGACGCCCGAAGGCGAATGGCAGGAAACGCTGAACAAAGCACGCGCCGTGCTGCGAGCGGCAGAACTGGCCGAAGCGGGGCTGACGCCCGGCTGAGTCCGGACCAGAACCGCCGCCCGCGGTTTTGTTGGAGCGAGCTTGCTCGCGATGCGGCTGTTGTCGGCCGCCGGCTTCGATCGATGCGGCAATCGCGAGCAAGTTCGCTCCCACAGGGAATGCACCCGACCCGCGGCCGGCGCCGGGGGTCTGTGGGAGGGGTCTCCTGACCCCGACTGCGGCGGATATCGAAGCCTGCGGGCAGCAGAGGCCGCTCCCACAGGAGGCGAGCCGATGCCCGGTCTGCCCCTACAATTCAGGCCTCGAACACATCCGGTAGTGCGACATGCAGAACTTCATTGCCGTCGGTGGCGGCGCCGCGCTGGGTGCATGGATGCGCTGGGGTCTTTCGCTGGCGCTGAACCCGCTGTTCGCAGGCTTCCCGCTCGGTACGCTGGTGGCCAACCTGATCGGCGGCCTGCTGATGGGGGTGGCGCTGGCGGTGCTGCAGGCCATGCCCGAGTTGCCGGCCCATCTGCGCCTGCTCGTGACCACCGGATTCCTCGGTGGCCTGACCACCTTCTCCAGCTTTTCCGGCGAGGTGTTCGCGCTGTTCGAACGCGGCCACACCGGCTGGGCGCTGGTTGCGGTGGCGGCTCATGTGCTCGGTTCGCTGGCGATGACCGCGCTGGGCTGGTGGGGCTGGCAGCTGCTGCGCGGCTGAGCGGTTCGCGCAGGCGCCGTCTTTCGCGGACAATGGCGCCCTTTCTGCGCGACGCAGACCGCAGCCCGATCCGATGAAAGTGCAGCACCCCGATCTGAATTCCCTGCTCGAACAGTGCATGAGCCGCGACGCGGCGGCGATTTCGCGCGCGCTGCGCGAACTGCCGCCGGCGATGCGCGCGCCGGACAAGTGGCCGGCGAAGATCGCTGAACGCGTGGCGGCGTCGCAGGCGCGCGTCGCCGCGCGGCGCGCATCGGCGCCCAAGGTCGAGTATCCGGAAGAGCTGCCGGTGTCGGCGCGGCGCGACGAGATCGCGGCGGCGCTGGCGGCGCATCAGGTGGTCATCGTGTGCGGCGAGACCGGCTCCGGCAAGACGACGCAGCTGCCCAAGCTGTGTCTGGAACTGGGCCGTGGCGCACGCGGGCTGATCGGCCACACGCAGCCGCGCCGCATCGCCGCGCGCGCCACCGCCGACCGCGTGGCGAAGGAACTGAACGTGCCGCTCGGCCGCGAGGTCGGCTTCGCCATCCGCTTCACCGACCGCACGTCGGAAGACAGCCGCATCAAGCTGATGACCGACGGCATCCTGCTCGCCGAAACACAGCGTGACCGCTGGCTGGCCGCCTACGACACGCTCATCATCGACGAGGCGCACGAGCGCAGTCTGAACATCGACTTCCTGCTCGGCTACCTGCGCCAGCTGCTGCCGCGCCGTCCGGACCTGAAGGTGATCGTCACCTCGGCCACGCTGGACGCCGAGCGCTTCGCCAACCACTTTGCGCAGAACGGCAAGCCGGCGCCGGTGATCGAGGTCAGCGGCCGGCTCTACCCGATCGAGATGCGCTGGCGGCCGTTCGATGCCAACAAGGAACGCGACCTCTACGACGCGGTAGCCGACGCGGTCGACGAGGCCTTCTCGTGCGGACCGGGCGACGTGCTGGTATTCATGCCGGGCGAGCGGGAAATCCGCGAGTGCGCCGAAACGCTGCGCAAGCACCATACGCGTCTGCCCGGCGTGAAGCCGGACATCCTGACGCTGTTCGCGCGCCAGTCGGCGCAGGAACAGTCGCGCGTGTTCCAGGGCTCGAACGGCCGGCGCGTCATCCTCTCGACCAACGTCGCCGAAACGTCGCTGACGGTGCCCGGCATCCGCTACGTGGTCGATACCGGTCTGGCGCGCGTCAAGCGCTACAGCTACCGCAACAAGGTCGAGCAGCTGCAGGTCGAGCCGATCGCGCAGTCGGCTGCGAAGCAGCGCGCCGGCCGCTGCGGCCGGGTGTCCAGCGGCGTCTGCTTCCGCCTCTACGACGAGGACGACTTCAAGCAGCGCACCGCGCACACCGACCCGGAAATCCTGCGTTCGTCGCTGGCCGGCGTCATCCTGCGCATGAAGTCGCTCGGCCTGACCGACGTCGAGGAATTCCCCTTCATCGACCGCCCGGCGCCGCGCGCGATTGCCGACGGCTACCAGCTGCTGCAGGAACTGGGCGCGGTGGACGAGGAACGCACGCTGACCACGCTGGGGCGCGAACTGGCCAGGCTGCCGCTGGACCCGCGCGTCGCGCGCATGATCCTGGCGGCGCGCAACCACGGCGCGCTGAAGGAAGTGCTCATCATCACCGCCGGCCTGTCGGTGCAGGACCCGCGCGACCGCCCGGAGGAGCGTGCCGGCACGGCCGACCAGGCGCACGCGAAGTTCGCCGACGAGCGCAGCGAATTCCTGTGGTACCTGAAGGCCTGGGCGGCTTTCGACGAAGTGTGGCATCACCAGTCGCAGGCCAAGCAGCGCGAGTGGTGCAGGGCGAACTTCCTGAACTGGCTGCGCATGCGTGAGTGGCGCGACGTACATACCCAGCTGCACACGCTGTGTGCCGAGCACGAGTGGCCCGAGAACGAACAGCCGGCCGCCTTCGATGCGCTGCACCGCGCGCTGCTGACCGGCCTGCTCGGCAACCTCGGCCTGCGCATCGAGGACGCGCGCGCCGGCGAGCCGCCTTATCTGGGCGCGCGCGGCATCAAGTTCTGGCCGCACCCCGGTTCGGCGCTGGCGAAGAAGGGCGGCAAGTGGATCATGTGCGCCGAGCTGGTCGAGACGACGCGGCTGTTCGCGCGCTGCATCGCGCGCATCGAACCGGAGTGGGTGGAAGAGGTGGGCGCCCACCTGATCCGCCGTTCGACCTACGAGCCGCACTGGTCGAAGAGCCGCGGCGAAACGGTGGCCTGGGAGCGCGGCGTCATCCACGGCATCACGCTGTACGCCAAGCGCGCCGTGCAGTACGGCAAGACCGACCCGGTGCTGGCCCGCCAGCTGCTGATCCGCGAGGCCCTGGTCAATGGTGACGTGAGCGATGTCGCGCTGAAGCAGATGAAGTTCCTGCAGCACAACCTCGACCTGATCGCGCAGATCGAGCGGCTGGAGGAAAAGCAGCGCCGGCAGGACCTGCTTGTCGACGAATCGCTGATCGAAGCCTTCTACGATTCCATCGTGCCGGCCGACGTGATCGACCTGCGCGGCTTCGAGCGCTGGCGCCGCGACGCCGAGCGCGACAATCCGAAGCTGCTGCACCTGACACGCGAACAGCTGATGCGGCACGAGGCGGCCGGCGTCAGCAGCGAACGCTTCCCGGCGAAGATGGATCTGCTCGGCCAGCGCCTGAAACTCGAATACCGCCACGAGCCGAATGCGGCCGACGACGGCGTCACGCTGACCGTACCGCTGACGCTGCTGAACCAGATTCCGGCGGCGCGGCTGGACTGGCTGGTGCCGGGCCTGATCGAGGAAAAGGTGGTGCAGCTCGCGAAGACGATTCCGCCCAAGCTGCGTCACCGCATCCAGCCGATCAGCGGCTTCGTCGCCGACTTCCTCGCCCAGCCGCACGACCAGTCGGAGCCGCTGGTGAAGGTGCTGGCGCGCGCGATCGAGGTGTACGTGAGCCTCAAGCTGCCACCGGACGCGATCCGCGCCGAAAACCTGCCGGCGCACCTGATCATGAACATCCGCGTGATCGACGAGCACGGTCGCGTGCTCGGCCAGTCACGCAATCTGGCCGAGCTGCGCACGCGGCTGAAGGACGAGGTGGCGCGCCGCTTCGAGCAGGCGCGCATTGCGCTGCCGACGGTGTCGTCATCCGCAGCGCCGGTCGCGCCGCCTCCGAAAGACGTTGCGCCTGCGCAGCTGCCCGCTGCCGACAGCAAGGCAGTCAGCGCGCGCGGCAGCATGGCCGACGCACTGGCCGCGCTCGGCGCGCGCGACGCCGTTGCGAAAGCGCCGGTGCCGCCGCCGGCCGCGAAGAAGGGTCGCGCCGAGCCTGCACCGCAGGTGGCCCCGGCCGCTCAGGCGGCGGGCGAGGGCCGCTACACGAGCTGGGCCTTCGGCGAACTGCCCGAACTGATGGAGGTCGAGGTTGCCGGTCGCATGGTGATCGGTTTTCCGGCGCTGCAGGACGATGGCGACGCGGTCAGCGTGCGCGTGTTCGATACGCCGGAAGCGGCGCACGAGGTGCACCGCCGCGGCCTGCGCCGGCTGTTCGCGCTGGAGCTGCGCGACCAGGTCAAGTTCATCGAGAAAAGCCTGCCCGGCCTGCGCGACATGGCGATGCAGTTCATGAACCTGGGCAGCGAAGCCGAACTGCGCGCGCAGCTGGTCGCCGCCACGCTGGAACGCTGCTGCATGATGGAACCGTGGCCGCAGGACGCCGCCGCCTTCGCCACGCGGCGCGACGAAGCGCGGCCGCGCATATCGCTGGTTGCGCAGGAGATCGGCCGGCTGGCAGGCAGTGTGCTCACCGAATACGCCGCGCTGAACAAGAAGCTGATCGCGCTGAAGGCGCACCCCGACGCTGGCGCCGACATGCGCGCCCAGCTCGACGCGCTGGTCGGCAAGCACTTCATCGAGCGCACGCCTTTGGAGCGGCTGACCCACTATCCGCGCTACCTGAAGGCGATCGCGCTGCGCATCGACAAGTTGCGCGCTGACCCGGCGCGCGACGCGCGCGCGATGGCCGACTGGGCATCGCTCGCCACGCTGTGGGAGCGCGAGCGCATCGCCCGTGCGCGGGCGGGCGTGAGCGATCCCTTCCTCGATGAATTCCGCTGGCTGCTCGAAGAGCTGCGGGTGAACCTGTTCGCGCAGGAACTGCGCACGCCGGTGCCGGTCTCGGTCAAGCGGCTGCAGAAGATCTGGGAATCGCGCTCGCACGGGTGAGTCGGCGACGCTTCCGGATGTGGGCGGCTTCGATACAGACTGTTATCGCGAGCAAGCTCGCTCCCACGAAGTCCCGGCTTCGGTCTTTTGTGGGAGCGGCCTTGGCCGCGACTGGGCCGCTGCGGTCCGCCGGCTTCGGCACAGGCCGCAGTCGGGGTCAGAAGACCCCTCCCACAGAACCCGGGCACCGGCCTCGGATCGGGCGCGATCCCCGTGGGAGCGGCCTTGGCCGCGACGCGGCGGACCCTCATCCGCCGACCTCGATAACTGGAGATGTCCGAATGCCCGTCGATGACCGCCTGCGCACCTTGATCTCGGCTTTCGAGACGCTGACACCTGCCACCGTCGACACGCTCGCCGCGCTCTACGCCGATGACGCGCACTTCCGCGACCCGTTCAATGACGTGCGCGGTCGCTCCGCGGTGGCGCGCATCTTCAGCCACATGTTCGAACAGGTCGAGGCGCCGCGCTTCGAGGTGCACTCGGCGATGAGCGAGGGCGACGCGGCGTGGCTCGAATGGACCATGCACTTCGTCATGCGCGGTCGTGCGCAGGCCATCGTCGGCGCGACCCGGCTGCGCTTCGACGCGCAGGGCCGGGTGGCCGAACACCGCGACTACTGGGATGCGGCGCAGGAACTGTACGAGAAGCTGCCGCTGATCGGCAGCGTGCTGCGCGCCATCCGGCGACGTCTCGCCGCCGGATAGGCCAGCGCGACCTTACTGCTTCGGGCTGTTGTTGCCGCCGGCCGCGTCGAGGCGCCGCGCTTCTTCCGGACTGACGATTTCGAAGATCGCCACCACCTTGCGCACGCCCGAGGTCGAGGCGGCGACTTCCTTTGCGGCCTTCGCTTCGGTTTCGGTCAGCAGGCCCATCAGATAGACCTTGCTCATTTCGGTCACCACCTTGACGTGGTTGGCCTTGACCCGTTGCGAATCGAGGATGCGCGCCTTCACCTTGGAGGTGATCAGCGCGTCGTTCGAGCGCTGGGTCAGCGAGGACACGCCGGCGATCTCGGTTTCGTTGCTGACACCGCGCACGTTCGGCACCTCGCCGACGATGGCGGCGGCTTCGGCGCGCGTGGCTTCGTCGGCGACCTGACCGGTCAGCAGCACGTTGCGGTTGTAGCTGGTGACGCTGACATTGGCGCGGCTGCCGAGCTTTTCGCGCAGGCGGTTGCTGGCGCGCAGTTCGATGCCTTCGTCCTCGACCTGGGTACCGCTGGTGCGGCGGTCAAGCGCCGACATGACGGCAGTGCCGGCACCGGCGGCGACCACCGGGAAGCAGCCCTGCAATACGGGCACCGAAACGCCGATCAGGGCGGCCAGCAGCAGCGGGCGGGTGAAGGAAACGGTTTTGCGGGTTTTTGTCATCATTCGGTTCCTAGAAGCATGCAGTCGATGCCGTCGCACAGGCAGTGCAGGGTGAGCAGGTGAACTTCCTGTATGCGTGCCGTGCGTTCGGCCGGCACACAGATGTGGATGTCGCGATCGGTCAGCAGTTCCGCAATGCGCCCACCGCCGCGACCGGTCAGCGCGACCACGCGCATTTCGCGCTCATGCGCGGCGTCGATCGCGGCAATCACGTTGGCCGAGTTGCCGGAGGTCGAGATCGCCAGCAGCACGTCCTGCGGCTGACCGAGTGCCCGCACCTGCTTGGCGAACACCTGCTCGAAGCTGTAGTCGTTGGCGATGGCGGTCAGGATGGAGCTGTCGACGGTCAGCGCGATGGCGGCCAGTTCGGGGCGTTCGCGTTCGTAGCGGCCGACCAGTTCGGCGGCGAAGTGCTGGGCGTCCGCCGCCGATCCGCCGTTGCCACAGGCGAGTATCTTGCCGGTGGCCATCAGGCTTTCCACCATCAGCTCGACCGCGTCGGCAATCGGCGCGGCGAGGACTTCGGTGGACGAGAGCTTGGTTTGCGCGCTGTCGATGAAGTGCTCGGAAATGCGTGAAACCAGATTCATGAGAGCTCGCAGCGTTGGGTGTGGCCGGAGTGTACCAAGATCGGCCCGGCAGGCCGTCTTTGTGAAGCCTTCTTGCAGTCCGATACCTGCGCTTGCAATTCGGTCGGGGCGCGACGGCCCTCAGCGACGCAGTTCGATCCAGACGTCGACGCGCAGCCGTTTCCAGGGATCGGGGTCGGGCGTGAGCGCGCCGATGCGCGCGCTGAGCCGGGCGCCAGCGTCCATCTCGTCGGCCGCTTCGAAGTTGGCGGCCCGTGGCAGGTAGCCGATCATGACGCCGCGCCAGAGCACCTTTACCGCGCGTGTGTCATAGCGGTTGCCCGGTTCGCGCTCCAGCGTCAGCGCATCGCCCACCGTGAGCTGCGGCCACACTTCGGCCAGCCGGTGGTACTGCGCGCCGGCCAGCGGCGAGCGCTGTGCCAGCAGGCGCAGGCCGTCGGCCTGTGCGCCGACGCAGACGAGTGCAAGCAGGGCGCTACAGACCGAACGCATCACGTATCCAGTCGATGCTGGCGGCGTCGAGCGCTGACAGCGCGATCACGTCGAAGCGGGCAGGGCGGGCCTGTGCGCGGCGCCCCTGTTCGGCGAGCCAGTGCTGTGCGGCGCGGATCAGCCGCGCCTGCTTGACCGGGCCGACGCTGGCTGCGGCCCCGCCGAAGCGGCCGTCGCGCCGCATGCGCACCTCGACGAACACCAGCGTGTCGCCGTGTTCGCACACCAGATCGAGTTCGCCATCGCGCCAGCGCAGATTGCGGCCGAGCACACGCAGGCCCTTCGATTCGAGAAAGCGGGCCGCGAGTTGCTCGGCGGCAGCGCCCTGCTGCGCGCGGGCACTCATCGGCGCTTGTGGCGACCGGCAGCGACGCTCAGAATGGCGGGCCGCCTGCACTCCGCCGCCCGATGGACACGCCCGATCTTCCTGTTTCCACCCACGACGACACTCCATCCGAATTCAGGACATCGGCATTGTATGTCGTCGGCACACCCATCGGTCACCTGGGCGAACTGTCGGCGCGTGCCATCGGCGCGCTGCGTGCCGCCGACCTGATCGCCTGCGAGGACACGCGGGAGACCTCGCGGCTGGCGCGTCACCTCGGCCTGCGCGCGCAGTTGATCGCGGTGCATGAGCACAACGAACGCAGCGGCGCCGAACGGCTGATCGCGGCACTCGCCGACGGCAAGCGCGTGGCACTGGTGTCGGACGCCGGCACGCCGGCGGTGTCGGATCCGGGCGCGCGTGTCGTGCGCGCGGTGCAGGACGCCGGTTTCCGCGTCGTGCCGGTGAGCGGGCCCAGTGCGGCCGTGGTGGCGCTGTCGGCCAGCGGCCTGCTCGATGCGCAGTTCCGCTTCGTCGGCTTCCTGCCGGTCAAGTCGGCGGCGCGCCGCCGGATGCTGGAGTCGCTGCGTGACCAGGACTGCGCGCTGGTGTTCTATGAAGCGCCGCATCGCATCGTCGACTGCGTGGCCGACATCGCGGCGGTGATGCAGCCGGAGCGCGAACTCGTGATCGCGCGCGAACTGACCAAGCTGTTCGAACAGATCGTGCGCCTGCCGGTGGCCGAGGCGCCGGTCTGGCTGGCGGCCGACGCCAACCACCAGCGTGGCGAATTCGTGCTGCTGCTGTCCGGCGCGCAGCCGGAAGAGGGGCTGGATGCCGCCGCGCAGCGCACTCTGGACATCCTGCTCGACGAACTGCCGCCCAGTCGAGCGGTGAAGGTGGCGCAGGCCATCACCGGGGCACCGCGCAAGCTGCTGTACGACTACGCGATGGCACACGGCGTCGATGCTCCGCAGGACGACGAAGCCGACTGATCCGCCTGCGGTCGCCGCCGATCCGTGCCGGCGCCCCGCCGCGGTTGGGCCGGGGGACGACTATGCGGGATAATCGTGCGCTACACCCCGTCGGCGTGGCGCCGGCAGGGATCGCTGACTGGATTGGAACGCCCTTGAATCGACTGACCCTCACCCGCCCCGACGACTGGCACCTGCATCTGCGCGATGGCGCAGCCCTGACGGCGGTGCTGCCGGACACCGCGCGCCGCTTCGCGCGCGCCATCGTGATGCCGAACCTGCGCCCGCCGGTGACCACCGTGGCGCTGGCCGGCGCCTACCGCGAGCGCATCCTGGCGGCGCACGCAGCCACGCCGGGCCTGCCAGCGTTCGAGCCGCTGATGACGCTCTACCTGACCGACAACACCTCGCCGGACGAGATCGATCGCGCCTGTGACAGCGGCTTCGTCAAGGCGGTGAAGCTCTACCCGGCGGGCGCCACCACCAATTCTGATTCCGGCGTGACCGATGTGGCGCGCTGTGACGCCGCGCTGGCGCGCATGGCGGAACGCGGCCTGCCGCTGCTGATCCACGGCGAAGTGACCGATGGCGACGTCGATGTGTTCGACCGCGAGGCGGTGTTCATCGAGCGCGTGATGCGCCCGCTGCTGGCGCGTCACCCGGCACTGCGCGTGGTGTTCGAGCACATCACGACGAAGGACGCGGCGGAGTTCGTTGCCGCGGCCGGCGACAACATCGCGGCCACCGTCACAGCGCATCACCTGCTGATGAACCGCAATGCCATCTTCGCCGGCGGCGTACGGCCGCATCACTACTGTCTGCCGGTGCTGAAGCGCGAGGTGCATCGCCAGGCGCTGGTCGCCGCGGTCACCTCCGGCAACCGTCGCTTCTTCCTCGGCACCGATTCGGCGCCGCACGCCAAGGGCGCCAAGGAAGCCGCCTGCGGCTGTGCCGGCTGCTACACCTCGCACGCCGGCATCGAGCTGTACGCCGAAGCCTTCGACGCCGTCGGCGCGCTCGACCGGCTGGAAGCCTTCGCCAGCTTCAACGGTCCGGACTGGTACGGCCTGCCGCGCAATACGTCGCAGATCACGCTGGTCCGTGAGTCGTGGGAGGTCAAGGCCAGCCAGGAATTTGCCGATGGTGATGTACTGGTGCCGCTGCGCGCGGGTGAGCGCGTGGCCTGGCGAATCGAGTGAACCCATCCATGACACGACACCTGCGCCTTCTGCTGCTGCCGCTTGCGGGCCTGCTGGCCGGCTGCGAGATCGACAACGCGGCCTTCATGATCGAGGGCAAGGAACACGCCCTGATCATCAACCGCGAGAAGCCGTATTTCTGGAGCGACCAGTACGAACTGGCCGTGATCGTGTCGCGCATGCCCACCTGCCAGCGCCGCTTCGACATGAAGCCGGCGCGGCTCAACACCGCCGTCGTCACCGTGTTCGACGGCGGCGAGCCCAACCGCTACATCCTTCGTCAGGGCTCCAGCCGCTGGTATGCGGTGAACACCACCGACTGCGTGTTCTCGGTGATCGACAAGCCGGCGACCGAACCGCCGGCCATCGGCACTTTCCGCAAGAAGGACGAGCAGTTCACCTTCGTGCCGGTCAAGGCGGCGGCGAGCGGCTCCTGAGCGCGACGCTGGCAGGCCGCGTCGGCAGCGGGCCGCTGCACGCGGGCGTTCGTCATCTGCTGGCTCGCCTGCCCGGGGCCACGCCTCCACTGGCTGCGGAACTGGATGTGCTCGCCGCCGAGGTGGGGCGTCCGGTGACCCACCGCGGCCTGCCCATCTCCTTCGTTGCGGACGCGGCTGCGGAAGGCGGCTACGAAGCCCGCATCGCTGCCACCGGCCGTGTCGCCACCCGCGATGCAAACTGGCACGACCTGTTCAACGCGCTGGTCTGGCTGCGCTACCCGCGCATCAAGGCGGCGATGAATGCGCGCCACTGCATCGAGATCGAGAACCGCCCCGGCGGCGATCGTGGCCCGGTGCGTGACGCGCTGACCCAGTTCGACGAGGACGGGCTGGTGCTGGTGACCGACGATGCGGCGCTGATCGATGCACTGCGTTCGCACCGCTGGCGCGAGGCGCTGCTCGAGCGGCGCGGGTCGGTCGAACGGGCGGCGCTGCACGTGATCGGCCACGCCCTGATGGAAAAGGCGCTGGCACCGCACTTCGGCCTGTGTGCGAAAGCACTCTACATGCATGCAGACGAAGTGCCGTCGGGTCACGAAGCGCTCGACGGCTGGCTGGCCGGCCGTATCACCGGTGGGCGTTGGCCGATTTCGCCGCGCGACCTGAAACCCTTGCCGGTGCTCGGCCTGCCCGGCATGACTTCGGCGAATACCGATCCCGCCTACTTCGACGACACCCGCCAGTTCAGGCCGCTGCCGGCGATGCGACGGTAGCTCGATAGACGGTTGCGGCCTTCATCGCGAGCAAGCTCGCTCCCACGGGAAACTCCGCTCTGACGGCGGAGGGGACGTGCTTCTCGTGGGAGCGGCCTTGGCCGCGACGCGGCTTTGGCAAGTCGCCGGCTCCGGTGCAGGCTGCTATCGCGAGCAAGCTCGCTCCCACTGTCTTCGGCACAGGACCGGGCGAGGGATCTTTATGGGAGGCCGCCTTTGCTGCCGACAGCACCTCGAGCCGGCGCTGGGCACATGTCACCGCTGCTGTCGGGGTCAGAAGACCCCTCCCACAAGAACCCCCTCGCTGGCAACGGTTCGGGCGCATTCCCTGTGGGAGCGGCCTTGGCCGCGACGCGGCCCGTATAAGCCGCGGCCCTCGTTACAGGCCGCAATCGCGAGCAAGCTCGCTCCCACAAACCTCGCGGGCTCCAATTCCCGCCGCTAGCGCCGCGCCGTTACGGCCGCAGATCGGCGACGAATCTGCCCAGGCGTGACAGTCCTTCCGTCAGATCGTCGGTGGAGGCGGCGCAGGACAGGCGGACGTGGCGTTCCGGGTCGAGTTCGCTGAAGTCGCGTCCGGGTGTCAGCGCAACGTGGGCCTCCTGCAGCGCGCGCTGGCAGAAGGTCCACGCATCCAGCCCGGTGTGGCGCACGTCGAACCAGGCGTAGAAGGCGCCGTCCGGCGGCACGTCGACCGGCAGGCCGATGCCGGCCAGGCCCGCGATCACCTGTGCGCGGCGCCGTGCGAATTCACTGCGGCGCGCCTCGCAGACGGCGATCGACTCCGGCGTGAAGCAGGCCAGCGCGGCGAACTGCGCGGGCGTAGGCGGGCAGATGTAGAAGTTCTGCGCCAGCCGTTCGACCACCGGCACCATCGCCTCCGGTACCACGCACCAGCCGAGGCGCCAGCCGGTCATGCCGAAGTACTTGGAAAAGCTGTTGATGACGAAGGCGTCCGGATCGCTGGCGAGCACGGACTGCGCCGGTTGCCCCTGCACATCGGCGTCCTGCAGGTTCAGATAGATTTCGTCGATGATGCGCCATGCATCGTGGCGGCGCGCCCAGTCGCAGATCGCCGCGAGCTCGGCCGGCGGCACCGCGGTGCCGGTCGGATTCGACGGTGTGGCCAGCATGAGCCCGCGAGTGGCATCGCTCCAGTTCGCTTGCACGGTTGCCGCATCGAGCTGGTAGCGCGTAGCGGCGGTCGTCGGAACGAGTTTCACGCGTGCGCCGAAGCTGCCGAGAAACTGCCGGTTGCAAGGGTAGGACGGGTCGCCGACGATCACCTCGTCGCCCGGATCGACCAGCGCCGCGGTGACCAGCAGCAGTGCGGCGGAGGCGCCGGCGGTGACGACGATGCGCGAGGCGGGGATGTCGAGGCCGTGCATCTGCCGGTAGAAGCCGGCGATGGCCTGTCGCAGTTCGGGCAGGCCAAGCGCCGCCGTGTAGGGCATCGGGCGGCCGTCCATCAGATCGCGCATCGCGCGGATGACCGCCGGTGGCGCGCCGAAGTCGGGTTCGCCGATGTTCAGCTTGATCACGCGATGGCCCTGCGCTTCGAGTGCGGCAGCCTGCTTGCCGATCTCCATCGCGAAGAAGGGCGATATCGACTGAGCGCGTTGCGATGCTTTCATGCGACCCATCATCTCCACATGTAGTGCCTGCCTGTCGCAGCAAAGAAAAAGGCGGCCCGCGGGCCGCCTCCTTCATTGCCCGGCCGGGCTCAGGCGAGGCGGCCGTGGCACTGCTTGTACTTCTTGCCCGAGCCGCAGGGGCAGGGGTCGTTGCGACCGACCTTGGGGCCGGCGGCAGCCGGCTGCGCCGGCGCGTTGTTGCCGGCCGGTGGCGCCAGCGGGTCCACACCTTCGCCGGCCATCGACGGGTCGAAGTCGGCGTGGGTGAAACGCATGTTGTCGAGCGGCGGCGGTGTCGGTTCGCTTTCCTCGATCTGTTCGGGCGAGCGGATTTCGACGTTCATCAGCACGCGGGTGACTTCGCCGCGCACCTGATCGAGCAGGCTTTCGAACAGTTCGAAGGCTTCGCGCTTGTACTCCTGCTTCGGGTTCTTCTGCGCATAGCCGCGCAGATGGATGCCCTGGCGCAGGTGGTCGAGCGCGGCGAGGTGTTCACGCCAGTGACTGTCCAGACTCTGCAGCATCACGTTGCGTTCGAACTGGCTGAAGGAATCGCCACCGACCAGTGCGACCTTGACCGCGTACTGCTCGTCCGAAAGGTCCTGCGCGCGCTTGAGCAGATCTTCGTCGGCGAGGTTGGGCTCGGCCGACAGCCATTCCGCGAACGGCGTATCGATGCGGAACTCGGACAGGAAGGCGGCCTGGGCACCGGCCAGATCCCACTGTTCCTCGACGCTCTCGGTTGGCACGTACTGGCGGAAGGTGTCTTCGAGCACGCTGTGGCGCATCGCGGTGATGGTTTCCGAAATGTTCTCGGCTTCGAGCAGCGCGTTACGCTGTTCGTAGATCACCTTGCGCTGGTCGTTCGACACGTCGTCGTATTCGAGCAGCTGCTTGCGGATGTCGAAGTTACGCTGTTCGACCTTGCGCTGCGCCGACTCGAGCGAGCGATTCACCATCGCGTGCTCGATCGCTTCGCCCTCCGGCATCTTCAGCCGCAGCATGATGGCGTTCAGTCGTTCGCCGCCGAAGATGCGCATCAGCGGGTCTTCCAGCGACAGGTAGAAGCGCGACGAGCCCGGGTCGCCCTGGCGGCCGGAGCGGCCGCGCAGCTGGTTGTCGATGCGGCGCGATTCGTGGCGTTCGGTGCCGATGATGTGCAGGCCGCCGGCGGCGATCACCTGTTCGTGCAGGGACTGCCATTCGCTGCGCAGCTTCTCGACGCGCGCGGCGCGATCGGCGTCGCCCATGCTCTGGTCCTGCTCCAGCGCCTGCACCTGCTTCTCGACGTTGCCGCCGAGCACGATGTCCGTACCGCGACCGGCCATATTGGTGGCGATCGTGATCACGCCCGGGCGGCCGGCCTGGGCGACGATTTCCGCCTCGCGTTCGTGCTGCTTGGCGTTCAGCACCTGATGCGGCAGCTTTTCCTTGTTCAGGAGACCGGACAGCAGCTCCGAGCTTTCGATCGAGGTGGTACCGACCAGTACCGGCTGTCCCCGCTCGTGGCAGTCCTTGATGTCGGCGATCACCGCGGCGTACTTTTCCTTGGCCGTGCGATACACCAGGTCGTTCATGTCCTTGCGGATCATCGGCCGGTGGGTCGGGATCACCACGGTTTCCAGACCGTAGATCTGGTGGAATTCGTAGGCTTCGGTGTCGGCGGTACCGGTCATGCCGGCCAGCTTGCCGTACATGCGGAAGTAGTTCTGGAAGGTGATCGAGGCCAGCGTCTGGTTCTCGGCCTGGATCTGCACGCCTTCCTTCGCCTCGACTGCCTGGTGCAGGCCGTCGGACCAGCGGCGGCCCGGCATCAGACGACCGGTGAATTCGTCGACGATGATGATTTCGCCGTTCTGCACCACGTACTGCTGGTCGCGGAAGTACAGGTTGTGCGCGCGCAGGCTGGCGTAGAGGAAGTGCACCAGCGTGATGTTGGCCGGTTCGTACAGGCTGCGGCCGGCTTCGAGCAGGCCGTGCTGGACCAGGATCTCTTCCGCGTGCTCGTGACCTGCTTCGGTCAGCAGCACGGTATGCGCCTTCTCGTCGACCCAGTAGTCGCCCGGGCCGTCCTCGACCTCGCAGCGGGTGAGCAGCGGTGCGACCGCGTTGAGCTTCACATAGAGGTCGGTGTGGTCGTCGGCCTGACCGGAAATGATCAGCGGCGTGCGCGCCTCGTCGATCAGGATGGAGTCCACCTCGTCGACGATGGCGAAGTTCAGACCGCGCTGAACACGCTCGCCCTGCGAGTACACCATGTTGTCGCGCAGGTAGTCGAAGCCGAATTCGTTGTTCGTGCCGTAGGTGATGTCCGAGGCGTAGGCGGCCTGCTTCAGGTCGTGCGGCATGCGTGACAGGTTCACGCCGGTCGTCATGCCGAGGAAGCCGTAGAGCCTGCCCATCTGTTCGGCATCGCGGCTGGCGAGGTAGTCATTCACCGTCACCACATGCACGCCCTTGCCGGACAGCGCATTCAGATAGACCGGCAGGGTCGCGGTCAGCGTCTTGCCTTCGCCGGTGCGCATTTCGGCGATCTTGCCCGAATGCAGCATGATGCCGCCGACCAGCTGCACGTCGAAATGGCGCATGCCGTGCACCCGCTTGCTCGCCTCGCGCACCACGGCGAAGGCTTCGGGCAGCAGGTCGTCGAGGGTTTGCCCGTCGGCCAGACGCTGCCGGAACTCGGCGGTCTTGCCGGTGAGGGCTTCGTCACTCAATCCGGACAGTTCGGATTCCAGTGCGTTGATGCGGGCGATGACCGGACGGTATTTCTTCAGCAGGCGATCGTTGCGGCTGCCGAACAGCTTGGTGAACAGGGATGCAATCATCGAAGACAGAAGCCCGGCGCGGGCAAACCGATGTCGGAAAAGACGGCGATTCTAGCATGTGCCCGTTGGCAGCCCCGTGACGGCAGGGGCGCCGGGCCGGCGCTGCGGGAGGCTTGCCCGACGTGGCCCGCCTTCAGTGCGGGTGGGCGTCGACGGATGCCTGCCGCGCATTTGCGGGCAGCGCCTTGCGCGCCAGTTCGAGGAAACGGTTGGGGTTCTGCGCGACGTCCTTGACGCGCACTTCGAAGTGCAGGTGCGGGCCGGTCGAGCGACCGGTGCTGCCGACCTCGGCGATCTTCTGACCCCGCCGTACCAGGGTGCCGGGCGTGACCAGAAGCTTGCTGGCGTGCGCGTAGCGGGTGACCAGATCACGTCCGTGATCGATCTCGACCATATTGCCGTACTGCGGATGGAAACTGGCCGTGGTTACGACGCCCGCTGCCGCAGCGATGATGGGCGTTCCGACCTCGGCGACGAAGTCGACGCCCTCGTGCATCGCACGCGAGCCGTTGAAGGGATCGATACGCCAGCCGAAACCGGAGGCGTTCCAGGTGCCGCCGTTGACCGGCAGAGTGGATGGCACCAGAGACAGCGTGGCCTGATCGAGCAGCAGTTCCGATTCGATCACGCCGAGGTAGTCGTCCTGCTGCGCCAGTAGATCGGAGAAGTGCTTCATCTGCGCTTCGAGTTCGTCCGCCGACAGCGTGTTCTCGTTGATCAGCGGGCCACCGCGACCGGGCGGGGCGCTGTTGACGACCGGTTCGGGCGCCTTGACGCCGGCGAGCTTGGCCAGCCGGGTGCCCAGCGTGTCGAGCTGTATCAGCTGGGCCTGCATCTGGCCGAGCTTGACCGCCATCGTGTTCAGGTTCTCGCGCACGAACTGTTCGCTGCGCTGGATTTCCTCGTTGCGCGCTGCGGTGATGAGCTCGTCGATCACCGGCAGTCGCCACTCGCTGGCGTGCTTCAGCGTGATGAACGAGAACGCCGAGGCGAGCATGAAAACGAGTACGGTGAATGCGAACAGTGCGCCCGCGAGGTGCCACGGCCGGATGGTGATGGCCTTGGCGGTTGTCAGGCGGTCGGAAACCAGAATAATCTGCACATCCGCTCCCTAAGTCTTCTTATGTCTGCCCGCCGCCTGCACGACCATCTCAATGCACAGGACTCGCTGGCAAATCTGGCGTCACACGTCAGGCAGATCGCCCGCGTGCAGAGAGCCTACGAAAAATTCCTGCCAACCGAACTGACGGAGGTCAGTCGGGTGCTGAACGTGAAGCAGGGTGTCGTGGTGGTCAGCGCTTCGTCTGGCGCTGTTGCCCACCGGCTGAAGCAGTTGCTGCCCAGCGCAAGGCTGGCACTGCAGGAAAGTTGCGGCGAGGTTACCGAAGTCAGGGTGAAGGTGCAAGCATTTGATCCGCCTCGGATTACTGCGCCAGTCTCACCCCGGCCGGTCAGCGAATCGGCGCGTCGGGAACTGCTTTCCGGGGCTGCGGCGCTCGACCCGTCGAGCCCGCTGCGCAGCGCGCTGGAGCTGCTGGTCGCCCGCGCAAAGGCTAGAGGATGATCACGCGTTCCAGCAGGAACAGCGCAAGGATGCCCAGCGTGGCTATCACCGCGTAGCGGAGCAGCGTCCAGGCGAAATTCAGGTAACGCTGGTCACGCGTCAGCACATAGCCGAGAAACGATGCGCCGACGGTGATGATCAGCAGGATGCCGATCAGGCGCAGTATGAGCACGTGCCGCTCAGGCGAAGGCGGGCGCCGAGCCGGCGTCGTCCACCAGCGGACGGTACTGGTTCGATACCGCGGACGGCGTCTGTGCCGGCTGGTCGAAGCTCGCCCACTCCCAGGCACCTTCCTGTGCAAGCAAGGCATGCAGCAGCGCGTTGTTCAGCGCGTGGCCGGACTTGTGCGCGCTGAAGGCGGCAAGCAGCGGATGGCCGAGGATGTACAGGTCGCCGATGGCGTCCAGCACCTTGTGCTTGACGAACTCGTCGGCGTAACGCAGGCCGTCGCTGTTGAGTACGCGGTACTCGTCCATCACGATCGCGTTCTCCAGGCTGCCGCCCTGGGCGAGGCCGTTCTGTCGCAGGTACTCGACCTCGTGCATGAAGCCGAAAGTGCGCGCACGGGCGACGTCTTCGATGTAGGACTGGTGGGCGAAATCGACCTTGACCTGGGTGCCGGTGCGTTCGATCGCCGGGTGGCGGAACTCGATCGAGAATTCCAGGCTGAAACCTTCGTACGGGTCAAGACGCGCCCACTTGTCACCGTCCTTCACCTCGACCGTCTGCAGCACGCGGACGAACTTCTTCGCCGCTGCCTGCTCGACGATGCCGGCCTGCTGTATCAGATAGACGAAGGTGGAGGCCGAGCCGTCCATGATGGGCAGTTCGGGCGCGTCGACATCGACGAACACGTTGTCGACACCAAGACCGGCAAGTGCGGACATCAGGTGCTCGACGGTCGAGATCGTGGCGCCGTCACGACCGATGCAGGAGGCCAGCCGCGTGTCGCCGACGGCGTGCGGGTCGGCACGCAGTTCGACCGGCGGCGTCAGGTCGACACGCCGGAACACGACACCGGTATCGGCCGGAGCGGGGCGCAGTTCGAGATTGACCTTGAGGCCGGAGTGCAGACCGACGCCGGTGGCGCGGACGATTGAGCGAAGGGTACGTTGCCGGATCATGGCAGACAGGACGACTGAAAGCGAAAGTTCAAGTTTACCTCACCTCCGCGTCACGCCCCTGTAACAGGGCGTATCCGTCCGGCCGGGCGGCCGGACGGGTGCAGCACAGCCGGTATCAGTCCGCCTGCTTGCGCAGGAAGGCCGGAATATCCAGCGTTTCGACGCCGTTGGCGCGCATCGCTTCGACCGCGCTCGATGCGGTACGGCCGCCGCGGCCGCGCATCACGGCCGGGATGTCGAGGTGCGAATAGTCGGTGCCCATCGCGGCAGCCGGCATGGCGACGTCGTCGGTACCGGTGCGGATGATGGTCATCGGCGGCTTGCTGCTCATCGCGCGCGGGGCGCCGAGGCCGGTGGCGACCACGGTCACGCGCAGGCGGTCTTCCATCGAATCGTCGAACACCGTGCCGAAGATGACGTGGGCGCCTTCGGCGGCGAAGGCACGCACCGTTTCCATCGCGTCCTTCACTTCCTTCATCTTCAGCGAGCGGCTGGCGGTGATGTTGACCAGCACGCCACGCGCGCCGGACAGTTCGACACCTTCCAGCAGCGGGCTGGCGACAGCCTGTTCGGCAGCGATGCGTGCGCGGTCCATGCCGGCGGCTTCGGCCGAGCCCATCATCGCGCGGCCCATTTCACCCATCACCGTGCGCACGTCCTGGAAGTCTACGTTCACCAGGCCCGGGATGTTGATGATTTCGGCGATGCCGCCGACGGCGTTGCGCAGCACGTTGTCGGCGGCCTTGAAACCGTCTTCCAGGCTGGCGTCCTCGCCGAGCACTTCCATCAGTTTCTCGTTCAGGACGACGATGAGGGAGTCGACGTGGCGGGCGAGTTCGTCGATGCCGGATTCAGCGGCGCGCATCCGGTTTTCGTAATCGAAAGGCTTGGTGACGACGGCGACGGTCAGGATGCCCATCTCCTTCGCCACTTCCGCGACGATGGGGGCAGCGCCGGTGCCGGTGCCGCCGCCCATGCCGGCGGTGATGAACACCATCTCGGCACCGCGCAGCTGGTCGGCGATGTGTTCGCGGTACTCCTCGGCGGCGGTGCGGCCGACTTCAGGCTTGGCGCCGGCGCCGCGGCCGTTCTTGCCGAGCTGGATCTTGACCGGGGCGAGGTTGCGGGTGAGTGCCATGCCGTCGGTGTTGGCGGCGATGAATTCGACGCCGTTCACACCTTCACGGATCATGTGATCAACCGCGTTGCCACCGGCTCCACCAACGCCGATCACCTTGATCACCGCACCCACCGGTTCCTTGTCGAGAATCTCGAACATATCCGCCCTCCTGTTTTCCACGAACGCCTCCGAGCCTGAAGGCTCTTATGGCTACAAAACGCGCGCCACCACTAGATTTAGTGATTGCGCGCAAGTATACGACTAAACTTAGTGCAACGCATGCCGTAGATGCCGTTTGCGTCCCGAATTTCAGAAATTTCTTTCGAACCAGGAGCGCATGTTGGCCAGCACCTGACGTACGTTCCTCGTTTCGCGCGCAACCTGCCCGCGACGACGCTGCGCAGCGCCTTCCATCACCAGTCCGATCGCTGCCGCGTAACGCGGATGGCGCACCACGTCGGCGAGGTTGCCGCTGCATTCGGGCACGCCGACGCGCGACGGCAGGTGGAACACGTCCTCGGCCAGATCCGCCATGCCGCGCATGGTTGCGCTGCCGCCGGTCAGCACGACGCCGGACGACAGCAGTTCCTCGTAGCCGCTGCGTCGCAGCTCGGCCTGCACCAGTTCGAACAGTTCCGACACGCGTGGCTCGATCACGTCGGCCAGCGCCTGACGCGACATGCGGCGCGGGCCGCGGTCGCCAATGCCCGGCACTTCGATCATGTCCTCGGCGTCGGCCAGTGCCGACATCGCCACGCCGTAGCGCAGCTTGATGTCTTCCGCCTCGGCGGTCGGCGTGCGCAGGGCCATCGCGATATCGTTGGTGATCTGGTCGCCGGCGATCGGGATCACGGCCGTGTGGCGGATCGCTCCCTGGGTGAAGATGGCGATGTCGGTGGTACCGCCGCCGATGTCGATCAGGCAGACGCCCAGATCCTTTTCGTCCTCCGACAGCGTGGCCTGGCTGGAGGCCAGCGGCTGCAGCACGAGGTCCACCACTTCGAGGCCGCAACGGCGCACGCACTTGATGATGTTCTGCGCCGCCGACACGGCGCCGGTCACGATGTGCACGCGCACTTCGAGTCGCTTGCCGCTCATGCCTATCGGCTCGCGCACGCCGTCCTGGCCATCGATGATGAATTCCTGGGTCAGCGTATGCAGGATTTCCTGATCGGCCGGAATCGGCATCGCGCGCGCGGTTTCGACCACGCGTTCGAGGTCGAGCCGGGTGACTTCCTTGTCCTTGATGGCGACCACGCCATTGGAGTTGAAGCTGCGGATGTGGCTGCCGGCGATGCCGGTGAAGACTTCGCGCACCTTGCAGTCGGCCATCAGCTCGACCTCCTGGATCACGCGCGAGATCGAATCTACGGTGGCTTCGATATTGACCACGACACCCTTCTTCAGGCCCTGCGCCTCCTGGGTGGCGAGGCCGAGAATGTCGAGTCGCCCGTCGCTGCCAAGTTGTGCGACGACGGCCGAGATTTTCGACGTGCCGATGTCGAGGCCGACGATGAGGTCCTTGCTGTCTCTTGTCATGGTCTGTCCTGGTGTTCAGTGCTGCTCATTCGTATTGCGTAGCCGTTCGGGTAGCGCAGATCGGCGTAGATCACTTTCTGCGCGCCGCGGCGCAGGATTTCCGGCTGGGTATTGACGTAGCGCGCGAGCCGTTCGGCGATCGGCGACTTCTCCTCCTCGCGACCGAGCTCGAGCCGCGTTCCGTCGTCGAGCTGCAACTGCCAGGCCTGGCGGCGCGTCAGCACGAGCTTGTTGATCTGCCGCTCCATCGGCGCCAGCAGATCGCTCCATTCGAGGTGGCGGGCCAGCATGCTGGCCGAGTCCTCGTCCGGCCCGATGAACAGCGGCAGTGCCGCTTCGTGTTCGGCCACGAACAGTTCGCCCTGGGCATTGACCATGCGCGCCGGCACGTTCGGCGGCACCCACCAGCGTGCGACCGCAACGTGCTCCTCGATGTCGATTTCCAGCGAGCCGGGCCACACCCGGCGCACCGTGGCGTGGCGCACCCAGGGCAGGCTTTCGAACACGGTGCGTGCGCGCTCGATGTCGGTGGTGAGAAAGCTGCCGGTGACGGCGCGCCGCGCGGCGTCCTCGATCTGCGCGGCACTCACGTTGGCCGGTGCGCGCGTCAGCGTCACCGACTGCAACGGCAGCACCGGCATGCGGGTGACCATGATCACCAGCGCATAGCCGATCGCCGCACTCGCCAGCAGCAGGATCACATCGGCGATCATCGTCAGCGCGCGCGGGCTGTCCCACAGGCCGCCGTCGTCGCGGCGCTGCGTGGCCTTGTTGCGCGCTGAGGGCTTTTTAGCCAAGGCGGGCCGACTCCAGGATGCGCAGGCACAGTTCGCCGAACTCGATGCCGACCGCACGTGCGGCCATCGGCACCAAGGAGTGCGAAGTCATGCCCGGAGAGGTGTTGATTTCGAGCAGCCAGGGGCGGCCGTCCTCGCCCAGCATCAGGTCGGCGCGGCCCCAGCCGCGGCAGTCGATCAGCCGCGCAGCGCGCATCACCAGATCCTGGATCTCCTGTTCGAGGTCGGCGTCCAGCCCGCTCGGGCAGTGGTACTTCACGTCGTCGGTGAAGTACTTGTTCTGGTAGTCGTAGTTGCCCTGCGGCGCTTCGATACGGATCAGCGGCAGTGCCATGTCGCCGAGGAAGGGCGCGGTCAGCTCGCGGCCGCTGATGAACTGTTCTGCCAGCACCAGCGGATCGCAGCGCGCGGCCTTCTCGTAGGCGCCTTCGAGATCCTCGATGCGGGTGACCTTGGTGGCGCCGACGCTGGAGCCTTCGCGTGCCGGCTTCACGAACAGCGGCAATCCGAGTTCGTTCGCCACGGCGCGGAAATCGCTGCCGGCGTGCAGCAGCTTGTAGCGCGGCGTCGGCAGGCCGGCCGACAGCCACACCATCTTCGTGCGCCACTTGTCCATGCCGATCGCCGACGCCATCACGCCGCTGCCGGTATAGGGAATGCCGAGGCATTCGAGCGCGCCCTGTATCGTGCCGTCCTCGCCACCGCGGCCGTGCAGCGCGATGAAGGCGCGGTCGAAGCCGTCGCGCTTCAGTTCCCACAGGTCGCGCTCGGCCGGATCGAAGGCGTGGGCGTCCACGCCCTGTTCCTGCAGCGCGGCCAGCACCGCACTGCCCGACATGATGGAGATTTCGCGTTCGGCGGAGCTGCCGCCGAACAGCACGGCGACCTTGCCCAGTGCGGCGGTGTCGTGGGTACTCATTTCTGGATGTCCTGTGCGAATTTTGTGGGCAGTTGCCCGATGGAGCCCGCGCCCATGCCGAGCACGACGTCGCCGTCGCGTACCGTGTCGAGCAGGGTCTGCGGCAACTCGTTGATGTCTTCGACGAATACCGGTTCGACCTTGCCGGCGACGCGCAGCGCGCGCGCCAGCGCCCGGCCGTCGGCGGCGACGATGGGCGCTTCGCCGGCGGCATAGACTTCGGTCAGCACCACCGCGTCGGCGCCCGACAGCACGCGCACGAAGTCTTCGAAGCAGTCGCGGGTGCGCGTGTAGCGGTGCGGCTGGAAGGCCAGCACGATGCGCCGGCCGGGGTAGGCGCCGCGCGCCGCTTCGAGCGTGGCGGCCATTTCGACCGGGTGATGGCCGTAGTCGTCGACCAGCGTGAAGCTGCCGCCGGCCGGCAGCGCGATTTCGCCGTGCCGGGTGAAACGGCGGCCGACGCCCTTGAATTCGCCGAGCGCGCGGACGATGGCGTCGTCCGACACGCCGACCTCGTTGGCCACGGCGATCGCGGCCAGCGCGTTGCGCACGTTGTGCAGGCCGGGCAGGTTCAGCTCGACCGGAATGCGGGTGGTCGTGCCATTGACGCGTACTGCGTCGAAGATCATCCGGGTGCCGTCGGCCCGCACGTTCTCGGCGCGCACCTGGGCATTCGGATCGAGGCCGTAGCGGATGATCTGTTTCGGCACCTGCGGAATGATGTCGCGCACATTCGCATCGTCAGCGCACAGCACCGCGACGCCATAGAAGGGCAGACGGTTCAGGAAGTCGACGAAGGCCTGCTTCAGTTTCGAGAAGTCGTGGCCATAGGTGTCCATGTGGTCGGCGTCGATATTCGTCACGACCGACACGACCGGCGACAGGAACAGGAAGGAGGCGTCAGACTCGTCGGCTTCGGCCACCAGGAACTCGCCGGTGCCCAGGCGCGCATTGGCACCGGCCGAATTGAGCCGGCCGCCGATGACGAAGGTCGGGTCCAGTCCGCCTTCGGCCAGGCAGCTGGCAATCAGCGAGGTGGTGGTGGTCTTGCCGTGGGTGCCGGCGACCGCTACACCCTGCTTGATGCGCATCAGTTCGGCCAGCATCTGCGCACGCGGCACGATGGGAATCTGCCGCTCGCGTGCGCGTACGACTTCGGGGTTGTCGGCGCTGACCGCAGTCGAGGTGACCACCGCGTCGGCACCGGCGATGTTGTCGGCGGCGTGACCCTGCACCACGCGGGCGCCCAGCGCGGCGAGGCGGCGCGTGACCGCGTTGTCGGCGATGTCCGAACCGCTGACCACGTAACCCTGGTTCAGCAGGACTTCGGCGATGCCGCTCATGCCGGATCCGCCGATACCGATGAAATGGATGTGGCTGATCTTGTGTTTCATTTCTGTTGTCCTTGCGCGAGTGCTGCGCAGATGTCGGCCACCTGGGCGGTCGCGCCGGGGCGGGCGAGGGCGCGGGCGCGCTGCGCCATGTCGAGCAGGCGGGCGCGGTCGAGCGAACGGATGAAGGTGGCCAGCGCGCCGGCATTCAGCGCCGTCTGCGGCATCAGTTCGGCCGCTCCGGCGTCGGAGAGAAAGCGCGCGTTGCCGGTCTGGTGGTCATCGACCGCGTGCGGCAGCGGCACCAGCACCGAGGCGACGCCGGCTGCCGCCAGTTCGGCGACAGTGAGCGCGCCGGCGCGGCAGATGACCAGGTCGGCCTGCGCGTAGGCGCCGGCCATGTCCTGGATGAAGGGCTGCAGCGTGCCGCGGACGCCTGCCGCAGCGTAGGCTGCCTCGAGCGCCGGCATATTGCGTTCGCCTGCCTGGTGGATCACCTGCGGGCGCTCGGTTTCGGGAATCTGCGCCAGTGCCTGCGGCACCGTGTCGTTCAGCACCTGGGCGCCCAGGCTGCCGCCGACCACCAGGATGTTCAGCGGGCCGCTGCGACCAGCGAAGCGCTCGGCCGGTGACGGCAGCGCGGCGATGTCGGCGCGCACCGGATTGCCGGTCCACTCGGCTTTCGGCAGTGCATCCGGAAAGCCGCCGAGCACGCGGTCGGCGACGCCGGCCAGCACGCGGTTGGCCAGTCCGGCGACCGAATTCTGTTCGTGCAGCACCAGCGGAATGCCGCGCAGTGCGGCCATCATGCCGCCGGGGAAGGTGACGTAGCCGCCGAGGCCGAGCACCACCTGCGGCTTCACGCGGCCGAGCACGCCGAGCGCCTGCCAGAAGCCGCGCAGCAGATTGAGCGGCAGCATGAGCTTGCGCAGCAGGCCCTTGCCGCGCAGCGCGGTGAAGCGGATGCTCTGCAGTTCGTAACCGCGCGGCGGCACGATGCGCGCTTCCATGCCGTCTGCGTTGCCCAGCCAGACGATGCGCCAGCCGCGCGCGCGCAGTTCGTCGGCCACCGCGAGGCCCGGGTAGATGTGGCCGCCGGTGCCGCCCGCCATGATCAGCGCGGTGCCGCTCATCGACGGTTCTCCCAGTCGATGCGCAGCAGGATGGCCAGCGCGACGCAATTGACCAGGATGCCCGAGCCGCCGTAACTCATCAGCGGCAGCGTCAGCCCCTTGGTCGGCAGGATGCCCACGTTCACACCCATGTTGATGAAGGCCTGCACGCCGAACCAGATGCCGACGCCCTGGGCGACCAGCCCGGCGTAGGCGCGTTCGAGCAGCAGGGCGCGCCGGCCGATGGCGAAGGCACGGTGCACCACCAGCGCGAACAGGCCGATCACGGTTGCCACGCCGACCAGCCCCAGTTCCTCGCCGATCACGGCCAGCAGGAAGTCGGTGTGCGCTTCGGGCAGGTAGAGCAGCTTCTCGACGCTGCCGCCGAGGCCGACGCCGAACCACTCGCCACGGCCAAAGGCGATCAGCGAGTGCGTGAGCTGGTAGCCCTTGCCCAGCGGGTCGTTGTTGAACGGATCGAGAAAGGCGATGAAGCGGCCCCAGCGCAGTTCGTTGAAGCGGATGATCAGCGCGAAGCCGACCAGCGCCACCACGCCCAGCGAGAAGAACAGCTTGCCGTTGATGCCGCCGAGGAAAAGCATGCCGAAGGCGATCAGCACGATGACGACGAAGGCGCCGTAGTCGGGTTCGGCCACCAGCAGTGCGCCGACCAGCAGGATGACCAGGGTCATCGGCACGAAGGCGCGACGGAAGGAGTGCATCTCCGGCAGCCGGCGCACGATGTAGCTGGCCGCGTAGAGCACGGTGAACAGCTTCACCAGTTCGGACGGCTGCAGGTTCACCGGGCCCAGGTTGATCCAGCGGCGCGAGTTGTTCACCACGCTGCCGATGCCCGGAATCATCACCAGTACCAGCAGCACGATGCCGCCGAGGAAGAGCCACATCGACCACGCCTGCCAGGTGCGGATCGGCACCTGAAAGGCCATCAGCGCCGCAACGCCGCCGATGGCGAGGAACACCGCCTGGCGGATCAGGAAGAACTCCTGCTTGTTGCCGGTGAAGCGGCTGCTGTCGGCGACGGCGATCGACGCCGAGTACACCATGACAAGACCGATCAGCAGCAGCGCGACCGCCGGCCACAGCAGCCAGGGGTCGAGTTCGGCCGGTTTCGGCGACTCGCCGAAGCGCGACGAATCAAGTCGCATGCTGCCGCTCATGAGCGCGCTCCTTCGGCCGCGATGCGACGCGCTTCGGTGATGAACACCTCGGCGCGGTGTGCGTAGTTGCGGAACATGTCGAGGCTGGCGCAGGCCGGCGACAGCAGCACCGCGTCGCCCGCCTGCGCGGCGGCGAAGGCGGCGCGGGTGGCTTCTTCCAGTGTGGCGAAGCTGCGGTGAGAGACGCCGTGGGCGGTGAGCACTTCGGCGATGGCTGGCGCGTCACGGCCGATCAGCGCGCAGAAGCGCGCGTGGCGTGCGCATACCGGGCCCAGCGGGGCGAAGTCCTGTCCCTTGCCGTCGCCGCCGAGGATGATGGCCAGCGGTCGGCCAAGCCCTTCGATGGCTGCCACCGTGGCGCCGACATTGGTGCCCTTGGAGTCGTCGATGAAGCGCACGCCGCCAGCGTCCAGCACGGTTTCGACGCGGTGCGGCAGGCCGGTGAAGTCACGCAGTGCGCCGACGCAGCGGTCCAGCGGCAGGCCGATCGCCTCGCACAGCGCGAGCGCGGCGAGCGCGTTGTGTGCGTTGTGGCGGCCGGCCAGCTTCATGTCGTCAAGTGCCAGCAGCGGCTCTGCACCGCGCATCAGCCAGACGCCGTCGCGCTCGGCGAGGCCGTAGTCGCCGGCGGCCGGTGCACCGTCGCCGAATGCGATGACGCGCGCGCTGGCGCGGCGCATCGCCGCCACCCATGGGTCGTCGCGGTTCAGCACCTGCACCGTGTGCGCGCCGAAGATGCGTGCCTTCTCGGCCGCGTAGGCAGGCATGCCGCCCGGGTGACGGTCGAGGTGGTCCTGCGTCACGTTGAGTACGGTGGCTGCGTCGGCGTCCAGCGTGTCGGTCGTTTCGAGCTGGAAGCTCGACAGTTCGAGTACCCACGCGTCGGGCACCGTGCCGGCGTCGAGCACGCGCATCAAAGCGTCGAGTGCGGCCGGCGAAATATTTCCGGCCACCTCGGTGACCAGGCCGCAGGCGCGGCACAGCGCGCCGGTCAGCGTGGTGGTCGTGGTCTTGCCGTTGGTGCCGGTGATGGCGATCACCTTCGTACGCTCACGCCAGCCGAGGTCGCGCAGCGCGCGCGCGAACAGTTCAATTTCGCCGACCACTTCGATGCCGCGGCGTTTCGCCTCCTGTACGAGAGGTTCGTGCGGCGCCAGACCGGGCGACAGCGCGAGCAGCGCGATGCCGTCGAGCAGGCTGTGGTCGAACTGGCCGCAGCGCAGTTCAGCCGCCGGAATGTCGCGTGCCAGCGCCTCGACCCCGGGCGGCGCGGCACGGCTGTCGGCCACACGCAGCTCGGCGCCCTGGCGGGCGCACCAGCGTGCCATGGCCAGGCCGGATTCACCGAGGCCGAGGACGAGGACGTGGGTGCCGAGGAGACTCACTTCCGCGCCTCCATCGCGTCGCCCGCCGGGCCGCCCCAAGGGCGAGCGCAGCCCCCCCGGCGGGGGCGAGGCCAGGGTTTCGCTGCGCACGCGCAGCGCAGGCCGAGCGGGTCGGCTGTGCAAAGCCGACCCTGTGCGAACGAAGTGAGCGTGGGGGTCGTCATTTCCAGGCCGGATTCACCGAGGCCGAGGACGAGGACGTTGGTTCCGAGAAGGCTCATCAGCGCAGCTTCAGGGTGGAGAGGCCGAACAGAACCAGCATCAGCGTGATGATCCAGAAACGCACGACCACCTGTGTTTCCTTCCAGCCGCCCAGTTCGTAGTGGTGGTGCAGCGGCGCCATGCGGAAGATGCGCTTGCCGCCGGACCACTTGAAGTAGAGCACCTGGATCATCACCGACAGCGTTTCGGCAACGAACAGGCCGCCCATGATGA
The DNA here is from genome assembly GCF_000385375.1 of Methyloversatilis discipulorum. Lineage (NCBI taxonomy): Bacteria > Pseudomonadati > Pseudomonadota > Betaproteobacteria > Nitrosomonadales > Sterolibacteriaceae > Methyloversatilis > Methyloversatilis discipulorum. The sequence goes on from NZ_ARVV01000001.1 coordinate 1,086,599, forward strand.
AGAGCACGATCTCCTGACGCACGATCACCGCCACGGTGCCGAGCGCGGCGCCCAGTGCCAGCGCGCCGACGTCGCCCATGAACACTTCGGCCGGGTAGGCGTTGAACCACAGGAAGCCGAGACCGGCGCCGCACAGCGCGCCGCAGAAGATGGCCAGCTCACCGGCGCCGGGAATGAAGGGCACCCCCAGATAGCGCGAGAACACCGCGTTGCCGGCGACGTAGGCGAAGATCGCGAGCGCGCCGCTCACCATTACGGCCGGCATCGTGGCGAGGCCGTCGAGGCCGTCGGTCAGGTTCACTGCGTGGCTGGTGCCGACGATGACGAAGTAGGTGAGCACCATGAAGCCGATGGCGCCGAGCGGGTAGGCCACGGTCTTGAAAAAGGGCACGATCAGTTCGAGCTGGGCCGGTACCTGGGCGGTCAGACCGAGGTACACCGCCGCCCCGGCGGCGAACACCGAGGACCAGAAGAACTTGGGCTTGGCCGGCAGGCCCTTCGGGTTGCGATGCACCACCTTGCGCCAGTCGTCCACCCAGCCCACGGCGCCGAAGCCCAGCGTGACGACCAGCACCACCCAGACGTAGCGGTTCGACAGGTCGGCCCACAGCAGCGTGGTGACACCGAGCGCGATCAGGATCAGGGCGCCGCCCATGGTCGGCGTGCCGGCCTTGGTCAGATGCGATTTCGGGCCGTCGTCACGCACCGCCTGGCCGATCTTGTACTCGGTCAGCTTGCGGATGAGCATCGGGCCGAACATCCAGCAGATGGCCAGCGAGCTCATCATCGCCAGCACGGCGCGCAGCGTGATGTAGTTGAAAACGTTGAATGCGCGGATGTCCTGCGCCAGCCAGCGGGCAAGTTCAAGAAGCATGGTTGTCCTGTCCGGTGTGTGCGAGCAGCGCCTCGGCGACGCGTTCCATGCGCATGAAGCGCGAACCCTTCACCAGCACCGTGGTGCGGGCGTCGAGCTGCGGACGCAGCGCGTCGGCGATCGAGGCGTGATCGGCGTAGTGGAGGGCGCCGGTGCCGAAGGCGGCGACGGCGTGCGTGGTGGCTTCACCGAGCGCGTGCAGCGCGTCGATGCCGCGTTCGCGCGCATAGGCGCCCGCTTCGCGGTGGAATTCGGGGCCCTGGTCTCCGACCTCGCCCATGTCGCCGAGCACCAGGATGCGCCGGCCTGATGCGGAGGCGAGTACGTCGATGGCGGCGCGCACGGAATCGGGGTTGGCGTTGTAACTGTCGTCGATCACCGTGCTGCCGGCCAGTCCGACGCGTACCTGCTGGCGGCCCTTGACGCCTTCGAAGCGGTTCAGCGCCCACACCACGGCGGCCATGTCGGCACCCGCAGCCAGCGCGGCAGTTGCGGCGCACAGCGCGTTGCGTGCGTTGTGCAGGCCGGGCACGCGCAGCACGATGCGGGCGGTGCCGAAGGCGCCGCGCAGGTCGAGGCGGTAGCCCAGGCCTTCCGGCGTGGCGGTGGCGAACACTTCGGCGGCGTGGTCGAGACCGAAGCGCAGCACGCGCCGTGCCGCGTTGCGGCCGCACCAGTAGCCGGCGAAATCGTCGTCGGCATTGACCACGGCGATGCCGTCCGCACCGAGTGCATCGAACACGTCGCCGTTCTCGCGTGCAACTTCGGCCACGCTGTTCATGAATTCGAGGTGTTCGCGCTGGGCGTTGTTCACCAGCGCGACGGTCGGCCTCGCCATGCCGGCCAGCCACGCGATCTCGCCGGGATGGTTCATGCCCATCTCGATCACCGCCATGCGGTGCGTCGCGCGCAGGCCGAACAGCATCAGCGGCACGCCGATGTCGTTGTTCAGATTGCCGCGCGTGGCCAGTACCGCGACATCCGGATTCCAGCCCACGCTGACCGCGTGCGCACGCAGGATGGCGGCGATCATTTCCTTCACCGTCGTCTTGCCGTTGCTGCCGGTGACGCCGATCAGCGGCAGCGTGAAGCGGTTGCGCCAGGCGCGGGCGATGTCGCCCAGTGCGGTGCGGGTATCGGCGACACGGATCAGCGTGCCCGTGGTGTGCGCGCAGTCGGCGGCGATCACCGCGGCGGCGGCACCGGCTGTCTGCACGTCGGCGATGAAGTCATGCGCGTCGAAGCGTTCGCCGCGCAGCGCGACGAACAGGTCGCCGGCCTTCACCGCGCGGCTGTCGGTCGAGAAACCGGCGATGTCGACGTCGGGCCCGCTCAGCGTGCCGCCGCAGGCCGCAGCGACGTCGGAGGCCTTCCACAGTGCGTTCATTGCACGCCTCCGCGGGCGGCGAGGGCGGCAGCGGCCTGGTCGGCGTCGGACCAGGGCGTGCGCACGCCCATGCGTTCCTGATAGTGCTCGTGTCCCTTGCCGGCGATCAGCACGACGTCGCGTGCGTCGGCGGTGCTGATGGCGGCGCGTATCGCGAGCGCGCGATCGACCTCGCGCAGCACGTCGGCACAGGCCGGCAGCCCGGCGGCGATGTCGTCGAGGATGGCATCCGGGTTTTCGCTGCGCGGATTGTCCGAGGTGATCCAGGTGCGGGCAGCGTGTTCGTAGGCGACGGCGCCCATCAGCGGCCGCTTGCCTGGATCGCGGTCGCCGCCGCAGCCGAACACGCACAGCAGTCTGCCGCGCCGTGCTTCGGCCACCGGCTGCAGCGCGCGCAGAGCCTGCTCCAGTGCGTCCGGCGTGTGTGCGTAGTCGACCACGACCAGCGGCTCGCCATGGCCGCCGAGCCGCTGCATGCGGCCGGGCGGCGGCAGCAGTTGCCCGGCGACGCGTGCGGCATCGGCCAGCGATACGCCGGCATGCAGCAGGCTGCCGGTGACGGCGAGCAGGTTCTGGATGTTGAAGCGACCGACCAGGGCGGCGTCGACATGCGCCCGCTCGTTGCCGTGCTCGATGTCGAAGCGCAGGCCGTACGCCAGATCGGCGTTGTGGGCGCGCAGTCCGTGCACGCCGGGCGGAAGCTCGGCGTCGAGCGCGCAGCCGGTGACCGGCAGCCGCGCGGCGACTTCGCCGGCCAGCGAGCGGCCGAAAGCGTCGTCGGTATTGATCACCCCGGCACACAGGCCGGGGTGGGAGAACAGGGTGGCCTTCGCGGCCGCGTAATGCTGCATGTCCGGGTGATAGTCGAGGTGGTCGCGGGTCAGGTTGGTGAACACTGCGGTGTGGATCCGGACGCCGTCGATGCGTCCCTGGTCGAGGCCGATCGACGACACTTCCATCGCGCAGGCGCTGGCGCCCGCAGCACGCAGGTCGGCCAGGGTCTGGTGCACGCTGACCACGTCCGGCGTGGTGTTGAGCGATTCCGACAGCTGGCCGGGCAGACCGCTGCCCAGCGTGCCGATGACGCCGCAGCGGGTGCCGAGCAGATCCATGGCCTGGGCGACCCACTGACTGACCGAGGTCTTGCCGTTGGTGCCGGTGATGCCGATCACGTGAAGTGCGGAGGAGGGGCGGTCGAGCAGATCGTCGGCGAGCGCGCCGGCGTGACTGCGCAGCGAAGCGACCTCGATCACCGGCACTGCGGCGGCTGTCGGCGCACCGCCCGCTTCGCACAGCACCGCGCAGGCACCGCGCTCGATGGCGGCGTCGATGAAGCGACGGCCGTCGGTGCGTTGGCCGGGCAGGGCGAAGAAGAGGTCGCCCGCCTGCACCTGACGCGAATCGGCGCGCAGCGCGCGCGGCACGACGCCGCGGCGCGACAGCGTGTCGCGCACGCGGGCGATGACGGCGGAAGCGCTGACGGTGCTCACCAGCCCTCCTTGCCGGTGGCGCTGTTGCGCGCCATCTGCAGCACCGGTACCGGTGCGTCCGGCGGTACGCCGGTGGCGCGCAGCGTGGCGTTCATGATGTCGGAGAACACCGGGGCGGCGACCTGACCGCCGTAGTGCATGCCGTTGGACGGTTCGTCGATCATCACCGCAACGATGTAGCGGGGGTCGGACACCGGCGCGAAGCCGACGAAGGACGCGATGTACTTGTTCGCGTAGCTGCCGCCTTCGAGCTTGTGTGCGGTACCGGTCTTGCCAGCGACGCGATAGCCCGGAATCTGTGCCTTCGGCGCCGTGCCGCCGGCGCCGGCGGCCATTTCGAGCATGCGCCGCACTTCGCGCGCGGTCTGTGCCGAGAACACCTGCAGGCCGTTGATCGGCGGCGTGTCGACGCGGGTCAGCGACAGCGGGATCAGGTCGCCGTCGCGGGCGAATACGAGATAGGAGCGCGCCATCTGCATCAGCGTGACCGACATGCCGTGGCCGTATGACATCGTGGCCTGCTCGACCGGCTTCCAGCTGCTTGCCGGGCGCAGGCGGCCACCGGCTTCGCCGGGGAAACCGAGGCGCAGTGGCGAGCCGAAGCCGAGCTGATCGTAGGTCTGCCACATTTCGGACGGTTTGAAGGTGCCGGCGATCTTGGCCACGCCGATGTTCGACGACTTCTGGATCACCTCGGCCAGACTGAGCGTGCCGTGCGGGTGTGCGTCGCCGATCGAGTGACGGCCGAACGTGAGCTTGCCGGCGCAATCGACTGGCGTGTCGAAGGTGTAGCGGCCGCTTTCCAGCGCCATCGCGGCGATGAAGGGCTTGATCGTCGAACCCGGTTCGTAGGTGTCGGTGAAGGCGCGGTTGCGCAGCGGCGGGCCGGACAGCTGTTCGCGGTTGTTCGGGTTGTAGGTCGGCCAGTTGGCCAGCGCCAGCACTTCGCCGGTGCGCGAATCGACCACCACCGCGCTGCCCGCGCGTGCCTTGTGTTCGCTGACCGCCTGCTTGAGCCGGCTGTGCACCAGGAACTGCAGACGGGTATCGATGGCCAGCCGCACGTCGCCGCCGTCGCGCGGCGGCGCCAGCACTTCGACGTCCTCGACCACGTTGCGGCGGGCGTCGGTGATCACGCGTCGCGAACCGACCTTGCCGGTGAGCGGACGGTTCATCGCCAGTTCGATGCCTTCGAGACCGTTGTCGTCCATGCCGGTGAAGCCGACCACGTGCGCGCTGACCTCGCCGTGCGGGTAGTAGCGGCGGTATTCGGGTTCCGAGCGGATGCCCGGCAGCTTCAGTGCCAGCACCTGTTTCGCGACGTCCGGTGGCACCTGCCGCTTCAGGTAGCTGCGCCCCCGGTTTTCCGGAATCTTGCGCGCGACCTCGCGGTGATCCATGCCGAGCAGATCCGCCAGCTGGCGGATCTGCGCCGGCGTGAGCTTCTCGGCGCCGATGTCGCGCGGATTGGCCTTGGCATCGGTACGCGTCGGGCGCGATTCGGCGACGATGGCCGACACCTGGGTGCTCATTGCCAGCACCTGCTCGTTGCGGTCGAGCACGCGGCCGCGCGAAGCCGGCGTCGGCAGTACGCGCGAGAAGCGTTCCTCGCCCTTGCGCTGATAGAACTCGTCGTTGACCACCTGCAGCCAGAAGGCGCGGGCAACCAGACCGCCGAACAGCGCCATCATGACCACCAGCATCAGGCGGGCGCGCCAGGCGGGCAGCAGTTCGGCGAGCAGCGGGTTGTGGGCGAACTTCATTGTCCGGCCTCGGATGGGTCGATGACGATGACGCGATCGCGTTCCGGCGCGCGCATCTTGAGCTTGGATTCGGCCAGGCTGGCGATGCGCGCGTGCGCCGCCAGCGAGCCCTGTTCGATCTGCAGCTGACCCCACTCGGTTTCGAGCACCCGCATGCGGGTGAGCTCGCGCTCGAGTTCGGTGTGCAGCGCGCGCGAGCGGTGCTGCGACGACACCAGCGCGATGGCGCTGATGACCAGCGTGGCGATCAGTACGAAGTTCAGGCGCAGCACGTCAGGCCACCTTCTCGGCCACGCGCAGCGTGGCGCTGCGCGCGCGCGGATTGCGCGCGACTTCGTCGTTGCCGGCGCGGAAGCGGCCGATCAGTTTCATCGTCGGCTTAGGCAGCTGGTCGGCGCGCAGCGGCAGGTTGCGCGGCGGCTGCGGCGGCGAGGCCTGGTCGGCCATGTAGCGCTTGACGATGCGGTCTTCCAACGAGTGGAAGGAAATCACCGCCAGCCGGCCGCCCGGTCGGAGCGCGGCCAGCGCCTGCGGCAGCACTAGCGAAAGCTCTTCAAGCTCCTGATTGATGAAAATCCGTAGAGCTTGAAAGCTGCGCGTCGCCGGATGCTGGCCCGCCTCGCGCGTGCGGACAGCGGCCGCCACGATCTGGGCAAGCTGGTATGTGGTGTCGACAGGCCGCTCGCTCCGAGCAGCAACAATCGCCTTTGCAATCGCTGAAGCAAACCGTTCTTCGCCATAGTCCCTGATGACCTCCCTGATGTCTGCTTCGTCGGCGCGGGCGAGCCACTGCGCCACTGTTTCGCCCCGGCTGGTGTCCATGCGCATGTCCAGCGGTGCGTCCTGCCTGAAACTCATGCCGCGCGCCGCTTCGTCGAGCTGCGGTGACGACACGCCGATGTCGAGCAGCACGCCATCCACGCCGTGCACGCCCAGTTGTTCGAGTACTGCACCCATTTCCGCAAAGCGCGCGTGCACCAGCGTGAAGCGCGGGTCGGTAATGGCCTGACCGGCGGCGATGGCCGACGGATCGCGGTCGAGCGCGATCAGCCGGCCACCCGGACCCAGGCGCGCGAGCAGCGCGCGGCTGTGCCCGCCGCGACCGAAAGTGCCATCGACGTAGACGCCATCGGGACGCACCGCCAGTGCGTCGAGCGCCTCGGCGAGCAGTACGGGGATGTGTTCCATCTCAACCCCGCCCGAACTTCTGCGAGGAAGGAAGCGCCGACCCCTCGGAGGGCAGCGAACGGAGTGAGCGTGGGGGCACGAGCGCCGCCCGCCGGGCCGTCCCAAGGGCGAGCGCAGCCCCCTCGGGGGGCAGCGAACGGAGTGAGCGTGGGGGCACCATTCTCAGAGCCTGAAGGAACTGATGACTTCAGACGGCAGGGGCACTGCGCCTTCGCGGGCGTCGCGCGCAGCCGCCTCGGCGTTCCAGCGGCCTTCGTCCCACAGTTCGAAGCGGTTGCCGCGGCCGACCAGCATGACGCCCTTGGTCAGGCCGGCGCGTTCGCGCAGGTCGGCGCCGAGCAGCAGGCGGCCGGCGCGATCGATGGATTCGTCGCGCGCATTGGCGGTGAAGCTGAGCTTGAAATCGTTGCTGGCCTGATCGAGGTCGGGCAGCTGGTCGAGGCGGGCGAGCAGAGCCTCGAATTCGGGCAGCGGGTAGAGAAGGATGTGCTCGCGGGTGCGCGCCGTCATCACGATCTCGCCCTCGCACATGTCCATCAGCTTCTTGCGCGGACGAGCGGGGATGACGATGCGGTGCTTGTCATCCATGGTGAGGCGGGTCGTCCCGTAGAACATGCGCGTGCCCGTGTAAGCCCGTCAGCAGCGACGGGCTGGAGTGGCGGTCAGAGTCGTCTTTCCCACAATCACTCCACTTTTTATCCAATATTGCTCCACTTTAGCCATCAAGCAGCGGGTGGTCAATAGCTGGAATGCGCCAAATCTATTTCTGCAACAAGGACTTAGCGGTAATATTCCACAAAGTCGTGAAATAAAAACCCTTTGTTTTTAATGGGATAGAAAATGAACTGAATGTGCGGTGTGAACAGATGCCCGCGCCATGCCGCTTCGTGGGGCGAAGTGGACGAAAGTGGGGCGGGTGTGCAGCCGAGTGGGGGAAATGCGGGAGGCTGGCCGGGCAGGAGTGGAAGTCCGCCTGTAAGCCGGGTTCTGTTGTGCGCGAACGCACCGGCAACCATTCATCTGGGCGACGTGTTACCACGCCGCTCGAGCAGCCTACCCGGAAGCGACGCGAGCCGCGTCATGGCTTCCCTATTTGGCCTTGCCCCGGATGGGGTTTTGCATGCCGTGCACGTTGCCGCACACGCGGTGGGCTCTTACCCGGCGTTGCCGCCCGCCCGAAGGCGCACCATTTCAACCTTGCCTGTGCCTTGCGGCCATCGGCGGTATGTTTTCTGTTCCACTTTCCGTCGCCTTGGGCCGCGCTTTCACGCGGCTTGCTGCGCCCGGCCGTTAGCCGGCATCCTGCTCTGCGGGGCCCGGACTTTCCTCCGCGCTTGCGCGCCGCGGTTGCCCGGCGGACTTCCGGCGCGGATTCTACCGCACCGCAACCTGCCGCCCCGGACGATCAGGCGTTGACCGGCTCGGCCGCGGCCTTGTGCAGCGCCGCGAACGTGTCGGCGTCCACCGCCGCGCTGAACAGGAAGCCCTGGAACTCGTCGCAGCCCTGCTGCAGCAGGAAGTCGCGCTGCGCCGTCGTTTCGACGCCCTCCGCCACGACCGAGCGCTGCAGGCTGTGCGCCAGCGCGACGATGGCGCGGGCGATCGAACAGGCGTCCGCTTCGTCAGGCAGGTCGGCGACGAAGGCGCGGTCTATCTTGATGCAGTCGATCGGGAAGCGCTTCAGGTAGGCGAGCGACGAGTGGCCGGTGCCGAAATCGTCGATGGCAATGCGCACGCCAAGCGCGTTGAGCGCGTGCAGCAGTTTGACCGAACGCTCGGGGTGATCCATCAGCAGGCTTTCGGTGATTTCCAGTTCAAGCGCGTCGGCTGCCATGCCGCTGTGTTCGAGCACGCGGCCGACCTGGTCGGCAAAGCCGCGATCGGCCAGCTGACGGGCCGACACATTGACCGACACACTGATCGGCGGCAGCCCGGCCTGGAGCCAGGCGGCGTTCTGGCGGCAGGCGGTTTCGAGCACCCACAGGCCGATCTGCACGATGAGGCCGGTTTCTTCCGCCATGCCGACGAACTGGCCCGGCGACAGCAGGCCGCGCTGCGGGTGCTGCCAGCGCAGCAGCGCTTCGCAGCCGACGATGCGTGCCGTGCCACCAGCGACGCGTACCCGCGGCTGGTAATGCACGACCAGTTCGCCGCGTTCCAGTGCTTGGCGCAGGTCCGCCTCCAGCGCCAGCTGCTGCGACGAGCGCCTGCTCATGTACACCGAGTAGAACTCGTACTGGTTCTTGCCCTTTTCCTTGGCGCGATACATCGCGAGGTCGGCGTTCTTGCGCAGGGCCTGCACGTCTTGTCCGTCGGTCGGGTACTGACTGATGCCGATGCTGGCGGTGACCGAGTAATCGCGTTCGTCGATGGCGATCGGACGGCCGATCTGTTCGAGCACCTTCTGCGCAACGGTGGCCGCCTCGCTGTTGGCTTCGATGCCTTCGATCAGCACGACGAACTCGTCGCCGCCCAGGCGGGCGACGATGTCGGTGTCCCGCAGCGAGGCGCGCAGGCGCTGCGCCACCTCGACCAGCACCAGATCGCCGGCGTCGTGGCCCAGCGTGTCATTGATGATCTTGAAACGGTCGAGGTCGATGAACATCAGCGCGAGCCGTGTGTCCAGCGCATGGGCGGCGACCAGCGCGCGCTGCAGTTCGATCTGGAACAGGGCGCGGTTGGGCAGGCCGGTCAGTTCGTCGTAGTGGGCGAGCTGGCGAACGCGCTCTTCCGCGTCGCGGCGTTTGGATACGTCCATCACCGTGCCGTCGATGATGACCACCTCGCCGCTGGCGTCGCTGACCGGATTGCCGCGCTCATGTATCCAGCGCTGACCGCGGCCCGGGACCTGGATGCGGTACTCGGCCTCATAGGGCCGGCCCTCGCTGCGCGCCGCCTTCCACGCCGCTTCGATGCGACCGCGGTCGGCATCGGCGATGCGGTCGAGATAGTCGCCCCATGCGGGCATCCAGCCGCCGTCGTCGCCTCCGAGCATGCGCCGCGCCTGGTCCGACCACTCGGTCTGTCCACGATCGACGCGGTGCGACCAGCTGCCCACTTCGGCCAGACGCTGCGCCTCGCGCAGGCTGGCTTCACTCGTGCGCAGATCGAGTTCGACCTGCTGCGACTCGCGCAACATGCGTCGCGTCAGCATCACGCCGACGACCAGCGACAGGCTGCTGACCACCAACATTGCCACGTTGAGGCCGCGGTGTATGCGGCGCGAAATGTCGCCGAGTGTCCACGAGAAGCGGACGGCCACCGACTCCAGCGTGGCATTGAGCTGGCGTACGCGCAGCGTCAGTACCGCGCGCTCGTCCGCCGTCAGGCTGCCGGCGCTGATCTGGCCGTGGGCGACGCGCGCTACCGCATCGATCTCGCCGATCAGCCGGTCGCCTTCGGTCCACAGATCGATCGCCTCGCGCATCGGTGGCGCCCAGCGGAACCAGACGAACAGGCGGATCAGGCTGGGCACGTCGCCCGCGTCGTTGCCGCCATCGAGGAAGCCTTGAGCTGCGGCAGCGCGGTCTGGGTCCGGCCGGTCGAGCGCTTCGCGTGCCCGGCGGTCGCCGAGCGTGATGCCGATGTTGCGGCGGTAGTCCGCGTAGTCGGCCTGGTCGCCCGAGGCGACGTAGTCGAGCAGGTGCATCACCGCCGCCTTCTGCCCCTTGCTCCACAGGCTCTCGCCGCTGACATAGGCGCGGGCGCCGGACATGATTTCCATGCTCAGCGCGGCCAGCGCCAGCAGTAACAGCACGATGGCGATCAAGGGCCACAGCAGGAACAGACGATTACCCGGCGACAGGCTGCGCGCGTTCGCATCCATGCGGGGGCGTAGGCGTCTGTCGTTCGGGATCTGTTTCGGCTGCGGGGTGTCGGCGGACGGCAAATGCGCCTCCTGCATGTCCTGATTCTGACGGGCAGTCTAGCGCGCAGGCGCTTCGGCGCGCATCGTGCATGGTGATTTCATGCGCTGGACCCGGCTGCAGTCCGTGATGCCTTTCACATCGTCCGGCCATTCCGGCCAAGGCTCAAGATTCGCCGGTCGGCGGCCGTTCAATACAGGTCGCCCGAACCCCGCTGACCTTCCCGTGCCGATGAGCTCGCTGTGCCATCTCGGTCGCCATGTCGCCCGCCACTGGCTGGCCTACCTGCTGCTTGCACTGACAGCCGGACTGCTGGCGGCCGATCTGTCTCACCTTTTCGGCGCCGCGGTGCACGCGCGCTCGGCGGGGTCCGGCGTCGCGCTGACGCTGGTGCCGACCCTGATCGCCTGCGTCGCGCTGTGGGCGGCCGGGACGAGGTTGGACACCACACGGCGCGAACTCGATCACCTGCACGGCGTTCTCGAACGCGCGCAGACGCTCGGACGCACCGGCACCTGGGAGCACGAGGCGGGGGCTTTCGACTGGTCGCCGCGGGCGCTTGCCATTCTTGGGCTGGACGCAACCCGCGTGCGTGGTTTCGACGATCTGCTCGGTCATGTTGCCGTCGAGGACCGGGGGCAGCTTGAGCGGGCTTGGCGCGCCGCGCTGGCCGGTGCGCGTCACCGGACCGAAGTCTGTCTGACCGACGGCCGGGGCGAGGTGCGCCGGGTGCTGTTCGAGGGCCGTCTGGAGTCGGGACAGGAGGGCGACGCGCCGCGCCTGGCCGGCATCGTCCAGGACATGAGCGAGCCTTACCGGATGCAGGGCGAGTTGCGACGCGCGATGCGCTATCAGCGGGCGCTGCTCGACAATTTCCCCTTCATGGTGTGGCTGAAGGACCGCGATCTGCGCTTCCTGGCCGTCAACCGGCCGCTGGCCGAGGCCGGCGGGCTGGCCCACCCGGACGATGCGCGCGGCCTCGACGACGACGATCTGTGGCCGACCGAGCAGGCGATCGCCTATCGTGTCGAGGACATCGAGGTATTGCAGAGCCGCGCACCGAAGTATTCGGAGTCGGTCATCGACAGCGGTGATCGGCGTCACTGGTTCGAGGCATGGACGGCGCCGGTGCTGGACGAGGACGGCGGCCTGCTGGGCACGGTCGGTTACGCGCGCGACATCAGCGAGCGCAAGCGCGTCGAGGCCGCGCTGGCGCGCAGCCGCGATCAGTTCGCGATGCTCGGCCGGCTGCAGGCCCGCTTCATCGCCGGCGAGCCGGCGGATGCGGTGTTCGCCGGCATGCTCGACATCCTGTGCGAGCTGTCCGGCTGCGACGACGGCTTTCTCGGCGAGGTTGCCCGCGACGCGAACGGCACGGCGCACATCGGCCTGCTGGCCTGCCGCGAGACCGACTGGCTCAGCGAGCGCGCCGACCTGATCGAAGGCGTGCTGAAGGCGGGTGGCCGCAGCTGCGTGTCCGGCAGCATCGTCGCCGCCGGTGCCGACTCGGCTGCCGGGCGCGGGTTGCTCTGCATCGCCGTAACCCGTGGCGAACTGCTGACCGGCCTGATCGGTCTGGCGGCGAGCGATGGTCGGATCGACGACGACCGTCTGGCCAGCGTGCAGGGCGCGGCGAGCACCTTCGGGCTCATTCTCGAAGCCGGTTTGCGCGAACGGGCGCGTCAGCATGCCGAAGCCGAACTGATGCGCCACCGCGACCGGCTGACCGAGCTGGTCGAGATGCAGCTGAAGGACAGCGCTGCCGCTCAGCGCACGGCCGAACTGGCAAATGGCGCGAAGAGCGCCTTCCTCGCCGGTGTGTCGCACGAACTGCGCACGCCGATACACGCCATTCTGGGCTTCGCCCGCATCGCGTTGCGCGGTCGACCTCCGTTGTGCGACGTCACTCGCCATCGCTTCGAGGTGATCCGTGAAAACGGCGAACGGCTGCTGGCTCAGGTCGATGAACTGCTCGACCTGTCGCGCCTCGGCGCCGGCACGCTGTGCCTTCAGCGCAGCCTGTGTGCGCCGCGCGAGCTGCTTGACGAGGCCTTGCGTGCCTGCGCCGGCGGACAGCAGATCAGCGTGACGCTGCAGGTCGGCGACGACAGGATGATCGACGCCGATCCGGTACGGCTGCAGCAGGCTCTGCGTACCTTGCTCGAACACGCGCTCCGCCGCTCGTCGGCGGGCAGCCCGGTCGGCGTGCTCGTGTCGCCCACGTCGCGTGACGGATACAGCGGCGTCACGGTCAGTGTGCGCAGCAAGGGACTGCGCATGACGGAAGCGGAGCTGGACAGCCTGTTCGATCCGTTCGGACCTGCCGCGACGCAGCGTCCGCCAGGCGGTGGAACCGGCGCCGGCCTTGCCATCTGCCGCGAAATCGTCAGCCTGCACGGCGGCCGGGTGGAGGCCCGCGCGGCGGATGCGACCGACGCGGCCGAAACCTCGCTCCAGATCGATGTCTGGCTGCCGGCCGCCTCGTGCGACGAGGTGGAGCGCCTCAGTGGCGGCCGAGCAGCGTCCGTGCGGCCTGATCTCCCCACCACGCCGCCTCTTCGAACAGCGACAGACCGCTGACATCCGCGTGGGCGTGCAGCACGCGCCCGCCGCGGTCACGCAGCGCGCGCGCCGGCGCGTCGATGAAGCCCGGTTGCGGTATCGCCATCGCGTGCGCGCGCAGCACCAGTTCGACCGCCCGGATGCGCCGACGCCAGCGGGCGTCGTAGGCGAGGTCGAGGTCGGCGAGAGCGAGGTCCAGCAGTGCCGCGTCGTCAGCCGAAGCCAGCCAGCGGCGTGCCTCGGCTGCGTCTGTCCAGCCCGACTGGTAAGCAGTGAATACGGTTGCCGGTGGCCGAGCGACACGGGTGAGCTGGTGGGTCGCGACCACGTAACCGAGGCCGCGACCTTCGTGCACTACGTTGTCCCAGGCCAGGTCGACGCCAGGTCGCTCGTGTGGAAAGCCATCGAGCAGCACGTTGGCGACCAGCCAGGGCGCGGTTGGCGGCAGCGCTTCGCGTGGCAGGCTGGCGGTCAGTTCGGGGTCGATCCGGTGGGCGACGTGCAGCGGCATCGCGCAGATCGCGTGCCCGGCCTGCAACAGCAGGCTGCGTCCGTCAGGCGCGAGTACCGTGATGTTCACCGCGCTGCGACCGCCGCGCAGCTGGACGGCGTGTCCGGCCACAGTCCGCGTGTTGCCGAGTCGCGCGCGCAGGCCGGCGGTCAATGCCGACAAGCCTTGCGGCCACGTCAGTACCGTGCCGGCTTCCGCGTTGCGGGCTTCGCCGCGCCGGCTGCAGAAGTAGTGCAGGCCGGCCCAGGCCGAGATCTCGCCGGCCGGCGCACCGTAGTCGTCGCGCATCGCGTAGTCGATGTAGCGGCGCAGCGCCAGGTGGCGATGCGACTGCGCGTCGAGCCAGGCTGCGAAGCTGACGCGGTCGAGCGCACGCAGTGCGACGTCTCGCGAACAGGCGGCCAGCGGCACGGTGAAGGCGAACAGGCCGTCGGTGCCGCGGCGCGCAGCCCAGTCGCGCATCGCCGCCTCGAAGCGGTCGGCTGCGGCGACGTCGTCCGCCGTCGAACGCGGCAGCAGGCCTTCGTGCCAGAGGCCGCCCGCGAACGTGCGTTCGGCGGCCGGATGGACCAGAACCTGTTCGTCGTACTCGGGCGCGGCGGCGCCCGGGGCGCCGTACAGCACGCCGAGATCGGCCAGCATGTCGCGCACGTGAGTCGCCTCGCGGCCGGGCAGCGGCAGGTAGTGCGCACCGCGCGGGCAGGCGATGCCGCCGAGCGCGCCCGCGGCCGCATTGCCGTCGGGCTCCGGACCGTCGACCAGCACCACGTCGCGCTGCCCTTCGCGCGCCAGTCGCCAGGCGGCGGTCAGCCCGGCAACGCCGGAACCGAGAATGGCGACCGCGCAGCGCAGTTCGCCGGATGGCGTTGGCAGCGCGGCCGTGTCGCGCAGAGCGTGGCCCTCGCGCATGCCCGGCCGCAGCACGCTGATCGCGGGCGGCGTGCGCACATCGCCGCAGGCGGCGAACAGCGGCAGACTGGCAGCCGCGGTCAGGAAGCTGCGTCGCTTCATCGCATCTGCCGCGACCAGTCTTCTTCGAAGTAATGCACCAGCATCTGCGTGTTCAGCCGGTTCGGCTCGACCGCCGGCGCGCGCATGTCGGGCGGGAAGTCGAACATCTGCGCCAGCGTGGGTGCGTCGAGATGGCGCAGTCCGGCAGGCAGGGCGAGCGGTGGCCGGTAGCCTGCGTCGCGGCCGGCGATGATGAAGCCCCAGTCGCCGAAGCTGGGCACGCTGGCGTGATAGGGCGCGGTGTGCAGGCCGGCCTCGCGCAAGGTGGCGTCCACGCACCAGTAGGCGCGCGGCGCGTACCAGGGCGAGGTGGACTGCACGACGATCAGTCCGCCGGGTGCCAGATGGCGCGCCATCAGGCGGTAGATCGGTACCGCGTACAGCTTGCCCAGCGCGTAGTGCGACGGGTCCGGGAAGTCGGCGACGATGAGGTCCCAGCCGGGAGCGGGCGCGGTCTCCAGCCACTGTGCGGCGTCGGCATTGACGGTGCTCACGCGCGCGTCGCGCAGTGCGTAGGCATTCAGCGCGGCCAGATCGTCGGTGTCGCGGAACAGGCGGGTCATCGCCGGGTCGAGTTCGACCAGCGTCACCTGCTCGACCTGTGGGTACTTCAGCACTTCGCGCACCGCCAGACCGTCGCCGCCGCCCAGCACCAGCACGCGCTTCGCGTGTGGCAGCGCGGCCAGTGCCGGGTGCACCAGCGCTTCGTGGTAGCGGTGCTCGTCGCGGGTGGAGAACTGCAGGTTGCCGTTCAGGTAGAGCCGGGTGTCGTCCTGCCAGCGGGTGAGCACGATGCGCTGGAAGGGCGTGGTTTCCTGATGAACGATGACGTCGCCGTAGAGGCCGGCCTCGGCCGCATCGGTCAGCTTCTGCGCCCAGGCCAGTGCGCCAAGCAGCACCGCCAGCACCAGCCAGCCGCGCAGCATCAGTGCGCGCGCCTGTGGCAGTTCGGCGCGGTAGCGGTGGGTCACCCATAGACCGATGCCGGCGTTGAGCAGGCCGAATACCACCGCCGTGCGCGCCAGTCCGAGCAGCGGTGCGAACACCAGCGGGAACAGTAGTGACACCGCCAGCGCACCGAGATAATCGAAGGTGAGCACCTTGCTCACCAGCGCCTCGAAAGCCTGCTTGCGCTGGTGCAGCAGGCGCATCACCAGAGGGATTTCCATGCCCACCAGCACTCCGATCAGCAGCACGATGGCGTACAGCGACACGCGGAAGGGGCTGCCGGCCCAGGCATAGATCAGGAACAGCGCGCAGGCCGACAGGCCGCCGAGCAGGCCCACCATCAGTTCGATGTCGATGAAGCGCGCCAGCACGACCTTTTCGTCTACATACTTCGACAGGTGGGAGCCGATGCCCATGGCGAACAGGTAGGCGCCGATGATGGTCGAGAAGCGCAGCACCGATTCGCCCAGCAGATAACTTGCAAGCGCACCGGCAATCAGTTCATAGGCCAGTCCGCATGAGGCGACGACGAAAACCGCGACGATGAGCCCGGGGTGGTGTGAGCCAGCGTCCGTGCCGGGTGTCGCGGTGCCATGCAGATCGGGTTCAGGGCGGGATTGCGGCGGCATGGGGCAGCGGCTAGAGTGCGTGCGCACAGACCACGGAGAAGGTTGGAGACGCGCAATCATGCCGCAACTGCCGGTCGATCAGTTCTACCTCTATCTGAAGCACCTGCTGTCCGGGCTGATCATGGTCGGCCTGTTCGCAGCCGTCTATGTGCGCTTCACGCCCTTCCACGAAATGCCGCTGATCCGCCGCGGCTGCACCGCTGCCGCGCTGTCGCTGGCCGGCGCCATCGTCGGCTTCTCGCTGACCGTGGCATCCAGCATTCTGCACAACGACCACTACCTGATGTTCGTCGCCTGGGGCACGCTGGCGGCGGTGGTGCAGGTGGCGGCCTATCTGCTGATCGAGCGCAGCCTGCCGGAAATGAAGGCGGCAATCGAAGCGAACAATATGGCGATGGGTGCGCTGATGGGCACGGTGTCGCTGGTGGTCGGCGTGATCAATGCCGCCTGTCTTTCCTGAGATGAAGGCCCCCACGCTCACTGCGTTCGCTGCCCCCCGAGGGGGCTGCGCTCGCCCTTGGGGGCGGCCCTGCGGGCGGCGCGGGCCCCGTTCAGGCGTCGTTGTAAGGTGACGAACAGTGGAACAACTGAGAGGAGTCGACGATGGGTATCGGTGATTTCATCAAGAAGCAGTTCATCGACGTACTGCAGTGGAACGAGGACGGCGACGGGGTGCTGGCCTGGCGCTACCCGATGCAGGACTTCGAAATCCAGTACGGCGCGAAGCTGACGGTGCGCGAGTCGCAGATGGCGGTGTTCGTCAATGAAGGCAAGGTGGCCGACGTGTTCGGACCCGGCCTGCACACGCTGAACACGAATACGCTGCCCATCCTCACCTACCTGCAGAACTGGGACAAGCTGTTCCAGTCGCCCTTCAAGAGCGACGTCTACTTCTTCAGCACCCGCCTGCAGCTCGGCCGCAAGTGGGGCACGCCGCAACCGGTCACGGTGCGCGACAAGGATTTCGGCATGGTGCGGCTGCGCGCCTTCGGCATGTACTCGTACAAGCTGGCCGACCCGAAGAAGTTCTTCACCGAAATAAGCGGCACGCGCGACACCTACACGGTCGACGACCTCGAAATGCAGCTGCGCAATCTGGTCGTGTCGACGATGAGCAGCACCCTCGGCAATTCCGCTGCGCCCTTCCTCGACATGGCGGCCAATCTGGGCGTCATGTCGGACGCGGTGAAGGCGGCGATGACGCCGGTGTTCGAGCGCTACGGCGTGGCGATCGACAATTTCGCGGTCGAGAGCATCTCGCTGCCGGAAGAACTGCAGAAGGCACTCGACACCCGGATTTCGATGGGCATGGTCGGCAATATGGCCACCTACACCCAGTACCAGACCGCCAACGCGATTCCGCTGGCCGCGCAGAACGAGGGCGGGCTGGCCGGCATCGGCGCGAGCCTCGGTGCCGGCCTCACGATGGGGCAGGTGATGACCGAGGCGATGCGCAACGCACAGGCCGGTGCGCCGGCTGCGCCCGCGGCAGCGACCGATGCGCCCGAGGTCCGTCTGGGCAAGCTGAAGTCCTTGCTCGACGGCGGGCTCATCACGCAGGCCGACTATGACACGGCCAAGGCCGAAGTGATCAAGCAGATCACCGGCGGCTGAACGTCCGCATGGCGATGTATCAGGTGGCCTGCCCCGGCTGCGGGGCACCGGTCGAGTTCCGTTCGGCCGCTTCGCGCATGGCAGTGTGCGGCTATTGCCGCACCACGCTGCTGCGCGACGCCGACGCGGTGCGCGACATCGGCAAGCAGGCGGCGCTGATCGAAGACCACTCGCCGGTGCAGATCATGACCAGCGGCCAGTACGCCGGTCAGGGTTTCACCGTGGTCGGCCGCATCCAGCTGCGCTACGAGCACGGCGTGTGGAACGAGTGGTATCTGCTGTTCGACGACGGCAGCAGTGGCTGGCTGGGCGATTTCGCCGGTCAGTTCGTCATTGCGCGGCCGGACGGCGATGCGGTGGGGCCACCGCTGTTCGACAAGGTCGAGCCGGGCAACCGCTGGTCGCACGGGGGCACCTTCTGGCATGCGTCCGACATCCGCAAGGCGGAGTGCGTCGCGGCCGAGGGCGAACTGCCGTTTCCGGTCGATGCGCGCTGGGTGGCGCGAGTGATCGACTACCGCCATCGCGACGAATTTCTGACGCTGGACTATTCCGATCTGCCGCCGGTCTGCTACCGCGGGCGTGCCGTGTCGCTGGCCGGTCTGTACGCCCAGCGTCTGCGTGATGTGGACGCCGTCGCGGCGCGCGCAGGGCGGCTGCAGGGCGGTGTGGCCACGCTCATTTGCCCGGCCTGTGGCGCGCCGGCCGCGGTGGTGCCCGGTGCTACCCAGCACCTCACCTGTCCGTCCTGCCGGTCGCAGATTTCGCTGGCGGCCGGTCAGGCCGAAGTGATCAGCCGTCAGGCGGCGGACGAACGCGCGGTCAGCGCCACCCTGCAGGCGGGCGAAACGCTGACCATCGAAGGTCTGGCCTGGCGGGTGATGGGCTGGCTGCGCTGCGGCGTGCCGGCCGACGCGTCTGAACCGGAGTGGTTCGAATACCTGCTGTACGCGCCGCAGGCCGGATTCTCCTGGCTGGTGGAAACCCGCCAGGGCTGGCAGCGCGCCCGCGTACTGAACGCCTGGCCCGAGAGCTTCACCGCCACCGCGGCGACGCTGGGCGGCAAGGCCTTTGTGCGTCGCTACCTCTATGTGGCGGAAGTACGTCAGGTGGTGGGTGCCTTTCCGTGGCGGGCGCATGCCGGCGACCGCACGGAGATCGGTGAATACGTGCAGGGCGACCGGGTGCTCAATCTGGAGCGCAGTGAGCACGAGATGGGCTGGTCGCTGGCCGAACCGGTGTCGCTGGATCAGGTTGCCAGCTGGGCGGGCCGCAGGCTGGCGTCCATCGCACCGGCGCCCGCCGGCCTGAACACGGAAAAGCCGATGCTGCTCGATGCGGCGGGCAAGGCCACGCTGAAGCCGCTTGCCTGGACCTTCACCGGCCTGATCGGCCTGCTGAACCTGCGCTACATCCTGCCCTTCAACTTCGATGCGCTGGTGGTGACCGGCATTGCGCTCTATCTGCTGTGGCTGCCGCTGACCGTGAAGGAATTCGACTGACCATGCGGGTGTTCTACGGCATCTACGCGCTCGTGCTGCTGCTGATCAGCCTGGCCATCAATGCAGACGACGACGGTGGCGGTCGTTCGCGCTCGTACTCGTCCGGCTCCGGATCGGGTTCGTCCTGGGGCTCGGGGCATAAATGAGCGTGCCGCCGATAGGCCTGCACGTGCTGCTCGACCTGTATGGCGTCGAGCCGGCCCGGCTTGAGGATTGCGCGCGGATCGAAGCCGTGTTGAGCGAGGCGGCCCGCGTCGCC
The DNA here is from genome assembly GCF_000385375.1 of Methyloversatilis discipulorum. Taxonomy (NCBI): domain Bacteria; kingdom Pseudomonadati; phylum Pseudomonadota; class Betaproteobacteria; order Nitrosomonadales; family Sterolibacteriaceae; genus Methyloversatilis; species Methyloversatilis discipulorum. The sequence goes on from NZ_ARVV01000001.1 coordinate 1,106,203, forward strand.
GGCGCCCGTGTGCTCGGCGCGCGCTTTCACCCATTTGGCCCCGGTCAGGGCGTGACCGGCGTGCTGCTGCTGGCCGAGTCGCACATCAGCATCCACACCTGGCCGGAACACGGCTACGCCGCGGTGGACGTGTTCATGTGCGGCGAGGCCGAGGCGATGACCGCCGCCACGCTGATCGGCGAACGCCTGCGCGCCGGGCGCATCGATGTGCGCGAGTGCGCGCGCGGCCTGAGCGGCGAAAGGCATGCTGGTTAATGCGCGCCGTTTCCGGTCTGCACCGGCGAGCGGGTAAACTGACGGGCTGGCTTATAGACAAGGCCCTGCCTCGATGCTCAGACTGACCGAAATAAAACTCCCGCTCGATCACCCGGAAGAAGCGCTGCGCGCCGCCGTGCTGGAAAGGCTGCGAATCGCCGATGCCGATCTGCTGTCCGTTCATGTGTTCCGCCGCGGCTACGACGCCCGCCGTCGCTCGGCCATCCACCTGATCTACACGCTGGACGTCGAACTGCGCGACGAGGCGGCGGTGCTGAGGGCGCAGAAGCCGTCACCGCACCTGCAGCCGACGCCGGACACGCGATACCGGTTCGTTACCCACGCGCCCGACGGCCTGAGCCGCCGGCCGGTGGTGATCGGCATGGGGCCGTGCGGCATCCTCGCCGCGCTGTTGCTGGCGCAGATGGGATTCCGCCCCATCGTGCTGGAGCGGGGCAAGGCGGTGCGCGAGCGCACCCAGGACACCTGGGGCCTGTGGCGCAAGCGGGTGCTCAATCCGGAGTCGAACGTGCAGTTCGGCGAGGGCGGCGCCGGTACCTTTTCCGACGGCAAGCTCTACAGCCAGATCAAGGACCCGAAGCATTACGGCCGCAAGGTGCTGACCGAATTCGTCAAGGCCGGCGCGCCGGACGAAATCCTCTACGTGAGCAAGCCGCACATCGGCACTTTCCGGCTGGTCGGCATGGTCGAGAAGATGCGCGCGGAGATCGAGTCGCTGGGTGGCGAAATCCGCTTCCAGGCGCGGGTCGAAGACCTCGTCATCGAGGACGGCGCAGTACGCGGCGTCAAGCTGGCCGACGGCAGTGAGATCGCCACCGACCACGTGGTGCTGGCCATCGGCCACAGCGCGCGCGACACCTTTGCCATGCTTTACGAGAAGGGCGTCTACGTCGAGGCCAAGCCGTTTTCGGTGGGCTTCCGCATCGAGCATCCGCAGAGCCTGATCGATCGCGCGCGCTTCGGCGACTTCGCCGGTCATCCGGTACTGGGCGCGGCCGACTACAAGCTGGTGCATCACGCGAAGAACGGCCGCTCGGTCTACAGCTTCTGCATGTGTCCGGGCGGCACCGTGGTCGCCGCGACCTCGGAAGAGGGTCGCGTGGTCACCAACGGCATGAGCCAGTATTCGCGCAACGAACGCAATGCCAACGCCGGCATCGTGGTCGGCATTTCGCCCGAGCAGGACTACCCCGGTCATCCGCTGGCCGGCATCGACCTCCAGCGTTCGCTGGAATCCCGTGCTTTCGAACTGGGTGGCGGCGACTACAGCGCGCCCGGGCAACTGGTCGGCGATTTCGTCGCCGGCCGGCCATCGAAGGCGCTGGGCACCGTCGAGCCGAGCTACAAGCCGGGCGTCACGCTGGGCAGCCTCGCCACCGCTCTGCCCGAGTATGCGATCACGGCGATGCGCGAGGCCTTGCCGGCATTCGACCGGCAGATCAAGGGTTTCGCGATGCATGACGCAGTGCTGACCGGTGTCGAGACGCGGACCTCGTCGCCGATCCGCATCAAGCGTGATCCGGTCAGCTACCAGAGCCTGAATACGCGCGGCCTCTATCCGGCGGGCGAGGGGGCGGGCTACGCTGGCGGCATCCTGTCGGCGGCCGTCGATGGCATCGAGGTGGCCGAGGCGGTCGCGTTGAGCATGGTTGCGGGGGCCGCCTGACGGCAGTTCCGCTCATTCGCCCGGACGATCCGGATCAGGCGCCAGTATCGAAGAAGTGCAGCACGCGCTGCGGCAGCCAGTCGAGCCGGCCCTTCGGCGCGCCGCTGACATAGCCGACGTGGCCGCCCTGCGCGGTGTATTCCGGTCGCACGTCGGACGACAGCAGATCAGGTGTGGCGAGCGACCAGGCGGGCACCATCGGATCGTTCAGCGACTGCAGCAGCAGCAGCGGCGTGCGCACCGCCTTCAGCAGCGGGCGTGATGCACAGCGCGTCCAGTAGTCGTCGGCGTCACGGAAACCGTGGATCTGCGAGGTGACCGCGTCGTCGAAGGCGCGGATCGAATTGCAGGCGGCGATGGCCGCCTCGTCCAGCAGGCCGGGGAAACGCTGCGCCTTGAGCAGCGCGCGCGGTTTCATCGTGCGCAGGAAGTAGTGCGTGTAGACGCGGTTGAAGCCCTCGTCCAGCGCGCGGCCGGCGGCGCCCAGGTCAACCGGTGCGCAGACCGAGGCGGCGGCGGTAAGCCACTTCGACGCCGCCTGCCCCTGTTCACCCAGCCATTTGCACAGCACGTTGCCGCCCAGCGACACGCCGACGGCGTACACCGGTCGGCCTTCGTTGCGCGGTACGACGCGCGGCAGCAGCCAGTCGAGTTCGGCGCTGTCGCCCGAGTGGTAGGCGCGCAGCAGCCGGTTCGGCTCACCCGAGCAGCCGCGCGCGTGGACGACTGCGCCGTTCCAGCCGCGCGCGGCCAGCGCATGCATCAGCGCCTTCGCGTAATGACTGCCGGAACTGCCTTCGAGCCCGTGAAAGAGCAGCACCAGAGGTTGTCCGGCCTGCCGCGGCAGCCAGTCGATATCGACGAAATCGCCGTCCGGCGTGTCGAGGCGTTCGCGTACGAGCGTCGGCATGGCCTGCGGGATGAAGCGCGGCCAGATGGTCTGTGCGTGGCCGCCGGGCAGCCACGATGCCGGACGGAAGGGCGGCGGGGCGGTCACGCCGGGCGCGGTGTCAGTGAAGAATCTTCGGCGCGTCGCCGACGTCGTGCGCGGCAGGCAGCGGCGATGCGTGGTGCAGCACCATATGCCAGCCGAGCGGCCCGCGTGCGTAGACGTTGGTCACCGCAAGCAGCGGCCGCGGCTGGCGCTCGCCCGCCACGGTGACCGTTTCCTGCACGCTGTGGATGGCCTGCAGCGCGCCCTGGATGACCAGCGCATTGCCGATGCGCACATCCGCGTGCGCGGCGGCGAAGCTGCGCCGCCACGCTTCGCGCACCGCCTCGTAGCCGCTGGCGCGCTGGCAACCGGCGAGGATGCACACGATGTCGTCCTCGTCGGCCCACACGGCCATCATGCCTTCGATGTCACCGCGGTTACGCGCGTCGTAGAAGGCGGTTTCCGCCTCCTGGGCCGACGCGAAGAAGGTCTTGCGCTGGACTTCCATCCGCGCGCCGCTCAGTGGCCGGCGATCGCCGGACCGTGGTAGCTGTAGCGGGTACCGCAGTACGGACAGGCGGCCTGCCCGGTCTTGGTCACGTCGAGGAAGACGCGCGGGTGGCGCGCCCACAGCGGCGCACCGGGGAGCGGGCAATGCAGCGGAAGGTCGTTCGCGCTGACTTCGATTTCGCGTGCGTGGTCGCGGCTGGAATCGTTACCGGCTTGGGTCATTTCAATGTGCTCCGGGCAGGGAGAGGGCGCGCAGGCGCCGCGGAACGGGAAAGGTGCGCGGCAAGGGCCGCGCACCGGTTCAGATCCTGGTGAGCCAGCGATGGTATTCCGGCGCGCGGCCGTTCACCACGTCGAAGAAGCGGGCCTGGATCTTCTCGGTGACCGGGCCGCGGCTGCCGGCACCGATGATGCGGCCGTCCAGTTCGCGGATCGGCGTCACCTCGGCGGCGGTGCCGGTGAAGAAGGCTTCGTCCGCGGTGTAGATGTCGTCGCGGGTCAGGCGCTTGGACACGACCTGGTAGCCCAGTTCGGCGGCGATCTCGATCACCGACGCACGCGTGATGCCGACCAGTGCCGATGCGATTTCCGGTTCGTAGATCTTGTTGTCCTTGATCACGAACAGGTTTTCGCCCGCGCCTTCGGCGACGAAACCATCGACGTCAAGCAGCAGCGCTTCGTCGTAGCCGTGTTCGGTCGCTTCCATATTGGCGAGGATGGAGTTCGCGTAGGTGCCGGAATACTTGGCGCGGCACATCGACACATTGACGTGATGGCGCGAGTAGGACGAGGTCTTCACGCGGATGCCGCGCTTCAGGCCGTCCTCGCCAAGGTAGGCGCCCCAGGGCCAGGCGGCGATCGACACGTGCACCGAAGCGCCGCGGGTCGAAATGCCCATCTTTTCTGAGCCGAAGAAGGCGATCGGACGGATGTAGCAGGATTCCAGCTTGTTGGCGCGCACCACTTCGAGCTGCGCTTCCATCAACTCTTCGCGGCTGTACGGCATCTTCATCATGTAGATGTGCGCCGAATTGAACAGCCGGTCGGTGTGTTCCTTGAGACGGAAGATGGCGGTGCCGATTTCCGTGTTGTAGGCGCGTACGCCCTCGAAGACCGCCAGACCGTAGTGCAGCGAGTGCGTCAGTACGTGCGTGGTGGCCTCGCGCCAGGGCACCATCTTGCCGTCGTACCAGATAAAACCGTCGCGGTCGGCCATCGACATGGGAAACACTCCAGAGATTGCGGTAAACCAACGATTTTAGCCGAAGCCGGCCGTTCGGCGGCGGTCCTGGCGTGCCCGCCGCGTTAAAATCGCCGCATGAGCGAACGCATCTGGAAACCCAACGTCACGGTGGCCGCGCTGATGGAAGACCGCGGCCGCTTCCTGATGGTGGAAGAGCACACCTCCGGCGGACTCATGCTGAACCAGCCCGCCGGTCATCTCGAAGAGGGCGAATCGCTGGTCGAGGCCTGTGCCCGCGAGGCCATGGAAGAGACGGCCCACCCCTTCGAGCCGCGCGAACTGGTCGGCGTGTACCAGTGGCGGCGACCGGACGGCGAAGTGACCTATCTGAGATTCGCCTTTGCCGGCGACGCCGGAGAGCAGATCGCCGGGCGCGCGCTGGACGACGGCATCGTCCGTGCGATCTGGATGACGCCGGCCGAGATCGAAGCCAGTCGCGCCCGGCACCGCAGTCCGCTGGTGTGGGCCTGCGTGCAGGACTGGCTGGCCGGCGTCCGTTTGCCGTTGACGGTCGTGCGGCATTTTTCCTGATGCGTCGTGCCGCTTGCCTGCTGACGCTGCTGCTGAGCGTGACGGCCGCACGCGCGGATCACGCGACCGCCCTCGACGTCTGCTTCAACTACAGCTGCCTGACGACGCAGACCGTGCTCTACAGTGAGGCGCACATCAGTTCGCTGCGCAATGAAATGCAGCTGGCGAACGATGCGGCGGAAGAGCGGCTGCGGCTGCAGGATGCCATCGCCCGCATGTACCGCTGGGCGGGCGAACAGACGCCCATTCACGTCGACCGCGCTGGCGATTTCCTCGACGACGGCGCTTACGGGCGCATGGACTGCATCGATCATGCGCACACCACGGAGCGCATGCTGGAAGCGCTGCAGGCGGCTGGCGCGCTGCGCTTCCACCGCGCAGCCGGCATCGAGCGGCGACGCAGCTGGCTCATCATGCAGCACTTCAGCGCGACAATTGAACAGAACGACGGTGGTGGCCGCTGGGCGGTCGACACCTGGTTTCGCGACCACGCCGAGCCGGCGGTCGTGATGGACATCGAAACATGGAAGGATGGGGGTTACCCGGATGAATGAGGCACTGGCGGGTATCGCACCCGGAAATGGCGAAACCGTCGTCGTCGGCATGTCCGGCGGCGTCGATTCGTCGGTCTCGGCGCTGCTGCTGAAGCAGGCCGGCTACAAGGTGGTCGGCCTGTTCATGAAGAACTGGGAAGACGACGACACCGACGAATACTGTTCGACGCGGCAGGACCTGATCGATGCCGTATCGGCGGCCGACGTGATCGGCATGGACCTCGAAGTCGTCAATTTCTCGGCCGAGTACAAGGACCGCGTGTTTGCCAGCTTCCTGCGCGAGTACCAGGCCGGCCGCACGCCGAATCCTGACGTGCTGTGCAACGCAGAGATCAAGTTCACCGCCTTTCTCGACCACGCGATGCAACTGGGTGCGACCCGCATCGCCACCGGCCACTACGCGCAGGTCAGGGAGTTCGACGGCAGCTTTCAGCTGCTGAAGGGCGAGGACGGTACCAAGGACCAGAGCTATTTCCTGCACCGGCTGAACCAGGCGCAGCTGTCGCGCACGATGTTCCCTGTGGGTCATCTGTACAAGCGTGACGTGCGTCGCATCGCAGCCGACGCCGGGTTGGCGAACGCGGCGAAGAAAGATTCCACCGGCATCTGTTTCGTCGGCGAGCGGCCGTTCCGCGAGTTCCTGCAGCGCTATCTGCCGGTGACGCCGGGCGAGATCCGTGATCTCGACACCGAGCGCGTGCTCGGCCGGCACGATGGGCTGATGTATCACACGATAGGCCAGCGCAAGGGCCTGGGCATTGGCGGCCTGAAGGGCATGGCGGACGACGCCGGCGAGCACGAAGCCTGGTACTCGGCGCGCAAGGACATGGAGAAGAACGTGCTCTACGTCGTGCGTGGCCATGACCACCCGGCCCTGCTGTCGGGCAGCCTGGTGGCGAGCGATCTGTCCTGGGTGTCGGGACGCCCGCCGCACACGCACTGGGTGTATGCGGCGAAGACGCGCTACCGCCAGCCGGACGCGCCGTGCAGCATCGACGCGGTGGATGCCGAGCGCTGCGAAATCGTGTTCGCCGAGCCCCAGTGGGCGGTGACGCCGGGGCAGAGCGTCGTCGTCTACGAGAGCAAGGTGTGCCTCGGCGGCGGCATCATCACCGGGGCGACGCCGGCGGCCTGAGCGCCGCCTTCGAGGTCCGGCGGCGCGGTGCGCCGGACCGTTGTCGCTTACTCGTGCGGCACCGTGTCGGCCAGCGAGGGGCGCTGCATCAGTTTTTCCTGCAGGCGGGCGAGATTGGGATGGGCGGCGCGCCAGTCCAGCTCGGGCATGCGGAAATCGAGGTAACCGAGTGCGCAACCGACCGCGATGTCGGCCAGCGAGATGCCGTTTCCGTGGCACCAGGCCCCGTCGCCGAGGTCTTCCGCCAGGGCGACCAGCGCGCGATCGATCTTGACGCGGTGGCGGGCGATCCAGCCCGCGCTGCGTTCGTCGTCCGGGCGGCGGCGCTCAAGCACGATGGTCACTGCGGCGTCGGTCATGCCGTCGGCCAGCGCCTCCCAGCGCTTGACCAGCGCGCGTTCGCGCGCGGTCGACGGCAGCAGCTTGTTGTTCGGCGCCACACCGTCGAGGTATTCGACGATCACGCGCGAATCGAACAGGCGGGTGTCGTCATCGAGCAGCAGCACCGGAATCTTGCCCAGCGGGTTCAGATCGGGCACGCCGCTGTTGTCCACCCAGGGCGAGTCGATCACGAATTCGCAATCGATCTTCTTTTCGGCGAGCACGACGCGCGTCTTGCGCACGTAGGGGCTGGTGAGGGAACCGACGAGTTTCATGGACAGCACCGTTTGACGACGTCGGAATTATAGCGTCCCGCTTACGGTGGCCACGCCGGAGCCACCGTAAGCACATGATAAAATTCGTGCTGCGTTGCACGACGTGTGTGCGTCGGGCAATTCCTTTCCCTTCTTTCCGCAGGTTTCCTCATGAGTGCCCACACCCTTTCCGCGCTGTCGCCGCTGGACGGCCGCTACGCTGCCAAGCTCGACCCGCTGCGCGGCCATTTCAGCGAGTACGGCCTGATCCGCAATCGCGTCCGCGTCGAGATCGCCTGGCTGCGCGCGCTGGCCGCCAGCCCGCAGATCGCCGAGGTGAAGGCTTTCTCGCAGGCCACGCTGGACGAGCTCGATACGGTCATTCGCGACTTCGGTGTCGATGACGCTGCCGCGATCAAGACCATCGAGGCGCGCACCAATCACGACGTGAAGGCGATGGAGTACTGGCTGAAGGAACGCCTGGCGAAGAATGCCGAAGTGACCGGCGTGTCCGAATTCATCCACTTCGCCTGTACCTCGGAAGACATCAACAACGTGTCGCACGCACTGATGCTGAACGAGGCGCGCACCGAGGTGCTGCTGCCTGCACTCGACGCGGTGATCGAGCGTCTGCGCGGCATGGCGCACGAACTGGCCGACGTTCCGATGCTGTCGCGCACGCACGGCCAGCCGGCCAGCCCGACCACGCTGGGCAAGGAAATGGCCAATATCGCCGCGCGCCTGATGCGCGCCCGCGCGCGCATCGCCGCGGTCAGCCTGACGGCCAAGTTCAATGGCGCCGTCGGCAACTACAACGCCCACCTGTCCGCCTACCCGGATGTCGACTGGCCGCAGTTCAACCGCGAATTCATCGAATCCTTCGGCCTCGAATTCAACCCCTACACGATCCAGATCGAGCCGCACGACGCGATGGCCGAACTGTTCGACGCGATGGGCCGTGCCAACACCATCCTGCTCGACGCCGCACGCGATTTCTGGATGTACATCTCGCTCGGCTACTTCAAGCAGAAGCTGAAGGAGGGCGAGATCGGCAGTTCCACCATGCCGCACAAGGTGAACCCGATCGACTTCGAGAACGCCGAAGGCAATCTGGGCCTGGCCAACGCGGTGCTGCGCCACCTGTCGGAAAAGCTGCCGGTGTCGCGCATGCAGCGTGACCTGACCGACTCGACCGTGCTGCGCAATATGGGCGTGGCCTTTGGCTACAGCGTGCTGGCGCTGGATTCGCTGTCGCGCGGTCTGGGCAAGCTGCTGGCCGAACCGGCCGCGCTGGCAGCTGACCTCGACGCCTGCTGGGAAGTGCTGGCCGAGCCGGTGCAGACGGTGATGCGCCGCTACGGCATCCCCAATCCGTACGAACAGCTGAAGGAACTGACGCGCGGCCGCGGCATCACGCGCGAAGGCCTGCAGGCCTTCATTGCCAAGCTCGATCTGCCGCAGGCCGAGCGCGACCGTCTGCTGGCGATGACGCCGGCGAGCTATATCGGCGACGCGGCCCGTCTGGCCCGCGCCATCTGATCGATTGCGGAGAAACGAAGATGAGTTTTGCGGAAACCCTGAAGACGCTGCCCGGCGTGTCTCACCTGTCGGCGCTGCAGCTTCTGGATGCGGCCGGTGAAGTGGTCGCCACCATCGAGAACAAGCCGGGCCAGGCTGGCTCGCTGGCGGTCTACAACCACCTCGCGCAGCTGCACGGTGCCATCACGCCGGATGCGGCGAAGCAGGCGCTCGACATCTACGCCGAGCACACCGTCGATGCCAGGGCCAACCCGGGCAAGCACCCGAACATAGACCGCCTGATCGCGCTGATCGAGAACGGCCAGACCCTGCGCGTGAAGCAGGTGTTCGCCCAGCCCTGATAGGAACGGGCAGACAAAAAGAAACCCGGCCGCGGCCGGGTTTCTTTTTTGGGTGCAGGGTCTGTGCTCAGACCACCGCTTCCTGCTTCTGCTTGACCGGTTTGGCCAGCTGCTCGCGCTTGACGCCCAGCCACATGACCAGCGGGCTGGCGACCAGCACCGACGAGTAGATGCCGAAGCAGATGCCGATGGTCAGCGCGACTGCGAAGTAGTGCAGCGCCTCGCCACCGAACAGCAGCATCGACAGCACCATCATCTGCGTCGAACCGTGGGTGATGATGGTGCGCGAGATCGTGCTGGTGATCGCGTGGTCCAGCACTTCCGGCACGCTCATCGTGCGCTTGCGTGCATTGCGAAACACTTCGCGCACACGGTCGAACACCACCACCGATTCATTCACCGAATAGCCCAGTACGGCGAGCACCGCAGCCAGCACCGGCAGCGAGAATTCCCACTGGAAGGCGGCGAAGAAGCCGAGGATGATGACCACGTCGTGCAGGTTGGCGATGATGGCCGACACCGCGAAGCGCCACTCGAAGCGCATCGCCAGGTAGATCATGATGCCGATGATCACCAGCATCAGCGCCAGCGAACCGTCGGCGGCCAGTTCCTTGCCGACCTGCGGGCCGACGTACTCGACGCGGCGCAGTTCGGGCTTCGCGCCTTCACCGGCCGACAGTGTGGCCATCACCTGCTGGCTCACCTTGGCCGAGTCGCTGTCCTTGACCAGCGGCAGACGGATCAGCACGTCGCGTGCGGTGCCGAAGTTCTGCACCTGCGGGTCACTGAAGCCGCTGTCGGTCAATGACTTGCGCACCGCGTTCAGATCGGCCGCCTCGCTGTAGGCGACTTCCATCAGCGTGCCGCCGGTGAACTCAACCGACAGGTGCAGGCCGCGCGTGGCGAGAAAGAACACCGCGAGCAGGAAGGTCACCAGCGAAATGACGTTGAACACCAGCGCATGGCGCATGAAGGGGATGTCGCGCCGGATACGGAAGAATTCCATGGCTGTTCAGCTTTCCTTGTATGCGGTTCAGGCGCCTGCGCCCGGTTTCCAGACGGTGCCGATCGACAGCTTCTCGAGCTTGCGGGCACGGCCATAGACCATGTTCACCATCGCGCGCGATACCACCACGGCACTGAACATCGAGGTCAGGATGCCGAGGCAATGCACGACGGCGAAGCCGCGCACCGGGCCTGAGCCGAAGATGAGCAGCGCAAGGCCGGCAATCATGGTGGTGACGTTGGAGTCGAGAATGGTCGCCCAGGCGCGCTCGTAGCCGGCGGTGATCGCCGCCTGCGGGCTGACACCGAGGCGCAGTTCCTCGCGGATGCGCTCGTTGATCAGCACGTTGGCGTCGATCGCCATGCCCAGCGTCAGCGCGATGGCGGCAATGCCGGGCAGTGTCAGCGTGGCCTGCAGCAGCGACAGCAGCGCGATCAGGAACAGCAGGTTGGCGGCCAGCGCGGCGGACGAAATGAAGCCGAACACCATGTAGTAGCCGATCATGAACACGGCGATCGCGAGGAAGCCCCACATCGTCGAGTTGAAGCCCTTGTCGATGTTCTCGGCGCCGAGCGAGGGGCCGATCACGCGTTCCTCGATGATGTCCATCGGCGCAGCCAGCGCGCCCGAGCGGATCAGGATGGCCAGCGTATTGGTTTCCTGCGGGCTGAACTGGCCGGTGATCTGGAAGCGGTCGCCAAACTCGCCCTGAATGGTCGCCACCGAGATCGCCTCGCCGCGGCCCTTCTCGAACAGCAGGATGGCCATCATCTTCTTCAGGTTCTCGCGGGTCACCGTGCGCATGATGCGGCCGCCGGTCGAATCGAGCTTCACGGCGACGGCCGGGCGATTGGCGTCGTCGAACGAGGACTGCGCGGTTTCGAAGCGCTCGCCGGTCAGGATGACCTGCTTCTTCACCGGCACCTGGGTCACGATGCCGTTGCGCGCGCGCTCGGGATAGACCTCAAGGCCGTCCATATTCCCGCTGAGCATCGCCTCCTGGTCGACCAGGCGCACTTCGAGCGTAGCGGTGCGGCCGATCAGGTCCTTGGCCTTGGCCACGTCCTGCACACCGGGCAGCTGGACGACGATGCGGTCCGCGCCCTGCTGCTGGATGATGGGTTCGGCCACGCCCAGTTCGTTCACGCGCTTCTGCAGCGTCAGGATGTTCTGCTTGATCGCCGACTCGCGGATGTCCTTCTCGGCGATTTCCTTCATGCGGCCGGTCAGCACGAAGTCGCCGCCGGATTCGCTGGTGGTCCAGGCCATGTCGGGCAGCACGCTCTCGACCGTGCCGCGCGCGGCGTCGCGGCCGGCGGCGTCGCGGAAACGCAGCGCGAGCGTGTCGCCTTCGCGGTTGATGCCGCCATGACGGATGTTCTTCTCGCGCAGCTGGGTGCGCAGGTCGGACGCCATCGAATCGACACGCTTGGTCAGCGCGCCCTTCATGTCGACCTGAAGCAGGAAGTGCACGCCGCCGCGCAGATCGAGGCCGAGGTACATCGGCAGCGCACCGAAGGAGCGCAGCCAGGTCGGCGATTTCGACAGCAGGTTCAGCGCCACGACGTAGCGGGCGTCATTGGCGTCCGGGTTCAGCGCCTTTTCGAGCACGTCGCGTGTCTTCAGCTGGGTGTCGGTATCGGCCAGGCGCACGCGTACGCCGCTGTTGTCCAGTGTCAGGCCGGTGTGGGCGATGGACGCCTGCTTCAGCGTGTTCTCGACCTGCGACATCAGTTCTGCGTCGATGGTGACGCCGGTGCGCGCCGTCGACACCTGCACGGCCGGGGCTTCGCCGTAGAAGTTGGGCAGCGTGTAGATCAGCCCGAGCAGCAGCGCCACGATCACCAGCGCGTTTTTCCAGAGCGGGTAGCGGTTCATTGCGAGGCGGGAATCAGGAGGGGAAATGCCGGTGGCGCTCGCCACCGGCCGGGCCGGAATGGCTTACAGCGCCTTCAGCGTGCCCTTGGGCAGCACGGTCGATACAGCCTGACGCTGCACCGCGACTTCGACGTTCGGTGCCAGTTCGACGGTGATGAAGTTGTCGCTCACCTTGACGATGCGGCCGGCGACGCCACCCTGGGTGACGACCTCGTCGCCCTTGGCCAGCGCTTCGACCATGGACTTGTGTTCCTTGGCGCGCTTCATCTGCGGGCGGATCATCAGGAACCACAGCACGACGAACATCAGGACGATGGGCAGCAGGCCCATGATGCCGCCGGTGGGATCGGCGGCGCCGGCGGCTTGCGCGTAGGCGGGGGAAATGAGCACGGTGGTCTCCGGTTGGACTTATTTGAAAGCTCGCGAGTATATCAGTCGCGTCCTACATGCCCGGATGGGCAGGATTTGCTCACATATCGGCCATTGCGCGGGTCAGACACCGCGCATGCGTTCGGCCAGGAAGGAAGCTGACCACTGAGCGTATTGGCCGGCTTCGATCGCTTCACGCGCTTCGCGCGTGAACTGCTGGTAGAAGTGCAGGTTGTGCAGCGTGTTCAGGCGCGCGCCCAGCATTTCGTTGCAGCGGTGCAGGTGGTGCAGGTAGGCGCGCGTGTAGTGCGTGCAGGTGTGGCACTCGCAGGAGGCGTCGAGCGGCGCGGTGTCGTCCTTGTAGCGCGCGTTCTTCAGCTTGATGTCGCCGTAGCGGGTGAACAGCCAGCCGTTGCGCGCATTGCGGGTCGGCATGACGCAGTCGAACATGTCGATGCCGTAGCCGATCGCGTGCACGATGTCTTCCGGCGTGCCGACCCCCATCAGGTAGTGCGGCGCGTCCTGCGGCAGCCGGGGCGCGGTGTGCGCGAGGATGCGCTGCATGTCCTCCTTCGGTTCGCCGACCGACAGACCGCCGATGGCGTAGCCGTCGAAGCCGATGTCCTTCAGTCCGGCGAGTGACTCGTCGCGCAGGTCTTCATGCATGCCGCCCTGCACGATGGCGAACAGCGCATTCGTGTTGCCCAGCTTGTCGTGCGCGTCGCGCGAGCGCTGTGCCCAGCGCAGGCTGAGCCGCATCGACTCCGCCGCCGTCGCGTGGTCGGCCGGGTAGGGCGTGCACTCGTCGAAAATCATCACCACGTCGGAATTCAGGTCGTGCTGGATGCGCATCGACTCCTCCGGCGTCAGCATGAGCTTGTCGCCGTTGATCGGGCTGGCGAAGCGCACGCCTTCTTCTGTGATCTTGCGCAGCGCGCCGAGCGAGAACACCTGAAAGCCGCCCGAGTCGGTCAGTATGGGCCGGTCCCAGCCCATGAAGCGATGCAGGCCGCCGTGCTTGCGGATGATGTCGGTGCCCGGTCGCAGCCACAGGTGGAAGGTGTTGCCGAGCACGATGCGCGCGCCCATGTCCTTCAGCTCGGCCGGGTCCATGCCCTTGACCGTGCCATAGGTGCCAACCGGCATGAACACCGGCGTTTCGACGCTGCCGTGCGCCAGCGTGACACGGCCGCGGCGGGCGAGACCGTCAGAGGCGAGCAGTTCAAACTTCATCGGAGTCCTTCATGCGCGTCGGAATGAACATGGCGTCGCCGTAGCTGAAAAAGCGGTAGCGCTGCGCCACCGCATGCGCGTAGGCAGCGAAGATGCGGCGCCGGCCCGCAAGCGCGGAAACCAGCATCAGCAGCGTCGACTTCGGCAGGTGGAAATTGGTGAGCAGGCCGTCGATGACGCGGAAGTCGTAGCCGGGTGTGATGAACAGCCGGGTATCGCCGCTGCAGGCGGTCAGTGGACCGTCGCCACAGGCGGCCGCCGCCGATTCCAGGCAGCGCAGGCTGGTGGTGCCGACGGCGATCACTCGCCCGCCGGCTGCCCGGGTGTCGGCGATGGCCTGCGCAGTGTCGGCCGACAGCTGGAAGCGCTCGCTGTGCATCCGGTGCTCGGCCAGGTTTTCGACGCGCACCGGCTGGAAAGTGCCGGCGCCCACGTGCAGCGTCACCCGTGCGGTGCGCACGCCGCGCGCGGCGACCGCGGCCAGCAGCGCTTCGTCGAAATGCAGGCCGGCGGTCGGTGCGGCGACCGAGCCGGGTTCGCGCGCGAACACGGTCTGGTAGCGCTCCTCGTCGGCTTCCGCCGCCGCGCGGTCGATGTAGGGCGGCAGCGGCAGGCGGCCGTGGCGCTCCAGCAGGTCGAGCAGCGGTGCATCGGCCGGTCCGCGCAGCACGAAGAATTCGCCGTCGCGCCCGAGCACTTCCAGGTCGAAGGCGTTCTCCATGCGCAGCCGGCCGCCGGGTCTGGGCGTCTTGCTGGCGCGTACCTGGGCCAGCGCCTCGTGCTCGCCGGTCAGCCGTTCGATCAGTACCTCGACCTGACCTCCGCTGTCCTTCTGTCCGTACAGGCGGGCGTGCATCACCCGTGTGTCGTTGAACACCAGCAGATCGCCGGGGTCGAGCCATTGCGGCAGGTCGCGGATGCTGGCGTCGGTCGGCGCGTCGCAGCCGACGACCAGCAGGCGGCTGGCGCTGCGTTCGGGCAGTGGCGCCTGCGCGATCAGTTCGTCGGGCAGGTCGTAATCGAAGTCGGAGAGCGTGAGCACGGCGTCGGACGGGGCGGAGAAGCGCGAAAAACCGCGCATTGTACCGCCCGGCGACTTGCCGGACGGCGTCGGTCGCCCGCATAATCCGGCCCTCTTCCCTGCCGGGATGGCGGAATCGGTAGACGCAGCGGATTCAAAATCCGCCGCCGCAAGGTGTGGGGGTTCGAGCCCCCCTCCCGGCACCAGAACCAGCGCGGGTTTCAGCGATTCGCTGGAATCTCACCCGCTCACTACGCGCACTATCAGCGCACTATTTCGCGGGGTCGACCAGCTTGCCGCGCCGGATGTAGTGGCGCTGAGTGGTGGCGATCTGCTTGTGTCCGAGTGTGGCCTGTGCGCGCTCGATGTCGTCCATGTCCGTGGCTACCTTCGGGCGGATGTCCCGGAACTGATAGTGGGTTTCGACGCCGGCCGATGCCCGCGCACGGGCGAATCTCTTGACGAACGTGTTGTAGGGCATAGCCTGCCCAGTGTCGTCCTGCACGAGATAGATCGATGTCGCGATGCGCCGGCGCGTGCGTAGCTCGTCCAGCAGCAGGCCCAGCTCGTTCGGCGCCCCAGCCTCGTCGCGCAGTCGGAAGCGAACGGCCGACCCCGTCTTCGTGCGCTGCATGCGCAGGGCGTCGCCTTCGATCTGCCGCGTTGTGGCCTTCAGGATCACGCCGATGTCGGCGCCGGTGAGGCGGCCGATGCGCATTGCGTCTTTCACCGACTGATCGCCGGCCAGCAGGATCGCCGAATAGACCGCGTCCGACATGTACACGTCGCGGCCGCGCTCCCGGTTGCGGCTTACGCCCTGGCACGGATTCGGCTGCGTCGTGTAGCCGTGCTCGCGCGCCCAGTTCCACAGCTTCGAGAGCAGGGCCAGTTCCCGGTTTGCCTGCGTCGCGGCTTTCGCCGACCGGATGCGCCGGTACTCGGCTACGTCGGCCGGCGTCACGCTGTCCAGCGCGGATGCGCCGAACACGCCCACCAGGTTGTCGAGCTGGCGCAGGTAGTCGCGCCGGGTCTTGAGCGCCTTCGTCGGGATGTACTGCTCGCGGAACTTGCCGGCGACGGCCGCGAACGTCACGGCATCGGGGTTCAGGCGCACGCCCTCGCGCTGCGCCCACTCGATCAGGGCCTTCGGCAGATCGTCGGCCGGCGCGACCTTCGTCTCACGGCGGTTGAGGTCGCGGTAGTAGTAGCCGTCACGCTTGAGATACAGGCGCGCGGGAAGATCGCGATTGACGGTGCGGCGGCGTCCCATGTCGAGTGATCAGGCAGCGATGGCCGAAAAGTTGTGCTTCGTCCCGGCATGCACGGTCGGGGCGGTCGATTTTGCGCCGGTCAGGCGGTCCAGCCAATACTGCCGCAGCACGCGGATGTGGCCGGTCTCCGCGATGGCGTAGGGCCAGCGGTTGCGGTCCAGCCACGCCTGCTGTCGCGCCCGGTGCGCGCAGCCGGTTAGCTCGCGCAGTTCTCCGGACGAGAGGTAAGTGTCGGTCATTCCTTCTCCTTCAGCGCGACGGCTTCCGCGTAAAACTCGTGCCCGATGTCATTCGCGTAGAATCCGGCCCATCCGTACAGCCACAGGAAGACGCGTCGGCTGAGCCATCTGACCGGAACGGCCATGACTACCCAGTAGCACACAAATCCCAGCGCCATCTTCAATGCCCATTCCCGGTAGAGCGCGTCGGTGATTTTCATGCTTGCTCCTTCAGCGCTTCGGTCGACGTAATTTTCGCTTCCACGATGGCCTCACGCAAAATGTTCTCCGCCTTGGCCAGCGCACCTTTCGTGTCCGGCTCTGACAGCAGCATCCGATAGCAGCGCTCGATGTCGCTCAGCAGCTTCTCGCGCCTCCTGCGCTCCCCATGCCACTGATCGAAGTAATCACGATGCTCGCGCTCCAGCACTTCCAGCCGATTGGCGGCGGCATCGATCAGTTCGCCCAGCGCGGCCGGGTCTGGCTGCTTGAGCCGCTTGTCTCCGCGGCGCCAGCGGTTGTAGCGGCGCAGCCGGTCGGATAGGGTCATTGCGGCTCCTTCAGCGCGCTTTCGTCGTCCTTGATCAACTGGTAGTGGCGCCCGCCAAGATGGCGCATCCGCAGCGGCTTTGGCTTGTCCCAGATGCACCACGTCCCGTCAGACACTTCCTGCGTCCGCTTCCCCTGTGCATACCAAAGGCTGACCGCCTCCCAGAACGGAGAAGCGCCAGAAGGCTGTTCGATCGGGTCCCCGCGCCTATCGACGACCACGGGGCCGCAGCGCGGGTGATCCTCGAAATGCCATTTCTTGGTGCCGACGGCGATGATTCGAACCGGGCCGCCGAGCGAGATGTGGATATCGTGCATCACTTCTCCTTCAGCGCGCGGATGGTCGATACCCGCCCCTTCGGACAACTCGCCGAGCAGTGCCCGGACTGTCCGCAGATCATGCATCGGTTGTAGATCGGGTCTGTCCGGTGCTCGAACAGCAGCCGTTGCAGTCGGTCGCGCGGGGTCATGGCGTCTGCCACCAGAAGCGACGCGCGAATGAAAAGCCAACCTTGGACGCCTCTCGCTTTGACTGCATGTCGGTCTTGTGGTCGCGCCACAGCTTTGCGGCGCGTGCCCTGCGCTGTAGAAACGTTGAGCCGCACCGGATCATCCCTGCGCTCCTTCAGCGAGTGCGGCAACCGGCGGGGTGGGCAGCGGCATCCAGTGTGTCGGCTCGCCTTCGTGGATCGCCACTTCGGTGTAGTCGTTCCAGTTGTCGATGCATTCGTACCAGCCGCCCTCCAGGCCCACGCCATCGGCGTCTGTCTCTGCCGCTTGTTCGTCGGTCAGCCACCGCGCCATCACGGTTCGGGGCCTGCTGTGGCTGTTTCGATAAAACAGGATTACCTTGCGGCCATCCTTCGGCGCCGTATCAATCGGCTGCCACTGCATCCGCGCCTCGCGCTCACGGCTGGCGGCGAGTTCGGCGCGCAGGCGGCGGATTTCTTCGGACTGCTGGAGCAGCTTGCCGGCTACATCAAGCGTCGGTTGCGGCGTCGGGTGCCAGCACTGGCATTGCGGGCCGGCGTAACCATAGACCCCGGACAGCTTCGGTAGAGAGCACTGCGGGCAGACGATCACGCCCATCGGTGTGTTGATGTCGCTCACGGCTTCACCTCCCCGCGCAGGGCGGCTTCCATCTCGTCGGCCAGTTCCAGCACGCTGTTGTTCCACTCCTCCGCCTCGCGGCTTGCGAACACGAAAGATCCGGTGTCGTGTTCGTGGTAGCCGTTCTCCCCAGCGTGCTTCTCCGCGCTGGCGCGAAGCCAGTTCGCTGCACGCGCGTATCCAGCAGCCTCGCGGGCGGCGCCGTATGAGATCGCAGCGGGCAGGAGGGTCACTCGTTCTCGAAGCTGGTGGGCGGTCGGCTCGTAAGTGCAAAAATGCGGCGGGCCATCGCCAATGCGCGTACCGTTCCAGCATACCCAGCCGATTTCCTCCGGCATCGGCACCTCTGCCGGATCCGCCATCATTTTCGCGGCGTCACGAAATTGATCGGGCGCGGGGGCGAGCGCGGCACGCTGCTGAATTCCGACTTCGCGCACTCTGGCGGCGAGCGCTTCGTCGACATGTCGTCGCGCGAGCTTCTCGGCTAATTCATAGAACCAGTTCGGCATGTCGCTCTGCCCGAGAAAGTACAAGCTTGCGGCGTGACCCATCAGCGTGAAAACGACGGCTTCCCACTGGTCACGCTCGTTCCCCTCCGGCACTCCGCGCTGGATGTGCGCGAGCAGGGCGGCTAGCGCTTCGTCGCTTCCTTCACCGAGGAGAACAGCATCCGCATACGCTTGAGCCAGCCGCTCCGCTTCCTTCATGATGTCGCTCATCCCTGCTTCTCCTTCGTGTTTCGCCCCGGCCGTGGCCCATGCACCTCGGGCAGCAGCGGCGGTGTGTTGCTCTGGCCGTACTGCGCGACGGTCTCTGCGTGCAGTCGGTGGTAGCGGTTGCGGGCGTCCTGCAGGCGGATGCGTGCGCCGATCAGCTCGTCGATCTGCGTGCATATCTCGGCGTCGATCGCGCGCAGCCGCGTCAGCCGGCCGGCGAGGTCGTGCATCTGGCGCTCGATGAGGGTGCTCATTCGCATAGTCCATATGCAGACGCGCACGCCGTCGGCTCGATCAGGTCGGCCAGCAGGTCGTACTGCTTCCCGCCGCGACTGGTCTTCGCCCACTCGACGCGCGCATAGATGTTCAGGTCGGCGAATATCTCGCGACGGTCCGCGGCTTCGTGCCCATCTGACAGCATCGTCGAGAAGCCTCTCTTGCAGGCCTGCCCGACCAGCAGCTCCCACTGCGCGATTCGCTCAACGTGCTCCGGCCATCGCGCGGATATCTGGCGCAGCTCATCCTTACCCACGTTGATGCAAGGCATGCAGCCGACACGCGAGCAGCCCTGCAGATAGAGCGGGTTGGGCTGGATGCCGGCCTGCGCGCAGTGATCGAACACCTGGGCAGCCGACCACTCGACCAGCGGCCTGAAAGCGAACATGCGCGGCCCGATGCGCTCAAACTTCAGCGCATTGGCACGCGCCGGGGATTCGTCGCGGCGCACGCCCTGCCAGGAAACGACCGTATGACCCTGGTCGACCAGTCCCAACTGGAACAGAACGGCGGGCTTCGTCTTGAGCTCTTCCGTGCAGAACTGGGCTTTCCTGCTCGGGAACCGCCCTTTCCATAGACACAGGTCCAGGAACGGATTGCCTGTTGGATGCAGCACAGCCAGCGCTCTGCGCTTGGCCTTGTTCGACCAGCGGAGCCGCCGCCCGGATTTGTCGCGCCTCTGCCGCTGATCCCGCGCGATGAACATCCGCTTCGCAGCAATCTCGTCATCGAACGACGCGCGCAGGCGGTGGATCTGGATGTCCAGCGCCCGTTCGAGGTAGTCCAGGTACTCATAGACCGCCTCGTGCTCATTCCCGGTGTCGCAGAAGATCGGCACCACGCGGTCGCGGCGGAAACGCGACATGGCGAGCAGCAGCGTTGCCGCGCTGTCCTTGCCGCCGCTGACGGAGACGACATGCAGAATCACGCCGCCACCTCCCCCACCTGCCGCGCCCGCTCCTCGCGCCGCATCTGCACCATCTGCTGATACGCCACCCGGAACAGTTCGCCGGACTGCGCCGACCAGAAGCGGATCGCCGTGTCCGCCAGCAGCACCAGCGCGGCGGATTCGTCGGCGCTGACGCCCCACTTGCCGGTCCGCAGCTCGCGGTCGTGAATGTTCAGGATGGCCACCTCGGCCACCTTGCAGGCCTCCGGCACACCCGCTACCGGGCGCGCAGCCATGCTGTTCGCGAGCGCCAGCAGGTCGTGCGTGTCGCACATGTCCAGGAAATGGTCTTTGCCCGCGAAGCCACCGGTGAAGGCCGTCACGCTCATGCGCAGCCGCGTTTCATACCGCGCGTCGAGGCTGATGCACACGATGCCGGGCGGCTGCGCGGCACGGTGCTTGATGTGGGCGCCGCGCTTTCTCACGACGGAATATCCCCGGTCAGCTCGGCGCGCTTCAGGCGGTACTGCTCGCGCAGTGCTTCGCGCTCGTCGGCGTCCTGCACGAGGTCGATCAGCGTAGCGTCGGCGTCGAGCATGTCGGCGTCCTTCGCAGCCTCGATGCGCACCGTCAGGCTGGAGAAGGTCGGGGCTTCGGGCGCGCTCGATTCGATGGCCACCGGATCGGTATCCGCCGGTAGCGCAGGCAGTTCCGGGTCAAGCATGTCGATCATCTGGTCACGGCCGTCGCTGGCCATTCCATCGAGCGCGACCGCGGTCTGGAACTCGATCGAGAGCGGCAGGTACTTGGCGAGCCGGCGGATCACCGTCTTGCGGCCCATCTCGACGAAGTTGTCCTTCCACGGACCGTACTTTCCCTTGCTCTGCGTGCCGGCCATGATCTGCTCGACCTGCTTGCGGCTCATGAACTCGAACGAGTGGCCGCCGTCCTTCAGCTTCGCCACGGCGTAGAAGCCGATCAGCGCGCCGCGCTCGTCGAAGCTCGGACGATGCTCCAGCTTCTCGTCGAGGCCGTAGACCAGTTCGAAGTGATCGTTCTCATGCACCTCGTGCGCGGCGATGCTGACGATCTGGCCTGACCTGCGCGCGAGGTCGATCAGCCCCTTGTAGCCGATGATGACCTGCACCGACTTCACCCAGCGCTCATTACCCTGGCCATCCTTGCGCTTCGTGTTGAACGGCACGAGATAGGCGTGGCCCAGCACCGTGTTCGGCTCCAGACCCATCTGCGCGCACTGGCCGATGGATCCGATCAGGCTGGGCACGTCGCATTCCAGCAGGCCCGGCGTGGTGGTGACAGCGATCTGCGCAACCTTCAGCAGGCGCTCCGCGTTCAGGTGCCGAGGCAGCATCTTGGCGATCTCGCCCTTGCGGGTGTCCAGCAGATGCGCGACCTGCTGCTTCGGCGTCATGTCCTGCAGCTTCTGTCCGGTAGCGATGGCCTTCAGTGCTTGCGTGCCCATTGTTCGGTGTCCTTGGCGTTGGTGAGGCGGAAGTCGATGTATTCGCAGGCCGGCTGCACGATGGTCGTGGCCTTCTTGCGGATCAGTTTTCTGCGGTAGGCCTTGCCGTCGGGGAAGCGCAGAAGCGCCGCGTTGCCCATCTCGGCCAGCAGGTGAGCGCGGGCGCCGTCGACCACGCCTTGGTACTTGTCGCGCATCTCTTCAGCGGTCTTCAGCACGGCGCGCCAGTGCTCGTGCATCGGTGTCGCGTCCAGCGTGCTGCCGTCCGTACCCGGATACAGCTTGCGCAGCGTGTCCAGCGTCTTGCGGTCGGCGAAGTCGAGCGGCGGCTGTGCTTGTGGGATGACGAACTGTTGCCAGAAGTCCGCAGCGCGCTGGCGCATGACGCCAATCAGCTCGTCGTCGCGCTCGACGACATACGGGCGCAGGTCGTCACCGATCAGCGCGAAGACGTGGCAGAGATGACGGCCCGTGATGCCCAGTCCCCACTGCACCTGCGCGACGTAGTGCAGCGGCAGGTTGTCGGTGTCGAGGTCGCCCCACTCTTTGGCCTTGAACGGATGCACCGTCTTGATCTCGATGTTCTCGTCCGCCGTCTGGGCGTCGATCTCGGCAGCGAAGAACGGCACATCGCCGTCGATGTAGCGCACGTTCTGCGCGACGATCTGCAGCCCGTGTTCCTCGCGGATCATGTCGAGGATGTAGGGCTCAAGGCGCGACCCTCGACGCTTGGCAGCAGCGTTGCGGCCGTCCTCGACTGCCGGCTTGATCTTGTCCAGCCACAGGTCGGTTGCCGTCTTGTACGGGCTCACGCCCAGGATGGCCGCGATGTCGCTGCCGCCGATGTACTTCTGGCGGTCGTGCGTCTGCGGAAGGCGCTCAGGCGCATTCATTCCGGTACTCCTTCAGGTTCTTCATCACGCGGCGGGTGCGCCGCATCTGGTGTTCGATCTCGCGCAGTACTTCGGCGGTCTGCACTTGGTAGGCCGTGGCGCGGCACACGGCCACGGCGTCGCCGCCGATGAACTCGGTCTGCGCTGCGATGCTGTCGGCGGCCAGCACGCGCATGGCGGCATGGGCACGGCGCCAGCGCAGGGCGAGGATTCGAGCGCGGAGGGCGAGGGCGGACGGGCGTTTATTCATCGTCCGGCCCTCCCATCTCGTCGATGCAGCGGCCGGCGATCTGCGCAACGGTCATTGCGATGACGACGTAGATCAGTGCGCCGAGCAGGATCAGCGGGGCGCTCATTTCGCGCGCTCCTTCAGCATTGCGTCGGCCATCGCATAGGCGTCCATCGCTGCGCCCGTCCGCCACGTCTCGTCGGGGAACTCGGGGCATTGAGCAAGGCAGACTTGCATCGCCTTAGCCGCGAAGTAATCGCGCAGGGTCATGCCGGCTTCCGGATAGATGAAGTCACCGTTGGGGAGGTTGCTCAGTCCAGGAACCGGAAACGCCGGCCCTCCGTTCTCGTTCGCACTCATGCCGGCACCCCCTCACGCTCGACGATGCCAACCGGCACCACCCCCGGCGTGCCAACAGGCACGACAACCACTTCGCCACCGCGGATCGCCAACTGGTGACCGAGCAGCCGTGCAGCGCGGGCCACCTCGAACACGCTGGCGTTGTCTTCGACCTGCGCGCCCTCGCGGCTACGCATGTAGATGCAGCCGGCGGTCAGCAGCGTCTGCATCACCGCGTCGTAGCCCTGCGTCTGGCCGATCATGCGAAGCGCCGGGTTCTCGTTGCAGGTGGCGACGACGAGGCAATCCACGTCCTCGCGCACGTCGAATTCGTAGCGAGGGGCGTTCATGCCGCCACCTGCTTCGGTTGCTGCATCTGCTTGATCTGCGCGAACGCCTCAGACCCCGGACCGAACTTGGTGACGATGTGGCCGAAGGCATTAACCAGTGCTTCGCGGTTCTCGCAATCGGCGCGGACCATCAGGGCCGCGAGGTCACGGACGAATCCGCCGCCGAACTTCGCCATGGCCTTGACCATCGTGGCGAAATCGTCGTCCGTCATTTCTGCGTAGGTGATGTTCATGCCGCCACCCCGTAGCGCTGGAAGTCGTTCAGCCGGGCGCGGGCCAGACGGTCGTCGGTCGCGAAGTCGTCGGCCAAATCAGCCGCGCGCAGATCGATCTCGACGCGGGCGATCGGCTCGATGATGTGCAGGTCACGCGCCGCGCGGATCGCGGCAAGCTGCTCGTCCCACGGTGCGCCCGATGCCAGCACACGCAGCACGTCGCGCGAGAACGCCTCAACGTCCGCGCCGTGCCATTCCAGCGACTTGCGATCCGGCATGCCGCCCGTCTGTTCGATCGGTTCCCGTACCCGGGCCTCGATCACCTGCTCTGCTGCGCTCCTCGTTTCCATCGCTTCCTCCGTGTGGGGTGTCGATGGCTGAACATTAGCGCAGCTAAATCACAAAGGCAATAGCGGTGCTAAACTTTTTTGCGGGGTCATCCTTTCGGACGATGTCCGCGAACATGGAGGCAGGCGCGATGGACCAAAAAAAACCCGCTCAGAGCGGGGATGGTGTCAAGGTTGAGGGGTCAGAGTTCTACGAGTACCCGGACAAACCGTGGGTGCCGATCATTCAGCGGCTTGAGAAAGAAGGGCTGTGGCCTCCCTCAGAGCCTGCTCTATGTCATACATGCCCTCTATCCAGACCTCGGGGGTTTTTCCGTCGAACTGCTCGATGGCTGATTGATGTTCGACATGACTTAGCGCTTTATCGGCAGCGCGCCTGGCGACCGCTGCGTCGCTTCCTGCCAAGGCTTTGATGAGCACGATCAGGGCTTGAGCACGCCCGGAAATACGCAGCGCTTCTTGCGCGTCGAATGGCCGGCCGGATGGCGAGTCGCTCACCTGTTCTTCCTCCATTCCCACGGCGGCACCGGCTTTGGCTCACCCCACAGGCCACGGCCAGCGGCCCGCGCATCGTCTTGCAGGCCGTACAGGGTGCGGTCTGTGACGTAGCGGTCGAACACCCAGGCCATGCCGCTGCGCACTTGGTGCGCGCTGGCGTCCTCACCTCTGCATGTAACGCGGGCGACGGTGCGGCCGTAGCGGTCGGTCTTCTGAGGGTGTATCTCGGCGCGCACGTTGAAGCACAGGTCGGACAGAGACCGTTTGGAGGCGGCGCCGAACGGCTGCCGGCTCTCCGGCGCATCGATCTCGGCCACGCGCACCTTGAGCTGCTCGCCTCCGTCCGGGCGAACGGTGATGGTGTCGCCGTCGGAGATGGCGACTACGAGGGCGAGCAGGACCTGCGCAGTCAGACGAATTTCTCTTTGATCGCCCATCCCGACGATGGGACGAACTCGGGTTTTATCTCGGATACCACCAGTGCAACTGGGCCAGAGCCCGGAACGACCGCAAACTGAGCAAGGCACAGGCACGCGATGAATGATGCCGGGTAATGCACTTGCTCTGGGAATCCGGCAAGGCATTGCTTTGGGCCATCCGGCGACGGGTATCTGATTCTGGCGATTGAGTCGTCGACGTCGTCGACAACGACTGGAAGACAAGCCCCATCGCGAAGGTTGCAGTCGAGGAACTCCCCTGCAAACTGGATCGCCGCATCTGGACACGAAAACACCAAAGGTTTGGTGTTCATGCGACGGCCTACCAGGCGAGACCACCGGGACATGAGCTATTGCCCCTGTGTCTGCGTGACGCTTTTCCGAGCCCTGGACGCACGGGGCTTCGCCCCGAACTCCTCGACGCGATGGGCTGGCGCCTGCTCTGCGATGCCAAGCGCTGCTTTCATTGCCGGGGTCGAATCGCTCATTGCGTCGGCGATCTGTCGGATGATGCCCCTGACCGTTTCCTGTGTTTCCTCAGGGAGGGTTCGATACAGGACGATCATCATCCGCTCGTCGTCTGTGGGCTTCAGTTCATCCTCCGGGTCGTCTCTCTTGAGCCCGTCGAAGAATCCTGTTCCAAGCCCAAGTTTCAGCTCAATGTGCCGCGCACTGGCGTCGCCAAGCCTCCGATGCGTGGAAAGCCACTGGCTGACCAACGACGCCGGCTTGCCGATCGCGCGCGCGAAGTCCGCCTGGCTGCTGTTGAAGCGGCCAGCAATGAGGCGGCGCAGAAGGTCAAGGCGGTCCATACCCACATAGTAAGCAAAGCTAAATTTAGCGGGGCTATTGACCTTTGACTTTAGCGCGGCTAAATTCAGAGCGTCTAAGGAGTCCATATGAAGCTTGAAACCTACCTTTCCGAAGTCGAAAGCGCTGCCAGCCTGGCCGCGAAACTTGAGGTCACGCCCAGCTTCATCAGCCAGATCGTTACCGGTCGGAAGCCTGTTCCCGCCGAACGCTGCTCGGAAATTGAGCGTGCGACTGGCGGAGCCGTGACGTGCGAAGAGCTTCGCCCGGACCTCGCTGACCACTGGGCTTATCTGCGCGGTACGCAGGCCGCCGCATGACCCCCGGCTCCTCTGCCGTGGTTCTGACCCCAGGCCACGGTCTTCAACCCCTGCCTTCCGGCCGCTTCATGTCGACCGCGCGATCCGGTTGGCGGGGTCTCTTTTTTTTCCTCCGATTCCAACCTGTAACGCAACCTGTAATTCGGTCGCGTTGCATCAGTTCTGCTGATGGTGGCCGCCATGCAACGTGAAATGCCGTTCCTCGAATCGCTCCAGAAATCAAGCTGGGTGGCCGAATCCATCGTTACAGGTTGGGAAACCTACCGTGACGCGGTGATCTGGTGTTGGCAGAACCGCAGGCGGAACAGCCGCGATGAGATCGGCGATCAGGCCATGTTCGCGCGCTCGTCCGGCGTTCATCGCCCGCATGTCTCGCGGATGCTGAACCCGCGCACCAAGGCGCCGATGGATCTCCCGCCCGATCAGCTGCCCAGCTTCGAGGCATTCACCGGTTGGCGCGGCGTTACTCAGTACATGGCGCACATCGGCCGCACGACGGTCATGGAACAGGTGATTGCGGAAAGGAACGTGGCATGAGCCAGTTCCTGCGCCGCTACCTGCAGGTCTGCATGGACGCCGGGTCGTTCCTTGGAATCATCTTCGGAACAGTCGGCGTTCCGTTCGTGCTGCTGGCGTTCGTGTGCTGGAGGTTGTTCAGATGAATGCCCAGACCGACATGTTCAGCCGCACGCCCACGCGCATCAGCCGCCGCGGGATGGAGCGCAAGCAGGCAGGGCAGGAGCGCGCGCTGAAGAACGAGGCGCCTGAGTGGCGTGTCGCCGCGCTCGTGCTGCTTGAGAAGTTCTGCAGCCAGCACCACGCCGGCCATGCCTTCGCGTTCGAGGATTACCGCACCTTCGCCCTGTCGCGCGGACTGCAGCACCCGCACGCGCATCAGTGCTGGGGCGCACTCGCTTCCGCTGCCGCAAAGGCCGGGATGATCGAGCGCACCGGTGACTATCGCCCGGCCAATAGCCCGCGCACGAACCGGCACCCGGTGACGATGTGGAGGGTGGTGGCGTGAATTTTTTCAAGCTTTACATCGGTGATTATCAGCGCGACACGGCGCATCTTTCAGTGACCGAACACGGCGCGTACATGCTGATGCTGCAGCACTACTACGCCACCGAAAAACCCCTGCCCACCGGTAAGGCGCTGCACCGCATGTTGCGCGCCCAAGACAAGGCAGAGCGTGACGCCATAGACGCCGTCGTTGCTCAGTTCTGGACGGTTACCGATGACGGCCTCATCAACGGCCGAGCCGACGAAGAGATCACGAAAGCGGGCAAGCAGGCGGACACGAACGCACGCATTGCGCAGGAACGAGAAGCCAAACGAAAGGCACTACGCGAACAGCACGAACAGAGCACGAATCGTGATGGCGTCGAAACGGATGACAGTGAAGAAAAGGTCGGAATTTCTCGTGAAAAACAACTGAAAAAGTCGAGAAAAACATCAGACGGCTACGCGTCGCCCAGAAACTCCGAAAGCACGCAAGTCATTGATTCTCATACTGACGGATATCACGAATCGTGCTCATGGCGTGCAACGAACGACCAACCTAGCCATAGCCATAGCCAGACACCAGACTTAAAACCCTCTCCCCAGCAAGCAGCGTCAACACCTCAACCGGAGACGCGAGAGCCACCGACTGCCGCCGCGCTGCCTGACGCTGTGACCGACCGCGCCCTGCAGCTGGTGCTGCTGCTCCGCCCGAGAGGCGCAGCCCTGCAGGCCGGTGACCCGAGGGTTCGAACCTGGGCTGAGCGCGGCATCACCGACGCCCAAGCCCTGCAAGCGCTGGAGATCGCCCAGCAGCGCCGGCAGGACGCCGCAGACCCGAAGCCGATCAACGCCGGCTACCTCGACGCGATCCTCGCCGACGTCGTCACCGCGCCGCCTGGCCGAAGTCCGCCGTCCGGAAACCGCCCGATGACCCGAGAGGACAGCCGCCGAATCGCGGCAACCACCCGACTTTCCGACTTCCGCGAGGCATGTGCCGCGGAGCAACGAGGACAGACCGATGACGACAGCAGAACGATCGAAGCCGACGCTTCCAGACTCCTGGGTTGAGCGGATTTTCGACCGCATGCAGGGCCTGTACGGCTCGCTGTGGGTCGATCGCTGGCGCACCGGCGAGATGGTGCAGCGTGCTGGCCGACAGTTCGACCAGGGGCTGCTCAACGCGAAGGCGACATGGGCGCAGGAGCTGGGCGGTTTTGCCGGGCAACCGGAGCGGATCAGCCGGGCGCTCGAAGCCTGCCGAGGTAAGCCGCTTCCGCCCACGTTGCCCGAGTTCGTCGAGCTCTGCCGGGCGCAGGTCGCCGAGCAAGGGGCACCGCGCCTCTCGCTGGCGCATCCGAAGGCTGAAGCCCGCGCCCGGAACATGGCCGGCGTCCAGGCATTGATCCGGAGGATGACGGCATGACCGACTGGCAGATGGCGATGGTGCTCGGCTTCCGCGAGCCGTCCGCCCCGGTTCTCGCTCCGATCTACGACCGCCCGCGCCCGGTTCCCGTCACCGATGCCGAGGCGCGCGCATGGGCTAAAGCGAGGGCGAAGGGCATGCCGTGGCGTGAGATGTCGGCGAAGTTCGGCCGGCCGATCTGCACGATCAGGAGCCACATCGAGCGGGGTTTCGCATGAGCGAGAAGCAGGTCGCGCGCGCGTTTGCCGAGTTCGAGGTGCCTGTCATCCTTGTGAGCCTGCTCAACGCTCGGGAGCACTGGGCGACGAAGGCGAGGCGGGCGAGGAAGCAGCGCGAGGCCGCGAGGATGTGCGCGCTGTCCTGCACGCTGTTCGCGGAGATTGCGGCGGCCATCGCAGACGGTGCGCCGCTGGTCGTGACCATCACCCGCATCGCGCCGCGCCAGCTCGACGACGACAACCTCGCCGGCAGCGCCAAGCACGTCAGGGACGGCATCGCTGACGCGCTGGGCATCGACGACCGTGACGCGCGGGTGCAGTGGCGGTATGCGCAAGCAAAGGAGCGGCATCCGGGCTGCTACACGTGCCGCGTGCGGATCGAGGAGGCGCCGGCCGGATGAGCGCACGCGACCTCGACACCCGCATCGACTGGTTCCGCGTCATCGCCGACCTGAACCGGGCCGGCTACAGCACGCGAGGATTCGCCGACAGCCTGGGCATCGCCCGCACGACGATCGAGGGCTGGAAGGCTGGATCGGAGCCCAAGCACGCCGATGGCGAGAAGCTGCTCGCGTGGTGGGCGCAGGTGACCGGGCGCGAAGTCGGCGCCGCCCCGAGGCAGCCGCGATTGCCGGGAATCCGGCCGTCGCCGACCGCGAACATGCGACCTGTCCCTACGCTGGAGGCTTTCGCCATGTCCCGAGGTATTCCGAACAAGGCCCGCACCGTGCAGACGCCGGGCGAACCCATTGCCACGCAGGAAGCTGCGCAGGCTCCCGCCGAGCATGTGCTGACGGTGCCCGATGCTGGCGCTGACGACGACGCGCGCGAGCTGGAGCCGCAGGACGTTGAGATCGTTGAGGCTGCTGTGAGTCGCAAGCAGGTCGAGACCTCGCAGGAGATCGCCGACCGCACCGGCCGCCCGTACCTCGACCCGCAGGAAGGCTGGGTGCTGCCGTCCGCACCGAACCCGAACGTCGCCAAGATCGGCGGGCGCTGACCATGTGCGGCAGCCCGAAGACTCCGAAGGTCCAGACCTACGACGCGCAGAAAGAGGCGGCGAAGGCTGCGAACGCCGCGGCAGCGAAGCTCAACGCCGAGGCCGCCGCACGCCGCCGTGGCCGTCGCCGCACTTCAATGCTGTCCGCTGGCGCCCGTGGTGCTGACGAGACGATGGGCACGAGCGTGCTGGCCACTGCAGCGCCCGGCGGCAAGGCTCAACTGGGCGCGTAATGGACTCGACTTCCAGCCCCGCCGCAGAGGTCTGCCGCCGCCTCGACCAGATGCGCGCGGACCGCAAGCCGCACGAACCGGTGTGGCGCGACTGCTACCTGCACACGCACCCGATGCGCTCGCACGGGTTTGATGAGTTGATCAAGGACGCCCAGCAGGCCGACACGCGCCAGGCTGACCTGATCGACACCACCGGCACCGAGTCGGCTGACCTTCTCGTTTCCAACATCGCCAGCGGCATGACGCCGCCGAACAGCCTGTGGTTCGAGCTGGAGCCAGGCACCGGCATGGCCGACGATGAGGGCAAGCGCTGGCTGTCCGGCGCTGCCCGTGCGCTCTGGACCAACATCCACGCCAGCAACTTCGACGCCGAGAGCGTGGATGCGCTGACGGATGCTGTCGATGCCGGGTGGTTCGTGCTGTACGTCGAGGAGGCGGAGGAGGGCGGATTCCGGTTCGAGCAGTGGCCGCTGTCCGAGTGCTTCATCGCATCGACCAAGCCGGGCGGCCGGATCGACGTGGTCTATCGCGAGTTCGAGCTGACCGCACAGCAGGCGGTCACGCAGTACGGCGAAGCGGTGAGCGACAAGACCAAGAAGCTCGCGCAGGACAAGCCGGCCGAGAAGGTGCGCTTCGTGCATGCCATCGAGCCGCGCCGTGTGTCGGTAGTCGGCGCCCGGCTGGCGCGCAACCTGCCGTTCGCCTCGCGCATCATCGAGGTGGGGCAGAAGCTCATGGTCCGCGAGTCGGGTTACCACGAGTTCCCGTGCGTCGCGCCGCGGTGGCACCGCATTCCGGGCAGCCCCTACGCGCTCGGTCAGGCATTCAAGGCGCTGCCTGCCATGCGCCAGATCAACGCCATCTGCCGGATGGAGCTGGCGTCGCTGGACCTCGCCATTGCCGGCATGTGGATCGCTGAGGACGATGGCGTCCTGAACCCGCGCACGGTGCGCATCGGCCCGCGCAAGATCGTCGTCGCGAACAGCGTCGATTCGATGAAGCCGCTGGTGCCGGGCTCCGACTTCAACGTCACGTTCAGCAAGATCGAGCGGATCCAGGCGCAGATCCGCAAGATCATGATGGCCGACCAACTGCAGCCGCAGGACGGTCCGGCCATGACCGCGACAGAGATCCACGTCCGCGTCGGCCTCGTGCGCCAGATGCTAGGGCCGATCTACGGCCGCCTTCAAGCCGAGTACCTGCAGCCGCTGATCGAACGCTGCTTCGGGATCATGTACCGCGCCGGCGTGCTTGGTCAGGCGCCCGAATCGCTGCAGCGAGCTGGCTTCACGGTGCGTTACATCGGCCCGCTTGCACGCGCCCAGAAGTTCGAAGACGTGACCGCAGTGCAACGCCTCTACGAGATGGGTGCCGGCATGGCCCAGGTCGCGCCCGAGGTGTTCGACAACATCGACCACGACGAGGCGTTCCGCGAGGTCGCCGAGAACCTGGGCGTGCCTCAGAAGACGCTGCGCCCGGTTGCCGATCGGGACGCTGTGCGCGATCAGCGCCAGGAAGCACAGCAGGAGGCGGCCGAGCAGCAGCAGGCCGCCGCACTCACGCAATCAGCAGGTGACGCCGCGGTGAAGCAGGCGTTCGCGGCATAAGGGGATCAGCATGGGATTCAGCACGACGCTCGGGCCGAACGGGTGGGAGCCGCGGGATACTCAGCCGCAGGAGTACGCCGCTGCGGTGGTGGGGGCGGCTGGTGCGGGTATAGGCGCTTACGCGTCGGCGCGCCCACCGATTGCAATGGCTGTCGGCGACTCGCAGTTGGACAGAACGTTTCTCACGACCGCGACGGAAAATAGCTTGGTCGGATACGGTGCGCTGAATCATGCGAACATGGTGCTGGGGCAGGCATGGGAGTGGGCGGCCGATGCCGATCAGGCAGTCATCGGGGACTCGACCGACGATGTCATGGCGCGGATGGCGGAAATCAAGGGTGTGGCCTGTGACATTCGATTCCTGAGCCTCGGAACGAATGACATCTGGGGCGACCTGCGAACGGGCGATGAAACGATTGCGGGGCTCGCTCAGGTTTTCGACGAGTTGTCCGACAAGCCGCTGATCTACATTCCGGTGACGCCGCGCGCCTACATTGACGCGAACAAGGTCGGTTACGCGCTGCAGGTCAATCGCTGGGCTGCGGCGCAGCAGGCTGTCCGGCGTAACCTCATCGTGGTCGAAAAAGCGGTCGACGCGATCATAGATCCGACCAGTACGCAGTTCGTCGCTGCGGCCGGACTCCTGGACGGAGCGGTGCATTGGAATAACGCAGGCGCGGCCAAGGTGGGCGCTGCTGTCGCAGCGCGATTGTCCGGGCTTTACCCCGGCCGTGCGCGACTCGTCGCCTCTGCAGCAGATGCCTACCCGACTAACAACGCATCAAACCAGTTGCTGCCGGCTCCGATTCTGGCGGGCACGACCGGCGGGAAAACTGCAACCGGTGGCGGCACAGCGCCGACCGGAAACGTGGCTGCCGGATTTGATGTTGACCACGCAGTAGCAGGCACAGGCGCATGTGCATGTTCACTCGTCGCGCGCGCGGACGGTGTCGGCAGCGATCAGCGACTGCAGATCAGCGGCGCCGCGGCAAACGATCGTTGGACGTTTCGGAATACCGGGAACATCACTCAGGGAGTATCGCCGGGAGAGGTTCTTCAGGCGCTGGGCGACATCCGGATTTCGTCACACACCAACCTGACCGCGGTAAATCTTTTCATCCAGGCGCAGGTTGATGGGGGTTCGATCAACTACAACCAGGCTCTGCGTAATAGTGCTGTCGATGCAGCCTACGGAGCCGATTTTGTAGGTGGCATACAGCGCACGCTTGCCGCTGCGTTGCCGGCTGGGGCGACCATCACCGCATTGCAGTTGCGTGTTGATGTCCGTTTCGGCAGCGCCGGCGGCTCGGCAGATGTACTGATCGGACGCCCGACGCTGTGGAACTTGTCACGCGCATAACCCCACAGCCCGCCCCGCGCGGGCTTTCCCCCATGACCAAACCCGACCAACTCCCCGCCGAAACCTACGCCAACGTCTTCGAGAACCACGCCGAGGGCGCGAAGATCCTCGAAGAGCTGACCGCGAGGTTCTGCCGCCCGGCGAAGGTGACCGGGGGCATCGACGCGATTCTGCAGACCTATCACCGCGACGGCGCGCGCTCGGTCATCGAGTTCATCGTCGCTCGCATCAACCAGGCCAACGGAGTACAGACCTATGACCATGAAGGGTAACCGCTATGTTTGGATGGATCAGGCGACTGATGGCACGCAGGGGGGCGGAGCCGGTGCAGCCGGTGGGGCTGGTGCAGGCGCTGCAGCAGATCAAGGAGGCGCGGCCGGGGCAACCGGTGGTGTTGCAGCACCCGTCTCTGCTCTCGCATCCGGCGCTGGTGCAAGCGCTGCAGGAGCGCAGTCAGCAGCCAGCAGCAACGGCAACGGCTTCGACTGGCTCCCCGAGAAGTACCGCGTCGCGAAAGACGGCGGAGAAATCGACCTCGAAGCGTCGGCGAAGAAAGTAGCCGAGGGCTACGCGCACCTGTCGCAGCGGCTTGGCGCCGGTGACGTGCCGCCCAAGAGCCCGGACGAGTACGCACCGAAGGTCGAGGCCGAGGGATTCAACTGGGACGAGTTCAAGGCCGACCCGGAAATGCAGTCCTTCCTGAAGGGCGCGCACGCCAAGGGTGTGACCAACGATCAGCTGTCGTTCATCTTGGGCGAGTACGCTCGCCTGGCACCGATGCTGGTCGAAGGTGCTGGCGCGCTGACCGTCGAGGACTGCAACGCAGCCCTTGCGCAGGTGTGGAAGACGCCGGCCGAGCAGACGGAAGGCATCCGCGGCGCCTACCGCGTAACCGAAATGCTGGCGTCGAAGGCCGGCGTGTCGTTCGAAGAGATCGAGGCGTCCGGACTGGGCAATCACCCGTTGTTCATCCGCATGGTCGCAGCACTCGCGCCTGAGCTGGGCGAGGACAGCAGCCCGAACACGTCCGGCATGTCGTCTGGCATGTCCGACGAGGACTTCAACACGCAGACCGCTGACCTGCGCAACCAGCTCGCGCAGATGCCGGTGAGCGACAAGCGCCGGCCGGCTGTGCAGCAGAAGCTCGACGCGCTGTATGCCAAGCGCTACGGCACCAAGCCGCAGCAGCTCGGCGGCGGCGCGGTCATTCAGACCCGCGCGTAACCAGGAGACTCAGAGATGAACGACACAGCGATCGAGCAGGAAATTCAGGCCAAGGGCCTGACCGCGCCGCGTGTTACGCCAGAGGATGTCGAGGCGAACATCGTCAGCGAGCACTACTTCACGGCGGCGCAGGCAGTAGGGTATGTGTCTGGCGAGATCCCTCCTGCGCCGCTTGATATGTTGACCTTCTGCGTGCTGGTGCTGCGCAACGGCTTCACCGTCACCGGCGAGTCGGCCTGCGCCAGTCCCGAGAACTTCGACGCCGAGCTTGGCCGCAAGATCGCCCGGCAAAACGCCGTGGCCAAGATCTGGCCGCTGATGGGCTACGAACTGCGCACCAAGCTCTGCACTGCCTGACCCTTCCTTTTGCCGGGAAACCGGCCATCCCCTCGCACGACCATTGCGGCCATGACATCGGCCCGCAGTGGCGTGCGGACACCCGATCCCGTGGCCCATAGCCCTCGCGTGACATAGCCGACGCGAGCGGCGTGCAGCAGCAGCAGGCCCGCGTTCGCGGACACCCTGATCCGGCGCTTTCCCCTCTCGGAGAACGCAGATCATGAGCAACCAGATCAACGAAGCATTCGTCCAGCAGTTTGCGGACAACTTCCTGCACGTCGCCCAGCAGAAGACCAGCCGTTTCGAATCGGCCGTCACGCTGGAGCCGGGCATCGTTGGCATGTCCAAGTCCATCAACCGCCTCGGCAAGCGTGCCGCACAGCGCCGCACCGCCCGCCACGGCGACACCCCGATCAACGATCAGCCGCACTCGACCCGTTTCATCGACCTGTTCGACTGGGAAGACGGCGACATGCTCGACGACCAGGACAAGATCCGCATGCTGGTGGATCCGACGTCCGAGTACGTGAACGCGATGATCGCCGCGATGAACCGCGCGAAGGACGATGTGGTGGCGCAGGCGCTGGGCGGCAACAGCCGTTCCTCGACCGGCAACATCGCGCTTCCTGCCTCGCAGAAGATCGCAGTCGGCGGCACGGGTCTGACCAAGGCCAAGATGATCCAGGCCCGCAAGCTCTTCCGCGCGAACGAGGCGGACGAGGAGAACGGCGAAATGCTGTTCATGGGTTACAGCTCGACCGGCCTCTCGGACCTGCTGTCCGACACCACGCTGACCAATACCGAGGTCAACACCGTGCTGTCGCTGCAGTCTGGCCAGATCAAGGAAGCCACGCTGATGGGTTTCCGGATGATCCCGTTCGAGGGCTTCCCGAAGGTTTCGACCACCCGCTACCTGTACGCCTGGGCGAAGACCGGTGTTGCGCTGGGCATCGGCCAGAACATCACGACCGAGGTCGGCAAGGATCCCGGCAAGGGCTTCAACGTGCGCATCTACGCCAAGCAGTCGCTGGGCTCCGTGCGCATCGAGGAAGAGAAGGTCGTCGAAGTCGCCTGCGTCGAATCGTAATCGCGGACCGCAAAGGAGAATGAATCATGGCAGTCGTTGAAACCAAGTCCACCGCGATCACGAACGCGGACACCGCAACGCAGAAGCTCAACAGCACCCGCCTGCAGGAAGGCCGCATGAAGGAGTCGGTCGGCACTGTGGCGGCGGCCAACGGCGACAGCATCGGCTCGATCTACCGTTTCGCGCGCATCCCGTCGGGCGCCCGCGTGTCGGAAGTCATCCTGCTGTGCGACGCGATCACCAGTGGTGCCGGTGACGTGGGCCTGTACGACGTGCCGACCGTGAACAGCGGCGCGGTCGTCGATGCGGATTTCTTCGCCAGCGCGCAGTCGATCGCCTCGGCCATCACCACCGGCACGAACATCGTGCATGAGTCGGGGGTGTATGGCGTCGAGGACATCGAACAGCCGCTGTGGCAGGCGCTGGGTCTGTCGGCCGATCCGCGCAAGCTGTACGACGTGGCGATGACGCTGACCGCGGCCACCACCGCGGCCGGTGACGTCACACTGAAGGTGCGCTACGTCGACGGCAACTGATCGCCGCCTGACCGGCAGCACAACCACGGGCCGGGCGGGGGAAACCTCGTCCGGCCTTTTGCATGACTGAGGCGCGACACCGATGACAAACGCCGTTGCGATCTGCTCCCAGGCTCTGCTGATGCTCGGCGACAAGCCGATATCCAGCTTCGACGAGAACACCGACCGCGCGCTGGTCGCGGCCAACCTGTACCCCACCATCCGCAACTACCTGTTGCGCTGCCATCCGTGGAACTGCGCGACGAAGCGCGTCGTCCTGTCGCCCGACACCAGTGCGCCGGTTTTCGGGTTCGCCTACCGCTTCCGGCAGCCGGACGACTGGATGCGCACGCTGCAGGTGGGGCAGTACGACACGCAGGTGATGGACTACCGCCACGAGTCAGGCTGGTTCCTGTCCGACGAGGCCGTGTTTTACCTGCGCTACATCTGGCGCAACGAAGACGAATCGACGTGGGACGCGCTGTTGATCCATGCCGCAGTGCTCTCGATGCGTCAGGTATTCGCCTACCCGATCACGGCATCCGGAACGCTGGAAGAGCTGGTCACGGCCGTCGTGCGCAACGTGCTGAAGGAGGCCCGCGCCGTGGATGGCCAGGACCAGCCGGCGGAGACCTTCGGCGACTTCCCGCTGCTGGCGAGCCGCTACGGCGGCCGGAGGTTCTGACGCCGTGGGGAAGATCAACCTCATCACGACCAACTTCACCGCCGGGGAGATCAGCCCGCGCCTGATGGGCCGGGTAGACATCTCGCGCTACGCCAACGGCGTGAAGCGGATGGAAAACGCTTTTCCGGTCATCCAGGGCGGGGCGATGCGCCGCTATGGCCTGCGCTTCTATGCCGAGGTGAAGGACAGCACGAAGCCCGTGCGCCTGGTGCCGTACATCTTCAACCGCTCGCAGGCCTACGTGCTGGAGTTCGGCGACAGCTACATGCGCGTGTTCCGCGAGGAAGGGCAGGTGACCGTTGCCGGCGTGCCCTACGAGATCGCCACGCCGTTCGACGAGACGCAGGTGCAGGTCATCAACTACGTGCAGAGCGCGGACACGATGTTCATCGCGCACCCGGACAGCTACACGCAGCGGCTGCAGCGGTATGCGGTCGACCAGTGGGCGCTGGCGGACACGCCCTTTGACGTCGAGCCGTTCGACGAGCTGGGCATGTGGCCTGCCGTGGCGGTGACGCTCTCGTCGGCTGCGGTGGGCACCGGTGTGACGGCAACGGCTGGTGCTAGCGTGTGGCTCGCATCGGACGTGGGGCGCGAGATCATCAGCGGCGCAGGGCTCGCGGTCATCACCGCATACACGTCCGCGACCGTCGTCACCGTCGAGGTGCTGCAGGCGTTTGCCAGCACGTCACTGGCGTCGGAGGCGTGGAATCTGGCCGGCAGCCCGCAGACTAAATGCACATGCAACAAGAAGGAGCCGGTCGGCGATGCGGTCACGCTCACGCTGGCGGCGGACGGATGGCGGAACACGGACGTCGGCAAGTACGTGCGAATCAACCGCGGCTTGGTGAAGATCACCGGCTACACCTCAGCGACCATCGTAGATGGAGAAATCCGCGCGCTGCTGGACGCCACGGTCGGCGCCCCGGCCAACAGCTGGACCCTGAACAGCAGTGTCTGGAACAGCCGCGACGGCTACCCAGGCGCCTGCACGATGTTCGAACAGCGCTTGGTGCTTGGCGGGTCGAACAACTACCCGCAGACGGTTTGGCTCTCGCGCATCGATGTGCCCCTGAACTTCGAGCTGGGCACGCTGGACGATGATGCAGCCAGCTTCACGCTGGCATCCGACCAGATCAACCCGATCGCGCATCTTGCACAGGTGAAGGTGCTGGCGGCGCTGACCTACGGCGGCGAATTCACGATGACCGGCGGGGTGGAAAAGCCGCTCACGCCGACCAATGTGCAGATCAAGCAGCAGTCGGTCTATGGATGTGGCCTCACGCGTCCGGTGCGGATCGGCAACGAGCTGCTGTTCTGGCAGCGCGCCGGCCGCAAGCTTCGGGCGATGGCGTACCGGTTCGATCAGGACACGTTCGCAGCGCCCGATCTCGCGGTTCTGGGCGAGCACCTGACCGAGGGCGGCATCGTGGATATGGCCTACCAGCAGGAGCCGGAGTCCATCGTGTGGGCCGTGCGCGCGGATGGCCTGCTCATCTCGATGACGCTGGACCGCGACCAGGATGTGATCGGCTGGGCGCGGCACACCACCGACGGCGCGTTCGAGCACGTGACCTGCATCCCGGGTGAGGACGGCCGTGATCAGGTGTGGGTCGTCGTGCGGAGAACGATCAACGGCACCGCGCGCAGGTACATCGAGCGCATGGACCCGGACCTGCACACCGACAGCGCCATCGTTGGCACGGCCGGCACGCCGACGAACGTCTGGACCGGCCTCGATCACCTCGAAGGCAAGACGGTCACCGTGAAAGCGGACGGCGTGGTCATCGGATCGGTGACGGTGGCCAGCGGTCAGGTGGTGCTGGAGCGCGCCGCATCCGATGTAGAAATCGGCCTGCCCTACACCTCGCAGATCGTGACGCTGACGCCGGAAGTGCAAGGCGCGCGCGGCACGTCGCAGGGCGCCAAGATGCGCACCGGGAAACTGACCCTGCGCCTGCTGGACACCGTCGGCTGCTCGGTCAATGGCAAGCCGCTGTCGTTCCGGGCGTTCGGCGCCGGCGTACTCGACCAGCCGCCGCAGCCTTTCACCGGCGACAAGGAAATCCCGCTGCTTGGTTTCGAAGACGGCGTGAATGAAATCACCATCGAGCAGGACCAGCCCTACCCGTGGCACATCCTGGCGCTGATACGTGAGGCGACCATCAATGACTGACGTGCGCATGGCCACGCTGGCAGACCTGCCGCAGCTCCTCGGACTCGCGCATGTGATGCACGCCGAGAGTCGGTATCGAGACAGGCCACTGTCGGAGTCGCGCGTCGCCGACCTGATCGCCTCGCTCATCAATTCGCCGGACGGTGTGGTTTTGGTGGCCGATGACGGCGGGCGCATCGTTGGCGGCGTTGTCGGGGTGGTGGCGGACGACTGGTTCACGGTGTGCCGCGTTGCCTACGAGTACGCGGTTTTCCTAGACCCCGGCGCCCGAGGTGGCCGGCTCGCGCTGCGCATGGTTCAGGCCTTCCAGCGCGAGGCGAAGGGGCGCGGCGCAAGCAGGGTAGAGATGGGCATCACCACGGGCGTGCATCCGGAGCGCACTGCCCGGCTGTATGAGCACTGCGGGTTCGAGTTCCTCGGGCCCGTCTATTCGAAGGAGCTGTGAAGATGGGCGCGTTTGCCGTTCCGATGATGATCGCATCCACCGTGATGCAAGGCGTTTCCATGCTGCAGCAGGGCAAGCAGGCGCAGGCGATGGCGAACTACGAGGCCAAGCAGGCCGAGGCGAACGCTGTGGCCGAGCGTAGTGCAGCAGCCGTGCGTGCTGACAAGATCCGGAAGATGGGGCGCATGCAGCGCTCGAGCGCGCGCGCAGCGCTGGCGGCATCGGGTGCGAACGTCGGCGATGGCACAGCACTGGTGATCGACCAGCAGATCGGCCGGGATGCCGAGGAGGACGCGCTCACCGAGATCATGACCGGCGGCCGGCGTGCTGACGCCCTGAACACGCAGGCGGAGCTTTCACGCATCAGCGGCCGGAACGCCCGGAGCGCGTCGTACCTGGGTGCGGCCGGGTCGGTGCTGGCCGGTGGGTATCAAGTGGCGAGCGGCTGGAAGAAGCCGCAAGTCGATGACCCCTTCAAGGACTGGAAACCCAACACGCCTATCGGCAGCCTGGAGTGGTAAGACATGGCACAGATCCCCATCGGACGATTCGGATTCCAGACCGCTGAACCGGCGCCGACGCCGCGGGCGCCTGCGGGTGCGTTCGGCAACACGACCGGCCTGCAGATCGCAGCGGACGCCATAGGCGACGTTGCACGCGTAGAGCTGCGTGACCAGCGCCTGCAAGAAGCCGAGGCGGCGCGTGAAGCCAAGCGCCTGCAGCTGGAGCAGGACCGCGAGGCGAAGCTCCAGCGCACGGAGCTTGACCGCGCCAAGGCCGCGAACCTGCTGCTGGACCGCGAGATCGAACTGGACACCGCAGCGCGCACGCTGGAAGAGCGACTTGCCGCTGGCGAGCTGAGCCACGAGGACGCCGGCAAGGCGTGGCAGGAATCGCTCGCTGCACTGCCGAAGCCTGACATTGAACTGTCCGACCCGGTGGCCGCCGACAACCTGCAGCGCGGCATCAAGCGGCTGGAGTTCCGGTCCGGGACGAAGGTGGGCGAGGCGGCCCGCAAGGCCCGCGCCGGCGAGATCAAGACGCAGGCCGACGGCGTGCTGGACAAGCTGGGCAAGATGGCTGGTCTGCCCGGCGCCGACATGGCGCTCATCGGCAAGCAGGTGGATGCGCTGGACGAGATCGGCGCGCGCGCCTACGGGAAGGAATGGGGCGCCAAGAAGCAGAGCTTCAAGGACGCCGCATGGGATGCGCAGCTCAACCAGCAGGCCATGAGCGCGCGCAACGACGTGAAGGCGCTGGACGCACTTGCGAAAGCGGTGACCGATGGTGAGTACAAAGACAAGCTGGACAGCAACCGCCGCAACACGCTGGTCGCCAAGCTGGAGGGTTACCGCACGTCGCTGATCCAGCGGCAGGAG
The DNA here is from genome assembly GCF_000385375.1 of Methyloversatilis discipulorum. Taxonomy (NCBI): domain Bacteria; kingdom Pseudomonadati; phylum Pseudomonadota; class Betaproteobacteria; order Nitrosomonadales; family Sterolibacteriaceae; genus Methyloversatilis; species Methyloversatilis discipulorum. Next base: position 1,146,720 of record NZ_ARVV01000001.1, read on the forward strand.
GCTGCGGCCGCCCGTGCCGCGCGCGCGCAGGAAGCGCGCATACGCAAAGCAGAGGCAGAGTTTAATGTCTTTCAAGCGCTGGCCGACAAGGGCACGATCTTGGACCCGGCCTACATCGACCGCGTGATGACGGTCACTGCTGGGACCGACTATCAGACTGGCGTGCGCCAGCTCGCGCAGCATGCGCAGGCCGTCGGCGGACTTGCCTCGCAGCCGGTGCCGGCGCAGCAGGCCACGCTGGACGCCATCGACCGGGAGATCGCCACCAAGGGCCGCACGCCGGAGTTGGACAAGCGCCGCGAGGCCGTCGCCAAGGTGGTGAATGGCAGCCGCACCGATCTCAACCAGAACGGCCTGCGCGCGGGGCTCGAGCGTGGCGTCATCACGCAAATCGCACCGATCGACACCAGCAGCCCGGAAGGTCTGGCGCGTTCACTCGCCGGGCGCATGCAGCAGGCGGACACGGTGAGCGCATGGGCAGGCAAGACGGTTTCCCCGCTGGACTCGGACGAAGCCGACGCGGTGCGCAAGATGCTGGGCGCGTTGCCGGCGAAGCTGCGATCCGAGGCGGTGGCCAGCATCGCCACGGCCACCGGCCCGCGCGCAGCAGCAGCCATCGCTGCGCAGTTGGACAAGCAGGACAGACCGCTTGCACTGGCCTTCGCCTCTGCCGGTGACCGCACCACGGCCGGCCGCTTCACGTCAGAGCTGATCATCAAGGGTGCCGCCGCCATCAAGGACGGCACGGTCGCGAAAGACGACAAGAATGTGACCGGCTGGCGCGCGCAGATAGCGGCCGAGGTGGAAGGCGCATTCCCGACCGAGACGAGCACGCAGGCGGTCAAGGACGCTGCGTACTACATCGCCGCAGGGATCGCGCAGGAGAGCGGTGGCGCGGTGTCGCCCAAGGACATCCGGAAGGCGGTGACGCTCGCGGCTGGCGGCCAGATCATCGAGCGCAACGGCAAGCGCATCCCGATTCCGGCCGGCATGGATGCAGACGCATTCGAGGACCGGATCAAGTCGGTCCCGGCCGCATCCATCGAGGCACAGGCGCCCGGCGGCCAGGTGCTGGTCGGTGGCACGCCGATGCCGGCAGCAGAGTTCGCCGCCAGCGTGCCCGGTCAGGAACTGATGATCGTCGGGCCGAACCGGTACGCGGTGATCGTGCGCGGCCGGCCGGTGACGAATACGCAGGGCAAGCCTGTGATCGTGGAGGTGCGCTGATGGGCATGCTCGACGCCTACGCGGACGACACCGCGACCACGCTGCAGGCCATGCAGGAGCGGCCGGTTATGCCGGAACCGCCGAAGCCGAAGCACTCGGCATGGACGGCGATCCCGCGCGCGCTGGCGGCGGCCGGCGCTGAAGTGGTCGGCAACGTCTCTGACGTGCTGGACGCATTCGGCCAGACCGCAGCGGCGACCGGCGGCATGGGCGCGGGCATCCGCACGCCGGACGAGAAGCGTGACCAGCAGGCGGACGAGGCGTTCCGGAAGCTCACCACCGAGGGCATCGACTGGCGCAGCGAGGATTCGCGCGCGGCCTATGCGTTCGGGCGTGACCTGCGACCCGACCCGCTGACGGCCGGCACGGCAGAGCAGGCCATATTTGGCATCACCAAGAGCGTAAGCAAGGCCGTAGGGTCGGCGCTGACGCTGGGCCCGATCGGCGGTGCCGTCGGGTTCGGCGTGTCCGAGGGGATGACCGCAGCCGAGGATCTGGCTGACCTTGGTGTGGATGCGGAAACCCGGTTCAAGGTCGGCAGTATCACGGCGGGCATGGGCACCGTCGGCGCGCTGCTTCCCGTGGCTGGCAGCACGACGGCCAAGACGGTGGCGCTCGTTGTCGGCGGCGGCCCGGCCTCGTTCATGGCGCAGCAGGCGGCGATCAGTTCGGTGCTGGAGAACGCCAGCTATGACGAGCTGGCGGCACAGTACGACCCGCTTGACCCGCTGGGGCTCACGATCGCTACCTTGGTACCGGCCGCGTTCGGCACGGCCGCAAGGCTGGGCGCACGCCGCGCAGGCTCCCCGCCGGCCGATGTGGATGCGGCGATGACGCACAACCTCACCGCGATGCAGGATCTGCGTGCAGCCGTGGATGACGTGGCCGGGCAGCCGTCACCGGATGTGCAGGCCGGTACTGTCGTTCCAGACGCACCGCCTGCAAGGCAACCGGACGCGCCGGACGCTCCCCGGCCGGCTCCGGACGCACAGCCAGCCAGCCAGCAGGCAGACGCCGCGAACGATGCTCCGGACGCTGTCTCTGCCCGCGTGAAACAGGTGCTGGACGAGCAGCCCGACCTGGTGGCGCGCGTCGATGATGACGGGAAGCCGGTGAAGTGGGCGGACGAACTGGAGGCGGTGCGCCGGGAAGCGCAGGAAGGAACAGACGACGCGCTGGGCGCGATGGATGCGCCGCTACTTCAGGTGGCGGCCGAGTGCGCGCTGGCTACAGGAACAGCAGGGCTATGACCGCGCCGGCCAGCACCATGCCGCCCACGATGTACAGCCACTGTTTCGTGTAGCGCCACGTCGCGCGAAGGTCGCCACCGAACACCATCAGGCCGAACAGCGGGACGGTGGAGGTCACGATCCCGAAGCAGATCACGACGCGCAGCCAGTACGGAAGCAATGAGAGGAAGTCGAACATGCACGCAGACTGCATCAAGAAAGTGATGGCCGCCGCCGGTGGCCGGAAGCTGTCGGACGCCAAGATCAAGGCGATCGACGACGCGATCAGCGGGAAGATGCGGGAACTCGCCCGGGTCGATCCGGACGGCTGGCGCGCGAAGTCTGCCGATCAGCGTATCACCGAGGCTGCCAAGGCGGCAATGGACGACCTCGACGCGGCGGCCAAGCGCAAAGAGATGCTGGCCGGCGTGCAGGTGCTGAAGTCGGCGGAGGCTGCGCGCCGGGTCGATGACATGCGCGGGGCGGCGGCCACGAAGGTGACGCGCTCGCAGGCGCTGGCACGCGACATCGAGAATTCGAACAACTACGTCCATGCCGTGCATGACGATGCTGTGTCGAGCCTGGGCGACATGCTTGACGCGGCATCCAGCAAGGACGGAACCGGCGTGCTCCGCAACCTGGGCATGCGCATCTTCGATCTGGAAAACCCTCAGATGACTGCCGACGTGGTGCGCGAGGTGTTCAAGAACGCCGACGGCAGCACCGGCAACGCAGTGGCGAAGGCCGGCGCCCGCGCGTGGCTGGACACCATCGAGCGGTTGCGCGTGCGCTTCAACGCGGCCGGCGGCGACGTGGGCCGACTGGACTACGGCTACATCGGGCAGGCGGTCGATCAGGTGCGCGTGCAGGCCACCACCCCGGACGACTTCGCCGGCAAGGTGCTGCCGCTGCTGGACCGCCGCCGCTACCTGAACGAAGACGGATCGATGATGAACGATGCGCAGGTGCGCGAGATCCTGCGCGCGGCTCACGAGACGCTGGCATCCGACGGCATGAACAAGACCGAGCCGGGACAGTTCAAGGGCGCCGGCGCGCGGGCGAACCGGGGCAGCGAATCGCGCGTGCTGCACTTCAAGGACGGGGACGCATGGATCGACTACATGCGCGAGTTCGGCGAGGGCTCTCTGTACGACAGCATGATGGGACACATCGGCGCGATGGCGCGCAACATCGGGCTGGTCGAGCGCTACGGTCCGAACCCGGAGCAGACCTTCCGCGTGCTGTCCGACATCGCCGAGCGTGAGGACGGCCGCGGCACGATGAAGAACAGGGCGCTGGGCAACACGCCGCAGGCGTACTGGGACATCCTGAGTGGCAAGACCAGCAGCCCGGAGAACGCGCGGCTGGCGGCCATCGGACAGGGTGTGCGCAACGTGCAGACCGCGGCCAAGCTGGGCAGCGCGATCATCAGTTCGCTGACCGACATCGGCACCATCGCGGCAACACTCCATTACGACCGGCTGCCGTACTTCCAGATGCTGAAGAACATCGGCAAGAACCTCGACGCCGATCACCGCGAGTTCCTGCAGGCGCACGGCGTCATTGCCGAGAGCCTGACCAGCACGCTGAACCGCTGGACGGGCGATCACCTGACGAACAACCTCACCGGGCGCGTGGCCAGCTCCGTCATGAAGCTCTCGTTCATGAACGCATGGACGGACGGCCTGCGCCGCGCTTTTTCAGCGACGATGATGCAGGGGTTCGCCAAGAAGGTCGGCACCGGCTGGCAGCAACTCGACGAGTGGGACCGGTTCATGATGGCCCGCAAGGGCATCACTGAGGACGACTGGAACATCATCGCCAAGGCAAAGCCCACCGAGCGGGGCGGCGATGCCTACCTCACGCGCGACGCGATCATGGCCACCGGCGAGGATGGTGCGCAGCAGGCGGCCACGAAGTGGATGGCATTCGTCAGCGACGAGGCGCAGTTCGCAATCGTCAATCCGGACATGGCGACCCGGGCGATCGTCACCGGCGGAGGCATGCCGACCGGAACGGTCCGCGGCGAGGCGATGCGCTCGTTCATGCAGTTCAAGAGCTTCCCGACCGCGATGGTCACGAGGCACTGGCGCCGGCTGTTCGACACGCCGCAGGGCTTGGAAGGCGCGCCGGCCGGGTTCGGTGCGCAGACGGCCGCCGGCGCAGCCATCAACAGGACGGCGGTGTTCGCGGGGCTGAACGTTTCACTGATGCTGCTGGGCGCCATCGTGCTGCAGGAGAAGGCCATCCTGCAGGGGAAAGACCCCTACGACATGACGGAGCCGAAGTTCTGGGCGCGGGCGCTGGGGCAGGGCGGTGGCCTGGGCTACGTCGGCGACTTCATCACCAAGGATCCGACCGAGCAGCGCGGCAGCAACTTCGAGCAGGCCGGCGGAACGGTGCTCGGCCCGGCCGGTGGCGCAGTTGCGGGCTTGGCCGGCGACCTGGTGCTGACGAATCTGTGGGAAGCGGCCAAGGGCAAGGACACGCACTTCGGAGCGGAGGCGCTGCGCTGGCTGAACTCGCAGGCGCCGGGCGTGAGCCTGTGGCAGGTCCGCGGCGCGTGGGATCACTGGTTCCTGCACAACATGCAGGAGAACCTGAACCCCGGCTATCTCTCGCGCATGCGCAACCGGGCAATGCAGGACTGGGGCCAGGATTACTGGTGGCAGCCGGGCGAGTTCGCGCCCGAGCGCGCGCCAGACTTCTCGAACGTGACGGGAGATTGACCATGCGACAAGACCAGATCGCGCGACTGCAAGACCTCGCCGAACAGGTGGGCGAAGTGTTCCTCGAAGAATCGGACCCGCAGACTTGGAACGGTGCCGGCCTGCCGCTGGCGGACATGGACAAGGACCAGCGCGGCGGGCGCTACTTCGACAAGAAGAACGCCATCCAGACCGGCACGCTGCTGGCGCGCATCCTCGACCTGCGCGACCGCTTCGCTGGTCCGAGCCACCCGAAGACCGCGGAGTCCGTCGCGGACAGCGAGGCGGAAATCAAGAAGTTCGAGGGCCAAGCCAAGGAACTGCTGCGTGCCGTCAAGTCCCGCGCCGCGCGAGCCGGCTGACGTCCGGTTTCTCGCGTTCTTCCTGCAGTGGGCGGACCTGATGGGCTGGGCCGTGCCCGATATCCACATCCGTGCCTGCGCATGGATGGCGACGCGCGCCGATCTGGCTGTGCTGCGCTGCTTTCGCGGTTTCGGGAAATCCACGCTGCTGGCGATCTACAACGCATGGCGCTACAGCGAGGACCAGACCTACCGGATCCTGCATCAGGGCGACCAGGACGGCACGGCCTACAAGACCAGTCGAGACACCAAGCGCGTGCTGATGCGCCACCCGGCAACACAGCACCTTGCAGCCATCCGCGGCGAGTCGTCGTTCTGGTGGGTGCCGGGTGCGGACGACGAGCGCAACCCGTCGATGCAGGCGGCCGGGATCATGTCGAACATCACCTCATCGCGCGCGGACGAGGTGCAGAACGACGACGTCGAGGTGCCGCGCAACATCCGCACGCCAGAGGCCCGCGAGACGCTGCGCTACCGGCTGGGCGAGCAGACGCACATCCTGGTGCCGGGCGGGCGCAAGCTATTCATCGGCACGCCGCACACGCACGATTCCCTGTACGACGAGATGCAACGCATGGGTGCTGACTGTCTGACCATCCGGATGTTCGAGTTCGAGCACCGCATCGAGAGCGCTGACAGGACGGCGTACCGGCTGCCGTTTCGCCCCGAGTTCGTGTTCTCTGGCATCGGCGAGGCATCGCGGCTGCTGGAAGCCGGCACGGACTATCGTCTCACGCCGGACGGAATCGAGTTCTTCAGCCCGCCCGGCAGTCTGGTCGACATGTATGCCGGCTGCGCATGGCCGGAGCGATTCACGCCGGCCGAGATGACCAAGCGCCGGCAGCAGTGCCGCACCGTCAACGAGTGGGACAGCCAGTATCAGCTACACAGCAAGCCGGTGTCCGAAACGCGGCTGGACCCGGACAGGATGGTCGCCTACGACGTGGAGCCGATCATCCGCCGCGCGAACGGATCGGCCGCCATGTACCTGGGCGGCGTGCGCATCGCTGGGCTGTCTCTGCGCTGGGATCCGGCGTCCGGGAAGATCAATTCCGACGTGTCGGCCGTGGCGCTGCTGCTGCAGGACGAGGCCGGCCGGCGGTACTGGCACCGGTCTGTGGCGCTTACCGGCGAAGTGGCCGTGTTCGATGAGTCGGGCAAGCGCATCACCGGCGGACAGGTGCATCAGCTCGCCGACATCGTCGAAGAGTTCGCGGTGTCGCGCGTGACGGTCGAGACGAACGGCATCGGCACATTCGCCCCGGCCGTGCTGCGCGCATGCCTGAAGCAGCGCCGCCTTCAGTGCGCAGTGAAAGAGGAGCTGGCGGTCAAGGCAAAGAACGTCCGCATCCTCGAATCGTTCGAGCCGCTGCTTCTATCGCAGGGCCAGATATGGGCGCACGTGTCCGTGCTCGACGGGCCGGCGTACCAGCAGATGCGCGACTTCGTGCCGACCGTGAAGGATCAGGAAGACGACTACATCGACGCGGCAGCCGGCGCCATCACCGACACGCCGGAGCGTATCCGCGCCCATGATGCCGGGAAACCGGCCATGGCCATGGCGGAGGATTGGCGTCCGAACGGGGGCGTTCATGAGGTGACGTTCGAATACTGACGGCCAGCGCCCCCGCGCATTCACTCGCGCGAGGCCCAGCCGATGGCAGTCCAGAACCAGACCCCGGTCGCGTCCTTCACGACCTCCGGCGTCACCACCGCATTCCCATTCGCCTTCATGCTGCTGGACGCGGATGACCTCGTCGTCACGCTCGATGGTGTGACGGTATCCAGCGGATTCAGCATTGCCGGAATCGGCGCACCGGCTGGCGGCAGCGCTGTCTTTGCGTCTCCACCTTCGGCTGGACAGCTCCTCGTCCTGCGCCGGAACATCGCCCTGCAGCGCCTGAACGACTACCAGCGCAACGGCGATCTGCTGGCCCAGGTGCTGAACCTCGATCTGGACCGGATATGGCAGGCGCTGCAGGGTCTGCGGCAGGATGCTACGCGGGCGCTAAAACTGCCTGACGGAACACTTACCGATCAGACGATCCCGGACGATGCGGCTGCGCGCGCGGGGAAGCTGGTTGGCTTTGACAGTAGTGGCAACGTGGCTGCGGTTGAGGTATCTACACCCGGCGCGCTGCTTGTATCGGCATTCATCGAAACGCTGCTGCCGTCCGCAAATGCAGCCGCAGCCCGCTCTGTTTTTGGAGCGGTAGGAACCAGCGGAGCGGACACGATCGACGGCGCAAAGACCTTCACGTCTCCACTGACTATCCCTGACGGAACAGATCCGTCTCATGCCGCCAGCGTTGGGCAAATCCAGGATGAAGAAGCGGCGCGAGATGTGGCAATCGCGGCTGCGATTGACCCGGTAACGCTCGCGCCAACGCTGCTTGTGCGGGGAACAATCACGGCCACGTCCGGTGCATCTCTGGATGCACTGTCAGCCGTCCCTTCCTGGGCAACAGAAATCATCATCAGTTTCCATGGTGTCTCGACGAACGGCACTAGCCCGATCACGGTGCGCGCCGCGGTGGGGGGGGCGGCTGTGTCTTCTGGATATCAAGGCTCCGTGAATGAGCCGGGGACCGCCACGGTGAACCTTTCTAGCGGGTTCCAGATCGGCAACAACAACACGGCTGCCGCGGTGTGGCACGGCGTGCTACGGCTTGTGCGCGGAGAGGCCAACAGATGGGCGGCGACTTCCGGCCTTGGACGATCCGATACTGCAGCATTCCGTTCGATGGCCGGATCGGTCGCTCTTTCCGGGACGCTTACCGGGTTTTCGATCACGACGAACGGCGGTGCAGACAACTTCGATGCAGGCGTCGTCGACTGGGTGGCGAGGTAATCGGAATGCCTTGGATAACGCCGGATGGTGAGTATTACGGTGGGCCGGGTCCGGTAGCGGCAGGGGCGGTGAAAGTGCCGGTCCGCCCATCGGATCGCCACGTGTGGCAGGGCGGCCAGTGGGTCCAGGGGCAGGCGCGCGCTCTGCGCCTGGTTCCACTCGACTTCCTGAACCTTTTCACCGAAGCGGAGCAGCTTGCCGTCGTGCAGGCGGGGCTGGCGAACGCTGCGGTGAAGCTCTGGTACGACAAGGCACTGGCGGCCACCTTCATCACGCGCGATGACCCTCAGGTCGAGGGCGGGCTACAGGCGCTGGTCGATGCTGGGCTGCTCACGGAACAACGCAAGGCGGCCGTGCTGGTTGCGATGCTGGAGGCGGAATGATCGACCCGAATCAACACGGCTGGTGGCTGGACACCATTCTGATGGTGATCCTCTCGACCTGGGCCGGGACCGTGAGCTACCTGCGCATGCTGGTAAAGGGCGTCGAGTTCAAGCTTATCTCCTGCGTGAGCCATCTGTCTAGCAGCGCACTGGCGGGCCTGATAACCGTGCTGCTGTGCGATCAGTACGAGCTGTCCGTGCAATGGACCGGGGTGGCATGCGCGCTGTCCGGGCACATGGGCGCCGAGGCCATGAAAATCTTCGAGGACCGCATCAAGCGGAAGGCAGCGGAGATCAGCCTATGAACACCGGAATAGAGAAGTTCGACGCGCGCAGCCGGAGAAACCTGATCGGCGTGCATGCCGACCTCGTGCGCGTGGTGGAGCGCGCCAGCGAGATAACGCCCGTGCCGTTCGTCGTCATCGAGGGCGTGCGCACCGTGGCGCGTCAGGCGGAGCTGGTGAAGGCCGGCGCCAGCCAGACGCGCAACAGCCGGCACCTGTACGGCTTGGCGGTCGATCTGGCGGCCATCGCTGGAAACGAAATCCGCTGGGACTGGCCGCTGTACTACAAGGTCGCGGAAGCGATGCAGCGCGCCGCGGACGAGGAAGGCGTGCAGATCATTTGGGGCGGCTCGTGGCGCAAGTTCAAGGACGGCCCGCACTTCGAGCTGCCCCGCAACATCTATCCGGACCCGAAATGATCGCCGGCACATTCGTGCGCGCGTTGCCCGGCTGGGTGCTATGGCTCGCGCTGGCCGCGCTGGTCGCGGCGTCGGCGGGTTGGGGCTACACGCGCGGGTTGTCAGCCGATCGGGCTGAGCGCGACCGCATCGTCAGCGAGTTCGCAGAGTTCCGAGAGCGGGTGGCCGCCGAGGGGCGGCAGGCTCAAGCGCGCGCCGCAGCCGAGATCACACGAAAGGAGGCTATCAATGAACAGACCCACACCGCCTACGGCGTCGCTCTCGATCGCCTGCGCGCTCTGCACACTGCTGACCGCCTGCGCCTCTCCGCCGGTCCAGCACGTACCGGTGTCAGTGCAATGCCCGCCGATGCCCCGCCCGCCGACCGAGCTGATGCAGCCGCTGCCGACGCTGGACCTGATCCCGGTGGAGATGCGGCCGCCGAAACCCAGGGCTCGCTGACAGAGCGTTGTCAGGCGGCGACACTGCAATGCGCATGGCTCCAGCACTGGATCGATGAGCAGGCCGCCGTCGTGCCCTGAGTGCGCGCGGTACCGGGCCGACCGCAACCAGTGGCGCGCCGTCGCTGTCTATTTCGCCGGCCGTGCGCTCGCGCTTGAGCGCCAACTGTCCCGCCTCTATCCCGCCTGTGAGTCACCGCAGGCGCGGCATCCATACCGGCCGAAATAGCCGCGCACTATTCAGCCACCCGCAGCCCGCAAACCCGCATGCAGCCACGGCCGGTTTTCATGAGATAGTGCGCTGCATGTTCTCGCATCATGATGATTTGACGTGATAACCAGATCGGATTCAAAATCCGCCGCCGCAAGGTGTGGGGGTTCGAGTCCCCCTCCCGGCACCACGACGTGCACAGGTATACTTGCGCGTTTTTCACGCGCATCCCTCTTTTCGTGCAGGTCTTCCGCGCAATCCCGTCCGTCGCAGACACCCCGGTCGCGCTGACCATCGGCAATTTCGATGGCGTGCACCTCGGCCACCAGACATTGCTCGCGCAACTGGCTGAGAAGGCGCGCGCGCTCGGCGTGCCGGCCGCGGTGATGACCTTCGAGCCGCACCCGCGCGAGTTCTTCATGCACGAGCGGCGGCCGACGCGGCTGACCAGCCTGCGCGAGAAGCTCGAGCTCTTCCGCCGGGCAGGCGTCGATCGCGTCTATGTGTGCCGCTTCAACGCGCGCTTCGCCGCGCTCGGTGCGCAGGCCTTCATCGACGAACTGCTGGTGCGCGGACTGGCCGTGCGCCACCTCATCATCGGCGACGATTTCCGCTTCGGTCGCGGCCGCGAAGGCGATTTCGAACGACTGCGCGCGGCCGGCGAACTGCATGGCTTCTCGGTGGCGAGCATGGACACCGTCGAGATCGGTGGCGAGCGCGCTTCCAGTTCCGCCGTGCGCGAAGCGCTGGAACAGGGCGATCTGGCGCGTGCCGAACGCCTGCTCGGCCGCCCGTACGCGATCAGCGGTCGCGTCGAGCACGGGCAGAAGATCGGTCGCCAGCTCGGCTTCCCGACCGCCAACATCCAGCTCAAGCACCGTTCGCTGCCGCTGTCCGGCATCTATGCGGCGACCGTCACCGGTGGCGGGCTGCTGAATGCGCCGGGCGCAGCCAGCGTGGGCGTGCGTCCGACGATTGCCGACGGATTGCGCCCGACCTGCGAGGTCTATGTGCTGGACCGCGAGGTCGACCTGTACGACCAGCACGTGTCCGTGCGCTTCTGCCACAAGCTGCGCGACGAAGCGCGCTACGAAGGCCTGGAGGCGCTGCGCGAAGCGATCGCGCAGGACGTGGCGAACACCCGCGCGTGGTTCGCCGAAAATCCGATTTCCGAAGACTGAACCTGGCTGATCAAGATGGCTGATTACCGCACGACGCTGAACCTGCCCGACACCGCCTTCCCGATGCGCGGCGACCTGCCCAAGCGCGAACCCGGCTGGGTTCAGCAGTGGCAGCAGACCCAGCTCTACAAGCGCATCCGCGAAAAGGCCGCCGGCCGTCCGAAGTTCGTGCTGCACGACGGCCCGCCGTATGCGAACGGCGACATCCACCTCGGCCACGCGGTGAACAAGATCCTGAAGGACATCATCGTCCGCTCGAAGACGCTGGCAGGTTTCGACGCGCCTTACGTGCCGGGCTGGGACTGCCACGGTCTGCCGATCGAGCACCAGATCGAGAAGAAACACGGCAAGAACCTGCCGGCCTCCGAGGTGCGCAAGCTGTGCCGCGCCTTCGCCGGTGAGCAGGTGGAAATCCAGAAGAAGGGTTTCATCCGCCTCGGCGTGCTGGCCGACTGGGACCGCCCCTACCGCACGATGGATTTCGGCAACGAGGCGGGCGAAATCCGCGCGTTGGCCGAAATGGTGAAGAAGGGCTGGGTGTATCGCGGCCTGAAGCCGGTGAACTGGTGTTTCGACTGCGGATCGGCGCTGGCCGAAGCCGAAGTCGAGTACCAGGACAAGGGCAGCCCGGCGGTCGACGTCGGCTTCCCGATCAGCGAGCGCGAGCGCGGCCGTCTGGCCGCCGCATTCGGCCTGGCCGAACTGCCGGCGGGCAGCGCGCATGCGGTGATCTGGACCACCACGCCGTGGACCATCCCGGCCAACCAGGCGCTGAACATGCACCCGGAGCACGTGTATGCGCTGGTGCAGACCGACGCCGGCTGTCTGGTGCTGGCCGAGGCGCTGGTCGAACAGAGCCTGAAGCGCTTCGGCCGCGAAGGCCGCGTTCTGGCCACCGCAACCGGCGACAAGCTGGAGCGCATCGCCTTCCATCATCCGCTGTACGAGCGCGAGTCGCCGGTCTTCCTGGCCGACTACGTAGGCATCGACGCCGGTACCGGCATCGTGCATTGCGCGCCGGCCTATGGCGTGGATGACTTCAACTCCTGCATGAAGAACGGCCTGACCGTGGCCGACGTGCTGAACCCGGTGCAGAGCAACGGCGTGTATGCCGAATCGCTGCCTTTCTTCGGCGGCCTGCACATCTGGAAGGCAAACCCGGTCATCGTGGACAAGCTGGCCGAGGTCGGCGCGCTGTTGTCGCACGAAAAGATCCAGCACAGCTACATGCACTGCTGGCGCCACAAGACGCCGCTGATCTACCGCGCCACCGCGCAGTGGTTCGTCGGCATGGACCTCAAGCCCGAGGGCGGCCCCAGCCTGCGTGAATCGGCGCTGGCCGCGATCGAGAACACCGACTTCTACCCGGACTGGGGCAAGGCGCGGCTGGCAGCAATGATCGCCAACCGGCCGGACTGGTGCATTTCGCGCCAGCGCAACTGGGGCGTGCCGATTCCGTTCTTCATCCACCGCGAAAGCGGCGAACTGCATCCGCGCACGGTCGAACTGATGGAAGCGGTGGCGCAGCGCGTGGACGCCGAAGGCATCGACGCCTGGTTCAACCTCGACGGCGCCGAACTGCTGGGCGCCGACGCGGCGCAGTACGAGAAGATCAGCGACACGCTGGACGTGTGGTTCGATTCCGGCGCTACCCACTGGCACGTGCTGCGCGGCTCGCACGCCGACCTCGCGCGCACCGACGGCGGACCGGTGGCCGACCTCTACCTCGAAGGTTCGGACCAGCACCGCGGCTGGTTCCACTCGTCGCTGCTGACCGGCTGCGCGATCGACGGCCAGGCGCCGTACAAGGCGCTGCTGACCCACGGTTTCACGGTCGATGCGCAGGGTCGCAAGATGTCGAAGTCGCTCGGCAACGGCATCGAGCCACAGGAAGTCGGCAACAAGCTGGGCATCGAAATCCTGCGCCTGTGGCTGGCCTCAACCGACTATTCGGGCGAGCTGTCGATCTCGAAGGAAATCCTCGATCGCGTGGTCGAAACCTACCGCCGGCTGCGCAACACCGTGCGCTTCCTGCTCGCCAATATCGCCGACTTCGACGCGAAGGCGGACATGCTGCCGGCCGACCAGTGGCTGACCATCGACCGCTACGCGCTGGCGCTGACCCGCGACCTGCAGGCGCGCGTGACCGCCGACTACGAGCAGTACGAGTTCCACCGCGTGGTGCAGGCGCTGCAGCACTTCGCGTCGGAAGACCTCGGCGCCTTCTACCTCGACGTGCTGAAGGACCGGCTCTACACCACCGCACCCGGCTCGCACGCCCGCCGTTCGGCGCAGTCGGCGCTGTGGCACGTTACGCACACCCTGGTGCGGCTGATGGCGCCGGTGCTGGCTTTCACCGCCGAGGAAATCTGGACCGTACTCGGCGACAAGTCGGCCGACAGCGTCATGCTGACCACCTGGCACGAACTGCCGGAACAGGCGGACGAAGCCGCACTGATGGCGCGCTGGACACGCATCCGCACCTTGCGCGCCGAATCGGCCCGCGTGCTGGAAACGCTGCGCTCGGAAGGCGGCATCGGTTCGTCGCTGCAGGCCGAAGTCGAGGTGCGCGCTGCCGGCGAACTGCACGACGACCTCGCGTCGCTGGGTGACGATCTGCGCTTCGTGCTGATCACCTCGGCCGCGACGCTGAAGAAGGTGGCGAGCGAGGCGGAGCAGGGCGTCACGGCGACGCCGAGCGCACACGCCAAGTGCGCCCGCTGCTGGCACTACCGCGCAGAAGTCGGCAGCAATGCCGAACATCCGGAACTGTGCGGCCGTTGCGATGCCAATCTGCACGGTGCGGGCGAAGCCCGCGAACACGCCTGAACGGAAGCCGATGAACGCACGCCTTGCCGGCTGGCTCGCCCTGTCCGCCTTCGTGGTCGGGGTGGACCAGCTCACCAAATACCTGATCACGCAGTGGCTGAGCTATGGCCAGAGCTGGTCGGTCACCTGGTTCTTCGATCTGGTGCTGGTGTACAACCCGGGTGCCGCCTTCAGCTTCCTGGCCGACCACGACGGCTGGCAGCGCTGGTTCTTCATCGTACTGACGTCCACAGTGTCGATCTGGCTGATCATGCTGATGCGCAAGCACGTCGCCGAAGTGGTGTTGCCGCTCGGTCTGGCACTGATACTGGGCGGCGCGATCGGCAATCTGATCGACCGCGTCGTGCTCGGCGCCGTGGTCGACTTCCTGTATTTTCATGCCGGGAGCCGAGGCTTCCCGGCCTTCAACGTGGCTGACTCGGCCATCACAGCGGGCGTGGTGCTGATGCTGGCAGACCAGTTCGGTCTGTCGGACCGCTTCGCCCGCGCGGAGAAACAAGCATGAACGACACCGTCAAACCCGACAGCCTGGTCACGCTGCACTTCCGCGTCGCGCTGCCGGAAGGTGGTCAGGCGCTGATCAGCACCTTCGAATCGACGCCGGCCACGCTGCAGCTGGGAGGCGGCGAGCTGGCACCGGCGCTCGAAGCGCGTCTTGCCGGGCTGGAAGTGGGCAGCCACCATGTGTTCGAGCTGGCACCGGGCGAGGTGTTCGGCGAGCACAAGGCCGATCTGGTCGAGCGCTTTGCGCGCCGCGACATTCCGGCCGACATCGAACTGGACGTGCATTCGGTGATCGAATTCACCGATAACGACGGCAACAAGTTTCCCGGGCTGGTGCGCGAACTGGACGAGCAGTCCGCGCTGATCGACTTCAACCACCCGTTGGCGGGCCGCGCCGTGCGTTTCGAGGTGGAGGTGATCGGTGTCTCCTGAGGGCGAGAACATGGACGTGCTGCTGGCCAATCCGCGTGGCTTCTGCGCCGGCGTGGAGCGCGCGATCGCCATCGTCGAGCGCGCGCTGGAGCAGTACGGGGCGCCGATCTATGTGCGCCACGAAGTCGTGCATAACAAGTTCGTCGTCGACAGCCTGCGCGCCAAGGGCGCCATCTTCATCGACGATCTGACGCTGGTACCGGAGGGCGCCACGCTCATCTTCAGCGCGCACGGTGTACCGCAGGCCGTACGTCACGATGCGTCGTCGCGTGGCCTGCGCGTGTTCGATGCGACCTGTCCGCTGGTGACCAAGGTGCACGTCGAAGTGGCCAAGATGCGCGACGCCGGCCGCGAGATCGTCATGATCGGCCACAAGGGGCACCCGGAAGTCGAGGGCACCATGGGACAGTCGGAAGGCGGCATGTATCTGGTCGAAACCGTGGCCGACGTGCAGTCACTTCAAGTGACCGACCCGGACAAGCTGGCCTACGTGACGCAGACCACGCTGTCGGTCGATGACGCGCAGATCATCGTCGACGCGCTGCGCGCCCGCTTTCCGACCATCGTCGGTCCGAAGCGTGACGACATCTGCTACGCGACGCAGAACCGTCAGGATGCGGTCAAGTTCATGGCGCCACGCAGCGATCTGGTGCTGGTGGTGGGTTCGCCCAACAGTTCCAATTCCAACCGCCTGCGCGAAGTGGCAGAGCAGTTCGGCGTACCGGCGCACCTGATCGACAACGCCAACCAGATCGATCCCGCGTGGCTGGCAGGACGCAAGCGCATCGGCGTCACCGCCGGGGCGTCGGCACCCGAAGTGCTGGTGGATGCGGTGATCGCCCGGTTGCGCGAACTGGGTGCGGCATCGGTCAGGACGCTGGATGGCACGCCGGAGAACGTGAATTTTCCGCTGCCGAAGGAACTGGCTCAGCCGTGATCGGGCTTTGCGTGACGGCACTCCGTTTCATATACTCGAAACCATGAAATCTCCGCTCAACCGCGAACAGACCATTGATCTGCTGCGCGCTCACGACATCAACCTGACGCAGCCGCGCATCGACATCGCCTGCGTGCTGTTCTCGCGCATGGAGCACCTGTCGGCCGACCAGATTCTGGCCATGGTCAACGAACGAGACTTCGCCGTCTGCGTCGAAGGCGACTGTCTACAACACGCTCAAGGTGTTGCGTGAGGCCGGGCTGATCCGCGAGGTGATCGTCGATCCGACCAAGGTGTTCTTCGATCCGAACACCGAACCGCATCATCACCTGTACGACGTCGTGACCGGCTGCCTGACCGATATTCCGAACAGCACCTTGCGCATCGAGGGCATGCCGCAATTGCCGCCGGGCATGGTGGCCGACGGTGTAGACATCGTCGTGCGCGTGCGTCCGGGCGTCTGAGTGCGGCGAAATTACCGCTTTCTGCGCTACCTGAATTGATTTTGAGCCCTTCAGCGGCTATCATGCGCGCTCTTTATTGCCGCTGTAGCTCAGTCGGTAGAGCAGCGCATTCGTAATGCGAAGGTCACCAGTTCGATTCCGGTCAGCGGCACCAGTGAAATGAAACAGAAAAGCCAGTTCTTGCGAACTGGCTTTTTTGTTTTGTGCGGCCGGGTTCCATGAAAAAACAAGGGGTTGCAGCCTCGCGGCGGCAACCCCTTCGATTTGATCAGCGCGGTGTGCGCTCAGCCGTTCACCTGCAGGCTGTCGCCAGCGACGTCCTCACTCAGCGCCAGTGGGACACTGAGACTGCGCAGCGCGGCGGTGACGTGGTGCATCGGTGCGATTTCGTGACGGAACAGGTAGGCGAGCACCTTGCCGTTGCTCCAGGTGTCGGGCAGCGCGATGCGCACGGTGTGCGCTGCGCTGGCGTCCAGTGCCGTATGCACGAGCCAGGCGCCGATCTGTTCGCGCAGCAGGAAACGGGTCTTCAGCGGGCTGGTGGCGAGCGACATGCCCGGTGCTTCGGACAGGCGGATGGCCAGGGCGCGTGCCAGCGGGATCCAGTCGGATTCGACCTGCTGGCCGTGGCAGGCGGCGAGAGCGGCGTGTTCCCGCTTCAGGAACTCACACAGCAGCGCTGCCAGTTCGCCAGCCGTCCAGTTGCGCAGGCCCGGAGCAGCCGGGGCTGCATCGTGCGCGGACGTGCTGTCATGATGCGCGGCATTCGCCGAGAAGCGCGGCCAGCTCGCCCGCGTACGGGCCGGGGACAGTTCTTCGCCAGCGCCTGGTTGGCGCGCGACGACGACCCCTTCGTTCAGACTTGCACCCATGGCATACCTTTTGAGTTGTTGATTCGATGGTAATGCTGCGATGTGTCATTCTTTGGAACTTAGGTCACCCGGACTAAGGGTTTACCCGGATGCTACTTTTCCTCCTATCACGGCTTCCTCGACCTCCGTCACACCACCCGCGCTTGGCACGATGCGCCGGAAACGGCCGTGTGGCTTGATGCAGACCGAGGGAATCCCGCAACCCGGAACTTGTCCGAACCTGCACCTCTGGTGTTATCGACACGGAAGTTAACAAATGAAGAACTCTTTTTCGCGCGCCATCCACCTTCGTGATTACGTCGCTCCCGCCTGGTGGGTGGACGAGGTCGAGCTCGACGTAACCCTCGTCGACGACGGTACGGCCCTGGTTGCTGCCGTCATGATGTTGCGCCGCAACGAATCGGTGCCACGCGCACCGCTGCAGCTCGACGGGGAGGCGCTTGAACTGCTGCAGCTCAGCGTCGATGGACGCGCGCTGCCCGCGCCGGCCTCCTTCGTGCGCGAAGGCAGACTTGAACTGGCCGATCTTCCCGACCGTTGCCGTGTCGCGACGCAGGTGCGCATCAAACCGGACGAGAACACCACGCTGTCCGGCTTCTACCGCTCGAAGGACGGCTACTTCACGCAGTGCGAGGCAGAAGGCTTCCGTCGCATCACCTGGTTCCCGGACCGTCCGGACGTCATGTCACGCTACACCGTGACGCTACACGCCGACAGGGCGCGCTTCCCGGACTTGCTGGCCAACGGCAACCTGGTCGCGAGCGGCGACGAGGAGGGTGGTCGCCACTGGGCGCGCTGGGTCGATCCCTTCCCCAAGCCCTGCTACCTGTTCGCCATGGTCGCGGCGAAGCTCGACCGCCTCGACGACAGCTATACGACGGCATCCGGCCGCAAGGTCGATCTCGCGATCTATGTCGAGCCGGGCAAGCTGGACCAGTGCGATTTCGCGATGCATGCACTGAAGAAGTCGATGCGCTGGGACGAACAGCGTTTTGGCCTGGAGCTCGACCTCGACCGCTACATGATCGTCGCCGTCGGTGACTTCAATATGGGGGCGATGGAGAACAAGGGCCTCAACATCTTCAATACCAAGTACGTGCTCGCGCGGCCGGACATCGCCACCGACGTCGATTACATGAACATCGACCGCGTGGTTGCGCACGAGTATTTCCATAACTGGACAGGCAACCGCGTCACCTGCCGCGACTGGTTCCAGCTGTCATTGAAGGAAGGCCTGACCGTTTTCCGTGACCAGGAATACGGGTCGGATGAATACTCGCGCCCGGTACAGCGCATCCAGGAAGTGCGCGGGCTTCGCGCGGCGCAGTTCCCGGAGGACGCCGGGCCGATGGCGCACCCGATACGGCCCGCCAGCTACGAGGAAATCAACAACTTCTATACCGCCACCGTCTATGAGAAGGGGGCCGAGGTGGTGCGGATGATCCACACGCTGCTCGGCGAGGATGGTTTCCGTCGCGGCATGGATCTGTATTTCGAGCGGCACGACGGACAGGCAGTCACCTGCGATGACTTCGTGTCGGCGATGCAGGACGCATCAGGCGTCGACCTGACCCAGTTCCGCCGCTGGTACGAACAGGCCGGTACGCCGCGGCTGAAGGCCGAAGCCGCCTTCGATGCCACCAGCGGACGATGGACGCTGACGCTGACCCAGTCGAACCCGGAAACCGCCTACGAGAAACGTCTGGCTGAGGAGGGGCTGAAGTTTGCCCGCGGTCCGCTGCACATTCCGGTGGCGCTGGGCCTGCTGAGTGCGGATGGACGCGAAATCCTGCCGACCACGGTGCTGTCGCTGACCGAGGCGACGCAGACCTTCGAGTTCGATCTGTCTTCGCACGCGCTCGCGTCGGCGCCGCTGCCGTCGCTGCTGCGCAATTTCTCGGCACCGGTGGCGCTCGATTTCGATTACGGCGATGTCGGGCTGGCGACCTTGATGGCGCACGACAGTGACGAATTCAACCGCTGGGAGGCCGGACAGCGGCTGGCAACGCGATTGATGCTGGCCGGTGTGGCGCAGGTGCAAGCCCGCAGTGAGCCCACGGTGCCCGATCTGTTCGTCGATGCCTTCGCTGCGGTGCTGGCACAGGCGGACGCCGATCCGGCCTTTGCTGCCGAGGCGCTCACGCTGCCATCCGAAGCCTGGCTGGGCGACCAGATGGCGGTGATCGACCCGGACGCCATCCACCGCGTGCGCACGTTTTTCAGGCGCACGCTGGCCGAGCGGCTGCGGCCGCAGTTCGAGGCGTTGCTGGCGCGTCATGTCGTGTCGGGCGCCTACGCACCGGAACCGGCGGCGATGGGCCGGCGCGCACTGCGCAACCTCGCGCTCGGCTACCTGATGACGCTGGACGACAGTGCGCTGCAGCTGCGCGCGCTGGCGCAGTTCCGCGACGCCGACAACATGACCGACCAGTTCGCCGCGTTCTCGCTGCTGGCGCACAGCGAAACGCCGCTGCGCGAAGTGGCGCTGAACGAGTTCTATGCACGCTGGAAGGACGAGGCGCTGGTGGTGGACAAGTGGCTGGCGGTGCAGGCGACCTCGCCGCTGCCGGACGCCCGCGCCCGCGTGCGCGAGCTGATGGCGCACGAGGCCTTCGACCTGAAGAACCCGAACAAGGTGTATGCGCTGGTGCGCACCTTCTGCGCCGCCAATCCGCTGCACTTCCACGCCGCCGACGGCTCCGGCTACGCCTACGCCGCCGGCGTCATCCGCGAACTGGACCCGGTGAATCCGCAGGTCGCGTCGCGGGTGGCCCGGGCTTTCGACCGCTGGCGTCGCTTCGATGACGGCCGTCAGGCCCACGCACGCAAGGCGCTGGAGAGCATCCGCGACCTGCAGGGGCTGTCGGCCGACGTGGCCGAGGTGGTGGGTCGGGCGCTGGCCTGACACCGTGCTGCGGCCCGGCAGGGCCGCAGCCGCCGCGGATCAGAAGCGATAGGTGGCCGAAGCGCGCACCGTGCGCAGCGTGCCGAGGAAGCAGTCACCGCGTGACAGGCAGGTTGTGTAGTACTCGCGGTCGGCGATGTTGTCGACGTTGAGCGCATAGCGCCACTGGCCTGTCCGGTAGGCGAGCAATGCGTCCATCAGCGTGATCGAAGGCGTACGCAGGCTGTCGGTGCCGTCCCAGCTGGCGCCGATGTAGCGTACGCCGCCGCCCACCTCGAACTGACCGGGCAGGTCGAAGGCGGTGAAGCGCTTCACCGCCCAGGCGCTCGCCATGTGTTCCGGAATGCTGGCGAGACGCTTGCCGAGATCCGCCGCGTTGCTCTGGGTGATCTCGCTGTCGGTGTAGGTGTAGGTCGCGATCAGATCGACGCCGCCCGCCAGGCTGGCCTGCGCTTCCGCCTCGACGCCACGTATCGTCGCCTCGCCGACCTGGATGCGGTTCAGCGCGTTGTTCGGGTCGGCGGTCAGGCGGTTCTTCTCCTTCAGCTCGTAGGCGGCCAGCGTCAGGAACAGGCGGCTGCCCGGCGGCTGGTACTTCACGCCGACTTCCCACTGTTCGCCTTCGAGCGGCTTGTAGGCCTCGTTGTAGAAGTTGAAGCCGGCGCTCGGGTTGAACGATTCCGAATAGCTCACGTAGGGCGCCCAGCCGTTGTCGAACAGGTGCAGCAGGCCGGCACGCCAGGTGGTGGCGTGCGTGTCAATGCGCGCCGACGCCGCGTCGAGATCGTTGTTCTGGCGCGCCCAGTCGCGGCGTGCGCCTATGGTGGCGATCCAGCGGCGGTCTATCTTCAGCTGCTCCTGCAGGTAGAAGCCGCTCTGGTAGAGCTGGGTGTCCGGCTGCCGCGCCAGCGCAGGCACCGTGTAGTTGCCGTAGACCGGCGCATAGACGTCGATCGCCGGCGCGTTGCCGCGACCCATTACCGAGCTGGTGAGTACGCGCTGGAAGTCGAAGCCGAACAGCACCGTATGCTCGAACGGTCCGTGCGAGAAGTTCGCCTGCAGTTGCGTGTCGGCGGTGAGCGCCTCGACCTCGGGCTTGGACACGTAGATCGTGCGGTTCAGCGTACGGCCGTCCGGGTTCAGTACGGGGGCCGGGCCGAAGCGGCTGTAGACCGACTGGTAGGTGACCTGGCTGTCGGAATGGCGCACGTTCTGACGCAATGTCAGCGCGTCGTTGAAGCGGTGCTCGAAGCGGTAGCCGAAGGCCTGCTGCTCGCCGATGTAGCGGTCGAATCCCGGTTCGCTGATATTGGTGCGGAACGGAATGCGGCCGTTCGGCGCCGGCAGCACGGTGCCCTGGTGCGGGAAGAAGAACTGCGTCGTGTTCGTGTGATCGCGCTGCAGATTGGCCCACACCGTCAGTTCGGTGTCGGTGCTCGGGCGCCAGGTCAGCGAGGGCATGAACACCATGCGGTCGTCCTGTGTGTGGTCGACCTGGGTCTCCGCATCCTGGCCGACCGCCACCAGCCGGTACAGCCACTTGCCTTCGCTGTCGAGCGGGCCGGTCGAATCGACGGCCAGACGCTTCAGGCCGTTGTTGCCGACGACCGCCTGCACTTCGTGCTGGGCCTCCGCCAGCGGGCGCTTCGACACCAGGTTTACGGTGCCGCCGAAACTGCCCTGGCCGTACATGATGGAGGAGGGGCCGCGCAGCACCTCGACCCGCTCCAGCGTGTAGACGTCCGGACGGATGTTGTTGTAGCTGCCGAACAGCATGCGCAGGCCGTCCTGGTACTGAGTGAAGCTGGCGCCGCGCAGTTGCGCCCAGTCGCCGCGATTGTCCAGTCCATAGGGTTCAGCACGAGCGCCGGCGGTGTAGCGCAGCGCGTCCTGCACCGACACCACCGACTGCGCTTCCAGCCGGTCGCGCGTGATGACCGAGATCGACTGAGCGGTTTCGACCAGCGGCGTGTCGGTCTTGGTGGCCGAGGCGCTGCGCTTTGCGACGTAGCCGCGGACCGGGCCGTCGGCCTTTTCGGTGGCGCGCGCGTCCTCGACCTTGACGGCCGGCAGGGTGGGTACGTCGGCGGCGTGGGCGCCGTGCGTCCAGGCCAGCAGCGCGAGACTGACCGGCCCCAGGCGCATCGCTGCGCGGGGAACTCGTTTCATGGCTTCTCCGGAATCTTGAATCGAATGGCCGGCGACAGCGCGCCGGCGCGGTTTTCAAATGGCCTGGCGCATTGGCTGGGTTCCATCGGTGGGGGCGGCCCAGACGCTGTTCGGATCACCGTCCAGGGCACGTTTTCGTGTCAGCGCGGCGAGCCAGACATAGCCGGCCGCCATCAGCAGCGCGCACAGGTCGATGCCGAGCAGCACCCAGTCGCCGAGCAGGGCGCTGCGCAGCAGATGGTCACCGGTCAGCGCGCCGTGACTGAGCGGAATCGCGGCCGTCAATGCCGCGGTCAAGAGCAGCAGTTCGAACGCTGCGCGCGAGGGCGGGCGAGCGAAGGACCACGCCAGCGCGGCGAAGAACACGCCGAAGCAGGCACTCTTCTCGATCAGTTCGCGGTCGGCCCCCGGCATTGCGGCCGCGATCTGGGTGGCGACGAAGGCTGCGGACACCGCAGCGCAGCAGCCGACGCAGACGCCTATCGTTGCCTGCGCCATGCGCACCAGATGCGTCGGTTGCGCGACCTGCTGGCGCTTGCGCCTTGCCTCTATCCACAGCAGATTGCCGCTGAAGAACAGGAAGGCGCCGGCCAGACCGAGCAGGCCGTACAGACCTTGCACGATGGCGCCGCCATAGCTGCCGAAGTGCAGCGCGTAGAGGGCGGCGTAGGCAGCATGATTGGCATCGTTGCGGCCTCCGGTCTGCACGTTCAGTACGCGGGCGGTAGCGGCTTCGAGCGCCACGCCGCCGGATACTGCCAGCGCACGCGGGCTGGTGCCCCTCACCTCGACCTGAGCGGCGCGGTCGCCGTACTGGTAGTAGCGCAGCCACTTCGGCTCGAACTCCGGGGCGGCTGCGCGCGCGGCCGTGACCAGCGCTGCAGGCGACTGCATCGGCGACGCCTCGCCCGATGCATCTGCACCGGTGGACACCCGCGTCGCACGCCGGATCTCGAGCGGCAGTTCGCCGCCGAACACCGGCACGTTCATCAGCGCGATCAGCACTGCCGACAGGCACAGCAGCGCACCGCTGATCGCGAACACGATATGGAAAGGCAGGCTGCAGACACCGATCGCGTTGTGCGCGTCCTGCCAGAAGCGCTTCAGGTTGCGGCCCGGACGCAGTGCGAACAGGTCGCGCAACAGCAGTGGCAGGTGGATGAGCACGCCCGACACCAGTGCCACGCCGTACATCATCGATACGATGCCCATCACGTAGATGCCGGCGACCGGCAGCCCGAGCGAGAAATGCAGGCTGTTGATCAGATCCGCCAGGCCCGAATGCGGCACTTCGTCTTCCAGTCCGGCGGCGACGCGCAGCGGCGCGTGCGTCCATTCGCCGTCCTCCTTCCAGTAGGCGACCGGCGACGGCGCGCTGGGCGACGGCAGTTGTACGAAGAAGTCGGCGGCCGCCTGCGGATGCTTGCGCACCATGCCGTCGATCAGGGCGGGCAATTCGTCCGTCGTGACCGCCTGCGCGGTATGGCGGTGCTCCGGACTCTGCCAGTGGTGCAGGTCCTCATGGAACACCGTGATGGCGCCGCAGTAGAAGGCGACGAACAGCGCGAAGCCGGCGATCAGGCCGGTCCACGTGTGCAGGGCGGAGAAATGGCGGAGGGTGGATGACTTCACAGCGCGCCTCCAAGTCGTACGATGGTCAGCAGACCTGCGGCCGCGATGTTCAGGGACAGCATGCGCAGCCAGGCACTGCGGGTGTCGGCGAACAGCACGGCGGCGCAGGCGATGGCGGTCCACAGCGGGAAGAACAGTTGCAGCGACGGCACCAGTACGTCCTGCCAACGCCCGGGCCAACCCCAGGCGATCAGCCCGGTCAGTGCGGCGGCGAGCGGAATGCCGAGCAGCGCGCCGGCGGCAAAACGACCCCACATCACGATGGCTCCCGTGCGGACTGTCCGGGCAGCAGCGCCCAGGGCAGCGTGGCGAGCATCAGCATCCAGGCGACCAGTCCGGCACAGGGGCCGGCGACCGGGCCGAGCGCCTCGGCCCATGCCCACAGCGACAGTGCACCGGGCACGATGCAGGCGGCAAGTCGCCAGGACAGAGGAGGGCGGCGGTGCAGCAGCACCTGCCGCGGGCTGCAGATGTAACAGGCGACGGCACACAGCGCGCACGTCAACATGGCGAGAATAATCATGATTGCGGACCAGCCACTCGATTGCTTGGCCCGGAATTAGACACCATGTAACTGCGTATGTGAACAGGAATGATTCGTATTAATAGCCTTGGCTGAAGAAGGGTGTTCGGCGCGCAGGCGTTCTCCGCGCGCGCTTACTCGTTCAGTCGGTCGCGATCATCGCCTCGAAGGCCAGCGCGGCCGGGCTGAGCGGGCGGCGCGGCAGGCGCAGGCGGTAGAGTTGGCGCGTCAGTTGCACACCGGGCAGCGTCAGTGTGGCGACCTTGCCGAGCGCGATCTGGTCGGCCGAGCTGACGCGCGGCACCATCGACACGCCGCCGCCGGCAGCGACGGTCTGGATGACCGCCTCGGTACTGCCGGCTTCTATCGTGCGAGCCGGCACGATGCCCAGCTTGTCCAGCCAGCGGTTCATCACTTCGCGGGTGCCGGAGCCGTGCTCGCGCACCACCCAGGTGACGGCGCTCAGGTCGGCGGCGCTGACCGTGCCGGCCTTGGCCAGCGCGCTGTCGGGCGGCGCGACGATGAGCAGGGTTTCGTCGCGCCAAGGGCGGGATTCGATCCGCTCGTCCTCGACCGGGCCCTCGACCAGCGCGATGTCGACTTCGCAGGCGAGCAGCCGGTCAGCCACCGTCTGCGTGTTGGCGCTGGTCAGGCTCAGCGTGATGCCCGGATGCGCCTGGGCGAAATCGGCGACGTAGCCGGGCAGCCAGTAACCGGCCACCGTCATGCTGGCGCCGATGCGCAGTCGACCGCGCTCCAGGTTGGAATAGGCCTGCAGCGCTTCGAGCGCGGCGCGCTCCATCGCGAAGATGCCGCCTGCGTACTCGAACAGCACCTGCCCCGCCTCGGTCAGCGACACGATGCGCGCGCCGCGCTCGATCAGCACCACGTCGAGCTGGTCTTCCAGTTCGCGCAGCGCCTTCGATACGGCGGGCTGGCTGATGCCAAGGTGCTCGGCGGCGCGCGAGAAGCTCGCGTGTTCGCCGACGGTATGGAAGATGCGGAGCAGGTGCAGGTTCATCGCGGTGTTCGGGTGCGGGGAGGCCGCATTGTTTCACATCGGGCCAAATGAAAAGGCCCGCGCGGGGCGGGCCTTGACGACGGGCAGGGCGGGGATCAGCCGGCCATCTGGACCGGAATGTGACCACGCTGGTTCACGATGTTGTTCTTGCCATCGACGTACACCAGCTTGGGCTCGTAGCGGGCCAGTTCCAGCTCGGTGTATTGGGCGTAGCAGGCGATGATGAGCAGGTCGCCAGCGGCAGCCTTGCGCGCGGCGGCGCCATTGACCGAAATGATGCCGGATCCGCGCTCGGCGCTGATCGCGTAGGTCGAGAATCGCTCGCCGTTGGTCACGTTGTAGATGTCGATCGCCTGATACTCGCGGATGTCCGCGGCGTCGAGCAGATTCTGGTCGATCGCACAGGAGCCCTCGTAGTGCAGCTCGGAATGCGTCGTCGTGACCCGGTGAAGCTTGGACTGAAGCATGGTGCGTTGCATATGGGCGCTCCTTCGATATCGCGCTGTTCAGACAACACGCGCACGCAAAGGCGTGCGCGACAGTGCGCTACTGGAACGCCACCGGCTTGAGCGCATCGTGGCGACCTACACTTCCAGATTGTCGATCAGGCGCGTCGTCCCGAGCAGGGCGGCGGCCACGATCACCAGACTGGATTCGTGAGCGGCCGGCGATTGTAAGTCGGCTTGTCGTCGCACCGCAATATATTGTGGAGACCAGCCACGGGCCTGGAGAAATGCCATGGCGTCGGCCTCGATCCGCGTGTAGTCACGGTTTCCGGCGCGCAATGCGTCGCGTGCGGCCACCAGAGCCTGATACAGCTGCACTGCCTGCGATCTTTCGGTCGCCGACAGGTAGCCGTTGCGCGAAGACAGCGCCAGACCGTCGTCGGCCCGCAGTGTTTCACCACCGACGATGGCGATTGGCAGTGCCATCTGCTGCACCAGCTGGCGGATCACCATCAGCTGCTGATAGTCCTTCTTGCCGAACAGGGCCACCTGCGGCTGCACGATGTTAAACAGCTTGGCCACCACGGTCGCCACGCCGGTGAAGAAACCGGGCCGGAAAGCGCCTTCGAGGATGTCGGCCAGCACCGGGTCCGGCACTACGCGCATCGTCTGTGGCTGCGGGTAGAGCTCGCTCTCCGACGGTGCGAACACGTGCGCCACCCCCGCCTCCTGCATGCGCGCGCAGTCGGCTTCCATCGTGCGCGGGTAGCGGTCGAAGTCCTCGTTCGGGCCGAACTGAAGCCGGTTTACGAACACGCTGGCCACCACCACGTCGGCGTGGTCGCGGCCCTGACGCATCAGCGAGGCGTGGCCCTCGTGCAGATTGCCCATGGTGGGCACGAAGGCGATACGCGTGCCACGTGCGCGTTCTGCATCGAGCGCGGCGCGCAGGCCGGCGATGGTCGGGTGAATCTGCATCGGGGAGGCTCGCTGGATCAGTAGCAGTGTTCGGGGCCGGGGAAGCTGCGGTCCTTTACCGCGGCGACGTAACGGCTCAGTGCGTCATGTACGTCGTCGGCACCCGGCATGAAGTTGCGCACGAAGCGCGGGCGGCGGCCCGGGAACAGGCCGAGCACGTCGTGCAGCACCAGTACCTGGCCGCTGCAGTCGACGCCGGCACCGATGCCTATCGTGATCAGCTGCGTGCTCGTGGTCACTTCGGCGGCAAGGCGGGCCGGCACCATTTCGAGCACCATCATCGTCGCGCCCGCCTGTTCCAGTTCCTTTGCGTCCTGCAGCAGCCGGGCGGCGGCGGTGTCGGTCACACCCTGGGCGCGGTAGCCACCGAGCTGATGCACCGACTGCGGCGTCAGGCCGAGGTGGGCGCATACCGGCACGCCACGCTCGACCAGGAAACGCACGGTGTCGGCCATGTGGGCGCCGCCTTCGAGCTTCACCATCTGCGCGCCGGCGGTCATCAGCTGCACCGACGAGCGCATCGCCTGTTCGCGCGTCTCCTGATAGCTGCCGAAGGGCAGGTCGGTGATCAGGAAAGCACGGCCACCGACGTTGGCGAGGCCACGGGCGACGCAGCCGGTGTGATAGGCCATGTCGTTCAGCGTGACCGGCAGCGTCGTGTCGTGACCCTGCAGCACGTTGCCGAGCGAGTCGCCGACCAGCAGCACTTCGGCGCCGGCGGCATCGCACACGGCGGCGAAGGTCGAGTCGTAGCAGGTGAGCATGGCGATCGGCTCGGCGTTCGCACGCATGCGCAGCAGGGTGTTCAGCGTGACCGGGCGGCGCGCCGGGTCGGTGTCGCGCATATAGGTCATGAGGCGTATCCGAAAAATTCGCGGAAGGAGCGCATCTGGCCGAGCCGCTCGACCAGCAGCGCGAAGTCGTCGTCGCTGTCGACCGGGTTCAGTTCCTCGGCGTTGACGATGAACAGCGGACTGGCGTCGTACTGATAGAAGAAGCGCGCGTAGCGCTCGACCACGCGGGCCAGATAGCTTTCGCTGATGCGCCGTTCCGCGTCGAGGCCACGCCTGCGCACGCGCTCGGCCAGCGTGTCGGCGTCGGCCTGCAGGTAGATGACCAGGTCGGGCGCCGGCGCCTGCAGCTTCAGCGAGGCGTAGATCTGCCGGTACAGCGCGTATTCGTCGTCGGTCAGGTTCATCGACGCGAACAGCGGGTCCTTGTCGATCAGGAAGTCGGCTACCAGACGGCCGGAGAACAGGTCGTCCTGCATCACCTCGCGCAGCTGTTCCATGCGCTGGAACAGGAAGAACAGCTGGGTCTGCAGCGCGTAGCGCTCCATGTTCTGGTAGAAGCGGCCGAGGAAGGGATTCTCTTCCGGCTTCTCGAACAGCGTCGGCGCCTGCAGGTGGTCCGCCAGCCGCCGGGCCAGCGAGGTCTTGCCCACACCTATGGGCCCTTCGACGACGATGTAGCGTGCCTTGTCCAGCATCGATGGGGAATTCCGGTCGGGGAAGCGGATCGGGAGATCAGCGGAAGATGAAATACACCGCGCCCAGCATACACAGCGCGGCCCACAGATAGTCAAGCTTGAGCGGTTCGTTCATGTAGAACACGGCGAAGGGCACGAACACGCTCAGCGTGATCACCTCCTGCATGATCTTGAGCTGGCCGAGTGACAGCTGCGTGTGGCCGATGCGGTTGGCCGGCACCTGCAGCAGGTACTCGAACAGTGCAATGCCCCAGGAGAACAGCGCGGCGTACCACCACGGGCGGTGGTTCAGGTCGCGCAGGTGGGCATACCAAGCGAAGGTCATGAACACGTTCGACGCGACGAGCAGGCCGGCCGCCTGCGTCCACGCCGGCAACTGCGGCAGCATCACTCGGCCGCGGCCGCGCCGGCCGTCGGTTTGCGCCGCGGGCGGCGGCGCTTCTTCGGCGCTTCTTCCGGGCGCAGCATCGATTCGCGCGTCGGGCCGTCGGCGGCGGCGAAGTCGGTCCACCAGTCGGCCAGTTCCTGTTCGACCTCTCCGCTGCCCGCCCGCAGCAGCAGGAAGTCGTAGGCGGCGCGGAAGCGCGGCAGTTCGAGCAGGCGGTAGGGGCGCTTGCCGGCCCGCTGTTCGAAGCGTGGCTGCAGCAGCCAGATGTCCTTGATGTCGGTGGCGATGCGCCGCGTGATGGCGAGCTTCTCCGCCTGCTGGTCGAGCACTGCGCTCATCGCCTCGAACATCGCCGGGATCGACGGTTCGCCCGCCTGCTTGCGCTTCTCCCAGTCGGCCAGCACTTCGTGCCAGAGCAGCGTCGCGAACAGGAAGCCCGGCGAAATCGATTTGCCTTCGCGGACGCGCTCGTCGGTGCGCTCCAGCGACAGCATGACGAAGCGCTCGCCCATCGGCTGTTCGAGGATGACGTCGAGCAGCGGCAGCAGGCCGTGGTGCAGGCCGTCCTCGCGCAGCTGGCGCACGCAGCGCACCGCGTGGCCGCTGGTCAGCAGCTTCAGCATTTCGTCGAACAGGCGGGCCGGCGGCACGTTTTCGAGCAGGCTGGCCATCGACCGTATCGGCTCGCGCGCGTCGGGGTCGATCACCAGACCGAGCTTGGCCGCCAGGCGCACCGCACGCAGCATGCGCACCGGGTCTTCGCGGTAGCGGCGCGGCGCGTCGCCGATCATGCGCAGCGTCTTCTGCTTCAGATCGGCCACGCCGTGGTGGAAGTCGACGACGGTTTCGGTCGCCGGGTCGTAGTACAGCGCGTTGACCGTGAAGTCGCGGCGCGCGGCATCCTCTTCCATCGTGCCGAACACGTTGTCGTGCAGGATGCGGCCATGTTCGTCGGTCACCGCGTCGGAGTCGCCGCGGAAGGTGGTCACCTCGATCGTGTCGCGGCCGAACATGACATGCACGATCTTGAAGCGGCGGCCGATCATGCGTGCGCGGCGGAACACCGCGGTCACCTGTTCCGGCGTGGCGCTGGTGGCGACGTCGAAGTCTTTCGGTTCGATGCCGGCGATCAGGTCGCGTACCGCGCCGCCGACCACATAGGCCTGGTAGCCCTCGGCCTGCAGCGAATCGCACACCTTGCGCGCCGCCGGCAGCAGCTGTTCGCGCGCGATGCCGTGCTGTGCGCGCGGAATATGGACAGGGCCGCTGCTCGCGGCCTGCGTGCGGGCGTTGTCTTCGGGGCGACGGAATATCCGGCGCAGCAACTTTCGGATCATCAGTAAGGGGACTTTCTGGCGTGACTCGGACCAGGGCGCGGCAGCGCCGGACGCGACATGTTAACGCATGCAGCGTGCGCCGGCCGCCTGTGTTGCACGGCAGGGCGCTCGCGGGCTACCATCCGCGCCCATGTCGCCCGCCCGCCCCCGTTTCCGCCTCGCCCTGATGCTCGCGCTGTTCGCTGTGTGCGCGCAGGCGCTGCTGCCCACGCTGATGCGCTGGCAGCAGTCGGCCGATCCGACCGGCATGGCGCAGATCTGTACCGCTTTCGGCATCGGATCGGCATCGGCCGCGGAACAGGGTGACGACGAAGGCGGCAAGGTCGGTCATTGCCCCTGGTGCGTCGCGCAATCGCTGCCGGTGCTGCCGACGCAAGCGGCGCATGCAGTGTTCGCGCTGCATGCCGAGCGGCAGGCGCCGCCGCCGGCGCTCTCTGCTGCCGTCACCGCCGCCACGCTGCTGGCGCCTTCCCCACGCGCTCCGCCTGCGCTCGCCTGATTCCCTCGCCTTCGTCCGCGTGACGGCCTGACCGCCGTCGCGCGTTCCGTGTCGCCGTCCTGCGCCCGCGCGCGGCGCGACGCACTCCATTCGAAAGTACCGTCATGTTTCCGTCGTCCCATGCGACCGCGCCTGCGCGCGCGCGTCTCAAACGCATTCCGCTCGCCCTCGCCCTCGCCGCGCTGGCGGCCGCACCGGCTGTCTTCGCCGACAGCGCGCTGCAGTTGCCCGCCGTGCGCGTCGAGGCACGACGCATCGACACCCCTACGCTGCCCGGCATCGACGAAGCGCGCGCCACGCTGGCGCTGACACCGGGCGGCGCCGCCGTGATCGACGCCGCCAGCTTCCGCGACGCCCGTGTATCCACATTGCAGGACGCGCTCGGCTACAGCGCCGGCGTATTCGTGCAGCCGCGCTTCGGCTCCGAGGAATCGCGGCTGTCGATCCGCGGTTCCGGACTGCAGCGCACCTTCCACCTGCGCGGCATCAAGCTGATGCAGGACGGCGTGCCGATCAATCTGGCCGACGGCGGTGGCGATTTCCAGGTGCTGGAGCCGCTGGCCACGCGCTACATCGAAGTGTGGCGCGGCGCCAATGCACTGCAGTACGGATCGAGCACGCTGGGCGGGGCGATCAACTACGTGTCGCCGACCGGCCACGATGCGCCGGCACTGACCCTGCGCGCCGAGACCGGCGCCTTCGGCTACCTGCGCAGCCAGCTGGCTGGTGGCTTCGCGGCCGGGCGCGTCGACGGCTATTTCAGCGCGACGAGCTTCGCCCAGGACGGCTTCCGCGATCACGCCAGGCAGGACACGCAGCGCCTGGTCGGCAATATCGGCGTGCTGCTCGCGCCGTCGCTGGAGACGCGCTTCTTCGTGCAGGCCGCGCAGAGCGACTCGGAACTGCCGGGCAACCTGACGCGCCAGCAACTGCGTGACAATCCGCGCCAGGCGGCCGCCGGCAATGTCACCGGCAACCAGAAGCGCGACATCGATCTGTGGCGCGTGTCCAATCGCACCGTCTGGCAGGCGGCCGACGGTCTGCGTTTCGAGCTGTCGGCCTACTACGCCGACAAGGACCTGTTCCACCCGATCTTCCAGGTGCTCGACCAGCGCAGCAAGGACTTCGGTGCCGAACTGCGCATGGTGTCCGACGGTACGCTGGCCGGCCGGCCGAACCGCCTGGTCGCCGGCGTGGCGAGTTCGCGCGGCGACACCGACGACGACCGCTGGACAAACATCGGCGGCACGCGCGGCGCCCGCACCAACAAGCTCGACACGTCGGCACGCAATGTCGAGGCCTATGTCGAGGATCAGTTCACCTTCGTTCCAGGCTGGACCGCGGTAGTCGGGACGCAGTACACCAATGCGCGGCGACGCAGCCGCGACCTGTGCTTCACCGGCGGCCCGCTGGTCTGTGGCGGTGCCGACGAGAGCTTCAGCCGCTCCTACGAAGGCTGGAGTCCGAAGTTCGGCATCCGTCACGATCTGTCGCCGGCGGTGCAGCTGTTCGGCAACGTGTCGCGCAGTTTCGAGCCGCCGTCCTTCGGCGAACTGACCGGCGGCGCCGCGGTGATCGAATCCTTGCGCGCGCAGCGTGCGACCACGTGGGAAGTGGGCGGCCGCGGCAGCTTCGGCTGGGGCGCGGTCGATCTGGCGCTCTACCGCGCCAAGGTGACCGACGAGCTGCTGGCCTACTCGCTGAACCTCGGTGGCACGCCGGTCAACACCACACTGAATGTGCCGCGCACGCTGCATCGTGGTATCGAGTTCGCCGCCAACGGCCAGTTCGGCGGCGGCTTCGAGTGGCGTCAGGCATTGCTCTACAACGACTTCCGCTTCGACGGCGACGCGCTGTTCGGCGACAACCGCCTGCCCGGCGTGCCGCGCACGCTGTTCCGCGGCGAACTGGGCTACCGCTTCTCGGCAGCGCCGGGCGGTCCGCTGAAGATCGCGGCCAGCGCCGAATGGTCGCCGCAGCGCTATGCGGTCGATATGGCGAATACCGAGTTCGCCGACGACTACGCCATCTTCGGCCTGCGCCTGCAGCAGCAGGTCGGCCGCCAGCTGTCGTGGTTCATCGAAGGACGCAACCTTGGTGACCGCCGCTACGCCGCCACCACGAATGTGGTGCGCGATTTCAGCGCGCTGGCCGCCGCCGCGCGCAACGTCTACCTGCCGGGGGACGGCCGTGCCGTCTATGCCGGCATCGAATGGAGGATGTAAGCATGAAGATCAGGATCTGCGCACTGGCGCTGCTGGCCGCACCCATCGTCGCCAGCGCACACGTCGTGCTCGAACAGCAGGTCGCGACGGCCGGCAGCTACTACAAGGGCGTGTTCCGCGTCGGCCACGGCTGCGAAGGTTCGGCCACCGTCGCGCTGACGGTGACGCTGCCCGAGCCGATGGCCAGCGTGAAACCGATGGTGAAACCGGGCTGGACGGTCAGCACGCGCAGCGAGAAGCTTGCGCAGCCGCTGATGAATCACGGCAAGCCGGTCACCGAGGCCGTGGTCGAAGTGAGCTGGCGCGGCGGCCCGCTGGCCGACGCACACTACGACGAGTTCGCGCTGATGATGAAGCTGCCCGACGCGGCGGGACGGCGCTGGTTCAAGGTGATGCAGGTGTGCGAACAGGGCGTGAACGACTGGTCGCAGATTCCCGCCGAGGGGCAGACCACGCGCGATCTGAAGATGCCGGCTGCGGCGCTCGACATCCAGCCCGCCGCCGGTCACGTCCATCACTGATGTGCAGGCGGAAGGGCCGACGCGCGGCCCTTCGCGTCAGGCCTTGACCGGGCGCTTCAGCAGCTTGCGCTGCAGCGTCCGGCGATGCATTTTCAATGCGCGTGCGGTGGCGGAAATGTTGCCGTCGTGTTCCTTCAGCACGCGCTGGATGTGCTCCCACTCCAGGCGTCCGACCGACAGCGGCTCGGCATCGAGCATGTCATCGGCAGGTGCGCTGACCACGCAGTCGAAGGCCGACAGGATGGCGTCGACCTCGACCGGCTTGGCCAGATACTGGAAGGCGCCCAGCTTGATCGCATCGACCGCGGTGGCGATGCTCGCGTAACCGGTGAGCACGACGATGCGCAGTTCGGGGAGTGCATCGAGCAGCGGCCGGACGAGGGACAGGCCGGACGTGCCGTTCAGGTTCAGGTCGAGCACGACGCGGGCGGGTTTCTGCCGCGCGGCCACGGAAAGCGCAGTGGCGGGGTCGGTGCACCCGTGGGCGTCCAGCCCGCGCCGGCGCAGTGCATTCACCAGCACGGCGTTGAAGGTTTCGTCATCGTCGATGACCAGTATCGATTCAGACATGTAGGCCTATGCGTGCGAGAGGCAGCCGGATCGTCGCCCGCGCGCCACCGGTCCAGGGGTTGTCCAGTTCGAGCTTGCCGCCCATCCGCTCCAGGCTGGCAGTGGTCAACAGCAAGCCGATGCCGCTGCCCTGGGCAGCGTCACCGAAGGGCTGGCGTCCGGCCTTGCGCAGCACGTCGTCGGAGAAGCCTGGACCGCTGTCGCGCACCTCGATGCGCACTTCTTCGGCATTCCAGTCGAGTGCCAGGTCGACCGGCGCGCCGGCGCGCAACGCGTTGTCGAGCACACTCACCACGCTTTGACCCAGTGTCGGCTCGACCACGATGAGCGGCGGCTCGCCGCTGCCGAGCAGCGTGAAGGTGGTGTCGCATCCACCGCGCAGGCTGCGCCATGCGGCGTGCAGACCTTCCAGCCAGGCGTCGCAGCGCATCGACTCGGCGCCTTCGCTGCGCTGGTCGCCAGCCTGCTCGGTCAGGCGCGTGATGATGCGCTTGCAGTAGGCGATCTGTTCGCGCATCAGTTTCAGGTCGGCCGCTGCGGTCGTCTCCGCCGGTGTGTCGCGTTCCATCTCGCCGACCAGTACGGCCAGCGTGGCCAGCGGCGAACCGAGCTCGTGTGCGGCGCCCGCCGCCAGCGCGCCGAGTGCCAGCACGCGTTCGTCGCGATAGGTCTGTTCGCGTGCGCGCGCCAGTTCCGCGTCACGTCGACGCAGTGCATCGGTCGTGCGCATCACGAACCAGGCCAGCATGGCGGCCGACACGACGAAGGTGAGCCACATGCCGGACAGGTGCAGCGCAGTCGCCCGCCGGGCGTCGCCCAGCTCGAGCGGGATGAACTGCACCATCAGTAGCGAGTAGAGCAGGATGGCCAGTGCGGCGATCGCCAGCACCGCGCCACGCGACAGCAGCAGCGCCGACAGCACCACCGGAAGCAGCAGCATGAACACCAGCGGATTGGTGGCGCCGCCGCTGAAATAGAGCAGCGAGGCGAAGGCGAGCAGGTCGATGCACAACTGCAGCAGACAGCCGGTTGCGTCCGGTGCACCGGCGCTTCGGTGCAACTGCCAGTGCATGAGGCCGTTCCACAGGCCCACCGCGGCGAGAATGGCCAGCATCGGCATCTGCGGCAGCGGCAGATCGAGCAGTCCGGGGGCGATGGCCAACAGTAACAGCAGCGCGCCCAGTGCCCACCAGCGTGCCCTGATCAAGCTCGGAAGCAGCCGGTCGAGTGATCGAGCAGGTGTTTTCGCGAGCAGCGGTGCGGATGGCAAGGCAGTGCTGTGCTGGTTGGGCATGCGTTCAGTCTAGGGATTCGATGCGGGCGCTTCAATCGATGCACGTGCCCGCGTTGACGGCGTCTGGTGCACACTCACCGCTTTCGACACGCCACGCTCCTGGATCGCGCACCGCATGAAGCCCGCCCTGATTCGACAGTCGTTGCCGCATGTGCTGATCGTGGCGCTGTTGATCGGCATCGTGATCGTCGGCAGCCGGCGCGATTTCGTGGATGCCGCCGCGCCGCGCGTGCTCGCGTCGCCGCCCTGCCGGCTGGATAGCGGCCCCTGCCGCGTGGCGCTCGACCGCGGAGGCTGGCTGGAGCTGACGGTGACGCCGCGTCCGGTCCCGGCCGGTACGCCCTTCGTCGCGTCGCTGGCGCTGAGTGATGTGGATGTCCGCCAGGCCGAGCTCGAGTTCGAGGGCGCGGACATGAATATGGGACTGTTCAGGCAGGTGCTGGCGCCACGACCGAGCGGCGGCTTCGAGGCGAGCGTCACCCTGCCCATCTGCGCCACCGGCGCGATGCGCTGGCGCACCCGCCTGGTGGTGCGTACAGCGGGCGAGACGCTGATCGCGCCCTTCGACCTCACCACCGGCGAGCCGTCGCGCGCCGGTGGTTGACGGGGCGTCTGGTCAGCATCCGCTGCGACGGCGGACGGCGAGGCCGAGCAGCCCGAGACCGGACAGCAGCAGCGCATAGGTTTCGGGTTCGGGTACGGCGGCGACCGCAAGCGTGGCCGTCATGCCGTAGGTCGGGCGCATCGCGTCCAGTTGCGACACGTAGTTCACGCCGCCGACGAAGATGCTGTAGTCGCCGGCACCCAGTTCGAAACTGCCGGTCACGAAGCCATCGAGATCGCTGTCGGCTGCATAGCCGCGGAAGGTAAACACCGACAGCGGGTCGCCGGCGTCATTGCCGATCTTCCAGTCGTTCAATGCGCGGAATGCGCCTTCCTTCGGGGCGCCATCGAGCGACGACAGATAGGCCACGGTGGCCGCCGCACCGTCGTGGTCCGCGCCTAACGGTGCCAGGTGGGCCAGTCCCTGGTAGATCGAGAAGCCGGGCAGCAGTCCGCCGACCGAGGTGGCGGTCGCGCCCGCGTTCGCGGCAACGCTGAAGGTGACGGTAGTGGTCGTGCTCAGCGAGAAGCGGAAGGCGCGCAGCCGGTGTGAGTCGCCGAAGTCGGCGTCGAGGCCGTCGGCCCAGCCGTAATTGCCGGACACGGTCTGATTGGCGATGGTGACGCTGCCTCCGGCGGCATCGAAGCTTCCGAAATCACGGCCTCCGTAGCCGATATGTGCCTCGGCGGCGAGTGGCAGTGCGAGGGTGAACGCGACGGCGAACGTCAGGGATTGCGGGCGGACCATGTCATGTCTCCTTTTTGTCATGAGCGCGGATGCGACTCGGTGGCGCGCATTAGAGCGAACTCGACACGCCGGCGGAATGCGGCAAATCGTCGCGCCGGCGTCCGCTGCGACTAGAAACTCAGGTTGAGCGCGACATTCAGCGATCGCGCCCGGCCGGGAACCGACATGCCCCAGGGGATGCCAGCGGTGGTCATCGAATTGCCCTGGCCGAGATAGGCGCCGCCCAGCGGCAGCAGGTAGAACTTGTTCAGCGCGTTCTCCAGCGCGAGGTCGAGGCGGCCGTTCTTCCACGCGAAGCTGCTGCGCAGATTGAGCAGCGTATAGCCAGGGGTCCGCACCTCGTTCCGGACGCGCGACACCTCGTCCTTGGCTGAAACCGAATGCACTTCGAAGGTGTTCGTCCACTGCTGCGAGCGATGCTCCAGCGCGATCTTCGCGTTCAGCGGCATGATGTGATAGAGCCTGTCGCCGGTGCTCAGGTTACGGCCGTCGACGTAGCTCGCCATGCCGTTCAGGTAGAGCTTGCCGATGTCTGCATGCCGTGCGATCAGCGTCGAACCGGACACGTCGACGCCTTGCAGCATCGCCCGCTGATTCACGTACTGCAGGATGACGTAGCGGTCGTCGGCGCTGCTGTTGAGCGCATTGCATTGCGCGCTGAGCGCACGCGGGCAGCGCTGCGCGTCGATGTAGTCGTCGACATAGGTGGCGTGACCGGACAGCTTGAGGTCCCAACGCTCCTTGCCTTCGTCGTGCCAGTACGCGCTCGCACTCGCGGTGTAGGCGACTTCGGGTTTCAGGCCGGGGTTGCCGAGGTAGGCGTTGCCGTCGCCGACGAAGTTGTTCATCAGGGCGGCCATCGGAAAGCTGGACCACGGGTAAAGCTCGTACAGGCTGGGCGAGCGCGTCTTGCGCGCGAGGCCTGCCTCGTAGTTCTGTCGTGCATCGGGCGTGTAACGCACAAGCGCGGTCAGGTCGAGATGGGTGTCGTTCCGGCTGCGATCGCGCTGGTTGAAGCGGGCGGCGTCGGCCGCATAGACATTGCTGTAGCCCTGCACGCTGTCTGCGTCCGCATGCACCAGACCGCCGCGGATGCCGAGCAAACTGAGCCAGGCAGCGTTCCATCCAGTTTCCAGTTCGGTGAATACACCGATGCGGTCGCGCTTGCCGTTGCGGATGTTCTGGAAATCGTCGCAGCACATCGCGCCCGGCGCGATGCCGATCGGCGGCCACCAGTCGTCGAGCCGATACCGCTGGAAGTCGGTGCCGACGCGCAGCAGATGTTCCGGGCTCAACGGAATGCTCGCCTTCAGCAGGCCACCCAGCGTGCTCGCGTCCGACTTCATCGGCATGAACATGCCGAAGAATCGGTCCTGGTTCAGATCCATGTGGTGCGCCACGGTCTGCCGGAACAGGCGCGCTTCGAGTTCGCCCCAGGCGTGCTGTCCGAGGTAGCGCAGGTTGAGGGTCCGGTTCGCGTTCGACGGCGTGTTCTCCGCAATGACGTAATTGCCCGGATTGGCTGGATCCGGCCGGCTGAAGATCATGTCCATGCGCTGATTCGGAAAGCCCTGGTAGTCGAGCTTCTGTTCGCTGTAGGTCAGGTGAAGGACACTGTTTGACGACCACGCGAGGCCCAGCCCGACCTCTTTGTTCTTCGATCCGCGATAGCCGCTCGATGCGACCTCGCGCTCCGCGACCGGGCGCTGACCGAGCTGCTTCCAGAAGCCTTCCTTCTTGAAATCACCCGCCGTCCGGTAGTTGTCGGACTCGCTGGCGGATTCGCTGTAGTGCACGCTCAGCTGTGTGCTGGCAATCGACAGGTCCACGCTGTGGCCGCGGGCGGTGCCGTTGCTGCGGAAGAAGGTGCCGACCTTCGCTTCGGTCAGTACATCGTTGTCGGACGCGGCGAATTTCGGCCGTGCGGACCTGATCTGTATCGCGCCGCCTATGCTGTCGCCGCCTTCGCTGACCGGCGTGATGCCGGCGTAGACGGCCACCGTCTCGACCTTGCTCGGGTCTATCAGCGACAGCGCCGGATTCATGTGGTTGGGGCAGGCGGACATCAAATCCATGCCATCGACGGTGATCTTCAGACGCTCGTCGGCCAGACCTCGAATCGACGGCAGGCTGGAAATGCCGCCCGCGCCGTAGGTCGACACGCCTGGAATGCCCTCCAGCAGCCGCGCCGTGTCGCTGCTGATCGCGCGCAGCGCATCCAGTGTGGAGGAGGGCAGCGTCGTCGCGCCGACCGGACGTTCGTCGCGCCCACCCTCGACCCGGATCGGGGCAAGCGGGGTCGGCGCCGACACGGTTTCGGACTGAGCGTAGGCGCTGATCGAGAGCAGGGCGGGGCCGGAGCCCAGGAACAGGATTGCGAGGCGCGAACGCGGTCGCGAACAGGAAGAGGTCATGTGCGGAGAAATGGCAGAAAGGCGGCGAGGTGGGCGCCTCGCCGCCTTCCGGGGGCCGGGTCGTCGGTCGACGACGTCGTCAGATCGTCCGGCGTCGACGCGCGGTGGCGCCGATCACTGTCAGGCCGGCCAGCATCAGGCCCCAGGTTTCGGGTTCCGGCACTGCGGCGGTAATGGTCTGCGAAAGCGGGTATCCGCTCATCGTGCCCTCTGCGCCGTATCCGGCCACGCTGGTGCCGGTCATGCACACGGCACCCATCATGCCGCCGGCGGCGCAGTCGGCGTAGGCCAGCTTGTCGATCTGCGCCTGGGTCAGTGCGGCGAGCGGATCATCGGGAATGAAGATGAGCGCGTAGGCATTGCCCGGATTGGTGCGGGTGGCGGGAAAGCCGTAGTGGACGCCGCCGGCCGCGATACCCGACGCCGGCGACCAACCGTTGCCACCGGCGCCGGTCCAGAAGGTGTTGGTGCTGGCGTTCCTGAACGCGGCGGCGAAGGTGCCGCCGAGCGCCGCGTCGTACCACGACACCAGCTGATGATCGAGCGCCAGCCAGGTCATTCCGCCGCCCATCATGCCGGTCATCGATTCGCTCAACTGACCTTGCAGATTCGTGACCGTGCGCGTCGCGGCGTCGTAGTCGAAGCTGCCGGTGAAAATGGTGTTGTTCGGCTGCGTGTCGGGTTCGTACCACGTGGTGACCACGTCGTAGCTGCTTGCGGCGTGGGCGACGGTCATGCCGGCCGACAGCGCGAGCGCGACGCCGAAATTCAGAAAGCGGTTCATGCTTCTCGTCCTCGTAGATGTCTGCAGTCGAAGCGAATGCAGGCGGATTTCAGGCGACGAGGGTCACTCAGGCATCGCAACGCGGACCTCGCGAGGTCACGCGCGTCGCCTCAGCTACGCAACGTCCGGGACGGGATTGTGCTGCATCGAAACCGCGGAATTTCAGGGTGCGACACTATGCCGCAGCGCTCCCGTCGCAACGGGACGGGGATGACTTCCGCATGAAATGAGAGGTGCGGAGATGCTCGACGGGCTGCGTAAGAAGTCCTTCGCAGCGACCATCGTCAATCTGTTGGGGAGGGCGCGCGAAGTGCGCTCAGCGCAGGCCTTCGAGCAGTTCGGCGACGCGTTCGAATTCGCTCGACTTGTCGAGGAAGTGATGAGCGCCCAACGCCAGACTGCGCGCGCGCATCGCCGCGGTGTTGCTGTTGGTCAGCACGATGGCGAGAAGGTCGGGGTGATTCAGCTTCAGGTGCTGCAGCACGCCGAAGCCGCTGCCTTCGCGCAACTGCAGGTCGACCACCACCGCGTCGAAGCGGCCGACACGCAAGGCGGTCAGCGCGTCGGCTTCGGTATCGACCTCGCCACAGACGACGACGCCCTCGCTGTCCTCGAGCAATGACACCAGGTGCTTGCGGATCAGCAGCGAGTCCTCGACCAGCAGCACGCGCAGCGGGCGTGAGCGGGCGAGCGGAGGAGTGGCGGACGACGGATGCGGTTGCACGGCTCTGTGCGCTTCGTAGTCGGTGGAGCGATAGGGATTGGATTGCGTGCCAAGTATCTCACCGCCTTGCGGCGCCGGATGTAGGTGCGAGCCGACAGACGTACTCATTCGATCAAACCATTCTTCAGCGCGTAGTAGGTCAGTTCCGCATTGCTCTTCAGGTTCAGCTTGGTGAGCAGACGGCTGCGGTAGGTGCTGACGCTCTTCACGCTGATGAACAGTTCGTCGGCAATTTCGGTGACCGACTTGCCGGTCGCCAGCTTGTGCAGCACCTGGAACTCGCGTTCCGACAGCTGCTGGTGGGCCGGAGCGTCGGCGTCGCCGCTCAGGCGCTGCGTCAGCAGGTCGGCGACAGTGTCGCTCACGTAGCGGCGGCCGCGCAGCACGGTGCGGATGGCGGTCAGGATGTCGTCGACGTCGGCATCCTTGCGGATGTAGCCGTTGGCGCCGGCGCGCAGCATGTTCAGCGCGTACTGTTCTTCGGCGTAGGCACTGATGATGAGCACCGGCAGATCGGCGCGGTGCGTGCGCAGCAGTCGCAGCGTGTCCATGCCGTCGCGGTCTGGCATCGAAATGTCGAGCAGCAGCACGTCGAAGTCCTGCTGGCGCAGCAGGGTGAGCGTTTCGGCACTGGTCGACGCTTCGGCGCCGACTTCGAGGTCGGCTTCGGCATTGATCAGCTGGCGCAGGCCGTTGCGCACGATCTGGTGGTCGTCAGCGAGAAGTACGCGTTTCTTTTGCATGATGGCGTGGTCGTCGTGGAAGCTGAGCGGATTATCCGCCTCAGCGCTTGAACAGTCCCACCACGAAGGAGGCGATTGTCAGCGCGAGGAAAACGAAGAACAGGATCTTGGCGATGCCGGCCGCGCTTGCGGCGAGGCCGCCGAAGCCGAACAATGCCGCGATCAGCGCAACGATGAAGAAGATAAGGGCATAGTGAAGCATGACAGCCTCCTTGATGAACAGGAACAGGGCCGGCACGGGCGGCGATGCCAGCGTGCGTGATCGAATCCTAGGCGGGGCGGCCAATGCGGGCTGTCGTCCGCGCCATGGCGGGGGCGTCGGACATGTCTGACGCGGAACGCTCGGTGAAGGCGGCGGCGCGGCATCGCGCCATCGTCGAAGGGTTGTCGCGCGCGGCGCGCAAAGCCGGTTCGGCGACCGACGGCGCGGAACGTCTGACCGACAGCGTGCTGATGCG
The DNA here is from genome assembly GCF_000385375.1 of Methyloversatilis discipulorum. Classification (NCBI taxonomy): domain Bacteria; kingdom Pseudomonadati; phylum Pseudomonadota; class Betaproteobacteria; order Nitrosomonadales; family Sterolibacteriaceae; genus Methyloversatilis; species Methyloversatilis discipulorum. The sequence goes on from NZ_ARVV01000001.1 coordinate 1,188,524, forward strand.
GCTTGCGCGCTTCCGCTGGGGGGCGTTGCTGGTGGTGCTGATCGGAGTGGCTTTCGCCGCGGTGTCCGAAACCACCTTCCAGGGCATGCAGCGCGAACGCGAGGAAATCGACGCTTCGCGCCTGTCGCTGGCGGCGCTGAACAATCTGGTCTACGACAATGCGCAGGCGACGGCTACCGAGGCCCGTTACACCGAGGAGCCATCGCCCGATCATCTTGCGCAGCATCTGGCTACGGTGCAGCGTCTCGCCGAGGCGGGCACCCACGTGCTCGGCTGGGCGGCGCGCCGGGGCATAGACGAGGAGCGCGTCGCCGTCGTCAAGCGCCTGACCGCGGCGGAATCCGAGGAGCTGAAGCGGCTTCGGGCGCTGCCGCAGAACGCGAGCCCGGTCGAAGTGATGGACGCCTTCCTGCCGCCGGTGGTCGACCAGAACGAACTGCGCGAAGCGCTCGAACCGCTGGTGCGTACCGAGCGCGCCTATCTGGAGGAGCAGATGACGCTGCTGGGCGAGGAAATCGAACGCCAGCGCGCGGCGGCCATCGTCGTCATCGCCATCGGCGTGCTGATGCTCATCCTGCTGTTGCGTGCCTATGCGATGCGCAGCCAGGCCGAAGCGCAGATCGCCGACCGCCTGCGCGCGGCGCGCGACGAGCTCGACGCGCTGGTGCGGGTGCGTACCGAAGAGCTGTCGGAACTGGCCAGCCACCTGCAGACCGAAGCCGAGCGGCAGAAATCGGCGCTGGCGCGCGAACTGCACGACGAGCTCGGTTCGATATTGACCGCCAGCCGCATGGAGGCTTCGATGCTGCTGCGCCGGGCGCGCAAGCAGGACAGTCCGGACGTCGAGTCGCTGTCGCGCGTCTGCGAAATCCTGGAGCAGGGCGTGCAGATCAAGCGGCGTGTGATCGAAGGGCTGGTGCCGACCGTGCTGACCCATCTGGGTCTGTTGCCTGCGCTCGAATCGCTGGCCGAGGAGACGCGGGCGTCGGCGCCGTTCGCGGTCGACCTGGTACTGCCGGAGGCGCTGGAGCTCGATCGGGACAGGGCGATCGCGATCTACCGCGTCGCGCAGGAAGCGCTGACAAACATCCGGAAGCACGCGCAGGCGACCGAAGTGCGCATCGCATTGACGGTCGAGGGGCCGACCGTCAGGCTGGAAATCCGCGACAACGGTGTCGGCATCGCCGCCGGCGCGCGCGGCAAGACCGGTTCGCATGGCCTGCTCGGCATGAAGTATCGCGCCGATGCGCTGGGCGGCCGCTTTGCCATCGGTCCGGCACCGGAGCACGGCACCTTGCTGGAATTCGCGCTGCCGCTGGCGTGAAGCCGACGCACCCCTGCGGGTGCGTCAGGCGAGGACCATATTGTCGCGGTGTATCAGTTCCGGTTCGTCGACGTAACCGAGCAGTGCCTCGATGTCGGCAGACGGGCGACGCGCGATGCGCCGGGTTTCCGACGCCGAGTAGTTGATCAGGCCGCGCGCCAGTTCCTTGCCCGCACTGTCGCGGCAGGCGACGACCGCGCCGCGTTCGAACTGTCCCTGCACCTCGGTCACACCGATAGGCAGCAGGCTGCGACCCTCGCCGAGCGCCTTCACGGCACCTTCGTCGAGTATCAGCGTGCCGGCGAGCTGCAGGTGATCGGCCAGCCACTGCTTGCGCGCAGCCAGCGGCGTGTTGCCTGCTTTCAGGAAGGAGCCGAGTGCTTCGCCGCGCACCAGACGCAGCAGAACGTCGGGTTCGCGACCGCTGGCGATGACCGTGTCGGCACCGCTGCGCGCGGCGCGGCGGGCAGCGCGCACCTTGGTGATCATGCCGCCGCGAGAAATGCCGGTGCCGGCACCGCCGGCCATCGACTCGAAGCGCGGGTCGTCGGCTTCGCCTTCGCTGATCAGCGTGGCGGCCGGATCCTTGCGCGGGTCGGCGGTGTAGAGGCCGCTCTGGTCGGTCAGGATGACCAGGCAGTCCGCTTCGGTCAGGTTGGCGACCAGCGCACCCAGCGTGTCGTTGTCGCCGAACTTGATCTCTTCGTAGACGACGGTGTCGTTCTCGTTGATCACCGGCACCACGCCGAGCTCCATCAGCGTGGACAGCGTCGAGCGGGCATTCAGGTAACGGGTGCGATCGGCCAGGTCCTCGTGCGTCAGCAGGATCTGCGCGCTGGCCAGACCGTACTGCGAGAAGGCGCCTTCGTAGGCCTGAGCCAGACCCATCTGACCGACGGCGGCAGCGGCCTGCAGTTCGTGCATCGCGCTCGGCCGGGTGCTCCAGCCCAGGCGCTGCATGCCGGCCGCAATGGCACCCGACGACACCAGCAGCACTTCGCGCCCCTCGGCGCGCAATGCGGCGATCTGGCGCGCCCATTCCTGCAGCGCGCCGAGGTCCAGCCCGGCGCCGTTATTGGTGACCAGCGCGCTGCCGACCTTGACGATCAGCCGCTTCGCATTCTCAAGGCGCGTTCTCATCGTCCGCTCCATCGCCCGGTTCGCTGGCGTCCAGATTGCGCACGTCCGGCTCCGGCTCGGGCGGCGGACGGGTCGCTTCCACGTGATCCATGATGGCGTAGCACAGCGCATCGCAGCCCTGACGTGTCATCGCCGAAATGCTGAACGCACGTTCGGCGCCGAAGGCCTCGACGAAATCACGCACACGCTGTTCGCGCTCTTCCTCGGGAATCAGGTCGATCTTGTTCAGCACCAGCCAGCGCGGCTTCTGGTACAGCGATTCATCGTAGCGACGGAGCTCCTCGACGATGGCGCGCGCGTCGTGCAGCGGATCGGCTTCCGGATCGAAGGGGGCCAGATCGACCAGATGCAGCAGCAGACGGGTGCGCTGCAGGTGGCGCAGGAACTGGTGGCCGAGACCGGCACCTTCGGCCGCACCTTCGATCAGGCCCGGAATGTCGGCGATGACGAAGCTGCGCGAGTCGTCGACCCGCACGACGCCGAGGTTGGGCGCGAGCGTGGTGAAGGGGTAGTCGGCGACCTTGGGGCGCGCGGCGGACACGGCGCGGATGAAAGTGGACTTGCCGGCATTCGGCATGCCGAGCAGGCCGACGTCGGCCAGCACCTTCAGTTCGAGCTTCAGTTCGCGTCGCTCGCCGGCTTCGCCAGGCGTGGTCTGGCGCGGCGCGCGGTTGGTACTCGACTTGAAATGCAGGTTGCCCAAACCGCCGCGGCCGCCTCTGGCGATCAGCGCGCGGGCACCGTCGTGGTCGAGGTCGGCGATCACTTCGCCGGTTGCCAGATCGGTGATCGTGGTGCCGACCGGCATGCGCAGTTCGCGATCGTCGCCGCCCTTGCCGTAGCAATCGGCGCCGCGACCGTTCTCGCCGCTTGCGGCGCGGAACATGCGCGTATAGCGGAAATCGATCAGCGTATTCAGGTTGCGGTCGGCGACCGCCCAGATGCTGCCGCCGCGGCCGCCGTCACCACCGTCCGGACCGCCGAACGGAATGAATTTTTCGCGGCGGAACGAGGCCGAGCCATTGCCGCCATCGCCGGCGATGACCTCTATCTTCGCTTCGTCAAAGAATTTCATTTCGCTTCACGCGTGCCTGGAGTGACTGGAGTATCGAATACGAGCCGGATGCCGCCGTGTACGCAGGCGGCAGAAACGAAAAGCCCTGCCTCGCGGGCAGGGCTTCGGTTCAGGCGAGCCGGAATCAGGCTGCAGCCGGAACGATGGTGACCACGCGACGGCGGTTTGCACCCTTGACGACGAACTGCACAACGCCGTCAATCTTGGCGAACAGCGTGTGGTCCTTGCCCATGCCGACGTTGTCGCCGGGGTGGAACTCGGTGCCGCGCTGACGCACGATGATGCTGCCTGCCGAAATCAGCTGACCGCCATAGCTCTTGACGCCAAGGCGCTTCGATTCTGAGTCGCGGCCGTTACGCGTACTGCCGCCGCCTTTTTTGTGTGCCATTTGATGCTCTCCTGGATACGCTCAGCCCTGCTCAGCGCATTTTTCAACATTCTCAGCCGTTGATGGCTTCGATGCGCAGTTCGGTGTAGTTCTGACGATGACCTTGATGCTTCTGGTAGTGCTTGCGACGGCGCATCTTGAAAATCGTCACTTTCTTGTGGCGCCCTTGAGTGAGCACCGTTGCACGAACGCTGGCACCGGCAACCAGGGGCGCACCGATCTTGACCGATTCGCCCTCACCGACCATCAGAATCTGGTCGATCACGATTTCCGAGCCCACATCCGCAGGTATCTGTTCTACCTTGATTTTTTCGCCAGCGGCAACGCGATACTGCTTGCCACCGGTTTTTATGACCGCGTACATGTGTAACCCCAGTAAGGTTTAAGGGAATCCACAACTATATCCGAGAGGCTGGCTTTTTGTCAAAGGCTGCGAAACATCAACGGCTTGACGGGTTTTCGCGCGCTGCTACCATCCGCGTTTTTCCGCGTCCGGCAGCACTTCCTTGTCTTCAATGAACCGTCTTTACAGCCTGATTGCGGACGACATGCGCGCGCTGGATGGCGTCATCCGCGAGCGCCTGCACTCGGACGTCGTGCTGGTGCGCCAGGTGGCCGAGTACATCATCGGTGCCGGCGGCAAGCGGCTGCGTCCTGCGCTGGTGCTGCTGACCTCGGGCGCCTGCGGCTATTCGGGGGCACATCGCACCGAGCTGGCCGCCGTGGTCGAGTTCATCCATACCGCGACGCTGCTGCACGACGACGTGGTGGATGAATCGGAACTGCGCCGCGGCGCCAAGACCGCCAACGCGCTGTTCGGCAACGCGGCCTCGGTGCTGGTCGGCGACTTCCTCTACTCGCGCGCCTTCCAGATGATGGTGTCGGTCGGCAGCATGCGCGTGCAGGCCGTGCTGGCCGAGGCGACCAACATCATTGCCGAGGGCGAGGTGCTGCAGCTGCTGAACTGCCACGATGCGGATGTCGACGAAGACCGCTATCTGCAGGTCATCCGTTACAAGACCGCCAAGCTGTTCGAGGCGGCCAGCCGCCTCGGCGCCATGCTGGCCGGCGTCGATGCCGACGTCGAGGAGCGCTTCGCACGTTTCGGCATGCACCTGGGCACAGCCTTCCAGCTGGTCGACGACATCCTCGATTACTCGGGCGACGAAGGTTCGATCGGCAAGAACCTCGGCGACGACCTGGCCGAGGGCAAGCCGACGCTGCCGCTGATCCACGTGATGAAGAACGGTACGCCCGAGCAGGTTGCCGTCGTCCGGCATGCGATCGAGGAGGGCGGGCGCGACGACTGGGCTGACGTGCTGAAGGCGGTGGTGGACAGCGGCGCACTCGAGATCGCCCGCGTTCGCGCGCGCGAGGAAGCCGAGCTTGCCCGTGCGGAACTGGCCGGACTGCAGGCGAATGAATACCTGCAGAGCCTGCTCGATCTCGCAACGTTTGCAGTCGAGAGAAAGTTCTAGTAAAGTGCGCGCCTCGTTGCTTACGGCAACGGGCACGACGAGCTGCCTCGGTAGTTTGCTGTGAGGTTCGGGGAATAGCTCAGCCTGGTAGAGCACTGCGTTCGGGACGCAGGGGCCGGAGGTTCGAATCCTCTTTCCCCGACCAAGAATCCCGCAAAAAAGCCGCCCCTCGGGGTGGCTTTTTTGTTTTCCGGACCCGCGCGTGCGGCAAGCCTTCTGTGGCTAACGCCGGAGTGCCGCCATTCGGCGAAACTCGCGCGCGCAGGATCCCTTCCTCGAGGGGGAGGGCCGCGCGGTCGGGCATCATGCAATTCTCCGCGGTCGGGCCCTGTGCAATGCACGCTCACAGCTGTCGCTTTGTCGGACCCTTCTCGGGTCCAATGCGCCGCAACGCTCAGCCCAGGTCGAAAAACCGCCCTGTTCGATGTAGCCTTGGCGACCCGGAACCAAACAGCCCTGCTCACTGCAATGCCGCATCCCTATACCGATCTGCCGGACACCGCCTTCTGGTCGCGCACCGCTGGCGTTCCCGGGTTCGACATGAGGCAGGTTTCGGCCGGAAATGACGGCTTCGTGATTCACGCGACGGACAGGATCGTGTCGGCGGGCAGTTGCTTTGCGCAGCACCTGGCTCGCCTCCTGCCGACGCGGGGCTTCAACTATCTGGTGACTGAAACCGGACCGGCAGACCGCCAGTTCGGCGTCTACCCGGCACGTTTCGGCAACATCTATACCGTTCGGCAGCTGCTTCAGCTGTTCGAGCGCGCCTACGGACTGTTCGCGCCTCGCGAGCACGTCTGGCGCTGGTGTGATGCCTACGTCGATCCGTTCCGGCCCAATGTCGAGCCGAATGGCTTTGCCACGCTCGATGATCTGCTTGCGGACCGTGTATCGCACCTGGCGGCGGTACGCCGGATGTTCGAGCAGTGCAATGTGTTCGTGTTCACGCTGGGGATGACCGAAGCATGGATATCCGATGTCGATGGCGCCGTATTTCCACTGGCGCCCGGCGTGCACGGTGGGCCGGAAGGCGAATCGGACTGCCGCTTCCACAATTTTTCGGTACCGGAGATGGTGGATGACCTGCGGCGCCTGATCGGCAATCTGCGCCTGCTGAATCCATCGGTGAAACTGGTGCTGAGTGTGTCGCCGGTGTCCATTGCGGCCACCTACGAACCGCGTCATGTGCTGGTATCCAACAGCTACACCAAGGCGGCACTGCGCGTGGTGGCGGACATGGTGACGCGAGATGACGATCTGACTTCGTACTTTCCGTCCTACGAGTGCGTTGCCGGCCATCACACGATGGGGCGCTACTTTCAGGCAGACATGCGTCACGTGACCGCTGAGGGTGTGCGCGACGTGGTCGATTACTTCACCGGGCTTTACCTGGCCCAGGGCCCGGCCACCGAGATACCGGCGCGCGTATCGCCGGCCGCGCAGACCACCCGGTCGGAGCGTGACCAGTGGTACGAGGTGTGGTGTGACGAAGAGCAGCTGACTGCACCATGAGATTCGGCATCGTCGGCAATTGCCAGTCGCGCGGCCTGCTCGACTGCCTCGAGGCGCTTGCACCCGATCATCTGTTCGATGCGATACAGGTCGAGCAGCTAGAGGACGGTGACGAGGCGACGCTGGCGGCCGTGATGGCTCTGGCGAACGAGGTGGATGTGCTGTTCGCGCACCTGCCGGAGTATGCCGTTGCCAGCGCGGGGCCTCAGCAGGCCTTGCGGAACGCCTTGTCGCTGGCGCGTCCGCGTTCGGTGATCGCCATTCCCACGGTGGTGTTCGGCGGGTTTCATCCGGACAGCTGCGTGCTCCGCTGCAACGGCACCTATGTGCAGACTGTCGCTGCCCACTATCACTCGGCCATCATCGCCGGTGCCTACCTCTGCAAGCTGCCCGCAACGCGCGTGCCTGCACTGTTCAATCGCTTTGTCTACGCCGGCCTCGGTTATGTGAGCGACTTCGCGCACCACAGACAGGCCTTGCTGGATAGTTTCTCGAATCTGGGGTTCGACGCCCGCTACATTTTTGCTGCCCGCCGCACCTTCATGCACTGCCCGAACCACCCGGCCGTGTCCGTCCTGTTCGAACTGGCAAAGCAGATGCTGGCCCGGGTGAACGTCGAACCTCTGGCGGTGCCGCCGCCGGAGGACTGGCTGCTGAAGTACTCCCTGCTGTGGCCGGTCTATCCTGGCTTGCCCGGATCCACGCATGGCGAGTGTGACGAAGTGAGGCCCGCCGAAGCGCTGCGGCTTATCCATGGCGAGCGGGTGATCTCCTGGGGGGAGCTGATTGAAAGCAGCTACGCGTGCTACGCCGAAAATCGCCTGGAAAGTGCCGACTGGGTCTCCCCGGCCATCGAGCGGGCGGCACGATTCCTCAGTGAGCACGCCCGCCCGTGAACAATGCGCCGGCCACTGACCGATTGCGCCGGTGAGGGCAGGACCTCGATGCGCCCGCCCTCCGGATACTCGACGACACACGCATGAACATCTATCACGCGGACATCCAGATCGCCGCCGCCCGCTATCTGGGATGGATGCCGGATTACATCGCCGTCACGGACGACGACATCACGGTATCCGGATGGGCGCTGTCGATCTGGAACGAACCGGCGCAGCTGCGCTTCCTGATCAACGGTGCCGATTTCGATCAGGTCGATCGCGCGCTTGCATCGCCGGACCTGCTGGCACCGTTCGCGCACATCCCGCATGCGGTGAACTCGCGCTTCTTCTGCAGGCATCGCCGCGACGGCAGGCCGGACCTGTTTGCCGACGGCTTCATCCGCCTGAACGTGACCGGCCCGTTCGGCGAACACCGGCTGTCGTACCGCACCGCGTGGTATCTGGCCGACCCCGCGCGCGAGCCCGACATGCCGTCGCCAGCGCAGATTGAACGCGTCATCGGCACGGGCAACTTGCAGATATTCCGGCTGGGCGGCGCCACCATCGCCAAGCACGTCGAGCAACTGCTGCTTGAGCGTTTCGACCGCTCCATCGGCTCCTTCCAGGCCATCCTCGACTGGGGGTGTGGCGCGGGACGGCTGAGCCGCTACCTGTCGCTGCTGTCGCCGTCGGTGACCGGCATAGACATCGATGCCGACAACGTTGCATGCTGTGACCGCACGCTGCCCGGTGCCCGCTTCGTCCACATCGACCTGATGCCGCCCACGCCCTTTGCGGATGGCGCGTTCGATCTGGTGATCGGGCTGTCGGTGCTTACCCACCTCGACGAGCCGGTGCAGGACGCCTGGCTGGCGGAGCTGCGTCGCATCACGCGTCCCGGCGCGCTGCTCCTGCTGTCGGTCCAGGGGCTGGCGCAGATGGTGTTCTTCGATACGCCGCCCACGCTGAATCTCGAAGCGCATCGCAGAGGCATACTGGATACCGGTGCCAACGACCAGTTGCAGGCCGTGCTCGACCATCCTTCGTACTACCGCAACGTGATGCATTCGCCCGACTACATCATGACCCGGTGGTCGCGCTGGTTCGATGTGCTGGACATCATTCCCGCCATGGCCGGCACACAGGACCTCGTGCTGCTCCGGCGACGCGCGGACTGAAAGGAAAGTACATGCATCCGAGCGCGATGGAGAACGGCAGGCTGTTCTTTGAGACCTATGTCGACGCCAGCGCACCGGCGCTGGTACTCGACATCGGTTCGCAGGACGTCAACGGCTCGCTGCGACAGCTGGCGCCGCCCGGCGCACGCTATGTGGGGCTGGACTTCGCCGCCGGTCGCGGGGTGGACGTGGTACTCGACGACCCCTATCGGCTGCCGTTCGACGACGGCGTCGCAGACGTGGTGGTGAGCAGTTCGTGTTTCGAACATGTCGACATGTTCTGGCTCACTTTCAACGAAGTGCTGCGCGTGCTCAAACCGGATGGGCTGTTCTACCTGAACGCACCGTCGAACGGCGAATTCCACCGCTATCCGGTCGACTGTTGGCGCTTCTATCCGGATGCAGGCGACGCGCTCGTACGCTGGGGGACACGGTCAGGCTATCGACCGGCACTGCTGGAATCGTTCACCACCTATCAGCATCTCGATATCTGGAATGACTTCGTCGCCATCTTCGTCAAGGATGCTGACTGTGCGACGCATCATGCGGACCGCATGCTCGATCGCATCGAGCGCTACATGAATGGCCGCCGCTACGGCATCGAAGGCATCCTGAATCCCCAGGCGGCGACCGAAGACGGAGCCCGCCTGCACGCCCTCACCGGTCACGCCAAGCCGCAGCAGTGACGCTCAGCCCACCTTGCGCAGCCACAGGCTGGCGCCGGTGTTGCGCAGGCACAAGGGCATCCGGGTTTCGAAGAAGCTGCGGTGGAAGTGCGACATGAAGGTGTTCATCAGCAGCACCTGGAAACGGTCGTTGTGCTGCAGGAAGGCGCGCACCATGTAGGCCTCGTTCCAGGCAATGCCGTCGTAGATCCATTCCTTCGGATACTCGAAGGGATAGAAGATGTCGTGCAGATGGATCACGACACCCGGCGCCAGCGCCGGAAAGATTTCGAACAGCAGGCGATTGACGTCGCTGCCAACCTTGCCGACATGCGTCGAGTCGATGAACAGCACGTCGTTCTCTTCCAGCTGCCTGAACACGTCGATATCGACCTCCTGCAGCGGGCGGGCAATGATCGTGGAACGGGCCGCATCGTCGGGGCTGATCAGGGACTGCAGCAATTGCGGGAAGGGATCGATGAAGGTGGTGTGCAGCGTGCGACCCAGAAAGTACTGGTTCGTATCGAGCGTCACGCACGACGAGTAGCCGGAGCCGACTTCGATCAGCCGTCGCGGCGCCAGCGTGCGCAGCATGCAATGCAGCATGATCGCGTCGGAATGGCCGTAGGCGGGATTCAGGTAGTGATAGCGCAGTCCGGGCGTGGGCTGGTCGGCGAACGGGAGGGTGGAGTACAGCAGCGCGAAGCGCTCCAGCAGGGCCAGCTGCGCGGTCTCACGCATGTCGATGCCGGGCAGTTCGCGCGGCACGGTACCGAACAGGCGGTCCTCGTTGCGCCGCAGCTCCTGCGGATCGGGGTAGGGCGAATAGAAGTGCCCGGACGGAAACAACTCGGGGACGACAACGGGGGGCTGCTTCATCGCGTGATTTTCGACTTGAATGGACCGGTTGCGCCGCGCGGCCGTGTCAAACTCGCCCTTGGCCGGCATGCGTCCGCCCGCGTTGCTGCCGGATTATTGCATGCCGGTTTGCAACGGCATTTTCCGAACACTTCAGCCATAACCTCCCGTGTCGCAAAGCCCCTCCGTACCCGACATCGACCTTGAACTCGCCAGCCGCCTTGATGCGGCCTGGGGAGATCCCGCTGCCTGGGTCGCGCATGGCCTGCACTGGACCCACCTTCCGGCGGTCAAGGCGCGCCTGCACGAGCAGGTCACCGGCGACGCATCGGTCGAGCCGCTCGAGTGGTTCTTCAGCGTCGTCGCAGCCCATCAACCCCTGCCGCTCCGGCGGGTGCTCTTCCTCGGCTGCGGTCAGGGCAGGGACGAGCGCCTGGTTGCCCGATCAGCTTGGGCAGACGAGATCGTGGCTATCGACCTGTCCGCCAAGGCGCTGGATCTCGCGCGCGAACAGGCGAAAGCCGCCGGCGCGCGCATCCGTTACGTGCAGGCGGACATGAACAGCCTGCCAGTGGGGCAGAGCGGTTTCGAGCCCGGCAGCTTCGATGCCGTGCTGGGTATTTCCAGCGTGCACCATTGCGCCAATCTCGAAGACCTGTATGCGGGCGTGGCCCAGCTGCTGGCACCGGCAGGCTGGTTCTACCTCGACGAATACGTGGGCCCCGACCGCTTCCAGTGCGCGAACTCACAATTGCGTTTCATGAACCAGCTGGTCGATATGCTGCCGCACCACCTTCGCACGACGGGCGACGGACAGCTCAAAGGCAATCTGTGGCGGCCTTCGGTGGATGAGGTTGTTGCCGTGGATCCCACCGAAGCGGTCCGCTCGTCGGAAGTGCTGCCGCTGCTCGACCACCACTTCGACGTGTTCGAGCATCGACCTTATGGCGGCGCACTGATGCGCGTGGTGCTGGCCGCAATCGCGCAGAACTTCATGAGCGCCGAGGCCGAGCCCTGGCTGCATGCACTGTTGCGCGCCGAGGATGATCTTTTCCGGTCCGGGCGCGTGCAGCCGGACCTCGCGTGTGTCATCGCCCGCGTGCGGACTGCAACCACTGCGCCACCCAGTCCGTATCGTTGATGCCGAGCGAAAACACGGCGTGCGGCGTCGCCACCGCGTGCTCAGGCGGCAGCGCCGCGTAGGACTGACGGATCAGCGGCAGACGGTCGCTCAGCACGCGGTTTCCGGGGTCTAGCCCGGTGATCACCGTCAGGCCGGTCGGTGCGGTCGGCAGCGTAATGACGTGCAGGTCAGGACGCAGGCTCCGCAGACAGGGCACGATCTTCCAGCCGTCGCCGGTGTAGAACCCGGTCCGGCGCTCGCGCGCGGCGGTGAGCGCGTTGAGTGGCAGCGTGTCGTGCAGCAGCACGACCGCTCCGGGCGCGGCGTGGCGCTCGATGGCGATGAAGTCGTCCAGCACGGTTTCGAAGTGGTGATCGCCGTCGATGAAGGCGAGGTCGAAACCGTCGGGCACCAGCCCGCTGTCCGCCGGCACGGCGGCGAAGAAGTCGGCGCTGGTCTGGCGGTACAGGCGCGCATTCGCACGGCAGTGCTGCAGCGGGTCACCGAGCGGCGCGGGGTCCACGCCCACCACCCGCGTCGGTGGCTGGGCCAGCGCCAGCGATTCGCCCTTCTCGACGCCGATTTCCAGATACAGCCGCGGTGTCAGCTGTGCGTGGAACCAGGCCAGCCAGAAACGGTAGTCGGGCCCCGGCCAGCGCAGCCGCGCCAGCGCGACGTGCACGCCGGGCAGATTGGGCTCACGTACCAGTGCATCGAGCAGACAATCGCGCGCGGCGTCGGTCAGTCCGTGCGCCATCAGATGTCGGAAGCGCCGCAGCGTGGGCTCTTCCAGCGGATGACGGGCGCTCATCGCGGTGCCTCCGACAGCGCGTCGCGCAGGATGTGGCCGAAGCGCTCCGGGCTGTAGCGGGCATCGCACTGATCCCACGCAGCGCGTTGCTGCCGGGCCCACAGTTCATCGTCATGCAGCAGGCGTGCGATGCCGCGGGCAAAGGCGTCGGCATCGCGGGCGGACTGGATGTCGATGCCCGCGCTCCAGTCCAGCTGCCGCACCAGCACGGCGGAGGCCACGACCGGCAAACCGTTGGCGGCCGCCTCGATCACCTTGGCGGGCACGCCGCCGGCGAACCGTACCGGCGCGACGAACACGCGTGCGCGGTCGTACAGCGGCTCCAGGCTGTCCACCGGACCGATCAGCTGCACGTCGTCGCCGGCAAGATCGCTCACCCGATGCGAGCGGTTGATGCCGACGACGGACAGCACCGGCGCATGCGGCAGCAGGTCGCGCAGCCGCGGCATGACTTCGGTGATGAACCAGACCAGACCGTCCTCGTTCGGCGTGTCCGGATGCAGCGCGCCGACGAACAGCAGACCGCTGCGATGCTGCGGCCCCGGCGCCGCGCGGCGGGTCGATATCGCGTGACTCAGTATCCGGACCTGATGGCCGGCGGCGCGGAACAGGCGGGCATCGCGTTGCGACACCACCCACACCTGATCGGCCCCTCTGGCCAGCCCGATCTCGGCGGCCAGACGGGTCTTTGCCGCCGCCCGCGTCAGCGGGCGTCCCTTGACCGCCGCTTCCGGAATCTCGCGCAACGCGAACAGCGCTTCCGCGTCGTAGATCATGCGCATGCCGGCGAACAGTTCCGGCCTGCGCCGGAACAGCGGCGACAGCGCCTGAAGATTTGGCGGGCGGCTCACCACGAGCACGTCATAGATACCGCGACGCTGGTCGAGAAAGGTTTCGAGCCGGCCCATGCCGTGGCCGAGCGCCACTTCCGTAGTCGCGGGCAGCGACGCGTACACATCACGCCAGTCATCATCCTCCTGCCACAGCGGAAAGAAGGTGACCGGCCAGTCGCTCAATGCCTGCAGCATCAGGCGGGCGCGTGGCAGACCGCCGCCCTTCACCATGTGCGGCACCTCGTTGTCGAGGATGAGCACGCGCGGGCGGCGCGGGTGGTCCTCGGGCGAGCGCCAGCGATCGCCCGACAGCGGCTGTGGCGCGGGTGCCGGCTGGCCCTTCAGCCATTCGCCATGGCGGTCCACGAAGCGCTGCCGGTTCTCGCGCATCTGCCGGGGCGCTTCGTCGCCGGTGGCACTGCCCCATTCCAGGTGTTCGACCAGCACCGCCGGCTCATACACCACGCGGAAACCGGCGCGCCAGGCGCGCAGGCAGAAATCCGTGTCCTCGTAATAGGCCGGCGCGAAGCGCTCGTCGAAGCCGCCCAGCATCCGCCACAGAGGCGTGCGCACCGCCATGAACACGCCGGACACGTAATCGGTCGCCCGGCTCGCCATCGCCGCCGGGCAGAAGGGGTCTTCGCCGCGGCCGATGCCCAGCGACGAGCCGTCGCGGAAGATCGTGTTGCCCGCTTCCTGCAATCCGCCCGCCGTCAGCACGATGCGGCCGCCGAGCACCCCGATCGCCGGCTCGGCGTCGAGCCGGGTGAGCGCCGCTGCCAGCGCGCCCTGCTGCAGGATGGCGTCACTGTTCAGGAACACCAGATGACGTCCGCGTGCCAGCGCCGCTGCCTGATTGGCGGCACGCAGGAAACCGGCGTTCTCCGCGTTGCGCACGATGCACGCACCGCGCACGCGTTGCAGCAGCGAGTCCGTTTCATCGTCCGACGCGTTGTCCACGATGATGGTCTCGAACACCGCACCCCGCTGGTCGGCCAGCGCCTGCAGCGTCGTGCGTGTCAGTCCGGCCTGCTTGTAGAGGACCACGATCACCGACAGATCAGGCGTCGCGCTTGCCGGAAGCGCCGGCAGTTCGAGGGCCGTCGACTTGTCCAGCCAGACCTGGAGCGCACGACGCGCCCGGGCGCGGATCTGGGCCTTCGGGTCCTCTTCGGCGGCGTCTGCGGCAACGAGATCGAGCAGGCGCTCGCATGCCTGCTCGATCTGGCGTGCCACGCGGCGTCCATCGAGCAGAGGTGATTCGTACATGCGTCGGCGCAGCGTGGTGCGATGGTGTCGCAGCGTATCTACGTCGGCGGCCAGTGCGGTCGCGGTGTCGACATAGGTGGCCGCGCTGTCGGCCACCCAGGCGTCCAGTCCGAGCGAGGCGAGCACCGAAAGCCCCTGGCGCGCGCCGGCCCAGCCGCCCGCGCGGCTGATCACCGGCACGCCCATCCACAGCGGCTCGAACAGGCTCAGTCCACCGTTGCCCGGAAAGCTGTCGAGTACCAGATCGATCTGCTGCAGCCATTCGAACAGCCCGACGTGGCTGCGCGGCGGGTCGAACGCTACGCGTGCGCCGTCGATGCCGTGGGCGTCCAGCACGGCCAGGATGTGCGTGCGCTGCGGCCAGTCGCCGGCCACTTCACCGATGAAGCGGATGCGCGATCGCGGGGTTGCCGCGACCACCCGGGCCCATGTTTCGAGGCAGGTGCGGGTCATGCGCAGCCCGCGCGCGGTGACGCCGAAGGTGACGACGCCGTTGCGCAGCAGCGGCGGCGGCAACGGCTCCGGCGCGTGAACCGGCGGGTCCCAGCACCACTGGCCGCCGTCGATCCGCCACAGCGCCTCTTCGTGAAATGTCTCGTGCGCGACCGGCACGGCGTGAGCGTCGGTCAGCAGCACGTCGAACAGCCCTCCGGCCGTGACCGGGCAACCGAGCCAGCCCACCTGCAACGGCGCGACGCGGCGGGCGTAGGCTTCCAGCAGTTCGAACTGGCCCTCGAACGGATGCAGCCCGCCGGCATCGATCACCACGTCGATGCGGTTCGCCGCACACGATGCGGCCAGTCCGGCGGGCACGAGCGGCTCGCAGTGGATGTGCGGCGGCAGGTCCGGCAGTGGACGGTTGCTGAACAGGAATACGTCGGTCTGTTCGGCGTCGTGATTGGCGAGCACCCGGCGCAGCAGGCTCTGGTGCAGCTGCCCCGCGACGTAGGCGATGCGCAGGCGGGCGCCGTGCCGGCGCAGTGCGGGAGGGCGCGGCGTTCGATTCAGTCCTGCCCGCAGCTTGAGTGCCCGGTACAGGTCGCGCGCGGCCCGCGCGAGATCGGACGGCGTCGACGCGTCGGACAGCGTCGCGCCATACAGCGCCGCGCTGGCGATCCACGGATCGGGCGGACAGTCCTCTGCGGCAGCGGTGAGCAGACGGTCGAGACAGTCATGACCATGGCGCGCGCTGGCGACGGTCAGCGCGTCGCGCAGCGCGGCCCGCCGTTCCGGTAGCGCAGCCTGCTTCAGTGCTGCGCGCGCCCCCGGAGTGGCGAGGCCGACCAGACGTGCCAGCACGGCGGTCGCACCGGCCACGTTCTGGCGCTCGCTCGATAGCCGACGACACAGATCCAGCGCGCGCACCGAACCGTCCGGCTGCGGGTCGCCGCTCTCGGTCAGCAGGCGGGCCTTCATCAGCATGGCCTGGGCATGACGGGGTTGCCGGCCGAGTACGTCGTCGACCGCGTCCAGACCGCGGCTGAAATCGCCGCTGCGCAGACAGGCCTCGGCCAGCTCCAGCAGGGGCAGCACATCGTCCGGCTGCAGCGCGCGCAGCCGCAGGAAGGCCAGCTGCGCCTGGCCCGGGCGCTGGTCAGCGAGCAGTATCCAGCCCAGTTGCCGCAGGCTGTCGCCACGATCCGGCTGCAGCAGCAGGGCGGTTTCGATGGCGGTTTCGGCTTCGCTGAGCCGGTGCTGCCGCAGCCGCACTTCGGCCAACGCTCGCCAGGCATCGACCTGCTGCGGGTCGTGCGCGACCGCCGCCTGCGCGAGTTCCGCGGCCAGCGTCAGCTCGTCGCTGGCGGCGAACACGAAGGCGGCCTGTACCCTCGTGTCCTGATCGTCCGGGTGGAGCGCGAGCGCCCGCCGCACGGCGTCCTTCGCCACCGGCAGCTCGCCCTGCTCGAGCGCCAGCCAGCCCAGCACGCGCAGCGCGGCCGCGTTGTCCGCGTCGAGGCGCAGGGCACGCGCGAGCGCGCGTCGCGCAAGGCCACCGCGGCCGCGCTGGCAATGCACCGCAGCCAGCAGGCGCCAGAGCTCGCTTTCGCCCGGTGCTGCGCGCAGCAGTGGCCAGAGCTGACGGCGCGCTTCGGCGGTCCGCTTCAGGTCGAGCAGCGCCTGCACCTTCAGTGCCTGCGCCGGCAAGGACTGCGCTTGTTGCTGCAGCACGAGTTCCAGCAGCCACAGTGCCGCTTCGGCGCGACCCCAGCGTGACTGGATCTGCGCGCGACGCAGCAGCGCATCGGCGTTCGTCGGGTCGCGCTGCTGGACTTCGGCGTAGCAATGCTCAGCCGCTTCGAGATCATCCGAGCGGTGTTGCAGCACGCCAAGCAGGTACCAGGCGTCCGCCCGTTCCGGATGGGTGTCGGTCTGGCTGCGCGCCAGTGCGATCGCGTGTGCGCGCCGGCCCTGATCCCACTCGTGGCAGGCCTGTTCCGTCAGCAACTCGGCGTCGAAGGGCAGATGTTCGAGTCCGCGAGAAAGTGCCTGGCCGGCCAGATCGGGGCGGTGCAGGGCCGCATGGCATTGCGCGAGGTGGCGGTGCAGTGTGCGCTGCTCCGGCGCGCCATGAGGAAAAGCCGCGATGGCTTCCTCGTACAGCTCGATCGCCTCACGCAGCATTCCCTGCCGCTGCAGCAGCCATGCCGATTGCAGCAGGCGCTGCGGCTGACGGGAGGCCTGCAAGGCCTTCCCTGCCCAGAGCGCGGCCTCGGCGACCTGATCGACGTCCTGCAGCAGCCAGGCCAGCGTGAAGGCGGCTTCATCCAGACGGGCATCCAGCAGACAGGCACGGCGCAGGGCCTCGATCGCCGGCGCGACGTCGCCGCGGCGCTGGTGCAGCAGGCCGGCATACCAGTGCAACGGTGCGTAGTGGGAAGCGCGGGCCAGTGCTGGCAACAGGATGTCCGCGGCCGCATCCATCCGACCGGCATCGAGCAGGAAGTAGCCCAGCGCAGCGGCGACCGACGGCCCGCCATCGGTGGCATGTGCCTGCTGCGCGCAGTGCATGGCCGCTGCCTTGTCGCCGTCGGCGAAATGCCGCCAGGCCTGCCGGATTAGCTCCGTCGCATTCACGGCGCGTGCGTCGTCAAGGCAGCGCGCGGTCGCCGCTCGCTACCGGCCGCCGGGCCACGACCGTGAACATCGCCACCTCCCGGTTCTCGGCCGGCTGCCTCTGTTTGTGGATGCTGACCGTGCACTCGGTGAAACCCATTACGCCCAGCGCCGATACGAAGAACTGCGGCGTGAACTGCCACCAGGTGTGCACCTGGGGCACACCGGTGTGCGGCAGCAGCCAGCATGCAGGCGCGTCGCCCAGCGCCGGGTCGTATGCTTCGGTGACCACCATCGTGTGCCGGACACGTTCGGCGACGCTCTGCAGCAGGTCGAAGGGACGGCGGCAGTGCAGCAGCACCGACGCCAGAACGCCGATGTCGAAAGGGCCGAAGCCGGGCGGGAGCTCATAGGGATCACCTTCGAACACCCTGACCCGTGAGTCGTGCTGTCGATGCAGGTACCAGAATGAATTGCGCACCATCTCGATCTGTTCGCTGAAGGTTTCGCGCCAGCCCGGCGTGTCGAAGCCTTCGAGGGGCACGATGTCCCACAGATGCGACATCGGCGGCTCCACGCAGGTGACGGTCGCACCGGCCATCTCCATGCAGAAGGACAGAAAGCCGCTCGCCGGACCGATCTCCAGCACCGATTGACCGGTCACGCAGATGTCGCCCAGATAGCCGAACGGATCGGGTCGCAGATCCCATTCGCCGATCACCTCTTCGCCGTCTGCCAGATCGCAGGAATGATAGAAGCGGCAGTCTTCGCGCCGCGGTGAGCGTGGCGCGACCTCGCGCAGGGCAGCGGGGAGCGAACCGGGCGCAGCCGCGGTGACGCTGCTGTCGAGCGTCGGGCCTGTTCTGTCGCTGTCGTCGATCAGCGACTGACTGGCGTGCACGGCCAGCAGGCTCAGCAGTTCTCCGACGATGAGCGGCGTGGACACCACATGGGCCGCGGCCTGACGCAGCGCCGCTTCTCTGTGTCGGGCGCTGAGCACCGGATCGTAAAGCTGTCGCAGCGCCTGCGCCCAGTCGTCGATCGCCGCTTCGGGGGCGAGCACGAAACCGCCGTCGCCGACCAGATCGGGCAGCGCGCCGCGCGTGCTGGCCAGCACCGGCAGGCCATTGATCTGGGCCTCGATCACGGTGCGGCCAAAGGATTCCTCCCATACCGAGGGCATCAGCAGCACCCGCGTGCGGGCGAACACCTCGCGCATGTCGCGCGTCGGGCCACACCATTCGATATTGCCCAGCCGTGCCGCCCGGTCGAGGCAGTAGGCGCGCCAGTGCGGGTCGATGTGCCAGCTTTCCACCACGAGGAAGGGCAGTTCCGGGCAGGCCGCGGCCAGCGAGAACATGATTTCGACGCCCTTGATCGGCGTCGGATTGACGAACAGCACCTTGTCGCCGGTCTGCCCGCTCGCATAGGACTCGGCCGCTACGACCGGCGGGATCACCGCACAGTCGATGCCGTACAGCGTGCGCCAGCGCTGTGCGGTGAACGCCGAATTGGCGAGGAACAGCAGCGACGGATGCGGTGCAAGATGACCGGCGAGCTGGTGCGTCTCCACGTTGTGCAGATAGACCGCCGTCGGGCGTCCGGTCGTCAGACTGGCCAGCACCATCGGTGCCAGCGCCAAACCATTCTGCACGACGATGACATCGGCGCCCCAGGCGGCAGCGGCCATCGGCAGCGCCTTTTCCGGCGCATCGGCGCGCAGCACGAGGTAACCCAGGCTCTCGTCACCGCTCGCCGGCTGTTCGGCGGCAGAAGGGTCAGTCCGCAGACGACCGCACAGAACCGCCGCATCGGCGCCCATCGCCTTGATGGCCAGGCAGAGGTCGTGCGTGGTGGTCTGCAGCCCGCCGGTGAGGTCGGGCAGATGGGCATAGTTGGAAACAAACAGGACGCGCATGGCCTACCCGTGTTGTGAAGGCGGCGGGAGCGTCTGTCGCAGGGCGACCCGGATCGGTCACCCGCCCCGCTCCCGCAAGGCGCGTGCTCAGGAAGCGTTGTTGAGCTGGCCGACCGAAAGGAGGTTGCGCAAGGTCTGCGACGGGTTGCTTCCGACAGTGTTGTCGACGACGC
Organism: Methyloversatilis discipulorum; assembly: GCF_000385375.1. NCBI lineage: Bacteria > Pseudomonadati > Pseudomonadota > Betaproteobacteria > Nitrosomonadales > Sterolibacteriaceae > Methyloversatilis > Methyloversatilis discipulorum. Next base: position 1,208,201 of record NZ_ARVV01000001.1, read on the forward strand.
TCTTCAGTCTGTCGTTGGCCAACGTACCACCCGGGTTGTTGGCGCCGCCAGGCGTATTTCCGGTGCTGATCAGCTGGCCGGCGGGGGCAGGCGAAGGATTGGGGTTGCCCTGGTTGATGCTGTTCGGCCGGGTTTCCAGCTGCTGCAACAGCGAGGTGAGCTGTTGCGGTTGGGTGCGTGACGGTGGCGAAACGCCCTGGGAACCGATGGTGCTGCCAAAGCCCGGACGCGTAATGGTCTGGGTGTTGCCGTTGTTGTCAGTCGCCCGCATCTGCTGGCCGAAAAGGAAGGTGGCGCTCGTGCCATTCGGGCGGGACTCGATGACGGAGATGCCGCCGCGGATCTCCACCTTGCCCTGCGATGTGGCGATTTCGGTCGCAGTGGTCTTGCTGATGTGTCCGCCGACCACGCGCAGCAGACCCTGGTTCAGGCGCAGCCGGATCTGGCCCTGCCGGGTGGCCGGGTCGTAGTTGAAGGTGTCGATGACCAGCTCGGAATCGGCGCCCAGCGTGACGGCCGACTGGTCAAGGAAAAGAACGTGCAGTTGTCCGTCCGGTCCGGTGCGCAGCGTTTCGCCGGGCACGACGTTGTCGCCGACCACCACGGTCTTCTGGTTTGAGGAAGAGGGCGCGCTGGCGGTGATCGCGGACACGACGCCCGCGCGGGGCGTCGGTGCAGTCTGCGCAAAGGCGGTCGGCAGTGCGGCGCTGGTCAGGGCAGCGGCAATCCACCAGTCCTTGGAAATCGGCGGGGTCATTGCGTGTTCCTCGTGCAATCGTGGCGGTTCAATGTCAGGTGCATGGCTGTGCGCGCGTCAGAAGCGATAGGCCGCTGCACCGAACAAGGAAGAATTCTTGTTGCGGAAGTTGGGCAGGTTGGCGTCGGTGTCCATGTGCTCGACCTGGATCAGCAACGACCAGGCGGTCGACAGTGCCACGGTGTTGCCGATACCGATGCGCCACTCGGTATCCCGGCGCTTCCTGGTCGGATCGACGGACGGATCGGCGGCCTGGTAGTGGCGCTGATGCACGCCGCCCCAGATCGACGTCGTCCAGGCACCGCCATTGGCGACGAACGGGTTGGCGTAGCTGAACGCATAGGTCAGCCGCCCTTCGTAGCCGTCGTAGTCGTAATAATCGCGGTCGGTGCGATGGAAGCGGGCGCGCAGTTCGCCGCTCAGCGCTGTGCCCGGGCTCAGTTCCCGGGTCAGACGCACGCGGAACAGGTTGTCCGGGCCACCGAGCAGGTTGGCGTTCGGCACGTCGATGCGCGAGGCGTAGTCGAAATTGCGGTACTCGTAACCGGCGTCGATCACCGTGCGCTCGTTGATGAGATAGCCCGCGTCGAGGCCGACGCCGTAGCTGTCGAGGTATTTGTGTCCCTGTGCGCTCAGCGTGCCGACGATGAGGTGCGGACGCAGGGTCAGGCCGGGCGCGCCGGTGGCGGAAGGCTTGAAGCGTATGCCGCTGGTCACCTCGACCAGCGCGAGGTTGTACGGATCCGCCTGACTGGCCGACAGCCGTGAGCCGGAGGACGAGCTGTATTTGATCACCTGGGCCACCAGCGAACTGACGACGGCCGCCTCGTTCTGGGTGCCGAGGTCATAGCGGTGGTCCAGACGCAGCGTCGCCTGCAGGTCGGTGTCCGACTTCGGTTTGAACGGTGCGGCAACCGCCAGCGGCAGGCCACCGGACAGAACCGTGTCGCGGTCGGAGCGTGCTGCGGGGTTGGTCTGCGCCCGCACACCGAACACCAGCACACCGTCAAACTGCGACACCTGATTGCGTTTGCTGACGTCGCGCAGCAGATTTTCCGCAGCGGTCCTTTGCTCACCCGTCAGGCGGTTGTCGTCTAGCGCCTGCCGCAGCAGGGCTTCCGACATGCTGTAGGACGCCAGGCGGTAGTACAGCACGGCCAGTTCCACGCGCACGGCCGGGTGAGCGGCCGGATCGAGCAGCAGGCGTTCCATGGCGGCGATCCCGCCCTCGTAATTGCCGTCCTGCACGAGCAGGCGGGCATAGTTCAAGCCGGCTTCCATGTCGGCCGGCGCGCGCATGACCTGCTGGAAAGCCTCGTCGACCTGACGGTCGAGCGGCCAGTTTCCCGGGGTCTGTGCATTTGCCGAGGCACACAGAAATGCACCTGCGGAAATGATCGCGAACGGCAGCGGCCGGAAAACTCGATGGTCAGTCAGACGCCTCAATTGGGGTTCCTCGGCTTTGGACAGTCGTACATATACGGCCGGAATGTAACAGAACTGTACGCCCGAGACCTCTGATAATCGCCCGCCGTGTCTGTGGACGCGCGCACCCCGGACGCAGGCGCCGGAGCTTCGAATCATTGCGTCGAATCCTGGCTCAGTATCGTCTCTCCCCGACCAGGAATCCCGCGAAAAAGCCCGCTTCCGAGGTGGCTCTCCTGTTTTCTGCGCCGGCTGCCCGGCCAAGCTGGTACGCTGCCTTTCCTCCGCATTCCGCCCGCTGTCGCCCGAGATGTCCCGCATCCTGTTTTTTGTGCTCCTGGCCTTCCTGGCCTGGCTGTGGTTCTTCAAGAAGCCTGCGCGCTCGAAGTCCGACAAGAGCAAGCCTGCCGAGCCGGTGGCCGAGCGCATCGTGCAGTGTGCCGAGTGCGGTCTGCGCATTCCCGAGGGCGAGGCCGTGTTCACCGATGCGCAGTACTTCTGCTGCCCCGAGCATCGCGATGCTCACAACGGCCGGGTCTGACGGCGCTGCCGCCGCGCTGCCGGTGGCGCGGGTGAGTTCGCTGCGCTACTTCAATCTGTATCGCCTGCTGATCGCCTCAGTGCTGGTCGCGCTGGTATTCGGCGTGCCGGGCGAAATCAGCTTTGCCGATTACCGCGGCGCGCTGTTCGCCAGCGCTGCGCGCGGTTACTGGGTGTTCGCCGTCTGCGTCATGCTCGGCGCCGACCGCCTGCTGCGGACCGACGACGCGCGACTGACCGCAGGCGTGCTCGCCGACATCTTCTTCCTCACGCTGCTCACCTACGCCGGCGGCGGGCTCAGCACCGGTCTGCCCTTCATGCACGTGGTCGTGCTGGCCTTCGCCGCGCTGGTCGGGCAGGGCCGGCTGGCGGTGTTCTACGCGGCGGTGGCCAGCCTGGCCATGCTGTTCCAGCAGGCGATGCAGTGGGTCACGCTGGGTTCCGACGCCGGTGGCTTCGTGCATGTCGGTTCGATCAGCATCGGTTTCTTCGCCACCGCGATCGCGGTACGCCTGCTGGCGCGGCGCGTCATCGCCAACGAGTCGCTGGCGCGCGAGCGTGGCCGCGACCTGGCCGAGCAGGTGCGGGTGAACGAGCGGGTGATCCGCGACATGGACGACGGCGTGCTGGTCGTCGACACGCTCGGCCACGTGCGGCAGGCCAACCCGCAGGCGCGTCGCCTGCTCGATCCGCTGATGCCGCGCCCGGTCATGCTGGCCGACTATTCGCCGGCGCTTGCCGCGGCGATGGCGGCGCAGGCCGACCCCGAGCGCGAGCGCGTGTTCGTGCTCGACCTGCCGTCGCGCCCCGCTGCGCTGCGCGTGCGCTGCGTGCCGGCCGGCGGCGCTGGCGGGCATCTGGTGTTCATCGAGGATCTGGCGCGGCTGCGCGAGCAGGCGCGGCAGATCAAGCTCGCTGCGCTCGGCCGGCTGACCGCCAGCATGGCGCATGAGATACGCAATCCGCTGGCGGCCATCAGCCAGGCGGCCGAACTGCTGCAGGAAGAGCGGCGTGCCGAAACCCAGGCACGGCTTACCCGCATCATCGGCGACAACGCGCAGCGGCTGGACCGCATGGTCAGCGACGTGCTGGAACTGGGGCGTCGTGATCGCGCCGAGCCGGAACTGCTCGAACTGGGCAGCTATGTGCGCACCTTCGTCGACGAATTCGCGATGCGCGAGCCCGGCGTGCGAGCGCGCGTGCACATCGAAACCGGGGCGCCGGCGCGCATCTGGTTCGATCGCGGCCATCTGCATCAGGTGCTGTGGAACCTGCTCGGCAATGCACTGCGCTTCGCCGGCCCGGACGACGGCGCGGTGCGCCTGACGGTCAGCGCGACCGAAGACGCGACGCTGCTCGACATCGTCGACAACGGCCCCGGCGTTTCCGACAGCGCCCGCGCGCACCTGTTCGAACCTTTCTTCACCACGCACAGCCGCGGCACCGGGCTGGGCCTCTACATCGCGCGCGAACTCAGCGACGCCAACGGGGCCGCGCTCGACTTCGTGGATAATTCGCCAGGTGCGCACTTTCGCCTGCGCGGCCTGAACAGGAGCTTGGACGAATCATGGAACGGCGGCGGACTGAGCGGGAGCTGAAGGTGCTGGTCGTCGACGACGAAGACGACCTGCGCGAACTGCTCGACATGTCGCTGGCGCGCATGGGCCTGCACGCGTCGCTCGCCGGTTCGGTCGGCGAAGCGCGCGAACTGCTGGGCAAGGAACGCTTCGCGCTGTGCCTGACCGATATGCGCCTGCCCGACGGCGAGGGCATGGAACTGGTGCGCCACATCGCCGAACACCACCGCGACCTGCCGGTGGCCGTCATCACCGCCTTCGGCAGCATGGACAACGCGGTCGCCGCACTGAAGGCGGGCGCCTTCGACTACCTCGCCAAGCCGGTATCGATCGAGCAGCTGCGCGCGCTGGTGCGTTCGGCGCTCGACCTGCCGACGCGCGGCGGCGAGGTGCGGCCGGCCGGCACCGACGCGCTGGTCGGCGACGCGCCGGCCATGACGCAGGTGCGCGAAACAATCGCCAAGCTCGCGCGCAGTGGCGCGCCGGTGCATATCCACGGCGAATCCGGCAGCGGCAAGGAACGTGCGGCGCGGCTCATCCACGAGCTGGGTGCGCGGCGCGAAGGGCCCTTCGTCGCAGTCAATTGCGGTGCCATTCCGGAGAACCTGGTCGAGTCCGAATTCTTCGGTTATGCAAAAGGCGCTTTCACCGGCGCCGACACCGACCGCGAAGGCTATTTCCAGGCGGCCCGCGGCGGCACGCTTTTCCTCGACGAAGTGGGCGACCTGCCGCTGGCGATGCAGGTGAAGCTGCTGCGCGCGATACAGGAAAAGTCGGTGCGCCGCGTCGGTGCGCGCACCGAAGAGGCGACCGACGTGCGCCTGATCAGCGCCACCCACCGCAACCTGCGGCAGATGGTGGAGGAGGGCCGTTTCCGGCAGGACCTTTTCTACCGGCTCAACGTGCTCGAACTGCGCATGCCCAGCCTGCGCGAGTGCCGCGAATCGATTCCGCAACTGGCGCAGACCCTGCTCGAACGCATCGCCGCAGCCGACGGCAAGAAGCCCGAACTGACGCGCGCGGCGGTCGATGCGCTGTGCGCCTATCCCTTCCCGGGCAATGTGCGCGAACTGGAGAACGTGCTCGAGCGCGCCTACGCGCTCAGTTCGGGCGAGCGCATCGACGCAGTCGACCTCGGCCTGATGCCGGTCGACGACGAGGTGCCCGACATGCCGGCCGGCGAACTGCCGCTGCAGGACTATCTCGACCGCATGGAGCGCGCGGCCATCGAGGACGCGCTGCGCAAGACGCGCTACAACCGCACCGCCGCCGCACGCCTGCTCGGCGTCACCTTCCGCTCGCTGCGCTACCGCCTGCAGCGGCTGGGCATCAATGACTGAGTGCGTACGTCGGGAGGCTGACCGCCTGTACGCGCAGTGCCTGTGCACGGGAGCGCGCGGTGTCGCCTGATCTCCACATCGACGCTGACGGCTGGTGCACCGCCGCCCGCCGCATCGAATCGCCCAATTCCGACCCGCGCCCCGAGGGCGAGCCGGTGTCGCTGGTAGTCATGCACTGCATCAGCCTGCCGCCGGGCGAGTTTGGCGGCCTCTATATAGAAGAGCTGTTCCTGAACCGGCTCGACCCGGCGGCCCACCCGTATTTCGTCGACGTCGCGCCGCTGCGCGTGTCGGCGCATTTCGTGGTGCGGCGCAACGGCGAACTGCTGCAGTTCGTGCCGACCACGCGCCGGGCGTGGCACGCCGGGCGTTCGAGCTGGGGCGGGCGGGAAGGCTGCAACGACTTCTCGGTCGGCATAGAGCTTGAAGGCTGCAACGTGCTGCCCTTCGAGGACGCACAGTACCGGTGCGCCGCAGCGCTGATTGATGCGCTGCGCAAACGGCATCCGGTGGCGGACGTCGTAGGTCATTCGGATATCGCACCGGGAAGAAAGATTGATCCCGGTGCCTGCTTCGACTGGAAACGCTTGCCCGGCGTCACTCGGCCGGACTGATTCCCGCCGTACCGGCGTTTGCGCCGGATTCCACCTCGCCAGCCCTTGCCCGGTGCCAATCCCCTGCGCGACGTAGGGTAATTTTCGGGCCGCCGGGACGCTGCCTAGCAGAAAAATCGCGCTTGCGGGTGCCGGAAGGGGTCACTAGAATTAGTAGCTCATCGAGCTTCAACCACTACCTATAGTGGTCAGTTAGCGAAATCCCATCAAAAACCGCTCTCCGTCGCGCTCGCGACGGCCTCACAGGGAGACGTCCGCATGCAATTGACCGCCGAACACACGAGCCCCCGTACGCAGTCCCCCAGCCCCGACCAGATCAGCATCGACGAGCTGCCGAACACGGCCGCCCTGCACGCTGACTACAAGGTGATCCGCCGCAACGGTGCGGTGGTGAACTTCGAGCCGGCCAAGATTTCGATCGCGGTGACCAAGGCTTTCCTGGCGGTGAATGGCGGGCAGGGTGCCGCGTCGGCGCGCGTGCGCGAACAGGTGGGTGGCATCACCACCCAGGTGGTGCAGGCACTGGTGCGCCGCCAGCCGCACGGCGGCACCTTCCACATCGAAGACATCCAGGACCAGGTCGAACTGGCGCTGATGCGCTCGGCCGAGCACGACGTGGCCCGCGCCTATGTGCTGTACCGCGAGAAGCGCGCCGCCGAGCGTGCGCAGAAGCAGCACGCGGTCGAGGCCGCGGCTGACCAGCCGGTGCTGCACGTGGTCGACGGTAACCGTCGCATGCCGCTGGACCACGCCGCGCTGCGTGGTCTGATCGAAGCCTCGTGCGAGGCGCTGGGCGACGTGGTGTCGGTCGACGCCATCCTGAACGCCACGCTGTCCAATCTGTACGACGGCGTACCGGTCGAGGAAGTGCGCAAGTCCGCCATCATGGCCGCCCGCTCGCTGCTGGAGCAGGACCCGGCCTACGGCTACGTCACCGCCCGCCTGCTGCTGCACACCATCCGCAACGAAGTGCTGGGCGAGGAGACGTCGCAGGCCGCCATGGCCACCGCCTACGCCGAGTACTTCCCGCGCTACATCAAGCTGGGCATCGAAGCCGAACTGCTCGATTCCAAGCTGGCCCAGTTCGACCTCGCCAAGCTGGGCGCCGCACTGGACCACCGCAACGACTTGCGCTTCAACTACCTCGGCCTGCAGACGCTGTACGACCGCTACTTCCTGCACATCCGCGACCGCCGCATCGAACTGCCGCAGGTGTTCTTCATGCGCGTCGCCATGGGTCTGGCGCTGAACGAAATCAACCGCGAAGAGCGCGCGATCGAGTTCTACAAGCTGCTGTCCAGCTTCGACTTCATGAGCTCGACGCCGACGCTGTTCAACAGCGGCACGCTGCGCCCGCAGCTGTCGTCCTGCTACCTCACCACGGTGGCCGACGATCTCGATGGCATTTTCGAGGCGATCAAGGAAAACGCGCTGCTGGCCAAGTTCGCCGGCGGTCTGGGCAACGACTGGACGCCGGTGCGTGCGCTGGGCTCGCACATCAAGGGCACCAACGGCAAGTCGCAGGGCGTGGTCCCCTTCCTGAAGGTGGTCAATGACACCGCGGTCGCGGTGAACCAGGGTGGCAAGCGCAAGGGCGCCGTCTGCGCCTACCTGGAAAGCTGGCACCTCGACATCGAGGAATTCCTCGACCTGCGCAAGAACACTGGCGACGACCGCCGCCGCACGCACGACATGAACACGGCCAACTGGATTCCCGACCTGTTCATGCGCCGCGTGATGGAGAACGGCGAATGGACGCTGTTCTCGCCGGCCGACTGCCCGGACCTGCACGACCTCTACGGCAGCGCCTTCGAGCAGGCCTACACCCGCTACGAAGAGAAGGCCGCGCGCGGTGAGATCCGTCTGTTCAAGAAGACGCAGGCGGTCGCGCTGTGGCGCAAGATGCTGTCGATGCTGTTCGAAACCGGCCACCCGTGGATCACCTTCAAGGATCCGTGCAACCTGCGTTCGCCGCAGCAGCATGTCGGTGTCGTTCATTCCAGCAACCTGTGCACCGAAATCACGCTGAACACCTCGGACACCGAAATCGCCGTGTGCAATCTCGGGTCGGTAAATCTGGTCGCCCACCTGAAGGACGACGGCAACGGCGGCAAGGCGCTCGACCACGACAAGCTGCGCAAGACCATCCGCACTGCGATGCGCATGCTCGACAACGTGATCGACATCAACTACTACTCGGTCGGCAAGGCGCGCAACGCCAACCTGAAGCACCGCCCGGTCGGCATGGGCCTGATGGGCTTCCAGGAAGCGCTGCACGAACTGCGCACGCCGTACGCCTCCGACGCGGCGGTCGAGTTCGCCGACCGTTCGATGGAAGCGGTGGCCTACTACGCCTACTGGGCCTCGACCGAACTGGCCGAAGAGCGCGGCCGCTATTCCAGCTACAAGGGCAGCCTGTGGGACCGCGGCATCCTGCCGCACGACTCGCTGGACATCCTGGCCGAGCAGCGCGGCGGCTACCTCGAAGTCGACCGTTCGGTCACGATGGACTGGGACGCGCTGCGCAACCGCATCGCCAACTACGGCATGCGCAATTCGAACTGCCTGGCGATCGCACCGACCGCCACCATTTCGAACATCATCGGCGTCGATGCCAGCATCGAGCCGACCTACCAGAACCTGTTCGTCAAATCGAACCTGTCGGGCGAATTCACCGTGGTGAACGAGCACCTGGTGCGCGACCTGAAGAAGCTGGGTCTGTGGGACGAAGTGATGGTCGCCGACCTGAAGTATTTCGACGGCTCGCTGTCGCGCATCGACCGCATCCCGGCCGACATCCGCGCGCTCTACGCGACCGCCTTCGAGGTCGAGCCGAAGTGGCTGGTCGAAGCCGCGTCGCGCCGCCAGAAGTGGATCGACCAGGCGCAGAGCCTGAACATCTACATGGCTGGCGCCTCGGGCAAGAAGCTGGACGAAACCTACAAGCTGGCCTGGCTGCGCGGCCTGAAGACCACGTACTACCTGCGCGCCATGGGCGCCACCCACGCCGAGAAATCCACCGGCCGCGGCGGCGAACTGAACGCGGTGCCCAGCCAGTCCGAAGAGCCGGCGCCCAAGTTCTGCGCCATCGACGACCCGACCTGCGAAGCCTGCCAGTGAGGACTTTCCACCCTTGTCTGCTTCTGCAGGCAAGGGTGGGGGCTAGAGGCTGGGGGCCAGGGGCGAGCGGAGCGTGCTCCGCGCATCGCCCCACCTGACTAAAGCAATACCCGGCGCGCCGCGCGCGCCGACTGAAGGAGAGAACAACAATGCTGAGTTTCGAAGACGACCTGCCGATGACCGCAACGCAACCCGGCCTGGCGCTGCGCACTCCGATGCCTGACTCGCGCGAACTGCCGATGTCGCCGCCGGCCACGCCGGCCGCCCAGGGTGACGCGCGCATGCGCCGCATCCGCGCCGAAGACAAGCGCGTCATCAACGGCGGCACCGACGTGAACCAGCTCGTGCCCTTCAAGTACAAGTGGGCCTGGGAAAAGTACCTCGCCGGCTGCGCCAACCACTGGATGCCGCAGGAAGTGAACATGCAGCGCGACATCGAACTGTGGAAGTCGCCGAACGGCCTGACCGACGACGAACGCCGTCTGGTCAAGCGCAACCTCGGCTTCTTCGTCACCGCCGATTCGCTGGCCGCCAACAACATCGTGCTCGGCACCTACCGCCACATCACCGCGCCCGAGTGCCGCCAGTACCTGCTGCGCCAAGCCTTCGAAGAGGCCATCCACACCCACGCCTACCAGTACATCGTCGAGTCGCTGGGCCTGGACGAAGGCGAGGTGTTCAACGCCTATCACGAAGTGCAGTCCATCCGTGACAAGGACGAGTTCCTCATCCCCTTCATCGACGTGCTGACCGACCCGGCCTTCAAGACCGGCACGCCCGAAGCCGACCAGCAACTGCTGAAGAGCCTCATCGTGTTTGCCTGCCTGATGGAAGGCCTGTTCTTCTACGTCGGCTTCGTGCAGATCCTCGCCCTCGGTCGCCAGAACAAGATGACCGGCGCCGCCGAGCAGTACCAGTACATCCTGCGCGACGAGTCCATGCACTGCAATTTCGGCATCGACCTGATCAACCAGATCAAGCTCGAAAACCCGCACCTCTGGACCCCGGAATTCCGCGAAGAGTTGAAGGCGCTGTTCCGCAAGGCCGTCGAGCTGGAATACCGCTACGCCGAAGACACCATGCCGCGCGGCGTGCTCGGCCTGAACTCCAACATGTTCAAGGAATACCTGCGCTTCATCGCCAACCGCCGCGCCCAGCAGATCGGTCTGGATGTGCTGTACCCGGGCGCCGAGAACCCCTTCCCGTGGATGAGCGAAATGATCGACCTGAAGAAGGAACGCAACTTCTTCGAAACCCGGGTGATCGAGTATCAGACGGGTGGGGCGTTGAGTTGGGATTGATGGATGGTCGTAGATTCTCATTAGAGACGATAACGTCTCATTCGCGACAGTAACGCACGCCTCAGGGCGCCCTCGGGCGCCCTTTTTCTTGTTCATGTTGGATTGGAGAGCGGTCTGGTGCGCGCGAGTGTTGCGTGCTCTCGGCCCCAAAAGACCTTGCTGTCCTCTCTCTTACGCATCCGAGACAAACAATCTCTCGTTAGAGAGGAGAGTAGTAGGTCTCTCCCGGCCTGCACGACTTGTGATCTCGACTATATGCAGCCCATTGAAACTGACTTTACCCTGGGCCGCTTAATGATTGGGACAGGAGTGGGGTCAAATTAATGACAAGAGTGGCGGTGCACGAGGTTGTCCAGCGGGTAGAGATGAGCGATGCCGCGCAGAAGTGCATACGTCGCCTCGGCGCATGAACTTGGGGCTTCGCGCTCTCGGAGGAGAATGCGTGTTTGGCACTGTTCACTACCATCCGGTACTGGGCCGCTTCGTTAGCCGGGATCTGTAGCCCTTGATCGAGGGGTCAAGCTCAAGAAGCAGGCACATGTCTGCTGCAAGCCGGCCCCCAACAGGGATCACTCGCTGGTTCTTCTCGGAGGGGAACTGGACGATGTGGGCGCCAGGCAGGCCACGGCCAATCTTTCGGGACGGAGTGGTCGACGTTGACTTGTGCGCGGCGTTCGAGAGCCTGTCTGAATTAGCAGGATGAGAATTATGCCTTTCCAATATTAAGGAAACGCATTGACGACCTTGAGCGCCCGTCGTTTGAGGCATCCGCTCGAAGGAGACTGTCCAATTCGGGGCTGTTCAGCTGGCTACTACTCTTGTCGGAAGCGTTTGCCCGCCACGCCTCTGTCCGAGTTACCTGGCGTCAGAGGCTTGGACTTGCCCCGACAACCGTGCGATCAACAATATCTGTTTCGCCCTTCTTGCCGTCTCGAAACACCTGAGTGCATCGCTGCTTACTTTGGACTGATCCGATAGACGCAACGGTGGCCGCCTGCTTGAAGGTGCTCAATGCGCCGAATGAATGCTGACGGTCCAAGTACCTCCTGAAAGACTTGTAACTCCGAACTGCAAAACCCCTGACAGGCACTTGCGGCGGCGCAAATGGGGCAATGGTCTTCGATAAGCAGAAGATCTTGGCCGTCAGTCTCTACTCTGGCCATATACCCTTCAGCTGTTCGAGCCTCTGCGAGCCGGTGCAGGCGCGTTTTGGTGTCCGTAGCTTCACCGCAGGCGCGCCTGTACTCACGCAGACTTTCCTCGTCGCGACGTGCCAAGAGCAGCTCTAGGCCATCGTCACCGAAGGCCACTCGAACACTGGAGAGTAGTTGCACAGCTAGTTGCGAGTGGGCGTCAGGAAAACGGCTGAAGCCGGCGGCAGTTAGCGCCCAAACTTGCCTAGGACGGCCGGCTGAAGCCCTGCACTCTGGCCGACCATCAATTAAACCTTCTGAAACAAGCTTTTGGACCTGCTGGCGGGCCGCTTCTGGCGTGATCCCAAGTTGTCTCGCGAGCGAGGCCGTGGAGGCCGGCCCCTTCGTCTTGATCATGAAAAGTATGCGGTCACCCGCCTTTGAAGAAGAAATATCCAAGTAAATCCTTGCTAAATTAAACGGCGCTGCTAATATGCAAGAAATAACTTGCTTATCGTACAGGAAGCCGAACAAGTGACCTCACGCAATCCGACGACGCCAGCAAGTGCAACATGGCGTGGACTCTTCTGTAAGGGATCTGCATCGAAGACCATCGTTCTTGCTGCTGGCGTGGCTCTGCATGCAGTCAATGTTTATATTGTTACAACGATCCTTCCATCGGTCGTCAAGGACATCGGGGGCCTCCCATACTACGCTTGGAACACGACGCTATTCGTTGTTGCAGCGATCATTGGATCGGCAATAGCGGCTGAACTTGAGCTGCGATCCGGACCTAAGGCGTCTTACTGGCTTGCGCTCGGCGCCTTCTCCGTGGGGTCGGCGATCTGCGCGCTCGCTCCGCTCATGGCCTGGCTGCTGATCGGACGCTTCATCCAGGGCCTCGGTGGCGGCCTCCTGTTCGCTCTGAGCTACTCGCTGATTCGCACGTTGTTTCCACCTTCACTATGGACGCGCGCTATGGCGCTTGTATCGGGAATGTGGGGCGGTGCGACATTGTGCGGTCCTGCCATTGGAGGAGTCCTGGCGCAGGTCGGAAGTTGGCGGCACGCGTTTTGGGTGCTTCTGCCTGCCTGCGCTCTTCTTGCGATCTTAGCGGGCAATTGCTTACCGAAAGGAGCGGCTGAAGTGCGTAGGAAACAAGGGTTTCCGCTTGTTCAGTTAATGACATTAGTCACGTCTGTCGGACTCATAAGTGTCGCAGGTGTCATTGAACAAACATCTTGGAAAATTCCAATTCTCGTGTGTGGCATGTTGCTTATCGTACCGTTGCCGAAAATGGATAAACGCCCGGCGCAAAGACTGCTACCAGAGGGCGCTTATACGATGAACCGTGCGCTTGGTCAGATATATATGTGCATAGCTCTGCTCATGATCGCGCTGAGCGCCGAAATCTTCGTTCCTTACTTTCTGCAATCCATCCAAGGGCACTCGGCCTTATTGTCAGGTTATCTGACAGCAAGCATGGCGGCAGGCTGGACAATCGCTTCATTAATCAGCTCTTCCGCAAACGAAATATGGGCCAAGCGAGCTGTGCGAACAGGGCCTCTCATTGTTACAGCTGCTTCAATCTCTCTCGCCGTTCTACTGCCGAAGGAGTCGGCTGCGTTTGGTTACGACTTCTGGATCACATGCCTTGCGTTGCTCGCCACAGGATTTGGAGTGGGAATGGGATGGCCTCATCTTCTTGCGCGAATCCTTGACGAAGCACCGGCCGGACAAGAAAATCTCGCTGCTGCGTCAATTACAACAGTGCAGCTATACGCGACTGCTTTAGGCGCGGCGATTGCTGGATTAATTGCGAACGCTGCCGGTTTGGCTGACCCTGGCGGTAAGGAGGGCGCAACGTTGGCCGCCTTCTGGCTGTTTCTATTGCTTTCGTTGCCCGCACTTGTTGCGGGGTGGATAGCGAATAAACTGTCTCGCCGGCCTATTCACATTGAGGCGGCGATGAAGGAACACGGCGCTTAACTCGTCGAGGAAGAGAAGCGCGAGCGTATGGGGCGTCACACTCCCTGCTGTAGAGAAGTAAGTTGAGGGGACGCCTTAGGCAAGGAGCGGGGACTAAATTTCTGTTTGGTTAATAAACAACCTTTCCCGATCCAATGAATCGGGAAAGGTTGAAAAGACTTTAGCAGGTACTAGAGGTTCAATTGGAGCATTAACTGCGGATGGCTTTCGTCGGTGGTTGTACCGTATTTGTTGCGATAGTACTGGTACTCAATCCCGCCATAGAGGGATCTTGGTGCGGCGCCGACAAACCGAGAAATATCAAGCAATAGACGCGGCTGTGTCAAGAATTGAGTTTTTGAGCCTTCGAAAGCGGGGCCAATTGCTTTCCAGTACCCCTCGAGTTTTCCTTCAATTCCGCCGAAGGTGAAAGGAATTAGAAAGCAATGTGCGATACGATACGTGTCGCGCGATTGAACTTCGCCGAAGGCATTGCGACTATCATCGAAGTAGCCGGAGAAGGAAATGTTCTGATAGCCTCCTGCGGGAGACGGAAGGGTGAATTCAATTCCAGTCACCCAAGCGCGCGTGTCTGGTCTAAACTCACTGGTCTTTGAGCCCGCCGAGATTCCCGCTAGCCAGCCCACATCCCGAATCCATCCGACTTGCATTGGACGCTTAAGAACTTTGCTCAGACTGAGAGTGTGATACCACTCGCCAAAGAAGTCTGTGGGACCTTCTTTTTGTCCCGATATGGCGCCGATTTCCTCCTTTTCTGATCGTGCAATATCAATATATGCATAATTGCTCCCCAAAGAATAAGCGTTGGCGTACTCAATTGTTACAGTCTGTTTGGCGATTCGTTCGTTGTTGAACGGCTCCTTGTATCTGCTGCTGTACAGATACTGGATATTTAGGTTTGACCACTCCGCTGTATAAGCAAGGCTCGGTGAAGTGATCGTGATGGCAGCTAACGTCAGTTGGTGTAATTTTTTCATTTTCTCCTCCTTGGGGCGAGTTTATCCCTCGCCGATAACCAGCGATTGAAGAAAAACAGAAAGGGATTAAGGGTTTCGCCGGTGGCGATTTGGTGGTGGTAGGCCGGCCAGCTTAAACGCTCGACTCATCGCACCATGGCCTGAAAATCCGGTCATTTCTGCAATGGCGTCGAGCGGCTGGGTGCTCTCCGTAATTAGCGTTCGTGCTTTTGCAATTCGTTGTTGGACAAGGTATTGGTGTGGCGGAATTCCGAATGACTCCTTGAAGGCGCGGACAAAGTAATGTTGGCTAAGACCGGCAAGTCTCGCCATCATTTCTACGGTAATCCGCTTCTCCAAATTGAAGTGTAAGAATTCGATTATTCTTCTCTTGTTTCCAGGCGACAAACCGCCTCGTGATTTTCTAGAAAGGCGTACAGAGCAGCTTGCCATCTCTGCCACTATCATCGGCGCGGCCGCACCGAGATAGTGGTAGGGGTCAACATAGCCGGAAAGCATCCCGTACCAAAGCTGTGTCAACATCGATGCGAGGAACGGATCGCTTAGCTTGTGTTCATGCAGTGTCCCAAAGTCAAGTTCAGGGTAACCAAAGGCCGATGAGAGTTGCAAGATCTCCTCGGTCATAGGCAGACTAACGAGAAGAAAACGATGTGTATGATCGAACTGATAAAATGAGGAGACATTCGGCTTTCGTACGAGTATGTCACCGGGTTCGATCATTGCGGAACGCGGTCCGGAACCCAAGTCAAAAACTGCATTTCCTCGCCCCGAGACTTGCAGCCCTACCCATAACTCAGGCGTTGCTTCGTGCGGATATACACCAGCGGGTTGTGCTGCGAGAACAAGACTTGGCTCGGATTTTCCGTACTCCCTAAAATCCTCTACGAATTTGCAGTAGGCGCTATCGGAGTAGATTCGTATAGCATTCGACTGTGCCCTAGTTCGCGATTCGTGCATCGTCTTCTCCCTCGCTCAAGAACTTCTAGTTTTTTACCCGGGGGTTTGCCAACTCTTCAATATAGCCAACAAGAGCCGACCGTACCTCTCGGTCCTCGAGGGTGACGACCATTGTGGTACCCGGGACGAGTGCTGGGGGGTTCATTAGATAGGCATCCAGACTCTTGCTGTCCCATATAATCCCTGATTCCCGCAGAGCCGCGGAGCCTGTAGGTGAGCCCGCTTTTCTTCCAATCAGGCCAGCCAAACTCGGTCCAACTTTTGTTACGTTGGGCTCGATAGAGTGGCAGCCCATACAGATGGCCTTGTACGCTCGTTGTCCCAAAGTGCCTGTGGATGGTGTTGCCTGCGCATAGGCGTTACTCTCAACGCCTAATGCAACGATCAACGAGGCAAATGCGCCAGCTACACGTATTGTCTTCACTTGTAGTACCTCGCGTAGGGGGTCTTTGAGCAATCATCACCTTTTAGGTAGTTGTTGTATTCAGCGGGATCAAGATCACCTGCTTTGGGAATCATAATGAAGCGGAAGCCGTCAGGATCCTTAAAGCTTATGCTGCAGTAGCTGTCCCACCATGGGTTATGGGCCTTTACGGGCTTGTATCCGAGTTTAATGAGTCTGTCGGAGATCTTCTCGATCTCCTTCCAGTTGGGTGCGTAAAAGACGAAGTTCGTGTCGTCGTTTCCTACTTGGCCGGGGCTTCCCTTTGTCTCGGTAGTAAACTCAAGGTTCAAAGCCTCGGGGTGCAGTCCAAGCGCCTCTCCAACACCGAGAATGACACCGGAGAACCCTTCGTGTTCTTCAAATGACTGAATCACGGGGAAGCCAACGCCTTCGCTGTAGAATCGAGTGTTCTCCTTTAACTTGTCGGTAGGACGCCCTATTCGAATTACGGAGACTCCCCATTTGTACATTACCGGATTCGCAGTGTTTACACCTTTCGGCTTTTCTACGGCATGCGCTTGCGTCATCGCTGCACACGAGATTGCAATTGCGGCGGCAATACTCAGTTGTTTCACTTTTATCTCCTCGTTATCTTCACGTCCCGTGGGTCAGGGACACCTTGAGCTTAGCCATTGCGAGTGCATGTAGCGAGGCGTAGGTCGAGGTGTCGTGTGGGCGAAGCCGTCATTTATGATCAATTTATGATCACTAGGGCAACTTTTGCTATATCGATGTTCGCATAGGTAGGCATTATCACAACGCAGGTCGATATGGCTTCCTTAAGCCTGCGTTGAGCACTTCCAAGACTTTTCGTATTGCCGCTCCGTTCGTTGCTTTGGAAAGGTTCTAGTCGAGGGGTGAATGCGCTTCTTTGGGGTGATGCTACTGGCGTTTAGTGCATGGAAATGAGAGTGAGTTGAATGATGGATCTCGATCGGTTGCGCGACCTTTTTGTCGCAGTAAATTTATTTGGGTATGCGCTATGGATGTCGGTGGCGTCGCTTAACAATGTAATTGGTTGGAGTGGCTCGTTAGATGCGATACGTCGATTGTTTTCTATGGAGGCCTTGTTTGAGCGGCCTTCGGTCTTGACGCCGCTTTTATCGAGGCGGCAGTTGCATCCTCGCGTGCATATCTTTGTCCTTGTTTATACCTTCACGTTGCAGTTCTCTGGCGCGACGCTTCTTTGGATTTCCTTCTTTGCTCGGTTGTTCGTTAATGGGGAGGGGCAATGGGAGGGGTTTGCACTTGTGGGGTTGTTAGTTTGCGCTATTTGCTGGGTCTCTATGCTGGTCGGCGGTTTGTGGTTTGCGTACTGGATTCGTCAAGAGGGTCTTCAGATTGCGCAACTTTGTCTGTTGATTTGGACGATTGTGTTGTTCCTCTGCTTAGGGTGTGCTAGACAGACACAGAATGTCATGGTTGGTCCCTTTCATGAGTGTCCTGCGGAAAGTCAGATCTACTCGTAATGATGAAGGTTGCCTTAATGGGTTACTCCTTGCGGAGCCTGCCGTACGATATCGATGCTCTTTCACCATTTATGACCGCGCGAGCGATTTCAATTCATTATGCTCGGCATCGTCATTCTTAGATAAACGGGGGCAGCCCGTTCCTAGTGCCACAAGGATTTCAAGAACGTATTTGGTCCTGATGCTGGCGCTTATTAGCAACAGGCACGCGAAATGCGCCTCGTGTTGCACTGCGGGCGTCGGGACGGTCTGGCCGGTGCTACCATGGTGCTACCCATATTCAGGAGGCTGCGATGACCGCTACGACCACGCTGAAACTTCCGGACGAACTGAAGGCGCGCATCGCTGCGGTGGCGCAGCAGTCCGGCAAAAGTGCGCACGCTTTCATGGTCGAGGCGCTGGAACTGCAGACCGAACTGGCCGAACGTCGCACAGCCTTCGTGACCGATGCGCTGCTGGCGCGCGAAGAGGTTGCGCGTTACGGATTGGTGGTGGATGCCGACGAGGTGTTCGATTACCTGAAGGCGCGCGCCGAAGGAAGAGGCGCCCGCAAGCCCGATCCGTCGTCGATCTAAGCAGCGGGCCTCATTGTGACTACCCGTGTAGTGCTGGCGCCGCGCGCGCTGGCAGATCTGGAACGTCTGACCGATTTCCTGCTGCAGGCAGATGCGCCTGCAACTGCTGCCGAGACGCTGCCCATCCTGCAATCCGGCTTCGCGGTGCTGCGCGAGCATCCTTTGATCGGACGCAAGGTCGAGCACGACCTCCGGGAGTTGGTCATTTCACGCGGCCGAACCGGTTACGTGGCCCTGTATGACTACGACGCCGGTCGCGATGTCGTCATCGTGCTTGCCGTACGGCATCAGCGGGAGGGTGGGTACGGCGCTTGAACCCTGCGCGGTGACCTCCAATGGCGACGCTTGCAGTCCCGACCCCCTCAGGATCACCATGTTGGCGGGTTGAATACGTTCCCGGATCTGCTTGACCATTGGAGGCTCACGACAATGAAAGGCACCAGACTTCGTATTTCCGCGCCGGCATTTCTTTTCGCTGTTTCACTCCCGACGCTGGCGGCCACCAGCACCTTCGACACGGATGCCGAAGGCTGGAGCGCCCAGGGTGACATCGAGGGGCCGCTGACCTGGAGTGCCACCGGCGGCAATCCAGGCGGCAATGTGTTCATCGACGACCTGACCACCGGCGGCGTCACCTACTTCGTCGCGCCCTCGCTGTTCCTCGGCAACTTCGCCGGCGCCTTCGGCTCGCAGCTGACCTTTGACCTGATGCAGCGCTATCCGGGCGGGCCGAATCAGTTCGACGCGGAGGACGTGATCCTGTCGGGCGGCGGCCTCACCGTCGTGTATGACACGGCGAACAATCCGGTCAACAACGGCTGGACGTCGTATTCGGTTCCGCTGTCGGCGGCCGGCTGGCGACTGAACACCCTGTCGGGCATCGCGCCGACGGAGGAGCAGTTTCTTGCCGTACTGTCGAACCTGAGTTCGCTGAGAATTCGGGCGGAATATCAGACGGGGGCCGACGTCGGTTATCTGGACAACGTCGCCCTCGTGCCAGAGCCGACCACCGTCTTGATGCTGCTGTCCGGCATCGGCTGCGTCGCGTTCGCTGCACGCCGGAAGCGGCGCGCGGTGGATTGAGGCGAGGACGCGTTTCGAGCCTTCATGCGACGTGGGCGGAACTGTCCCCCGCCGATCCTTCGGCGCGGGCGGCCGGTTATGAAATGCGTGCTCGCAGTGCCCGTTCGTCGGCCTGGATCGCCGCCTTGCGCGGTTACGCCGCAGTCGATGAATGCCGTTGCAGGAAGGGTCTGGCTCGGGACCTGCTCATTTTTCTGCGAAGGCTGTGGGCGCGGTGTTGACGGGCAGGCACAGCGCCGCGGTCAGCAGTGCAAGGCTCATGTGGCATAGATAGACAGCATCGAAATCGCCACGATGCAGCGTTGCACCGCCCAGCAGCAGCACGGTGAGGGCGACACCCATGACCGAGCCGATTTGCCGTATCGCCTGGTTGACCGCGCTGCCGACGGCGTAGTGGGCGGGCGGCAGACGGCTGACCGCGGCGCCTGACAGTGAAGGCAGGACCATGCCCACGCCAGTACCGCTCAACAACATGCCCGGCAGCCAATGCGTCAGATATGCGGGCTCGATACCGGGCACCAGCAGGAACCACAGCGCGCTGGCCGCGTAGATCAGACAACCCGCGATCAGCACGGGGCGGTGACCGTGCCGACCGGCCAGGCGACCCGACAGCGCCGCCACCGGAACCACCAGCAGCGGCCCGGGTGCCATCGCCAGGCCGGCCAGTGGGAGCGGATAGCGCCAGATCGAATTCATGTAGAAGAAGAATGCGAAGAACATCATCGAGAACGCGGTGCCGAAGCTCAGCGTTGCGAGATTGACGTAGCGGTATGTGGGGTTGCGAAACAGCTTGAGGTCCACCAGCGGCGCCTCCGCAAACCGCGCCCAGGCGACGAATCCGAGGATGCTCGCCATGCCGGCGCCGGCCGTCGCCAGCAGTTCATGACGTGACCAGGCAGGCGAGTCGGCCTGCACGATGGACAGCGCCAGCGCGCCGATGCCGACGACCAGCACGCTCATTCCCACCAGATCGAGCGGACGTCCCCGTGTCGGCTGCTTTGCTTCGGTCAGCAGCGTTGCACCACGCCAGATGGCCAGGATGCCCAAAGGCACGTTCAGGTAGAAAGCCCATTGCCAGCCGAACGAAGCCACCACGAACGCCCCCAGGCTGGGGCCCACCGCCGCGGCCAGTCCGCCGACCGCGCCCCACAGACTGACGGCCACAGCGCGCTTGTCTGTCGGGAACGCTGCCAGTACGAGCGAGAGCGAGGCCGGCGTCAGCATCGCAGCACCGAGAGCCTGCAGCACTCTTGCCGCGACCAGCCACTCCACGCTGACCGCCAGGCCACAGGCGGCGGATGCCGCCAGAAACAGCGCAACACCGACGAGAAACACCCGCTTGCGCCCGTGTCGGTCTGCCAATCCGCCGGACGGGATCAGCATTGCGGCATAGACCACCGTGTAGGCATTGAGCACCCACGAAAGGTCTGCCGCAGTGGCGTCGGGAAAGCCGGCCCGCAAGGCGCTGAAGGCCGCGAACAGCATGGTGCCGTCCATGGAGACAAGAAACACCGCCAGGCTGGCCACCCAGAACACCGGCCATGGAGAGGCGGTGTTGGGGGGCGAGCCGGGGAGTGCCGCTGCCGCGATGGCAGGCGACGGTGTGATCGTCGGGCTTTTCGGGACCGTCATGGGGCGCTCTCAGTCATGTGGCGATCCCCGATGGCCGTGCGTCTGCAGTTCTTGCACGGGCCGGAAGATCGGGGCCGATTCAGGCGAGCCCGAACGTCTTGCGCAGGCCCTTCTCGACCGGGCCAGCGGGCATGAAGCGGCGCAGCTTGGCCAGCAGCGAGGCTTCGCCTTTCGGGGTGTGGCGCATCTTCCATGCCCCCAGCGCGGCGTCGACGATCACCGCCGCGACCCCGTCGGGCTGGGGCGCCTTCTGGACATTTCTCCGGATGGCCTGCGAAACGGTGCCGAGTTCCTTTTCGTAGTCGGGAATCCTGGACGCTGCCTGCGGCGCGTTGAGATCCAGATTGGTCCGGGTAAAGGAGGGTTCGACAAGCGCCACACGGATGCCGAACTGGCGGACCTCGTGATCCAGCGTTTCGGACAGGCCTTCGACGGCATGCTTGGATGCCGCATAGAGCGCCATGTAAGGCGCCGGCAGGAAGCCCAGCACCGAACTGACATTGACGATGCGACCGGACCCCTGTTTGCGCATGTGGGGCAGCACGGCCTTGATCGTACGCAGCAGGCCGAAGAGGTTGGTGTCGAACAGTGTCTGGGCTTCGGAGATCGACGTCTCCTCCGCTGCGCCCAGCAGGGTCACGCCGGCACTGTTGACCAGCACGTCGATGCGTGCGGCCTGCGTGATGACGGTCCGGATTCCGCGCTCGATCGACGCTTGGTCACGGACGTCCATCTCGATGAGTGAAACGCCGGGTATCGGCGCTGCCTGCGCGGCGTTGCGCACGGTACCGAACACCCGGCAACCCAGCGCGGCCAGCCTGATGGCGGCGGCGCGTCCGATGCCCGATGACACGCCGGTGACGATGACGACTTCGGAGTGCGACATGGCAGTTCCTTTCTCTTTCTATATGAGGCGAGTGGGGTGATGACTGATCAGCTTTGCGCCGGCGCTGGCCTGATCCTGAACCAGATGGAATACATGGCCGGCAGGAACACCAGTGTCAGCACCGTGCCGGCGAAGGTGCCGCCGATCAGGGTGTAGGCGAGCGTTCCCCAGAACACCGACTGGGTGAGCGGAATGAAGGCCAGGATGGCGGCGAGGGCGGTCAGGATGACCGGACGCGCGCGCTGCACGGTGGCTTCCACCACCGCATCGAAGGGGCCCAGCCCCGCCTTCTCGTTGTCGTGGATCTGGCCGATCAGGATGAGCGTGTTGCGCATCAGGATGCCCGCCAGCGCAATCAGGCCGACCAGCGCGTTGATGCCGAAGGGCTGGTTGAACAGCAGCAGGGTGGGCACGACACCGATCAGGCCCAGCGGCGCAGTGGCGAACACCATCGTCATCGCCGAGATCGAGCGGACCTGGAAGATGATGGTGATCAGCGTCAGCGCGATCATGATGGGGAAGACCGGCAGCAAGGCGCTGTTGGCCTTGGCGGATTCCTCGATCGAGCCGGCCAGTTCGATTCGGTAGCCGGCCGGCAGCTTGGCGATGATGGGCTGAAGATCCTGCCAGACGGCGGTGGACACATCCGGCGGCTGCAGGCCCTCGGCGATGTCGCCGCGTACGGTGATGGTCGGCGTGCGGTCGCGGCGACGCAGGATCGGGTCTTCCATCTGGACCTCCACGGCGCCCACCTGCGACAGCGGAATCCGTTCGCCGGTCGCGCCGACCAGCGTGAAATCGCCGATCCGGGCCGGATCGAGCCGGGTGTGCCCGGCCGAACGGGCAGCGACCTGCACCGAACGGATGTCTTCGCGCACCTCGGTAATGGGGATGCCGCTCAACAGGAACTGAAGCTGCTGCGCCACGTCGCTGGAGGTGAGGCCGAGGCTCTGCAGCCGGTCCTGGTCGAGCGAGAAGCGCAGCGTGGGCACGCGCTCTCCCCAGTCGGTATTGACCGTGCGCATCTGCGGCGAAGCCTGCATTACGGCACGCACCTCTGCAGCGATCTCGCGCAGCGTGTCGGCATCCGGCCCCATTACGCGGAAGGCCACCGGGAAGGGCGAGGGCGGGCCGAACACCAGTTGGGTCGCCCGCACGCGCGCCTCCGGCACCAGACCGTCGGCCACCGCCTGCCGCAGCTTCAGCTTGAGTGCTTCGCGCGCAGCCTGGTCGTCGGTCAGGACGACGATCTTCGAGAAGGACGGATCGGGCATCTCCGGCGACATCGCCAGGTAGAAGCGCGGTGCCCCCTGGCCGATGTAGGCGGTCACGATCTTCGCTTCCGGCTGCGCGGCCAGCCACGCCTCGACCTTGGCGACCGCCGCACTCGTCTGCTGGATCGCGGTGCCATAGGGCATCTGTACTTCGATCAGCACCTCGGGCCGGTCCGAAGTCGGAAAGAACTGCTTGTTGACCACGCCCATGCCCAGCACGGCGATGGCGAAGGTGCCGATCACGCTCGCCGCCACCAGCCATTTGCGCTGGATCACCGATCCCAGCAGGCGGCGGAAGCGCTGGTAGTTCGGCGTCGCGTAGATCGCACCGTGCCCGCCCTCGCGCGGCGTGTAATCGGGCAGCAGCTTGACCCCGAGGTAGGGCGTGAACACCACGGCGACGATCCAGGATGCGATCAGGGCAATGCCGACCACCCAGAACATATTGCTGGTGTATTCGCCAGCCGTCGATTTGGCGAAGCCGTTCGGCATGAAGCCGATCGCCGTCACCAGTGTCCCGGACAGCATGGGCGCCGCGGTGTGGCTCCACGCGTAGGCGGCTGCGCGGATGCGGTCGTAGCCTTCCTCCATCTTCACCACCATCATCTCGATGGCGATGATCGCGTCGTCGACCAGAAGACCCAGGGCCAGAATCAGGGAACCCAGGGTGATGCGGTCAAAGTTCTTGCCGGTGGCGGCCATGACGACGAAGACTGCGGCCAGGGTCAGCGGCACTGCGGCCGAGACCACGATGCCGGCACGCCAGCCCATGCTGAGGAAGCCCACCAGCATCACCACGCCGAGCGCGGCAATGAACTTGAGCATGAACTCGTCGACCGCCGAACTGATGTTGACCGACTGGTCCGTGACCTTGGAGAGGCTTATGCCCAGCGGGAGCTCGGCGTTGATCGCAGCGGCTTCCGCCTCCAGCGCGCGGCCAAGATCGAGGCCGTTCCAGCCCTCGCGCATCACGACCTCGAGCAGCAGGGCCGGCTCGCCGTTGTTGCGGATGAGGAAGCTCGCCGGGTCTTCGTAGCCGCGCTTCACTTCGGCGACGTCGCCGAGCTTGAGCGTACGTCCGCGCGCGGCGACGGGCGTGTTGCGGATCGCTTCCAGATCGTCGATCGCTCCGTCCAGCCGGATGAACACCTGCGGTCCCTTGGCTTCGATCGAGCCGGCGGGCGTCATGACGTTGCGCCCGTTCAGCGCCGCGAAGAGGGCTTGCGGGGAGACGCCGAGGGTCGCGAGGCGGTCATGGGAGAACTCGACGAAGATCCGTTCGGCCTGCTCGCCGATGATGTTTACCTTGTTGACGCCGGGTACGTGCAGCAGGCGCTGACGCAGGGTCTCGGCGTCGCGGATCAGGTGCCGGTGCGCAGCCCCGTGCGCCTTCAAGGCGTAGAGCGCGAAGGTCACGTCGGCGTATTCGTCGTTGACCATCGGGCCGATGACGCCACGCGGCAGCGTGAGTGCCTCGTCGCTGAGCTTCTTGCGCGCCTGATAGAACTCTTCGGGTACTTCAGCTGGCGGCGCGCTGTCGAGCAGGTTCAGCGTGGTGAAGGCCAGGCCCGGTCGCGTATAGGTCTCCGCCCGGTCATACCAGCGCAGTTCCTGCAGGCGCTTTTCCAGCGGCTCGGCCACGAGCTCTTCCATTTCCTTCGCGGTGGCCCCGGGCCACGCGGTGACCACGGTCATCTGCTTGATCGTGAAGGCCGGGTCTTCCGCCCGGCCCAGCGTCATGAATGCCACCGCACCAGCAATGAAGATCACGATCATCAAGAACAGGGTGACCGACCGCTCACGTACGGCAAGGGCCGACAGGTTGAAGGCGCTCGTCGAATCAACCGCCTCATGGCGGGAGGGGCGTGCGCCTTCGGTCGAGTGCGTCGGAGCGCTCATTGCCGCTCTCCGCCGGACGTCGCCACACGTGCCGGGTTATTGCTGTCGGCCACGCGCACCTGCTCGCCTTCCTGCAACAGGTGGGCACCGAGCACGACGATGCGATCGCCCGCGGAGACGCCACCGATGACCGCAGCGGTTTCCTCACCGAGGCCGGTCACCTGCACCGCGCGCCAGGTGACCCGGGTTCCTTGTTCTTGGCTTCCCCCTTGGTCCTGGTGTCCGTCTTCCTCGATCACCCATACGCCGGGCCCTTTGCCCGGGTCGAAGATCGCACCGATCGGTACCTGCAGCGTGGGGTCAGAGCGGTTGCGGGAGATCTGGATCGAGACGGTCGAGCCCAGAGGCGCTTCGGCCAGGCGACCCTCCAGCACGTAGCGGGCCTCGAAGGTGCGCGTGAGGGGATTGGCTGCATCCGACAGCTGGCGCAGGCGAGCCGGGCCGGTGAGCCCGCCGCCATAAAGGGTCGCGATTCCTGCGGAACCGACTGCCGGGCGCAAGGTTTCGGGGAGATCGACGACCGCTTCCCGGCGGCCGACATGGGCCACGCGGACGACCACCTGCCCGGCGCCGACCACCTGGCCCGGCTCGACCAGGGTGTCGACCACGACGCCATCCGCGTCGGCGAGCAGAACTGCGTAGCCGGTTTCGTTGCGGGCCATGTCGGCCTGGGCTTTGGCCGCTTCCAGTTCCGCCCGCGCCGCGTCGGCGGCGGACTTGATCTGGTCGTAGGCAGAGGCGGACACCGCCCCCGTCGCGACGAGATCGCGGTATCGCGCTTCGTCGTCCGCGGTCTGGCGCGCCCGCGCCGTGGCAGCGGTAACCGCCTCGTCACGTGCGCGCGTGGCAAGCCGCAAATCGGTGGGGTCGATGCGCATGAGCGGCTGGCCGCGTTTGACGGTCTGGCCGGTGTCGACCAGGCGCTCCACGATCTTGCCCGGAACGCGGAAACCCAGATCGCTCTGCACCCGCGCCGCAACGACACCGGTGAAGGACCGGTCAGCCTGTGTGGCGACCTCGATTGCCCCGACCCGTACCAGGGGAATCTGGGTGCGCGGGTCGATCGAAGACGTGGCTTCGCCGCACGCGGCCAGAGCCAAAGGCAGCAGACCGACGACGGCGAGGAAGGAAATAGTGCGGCGCTGAACCATGGCGACCTCCGGGAACGAAGGCCTCCATCTTCATTCGAGTGACTAATATTGTCAATAGTCACTCATCGCATTTGTTCAGCGCTCTACGGTGCCAAGCTGCGCAGCACCAGATTGGAAAGCTGCGTCGGTGCCTCGTCGGCCACATCCAGGTTGTACTGGAGCAACAGCGGATTGACGTAGGGCTGCATGACCAGATCGATCGCCTGCACCGTCTCGTCGAGCGGGGTCTTGCGCTCGAACTCGCCGCTCTCCCGACCTTCGCGGACGATCTCCGTCAGGATCTGCCGGATGCGCTCGCAGTAGGCGCGTGCAGAAGGCCAGCCCTCGCCGGCGGAATGCGCGGCGATGTCATACAGCTTGCGGTCGTTGAAGAACAGGCCCACGCCCGTCGACACCAAGGCCTTGAACATTCTGCGGAATTTCTCCGTAGGCGTGGGCGCGCTGGCCACCGCTTCCTCGACCGCAAGAATGATGGCGCTCAGAGACTGGGCGCAGATGGCCTCGCCGATCGCCTGCTTGGAGTCGAAGAACTTGTAGATGTAGGCCTTGGAAAAGCCGATTGCCTTGGCCAGATCCGAAACCGTGGTCTTTTCGTAGCCGTAGTGGCTGAAGTGTTCTCCGGCCGCCGCCACGATCTGCTCTCGAACGCTGTGGTCGACGGGGCCGCGCGAGTGGGGTGTAGAAGTGTCGATTTCGCTCATGGAAAAACAATACCGCGTCGATGATGGCTTGACAATGAGTGACCACTACGGATTATAGTCACCGCGTGGACTCAACTTTCCGGGAGACTTTAATGTTCGCCTATCCCCGCTCTCTCGTCCTACTTCTGAGCGCCGGTGTCTTGACGGGCTGCGCCGTGGGTCCTGAGTATCGGCAGCCTGAGATCGCGCTTTCGCCGGTATTCATCGGTCAGGAAGCTGTCGAGCGCCGACAGGTACGGCAGCAGGCGGACCTCACGATCTGGTGGGCCGCCTTCAATGATCCGCAGCTTGAGCGCTTCGTGGCCCTGGCGCAGGAGCAGAACCTGGACATCGCGCAAGCGGCGGCCCGTGTCGCCCAGTCGCGCGCCGGCCTTGGCGCGGCCAACGCCGCACTGCTGCCCTCGGGCCATGTCGCCGCTGAAGCGGCGAGGGCGTACCACTCCGTCGAGACCCCCTTGGGGCAGGTCCTCAACTCTGCGCCCGGTTTCGACCGTTACGGCCGTGCCTACGAGACCAATGTCGCCGCGAGCTGGGAGCTGGACGTGTTCGGTGGTCTGCGCCGCGGACGGGAGGCGGCATGGGCCGAATACCAGGCTTCGGAAGCGGGCGCGGTCGCGACGCGTCTGGCGGTAACGGCACAGACAGCCGACATCTACATCACCATCCGCGGATTGCAGGCCCGTCTGGACGTCGCTCGCCGACAGGTCAGGACGCAGCAGGACCTGCTCGCAACCATCAAACTTTTGCATGGAAAGGGGCTCGCTGCCGAACTTCAAGTGAGGCAGGCCGAGGGTGCGCTTGCCCAGGCTCAGGCCTCGGTGCCGGTGCTTGAGGCGGGTCTGGACGCCGCCATGAATGCTCTGGACGTGATGCTGGGTTCTCCGCCGGGCACGCATCGGGCAGAATTGGCCGCCCCCCGTGATATTCCGGCAGCCCCGCAGATCGCGGCCATGGGGGCGCCGGCCGAACTGCTTCGCCGGCGGCCGGATCTGATCGCGGCCGAACGTCGCCTCGCCGCATCCAGCGCGCGTATTGGCGGCGCTATCGCCGAGTACTACCCGAAACTCTCTCTGAGCGGACTGATAGGCAGCGCGACATCGGTCGCGAGCGGCAATCTGTTCACCAGCGGTGCCGGTCAGGCCGCAGGCGTGCTCGGCCTGCGCTGGCGTCTGTTCGACTTTGGCCGCATCGACGCGCAGATCGATCTGGCGAAGGGGCAGGAAGCGGAACTGCTCTCTGCATATCGGCTTGCTGCCTTACGGGCAACCGAAGACGTCGAGAACGCGTTGTCGTCGTTAGTCAGACGCGAAGAGCAGGCCGCTGTGCTGACTCAAGGCGTGGACTCCTTCGGTCGCGCACGTGACGCCTCGTTTGCGGCGTATCAAAAGGGTGTCGTCAGCCTGATTGAAGTCCTGCAGGCCGACGAGAACCTGTTGCGTGCCTCCGACGCGCGCGTTCAGGCACAAACTGAATCCGTACGCGCAGCAGTCGCTGCCTTCAAGGCGCTGGGTGGCGGTTGGCACGCACGCGAACCGGACGCGCTGGCAGTCAGGTAGTCGCCGGGAGGCTCGCCGCGCCCGGGTCTTCGCTCGTTGTGTCTGCTGACGCGCACAAGCGCGTCACGAAGTGCATCGCCGTCACTCTGACAGGTTGCGTGCATCACCCCGGGTTTTGCGGACGCTCGTCTCCACTGCCCGCCGCACGTGACCGCGACCGCACGCCCCGCGCCGTCACCCCGCGCTCGCGGCGCAGCAGTTTGCGCAGCATCGACGGGTCGGCGTAGCCGACCTGGGCGGCCACCGATTCCAGCGAGGCGTGGCCGGTTTCGAGCAACTGGGTGGCACGCTCGACGCGCAGTTTCTGCACGTACTGGATGGGCGACATGCCGACCGCCGACGCGAAGTGCCGGCTCAGCGTGCGCGGCGTCATGTGCAGCGCGTCGGCCAGCATGGCGAGCGTGACGGGTTCGCCGAGGCGGGTCTGCAGCCAGCGGTCGGCGCGCTGCAGCGTCGGTGTCTGCCGTGCCAGATGCGAGGCGATGGCGTACTGACTTTGCGATACGCGGTGGTCCAGCATCAGGAAGCGCGCGCAACTGCGCGCCAGTTCCTCCGAGCCGTGGCGCGCCACCAGCGCGAGCATCAGGTCGGCCTGGGCCAGCGCGGCGCCGGCGGTGCTGATCGGGCCGTCGCTGACCACCATGCGCGTCATGTCGAGATCGACCTGCGGATAGCGTTCGCGGAACAAGGGCGCCAGCCACCAGCTGGTGGTGGCGACGCGCCGGTCGAGCAGGCCGGCCTGCGCCAGCGCGAAGGTGCTGACGCAGGATGCGGCGACGACGGCGCCCCCTTCCAGCCAGTGGCCCACACGCGCCATCGCCTTCACCACGTCGCGCGTCGCCAGCCATTCTTCCAGCGCTTCGCGATGGGCGCGATTGGCGCCCGGCAGCAGCACCAGATCGGGCGGCGGCAGATCAGCCATGCGCGCGAGCGGGCCGACTTCGAGCCCGGAACCGCTGCGCTCGCGCCGCCGCCCGGTGCCGGCCAGCGTCACCTCGAACAGCGGCGGTCGCTCGGCCTGGAGACACAGGCGGTTGGCGGTGTTCATCACGTCCAGCGTGATGCCCAGGCTGATGTCGAGCACGCCGGGCAGGACCAGTACGATGGTTTTCATGATGTCCATATTAGCCCGATTGATGTCGATCCAGACACTCGATCGGAAGGCTCCTCGACCGCAGCATGGATACCCGGACATCCAAGGCCCCACCTCAACAGTGGCGGCGGGTGTCCGCCCGACGATCACCGAGGAGCCTCACGTGAATACCCCTTACGAACGCTTCCTGCGTGCCGGCACTTCCCGGCTGGCGCACACCACCGGCGGACTGGACTACCTGCACGACAGCGCGGGCGCGCCGTTCAACTACATGTACCCGCCGCCCGACGGCGAGCCGTGGGAGAACTGCAGCTACCGTACGCACGTGGTCGACATCGTCGACGCCCGCCCGGGCGCGCAGCACTTCCTGCTCCATCGTCACGGCTTCGAACTGCGCGAGGCGCCGAGCTGCCTCGATGATGTCGACGACGACGCGCAGATCCGCGCCCGCTACTACCCGGAGGTCGAGGCCATCGCCTGCGAGGCCGCCGGCGGCAGGCGCGCGCTGTGCTTCGATCACCAGATCCGCCGGCGCAGCCGCGACGAACAGCACCTCACCTTCGGCCGGCAGAACGCCCAGGCCTCGGCGGTGGGGCGCGTTCACAACGACTATTCGGAGGCGAGCGGTCTGGCGCGGCTCGGCCTGGTGTTACGCGACGATGGGGCGCAAGCGCGCGTCCGTCGTTATGCCGTGGTGAACGTGTGGCGTCCGCTGATCGAGCCGGTGATTGACGCGCCGCTGGCGCTGTGCGACGCGCGCTCGGTGATGGCGCAGGACCTGGTTGCGGCGGAAATCCGCTATCCCGGCCGCAGCGGCGAAATCTACGTGCTGAAGCACTCGCCGCTGCACCGCTGGCACTACTTCCCGCACATGACGAAGCGCGAGGTGCTGGTGTTCAAGCAGTACGACGCGCAGGCGAGCGGGGTGTCGCGCTTCACGCCGCACGCGGCCTTTCTCGACCCGGCCGCACCGGCCGACGCGCCGCTGCGCGCCAGCATCGAGGCGCGCTGCCTCGTGCTGTTCGACTGAGGCGCGCCATGAACGACCCGGTCATCGAATACTGGTTCGACTTCGCCAGCCCCTACAGTTATCTGAGCACGGCGCACATCGACACGCTGGCCCGGCTGCGCGGCGTGCGCGTGCTGTGGCGCCCGCTGCTGCTCGGCCCGATCTTCCGCGCCGCCGGCTGGCAGGCTTCACCCTTCCTGCAGCAGCCGGCCAAGTTCGCCTGGATGTGGACCGACCTCGCGCGCCAGTGCGCGCGGCACGCGCTGCCCTGGCGCAAGCCGTCGCAGTTTCCGCGCAATGGCGTGCTGCCCGCGCGCGTCGCGCTCGCGCACGCGGACGCGCCGTGGATCGCCACCTTCTGCACCCGCGTGTTCGAACTGAACTTCGTTGATGACGCGGACATCGACGACGTCGATGCGATGCGTCGCCTGCTCGCCGAGCTGGGCCAGCCGGCCGATGCCGTGATCGCGCAGGCACAGTCGCCGGAGGTGAAGCAGGCGCTGCGCGCGCAGACAGAGCAGGCCGCGCAGCGCGGGCTGTTCGGCGCGCCGAGCTTCTTCGTCGGCGATGCGCTGTACTGGGGCAACGAACAGCTGGAGGACGCGCTCGATGCTGCCGCCCAAAGTCGATGAGCACAGCGCCGCACCGGAGGGCTTCATGCCGCGCGTGCTGCGCGGCCCCTTCTTCGGCGGTCGCACGGTGTTCACCGGCGGTGTCCTCACGGATCTGTTCGCGGCACGCATCACAGGCGACGACTGCAACGGGCTTGGCATCACGCACGGCGGTGTCATCGCCACGCTGTCCGACATCTTCCTGGTCGGCTTCGTCGCCGCGCAGTTGCCGGCGCACGCGCGGCTGGTGACCGCCAGTCTGTCGGTCGACTACCTCGGTTCGAGTCGCGCGGGTGACTGGCTGCTTGGCCGCATTCATGCGCACCGCATCGGTCGGCGTCAGTGTGTCGCGTCCGGCGAGTTCCGCGTCGGCGAGCGCACGGTTGCGCTGATCAAGGCGAGCTGCGCCATCCTTGCTGATAGCGGAACGCCGCAATGAGGAATCCCTGCTTTGCCGATACCCCCGAACCGCCTTACTACGTGGTGATCTTCTCGGCGCAGCGCACGCCGGGCGACAACGGCTATGCCGATATGGCCGAGCGCATGGTCGAGCTGGCCGCGCGGCAACCGGGCTTTCTCGGCATCGAGCGCGCCCGCAACCCGGATGGCTTCGGCCTCAATGTGTCCTACTGGGTCAGCGAGGAGGCGATCGCAGCGTGGCGCAATCACGCCGAGCACGCACTCGCGCGACAGACCGGCCGCGAGCGCTGGTACACGCAGTTCTCGCTGCGCGTGGCACGGGTCGAGCGCGCGTACGGGGCGACGCTGCGGAAATGACGTCGCCCATCGTTGTTTCGCCGTTCACGTCACAGGAGTCCGCCATGTCGATACCCCCGCGCCCGATTGCCGTGTGCGCCGCGGACGTAGCCCCGCGCGACCGTCCGTCCGCCTACCCGGAACCGTTCGCGTCGCGCATGCGCGGTCGTACCAAGCACGTGCTGGGTGACCTGTTCGGCCTGCAGAATTTCGGCGTGAACCTGACGCGGCTCGAACCCGGCGCAGTGTCTGCGCTGCGCCACGCGCACAGCCGGCAGGACGAATTCATCTACGTGCTGGAGGGCGAGCCGGCGCTGCACACCGACGAAGGACTGACGCGTCTTTCGCCCGGCATGTGCGCCGGCTTTGCGGCGGGCCGCGACAACGCCCATCGTCTGGTCAATGACACGACCGATGTCGTGGTCTATCTGGAGATCGGCGACCGCAGCAGCGGTGACGAAGCGAGCTACCCGGACGACGACCTGCGGGCGGAACTGATCGACGGGCACTGGGTGTTCAGCCATAAGGACGGGCGACCGTACTGAGGGGGCGACGGGTCGGCACACGGTGCGGTGGGCCTGGGATGGAACGGAATGAACGGGCCGGTATTCGCCATCGGCGTGGCCTGAAGGGGCGCCAGGCTGCCGCCCCTTCATCCGTCACGCCTGCATCAGCCGGCGACCGCTTCCGCCGCTCGACGCAGGGCGGCCTCTTCCTGCTCGATCCACTGCTTCAGCTTTTCGACGTGTTCCGCTTCTTCGCGCACGAACTCCTTCGCCACCTTGCGGATGTTCGCGTCGCGCGTGGTGTTGGCAATCGCGTAGTAGAACTCGTAGCCACGGCGTTCGCCCTGCAGCGCGGCCTTGAGCGCACCGAGACGCGTCAGGGCGGGATCGCCTGCCCACAGTGCGGTCTTCTCCGGGGTGGTGTTGTCGGGCCAGGCCGAGCTGGCCGGCAGGCTTTCCACCACTTCATACTTCACGCACCTGGCCTTGGCTTCTTGCAGATGCAGGCGCGAATAGCTGCCGAGCTGCGCGAACAGCGCAGCCACGTCGCTGTTGCCGCACGCGTTCATGCGCTCCGCAAGTTCTTCGAAGTGCACGGCAGCGTCTTCTTCGACCTTGACCGCATAGTTCAGGAACTGGTCGAGCGTCTGGATGCCGACACCGCCCTTGTAGATCGCGGCGGCGATCGATAGCGCCGGTCCCTTCACCGGCTTGGTCACATCGCCTTCGAACACGACGGCGATATCTTCGTCGCGAACGAAGCACTGGCAGGCCAGCCGGTGACGCGGCGGCATGTCATTCACTTCGGCGTCCATGATTTCCTGCTTGGTGATCTTGCCGAGCTGACGCAGGATCTCCTTTTCCTTTTCAGTCAGGGCGATGCCATAGCGCACGGTCGGGCTGTAGTGCACGACCTCCACCAGGCATGAGCCGCATTCACCGTCCTGACAGTCGAACGGAATCGGGATGTTGTTGGCTTTGGCGAGGGCGAGCAGAGTGCCGCGTTCACCGGCCACCGCATAGACCGTGAGATCGCGCGGCATCAACGGAGAAGAGAAGGTTACGTTAGCCATTTCGGGGCTCCAGGTTGTGTCCGGATCGGACCCGGTCTGACTGCAAGTTGCATGCCGCGTGAATGGCGCCTCCGTGTAACCTTCATGACATGAGTGCATGTCAGTACGTCATTGATCCACATCATGAAGTCGCGGTTTATCCGGCTTTCAAGAAGGTGGATGAACGACGGGTTTGATCTGCTTCAAGGCGGTCTGGAAGTGCTGTGCTAGCGCCTGCGCTGCAGGGGCGTGGCGCCTTGTGGACAGACCTGTCGGCTACGCAGTGTTTGCGACACGGACTGCATCGCCGAATACCGCGTGCAGTTCAACTTCCGTCCTGGCCGTCGTCCTTCAGGCCGGCGACGATGGCGTCGAACACCAGGCGCACCCGCGCCGGCACCGGGCCGCGCTGCGGGCGATACACGATGACGTCCCACGGCGGCGGTGCGTCCTTTTCCAGCACCTCGACCAGTCGCCCAGCGCGCACGTGCGTGCGCGCGAGATAGTCGGGCAGCTGCGCAAACGCGATGCCGGCAAGCACGGCTTCGCATTCGGCCGCCGGGTCGTCGGTGAAGAAGGCGGGCTGCTGCGGCAGCAGCGTACGTTCGCGGCTGAAGAACCAGTGCCACGGACGGTTGGTGTTGCGGTTGATCAGCGCGCTGGTGGGCAGCGCGTGCAGCGCATCGACCGACGGCGGCACGCCGACGCGCTCGATCAGCGCCGGGCTCGCATGCACGCCGAAAGCCACCTTGCCGACACGGCGCATCACGGAGCGCGCGTGGCTCAGCACGCCCATGCGCACGCCGATGTCGATCTGTTCGTCCACGGCGTCGCTCAGTTCGTCCGACAGCCGGATGTCGATGGCAATGCCGGGGTGCTCAACCGCGAGCCGGGTCAGCACGGGCAGTACGAGCAGACGACCAAGCGCGCGTGGCGCCGTGATGCGCACGCGCCCGGCCATCGCCGCGGCCGCCCGCTTCTCGGCGGGCCGCAGCACCTCGTCGAGCTGCGACAGCGTCGCTGCGGCTTCGGCCGCCTTGGCGGTGCCGAACTCGGTGATGCGGGTCTGCCGCGTCGTGCGGTGGAACAGCGTTTCGCCGAAGTGATCTTCGAGACGGCGGATGGCCCGGGTGACAGCCTGCGGCGACAGGCCCAGCCGGGTGGCGGCCTCGCGGAAGTTCTTCGCGTCGGCGGCGGCGACGAAGATGCGCAGCGCGTCCTGCAGTGAATTCATGGTCTGCCTGAAAGTGGAATACTGAAATCCAGATCATTCCATTTATTTCCACTCTCCGCATCCCGATACTGGCTACATCACCCATTCAACAGAGGATGCAGTCATGAAAGCCCTTCACACTTCCATCGTCGCTTCTTTCGCAGTGCTGGCCGGTCTGGCCGCCACGCCGGCCTTCGCTTCGCCGCAGGGCGCGGACAGCAAGGCGGTCGCCGCCGAGTGCGCGGCACTGCCCGGCCATGCCGAACTGCGCGATGCGCTCACCCGCGCCCGGCGCGCCGACAACGGCGGCTTCGATCTCGACATGTGGGGCACCGTCGTGAGCCGCAGCGGCACGGTGTGCGCGGTCGCCTTCACCGGCGAAAGCAACGCCAGCCAGTGGCCGGGCAGCCGGGCCATTTCGGCGCAGAAGGCGAACACCGCCAATGCCTTCAGCCTGCCCACGCTGGCACTGGCCACCGCCAATCTGTACAGCGCCACGCAGCCGGGCGGCAGCCTGTTCGGTCTGCAGGAAAGCAATCCGGTCAATGCCGCGCTGGCGTATGCCGGACCTGCAACGGCCTGGGGGCAGGCGAACGATCCGCTGGTGGGCCAGCGCATGGGCGGCGTCAATGTGTTTGGCGGCGGGCTGGCGCTGTACAGCGCACAGGGCGAACTGCTGGGCGCGCTCGGCGTGTCGGGCGACAGCTCCTGCGCCGATCACGCCATCGCCTGGCGTACGCGCAACCTGCTGCGGCTCGACTACGTGCCGGCGGGCGTCGGCCCGGATGGCGTCGATCAGATCAGCTTCGACGGCGACTGGAAGCAGCCGCACTGCGTCAATGCCGCGACCGAAGATGCGGTGGTGAAGGCCCTGCCGCCCACCCGCCGCCGCGACGGTCTGGCTGCGACGACGCAGGACTGAGCGGCAATGAGGGCGCCCCTGGTGGCGCCCTCTGTCCGCACCGGGTCGGCAGCGGAGCGATCTATCCTCGACGGCTCATCGCCAGCAGCCCGCTGGTCTGGTCGGTGATCGCCATCACCACGTCGCGCTGCAGTCGGCTCAGCCAGCGCTGCGGCAGAGCGCGCGCGCCGCAGCGGGCGCCGGCCAGCATGCCGACCAGGGCGCCGGTGGTGTCGGCGTCGTCGCCCATGTTCACGGTGGCGACCAGCGCCGTTTCGAAATCGGCGTGGCTGACGAAGTGGTACAGCACGGTCTGCACGGTATCGACGACATAGGCAGTGGCGCGGCCGGGGTAGGGCTGGAAGGCGAAGGCCGGGTGGGTTTGCACCCAATCCGCCACCCAGGCTGCGCCATCGTCGTGCGATGCGCCAGACAGCAGACGGGCGAGCAGCTGCGCGAAGCCCACCGTGGCGGCATCGGACAGCGGGTGGTGGTGGGTGATGCGCGCCTGCGCCAGACTCACGCGCTCCAGCGCGGCGGTGTCGTGCCACAGCGCCAGCACCGTGGGCAGGTTGCGCATCAGCGCGCCATTGCCGCCATCGCGCTCGTTCTGCGGGCCGCTCAGGCTGCCGTCGGCGAGGTAGCGCTGCAGGCCGCGGCGGCAGGTGTTGCCACAATCCACTGGCTTGCTGCGCAGCCAGCCGACGAAGGCGTCGGCAATCGTGCGCGTCGCCGCCGTCATGTGCTCGTCGCCGGTGAGGCGCGCGCCGCCCACCTCCAGCAGCGCATCGCCCAGCGCCAGGCACATCGTCGTGTCGTCGGTCACCTGTCCGCGCGCCAGCCTGAGCCAGCCGCCGCCGACGATGTCGCGATGCTCGCCGTACTGCGCGCGGATTTCGCGCGGGCGCATGAATTCGACCGTGGCGCCCAGTGCGTCGCCGATGGCCAGCCCGAGGTAGGCGCCGAGGGCGCGGTCGTACAGCGTGTCGAAGTCGTCAGTCATATGCGGTTCAGAAAACGGATTCATTGGCAGCTTGCCTGTGCCGGGTAGTCGCCGCCCAGGGCAAGCACTTCCTGTTCGCCGTGCAGCACCGGGCCGGGCAGCAGACCGGGCCACACCAGCAGCTTGCAGCGCGGCACCTGCAGTTCGAACACCCAGTCGCCGAAGCAGCCCGCTTCGTCACGCGACAGCGAGAACGACGCGATGCTGTTCAGGCGCACCGTGCATTGGCGGTCCTGCAGCCGGCCGGCGACCAGCTGCTCTTCGGCGCGCGTGCTGCCGCGCCACAGGCGCACATGACTGCCCGGCGGCTGCTGCGGCAGGCCGAAACGGTCGAGCGCCCACTGGCTGAATTCGTACAGCAGGTCGAGCTGCTGGTGGATGCAGTTGCCGTGGTAGCGGCTGGCGGCCTTCTCTTCGAGATAGCTCACCCAGGCGGGTGACGGGAAGCGCTCCAGCCGTGCCTTGTGGAACATGGGCACCAGACCGAAGCGACTTTCGACCCAGCCTTTCAGAACGGCGCCGGCCGGGCCGTTGGCGTCGCCTCCCCAGCCCTGCAGCAGCCGGCGCCAGCTGCAGCGCCAGCGTCTCGCCTCGGCGCTGTCGCGCGGCGCGTCGGCCGGTTGCAGGCCGAAGGCGATGGCGACGTAGTGCTCGAACACGTCGCGCGCTTCGGGCAGATCGGCGCAGCGATCGAGCAACGCGAACAGGCCGCGGTGCGCCTCGCGCGTGCCAGCAATGTGCAGCGGCAAGGGGTGTTCGTTGAACAGCCGGCTGGCCAGCACCGGCGCCGGCACGCCGACCAGATTGGTGCTGTACCAGCGGTGCGGCTGAGCGTCCGCAGTCCCGCCCGTGTCAGGCGAGACGGCGGACGCATCCGGCGCGCGAGCGGGCGACGACAGGACTCCGGGACGCGCGCGTTTTGGCCCGGTGCCATGAGGAAGGGCGGATTCGATCGGCATCCGGCCAGTATTCGAGGCCTTTTCACCGCCCGTCAAGCACGGTGGTCAAGGATGATGCAGATCGCTGCCGGGGGGGGCCGGACGCGCCTCAGGGCGCGCTCTGCTGGCTTTCCGGATAGGCGGTGTCAGTGCTGTCGTGCGTGCGTTCCCAGTCGCCGACCGGGTCGGCCGGTGTCTTCCTGCGGTGGGCGAACGCATATCCGAGTGCAAGGGCGAGTGAGGCGGCAATCAGCTTGATCATCGATGTTTCCTCCAGGTGCGGGGTCGCCGGGCGCGGCGACCTGTCCGTTCAGTGTGGGCCGGGGCGGCAGCGCTCGCTGTAGGCCAGCGACACCGCTGCCCGTAGGACGGGCGCTGCGCCATTCCGGGCCGGTGGTTTGCGCAACGCGGCGCCGATGCTCACCATCCGCACCGGCCCGCCCACCGCTGCAGCGATGTTCAGCGTCGCAGCAAACCGCGCGCCCGCCGTCGATGGCCGGCCATCAGGCCTCGTGTATCGTCTGCCCCGACCACGCGCTGCCCGCACGTCGCACCGCGCCCGACCCTTCCTGCGCAACCGGAGACCGAGCCCTCATGCCGAAATTCGTCGATACCTCGCCGCCCGGCGTCTGCATCTTCTGTCGCATCGTCGCTGGCGAACTGCCCGCCGCGCGCGTGTTCGAGGACGATCTGACGCTGGCATTCATGGACCTCGGCCAGGTCAATCCGGGTCACGTGCTGGTCGCGACCAAGCGGCACGCCGCGACGCTGTTCGACATCACGCCGGAGGAGGGCGCCGCGGTGATGAACACCGCGCAGCGCGTGGCCGCCGCCATCCGCGAAACCTTCGACCCGCCGGGGCTGAATCTGCTGCAGGCCAACGGCAAGGAAGGCGAACAGACGGTGTTCCACTTCCACATGCACGTGCTGCCGCGCCACGCGAACGACGGCGTCGGCCTGATCTGGCCGCGCAAGGAACCGGGTGCGGAGGTGCTGCGCGGGTACGCGGCGCAGCTTGCGGATGTGCTGACGCGCGACTGAGGCAGGCTCGCCGGGCAAACCACAGCCCGGCGGCGATCAGCGCATCTCGAACAGTTCCTGATGGAAACGGTCGGGCGGCAGGCCGTGGGCGACGAAGTCCGCGCGCAGCGCCTCACCGAAGCGCGGCGGGCCGCAGAACCAGATGCTGGCAGACGCCCAGTCGGGCACCGCGGCGCGGATGCGTTCGCCATTCAGGCGTCCGTCCCGGGCGTCGACCAGCAGGTGCAGTCGCACGCCGGCCGCTTCGGCATCCGCGGTGAGATGGTCGATGGCGCTCTGATCGAACTCGGCCGTCGGATGAAAGAGATCGATCGCCCGCGCGTCGGGTGTGGCGGCGCGCTGCTTCATGCGGGCGATGAAGGGCGTGATGCCGATGCCGGCCCCGACCCAGATCTGCCGTGACTGCGCATCCTCGAAGTCGAAATAGCCGTAGGGCCCCTCCACCGTCACCGGCATGCCGATATTCAATGTCTCGCGCAGGCGGCGGGTGTGGTCGCCCAGTGCCTTGGCGATGAATACGAGCCGGCGGTCAGCCGCATTCCACGCCGACGCGATCGTGTAAGGGTGAGCGCCTTCGCGCGTGTCCGACGTGACGAAGGCGAACTGCCCCGGCGCGTGTCCGCGCCAGCCATCCTCCAGCTGTATGGCCGCTTCGAGGACTTGCACGCCGGGGTATTCGGTCAGCGCCGCGATGTGGCCCTGCACCTTGTGACCGGCCCCGATCCGCCCGCCCAGGCTCAGCAGCGCGGCCAAGCAGCCGCCGATCAGCAAGGCCGCCACCAGCCAGCCGACCGGCTGCGACCAGTACGCGAACTTGGTGAGCACCACCGTGTGATAGGCCAGCGCGAGGTAGGCGAGCGCAATCCATCTGTGCGTCCTGGCGAACCAGTGGTAGGGAAAGCGCTTCACCAGCGCCAGCACGATCAGCACCACCGCCGCATAGAACGCCCACTCGCCGACGGCTTCGGCCATCCCCCGCTGGCTGCGCAGCCAGCCCTCGACCGCACCCAGCGTTTCGCCGGCCACCGGCTTGCGTGCCGGCCGCACCAGCCAGCCCCAGCCCACCATCCACTTGGTGCCGGTCGCCCACCACCAGTGAAGGACGCCCACCACCAGCGCCGCGACGCCCAGCCACTTGTGCAGCCGATACATTCTGTCCAGCCCGCCCAGCAGCGACTCCAGCCATTTCGAACGCAAGGCCAGCAGCATCGCCACGCTCATCACGGCGATCGCGATCACCCCGCTGTACTGCATGAACACCGAGCGGAACGAGAAATAGGTGAACGGCTCGGGCAGCAGCGTGTCGGCGGCGAACCAGAGCAGGGTTGGCAGCAGCAGCGTTGCGAGGAAGGCGAGGCGGAGGCGTTTCATTGAGTGGCTTGGACAATCTTGAGTGTCGCCTCAGCGTTTGAGCTCAGCTCGGGCTGAGGGCTCGCGGCTGCATTGAGAGGCCAGGCACCAAAGTGACCGCGGGCCTCGTTTGTACTCGTCGAAGTGCATCGCACCAGATTTCGCCAGAAACTGGGAACACCTGAGTGCGTCGGTTACTGAATGGCAAACGATTCCCTTCAGGATGACGTGGCACGCTGCGCCGATGTTGTTCCAAGACAAAAACTGAGCTCTGTTCGGGAGAGAAGGATGTCGGGTGGACAGCAACCCACTTGCGTGGTCATGGGAATACCTCACCCTCGAGTGGCCTGGCGCTGACGTCGATGCTTCCCGCTGCCGCCCTCGGCGCCCGGACGGGCGAGTCAAACATCGTCAAATCAACTCGAACCTTCATCGCTTCCTGCCGACGCAAGCGCTTCGAGAGCTTGGATGTGAGGCCACACACGAGGATGCTCCTGCACCCATTGCTTGCCCAGAAACTCAGAGACGGAACCGGACGCCACGACGCATGCGATCGATCCACCCTTCGCTGCTCGGAGCAAGGCGTGCGCTGAGTGCATGACCTCTTCGCTGATGACAGCCGATGGTTCTCCGGTCTCTGCGCCCCACTCGTGCTGGATCGCAGAGATGAGCTGGCCGGCGGCAGCTTCGAGCGGTGTGCGGTGGTGTGACATGCGATGCCTGACGTCCGAATTCACCAGCCTGTTAGGCGTCACTTCGCGGCGGCTCGCGGTTTAAAGTGAGTCAAGCCAATC
The DNA here is from genome assembly GCF_000385375.1 of Methyloversatilis discipulorum. Classification (NCBI taxonomy): domain Bacteria; kingdom Pseudomonadati; phylum Pseudomonadota; class Betaproteobacteria; order Nitrosomonadales; family Sterolibacteriaceae; genus Methyloversatilis; species Methyloversatilis discipulorum. Next base: position 1,248,869 of record NZ_ARVV01000001.1, read on the forward strand.
TTTCAGACCTGAAACCGCATTCCACCAACCTTCGACTGTTGCCTGACCTGCTATTTGCAGATTGCCGCTGTCATCCCTGTACTCAAGCATGCCGCGATGTGCGATCTTGTTGCGGCACCGGAATAGCAGGTCGATCATTTGGTAGTTTCCCGAGTGCTCCCTCTTGAAGCTTCGACCAAATGCCTCGGTCGCGACAACATCCAGCAGTTCAAGTACTCGCACCGACACCTTTGCCTTGTCTTCCAGGTAGTCGAACGCCGCGCCAGCTGGTGACGAAGCGGCGAAGAACTTCCGCTTGACCATCACCTCGCAGCAAATCGCCAGCTCAAGCACGGATCGGCGCAAGTTCCGCTCGTGCCACGCTGTCTTGGCGTCGGCCAGAAGCGTGAGTGCAAGCGTGGGTTCCGCGGGAGAAGCCAGGAACGCCTCCAGATCAGGCAGATCGGACGGCTTGAACCGCTTGGTGCCCAACTCGCCGCGCGCTCCGGGGACAGGATGCGCGACGGCTGTTCGTGTCCCACCACGAAGTTCTTTACCTTCGCTGTCAAACCACGTGGGGTTGTGGAGACTGTGCTCCCATCTCGGCACCAACTGAACTTGCGGCGTGCCAAGGTGGTAACGGAAGAACAGCAAAAATCGGTTGGTGACCGTGTAGGCAATCTCCTGGAATGCCGGCAGACGCTCACGCAGGTAGGCCCCTTGAAAGGTCAGATCAGTCATTCCGTCCGGAGTTTGGACTGGAGGCGGGGGGTGATCGGCTTCCTCCCGCGTGACCACGACAGTCAGCGAGTCCACAGATGTGGTCTCGTCGGTCTCGTCTGCGCCCCGGGTACTCCAGCCCTCGGATGGGTGAACCGTCACCCGAACGTCGAAGCTTGCGATCTTGGCATTCAGGCGGGCCGCTTGTCCGCGTGGCCAAGTGATGAGGCAAGGTGAGTAGGTCTCTACTCGGAACATTGCGGAGAGGTGGGGCATGTGACGCCTAACGACGCTGTAGAAATACCCCATCTCGGGGCAAGCGCTTGCACCCGGCCTTCGCCGGATCGAAGTCGTTCATCCTCATTTCAGCCTTCCAACCTTCGCTTCATCGCCGTCCCCTGACGTGTGCCGTGGCTGATGCCGGACGCCCGTGCAGCGGGCGCCATTCGGCCCGCTAGCTTACCTAATTCGCGTATCCGTGGCGCCCGAGCTTTTCGATGTTGTGCACCTCGCAATACAGCTTCCACTGTCCATCGACCTTCTCGCGCCCGCGCAGCGTGAAGCGGGCGAGCCGCTTGTTGTGCCGCGGGTTGCCGAACACCGGCTCGACGGTGGCGAAGCGCGCGGCGATCGTCCGTTTGCCCTCAGTGGAACCGCTGCGCCGCTTCATCCGCTCGGTGTGTGATTCGGTGTGGCCTTGCTTGCCGCGGAACACGAGACAGGTCGCCCTTCATGGCCAACCGGGTCACCCCCACGTGGACGAATGCCGATAACCCTTCCGGCAGCAGCACGTGTGCCGCTTGTATCGATTGGCGCTCCCCGCGCAGATTCCATGTCAGCACGGGTCACTCTGAACCCGAAACAGATGCCGGATATACGACTGCAAGTGATCTGTCCGGGAAAACCAGACCATCAGTCAGTCTTGATTTTGGGGGAAGTCCATATACGAATGGTCAGCCGCCTACGCGCCATTCTTTCTATATGTGATCACCTTACCGACAATGCCGATAAAGGCATCAATGTGCTCATGTGGAGCCTTATCGTTGCAGAGAGGGCATCCATCGTGCTGCGTGAGGTCTAGGCCAACGCCACAAGGATCCGTGGTCTTCTCAATAGTTAGTATTCGTTTCGATTTTTCTTTTGATGTCTCCGTTATGCGCAGGCGCTGCCAGTAACTTTCAAGCTCGTCATCCTTTAGGATCTCAAGATCGGTCATCACCCTCGAGCACTTCTTCGCACATACGTCCTTTAGCTCCGACTGGAGATATCCAGCGACAGGTTCTAGAATGATTTTTCGCATTTCCGGCGTGTATGATCTGCCATCAACGTCGTCCCATACAGAGGCAAGCAAATTACCTACCGCTTCTTCGCCAAAGCGGTCCAATGAGGCAAGCAGGAGATAAGAGATCGCGCGGATAATTGGCTCTTGCCGGTACCCTCTCTCACTTGCCCTGAGAACCAAATAGAAGAAGTTAATCAAGCCATTGCATAGAGCTGCGGCCAGTACGTTGTCCGGAACGATTGCCGCCCACGCTCGGGAATTTAGATCACCATTCGCAAGTTCTGATGCTGCCAGTGCAAACAGGGCCTGCTCATCAACCTCTATTGAACTTCTCTCGCGCCAAAGCCTTTCAAGTGCCGGCTCATCAGTGAATGTTGCGTAGTCCCACAGTCTTGACTTAGCAACCTCAAGGCGACCCTGGGGGCTCAAGGCCTTTGAATACAGGCGCACTACCGCCAGAGGATTCTTTGAGCACAGGTTTTCCAACTCCGTGCGTTCCCAAAGCTTTACGACGGGTCTCCTGTTGGTCCGTTGCCACTCTTTAACCCAATCTCTAGTCGGATTGGAGAAGTTCGAATTCGTCGCGACTACCAATACTTCTACGTCTGCCTTCCCCGCAGCGTTTAGAACTGCGTCCCGCACAGCTGACGGTTCGACTGTTCCAGATCGCCCCTTTGCCTCAACCCACCACACCTGTTTTGATAGCGTGCCATCGGGCGATGGCGTAAAGAAGACAAGTTCTAGATCTCTCCCCTGATCTGAAGTGCCCGCTCCCTTTCCGCCAATACGCCACTCCAATTCCTTTGCGCCCATCGATTCAAAGAGCCAATACAAGAGCTCTTCAAGGCTGGAACCCTTAATGTCTGCCCACGGTATTTCCGAGGGCAGGATTAGTGGATGTGCCATAACTCTTCCTTAGGCGGCTAATTTCTGAATTCACCGGCCTGCGCGGCATTTTGCGAAGGTCCGGTGGAGTGATAGGTTAGGGATATGTCCGACATCGAATTTCAGGTGGCTAGATGAGCGATCGAAGCGCCTTGTACTCACGGCGGATCAGCCGATGAATAATCAGTCGTGTGGGTTTTGGGCGCGAAAGACGTTCTGAGCGAACGGGGTCACTGTATAGATGATCGATCTCATTCTGACATCCATTCTGTTTGAAGTAATCTCTAGTGTTGATTGAGGAAATTGGAGCGAATGCTCCCGATTCTTTATTGAACATCACACCCTTTACAGGATAGTGTTCCAACAGTTCCCGCAAACCAGCGTCAAAGGTAAGAAACATGGGAATGAAGTATCTTCCTTCCCCGCCAGCAACGATAAGCTTCTCCATGAACCTCGGAGCCGCCATGTCCCAGGCAATGTTGTCTAGCTTCTTCAGAAGTCCCTTTTTCCCACATCCTTTCTTGATTTTCTCCAGGGTGGCCATGGTGTTGCGGTTGTTGAAGTATTTATGGGCGATTATGGCTTCGCGGTCGAAATAGGCGCCGACGACCTCATGAATGAATTTGAAGTATTCGCCCATTTTGTATCTCGCGCTTTTGCCGGATGACAGTTGTATCCGCACCATGCCAATTAGCTGTAGAAGAATCATCTTTTGTACAAGCACAAAATTGAGGATGTGGTCTCTCCCAATCTCGGATGCATAGAAGTCATAGGTAAAGTCAATTGCGTGGCGAGCCGCCTGCCGGTAAGTGAACTGGGGGCGCGGGTTGGAAGTCCTTCTGTACTCCTTACAGTCAATGCTTCTGAATACCTGCAAACTGACCAGATTTTGTCGGAAGCCCTTTGCTAAAGATCTCCAGAATGCTCTCTTTGATGTAGCGTTCCGCTCAATCTGCGGAAAAACGTTTTTTACGTTTTCGGCCATGTAGAAGAGGTGATCGAAATTGAGATCGTCGTGCAGGATGTTATCGACGAGCGCTACTAGTCTGGGCTGAATATTGCCGAGTGGTTCTCCGCGCACAAGTTTGTTTACATACGTTGCAATGTTCGTATCAAACATCAATGTGTAATCAATGCGGAACTTGAAATCCTCGCCGGACGAAAACATCTCGAAAAGAAGCTCATCATCCAAAAAGTACATCTTCTCGGTCGAGAAATATGGCACCAGAAAATTGTTTGGTTTAGCGCTGTATTTCTTTAGCCACGGAGGCAATACGACCTTATCGTAGTTACTTAGCGAAACCATCGCAGAAAGGCGAGGATGCTTCCTTTGCAAGAGAGTCCAAGCCGAGACCGCCGCGGACGGATCGTCAGCCTTTGAAAGCATGTACATACATGCTTTAACTTCCTCTTGATCAAATTCATTCATTGGCTAGTCCTACGAGCAGCGCCCGCAATATCCCCAACTTTGTTTTCCGGCGCAGTTTTGCCCCATAACTACGGATGCTGCCGGGTTAACATGCCGCGATGATCGTTCTGAAACGCGCTCCAATTTGGCGTTTCGGTCCGTCATTCTGTATGTCCATACAGCATTAAACAACGACAAGAAGCTCCACCTCTTGCTTGCCGTCTTTGAACCCCATCCGCCCGCCTGATTGCGGGCGCAAAAGTACGTCATGTGCATCACACCATATGAATGGGATCTCTCCGTGGCGACGGGGCGGGCGGGTGGATCGGGCGCGTGCGCCGCGTCCTGCGTCGGTCGCAACGCGGGCGGGGAGAAGTTTGCGTTTCTTGCGCAGGGGCGAGGGGCGAGAACGGCATGTCCGTGCCCCGCGGATCACGCGATGCGATCGGGTACAGGGCTGCGCGCAGCCCTGCCTCCTCACCCCTGCCGCAATTCCTGACTCAGCTGATACACCGCCATCGCATAGAAGTACGAGCGGTTGTAGCGGGTGATCGCGTAGAAGTTGCGGAAGCCGAGCCAGTATTCGGTCTGGGCGTCGGGGGTGACGAGGTCGACCAGGGTGGCGGGTTTGGCGATCAGGTCGCCGCCGCGCAGCGGGCGGGCGCCGGCGGTGTCGAGGGTGGCGGTGTCGATCGATGGTTCGACGCCGGCGGCGACGAGCGGGGCGGCGGCTTCGTCGGTGATGCGGATGCGCTGGGCCACCGGTTCGCCGCTTTCCCAGCCGTGCGCGGCGAGGTAGGCGGCGACGCTGCCGATGGCATCCACCGGGCTGTTCATCAGGTCGGTGCGGCCGTCGCCGTCGAAGTCGACGGCGTAGCGGCGCCAGCTGCTGGGCAGGAACTGCGGGTAGCCGAGTGCGCCGGCGTAGGAGCCGCGGAAGTCGGTGACGTCGCGGCCCTGCTCACGGGCGAGCAGGAACAGTTCGCCCAGTTCGCGGCGGAACAGTTCGGCGCGCGGCGGGTAGGTGAAGCCCAGCGTCGACAGCGCGCTCAGCAGTTCGAAGTCGCCGGTCTGGCGGCCATAGATGGTTTCGACGCCGATGATGGCGGCGACCACTTCGCGCGGCACGCCGAAGGTCTGTTCGGCGCGCTCGAAGGTGGCGGCGTGTTCGGCCAGGAAGTCGCGGCCGGCGCGGATGCGCAGCGGTTCGACGAAGCGGCTGCGGTAGCGCGTCCACGATTTCACTGCCGGGCTCGACGGCGGACGGATGAGCTGGATCACGCGCGGCAGCAGCCGTGCTTCGGCGAAGCGCGCCAGCAGCTGCGCTTCGTCGAAGCCGTGCGCGGCGGCCAGTTCGGCGCAGAAGGCGCGCACGTCGTCGCGCTCGGCGAAGTTGTCCGGCGTGGTGCTGATCTGTGCCGGCAGCTGCGGCGACAGCAGCAGGGCGCCGGCACCGGTCAGGAAGTGACGGCGGGATGCGGAGTGAGCAGTGAAGCGGGCGGTCATGTTCGGGGCGGTGTGCGGTGGCGGCGCAGCGCGCGGGCGTGCGTCCGGAGTGCGCGCACGGCCGGCGCATGGGCGGCGCGGCCGTAGCGGGCGTCTGCGTAAAGTGTACACGCTGTGCGCAATTCTGCTGCCAGATCGGGGCGCAGCGCGGCGATGCGGTCGGCGTAATCGAGTGGCCCTTCCCACGCGTCGCGGCCCAGGCCGGCCGGACGCAGCGCGCGGTCGATGCCGGCCCAGGCGCGCGCCAGCGCGTCGGCGGCGATCTGGCGGCGCAGCGCCCACAGCGTCAGCGCGATGGCGATGACGGCGCACAGCGAGGCCATCCAAGCGGTCATCGTGCGCCAGTCCGGCTGCGCCATGCCGAGGCGCGCCAGCAGTTCGCGCTGCTTCTGCTGGTCGTAGGACAGCACCCACTGGTTCCACGCATTGTTGGCGGCTTCCCAGCGGTGGCGCAGATCGCGCAGCCAGCCGAGGTCGGCACGGGCGACGAAGGGCACCGGCTCGCCGGCCGGCAGGTCAGCCAGACCGCGTTCGACGCGCGACGGCAGGATGGCAGCGGTCGGGTCGACCCGGCGCCAGCCTTCGCCGTCCAGCCACACTTCGGCCCAGGCGTGCGCGTCGGACTGGCGCACGACGACGAAGCCATCGACCTCGTTGCGCTCGCCGCCCTGGTAGCCGGTCACGACGCGCGCCGGCAGGCCGGCGGCGCGCATCAGGAATACGAAGGCGCCGGCGTAGTGCTCGCAGAAGCCGCGCCGGCTGTCGAACAGGAACTGGTCTATGCCGTCCTCGCCGAGCAGCGGCGGCGTCAGCGTGTAGACGAAGGCTTCGCGGCGGAACAGGCGCAGCGCGGCGTCCACCGTTTCGGCGTCGCTGCCGGCGTCGAGATGCATCTGGCGGGCCAGCGCACGGGCGCGCGGGTTGCCGCCCGGCGGCAGGCGGCGCGCGGCGTCGAGATAGGCGCTCCATTCCTCGCGGCCGGGGCGCGCCGTCGGCACCGACTCGAAACGGTCGCGTCGGCGCGCGCGCACGACTTCGCTGCCGAGCACCTGCCAGTCATCGGAGACGCGCGCGCCGAGTGGCAGGCCGGCCACCGTTTCGAGCGCGAACAGCCAGTTCTTGCCGTGCGGTTCAAGCGTCACTTCGTAGCTGGTGCGCGGGCCGACGACTGCGTGCGGCGTGCTGTCGTTGAGACGGCGCGCGGCTTCGCCCTGACGCCAGGTGCGGCCGTCGAAGGTGCTCAGCACCGGGCCGCGCCAGTACAGCTCGCGCGACGGCGGTGGTGCGTCGTCGAAGCGGGCGCGGAACGCGATTTCGCCGGACAGGCTCAGTTGCGAAATGTCGCCCGGCGACATGCTGTCGGACAGCCCGGAGCGCGCGCCGAAGGCATCCAGCGGCAGCCCCCACAGCGGACCGGGTACGCGTGGGAACAGCACGAACAGCACCAGCATGAAGGGCAGAGCCTGGGCCAGCATCCACGCCGACTGGCGCAGCAGTGCGCGCACCGGCGCCGGCGGGCCGGTCAGCGCGATCAGCGCGGCGGTGATCACCACCATCGAGCCGAACAGCACGGCCGCCACGGCCGGCGTCTGCGAATAGAGAAAGGCGGCCAGCAGCATGAAGTAGCCGAGCAGCACGACGGTGTGGCCGTCGCGCACGCTCTTCAGCTCGTGCAGCTTGAGCACCAGCAGCAGCGTGAGCAGCGCGACGCCGGGCTCGCGGCCGAACAGGCGGCCGAAGGTAAGCGTGACGCCAGCGCAGCAGGCGATCACCACCAGCGCCTTGACCACACTGCTGGCGCCGGCCCAGCCCAGCTTCCACTGCGCCAGCCGCCAGGTGAACAGCAGCAGCGCCACCGCGTTGAGCCAGGCCGGCAGGTGGTCGGCGTGCGGCAGCAGCGCGCAGGCGGCGACCGCCATCAGCCAGCCGATGCGGGTGTTGGTCAGCGGTGCGGCCGGCATGGCGGGCGCCGGAGGGGAGCGCTTGCGACGGAACATCATGCGGGCAATCCGTGCAGGGCCAGCGCGCGCAGCACGCGCTCGCGGTGGCCCGGGCCGTTGCCCGGTGCGATGCGCGCGTCGGGCAGCGCCAGGCCGTAGCGCAGACCGGCCGCGTCGGCGTCGAGCGCCCAGCCGGTCAGCCGCGCGAGTCGGGCTTCGAGCGACAGGGCGGCCGGCAGTTGCGCAAGATCCAGCCACAGTTCGCCGCCGTCCTGGCCGTCGAACTGCTTGGTCAGCAGCGGCAGGTCGGGCGCGCGTGCCCAGGCTTTCCAGGCGACGTGGCGCGGCGAGTCGGCGGCGCGGTGGTCGCGCAGGCTGGCGAATTCCTCGGTGCCGTCGCCCTGCGGCCGCAGGCCGGCGCGGCCCGCGTCGCTGGCCGGCAGTGGCGGGCGGCCGGCTTCGGGCTGCACGTAGACGAGGCAGCGCTGCTGTGGTTGCGCGTAGCTCCAGGCGCGGATCAGGCCCAGCGGGTAACGGGTGCTCAGCGTGACCCGGCCCGGCGTCAGCCAGCCGCGGCGGGTGGTCGGCAGTGACAGCGTCACCGCGCAGCGGCCGTTTGCGTCGACCGCGGCGTCCGCCGGTTCGGCGCCCGCCATCGCCAGCTGCAGCGCCGGGCGCGGGCGCGGTGCTTCATTGTCCAGCCACAGCGTGAAGCGCGCCGGCTGGCCGGCGAACACCGGCGTCGGGGGCGTTTCGCGAAGATGCAGCGCGAGCAGGTTGCGGAAGGTGTGCAGCAGCGCGACCTGACCCAGACCGGCCAGCATGAATACCAGCGCGAAGCCCAGGCTCAGCGTGTAGTTGATCGCGGTCAGCAGCATGGCGATCAGCGCCACGCCCCATACCAGCCCGACGCGGGTCGGCAGCACGAAGATGCGCCGGCGGTCCAGCGTCAGCGGCAGCGCGGGCGAACCACCGAGCGTGGCCAGCCAGCGGCGGAGTGCGTCGCGCATCAGGCCGGCAGCGCCACCGCCTGCAGCAGCGCGCGCGCCGCGTCGTCCGGACTGCCCTGTTCGAGCGCCGGCAGGCGGTGCAGCGCGACGGAGGGCAGCACCGCCTGCACGTCTTCCGGCAGCACGTGGGCGCGGTCGAACACCCGCGCGTGGGCGCGGGCGGCGGCCAGCAGCGCGAGACCGGCGCGCGGGCTCAGGCCGAGCCGCCAGGCGCCGCTGCTGCGGGTGTGCGCGATCAGCGCCTGCACATAGTCGATCAGCGCGTCGGCCACGTGCAGCGACTCGGCTTCGGCGCGCCATTGCGTCAGCGTCGCGGCGTCGGCCACCGGCGCCAGATCGGCCAGCAGGCTGCGCCGGTCGCGGCCGGTCAGCAGCGCGCGTTCGGCCGCCGGGTCGGGGTAGCCCATGGTGATGCGCATCATGAAGCGGTCGAGCTGCGATTCGGGCAGCGGGTAGGTGCCGATCTGGCTGGCCGGGTTCTGCGTCGCGATGACGAAGAAGGGCTCGGGCAGGCGGCGGGTTTCGCCCTCGACGCTGACCTGGTGCTCTTCCATCGCCTCCAGCAGCGCGCTCTGCGTGCGCGGCGTGGCGCGGTTCACCTCGTCGGCCAGCAGCACCTGCGTGAACACCGGCCCCGGGTGGAAGCGGAAAGCGCCGGTTTCGCGCTCGAACACCGATACGCCGAGGATGTCGGCTGGCAGCAGATCGCTGGTGAATTGCACGCGGCGAAAGTCGAGGCCGAACAGCTGGGCCATCACGTGCGCCAGCGTGGTCTTGCCGGTGCCCGGCACGTCCTCGATCAGCAGGTGGCCGCCGGCGATCAGGCAGGTCAGCGCCAGTTCGAGCCGGCTGCGCTTGCCGAGAATGAGGGTGGAGGCGGCTTCGACGACGGCGCGGGGAGCGAGGGTGGGCATGGCTTGAGCTACGTTAAGTTGTGGCGGGATGATCGGCGCGATACTGTAGAAACATGACGGCAGTACATGCCCGGCCCTGAAGCCGCGCGGTCCTGCCTGTGACACAGAGCCGGAACGGCCGGTTGCATCGATAACTGCAGGAATCCGGAGGAGAGGCGGTGACGACCGCATACATTACACACCGCGACTGTGCCCTGCATGACATGGGGCCGCACCATCCTGAATGCCCCGACCGCTTGGCCGCGATACAGGACCGCCTGATCGCCAGCGGTCTCGACGCCTACCTGCAGCACCACGACGCGCCGGCGGCCGACATCGACATGCTGGCGCGCGCGCACTCGCCGGAGTATCTGCGGCAGATCTTCGACGCGGTGCCGGGCAGCGGCATTGTCCATCTCGACCCGGATACCGCGATGTGCCCGAATTCGCTGCGCGCCGCACTGCGCGCGGCCGGCGCCGGCGTTCATGCGACCGATCTGGTGATGTCGGGCGCCGCGGTGAATGCCTTCTGCGCGGTGCGCCCGCCCGGCCATCACGCCGAATACGCCCGCGCGATGGGTTTCTGCTTCTTCAACAACGTCGTGGTCGCGGCGCGCCACGCGCTGGAAAAGCACGGGCTTGAGCGCGTTGCCATCATCGATTTCGACGTGCACCACGGCAATGGCACCGAAAACATCGTCGCCCACGACAATCGCATCCTGATGGTGAGCATTTTCCAGCACCCCTTCTACCCGTACTCGGGTGCGGAGCCGCTGGCCGACAACCTGTGCAACGTGCCGCTGCCGGCCGGCACCCGCGGCGACGGCTTCCGCGAGGCGGTGACGACGAAGTGGCTGCCGCGACTCGACGCCTTCGCGCCGCAGATGATTTTCATCTCGGCCGGTTTCGACGCGCACTACGAGGACGACATGGCGTCGCTCGGGCTGGTCGAGGCCGATTACGCGTGGGTCAGCACCGAGCTGATGAAGATCGCGAAGAAGCACGGCAAGGGTCGCATCGTGTCGATGCTTGAAGGCGGCTACGCGCTGTCGGCGCTGGGGCGCAGCGCGGTCGAGCACATCCGGGCGCTGGCCGAGCTGTGAGTGACCGGGAGCTGTTACAGACTGATCCAGTTGCCACTGTTGGGCTTGCACCCGCGCTCCGGTAGAATGGCGCGTTTCCTGCCGAAGCCACTGTTTCGCACATGATTACCGGATCGCTCGTCGCCATCGTCACTCCCATGAACGAGGATGGCAGTCTCGACTACGCCAGCCTGCGTCGCCTGATTGATTTCCACGTCGCCGAAGGTACCGACGGCATCGTCATCGTCGGCACCACCGGCGAGTCGCCCACCGTCGATTTCGACGAGCACTGCGAACTGATCCGTTTCACGGTCGAGCACACCGCCGGCCGTATCCCGGTCATCGCCGGCACCGGCGCCAACTCGACGCGCGAGGCGATCGAACTGGCGCAGCATGCGAAGTCGGTCGGCGTCGATGCCTGCCTGACCGTCGTGCCGTACTACAACAAGCCGACGCAGGAAGGCCTGTACCGTCACTTCCGCGCCCAGGCCGAAGCGGTCGATGTGCCCTTCATCCTGTACAACGTGCCCGGCCGCACGGTGGCCGATCTGGCCAACGACACGACCATCCGCCTGTCGGAAATTCCGAACATCGTCGGCATCAAGGACGCCACCGGCAATCTCGACCGCGCTGGCGAACTGATCAACCGCGCACCCGAGGGCTTCGCTCTGTACAGCGGCGACGACGCCTCGACCGCCGCCTTCATCCTGATGGGCGGCCACGGCTCGATCTCGGTCACCGCCAACGTCGCACCGCGCCTGATGCACGAAATGAACGCCGCCGCGCTGGCCGCCGACGCGGTCAAGGCGCGCGCGATCAACGCGAAGCTGATCGGCCTGCACCGTCAGCTTTTCTGTGAAGCCAACCCGATTCCGGTCAAGTGGGCCGTGCAGCAGATGGGCCTGTGCGGCCCGACGCTGCGTCTGCCGCTGACCGAATTGCAGCCGCAATTCCACGAGCAGGTCCGCGCCGCGATGAAGCAGGCCGGCGTGCTTGCCTGATCGTCCTCTGGTATCCCGTTCGATGAATCTGCTGAAGTTTTCCGCGCTGTGCGTGGCACTGGTGAGCGCGCTCACCGGCTGCTCGATGTTCGACAAGGTCATGGATTCAGGCAAGGTCGATTACAAGGCCCAGGCCAAGCGCACGCCGCGCCTCGACCTGCCGCCCGACCTGACGCTGCCGCAGCAGACCGACCGCTTCGCGGTGCCGGATTCCGGCGGCAAGGGTACGGCGACCATGTCGGCCTACAACGCCGACCGCACGAACACCGGCGGTGTGGTGCAGCCGCAGTCGTCGGGCGTGCTGCCGCAGGTCGACAAGATGCGCATCGAGCGCGCCGGCAGCCAGCGCTGGCTGGTGGTCAATGCCAGCCCTGACGATCTGTGGCCGCAGGTGAAGGAGTTCTGGCAGGAAACCGGTTTCCTGATCGACATCGAACAGCCGGAAGCCGGCGTGATGGAAACGGACTGGAACGAGAACCGCGCCAAGCTCCCGAACGACATCATCCGCAACACCATCGGGCGCCTGATCGACCAGCTCTACTCGACGCCCGAGCGCGACAAGTTCCGCACCCGCCTGGAGCCGGGCGCCGAGCCGGGCACCACCGAAATCTACGTCAGCCACCGCGGCGTGGTCGAGGTCTATACCAACGAGCGCAGCGACAACACCGTCTGGCAGCCGCGTCCGGCCGACCCCGAGCTGGAAGCCGAAATGCTGCGTCGCCTGATGGTGCGTCTGGGCGCCGACAACGAGCGCGCCAAGGTGCTGCTGGCCGCACAACCGGTGGCCGAGCGCGCGCAACTGGTGTCGGCCGACAAGGGCAGCACGCTGCAGGTGTACGAAGGTTTCGACCGCGCCTGGCGCCGCGTCGGCCTGGCGCTGGACCGCGTCGGCTTCACCGTCGAGGACCGCGACCGTTCGCAGGGTGTGTACTTCGTGCGCTACGTCGACCCGGAAGTCGACGCCACCGGCAAGAAGGATGGCGGCATCCTGTCCAAGCTGCTGTTCTTCATGCCGGACGACAAGCCGGACCCGAAGGCCGGCCAGAGCCAGTACCGCATCCTGGTCAAGGGCGAGGGCAAGCAAAGTTCGGTTCAGGTGCTCACCCGCGAAGGCGGCCTCGACGACACCCGCACCGCGAAGCGCATCCTGTCGCTGCTGCACGAGCAGCTGAAGTAAGCAGCGCGGCAATGCTCTGCCCCGTGCAGGAACAAAAGGCGCCCTCGGCGCCTTTTGTTTTTGTGCTCACCGTAACGGCCGCGTCGCGGCCAAGGCCGCTTCCACAGGGGGCCTTCACCCGAGCCTGCGCCGAAAACTGTGGGAGCGAGCTTGCTCGCGATTGCGACCTTGATCGAGGTCAGCGGCCAGCAACAGCCGCGTCGCGGCCAAGGCCGCTCCCACAGGGATAGAGCCCGATCCGCGGCCGCGGTCGGAGCGGGGTTCTGTGGGAGGGGTCTTCTGACCCCGACAGCAGCGGTGGGCAGTGCGCGGCGCCGCGTCAAGGACCGGTCGGCAGCGTTCAGGCCCGCATCGACAGCGCTTCAGCCTGTTCCGCGACTTCGGCCAGATTGACCACTTCGCCGATCACGACGATGGCCGGGCTGCCCAGCTTTGCGTCGGCGACGGCCTGCGGCAGGTCGCGCAGCGTGGAGACGACGGCACGCTGGCTGTCGCGGGTGCCGTTCTGGATCGCACAGGCCGGGGTGTCGGCGGCGAGACCGCCGACGTGCAGCGCCTCGGCGATGGACGCCAGCTTGCGCATGCCCATGTAGATGACCAGTGTCGTGCCGCAGCGGGCCAGTGCCGCCCAGTCGGGCTCGCGGCCCGGCTGGCCGTCTTCGCGTGCGTGGCCGGTGACGAAGGTGACGCCGCAGGCCATGTCGCGGTGGGTGACCGGCACGCCCAGCGTGGCCGGTACCGCGATGCCGGCCGACAGGCCGCTGACCACCTCGCATTCGATGCCGGCCCGGCGCAGCGTCTGCATTTCCTCGCCGCCGCGGCCGAACACGAAGGGGTCGCCGCCCTTGACCCGGCCGACCGTGAAGCCGGCGCGCGCATAGCGCAGCATCAGGCGTTCGATGAAGGCCTGCGGCGTGCTGCGACAGCCGCCACGCTTGCCGACGCGCACGATGCGGGCGTCGCTGCGCGCGTGTTCGAGCACGGCGGTGTCGGCCAGGTCGTCGACCAGCAGCACGTCGCAGCGGCCGAGCGCGCGCACGGCCTTCAGCGTCAGCAGTTCGGGGTCGCCGGGGCCGGCGCCTATCAGGTAGACCTTTCCGGTCCGGGGTGCGTAAGTCGTCATGACGAGTACCTTGCAAGTCCGGTGCCAGCCCCGGATACGTCGCGCCGACGCCGCGATTTCACCCGTCGCGGGCGTTGCGGCCGTCTGCCATGCCCGCGACGGGTGCATAGGCGCACCGTCGCTGTGCGGCCGGTGCTACAGTCAGACTGTGTCCCAGCAAATGACGCGCCGTGCCGAACGAAACCCTGAAATCCGACCGAACTGCCGAGGCGCGCACGCGCGGCGATGCCAAGGAACGCATTTTCGCGGCGGCCGAGAAGCTATTTACCGAGCAGGGCTACGCGGCGACCTCGATGCGCATGATCGCGTCGGCGGCCGGCGTCCCGCTGGCGTCGATCAATTACCACTTCGGGTCCAAGCGCGACCTGATGGAGAGCGTGTATCAGCGCGTGCTCGGGGCGGACGGCACACGCTCGGGCTACCTCGCCAAGCTCGAACGCGAGGCGGTCGAGGCGCCGTTGAGCGTCACCCGCATCGTCGAAACCTTCGTCGAGTCGACGCTGCGCCTGTCGCGCAAGGACACGGTGTCCGGCGCCGTGTTCAAGCAGCTGATCGGCCGCGCCTACTTCGAACCGGGCGACGATTTCATCCCCGAAGAGTACGTCCGCATCATGGACTGGTACCGCAAGGCGCTGATGCGCGCGCTGCCGGCGCTGCCCGAGGACGAACTGCTGCGCCGGATGTACTTCTTCGTCGGCATCGTGGCCTACGTGATGGCCGGGCGCGACGTGATGCACCTGCTCGGCCGCTGTTCACCGGCCTCCCGCAACGACCCTGAAAGCCTGCTGCGTGCGCTGGTGCCTTTCATCGTCGGAGGTCTCGAAGCGCCGCCGTCGGCGTGAGGCGGCCGATGCTTGGCGCGCGAATTGCTCGTGTCGTGTCATGAGCACACGCCTGTCCGTCCTATTCACCCGGGATCGCCCGCCTTGCTGAGTGTGCCCCTCGTCATGGTGCTGCTGGCGCTGGCCATCGCGCTGGCGCTGGTGTTCATGCGCCCGGAGCGCGTCAGCGACAGCTCGCCGGGGGGCGACGCGCAGCGCGCCTTCGGCGATTGCGAGCGGCTGCTGCAACTTGTCCATTCGCTGCAGCAGCACCGCGGCATGAGTACCGCCTGGCTGGCCGGCGACGCCCTGTTCGAATCGCCGATGCGCGCCCGGCGGCGCGCCGTGCAGCATGACATCGAAGCGCTGGAGACGACCGCACGCGCCGAGATGGCGCTGGAGGGGCCGTGCATCACGCGGTACGAACTGGCGCTGCTCGACGCGCAGTGGAAGGAACTGTGTGCCGCGCTGGACGGCAGCCCGGCAGCGATCGGCGCCGACGACAATCTGACGCGGCACAGCCTGCTGGTGTCGCACGTGCTGGGCTGGCTGGCGGCCGTCGGCAATCGCCGGATTGCGCCGGTCGCCGCATCGTCAGGCAGCGGCCTGCTGCGCACCTGGATCAGCACGCTGCCGGCGCTGGGCGAGCAGCTGGGGCAGGCGAGGGCGGTCGGCAGTGCGGCCGCCGCACGCGGGGTCTGTACGGCGGCCGAGCGCATGCGTCTGATGTATCTGGCGTCGCGCGCAGAGTCGCTGATGCATCAGGCGATCGCCGACACACCCCGTCTGCCGGGCGCCCTGCCGGCCACCGAGCGCATCGTCCGTCTGCTTGGCCTGCTGCGCAGCGACCTGCTCGGGGCGACCGACCGGATGACGGCGGAACTGTATTTCGCCGAAGCCACCGCGGCGATCGACGCCATTTACGCCTGGATGACCAGCTGCGAAGACGCGCTGCGCGGCGTGCTCGCGCAGCAGGTCGCGTCAGCCGGCTGAACTTTCCGCGACGCGCCGGCTGATGTGGGCCAGCGCCTCTTCGACCTGATCGATCAGGATCAGACACAGGTCGCCGCTTTGCAGCCGTTCCAGCGCGTGGTCGATGGCGACGAATTCGCCATTGATGTCGCACACCTCGCGCGTGCGGCTCGCGCCCTCCAGACCTTCACGCAGCAGCGCGATCACCTCGCCGTCCTTGCGCCCGCGCTGGCACTGGTCCTGGTAGAGCACCACGCTGTCGAAGGCGGCACCCAGGATCTGCGTCTGCTTGCGGATGTCCTCGTCGCGCCGGTCGCCGGCACCGCTGATGACCACGCTGCGGCGTTTCGCCGGCAGCGCGTCGATGGCCTGCACCAGCGCGCTGATGGCGTCCGGGTTGTGGCCGTAGTCGGCGATCAGCGTCGCGCCCTTGTAGTCGAACACATTGAAGCGGCCGGGCGCGGTCGCCGCGTCGGATACGAAGCTGGCAAGTGCTGCGCGGATGGACGACCAGTCGAAGCCGAGCGCCCAGGCGGCGCCGAGCGCTGCCATCGCGTTCTCGACCTGGAAACCCAGCTTGCCGCCACGGGTCAGCGGCACCTGCGACAGCGGAATGCGCACCGCGCTGCTGCCTTCGGCGGCCACCAGCGCGCCGTCGTCGACGTAGATGACGCGGCGGCCGCGGGCGCGGTGGGTGGCGATGACCGGGTGGGTACGGTCCTGCGCGAAGAAGGTGATCGAGCCGGGGCAGTGTTCGGCCATCGCCGCCACCACCGGGTCGGCGGCGTTCAGCACCGCCATGCCCTTGGGCGCGACGTTCTGCACGATCACCCGCTTCACCACCGCCAGGTCCTCGACGGTATTTATATAGGCGAGGCCGAGGTGGTCGCCGCTGCCGATATTGGTGACCACCGCCACCTGGCAGCGGTCGAAGCCCAGACCTTCACGCAGCACGCCGCCGCGCGCGGTTTCGAGCACCGCGCCGTCGACGTCCGGGTGGGCCAGCACGTTGCGCGCGCTCTTCGGGCCGCTGCAGTCGCCGGTATCGATGCATTCGTTGCCGACGAACACGCCGTCGGTCGTGGTCATGCCGACGCGCAGGCCGGTCTGTGCCATCAGGTGGGCGATCAGCCGCACCGTCGTCGTCTTGCCGTTGGTGCCGGCGACGGCGACCAGCGGAATGCGTGCGTCGTCACCGGGGCCGAACATGGTCGACACGATGGCTTCGCCGACCGCGCGTCCCTTGCCGAATGAGGGCGTCAGGTGCATGCGCAGGCCGGGTGCGGCGTTGACTTCGACGATGCCGCCGCCCTGTTCCTCCAGCGGCTTGAGCACGGTGCGGCAGACGATGTCGACACCGGCGATGTCCAGCCCTATGGTGCGCGCCGCCTCCACTGCGCGCGCCGCCAGTTCCGGGTGTACGTCGTCGGTCACGTCGGTGGCGCTGCCGCCGGTCGACAGGTTGGCGTTGTTGCGCAGCACGACGCGTTCGCCCAGCGCCGGCACGCTGTCCGGTGAGTGGCCCTGGACGGCCAGGCGAGCGAGCGCGATGTCGTCGATGCGCATCTTGGTCAGCGAAGTGGCGTGGCCGTCGCCGCGGCGCGGATCGGCGTTCACCTCATCGACCAGTTCGCGCACGGTGCGGCTGCCGTCGCCGATCACCTGCGGCGGTTCGCGGCGGGCGGCGGCGATGACGCGGTCACCGACCACCAGGAAGCGGTAGTCGGCGCCCGGAATGAAGCGCTCGACCATCACATCGCGGCTGATTTCGTAGGCCGCGTTGAACGCGATGCCCATGTGTTCGCGGCTGACGATGTTTACCGTCACGCCCTTGCCCTGGTTGCCGTCGCGCGGCTTGACCACCACCGGCAGACCGACTTCGAGCGCGGCGGCCCACGCCTCGTCGACGTCGCTCACCGTGCGGCCGCGCGGCACCGGCACGCCGGCGGCGTGCAGCAGCGCCTTGGTCAGTTCCTTGTCCTGGGCGATCGATTCGGCGACCGCGCTGGTGCGGTCGGTTTCGGCCGCCTGGATGCGACGCTGCCGGCTGCCCCAGCCGAGCTGCACCAGCGAGCCGTCGGTGAGCCGGCGGAACGGGATGCCGCGCGCGACGGCGGCTTCGACGATGGCGCCGGTGCTCGGGCCGAGGCGGATGTCCTCGTCCAGTTCGCGCAGCTGCTGCAGCGCCGCGGCGAGGTCGAAGCTGCCGCCTCCGGCGGCGGCGCGACAGAGCTGTTCGGCCAGTTCGAAGGCGAGGCGGCCGACCGCCTCTTCGGTGTATTCGACGACGACCTGATAGACGCCGGCGTCCACGGTCTGCATCGTGCAGCTGAAGGTAACCGGACAGCCGGCGCTGGCCTGCAGGCCGAGCGCGGCGAGTTCCAGCGCGTCGGCCATGGCCAGCGGCCCGCTGCGTGCGGTCGGGCGCAGCGGCCGGATGCCGGGGAAGAGGGCGCGCAGACGCTCGGCGAAACCGGGCATCGCGTCCAGCGAACAGTGTTCGCCGGTGCACGACACGATGGCTTCGATACAGGTGTGGCGGCTCCACAGATTGGGGCCGCGGAGGGCGCGCAGGCGGGTGATGTCCATGAAAGCGTTCAGGCGGTGTTTCAGGCCGGTACCGCGACGGGCACCGGGGGATCGAAGGTTTCGGCGCCGGTGCGCAACGCCGCCGGCGACAGGCCGAGCGACCAGGCGGCCGCCAGCGCGGCGAGCAGGTTCTCGGTCGCGTGCAGCGGTTCGCCGTCGGTCAGCGGCAGGCTGGCGAGCGGGCACAGCACTTCGGTGCGCTCGGCTTCGAGCAGACGGATCTGGCCGTCGCGCACGATGACTGCGCGGCCGCCGGACTGCACGTGGCTGCCGACGATGCCGTTGTCGGCGTGCGTGCTGTACCAGATCACCTCGCCGTCGCACAGCTCGGCCATCTCGGCCTGCAGCGGATCGTCGGCGTTCAGCACGCCGGTGCCACGGCGCAGTACCACGTCGATCTGGCTGCGCAGCACGTTGAACACGCGGTCGGACGAGTCGATGTAGTAGTCGCCG
Organism: Methyloversatilis discipulorum; assembly: GCF_000385375.1. NCBI lineage: Bacteria > Pseudomonadati > Pseudomonadota > Betaproteobacteria > Nitrosomonadales > Sterolibacteriaceae > Methyloversatilis > Methyloversatilis discipulorum. The sequence goes on from NZ_ARVV01000001.1 coordinate 1,267,710, forward strand.
AAATGCGCTTCCGGATCGATGCGCGTGAGCACGCCGACCTGGCAGCGGTCGTAGGCCAGGCCTTCCTTCAGTATCGTTTCGAAGCTGTTCTCGATCACCGCCACTTCGGCGCCGGGATTCATCAGCACGCGCTGCGACGGCTCGAAGCGGGCGGCGTCGCCGTCTTCGAGGCGGCGGCTGTCGAGGTAGAGGCCGTCGCTGCAGGCGAGGCCGACGCGCTGGCCGGAAAAGCGCATCAGGTGCGCGATCAGCCGGGCGACCGTGGTCTTGCCGCGGGTGCCGCTGACGCCGATGACCGGAATGCGGCCGTCGTCGGCGGTCGCGAACAGGTGGTCGACGATGGCGCGACCAACCGGACGCGGCGTGCCGATGGCCGGCTTCAGATGCATCAGCAGGCCGGGGCCGGCGTTCACTTCGACGATGGCGCCGCCCTGTTCGCGCAGCGGGCGGCGGATGTCCTCGACCACCAGATCGATGCCGGCGATGTCGAGGCCGACCACGCGGGCGGCCAGCGCCACCAGGCGGGCGGTGTCCGGATGGACCTGGTCGGTCACGTCGTAGGCGATGTTGCCGTTGCGCTGCACCAGCACGCGGGCGCTTTCGGCCGGCACCGAGTCGGCGCTGTAGCCCTGGCGCTCCAGTTCGAAGCGCAGCTTGGCGTCGCGTTCGGGAATCAGCAGGTCGAGCGGGAATTCCTGCTCCGGTCCGCGGCGCGGATCGATATTGATCTGGCTGTCGAGCAGCTGGCGGACGGTGGATCGCCCGTCGCCGGTGATCCAGACGGTTTCGCCGGCAACCGCCGCGACCATCTGCTTGCCGACCACCAGCAGGCGGTGCTCGTTGCCCGGGATGAAGCGCTCGACCAGCACGTACTTGCTGTAGCGGCGCGCCAGTTCGTAGGCGGTGGCGACTTCTTCGCGCTTGGTCAGTTCGGCCGACACGCCGCGGCCGTGATTGGCGTTGGCCGGCTTGACGACCACTGGCACGCCGATGTCCTCGGCCGCAGCCCAGGCGTCGTCGGCGTCGCTGACTTCGCGGCCTTCCGGCACCGGCACGCCGCAGCCGGCGAGCAGGCGCTTGGTCAGGTCCTTGTCGCGCGAAATGCCTTCGGCGATCGCGGCGGTGCGGTCGGTTTCGGCGGTCCAGATGCGGCGCAGCTTGCGGCCGTAGCCCAGCTGCACCAGATTGCCGTCGTTCAGGCGGATGGACGGGATGCGACGGTCCTGTGCCGCCTCGACGATGCAGCCGGTGCTCGGACCCAGGCAGTGTTCGTCGACCAGGTCGCGCAGTTCCGAAACGGCTGCCTTGACGTCGAACGCGCGGTCGTCCATCGCCGACAGCACCAGTTCGCGTGCGGCGAGTATCGCGGCACGGCTGACGATGTGATTGCCGGAGATGACCACCACCTTGTAGACACCACGCTCGGACGTTTCGCGCGCCTTGCCGAAGTTGCCCTTCATGCCGGCCTGGTTCTGCAGTTCCAGCGTCACGTGTTCGAGTATGTGGCCGGGCCAGGTGCCTTCGCGCAGCCGGCGCACGAAACCGCCGCGCTCTTCGTAGCTGCACGTGTGTTCGTGCAGGGCGGGCAGCCAGTCGATCAGCCGATCGACGAAGCCGGGAATGGTGTTCGAGGGGGAGTCTTCGAGTTCGCCGATGTCTATCCAGACTTCGAGCGCTGGAACATAGGTCCAGATATTGGGGCCGCGCAGTTCGAGGGTGCGCAGGATTTCGATCGAGCGTTTACTCATCGTGCGGGGTCGGTGGTGGTCCGGAGCCCCGAGGTTGTTGAAAACATCGGCTTAACGGCGTCTTTGCGCTTTGGTTGACAGCTTTTTCATCTATTTTTGAACCTGCGTCGGGGACGTGTTCCGGCCCTGTCGCCGGCGCTATACTCCGCCGCCTCGCCGGGCTCCGTGTCGTCGAGCGCGTGCTCGTCGCCGGCCCCGCTTCATGCGTACCTTTCCGCACTCTTGCCGCCCGAAACCGCCCCGATGACCCGCGCCACCGAAGACCGCCTGCTCCCCGACGACCTGCCGCAGGCGTGGCGCAGCGGGCTGGCGGCGCAATTGCAGCCGGGCGAGGCGGTTCAGGTCTGGCTGCAGACCGATCTCGACGACACGCTTCATTTCGCAACGAATCTGCTGGTGCTGACCGACCGCCGGCTGCTGGCCTGTGCCGGTGAGCAGTGGCGCAACTGGCCGCTGGCCGCCGGCCAGCACTTCCAGCACCACGACCACGCCGGCGTCGGCACGCTGGCGCTGCACGACAGCGAACGCCGCCTCGCCGGCTGGCGCTACACGCTGGCGCTGAACACCGAAGCACTGCGGCTGGCCGACCAGCACACGCGACAGATCGAGCGGCTGACCCATCCCGACCACGTGGTCGAGGACGAGGACGGCCTGTGCCCGCGCTGCAAGGCGCCGCTGCCGCCGGACGACGACGAGTGCCCGCTGTGCGAACGCAGCACGACGCGCCCACCGTCCACCTGGGCGCTGCTGCGGCTGTGGCGTTTCGCCCGGCCATACCGCGGGCGTCTGTTCGCCGGCTTTCTGCTGACGCTGGCGTCGACCGCGGCCAATCTGGTGCCGCCCTACCTGACCATCCCGCTGATGGACAAGGTGCTCATTCCGCACCAGACCGGTACGCCGATCACGGTGGCGGCAGTGTGGCCCTATCTGGCCGGTCTGCTCGGCGCCGCACTGCTGGGCTGGGCGCTGGGCTGGGCGCGCACATATATATTGGCGCGCGTGTCGGAGCGCATCGGCGCCGACCTGCGCACCACCACCTTCGACCACCTGATGGGCCAGTCGCTGGAGTATTTCGGCGGCAAGCGCACCGGCGACCTGATGGCGCGCATCGGCGCCGAGACCGACCGCATCAACGTGTTCCTGTCGCTGCACCTGCTCGATTTCGCGACCGACGTGCTGATGCTGTTCATGACCGCGGTGGTGCTGTTCTCGATCAACCCGTGGCTGGCGCTGGTGACCCTGCTGCCGCTGCCGGTGATCGCCTGGATGATCCACACGGTGCGCGACCGGCTGCGCACCGGCTTCGAGAAGGTGGACCGCATCTGGGGCGAGGTGACCAATGTGCTGGCCGACACCATTCCGGGCATCCGCGTGGTGAAGGCTTTCGCGCAGGAGAAGCGCGAGTCGGCCCGCTTCGCTGCCGCCAATCGCCGCAACCTCGAAACCAACGATCGGGTGAACCGCGTGTGGTCGTTGTTTGGCCCGACGGTGACGCTGCTGACCGAGGTCGGCCTGCTGTTCGTCTGGGGCTTCGGCATCTGGCAGGTCGGCCGCGACCACATCACGGTGGGCGTGCTGACCGCCTTCATCGCCTACATCAGCCGCTTCTACCTGCGCCTGGATTCGATGAGCCGCATCGTGTCGGTGACGCAGAAGGCGGCAGCCGGTGCCAAGCGCATCTTCGACATCCTGGACCACGGTTCCAGCGTGCCGGAGCCGGCGCGGCCGGTGCATCTGGCGCGGGTCGAAGGCCGCATCGAACTGCGCGGCGTGGCTTTCCGCTACGGCAACCGCGCGGTGCTGCGCGGCGTCGATCTCGACATCGCGCCGGGTGAATTCATCGGCCTGGTCGGCCACAGCGGCTCCGGCAAGAGCACGCTGGTGAACCTGATCAACCGCTTCTACGACGTGTCCGGCGGCAGCATACGGATAGACGGCACCGACATCCGCGCGCTGCCGGTGGCCGAGTACCGGCGCCACATCGGCCTGGTGCTGCAGGAGCCTTTCCTGTTCTTCGGCACCATCGCCGACAACATCGCCTACGGCAAGCCTGAGGCCACGCGTGCCGAGATCATCGCGGCGGCGCGGGCAGCGCACGCGCATGAATTCATCCTGCGTCTGCCGCACGGCTACGACTCGATGGTGGGTGAGCGTGGCCAGACCCTGTCGGGCGGCGAGCGCCAGCGCATCTCGATCGCCCGTGCGCTGCTGATCGATCCGCGCATCCTGATACTCGACGAGGCGACCTCATCGGTCGATACCGCGACCGAGAAGGAAATCCAGCGCGCGCTCGACAACCTGGTCGAGGGCCGTACCACGCTGGCCATCGCCCACCGCCTGAGTACCTTGCGCAAGGCCGACCGGCTGGTCGTGCTCGACCGCGGCCAGATCGTCGAGGTCGGCCCGCACGACGAACTGATGGCGCGCGAAGGTCACTATTACCGGCTCTACATGGCGCAGCAGCGGCTGGCCGAAGCCGATGCCGCCGAAGGAGCGCTGGCATGACGATTTCGCTCGAACGCGACGCGCACGGCCTGCTGGTTTTCGTCGACGCCGCAGGCGAGCGCCACGCCGGCGTGCAGCCGGTGCGCGCCTTCCCGCTGTCGGCGCCGGGCGAGGGCGTGGCGCTGATGTCGGCCGACGGCCACGAACTGGCCTGGTTCGACGCCCCGGACGCGCTCGACGCCGCCAGCCGCGCATTGCTCGACGAGGAACTGTCGCGCCGCGAATTCATGCCGCGCATCCGCAGTATCGCCGGCGTATCGAGCTTTTCCACGCCCTGCGACTGGGACATCGTGACCGACCGCGGCGCCACCCGCTTCACGCTGCGCAGCGAAGACGACATCCGCCGCCTCGGCGGCGCACGGCTGCTGATCACCGACAGCCACGGCATCCACTACGAAGTCGCCGACATGAAGGCGCTCGACCGGCCCAGCAGGCGCATCCTCGACCGCTTCCTGTGATCGATCCGCGGGCATCGCCGCGGGTGCCCCGCAAGCGCAGAATCGCCTTTCCTCCCATTCGCATGTCGTGACGCGAGGCCGTCGTTCGTCGAGAGCGTAATGAAAGTTTTTTTCATTGGAGTGGTTTAAACATACACGAATGTATGTTTATAATCGGCCCGGTATCTGCGTGGTCGGTCCACGCATCGATCATTGCCAAGCGCGGCGCCGACTGCGCGTTACTCCGGGATAAGCGATGAAAAAGGAAACGGATTTCTTTCGGGCCGTGGGCCTGCTGGGTGCAGGTCTGCTGGCGCTTGCGCTGGCCGGCTGCGGTCAGGACAAGGGTGGCGAGCACGCCAATGGCGGCATGCCGCCGGCTGCGGTGAAGGTGCTCACCGTGACGCCGCAGGAAGTGCCGGTGCATTACGACTACGTCGGCCAGGTGGCCGGTTCGCGCGAGATCGAGGTGCGGGCGCGGGTGACCGGCATCGTCGAGAAGCGGCTGTACGAGGAAGGCCAGCGCATCAAGGAAGGGCAGGTGATGTTCCGGCTCGACGCCGCGCCATATCGTGCGCGCGTCGCTGCAGCAGATGCCCAGCTCGATCAGGCGAAGGCGCAGCTGGCGCAGGCCGAGCGCGAGTACGCGCGGGTGAAGCCGCTGGCGGATGCCGAGGCGGCCAGCCGCAAGGAAGCCGACGACGCGCAATCGACGCGCGATCTGGCGCGTGCTGCGGTCAAGGCGGCCGAGGCGCAACTGCAGCAGGCGCAGATCGATCTGGGCTACACCGACGTGCGCGCGCCGCTGGGCGGCGTCGCCGGTCGCGCGCTGAAGGTCGAGGGCAGTCTCGCCGTGGCCGGGGGCGACAGCCTGCTGACCACGCTGGCGCAGACCGACCCTGCTTATGTGAACTTCGGCGTCGGCGAAGTGGAATACCTGCGCACCCGCGACGAAGTCGCGCGCGGCGCGCTGAAGCTCGATCCGCAAGGCTTCCTGGTCAAGCTCAAGGGCTCGGATGGCGCCGAATTCCCGCGTAGCGGCCGGCTCGGCTTCCAGGACTACAAGGCGGATACCAGCACCGGTGCCTTCGCGCTGCGTGCCACCTTCGAAAACAAGGACGGCAAGCTGTCGCCGGGCCAGTTCGTGCGCGTGCTGCTGTCCGGCGCCACCCGCCCGGACGCGATCGCGGTGCCACAGCGCGCCGTGCTCGACAGCCCGAACGGCAAGTTCGTGTACGTGATCGCCGAAGCCGACGGCAAGACGCTGGCGCAGCCGCGTCCGGTCAAGCTCGGCGAATGGGCGCAGCTCGGCGGCGAACTGGGCAATGCCTGGGTGATTCGCGAGGGCCTGAAGGCGGGCGAGCGCGTCATCGTCGATGGCATGGCGCGCATCTTCGTGCCTGGCTCGCCGGTGCGCATTGACGACGGCTCCGCGCCGGCACAGCCGCCGGCAGGTGCTGCGGCACCGGCCGCGCAGTAAGGAGCCGCCATGTTTTCGCGCTTCTTCATAGACAGGCCGATCTTCGCCTTCGTCATTTCGATATTGCTGGTGCTGGCGGGTCTTGCCGCCATGCGCACGCTGCCGATCGCGCAGTACCCGGAAATCGCGCCGCCCGAAGTGATGGTGCGCGCGGTCTATCCGGGCGCTTCCGCCGAAACCATCGCGCAGACCGTGGCCGCACCGCTGGAAAGCGTCATCACCGGCGTCGAAGGCATGATGTACATGCGCTCGACCTCGACCTCGAATGGCGTGGTCGAAATCTACGCCACCTTCGAAATCGGCACCGACCCCGACAAGGCGGCGGTGAACGTGAATAACCGGGTCAAGCAGGCCGACGCCCGTCTGCCCGAAGAGGTTCGCCGGCAGGGCGTGGTGGTCGAGAAGGGCTCGTCCGCCTTCCTGGCGGTGATGGCTTTCTACTCGCCGGATGGCACGCACGAACAGCTCTACACGTCGAACTACGTGACGCTGAACGTGCTGGACAACATCAAGAAGATTCCGGGCACGACCAACGTGCAGATCTTCGGTGCCAAGGACTACGCCATGCGCATCTGGGTACGCCCGGACCGCATGACGCAGCTCGGCGTCACCGTGCCCGAGATCGCCGCTGCGCTGCGCGAGCAGAACGCGCAGTTCGCCGCCGGCAAGATCGGCCAGTCGCCGACCGGCGGCGACCAGGACATGGTCTACACCATCACCACCAAGGGCCGGCTGTCCACGGTCGAGGAATTCGAGAACATCATCCTGCGCTCGAATGCCGATGGCACGAAGCTGCGCCTGCGCGACGTCGCGCGCGTCGAACTGGGTTCCAAGGACAACGACTTCAACGGCACCTACAACGGCAAGCCGGCGGTGCTGATGGGCGTGTTCCTGCAGCCGGGCGCCAACGCGCTGGACGTGGCCAAGGAAGTGAAGGGTGCGGTGGCCGAGATGGCGACCCGCTTCCCGCCGGGCATGACCTATGCCATTCCGTACGACACCACGCGCTTCGTCGAGGTGTCGATCAAGGAAGTGGTGAAGACGCTGGGCGAGGCGATGATCCTGGTGTTCATCGTCGTGTTCGTGTTCCTGCAGAACATCCGCGCCACGCTGATCCCGGTGCTGGCGGTGCCGGTGTCGCTGCTCGGCACCTTCGCCGGCCTGCACGTGCTCGGCTACTCGATCAACACACTGACGCTGTTCGGCATGGTGCTGGCCATCGGCATCGTGGTCGATGACGCCATCGTGGTGCTGGAGAACGTCGAGCGCATCATGCACGAGCAGAGGCTGAGCGCTCGCGAGGCTGCGCTGAAGGCGATGCACGAGGTGACCGGACCGGTCATCGCCATCGTGCTCGTGCTGACCGCGGTGTTCGTGCCGATCGCCTTCCTTGGCGGCCTGACCGGCGAGCTGTATCGCCAGTTCGCGGTGACGATCTCGATCGCCGTCGTGCTGTCCGGCCTGGTCGCGCTGACGATGACGCCGGCGCTGTGCGTGGCGCTGCTGAAGAACGAGCACAAGAGCACGGCGCGCATCTTCGTCTGGTTCAACGACTGGTTCGCCCGCGTCACCCACCGCTACACCGGTGCCGTGACCTGGATGATCCGTCGCTCGGCGGTCGGCGTCGTGCTGTTCATCGGCATGGTGGTGATCACCGCCGGTCTGTGGAGCAAGACACCGGGTTCGCTGGTGCCGGACGAGGACCAGGGCTATTACATCGCCGCCATCTTCCTGCCGGACGGCGCCACGCTGGAGCGCACCGACAAGGTGGTGGACGAGGTGATGAAGGCGATCCAGTCCAACCCGGCCAACGAGCACGTGATGGCCTTCGCCGGCATGGACTTCATCGGCGGTGGCTTCAAGAACAGCGCGGCCACCATCTTCGTCAGCCAGAAGCACTGGGACGAGCGGACGATGAGCACGCAGCAGCTGGTGGGCGAACTGTTCGGCAAGACCGCGGGCATCAAGGAGGCGCTGGTGCTGGCCTTCAACCCGCCGGCCATCTTCGGTCTGGGCAACACCGGCGGCTTCGAGTTCTATCTGCAGAACCGCGGCGACGGCGGCACCAAGCGCCTGGTCGAGAACATGGGCGCGCTGGTTGGCGCCTCGCACCAGAGCACGGTGCTGGCCGGCGGCCTGCAGACCCTGTGGCGGCCGAACGCACCGCAGCTCTATGTCGACGTCGACCGCGAACGCGCGAAGTCGCTGGGCATTCCGCTCGACGACGCGTTCACCACGCTGGCCGGCACGCTGGGTACCTTCTACGTGAACGACTTCAACAAGTTCGGTCGCGTCTGGCAGGTGCTGATGTCGGCCGAGAGTCAGTACCGCCGCACGCCGGAGGACATTGGCCGCCTGTACGTGAAGAACACGGCCGGCGACATGGTGCCGGTGTCGGCCTTCGCCAAGGTCGAGTACAGCTCGGGCCCGGACACGGTGGACCGCTACAACAACCTGCCGGCGGTGAAGCTGATGGGCCAGGCCGCACCGGGCTATTCGTCCGGCCAGGCCATCGCCGAGGTCGAGCGGCTGGTGAAGGATCTGCCGGGCGACATGAGCTACGAATGGACCGGCGCCGCCTTCCAGGAAAAGCGCGTGTCGAGTGCGGCCGCGCTGGCGCTGATCATGGCGGCGGTGATGGTGTTCCTGATTCTCGCCGCCCAGTACGAGAAGTGGTCGCTGCCGTTCTCGGTGCTGCTGGCCATGCCCTTCGGCATCTTCGGTGCGCTGGCGGCGGTGTGGCTGCGCGGCATGACCAATGACGTGTATTTCCAGATCGGTCTGGTGACGCTGCTCGGCCTGTCGGCCAAGAACGCCATCCTGATCGTCGAGTACGCGGTGCTGAAGCATCACGAAGGCTATCCGGTCGCCGCCGCGGCGATCGAGGCGGCGCGCCTGCGCCTGCGCCCCATCGTGATGACCTCGCTCGCCTTCATCCTCGGCGTGCTGCCGCTGGCCATCTCGACCGGCGCCGGCGCCGGCGCGCGGGTGTCGGTGGGTACCGGCGTCATCGGCGGCATGCTGGCCGCGACCTTCCTTGCCATCTTTTTCGTGCCGCTCTTCTACAAGCTCATCGTCGATCGCCGCCTGGCGACGCCGGAAGAAGAGCTGAAGGTGCACAAGCCGGAGACGCCCCATGTCCACGCACATCATTGATCCGGCGCGCCGCACGCTGCTGTCGGCCGCCGTGGCCGCGGCCCTGCTGTCGGCCTGCGCACTGAACCCGAAGCCGACGCCGGAACTCGACCTGCCGGCGGTGACCGCGACCACGCCGGTCGAGATCGACCGCTGGTGGGAAAGCTTCCGCGACCCGGTGCTGGACGGCCTGATCGCCGAGGCGCTCGAACGCAACGACGATGTCGTGATCGCGGTGCAGCGCGTGCAGTCGTCGCGCGCCGCGCTCGACCTGGTGCGCATCAACCGCCTGCCGGACGCCAGCCTGTCGCTGTCGGGCTCGCGTCAGCAGTACAGCAACGAGCGGCCGATCCCGGGCCGCTCGCGCCAGTACAACACGGTGATCGGCGGCATTTCGGCGTCCTACGAGCTGGATCTGTTCGGTCGCCTGTCCGGTCAGCGCGACGTCGCGCGCCAGCAGCTCGCGGCCAGCCGCTACGCGCTCGAAGGCCTGCGCGCGTCGGTCACCGCTCAGGTGGCGCGCGCCTATTTCAGCCTGCGTGCGCTCGACGCCGACGAGGCGCTGCTGTCGCAGACGCTGGCCACGCGCGACGCCGCACTGGCGCTGCGCGAAAAGCAGTTTGCCGGCGGCACCATCGGCCGCTACGACCTGGAAATTTCGCGCTCGGAACGCGCCAGCGTGGCGGCAGCACTCGCCACCACGCGCAGCGGTCGCGAACAGGCGGAAACCGCACTGGCCGTGCTGCTCGGCCGCTCGCCGCGCGAGCTGGTCGAGCGCATTCCGGACCGCGGTCTGGCGCTGTCGACGCTGGCAGTGCAGCCGGAAATCCCGGCCGGTCTCAGTTCCGACCTGCTGGCGCGACGCGCCGACGTGCGCGCGGCAGAGGCCAATCTGGCCGCGGCCAGTCTGAGCGTCGAAGTGGCGCGCACGCAGTGGTTCCCGACCATATCGCTGACTGCCGGCCTGGGCGGCGAAAGTGCGGCACTGGGCAGCCTGCTGTCGTCGTCGGCCCGCACCTGGAACATCGGTGCGGCGATCGCGCAGCCGCTGGTCGGCCTGCTCAGCACGCGCGCCATCGTCGCGCAGTCGGAAGCCGAACGTGCGCAGATCGCACAGACCTACCAGCAGGCCGCCCGCCAGGCCTACGCCGACGCGCTGAGCGCACTGTCCGCCGCCCGCGGTGCGCGCGAGGCGATGGAAGAAACCGCCACGCTGTTCGACGCCACCTCGAAGGCGCGCGATCTTGCCGAGAAGAGCTACGAAGCCGGGCGTGCCAGCCGCATCGTGCTGCTCGACGCCGAACGCGAAAAGCTGTCAGCCGAACGCCAGCTCATTTCCACCCGCCTCGATCGCGTGACCGCACTGGTGAACACCTACCAGGCGCTGGGCGGCGGCTGGTCGGGTCGCATCGAGACCGGTGGCGACGACGAAAAGCTGGAGAACGCGCCGACCGCGTCACGCTGAAGATTTCCTTTCCTCCTCCAAGGAACTTGAGCGCGGGCTTGTCCCGCGCTTTTTTTTTCGCCGCTCAGGTTGAGAGCGTTTCAGGCTGCCATCACCGTCTGCACCGGTGGTTCGCTGACCGATTCCACCGCCGCCAGAAATTCCGCACCCCAGCGCACGATGTCGTTGTGCTGGACGATGGCGAACAGTTCGCGCAATCGTGACTCGGCTTCGGCGCGGTGGATGTTCAGCGCGTACAGGCATTTGTCGCGCAGGTCGTTGCGGTCGTGCGGGTTGGTCAGCACCGCGCCGTGCAGCTCGGCCGCCGCGCCAGCGAACTCCGACAGCACCAGCACGCCACCGCCCTGCATCAGCCCCTGGGTGGCGACATACTCCTTGGACACGAGATTGAGCCCGTCGCGCAGCGGCGTGATCCACATGACGTCGGCGATGGCGTAGTAGGCCACCAGTTCGGCGAACGGGATGGGGCGGAAGAAGAACTGCACCGGCGTCCAGCCGACGCGCGAGAAGCGGCCGTTGATGCGGCCGACCGCCTGTTCGATCTGCGTCTGCAGCGTGTCGTAGATGGTCATTTCGCTCGCTGCGGGCACGCATACGGCGATCAGCGTCACTTTCTGCCGCAGCTCCTCGTTCTGTTCGAGCAGCTGTTCGAAGGCGAGCAGCTTTTCCAGCGTGCCCTTGGTGTAGTCCAGCCGCTCGACCGACAGGATGACGCGTTGCCCCGTCATTTCGCGTCGTAGCCGGTCCATCAGACGGGCGCTCTGCGTGTCGGCGAGAATGCGGCCGATGCGGCCGACATCGAGCCCGACCGGGTGAGCGCCGATGCCGATGCGCCGGCCATGCACCTCGATCCCCGTCGTCATCTCGTCCAGCCCGACCGCGCAGCCGTAGGTGAGGAAGCGTGGTGCGCAGTTCCTCGTTTCGAGCACGCGCAGCGGCGCCACGCCGCGCGCGACGTCGACGAAGTTCTCGGCCTGGCGCGGAATGTGGAAACCGATGTAGTCGCACTGCAGCAGGCTGCCGACGATGTCGCGCCGCCACGGCATCACGTTGAACACGTCGGCCGACGGGAAATAGGTGTGGTGGAAGAAGGCGATCTTCAGATCGGGTCGCAGCTCGCGCAGCGCTGCCGGCACCATCCACAGGTTGTAGTCGTGCAGCCATACCGTGGCGCCGTGCGCCGCCTCGGCGGCGGTGCGTTCGGCGAACAGCCGGTTCACCTTCAGGAACACCTGCCAGTCGTCCTCGCGGAACTGCGCGCGCTCCCAGAAAGTGTGCAAGGTCGGCCAGAACGCCTCCTTCGAGAAGCGCTTGTAGAAGATGTCCACGTCCTGCGTCGTCAGCTCGACGCGGGCACAGCGCAGGCCGGGGTACTGCTCGCGGTCGACCGTGGTGTGCGTTTCGAAGCGGGCGTCGCCGGCGTGCGCGCTCGACCAGGCGATCCACGAACCTTTGCGCCCATCGGCGAAGAAGCTCAGCAGGGTCGGGATGATGCCGTTCGGCGAGCGGTGCGGCCGGCGCAGGATGGTGCCGTCGTCGTCGATCGCTTCCTCGTAGGGCAGGCGGTGATAGACGATGACCAGTTCCGACTTGCCGCAGGGCGCCATGGTTTCGCTGCCGGGCGGCAGCAGCAGCGTGCGGTCGATGAAGCGGAAGAAGTCGAGTGCTTCGAGGATGCCGGCACAGCCGACGCGGCGCGAATGCAGCACGCGCGTGCGGTCGGCGGTGGCGGCCAGCAACGCTGCTTCCGATTCGCCGACGCAGACGCCGCGGAAGCCCTGCTCGAACATCGACAGGTCGTTCAGCGTATCGCCCGCCACCAGTACGTGGTTCATGTCGATACCGAGGTCATGCACCAGCCGGCGCAGCGTGCTGCCCTTGTTCACGCCGCGCGGCAGGAAATCGAGATAGCGGTCGGCCGAGTACAGCAGGTCGCAGTTCTGTTCGTTGGCGATGCGGTATAGCTCGTCGGTCACCGCGTCGCTGTCGCAGAAATAGGAGCAGCGTCGCTGTTGCGGCACCTCCTGTCGCTGCAGGCCGGGAATGCCCTGCAGCGCCTCGCTCACTGCGCGCTCGCCCGGCCACAGCGCATCGATGTCGGCCTGCAGCGGCTGCACAGCCTGTCGGGTGCGTCCATCGACCACGGTGGCACCGACGTCGGCGATGACGTAGTGCGGCACCGGGATGGCTGCATCGGACAGGATGGGCAGCACGGCTTCGAGGCCGCGGCCGGTCACGAACACCAGCGTGATGTCCGGATCGTTGCTGATCAGTTGATAGAGCTGCTGGCGTGCGTCGGTGTCGCCGGCGAGAAAGGTGCCGTCCAGATCGGGGGCGATGAGCATGTCGTACTCCCTGTGGAAAGGTTGGCGGTCGGGGTGAAGGTCAGCGGGTCTCCGTGGTGGATGTGTCGGGATCGGGGCGGGCGGTGCCAGCCAGTTCGAAGGCGGTCGAGGTGGTGCGCACCATGGGCAGGAAGCGCGTCTGCAGCGCGACCTGCGCCGGCATGCGGCGCAGCAGCGAGGAGGCAAGCAGCGCCAGCACGCCCTGGGTCAGCGCGAACCACATTGGCAGCGCGTCGGGCCCCAGCGCGGCCATCGCGAGGCCGGCGGCCAGCGGGCCGAGTGCGGCGCCTATGCCGTGCACCAGCAGCAGTCCGCTGCTGCCGGCCAGCACTTCGTGCGGGTCGAGCCGGTCTATCAGGCGCGCCATCGCCATCGGGTAGAGCGCGAACGCGAAGCCGCCGTAGAGCAGCCCGGCGGTCGCCGTCGCGTCGGCGCCGAAGGGCAGCGCGAACATCGGCAGCAGCGCCAGCAGCGCGGCGGCAAAAGCCACCAGCGTGATGACGCGGCCGCGGTCGTGACGGTCGGACAGCATGCCCAGCGGCCACTGGAACAGCGCGCCGCCGACGATGGTTGCGCTCATGAATGCGGCCACGCCCGAGCTGCCCAGTCCGCTGCGGTCGGCCCACACCGCGCCCAGACCCCAGAAGGCGCCCATCGCGAGGCCGGAGGCGAAGGCCGCATCGAAGGCGATCGGTGCCTTTCGGTACAGGCTGCGCAGCGCCGGTGCCGCGGCATTGTCGATCTGCGGCTGGCTCAGTCGCGTCGCCGCCACCGGCATCACCGCTGCGCACACCAGCAGCGCGGCCAGCACGAACAGCGTGTGCGTGCCGGCGTCGCCGACCTGCAGCAGCTGCTGGGCCAGCGCCAGTGCGCCGAGATTCACGCCCATATAGGTCGCGAACACGCGGGCCCGTTGCGCCGGCGCGGCCTGGCTGTTGAGCCAGCTTTCGACGATGGCGTACAGCCCGACCATCGCGATGCCGGTGATCAGGCGCACCGGCGCCCACACCCAGGGCGACACCCACATTTCGTGCAGCAGCACGCTGCAGGCCACGGCCGAGGTGAAGAAGGCGAACGCGCGCACGTGGCCGACGCGGCGGATCAGCGTCGGCGCGACCCGGGTGCCGATCAGGAAGCCGGCGAAGAACAGCGAGCCGAGCAGACCCATGAAAGGGCTGCCATATCCTTCGATGCCGCCGCGCACGGCGAGCAGCGTGGTGAGCAGGCCGCTGCCGAGCAGCAGCAGGGCGACGCCGCCGAGCAGGGCGGCGAGCGGTGCAAGATGGACGAACAAGGCTTCGACTCCGCTTGATTGGAGGGGAAGCGACCGGACGCTGGGTGATGCGGGGCGACGGGCGTGAGGCCCGCCTGTCACGAAAGGCCGCGCTGAAGAAGTACTGGCACTGGCTGCTTGGGAGCCCACGAGGATAGCCGCGGGGCGATCGCAGGTCTGTAGGAACTCGCCGACCCGTCGCACGCTCCACTGACCCGCAGTCGCAGCTTTGCCGTCGCCGTTTACACTGCATTCACCTGCCGGCGGCTCAGGCAGCGTTTCGATTAACAGGCACCCACAATAATGATCGGGTCTCGACCGTCGGTCGCACCCAACAACGCCCTTCCATCCAGATGACCACACACGGACACGATGCCGCTCCGGCCACGCGCAAACCGCGCTGGCCCTGGATCATGATGCTGCTTCTGCTGGCCGGCCTGACCGCCGGCTGGTTCTACGCCAACGAACGCACCAAGCCGGCCGACGGTGAGGGCGGACCACCCGGGATGAGGGCCGGCGGCCCGCCGGGCGGTCCTCCGGGTGGCGCACGCCGCTTCGGCGGCGATACGCGAGTCGGCAGTGCGGTCGCGCAGCGCACCGACCTGCCGGTGCATCTGGCGGCGCTGGGTACGGTGACGCCGATCGAGAGCGTGGTGGTGCGCAGCCGGGTCGAGGGCGAACTGCAGTCGCTGCATTTCACCGAAGGTCAGCGGGTGAAGAAGGGCGACCTGCTGGCGCAGATCGATCCGCGCGCGTTCCAGGTCGAACTGGCGCAGGGCGAAGCGGCGAAGGCGCGCAATGCGGCGCTGCTGGCCAACGCGAAGGAGGACCTGACGCGTTACGAAACGCTGCTGGCGCAGGATTCGATCGCCGCGCAGCAGGTGACCAACCAGCGCTCGCTGGTGCGCCAGTACGAAGCCGCAGTGCTGGCCGACGACGCCACCATCGCCAGCGCTCGGCTGTCGCTGCAGTACGCCCGCATCACGGCGCCGATCAGCGGCCGCGTCGGCCTGCGCCTGGCCACGCCCGGCAATATCGTGCGCAGCTCGGACGCCGACGGCCTGCTCACCATCACGCAGGATGCGCCGATCTCGGTCGTGTTCGCGCTGCCCGAGCCGCAACTGGTCGCGGTGCGCAGTGCCATTGCGCGCGGCGGCCTGCCGGTCGAGGCGCGTGACCGCGATAACCGCACCGTGCTGGCGACCGGCACGCTGCGCATCCTGGACAACCAGATCGACGTCGCCACCGGCACCGTGAAAGCCAAGGCCATGTTCGATAACCGCGACGGCGCGCTGTTTCCGAACCAGTTCGTCAACGTGAAGCTGCGCGTCGACACCATCGCCGACGCCATCGTCGTGCCGGTGTCGGCGATACAGCGCGGCGCCAGCGGACCTTTCGTATACGTGGTCGGCGACGACCTGACCGCTGTCATGCGGCCGGTGAAGACCGGTGTGCTCGAAGGCGAACTGCAGCAGGTGACCGAAGGCCTGCAGCCGGGCGAGCGCGTCGTGACCGACGGTGTGGACCGCCTGCGCGAAGGCGACAAGGTGAAGCTCGACGACACTCCATCCGCGCCGCGTGTCGGCAATGGCAGCGCGCCGGGTCGTCGTGGCCCGCCGCCGGCGCAGTGAAGCGGCAGCGATGAATCCGTCCCGCCTGTTCATCCTGCGGCCGGTGGCCACCTCGCTGCTGATGGTGGCGCTGCT
Source organism: Methyloversatilis discipulorum (assembly GCF_000385375.1). Taxonomy (NCBI): domain Bacteria; kingdom Pseudomonadati; phylum Pseudomonadota; class Betaproteobacteria; order Nitrosomonadales; family Sterolibacteriaceae; genus Methyloversatilis; species Methyloversatilis discipulorum. The sequence continues at coordinate 1,283,804 of NZ_ARVV01000001.1, forward strand.
GGTCGCCGGCTTTCTCGCCTACCGTCTGCTGCCGGTATCGGCGCTGCCCCAGGTCGACTATCCGACCATGCAGGTGGTCACCTTCTATCCGGGCGCCAGTCCGGAACTGACCACCTCGCTGATCACAGCGCCGCTTGAGCGCCAGTTCGGCCAGATGCCCGGCCTGGTGCAGATGAATTCGCTCAGTTCGGCCGGCGCTTCGGTGGTGACGCTGCGCTTCGGTCTCGACATATCGCTCGACACCGCGCAGCAGGAAGTGCAGGCGGCGATCAATGCCGCGAGCACGCTGCTGCCCAACGAACTGCCGGCGCCGCCGATCTACAGCAAGGTCAATCCGGCCGACGCGCCGGTCATGACGCTGGCGGTCAGTTCGAAGGCGGTGCCGCTGCACCTGCTCGAAGAGGCGGTGAGCAGCCGGCTGGCGCAGAAGATTTCGCAGCAGTCCGGCGTCGGTCTGGTCAGCATTTCCGGCGGCCAGCGCCGTGCCGTGCGGGTGCGCGTGAATCCGTCGGCGGTCGCCGCCTACGGTCTGAGCCTCGAACAGCTGCGCGCCGCGGTGGTCGCCACCAGTTCCAACCAGGCCAAGGGCAGTTTCGACGGCCCGACGCGCGCCACCACACTGGACGCCAACGACCAGCTGCGCTCGGCCGACGAGTACCGGCGCAGCGTGATCGCCTGGAAGAACGGTGCGCCGATCCGGCTGCAGGACGTTGCCGAAGTCGTGGACGGCCCGGAGAACCGGCTGCTCGCTGCCTGGGCCAACGAGACGCCGTCGCTCATCCTGAACATCCAGCGCCAGCCTGGCGCCAACGTGATCGACGTGGTCAGCCGGATCAATGCACTGCTGCCCGAACTGCAGGCCTCGTTGCCGGACGCGGTCGACGTGCAGGTGCTGACCGACCGCACCGAGTCGATCCGCACCTCGGTGCGCGACGTGCAGATCGAACTGGTGATGGCGGTGCTGCTGGTCGTCGCCGTCATCTTCGTGTTCCTGCGCAACGCGCGCGCCACCGTCATTCCGGCGATCGCGGTGCCGCTGTCGCTGATCGGCAGCTTCGCCATCATGTATCTGGCCGGCTTCTCGGTGAACAACCTGACGTTGATGGCGATGGTGATCGCCGCCGGTTTCGTCGTCGATGACGCCATCGTGATGACCGAGAACATCGCCCGTCACCTGGAGATGGGCAAGGGCGCGATGCAGGCCGCGCTCGACGGCGCGAAGGAGATCGGCTTCACCATCATTTCGCTGACCGTGTCTCTGGTGGCGGTGCTGATTCCGCTGCTGTTCATGCAGGACGTGGTCGGCCGGCTGTTCCGCGAATTCGCGCTGACGCTCACCATCGCCATCCTGCTGTCGGCGGTGGTGTCGCTGACGCTGACGCCGATGATGGCCGGGCGGCTGCTGAAGGCCGAGGGCGAGCACGCGCACGAGGGCTGGTACGCCCGCCTGCTGGCCGGCTACGCGCGCACGCTGCGCTGGGTGCTGGATCACCAGCCGCTCACGCTGGTCGCGGCAGTCGCCACCTTCGTGCTGACCGCGCTGCTCTATCTGGCGGTGCCCAAGGGCTTCTTCCCGGTGCAGGACACCGGGCTGATACAGGGCATGTCGGAAGCGGAACCGACCATTTCCTTCTCGGCGATGAGCGCGCGCCAGCAGGCGCTGGCCGAGGTCATCCTGCGTGACCCGGACGTCGACAGCGTCAGTTCATTCATCGGCGTCGATGGCCAGAATCCGACACTGAACACCGGCCGCATGCAGATCAGGCTGAAGCCGCTGGCCGAACGCAGCGACCGCGCGCCGGAGATCGCACGCCGGCTCGAAGCGGCGGCGCGCGAGGTGCCGGGCGTCGCGCTCTATCTGCAGCCGGTGCAGGACCTGACCATCGAGGACCGCGTCAGCCGCGCCCAGTACCCCTTCGTCGTGCAGGCCACCAACCACGAAGATCTGCTGGAATGGGTGCCCCGGCTCGCAGCCGCGCTGCAGCAGTCGGACCGGCTCACCCAGGTCACGACCGATCTGGCCACCGGCGGCCTGCAGGCCTATGTGGACATCGACCGGGCGGCGGCGGCCCGCGTCGGCGTCACCGTCGCCGACATCGACGCGGCGCTGTACAACGCCTTCGGCCAGCGGCTGATCTCGACCATCTTCACCCAGTCCAGCCAGTACCGCGTCGTGCTCGACGTGCAGTCGCAGTTCCAGATCGGCCCGGAGGCGATCGCGCAACTGCACGTGATGTCGGCCGATGGCCTGCAGGTGCCGCTGGGCACGCTGGTGCGCGTCGAAGAACGTCCGGCACGGCTGGCCATGGGCCGCCAGGGCCAGTTTCCGTCGGCCACGCTGTCCTTCAACCTGCCGGACGGCGTATCGCTCGGCGAAGCGGTGGACGCGGTCGAGTCGGTGCGCGCGCAGCTGGGCATGCCGGCGACGATGACGCTGAAGTGGGAAGGCGCGGCCGAGGCCTTCCGCGCCTCGCTGAGCGACACGCTGTGGCTCATCCTGGCCGCGGTGGTGACCATGTACATCGTGCTCGGCGTGCTGTACGAAAGCTACGTGCATCCGCTGACCATACTGAGCACGCTGCCGTCGGCCGCCATCGGCGCGCTGCTGGCGCTGCTGCTGGCCGGTCACGCGCTCGACATGATTGCGGTGATCGGCATCATCCTGCTGATCGGCATCGTCAAGAAGAACGCCATCATGATGATCGACTTCGCGCTCGAAGCCGAACGCAACGAGGGCATGGCGCCGCGCGATGCGATCTTCCAGGCCTGCCAGCTCAGGCTGCGACCCATCCTGATGACCACTGCCGCGGCGCTGCTCGGCGCGCTGCCGCTGGTGTTCGGCGGCGGCATGGGCTCGGAGCTGCGTTTCCCGCTCGGCCTCACGATGGTGGGCGGCCTGCTGGTGAGTCAGGTGCTGACGCTGTACACGACGCCGGTGATCTATCTGGCTTTCGGGCGGCTGTTCAAGCTGCGCCACGCGGCCATCGACGCGACGGAGGGCGGTCGCGCATGAGTGCCTGGGCGATGCCCATCCGCCGTCCGGTCGGCACCGCGCTGCTGACCGCGGCGATCGCGCTGGCCGGTGCGCTGGCGTTCCGGCTGCTGCCGGTGTCGGCGCTGCCGCAGGTCGATTTCCCGACCATATCGGTCAGCGCCGCGCTGCCCGGCGCCAGCCCCGAGGTGATGGCGGCGACCGTGGCGACGCCGCTGGAGCGCACGCTGGGCCGCATCGCCGGCGTCACCGAAATGACGTCGAGCAGTTCGCAGGGCAATACGCGGGTGACGCTGCAGTTCGACCTCGACCGTGACGTCGAGGGCGCGGCGCGCGACGTGCAGGCGGCGATCAACGCCGCGCGCGCCAGCCTGCCAACCAGCCTGCCGTCCAACCCGAGCTACCGCAAGGTGAATCCGGCCGACGCGCCCATCATGATCCTGGCGATCACGTCGGAAACGGTGCCCATTCCGCGGCTGTACGACGTGGCCTCGACCGTGCTGGCGCAGAAGCTGGCGCAGATTCCGGGCGTCGGTGAAGTGACCGTCGGCGGCGGTGCGCTGCCGGCCATCCGCGTGCAGGTCAATCCGGAAGCGCTGCACCAGAGCGGCCTGACGCTGGCCGACGTGCGCAACCGCATCACCGAGTCGAACGTGAACCGGCCCAAGGGCTTCGTCGAGGACGGCGAGCGCTACTGGCAGATCGAGGCGAACGACCAGGCGCGCCGCGCCGGGGACTACGTGCCGCTCATCCTGCGCCACACCTCGGGTGCCGTGCTGCGCCTGGGCGACGTGGCGCGGGTCGAGGATTCGGTGCAGGACGTGCGCAACCTCGGCCTGACCAACGGCAAGCCGACGGTGCTGCTGGTGCTGACCAAGCGACCGGGCAGCAACGTGATCGAGACCGTCGAGCGGGTGCGCGAACTGCTGCCGGAGCTGGGCGCCAGCCTGCCGGCGGCGGCGCGCATGGAAGTGGCGATGGACAGTTCGGTCACCATACGCAGCGCGCTGCACGAGGTGGAGATCGCGCTGGTCATATCGATCGCGCTGGTCATCCTGGTGGTGTTCCTGTTCCTGCGCAACGCACGGGCGACGCTGATTCCGGCGGTCGTGGTGCCGGTGTCACTGGCCGGCAGCTTTGCCGTCATGTACCTGCTCGGCTTCAGCCTGAACAATCTGTCGCTGATGGCGCTCACCATCGCCACCGGCTTCGTCGTCGACGACGCGGTGGTGGTGATCGAGAACATCGCCCGCCACATCGAGCGCGGACTCAAGCCCTTCGAGGCAGCGGTGGCCGGCGTGCGCGAGGTCGGCTTCACGGTGGTGGCGATCAGCCTGTCGCTGGTCGCGGTATTCATCCCCATCCTGCTGATGGGTGGCGTGGTCGGCCGCCTGTTCCGCGAATTCGCGCTGACCATGTCGGTGGCGGTGCTGGTGTCCATGGTGGTATCGCTGACCGCGGCGCCTATGCTCGCAGCGCGCCTGCTGCGACACAGCCCGGTCGAGCAGGAGGCGCGCTGGCAGCGTGCCCTCGGCCGCGTGTTCGACGACCTGCAGATCGCCTACGCGCACAGCCTGGACTGGGCGTTGCGCCACACGCGCATCGTCATGCTCATCTTTCTCGGCGCCATCGCGCTGAATTTCTGGCTGTTTTCCATCGTGCCCAAGGGCTTCTTCCCGAATCAGGACACCGGCCGCCTGTTCGGCAGCCTGCGCGCCGATCAGAGCACCTCCTACCAGGCGATGACGAAGAAGATGGAGCAGGCGGTGGAGGCGATCCGCAGCGACCCGGCGGTCGACAACGTGAGCGCCTTCACCGGCGGCGGTCGCGGCGGTGGCGCCAACAACGCGAGCTTCTTCGTCAATCTGAAGCCGCTGAAGGAACGCGGCGTGTCGGCCGAGCAGGTGATCGGCCGGCTGCGCGGCAAGCTGGCGCGCATCGAAGGCGTGCAGCTCTTCCTGGTGGCGGCGCAGGACCTGCGCGTCGGCGGCCTGCGCTCGTCCTCGCAGTACCAGTTCACGCTGACTGCCGACAGCCTGCGCGCGTTGCGCGAATGGGTGCCCAAGGTGCGCGACGCGATGCGCGACCTGCCGCAGCTGGTCGATGTCGGCACCGATCAGGAAGACCGCGCTTCGCAGACGCGGCTGGTCTATGACCGCGACACGCTGGCCCGTCTCGGCCTGACGCCCGGCACCGTCAATCAGGAGCTTTACGACGGCTTCGGCCAGCGTCAGGTGAGCACGCTGTACGAGCCACTGAACCAGTACAAGGTGGTGCTCGAAGTGGCGCCCGAGCGCGCGCAGGACCTGTCGGCGCTGGATTCGGTGCGCATCGCCACCGCCGACGGCGGGCTGGCGCCGCTGGACAGTTTCGCGCGGGTGGAGCAGGGCGTCATGCCGCTGTCGATCGCCCACCTCGACGGTCGCGTGTCGACCACCGTGTCCTTCGGCACCGCCGAGGGCGTCACGCTGGCCCAGGCGATGGACGCGGTGCGCGCGGCGATGGCCGACATCGGCGTGCCAGCCAGCATCAACGCCGGCTTCCAGGGCTCGGCGCGCGCCTTCCAGCAGTCGCTGGACAACCAGCCGCTGCTGATACTGGGCGCCATCATCGCGGTCTATCTGGTGCTCGGCATCCTGTACGAGAGCCTGATCCACCCGCTGACCATCCTGTCCACGCTGCCGTCGGCCGGCATCGGCGCCATCCTCGCGCTGATGGCCTTCAACATCGAGTTCGGTCTGATCGCGGTGATCGGCGTGCTGCTGCTGATCGGCATCGTCAAGAAGAACGCCATCATGATGATCGACTTCGCGCTCGACGCCGAACGCACGCGCGGCCTGGAGCCGCGGGCGGCGATCCGCGAAGCCTGCCTGCTGCGCCTGCGTCCCATCCTGATGACCACGCTGGCCGCCATGGTCGGCGCGCTGCCGCTGGCCATCGGCTTCGGTGAAGGTTCGGAACTGCGCCAGCCGCTGGGCATCGCGGTGGTGGGCGGTCTGGTGGTGAGCCAGCTGCTGACGCTGTACACGACGCCGGTCACCTATCTTTACCTCGAACGCTTCAGCCGCTTCTGCGGCCGCCTCATCGCGCGCACGCCGCGCCCGGTCTCGCCATGAACAAGATACTGCCGCTCCTTTTCGCCGCGCTGTTCGCCGGCTGCACCACGATAGGCCCGGACCACCAGCGGCCGGCCTTCGACCTGCCGCAGGACTACCGTGCCGCCGACGGCTGGAAGCCGGCCGAGCCGGCCGATCACCTGCCGCGCGGCGACTGGTGGCGGGCTTACGGCGACCCTGTGCTCGACGATCTGATCGCCCGCGCCGACAGCGCCAACCAGGATCTGCGCGTGGCGCTCGGCAATTACCGTCAGGCACGCGCCGCGGCGCAGCAGGCGCGCGCTGGTTTCCTGCCTGAGGTCGGGCTCAGCGCCTCCGCGCAGCGCAGCCGCAGCGCGGCGATCCAGGGGCGCTCGGCCAATCAGTCGAACACCACTCAGCTTGGCCTCGACGCCAGCTGGGAAGCCGACCTGTGGGGCCGCATCGGCCGCGAGGTCGAAGCGGCCGGTGCCGAACTGCAGGGCAGCGCCGCCGATCTCGCGTCGGTACGTCTGTCGCTGCAGGCCGAACTGGTGCAGAACTACTTCCAGCTGCGTGCCGCCGACAGCCAGCGCGCGCTTTATGCGCGCACGGTCGCCGCCTACGAGAAGGCGCTGGAGGTGGCGCGCAATCGGGTCGCCGCCGGCGTCGCCACGCGCGGCGACGAGGCGAGCGCACTGGCCCAGCTTCGCGCAGCGCAGGCGCAGGCGGTCGATCTCGACCTGACGCGAACCCAGCTTGCCAACGCGATCGCCGTGCTGGTCGGCGAGCCGGCTTCCAGCTTCTCGCTGGCCGAGGCTGACTGGCAGGGCGCGCCGCCGGCAACCCCGGTCGGCCTGCCGTCGACACTGCTCGAACGCCGCCCCGATATCGCCGCCGCCGAGCGCCGCGTCGCCGCGGCCAATGCGCGCATCGGCGTCGCCCAGGCGGCGTGGTTTCCGTCGCTGACGCTGAACGCCTCGACCGGCTACGCCGGCAACAACTTCGCGCAGTGGTTCAACGCGTCGAACCTGGTGTGGTCCTTCGGCCTGTCGCTGGCGCAGGCGGTATACGACGGCGGCCGGCGCGACGCGCAGATCGAATCCGCCCGCGGCGCGCACGACGTGACCGTGGCCCAGTACCGGCAGACCGTGCTCGGTGCGCTGCAGGAGGTCGAGGACAACCTGAGCGCCTTGCGTCTGCTCGCCGACGAGGCCGCACTGCGTGAACAGGCCCTCGCCGCTGCGCGCGAAGCCGAGACGCTGGCGCTGAACCGCTACCGCGCCGGCACCGCGAGCTACACCGAAGTGGTCACCGCGCAGACCGCTGCGCTCGACAACGAACGCAGCCTGATGCAGCTGCGCGGCCGCCAGTTCTCGGCCAGTGCGCTGCTGAACAAGGCGGTGGGTGGCGGGTGGGACCCTTCTGCCGTCGCCGGCACCGCCGGCGGCCCGTCGGCCGAAAACACTCGCTGAGCTCGGTCACCGGCTGCCTTTCGCGACAGCCGAAACAGGTGCATGCTGGTGCGCATGTTCCGGCGGCCACCGGAACAGGTTCACGCGGCGCTGCAGTTGAAAGTGAAATGCATAGCGTGTGAGCATAGAATCCTGAAATTGCCTTTCGGGAGAATGCGTTGCTGCCTCACCCTCTCGCCTTTTCCGTGCGCCGTGCGCTCCTTTCGGGTGTCGTATTGCTTTGCGGCACGCCGGCGCTGGCCGCGGATTTCGCCTACGAGGTGCGTCCTGGCGACAATCCCTGGAATCTGACCCAGCGCTACCTGAAGGACATTTCCTACTGGCCGCGTATCCAGCAGTACAACCGGATCAGCGAACCGCGCCGGATGGTGCCGGGCAGCCGGCTGCTGATTCCCGAACAGTGGCTGCGCCTGCAGACGCGCGAGGTGCGCATCGATGCGGTGCGCGGCGATGTGACCATTGCGGTTGCCGACGGCTCCTCCCGTCCTGCTCAGGCCGGCGACAGGCTGGAGCCGGGTTCGCGGCTGGTGACCGGCGAGGCGGGCAGCGCCGCGCTGGCCTTTGCCGACGGCAGCCGCGTCCAGCTGCGCCCGCGCAGCGAACTGGGCGTGCAGCAGTCGGCCGATTTCGCCGCTGGAGCGGGGTCCTGGGTCAGGCTTGAACTGCTGCGCGGCTCGGTCGACAGTCTGGTGGCGCCGCGCAGCGGGCCGGCTGGTCGCTTCGAAATCCAGACGCCGGCCGCGGTGGCGGCGGTGCGCGGCACGCAGTTCCGCGTCCATGCCGACGAACGCAGCGCGCGCAGTGAAGTGCTCGAAGGCCGCGTTGCCTTCGGCAATGAGGCGGGCAGTCAGGCGCTCGACGCAGGGCAGGGGGCGTCGGCGCAGGCGGGTGGCGGGGTGACGCCGCCGCGCGCCCTGTTGCCGGCGCCGGTGGCGCAGCCGTTGTTCGCCGACCGCCTGCCGGTCAATCTGCCGTTCCCGCCGCTCGACGGCGCCCGCGCCTACCGTGTGCAGGTGACGGCCGACGGCCGTTTCGACACCGTCGTGTCCGACCGCACCGGCGATCGCCCGGCCGTCGTCGCGGCCGATCTCCCGGACGGTGACTACCATGTGCGCGTGCGCGGCATCGACGCCGACGGCTTCGAAGGACGCGACGGCGAATGGGCGCTCAAAGTGGATGCGCGGCCCGAGCCGCCGGTACTGGTCGAACCGGCGCCCGCGGCGCGCGTAAGCGACGAACGGCCGCAGCTGCGATGGAGCCGCGCCCGCCCCGATGAAAGCTGGCGTCTGCAGATCGCCGACAATCCGAAGTTCGACGCGCCGCGCATTGATCGCAGCGATCTGAGCGAACCGGCCTTTCGCCCGGACGACGCGCTGCCGCCAGGCGTCTATCACTGGCGCATCGCCAGCCGCAATCCGGACGAGGGCGTCGGTCCGTTCAGCGACGCGCAGACCTTCCGCCGGCCGCCGCCGGGCCCGGCGATGGAGCCGCCGCAGGCCGGACCCGAGGGGCTGGCCCTGCGCTGGCGCGATGCCGGCGAGGGCATGCGCTACCAGATCCAGATCGCCCGCAGCGAGGATTTCGCCGCGCCCGCCGTCGATGCGCAGACCGATAGCCCGTCCTGGCTCTTGCGTGACGCGCAGCCCGGCACCTGGTACCTGCGCGTGCGCAGCCTCGCGGCCGACGGATTCGAGGGCGACTGGGCGCCGACCCAGGCGATCACGGTGCCGGAGCCCGAGCCGGCCTTCCGTGTCTGGTGGCTGCTGCCTTTGCTGCTGCTGATCTGAGCGCGCCGACCATGACCGGGCCCTTCGTCGTTTTGACACCTTTGACGGACGCCCGGGCATGAGCACCGGACAACGTCTTCTCAACGCGCTGGGCGACCGCTACCGGCTGCCCTGGCTGTTTGCGCTGCTGGTGATCGCGGCGCTGTACGTGAAGACGCCGCTGTCGGTAGCCCGGTTCGACCTGCTGCTGCACGACCTGTTTAGCGTCGAATTGCTGGCCGGGCCGCCGAACGGCGGCAGCGTCGACACCCAGGCGCCGCTGGTGATCGCCATCGACGACGCCAGTCTGGCGGCGCGCGGTCCCTGGCCCTGGCCGCGCGAACGCCATGCCGAACTGGTGGACCGGCTGTCGAGCGCCGGTGTGTCGGGCATCGGCTACGCGATCATGTTTGCCGAGCCGTCTGCCGACGATCAGGGCGATGCGGCGCTGATCGACGCGGTGAGGCGTGCCGGCAACGTCGTGCTGCCGGTGGCGCCAGTGGCGTCGGCCGGTGGCGGCGTCGGCACGCTGCAGCCCTGGCCGGCGCTGGCCGATGCGGCAGCACGGCTGGCGCACGTCGATGTCGAGGTCGATGCCGATGCGCTGTCGCGCCGGCTCTTTCTGGAAGCGGGTGCCGGCAGTCCGCAGTGGCCGGCGCTGGCCTGGGCGCTGATCGACGTGTCGCGCAAGTCGCGGCCGCTGTCCGGCATAGGCGGTCGGCGCGGAGCGGCGGAACCGGCGGCGGGGTCGTGGGTGCGCGATCACGAGGTCATCGTGCTGCCCGGCGGCGCCTGGCCGGTCGCTCATCTGTCGGCCACCGACGTGCTGGCCGGCGCGATATCGCCCAATCTGCTGCGCGGACGCAGCGTGCTGGTCGGCGTCACCTACACCGGCTCGGGCAACTCGCTGGCCACGCCGGCCTCGGCCTTGGCGGCGCCGATGCCGGCTGTCGATTTTCATGCGCGCGCCTACTCGGCGCTGCGCAGCGACCGCTACTCGACGCAGCTGGCACCGGTGTGGAGCCTGCCGGCGGCGCTGGGCGTACTCGCCTTGCTGTGGCTGCGTCGCCCGCATGCGCGGCTGCGCGACATGGTGCTGGTGGCCGGTGCGCTGACCGTGCCACTGCTCATCAGCGTCGTGCTGCTTGCGCTTGCACGGCTGTGGCTGGCGCCGGCCGCGGTGATGATCGGCCTGTCGGTTGGTGCGCTGATGTGGGTGTCGATCCGCACCATCGATCTGGCGCAGCGCCTGAAGCAGGCCAACGCGCGGGCGCACGCGACGCTGTATGCGATTTCCGATGCCGTGCTGCAGTTCGACGGCGCGTTGCGGCTGCGCTACCTGAATCGCAAGGCGGAAGAGCTGTGCGCCTGTCGGCTCGCCGAGGTGCGCGATCGGGGCATGGAGGGGCTGCCCGCCATCGAGGGCGCGTTGCGCGACCTGCTGCAGGATCTACTGTGCCGCTGCCGTGACGAGGCACGAGCGCAGATGATGCCCGGGCACGTGCTGATGCCTGCCGGCCGCTTTGGCCCGGCCCGCGCCTTGCGCCCGAGTGCCAGTCCGCTGTTCGGCGTGACGGGGCGGGTTGATGGCGTGGTGCTGGTGCTCAACGATGTCAGCGATACGGTGGCGGCGGCCGACAAGCTGGCGCATCAGGCCACGCACGACGCGCTGACCGGCCTGCCGAACCGCGTGCTGCTGCGCGACCGCCTGCGACAGGCGCTGGCGCAGCGCGACGCCGGCATGGTTGCCGTGCTGTTCGTAGACCTCGACCGCTTCAAGCGCATCAATGACAGCCTCGGCCACCAGCAGGGCGACAAGGTGCTCACCACGCTGGCCAGCCGGCTGCGCACCGTGTGCCGGGTCGGCGACACGGTGGCGCGCTGGGGCGGCGACGAATTCATGATCATCCTGCAGGGGCTGGCCGACCGCGACGCAGTAGCGCGGGTCGCGGCCAAGGTGATGCAGGCGGTCGGTCAGATCATCACGCTGGACGACGTCGATTTCCGCTTCTCGTGCAGCATAGGCATCGCCATCGCGCACGAGGACAGCGACGACGCCGACGTGCTGTTCGCGATGGCCGATACCGCGATGTATCGCAGCAAGTCGCAGTCGGGCGCGGCCATCCACTTCTACGCGCACGACATGAGCGCCGGCACGCGCGACTGGATCGAGCTGGAATCAGACCTGCGCCACGGCCTCGACGAGGGGCGCTTCGAAGTGCACTACCAGCCGCAGTACGAACTGGCGAGCGGCAAGCTGGCTGCCTTCGAGGCGCTGCTGCGTTTCCGTCGCCGCGACGGCCAGCTGCTGTCGCCCGGCGACTTCATCGCGGTGGCCGAAGAGTCGGGTCTGATCGAGGGCATAGGCGAATGGGTGCTGCTGCAGGTGACGCAGCAGATCGCCGACTGGTCGAAGCAGGGGCTGGCGGTGGTGCCGGTGGCGGTCAATGTGTCGGCACGCCAGTGCCTCGGGCGCTCGCTGGTGCGGCGGGTCGAGAACGCGTTGCGCCAGTCGCGCATCGCGCCGTCGCTGCTGCGGCTGGAACTGACCGAAAGCACCGCGATGGGTGACGTCGACCACGTCGCCACGCTGCTGGCCGACATCCGCGCGCTGGGCGTGCACCTGTCGGTGGACGACTTCGGCACCGGCTATTCGTCTCTGTCTTATCTGAAGCGCTTCCCGATCGACGAACTGAAGGTGGACCGCTCCTTCGTGCGCGATCTGGTGGGGGATGCCGACGACGCGGCCATCGTGCGCGCGACGATCGCGCTGGCGCACGGGCTGGGCATGCGTGTGGTGGCCGAAGGCGTCGAGAACGTCGAACAGCTCAACATGCTGGCCGCCCAGCAGTGCGATCTGGTGCAGGGCTACCTGTTCTCGCAGCCGGTGCCCGCCGAGCTGGTGGTCAGCGAGGGGCTGCTCGGCGCGCCCGAGGGGCAGGGACGCACGCTGCGGCTGATCCGCTCATGAGGCGCTGATCAGCCGCAGCGGCGGGCATCAGGCCGACGGCTTCTTGCTGCGCGAGGTTGCCGGCTTGGCAGCGGATTTTGCGGCCGGCTTGGCGGCTGGTTTTGCCGCCGTTTTCGAAGCCGCTTTCGGTGCCGCTGCCTTCGGGGCGCTCGCCGGCTTCGCGGCCGGAGCCGCTGCCGCTGCGGCCGCAGCCGGTGCCTTGGCGGCCTGGCTGGCAGCGGTGCCAAACTGCTGGAAGGCGGTGCGCGCGACAGTGCTGATCTGTTCGAAGGCCTGACGCGCCTTGTCCATCGCGTCCTGCATGGTGCCCATCGACTGCTGGCTGCTGATCGGCATGCCGGCCAGCATCTTGCGCAGGCTGTCCATCAGGTCCGAGCCACCGCTGTTCAGCTGTTCCCCGACCAGGCGGCCGAACTCGGCCTGGGTTTCGGCGGTGATTTCGGCGATCTGGCGCGCGCAGCCGAGCATTTTCTCGGTGGTGTTGCGCGCCAGCCGGGCGCGCAGCTCGACCTGTGCCGCCGGCTCACGCGTTTCCGTCACGGCGCGGGCGTTGTTGACGCTTTCCTCGAACAGAGCGCGGGCGGTATCCACCTGCAGCTGCATGATGCGCTGCGAGTTGTCCATCGAAAGCTGCGCCAGACGCATGGCCGCCTCGATGTTCTTCTTCTGCAGTTCCGACATCTGTTCAGTTTTGTTCATCGCGAGACTCCTCGGTGGGGGAAACAGGATTGTGCCGCCACAGCCCGGACAGTGCCATGACACGGTCGGCAAAAATGGCAGGGTGCATGGTGCGCAGCGCCGGTGACACCTGCGGCGTGAAGTCCATGTGGGCGAGCACGTCGCGCGCCGGGTCGATGCCAGGTGCGACCTCGATCAGTTCGATGCCGTCGTCGGCCAGCCTGAACACAGCGCGTTCGGTCACGTAGAGCACCTGCTGTCCGCGTCGCCGCGCCTCGCGGCCGCTGAAGGTGCGGTGCTCGACCGCCTGCACGAACTTGCGGCTGTTGCCTTCGGCATCGATCACCAGGGCGCCGTCGCGTACCGCGATGTCGGCGGCGCCGGCGGTGAAGCTGCCGACGAAAACGAGCCGGCGCGCGTTCTGCGAAATGTTGATGAAGCCACCGGCGCCGGCCAGCCGGTGACCGAAGCGCGACACGTTCACATTGCCTTCGGCGTCGGTCTGCGCCATGCCGAGGAAGGCGACGTCCAGCCCGCCGCCGTCGTAGAAGTCGAACTGGTAGGGCTGGTCGATGACCGCCTGGGTGTTCACCGCCGCGCCGAAGTCGAGGCCGCCGGCCGGTATGCCGCCGATCACGCCGGGCTCGGCGGTCAGCGTGACGGCGTCGATCAGGCCTTCTTCGGCCACCACCGACGCGACGCCTTCCGGCATGCCTATGCCCAGATTGACCACATTGCCCGGCTGCAGCTCGAAGGCGGCGCGGCGGGCGATCACCTTGCGGATGTCCAGCGCCATCGCCGGCAGCGCGTCGGCGGCCAGCCGCGACTCGCCGGAATAGGCCGGGCTGTAGGCGGTGGCGAAGGTCTGGTGGTGGTGTTCGGGTGGCGATACGACGACGCAATCGACCAGCACGCCCGGCACCTTGACCTGGCGTGGGTTCAGTTCGCCGCGTTCGACGGTGCGTTCGACCTGCACGATGACCAGGCCGCCCGAGTTGTGCGCCGCCATCGCGACCGCCAGCGCTTCCTGCGTCAGCGCCTCGCGTTCCATCGTCACGTTGCCATCCGGGTCGGCGGTGGTGCCGCGCACGAGGGCGACATGGATCGGGAACGCCTTGTAATAGAGGAAGTCCTCGCCGTCGATCTGCATGCGGCGCACCAGATCGGTGGTGGTGGCCGCATTGATCTTGCCGCCGCCGTGCAGCGGATCGACGAAGGTGTCCAGTCCGACCCGCGTGAGCTGGCCCGGACGGTGCGCGGCGATGTCGCGGAACAGCTGCGAAATGACGCCCTGCGGCAGGTTCCAGGCTTCGATCTGATTGCTCACCGCCAGCGCCTGCAGCCGCGGCACCAGGCCCCAGTGGCCGCCGATCACGCGTCTTACCAGGCCGGCGTGACCGAAGTGGTTCAGACCGCGGTGCCGTCCGTCGCCCTGGCCAGCGGCGTAGACCAGGGTGAGGTCGCGCGGCGCGCCGCTGTCGAGGAAGCGCTGTTCGACCGCGATGGCGAGGTGCTCGGCGAAGCCGATACCGACGAAGCCGGTGGTGGCCAGCGTGGCGCCGTCCGCGATGCGCGCCACGGCGTCGGCTGCGCTCATGATCTTGCTGCGGGTGTGCGGCATGTGGGACGACTCGGGCATCGGAAGCTTGTGGCGTGCGATGACGTCACTTTACCGGACGTGGAGGCCGTATTTGACCCGCATCAAGCGTTTGCCGGTTGAAAAGCGGATCGTTCGCCCCAGATAGCGTCCAGACAAAGTTCACGGAGGCGTTCATGCGTTTCGACAAGCTCACCACCAAATTCCAGCAAGCGCTGGCCGATGCCCAGAGTCTGGCGGTCGGTCGCGACCATCAGTACATCGAGCCGGCCCACCTGATGCTGGCGCTGCTCAACCAGGACGACGGCGCCACTGCGTCGCTGTTGCAACGCGCCGGCGTCAATGTCGCGCCGCTGAAGAAGGCGGTCGAGGACGCGCTGTCGCGCATCGCGACGGTCGAGGGACACGGTGGCGAGGTGCAGATCGGCCGCGATCTGACCAATCTGCTCAACGTCGCGGACCGCGAGGCGCAGAAGCGCGGCGACCAGTTCATCGCCTCCGAAATGTTCCTGCTCGCAGCCACCGCCGACAAGGGCGACCTGGGCCGCCTGCTGAAGCAGGCCGGGCTGGAGCGTGCCGCGCTGGAAAAGGCGGTCGAACAGGTGCGCGGCGGCTCGTCGGTGGGTTCGGCCGAAGCCGAAGGATCGCGTGAGGCGCTGAAGAAGTACTGCATAGACCTGACCGAACGGGCCGCTGCCGGCAAGCTCGATCCGGTGATCGGCCGCGACGACGAAATCCGCCGCGCCATCCAGATCCTCCAGCGGCGCACCAAGAACAATCCGGTGCTGATCGGCGAGCCGGGTGTGGGCAAGACCGCCATCGTCGAGGGGCTGGCGCAGCGCATCGTCAATGAGGAAGTGCCGGAAACGCTGAAGGGCAAGCGCGTGCTGGTGCTGGACATGGCCGGCCTGCTGGCCGGTGCCAAGTACCGCGGTGAATTCGAGGAGCGTCTGAAGAGCGTGCTCAATGAGGTGGCCAAGGACGAAGGCCGCATCATCCTGTTCATCGACGAAATCCACACCATGGTGGGCGCCGGCAAGGCCGAGGGCGCGATCGATGCCGGCAACATGCTGAAGCCGGCGCTGGCGCGCGGCGAACTGCACTGCATCGGCGCCACCACGCTGGACGAGTACCGCAAGTACATCGAGAAGGACGCCGCGCTGGAGCGCCGCTTCCAGAAGGTGCTGGTGGACGAGCCGACGGTGGAGGCGACCATCGCCATCCTGCGCGGCCTGCAGGAGAAGTACGAACTGCACCACGGCGTCGACATCACCGACCCGGCCATCGTCGCCGCGGCCGAGTTGAGCCACCGCTACATCACTGACCGCTTCCTGCCGGACAAGGCGATCGACCTGATCGACGAGGCCGCTGCGCGCATCAAGATGGAGATCGATTCCAAGCCGGAGTCGATGGACAGGCTCGAACGCCGCATGATCCAGCTGAAGATCGAGCGCGAGGCGGTGAAGAAGGAGAAGGACGAGGCGTCCATCCGCCGGCTCGGCCTGATCGAGGACGAACTGGTCAAGCTGCAGCGCGAATTCAACGACCTTGAAGAGATCTGGAAGGCCGAAAAGGCCCAGGTCATGGGCAGCGCCCACATCAAGGAAGAGATCGAGAAGGTGCGCGTGCAGATGGCCGACCTGCAGCGCAAGGGCCAGTTCGACAAGCTGGCCGAACTGCAGTACGGCACGCTGCCGCAGCTCGAGGCGCAACTGAAGCAGGCCGAGAAGGGGGGCGAAGCCAAGCTGCCCAACAAGCTGCTGCGCACCGAAGTCGGCGCCGAGGAAATCGCCGAGGTGGTGTCACGCGCGACCGGCATTCCGGTCAGCAAGATGATGCAGGGCGAGCGCGAAAAGCTGCTGAAGATGGAAGACCGTCTGCACCAGCGCGTGATCGGTCAGGACGAGGCGGTACGCCTCGTGTCGGACGCGATCCGCCGTTCGCGCGCAGGCCTCAGCGATGAGAACCGCCCGTATGGCAGCTTCCTCTTCCTCGGCCCGACTGGCGTCGGCAAGACCGAACTGTGCAAGACGCTGGCCGAATTCCTGTTCGATTCGGAAGACCACCTGATCCGCATCGACATGAGCGAGTTCATGGAGAAGCATTCGGTGAGCCGGCTGATCGGCGCGCCGCCGGGCTATGTCGGCTACGACGAGGGCGGTTATCTGACCGAGGCGGTGCGGCGCAAGCCCTACAGCGTCATCCTGTTCGACGAGGTCGAGAAGGCGCATCCGGACGTGTTCAACGTGCTGCTGCAGGTACTGGACGACGGTCGCATGACCGACGGTCAGGGCCGCACGGTGGATTTCAAGAACACGGTCATCGTGATGACCAGCAACCTCGGCAGCCAGATGATCCAGCAGATGGCGGGCTCCGATTACGGCGTGGTGAAGCTGGCGGTGATGAGCGAGGTGAAAACCTTCTTCCGGCCGGAATTCATCAACCGGATCGACGAGGTGGTGGTGTTCCACGCGCTGGACGAACGCAATATCCAGAGCATTGCGAAGATACAGCTCGCCTACCTGGAAAAGCGCCTGGCCAAGCTGGACATGGGCCTGCAGGTGTCGGACGCGGCGCTGGCCGAGATCGGCAAGGCCGGCTTCGACCCGGTGTTCGGTGCGCGGCCGCTGAAGCGTGCGATCCAGGAGCACATCGAGAACCCGCTGTCGAAGAAGATCCTCGATGGCAGCTTCGGGCCGAAGGACGTGATCGTGGTCGATGCCGACGCGGCAGGTCACTTCAGCTTCCACAAACCGAGCTGATTCTTACGTTGTTCGGGACGGGGGCAGGTCGCAAGGCCTGCCCCCGTCTGCGTTCACGCCCTCAGTTTCAGTATCCGCAGCGCACCACTGGCCACCAGCAGAGCGATCGCAGTGCCGATCGCGAGATCGGGCCAGCGGGTGCCGGTGGCCGCCACCAGTCCGCCGGCAATGATGACGCCGACGTTGGCCAGCGCATCGTTGGTCGAGAAGATCCAGCTCGCCTTCATGTGCGCGCCGCCGTCACGGTGACGCGCCATCAGCAGCAGGCAGGCGAGGTTGGCCGCCAGCGCCAGCAGTGCGACGCCGCTCATCCACAGCGGCTCCGGCTCGCTGCCGGATACGGCGCGCCGCACCACCTCGGCCAGTGCGCCGCCGGCCAGCAGCAGCTGCAACCAGCCCGACAGGTGGGCCACGCGCAGCTTGCCGGCCGCGCTGCGCCCCACCGCGTACAGGCCCAGGCCGTAGACCGACGCATCGGCCAGCATGTCCAGCGCGTCGGCGATCAGGCCGGTCGACTGCGCCCACAGACCGCTTGTCAGCTCGAACACGAACATCGCCGCGTTGATCGCCAGCAGCGTGCGCAGCACGCCGGCTTCGTCGCGGTCGGTAGCCGAGTCCGGCGGTGCGGCGCCCGATTCCGTGACAAGCAGTTCGGCGCCGAAGCCGAGCGCCGCGAGCTTCGTCTGCAGTGGCGCCAGCGGGCCGACGTGGTGCAGCGTCACGGTGCGCGCGGCGAAATCGATGCCGATGCCGTGCAGTCCGTCGGCGCCATCGAGTGCCATGCGGATCAGCCGCTCTTCCGACGGGCAATCCATGCCCGGTACGCGGAAGGTACTTCGTCGCCCGCCCGCTGCAGCTTCGTCGGGAAGAAGTGGCGACGGCGCGGCGGCGCAATGGCCGCTGCAGGCGCAGCCGCCGGAGCTGTCTGCTGAGGTATTCAAGGTGTGCCCGTTCAAGTGCGGGATAATCCCGCTTCGTTTTTCATCGTCGCATCCAATGTCCCCTGACGACCCGGCCCGCGTCAATACGCCGGCGCCCGCCATGCCCCGCCTGCTGCTCGCGCCGATGGAAGGTCTGCTCGACGCACGTCTGCGCGCAGTGGTGACGCAGGCGGCGCACTACGACTGGTGCGTCACCGAATTCGTGCGCGTGACCGACAGCGTGCTGCCGCCGCGCAGTTACCAGCGCGTGGCGCCCGAACTGAAAACCAGCTCGCGTACCGCCAGCGGGGTGCCGGTTCGCGTGCAACTGCTCGGCTCGGATCCGGCGCGGCTGGCCGACAACGCCGATCAGCTGGCGCGGCTGAATCCGGCCGGCATCGACCTCAACTTCGGTTGTCCGGCGCCGACCGTGAATCGCCATCGCGGCGGTGCGGTATTGCTGGACGAGCCTGAACTGCTGCACGACATCGTCAGCGCCGTGGGCCGTGCGGTGGCCGGGCGCGTGCCCTTCACCGCGAAGATGCGCCTGGGCGTGCGCGACACCTCGCGCGCCATCGAGGCGGCGCAGGCACTGGCCGAGGGCGGCGCGGAAATGATCGTCGTGCATGCGCGCACCAAGGCGGACGGCTACAAACCGCCGGCGCACTGGCCGTGGATCGCCCGCATCGCCGAAGCGGTGCGCGTGCCGGTGGTCGCCAATGGCGAAATCTGGTCGGTGGATGACTACCTGCGCTGCCGCAGCGAAAGCGGGCTGGCCGACGTGATGATGGGCCGCGGTGCGGTGGCCGATCCGCTGCTGGTCGAGCGCATCCGTGCGCGGCTGCGCGGCGATGACGCCATCGACCCGGCGCTGGACTGGCCGCGTATCGCACCGCTGCTCGGTGACTACTGGCAGCTCGTGCTCGGACATGTCGAGGCGCGTCACGCGGCGGGGCGGCTCAAGCAGTGGTTGAACCTGCTGCGCCGCGTCTACCCGCAGGCCGAACTGCTGTACCAGGCGATGCGCCCGGTGCGCGACAACGCACGTATCGGTGAACTGCTGGCGGCGGCGCTGCCGCGTCAGGCGGTTGCTGCGCTCTCCTGCACGCTCGGCGCAGCGGCCTGAACCCGCGCCAGATACTCCGACAGCACCCGCTGTTCGATACGCAGCCGCTCCTCGACCCGGCACGGAAAGGCCGCCACCAGCTGCGCGCCCTTGTCGCTCGCCAGATCGATGAACACGCGCGGGCGGGCCGAGGGCAGGCGGCTCCAGTGCGCGGCTTCGAGGTCGAGCAGGCCGCGCTCGGCTTCCTCGATCCATGGTTCGCATACCTCCAGCGCCGCCGCTTCGAGCAGCGCGCGTCTGTCCAGACAGGCGACCGGGTCGCCGACGAATACGCGCAGCGTCGTCAGCATGAAGTGTTCGTGCGGCGTGACGCGCAGTGTGCTGGTGATGACCGCGCTGTGCTGCAGCAGCACGCGGCTGCCATTGATCAGGTCAGCGTCGCCGCTGGCGTCGAGCAGGGTGCTGAGAAAGCGGATGTCAGCGACGCGCCCGCGCACGCTGCCAACCTCGATGAAATCGCCGACCTGGTAGGTCCGCGTCAGGAACAGTACGGTGCCGCCCATCGCTGAAATCAGGATGTCCTTGGACACGATGAGCGAGGCGCCGGCGACGGCCGCCAGCGGCAGCGAGGACTGGTCGCCGCCCAGTGTCCAGGTCAGACCGAGCAGCGCCAGGCAGATCAGCAGCGCGATATTGCGTATGGTGACCCAGGCCTGCTTGCGCTGTGACGGATCGTCAAAGCGCGCCGCGGCCACGCGGCGGGCGGTGCGGGTGATCAGCACGGCCAGCGCGACGATGACCAGCGAAACCAGCAGTTTGGTGAGCAGCGAGGGGTCGTACATCAGCGGAATCCGGACAGACAGGCCCGCCATTATCGCCGCCGGGCGCGGGAGGCGCTCAGTGCGACCGCATCAGGTGGTCGACCATGTTGATGATGGTGCGCATCTGCGGCGCTTCCCGCGTCGCGTAGCCGTACAGATCGCCCGGCGTGGTGTAACCCCACCAGTCCCAGCAGCCCATCGGGTTGCCGACGCTGTCCCAAAGCCCGCGCTCGAATGGTTCGATCGCGCCGACACGCGGGAACAGCAGCACCAGCTTCAACGGACCGGCCCAGCGGACGTAACCGGCGCCGTCGGTGAAGGCGCGGTAGGAGGCGTCACTCATCCCTTGCTTGCAGCCGTGCAGTGCGACGTGGATCTGGCAGCTTTCGCTGCCGCAGCGCTGGGGCACATAGACGCGCGCTTCCTCTGCGAGGCCCAGCGCGCGACGCCGGGTCTGCGCATCGCCGGGGCCGGCCGGCACGAATTCGGCCTGCTTGAGCACGTACCAGCGACCGTTACCCGCATTCGGGCGCGCGTCGGGCCGACGGCGCAGATGACGCAGCAGTTCGCCGGCGGCATCGAAGTCACAGCCGCTGACGTAGTCCTCGTCACGGGTATCGCAACTGCCCTGGGCAGGATCGCTGGTCGGCATGGTGTGCGGCGTCGACCGCGGCTCGCCCCGTTTTGGCACGGCGCCGAAGGCGCGGAAGTAGGCGTGCTGGGCGGCTGATGCCTTGGCGCCGACCACACGATCATCCTGTCCGCGGTATTCCCAGATCTGCTGCGAAGCGAGGCCGTCGACCGGATCGATCCGCCGCTGTCGCGCCAGCTTGTGTGTATCGCTCACCAGATCGTCCACGTCGATGTCGCGTTCGCCGGAACTGAACAGGGACAGCCCGAACAAGGGCCCGAACAGCTCGCGCAGGCGGTCGCGGCCGAGCACAAGGCAGTCGTTGGTGGCCCGCGTCACGAAGCCCTGTGCGCACAGATAGGGCGGCCCCGACACGATGCCGATCCCGCGCACCCGCGACGAATGTGCGACGCCCAGCTGGACCGCCATGGCGGCGCCGGACGACAGGCCGGACACGGTGAAGTCCGTGCGTTCGATCCGGTCGAGCACCGGTGGCGCTTCGGCCATCGCGGTGCGGATGGAGAATGTGGCAAGGAGCAGGGCAGCGAAAACGGCGTGGAGAGGACCGCGCAGGCGCATGAGGGTCGTCCGGGAGTATCGATGACGATTCAGTATGCGCAGCTGAATGCTGCATTGCAACAGTGTGGCGTGGACGCGGAGCCGCGTCAGGACGAACGGTAACGGCGATACTGTCCGCGGCCGGCGCGCTTCGCGTCGTACATCGCCTCGTCTGCGCAGTCGATCAGGCCGGCCGCGTTGTCGGCGTCGTCGGGATAGAGCGCGATGCCTATGCTGGCACCGATGTGCAGCGTGTGGCCGCTCACCTCGAACGCGGTGCCGAGCGCTCCGACGATGCGCGCCGCAAGCTGGGTGCAGGGCTGGGACTCGTTATCCAGCAAAGGCATCAGCACGACGAACTCGTCGCCGCCAAGCCGCGCGACGGTGTCCTCGCTGCGCAGCTCACATTGCATCCGATCGGCGACCTCCTTCAGCAGCAGATCGCCCACTGCGTGCCCGTGCTCGTCGTTCACCTCCTTGAAACGGTCGAGATCGACGAACAGCAGGCCGACCCGCGCCGTGCGCCGCTGCGCCTGCTTGAGCGCCTGTGCCAGGCGTTCCAGCAGCAGGGCGCGGTTGGGCAGGCCGGTCAGGGTGTCGTGACTGGCGCGCCGCATCAGCGCCTCGTCGGCGAGCCGCTTCTCCGTCACGTCGACAAAGAAGCCCGCCAGACAGCGGCGGCCATCGATTTCGATCAGGTTGTGCGTGATGTCGGCATGGAAGAGCACGCCATCCTTGCGACGCATCAACGCGCCCTCGAGGCGGCCGCTCTCGATACCGGCGCAGCGCGCGAACTGTTCCACGTTGGCGGGATACAGTTCGGGCGGCTGCAGGTCGCGCCACTCGAGTGCGCGCATCTCGTCGCGCGAGTAGCCCAGCATGGCGCACAGCGCCGGATTGGCGTCGACACAACGACGGCTCGCCACGTCGACGATCAGGATGCCCTCTGCCGACGTGGCAAACAGGATTTCCGAGCGGCGCAGCGATTCGCGCAGCTGGCGCGCAGCCTCAGCAGCGCGCAGCACGAAGCGGATGCGATGTGGCAGCAGGGTCCAGCTGATCGGTTTGGTCAGGAAGTCGCTCGCGCCGACGGCAAAGGCACGTTGCACCGATGCGGCATCGTCGCTCGCCGTCATGATGATGATGGGGCAGGTATCTTCGCCGCCCAGTTCACGCATGCGGGCGCAGGTTTCGTAACCGTCGGCACCCGGCATGTGCACGTCCAGCAGCGCCAGATCGGGCGGTGCCTGGCGGAATGCCTCGATTGCGGCGAGGCCGTCGGCCACGGCGTGCATTCTCATGCCGCGTGTCGACAGCACCTTGCTCACCATCAGCGGGATGATGGGATCGTCGTCGGCAACAAGGATGAGCGGCGACTCGTCGTCCGTCTTTTCGCGGTCAATGTCGGGGTTGTGTTGCTCGCCGTGCATTCCGGGCGCTCTCCGCATATCGGTTCCAGGGTCTGGAAGAAGCCCGCACGCTGACCGGGCTGCACGTGCGGGCGGCGCGTCACCGGCAGGCTTCATCGCCGGCGGCATATTCCGCTCCAGGGTGGATATTCGGCCGGAAGGCCGGGCGGCGCAACCGTGCGAGGACTCCGGATGATGCGAAGTGCACATCGGAAGAGCTTCCGGGCGGCGGTCCCGGACGGTGCAGCAAGCAAGGGCGTCGGGCGCCGCTCGCGGAGACGAACGCCGTCGGCGCGACCCGATCACGATGCGATCAGGCAGGAAAAAGGGCCCGTGTGCCGTTACCCGAAAAGTGACCTGCGGCTAAAACATAACCTGTCCGTTTTCAAGCGGTTACGCGTTCGGTCACCTACACGGATAATGCATATTCTGTCCAATCGGCAGAAAATAAGGCATAACCTTTCCGAACAGAATTCCCTTTATAAACAAAGGTTAGGTTTGTTTTGATGATGGGTGTGGACCTACCAGTAGCCCGGTGGCCGCTTTGGTTCAGGTGCGTCCAGGATGGGGTCGGAGACGAGCACGAGCGGATCCAGCCAGTCGGCCTTTGCGCGCGCCCAAGCGAGCCAAGCCTCAACTTCCCCGCTGATTGGTGCTTGCGCTTTTTCCCGCTGCTCCACGAGGTCGGCGTAGGCGCGTAACCTTGCCGCTCGCTCCCAGTTGGATACCTCTGCCTCAAGTTGCTCAAAACGCCGTATTTCATCTGCACGACGCTTCGTCAGAAACTCGTACTGGGCTACCGCACGACGGTGCGCTTCCTTCCGACGCGCTTCTTCCTGCTCCCTGGCGTGGGTTTCCTGTGCCAGCTTCACGATGCCGCCGGCTACCTCACCCAAGCGTAGTTCAAGCTGCGTTTTGGGCGTGTCTTTCCATGATCTGGACGGCCAGCGGCCAACTTGGATGGTCAAGATCCCGGTCGGTCTGAAGTCATACTGCGGGATTTTTGGATAGCTGATCGAGCTGTCCAGCCGCGATCGATTCCAGTATCGCTTCTGCGCCCGCTCCTCGGCGGGCGTCAATACATGCTGAGCCCTCGGCACGTATTCAGTGAGTGAAAACGCCATCGTCGTGCCTGTTTCAAGCGACTTGATCAGGGTTAGACCGTTCTCCGCATCGATTTCAAACGCGAATCCGTGTTTGATCAGCACTTTGACAAGCGAATCTGCAATGGCAAGTGCCCGGTCTAGCGTCCCTATGGTCACCGACAGGTGCAGCACTTCCTTCGGGGCGGAACGCAGCGGAGGGTCTTCTGGCCAGCCATCGCGTCTGCGCAGGCGCCTGGATGCGGCGAGCACGAGAGGATGTGGGGCCGATGCGTCCTCCGGCAGAGACAAGGACGCAGTGTCTTTACGCACCCGTGCGGCGGTCTTGCTGGCTGCCTCGCGTCCAGTCAGTTGTTCCATCGGCAGCTTGACCAGACCTGTCGGCACAGACCCTGAGCTTTTCAGCTCGGGAAGCGGCACCCGCCGCATGATTCGTCCGGCTTTGACTTTGGCCCAGTAGCCCCGGCTGGGAATGGGAATAGCCAGTGACCTGCAGATTTTCGCCAGTCCGACATCAGAGAGACCATAGCGAGGCGCAACCACCACCATAGGCTCGGTCCAGACTTCGTTGTAGAGCGTTTCCCGGTCAACCGGCTTCTCGGTCTCTGACATTACCGTTTCCAGCCTGCCTGACCTGCTCCCGACTTTTCGGACCGTTTGAAACTTGAGAGGATGGCTTCCAGAGAGCCGTCCGGGCTTTCGCGGAGACTCGTGCGGTTAAGTCAGGCGGCCACCACGGAAACCTGGCAGATAAGTTACGGACAATAGTTCGCCTCGGACCCTGCGAGCGGAATGTAGTCGGTAGGTTCCTGCAGGCAGAGGGGGAGTCGCGTTTGTCGCCGGAATTAGGCATATGCGCCCGTGACGTTGTGAGAGAGCAATTCGGACAAGAGCTGCAGTCCTGTGGACGTGTGGAGAAACTCCAATGCCAGCCTGCCGCCGAGCGCAGGCTGAGGTGCCATTAGCCAGTTGCCTGTCCACGCTGCTGCATCAAAGTTCGAAGGATCACCACACTCTTCCACCATCTTTTGTACCTGGCCAACTATGCGCTGCAGGCCCAGCACACGTTCGCCCTGATCCGCGGGCAGAGCGTCCCCGTTCTTAGCTTTGCGGCGGATCGTTGTGGGAGGCACGCCCAGCGCACGTGACAGGTTAACAATAGGCAAGCCGAGCAAGGCAGCCAGTTCTTCGAGTTCCATGGCCGGAACCCCCTGGCGAATGGCGGCTTCACGCTCTCCCAAACTCACCGAATTCAACTCGTGAAAACGCCGGATCGCTTGCTCCTTGTCCCCAGTACTCAACACATTGCGCGTCATCGCGTCCTCTCCCAACACAACACTCGTCGCTGCAGCCCTGCTGACTCCTCCAGCCTACGAGCCCGCCACTTAGCAAAGCCCTCTGCGGGCTCTGCGGCGATGCTACGCATCGTCGATCTCAGCGACATAGAAGTGCGAGCTTATCTCGCAACTCAACCTGTGCCGATGCTGCGCCGAGTCCAAGTAGCGAGTCTGTAAGGACCAAGTTTGAGCGGTGCTCATCCGACCAACCAATACCGTCATCGTCAACCGCTAGCCAACGCTCGTGACGGTGCCTAGCAACGTTCCGCTGAATCTGCTCGTACCTAGTCAGTTTCTCCCACCCGCGCGGCACCGTCTCATGCCAAGTCGCGCCGACCACACGGCGCTGTAATGAATCGGGCAAGTACGCTCGGGCGACATCGAATCCAAGCTGCCGTACCCAGCTCGTCGCGAGGACAATCTGCAGCGCTGGATAGGGCTCCAACAGCTCGTCGAGGACTTCCGACCACTCAAACAAACTGAAACCGTCCATACGCAGAACGATCCGCTCGCCGACTCGATAGACTTCGTCGGGGTGTAGTACTCCGTCAAAGTCAAGAAACAGCGTAGGGAGCTTTGGCTCTCGCTGCCTGATACCGGTGACCACTGTTATGCACTCCCCATTCGCCAGTTCGGTGGAGAGTATGCGTCAGGGCCAAGGCCGCGTGGCGGACGGTGGGGGATTGCGGCTTTATGGAGTGCCGGTGCAGCGCGCGTCTGTTGGGGCCGACCAAATGGAGGCTACCGGCCGAAATCGTCGTCCGAGGGAGCACAGCAGGTCGGCGAGCTCGGTCGGCTGAATCCAATTCACCCTGCAACGCCGGCGTCGAGTGACATTACATACCTGATCACGTCGTCAACACGTCCTTTCGCCACAAGACGCTCAGCAGTCTCGTGACCGAATGGCACCAAAGGCTCATTGCGGAACCAGACGACCGTCCGCTCAATGTCGCCGTTCAGATCGCTGGCAGCGTGCAGAACACGCAGGGTGGCGCGTATGAAGCACTGCACGCGCTCCCAAGCTAGACGCGGATCTATGCGAATGCGTGATTAGCCGTATGGTCCATCGTCGTTCTCCTGAGCCGGAATGCGATATTTTCAGAAGTGCCAGCGGGGTGCGAAAGCTGCTCTCGAAAATCCAGACGATTCGCTCTCTC
This sequence comes from Methyloversatilis discipulorum, assembly GCF_000385375.1. Lineage (NCBI taxonomy): Bacteria > Pseudomonadati > Pseudomonadota > Betaproteobacteria > Nitrosomonadales > Sterolibacteriaceae > Methyloversatilis > Methyloversatilis discipulorum. Next base: position 1,310,121 of record NZ_ARVV01000001.1, read on the forward strand.
TCCACGCTAGATCTTGAGCCACTCGCTCCGGCGCAAGACGCTATTGCCCGGCTCGCAGCCCAGAAACTCTTTCAACAGATCGAGCAGAATGCACCCCGACATCATTGAGCAGTTCATGGCCGGTAGGCAGCCACGGCGGCTGACACTGATGTGGTTCCAGCGAAACCGACTGATGGTTGACTGGCAGGCACAGCGCCAGCTCATGGCCAGTTTTGAGGAGGGCGTATGAGCAAGAAACATCGTGGCCACGCCAAGGGTGACCCAGTGATGTATCAGACGCCGCTGCCCGCTGGCGGTGTGCAGATGGTGACATTCCTACCCTGGACGCTGGTGCGCCGGGGCCTGAAAAAGCAGGTCATCACGCCATTGGACGCGCCGCAGGAATTCCTGGACGAGGCTCAACGTGAGCGGCAGGTGCGTGAGATGGCGCAGGACACCCCTTTGCTGCGGGCGCTCGGCCTCGCACACCACTGGCAGCGCCTGTTGGACGAAGGACGGTTCAGTTCGATGACCGAGATCGCGGCGGCCGAGGGTATCGACCTCGGCCAAGCCAGCAAGATGAGCCGACTGGCGCAATTGGCACCCGACCTGATCGAAGCTATGGCCCTTGGACACCTCGAGGTGGGCATCAGCCAGTTGCTTCGCGGCAAGTTGTCGGCTTCCTGGCTGGCGCAACGTGAGGCCTTGGTGGCAGGCTCGCGCTGACATCTGTGCCACAGCGACACGCCGCCGCAAGGCGGTTTTTTTGTGCCTTTCGCTGTCTCGGTCGCGCGCTCTCGAGCAAGCGAAGATGCAAACTGACGCCCTGCAAACCCGCGCCAGTCCACGACTTCGGGCCTTGAATGCTCAAGAGGGCAGCAGAGAACGGAGAGAGAAAAACGGCGGAATGCACGCCGAAAAAGGCAACTTCGGGAGGGGCGTGCTCAAGAGGCCAAGGCCGGAAACCGCGCCAACACTGGCGTTTCGGGCAAAAAAATCCCAACCGATAAGGGTTGGGATTTTGGGTAGTGGTGGTGGGCCTTTAACCCGCGCCAAACCTAGATAACTCAGCGCCCTACAGCCGGTGCAAACCGCTGCGGAACGGTGCGGATCAGCCCCTTTTCCGTGCTGAATCGTAGCAGCTTGACCCGATCTCTGCCGCGATGCCCGCCGCCAGGATCGCCGCCAGTTCGATTCCGTGTTTCTCAATCGAACCCGCGTCCGCAAAGGGCGCTTATTCAGCTTTCTGCAATGAATCAAAACAACGCTTCGCGTTTCCACCAAACACTGCGGCCGGATCCAAACCGTCAGGAAGCGCCGCCAAGATATCGTACGGGTAACGGTCCCAGCGGCGCTCTTGCGAGAGCATCAGCCAGTCGCTTCCATACATCACCCGTTCTGCAACGACCGGGTACTCCTTCACGGCTTTGGCAAGTTTCTGTCGGGCAGAACAGCTCGCCAAGCCTTTCCGGCAACGCATCTCATCCCAATACCCGAGGTCCCCATACAGCCCAGTCCCCTGGGGGGTTGCCATCATGCCTGCGAGAGCGGCATTCCAATCGTCGTGCGATGAGTCGCCGCCGAAGTGACCGAGGTTGACTTTGGCCGGATGGGCCGATCCTCTCGCTGTGATCAAAGCTTGCCATCCGATGGGGCCCGCAGCTTCGTTGTGTGCGTCATCACTCCCCATGCTGTTTCCAGTGTGGGCCATCACAGGGACGTTTCGCTTGCTGCACTCTTCCCATAATCGAAGCAGTACCCGATCCAGGTCAGCTGCTGAGGGCATACCCGGCGTTGTGGGGATGCCGGGGGGATGGGCGTTCCCAAAAGGCCTGAATCCGTTGGGCGGATAGATCTTTACGCCCACGAACCCACGCCGGTCAAGGGCGTCGAGCACACGGGCCAAGGTCTTTCCGTTGTCCAGCACGTCGCTCCATGGGTTGTAGGCGACCAGCGGCCGCATGTAGCCGCCAGACAGTTGCGAAAGCAACTGGTGCAGCTTGATCTGGTCTTCATGCGCCGTGCGAGGAAGTGGCGTGAGCCAATGGTCAAAATCAACGAGAGCGCCAAGGACTTGGTCCACGCCAAACGCCGAGTCGCCGGTGCTGTAGGCGCGTTGGTAGGCCACCAAATTCATCCAGCGATAGCTCAGCATGTATCCGACAAAGGCCAATACGCCGTCGGCGTAAGGTGGTGGCTCTTCCGCTCCGTACAGCTCCACATCGGGCGCTTGCGACTGAAGATCGCGTTGCATTGCGTTGAGCAATGAATTCTCGTTCAACGATGGCGCATCCACCCCTTGAATCCGAAAACGGGAACGTGCTACGCCCTGAGCTTCGTTGTAGATGCGAACGAAATCAGGAACCACTTTCAATTGTTCATACAATCGGCCAGAAAGCTCCCGCAAATATTTCTCGCGCCTTTGATCAAGGATGCGAAATCTGTCATCTTCACTCATCACAGTGAAAGATGAGCCACCGGCAAGCGTCAACAGTTCATTGAATTCGTCAGAGGCGCGCGGTGCCGTGTTGCCTATCCACTCAGCGATGGGTGCAAGTGCTTTCAATAGTTCGCCAACAACTCCACCCTTCGAATGTGCCACAGGGCCTGCAAGATAACCTCGAATGGGAACGTCTCTGGCATTGAAGAAATGTGCGTGTACGTCGATGACATGCGTAGGAGCACCAACTGCTCTTCTAATCTTTGAGGGTTGAAAAACTGCATTCAATCCTGGTGGCAGCTCCGTCAATACCTCCTGCTTACTGCACGGCCAAAACGAAGCGCAACCGTGAAAGCCGAGCACAGGGACAGTCGCAATTAATCGCAGCAAAGATCTGCGACTAAACTCTTTTACGTGGGAAATCATCATTAATCTTCCACAATAATCAGAATTGCAATCAACGGCAGCGCTGAAGCTCTGTTCCGCACCTCGAGTGAATCTCATATCCGGCCGCTGGCGCGGCAGCCGGGACCGCAAAATACGTGGCAGGAACAATTAACGCGGCGTTCGCTGCACCATCAACTGCAGCACGTGCTCCCGAAAAGCTTTCCGCAAAACCATTTGGTAGAGTGCTTCGTGAAATGTACTCACGCATCCAATCGTGCGGGCCAGCATATGCCTCAATCATAGTATCCGAGAATGATCCCGCAGAATAAGGAGTCGCCCAGTCACCAGATAAAACCTGTCCAGGACCTGCTTGCCATCCACCAAACGCACAACTTGCACCGCAAGGCTGAGTAGGGTCAATATTTATTTCATAGCGTCCACCACCCAGCTTTACACCGTCCCCCATAAATCCTTTGCTATATCCTGGCTCTCCGATGTTATCAACTTGCTTGCCTCCAGCAATCTTCCCAACCCCTTTAGACTTCTCGATTTGATCATCCCGCATTGCGCGGTTTGCCCAGCTTAGGGCCGAAACAATCGCAGCAAACTTGAAACCATCTTCAAACTTCTGCCCCCTCAGAACAGAACCCAGCCCGCCATTTGCGCCCTCGTAAAAAACGCGCTGAAATGAATAAGATGCACCAAACTTATTCGCGATGCCGCCTGTAATAGCCCCAGTAATCGCACCGATCGCAGCACCTTTTAGCACATCATCTATACTGCCTCCATACAGAATTGGGCCCAAGGCACCAACTGCAGCGCCAGATATCACCCCCCCCATTATGAGCCCATATGCCGACACCGCCATAGGTCCGAGCACGACGGCCGCAGCAATGATTGCAACGGTCCTCCAATTTTGTTGGAGCCAATTGCCCACTTTATGAAGTTGATCGCCAATCCAACTAAGTGGCTTTCCAACTACAGCGTCAAGTACGTCCCCAACAGCTCCGCCAATAGCATTAAAGGCTCCCCCAACAGCATTACCAAGGTCTCTTAAAGCCCCCCCAAGAGACCAATATCCAGTTGGGTCAATTAAGCTCAGCGGATTGTTCAACACATAGCTATAGCGGTTGTGAGACTGTGAATATCCAGCGAATTGAATGAATGGATCAGGGCTGACAAATCTGGCAAGTGAAGGGCTGTAGACTCGCCCCCCCATGTGCACCAGATCCAGGTTGTCCAGATGCTCGTGCCCTGTGAATCCTTGGCGTACTGAGAAATAGGCACCTTGGTCTACTTGCCGGCGCTTTCCCCAAGGGTCGTAGTCAAACCGTTCAAGCACATCGCCGCGGTCGTTGAGCGTCGCCCGCAGCGAGCCCAATTGATCCTTGACGAAGTAGGTCATCCCAGTGCTGACCTCACTCGAGCGTAGCGGGTTATCCATGACCAGCATGCTGTACATGGGCGCGGCATGCCGGAAGGGAAAATGCCAATACGTGGTTTCGAAGAATCCCAGTGTTCCGGTCGGTGCAGAGATGAAGTGCCGCACACGGGTGCGCTCAGGCGTTGGGTTGAACGGAGGGGCATAGGCCTCTCTCACGATTTCGGTGTCCCCGAGGTAGGTCACCTCAAACCGTGTCTCCCCAGAGCGAGACTGCTGCGTAATCAACTCTCCATCTGCGCCGTAGCGGAAACTCGACTGATTGCGCTGCCCGTTAGAGATGCTGGTAACCCGTCCCTCAGCATCGTAGGCAAGCTTCTTGTCGCCAAGCTGAACCATGTTCCCGGAGGCATCATAAGAAAACGCCGACTGGGCACCGTTTGAGTCCCGCAAGCCGCATAGCGTTCTGGTTCTCTCGCTGTCGCAGTACTGGTAGGTACCGGTGTTTGACTTTTGAAGGATGTTTCCAAGCGGGTCGTAGCTGACCATGACGCGCTCACCGCCCAGGACGTGCGCAGCACTTGTGATGCGGTTCAGCGTGTCGTACTCGAAGCGCTCCGTCTTTTTGTTCGCGCGGTCTGCACGCTGCAAGACATTGCCCACCAGGTCGTAATCCAGCGTGAAGTCCTGAATGGCGGTTCCGGTCGGGCTGCGTGCAACCGATGCCGTCAAACGTCCTGAGTCAACATCAAACGTCTGCGTATTGACGACGCCGTTGCCCAAGCGCTCCTCGGTGACTCTGCCAAGTGCATCCACATTGAGAGACTCCCATGCGGTCTTCGCTTGGGCCGACCCGGAAATGAGCACGCGGCGCCAGAATCCGCCATTGTCATAGGCGTTCGCCACGATCAAGCCAGACGAATATTTGCGCTCTAGCGGTCGGCTTAGATCGTCATAGCTTTGCTCGATGCGCGAACGGTCCGTCCCCACTTGGAGATCAACAGAGCCCACTCGCCCATAGCGATCGTAATTGATGGCCCGCGTCGCTCCCTGTGAGGATTTGACTGCCACCAGGCGACCGATGGCGCTCGGGCCTTGGTCGAATTCGTAGTTGGCGACGTCTGTCTTGGAGCGACGTTCAACCAAACGTCCGAGCCCGTCGTACTTGAGATTGACCACTTCCCCACGGGCATCGGTTTGTTCAACGAGCTCCCCAAAGCCGTTGTACTTGTAGATCCATCGGCCGAGAGTCGGATCATCCAGCGCGATGCGTTGACCAGCGAGGTTGTATTCCGCTGTCGAAACGTGGCCAAGGGCATTGACGATGCGCGTCGCTTTGCCTGAAGCATCGAATTCGAACTGGGTGCGCCCCTTCAATGGGTCGACCGTGAGCGCGGTTCTCCCTCGCGCATCCTTCTCGATCACGGTCTCACGCTTGAGCGGATCGATAGCGATGGTCTTCAGTCCCTCATAGCGCGTGGACAAGATGACGCCATCCGGTCGACGCTCTTCGATCTGACGATCCAGCTCGTCATACCGCCGCACTGTTGATCGCGCTTGGTCCCCTTTAAATCTTGGGATGGTCGAACGGACAAGGCGACCCAAGGCGTCATAGCCGAACTCTACGATCACCGCCTTGCCTTCGAAGCCAGTTGAGGACTGCCAGCGCGGGCGCCCAGCCGCATCATGGGCGGATACGGTGGGAGGAAGCGTTCCGACCTGCTTGGTTACTGTGAATGCCAATTCACCGGAGCTGGAGAAATCAGTCTGCGTTGCCGTTACGACGCCGGTTGCATCTATCTCCTGACGGACACGCTGCAGCGAGTCGTAGCGAACGATTTGGTAAAGTCCGTTCGGATCAATCCTCTTGGTGATCGCGCCTGAAACCTCATCAAACTCCGCTCGGGATGTGTGGCCTAGGTTATTCGTGGTGGAAATAGGGAAGCGCCCCAGTGTGTCGTATTTCACTCGGGACGTACGCGCTGCTTCGCCAGTCTTGACGGAGGTGCGAGACGCCACCTTGTTGCCGAAGACATCGCGCTCGTACTCGATGACTGACTCTGATGGCGAACCTACGAGAGACACCTCTTTTACCAGTTGGCCAGTCTTGAGCGAGTACGAGAACGCGGCGCGCCTGGTCTGAGAGGGCTTGCCTGGCGAAAATTGTGTGACAGACGAACCAGTGAGTCTGGCCAGATGCCAGTCCACCAAGTTGTCGTCATACCGGTTAGTGGTTTCAGACCCTGACCCATCGGCGAATGTCGTCTTGATCTTGGTTGGGTTGCCGTTGTCGTCGTATGTGAATTCATCGACCTGACTGCTCAGCCCCATGCCCTTCAAATCAGCGTTGACACTCTCAGTGCGATCAAGCTTGACGCGTAGGATTTCGGGCGAAAAGCCGTCATCGATAGGCGCGCCATTCCTGCGAGAAAGCGAGAAAGCGGATACCGACCGCGATATCTCGACCTCTTTGCCACCTCGCAATCCCTGCACCACTCGCGTGGAGGCGATGTTGCCAACAAGACCGTCTTTCTGAACGAACTCGATAACCGTCCTTCGATTGCGCTCCTGGTCAGTTATCTCCTGGGTCGAGAACCCGTAAGATTTGCCCGTGCTCGTATCGACGCGATAGCCTTTGTACTTATAGGACGACGTGCGCTGAGGAATCCCGGGACCCACCACCTTCAAATCTGTAGCGACGTATCCAGGCATCGGCGGATCGAGAACAGGATACTCTGGACTCCTCTCGTCTTTCTGGCCTTCCCTTGTTCCCAAATACGCCTTGGGCGCCGCGCCTTCTTGATCAAACGCTATCCCGATGTAGGAGCGGTAGGTCAAAATGGATTGACGTCCGAGGCCATCTACTACCTCCGCTAGGAGATCGGTCTTGTAGGGGCGACTATCAGGTGCAGCGAATGGCTCGTTGATCCAGATGGCGGATGTGGTTTCAGACGCGCTTCGCTTGTAGATCTGCACTAGGTCAACGATGCCATCTCCGTTCAGATCCAGTGGACGTACACCGAGGTCCCCCCGGCCTTCTTCAGCGAAGGGCAGAGGTGGGGCATAGGCATCGAGATCTGCGTCCGGCTGACTGGGTTTGCTGATCCAGCCAACACCAGAGTTCAAGTAGACACCTTTCTCGTGCACCCCGTTGGCCAATACGCGGTGGTACACGACATCAACCAAACCATCTGCGTTGACATCTAGCAGCCTGTAGCCTTGGTCGCCCTTGGTATTCTTCATCAAGGCATCAACCGGCAGATCGTAGGCTTTCTCGTATTCCCAACCGGCCCCTGTGTTCAGGTAAGTCATATTGACCGCCTGGGAGCAAGAGCCTTCACAACGCTCTGCGTAAATCAGATCAGGAAGTCCGTCACCGTTAACGTCCTGGAAACTAACTTGGGGCGCCGATATTGCACTAGAAGCCGCATCGCTATCGTCAGAGTCGATGCGATGTAAAGGGGTATAGGTCGGTGAGAAAATCCACTTCCCATTTCGATTCAAATATGCGCCTTGAATCCACTTCTCCTCAAAAGGAAGTGGGCGGCCATCCGCGATCCTTTGCTGCCTTTCTTCATCCGTCTCGCTCTTCGGAACCGCCGAGCGGAATCGATAGACGAAATCCGGAAGACGATCTCCGTCAAGATCAATCAGTTCAACACGATTGTCCCTAACAGATGAAAGGGGACTTCCGGACTCACCGAGATCTTTCCGATACGGACGAACAAAGGGAACGGGAGGCAAGACATCGGCTCCCTTCGATTCAACCCATCTACCGACCCGTTGACCGGACGCAGTAGTCTCGATGCTATTTAGGAAGAGTTTTTGAACAAGGTGTGGAATTCCCTGCGCATCATCCTCCTCCCTTGATACGACGAGATCAGTTAATCCATCTCCGTTGATATCGACCGCTCGCACTCCCAACGACCCGACGCCCTCTTTAGCAAACGGCACTGGTGGAACATAGCCAGCGTAGCGTCCTTTGAAAATTGGATCAGTGACACTCTTCCAATAGCCCCCCTCCTGATCAACTGGAACGCTGCTCTTGCATTCCCGCATTAAGCTGCAATTTACATAAGCCTCAAGTACAGGCGGTTTGGATAAATCTGCAGGTTGATACGCATACAACAGATCAGTTAATCCATCCCCATTGATATCGACAAGAAAGACACCCGTATCTTTTAGATCTTCGGAGAATGTTGGCCGCGGAATTTTGTATCGAACGTCCGGCTTCCACGGATCCTGCTCTCCTGGCCGAAAAAGGTATGCAACTTTGATCAGCTTCCCATCCGCAGTCTTCTTTGTATATGCGATGTCAGCAAACCCATCGCCATTGAGATCCGGGAATCGAACACCGAGATCGGCCTTGTCAAATTGAGCGATCGTTTCTGGCGGGGTCAGCTGTGCATCAAGGCGCCAGCGCCCACCAGAATAAGAGTAGATGCTTGGGCGACCTTGATCCTTGAAGAATGCAAGCTGAGTCTTGCCCTTACCGAGAAGCTGAACTGCAGCAAAAGAAGATTGTCTGCCCGCAACGCTGTTGGGCAAAGGCTCCGGGGGAATATACGAATTCTCGGAGACCCATTCGTTCGAGGCAATTCTGTAAGCACCTGATTTCTGACCAGAAGACGTTCGGCCTTCACGCCAAAATATAAATTGAACTCCGTCCCCCCGAAGATCACCCATCTCAGCAAGCAGTTGCCCCGCACTTGAGCCGGTCTTGCTATAAAAGTAGGTATCGGGGAGAGGACGCGGGTCGAGTTGAAAGCCCTTGCTGGTCGCAAGCCATGCCTGCTGAACAGACCGACTGCCGACCTTGTAGGCAATGACGACGTCTTTGCATGTGTCGCCATTGAGGTCTGCCAGCTTTAGCGCTGCGTTATGCGGCACGGGGTCAAACGGCACCAACGTTTGGATGTCTTTGAGCGGTTCCCAACCTTTCTGTGTTGACCGGAACGCACTCCGAACAGCCGTACCGTCGACCTTTAGAAAGTTGTAAACGAGCTCGAGGCCCCCGTCGCAGTCCACGTCTAGCGCATAAACACCATTCAGTTGACCATCGGCATCAGTTGAGAACGGCAGTGGAGGCGCGAACTCTGGAAGCTGAACCCATTGGTTCCCAACTAGGCGGGCTGCACCGGACTTCGGGGCCTGATTCGGCGATGACCAAAGTAGAACGGGCTGCTTCTTAGCTTGAAGGTCGATCCACGTGCGCAAATAGCGGCCATCACGAGAAATCTTGAAACCCAACCCCGCGTTCGTGATCTTCTGCCAGCCCTTTGCCTGATCGGATATGTAGGTGAAGTCGTCCGTCAAGATGTCGTCAAAGCCATCACCGTCGAGATCAGCGACCAGATATGATTTACCAACCAAGTCAACGGGCGGATTCCACTTCACGTCGAGCTTTGACGGATGCCCGCTGGTCTCGTACTCGAAAGCGCCACTGACACTCTGGCCAGCTGCAGTAAAGCGATAGAACAGCTCAAGACCGTTCTTGCCCTGGATGTTGGCGAATTCAAAATTCTGCTTGCCAGTGACGTTCACAACGTCATCTGGAAGAGTTTTCTCGATTGCTTTCCATCCTCCCGTAGCACTGGCGTACACAAATTGAAGTGGCCGATACGAGAGCCCATCAGAACCGGACTCGGTCAGCGATATCAACTTTTGCGCTGGCCGGAATTTATCGATCGCTTCGAAGGTCGGTTTGTATTCCCGAAGTACCTTGCCTCGATATGAACTCACGATACGCTTCAGCAGTGTCTTTTGTGTCACCCTGCTTCCCAGCACGTACCTGAGATCGTACGGGTTTATTGGGGAGTATTCAAAAACCACCTTTGCGTAAGGTTGTAGTTTTGCTTGATCGTTGCCTGTATACGAGACCTCCAGGAGCCTATGATCGAGTCCATCGATAACATAGGAGAAGGTCATGTAGTTTCCAACACTGTCTTCGATTCGGTCGCATAGCCACGTCAATACCGGCCCGTTTGGATCCTGACTCACTCTCGAAGAGCTTGCACTGCCGAAGAAGAGCTTGAGGCCAGCCCTCGTGTTAACCACGATCCTTTGTGGACCTCGATCATTCCAGTCATAGGCACGGATTCGCGAATAGTTGTCGACTCTTGTTCGAAACTCTCGCGATCCATCTGTGTTCACCGAGACCTGCACCAACTTCTCGCCGTCCAGATAAAGGGCGTCTCGTTGTTCGAGGTACACGCCACGAACAGTTCCGTCCTCAGGGATGTTCCGCGGGCCTCGCTGAACGGAGGAAATACCCCCTACCGCCCAACCGAACCCATACGCCGATGGACCACCCCTGCTGTTGTAGGCGAGGACGAGTTTGGGCTCAATTCCGGCAGTGCCTGGCGGGACCCGAATGGGGATTGAATAACCTACGCTACCGTCAGGACCCACGTTTACCTGACCATCTGTTGTGCCTGGTGTGACGCCAACTGATGCCGCTCCAACGGAGAAGCAGAAAGACAGGCTGAACGCGAATATCACAAGTCTTAGTACCTGGAGCACCTTGGATATTTGATCCAGACGTGAATGAGTGGGACGTATATCCATCAGCGGAACTCCCAGACATAATTTATGCCGACAGTTGCCCCGCTCGGCCTACTTTGCAGGGTGCCCTGGCTTAGGCTTGATTCGATATACCCCACGTGGTAGTGCAAGCTTCGATTCGCATCGAGCTGCGAACGCCCCATCAGGCGCATTGACCACCCGTCCGTCTTTAGAACGTCCGTTCTCCAGCTATTGGCACTTGCACGGAGATCAATCTGATAAATGCCCCTCTGCCACAGCACTTGTGACGCGCCAATCGAGACCAACCGGCATGTTCCAGAAAGGTCGTTTTGGACTGTTAAATCGAGCTTTGTGGAAGAAAGACTATTTGAACTTGCGGTTAGGCTCGCGGCAGTGCAACCGCTGGAGTAACTCCCATCAATTCGAGCATGCACAATTCCTATATGCAGGTCCGCGTAAGGCAGCTTGTGGCTGTAAGTCGCCAGCAACTCGTAGGCGCGAGGTTCCGAAGATTGAGCGGACTGATTCAGCGCACCTGACAGTGACCAACCTCGATAAGTTGCCGTGCCTGCCAAGCGTGCAGATACTGACTTCTGCAGGATGAGGTCTCTGAATTCAGTCGTTGAACCAAAACCGGGCGCGACAACAAAGTGCGGTCCGAGGTCCTGATAGTCGTGAGGAGGAGCATCAGCCTGGGCCTCAGCCTGAGATGACCCGAGCAGGAAAAGCGCAAGCGCGAGACGCGGGGGCCACCACAGCGAGCCGGCACCTGGCGCCCCGTCCGTGTAGCGTCGTAAGTGCGTCTTCTGCTTCAATGACTCGCGCGCTGCGACGGCCATGCGTCTCCCCCTTCAGATCGTTGTTACATTTCTGATTTGCTCTTCTGATACTTGTTCCGCTTCGTGAAATTGTAAACAGGAAGTGATCCTTGTTCCTTGATCTTGAGCCACTCGCTCCGGTGCAAGACGCTATTGCCCGGTTCGCAGCCCAGAAACTGTTTCAACAGATCGAGCAGAACGCAGGGCAACTCAGCTGGCTTTGCGCCACGACCGTTTGCCCCTTTGGTAGCCGAATCCGGAATCGAATCCGCATGGCGGTTCAAACGGAGGGCTCGGCGGCTGCGTCATTTTCGGCGGCGGGGTCGGTGAGCCTGCGAATCGTCAGTGCGCAGCGTTGTTCAATCAAGGTATTGATTTGCTCAACCACGGCATTGCCAGCAAAGCTGTGTCCGGGGTCAGACTGGAGCTTTCGCGCCGTGGCTGGCAGTAACTTTGCCAATTCCAGAATTCGCCGTTTGGCCTGAGCCTTGGTAAAGCCTACGCCTTGGGCGAACTGCTCCCAGTGATGCGCCTGGACTTCGCTGAACTTGTACTTGCTGCCGATTTTCATCGCCATCTTCTGCGTCAGTGTTGGATACACCGCCGTCGAGAGCGTGTCGTAAAGCGGTGCCAGAACGGGAGCTTTGCCTGAGTAAAGCAGCGAGAAATTCTTGGCGTGCGCATCATGATTGCCAATCAGCGCATTGAAGATCACATAGTCGAGCAGTCGCAGGACCTGCGGCGCACTGGGGCGCGTCGCACTGCGCACTAGATCAAAACACTGCGCCAGGTCCGGACCACCTTCATTCTGGTACTTCATTTCGGGCACCACGCCCAGTGCCTGGCAAAAGTCCTCTTGATGAAGCCGTTGCCGGTGCCCCTGGGCATCGATCAGTCGGTCGTAGCGCTCAACCAGCAGAAACGAGCGATCCAACACCCAGTGAACTTTTGATTTTGCTGGCTTGAGCTGCATGGCCTCAGCCAGTGCCATGCAAAATCCTTCGTTGATCACGCTGTCGTCGACGGCGTGGATGGCCGGTTTCAGGATGTGCGAGCTCGGCGTGCCGTTGAGGGGCAGCCCGATGCGCGCACCATCGAAAACCACTGGCAACTTGTCTTGGGCGCCGGCCAAGGAAAGCCGCAAGCCGTCTTTGCCTGCGAGCATGGGACGACGCGGCAGTTCATCCAGGATGGCCACGACTTCCTCATCGCTCAGCCATTGAACGTCATCGCGGCGGTTCGGCACAGGCAAAGCCTGACCCGGCTCAAGGAACGTCACTGCTCCGGCACATTCGCCGCCGATGTGGTCCAGCAGCGCAAAGTCGTTCTGGCCAGACACCTGAAACTGCTGCGCAATCAGGCGGCGCATCTGCCCTTCGGGCAGTAGACCCGCAAAGAACGGGCGCGTTTTGCGATCGTCAAATGGCTCCGCTTGCAGAGGGAGCGAGGTGGACAAGGCAACGGTATCTTTGTGTGACAGCCAACCGGGTGCGTAGCAAAAGTTTAGCCGCCCATCGATCAGCGCCAACGTGCCGACACGATCTGCGAAAAGCCAGACTTCCAGCTCATGAGCCATGGCCGTCATCCTCTCGTTGATCGTCGGAGGCAACTGACGGCAATCCGCTCAAATGGATTTCACCGCCCAGGGCATCAATGACCCGCAACACGTTTTCCAGTCGCAAGGTGGGCTTGCCTGCTTCAAGGTCGACAATGAAGCGCACACCCACCCCAGCCGCCAGCGCCAGCTGGGGCTGGGTCAGCCCCAGCTGCTTGCGAGCGGCACGTAGTGCATCGCCGAGTTGTTGAGGTGATCGAATGGATGTCATGGCTTGCTAAGTTTCCCGTTCGGGAAATTATCAGCCACAACCGAACTAAGTGCAAGCGACATTTCCCGATCGGGAATGTTCTGTGGGGTTGGGCATGACCCGGCTTCTTATTTCCCGATCGGGAAACAAAAAGCTGCTCTCAATTCCAAATTGACACCCATTCACATCAAATGTGGCGATATTTTCAGAAGTGTCCTCAGTCCGGAAGTAACGTTCCTCCCACATGGTCTTCGTCGAAGACCTACCTGGTGGCACTAAGGCAACTGCGGACCAAACTACCCAAATCCGTGGAGAGCCTTGCCTCCAGAGCCTGTTCGTTCTACGCGTGGTAAAGAGCTATCGACATACGTTTGTGTATTTACATACAAACATGATATGCTTGCAAACATGATGACGAGTGCCTTTACTTATGTTCTTCCGGCGATCCGTGGGGTGCAGGCGGGGCGCGAATACTACGTCTCGATGTGCCCGTTACAGTTACTGCGTAGATTCTTCATTTTTGACGACGAAGAGCTCATGCCAGAGCTTCGCGCACAGCGAACACTGAATAAGGCACGCGTTCCTGAAATTGCGCGCTACATCGTTGAGAATCTCGATAGCTACACCTTCTCTGCGATAACAGTATCAGTAGATGGTGAAGTGAAGTTTGATCCAATTGGTGAGGACGGGCCGGCCAGTTTTCGTATGGGATCACTTACCGTCTCGATGCACGCTAAGTTCGTCGTTAATGACGGCCAACATCGTCGCGCTGCAATTCTGCAGGCACTCGATGCGGCTCCCGAACTTGGAGAAGAGACCATCGCCGTGGTGTTTTTCGTCGATCGGGGACTTGAGCGCTGCCAACAGATGTTTGCTGATCTCAATCGCCACGCCGTGAAGCCGTCCGCGTCTCTCGGTATCTTGTACGACCATCGTAGCGCTGCGGCCAATCTCGCGCGACACCTAAGTTTGACTTCAAACGTTTTCAAGGGATTGATTGAGGCCGAGCGCTCTTCGCTATCGCCGAGGTCGAGAAGTTTGTTCACCTTGAGCGCCGTGCATTTTGCGACAACCGAATTCCTCTCGGAGAAGGAACTGGAAGATTTCCAGTCAGCTAGTCAAAGGTGTTTGGAGTTTTGGGAGATGGTCGGCGAGCAAATTCCTGAATGGACTTATGTGCGCGAATCAAAAATGACGTCCGGTGATGTACGTAGAGATTTCATTCATTCACATGCCATCGTGCTTCAAGCGCTTGGACGAGCGGGGCGTGCGCTGTATCAACTGCCTGCACTAGAGCGGGCTGAACGTGTTAAGCGCCTTCGCACGGTGGACTGGTCTCGCAAGAATGCCAAGACTTGGGAAGGTCGCGCCATGGTCGGAGGTGCTATGGCGAAGTCCGGACAGAACATTACCCTCACTTGTAACGAGATCAAGCGCGTGCTTGGCCTGAAACTCACACCCGAAGAAGGAAGCGCCGAGGCGGCCTGGGCCGCGTCACGTATGCCGCAAGGGCGGGCTGCGAGAAGGAGAAAGAAGTGAGCATCGACGTTGATCAGATCATCCAAGAGATTCAGGAGATCTACTGTTCTGATCCTATGCCTTGGATCGTTGGCTATAGCGGAGGCAAGGACTCTACCGCATGTTTGCAGTTGATTTGGATGGCGATCGTACGTTTGCCTGCCGAGCAGCGAACTAAGCCCATTCATGTCATTAGTACCGATACTCTGGTGGAAAATCCAGTGATTGCCGCTTGGGTAGAGGCTTCGCTTCTCCGAATTGGCATCTCTGCTCGGCAGCAAGGGCTCGAGATTTATCCGCATCGTTTGACACCCGCGATGGAGAACCGTTTCTGGGTCAACTTGATTGGAAAAGGGTACCCAGCACCGCGACCAAAATTCCGCTGGTGCACCGACCGCCTAAAGATCAGCGCCTCAACCAAATTTATCCAAGAACTTTCCGAGTCGAATGGTGAGGCGATTTTGGTGCTTGGACAGCGGCGAGGCGAGAGCCAAGCGCGCGATAGGGTCATGGAGAACTACAAGGGCAGTACCCGTGATCGTTTGAGCAAGAACAAGGACCCCCGCTTGTCGCGAGTTTGGGTCTATCCCCCAATCGAAAGCTGGACGAGCGACACGGTCTGGGAATTTCTGATTACCAATCCCAACCCGTGGGGCATCGATAATCAAGAGCTGTTCGGAATCTATAGGGGGGCAACGCCGGACGCCGAGTGCCCGATTGTTGTGGATACCTCGACGCCTAGTTGCGGTGATAGTCGTTTCGGTTGTTACGTGTGCACCATGGTCTCGCAGGACAAATCCATGCAAGCCATGATTCAGAACGACGAACAGAAACAATGGATGCAACCAATCCTGGATTTTCGCGACAAGCATCTGGCTGTAGAAGATCGGTCAAATCGTGATTTTCGACGCATGAATGGTCGTCTAACGGTGTTCCGTGATGAGCTCGTTCACGGCCCTTACACCCAAGCGCATCGTGCGAAGTTACTTAAGGAGCTTCTCACAACCCAGCGAATGGTCCGAAACGCAGATCAGAAGCAAGGTACTCAACTGATCGAGTTGATCTCGATCGACGAGTTGGACGAGATTCGACGTATATGGGTCGAGGGCAAGGGAGAGATTGAAGACCTTGTGCCCCAGATCTACACGGAGGTCTTCGAGACTGCGTATCCAGGCCGAGAGCTCGAGCAGGTGCCGCTAGACCGTTCCGATCTGGAAATGCTGGAGAATGTGGCATCCGAGGTGGATCCAGAACCCGAAGCCGCGCGTGAGCTATACAAGCTGACTCGCAGCCTTTTGGCAGTGCAATTCCAATCGATTGAGGCCCATAAGCGATCCAAACATTTGGATCGGCTGGAAGGAGTGCTCAGGCACTATGCCTTCCGTAATGAAAACGAAGCACTTGAGTTTGCATTGTCCAGCCCCACTGATGAATCGGATGGGGAGGCATCGGACGCAGCCTCATTGATAGTTTAACCCATGGCAAAGATAACAATTACAAACGTTTCCATCGAGAACCTTGGGCCATTTCGCGAACGACAAACGATTGACTTAGGCGTTGGCTCTGGCAGGCCCGTTATTCTCGTGAAAGCGCTTAACGGCAGCGGAAAAACGACGCTGCTAACTGCTTTACAGATCGGACTCTACGGCCAGAAGGCGTTACCGGGGCTAAGACGATCTGAGTACGAGCAATTGCTGCTTGGCCTGCAGCGCCGTGACGCACAAGGTCATAGTATTGTAGAAATTGGTGTCTTGATCGAGGTCAGTGGTGCTCGTCGCCAGTTGAATGTAAGGCGAGAGTGGCCTGCTAAGGCCGACGGATTGCACGAGAGCATTTCCGTATTCGAGGATGGCAGCCTCGATATTGACTTCTCTCAGACTTGGGATGAATTTATCGGGTCCATCTTGCCCGCTGAACTCGTGCAACTGTTCTTGTTCGATGGCGAGAAGATCGAGGCGCTGGCCAATCCCGAACGCCTACCTGATCTGCTCAAACGAGCCACTGAGGTGTTTCTTGGCATCGGCGGAATCGAAGCGCTCGGTAACGATCTGAAGGCATTTGAGCGACGTGCGACCTTAAAGAACAAGAATGCCTCAGAGGTATTTGAAGCGGCTCGCGCCAATGTGACCACCTGGCACAGTCAGGCGAAGGAGCTGGAAGCCCGTATTCAGCGTCTGACTCAGGAGCTGGCCTCTGCTCGAAACGCTGCAGACCAGGCTCAAAATGCGTTGGATCGCTATACGGTTGAGGCGCAGCGCAAGGGGCTCGTGGCATATGAGCAAGCCGCGGCAATTCGGAACTCCGTCGAGGTGGCCCGCAAGGCTGTCAGCGTAGCGCGTTCCGATCTGGCTGACGCAATGTCAGATCCGATATTGCCGCTTGCTTGGCTGACATCTCTCTGGCCAAGCTACGTTGATGCTTGGGGGCGGGATCAGCATGCACGACACTCAAAGTTGCTTGGGCAGGAGTTCAAGAAGCGAGATGAGCGGGTGCTGTCGGCATTGCCGGCCAATCTGTCCAAATCTGCTATCGACGCACTTAGGAATGCTCTGGCGCAGGACCTCAAGGCATACTCGGCGAATCGTGACAAGGGCGCGGTGCGTTTGCACGATGCGCCCCCCAAAGACGTTGAACGTCAGTTGACGTCGAGTCGAAGCCAGGTTCGGCGTGAGTTGGACGCGCTGAATGCTGCGCAGGCCCAATTGGACAGGGCCGAGCAGCGTATTGGGGAGATTCCGGCGGAGGAGCAAATTAGCGACATCCTGTCTGCACTCAGCGAGCGAAGCAAAGTGACTGCGGCAGCAGAGGCTCAACTTACCGCATTGACTCAGCAGTTGGAGGAGGCACAGAGCAACCTCGCCCATGTTCGTACGCGGCTGAATGCTGCCCAGGCACGCTTGGGAACCGAGTTCCGCGATCGATCCATGGAGGCGAAAAGCTTGGAAGCGTCGTCCAGGACTCGCAAGGTGCTAACCATCTTCAAAGATCGACTGTTGGCATCGAAGGCCCAGTGGCTTTCCGACGTGATTACCGGTGAGTTTCGGAATCTGATGCGGAAAAAGAATCTGATCGCGAGCGTTGTAGTCGACCCCACGAGTTATCAAGTGTCAATCAAGGACAGCAAGCAACAAGAGCTGCCCATGGATCGCTTGTCGGCCGGAGAGCGGCAGCTATTGGCGATCTCGGTCCTCAGCGCATTGATCAAGGAACGCAAAGGACGCTTCCCGGTGGTAGTGGATACACCGCTGGCCCGGTTGGATCAGCAACACCGCTCGGCAATGATCAAGCGATTCTTTGCAACCGTCTCGCACCAGGTCGTTGTGCTATCGACGGACCAAGAGGTTGAAGGTTCCGCCTACGATGCCCTCAAACCTTTCACCAATGCCGAGTACTCGCTGGACTTCGACGATGGCGAGGGGCGCACAACAGTGAATTTCCTGGCCAAGGAGGTGTGTTGATGGAACGCGTCAAACTTACCTCTGCCGCACGTAACCAGCTCGCTACGATAAAGCGCCGCACTGGTATCGAGCACAACAATGCGATCTGCAGGCACGCGCTGTGCATTTCGTTGGCAAACCCATCCGTGCCACCGAACGAAAATTTTTCATTTTCTGGTGGACTGGAGATCGACTGGCGCACGCTGACGGGGGGGCTGGAAGATCTCTACACCAATCTGCTAATCGTTCGATTGCTCAACGAAGGAAAACGAGTTTCCGAAGAATCAATCAGGCAGACTTTCCTTCTGCATGTTCATCGCGGTTTGTCGTATCTCGTTAGTCGCCGAGAAGATGACTTGCTTGCCGAGCTTGCCGCTTCCATTAGTGAGCAACTGGCCTTGAGCAACGACTGATTAGAGAACAGTCGTTTGCTCGATTCTGTAAATTAGTTTCTTCCTATTTGGTGACGCCTCTATTTCCGGGGGGGGCGTCGCACTATCCGTTTTGTTTGGGCAGGTGTTCTGGTTGGGGGCGTTTCAGTGTCGTCGTTGAGAAGCAGCGCATATCTAGCGGTCAGCTTCTTAACGCGAGCAGGTTCTTGAACGCGGCCAAGAAAATAAAGAAGAAGTTCGCGAGTCAGAGCGCGATTCTTGATGTTCATTGTAGCGGTCGCTGAATCCCAGAGAATCCCAACATACGGCGGTGCTGACAACTCAGTAGGCAGCACACTAAGTTCGGCGACGCTTTCTTCTAGGCTTAGAGAATCGGTTCGCATCAATGTGGCGGCTATTTCGGTGTAAAGCAGAAGCCCAATAGGGCGAAATAGTATGTGTCCGCCTTTGTCATGCCGGTGCTTTTCGATTTCATTCTTAGGTTCATCTGATGTGAAGCATTGCTTGAGCTCAGGAGATATTTCGTCCAAAAGAGTGAAATACTTGCTTGCGAGCTTGAAGTAGCCATCCAATTCCACATCGGATGGCCTACGACGCTTGAGGTCAACAGGCTTGGTGGTTTTCCGACCTTTGACGAAAAGAATCTCAAGTATGTCATACAGGTTAATCAGAGTGATTAAGTGTTCCCTGTCAGACTTGGGTAGACTCGGCTGCTTTCTCTTGATGTGGACAAGCTTATCGCTAAACCGTGGATCATTTTCTACTAGGTGCCGCGCAGTGATTGCCATTGCATCCGCTTCATCCAAAGCAATGATTTCACTCTTAGAAACTGGTTTCGCTGTCTTGTTCAGCGTCGTGAATAGCTTTCGCGTACGCTTCTGCCCATTAATGTCTGTGTGATGTGCAACAATAATGACCGAAAGCTCATCCTCGCCGATATCACTATTTTGAGCTAGAGCGCTGCGGATACCCGCCAAACGGTGTTGACCATCGAGGGCAAAAAGCTTTTCCGTTCCAGAAAGGCTTAAGTACCCAACGCTATATCGACTGTTGTAGTCGATATCGTCAAGTTTAATGTCACCACTTACCGGCTTGAGGTTCTGGAATTCATGCCATTCTGGATCGCCGTCGTAAACGGCAACAACCAGTGAGTTGAAAAATCGGTCTTCGTTCGTCAGAAGATAATTACCAATCTCGCCAGCTCGGCTCTTGTCATCCAATTCGCGTTGAATTAAATCGGACAGCTTGGCACTACTATGAATCTCTTTTGCATAGTTCACCTTGCTTGCAATTTGGTTGAGAGTCATTAGTACTGAATAAAAGGCCCAATCGCCGACTCGGCCGCGGAGCGCAGGGAAATATTCTCGCTTATTCATTCGATAGCCTTTACAAGTTGTCGAATCTCCGCAGTAAAGTCTTTTACAACCACGGGTGGAATGATTGCATCATTAAGGTCAAGTTCAAGTGCTTCGAGATTAAACGTCGGATCAGGGAAGGCGGCGTAAGCGAACTGGAGATCGTCTGTATATTTGTTGAGCATATAGTGGATCTTTGGCCGCTTATGCTTTTTCTGCTCCATTAAATAATCGCCATAGCGATTTCTGAGTGTCCGCCCGTTACCGTTCTGGCCTGTGATCCCGATGTACATGATGAACCCGTGATCGGGGAAGTGATTGTTTGAGTGGCGAACGATGAAGGCATAGACACCAGCTTCCTCTGGTACGAGGTTTCTGTTGGTGTCCGTGAATGTTATATATGTCCAATTAATTGGCGTTGTTACGCGACTGGTTCTCCAGCGTTGCGGGCTAAGTATGAATCGCCTAATATCTGCGCGCATTGCATCGACTTTTGTAACGAAATCATGGGCCATGGAAAGCTCTAAACTAATGATAGGTACGTAGCGCAGCTATTATGCAACAGACTACTCGCTCACGGCTTTCATCATCTTCTGATACCGCGCGACCTGATGCGCGATGCGATCAAGAATGGGGGTGAGATGTTCCTGTTGCGAGAGTAGGGTATCTACCTTTAAGTCTTGAAGAGCCTTCAGCAACGAAGTGAGGGCATCAATCGGTGTTCTCTGTGTCTTGTGCTGGAGGAATTCAGCCTCGATCACTCCGATGGGCCTCGCTTCGTCGGGCGAGTTGACATCGAGCTGCTTGGCGAAGTTTGTGCCGCACTTGCCATCGTAGGTTGCCATCTGGTTCCAGAGGCGCACGCTTTCGGCCTTGTAGAAGATGTTCTCGTTGTCCTCTTCCTTGCCGGAGCGTGGCTTCGAAAACGCCCACTGAAATAGGACCTCTTCCGATTCTTTTGGGAGACGCAGGGAGTCCTTGTTCACGTTGAACTGTTCCTTCGGGTATGCGTTCTGAAGAATCAGCTCAAAGAAGTAGTGGTCTTCATCGGACAACGCTTCGCCCTCAGGCAACCGATCTTCATAGTCGCGTTTGAAGTGAGTGAACGCAGAGGCGGCTTGAATGTTCCGCCGGGCCCTGGTGCCACCAAGTGACACCATGGATGCGACCTCGTTTACCAAATCGTCTTCAAGGCGCAAAGCAACCTTGTCTCCATGCCGGGCGCGGAACAGGCGTTCGTACAAGGACAGGATGTAGAGGTTCGTTGCATAGGGTTTCCATTCGCGAGCATGGCTGATGTGTCGTACGCCGAGCAAACGAGGCAGAATTGCTTGGAGTTCATCGACGGATTTTGCGGCTACAGGGAAGACGCGTAGCTGGTCGGTTTGGCTGGCAATGTTCTCGAGTCGATCAACCAGGTCCTGCTGAACGCGCAATTCCTCTTCGAAGCGGCTTGGAGCTTTCTTCAGCTTCTCTAGCTTCTTCCGCTCACGTTCCAGGCGGCTACCACGCAGTGTGCGTAGTGCCACTGTCCGTGTGTTCCCTTCAACTACGATGTAATGCCCTGGGCGATGCGAATGCTCCCATACGATGATCGAGTCTATGGGAACCCAGCCATGCGCAAGGATTGAGTCCTCCAGATTCGCAACGTCGTAGACTGCGCGAACTCGCTCTTCCAGCGACTGCTGAAGATCCTCGGCGAACAGGGCGTTATCATCAAGATAGCCGGGTGGGCTCTCAGGAGCGATGCGTGGATTGTTGGGATCCAGGTGAATCTTATCGAAAGGAACCAACTTGGCATCTTGCAAGTCGTTGATGGGGGTGCGATGGTTATTCATTGTTGTGTTCCTTTGCAGAGTCGAGATTAGGGGTTTCGGTGAGTGCCAAGACGCGCGCTGCTCGCGCTGTCGGGTCGACCAAAAATTCGCTTCGGTGCAGCAATCGCGCCGGGATTTGCAGTTGGCTTGAGCTGGCCAGGTATGAAGCAAGTGCGCCGAACTGTTCTGCCGGAGCGGCTTGGGCAAGTTGTTGCCTGAGGTTGTTTAGCCCGACAGTCAGTTCGCTCGTCGCGCTCGCGTTGAGCAGAAATGCTTCCGATCCTGCCAAGGGCAACGGTACCTTGACCGCTGTTGCATATTGCAGCGGCGTTTCGAGATAGATGGCCTCGATTTGTGCGGCGTTGTGGCAATCGCGAAGGAACTCACTGAGGGCGGGAGGAACGGCAGGTCGGAAGGTAAAGGAAACATACCTAAGCCAGGTTGTTGCTCCATGGGGCTTGAAGGGCCGGCTTCCCATGGTCTCGATCGGAGAGGGGCCGTGTACTTCGCGCTTGGCAAAGTACGATGCGGTCAGCAACCCAGTGAGTTCCAACCAGCGACTGCCGGCACTAAGGTCTTTTGCTAGACCGTAAGCGGTGCCGTCTCGTAGAAGGAAATCAGAGGGGTCTGACAGATCTGCGCCCAGCGAACAGAAAGCGTTGAATACGCCGCGCAGCATCGCCGATGTATCTGAGGTTTCCAGAGAAACGCCCCAACTCGATTCCGTCTCAAACTGATCGGCGGAGCCGAAGTAGGGGAGTCCATAAAGGAAGAGCCGGCAGGTTTCGCCTGGCATCAATGTCTTGATGCGGGCGAGCGAACGCTGTGCTTGCTTTTCCTCGACGCGGTGCTGCTCTAGCAAGAGCTTTGCCTTCTCATAAAGATCGCCGTGACTCACATACTCAATATCGACGAGTTGTGGCCGCAAGAAATCGTCGATCTCCTGATAAAGCCACCTCTGGTCGAAGTGATAGGCGATCGAGTCGTTTCTGGCTTGAACCACATAGGCCGCCCGCTTGTCGGGAGCATATCGCACGCATCTGCCTGCGGCTTGCATCAAGCGGATGACACTGGTTGACGGATAGGTGAGTACGACCGCGTTGATGCTCGGATCGTCAAAACCCTCCAGTAGCAACTGAGCCGAGATCAGTACAGCGCGTGGCTTGTTGCCGAAGCGGGCGAGGAAGTCCTCGTTGTCGATGCCAAGAGAGTTGGCTGCCCCGTGGATAAAACCGATATCTTCGACCTCTAGCGGGTGATCGTCAGGCAACCGGTCAAGCAGCGCCATGTAAAACTCTTCGACCCGATCGATACGGGGCGCGAGCACCAATACCTTGGTGAAATCCGTTGAGGTTCGATCGACGATGTAGTCCGCTAAATCGTCTATGGCCTCGGGGGACCAGTCGAAATTCTCGACAGGGAAGTCCAGGAACTTCGGCGTGAGAACGGCTCGACGTTCAGCAAGCTCACGGTACGTGATCGTGAAGGCGATCTCATCGATGCCGATAGGCAGACGGTCGCTTCGGTTAGGTGTGGCGGTGAGCAGCAGCACCGGGGCGGCCCAGGGGTTAGCGAAAACGGGCTGGTATGAAGGTGCGGCAGCGTGGTGCGCTTCATCGACGATGATCAGCGCCGGTCGGGTTGCAGCGCCTTCGAGCAGCGGTGTTAGGTCGCCGACCATGACGAACTTGATCCGGCGCGCGAGTTCAGACAGTCTCTCCCCGTCCCGGAAACGCTCTTGCGCGGCGATGAGCCGTTGCAGTTCTCGGTAAGCCTGCTCACGAAGATTGCGTCGATGCGTGACCCAATAGGCTGGTGCTTCGATGTCGAGATTCTTTTCAAGCATCGTCAAGACTATGCGTAACGCCGTACGAGTCTTGCCCGCGCCGGTCGGCAGTACAAGACCGACACGGCCAGCGGGACGTCGACTAAATGCGTCCACACATCTCGCCACAGCCGTATCTTGGTAGCTCCAGTCTGGAGGCTCATGCTGAAGAGGGGTTGTCCCCGCCGAGCCACGAGCTCCAAACGCCTTTGCGCCGGCTAAGCTAGGGGCTTCATCAAGCAGTCGAGCGGCAAGCGCCGGAGGAATGGATAGTCGTTCTGCGACCTCGTCCAACGAGCTGGCAGAGAACGCACGCAGCTCTCGGGCGTCCGCCTGTAAAGACTTGAACGCGATTGCAGCCTGTTCGGCGATCGTTCGGTCACTCTCAAGTGCTGCGCGAGCTGCTTGCTCGATCATGCCGACTGTCGCTTCGTTAAGCGATCTGGTCGCGTCGTTCGATAGCAATGTGTGCAATCGATTGGGGTGCAACCTGCTCTGAGTCCCTGTGTTTAGCAGCTTTTCATTGAGCAGTTTGGTAAGCGCTCCGACAGTCCCTGTAGCCAACAGCAAGGGCAGGACTTGAGTGTCCACCAAGTGTTTGACCTGTTCGCTTTGAATGCTTAATCGTGCCACGTTGGTTGCTCCGCGTTTTCTTAACCATAGTCTCTTATAATGGAATTTGAAAGAAAAGTTCCAAAATAATGAAATTATGCTAAAGGGGTAAGCGGGCGGCGGTGGAGCGTCTATGATTGCCATAGTCCGACGACTGAAGTAACGTTCTAAACAAGCATTGCTGCGCGATGCGTCATTGCAGCCATTTGAAATGGCTTGCAGGCTGACTTAGATGGTGCATTGCGGTTTGTGTCCGCTGGCGAGAGGCAGGGCGGTCTCCATTTTGTGAACGAACAAACTGGAGAAAGTCTTGCGAAACAGCGGGTTTGCTGCAAATTCCCTACTGCAGGCGAATAGCAATCTTCCAGAGAGTCGCTTTTCACTTCGGCTTCATGTCGGCCGCTCTTGGCAGGATCAAGACGCCTTTTTCCATCGCCACCAGACATGCGAGCAGGAAGGCGGCCGAAAAACGCCTCCGGTTCACCTTGCGGTTGAGCTGGTCCGGCAATTCATCCAGTCCGAGTGCTTCCAGCCTCCGGGACAACTCCTTGTAGTTGATCTTCTTCTCGCGCATCTCACTCTTCAGGAGATCGAAGGCGAGTTTTTCCCAGCGTGCGTGCGGGTTATCGCTCACGGCTACGCGGGCGGGCTTCTGCGGCATCAAAGGTTTCCCAGGCGGTTACGAAAAAGGGCAGACGCGACGACTGAACGCGCTCCATGCGCTGAAATCGGTCGTATACGACTGAATCGTCATTCTCGGCCAAATCAGGTTCCTAGACGTGGACATCTGGAACTGATTTGACGACGCGATGCTGGATACCACACACCTCACAGAACTGTTCGACCGTCTCGGCACGCCCGATGCGGGGCGAAAACTTGTCCTCAAAGCGCGCATTGAGGCACCGGTACGACCGGTCAAGTCCCGGGGCGGCAACGTCATCACCGTGCTTGCAAGCCGCAAAATGGGTTGCGAGATCAGCACGGAGAGCCGGCACGTCGAGTTTGCCGCAGCCGTGGACCATGAATTCGATCCGCGGGTCCTCGAGTACTACGCTCAGCCCTGCGAACTGCGTCTTGAACTGTTCGATCCGGCCTCAGGAGACCTCCGCACTATCCGGCATTACCCGGACTTCCTTGTGCTCCGCGAAGACGGAATCACGCTTGAAGAGTGGAAGTCGGTCCAGAAACTGACCCGCCTTGCGGAAAAGCACCCATATCGGTACGAGCGAGACGCCGACGGACGCTGGTTGGCCCCTCAGATCGAGCGCGCATTGGCGGAGTTGGGGATCATTTACCGGATCTACAGTGAAGAGGCCATTCCCCGCCGGCGCGTCGAGAATCTTCTTCATCTTTCGGATTACTACCACCCGGCCGCAGAGCCCTGTTTGCAGAGCGATGTTGAGCGGCTGACCGCCGTCCTTGCTGAGCACGGCAGCTGTACGCTCGACTTTCTGATGGCGGCCCCCCAGGCGTTTTCGGCCGATGTGCTGCTCAAGGCGATTGCTGATCACCTGGTTGTCGCTGATCTGGATAGGGACTTGCTGTCGGACACGCGGCGTGCGCGCCTTTACCGCGATGAAACGCTGCGCGATTTCATGGCGGGTGAGACGCATGTTGGTGCCGTGCCAGGACAGGAGCGCTTTGTCTTTGACATCGCCGAGGGGGTGCGTTTCTCCTACGAGTCGCAGGAACTGACCATCTCGCTGATGGGCGAAAGGGACGTCGTCTGCACCCGGAGAAACGGCGAGACGGTCAATCTGAGCAGGGCCTGGATCGAGGATGCCCTTGAGCGCGGTTTGATTACCGGCGTGGCCGGTACAAGCCCGCTCGTGCTGGATCTCGCACGCCATACCAAAGCGGATCTCGATATCGCCTTGCAGCGCAAAGCGATCCTCGAATCGGATACCCCTGTTAAGGGCGTCAGCGATCGCACGAAGAGACGCTTGCGTGCGCGTCAGAAGGCCGCTCAGGCGAACGGAGCTCACGGAGTACTGGCGCTGGTGCCGCGTACAAGCGCCCGTGGCAACCGTTCCTCCCGGCTGACCGATCGGCAGGAAGAGATCCTGCAGAAGATCACTACCACCAAATGGCGAAGCCACGAGGCGATCAACTTCAAAGCCTGCTATCGCTGGCTTGTCCTTGCATGTGACGAGGCCGGGGTGACGGCGCCGTCCTACCCGACCTTGATTGCGCGGCTGAAGAATGCGGAGACCGCCAACGAAGTGCGTCTTCGCCACGGCAAGCGCATGGCCTATCAGCAAGGTGAGTTTGTCGAGGTGCTTTATGCCGACACACCGGCGCACGGCAGTCGACCTTTCCAGTATGTACATATCGACCACACTCAACTCGATATCGAACTGGTCTCGAGCCGATCAGGCAAACCGTTGGGACGTCCTTGGCTGTCCCTGGCAGTCGATGCGTGGTCGCGTCGGGTTGTTGCGCTGCATTTGACCTTTGATCCTCCGTCGTACCACTCGGTCATGATGGTGATGCGCGACATGGTGCGACGCTTCGGGCGCTTGCCGGAATTCGTCGTTGTCGACAACGGGCGGGATTTCATGTCTGACGCCTTCGAGAGCTTTCTGCAGGTGATGGGCGTGCATCTGCGTTTTCGGCCCGCAGGGCAGCCCAGACACGGCGCAGTACTTGAGCGGCTGTTCGGACGTGCGCACAGCGAATACATCCACAACCTGTCGGGGAACACGAAGGCGACCAAGAATGTGCGGATGGTCACCGGCAAGCATCTGCCCGTGAATTTTGCCGAATGGACGCTGGAGGCCATGTACTTCGGCCTTGAGTACTGGGCAACCGAGTATTACGACCAGGAGCGACACGGTGCGCTCGACTGCAGCCCGCGCGAAGCGTTTCAGCGGGGTCTGCGGGAAAGCGGCGCCCGTCCGCAGCGGCTGATTCAGTTCAATCGGGATTTTCTGATTGCCACATGTCCACCGGTCGACCGCGAGGGCGTTCGCCTCGTGAATCCCCAGCGTGGCGTCAAGGTGTCCGAACTGTTCTACTGGAACTCCGACTTCCGGGATTCCCGCATCGCCGGTCAGCGCCTCCCCGTGCGTTATGACCCGTGGGATGCATCCTCGGTGTATGTCCGCGTCAAGGACCGTTGGCTACAGGCCACCTGCCGCAACCTGATGGGTTTGGGGCAATTGACGGAAATTGAGCGGCGGTCACTTACAGAGGAATACACCCGCAGGACAGGCACCGCTCCTAATGATGAGCGCAGCGCGCAGCGTCTTCGCGAATTCATGCAGGTCTTTTCGCCCGATGGGGCACTAGCCGTTGCCCGCGATCGCCAGCAAGAGAACAAAAGCCTCCATAACAGGCTGCAGCTGGGCTGCATCACCCCGGTTGCTCCCGCTCAGCAGCACCGCCTCTCTCAGGACATCTCACAGGCTGCCGCGCCCTCGGCAGGTATCAGGCCATCAAACGCTACCCCGTCCGCTCGCCCGCCGGAGGCCGATGCGCCGGACGACCTTCCCGACTTCGATACCTTCTGAGGCGCACCATGAACGAACAATCAAACACTTCCGTAAGTGCCGTACCTGTCTCCGCACAAAGCCTGCGTTCGCTGCGCATCAAGCACACCCGAATCGCACAGGTCATGAGCGAGCTTGACACACTGATCTATCCGGGTAGCCAGGACAGCATTCTTCTGGTCTGTGGGCCCACAGGCGTTGGCAAGAGCACGCTTGCGCTTCAACTTGTCCAGATGGCGCTGGCAGGGGCCTCGGCACAGATGGAAGCCAATGCAGGCTTGATCCCTGCCGTGTATGTGCAGGCCCCCGCGTCGGGCGAGAACGACTTCTCATGGACTTCGTTTTACCAGCGCATCCTCGACCAGCTTTCGGGTGACCTCGATCTGCCCAAGGTGGCCTATGGGGTCGATGCGAATACTGGGCGCGCGGTATGGCCCAAGGGTGCGTCTCGCAACACACTGGCAGCGCTGCGCACGGCAGTGGAACGGGGTCTGCGGGAGCGAGGTACGCGCTTCCTCGTCATCGACGAGGCCGCCCACATCATTCGCCAGACCCGCCGCAACCGTCTGGAGATCCAACTCGACACGCTGAAATCACTCGCAAACGAGTGTGGGACGCAGATGGTGCTGATCGGCTCATATGACCTGTACCAACTGGTTTCGCTTTCTGGGCAACTGGCCCGGCGCACACACGTGCTGCACTTCGAGCGCTACCGTCAGGATCAGGACGCCGACCTGCGTGCATTCCGCGCCTGCGTGTTGAAGTTTCAAGCTGCGTTGCCTGAGCTATGGGGCGATCAGTTGCTGCCGCACGCTGAGGTTCTTCAGGAGAACACTTTGGGTTGCGTAGGTACCCTGAGCTCGGTGCTGATGCGCGCGGCCATGCTGGCACAACAGACCGGGGGCTGGTCGGTGGATGCATTGCAGCGGGCGCTACTCACGGATGCCCAGCGGCAGCGGATTCTTGAGGAGATCCTGGAAGGGGAGGCGGCGATCAATGCAGGTCTGACGCGTCACATACTCAAGGTGCCGGCCTCGCGTTCGCGGGTGCAGAAGCGGGGGATCGCATGAATCACGTCGTGCGCAATCCGCGTTCCGTCCTGCATGCGCTCGATCCGCGTGGCTGGAATACGCCGGACGTCGAGAGCCTGCTCAGCTACTTCTGCCGATTGGCGTTGTCCCATAGCGTCTCGGTGACGTCGCTTTCTCGTATCGTGGTCAGAGAGATGGGGAGCGAGTTGCGAGAAGGGTTCGACTGGCATGAGCGCAACCTCAGCGGCCTCGGTGAAGCGGCAGAGGCGTGGGCGGGGGCATTGGCGGCCCTCACGAGCGTCGGCCATCTTGACCGTTTGACATTGCTGCCATGGCGACAGGTCATTGCCCAGCGCGGATTGGCAGCGAAAGGTGGGCGGTGGTGTCCGGAGTGCCTCGAGGAGGATAGGAGCAGCGGCGCCTCTCCGTACTTCCGTTTGTCCTGGGACATTGCAGCGGTGACAACCTGCCACAAGCACCACGCTTCACTCGTGGATGTCTGTCCGGATTGCGGGCGGCCTGGCGCCCGTCATCGGGCGACGTATGTGGTGCCGGGTTGGTGCACCCATTGCGGAGGCTTTCTCGGCCGCAGAGCATCCCAGCCGCAAGCAACAGTGTCGCCCGAAGCGATGTGGACGGCTCGCCAGGTTGGACTGCTGCTGAGCGCCCAGTGCGACTCAACGATAGAGCCGACCCGGGAAGGGCTGCGTAGCGCAATCGGCGAACTGGTCGCCCGTCTCGATCAGGGCAAGAGCGCCTCTTTCGCTCGTCGCGTCGGGCTAGGGAAAGGCACGGTGCATCACTGGGTAAAGGTTGGAGGTGTCCCAACGCTGGACGCGAGTCTCCGCATCGCGCTTCACGCTGGCTTGCCCTTACCGAAGCTGCTGGC
Source organism: Methyloversatilis discipulorum (assembly GCF_000385375.1). Lineage (NCBI taxonomy): Bacteria > Pseudomonadati > Pseudomonadota > Betaproteobacteria > Nitrosomonadales > Sterolibacteriaceae > Methyloversatilis > Methyloversatilis discipulorum. The sequence goes on from NZ_ARVV01000001.1 coordinate 1,339,823, forward strand.
AGGAGACCTTGGCGAGTGGTCGGTACCTTCGGCGATTGCTCAAAGAGAACTCGACTTGGGCTCAGTCGGGGTCAGAAGAGCACCCCGGGATTTGGACTGGGAGAGCATGCGGGCAGAACTGGCCCGACTTGCTGCCTTACCCGTGCCGATCAGCGTCGCACAGGCCGCGCAGCGCTTGAGCGTGGATCGGCGTCACCTCTACCTGCAGGCGAACAAGGAGGCGCGGATACTGGGCGAACGCTGGAAACGCTATGTGCGCAGCCGCGGGGCAGAGGTGAGGGCTCGGGCACGCCCATACATCGACGCGGCGTGCCGAGCGTTGATCCAGGAGGGTAGGGCGATTACCCTGCGGGAACTGGAGGCGCGCGTACCGCACGACATCCTGTCCTCAGTCGAACATCCGTTCGATATGCTCCAGAACATCAAACAGGAACTCGACGCGAACTGACGCGAAAGTCTCGAATGAGAAAAGCCGGCCATGAGCCGGCTTTTCTTCGTCCAGACATAAGCCCACGTTTCGGCCGGGCTGGTTCTCGTTCGGATGCCTAATCGCCTACCACAAAAAGACGAAAAAGCAAAATGTGGCCTATCGGGAAATTAAGCATAAAGTGACCAGGTGGCCACTTTATGCTTAACGGCACAGCCCGGAACGAGATCCGAGCCCTGATATGGTGGTGGAGGCGGCGGGAATCGAACCCGCGTCCGCAAGCCCTACACAGACAGTTCTACATACTTAGCCTGGCCATTTGATTTAGCCCGTCACCCGCCGACCCGGCAGGCTGATGAAAGGCGATCCGCTTGATTTTCGTGATGCACCACGCGGCGGAGTGCATCCTTACTTTAGCTGTTAATGGCGCTGCGACCGGTTGCCCGGCCCGACCCGCTAATCAGTCGGTGCAGCGTCCGGCCTTAGGCGGCCAGAGCGTAAGATTCGTCGTTGGCGACTATCTAATTTTCGGTTGGATTTACGAGGTACTCCGACCCTCGGTATGCCCTGCGCTGCTTCGCGACCCACGTCGAGACCAGGTCGCCCCCAGTGAGCGATAGATGGTACCACCTCGACCGATTACAAGAGGGGCAGAAGTTCGAGCGGGTGGTGGATGGTGTGGTCGGCGCCCCATTCGCTGTGGTGGCGGGCGCAGCCCAGATAGCCGAAGGCCGCGGTGACCGAGCGCATGCCAGCGGCGCGCGCCGCCTGGATGTCGCGTTCGTCGTCGCCGACGTAGATGCAGTCCCCGACCTCGACGCCCAGTTCGCTCGCTGCCAGGCGCAAACCTGCCGGATCGGGTTTGGGCACCGGCACGCTGTCGCCGCTGACGATGCTCGCGGCACGCTCGTGCAGGCCGAGTTCGCGCATCAGCGGCACGGTGAAGCGAGCGGCCTTGTTGGTCACCACGCCCCACGGGATGGCGGCCTGCTCTAACCGGGTCAGCACTTCGCCCATGCCGTCGAACAGCCGGGTATGGACGCAGATCGCGGCCGCGTAGAGCGTCAGGAATCGGTCCGCCAGTTCTGTGTAGCCAGCATCTTCCGGCGTCACGCCGAAACCTGCGCCGATCAGGCCGCGGGCACCCGCCGAGGTATGCGGGCGCAGGGTGTCGGCAGGAAGCTCGGGCAGGCCCCGTTCGATGCGCAGGCGGTTCAGCGCGCCGCCGAGATCGGGCGCGGTATCGGCCAGCGTGCCGTCCAGATCGAACAGCACGCCGCGTGCGCGCGGCTCATTCATCGCGTACGCACCGCATCAGGTAATTGACCGCGGTGTCCTTGCCGAGCGAGTAGACCTTGGTGAACGGGTTGTAGCTCATGCCCATCAGTTCAGCTTCGCGCAGGCCGGCGTCGCGCGCGTCGCGCGCCAGTTCCGACGGCTTGATCATCTTTTCGTATTCATGGGTGCCGCGCGGCAGCAGGCGCAGCACGTACTCGGCGCCGATAACCGCGAACAGCCACGATTTGGGATTGCGGTTCAGCGTCGAGAAGAACACGGTGCCGCCGGGCCGAACGAGGGTCGCGCAGGCGCGCACGATGCTGGCAGGATCGGGCACGTGTTCGAGCATTTCCATGCAGGTCACCACGTCGTACTGGCCGGCGCGCGCCCGGGCGTGGTCCTCGGCGGATTCGAGCAGGTACTCGACGCGGTTTCCGCTTTCCAGCAGGTGCAGGCGTGCGACCGACAGTGCCTTCTCGCCGAGGTCGATGCCGGTCACGCTGGCGCCGCGCACCGCCATGCTCTCGGCGAGGATGCCGCCACCGCAGCCGACGTCAAGCACACGCTTGCCGGTCAGGCCGACGCAGCGGTCTATCCAGTCCAGACGCAAGGGATTGATGTCGTGCAGTGGCTTGAACTCGGATTCCGGATCCCACCAGCGATGGGCGAGTTCGGAAAATTTCTCCAGTTCGAGCGGGTCGGCATTCTGATGTGTCGTCATGAGCGAAAGGACAGTCTGGCGTGCGCGAGGTTTCACGACCGGGGTAGCGATAGTAATGCCGCGATCCGGTTGGCGACGGGCGAAAAAAAGCCCTGCACGAATGCAGGGCTTTTGACGAGATCGGGAACCCGATTACTTCTGGGTACCGATGATCTCGATTTCAACGCGACGATCCGGCTGCAGGCAGTCCACCAGCTTCTTGTTGCTGCGGTGTTCCTTGCCCATCTTCATGCAGCTGTCGCCGGTCACCGGCTGGGCTTCGCCCTTGCCTTCGGTGTAGACGCGGTTGGCTTCAACGCCCTTGCTCACCAGGTAGTCCTTGACGGCAGCAGCGCGCTTTTCCGACAGGGTCTGGTTGTACTTTTCCTTGCCGATGCGGTCGGCGTGACCAACGGCGATGATGACTTCCAGGTCGATCGAGCTCAGCTTGCTGACGGCGTCGTCGATCTTGGCCTTGCCTTCCGGACGCAGCGTGGCCTTGTCGAAATCGAACAGGGCGTCAGCCGACAGGGTGACCTTCTGGGCAGCGGGCTTCGGAGCCGGAGCGGGGGCCGGAGCCGGCTCGGCAGCCTTCGGCGCCGGTGCGGCGACAGGAGCCGGCTTCTCGCAGACGTCCTTCGGCAGCAGATCCTTGTCGCAGGCGCAGCCGACTTCCGGGATCGAGGCAGCGTAGGCCGGCGTCCAGTAGCCGGTTCTCCAGCACAGGCCGTTGGCGCTGCGGGCGACGACGCCACGGGCGTCGATCACGTAGGGAATGTGGGCCTTCATTGCCGGGTCGACCTTGATGTCTTCCATGGCCGACACGTTGGAGGCGAAACCGGCCGTGGCGGCCAGCAGGGCGATGAGCAGCGGTTTTTGCGTCAGTTGTTTGAGCATGATCCCCTCTTATAAAACTTGAAGCGGTTGTCAACCGGCCTGCCCGCCTGTCTTGGACCTGACAGGCAAAACTGGCGGCAAACCCACGTACAACTGTGGTGTTGCCGGGCAGCGATGCATGAAAACAAGGCCGCAAGCCGTTATAGAGCCACCTGATTTTGCCACAGGCGCGCGCGTGCCTTCAAATCGTTGTTGTGCAGGTGCAACAAGCTTCCATTCTCCACGCGCGCTTCCCCTGCGACCCATACATCGGTCACGTGTTCCCGGCCCGCAGCATAGACAAGATGCGACACGGGTGAATAGCACGGGCGCGTCGCCGCATCGTCGAGACTAACTGCACACAGGTCTGCACTCTTGCCGGTGGCGATGGAACCCGTTTCTGCATCGAGGCCCAGCGCGCGCGCGCCGCCAAGTGTTGCCATGTGCAACAGGTGGCCGGCGGCAAGGGCGGCGGCGTCGCCAGAGCTTAGCTTCGCCAGCAGGCCGGCGTGGCGCATCTCCTGGAACATGTCCAGCCGGTTGTTGCTGGCGGCGCCGTCGGTGCCCAGCCCGATATTGACACCGGCCACAGCAAGCGCGGCGGTCGGGCTTGCGCCGCTGGCCAGCTTCATGTTCGACGTCGGGCAGTGCGCCACGCTGGCGCCTTCGCGGGCGAGCAGGGCGATGTCGTCGTCGGTCAGGTGTACGGAATGGACGGCGATCAGGTTGGGGCCGACGAGGCCGAGCCGGCGCAGCCGCTCGAGCGGACGCACGCCGTGTTGCGCAATGCCCTGTTCGATCTCGTCAGCAGTTTCGTGGATGTGCATATGGACCGGCAGATCCAGTTGCTCGGCCAGTGTGCGGACGCGTTCGAAAGTAGCGTCTGAAACCGTGTAGGGCGCGTGCGGCGCCAGCGTGAAGTGGAGCAGCGCCTCGTGCTTGAAGCGATCGCGCACGGCGAGGCCCTTGCTGAGGTACTGGTCTGCATCGGCCGCCCAGGCGCTGGGGAATTCCAGTACGACGATGCCCAGCGCCGCGCGCATGCCAGCCTCGAGCACTGCTTCGGCCGCAGCATCCGGGAAGAAATACATGTCGCTGAAGGTGGTGACGCCGCCGCGGAGCATTTCGGCGCAGGCGAGCAGGGTGCCGTCGCGCACGAATTCGTGGCTCACATGCTTCTGTTCGGCCGGCCAGATGTGCTCGGTCAGCCAGCGCATCAGTGGCTGGTCGTCGGCGTAGCCACGCAGCAGGTTCATCGCGGCGTGAGCGTGCAGGTTGATCAGACCGGGGATGAGCACGTGATCACCCAAGGTGCGCAGCGTGCGCGGACGGTAGCGGCGGCGCGCTTCGTCCGACGGCAGCAGATCGGCGATACGCCCGTCCTGCACCGCAACGGCGTGATGTTCGAGTACCACGCCGGCCGGCTCGACCGGGATGACCCAGCGGGCCTCGATGAGCAGGTCGATATCGGTCTGGGCTTCGTGGCTCTGCATGGCGGACGGATTCGGCTGTCTGGATTCAGGTGGCGCAGTGTAGTCCGGCGGCTGCCCGCTGCGGGGCCCTGAGGTCAATGCAAGCGCATGTTAAACTTGCGGTTTGGCTGAACAAACTGGCGGTTTTAAACGCGCCGGGTTCATTTCAACAAGCAGCCGACGTCCGCCCGATCCCCCGATGACCACATCTTTTGCCAAGGAAACGCTGCCCATTTCGCTCGAAGACGAAATGCGGCACTCCTATCTCGATTACGCGATGAGCGTGATCGTCGGCCGCGCGCTGCCCGATGTGCGCGACGGCCTGAAACCCGTGCATCGACGCGTGCTGTTCGCGATGCACGAAGCGAACATCACGCACAGCCGCCCGTATGTGAAGTGCGCGCGCGTGGTTGGTGACGTGATGGGTAAATATCACCCGCACGGCGATTCGGCGATCTACGACACGCTGGTCCGTATGGCGCAGGACTTCTCGCTGCGCTACACGCTGATCGACGGTCAGGGTAACTTCGGTTCGGTCGATGGCGACAACGCGGCGGCCATGCGTTACACCGAGTGCCGTCTCGACAAGATCGCGGCCGAACTGCTGGCTGACATCGACAAGGAAACCGTCGATTTCGGGCCGAACTACGATGGCAAGGAGCAGGAGCCGCTGGTTCTGCCCAGCCGCATCCCCAATCTGCTGATCAACGGCAGTGCCGGCATCGCCGTCGGCATGGCGACCAACATCCCGCCGCACAACCTTGGCGAGGTGCTCGATGCCTGCCAGTTGCTGCTGAAAGAGCCGGAAACGACGATCGAACAGCTGATCGACATCGTGCAGGCGCCCGATTTCCCGACCAGCGGCCTGATTTACGGGCTGTCGGGCGTGCGCGAGGGCTATCTGACCGGTCGCGGCCGTGTCGTGATGCGCGCACGCACCCACTTCGAGGACATCGACCGGGGCAACCGTCAGGCCATCATCGTCGACGAGCTGCCGTACCAGGTGAACAAGAAGACCCTGCTCGAGCGCATCGCCGAGCTGGTGAACGAAAAGAAGGTCGAAGGCATTTCCGACATCCGCGACGAGTCGGACAAGTCCGGCATGCGCGTGGTGATCGAGCTGAAGCGCGGCGAGGTGCCGGAAGTCATCCTGAACAACCTGTACAAGCTGACCCAGCTGCAGGACACCTTCGGCATGAATATGGTGGCGCTGGTCGATGGTCGCCCGCGCCTGCTGAACCTGCGCGACATGCTGGACTGCTTCCTGTCGCACCGGCGCGAGGTGATCACCCGCCGCACCGTGTTCGAGCTGCGCAAAGCGCGCGAACGCGGCCACGTGCTGGAAGGTCTGGCCGTTGCGCTGTCCAACATCGACGAAATCATCGCGCTGATCAAGGCCTCGGCTTCGCGCGCCGAAGCGCAGGTGGCGCTGATGGAGCGTGCCTGGAAGTCGCCGCTGGTCGACGAAATGCTGGCCCGCGCCGGCGCTGAATCCTTCCGTCCGGACGGGCTGGATGCCGCATTCGGCTCCTTCGCCGACGGCTACCGCATGTCGGACGCGCAGGCCAAGGCCATTCTCGACATGCAGCTGGCTCGCCTGACCGGGCTGGAGCAGGAAAAGATCATGTCGGAGTACAAGGAGGTGATCGAACAGATCATCGACCTGCTCGACATACTGGCCCGCCCGGAGCGGATCAACTGGATCATTTCCGACGAAATGCGCCAGATCCGCGAACAGTTCGCGGACGGTCGCAAGTCGGAAATCATCGTGCACACGCAGGATCTCGGCATCGAGGACCTGATCGCGCAGCAGGACATGGTGGTCACGCTGTCGCATGGCGGCTACTTCAAGCGCCAGCCGCTGGCCGATTACCGTTCGCAGAAGCGTGGCGGGCGCGGCAAGCAGGCGGCGGCGGTGAAGGAAGACGATTTCGTCGACCAGCTCTTCGTCGCCAACACGCACGACTACATCCTGTGTTTCTCGAACCGGGGCCGTGTCTATTGGCTGAAGGTGTACGAGGTGCCGGAGGGCTCGCGCAATTCGCGCGGCAAGCCCATCGTGAACCTGTTCCCGCTGTTCGAGGGCGAGAAGATCACCGCGGTACTGCCGGTCAAGGAGTTCGACGAAGATCACTACATCTTCATGGCCACCGGTCGCGGTACCGTGAAGAAGACGCCGCTCGCCGACTTCGGCAACCCGCGCAAGGCGGGCATCATCGCCGTCGACCTCGACGAGGGCGACGCGCTGATCGGCGTGGCGATTACCGATGGTTCGGACGACATCATGCTGTTCTCCGATGCCGGCAAGGCGGTGCGCTTCGCCGAAGCCGACGTGCGCCCGATGGGGCGTACCGCGCGCGGCGTGCGCGGCATGATGCTCGAGGACGGTCAGAGCGTGATCTGCATGTTGGTGTCGAAGAACGACGAACTGAGCGTGCTGACCGCGACCGAGAACGGCTACGGCAAGCGCACCCGCGTCACCGAATATCCCAAGCATGGCCGCGGCACCAAGGGCGTCATCGCGATCCAGACCAGCGAGCGCAATGGCGGCGTGGTCGGTGCGGTGCTGGTCGAGCCGACCGACGAAATAATGCTGATCTCGACCGGTGGCGTGCTCATCCGCACCAAGGTGGTGGACATCCGTGAAATGGGACGCTCGACCCAGGGCGTCACGCTGATCAATCTCGACGACGGCACCCTGCTGGCCGGTCTGGAGAAGGTGATCGAGAGCGACAGCGAGCAGGACGCCGAAGCGGATGCCGACGCCGATAACGACGCTGACGCCGCAGCCGGCGAGGGCGAGGAATAGGAAGGGCGATGCGTGCGCGCGCGTACAACTTCGGAGCCGGTCCGGCCATGATGCCGGACGCGGTGATCGAACGTATCGCGCGCGAGTGGCAGAACTTCCGCGGCGAGGGCTACTCCGCGATGGAGCTGGGTCATCGCAGCGAGCACTTCGCCGACATTCACGCCCGCGCCAAGGCCGATCTGCGTGCGTTGCTCGGAGTGCCGGAGTCGCACCACATCCTGTTCCTGCACGGCGGTGCCACACCGCATTTCGCGATGGTGCCGCTGAACCTTGCCCAACCGGGTCAGAGCGCGGATTACATCCACACAGGTTATTGGTCGGACAAGGCGATGGCCGAGGCGACCTCGCTGGTGAATGTGCGCATCGCGGCGAGTGCCGCGGCCAGCGAATTCGATCGCGTGCCTGAGCGCGCCGGCTGGCAGCTCGACCCGGCGGCTGCCTATGTGCACATCTGCGCCAATGAAACGATAGGCGGCGTCGAGTTCGCCGACTATCCGGACACCGGCGGCGTGCCGCTGGTGGCCGACATGTCGTCCAACATCCTGTCGCAGCCGCTCGACGTCGCGCGTTTCGGCCTGATCTACGCGGGCGCGCAGAAGAACATCGGCCCGGCGGGTCTCGCCATCGTCATCATCCGCGACGACCTGCTCGGTCGCGTGCGCAGTGGCGTACCGTCGGTGATGAACTACGCGCGTCACGTCGAATGGGATTCGATGTACAACACGCCCGCTGCCTTTGCCATCTGGGTCGCTGGGCTGGTGTTCGAATACGTGAAGAAGGAGGGCGGCGTGGTCGAGATGGCGCGCCGCAGCGCAGCCAAGGCGAAGTGCATCTACGATGTGCTGAATGCCTCGCAGTTGTATACGAACCGTATACAGCCGGCTTCGCGCTCGCGCATGAACGTGCCCTTCTTCCTGCGCGAGCCGCGGCTGGAGACACGTTTTCTCGATGGCGCGCGTCGACGCGGACTGCTGAATTTGAAGGGCCACCGCGCGACCGGCGGCATCCGCGCCTCGCTCTATAACGCGATGCCGCTCGAGGGCGCGCACGAGCTGGCCGAATACATGACTGAATTTGAACGCAGACACGGTTGAATGATGGCCTCCGATCCGAGCTCGAACGACGAACTACTTAAACTGCGCGACGCCATCGATGCGATCGATACCCAGGTGCTGCAGCTCATTTCCGAGCGCGCACGACACGCGCACCGCATCGGCGAGATCAAGCACGGCAACATCTACCGTCCGGAGCGCGAGGCGCAGGTGCTGCGCCGGCTGGCCGACGACAACCCGGGCCCCTTGCCGCCGCAGGCGGTGAAGACGGTATTCCGCGAAATCATGTCGGTCTGTCTGGCGCTGGAACAGCCGCTGACCGTCGCCTTTCTCGGACCGGTCGGCACCTTCTCGGAGAGCGCGGCGCGCCGGCACTTCGGTTCCGCGCCGACCTTCCTGCCGCTCGCCACGATCGATGACGTGTTCCGCGCGGTCGAGTCGGGCAACGCGTCCTACGGTGTCGTGCCGGTCGAGAACTCGACCGAGGGCGCGGTCGGTCGCACGCTGGACATGCTGCTCAGCACGACGCAGATGGTGTGCGGCGAGGTGATGCTGCGTGTCGAGCAGAACCTGATGACCCGCGACACGCCGCTGAAGGACATCCGCTGCGTCTATTCGCACGCGCAGTCGCTGGCGCAGTGCCACGAGTGGCTGAACCGCAACCTGCCGGGCGTACCGGTCATCGCGGTGGCCAGCAACGCCGAGGCTGCGATCCGTGCGTCAGAGGAAGAGCGTGCCGCGGCGATCGCCGGTGAAGCGGCTGCGGCTGCATATGGCCTGAAGATACTGGCGGCGAACATCGAGGACGATCCCGCCAATACGACCCGCTTCCTGGTGATCGGCGAACACGATGCCGGCCCGTCGGGTCGTGACAAGACCTCGATGATCTTCACCGTGCAGAACAAGTCGGGCGCGGTCGTGCGCCTGCTGCAACCGCTGGCCGAGCAGGGCGTCAGCATGACCAAGCTGCAGTCGCGCCCGGTGCGGGGCTTCGGCAACGGCGGCTGGCAGTACGTCTTCTATGTCGATATCGAAGGTCACCAGAGCGAACCTGCGGTGAGCGAAGCACTCTCACGCATCCGTGCCGAGGCCGGATCGTTGAAGGTACTCGGTTCCTACCCCGTTTCCGTGAGCAGTTCATGAGCGTCTTCGACCGCGCTGCGGCGCACATCCGTTCGATTTCCCCTTACCAGCCGGGCAAGCCGATTTCCGAACTGGCCCGCGAAATGGGGCTGGACGAGGCAGGCATCGTCAAGCTGGCGTCCAACGAGAATCCGCTGGGCATGAGCGACAAGGCTCGGGCGGCCGCGCTGGCGGCGATTGCCGACGTGCCGCGCTACCCGGACGGCAACGGTTTCGACCTGAAGCAGGCGGTTTCCCGGCATCACGATGTCGCGATGAACCAGATCGTGCTTGGCAACGGTTCGAACGACATTCTGGAAATGGTCGCCCGCGCGGTGCTCGGCCCAGGCAGCAGCGCCGTCTATTCGAAGCACGCCTTTGCCGTCTATCCGCTGGCGACGCTGGCGGCGGGCGCCATTGGCATCGAGGTGCCGGCGCTCGACTATGGTTGTGACCTCGACGCAATGCGCGCGGCAATCCGCGACGACACGCGCGTCGTGTTCATCGCCAACCCGAACAATCCGACCGGCACCTTCATCGAGGCCGGTGCGCTGGAGCGTTTCGTCGCCGCCGTACCGCGCGACGTGCTGGTCGTGCTGGACGAGGCCTACAGTGAGTACCTGCCCTCACATCTCGCCTACGACAGCGCGCGCTGGCTGGAGCGATATCCGAACCTGCTGGTGTCGCGCACCTTCTCCAAGGCCTATGGCCTGGCGGGTCTGCGCGTCGGCTATGGCATCGGTCAGCCGGACGTGATCGATCTGCTCAATCGCGTGCGTCAGCCGTTCAACGTCACCAATGTCGGTCTGGCGGCAGCCGTCGCCGCATTGGCAGACCAGGACTTCGTCCGCCGTTCGGCCGAGCTGAACGCGGCCGGCCTGAAGCAGATGGAAACCTTCTTCGATGGGGCTGGGATCGGCTACATCCGTTCCTACGGCAACTTCATCGCCTTCCGCGCCGGTGACGGTGCGGCAGTCAATCGTCGGTTGCTCGAGCAGGGCGTCATCGTGCGGCCGATTGCCGGCTACGCGATGCCCGAGTGGCTGCGCGTCTCGATCGGCCTGGAAACCGAGAACGCACGCTTCATCGACGCGCTGAAGAAGGCGCTGGCGTGAGCGCACCGCTGATCGGACGTCTGGTCGTCGTCGGTGTCGGCCTGATCGGCGGCTCCTTCGCCGCCGCGCTGCGTCGTGCCGGTCAGGTGGGCGAGATTGTCGGCGTCGGCCGCAGTGCAGACAGCAAGCGCGAAGCACTCGAACTCGGGCTGATCGATCGTGCTGAATCCGACTGGGCCGCTGCGCTCGCGGGCGCCGACCTGGTACTGCTGGCGATGCCGGTCGGCCAGATGGAGGCCGTCATGTCGGCGATGCTGCCCCACCTGCCGGCGCATACCGTAGTGACCGACGCCGGAAGCACCAAGGGCGACGTCGTGGCGGCGGCCCGTAGCTGCTTTGGCGAGCGCGTGGGGCAGTTCGTACCGGGGCATCCGATCGCCGGTGCCGAGAAGAGCGGACCGCAGGCGGCGCGCGCCGATCTGTACGAAAGACGCCGCGTGGTGCTGACACCGCTCGCCGAGAATGGCGGCGCGGCCATCGAACTGGTGCGCCAGGCCTGGCTGGCCTGCGGCGCGCTGCTGACGGTCACCACGCCCGAGCACCACGATCGCTGGCTGGCGTCGGTCAGCCATCTGCCGCACCTGCTGTCCTTCGCGCTGGTTTCGGAACTGGCGGCGCGTCCGAATGCCGAGGAGATCTTCAATCTGGCCGGCGGCGGTTTCCGCGATTTCACGCGCATCGCGGCCAGTCATCCGGAGATGTGGCGCGACATCTTCTTTGCCAATCGTGAGGCGCTGCTGACCGAACTGAGCGCCTACGAAACCGAACTTGCACGCTATCGCGCGCTGATCGAATCCGGCGACGCGGCCCGACTCGAGGCGCTGATCGGTACCGCGCGCGAAGCACGCACCGCCTGGGCGCAACGCCAGGGCTGAACACAACATGAGGCGCCCCGGCGCCGTTCGAACACGATGAAGACCGAATTCCTTGATCTCCCCCCCGCATCGTCCGCCCGCGGCACGCTGCGGCTTCCGGGCTCCAAGAGCATTTCCAACCGCGCTTTGTTGCTGGCCGCGCTGGCCGAGGGCGATACGCTGCTGCACGACCTGCTGTCGTCGGACGATGTCGACCGCATGCTCGACGCGCTGCGCACGCTGGCCGTCGACTGGCGCCACGCCGGTGGCGACGACTACGTCATCAGCGGCACCGGTGGGCGCTTCCCGGTCAAGAAGGCAGACCTTTTCCTCGGCAATGCCGGTACCGCCTTCCGTCCGCTCACCGCCGTGCTGGCGCTGATGGGCGGCGAGTACCGCCTGCATGGCGTGCCGCGCATGCACGAGCGGCCGATCGGCGATCTGGTCGACGCGCTGCGCCAGGTCGGTGCGCGCATCGACTACGAGGGCAACGACGGCTTTCCGCCCTTGCGCATCCATCCGGCGCAGATCAACGAAGTGCCGGTGGTGCGCGTGCGCGGCGACGTGTCCAGCCAGTTCCTGACCGGACTGCTGATGGCTTTGCCGCTGACCGGGCGCGCACTGCGCATCGAGGTCGAGGGCGAGCTGATTTCCAAGCCCTACGTCGACATCACGCTGGCGTTGATGCGCCAGTTCGGCGTCAACGCCGAACGCGAAGGCTGGGCGGCGATCAATCTGCCGGCTGATGCGCGCTACGTGTCGCCCGGCGAGTGCTTCGTCGAGGGTGACGCGTCGTCGGCGTCCTATTTCCTGGCCGCAGGCGCCATCGGCGGTGGGCCGGTGCGGGTTGAAGGCGTCGGCCGCGACTCGGTGCAGGGCGATGTCGCCTTCGCGCAGGCGCTCGAACAGCTGGGCGCCGTGGTGGCGATGGGACCGAACTGGATCGAGGCGCGCGCGCCCGAGGGCGGGCGACTGCGCGCATTCGACCTCGACCTGAACCACATTCCGGATGCCGCGATGACGCTGGCCATCTGCGCGCTGTTCGCCGATGGCCCGAGCCGGCTGCGCAATATCGCCAGCTGGCGGGTCAAGGAAACCGACCGCATTTCCGCGATGGCGATCGAACTGCGCAAGCTCGGCGCCACGGTCGAGGAGGGCGCCGATTATCTTGCCATCACGCCGCCTTCGACCCTGACGCCGGGTGCTGCCATCGACACCTACGATGATCACCGGATGGCGATGTGCTTCTCGCTTGCCACGCTGGGCGGCGTACCGGTGCGCATCATGGATCCCGGCTGCGTGGCCAAGACCTTCCCCGAGTACTTCAGACGCTGGTCGGAGGTGGCGGCATGAACGACGTTCCAGTCATTGCAATAGACGGCCCGTCGGCCTCCGGCAAAGGTACGGTCGCCGCGCGTGTGGCGGCGGCTTTGGGCTTTCACCTGCTCGACAGCGGCGCCCTCTATCGCCTCACCGCGGTGGCGGCGATGCGTGCTGGCGTTGCGCTCGACGATGAGCCGGCGCTCGGAAAGCTCGCTGCAGCGCTCGATGTACGCTTCGCCGACGGCTCGACCTGGCTGGCCGGGGACGAGGTGTCGGACGCCATGCGCAGCGAGGCGGCCTCGGTCGGCGCGTCGAAAGTGGCGGTCCACGGTGCGGTGCGTGCGGCGCTGCTTGAGCGTCAGCGCGCCTTCCGGCAGGCGCCCGGGCTGGTCGGCGACGGCCGCGATATGGGTTCGGTGGTGTTTCCGGACGCGCGCCTGAAGGTGTTCCTGACCGCCAGCGTCGAGATTCGCGCCGAACGCCGATATAAGCAGTTGATCGAAAAAGGTGTTTCTGCTAGTCTGGAAAGTCTTTCGCAAGATTTGCGGGAACGGGACGAGCGGGATCGCAACCGGACACATGCGCCACTGGTGCAATTGCCGGACGCCATTCTGCTCGATACCAGTTCAATGACCGCAGATGCCGCCGTCCAGTTCGTGCTGGATGCGTGGGAAAAAGTGAAAGCGGGCTGAATGGCGTGTTCGCTTCCGGATGGTTCCGGATGCACGTCGGCAGCCCAAGGCGCACGGGGCGAGCAAGTCGCTCCCTGCTTTGTTCATACCTAACCCGTTGCCGCGCAAGCGGCTTTTGCCAATGTCCCAAGTTGCCCAGTCGTCCGACTCCATGGAAAGTTTTGCCGCGCTGTTCGAGGAAAGCCTCACGCGCCAGGAAATGCGCGCCGGTGAAGTCATCACCGCCGAAGTCATGCGCGTGGATCAGAATTTCGTCGTCGTCAATGCCGGCCTGAAGTCGGAAAGCTATATCTCGATCGACGAATTCCGCACCGATCGCGGTGAACTGACGGTCGCCCCCGGCGATTACGTCAGCGTTGCAATCGAAATGCTCGAGGACGGCTACGGTGAAACCCGCCTGTCCCGCGACAAGGCCAAGCGCATCGCCGCATGGAACGAACTGGAAAAGGCACTGGGCGATGGCTCCATCGTCAAGGGTCTGGTGTCGGGCAAGGTCAAGGGTGGCCTGACCGTCATGACCAACGGCATCCGCGCCTTCCTGCCGGGTTCGCTGGTCGACCTGCGTCCGGTCAAGGACACCACGCCGTACGAAAACAAGGAATTCGAATTCAAGGTCATCAAGCTCGACCGCAAGCGCAACAACGTCGTTGTGTCGCGTCGCGCCGTGCTCGAACTGACCGCCGGTGAAGAGCGCGAAAAGCTGCTCGAGAACCTCAAGGAAGGCACCGTCGTCAAGGGTATCGTCAAGAACATCACCGACTACGGCGCGTTCGTCGACCTCGGTGGCATCGACGGCCTGCTGCACATCACCGATCTGGCCTGGCGCCGCGTGCGTCACCCGTCGGAAGTTCTGGCGGTCGGTGACGAAGTCGAAGCCAAGGTGCTCAAGTTCGACGCCGAGAAGAACCGCGTGTCGCTGGGCCTCAAGCAGCTGGGCGAAGACCCGTGGGTCGGCATCTCGCGCCGCTACCCGCAGGGCACCCGCCTGTTCGGCAAGGTGACCAACCTGACCGATTACGGCGCATTCGTCGAAATCGAGCAGGGCATCGAAGGTCTGGTCCACGTGTCCGAAATGGACTGGACCAACAAGAACATCCACCCGACCAAGGTTGTCCAGCTGGGCGACGAGGTCGAAGTGATGATTCTGGAAATCGACGAAGACCGTCGCCGGATTTCGCTGGGCATGAAGCAGTGCATGCCGAATCCGTGGGAAGACTTCTCGATGAACCACAAGAAGGGCGACAAGGTCCGTGGCCAGATCAAGTCGATCACCGACTTTGGCGTGTTCATCGGTCTGACCGGCGCCATCGATGGCCTGGTTCACCTGTCCGACCTGTCGTGGTCGCTGCCCGGCGAAGAAGCCGTGCGCAACTACAAGAAGGGTGACGAAGTCGAGGCCGTCGTGCTGTCGATCGATGTCGAGCGCGAGCGCATCTCGCTCGGCGTCAAGCAGATGGATGGAGACCCCTTCACCAACTTCATCGCCACCCACGACAAGAACAGCGTCGTGCGCGGCACCGTGAAGACGGTGGATGCCAAGGGCGCCGTGATCGCGCTGAACGAAGATGTCGAGGGCTACCTGCGTGCTTCGGAAGCTTCGCGTGACCGCGTCGAAGACCTGACGACCATCCTCAACGTCGGCGACGAAGTCGAGGCGATGATCGTCAATCTGGACCGCAAGACCCGTTCGATCACGCTGTCGGTGCGTGCGAAGGATCAGGCTGAACAGAACGACGCCATCCAGAAGATCCAGGCTGAAGGCACCTCCGCCAGCAGCGGTACGACCAATCTGGGCGCGCTGCTGAAGGCAAAGCTGAAGAACTCCTGATCGTTTCGCACGATCGGTGTTCAAGTGACAACGCCGCCTGCGGGCGGCGTTGTCTTGTCATCACCCGGCAAGGTTGAAATCGCTCATCTGATACGTCATGACCAAATCCGAACTGATCACCCGGTTGGCCACCCGCTTCCCGCAACTGGTCGCCAAGGACGCCGATTACGCCGTGAAGATGATCCTCGATGAAATGACTGCGGCGCTGGTCCGCGGTGATCGCATCGAAATCCGCGGTTTCGGCAGCTTTTCGCTGAACCATCGTCCGCCGCGCGTGGGCCGTAACCCGAAGTCGGGCGAGAAGGTCATGGTGCCCGAGAAGCGGGTACCGCATTTCAAGGCGGGCAAGGAACTGCGCGAGCGCGTCGACAACGCGCTGAACACTGCAGGCCTCGTGGCCTGACATCCGCCGCAATGGCGATACTTAACTGGCTGCTGCGCATCGTCGTTTTCCTGTTGCTGCTCGGCCTCGCGGCCCGCAACAGTGATCCGGTGACGGTGCGCTTCTTCTTCGGACACGAGTGGCGCGTAGAGTTGTCCCTCGTACTGCTCGCTCTGTTCTTCTTCGGCGCTCTGCTGGGCGCATTGGCCGGGTGGTCGCTGGCGCGCAGTCGCGCCGCGCACGACGGACAATCGCCGACCGCCGACTGACCCCCCTTCCCACATGGAAATCGAACTCTGGTGGCTCCTGGCCCTGCCGCTCTTCTTCGGGCTGGGCTGGCTTGCCGCGCGCATCGACATCCGGCATCTGGTGCGCGAGTCGCGCGCGCTGCCGCGCTCCTACTTCGCCGGCCTGAATTTTCTGCTGAACGAACAGCCGGACCGCGCGATCGACTCCTTCATCGAGGCGACAAGCAAGGATCCGCAGACGGTGGAGCTCCAGTTTGCGCTGGGCAATCTGTTCCGTCGTCGCGGTGAAACCGATCGCGCGATCCAGATCCATCAGGCGCTCGCCGCCCGTGAGGACGTGCGTGCCGAACAGCGGCTGAATGCGCGCCTCGAACTGGGTCTCGACTTCCTCAAGGCCGGCCTGCTCGATCGTGCAGAGGAGACATTCGTCGGCCTGCGTGGCAGTGCGGTCGATATCGAGGCGCTGCATCACCTGCTGGATATCTACCAGCAGGAAAAGGAATGGCACAAGGCGATAGACATCGCCCGCGCACTGCCGGAAAACGAATCGCACCGCGCGCAGAAGGATATCGCGCAGTTCCTGTGCGAACTCGCCACACAGGCGCTAGCGCAGTCCCGCATGGGCGACGCGAGAAGCCTGCTCGGCGAGGCACTGGCCACGCATCGCAAGTGCGTGCGCGCATTGATGCTGCTCGGTGACGCCGCCGCCGCCGAGCAGAAGTGGGAAGAGGCAATCGAGCACTGGCAGCGCATCGAGCAGCAGAATCCGGTCTATCTGGCGCTGGTGGCCTCGCGCATGGCCGATGCCTACCGCAAGCTCGGACGCGAACGTCAGGGCATCACGCTGCTGAAGAGCTATCTCGAACGGCACGCCTCGCTCGATCTGCTCGACGTCGTGTTCAAGGAGGAGCTCGACACCGAAGGCCCCACGGGCGCGCTGACACTGGTACGTGAGGAGCTGCGCCGCAATCCGACCCTGCTCGGTCTGGACAAGCTGCTGGAGGCGCAGATGCAGACGCTGCCGCCCGAGGCGCGCACCGATTCCGATCTGATGAAGAACATCATTCACGCGCACACGCGGCGCGTCGCGCGCTACCGTTGCGACAGCTGCGGCTTCAAGGCGCGCCAGTTCCACTGGCGCTGCCCGGCCTGCGGCGGCTGGGAAACCTATCCGCCGAAGCGCACCGAAGAATTCGACCTGACACCCTGATCAACGCACCGAGCACCGCATGAGCCTGACGCTTCCCGATACCCGCAACGCGCGCATCCTGGTCGCCGGCGACGTGATGCTGGACCGCTACTGGTTCGGCGACGTGCAGCGCATCTCTCCCGAAGCGCCGGTGCCGGTGGTCAAGATCGACCGCGTCGAGGAAAGACCGGGCGGCGCCGCCAACGTGGCGCGCAACTGCGCGGCCCTCGGTGCAAAGGTAAGCCTGCTGTCAGTGGTCGGCGCCGACGACGCCGGTCGCACCTTGCGCGCGCAGATGAAGGCCGCCCACATCGCTGCCAGCCTGCACGAAGACCCGCAGCTCGACACCACGATCAAACTGCGCGTGATCGGCCGCCAGCAGCAATTGCTGCGCATCGATTTCGAGAGCGCTCCGGCGCGCGAGGTGCTGTGTGCCAAACTCGACGAGTTCGCGCGCCGCGTGAAGGACGTCGACGTGGTCATCCTGTCCGACTACGGCAAGGGCGCGCTGGCGGACATCCGCGACATGATGGACATCGCGCGTGCGGCCGGAAAGCCGGTGCTGGTCGATCCCAAGGGCGACGACTACACCCGTTACGCTGGTGCCACGCTGCTCAAGCCCAACCGCAGCGAGCTGCGTGAAGTGGTCGGCAGCTGGACCGACGACGACGATCTGGCGCGCCGCGCCACCGCATTGCGCGACGAACTGGGGCTGGGTGCGCTGCTGCTCACCCGCTCGGACGCAGGCATGAGCCTCTACGCATCCGATGGCGTGACGCACGAGCGCGCGCTGGCGCGCGAGGTGTACGACGTCAGCGGTGCCGGCGACACCGTGATTGCCGCCATGGCGGTCATGATGGCCAGCGGCTGTTCGCAGGTCGATGCAATGCGACTGGCCAATCGCGCCGCCGGCATTGTGGTCGGCAAGCTGGGCACCGCCGTGTGCGCGCTCGACGAACTCGCCGCCGACCTGCGCCACGGTGCCGCCTGAGCGGTATCCTTCCACGGTCATCCTTCCGGGAGTCGTCATGCGTCGCCTGTTCTGCATGCTGCTGTGCCTGCTTGCTGCGCCCGCCTTCGCAGTACTCGACCTGAACAGTGCCACGGAAGCCGAACTCGACGCATTGCCCGGCGTCGGGCCGAGCCGCGCGCAGGCCATCATCGAACACCGGACGAAGAACGGGCCTTTCACCTCGGTTGACGAACTGCGCAGCGTGAAGGGTATCGGTGACAAGACCTTTGCCGAACTGAAGCCGCTGCTGGTCGTCGGCGCGGGCGCGCCGGCATCCGTCGCGCCGCGGGCCGACTTGCCCGCAGCTCCGGAAGCCGCGCCGGCGTCGTCCGGCGGTTTCCCTTGGTGGATCGTGGCAGTCGTTGCCGTCGGCGCAGCGATCGCTTTCGTACTGATGCGTCGGCGCGGCACGGCGCAGGCGCCCGCGCAAGCCCCGGTGCCGGTACCCGAAGCACCTGTGCCGCCCGCCAGGCCTGCTGCCGCCAGCGCACCGAAACCCGCAGCGTCCTCGCCGCCGCCGCGTCCGGCAGGCGGCGCAGCGCACGCTACATCGGGTGCCGCATCCGCACCGCCGGCACGACCGGCGGGCGCGCCGCCCCGGCCGGCGGGCAGCAGTGCGCCCGCCCAGTCGTCTGCCGCACCGGCCGATACTGCAGCCGACGCTCCATCGTCCGCGCCGCCAAAGCCGGCGGGCGCGCCTCCGAAACCGGCCGGCTCGCGCTGAGACGGCTTCACCGAACCCAAGGCAGCCATGCAATACAAGACTCTCGAAGATTTCGTCGGCAACACGCCGCTGGTCCGTCTGCAGCGTATTCCGGGGGCCGACAACGACCGCCGTGGCAACGTCATCCTGGCCAAGCTGGAAGGCAACAACCCGGCCGGTTCGGTCAAGGACAGACCTGCACTGTCCATGATCAAGCGCGCTGAAGAGCGCGGCGACATCAAGCCGGGCGACACGCTGATCGAGGCGACCAGCGGCAACACCGGTATCGCGCTGGCGATGGTGGCGGCCATGCGCGGCTACAAGATGATTCTGGTGATGCCCGAGAACCAGAGCATCGAGCGCCGGCAGAGCATGGCCGCCTA
The DNA here is from genome assembly GCF_000385375.1 of Methyloversatilis discipulorum. Classification (NCBI taxonomy): domain Bacteria; kingdom Pseudomonadati; phylum Pseudomonadota; class Betaproteobacteria; order Nitrosomonadales; family Sterolibacteriaceae; genus Methyloversatilis; species Methyloversatilis discipulorum. The sequence goes on from NZ_ARVV01000001.1 coordinate 1,359,288, forward strand.
CGGCGCGGAACTGGTGCTGACCGCGAAGGAAGGCAGCATGGAACTGGCGCGCGATACGGCCGAGAAACTGCGCGACGAAGGCCGCGGCGTCATCCTCGACCAGTTCGGCAACAGTGACAATCCGCGCGCCCATATCGAAGGAACAGGGCCGGAGATCTGGCGCGACACCGACGGGCGTGTCACCCACTTCGTCAGTTCGATGGGCACCACGGGCACCATCATGGGCACCTCGACCTATCTGAAGTCGCAGAATCCGGCGATCCAGATCATCGGCTGCCAGCCGGAAGAGGGTGCGCAGATTCCGGGCATCCGCAAGTGGCCCGAGGCCTATCTGCCGAAGATCTACGACCGTAGCCGTGTCGATCGGCTGGAGTACGTCGGCCAGCACGACGCCGAGGAAATGACCCGCCGCCTGGCGCGCGAGGAGGGTATCTGCGCCGGCATCAGCTCGGGCGGCGCGCTGGTCGTCGCGCTGCGCATCGCGGCCGAGGTCGAGAACGCGACCATCGTCAGCATCGTGTGCGACCGCGGCGACCGCTACCTCTCCACGGGTGTTTTCCCTTCCTGATCGCCTGCGGGGCTTCCTTCTTGCGCTGACGCTGGCGGCGATGCCGCTCGCCGCCGATGCCGCGTTCGAGCTTCGCTTCGACCGACTGTCGGCGTCGGCCATCACGCTGGATGACGTGCACGTCGAGGCCACGGCGCTGGGCGGTGGCCGTGCCCGCGTCCGTGCGGCGCGTGCGTTGATTGCCGGGCACACGCTGCAGCAGGTGCAGCTCGACTGCGCGGATTTTTCCGCCTTGCCCGAACAGCGCTGTCGCGGTGGGGTGCTGCGCGCGCGCGGCTACGGACCGTGGCCGCTCGAGTTTTCGGTGCGCGGTGCGCAGCGGGTGCTCGACGCGAATGTCCGGTTCTTGCCGGACCTGCGTGTCACTGTCGGCGGCACGCTGGCTGGCGCGCGCCCGCATCTGGCGCTGCAGGCCAAGGCGGTCGACATCGCCCGCCTGCTCGCGCTCGAGCCCGCGCTGCAGTCCTTGCTGAAGGACTACGCGCCTGCAGGGCGCGCCGACGTCGAAGCCGTGCTGAAGGATTTCGGCGCCGCCCGATCGCCGTATGTCGAGGCGCGACTGCTGCTGACCGATGCACGATTCGCGTCGGCTGACGGTCTGCGTGCCGCCGAGGGTATTTCGCTCGCGCTCGCCCTCGATGCCACCCGGCAGGGCGAAGACTGGCTGGGCCGTGCCTCGGTGGACTGGAAGACCGGCGAACTGCTGTGGGACAGCATCTATTTGAAGGGCGGCGGGACGACGCTGGCGAGCGATTTTGTGCTGACTGCCGGCGGCCTTGAACTGCGCGCCGGCACGCTGGATCTGGCCGATGTGGGGCGGCTGAACCTGGAGGCGCGCTTCGCGCGGTCGCCGGCAACGCTGACGCGCGCGCGCGTCGAGGGTCGTTCGTTCGATCTCGACGCGCTGAACACGCGCTTCGTCGAACCGCTGTTCGCTGCGCGCGGCTGGCCGACCTTCGCATTGTCCGGCCGCGCCGATCTTGTCGCCGAGTTCGACGCACAGGGAGCGACGGCCGCGACGCTGCATCTGGCCAATGCAGCGGTCGCCGACAAGTCGGGGCGCTGGTCGCTCGACGGCGTAAGCGCGGTTCTTCCGTGGCAGCGCGATGCGCAGACCGAGCCGCACGCAGCGATCACCTCAGCGCACTTCGACCGCTTGCCCTTCGGCGCGTTCGAACTGAAAGCAAGCCTGGCGGCCGACCGGGTGTCGCTCGAACCGGTGCGCATACCGGTGCTCGATGCCGGGCTGCGACTCAATCTGCTCGATTTCCGAAGGGCCGACGGCCGCTGGCGCGGCGATCTGTCCTTTGATCTGGAACCGGTGTCGATGCCGGAACTGAGCGAAGCGCTGGGCCTGCCGCGCATGGCCGGCAGCCTGGGTGCCAGCGTGCCGCACGTCAGCTGGCGTGACGGCGTGCTCTCACTGGATGGTCAGTTGCTGATCCGCGTGTTCGACGGCTATGTTGCCGCCACCGGGCTGCGCGTCATTGAACCCCTCGGAACGACGCCGCGTGTTCTTGCCGACCTCCAGATGCGTTACATCGATCTGGAGGCGCTGACCGACACCGTCAAGTTTGGCCGCATCACCGGTCGACTCGATGGTGACGTGAAGGGGCTGGAACTGCTGCGCTGGCGGCCTGTGGCCTTCGACGCGCACATACGGTCGAGTGAGGGTGACTATCCGCGCGTGATCAGCCAGCGCGCGGTGCAGAACATCACCGCGCTCGGCGGACCGGGTGCGGCGGCGGCGATACAGCGCAGCTTCCTCGGTTTCTTCGAGCGCTTCGGTTATCGCCGCATCGGCCTGTCCTGCGTGCTGCGTGGCGACGTATGCGCAATGGACGGTCTGGCGAGCAAGGGCGGCGGATTCGTGTTGATCGAAGGCGGTGGCGTCCCGGCGCTCAGCGTGGTTGGCTACAATCGACGCGTCGATTGGCCGGAGCTGATCGAGCGACTGCGGCGGGGTGACTGACGCGAAGCCGGTCGTCAAATGAATGGAGACACGATGACGAATGCGATGACCAGGACGATCTGCCTGATGCTGACGGGTGCTGCGCTGTCGGCAGCGTGCGTCACCATCAATATCTATTTCCCCGCCGCTGCCGCAGAGAAGGCAGCCGACCGCATCATCGACGAGGTGTGGCAGCTGAAGAAGGAACAGGACAGCAAGGCCCAGCCGGAAGGAAGCCAGCAATGAACACACTGAAACGCATGGTCCTGCTCGGTGCGATGTGGGCGACGATGGCATGGGCGCAGGGCAATATCGAGATCAACACGCCGGCGATCAGCCAGATCAAGTCAAGCATGCAGGCAAGGCACACGCAGCTTGCACCGCATTACGCCTCCGGTGCAGTCGGTCTGGGGGCCGACGGCAACGTCGTGCTGCGCGATGCCAATGCAGTGCCGTTGGCGCAACGACAGGCGGTACAGGGCCTTGTCGCGCAGGAGAACACGGATCGCGCCGCGCTCTACCGCGAGATCGCCCGCGCCAACGGTCACCCGGAATGGGAGGCGGACATCCGCTCGACGTTTGCCCAGCGCTGGATCGAACGCGCGCAGTCGGGCTGGTACATCCAGTCCGGCGCTCAGTGGTCGCGCAAGTAAGCAAATTCGAACAACAACACAAAGTCATCACGGGATTTTCATGGCCGCCGTACTCGTATTCGATATCGAAAGCATTCCGGACATCGCCGGCATCCGCACGCTCAACAACCTGCCGGATGAGCTGTCCGACGCCGAGGTGGCGGAGTTCGCCTTCCAGCAGCGTCGTGCCGCGGTCGGTCACGACTTCCTGCCGCTGCACCTGCAGCGCGTGGTGGTGATCTCGTGTGCGCTGCGCGACGCGAAATCGTTGAAGGTGTGGTCGCTGTCCGAGCCGGAGAACGGCGAGGGCCAGATCATCCAGCGCTTCTACGAGGGCATCGAGAAGCTGACGCCGCAGATCGTGTCGTGGAACGGCGCCGGCTTCGACCTGCCGGTGCTGCACTACCGCGGCCTGATCCACGGCGTGACCGCACCGCGCTATTGGGAAATGGGCGAGGGCGACGGTCCGGACGCGCGCGAGTTCAAGTGGAACAACTACATCAGCCGCTATCACTCGCGCCATCTGGACCTGATGGATCTGCTCGCGCTGTATCAGGGCCGCGGCAATGCGCCGCTCGACGATCTGGCGAAGCTGATCGGTTTCCCAGGCAAGCTGGGCATGGATGGCTCGGCTGTATGGGGCGCCTGGCAGCGCGGCGAGATCGCTGGCATCCGCGATTACTGCGAAACGGACGTACTGAATACCTTCCTCGTGTTCCAGCGTTTCCAGCTGATGCGCGGCGTACTTGACCGCGCGCAGTACGACGCCGAGATCGCCTTCGTGCGCGAGTGGCTGGCGACCCAGCCGGGTGATCACTGGAAGGAATATCTGGCGGCGTGGAAAGCAGCCTGACTCGACTGGCGTGAAAAAATGTCTTGAACGGGGGCGAGATTTCGCTATACTTGCGCCCTCTCTTCAGGCGCGTAGCTCAGCTGGTTAGAGCACCACCTTGACATGGTGGGGGTCGTTGGTTCGAGTCCAATCGCGCCTACCAACACACACTGCAGGGCTTGAAAGGCAGCGTTATGACACCGCGAACTCGTTTCACCCCGGTATCGATCACTGCCTGAGGCCTGCAGCCAAAGACGCACGTTCTGACGTGCGCAGACAGAAAAGTGCGGCCCAGGCCGCACTTTTTTTTCGTCTGCAGATTCCATTACATCCCCGTTACCGATTTCCGGAGCAAGACCATGGTCAACATCACCCTGCCTGATGGTTCGGTCCGCAGTTTCGAATCCGCCGTGACCGTGCGCGACGTCGCCGCGTCCATCGGCGCAGGTCTTGCAAAGGCGGCTCTGGCCGGCCGCGTGGACGGCAAGCTCGTCGATACCTCCTTTGTCATCGAGAACGACGCGCAGCTGGCCATCGTGACCGACAAGGACGCCGACGGACTCGACATGATCCGCCACTCAACTGCTCACCTGCTGGCGTATGCGGTGAAGGAGCTGTTCCCGGACGCGCAAGTGACCATCGGCCCGGTGATCGACAACGGCTTCTATTACGACTTCTCGTACAAGCGCCCGTTCACGCCGGAAGATCTGGTGGCGATCGAGCAGCGCATGGCCGAACTGGCGAAGAAGGACATTCCGGTGTCGCGCGAGGTTTGGCAGCGTGACAAGGCGGTCGAGTTCTTCAAGTCCATCGGCGAGCACTACAAGGCGGAAATCATCGCGTCGATTCCGGCCGACCAGGACGTGTCGCTGTACCGCGAAGGCGATTTCATCGACCTGTGCCGCGGCCCGCACGTACCGTCCACTGGCAAGCTCAAGGTGTTCAAGCTGATGAAGGTGGCCGGCGCCTACTGGCGCGGTGACGCGAAGAACGAAATGCTCCAGCGCATCTACGGCACGGCCTGGGCGAAGAAGGATGAGCAGGACGCCTATCTGAACATGCTGGAAGAGGCGGAAAAGCGCGATCACCGTCGTCTGGCCAAGCAGCTCGACCTCTTCCACATGCAGGAAGAGGCGCCGGGCATGGTGTTCTGGCACCCGAAGGGCTGGGTGGTGTGGCAGCAGATCGAGCAGTACATGCGCCATGCGCTCGACCGCGCTGGCTACCGCGAAGTGAAGACGCCGCTGATGATGGACCGTGTGCTGTGGGAGAAGTCCGGCCACTGGGAGAACTACCGCGAGAACATGTTCACCACCGAGTCGGAGAAGCGTGACTACGCGGTGAAGCCGATGAACTGCCCGGGTCACGTGCAGATCTTCAACAACTCGCTGCATTCCTACCGCGACCTGCCGCTGCGCATCGCCGAATTCGGTTCCTGCCACCGCAACGAGCCGTCCGGCGCGCTGCATGGCCTGATGCGCGTGCGCGGTTTTGTGCAGGACGACGCGCACATCTTCTGTACCGAGGGCCAGATCACGTCGGAGGTGATCGCCTTCAACGAACTTCTGCAGACCGTGTATCGCGATTTCGGTTTCACCGACGTCGCGGTCAAGCTGTCGCTGCGTCCGCCGAAGCGGGCCGGTTCCGACGACGTGTGGGATCGCGCCGAAGCTGGCTTGCGCGACGCGCTGTCGGCGTCCGGCATGCAGTGGGAAGAACTGCCGGGCGAGGGCGCCTTCTATGGTCCGAAGATCGAGTACCACATCAAGGACGCGATCGGTCGCTCGTGGCAGTGCGGCACGCTGCAGCTCGATTTCGTGCTGCCTGAGCGTCTGTACGCCGAGTATGTGGCCGAGGACAACTCGCGTCAGCGTCCGGTCATGCTGCACCGCGCCGTGCTCGGTTCGCTCGAGCGTTTCATCGGCATCCTGATCGAAAACCACGCCGGAAACTTCCCTTTGTGGCTCGCGCCGGTGCAGGCGGTCGTGATGAGCATCACCGAAGCTCAGGCCGATTACGCTCAAACCGTTGCAAATGCGCTACGCGACGCCGGTCTGCGCGTCGAATGCGATTTGCGCGGAGAGAAAATAAACTATAAAATCCGCGAACATAGCTTGCAAAAGCTGCCTTACCAGATTGTCGTAGGCGACAAGGAGAAGGCAGCGAACGTGGTGGCCGTGCGTGCCCGCGGAAATATCGATCTCGGGCAGATGCCTTTGAGCGACCTGATTCAGCGTTTCGCTGATGAAATCGCTTCCCGGGGCATCGATCGCACGGCTTGATTTTTTTCGTCTCGGGAGTACGAGCATCAGTCAGCAAAAATCGCAGCGCACCAATTCGGAGATCAACGCCCCTGAAATCCGCCTCGTAGGCGACGAGGGCGAACAGCTTGGAATCATGTCTTCACGCCAGGCATTGGCCATGGCGGAAGAGGCTGGCCTTGATCTGGTCGAAATTGCGCCGCTTGCCAAGCCGCCGGTCTGTCGTCTGATGGACTTCGGCAAGTTCAAGTACCAGGAAGCCAAGCGCGCTGCCGAGGCGAAAGCCAAGCAGAAGCAGATCCAGGTCAAGGAAGTCAAGTTCCGTCCGGGTACGGACGAGGGTGACTACCAGATCAAGCTGCGCAACCTGACGCGCTTCCTTCAGGACGGCGACAAGGCGAAGGTCACCCTTCGTTTCCGCGGTCGTGAAATGGCGCACCAGGAGTTCGGTATCCGCCTGCTTGAGCGCGTGAAGACGGATCTCGAAGCACTGGCTGTGGTCGAGCAGTTTCCGAAGCTTGAAGGGCGACAGTTGATCATGGTGCTGGCTCCCCAGAAGAAGAAGGTCTGACCGACGCTTCTCAGGAATCTGCCGGGGTGATACCCGGCGATGCGCGAGGCAAAAGCCTCGCGTCGCCGACACATCAGTGTCGGCAAAACAAGTATTCACGGGTCTGAAAGTGCAGCGAGGGGTTCGCGGCCACCTGTGAAGATGACATAAATGGAGTTTTTGTCATGCCCAAGATGAAGACCAAGAAGGGCGCTGCAAAGCGCTTCAAGGTCCGGGCGAGCGGCAGCATCAAGCGTTCGCAGGCGTTCAAGCGCCACATCCTCACCAAGAAGACCACCAAGTCGAAGCGTCAGCTTCGCGGTACGACGGCGGTGCACGCCACGGACGACGCACGCGTCCGCAACATGTTGCCCTACGCATAAGGAGGCCGAACCATGCCGAGAGTGAAACGTGGCGTGACGGCACGTGCCCGTCATAAGAAAGTTCTTGACCAGGCCAAGGGTTACCGCGGCCGTCGCAACAGTGTCTACCGGATCGCCAAAGAAGCGGTGATGAAGGCGGGGCAGTATGCCTACCGCGACCGTCGTCAACGCAAGCGTCAGTTCCGTTCGCTGTGGATCGTGCGTATCAACGCCGCCGCACGTGAGCTGGGCATGACCTACTCCACGCTGATCAACGGCCTGAACAAGGCGTCGATCCAGGTGGACCGCAAGGTGCTGGCTGACCTCGCCGTGTTCGACAAGGCTGCGTTTGCCGCCATTGCGAACCAGGCCAAGGCCAAGCTCGCCGCCTGAGCGTCCCGTACGCAAAAAAAGGAGGCCAGGCCTCCTTTTTTTGTCCCTGAAATACCCGGGTAGAAGTCGATGAGTGATCTGGAAGCCCTTGTTTCTCAAGCTGAATCCGATTTTTCTGCCGCGGCCGACGCGGTCGTGCTCGAGCAGGTCAAGGCGCGCTACCTCGGCAAGTCGGGCAGCCTGACCGAACTGCTCAAGGGGCTGGGCAAGCTCGATCCCGAAGCGCGCAAGGAAGCGGGTGCGGCGATCAACGTCGCCAAGCAGAAGGTCGAGGCGGCACTGGAGGCGCGTCGCGACGCGCTGCGCCGTGCCGCACTGGAAGCGCGGCTCGCGGAAGAAGCGCTGGACGTCACGCTGCCCGGCCGTGGCCGCAGTCGCGGCGGTCTGCATCCGGTATCGCGCACGCTGGAGCGCATCGAAACGCTGTTCCGCGGCATCGGCTTCGACGTCGCGGATGGCCCGGAGATCGAAACCGACTTCCATAACTTCACCGCGTTGAACACGCCGGAAAATCACCCCGCGCGTTCGATGCACGACACCTTCTATCTGGAAGGTGCCAGCGACGTCATGCTGCGCACCCATACGAGCCCGATCCAGGTGCGCTACATGCAGGCGCACGTGGCGCGTCATGCGGGCGCCGACGTGATGCCGGAAATCCGCATCATCGCGCCGGGCCGTGTCTATCGCGTCGATTCCGATGCCACGCATTCGCCGATGTTCCATCAGGTCGAAGGCCTGTGGGTCGGTGAATCGGTCAGCTTCGCCGACCTGAAGGGTGTGGTGAGCGACTTCCTGCACCGCTTCTTCGAAACCGATCAGCTGGACGTGCGCTTCCGTCCGTCCTTTTTCCCGTTTACCGAGCCGTCGGCGGAAATCGATGTCGCCTTCATGAGCGGGCCGCTGGCCGGGCGCTGGCTGGAGATCGCCGGCTGCGGCATGGTGCATCCGAACGTGCTCGGCCACTGCGGCATCGACGCCGAACGCTACACCGGTTTCGCCTTTGGCTTCGGCCCGGATCGCCTGACCATGCTGCGTTATGGCATCAATGACCTGCGCCTGTTCTATGACGGTGACGTGCGCTTCCTGAGCCAGTTCCGCTGAGGTTTCACTGACATGCAATTTTCCGAAAAGTGGTTGCGCAGCTTTGTCGATCCAGAGATCGACACCGCCGCGCTGTCTCACCTGCTGACGATGGCCGGCCTCGAAGTCGAGGAACTGGATCCGGCAGCGGCGGCCTTCACCAGCGTCGTGGTTGCGGAAGTGCTGTCGGTGGCACCGCACCCGGACGCGGATCGCCTGCGCGTCTGCCAGGTCAATGCCGGCGGCGAGCCGTTGCAGATCGTCTGTGGCGCGCCGAACGTCGCCGCAGGCATGAAGGTGCCCTGCGCCATCGTGGGTGCGAAATTGCCGGGCATCGACATCAAGCGCGCCAAGCTGCGCGGTGTCGAAAGCAGCGGCATGCTGTGTTCGGCACGGGAACTGGGCATCTCGGAAGAGGCCTCCGGTCTGCTCGCGCTGCCGGCCGATGCGCCGGTGGGCACCAGCATCCGTGAATACCTCGATCTCGATGACAATGTGTTCGTCATCAAGCTCACGCCCAACCGGGCGGACTGCTTCGGCATGACCGGCATCGCCCGCGAGGTCGCAGCGCTGACCGGTGCGCCGCTGAGCCTGCCGACAGTTGCCTCCGCACCGGTGAGCATCGCCGACGTGCTGCCGGTGAAGGTCGAGCACGCCGATCTGTGTGGTCGCTTTTCAGGCCGCGTCATCCGAGGCGTCAACGCCCGTGCGGCGACGCCGGATTGGATGAAGCGCCGCCTGGAGCGTGCCGGCATGCGCTCGATTTCGGTGCTGGTCGACATTTCCAATTACGTCATGCTGGAAATGAACCGCCCGAACCACGTGTTCGATCTTGATCGCGTGCAGGGCGGCCTGCATGTGCGCTGGGCGAAGGCGGGCGAAAAGCTGGTGCTGCTGAATGAACAGACCATCGAACTCACCACCGATTGCGGCGTGATCGCCGACGACGCCGGTGTCGAAAGCTTTGCCGGCATCATGGGCGGCGCGTCGACCTCGTGCACCGACGACACGCGCAATGTCTATGTCGAGGCCGCCTTCTGGCTGCCCGATGCGATCCAGGGCCGTGCCCGTCGTTACGCCTTCTCCAGCGAAGCGGCACACCGCTTCGAGCGTGGCGTCGACTTCGCCGACACGGTGGCCGGCGTCGAGCGCGTCAGTCAGCTCATCCTTGAGTTGTGTGGCGGCCAGGCTGGTCCGGTCGATGACCAGATCACCGCACTGCCGTCGCGCGATCCGGTGCGCCTGCGTCCGGCCCGCGCGGCGCGTGTGCTTGGCATCCGTTTCAGCGAGGACCAGATCGCTGCGCTGCTCGGCCGCCTCGGCCTTGCATTCACGCGCGACGGTGCTGATTTCATCGTGCAGCCGCCGAGCTGGCGCTTCGATCTGCGCATCGAGGAAGACCTGATCGAGGAACTGGCGCGTCTGCACGGCTACGACAACATTCCGACCGTGCCGCCGGTGGGTCGCCTGGCGATGCCGGTGCTGCCGGAAGCGCAACGCGGCGCGTTTGCGCTGCGTCACCTGCTGGCTGACCGCGATTACCAGGAGGTGATCAATTTCGCCTTCGTCGAACGTCGCTGGGAAAGCGACTTCGCAGGCAACGATGCGCCGGTCGTGCTCGCCAATCCGATCGCCAGCCAGATGTCGGTCATGCGCTCGACGCTGATTGGTGGGTTGGTCGACAACGTCGCCACCAACCGCCGTCGTCAGACCGAGCGCGTGCGGGTGTTCGAGATCGGCCGCTGTTTCGCGAAGGATGCCGGTGCCCAGCCGGTTGCCGGCTATGCACAGACGCTGCGTATCGCGGCGCTGGCCTGGGGCGGTGACAGTGCCGAACAGTGGGGCGTCGCTACGCGCGCGGTCGACTTCTTCGACGTGAAGGCCGATGTCGAAGCGCTGCTGTGGCCGCGTCAGGCGACCTTCGCGGTGGCGCGACATCCGGCGTTGCATCCGGGGCGATCTGCGTCGGTCAGCCTCGACGGACAGGTCATCGGCTGCATCGGAGAGCTGCACCCGGAACTGGTCCAGCGTTACGAGCTGGGTTCGGCGCCGGTGCTGTTCGAACTCGATCTCGAACCGCTGCTCGAAGTGCCGATGCCGGCACATCGCACGCTGTCGCGTCAGCCCTCGGTGCGTCGCGATATCGCGCTGCTGCTGCCGCGGACGACCGCCGCATCGGCTGTGCTCGACGGTCTGCGCAGCGTCGCGCCAGGCATCGTGCAGGAGATCGCACTGTTCGACCTGTATCAGGGCAAAGGCATTGCAGATACGGAAAAAAGCTTTGCTTTCCGTATACTTATGCAAGATACTGAACGTACTTTGGCGGACGCGGAAGTCGACGCGGCCGTGCAGGAACTGGTGAGCTATGCACAGCGTGAGTTCGGGGCAAGGCTGCGCGCCTGAGGCGGCAGGGCGACAGGAGTTGAAGGGAGCCGCATGACCACACTGACCAAGGCCGAACTGGCGGAGATGCTGTTCGAACAAGTAGGGCTGAACAAGCGCGAAGCCAAAGATATGGTCGAAGCATTTTTTGACGAGATCCGCGACGCGCTTGAAAGCGGCGACGGCGTGAAGCTGTCGGGCTTCGGCAATTTCCAGCTGCGCGACAAGCCGCAGCGGCCCGGCCGCAACCCGAAAACCGGCGAAGAGATTCCGATTACGGCGCGGCGCGTCGTCACCTTTCATGCCAGTCAGAAACTGAAGTCGGCAGTCGAGGGCATCGCCTACGATGGAAACGACGAATAAGGAATCGCAGGCGCTGCCTGCAATTCCTGCCAAGCGCTATTTCACGATCGGCGAGGTCAGCGAACTGTGCGGCGTGAAGCCGCACGTGCTGCGCTACTGGGAACAGGAATTCACCCAGCTCAAGCCGGTGAAGCGGCGCGGCAACCGGCGCTACTACCAGCACCACGAAGTGCTGCTGGTGCGCCGTATCCGCCAGTTGCTGTACGAGGAAGGCTTCACCATCAGCGGTGCGCGCAACCGGCTCGACGATTCCGATCCCCGCGCGGCGGCAGCCGACGCTGCATCGACCGGCGGAATCGACGTCGCGGCGCTGCGCAGCGAACTCGAAGCGCTGCGCGATCTGTTGAGCTGAACGTATTCATTTTTAGTGCATCGCGGCCCCGCAAGCGGCAGTCCGCTGTTATACTTGCAGGCTGAGTCGGGGCGTAGCGCAGCCTGGTAGCGCACTTGCATGGGGTGCAAGGGGTCGCGAGTTCGAATCCCGCCGCCCCGACCATTTGTTTGTTTCCGGCAGTGCTGATGCGCTGGCCGATCTGCTCAAGCCGTTCCGTTCAGGAACGGCTTTTTGCTTTCTGGCGGTCACTGCGGCAGAGCGTTGTCGGCCACGCCGTCGTACCGCTCGGCACGGAGGAAGTCCATGCGCATGTCCGCGCAGATGACCGGCGGCGTTGTGGGGACGTTGATCGCGCTGGCGGTCTATGTCCTGGGTCCGGCCGGTGACACGCTGCGCGCCGGTCTGGCCATCTTCGTGTTCATCGGCGCACTGTGGCTGACCCAGGCGCTGCCGCTGACTCTCACCGCACTGCTTGTGCCGGTGTGCGCTGTGCTGTCGGGCCTGATGAGTGTGCAGCAGGCGCTCGCGCCCTTTGCCCATCCCATCATTTTCCTGTTCCTCGGTGGCTTCGCGCTCGCCGCCGCATTGTCGCGGCATGGCCTCGATCGACTGCTCGCACGTCGCGTAATGGCGCTCGCCGGCGGACGTCGTCTGCGCGCGCATTTGCTGCTGTTCGGGCTCGTTGCTGCGCTGTCGATGTGGATCAGCAACACGGCGGCGGCCGTCATGGCGCTGCCGCTCGCGCTCGGACTGCTGCCCGCCACGGCGGATGCGCGCGAGCGCACCTTCGTGCTTCTCGGGGTCGCCTACAGCGCCAGCATAGGCGGCATCGGCACCCTGGTAGGCAGCCCGCCGAACGCCATCGCGGCGGCGCAGGCCGGAATCGGCTTCGCCGAGTGGATGCGCTTCGGCATTCCCGCGGTGTTGCTGCTGATGCCGCTGATGGTCGGTGTGCTGTGGTTGCTGTTGCGGCCACCTGTCGACGGCGACGCGCCCTTGCTAACAGAGGAGCATTACGCGTGGACACCGGGCGCGCTTCTGACGCTCGTCGTGTTTGCCTGCGCGGTGCTGGCCTGGGTGTTCGGCGCACCGCTGGGTCGCCTGCTCGGCGTGGCCGGCGACATCGATGCGCTGATCGCGTTGATCGTGCTGAGTGCACTCGTGGCGGGCCGGGCGGTCGAGTGGAAGGACGTCGAGCGGCAGACCGAGTGGGGCGTGCTGCTGCTGTTCGGCGGCGGGCTTGCACTTGGTGCCGTGCTCGGAAGCAGCGGTGCAAGCAGCTATCTGTCCGACCGTCTGCTGAGCGTGATGGCCGACGCGCCGGGCTGGCTGATCGTGCTCGGCGTGGTGGCCTTCGTGGTCATGTTGACGGAGCTGGTGAGCAATACCGCTACTGCGGCGCTGCTGGTGCCCTTGCTCGTTGCGCTGGCACCCGATGTCGGCCTCGATCCGCGGGGACTGGCGGTGGCCGCGGCGATTTCGGCGTCCTGTGCCTTCATGCTGCCGGTCGCAACGCCGCCGAACGCTCTGGTGTTCGGCACCGGCGCCGTCGCGGCGCGCGACATGATGCGGTGCGGGCTGCTGCTCAACCTGGTCTGCATCCTGGTGATCTCCGCTCTCGTCGGCGTACTCTGAACGCGTCCGGACGGCTGTGCGCGGCGCCGTGCTATAGTCCGCGGCTGATTTCGCGGGGCTCCGGCAGGGCGTGCGGCGGTGTGCCGGCAAGCCCGACGGCAAGGCCTCGCGCCGTTTTCCCATGTGCGTCGCCGACATCCGGACCGCAATCCGGCCGCAGCTCCGGCGCACTCGACCGGCACCCAGGCGTCCGGTCGCAACCTTCGTTCCGCAGCCTTTCATGCGCATCCTGTTGTCCAACGACGACGGCTACTTTGCCCCCGGCCTCGAGGCGCTTGCCCGTGCGCTGACAGAGGTCGGTGATGTGACCGTCGTGGCCCCCGAGGCCGACCGCAGCGGCGCCAGCAATTCCCTTACGCTGGACCGCCCCCTCATCCTGCGCCGCGCGCGCAACGGTTTCTATTATGTCAATGGCACGCCGTCGGACTGCGTGCATCTGGCCGTGACCGGCATGCTCGACCATCTGCCGGACATCGTCGTGTCCGGCATCAACGACGGCGCGAACATGGGCGACGACACGATCTACTCGGGCACCGTCGCCGCCGCCACCGAGGGCTTTCTGCTGGGCGTGCCGGCCATCGCGATGTCGATGACACGCAAGGGCAGTGCGCACTACGAAACCGCTGCCCGCATCGCCTGCGACCTGGTGCGCCGCCTGACCGAGCGACCCTTTGCGGCGCCGGTGCTGCTCAATGTGAACGTGCCCGACCTGTCGACCGAGGAACTGAAGGGGATACAGATCACCCGCCTGGGTCGGCGCCACAAGGCGGAACCGGTGGTGCGCACGATCAACCCGCGCAACGAGACTGTTTACTGGGTCGGCGCCGCAGGTGCCGCGCAGGACGCTGGCGACGGCACCGACTTCCACGCAACGGCGAACGGCTTTGCGTCGATCACGCCGCTGCAGATCGACCTCACGCACGTGGCCCAGATGGGGCAGGTCCGGGACTGGCTGGGCGCATGACGTCGAAGGACGAGAGCCTCGCGCTGACGCGCGCACGGGCGCGCATGGTCGATCGACTGCGTGCGTCAGGCATCCGCGACGAGGGCGTGCTGGCGGCAATGCAGGCCATTCCGCGCCATCAGTTCGTCGAAGAGGCGCTGCGCAGCCGTGCCTACGAAGATACAGCGCTGCCGCTCGGTTATCAGCAGACCATTTCGCAGCCCTTCATCGTCGCGCGCATGATTGAACTTCTGCGCGTCGGCGGACGTCCTCTCGGCAAGACGCTGGAGGTCGGTGCGGGTTGCGGCTATCAGGCCGCCGTATTGTCGAAGCTGGCAAAGGACGTCTACGCGGTCGAGCGCATCGCGCCGCTGCTCGAACTGGCCAAGCGCAATCTGCGTCCGCTGCGTCTGCCCAATGTGCGCTTGAAACATGCGGATGGCACGGTCGGTCTGGCCGCCGAAGCGCCCTTCGATACAATCATCGTCGCCGCGGCGGCCACCACCGTTCCGATGCCGCTGCTCGAGCAGCTGGCCGAAGGCGGCCGCCTCATCCTGCCGGTGGGCGCCGGCGACCAGACGCTGCGCATGATCGAGCATCAGCCGCAGCATCGCTTTGTCGAATCGAAACTGGATGCGGTGCGCTTCGTACCGCTCCTACCGGGGGTTGAATGAATAGAAGGCTGTGTGCGCTGTCCGTCGTGAGCCTGCTGCTGGCCGCGTGCGCCGGCACGCGTCCGGCTCCGGTGGAGGACCGCACTTCGGCGCCGGCAGCCGCACCGACGGCTGCGCCTGCGGTGACCGCAGCGCCGGCCACACGTGCCGGCTTCCACATCGTGTCCAAGGGCGAGACGCTCTACAGCATTGCGCTGGAGCATGGTCAGGACTGGCGTGATCTGGTCATCTGGAACCGCATCGAGAATCCCAATCTGATCCGCGTCGGACAGGAACTGCGCGTTGCGCCGCCTGAGGGCGCGGTCGAAATACGTCCCATCGTGACGCCGGGAGCGGTCGAGTCCCGACCGCTCGAGCCGGCGCCGCAGCAAGCGGCGGCAACTGCTGCAGCGACCGCGGAACCGGCCAACAGCACCGTGCTGAAGCGTGAGCCGCGCGGTGGCGTCGAAGCCTATTCGGAAGAGGCGCTGGCGCGCATGAAGGGGGCGCCACTGGCAGCCGCCACCGTGGCACCGACACCGGCTGCTGCAGCGGCCGCGACGACGCCGGCAACGCCCGTCGTCGCGCCCGAGTCGTCCCGCTCGGAGGACGGTATCGAATGGAGCTGGCCGGCACAGGGCCGCATCATCGGCCGCTTCGGGGAAGGATCGAGCAAGGGCGTGGACGTCAGCGGCAAGCTTGGTGATCCGGTGCTCGCCGCGGCCGGCGGACGTGTCGTGTATGCGGGCGAGGCGATGCGCGGTTATGGCAAACTGGTCATCATCAAGCATGACAACACCTATCTGTCCGCGTACGCGCACAACAGCAGAATCCTGGTTCAGGAACGCGATACGGTGAAACGCGGACAAAGGATAGCCGAGCTCGGTGACACCGATACCGAAGCCGGCAAGCCCCGGCTGCACTTCGAAATACGGCGCCAGGGCAAGCCCGTCGATCCGCTGAAGTATCTGCCACCGAGATAGCCGCCATGTCCGATCTGTCGCTGCCTGATGATGCCGAACCCGTCGAGCCCATCGAGGACGACGCGGCGATCAGCGACATCGATACACCGGAAGCGGTGGTCGAGGCGGTCGAGCCCGCCGAGGCGGAGTTCTTCGGCGACGCGACCCAGCTCTACCTGAACGAGATCGGCGCCAACCCGCTGCTGACGCCGGAAGAGGAGCTGTCGCTGTCGCGCCGCGTGCGCCTCGGCGACTTCGAGGCGCGGCAGATCATGATCGAGCGCAACCTGCGCCTGGTCGTCAATATCGCCAAGCATTACCTGAACCGCGGCATGCCGCTGCTCGATCTGGTCGAGGAGGGCAATCTCGGCCTGATCCACGCTCTGGAGAAATTCGATCCCGAGCGCGGTTTCCGCTTCTCGACCTACGCCACCTGGTGGATACGGCAGAACATCGAGCGCGCGATCATGAACCAGTCGCGCACGATACGGCTGCCGGTACATGTGGTGAAGGAGCTGAACCAGGTGCTGCGCGCAATGCGCAGCCTGGAGTCGCGCAGCGGCGGCGACTGCTGCGCCGAGGACATCGCTCAGCTGCTGGCCAAGCCGGTCGAGGACGTCCGGCACATCCTGTCGTTGAACGAACACACCGCCTCGCTCGACGCGCCGCTGGACATCGACCCTTCGCTGTCCATCGGCGAATCGCTGGCCGATGACGAGCAGGACGGGCCGGACGTGCAGATCCAGAACGCGGAAATCGGCTCACTCGTACACACCTGGATTTCGCAGCTCGGTGACAAGCAGCGCACGGTGATCGAGTACCGCTACGGCATCAATGGCTGCGAGATCGCGACGCTGGAAGAGCTGGCCGAACGGCTGGGGCTGACGCGGGAGCGGGTGCGCCAGATCCAGCTCGAAGCGCTGGCGCAGCTGCGCAAGATATTGCGGCGGGCGGGGGTGTCGAGGGACGTGTTGTTGTAGATTCCTGAGTGGCTCTCCCGCGCTTGCGGGCGCTTCGTGCTCAGTGATGCGACGGCGTCTCTTCTGACCGCGACGCGGCGGGTGATGCCGCATCGTGTCGGGTTCAAGCGACACCCGCGTTGAGTCGGCAAGGATGGCGCGCGAAGCCCCATTTGAAGGAGTGCCGGCCTTGCATGGCCGGCCCGTTCAGCGGGCGCGATCACGGGGATGCCTTCTGATGATGTCCGCGCCGATCAACCAACCCAGGGCCGGCTTTGCACAGCCGGCCCGTTCGTCAGGCGCGATCACGGGCATGCCTTCTGCGTATGCCCGCGCTGATCGACGACCCCAGGGCTGGCCCTGCATGGCCAGCCCGTTCAGCGGGCGCGGCGCAGTGCGCCGCGAAACCCCCGCTTCACCCCATCGCCAATTGCGCTACGGTGCGCAGGCCGTAGTCGAACAGTTGCTGTAGCGCCGGGGCGAAGAAGGGCATCGACAGCAGCAGCATGACGAAGCCGGCGATCAGCGTGACCGGGAAGCCGATCGCGAACAGGTTCAGCGTCGGTGCAGCGCGGGTCAGCACGGCCAGTGCGATGTTCACCACCAGCAGCGCCGCGATCACCGGCAGTGCGAGCATCACGCCGGCCGAGAAGATGGTGCTTCCCCAGCGTGCGATCGCCATCCAGCCGTTGGCCGGGAACAGGTCGGCGCCGACCGGCCACCACTCGAAGCTGTTGCCGATCACCGCCAGCAACATCAGGTGGCCGTTGATCGACAGGAAGATGAGCATCGCGAGCAGGCCGAGAAACTCCGAAATCACCGGCGACTGCGCGGCGTTGTCCGGGTCGTAGAACATCGCGAAGCCCAGACCCATCTGCAGACCGATCAGTTCGCCTGCCAGATCGATCGCGGTAAACACGACGCGCATCGAGAAGCCGAGCGCGATGCCGATCAGCATCTGCTGCAGCAATGCGAGCAGACCCGGCCACGAGCCGACGATCAGTCCCGAGGGCGGCAGCGCCGGGATCAGCGCCAGCGTCATCGCCGCGCCGAAACCCATGCGGATGCGTGCCGGAATCGCGCGGTTGCTCAGGATGGGGGCGGTCGCGATCAGCCCCAGGATGCGGGCCAGCGGAAACAGGAAGCCCGCCATCCACAGGTCGAGCTGGGCGGCGGACAGATTGATCACGTCAGCCGATCAGCGACGGAATGGACGTGTAGAGCCGGCGGATATAGTCGGTCATCAGCGTGATCATCCACGGACCGGCCAGCACGATGACCAGGAACACCGCGATCAGCTTCGGGATGAAGGAAAGCGTCATTTCGTTTACCTGGGTCGCCGCCTGGAAGATGCTGACGAGCAGGCCGGTCACCAGCGCGGCGCCCAGCATCGGCGCAGAGATGATGAGCAGGATTTCGACCGCGTGGCGGCCGATGTCGACGACGGTGGTCGGGGTCATGGGATGAGCTCCTTCAGATCTGGCCGAAGCTGGACACCAGCGTGCCGAGTATCAGATTCCAGCCATCGACCAGCACGAACAGCATCAGCTTGAACGGCAGCGACACGATGACCGGCGACATCATCATCATGCCCATCGACATCAGCACCGACGCGACCACCATGTCGATGATGATGAACGGGATGAATACGATGAAGCCGATCTGGAACGCGGTCTTCAGCTCCGACGTGACGTAGGCGGGCACGACGACGCGCATCGGCAGTTCTTCCTGGCTGGCCACCTTGGGCGTGTTCGACAAACGCATGAACAGCTCGACATCGGGCTCGCGCACCTGCTTCAGCATGAAGGCCTTCAGCGGCTTCGAGCCGATGTCCAGCGCCTGTTCGAAGGTGATGCGGTTCTCCGACAGCGGCTGGTAGGCATTGGCATAGATCTGCTCGCCGACCGGCGCCATGATGAAGAAGGTGAGGAACATCGCCAGCCCGATCAGCACCTGGTTGGGCGGGCTGCTCTGCGTGCCGATGGCCTGGCGCATCAGCGACAGCACGATGATGATGCGGGTGAAGCTGGTCATCATCAGCAGCACCGCCGGCAGGAAGGACAGACTGGTCAGCAGCAGCAGCGTCTGTATCGACAGCGACCAGTTGGTACCGCCGCCGGGCGCCGGCGTGCTGGTCAGCGCCGGCATCGACTGCGCCAGCGCCTCCGGGGCGAGCGCGGCGGCAATCACGCCGACGCCAAACAGCGGATGCAGGCGGCGCGTCATGAGCGGGGCGCCTTCAGCCGGGCGAGCAGCGCGCCAAAATCCGGGGCGGCCGGCTGTGCGCTGTCCTGCTGCAATTCACCGCGCGGCAGCGTGGCGATGCCGGTGACCGAACCCGGGGCGACGCCGACCACCAGCCAGTGCTCGCCGATTTCGAGCAGCAGCACGCGCTCGCGCGAGCCGACCGCGATGCCGCCGACCGTGCGTATCGGTGCTGGCCCGGCCAGCTTGCCGCCGGAAATGCGGCGCAGCAGCCACAGCACCGCGAACAGCGCCGCCAGCACGAGGCCGAGCGCGCCCAGCATCTGGATCACCGCGCCGGCGCCACTTGGCGGCGTCGCGGGGGCAGCCGCGTCGGCGGCGTGCAATGCGCCACTCGATGCGAGCAACAGGAAAGCCATGCGTATCTTCATGGCCGCAGGTTAACGCGCGGGCCGCCATGGTCAGACCGGGAATAGACCCGGTTTCGGGCGGCAATTTCTGCCGCCATGGCGCGAGGGCACGGACGCGCCTGTGGTACTTGAATCCGCTGCGCTCAGCCCTCGGCCGCCAGCGCCGTCAGTGCTTCGCGCTCGCGTACCTCGATGCGTCCGCGCGTCATCGCGATCCAGTTGCGCCGCTCCCACTGCTTCAGGATGCGGCCTACCGGTTCGCGCGTGCTGCCGAGGTCGGTGGCGATGCGGCTCTGCGTGTCTTCGAGCGCTGCGCCGTCGGTCGTGCGCGCGAGCAGCAGGTCGGCCAGGCGGGCGTCGAGGCGGCGGAATTTCAGTTCGTCGAGCAGGGCGATCATGTCCGACAGCAGCCGGCCGTAGTGTTCGAACACGAACTGGCGGAACACGTCCGAGGTGTTCAGCAGCTTGCGGAAGGTGGCGCCGGCGATCGCCACCTCGCGCAGGTCGGTTTCCGCCGTGCTGGCCGCCGGGTAGCGCGCCACGCCGAGCAGGCAGGAGGTGGTGAGCACGCAGGAGTCACCCGGACCGACGCGGTACAGCAGCACTTCGCGGCCATTGGCCGACAGCCGCTGTATGCGTGACCAGCCTTCGATGCGCAGGATGAAGTTGTTGCAGGCGTCGCCCTCGCGGTAGCCGGTCTCGCCCGCCGACAGCCGCACCTCTAAGCTGTTGGCGAGCAGTTCCTCGCGTGCCGCCGGTTCGAGGTCGGCGAGCCGCGGGAAGTGCGTAATCCAGTCGCGCCACTGGCCGGGCGCGCCGACGTATCGGCTCATGACTCCTCCGTCCATCTTTGTTGTTGTCGAGGGATGCTATCCCGTCGGTGCGCAGCGAATGTGACTAAGTCGCAGATCGCCGGCACGGCGGCGCGTTCAATCGCAGGCAAACGACAACGGAGGAGACCGCCATGTCCCTGAATTCCTTGCGCGCACTGTTGTGCGCCTGCGCAGCGCTGTGGCTGCTGCCGGCCGGTGCGGCCGACGAGCCTTCGTCCGATACCGAAGTCTGGCAGGGCGTGCGGGCCACGGTGTTTGCCGGGCGCGAAATCGTCGAATCGAACGAGGTGATCGAGATCGAGGCGCCCTTCCGTGCCGAGGACGCCGCGGTGGTGCCGGTGGCGCTGCGTGCGCGGATCGACCAGACGCCCGAGCGGCACATCCGCAAGCTGTGGCTCATCATCGACGGCAACCCGACGCCGGTGGCCGCAGCGATCACGCTGAGCCCGGAGGCGGGGCGCGCCGACATCGAAACCCGCGTCCGCGTCGAGCAATACACCTGGATGCGCGCGGTGGCCGAAACCAGCGACGGCAAGCTGCACGCGTCGAGCAAGTTCGTGCGCGCCTCCGGCGGCTGTTCGGCGCCGGCCGGCAAGGACTTCGAGGAAGCGATGGCGCGGCTGGGCAGGATGAAGCTCAAGGTCGAGAACGACGCCGGAAGTGCCGCGGCCGCGACGCTGATGGTGAGCCATCCCAACCTGAATGGCATGCAGATGGACCAGGTCACCCGCCACTTCACGCCGGCTCACTTCGTGCGCCGCATCGAAGTGAGCTACGCCGGCCGCACGCTGCTGACCGCCGACGTCGACTTCGCCTTGAGCGAGAACCCGCAGCTGCGCTTCCAGTTCAAGCCACAGGAAGGTGGCGAACTGCAGGCGAGGGTGATCGATTCGAAGGACCTCACCTTCACCCAGACCGTCGCCGTGAAGGGCAGCGCGCTCGCCAGTTCGAAGTAAGTCGGGCGCTCAGCGCCGGCTGAGCGCTTCCTCGATCTTCTTCTCGGTCTTGTACTGGCTCAGCGCATAGACCGCCCACAGCGCGGCCGGAATCCAGCCCAGCAGCGTGAGCTGCAGGATGAGACAGATGATGCCGGCCACCGGGCGGCCGATGGTGAAGAACACCATGAAGGGCAGGAAGATTGCGAGCAGCAGTCGCATGACGGACTCCCGGTTGAGCGAAGTGCGCTCAACGGTACAAGATTAAGCGGTCGAGTTGAAGCCCGCGTAAGCGCCCGGAACTGGCGATGCTGCTCCGCCGCAAGCGGCCTGTCAGCTAATCCGGGATAATCGCGGCATGGTATCCGTCGTTCATTCCCTCTCCAGCGCCGACGCGGCGCGCACCACACTCGAATTGCTGACCGACGGTCTGGGCGACGCCGAAGCGGACACGCTGCGCCGCGCCCACGACATGGTGACGCCGCTGTATGCCGAGCGCTGGCTCGGCACCGGCGAGCCGATGCACGAGCACGTGGTCGGCCAGGCGCTGATCTGCGCCTCGCTGCGGCTCGACCTCGAAACCCGGCTGGCGGCCTTGCTGTTTCCGCTGCACGAGGTGCAGGACGACGCCGGCGAACACATCGCGGCACATTACGGCCCGGCGGTCGCCGAACTGGTCGCCGGCCTGCAGCGTCTCGACAACCTGCGCCTGATCACCCGCGCCCACGCTTCGCAGAGCGTGACCGGCAACGACGCCGGCGGCGATCAGGCCGAGGTGCTGCGCAAGATGGTGCTGGCCATGGTGGCCGACGTGCGCGTGGTCATGCTGCGCCTCGCTTCGCGCGTGCAGAGCCTGCGCTGGCTCACCGCGCACCCGAACGACGACCGCCTCGACATGGCGCGCGAATCGCTCGACATCTATGCGCCGCTGGCCAACCGGCTGGGCGTCTGGCAGCTCAAGTGGGAACTGGAAGACCTGTCCTTCCGCTTCCTCGAACCCGACACCTACAAGCGCATCGCCAAGCAGCTCGACGAGAAGCGGGTCGAGCGCGAGGCCTTCATCGCCGACGCCATGGTGAAGCTGAAGGCCGAGCTGGAAGCGGCCGGCATCAAGGCCGAAATCCAGGGGCGGCCGAAGCACATCTACAGCATCTGGAACAAGATGCGGGCGAAGAAGCTGGAGTTTTCCGAGGTGTACGACGTGCGCGCGCTGCGCGTGCTGGTCGATTCGGTGCGCGACTGCTACGGCGCGCTCGGCATCGTGCACCAGCTCTGGCATCCGCTGCCGCGCGAATTCGACGATTACATCGCGCAGCCCAAGGGCAACAACTACCAGTCGCTGCACACCGCGGTGATCGCGCCGGATGGCCGTTCGCTCGAAGTGCAGATCCGCACCTGGGACATGCACCGCCACGCCGAGATGGGCGTGGCCGCGCACTGGCGCTACAAGGAAGGGTCAGGCCAGGACAAGGACTACGACGACAAGATCGCCTGGCTGCGGCAGCTGCTGTCCTGGCGCGACGAAATCGCCGATCACTCCGAGTGGGTGGAGCAGTTCAAGCGCGCCGCGCTCGACGACACCATCTACGTGCTGACGCCGCAGGGCAAGGTGATCGACCTGCCGCAGGGCGCGACCCCGGTCGACTTCGCCTACCGCCTGCACACCGACCTCGGCCACCGCTGCCGCGGTGCCCGCGTGAACGGCCAGCTGGTGCCACTGAACACGCCGCTCGACAACGGTCAGCGGGTCGAGATCATCGCCGCCAAGCAGGGCGGGCCGTCGCGCGACTGGCTGGTGCCGCAGCAGGGCTACATCACCACGCACAACGCGCGGGTGAAGGTGCGCCGCTGGTTCGCCCAGATCGAGGAAGGCGAAACGCTGGCCCAGGGCCGCGCATGGCTGGCGCGCGAACTGGCGCGCGAGGGCGCGTCGCAGACCAGCCTGGAAGAGCTGTCGAACAAGCTGGGCTACAACAGCGTCGATGCGATGCACATCGCCTGCGCGCACGGCGAGGTCGGTCCGCGCGCCATCCATGTCGCGCTGAAGGGCGAGGAGCCGCCGCCGGACGAGCCGGAAATCAAGCCGCGCGCGCCGCGCGCCACCGGCGAACGCGGTGTGCTGGTCGAGGGCGTCGGCAAGCTGCTGACCCAGCTCGGCCGCTGCTGCAAGCCGGCGCCGCCGGACCCGATCTCCGGCTTCGTCACCCGCGGCCGCGGCGTGGCCATCCACCGCAGCGACTGCCCGAACTACATCAATATGGTGGCGCGCAACCCGGAGCGGGTGATCGACGCGCAATGGGGCGAAGTGGCCGGCCGCGATCCGGACGCGCGCTTCGCCGCCGACATCCACGTCGAGGCGCACGACCGTCAGGGCCTGCTGCGCGACATTTCCGAAGTGCTGTCGCGCGAGAAGATCAACGTCACTGCGGTCAGCACGCAGTCCAAGGCGGGCATGGCGCGCATGAGCTTCACCGTCGAGATCGCCGGCGTCGGACAGATCCAGAAGGTGCTCGGACTGATCCGCGACGTCGACGGCGTGGTCGAGACGCGGCGCGGCTGATCGCCGGCGCGCCGACGACCCGTGCCCTAGAACAGTTCGACCTCGCCGGTGCTCATCGTGCCGCGCGGCCCGGATTGCAGGGTCATCGACCGCGCGGCCTCGCGCGCATCGGCCAGCAGGCGTGACAGCACCTCGTTGCGTTTCTCGACCCGGGCGATGCCGTCGCGCTGTTCGCGGTCGCGGTGCGCATCGAACACGCCATTCACGTAACGCGCCATCAGTTCGGTCTGCTCGCCGACCTTTGCCAGCAGCTGGCTCACCATGTCCTCAAACTGCATAGACACCATGCCCTGCATGACGGCCTCGTGGATCGCGGCCGACAGGCGGTTGATGCGGTCCGCCTGCTCTGCCGCGTGGCGGTTGATGTCCGACATCTGCTGCCACAGCTGGGCCGCGTGTGCTTCGGATTCGCGTGCCGCGCCGATGTCCGTGCTTGCCGACGCCGACACCGCGGCACCTGCTTCGCTGATTGCCTCGTGCACATCACTCAGCAGAGTGCTGATTTCCTCGCTGAACTGTTCGGTCCGCTGAGCGAGCTTACGCACCTCGTCGGCGACGACGGCGAACCCCCGTCCTGCTTCGCCGGCCCGGGCGGCTTCGATCGCCGCGTTCAGCGCCAGCAGTTCGGTCTGGCGGTTGATCTGGTTGACCTGGCCGATCAGGCCACGCACTTCGTCGAGCTTGCCGCGCACGCCATCGAAACGCGCCGAGATCGCGGCGCTGCCTGCGCTGAGCGCCTCGACCGTCTGTACGAATCCGGACAGCGCCTCCTGCGTCTGCGCGGCGAACCGTCCGATCTCCTCGCGCCGGCTTGCCTGTTCCTCGTCCGTCGCGAGGAGGCGCAGTTCCTCGACCATGTCCCGAAGTTTCGAGCGGCCGTTGGTTTCCCGCAGGTTGGCCGCTGCACCGGCCACCACGTCCTGCGAGCGCGCCAGGGCCTCTCGCAGTCGCTCGAACTGCTCCTGGCTGCCGCCGGCGAGGGCCGCGCACAGGTCGTCGTACTGACTCACATTCCTGTCGATCTCCGCCATGCGCGCGCGCTGGTTTGCCGCAAAGCGCGCCCGCGCTCTGCTGCTCATCACCCGTGATGCGGCCAGGCTGGCAATCACCACGCCGATCAGTGCCGGGATCGTCCAGCCGGGGGGCTGGCTGAAGCTCAGGGCGGCGCAGCCCGCGCTGGCTGCGATCGCAATCCATGTCGCGATGTCGTCACCTCTCACACCCGTGTTCCTGCTCATTTCGCGCTTCCTTTCCGCATGATTTCTTGTTGTCCGATCTACGACCAAAGTGATATCGGAAAAGCCCCTCTGGCCTTTACGGTCTTTGTGTGAATTTTTCCCGGGAATGGTTCGGTACGGAGACCGGGAAGGAAAGCGTCGAGGGGAGCGAAAGGAGGGCGGGTCTTGCGGAGCGGGAGGAGGGCTGGCGGCCCCAACAGGAATCGAACCTGTACCTACCCCTTAGGAGGGGGTTGTTGTATCCATTCAACTATGGAGCCGCAGGGGCGCGATTGTAACCGCGCGCCGCGTCAGCGGACGAGGGTGTAGCGGTATTCGATCGGCGGGTGGCCGGGGTGGGCGTGGCGATAGCGCAGGCGGAGCAGGGCATAGTCGCCCGTGCCGGCGCGGTCGAACATCGCACGGCCCGCTTCGCCGCGGCCGATCAGCAAGTGCGCCCCCGGCTGCACCTGCGGCGCGGGTGCGTCGTCCTTCCAGACGACGACCTGCGCCTGCGGAAAGCGCACGCGCAGCACGCCGCCGAGCACCGGGTCGTGGGTGACGATGGGCGCGCGGCCGTCGTAGCTGGCGGTGCGCAGCGCAAGCGCCAGTTCGGCCGCGGGTTCGTTCAGTTCGTCCGGCCGGTTGCGCCAGCCGTCGAATACCGGCCGCATGCTGGCCATGAAGAGGTAGAGCAGCGCGAACACGATGAGCGTGCCGCGCAGCCAGTAAAGCCGCGAGTGCGTGCTCAGCTGCGGTCGGCAGCAGAAGAAGGCCAGCGGCGCCATGAACAGCAGCGGCTGCAGCCAGCGACCCTTGAAATGGGTGGCGCCGCCGACCACCACCAGCGCCAGCATCAGCAGTGCCAGCAGACCCAGGTAGCGGCCCCACAGGCGGCAGTGTGGCGATGCGGCGGTGGGCGCCCACGCGGCGCGGCCGAAGATCGCGGCGAAGGCAAGAGCGAGTGCGGCCAGTGTGGCCAGCGTGGCGCCGAGCAGGCTGCTCAGGCCGCGCACGACGCCGCCCGCCACGCCGCCCGCCACGCCGGGCACGGCGTCCAGCTTTTCCAGCGTGCGGGCGCTGGCCAGCTGCCAGTTGTCGAGCAGCCACAGCGCGTGCGGCGCGAGCACGACGAGCGCCAGCAGCGCCGCCGCGATCAGCCACGGGCTGCGCAGCATGGGCCGCGTGTCGCGCGACAGCAGTACCGCCAAGCCGAGTGCGGCCAGATAGACCGCGAAACTGTACTTGGACAGCAGGCCGAGCGCCGCGCACAGGCCGAGCGCGAGGTAGAGCAGCGGGCGCGGCTTCTCGATCAGTCGCACGACGACATAGAGCGTGGCGGCGGCGACGGCGGTGGCCAGCACCGAATGCGTCAGGTCGCGCTGCGATTCCCAGCCGATCTGCGGAATCAGCAGCATGGACGCCGCGGCGAGCAGCGCCAGCGGCGGCGCCATCAGCCGGCGCGCGGCCAGCCAGACGAAGGCGTAGGTCGATGCGAGCAGCGTGTTCTTCAGCAGCGACAGCGACAGCACCGACACGCCCGCCACCTGGAACACCGCCCACTGCAGCCATGTGTAGAGCGGCGGCTGCGTGCCATAGCCGGCGGCCAGCTGCTGGGTCCACAGCGCCTGCTCGGCCTCGTCCAGTTCGAGCGCGTCCGACACCAGCGTGCGAGCCACGATGTGGGCGCCGAAATAGAGCAGGAGCAGCAGCCACGGGGCGCGGTGCGACGGGGTGGAAGCAGGGGCGTTCATGGCGTCGCAGTGTCGCCGCACATCTTTAATTTGGCGTTAACCGCGGCGCTGCACGATGACGGCTCTTCATGCCGGATCGTCCGCCCATGCCCCAGGTTCTCGAATTCGCCCAGCCGGAGTTGCCGGCGCGCGCCACCGCCGAGGCGCCGGAGGTGTCCGTCGTCGTGCCGGTGTTCAACGAATTCGACAACCTCGGCGATCTGGTCGATCGCATCCACGCCGCACTCGCCCCGACCGGCCGCCGCTTCGAGCTGATCGTCGTCGACGACGGCTCGCGCGACGGCAGCGGCGCGCTGCTGACGCGGCTGGTGGCCGAACGCCCGTGGCTGCGGCCGGTGCTTCTGGTGCGCAACTACGGTCAGTCGAGCGCGCTGCAGGCCGGCTTCGACCGTGTGCGCGGTCGCTACGTCGTCACGCTCGACGGCGATCTGCAGAACGACCCGCTCGACATTCCGGCGATGCTCGACCGCCTCGACACGGATCCCGACGTCGACATGATTTCCGGCTGGCGCCAGCAGCGGCAGGACAAGGCGCTGTCGCGCCGCCTGCCGTCGCTCATCGCCAACAAGCTCATTTCCGCCTCGACCGGCGTGCATCTGCACGACTACGGCTGTGCGCTGAAGGCCTACCGGCGGGACATCATCGACCGCATCCGGCTGTACGGCGAACTGCACCGCTTCATCCCGTCGCTGGCGCGCGACGCCGGTGCGCGCATCGCCGAAGTGCCGGTGCGTCACCACGCGCGCACGCGCGGCGTGTCGAAGTACGGCATCGACCGCACCTTCCGCGTCATCCTCGACCTGGTGCTGATCGTCTTTTTCATGCGCTACCGCCAGCGTCCGCTGCACGCATTTGGGGCGCTCGGCCTGTGGCTCGCCATACCCGGTGCCGCCGTCCTCGGCTGGATGGGGCTGCTCAAGCTGTTCGGCCACGACATCGCCGGCCGGCCGCTGCTGATGGCCGGCGTTATGCTGCTGCTGATGGGCGTGCAGCTCATCGTTGCCGGCCTGATCGGCGAACTGCTCATCCGCATCTATCACGAAGGCCGCGGCCGGCCGCAGTACCACGCGCAGGAGCCGGAGGCGCGATGACGCGCGGCGCCGCGCTGCGCCTCGCCGCAGCCGGCGCGCTGCTGGCTGCGGTCATCCACGTGGCGGAACCCGCTGCGCTGATCGCGACGCTGCGGCAAACCGACCGCGACTGGCTGCTGCTCGGCCTGGTCGCGGCGCTGCTGTCGAACGTCGCCTCCGCGCTGCGCTGGCGTGCGCTCACGGCCTGGCTCGGTGCGGCCGTCAGCCCCTCGTTCGCGCTGCTCGCCTACTTCCGTGCAATGGCGCTGAACGCACTGCTGCCGGGGGCCGTCGTCGGCGGCGATCTGTATCGCGCGCTGGCGCTGCGTCAGGCCGGTCTGCCGACACTCGACGCCGGCCTGTCGGTGCTGCTGGACCGCGGCAGCGGCCTGTGGGTGCTGCTCGCACTCGGTGCCGGCGCATTGCCGTTCGCTGCATCCTCCATCGCACTCCCATTGCCGCTGCCGGCTGTCTGGATCGACCTGTCGTGCGCGGTGGCGGCCGTGCTGCTGCTGACTGCGCCACTGCTGCTGATCGCGCTGCCGATCAACGACGGTCGCACATTTGCCGTGCTGGCGCGCGTGCAGTCGCGATTGCGGCGTCCGCGGGTGCTGCCGCAGTACGCGCTGCAGATGGGCGCTTCGCTCGTCGTGCAGGCGCTGTCCATCGCGGCGCTCGCCTGCGGCGGCCGGGCGCTCGGGCTCGACCTGTCGCCGGCCGTGTGGGCGACGGTGGCGGCGCCGATCTTCCTGATGGCGGCGTTGCCGGTCAGCGTCGGCGGCTGGGGTACGCGCGAAGCGGCGGCGGCGGCGGTGCTCGCGGCCTTCGGCGTGCCGGCCGCGCAGGCGGTCGCCGTGGCGCTGATCTACGGCGTGTTCGGTCTGCTGCAGGCGGCACTCGGTGGCCTGCTGTTCGCCTGCCGGCCGCAAGCGGTGGCGCGCGCCGGCTGAGTCGCCGCCAGGGCAGGGCGTATACTGCGCGCCCGCCTCCGAACCGCCCCGCACGCCGCCCACCATGCCGCTGATCACCCTCGACAATGCCTGCCTCGCCTTCGGCGACCTGCCGCTGCTGGACCACACCGCGCTGGTGGTCGAACCGGGCGAGCGGCTGGCGCTGATCGGTCGCAACGGCACCGGCAAGTCCAGCCTGCTCAAGATTCTCGCTGGCGACGCGGCGCTGGACGACGGCACGGTCTGGCGCCAGCCCGGCACGAAGATCGCCTACGTCGCGCAGGAGCCCCAGTTCGCTGCCGGCGCCCGCGTGTTCGACGCGATCGCGCAGGGTCTGGGCGAACTGTCACAACTGCTGATCGATTACCACGACGTGGCCGAAGCGGTCGCCCACGGCGACGAGAGCAAGCTCGACCGCATGGCCGAACTGCAGGACGCGCTGGAACATCACCAGGCCTGGCGTTTCGAGCAGCGCATCGAACAGGCGCTGGTCCGGCTCAACCTGCCGGGCGACGCCACCGTCGAATCGCTGTCGGGCGGCATGCTCAAACGGGTGGCGCTGGCGCGCGCACTGGTCGCAGAGCCGGACATGCTGCTGCTGGACGAACCGACCAACCATCTCGACCTCGACGGCATCGCGTGGCTGGAAGCGTTGCTCAACGACTTCCGCGGCGCCAGCCTGGTCATCACCCACGACCGCCGCTTCCTCGACAGCTTCGCCACCCGCATCATCGAACTGGACCGCGGCCTGCTGCGCAGCTACCCCGGCCGCTACGCGCAGTACGTGGCGCGCAAGGCCGACGAACTGGCGGCCGAGGCGCTGGAATCGGCGCGCGCCGACAAGCTGCTGGCGCAGGAGGAGGTGTGGATACGCAAGGGCGTCGAGGCGCGGCGTACGCGCGCGCAGTTCCGTGTAAAGCGGCTCGACGAACTGCGCGCCCGGCGCGAGGCGCGGCGTGAGCAGATGGGCCGCGCCCGGATCGGACTGGACCGCGGCGAAGCGTCCGGTGAACTGGTGGCGGAACTGGAGGGCGTCAGCAAGCGCTTCGGCGACCGCCCCATCGTGCGCGACTTCTCGACCCGCATCGTGCGCGGCGACAAGGTGGGCCTGATCGGCCCCAATGGCGCCGGCAAGACCACGCTGCTCAAGCTCATCCTCGGCCAGCTGGAGCCGGACGAAGGCCGCGTGCGTACCGGCAGCCGCATCCAGGTCGCCTACTTCGACCAGTTCCGCACCCAGCTCGACGAGTCGGCCACGCTGGCCGAGGTGATCAGTCCGGGTTCGGACTTCGTCGAGATCGGTGGCAAGCGCACGCACGTGATCGGCTATCTCGGCGACTTCCTGTTCCCGCCGCAGCGCGCGCGCGCAAAGGTCGAGTCGCTGTCGGGCGGCGAGCGCAACCGGCTGCTGCTGGCCCGTCTGTTCGCGCGCCCGGCCAACGTGCTGGTGCTGGACGAACCGACCAACGACCTCGACATGGAAACGCTGGACCTGCTCGAACAGCTGCTGCAGGACTACGACGGCACCGTGCTGCTGGTGTCGCACGACCGCGCCTTCCTCGATGCGGTGGTGACGCAGACCATCGCCTACGAAGGCGATGGCCGCTGGCGCGAATACGTTGGCGGCTACAGCGACTGGATCGCCCAGCGTCCGGCCGCTCCGGCGTCGCCGGCGGCTGCGCCGGCGAAATCAGCTCCGGTTGCTCCGGCGGCTGCGCCGGTCAAGGCCGACAGGCCGGCCGCCGCGCCGAAGAGCAAGCTCAGCTTCAAGGAGCAGAAGGAACTGGACAGCCTGCCCGACCGCATCGCTGCGCTGGAGGACGAACAGAGCACACTGACTGCAAGGCTGTCGAGCGGCGCGCTGGCTGGCCCCGAAGCGGCGGCCGTGTCGACCCGCCTGGGCGCTCTGGCGGCCGAAATCGACGCCGCCATGCTGCGCTGGGAAGAACTGGAATCGCGGCGCTGAGCCCGAATTCTGTCGGATTTATTTACAGCGCCAGGGCCGGCGAACGGTGCTATCCGGGATAGGTAAAAAACCTCATATATTTCAGTTTTGTGTAACCCCCTGTTTTTCTGGAATGTGACTTGCTACACGGCGGATGACAACTCGGGAAGATTTCCCTTGTGTCGTGACAAGAACCCAGGAGACAGATCATGGCTACCCCCTTCTGCAAGAAGGTTCGTCGCGCCGCACTTGCTGCGGTCCTTGCCGGCATGAGTGCCGCACACGCTGCTCCCACCGTCGATCTCGAGAACGTCGGTTGGGTCACCTACGGCGATGCCCGTTCATATTCGCTGCCGATTTCCGGTCTTGAAGTGATGGCCGGGCCGGGCCAGATCGACATCTTTACCAAGCTCGGTCTGGGCGCCAACGGCCAGACAAGCAATGGTACGCCCGGTGTCGACGACGCCTTCGATACCCCGCAGGCGAACACCACCGAAGGCTTTCGCACCACGGTCGCAAACGAACCCAACAGCCTGGCAGGTGTGCTCGACGGCAGCTGGGACCGTTCCGGCTGGTGGGATGCCAGCCTGTCGGCGCTCAATGCCGAACTGAACTTCGACGAGAACTCGATCGTGTTCTTCTTCGCCAACAACGAAATCGGCTCCGGCGAGGATCGCGCCAGTCTGGCGGCGTGGATGCGCGTCGAGGTGTCGCAGATCAGCACCGGCACCATCCTCGGTCGCTTCGACCTGAGCAATGACTTCGACCAGGACGGCGTGTCGGTCTACGGCGGTCTGCCCACCTTCGACGGCTCGGGTGGCTCCGGCATCATTCTCGGCGGCTCAGATCTGTACACCGCGCCCGGCGCGCTGACCGAAGCAGGTCGTGTCGAACCGGTGCTCGCCGATTTCGTGCGCTCCGGCGGTCCGGTCTGTCTGGCAACGGTGCCGGGCGGTGAAGTCATCGTCGATTGCGCCGGCCCCTACGACCGCAAGGTCGAGCACAACCTGGGCGGTGATCGCGCTGCCTACGCCATCGTGATGACCGAGCTCGACGCACTGATCGCCAGCCTGCTCGGCGGCGACCTGAGCGACTACGCGATCCATGTCGACTATCGCCTCGGCTGTGGCAGCGAGGACGGCTTCGGTACCGTGCGGGAAGCGCCGCGTCAGAACCAGGACGTCGGCAACTGTTTCGACCGGTACGCGCTGAACGGCGGTGACGAGAAGCTGTTCATCGGCACCCAGGCGCGTACGGACATCAATGTGCCCGAGCCCGGTTCGCTGGCGCTGATCGCCACGGCGCTGGCCGGGGTCGGCGCGCTGCGCCGCCGTCGCGGCTGATCGCGGCTTCTGCGGCACGCCGCACGTGAACGACAAAGGCCACCCGCGGGTGGCCTTTGTCGTTGTGGAGGCTTCAGGCGGGGCGTCAGTCTGCGTCCGGCGCGGCGTGATCGGGGAGCGTCGGCGGCGGCGAGCCGTCCATCGGCAGACCCAGGCGGCCGAGCAGCGTTTCGTGGCTGATCCGCAACAGCTCCTCGATGTCCTTGAAATCGTCCGGCAACGCCGGGTCGTCCCAGCCCTTGGCGCTGTGACGGGCCAGATTGACCGCGTACTGCACGTTGCGCACGCGCGGCGACGGGTGGGCGGAACCACCCATCAGTTCGACCAGCAGGGCGGGCAGTCGCCAGCTCTTGGCCAGCGCCACTTGCAGATCGTGCGAAGTGACGTTGAACACCACCTTCTGCGCGGCCGCCGTACGCATCGTCGGATTGGCGCGCAGCAGGTCGCGCAGCTTCAGCGACAGCTTCGGCGCGAACACCCAGCAGAGGATTTCCGCCACGTCGTGCAGCAGCGTGGCGACGGTGATCTCGTCGACGTCGATGTCGTGGCGCATCAGTGCCCACTCGCGCGCCCAGCCCGACGCCTTGCGCGCCCGCGCGATCACGCGCATGACGCCGAGCAGTGCCTGCTGATGATCGCGCAGGTGCTCTTCCAGCGTGGGCATCGACTCGAAATGATTGAAGAAGGGTGTGATGCCTATCATCATCAGTGCCCGCTCAATGGTCGTGATGTCGGTATGCTGGCTGCGGCCGCGCTTCGCTTCGATGAAGGCGAGCACGCGCAGCGTCATCAGCGGGTCATGCAGGATGACCTGGGCGATGGTGCGGGCACTGACCGTGTTTTCGGCCTCCCGCAACAGAGCCAGTTCGCGGGTGGTGCGGGCAAGTACCGGCAGGGGCTTGTCGCTCATGAAAGCGACCCAGCCCTCCAGGGTGGCGTTCGACGCGTCGCGCATGTGTCAGGTCCTGTGGACGATGACCTGTTAACGGCTCCGCACGCCGCCTACTGAAGAGGTGGCGCCATGAAGCTTGTGTCTGTCTGCAAGCTGCGCAGAGCGCTCATCGGCGAGCCTCAGCTCCCGTCGTCGTCCTCGTCGCCGTCGGCGTCCTGCCAGCTGTCGTTGTCGGCGTCACCATCGGCCTCGGCCACCATCGTCATCGCGTTGATCTGCGCGATTTGGTCAAGCAGGCTCGGCATGGCCGGAATGCGCTCGTCGGACTTCAGCGGACGGCGATGATGGCGAAAACCCAGTGTTTCGGACGTCGGGCGCGGCATGGACATGACGGGACTCCTGATACTGTTTGACGGTGGTTGATCGCTGCTGCTCTGCTGATTACGACGTTTGACTCGCGGACTTGAAGGCATGTCGCACCCTCTTTGTGAAGATTCCTCAACGATGCAGCACCTGCCACGCCCGGATTGCGATCTGTTCTGCCGCGTCGTCGACAACTTCGGCGATGCCGGCGTGTGCTGGCGCCTCGCTCGCACGCTGGCGCGCGAGCACGGCTGGACGGTAAGGCTTTGGATGGACGCGCCACAGGCGCTGGCGCGGATCAAGCCGCAGGGCGCCGACGAGCCGGGCGTCGAGGTGAGGCACTGGACCGATGAGCTGCCCGACTGCGAACCCGCACATTGCGTCATCGAAGCCTTCGCCTGCCATCTGCCGCCGGCCTTTGTCGCGGCGATGGCGGCGTTGGCGGCGCCGCCGCGCTGGATCAATCTCGAATACCTGACCGCCGAGGAATGGGCGGACGGCTGTCACGGCCTCGCCTCGCAGGACCCGGCGACCGGCCTGACCAAGCACTTTTTCTTCCCCGGTTTCAGCGCGCGCACCGGCGGCCTGTTGCGCGAGCGCGACCTGTTCGCCCGACGCGACGCGTGGCGCGCGGATGCCGCGCTGCAGCAGGCGACCTGGGCGCGTGTCGGCATGCGGCCACAGCCCGGAGCGCTTCAGGTGTCGCTGTTCAGCTATGAAAGCCCGTCGATGTCGCCCCTGGTCGACGCGCTGGCTGCACGCGCTCAGCCGACCCAGCTCTGGGTGCCTGAGGGCAGGGCGCTGATCGCGCTGGCCGGCGTGCTGGCGCGGCCGCTGGTCGCTGGCGACGAAGTGCGACGCGGCGCGCTGCGGATCTGCGCGCTGCCTTTCATGGACCAGGACGACTACGACGCACTGCTCTGGCACTGCGATCTGAACATCGTGCGCGGCGAGGATTCATTCGTCCGCGCGCAGTGGGCGGCCCGTCCGCTGCTGTGGCACATCTATCCGCAGGACGAGGGGGCGCATCTGACCAAGCTCGATGCCTTTCTCGACCGCTATTCGGCCGGCCTCGACCCGGCGCCGGCAGCACGCTTGCGCGCGCTGCATCACGGCTGGAGCGGCGGGGCGGTGATCGCACCGGCAGACTGGCTGGCGGCGCTTGCCGACCTGCCGCTGCTGACCGCGCACGCACGGGACTGGGCGACCCGGCTAGCGGCCGCAAGCGACCTCGCAACCCAGCTTGTGTTGTTTAATCAGACACCTATATAATGCCGGGTTTGCCGCGACGGGCGTTGCAACAGGGGTTGCAAAGGTTCGACTGGCGGCCTCAACCCCACAGGAACACTGCATGAAAACCGCTCAGGAACTGCGCGCCGGCAACGTCGTGAAAATTGGCAACGACGCCATGGTCGTACTCAAGGCCGAATACAACAAGTCGGGCCGCAACGCCGCCGTCGTCAAGATGAAGATGAAGAACCTGCTGACCGGCTCCGGTCAGGAGACGGTCTACAAGGCCGACGACAAGTTCGACGTGGTCATCCTGGAGCGTCGCGAAGTCACCTACTCGTACTTCGCCGATCCGCTCTACACCTTCATGGATGCCGACTACAACCAGTACGAAGTCGAAGCCGAGAACATGGGCGACGCGCTGAACTACATCGAAGACGGCATGGCCTGCGAAGTCGTGTTCTACGAAGGTCGCGCCATTTCGGTCGAACTGCCGAACTCGGTCGTGCGTGAAATCATTTACACCGAGCCGGGCGTCAAGGGCGACACCTCGGGCAAGGTGCTCAAGCCGGCCAAGATCAACACCGGCTACGAAGTGGCGGTGCCGCTGTTCTGCGATATCGGCGACAAGATCGAAATCGACACCCGCACCGGCGAGTACAAGAACCGCGTGAAGTAAGCAGCCCGATCCGACCGCGCGCTCGGGCGGTCGGCGGACGAAAGAGGCCCTGCCATCGTGCAGGGCTTTTTTTTTGCCCGGCGTCGCTGTCTTGCATGAGCGGGTCGGCGACCGCGACAGCGGCCTGACTTCAAGCCCGCAGGCCGCAGCCGCCGCGGCCGGGCTTTTGTGGGAGCGAGCTTGCTCGCGATGGCGGCCTGAAGCGAAGCCCGCGGACAGCAGAGGCCGCGTCGCGGCCAAGGCCGCTCCCACAGGGGGCGCGTGCGACCTGCGGGCGGAACCGGGTTCTGTGGGAGGGGTCTTCTGACCCCGACAGCTGCCTTGATCGAAGCCTGCGGACCGCAGCGGCCGCGTCGCGGCCAAGGCCGCGCCCCACAGGGAGCGCCCCGGATCTGCAGCCGGCAGCGCGCAGTCCCGGGACCGGTTCCCGCAATCGACGTTTTCGTTGCACTGCGACAGGAAATCCTCGCGTCGACTTCCTAGACTGAAATCTTTCCGTCAAGCAGCCGTGTCATGCTGCCTGCATTGTTGGAGTTCAGACATCCACAACGAGGGGGATGGTCCATGTCACATATCGCCGATCTGCCGTTTCTGCCGAACGCGCTCGAATCCGAATTCATTCCGCCGCTCGAACTGATCGAGCACGGGCAGTTCTACCTCATCTCGTGGGAAACGCAGCTCGCCGCGGCCGTCGCCTGGCAGGCGGCCGGCGGCAATGCGGACAACGATGGTGCGACGCTGCAGGCGGTGCCGCCGCGCGTCGAGCGGCGTCGGCGGGCCGAGGTGATTGCCTTCCCCGACCGCCGCGCCGCCTGAGTCAGACCTCGACCGGCTGCGCCGGGTCTTCGTCTACCTCGGCGTCCACCTCGGCACCGAGGAAACCGCCGCTCTGGTGTGCCCACAGCCGGGCGTACAGCCCGCCGTACGCGAGCAGGCTGCGGTGGTCGCCTTCTTCGACGACGCGACCGCGGTCCATCACGATCAGCCTGTCCATCGCCGCGATGGTCGACAGCCGGTGGGCGATCGCCACCACGGTCTTGCCTTCCATCAGCCGGTAAAGACTGGTCTGGATGGCCGCCTCGACCTCGGAGTCGAGCGCGCTGGTCGCTTCGTCGAGCAGCAGGATGGGCGCGTCCTTCAGCATCACGCGGGCGATGGCGATGCGCTGCCGCTGACCGCCGGACAGCTTGACGCCGCGTTCGCCGACGTGGGCGTCGTAACCGCGGCGGCCCTTCGGGTCGACCAGACCCATGATGAAGTCGTGCGCCTCGGCGCGCCTGGCGGCCGCGATCATGTCGGCGTCGGTCGCGTCCGGCCGGCCGTACAGGATGTTGTCGCGCACTGAGCGGTGCAGCAGCGAAGTGTCCTGGGTCACCATGCCGATCTGCGCGCGCAGGCTGTCCTGGGTGGCGTTCGCGATGTCCTGCCCGTCGATCAGGATGCGGCCGGACGGCAGGTCGTGGAAGCGCAGCAGCAGGTTGATCAGCGTGGTCTTGCCGGCACCCGAGCGGCCGACCACGCCTATCTTTTCGCCCGGGCGGATGTGCAGCGTGAGCCGGTCGATGACCGCGCCGCCGTCCTGGCCGCGCGGCTTTTCGTAGTTGAAGGTGACGTCCTCGATGCGGATGTCGCCGCGCGTCACGTGCAGCGGCTGCGCGTCGTGCCGGTCCACCACCGACTGCGCGCGCGACAGCGTATTGATGCCGTCGCGCACGGTGCCCACCTGTTCGAACAGCGACGCCAGTTCCCACATCACCCAGTGCGAAATGCCGTTCAGCCGCAGCGCCATCGCGGTCGCGGCCGCCACCGCGCCGACGCCGACCTGACCCTGCATCCACAGCCACAGGGTCATGCCGGCGGTCGATGCGATCAGCGCCATGCTCAGGATGTGATTCACCACCTCGAAACCGGTGACCAGCCTGAACTGCGCATTGACCGGGCGCATGAATTCGCGCATCGCCTCGCGTGCGTAATCCGACTCGCGGTCGGTATGCGAGAACAGCTTCACCGTCGCGATATTGGTGTAGGCGTCGGTGATGCGACCGGTCATCAGCGAGCGCGCGTCGGCCTGCGACTGCGCCACCTTGCCCAGACGCGGCACGAAATACACCATCGCGCCCACATACAGCGCGAGCCAGCCGCCGAAAGGCAGCAGCAGCGTGAGGTCGAAGCCGCCCACCACGGTCACCATGGTGACGAAGTAGATGATGATGAACACCAGGATGTCGGCCACGATCATCCAGGTGTCGCGCACCGCCAGCGCGGTCTGCATCACCTTGGCGGCGACGCGGCCGGCGAATTCGTCCTGGTAGAAGCTCATGCTCTGGCCGAGCATGTGGCGGTGGAAATTCCAGCGCAGCCGCATCGGGAAACTGCCGGCCAGCGCCTGGTGCTTGATCAGGGTCTGCAGCGCAATCACCAGCGGGCTGGCGATCAGGATGCCGGCGAGCAGCAGCAGCGTGTCGCCCTCCTGCGCCCACAGCCGGGCCGGTTCCGTTTTGCCCAGCCAGTCGACGATGTCGCCCAGCATGGCGAACAGCATTGCTTCGAACACGCCGATCAGCGCAGTGCACACCGTCATCGCCGCGATATAGCCGCGCATGCCCTGCGTGCATGACCAGAGGAAGGCGAACAGGTCGTGCGGTGGCGTCGGCGGCTGGCCGGCGGGGTAGGGATCGATCCGTGTTTCGAAAAACTTCAGCAAGACGCTCTCCGCGTTGGGGCCCCGTGACAGCGGCCCCGGACCTTACAGGACAAGAACGCGGTCCGGCAGTTCGTTCTTCTTTGCGCCCGTGCCCGGAAAGTGCTGCGCCAGCGTCGTGGTGATCGCCTGCACGCAGTGCAGTGCGCCGTCGTGGAATTCGCCGCGGCGGAAACGCGTCTCCAGTTCGGAGCACAAGGCCGTCCAGTGCGCGTCCGGCACGCGGGCGCGCACGCCGCGATCGACCACGATTTCGATGTCGTGATCGGCCATCAACAGATAGATGAGCACGCCGCTGTTGTGTTCGGTGTCCCAGACGCGCAGTGCCGAGAACACCTCGATCGCGCGCTCGCGCCCGCTCTGGCCACGCAGCACCGCGAGCGGGTGCAGTGCGTTCTCGACGACGAAGCGCAGTTCACCGGCATGGCGCGCTTCGCTTGCCTCGATCGCCAGCTCTATCGCCTCCAGCGTACGCGCCGGCAAGGCGCGGCGCAGCGCCCAGGGGAGGGCGAACAGATGTCTGAAGAAACGTCCGATCATGTCACCACCGTCCCGAGGCGCCGCCGCCTCCGAATCCACCACCTCCGCCGCCGAAGCCGCCTCCGCCGCCGTGACCGAAACCACCGCCGCCACCGAAGCCGCCGATGCCGCGACCGCCGCCGAACAGCGTGATCAGCAGCGCGGCGATGCCGGCGACGATGGCGATCGGCAGCAGCCCGACCACGATCCAGGCGATGAAGCCGACCACACCGCCGGTCGCCAGTGCGCCCGGCAGCCGACCCAGCATGGCGCGCAGGACGCCGCCAAGGCCTAGGGCGACGATGAAAAGCATGGGCGCGTACTGTTCGATCCCGCCGTCCCCGCCCGCCGCGGCGCGCGACGGTTCGGGCAACGGCTCACCGTCGATGACGCCTATCATGCGATCCACGCCGGCGCGGATGCCGCCGGCGAAATCGCCCTGGCGGAAGTGGGGCACGATCACATCGGACACGATGCGCTTGGCCGCGATGTCGGTCAGCGCGCCCTCCAGCCCGTAGCCGACCTCGATGCGCAGTGCCCGGTCGTCCTTGGCCACCAGCAGCAGGGCGCCGTCATCGACGCCCTTGCGCCCGAGCTTCCACGTCTCGGCCACGCGCAGCGCGTACTGCTCGACCGTCTCCGGCGCCGTGCTCGGCACGACCAGCACGGCGATCTGGCTGCCCTTGCGCTGTTCGAAGTCCTGCAGCGTGCGCTCCAGCGCGGCGATGTCGGCACCGCTCAGCGTCGCCGTCTGGTCGCTCACGCGGGCGACCGGCGGCACCGCGAGCTGCGCGAAAGCGCTGGTGGCGACGAGGAACAGCGCGCCGAGGCCGGCGCGCAGGGCACGCATCCAGTTCATCTATTTATTGCGCCGGCTTCGGTGCGGCGCCGCCGAAATCGACCGTGGGCGGACGCGATATCGCGGCCTCGTTCTCGACCGTGAAACCCGGCTTCACCTGATGACCGAACATCATCGCGGTCAGGTTGCTCGGGAAGGAGCGCACCGTCACGTTGTACTCCTGCACCGCCTTGATGTAGCGGTTGCGGGCGACCGCGATGCGGTTCTCGGTGCCTTCGAGCTGCGCCTGCAGATCGCGGAAATTGGCGTCGGACTTCAGATCCGGGTAGTTCTCGGTCACCACCAGCAGGCGCGACAGCGCGCCCGACAATTCGCCCTGGGCGGCCTGGAATCTTTCGAAGGCCTGCGGATCGTTCAGCAGTTCGGGGGTCGCCTGGATGGCGCCGACGCGCGAGCGCGCCTCGGTCACGCGGGTGAGCACTTCCTTCTCCTGCTCGGCGAAACCCTTGACCGTATTGACCAGATTGGGAATCAGGTCGGCACGGCGCTGGTACTGGTTTAGCACCTCGGCCCAGGCGGCCTTGACCTGTTCGTCACCCGACTGCAGCGTGTTGTAGCCGCAGCCGGACAGCAGCGTGACGGTGATAACGGCGAGCAACGACATCCACACCTTGCGCATTTCCTGCCTCCATTGACCGATGACCGGTTCGACCCGGTCGAACATGGGGGCGGTCGCCCCCGGATGCAAGAAGGATACAGGCGGGATGTGACGCTGCGGCCGTCCGGCCGCAGCGAGCGGATCAATCCACCGCGGTCAGTGCGGTCTGGCTGAAGCCGGCGTCTACATATGTGATTTCGCCGGTCACGCCGCTGGCGAGGTCGGACAGCAGGAAGGCGGCTACGTTGCCCACTTCCTGGATGGTCACGTTGCGGCGCAGCGGCGCGTTCTTTTCGTTATAGGCCAGCAGCTTGCCGAAGTTGCCGATGCCGGAGGCGGCCAGCGTCTTGATCGGACCCGCCGACACCGCGTTGGCACGGATGCCCTGCGGGCCGAGGCTGGCCGCGAGGTAGCGCACCGACGCCTCCAGGCTGGCCTTGGCCAGACCCATCACGTTGTAGTTGGGCAGTGCGCGCACCGCGCCCAGGTAGGACAGCGTCAGCACCGAGCCATTGCGGCCCTGCATCATCGGGCGCGCGGCCTTGGCCAGCGCCGGGAAGCTGTAGGCGCTCACTTCGTGCGCGGTGCGGAAGGCTTCGCGCGACAGACCGTCGAGGAAGTCGCCGTCCAGCGCTTCGCCCGGTGCGAAAGCGATCGAGTGCACGAGGCCGTCCAGCCCGTCCCACTTCTTCGCCAGTTCGTCGAACAGGCCGGTGATCTGCGCGTCGTCACTGACGTCACAGGGCAGCACGATGTCGGAACCGAACTCCGCGGCCATCTTGGCCACGCGGTCGACGAAGCGGTCGCTCACGTAGGTGAAGGCCAGTTCAGCGCCTTCACGGTGACAGGCCTGGGCGATGCCGTAGGCGATCGAACGGTTGGACAGCAGTCCGGTGATCAGAATTTTCTTGCCGGCGAGAAAGCCCATGTGCGTCTCCAGAATTCCGGCATCCGGCCGGTTGGGGGAGGGCGGATTATAGGGGAAGCCGGCCCGGTCGCCACGCAGCTGCATGGACCTGCGCCGCACGTGGCAACATCGGGCTTTGCACTGCCCCGCCACACCGTGTCCTCACCCCCCGATCCGCACGCCGGACAAGCCGATGCCGACCTCTGGCAACTGTGGTTCGACGGCTGCGCGCTGCCGAATCCGGGCCGCCTCGGCCTGGGTGCGCTCATCATCGCGCCCGACGGCCGGCGGATCGAACTGTCCCGACCCGGCAGCCGCCACGGCTGCAGCAACGAAGCCGAACTCGAGGCGCTGCGCGTGGCGCTCGACCGCGCCCACGCCGAAGGCGCCCGCCGGCTGCTCGTCACTGGCGACAGCGACTTCGTCGTGCGCCACCTGAAAGGCGAGAAACAGACGGCGGTCGATGTCCTGCGTGACCGGCTCCAGGGTGTCGACGCCGTGCTGGCGAGCTTCGACGCGGTCGAACTCAGATGGGTGCCGCGCCACCGCAATCGCGACGCGGACCGACTGTCGCGTGCGGCACTCGGCCTGCCGGACAAGCCGGCGCCCGTGCCCGGTCGCGGGCGTCGGCGCTGAGCCGCGCCGCTCCCTTACGGCGCACTCTCCTGCACGCCAAGTTGTGCGGAGACGTGGTCGATGAAGGCGCGCAGCCGCGTCAGATGACGCAGGTCACGGTGATAGCCGATGAAGACGTCACGGCCCGGTGGAGTTTCGCCCAGATCGATGCGACGCAGGTGGGCTACGCGATCGCCGAGCAGGCAGGGCAGCACCGCGATACCGGCGCCCGCAGCGCACTGCGTGGCCTGCGCTTCCCTGCTGTTGCTGGCAAAACCGATGCGGGCGCGGGGCAGCTGCCGGCGCAGCCACAGCGCGTCAGGAATGTCGGCGAAGGCGCTGTCCATCGTGATCAGCACGCAGCCGGAACCATCGCCGGCCACCGGCACCGGCACCTGCGGCGCGGCATAGACCGCGTAGTCGAGGCGCATCAGCCGGCGCTGGACGATGTCGGGCTCGTCGAACGGCGTGATGCGGAACACCAGATCGGCTTCCCGTCGGGCGAGGCTGAACAGGCGGCTGTCGGTGACCAGTTCGACCGAAACGCCCGGATGCGTCTGACGGAAGCTCGCAATGAGCGGACTCAGCACATGCGCGCCGAACCAGTCCGACGACGAAATCCGCAGCAGACCTTCCAGCACGCCGGCGCTACCGGCCAGCGCACGCTCCAGTGCGAGCATGTCCTCTTCCACCCGGACCGCATGACTCAGCACCGTTGACCCGGCATCGGTGAGCACCAGGCCGTCGCTGGTGCGCTGGAACAGCGTGTGGCCGACAGCGGTTTCGAACGCCCGCAGGCGCCGGCCCATCGTCGGCTGCGTCTGCCCGGTCAGGCGCGCGGCGCCGCCGAGCGTTCCGGCCCGGGCGATGGCGAGGAATATCTTCAGGTCGCTCCACTCCATGTCGGCTACTGCCCATGCAATTCTGAATGGAAGATGTTCATTTTATTGAATGTACATGCGTCGGTGCATGGAAAAGAATGGGCCACTTTCAACGACCGCGGAGCGAACGCCATGTACGCCCACACCCCCACCATGCAGGTTCTCACGGTCGAAGCCATCGATGGCCCCTTCGTTCGTCGCCAGCAGCTACGGCCGCAGCTGGCGCCCGGCGAGGTGCTGGTGAAGATCGCCGCCAGCGGCGTCAATCCGCTCGACACCAAGATACGTGCCGGCAAGGCGGCGCACGCGCGACATCCGCTGCCGGCCGTTCTGGGCATGGACATGGCCGGCACCGTGCTGGCCGTGGGTGAGGGCGTGACGCGCTTCCGCCCGGGCGATGCGGTGTTCGGCATGACCGGCGGTGTCGGCGGCGTGCCCGGCACGCTGGCCGAGTATCAGGCCGTCGACGCCGATCTGCTGGCGCTCAAGCCGGCGGCGCTGTCGATGGCGGATGCGGCGGCGCTGCCGCTGGTCTTCATCACCGCGTGGGAGGGGCTGGTTGACCGCGCCCGGGTGAAGCGGGATGACCGCGTGCTGATTCATGGCGGTGCGGGCGGCGTCGGTCACGTGGCGGTGCAGATCGCCGTTGCGCGCGGCGCGCGCGTCCATGCAACGGTGTCGGCACGCGACATGGAAGCGACGCGGCGCCTGGGTGCCGTGCCCATCGACTACCGCCACAGTGCGGTCGCCGACTATGTGGGCGAACACACGGCAGGCGAAGGGTTCGACGTCGTGTACGACACGGTTGGCGGCGCGACGCTGGATGCCTCGTTCGCGGCAGTGCGCACCTATGGCGGACACGTGGTGAGCTGCCTGGGCTGGGGCACGCACGCGCTGGCGCCACTTTCCTTCCGCGCGGCCACCTATTCGGGCGTGTTCACGCTGCTGCCGCTGCTGACCGGCAAAGGGCGCGCCCACCATGGCGCCATCCTCGCCGAGGCGGCGCGCATGGCCGCTGCCGGCGAACTGCGTGTGCGGCGTGACGACCGCCGCTTCACGCTGGGCGACGTCGAGGCCGCGCATGCGCGGCTGCGTTCGGGCGAGGCGCGCGGCAAGATCGTGATCGAACTCGAATGAGACGGCGCCGCTGCGCGCTTACGCCGCAGCCCGCGTGCCGCGCCGCACGGCCGCCGGCGGCACGCCGAAACCGCGCATGAAGGCTTCGCGCATGTGGCGGCGGTCGCGGAAACCGGTTTCGCGCGCAATCACGTCCAGCGGGTGGCGGCTCTGTTCGATCATCAGGCGCGCTGCCTCCAGCCGCAGTCCTTCGACCGCCTTCGCCGGCGACTGACCGGTTTCGGCCGTGAATACGCGGCTGAACTGGCGCGGGCTCAGGTGCACTGCCTCGGCCAGTTCCTCGACCGAAAGAGGGCGGCTCAGGTTGCGGCGCGCGTAGTCGAGCGCGCTCTGGATGCGGTCGGACTTGGGCGCCAGATCGAGCATTTCCGAGTGCTGGGTCTGGCCGCCCGAACGGCGCTGATGCATCACCAGCTTGTGCGCAACCGAGCGCGCCACCTCTTCGCCGAGGTCCTTCTCGACCATGGCCAGCGCCAGATCGAGGCCGGCGGTCATGCCGGCCGAGGTCCATACCGGACCGTCGATGACGAAGATGCGGTCGTCCTCCATCCGGATGTCGGGGAAGCGCTTCTGCATCTCGCGCGCGAAGGCCCAGTGCGTGGTG
Organism: Methyloversatilis discipulorum; assembly: GCF_000385375.1. Lineage (NCBI taxonomy): Bacteria > Pseudomonadati > Pseudomonadota > Betaproteobacteria > Nitrosomonadales > Sterolibacteriaceae > Methyloversatilis > Methyloversatilis discipulorum. The sequence goes on from NZ_ARVV01000001.1 coordinate 1,403,355, forward strand.
GCGCGCCGGCCGTCGAGCAGGCCGGCCTCGGCCAGCACGAAGGCGCCGGTGCACACGCCGGCGACGCGCCGTGCGTGACGGCCGGCGCCGCGCACGAAGTCGCGCAGCGCTGCCGGCACAGGCTGGTCGAGCGGGTTGATGACGCCCGACAGCATCCAGGTGTCGGCGCGGCTGTCCGCATCGAGCGCGCGGGTCGCCACCTGCAGTCCGCCGGACGAACGCACGTTGCCGCCGGTGACCGAGTAGTTCTCCAGCGCGTAGAAGGGCTCGCCGGTCACGATGTTGGCGAACTCGAACACGGTCTGGGTGGCCAGCGACATGAGCTGGAAGCCTTCGGTCAGCACGAATCCGATCTGGTGCATGGCGGTTTTCCGACGGTGTCTTAAAAACTAACCATAATCGTCATTTGAGACATACGCAAGCGGCCCTAGCATGACCTCACCTTCACACCACACAGGAGAACCGTCATGTCCCGCATCCATCAAGGCACTGCTCTCGTCACCGGCGCTTCGTCCGGCATCGGCGCCCTCTATGCCGACCGCCTCGCCCGTCGTGGCTACGACCTCATCCTGGTCGCCCGCAATCGCGAGCGGCTCAACGCGCTGGCCGGCCGCATTACCCGCGAAACGCAGCGCGTGGTCGAAGTGATCGTCGCCGATCTGAACGACCGCACCGGCCTGCGCGAGGTCGAACAGACGCTGCGCCAGGACGCAAGCATCACGCTACTGGTGAACAATGCCGGCGTCGGCACCCACACGCCGCTGCTGGAAAGCAATGTCGACGACATGGAGCGCCTGATCGATCTCAACGTGACCGCGCTCACCCGCCTCACCTATGCCGCCGTACCCGGCTTCGTCGCCCGCGCCCGCGGCGCCATCATCAATATTTCGTCCGTCGTCGGCATCGCGCCGGAGACGCTGAACGGCGTGTATGGCGCGAGCAAGGCCTATGTGACCGCACTGACCCAGTCCTTGCACCACGAGCTGGCCGACACGGGCGTCCGCGTGCAGGCGGTGCTGCCGGGTGCGACCGCGACCGATTTCTGGGCCACCGGCGGTCTGCCGGTCGAGCACCTGCCGAGCGAAATCGTCATGCGTGCGGATGATCTGGTCGATGCCGCGCTGGTGGGCTTCGACCGCGGTGAGCTGATCACCATTCCGCCGCTGCACGCACTCGATCTGTGGGAGCGCTACGAGTCGGCGCGCCAGGCGATGAGGCCGCAGCTGTCGACCAATGTGCCGGCTGCACGTTACCGCGTCACGGCCTGAGGTCGGTGCCCGGTCCGCGGTGCTGCAGGTGCCGCTCGGTCCGGGTGTGTTCAGTGCGTCGGCGCTGGGCGGCCTTGAGTACTCGGCCGCGAGGCGCTGGCGCCGGTTGGGCGAGGTGCCTATCCGATGAAGAACAGCGCGATGCAGCAGCCCAGTCCGAGCACCCACAGCAGCGAACGCAGGTTCGCGCGATCGGCAAGATAGGCACCGATATAGGCGACCCGCGCGGCGATGAAGGCCATCGCCAGGCCGTCTATCGTGCCCTGCGCGGCCTGCATGCGCTCGGCGACCAGCACGCCGGCGATGAAAATGGGCAGCGCCTCGAAGCTGTTCATCTGCGCCGCATGCGCCCGCGCCGGCAAGCCCTGCAGGTTGGCCAGCCACTGCCGCGGGTTGTGGTTGTCGAATCCGCCCTCGCGGCGCGGTTTGCCGAAGCCCTTCTGCTTGGCGATCCAGGCGCAGACGATGGGCAGCAGGCAGGCGATCAGGATGCAGAGTTCCGCGATGGTCATGGTGGGTTCTTGGTCCAGGGCAGGGGTGCAGTTCAGGGGCGGGCGGCAAGGCGGGCGGCATTGTCGCGCAGTCGTGCCGAGGCCGCGATAGCGGGCGTTTCCTGGCCGCTGCGGCGCCGCTGTAGGCGATTTCCGACAGCGCTTACGACACGGGAACCCGATTGGGGGTGTCCGGCTCTACAAAACGCTTCGTGCGCTCACGAAGTCGCGCCCGGTCTTCGACGCTGACGGTCGGGTGTGCAGGGAGGATAGACAACAACACCGGCACCGCCGGAATTCAATCCATCTATCCACAGGAGCGTCAGTCCCATGATGAAGAAGCTTGCAGTCTCCGCCGCGCTCGCGGCACTCGCCGCAGCACCGCTGTCCGCATCCGCCAACACTCCGATCTCGCCTGTCGGTCCCACCGTCACCGTACTGACCGCGACCCCCACGCTGGTCGGCGCCGGTGTCGGCGTCAGCGCGCTGGGCACCGGTTCGCTCAGTTTCGACGCCTCGGGCAATGCGGTCGGACTGTTCCCGATCACCGGCGGTTTCCTCGACCCGGATCTGTCCAACGCCAAGATCGAGCATGTCGGCAGCGGTCTGCGTCTGTCGCGCAGCGGCGTCGATGTCGATCTCGAGAACTTCCTGATCGACACCACGCTGGCGCAGGACACCATCTTCGGACAGGTGACGGTGGGCAGCACCGTGCTGAACGACGTTCCGCTGTTCACGCTGAGCGGCCTCAACCTGTTCCTGTCGGACACCGCCGGTGCCGCGCTGAACAGTTTCCTCGGCATTCCCAATCTCGCCGGTGCCCAGCTCGGCTTCGCGCTGACCAGCCCGGTCGCGGCCGTGCCCGAGCCCGAGACCTACGCGATGATGATCGCCGGCCTGGGCGCCATCGCGGTGATGGCGCGTCGCCGGCAGCAGGCACTGAAGGTCTGACGCACGCATGCTGAACTCGGGAAGGGCTGCGCAACGCGGCCCTTCCCGGCAAAGCAGTCCCCTGCAACCCCTGAAGTTTCGCGGCCTGCAACAGCGGCCGCGCAAATCGGCACGAAACGCCCGTCGACGGTCCGCGCGCGCGGTCCGGTACGTGCCGCCGGCCGGCAAAACCCTGTGCCGGCACACTGTGCCGATCTTCAGATGCACACAGTTGTCGCCATGGTGCGCGCCGCATTCGTCCTGAGCGACGCAAGGCGCCGCTGCGCAGTTCCGCCGCCCGACGCGGATTTCAGCTGCCCCTCACCTAATCCGCAGGCATATCGATGAGCCGATCGGCCTAGCCATCGCACGCCATGGAGTCATTGCACAGTCATCCGTGCTTTTGAGAATCGTTTAGCGGCATAGCCGACGCCAACCGCATTCCCCAAAAACAGATTCCTGGAGCACTCATGTCAACGTTGAAACTCACCGTGTCCGCGCTCGTCTCGGCCGGCCTGCTGACGCTGGGCGGGCCGGCCCATGCGCTGTCCAGCTTCGGCCTCGCCGTCCTGCCCGACACCCAGTTCTATTCCCGCTACGCGACACCCGCCGAGGGCAGCCAGTTCTCGAACCGCTACGGCAGCGAACCCTATATGGCGCAGACGCAATGGCTGGCGCAGCACGCGCGTGCGCTGGGCATTCCGTTCGTCGTGCATCTGGGCGACGTGGTTGACCAGCAGGACAAGCCGGCACAGTGGGGCGTGGCCGACAACGCGATGAAGGTGCTGGAGCAGGCCGGTCTGCCGTATTCCATCTTGGCCGGCAACCACGACGTGACCAATGGCTGCGGCTACAACGGCAGCCAGAGCGACTGCACCGACGCCCAGCGCAACCTGGCGAACGAGCCCTATCTGCGCTGGTTCCCGACCACCCGCGCGCAGCAGAACGCCACCTTCGGCGGTCGCGACGCGAGCGGCTTTCACGAGTACCACGTGTTCGAGGCGCAAGGTCAGCGCTTCATGGTGCTGGCGCTGTCGTGGCGCGTATCGGACGCCGGTTTCGCCTGGGCGCGCGAAGTGATGCGCGCCAACCCGACGTTGCCGGTCATCGTCACCACGCACGATGCGCTCGCCATCGAGAGCGACGGCAAGACCGCGAAGCAGACGCCCTACAGCGAACTGCTGTGGGAACGCCTGATCCGCGACAACGACCAGATCTTCATGGTGATCAACGGCCACAACCACGGCGCGGCCCGCACCACGCGCGTGAATGACTTCGGCAACAAGGTCGAGCAGTTCGTCGTCGATTACCAGATGGCCTATCAGGGCGGCAATGGCTACATGCGCGTGTACGAATTGGACCTCGGCGCCAACCAGATCAGGGCGCTGTCCTTCTCGCCCTGGGTACCGCAGAAGCCGCAGAACACGCTGAACCAGTTCGACGTCGCGGTGCTGACCGACGAGAACAACGAGTTCTCGATTCCGATGAATTTCGCCGAGCGCTTCCGCCGCTTCAACCCGCAGTTCGCGGCCGGTCAGGACAACCGCGAGGAGCCGTTGGTCGAGACCGTGCGCGAACTGATCCTGGCCGAGTACGACGACATCGAGCCGACCGTGCCGGTCGAGCCCTTCGACGCCGACGACTATGCCCGCGCCCAGAACACGCTGGCCCACTGGCGCTTCACCGGCACGCCGGGTACGCCGGTCGCGGACGGAGGCCGGGTCGAGGATCTGACCGGTCGTAACCCGCTGGTGCGTGTGCCGCTCGAACGCGGCGCGCTGCTGGCTGACGCGAAGTGGTCGGACGACCACCACGCGCTGTCTGCCGCCAAGGGCAGCGTGTGCTTCGACGCCAACTCGAACCAGGGCGTGCGCCAGAGCTTCTTCCAGACGCTGCAGGGCGCGCCGCTGAACGACGACATGCTGCGCAAGGGCTATACCGTCGAAGCCATCGTCAAGTTCTCGAAGGACTGGACCGCCGCCAATAACCAGTGGATGACCGTGATGTCGCGCTTCGGTACGCGCGGCGACCTGCAGGGTTTCCTCGGCGGCTGGAAGGGCTCGTCCACGCTGCAGTTCGCGGTGTCCAACCTGCGCGAATTCCAGTGGGAGCCCACCATCTTCACCGGCGGCGCCGCATGGGTGAGCTGCGCCAGCGAAAACCAGACCTGCTCCTTCCCGGGCACGGCGCAGGTGCGCTACGGCGCCAACGGCCGCTTCAACACCCGCACCGCCACCGGCAGCATCCAGTGCAGCAACGCGGTGTTCGGCGATCCGATCTCCGGCACCGCCAAGTCGTGCGCCTACCTGACCGAGAACACCTACAACTCGAAGACCAACTGGTCCGGCGAAATCATGCTGGATACCTGGCAGCACGTCGCCATCGTCAATGACCCGGTCAGCCGTGACACCACGATGTACGTGGCCGGTGCGCCGGTGCTGCGCAACGTGCAGGCGGCCGACGGTGTGGCGGGCTTTGCCGGCACGCCCTGGCTGATCGGCGGTCACGCCACGGCCGGCGGCAGCGCCAACGGCTTCCTCGGCTGCATCAACGAAGTGCGCATCACCGAAGGCGCGCTGACGCCGGAGCAGTGGCTCACCGCGCGCAAGACCCGCGTCAGCGGCACCGGCGGCCGCCAGGCCATCACTGGCACTGACGGCGACGACCTCATCGTCGGCAACGCCGCGGCTGACACCATCACCGGCAAGGGCGGCGCCGACACCTTCGTCTATCGCTCGCTGCGCGACGGCATGGACACCATCACCGACTTCGTGCCGGGCGAGGACAGGCTGAACCTGCGCGGCGTGCTCGCTTCGGTCGGCTACGCCGGTGCCGACGCGCTGGCCGATGGCCGGGTGCGCGTGATCGACAGCGCCGCTGGCGCGGTCGTGCAGGTCGACGCCGGAGCGGGCGCCTTCCGCAACCTGGTCGTGCTGCGCGGCATCAGTGCCGCCCAGGCCGCCGCGGCCGCGAACTTCGCCTACTGAGTGACCCGCGCACGAAACGCACTGCACTGAGCTGAAAGAGGGCGGGCCACCCGGGTGCCACCGCGGGCCCGCCCGACAAACCGACTGACCAAGGACCGAATCATGAAACTGAAAGCACTGATCCCCGCGCTCGCACTGTCATTTGCAGCGCCGTTTGCCTCCGCCGCCACCTTCAGCGACACCTTCGACACCGGCCTGTCCGGCTGGACGGCGCTGGGCGATGTCGCCCTCGTCAATGGCACGGTCGCACTGACCACCGCCAGCGCGACCTTCGAAGACGACATCGGTCTCGCGCTGAACCTGTCGGGCCACGATCCGCTGGCCGTCGGCATGCCCGATGGCCTGGAACAGGGCCTGAGCCTGCCGCTTGGCGCACTCGACGGCGACGCGCTGTCGCAGGCCACCGAAGGTTCGGCGCTGGTGCGCACCTTCAGCGTGACCGCCGGCGATCGCCTGCGCTTCGACTGGATGCTGTCGACCGTCGATACCGCCGAAACGGGTTTCGGTCTGGACTACGCCTTCGTCGTGATCGACGGCCAGCGCATCGATCTGGGCACCGCCGCCTTGGCCACCCAGTCCGGTAACACGCCGTACGCCGCCCATACCGGCTGGTCGACCTTCGAATACGTGTTCACCGGCAGCGGCTCGGTCACGCTGGGCGTCGGCGTGGTCGACGTGCTCGACTACACGGCCAGCAGCCAGCTGCAGCTCGACAACTTCTCGATCGCCGCCGTGCCCGAACCCGAAACCTACGCGATGCTCATCGCCGGCCTCGGCCTGATCGGTGCCATCGCCCGTCGTCGCGCACGTGTCTGATTCCGGGGATGTGACGCAGTGAAGAAGGGCTGGCGGAGCGTGTGTTCCGCCAGCCTTTATTCCGGGAGCCGGAACCGTGCGTCGGACGAGGAAGGGCTCGCCCGGTCGCGGCGTGCGGCCCGAATGCTGCTCAGGAACTTCCGGCCGCTCGCGGCACGTAGCAGTCCCTCACTCGAATCGGCATTGCCGGAGCTGATCGTCATATGCACCGCCAGCATCCAGGCACCGGTCCATGTCGGCCGCTTCAGAAAATTCTCCCCAAGCTGCCCACGCGGCCGTCACCAGCGTTATCCAGAACAGGATGCTGACAACCGCTACGCGCATGCCGTCCGGATCGACGTCCTTGCTGAACAGCCGGCAGATGAGATAGCCCGGCCCTTTGACGATGACTTCCGCGACGAGGTCGATCAGAACCTGTCCAACGAAGCGGAAGGCGCTGCTGAGGACTTCGCTGGCGATTTCTCCGAGGGGCATGGGGAACTGATCGCGAGAGGATGAGAAAACGGGGCCCGTCTCCTATGACGTTCGCAGGATAGGCCTACAGAGCAATGCGGGCAGGATCCCTTAATGTTGCGCGTCGGCCTTTCAGCTCGTAGGGGTTAGTCGTCATCGTCATACTTCTCTCTGAGACTTTGAATGTGTTCCACGTCGGTCTTGCGAGTGACCGCAAGGCGCTCAGTCTCAAGCCGACCCACACAGAACTGCACCCGATTGATCGACATCACTTCATCGGAGTGCCCACGCACGTACCCGATAAACTCGGGAATTCGAAATACTCCGCGGGGGATTGCAGTCTTGAACTGGGCATCGCCGGCGAAGACAACAGCCGACTTGATGGCGTCGGGAGGCAAGAAATTAAGTAGCTGTTGCACCGCCAAGACGTGCCAGCGATTCTGAACTATCGGGTTCTGAAACCTAAACCTCCAATGGAACAGTACCTGGGTCCACTTTGCCTGATCTTCATTGGCGAAAAGCCATCCCTTGTAATCCTTCGTCTCGATAACGAAGACGCCAAACTTGGAGACAAGGGTGTGATCAATCTGAGTGGTTCTGCCATTCACCCGGAGAGTGATGTGATTCATCAGATGGTAATCGGGTGGAGAAAAGTTCGATAGCGCAAAGCGGGACAGCAGTACTTCGCCACGATTCTGAAATGAAGGTGTGGCCGATCCTCGATTGCTTCTTATTCGGCCGATGGCGAATCCGACGAGAAGTGCGAGGAAGACATAGATCAGCGTCCTCTGGTCTAGCTTCCAATCAAGCAGAAGCTGCGAAAGCCGTCGGACTATTTCGTTCAGTGACAAAGCCAAGTCCTATGCGCGAGGGGATGGGCTAGATATCTGTCGCTGCGTGTCCGCGTCGAAGACTTCTTGGGCCGTGGCATAAATGAGGTCTGTCCCCTATAACACTAAAAAGTGTGCAGCGGGTCAAACGTCGATTGCAGCCTGTTGTTAGTTCTCGAATTACAAGAGTTCAGACTCATATTTTCTTATCAGGTTGTCACGATATTCAGAGCTCCATTGCTCTGACTTGTACGCCCTGGCCGCGCCATGCTTGTTAATGGAAGCATCCTCCACCGCCTGCAGCTCGTGCTCAAGATGTGGGCGAAGCGGATCAAGCCCTCCTGCAAGCTGACAGGCCACAGCCAGCTCGATCGTTAGCCGCAGGCCGGCATCTGCGGAAAGCATCATGGTCTCCGAGCGCTCTTCCTTGTTAACCCAAGATTTCATATACCGATCTATGTAGTAAAGGTCCCAAGTCATGTTACGGAGCATGGACAGCTTCTCCGCTCGCAGCATTTGGGGCTTGTACTTCATCATCTTCTTGGCAGGGAACTTTCCGAACAGAGCTGCTGCGTACACAAGCGCAGATAGGGAGATTCGAAATTCTGAAATACACCAGTTAACAAATTTTAGAGTTTTCTTTGACCTCGGTACGGAGGGGTCGGTTGCCACATTGGTTATTGCAAGTATGCATAGGTACAGCGAATCCCAATCGGTTAACCTTCGATACTGTAGCAACCGTTTACGCAAGCTTTCCCGGTTATCTGAAATGACCGGTCTAACGCTGAGTTGATGTTCGTAACCCAGGGCATACGCTGCTAACTCCTCTAGCGAGTGGTTATCTATCCCTCGAAACAGCTCAAGATTTGAAATCGCTTCGTCCGCACGATCATCCGAGTAGTTTATTTTTTCGTAAATTGCGTACGTTGGATCAAGCTCAATATCGGCTATCTGAAAAAACGTGAGGTATGCCGCTGTAACCCTTGATAGTTCGTGTGCCTTCGGTCTTCGTACTATGTTCAGAAGGTATTGTAGGCAATTCATATCAACTATCACTCTATAGTTGATGCCTTCCACGTGGTGATTGTGCTGATAATCAACGGCGTTGTAGATATCGACAGCTTCGCCGCTGAAATTGTGAATCAGCCAATTGGCCTTGCGCACAATGCTGACAACCTCGGGGTAATATTGAGGAACCCACATTGACGTTTGCACAGAGCTTTCCACGAGACCTAATGTTCGAATTTACCGGCCGCCGGAGGCGGTCCGATGCAATGATTGGTTGGGCAGCATGTGTGCTACGCAATGAGCAACTTCATGTCAGTGAAGAACGCATCGGCGTTCTTCCATCCTAGTAGCCCGATGATCTCAAATGCTAAGCTTCTAACTTTGAACTCCCCAAATATTGGGTCGACGTTTGTGGCTAATTTTTCAAAGCACTTGGTCGTTGGCTCGTGAAAAGAACCATCCTCCCAATGGAGAGCTTGGTTGCGAGCCTGCCAGATGATTTCATTTAACGGAATGCCAGCAACAATCCGTCCGTCTGGGCATCCGGTGCGCTTCTTTCCGTAGTGAAGTGAAATGCCCTGCTTGCCGTACTGGAGGAGACTACCGCTAAGAGCGGCAACGGAGAATTGGCGCGCAGCAACTCGCTGGGCAACATCCTCGTATTCAGCCTTCTTGTAATAGCGATCCTTATCGACGCCGAAGTAGGTGTCCCAATGGATTGCAGTTCCAAGCCCGTCGTCATCGAGATCGGGGTTCATCGCCAAAAACTCTGAGCGACGATATCCGTCAGCAGTTGCGGCGGTCAACGCCGCAAGTTCGGCGCGAGTCTTGATCAAGGCATCTTGCTCGCGATAGATCTCTTCGACCACTGTTTCTACCGCGTGGTGAATTTCGATCAGGTAGTCGGGAATCTTCATAGTTCGATGCTCTTGGATGATGCGGTCCGACTTTGATTTCTGGCGCAGTCTTGCACCATAAAACTATGGACGGTGCCGGATAAACCGGCAGCTTTGACCGGTCTGAAACGCTTGTGGCGGGCTTCGTTCTGGGAGTTTTTACTGTTCATTTATGCACTATTAAATGAATGAGAAAAACCTCACCCCTTGATGCCATCTGATCTTTGATCACTGTACCGGAACATGCATCCGCCATCTATGCGGTCTTCGGCTTCACGTACCGGGGACCGACCGGGCTCGTCGCGCGATTGGCGAGATCGTCCCGTCCGGTCCTCGGAGCCGGCCGGATCAGAGGTAAATGCCGCCCGCTACCTCGATCCGCTGACCGTTGATCCAGCGCCCGCCGTCCGACAGCAGGGCGGCGACGGCGGCGCCGATGTCGTCCGGCAGGCCGACGCGGCCGAGGGCGGTCTGGTCGGCGATGGCGCTGTTCATCTGCGGGGTGTCGCGCACCATGCCACCGGCGAAGTCGGTTTCGATGGCACCCGGTGCCAGCGTGTTGACCGTGATGCGGCGCTCGCCCAGTTCGCGCGCCATGAAGCGCGTCAGCACCTCGACGCCGCCCTTCATCGCGGCGTAGGCGGCGAAGCCGGGGAGGCTGAAGCGGGCCAGGCCTGAGGACACATTCAGGATGCGGCCGCCGTCGGCGATCAGCGGCAGCAGCGCCTGGGTCAGGAAGAAGGGCGCTTTCAGGTGGATGCGGAACAGTTCGTCGAACTGCGCTTCGGTGGTGTCGGCGAACGCGGCATGGATGCCGATGCCGGCGTTGTTCACCAGATAGTCGAAACGTTCGCGTTGCCACTGCTGGCCGAGCGCCGACTTCAGCGCGTCGGCAAAGCCGGCGAAGCCCGCGCTGTCGGCGACGTCCAGCTGCAGCACGAGGGCGCGTGCGCCTTCGGCGATCACTTCGGCGGCAGCGGCTTCCGCCTCGTCGCGATGGCTGCGGTAGGTGATGACGACATCCACGCCCTGGCGGGCGAGGTGCAGCGCCATATTGCGGCCGAGGCCACGGCTGCTGCCGGTGATGAGGGCGATCTTGCGGTCTGCGTTCGTGCTCATGGATATCTCCTGGTATCGAGGTCGGAAGGTGTGCGACGGGTAGGTCGCCAGCACGGATGCAGTCTATTGATCAGGTTTGTTGAGATAAACTCAGCTGGCTTTGTTACTCTGTCCATAATATTTGGACAATAAGGCTGCTCATGGACCAGATCGAAGCGATGCGCATCTATTCCCGAGTCGCCGAACTGGGCAGTTTCACCGCCACCGCAGAGAACCTGGGACTGCTCAAATCGACGGTATCGAATGCGGTGCAGCAGCTGGAGAGCGCGCTCGGTACGAGACTGTTTCACCGCACCACGCGCAAGGTGCAGCTCACCCAGGACGGCCAGGCCTATTACGAGCGCTGTCGCGACCTGATTGCCGACTTCGACGAACTGAATGCGCTGTTTGCCGCCGGCGGACAGGCGGATCTGCGGGGCCGGCTGCGCGTCGATCTGCCGCTCGCGTTCGCGCGCGATCTGGTCATTCCACGCCTGCCGGAATTCCTGGCGCGTCACCCGCAGCTGGAAATCGAGGTGAGCAGCACCGACCGCCGGGTCGATCTGGTGCGCGAGGGTTTCGACTGCGTGCTGCGCGTCGGCGCGGTCGGCGACCACAGCCTGATCGCGGTGCCGCTCGGGCGCTTCGAACAGTTCAACTGCGCCAGCCGCGCCTACCTTGAACAGCATGGCACGCCGCGCACGCTGGCCGACCTGTCGATGCACAGGCTGGTCCATTACGCGCAGACGCTGGGCGCGCGTCCGTCCGGCTTCGAATATGTGTCGCCGGACAGTGGCGAGGTGGTGAGCGTGCCGATGCAGGGCGTCATCACGGTCAACAACTCCGACGCCTACCGCGAAGCCTGCCGCGCCGGACTCGGGATCATCCAGGCGCCGCGCGTCGGCCGCTATCTGAACGACGACACGCTGGTTGAAATCCTGCCCGACTACCGTGCCCCTTCCTTGCCGATCAGCCTGGTCTATGCCAACCGCCGCCATCTGCCGCTGCGGGTGAAGGCCTTCATCGAGTGGATGAAGGCAGTGATGTCCGAAAGGATGTGAGGCCGGCCGCACGGATGTCGGCTGCAATCGCGAGCAAGCTCGCTTCCACAGTTATCCGCAAAGGAACGAGCGAGGGACCGCTGTGGGAAGCAGCCGATGTTGCCGACTGGGCTCTGACCCGGCGGCGCGCACTGCCCACTGCCGCTGTCGGGGTCAGAAGACCCCTCTCACAGAATCCCTGCTCCGGCCTCGGGTCGGGTGTGCCCCTTGTGTGAGCGGCCTTTGCCGTCCACAGGCTTCGATACAGGCCGCTGTCGGGGTCAGAAGACCCCTCCCACAGAACCGCAGCTCCGGGCTGGGCCGCAGGCCACAGGCGCAACCTCTGTGGGAGCGGTCTTCTGACCGCGACACGGCTGTTGCTCGCCGCCGGCTTCGATCCCCGCAGCAATCGCGAGCAAGCTCGCTCCCACAATCTTCGCTGCAGGCCTGAGCGGGGGCTCTGTGGGAGGCGGCCTTTGCTGCTGATTCGGCAATGACCCGGCGCCGGGCACTGCCCGCCGCAGTCGGGGTCACGACCCCTCCCACAGAAACCCCGCGCCGGCCTCGGATCGGGCGCGCCCCTTGTGGGAGCGGCCTTGGCCGCGATGCGGCCGGTGCACACCGCTGGCGTCCGTTGCGGAACGCCAGCGGGACACGCTTTCAGTAGGCGGTCTCGACCGCTCGCAGGTCGAACACCAGCACTTCGGCGTCCTTGCCCGCAGCGAGCGTGACCGCCTCGGCGTGGCGCAGCTTGAGGCCATCACCGGCGCCGAGTGTCAGGCCATTGACCACGATCTCGCCGCGGGCGACATGCACATAGGCGTGTCGATCTCCGCGCAGCGGCAGCGTGGCCTCCTCGTCGCCATCGAACAGGCCGGCATAGACCCGAGCGTCCTGACGGATGCGGATGCTGCCCTCGGCGCCGTCCGGTGTGACGATGGGGCGCAGACGGCCGCGCTTCTCTTCGGCGGCGAAGTGGATCTGCTGGTAGCCCGGCGGCGTGCCGTGCTCGTCCGGCAGGATCCAGATCTGCAGGAACTTCACCTGCTCGGTCTGCGAGCCATTGAATTCGCTGTGCGCGATGCCGCGGCCGGCGCTGATCATCTGCACGTCGCCCGGGCGGATCTGCGAGCCGTTGCCCACGGTGTCCTTGTGCTCCAGCACGCCGTCGAGCACGTAGGAAAAGATTTCCATGTCGCGGTGCGGGTGCATGCCGAAGCCGGCGCCGGGGGCGACGGTGTCGTCGTTGATCACCAGCAGGTCGGAAAAGCCGCGCTGCTTCGGGTCGTCGTAGTGGGCGAACGAGAAGGTGTGGCGCGAACTGAGCCAGCCGTGTTCGGCGACGCCGCGCTGGTCGGCGGGGCGGATTTCGATGCTCGGGCGGGCGCTGAGGATGGGGGTGTTCATGGCGATCTCCGTCGTAGCGGGGTGCCGCGCGGCGGCACCCCTGCGTTCATGTGGGACTCGGGTTCAGGCGTTGCGGCGGGCGTCGAGCGACAGGGCGCCGCCACCGAAGGCGACGATCTGCAGCAGGCCGCCGGCGATGGCGACGTTCTTGAAGAAGTGGATGAACTGGTTCTGGTCGGCCAGGTTGAAGTGGAAGCCGAAGGCGGTGACCAGGCTGAAGGCGGCGATCGCGGCGGCGACCCAGCGGGTGCGGTAGCCGACGACGAGGGCTGCGGCCAGACCGATTTCGACGAACAGCGCGCCGGCGTAGGCCAGTTCCGGGAAGGGCAGGCCGACCGAGGCGATGTAGCCGATTGTGCCTTCCGCCTGCGTGAGCTTGCTGAAGCCGGCGAGCAGGAAGAGGGCGGCCAGCAGTACGCGGCCGGCAGCGGCGGCGATCTGTTGGACGTCGATGCTGCGAGCGGCCTGTTGGGCGTAGGAGGCCTGGATCGTCGAGGTGTTCATGGTCTGTCCTTTCGAGGGTGTCTGGGGTTGTCTGCCGGTGCGCTGTCCTGCTGCCGCAACCGATGGCTGAACTGTACTGTCGCGAATTCGATTGATAAATTGGCTCTGTGTGGAAACACTGTCGCAATTGAGTTGACAGTAGGTGTAGAGGCAACGATGAGCCAGCTTGAGGACATGCAGATTTTCGTCAGCACGGTGGATGCGCAGAGCTTCACCGCCGCGGCCGACCGGCTCGGGCTGTCGAAGCAGCTGATCAGCCGCCGCATCATGGCGCTCGAAGAGCGGCTGGGCGCACGCCTGCTCGTGCGCACCACACGCCGGCTCAGCATCACCGACACCGGACGCGGCTTCTACGAGCGCGCGGTGAAAATCCTGCAGGACGTCGATGAGGCGGAACAGCTCGTTGCCAATCAGAACGCGGCGCCGCGCGGCACGCTGCGGCTGTCGGCGCCGATGTCCTTCGGCACGCTGCACCTGGGGCCGGCGATCGCGCGCTTCATGGCGACCTGGCCGGAAGTGACGATGGAACTCGATCTGAGCGACCGCTTCGTCGACGTCGTGGGCGAGGGCTACGACATGGCGGTGCGCATCGGCCAGCTCGACGATTCTTCGCTGATCGCCCGCGCCATCGCACCGACCCAGCTGGTGGCCTGCGCCAGCCCGGCCTATCTCGAACAGCACGGCCGGCCGCAGACGCCGGCCGAGCTGAAGGACCACCAGTGCCTGCTGTACGGACATTCGCGCAGCGTCGAATGGCCCTTTCTCGACAAGGGCCGGCCGTTCGCACTGCCGGTCAGCGGCCGGCTGCGTGCGAACAACGGTGAACTGGCATGCGATGCGGCCATCGCAGGTCTGGGCATTGCGCTGCTGCCCACCTTCATCGTCGGCGAGGCGCTGCGCGCCGGCAGTCTAATCAGCGTGCTCGACGAATACGCGCCGGCGCCGCTGACCATCTATGCGGTGTATCCGCAGCACCGCCAGCAGTCGCGCACGGTCAAGGTGTTCACCGAGTTCCTGCGCAACACCTTCGGCAAGACCAGCTTTTCCTGAGCAGCCGACGGTTTCCGGGCGATCAGCGCGGGCGCTTCGAAATTTTCCTTGAAAAAAGCACGACCGTTCGTATTATTGTCGTATGGGCAAGGGAGAACACACACGCACGGTCATTCTCGAAGCGGCGCTGGCGCAGGCCAGCGAGAGCGGTTTCGAGTCGCTGACCATAGGTTCGCTGGCCGAACGCACCGGGCTGTCGAAAAGCGGGCTGTTCGCGCATTTCGGCTCGCGCGAGGACCTGCAATGCGCGGCCATCGATGCGGCGGCGCAGCTGTTTGCCGACACGGTGATGAAGCCGGCCTTCGCCGCACCGCGCGGGGTGCCGCGGCTGTGGGCGATGTTCGACGGCTGGCTGGGCTGGACGCGGCGCGGCGGTCTGGCGCATGGCTGTCCTATCCACGCCGCGTCGGTCGAGTACGACGACCGGCCGGGGCCGATGCGCGACCGGCTGGTCGGCCACTACCGCGCGCTGCAGCAGGCGCTGGACAAGGCGGTGCGCATCGCCATCGACGCCGGTCACCTGCGCGCCGATCTCGACATCGAGCAGTTTGCCTTCGACATGTTCGCCATCGTGCTCGGCTACTACCACGCCGCCCGACTGATGGACGACGCACGCGCCGGCGAGCGCGCGCGCGCCGCCTTTGCCCGCCTGCTCGCCGATTTCGCCGTTCCGGGAGCACTGCCATGAGTTCGATCGCCCTCCATCCGCCCCTGCGTGCGCGCCGCACGACCGGTTCGTCGCTGGCGCCGGTGCTGCGCCACTACTTCCGCTTCGCCAGCCGCGTGGCCCCCGAACTGGCGCGCCGGCAGGCCGAGCGCCTGTTCACGACGCCGCCGCGGCCGCGCAGCGTGGCGCCTGCCGCATCACCCGCCCGGCGCGAAACGGTGAGCGCCGGCCGGCACGACCTGGCGGTATGGAGCGCCGGTCCGGCCGGCGCACCGGCGGTGTTGCTGGCCCACGGCTGGGGCGGGCGCGGCGCGCAGATGGGCGCTCTGGCGACCTCGCTGCTGGCGGCCGGGCGGCGCGTCGTGTGGTTCGACCAGCCGGGCCATGGCGACAGCGGCCGCGCCCGCGTCGGCCTGCCGGATTTCGTGCAGGCGCTGCACGCGCTGACCGCCACGCATGGCCCTTTCGATACGGCGGTCGGCCACTCGCTGGGCGGCGCGGCCATCGGTCTGGCACTGCGCGAGCGGGCCGATTTCGGGCGCGCGGTGTTCATCGGCGCGCCGGCTTCGATGCGCGAGCACACGCTGCGCTTTTCGGCGCTGATCGGCATTTCGCCGCGCGTGCGTGAGGCGATGCGCCGCCGCATCGAGCACCGCTACAACGTCCGTTTCGACGACATCGACCGCATCGACGCGCTGGGCGAGGTGAGCGTGCCAGCGCTGTTCGTGCACGACGTCGACGACGCGCAGGTGCCGTTCGAGCACGCGCTGCGCCTGTCGGCCGCGATGCCGCAGGCGCGGCTGCTGCGCACCTGGGGCCTGGGTCACAACCGGGTGCTGAAGGACGCCGCCACCGTGGCCGCGATCACTCATTTCATCTGCGGCGACGCGGCGCTGCCCGAGGTGCTGCCGGCCCTGCCGCAGCCTGCACCGATCTACTGAACAGGCGACGTTTCCGCGGTGCGTCTCTTTATGTGAATCAAAGTTGTATCATGTGAAACTTGTGCCCGCGTGCTTGCCGCACCGGGCGCTTTCACACAGCACAACCAAGGAGACACAACATGTCGGAACGCATCGTCTTTCGCAGCGGTGAAGCACTGGTCGCGGGCGGCCCCCCGGGCACCGCGGCCGAGCCCGAAGTCATCATCGGCGAACTGGACGGCCCGGTCGGTACCGCGCTGGCAACGCTGACCGGTGACCAGGTGAAGGGCCACACCCGCGTGTTCGCCATCCTGAACACCGACATCCAGGTGCGTCCGCTGACGCTGATGGTGAGCAAGGTGACGGTCAAGGACGAGCGCTACACCAACATCCTGATGGGCACGGTGCAGGCCGCCATCGCCAACGGCGTGCTCGACGCCGTGCGCGCCGGCGACATCCCGAAGGAAAAGGCCAACGACCTGGGCATCATCGTGTCGGTGTGGCTGAACCCGATGGTGTCGACCGCCAAGGATCTCGACCACAAGATCCTGTTCGACATCCACCGCCAGGCCATGGCCAAGGCGATCAAGAAGGCGATGAACAATCAGCCGGACATCGACTGGCTGCTCGAGAACCAGGACAAGATCACCCACAAGTACTACCAGATGGGTCTGGACGGGAAGATCTGATCCGTATCGGGCGGCGCCTCTGAGGGTGCCGCGCCGGTTTCCGTCTCACGTGGCGACCGTCTTGTCCTTGAAGCGGCAGATATCGACGATGCCGCACTGGCCGCACAGCGGCTTGCGTGCGGTGCAGGTGTAACGGCCGTGCAGGATGAGCCAGTGGTGGGCGTGCTGCATGAACTCCGCCGGCACCACCTTGAGCAGCGCGTGTTCGACCGCCAGCACGTCCTTGCCGGGCGCCAGCCCGATGCGGTTCGAAATGCGGAAGATGTGGGTGTCGACCGCCATGGTCGGCGCGCCGAATACGATGTTCAGCACCACGTTGGCGGTCTTGCGGCCGACGCCGGGCAGCGCTTCGAGTGCGGCGCGGTCGTTCGGCACTTCGCCGCCGTGCTTCTCCAGCAACTGGTGCGACAGCGCCACCACGTTCTTCGCCTTGGCGCGGAACAGGCCGATGGTCTTGATGTAGTCCTCGACGCCTTCGACACCGAGGCTGACCATGGCTTCCGGCGTCGGTGCCACCGGAAACAGCTTGCGCGTCGCTACGTTCACGCCCTTGTCGGTCGCCTGCGCCGACAGCACGACCGCGACCAGCAGCTGGAAGGGCGAGCCGTACTCGAGGTCGCTCTTCGGGTACGGATTCGCGGCGCGCCAGCGCTCGAACATGGTCTGGATTTCGGCCCGCGAGAGCCGGCTTGCGCGGCCCGCCATCAGGCCGACGCAGCTTCCACCGGCGTGTGCGGCGCGGCAGCGCGCGCCTGCACCCGCGCCACCCAGGCGTTGCGCGCGGCGATCAGCAGACCGAGGAAGATGAAGGCGCCGGGCGGCAGGATGGCCATCAGCAGGCCGCGGTACTCGTCGCCGAACACGCGGATCTCGTGGGCGCCCGGGACGATCATGTCGATGCCGGAGAACAGCGTGCCAGCACCGATCAGTTCACGCGCGCCGCCGAGCAGCGCCAGCACCCACAGCAGGCCCACGCCCATCGCCGCCCCGTCCCAGGCGGCGGCCAGCGGCGAGTTCTTGGCGGCGAAGGCTTCGACCCGCGCCAGCACGATGCAGTTGGTGACGATGAGCGGAATGAAGATGCCCAGCACCAGGTAGAGGTCGTGCAGCCAGGCGTTGAAAGCCAGATCGAGGCAGGTGACCAGCGCGGCGATGATCAGGATGAACACCGGAATGCGGATTTCGTGCGGGATCAGCGTGCGCAGCGCGGCTACCGCGCCGCTGGCCAGCGCCATCACCAGCACGGTCGCCAGCGACAGGCTCACTGCATTGACCAGCGTACTGCTGACCGCCAGCAGCGGACACAGGCCGAGCAGCTGCACCAGCGCGGTGTTGTTCTCCCACAGGCCCTTGCGGCCGATGTCGCCAAAAACGGCGCGTTCTTCAGCGTTCATGCCGGTATCCCCGATGTGTTGGCCGCGCCGAGACGGTGGCGGCGATGTCCGGTCGCGTGCGGCTTCGATGCAGGCCGGCATCGCGAGCAAGCTCGCTCCCACAAGGGCGGGCAGGCGCCGAAGGTGTGGGAGCGACCTGCGGTCGCGATGTGGCGCCCGATCATTCGAACACCTTATCTGCCGAGGCGCCGGCCGGCAGTGCGAACAGCGCGTCGCGTGCCGGTGCAATGACGGCGGCGGCGCGGCCGGCGGCGCGGACGACGGCGCGCGGCGAAATGGTGGCGCCTGTCATGTAGGTGAAGTCGCCACCGTCCTTGCGCACCGTCCAGCTGGCCGCCTGCGCGGTGTCGCGGCCGGCGAACTGGCTGATCCATTTCGGCGACGCGCGGTCCTTGGCCGGATCGATGTAGTCGCCCAGCCCCGGTGTTTCCTTGTGCGCGACCACGCGCACGCCGCCCAGCGTGCCGTCGGCGCGCACCGCCATCAGCAGCCGGATGGCGCCGCTGTAACCGTCCGGCGCCTGCGCCTCGAACACCAGGGCGACTGGCTCGTTGCCGCGACGTGCGCGATGCAGCGTCACCGGGCCGTCGATGCCGAGTGCGGGCAGGGCGGACAGCTGCACGGTGTCTTCGAGCAGCGCGTTGTCGTAGTCGGCGCGCGGCAGCACCTGGGCGATCAGCTCCAGCCGGCGCGCCTCGACCGACGCCTGTATAGGCGCCTCGGTGGCGTCGTGGGTCAGCGCCATCAGTGCGGTGAAGGCGAGCGTGAATACGGCCAGCAGTGCGGCCGAGCGCATCGCGCTGCCGGCCGCGGTCGGTGCCGGCGGTTCCGGCGCCAGTTCGGCGGCGGCCAGCGCCTCGTCGACCACCGGCGTCTGCGCCTCGTCGCTCATGGCGCGCCTCCGTTCTTGTGGCCGAACACCGGCGGCTGCGTCTTCATGTCGATCAGCGGCACGCAGATGTTCATCAGCAGCACGGCGAAGGCGATGCCGTCCGGGTAGGCGCCGAAGGCGCGGATGAGCCAGGCGATCAGCGCGATGCCGGCGGCGAAGATGAGCTTGCCGCGCGGCGTGGTCGCGCCCGACACTGGGTCGGTGGCGATGAAGAAGGCGCCCATCATCGTGCCGCCGGCCAGCAGGTGGAAGGCCGGGCTGGCGTAGTGCGCCGGATCGATCAGCGAGGCGATACCCGATACCAGCGAAATCACCGCCAGGAAGGCGACCGGTACGTGCCAGGTGATGATGCGCAGCGCCAGCAGCAGCAGGCCGCCAGCGCCCCAGGCCAGCGCCACCCACTCCCAGCCGGCGCCGGCGACGTGACCGAAGGCGGTCGAGCGCATCACGGCGGCGGTGTCGCCGCCGGTCATCAGACCGGTGCGCAGTGCGTCCATCGGCGTCGCGCCGGTGACGCCGTCGAGCGCGCGGGCGCCGCCGAACACCCAGTCCATCTGCGTCGCGAAGTCGCCGACATTGAGGCCTGGCCACTGCGACATCAGCGCCGGGAAACTGACGATCAGCAGCGCGTAGGCCAGCATGGCCGGGTTGAACGGGTTCTGCCCGAGGCCGCCGTACAGGTGCTTGCCGATGATGAGCGCGAAGGCGGTACCGAGCACGGTGGTCCACCAGGGCAGCAGCGGCGGCAGGCAGACGGCGATCAGCCAGGCGGTGACCAGTGCGCTCATGTCGGTCAGTGCCGGCGCCACCGGGCGGCCGCGCAGCGCCAGCATCAGGGCTTCACAGGCGAGCGCGGTGGCGCTGGCCAGCGCGATCTGCACCAGCAGCGCGGCGCCGAACAGCCAGCTCTGCACCGCGATCGCCGGCAGCATGGCGACCAGCACCGTGGTCATCACGCGGCGCACGCTGGTGTTCTGGCGGAGGTAGGGTGAGTTGTACATCGTGTTCCGTCGTGATGAAGCGCGCGACAGGCGCGCCCCGGTGTCATTCCGTCGGCTTGTCGGCCGTCGCGGTTTCGCTCGTCGTTTCGCCGCTGCCGGTGGCCACCATGTCGGCGGCCAGCTTGCGCCGCGCCTCTGCGGCCTCGACCTGTGCCTGCTGGGCCGGCGTCAGCGTGTCGGTGTTCTTCGCTGCAACGGCTTCCTTCTGCGCCTTGGCACGTGCCATCGCCGCTTCGATCAGGGCCTTCTTCGGGTCCTCGGCGGGCGTGGCGGCTGCTTCACCCTCGGCCGGCGACTTGTCGGTGGCGGCGGGCTTCGCCGCCGGCTTGGCTGCGCTGCGTGCCGCCAGCTTGGCCGCCTTCTCTTCCTTCTCGCGTTCGGCGCGCCAGTTGCGGAACTCGAAGCGTTCGCGCGCCGAATCGGCGGCGTCCTTGTCGCGCTCGCGCGCCCAGATCTCGCTCTTCGCGTAGCGGTAGTAGTCGACCAGCGGAATGTGCGACGGGCAGACGTAGGCGCAGCAGCCGCACTCGATGCAGTCGAACAGGTGGTATTCCTGCGCGCGGCCGAAGTTGCGCGCGCGCGAGTGCCAGTACAGCTCGAACGGCTGCAGATCGGCCGGGCAGGCGCGCGCGCATTCGCCGCAGCGGATGCAGGGCAGTTCCGGCTCGGGCGGCGGGAACAGCACCGGCGACGAGGCGAGCAGACAGTTGGTGGCCTTCACCACCGGCGCTTCGACGCCCGGCAGCGGGATGCCCATCATCGGGCCGCCCATGATGAGCTTGTCGGTGTCCGGCTTCAGGCCGGCATGCTCGAACACGAAGCCGATCGGTGTGCCGATGGCGACGTCGAAATTGCGTGGACGGTCCACATTGCCGGCGACGGTGACGATGCGGCGGGTCAGCGGTTCGCCATGTTCGAGCGCGTTCCAGACGGCGAGCGCGGTCGCCACGTTGAAGCACTGCACGCCGAAGTCGGTCGAGCGGCTGCCGTGCGGTACCTCGATGCCGGTCAGCACGCGGATCAGCTGCTTGGCGCCGCCGGCCGGGTAGCGCGTCGGCACGACGACGACGTCGAGCGAGGCGTGACCGAGCGCCGCGGCGGCGGCCTTCAGTGCGGCGGCGGCCTCAGGCTTGTTGTCCTCGACGCCGACCAACACCTGCTTCGCCGCCAGCATCTTCTGCATCACCAGCGCGCCGCGCAGGATGTCCTCGGCCTCGCTGCGCATCAGCATGTCGTCGCAGGTGATGAAGGGTTCGCACTCGGCGCCGTTCAGCACCAGCGTGTCGGTGCCGCCGGCCTTGCCCGGAGACAGTTTCAGATGGCTGGGGAACACCGCGCCACCGAGCCCGACCACGCCGGCGTCGCGCAGGTAGTCGCGTACCTCGCCCGGTGTCGCCGCGTGCCAGTCGAAGGGCTCGCGCTCGATACGCTGGTCCTGCCCGTCAGGTTCGATCACCACGGCCATCGAAGACAGGCCCGAGGCGTGCGGCATCAGCCGCGGCTCGATCGCCACCACCGTGCCCGAGGTCGGCGCGTGCACCGCACTCGACACATTGCCGTCGGCGGCACCGATGCGCTGGCCGTGCAGCACCCGGTCGCCCACCTTGACCAGCGGACGCGGCGTGCCGCCGATGTGCTGGTGCAGCGGAATGATCAGCTGCGGCGGCAGCGGCAGTCGGGCGATCGGTTCGCGCGTCGATGCGCCCTTGTTCGGGTCCGGCTTGACGCCGCCGTTGAACGAAAACAGCTTGCGCAGCATCAGGCGGCTTCCTTTGCTGCGGTTTCGGTCGATACCGGCTTCAGGTCGAACACCGGGTAGCGCCATTTCCAGGTTTCCACCGTTTCGGCCACCGGCACCATGTCGATGCAGTCGGCCGGGCAGGGCGGTACGCACAGTTCGCAGCCGGTACAGAGGTCGGTGACGATGGTGTGCATCTGCTTGGCAGCGCCGACGATGGCGTCCACCGGACACGCCTGTATGCACAGCGTGCAGCCGATGCAGGTCGCTTCGTCGATCACCGCCACCGACTTCGGCTTCTCGACGCCGTGCTCGGCATTCAGCGGCTTGTATTCGCGGCCCAGTAGGTCGGCCAGCTTGCGCACGCCTTCGTCGCCGCCGGGCGGGCACTGGTTGATGTCCGCCTCACCGCCGGCGATTGCGGTGGCGTAGGGCTTGCAGCCGGGGTAGCCGCACTGGCCGCACTGCGTCTGCGGCAGGATGGCGTCGATCTTGTCGACCAGCGGGTCGCCCTGGGTCTTGAACAGCACCGACGCGGCGCCGAGCGCGGCACCGAGCGCCAGCGCAAGACCGGTCATCACGAGCAGTGCGGAAATCATGAGTCGAGTCCGGCGAAGCCCATGAAGGCCAGGCTCATCAGGCCGGCGGTGATCATGGCGATGGCGTTGCCGCGGAAGGGCGCGGGGATGTCGGCGCCGTCCAGCCGCTCGCGGATGCTGGCGAACAGCACCAGCGCCAGCACGAAGCCGGCGGCCGAGCCGAAGCCGAACAGCAGCGACTGCAGCAGGTTGTGGCGCGCCGCCTGGTTCAGCAGCGGTACGCCCAGCACGGCGCAGTTGGTGGTGATCAGCGGCAGGTAGATGCCCAGCACCTGGTGCAGCAGCGGGCTGGTCTTCTGGATCACCAGTTCGGTCAGCTGCACGATGGCGGCGATGACCACGATGAAGCTCAGCGTCGACAGATAGCCCAGGCCGAAGGGCTTGAGCAGGAAGGTGTCGATCAGATAGCTGGAGCCGCAGGCCAGCGTCAGCACGAACATGGTCGCCAGACCCATGCCGATCGCGGTTTCGAGCTTTTTCGACACGCCCATGAAGGGGCACAGGCCGAGGATGCGCACGAACACCACGTTATTGACCAGCGCGGTGCCAAGCAGGATGAACAGGTAACTCGTCATGACGGGGCGAGGGTTCGCCGGATGTTTTCCGCAGGCCGCGGCGCAGGATGCACCGCGTAACCGGCGGATTATCCGGCACTGCAGCGCAGCACTCAAGCTGCCGCAGGCGTCGGCGGCCGGTTATGTGCACAGAACCGCGGCCGGGGCGGCCGTCCGGCCGCGCTCAGACCAGTGCCGGCGCGGCGGCGATGCTGTCCGGCAGCTGTTCCACCGGCAGCGGTCTGCTCAGCAGATAGCCCTGGAAGGCGTCGCAGCCGTGCGCCGACAGGAAGGCCATCTGGGCCTCGGTTTCGACGCCCTCGGCCACCACGTTGAGCCCGAGATTGCCGGCCAGCGACAGGATGGTGCGCACGATGGCGGCCGAGTGCGGGTCGCTCAGCACCTCGTCGACGAAGCTCTTGTCTATCTTGAGCTGGTCCAGCGGCAGCTTCTTCAGGTAGGCGAGCGAGGAGTAGCCGGTGCCGAAGTCGTCCAGCGCGAAGCGCACGCCGCGCTGCTGCAGCGTGCGCATCGTCGCCAGCGTCATGTCGAGGTCGCGGTGCAGCATGCTTTCGGTCAATTCGAGGCGCAGCCGGCGCGGATCGGCGCCGCTGTCGGCCAGTGCCTGCTCGACCCGCCCGACGAAGCCGGATTCGTGGAACTGCCGCTCGCTCACGTTCACCGCGATCGTCCACTGCGCCCGCAGCGGGTCGTCGGCCCAGGCGCGCAGCTGGGCACAGGCGGTGTCCAGCACCCACTGGCCGATCGGCAGGATGTGGTTGCTCTGTTCGGCCAGCGGGATGAAGGCCGCCGGCGACACCATGCCGCGCACCGGGTGTTCCCAGCGCACCAGCGCCTCGACGCCGGTGATGCGCCGCTCGACGTCGGTCACCGGCTGGTAGTGCAGCCGCAGTTCGCCGCGCTCGAGAGCGCCGCGCAGGTCACGCAGCAGCCTGGCGCGGGCGGTGGTGTTCTCCTGCAGCGCCGGGTCGAAAAAGCTGAGCCGGTTGCGACCGCTTTCCTTCGCCTTGTACAGCGCCATATCGGCCTGCTTCAGCAGTTCGTCGGCGCGGTCTTCGGCGCAGTTGAACAGCACGGCGCCAATGCTGGCGGTGGAGCTGACCATCTGCCCGCCGAGGTCGCATTCGGCCGCCAGTGCTTCGCGCAGCTTGTCGCCGATCTCGCCGACGCGCAGCGAGGCAGTCTGCAGATCGATGCCCAGATTGCCCAGGATGACGACGAACTCGTCGCCGCCCAGTCTCGCCACGGTGTCGGTGTCGCGCACACAGCTGCGCAGTCGCGCCGACATCTGCTGCAGCAGCGCGTCACCCTGGGCGTGGCCCAGCGTGTCGTTGATTTCCTTGAAGTTGTCCAGATCCATCAGCAGCAGCGCGCCGTGCTGCCCGTCGCGCACGGCACCGGCGATGGCCTGGTCGAGCCGGCTGTTCATCAGACGGCGGTTGGGCAGGCCGGTCAGTTCGTCGTGAAAGGCCAGCCGTTGCGCCTCCTGCTCGGCCTTCTTGCGCGTCGTGATGTCGGCGCGTATCGCGATGTAGCGCTGCGGCACGCCATCGGCGTCGACCAGCGGCACGATGGTGGTGTGCACCCAGTACAGCGAGCCGTCCTTGGCCCGGTTGCAGATGTCGCCGTGCCACACCAGCCCTCTTGAAATGGTCTTCCACATGTCGGCGAAGAACCCGGGCGCGTGCGTGCCCGAGTTGACGACGCGGTGACTGCGGCCGACCAGTTCTTCACGCGCGTACTGCGAAATCTCGCAGAACTTGTCGTTCACGCGGGTGATGACGCCGCGAGCATCGGTTTCCGCGACGATGGCGTGCGCGTCCAGCGCCGCCTTCAGCTCGCCAACCTCGCGCAGCGAGTCGAGCACGCGGCGCTGCGCACGCTCGCGCTCGGTGGTGTCGTTGAGGATCAGCACCACGCTGTCGATGCCGCCGTCGGCGCTGCGTTCCGGCACCAAGGTCGATGACAGGTGGACGGCGTTGCCGTCGTTTCCCGTGAAATGGCAGTCGAACTCCACGCGCCGCCCCTGCAGGGCCTCGGCCAGCCGTGGCCGCATCTGTCCGGCCAGCTGCGGCGGCATCACCTCGTCCACCGTGCGGCCGACGATGTCGCTGGCGGTCCGGCCCAGGTGCAGCTCGTGCATCGGGTTCACGTAGCGGAAACGCAGGTCGCGGTCGATGCGCGCGATGTCGGCCGGCACGTTGGACAGTATCGTGTCCAGCTCGCGCTCGCGCTCGCGCAGCGACTGTTCCGAGCGCTGCAGCAGTTCGTAGGGCTCGCGCAGGCCGATGACGAAGGTCGCGCGATAGACGAAGGCGTAGGCGGCAATCTTGTACAGATGGCCGAACATGTTCATGAAATCCGACGCCGTCGTGTAATTGGTGAACGCCAGTTCGCCGATGCCCATCACGAAACAGGCGCAGGCAAGGTAGCGGGTGCGCTGGTCGGGCGTGACCCGGTTCTGCCAGAACAGCCAGCCGGCCACCGCCAGATTGCCGATGCACAGCACGTACTCGAAGCCAGCCTTGAACGCCGTCACGCCGACGCCGGGCACGAAAGTCATCGGAAAGAGGTCGAGAAACCAGGTGCCAGCGACGAACAGCGCACCGGTGCCAAGCAGGCCGAGTGTCAGCCAGCTGCCACGTGACCCGGGCAGCGCGATGCGTGCCGCCACCAGCGCGACAGTCAGCAGTTCGAACGAGCGGCCGGCCAGCCAGAAGAAGATGGCTTTCGCGGTGCTGCTCTCGGTCAGCAGGGCCGGCATGCCGGCGTAACTCAGTGCGTGGATCAGGTCGCTGCCGGCAACCACCGAAAAACCGAAGATGAGCGTGTTGGAGGCGTAGTCGCCGGACTGGTCGAAACGGTGCCAGGCCATGATGACGACCAGCGCCGACACCACGACCGAGAAGGTTTCGAGCAGAAGATGAAAGGCTAGCATCGCGCCATGCCGGCCCTCGAACAGCGGAATCGGCGGCAGCAGCGCCGCAACCAACATCAGCAGCAGGGCGATCAGGCAGACGACAGCCGGCGAACGCAGGCCGGCGGCACCGTCGACGGGTTCGGCATTTCGTGTGGGCATGTCGGTGACCGGGCCGGCTTCGCGTTGATCCAGGGTAAACGGCCGCCGCAGGCGGGGCCTTAAGCACGGATCGCACGCTATTGCTTATGTTGCAGCCGGTCAAGCTGCCCGGCCACCCCGGCAGATCATGCTGGCGGGGTGGCAGTCGAACGGGGGGCGAGCCTTAGAAATCGACCGTGGCGCTGAGCATGGCGGTACGCGGCGCGCCCTGCACCAGATAGCTGGAGCCGGGGTAGCCGCCGGCCGCCGCCCAGTAGGCGCGGTCGCTCACGTTGTCGACGCGGGCGCGGAAGGTGACGTCCTTGCCGGCGACTCGCGTGATGTAGCGCGCGCCGAGGTCGAAGCGCGTCCAGCTCGGGATGGACGCGGCGTTTTGCGCATCGAAGTACTGTGACGCGGTGTAGATGGTGCGTGCGTCCAGGCTCAGGCCGCGCAGCAGCGGCACATCCCACTCGACACCGAAAGTGTATTGGGCGGACGGTACGCCGATCGCACGGTTGCCGTCGTTGCTGCCGCCGGCCGTGCGCTCCAGTTCGGCGTCGATCCAGGTGGCGCCACCGAGCAGGCGCAGGCCCTGCAGCGGTTCGCCGTACAGCGTCAGCTCAATGCCGGTGTTCTGCTGCTCGCCGCTGGCGCGGAACACGTTGTCGGCGCCGACGAAAGCACTCGGCAACTCGATCGAGAACACCGCCAGACCGGCGCCGAAGCGCTTGTCCTCGTACTTCACGCCGGCTTCCGTCTGCTTCGACACGAAGGGCGACAGGCGCTCGTTGGCATTGACCGCGGTGTTCGGCGCGGTGCCGCCACGGGTCAGTGCCTCGGCGTAGTTGGCGTACAACGACATTTCCTGCGTGAGCTTATATACCGCACCGACCGCCGGTGTGAGCTTGGTCTTGTCATAGGAGGTGCCGAATACCGCGTAGTCGTTGTAGGGAACGTCGATGATCTTCTGCAGCCGCGCGCCGAGTGTGAGCAGCAGTCGGTCGTTGGCAAAGGCCATCGTGTCGGCGAGGGCCAGACTGAAGCTGCGGGTCTTCTGCTGTGTCTGCGGCGAGTTCAGCTCGGGATTGGCGGCACCGCCCGGTCGTGCAACCGGTTGCGGGTCGTAGAGGTTATCGACGAAGGCGGCGCCGAACTCGTTCTCGTTCTTCTCGGTGCGCCAGTGGCCGGCTATCGACGCCGTCAGGCGGTGCTGGACCGCTCCTGTCGTCACCTGGGTACGGATACCGGCCTCGCCCGTTACCACCGTCTCGTCGCGATAGTTGTCGAAGCGGCTGGAGTTGATCGTGCCGTTCGAGTCCAGGAAGTGGAAGGGCAGTGAGTTGCGTTCCTTGCCACGGCGCGCGCCCACCGCCACCCAGGTGGTGGTGACGTCGCTCAGATCGAACTCTGCACGCACCGTGCCGAACACGGTCTGGTCGCCGGAGTAGATCCACGGCTGCGAATAGTTCGACGACGCGCTCGGCGGACGCGGGACGAATGTGAGACCGCCGCCGCGCAAGAGGCTTGGACGGCCCTCGATCAGGTTCTGGTCCTGCATGCCGACGTCCGCCGACAGCCGGAAGTCGCGGCCGCGGTAATCCGCGCCCAGCGAGAACATTTCGAAGTCCTTGCGTTCGTTGTCGATGCCGGTGCCGCCGACGCGTCGGGCTGCGTTCACGCGCAGGCCCAGTTCCTTGTTTTCGCCGAAGCGGCGCGCCACATCGGCTGCGAGGTAGTCCTGACCGCCGGTCTGCAGACCGTAGGTCAGGCGTGTCAGGTCCTCGTTCGGTGCGCGCTTGGGCACCAGATTGATCGAGCCGCCGATGCCGCTGCCTGCTGTGCCGCCCGGTGCGGCGCCGTTGACGAAGGTGTTGGCGCCGCGCAGCACCTCGACGCGTTCGAGGAACTCGGTTGCCACGTACTGCCGTGGCAGCACGCCATACAGGCCGTTGTAGGCCATGTCGTCGGAGAACAGCGGGAAGCCGCGGATGACGTACAGCTCCTGGAAGTTGCCGAAGCCGCGCGAAATGCGCACGGTCGGGTCATTGCGCAGCACTTCGGCGACGCCCGAGGCCTGCTGGTCCTCGATCAGCTGACTCGTATAGGCGGTAGTGCTGAACGGGGTGTCCAGCGTGCTCTGGTTGCCGAGTATGCCGATACGCGCCCCCTTCGCCACCTGTCCGCCGGCGAAGGCGGGCGGCAGGCCGGCGGCCGACGCGTCGGCGCTGGCTTCGACCACCACCGGTGCGAGCGTGATCGGCGCCGACGGATCTTCGGTCTGCTGGGCGTGAGCAACGGTGCTGGCGAGCGCCGCCATGATGGCGAGCGCAAGGGGAGGGCGCGGGAAAGAAGGGGCGTTCTTCATTGCAGGGGAGGGCACGGGGGTGAGGTAGAATCGTGAGTAACGAATCGTATTACGAATCGTTCTTGTTTTTGTATTGTTTGCGACTTTTTGCACACCGTCGCGGCGTGCTGTCGTATCCCTGCTACCCCGAGTCCGGCCCCGTCCATCGATGAAATCCGCTACGCCCGACACCGCCACGGCTTCCTGTACGTCCGCCGTACGCCCCCGCGCCACCTCGCTGCAGCGATGGGTGTGGGTGCACAAATGGTCCAGTCTGGTGTGCACGCTGTTCATGCTGCTGCTGTGTCTGACCGGTCTGCCGCTGGTTTTCTATCATGAGATCGACCACGCTCTCGGCAAGCACATCGAGGCGCCGGAAATGGCTGTCGGCACCGCGCATCTGCCGGTCGACCGCATCGTCGAGTCGGCGCGCCTCCACCATCCCGATCTGGTGCCGCTCTACCTGTTCAAGGAAGAGGACGAGCCGGACATGTGGGTGGTCAAGATGGACACCCGGCCCGACACCGACGAGACGCAGGCGAAGTTTTCGGTGGTCGACGCGCGCACCGGCGACGTCCTTGGCGAGCCCCGTTTCGACGAAGGTTTCATGCACCTGATGTACCGGCTGCATGTCGATCTGTTCGCCGGTCTGGCCGGCCGGCTGTTCCTCGGCTTCATGGGCCTGTTGCTGGTGGTCGCGCTGGTCAGTGGCGTCGTGCTGTACGCCCCTTTCATGCGCAAGCTTGATTTCGGCGAGGTGCGTCGCAGCCGCTCGACCAAGCTGTGGTGGCTGGACATGCACAACATGCTGGGCATCGTCACCGTCACCTGGGCGCTGGTCGTGGGTGGAACCGGCGTCATCAACACCTGGGCAGACCTGATCCTGAAGGCCTGGCAGGCGGAACAGGTTGCCGCGCTGAAGACCGCCGGAGCCGGTGCCGCGCAGGGCGGCAGCGCGGCGCCGCTGCAGTCGCTGGTCGACGCTGCACTGGCCGCCGAGCCGGGCATGGCCGTTGCCACCGTCGCCTTTCCCGGCACGCTGCTATCGACGCCGTCGCACTACGCCGTCTTCCTGCACGGCGACACGCCGCTCACTGCCAAGCTGTTGAAGGCCACGCTGGTGGACCCGGTCAGTGCGGCGGTGATCGAAACGAAACCGCGCCCCTGGTACGCCACCGCGCTGCTGCTGTCGCAGCCGCTGCACTTCGGCGACTACGGCGGCCTGCCGCTCAAAATCCTGTGGGCGCTGCTCGACCTGGTCACCCTCGTCGTGCTGTGGAGCGGGCTCGTGCTGTGGTGGCGCAAGCACAGGCATGCCGCTGCGGCTCCCGTCAGCGTCGGGCATGGCACGACCACCGCGCGAGGTGGCGCATGAAGGGCGCGAAATCGAATGTCGCCATCTTCCGCTGGCCGCTGCTGATCGCCGTACTCACCGCCGCCGGCCTGCTGTCGGCCCTGGTCGGCGACGAAGCCTGGGACGCCTTGTCGTGGGCGCTGCTCGCGGTGCCGGTGGGGCTGTGCGGGTATTTCAGTTTCGCCAGGCGATGAGCTGACGGCGTTGCGGGGGATGGCGGCGGATGCGGCGCCTCACTCGTCTATACGGCGCACTGTCAGCGTGAGGCCCTGCGTCTCGCAGTACGCACCAGATTGACTAAGGCGATCAGCAGGCAACCCAGCGCCGGCAGGCACCACACGAAGGCCGCGTCGGTGTGCACTGTCTGCGTCGCCGCGTCGTAGTGGCGGCCAAGTTCATTGAAGTCGATCCTGAGGTAACGCGAGTACCAGAGCCAGAAGAACGGCAGCGATGCCACGAGCGGCAGAACGACCCCGGGGGAGGGAATCCGCCTCGACAGCGGTCGGTACTTACGCGTCATGCTTGATCCGAGCGGTGCATCGATAAGATGTGCGTGGCCGTGCTCATTCCTGGCGCAGTTCGGATCGCATCAGCGACCTCGGGCAGGCCGCACGGCAGGACATCTTATCGGTCCTGTCAGATGCGATCTGTATTGCGTCGGCCGAGCGCTTCGCCTTCGGGGTGTCGGACATTTACGAGATTGGTCCGCGGGGGGGGGCGATTCAACCCCATGATTGTTGACGCAAACAACGATGACGGTTGCGCCCAAGTGGAACCTCGGGCGCAATCGTTTGGAACGCCACTTCGGCGCGGGGGCTGGCTCAGATGTCCTGCCGCGGACCTCTGCGGGCGGAGAGCAGCGACAACACGCCAAGTCCGATCATGAACATTGCGTATGTCGACGGTTCGGGTACCGGCGCTAAAGCGAGCGAAAAACGGACTTCAGCTTGCCCTGTGCTGAAAATGATGGCGCCGGGATCGGGAATCCCTGCATGAAGGTTGAGCGGCATCAGAGAAAGGTAAGAGAAGGATCCATGATCAAAACTAGCGGCATAACTGTAATAGCCCGTACGCAACGCGTCGGTCGCGTAAGTGACCGTCTTGTTCATCGAACCGAAGATCATCCCCGCCGGTGCGCCAAGCCCATCAATCAGTACTTCGCCTGTCAGGGTCGGGGACGTCCAGGCACCGGCTTCGACGAAAGGCAGGTTTCCGACAAATACCGATACTTCCCCGGTGAATCTGAAACCTTCGTTCGCAAAAACACTGAAGCTGACCAAGCCGAACTCTTGATTGGAGCCCGAACTGTCGGCGACAAAATCGGGAGGGATGTTCCAACCGAATTCAATGTGATCTTCGTCCGAGAAGGTGAAATCGAGACCATTGCCCAGCGCGACATCTGAGTAGGCGAGAGTGAATTTCTCAAAGCTCACCGTTTGCCACGCCGCGACAGCATTGGGAGTTGAGGAGAGGGCCAGAGAAAAGAGAAGAGCAGCTGATGCGCGAATTTTCATCAATGAAACCTTCAGGATTGACTCAGTTTGCCCCTCTTAGCAAGAACTGATCCAATGCTGATTACGCGTACGTCTTGAGGTTCCTGGGTCCCAGAGCATCGCATGGGTTGTAAGGATTTCTGACACGCGTAGAGGAATCGACTCTGCGTCGCAACGCACTGGCGAACACCGGGAGTTTTCTGTTGTGTGCATCAGCCGCGATCATCGCGTGCGTCCAGTCTGCTGACCAGCGGACTCGCTCTGCGATCAAATCACGGTGATCAGACCCGATGTCTCCGCGGCTATCGTATTGCTCGTGCCATCCGCGCGGCATGAGGCGCGCTGAGCTCACATGTGGCGTCTGATACAGGCGCCGCACGCATTGGGTGCCTTACGACTTCAGCAATCCACCCAGCACCCCCATCGCCGCCTGCAGCGCATCTCCTTCGGGCGCCTTGCCGTCGGGCGACAGCTTGTCGATCAGCTGCGGCAGCAGGCCGGCGAGACCGGAGGATACTTCCTGCGAGGACATGCCGACCTGCTGGGCGACACCGCCGATCTGTTCGGCGCCGAATACGGCCTTGATCTGGTCGCCGGAGATCGGCAGGTTGGGGCCGGAACCCAGCCACGAGGCGATGACGTCGCCCAGGCCGCCCTGCTGGAACTTCGCGATCAGCCCCTGCAGGCCACCGATCTGCGGACTGTTGATCAGGCTCATCGCGGCCTGGATCAGTGCGGCGTTGCCGCCGGCGCCGGATTGTCCGCCGAGCGCGCCGGCAACCTGTCCGGCGATCGAGTCGAAAAGTCCCATGACGTTCTCCTTCAGTGAATGAAAGGGCAGATTACGCCAGCCGCGTGACGAGTGGGAGGCAAGGCTTTCAGCCTATGAGTGGCCGCGTGTGCAGCCGGGTGTTCAGCGTATCAACCGTTTCCGCCCAGTCGGCGTCCTGGGCCACGGCGTCGCGCAGGAAGGCGGCCTGGGCGGGATTCCAGAAGCGGGCTTCGTGCAGCGGGACGCCATTGTCGAGATGGCCACAAGTGGCGATGAAGCGCTCGATCGACCGCGCGTCGTTCGGCAGACCGAGCTGGGCGAACAGGGTTTCCATCGAATGCGGGCTGATGTCCATGACGTTCTCCTGACTGAGTGGGTACTTCAGGTACGAATGCGTGATGCGTGCGAAGTTCATTGCGTGCCCGACGCGCGTTCGCCCACCATTGCGCTGGGCGTCACCCACAGGTCGAACTGCTCGCCGCTCACGTCGCCCGAGGCAAGCGCCGCCTCGCGCAAGGTCAGGCCTTCGCGGTGGGCGCGGGCGGCGATCTTCGCTGCGCGGTCGTAGCCGATGTGCGGCACCAGCGCGGTCACCAGCATCAACGACTGCTGCATCAGCGTGGCGATGCGATCGCGCCGCGCTTCGATGCCGGCGACGCAGTGGGCGTCGAAGCTGCGCATGCCGTCGGCGAGCAGGCGGATGCTCTGCAGCACGGCGCCGGCGATCAGCGGCTTGTAGACGTTCAGTTCAAAGTTGCCGGAGGCGCCGCCCATCGTGACGGCGACGTCGTTGCCGATGACCTGGGCGCACAGCATCGTGAGCGCTTCGCACTGGGTCGGGTTCACCTTGCCCGGCATGATGGAACTGCCGGGCTCGTTCTCCGGCAGCGCCAGTTCGCCCAGACCACTGCGTGGGCCGGAGGCGAGCCAGCGGATGTCGTTGGCGATCTTGCTCAGCGCGACGGCCAGCGTTTTCAGCGCACCATGCAGCGCAACCAACGGCTCGTGCCCGGCCAGCGCGGCGAACGGGTTGTCGGCGCAGACGAAGGGCAGGCCGGTGCCGTCGGCCAGCTTGTTCGCCACCCGGGTGCCGAATTCCGGATGGGTGTTCAGGCCGGTGCCAACCGCGGTGCCGCCGATCGCCAGCGCATGTACTGCCGGCAGTGCTGCAACGATGGCCGAGCGGGCCAGCGCGAGCTGGGCGGCGTAGCCGGAGAATTCCTGGCCCAGCGTCAGCGGTGTGGCGTCCTGCAGATGGGTGCGGCCGATCTTGACGATGTCGGCAAAGGCGACCGCCTTGTCGGCCAGCTGCGCGTGCAGCGCGTCGAGTGCCGGCATCAGCGCGCGCCGGACGGCGTAGGCGGCGGCCACGTGCATGGCCGTCGGGAACACGTCGTTCGACGACTGGCCCATGTTCACGTCGTCGTTCGGGTGCAGCGTGCGCGCCTCGCCGCAGTCGCCGCCCATCAGCTGCGAGCCGCGGTTGGCCAGCACCTCGTTCATATTCATATTGGTCTGCGTGCCGGAGCCGGTCTGCCACAGCGACAGCGGAAACTCGTCGTCATGCTGGCCAGCGAGCACCTCGTCAGCGGCAGCGACGATAGCGGTCATGCGCTCGGCCGGCAGTTTGCCCAGCCGGCCATTGGCCAGCGCCGCCGCGCGCTTGACCGCGGCCAGCGCGTGTATCAGTTCGCGCGGCATGCGCTCGGTCGAGATCGCGAAGTGCTGCAGCGAGCGCTGCGTCTGCGCGCCCCACAGGCGGTCTGCCGGCACCTCGATCGGGCCGAAGGAATCGTGTTCGGTGCGGGTGACGTTGGGCGGCTGCGTGGCGGTATCCATGGCGGTCTCTCTTCGAAGCCAGTTTTCAGGATAGGACATGACGACGCCACGGTCCGGCCGCCGGTGTGATGACGACGGTGCTGCGGTACACTCCGGGCCGGTTTCAGCCGTCTTCCGCACTTCATCCCTCTCCGTGTCCGACATTCCCGCCACCTTTGCACCCGACGGCCCGCTGGCCCGCGCCATCCCCGGTTTTACGCCGCGCACGCAGCAGACCGAAATGGCCGAACGCGTGGCCCAGGCCATCGCCGACCGCAGCGTGCTGGTGGTCGAGGCAGGCACCGGCACCGGCAAGACTTACGCCTATCTGGTGCCGGCGCTGCTGTCCGGCGCCAAGGTGATCGTGTCTACCGGCACCAAGACGCTGCAGGACCAGCTCTACGGCCGCGATCTGCCGACCGTGCGCGGTGCGCTCGGCGTGCCGGTCAGCATCGCGCTGCTCAAGGGACGCGCCAACTACCTGTGCCATTACCACCTCGAACGTTCGCTGCAGGAGGGCCGTTTCGGCTCGCGTGAAGACGCCTCTCACCTGCAGGCCATTGCCCGCTGGGCCAAGGTGACCAGCACCGGCGACAAGGCGCAGTGCAGCGAGGTGCCGGAAGAGTCGGGTGCCTGGTCGCATGCGACCTCTACGCGCGACAACTGCCTCGGCCAGGACTGTCCGAACGCCAAGGAATGCTTCGTCACCGCCGCGCGCCGCGAGGCGATGGAGGCTGACGTGGTGGTGGTGAACCATCATCTGTTCTTCGCCGACCTGATGCTGCGCGACGAGGGCGTGGCCGAACTGCTGCCGGCCTGCAACGCCGTCGTGTTCGACGAAGCGCACCAGCTCGCCGAGACCGCCAGCCTGTTTTTCGGCGAATCGGTATCGACCTCGCAGATGCTCGAGCTGGCGCGCGACACGCGGGCCGAGGCGCTGGTCGGCGCCAAGGACTTCAAGCAGCTGCCGGAATCGGCCGAGCGCATGGTGAAGGCGGTGCGCGACCTGCGGCTGGTATTCCGCGAGGAGAACGTGCGGCTGTCGGCGGCACAGATCGACGAGCGCCCGGCGTTCGCACCGGCGCTGGCCACCGTGCTGGAGGCGCTGAACGAACTGGCCGGTCTGCTGGAAACGCAGGCGGCGCGCAGCGAGGGGCTGGAGAAGTGCTGGCAGCGCGCGCTCGACCTGATCGCCCGCGTCGAGCGCTGGCAGGCGGGCGAGAAAGCGGGCGAGCAGTCGGACCGCGTGCGCTGGGCCGAGGTCTATACGCAGGCGCTGGCGCTCAACGCCACGCCGCTGTCGGTGGCCGACATCTTCCGCCGGCAGATGGAAGACAACCCGCGTGCCTGGATCTTCACCTCGGCCACGTTGTCGGTGGGCAACGATTTCGGCCACTACTGCGGCGAACTGGGGCTGCACAACGCCGAAACCGCGCAGTGGGGCAGCCCCTTCGCCTACGAACAGCAGGCGCTGCTGTACGCCCCGGAAAACATGCCGGAGCCGTCGGCGCCGACCTATGCCGAAGCCGTGGCGCGTGCCGCCTGGCCGCTGATCAAGGCCTGCCGCGGCGGCGTATTCGTGCTGTGCACATCGCTGCGCGCGATGAAGCGCATCCACGAGCTGATCGAGGACAAGCTGTCGGCTTACGATCCGGAGCGGCCGCTGCTGATGCAGGGCCAGGCCACGCGCAGCGAACTGCTGGACCGCCACCGCGCCGCCGGCAACGCCGTGCTGGTCGCCAGCCAGAGCTTCTGGGAAGGCGTGGATGTGCGCGGCGACGCGCTGCAGCTGGTCATCATCGACAAGCTGCCGTTTGCGCCGCCGGACGACCCGGTGCTGTCGGCGCGCATCGAACACCTGAAGAAACAGGGGCGCAACGCCTTTTCCGAATACCAGCTGCCGCACGCGGTGATCAGCATGAAGCAGGGCGCCGGCCGCCTCATCCGCGACGAGCGCGACCACGGCGTGCTGATGGTGTGCGACCCGCGGCTGGTCGAGAAGCACTACGGCAAGGTGATCTGGCGCAGTCTGCCGCCGATGCGCCGCACCCGCAGCGCCGACGTCGCTGTGCAGTTTCTTGAAAGTCTTGCCGGCTGAAAGCTGGCGGGAGTCGAAGCCGGCGGTCCGCGGCGGCCGCGTCGCGGCCAAGGCCGCTCCCACGGGGTCGGCGCCTGAACGGCGGCTGGAGCTCGGGATCGGGGCTCTGTGGGAGGGGGCTTCGGACCCCGACGGCAGCTTGCGTCGAAGCTGGCGGTCCGCAGCGGCCGTGTCGCGGCCAAGGCCGCTCCCACGGGTCGGCGCCCGAACGGCGGCTGGAGCCCGGGAGCGGGGTCTGTGGGAGGGGTCTTCTGACCCCGACAGCGGCCTGAACCGAAGCCCGCGGCTGCTGCTTACTGCCGGTACCGCTCCGGCGATGCCGGGCGCTTGCTTCACGTCATGAACGCAGGCGTCTTGGCGTGCCACACTGCGCGGCGTGTGATCGGGAGGCGGTGTGTTCGCAATCGAAATCTGTCTGCTGCTGCTGGCGCTCGGCGTCAGCGCACTCATGCGGCCCTGGCGCATGTTGGCCGGGCCGCTCGGGGCGCCGTGGGCGGCTTCGCTGGTGGTGCTGTCGCTGCTGTGGGTGCTGCCGCAGATGCTGCCCAGCGGCATCTCGATCCAGCTTTCGGGCGCCTGCCTGCTGGTGCTCATGTTCGGCTGGCCGCTGGCGGTGATCGAACTGGTGCTGGTCGCGCTGGCGGTGTGGCTGCTCGGCGATCTCGGTTTCGCCGCGGTGCTGTCGCAGCTGGTGTGGATAGGTCTGGTGCCGGCCACGCTGGCACTGGCGCTGGGCGAAGCCTTGCGCCGCGGCCTGCCGGCGCATCCCTTCATCTATGTGCTGGGTCGCGGCTTCATCGGTACCGCGATGAGCATTTTTGCGGCCGGTGCGGCCTACGAGTTCATCCACCACCTGCTTGGCGGCGTCGCCGTCGAGCACGCACTGGTCGCGCGCTGGCTGATGGCCTGGGGCGACGCCTTCCTGACCGGCATGCTGGTGGCGGTCTTCGTCGCCTTCGTGCCCGAGTGGCTGGCCACCTGGTCGGACCAGCGCTACCTCGGGTCGCCGCCCCCGCCGCCACCTTCGTCCTGAGCGCGCTCAGGCACTGCGCACGCGCGGCGCGTCCGGCTCCGGTTTCGCGAAGGCGCGCTCGGCGCGCAGGGCTTCGGCCAGCGCACGCTGACCGTCGCGTTGCGCCGCCTCGATCAGCGTCAGATCGATGATGTCGCGCTGCGCGTGGCTGCCGCCGAAGCGGTGCGACACGTGGCGGATCGGCCGCAGCAGGCGCACGGTGCTCGCGTAGTCGCCCTCGCCAAAGGCGGCGATGCCGCGCGTGGCGGCACGGCCGACTTCGGCGATGAAGCCGGCGTTGTCGCCTTCGCCTGCCAGCGCCATTTCCTGTGCGTCGATCAGGCTGCGCATCTGCGCGGTGCGGCCGGTGGCAGCGAACGCCATCATCGCGTGCATGTCGCTGAAGGCGTAGAGGCTGCGCGCGGCCATCGGTGCCCAGCGATCGGCCACGGCCTGCCAGCGTTCGCCGACATCGATGCCGCGCAGATGCAGCCGCCACAGCAGCGCCGACATGTCGATGAAGTCGAATACGAGGCCCGGTGCGCGGCCGAATACGGCCTCGTCGAACAGCGCGAGCACTTCGTCGATTTCGCCGACGCCGAGATGGAACAGCGCCAGATGCCAGTGGTTGTGCACGGCGAGGAAGCTGTCCTGTGCCCATGCCTGAGGTGCGGCGCGCATCCAGGCGATGCCGTCACGGCGACGGCCCTGCATTTCCATCACGTGCGCGACCGCGTGCTGCGCCCAGCCGTCACGCGGCTGGATCTCGACCGCCTGCCGGCCGTAGCGCTCTGCACGCAGGTAGTCGCCGGTCTCTTCCAGTCCGAAAGCCAGCATGCCGGCCACCGCGTGCCAGGCCGGCATGTCCATGCTCCAGGCTGGAAGGGCGCGGGCGATGCGGTCGCGCAGCATGCGCGAGTCGCCGAGCAGGAAGTCGCATTGCTGGCCGGCCTGCAGCGCCAGCACGTCGAGCGGGTGATCGATCGCGATGTCTTCGAGCACGCGCGCAGCGGCTCGCCAGCGGCCCGCGGTCATCAGCGCGACCGCACGCAGGTGGCGGCTTTCGCGTTCGTTCGCCGGCAGCTTCGCCGCCGTGGCGTGGGCGGCGGCGGCGACCGGAATGCCGGCCGGCTCGGTGCCGAGCAGGTGCAGATAGGCACGCAGCACGTGGCCCATCACCATGTCCGGCGCCTCGGTGAGCGCGCGGTCGACGGTGGCGACCGGGTCGCCGATGAAACAGCGCAGTTCGTGCTCGGCCTGTTCCAGCAGTTCGATGCTGCGGGCGGTCGCACCGGTGAGCGCGAGGCCGGCGGGGTTGTTCAGGGACATCGTTTCACTCCTGTGGTGGTTGAACACAGGCGTATCTACGTACTCCGCTGCGGACTGGAGACAGGCGGGGCGTGACCGGTGTCACGCCCGGTCTTCATTGTTGATAGGCCAGTTCGAGGTCGGTGTCGAGTTCGATCACGCAGTCGAGCACGCGGCTGGTCAGGGTCTCGTCGTCGTCGGTCCACATCGAATCGGGTTCGTCGTCGCGGGTGGACAGCGGTGCGATGTCGAAATCGACGAACTGGTCGCCGATCTTCAGCACCGTCATGCCGGAAGCGTGGTCGGCCAGGGTCCAGTCGTCCGGCACCTGCAGCTCGGCGGTCACGCGTACGGTCAGTGTCTTCATTGCAGTCTCCTATGGAAGTGCAGCACTGTACCGCGCATGCGTCCGCTCACACAGCGTTGTCGACACGCGCCCGGCTGAGCATCTGAAGTGCCTGCAGTACGGCCTTGACCTTGAACGGGCGCAGCAACACATGATCGATGCCCAGATCGCGCAGGCGTTGTACGTCCTCCACGCCACAACTGCTCATCGTTACCGCCAGCGGCGTACGTGCGCTGCATAGCGTCCTGCCACTCCGCAACTGCTCGATCAGGGCGTAACCCCGGTCGTCGATACAGACCAGAACGCCATCGTAGGAAGCAGTGGCGAGCAGCGATGCTGCGGCGTCGCTGCCACTCGTTTCGTGGACGTCGGCGATGTCGAGGTCGCGGGCCACCAGTGCGATGGTGCGCCGGACCATGAAATCCGGCTCGATCACGAGCAGCAGCGGGCGTCGTGTGCGGTGCGCGCTTCTCTCCACGTCAGGCGCCTCCTGCGCCGCGCGGACGCGCGGTCAGTTCCTCGACGACCAGCGCACGCAGGCTGCCCAGTATGCCCAGATCCATTTCATCGAGCCTGCGAGGTGCTTGGTCTATCAGACACAGCGTGCCGACGACCAGGCCGGACGCCAGACGCAACTGGGCGCCGGCGTAGAAGCGTATGTGCGGTGGGCCGGTTACCAGCGGGTTGTCGGCGAAGCGCTCGTCGAGCAGCGCATCCTCGATCACCAATGGCACATCCATGCTCAGCGCATGGCCGCAGAAGGACACTTCGCGCGATGTTTCGCAGGCGTCCAGACCGACGCGGGACTTGAACCACTGACGGTTCTCGTCGACCAGAGAGATGAGCGCGATCGGCACGTCGAACTCGCGCGCCGCGAACTGCACGATGCGGTCGAAGCGCTCTTCCGGCGGTGTGTCGAGCAGAAGCAGCGCGCGCAGCGCGCCAAGTCGTTCGCTTTCGTTCTCGGGGATCGGGGGCTGCTTCATGGTCAACTCGACTGGACAGACAGTTGAGGGGCGGAAGGAGGCGCCTTCCGGTTGCACATCCGTCGGCCGCACCGTACCGTGTCGCCCGGACTTTTCGCAAGGCCTCGTGGGAATGACCGTCAATCTGATCGAACTCGAAAGCGGCGATGCGCCGATCGCCACCGTCATCGTGCTGCACGGTCTTGGCGCCGACGGCAACGACTTCGTGCCGGTGTGCCGGCGGCTGGATCTCGATGCCGTCGGCCCGGTGCGCTTCGTGCTGCCGGACGCACCGGAACGCCCGGTCACGCGCAACGGCGGCTACATCATGCGCGCCTGGTTCGACCTCTACGCGCCAGGCGCCGGGCAGGAAGCCGAGGCCGACGTGCGCGCGTCGCAGGCGCTGGTCGATGCGCTGATCGCACGCGAGGTCGAACGTGGCGTGCCGGCGTCGCGCATCGTGCTGATGGGGTTCTCGCAGGGCTGCGCGATGGCGCTGTTCGCCGGGCTGCGGCACGCCGAGCGGCTGGCCGGCATCGTCGGGCTTTCCGGCTATCTGCCGCTGGCGGCCGCGACCGCCGATGAGCGCAGCGAAGCGAACGCCGACGTGCCGGTCTTCCTGGCGCACGGCACGCAGGACGGCGTGGTCACGATCGACCGCGCGCTGGCCACGCGCGAGGTGCTCGACGCGCTGGCCGTGCCCTACGAGTGGCACGACTACGACATCGACCACGAAGTGAGCATCGAGGAAATCCGCGACATCAACCGCTGGCTGCTGCGCGTGCTGGCCTGACGGCGTTGCCTTCCGCGCAGGCGCCTCTGCGAACGCGATGCTCGCATCGTTGAGGTGCTTGACCCGGGGCGGTGTCCGATCAGGGGCACTGTCGCGGTCGGAAGATCGCTCCTGCAGCGGCTGGGCTCTTCAGTTCAGTCCACCCAGCCTATCCGCCCCTGTCCGGCGTCGTTGAGGCGGGCGATGAACGATGCCGCGTCGGGCTCCGGCAGGCTGATCGTCATCGTGACCACCGAGTCGTGGGTGACGTCGACCAGCGTGGCGCGAGCGGCGTCGATCTCTCGCCGCACCGTACCTTCGAGCGCATAGGGCAGGGTGCAGCGGAGCATGCGCAGCTTGGTCAGTGGCACCTTGACCGCACCGGTCAGCGCCGACGCGACCGCGTCGGTGTAGGCACGCACCAGACCTCCAGCGCCGAGATTGATGCCGCCGTAGTAGCGCACGACGGTGGCCAGCACGCCCTCCAGATCCTGATGGCGCAGCACTTCCAGCATCGGCCGGCCGGCCGTGCCGCTGGGCTCGCCGTCATCGACCGCCGCCGACTGACCGCCGGCCAGCAGCGCCCAGCACACGTGGGTCGCACCCGGGTGCTGGCGCCACAGTTCGAGCACGCGCGCCTGCGCCGAAGCGCGGTCGCGCATCGGCTCGACGCAGCCGATGAAGCGGCTCTTCTTGATCGTGAGGTCGCTGTGGACCGCGCTGGCGAGGGTGTTCGGCATGGGGCGGCAAGCTTAGCGCAGTGCGCCCCCGGCCGGGTTTCAATGCGTCAGAGCATGGCCTCCTGCTCGCCCCTCTCGTCGTGTTCCAGCATCCAGTGCGCCAGCTCAAGCCGTTCCGGCGGCAGCCCGGCGTCGAGCCGCGGCATCGCCGCCTGCAGCGCGATCGCGATGCCATCTGGTTCGCAGGCGATGCGCCGCCGCGGCTGTACGGGGCGAACGCCCTTGCGTATGCTCCGCGCGTGGCCAACGCGCGGTTGGCGATGCTCCGGGGGAGAGCGGAATGCGTGGCATGTTCGTATTGATGGCGGTCTGCGGCGCGCTGAGTGGCGCGGCGCAGGCGCAGACTGACTGGCTGTCGGGCATGCCGACGGTGAAGCAGGTTGAGTCGGCGGTGCAGGGACGCAGCGAGCGCGACACTGCGGCGCAGACCAGTGCCGTGCTGCAGATCATGGACGGCGTGGTGCAGAGCCTGTCGCCCAAGCCCTTCGATGCGGACCGGCTGGCGCCGGACGTGAAGCGCCGCCTCGGCGAATACCGCGCTGCACGCGAGCGCATCGACGCACGCGAGACGGCGAAGTTCTCCGGCAGCAGCTGCGAGGGCGATCACTGCGAGAAATATCTTTATCCGCGTTGCCAGCAGAAGTACGTGTTCTCGGCCGAGTTCTACCGCGTGGTCATGGATCGTCACTTCGCGCCCGAATGGCAGCGCAGCTGGGTGCCCAAGGTGCATGGCACCTTGTGGCAGCGGGCGCTGAAGCTGCCCGCCGGCACGCCGCTGCCGGCCGGCTTCGGTGATGGCCCGCCATGCTCCGGTCGGGTGGCCGGCGCCGACTACAGCGAACCCGGCATACTCGATTACGCCACCGCCGGTACCGACATCGGCCTCGACCTCGTTGCCAGTCTGCTGGTGGGCGACGTGCGCACCTACCGCAAGCCACGCGAGCTGCTCGACGACGTGATGCCCGGGCTGCTGCTGGCCGCTGGCGCTGCGATGATGCTCATCGTGCTGGCGCTGCGCCAGACCTTGCGCGACGTGTCGCTGGACCGCGGCAATGCGCGCAAGCTGGTGTCGTCGGCGCCTTACGAACTGGATATGTTCGCCGGCGACATCCAGGGTTACAGCCGCGGCATCGAGACGATCACCACGGTCAGTGGCGGACAGAACAACACGCCGGTCACCAGTTCGTCGCGCAGCGTACTGCACGAGCGCTTCTTCCTGGTCGGGCCGGTCGGCGGTGAGGTCGAAGTGAAACTGACCGACGCCGACTCGGGTGCGCGCGACGGCCACCGGATGACCGCAGCGTGGATACAGAAGCCGGGTAAGACCGGCGGACCGTGGCTGTTCATGCGCAACCACACGATGCGCACCACGATGTGGTTCGGCAACAACGCGAAGAAGCCTTACGGACTGCGCAGTTGGCCGGTGTGGGCGCTGGCCGCGCTGTTCGTCGGCACCTGCATCTGGATCGGCGTGCGCGCCGATGCACTGCGCGTCGTCAAGGACGGCTGGGACGTGACCGGCCATCTGCTCGTATGGTTCGGTCTGCCGGCGCTGCTGGTGGTCGCCTCGCTCTTCATGTGGATCTACGCGGTGCGCGGCCGCAGGCTTTCGCGCTTCCGCCGCGAGGTGGACGAACGACTGATACCTGAACTCGATCGCGCTGCCGGCCTCTGAGCTGCCGCAGTCGCCCGCCTTTTTTTGCTTACTGGACCTTTTCGATGTCTGCCGATGCCCGCCGTTTTCTTTTCTTCGCAGCGCTGACCGGCGCACTCGCCGTGATGCTCGGCGCCTTCGGCGCGCACGCGCTGAAGGCGCGGCTGGACGAGAACATGCTTGCGGTGTGGCAGACCGCGGTGCAGT
This sequence comes from Methyloversatilis discipulorum, assembly GCF_000385375.1. Taxonomy (NCBI): domain Bacteria; kingdom Pseudomonadati; phylum Pseudomonadota; class Betaproteobacteria; order Nitrosomonadales; family Sterolibacteriaceae; genus Methyloversatilis; species Methyloversatilis discipulorum. The sequence continues at coordinate 1,446,552 of NZ_ARVV01000001.1, forward strand.
ACCACTTCTGGCACGCGCTGGCGCTCGGGCTGGTCGGCCTGCTGGCCATTCACCTGCGTGATTCAGGGGCGCTGCGCGTTGCCGGCTGGTTGATGCTGCTGGGCATCGTCGTGTTCAGCGGCAGTCTTTACGCGATGGCCTTGAGCGGTGTGCGCGCACTTGGGATGGTGACGCCGCTGGGCGGACTTGCCTTCATCGCCGGCTGGCTGGTGCTGGCAATCGCCGTCAGGCGCTGAGACGGCGAGGGCACCACCTCCCGCCCGGCCGAGAGACGACCGCTTCCGGAAGGGGCCGCGCCGTGCGCTCAGTGCAGTTCGGGCCGGTGCACCGCGCAGAAGCGCTCGACCGCTGCCTTGGTGCGTGCCCGCTGCTCCATGTCGAGGCGCTGCGAGGCCTGCTTTTCCGCGTCCTGCAGGATGCGCAGCATCAGGTCGGCGCCGCCGTCGCTCTGCAGCATGGCGCCCGCCAGCGTGGCGGCCAGCATGGTCGGCAGGCCGGTGTAGTCGGCGAGCACGTCGACTTCCAGTTCGCTCAGATTGCTGTGATCGAGACAGTCGCGCAGTGACAACATGACGTTCGCGTGAAAGGTGTGGGGCCTGGGCACTATACCGCCCCGGACGGCGGTCGCTGTTAGAATTTTGCGTTGCAATGTGACGACGGCTGCCGGATGCGGGGCCGCTCACATCCGTTCCATCAGCCACAGGTTTCCTTTCATGCTAGACGCCCAACTGCTGCGCAGCCAGCTTGCTTTCGTTCAGGAACGACTCGCCCTGCGTGGCTACACGCTCGACGTCGCCCGCTTCCAGTCGCTGGAGGAAGAGCGCAAGCGCATCCAGACCGACACCCAGGACCTGCAGGCAAAGCGCAACGCCGCATCGAAGCAGATCGGTCAGCTCAAGGCCAAGAGCGAGGACACGTCGGCGGTGATGGCCGAGGTGGCCGGGCTGGGCGACGCGCTGAAGGCCGGTGAAGAGCGCCTCGCCGCGCTGCTGGCCGACATCCAGGCCTTCGTCGCCTCGCTGCCCAATCTGCCGCACGAGTCGGTGCCGGTGGGCAAGTCCGAGGCGGACAACGTCGAGGTGCTGCGCTGGGGCACGCCGCGCAGCTTCGATTTCGAGGTGAAGGACCACGTGGACGTCGGCACTGCACTCGGCGGCCTCGACTTCGAAACCGCGACCAAGATCAGCGGCGCGCGCTTCACGCTGCTGCGCGCCGGCATCGCCCGCATGCACCGCGCGCTCGCCCAGTTCATGCTCGATACGCACACCACCGAACACGGCTACACCGAGCTGTACGCGCCCTATATGGTCAACGCCGACAGCATGTTCGGGACCGGCCAGCTGCCGAAGTTCGAGCAGGACCTGTTCAAGATCCCGTTCGGCCTCGAAGACCCCCCGGCTCAGGAGTTGAGGGATGTTGAGGCGTCAGGTAGATCGGACTCCATCGGGCGTCCGAAGGACCGTTTTTTCTACTTGATACCAACGGCCGAGGTGCCAGTTACAAATATTGTCAGAGATACCATCCAGAAGGCGAATGATCTGCCACTGAAGTTCGTCTGCCACACGCCGTGCTTTCGTTCGGAAGCGGGTTCCTACGGCCGCGACACGCGCGGCATGATCCGCCAGCACCAGTTCGACAAGGTCGAACTGGTGCAGATCGTGACGCCGGACCGCTCGTGGGACGCGCTGGAGGAACTGACCGGCCACGCCGAAACCATCCTGCGCCGGCTCGAACTGCCTTACCGCAAGGTGGCGCTCTGCACCGGCGACATGGGTTTCGGCGCCGCCAAGACCTACGACCTCGAAGTGTGGCTGCCGGCGCAGAACACCTACCGCGAAATCTCGTCCTGCTCGAACTTCGAAACCTTCCAGGCCCGCCGCATGCAGGCGCGCTTCAAGAACGAACAGGGTAAGAACGAAATCCTGCACACGCTGAACGGCTCCGGCCTCGCGGTCGGTCGCACGCTGGTGGCGATCCTGGAGAACTACCAGCAGGCCGACGGTTCGGTCGTCGTGCCGGAAGCGCTGCGCCCGTGGATGGGCGGCGTCGAGCGCCTCGGCGCCTGACACGCAAAAATCGCGCCGACGCTTTCCGCCGGCGCGACCCCTGTGCTACACTGCGCGCCGCTTCGCGACCACGAAGTTCGCAGTAACCCGGAGAGGTGGCAGAGTGGTCGAATGTACCTGACTCGAAATCAGGCGTAGGCGCAAGTCTACCGTGGGTTCGAATCCCACCCTCTCCGCCAGACACCACACAAAAAAGCGCCTCTCGGGGCGCTTTTTTGTTGCCCTCTCGGCACGTTGTCCGGCAGCCGCAACGCGGAGTCGTTGCTCACTGCGCGACGGCCGAAAGCAGTTCTTCCTTGCGCTGTTTCATCTGCTCGCCCAGTTCCGAAAGGTCGAGATCGGTGTCCTTCACCTTCGGGAACATTTCGTTCTGTTCTTCTTTCACGTGATGCTTCACGTACTCGGAGAGCACTTTCACCTTTGCGTCGTACATTTCGCCGTCCGGTTCGACGTCCTTGATCTGCGCGATCAGGTCTTTCAATGACGCGTGCTCGACGGTCGCCTCGGGTACCAGTTCCTTGTCCTTCAGTGCAGCTTTTACAGCCGGATAGAAGATTTCTTCTTCAATCTGGGCGTGCACGTCGAGCTCCGTACAGATTTCATGCACGAGTTTCTTCTTCTGAGCGCTTGTGCGGGCGGCCTCGTACTGCTCGAACAGTTCGCTGACGTGCTTGTGGTCGGCGCGAAGAAGGGTCAGCGCCTCCTGCGATTTGCGCGGGGATGAGTTTGACGAATCGGCCTTCATGTCGGGAATCTCCGGTCAGTAGATGGGATGTGTGCGAGGAGCCTTGGCGGCGCCCGCCGGCACTCGCTAGCAAAGCGGGTGCCCTGCGGGCCGCGTGCGGGTCACATCCCCTTGATCGGGCGCGGGGCCGGTCGTACGCGCCTAGGTCGCGTCGTTGCACGGCCCGGGGGCGTACTCGACCCGGTTGCGGCCGCCGCTCTTGGCGCGATAGAGCGCTTCGTCGGCCTTGCGCAGCAGGGCCGAAAAATCGAGGCAGTCGGGCATCAGTTCGCCGATGCCTATGCTCAGCGTGTAGTGCGCCGGCTGGCCGTCGAATTCGGGCGGGTTTTCGGCGACACGCTCCATCAGGCGCTCGGCGAAGGCGCGCGCGCCGTCCAGTGCGGTGTGCGGAAGCAATACGGCAAATTCCTCGCCGCCGAGACGACCTGCGCTGTCCGAATCGCGCAGCAGGCTGGACAGGATGATGGCGAAACTGCACAGCACGGCGTCGCCGCCCGCGTGGCCGAAATGGTCGTTGATGCGCTTGAAGTGGTCGAGGTCGGCCATCAGCACGGTGAGCGGCGTTCCATAGCGGCGGGCGCGCACGAACTCCTCCTCGGCGACTTCGAAGAAATGGCGGCGGTTGGCGAGGCCGGTCAGTGCGTCGGTGTTGGCCAGGATGCGTACCGCCTCTTCGGCCAGCTTGATGCGCGTGATGTTCTCGTGGCTGAGCAGCACGCGTTCGCGCGCCGCGTCCATCGGCGTCACCTTCAGGCTGAACCACTGCCGCTCGTGCGGCGCGTGGCAGGCGTACTCCATCTGGAACAGCGCCGACCGGCCGAGCATGACCGACAGGATGCCTTCGCACGCGGCCTCTGCATGGGGGGCTTCGTCGCGGTCGCAGCGGGCGAGGGCGTCGAGGTAGTTCACGCCGACGAAGGTCATGTTGCCGGTGTAGCCGCCGCGCTCGGCAAAGGCGCGCCAGCTGGAATTCGTCTCGACGATGACGCCGCGCTTGTCGAGCACGGCGACGTGGGCGGTGATGGCGTTCAGCGCTGCGGTCTTGAGCTGACGGTCGGCATCGCGCTCGGCCTCGAGCCGGCTGCGGTCGGTGATGTCGACGAACATGACGACGATGTGTCGCAGACGATGCTGGGTGTCGAACTCGGGGTAGGCGTGGACCAGCACCCACAGCGTATCCGCGTCGTCGTGACGGACGCCGACCACGACGTCGTTCATTTCCTGGCCCGACACGAGCACGCGGCGCACCAGATCGCGTTCCGGTGCCAGCGCCTCGCCGCTCTGGTCGATGAAGCGGCAGCCAAGCTGGGCGATCGTCCGGCCGGCGAGCAGCGCCGAATCCATGCGCAGGATGCGGCAGGCTTCCGGATTGCCGTACAGGATGCGGGCGTCGGGCGCGCAGACCAGCACGGCCGCGTGCAGGTTGTGCATCAGCAGGCGGTGGCGCAGTTCGCTGTCGGCCAGCGCGGTCTGCGCCAGATGGCGGTCGTGGACGTCCTCGATCACGGCGATGAAGTGCGAGGGGGCGCCCATCTCATCGAGCAGCAGAGAGATCGTCAGGCGCGCCCAGGTGGCGGTACCGCTCTTGTGCAGCAGGCGCTTCTCGATCGAGTAGGTGGTCTGTTCGCCACTGCGCACGCAGCGCAGCGGGTGAATGTCCAGCGAGATGTCTTCCGGATGGGTGATGGCCTCCATCGTCAGCGTGCGCAGTTCGCTGGCGCGAAAGCCGAGGATGTCGCACAGCTTCGGGTTGACGCGCAGGAAGCGGCCTTCGAGGTCCATCAGTGCAATGCCGACGGCGGCCTGGTCGAAGGTGCCGCGGAAGCGCTGTTCGCTCTCGCGCAATGCGTGTTCGGCGAGCTTGCGGCCCGACATGTCGCGCACGATGCCGAGCACGCAGCGCTGGCCGTCGAACACGACGCGGCTCGCGTTCAGTTCGATCGGCAGTTCGCGCCGGCCGCCCTTCATGCGGAAGCGCAGTTCGTAGCGCCCGGGCGGTTCTTCGCCGTCGCCGGTCCGTTGCCGGAAGCGCTGCACCCACAGTTCGAGGAAGTCCGGCGCCACCACCGCGTCGAAACCCAGTCCGACGAAGTCGTCGTGCTCGTAACCGAGCATGCGCGGCAGCGCGGCGTTGGCAAAGATGAAGCGGTAGTCGCGGGCGATGAACACGCCGTCGGTCATGCGGTCGAGCAGGGTGCGGAAAACCGCACCGTCGGCACCGGTACCCTGACCGATGACGGTTTCCGTGCCCGTAATGTTCAGCCCCGGATTGCTGTCCACGCCGTCCGCACCTCCATCCGCAGCATGCAGCGCCTCAGGGCGCCGACCCGCCGGCCGCCTATGGTGCGCTTGTCATGCGCGCCATGACAAGCGCTCGGTCCCGCTCACGCGGACTTGCTCTGCGCCAGCTCCTGCAGCGCATACGCATACGCCTCGGGAAAATCGATCAGCGCTGGCGACGAGCCGGTCTGAATAGAGCGGTAGAGACCGAACTGCGTCTTGTATTTCAGGCTGCCGATGGCCAGCGGGCCGATGCTGAGGAAGCGGGCCGGGCCGACTTCGACCGGAATCGCACGATCGTTCACGCCTATGCCTTCGATGCCGGACGGCGGCACGGCGTTGGTGTCGGCACAGGCGATCAGCTTGCCGCCGGCCTCCAGCACTTCGGCATCGAGGATGCGGATGCCGGCCTTGGCGGCGCTGACGGCGATTTCGCTGTCAGCGATCACATTGACCTTGTCGCGGTGGGTTTCAGCGGACACCCATTCGACCTTGGCGTTGTAGCGCTCGCAGAAGCGCAGCGCCGCCTTGGAGTCGTCGTCGGCCGTGAGCTGGCACAGCCGCGCCTTCGCGCCCTGTCGTGCGGCAAGGATGGCGGTGCACAGGCCGACCGGGCCGGTGCCGAACACCGATACCGTGCGCCCGGCCAGACCGGAGCCGGTGCTCGCATTGACCGCCTTCTCGACCAGCGCGACCACGGCGGCCGAGGTGGTGTAGGCGCCGTTCGGGTCGGCGAACACGCCGACCTGGAAGTCGCCGACCATGGCGCTCTTGGCGGACTGGAACATGTCGGTCGCCATATGTACGTCACGGCCACCGATGAAAATGCCGGTGTCGTTGAAGCGATTGGGCGGGCGACAGAAGATGGCGTCCTGTACCAGCGCGGTCACGTTCTCCGGGCGGATGCCGGTGAGCGGTATCACCTGATCGAAGCCCGCATCGGCGGCGATGGTCACGTCGAAGGGGCTGATATTGCTGCCCGGCACCAGGAAATAGAGTATGCGTTGGGTCATCTAGTTGTCTCCTCGCTCCACCATGGCGTGTGGCTGTCGCCGTACCGCGCGGGATGCTGCGGCGCACGGCGTACAGACCAGTCATATCGACGGTGGGGGACGACAACTTGAATCGGCAGGCCTTCAGTCCGCCGGCGCCCGGCAGGCGGCCTGCGGCGCGTCGCTGACGCCAAAGTCGCTGATTGCCCAGGCCAGCCGCGTGCCGTGGCTGCGGTTGAAGGCGTCCATCCAGGTCTCGACCGCGTCGCTCAGCGCGCGGGCGCCCGCGCTGTCGGGGCGCAGGAAGTCGGCGTGCGGCACCGCGCGGGTCAGCTGCGTCACCTGTTCGGTAATACCCTGCATGAAGGCGTCGACCGGCAGTCCGGCCGGGGCGGCTTCGCCCCGTGCCACCTCGACGCCCGGTCTGGCGAGCAGGCTCAGCGTGTGGCCGTCCTGCGTACAGGCGCGGATCAGCCGGTCGGTGCCGGCGCGCACATAAGCGCGTTCGGGCGGCTCTCCCGCCTGTGCGCCGGTCGTCGCCGCGGCCAGAAGAATGAGTGCAAGTAACTGTTTCATCGATTCATTGCGCTTCGCCGGTCGGCAGGAAGCGGGCGTCGACCACTGTCCAGCGCTGGGCGCCGGAACGGGTTTCGGAACAGCCGAGCTGGCGGACGCTGCCGTCCGGCGGCAGGTCGTGGCGGCTGCGGTCGGCGGTCAGTACGTCGAGGTACCAGCGCTCGACCCACACCCGCAGCGTGCGGCTGCGGTCGCGATTGCGCAGGCCGGTCATCGTGCCGCCCAGCTGCACGCACTGAGCTTCGGGCTCGGCCACCCATTCGAGCGCGGCGTGCGCTGCATGATCGACGTCGCTGGCTGCGGCCGTGGCCGAGCACAGCGCCAGCAGTGACCAGGCTGCCCTCACTTCACCACCGCGCGCGCCTGCAGTTCCTTCACGTAGCTGCGCCATTTCTGCTCGATCAGCGACTCGACGATGCGCGGCTTCACGTCCTCGAAACGCGGCGGCTGCGCCGGACGCACGTCCTCCAGCCGGATCAGGTGCCAGCCGGCGCCGCTGCGCACCGGGGCGTCGCCCACCTTGCCGCGCGTCATCTGCGGCAGCGCGGCAGCGAATTCGGGCGAGAACTGCCCCTCCGGCGTCCATTCGAGCAGGCCGCCGGCCGGCGCGCTGTCGCTGTCCTTCGAGTGGGCCTTCGCCAGATCCTCGAAGCGCGCCCCCTTGCCCAGCTGGTCCTGCAGCGATTTTGCCTGTGCTTCGTCGGCGACCAGGATGTGGCGCACCCGGTATTCGCGCTCGCCGGCGCGACTCGACAACGTGTCGTAGACCTTGCGCACCTCGGCGTCGGCCGGCTGCGTGTTCAGGAAGAAGTCCTCGCGCAGCGCGTTCAGCAGCGCCTGCTGGCGCATGAATTCGATGCGCGTCTTCAGCGCTTCGCTGCGGCCGAGCTTGCGTTCCGCCTCCTGCGCCAGCACTTCGCGCCCGATCAGTTCCTCGCGCGCCTGGCGCGACAGATCGGGCGAGGCCGGACGGCCCTGGCGGATCTGCTCCTTGATGATGAAATCGAGCTGGGCGCGCGGTACCGGCCGGCCATTGACCGTGACAACGGTGTCGGTGGCGGCGACGGCCGGCAGGGCGACGAGTGTGGCAAGAGCGGTGGCTAGGGCGGTGGCGAGCAGGCGGCTGCGATGCATGGCTTCGATGTGCGGACGTGACGGAAAAGGAAAGCACTATCCGCGACTGCGGACGTCGCTGCAGGCGGTGTCTGCCCCGGATTCCGGTGAGGATGTCCCGACTGCCCCTGACCCTCTTTCGCTGCGGGGGCTTGTTGCGGCGCACGAAAGGATTACGCTGTCGGTTCTCGTAAACACCCGCTGCTCACGAGGCGGCGGCACAGGGAGAACCCTCATGTCCAAGCACCAGAAAACCTTCCAGCTCACGATCCGCCACATCGACCTGATCGAAGACGCGCTGCGCGACAAGATCGGCTGTCTGGCGCAGGTCGCGGTCGCCAGCGGCGACGTGGCCGCGAGTGCCGGCAACGATGCGCTGATCCACGAACTGAACGAGCTGCTCGGCAGCCTGCACAACCAGAAGATCTTCTACAGCCAGGTCAACCGGACCGGCGTGCCGGCGGGCTGAGTCCGGCCGGCGGGCGGCTTCAGTCGCCGCGCGGCAGCGGACGCAGCCGTGCCAGCGCCGTCGTGCTGGCGGCGACGGCCTCGTCCAGCCCCTCGCTGCGCGCCCAGGCGGCGATGCGCGTCAGTTCGATCTCGCTGTCGCGCGCGCCGTCGAGCGCCTGCTGCAGGCACTGCGACATGCGCGCCGGCCGCGCCAGTGCGCGCGCCGCGCGGGCGCACATCAGCGCGGCGGCCGGCGCGTGCGGCTCCGCCTCCATCCACTCGTCGGCCATCTGCGCCACCGTCGGCCAGTCCTTGCGCGACAACGGTTCGAGCAGGCGCATGAACCAGGGCTGATGTGCTGGCAACTGCGCCCACAGCGCCGAACCGGGCAGTGGCTTCGGCGCCTCTTCGGCGCGTTCGCGCAGGCGGTCGGTCCAGTCGGCAGGCATCGCGAAGTACTCGGTGCGGCCGGCGCTGGTCAGGAAGGTGGTGATGCCGATCAGTCGGCCTTCCTCGTCGAACAGTCCGCCGCCGCTCGCACCCTGCAGGAAGCCGGCCGAGGTCTGGATGACGTGGCTGCCGCCTGCTGAATGCAGATCGACGATGAGGCCGCGCGCAAAATGCGCTTCCATGCCGCCCGAGTAACCGTGGGCGAGCACGCGTTCGCCCAGCGCCAGGGTGCGAGTCGGGCGCAGCTCGACCGCCGGGTAGGGCAGCGGCTCGGCGGTGCGCAGCAGGCAGAGGTCGCGCGACACGTCGGCGCGCTGGCCGACCACCGCGTGTCGCGCCAGCCCGCGCGACAGCACGATGATGCGGGCGTGGCGCGTGACGTGGCAGTTGGTCAGTGCGCTGTCCGGCCCGATCACGACGGCCGAGCCGACCGACAGATTGTCGTCGTCGCCCAGTGCCGACACCTTCAGCACGGCGCGCGACATCTTCATCATGGCTTCGGCTGATGGCGCGGCGCCAGTCGCGGTCGAGGCGCCGATACAGGCGGCGACGATCAGCAGCCGGCGCTTCACGGCGTGGCGGTGTCCGGCGGAAAGCGTGCGTTGAAGTGGCGTTCGCGGCTGTCGTCGACCTGCACGTCGAGGTGGCGCGCATCGGCGGCGATGCCAAAGCGCAGATAGGGATTGCGGCTGATCGAAATGTCGAGCTCTGCGTCGAGCAGCGGGCGACCGTCCTGCAGCAGGCGCAGTGCGCGCACGTAGTCGGCGGCGACGTAGCCGCGCGTGTCCAGATCGACCTCGAGGCCGGAGTGGTTCGGGTGGCGGATGCGCAGTTCGACCTCGCTGCGCCCGCCTGCCGTGTCGAAGCGGCGCATCGACATGCGGCCGATCGCCGCCTCGCCGTCGTCTGCCGGACCCATCGGCGCCGAACAGCCGCCGGCGGCGCGCACGAAGTGCTCGGCCATGTAGAGCCGGCCGTCGTCGGTTTCGCCGATCGCGCGCACCATGGTGTAGCGCTCGACGCGCAGCCGCGTCTCGATGCTGCCGACCACCGCGTCGTGCAGCGTGAAGCGCGCGGCGAGCGGCGACGGGTTCTCGTCGACCAGCAGCCACAGCGTGCGCAGTGCGCCGCCCGCCGGGCCCACGTGCAGCGCAACCGGCACCATCGAAGCGTCTTCGGCGCGGTCCGGCGCTTCGAGCGCCAGCACGGCGCTGTCGGTGTGCAAGCTGCGCTCGCCGAACAGCGCGCTGCGCACTTTCGGCCAGGCCGCATCGGCCGACGCCGGCGGCAGCGCGCCGACGAACAGCGACACCGCCAGCAGCCAGCGCGCCGGCGAGGTCGCCGCCCGCAGTGTCGGCAGCGCGTTCATCAGGGTTTGGCGGACGCTTCGATCTGCGTGCGCACCGCGTCGAGGCCGGGGCGCATCAGCGCGCGCAGCGCCTTCACCGCGCTCTCGTCGTCCATGCCGGCGGCCGGATCGTTGCCGGTGTCGGCGCGGTAGCCGCGCGCCTGCCACACCAGCTTGCTGCCGCTGCCTTCGGCCTTGACGGTGAGCCGGCCGGAGTAGGAACTGACCGGCAGCACGGCCGGGTCGGCGTTGCCGGAGCGGTAGTTCATGCTCATCGCGGCCGCGTCGTAGTCGTCGAGCTGTTCGGTCACGGTGCCGGTCGGCAGCGTCAGCGTGCGGGTCGAACCGGCTTCGTTGCCGCGGTCGGCCGACGAGGCCTTGATCGCCGGATTCCACTTCGCGATGCCGGCGAAGTCGCCGACCACCGCCCAAACGGCGGCCGGCGGCGCGGCGATGACGACCGACTCGTCGATCTTCTGCGGCGTCGGTCCGTGCGCCACGGCGAGCGGTGCGAACAGTGCGAAGGTGAGAACGGACAGCGGGGCTTTCATGGATCAGGCACTCCTGAAGGTGAACAATCGTTGGGCGCGGCGGCGGACCGCCGACGGCGCCGGTGCGAGGCTGGCGAGCAATGCCGCGAGGCCGGCCAGCGCGAACAGCGGGCGCAGCGCGAACCGGGTGTCGGCGACGCGGCCGCCCGGCAGTGCACGCAACTGCGCAGCGATCTGCTCCGGCGAGCGTGCGACCGCGACGCCGAGACCGGTGCGCTGGGCCAGGTCTTCGAGCACGTCGTCGCGGCGCAGCGACAGGTGGTCGTTGTCGGAGCCGGGCGCGCGCTGCGGCGCGTTGCGGATGTCGCCGCCCAGCTTCTCCATGTCGAGTACCGACAGCGTCGGCGCGCCGGCGCTGGCGAAGCCGGCGGTGTCCTCGGCGGTCCAGTAGCCCTCGATGCGGCCCTTCTCGCCGAGCTTGGGTACCGGCTCCGGCTGTTCGCCGCCGACCCCGAACAGCAAACCCGGTACCTCGCCTGCCTCGCCGTCCCAGGCCGGTATGCGGCCGGGGTGCAGGGCCGGCGCCTGGTGGCCGTCGGTGAAGAAGGCGAGGGCGGCGCCCGGCGTCATCCGGCGGATGTCGTCGAGTGCGGAGTAGGTGCCGTAGTACAGATGGCTGTCGGCCGCCCACGCCATGCGCCAGTCGATGTGGCCGATGGCGTCGCTCAGTGCGGCGCGGTCGATGCAGACGTCGACCGGCATCAGCAGCGGCTGCGTGCGCCGCTCGACGAAGATGGACACGCCCACCTGCGTGCCGCAGGGCAGACGATCGAGTGCGGCGATGGCCAGCTGTTTCGCGTGGTCGAGCCGGCCGATGCGGGCGTCGGCCGGGCCGACGTCGCGGGTGTTCATGCTCTGCGTGATGTCGAACACCATCATGTAGGTGCCGACGCGCCGTTCGATCTGCACCGCCGGGGCGAACAGCGCCACGCCAAGACAGGCACTGGCCGCGGCGAGCAGCCAGAAGCGCGCACCGCGCCCGCGCAGGGTGTCGGTGAACTTCAATGCATGCCCCGCGGCGCGCCGACCATTTCTGTCCACGCCGCCTTGTCGGGCAGCGCGTCGTCATCGACCTTGGTTTCCTTGCCGTCCTTGCGCCAGTTGCGCACTTCGTAGTCGGGCACCAGCACCTGCGCCAGTTCGAAGTTGTAGCGCGCGCCCCAGTCCTCAGGCTGTTCGCGCAGTGCGCGGCGGTAGCCGGTCTTGGCCAGTTCGACGAGGGTGATGGCGCGCGCCGCCGCACCTTCGCCGGTGGCGACCTCGATCGCCCGCCGCAGGTAGATGTTGGCGGCATTGACCCGGGCGGCCCGTGCCAGCACCGGGTCGCCGCGCAGTTCGGCCTGCGCCTCGGCTTCGCTGTAGGCGGCCAGCGCCGCGTCGTTGTCGCGCTTGCGGTCGAGTGATACCGCACGGGCGAACAGCACCATCGGTGGTGCGCCGGCGTCGGCCACGCCGTCGCGCATCTGCCGGTTGGCGTCGTGCGCGCGCCAGCCCTGCCACAGCGCATGCAGGCTGGCGGCCGCGGCGAGTGCGGCCAGCAGGTAGAGCAGTGCGGCCGAGCGGCGGCGCAGCAGGTGAAGGAGTGCGGACGGCGACATCAGCGTGACCATGCGGGAACCTCGAAAGTGCGGGCGGCCAGCAGCAGCAGGCTGCAGGCGAAGGCGATGCCGATGAACAGCCCGCCGAGGTCCTGCCGCGGCGGTGTTTCGCGGTAGCGCAGCGGCTGGTTCTGCAGGCGGGCGACGTCGGCGATGGCGCGGGCGAGCGCGTCCGGCGTGTCGGCTTCGTACAGCCGGTAGGGCACGCCGAGGTCGCGGAAGTACTCGTTCAGGAAGTACTCCGGCGCCGGGTCGAAGCCGGCTTCCGGGTCCGGCGGGTCGGACGGACCGCGGCCGCCGGCGGTGCGCAGGAAGATCCAGTACAGCGCGCTGCGGTTCTCCGCGAACAGGCGGCGGATCTGGTTCTGCTTGCGCACATCGATCTGAGCGGCGCCGTCCGACACCAGCAGCACCACGCGCGAGCCGGTCACCGGCTTGTCGCGGAACTGTTCCAGCGACATCGTCAGGCCAGCGGCGATATTGGTCAGCCCGACGCCGGGCGCGGCCGACGCGCGTATCGCGGCGCGCACCGCGTCGTGGTCGGCGGTCAGTTCGAGGCCATGCACCGGCGCCGTACTGAAGGACACGACGCCGAACAGGTCGCGCGGGCGCTCGCGCACGAAGTCTTCGAGCAGGCGGGCGGCGGCGCGGCCTTTGGCTTCGTCGCCCTGCTGCGCGTCACGGCCGGCGAAGCCGTCGCTCATGCTGGCGCTGCGGTCCAGCGTGATGACGACGTGGGCGCCGGTGCCGATCCGTTCGACGTCCTCGCCCTGGCGGTGCGGACCGGCCAGCGCGATCACGCTGCCGAGCACCGCCAGCGCACCGAGCAGGCGCAGTGCGACGGCCAGCGCGCGCGAGGCCGGATCGGCCGGCACGCCAGGCAGCCAGCCGTGCGGCAGCGTGCGCTGGCCGTGCCACAGCAGCGGCAGCAGCGCGAGCAGTGCAGCCCACAGCCAGTGCGGATGATCGAAGGACATCATGTCGCGCTCACGCCGCTTCGACGACGGAGGACGGGGTGACCGAACGCCGCCGCGCGCCGAGCCGCTCGCGGTCGCGCAGTGCCGCCAGCAGCGGCAGCAGCGCGTCGGGCTGCGTGTAGCGCGGGTCGGGCGGCAGGCCGTAGAAGCAGGCTCGCGAGGCAGCGAAGGCTGCTTCCAGCGCTGGCGCCTGATCGGCAAAGGCCGGGTGGGCGGCGATGAAGTCCGGCAGCGTGGAGGCGAAGATGGTCTGCCCGGCGCTTTCATTGCACGCGTGGTGCAGCGCGCGGAAGGCCTGTTCGAGCGCTTCCGCGTCGTCGCGGCCGCGCAGCGCGCGCACGCTGCGCCAGGCGCGGGCGAACGGACGCGCGCGCTGCGCGCCCAGCCGGCCGGCCACCCACAGCGCAGCCAGCAGCAGTGCCGCCGCGGCGCCGGCCCAGCCCAGCGCACGCGCGAGCGGCGCGCTGCTGTCGAAGGCGGTGGCGCGGTAGCCCGGATGCACGCTGCTGACGATGTCCTTCTTCGACGCCCAGTGCAGCAGCGGCGCCGTGCTCAGATCGAAGGCCGGCACCTTGATCTCCGCCACTGCGTTGTCCTTGCGGAAGCGCAGCACGGTGGGCGACAGGCGCAGCGTCTGCGGTGCGCGCACGCTCTTCATCAGCTGCCATTCCAGCGTGTAGAGGCGGCAGTCGGCACAGCGCCCGGGCGCGTCGGCGACGGCGAGGCTGCGCAGTTCGAACTGGCGGTCGCCCTGGCCCGGCTCCGGCAGGCCGTCGCGGTCGGGCGTCCAGCCGGGTGCCACTTCGAGTGTCAGTCGCACCGGCACGGTGTCGCCGATGCGGTAGCCGAAGTTGCGCGGCCACTCGATCTGCTTCAGCGTGACCGTCGCCATCGCCGGCACGGTGAACAGGCAGAGCAGCAAGGAAAGAAGTGCAGGGACGGAGGACCGTTTCATGTCTGCAGGAAGTAGCGGTTGAACTGCACCGGATCGATGCGATCGTCGATGAACAGCGGCGGGCGTCCATGGCGCAGCGCGATGTGGCGCAGCCGTTCGCGGCGGGCCGTCCGTGCCTCGTCGAAGGCGCGGGCGAGCGCCGGGCGCTGCAGCAGCAGACGCTCGGCGCCGCTTTCCAGGTCGCGCAGGCGGGCGATGCCCCAGCGCGAAGAGGCGTGCTGCTCCCGGCTGTCGCCGAGTACCACGGTGACCACGTCGTGTCGGGCGAGACTGCCGAGCACGCGGTTCAGGCGCTCGTCCGGCATATGGCCGTCGGTGAGCAGGAACACCAGCGAACGCCGGCGCGGCAGCAGCGGGGCGGCTTTGAGCAGTGCGCTGTTGTCGTCGCCATCCGGCACGTGGGCGCGCAGCCGGGCGAGCGCGGCGCGCGCACCGGCCGCGCTGCGGCAGGGCGGCAGTGTCAGTTCCGCACGTATGCGGTGGTCGCAGGCGATCAGTGCGAACGGATCGCCGATGCGCCACGCGGCGTGCGCGATCGCCTCCGCGAGTTCGGCGGCCAGCGCATGCCGGTGCGTCGCGCCGTGGTAGTCCATCGAGCGCGACACGTCGACCAGCACCACCACCGGCACCACGGCCTGTTGCCGGAACAGCCGCACCCATACGCGCTCCGACGGATCGCGCAGCGTCGCCCGCAGGTCGAGCCGGCGCGCGTCGCGGTTGCCGGTCAGCGGCACGCTGCGTTCGAAGTCGTGCCCCGGGCCGGACAGCGTGCCGCGGTGCGCCCCCGCCGTGACCGCGCGACTGCGCCAGCGCAGCGCGTAGGCGAGCGCGGACGGTGTCATGGCGAGGCGACCTGGCGCAGCACCTCGGCGACGAAGGGACGGGCGTAGAGCGGGCGCTGCGTCTCGTACACCGGGTTCAGGCACAGGCGATGCGCGATCGCCTCGAAGAACACCGCGTGCAGGTCTTCCGGCACCAGGCGGTCGCGGCCTTCGAGCCAGGCCTGCACCCGGGCGGCGCGCGCCAGCATGGCCACACCGCGCGGGCTGGCGCCGGACAGGATGAACTGGTCGATGTCGACGTCGGACAGCTGCACGCCGTAAAGCGCGGGCTGGCGCGTCGCCAGCCAGAGGTCGACGCCGTAGTCGTCGAGTGCCGGGCTGGACTGCACGGTGTCCTGGATGGACTGCGCGACGTCGTTCAGGCGCGTGTGGTCCAGCATGCCGGGCTCGACGCTGGAGATCAGCGCGTCGGCGTCGTGGAAGCGGGTGTCGAACATCAGGCCGCGCAGCTGGTCGCGTGCGTCCGGCGCCTCGACCGACACTTCGAGCAGGAAGCGGTCGCGGGCGGCGGAGGGCAGTTCGAAGGTTTCCTCGCGCTCGACCCGGTTGCGGTCGGCGAACACCTGCATCCACGGCAGCGTGTACTCGCGGTTGAATGCACTGACCGTGCGTTCGGCCATCAGGCGCAGCAGCAGCGCATGCACCTGTGGCCGCGCGCGGTTGATCTCGTTGAAGAAGAACACCGCCAGTTCGCTGCCCTGCGCGATCAGCGGGCCGGGTTCGACGCGCGGCCGGCCGTCGTCGCCGACATAGGTGTGATAGACGAGGTCGCCCGGCATCAGGTCCACGGTGCCTTCGATGCGCTGGTAGGCACCGCCGATGCCGCGTGCCACCGCCTTCAGCAGCGTGGTCTTGCCGACGCCGACATCGCCTTCGAGCAGCACGTGGCCGCGGGCGAACACGGCGATGGTCATCAGTCGCACGGTGCGCGGCATGCCGACCAGCACCGCGTTGAGCTGGCGCTCGAAGTCGAGCGCACGGACCCGCCATGCCGACAGGTCAACAGGTTCGGAGTGCATCCGGGATTCCAGATCGGGTTGGCCGCGAGGGCGCGGCTGGGAAGGCGTGACGGAAGGCGCGCAGCGCGCCGCGTTCCGCGTGGCCTTCGGGAACCCGGCCGGGCGAGAGGGGAGCTCGCCCGGCCGGGTGTATGCGACGATCAGTTCACGTCGTACTTGAAGGTGCCGGTGGCGTTGAGCTGCTCGACGCGCTTGGCATTGCGCGCTTCCATCTGCTTGATGGAGTCGCCCTGCTTGGCCAGTTCCTTGGCGTCGTGCTTCGGGTCGTACTTGGAGCCGGCGACCTTGGCCGGATAGCCCGGCTTCGGCTCCCAGCAGTCGCCGGCTGCCTTGCACTTGGTGCCGTCGTAGGCGTGGGCGCCGCCGGCCAGCAGCAGGAGAGCGGAAGTGGCTGCGAGGCGGGCTGCAGTGCGGATCTTCATTGTCATTCCTCCATGGTTGTGATGTGGGTGCTGCACATGACGGCCCGGATGGGCCGGGTCGAAAACTTCGCCTTCGTCAGTTCGCCTGCTTCCACAGTGCCTTGGCCGGATCGCCCTTGTAGACCGAGCGGATCCAGCTCATGATCACCAGGATTTCGTCCTGCGACAGGTGCCCGCTCTGCGGTCCCATCATTCCCTGCAGACCGCCGTAGATGCTGGAGAACAGCCCCGGATCGGTGGCGTTGGCCGGGTAGGTCCAGTAGTCGTCGGCCAGGCCGGGGCCGAGCTTGCCTTCGGCGTGGTGACCGTGACAGCCCGAGCAGGCGGTCGAGTACAGCGACTCGCCTTCGGCGATCTTGGCGGCGTCGGTGTTGTAGGGGTTGATGCCCGTCTGTTTGAAGGACTTCACCGCCGGACTTTCCTCCTTGCCGGAGAAATCGAGCGGCGAACCTTCGATGATGTTGTAGAAGCGCGGCGGGCTGCCGGCGGCGATCGCCGTGGCGATGGCGCCACCCATCAGGGTTGCCGCGACCAGTTTGCTGACTTGAAACTTCATCCCTTGCTGTCCTTGTTTCCTTCTGCCACCGGGTGCGGCGGCAGAATCTGTATGCCTTCGGCGCGCAACACGCCCTCGATGTCGTCGCGACTGCGCGCGAGCGCGGCTTCGATGCGGGCGAGCAGTGCGTGATCGTCCTTGCGCACGGCGATCGCGGTATCGAAGTGGAAATGCACCGGCTCGCCGTTCGACTTGCTGGCCTGGGCCGGTACCTGCGTGACCTTCAGCGGCGTTGCTGCGCTCTTGATGTAGCGGGCGACCGACGGTGCCCAGGCCACGGCGACGTCGATCTCGCCGGCGGCAAGGTCGCGGATCAGCTTTTCGCTGTCGTAGCGCACGTAGCGGTTGCGCGGCGCCTTGTTGCCGCCGAGCGACATCATGTAGCGGAAGCTGTCGGCATATCGGCCGAGCTGTACCAGCATCACCTCTGCCGGCGTGCCGGGTATGACGCCGATGTGCGCGGTCTGCAGAGCCGGGCTGTCCCAGCCGGTCACCTCCTGGCCGAAATCGGCGCGGGTGACGAACACATAGCTCGAACGGTAGTAGGCGCGGGTCGTGGCGACGCGGGGATCGCCCGCATCGACGCCGAGCATGACGTCGCACTTGCCTTTGTCGAGCAGGTCGCGCACCACGTAGCGCGGATCGCTGAAGCCGACGCGCTCCAGTTTCATGTCCATGGCCGCCGCCAGCTTTTCGGCGATGCGGTCCTCGAATCCTTCGCCCCGCTCGTTGGCGTAGGGCATTTCGTTGTCGGCCGCGCACACCTTGAGCGTGCCGGCGGCGTGCGCGACGCCGCCGAGCGCGCACAGCAGCGCTGCAATGAGGGTCTGTTTCATCGTGGATCTCCTGCCTGAAACGGGCATGGCGCCATGCGCCATGCCCGGTACGTCTTACAGCGAGAACACCATCACGCCGCCGCCCATCTTGGTGTACTGCTGGAGCTCCTTGAAGGCGCCCACTGCACCGAGACCTGCGGTCGGGTCGGTCAGGTCGAACACGAGGCCGACACCGGGCCAGCCGCCGACGCCGTAGTAGATGGCGACGTACTGCTTGCCCTTGTGCTCGTAGGTGACCGGGTGGCCGATGACGCCGGACGGGAGCTTGAATTCCCACAGCGTCTTGCCGTTGTCGGCGTCGACCGCCTTGATCATGCCGTCCAGCGTGCCGTAGAAGACGAGGTCACCCGCGGTGCTGGTCGTGCCGCCCCAGACCGAGAACTTCTCGTCCTTGACCCACTTGAACTTCGACGTCTTGACGTCGTAGGCCTTGACCTGACCCATGTTGCCGTTGTTGCCCGGGGTGGCGTACATGTTCAGCGTGGCGCCGACGAAGAACTGACCCGCGCGGTAGGGCAGCATGAACGGCTCCCAGTCCATGCAGATCATGTTGGTGCCGAGCATGACCAGTTCGCGCTTCTTGTCGATCGAGTCGTGACCCTGGTTGTGATAGCCCATGGCGGACGGGCAGATGCCCTTGGCCAGGTGGTCCATGCGGGTCGAGTACTCGGGGTCGCGGATGGGCACGCCCTTCTTCATGTCGTAGCCCTTGAACACGTTCACCGACGGGTCGATCTTGTCGGCGCGAACGAGGTTGCCGTTCTCGCGGTTCAGGGTGTAGACGATGCCGTTGCGGTCCGGGTGGGTCAGCAGCTTCTGCTTCTTGCCGTCGACCACCTGGTCGGACAGGCCGATCCAGTTCACGCCGGCGTAGTCCCACTCGTCATGCGGCGTCTTCTGGAAGGCGAACTTGGCCTTGCCGGTCTTCACGTCGCGACCCCAGATGGCCATCGTCCACTTGTTGTCGCCCGGGCGCATGGTTTCGTTCCACGGCGCCGGGTTGCCCGAGCCGTAGTACATCAGCTTCAGTTCCGGGTCGTAGGCGTACCAGCCCCAGTTGGTGCCGCCGCCGATCTTCCATGCGTCGCCTTCCCAGGTCGAGGTGCCGAGGCCCTTCTGACCGTAGTGCGGGTTGGCCATGTTGAAGTCGTCGGCCAGCAGGATGTCCTCGTCCGGGCCGGTGGCGTAGGCGCGCCATACCTGCTTGCCGTCCTTGATGCGGTAGGCGGTGACGTAGCCGCGCACGCCCAGTTCCGCACCCGACGAACCGACGATGACCATGTCCTCGACCACCATCGGCGCCTGCGTCAGCGTGGAGCCGACCTTGGGGTCGGAGTTCTCCATCTTCCACAGTTCCTTGCCGGTCTTGGCGTCCAGCGCGACGATGTGGCCGTCGAGCTGGGTCTTGAAGATCTTGCCGTCACCGTAGGCCAGGCCGCGGTTCACGACGTCGCAGCACGCGACTGCACGGACCGAGGCGTCCTGCTTGGGCTTGTGTTCCCACAGGATCTTGTTCGGGTTGTCGAGATCGATCGCGTAGGTGATGTTCGGGAAGGGCGTGTGGATGTACATGATGCCGTTCACCACCAGCGGACCGCCTTCGTGGCCGTGCAGCACGCCGGTCGAGAAGGTCCACGCGGCCTTCAGGTTCTTCACGTTGCTGCGGTTGATCTGCTTCAGACCGCTGTAGTGGCTGTGGTCGTAGTCCTTGCCCTGCATGACCCACTGACGGTCGTCCTGCGACAGCTTGATCAGCTCGGCGTTGGCGAGCGCGGCACCCGATGCGGACGCCAGCGCGAAACCGGCGATCGCGGTGGCGACGGCGCGGCTCAGACGTTTCTTGTGCAGACCGGTCCGGCCGGTTGCTCTTTTCAGTGACATAGCGGTTTTCTCCTCCTTGGGTGGGGCGCGTGGGGATACGCGCATTCGCTTTCATGCGATCCGGGAGCCGGACCAGAACAGACCTGTGGGCCCGGAGATCGCAACCGCGGACGCTGCCGTCGACAGTCGGCCAGCGCTGCGGTCGAGCGAACTATAGGAATGTGCAGTGCAGCGATTGCGGTGTGCTGCGCATTGCAACGAGGGGATTTTGTCCCTCGGCTCCGGCGCTACCATCGACGGCACCGGTACCCCTGAAGCCGGATGTCCCGCCGCACTTCCATCGTCTCCGAATGACACTGAAGAACCGCCTGCTGCTGATCGTGCTCGTGCTCATGTGCCTGCTGCTGCTGACGCACGGCTTCCTGCACTACAAGGCGTGGCGCAGCGACTCGGTCGAGGAGATCGAGTCGGGCACACGGCTGGTGCTGCTGCTGCTGCCGGAGGACATGCCGCTGAACGCCGGCGACGGTCGCTCACCCATGCTCGATTCGCTGCTCGAACGCGTGCAGCGCATGAAGGACATCCGCCACGTGCGCATCGACGTGCTCGACCTTGCCGGTCGTGTGCTCGCCTCGTCCGACACCCGAGGTGCCAGCGGCTGGCCGGCGCCGGACGAGGCGCCGGTGCAGGCCGACGGCACGGTGCGCATGAAGCCGTGGCGGCTCAATGGCGAGATCGCCGGCTTCTATCGCGTGTCGCCGATGCCGTCCGACGAGATGCGCGAGAAGTGGGAGGGCTTCAAGCGGCTGAGCTATCTCACCGTGGCCTACAGCGTGCTGCTCGGGCTGCTGCTGTACTGGGCCATCTGTCGCGCGCTGGAGCCGGTGCATGCGCTGCGCACCGCGCTGCGCGACATCGAGTCGGGCCGTCTCGACGCGCGCCTGCCGGCCTTCCGCCTGCCCGATCTGGCGGAACTGTCGGCCTCGTTCAACCGGATGGCCAATTCGCTGGCCGAGGTGAGCCGCGAGCGCTCGGCGCTGCTGCGCAAGATCATGGTGATGGAAGAGCAGACGCGGCGCGCCATCGCGCGCGACCTGCACGACGAAATGAGCACCTATATGGTGGCGATGCAGCCGCACGTCGCGGTGCTGTCGGCCGCCTGCCGGCGTGAGCCGGCGCTGGCCCGCTACAGCGGCAGCGCCGAGGCGCTGGGCGGCCACCTGGCGCAGCTGCTGGGCCGCGTGCGTGTGCAGCTGGAATCGCTGCACCCGGTGGAGATCGACGCGCTCGGTCTCTATAACGCGCTGCGCCAGCTGGTCGAGCAGCGCAGCGCGCAGGCGCCGCGGCCGCTCGAACTGGTGCTCAACCTCGAAGGCGAATCGGCCGACGCCGGACCGACGGTCGAGGCCAGTGCCTATCGCATCGTGCAGGAGGCGGTCACCAATGCCTTCAAGCATTCCGACTGCTCGCGCCTGCTGATAGGCGTGAGTACCGAGCAGGGCAGCGACGGCCGCGTGCTCAAGCTCGACATCTGGGACAACGGCAGCGCGCACGGCATACCGACCGGCGTCGCCGGGCTGGGCATGCTGGGCATGCGCGAACGCGCGCTCGCGCTGGGCGGCGTCTGCAGCGCCGGCCCGGCTACCGGGGGCGGCTGGCGCGTCACCGTGCGACTGCCCTTCGCACGCAATGAACAGGAGATCACCGCATGAACAACCGACAGACCCGCATCCTTCTGGTCGATGACCACGCGGTCGTGCGCACCGGTTACCGCGCGCTGCTGGAGATGAACGAGTCGCTGCTGGTGGCGGCCGAGGCCGGCACCGCCGACGAGGCCTACGCCGCCTACCGCAAACACGCGCCCGACGTGGTGGTGATGGACATCATGCTGCCCGGCTCCAGCGGCATCGAAGCCACGCGGCGCATCGTCGCCTTCGACGAACAGGCGAAGGTGCTCATGTTCACGATGTGCTCGCACCCGACCGTGGTGCAGCAGGCGCTGGATGCCGGCGCGCTCGGCGTGCTGACCAAGGACAGCCCGGCCGAGCAGCTGGTCGACGCGGTGCAGTCGGTGGCGCGCGGCAAGCGCGTGCTGAGCCGGCAGGTGGCGGAAAGCGTGGCCTTCTCGCACTACCTGCCGGAATCCAAGCTGTTCGGTTACCTGACGCCGCGCGAATTCGAAATGTGCCGGCTGCTGGTGTCCGGCCATTCGATCGACGCCATCGCCGAACAGCTCAACCTGAGCCCGAAGACGGTGGCCAACAAGCTCAGCACGGCGCGGCGCAAGCTCGACGTCAGTTCCGACATCGAGCTGGTGAAGCTCGCGTCAGAAGTCGGTCTGGTGCCCTGGGTGACCGAGCGCCGGCTGGGCCTGACCGACGCGCCGCCGGCGTCGCGCTAGGTTTGCTGCGCCGGCTCGTCGTCGGCGTCGGCAAGCGCCCACGGGTCGAAGGGATCGGGCAGCGTGCGCCAGGTGGACGAGCCGGCGGCCATTTCGGCGTCGGTCAGCAGACATGCGTCGAGCTGCTGGCGTATCCACGCCTCGTCCATGTCCATGCCGATGAATACCAGTTCCTGGCGACGGTCGCCGAAGGGCGCCAGCCAGCGCGCCTCGATCTGCTTCAGGTAGTCGCGGTCGGTCGGCCAGTCGGCGCGGTCCACCGCCGCCCACCACAGGCCGGCCGGGCGGTTGCGACAGATGCCGCCAGCCTGTGCCCATTCGCCGGCGAAATCCATGCGGCTGGCCAGCCAGAAGAAGCCCTTGCTGCGGATGACGCCCGGCCATTCGTCGTGGATCAGGTTCCAGAAGCGCTGCGGATGGAAGGGCCGGCGCTCGCTCCATGAAAAGCTGCGGATGCCGTAGGTGTCGGATTCCGGCACGTGGGTGCCGCGCATTTCCTGCAGCCAGCCCGGCGCTTCGGCGGCGGCGTCGAAGTCGAAGCGGCCGGTGTCGAGGATGCGGTCCAGCGGTACGCGTCCTTCGGTCGACTCGACCACGTCGGCGCGCGGGTTCAGCGCGCGCAGTATCGCGTGCAGGCGGTCGCGTTCGTCGGCACTGACCAGGTCGCACTTGTTCAGCACGATCACGTCGGCGAACTCGATCTGGTCGACCAGCAGGTCGACCACGGTGCGCTGGTCTTCGTCGCCGAGCGATTCGCCGCGTTCGGCGATCATGTCCTGGCTCGAGTAGTCGCGCAGGAAGTTGTATGCATCGACCACAGTCACCATGGTGTCCAGCCGCGACACCGATGACAGGCTGCTGCCGTCCTCGTCTTCGAAGGTGAAGGTTTCGGCCACCGGCAGCGGTTCGGAAATGCCGGTCGATTCGATCAGCAGATAATCGAAGCGGCCTTCGCGCGCCAGCCGCGATACCTCGATCAGCAGGTCTTCGCGCAAGGTGCAGCAGATGCATCCGTTCGACATTTCGACCATGCGGGCGTCGGTGCGCGACAGCTGCGCGCCGTTGGCGACGAGCTGGGCGTCGATGTTCACTTCCGACATGTCGTTCACGATGACCGCCACGCGGCGGCCTTCGCTGTTGGACAGCACGTGGTTGAGCAGGCTGGTCTTGCCGGCGCCGAGAAAGCCCGACAGCACGGTGACCGGAAGTCGTTCGTTCATGATGGTGTGGTTTCCGTTGTCAGAACACCGCATCGAAGGCGGCGACGATGCGCAGCCGGTGCGGGGCGTCGAGTTGGGGTGAGCGGTGGATGACGCCGCGGCCGGCGTTGTCCGGCCACAGTTCGCCCTTGAGCAGCACGATGTCGCCGGCGGTGGCGCGATCGATGCCGGCGGCGTCGGTCATCACGGCGTCGCTGCCGAGGTGGCTGCGGTCGGCGCAACGGTCGTCCAGCCATTCGGTGGCCGGACCGATCCAGGTACAGAGCAGGCGCAGGGCGACGCGGTCGACGTGCCAGCGCGGGCACATGGCGCGGTCCAGCACCTCGATGCGCACGCCGACCCGCGTACAGCCGGTGAGGTCGGCCAGCAGTCCGGACAGCAGTTGCACGTCGGCATCGACGGTGTCGCGCCCGGGCAGTTCGGGCAGGGTGCCGATGGGCAGCGGGCTGCCGGCGTCGATCACCGCGCGCCGCCCGCTGCCAAGTGCGCCGCTGGCATGAGCCGCGTGCAGACAGTCGGCCAGACCGGGCGGCAGAGGGCGCTGCAGACGCACCAGATTGACGGCCGGATCGAAGACCTGCGCGAGGTCGGCCAACGTGACGGCGTCGACGGCACGGGAACAGGATGTCGCGGGAGCAGGGGGCTGAAATCGGATGTTCATGGTGCGTGCAGGCGGGGTGTGCCCGCCTGCCTCGTCCTCAGCGCGCGCGTCGCGCGGCGACCGTGCCCAGCATCAGCAGACCGCCGAGCAGCATGGCCCAGCTCGCCGGTTCAGGCACCGGCGGCGCGACCGCGAAGTCGATGTAGAAGGTGCCACCGTCGCGCACGGCGGTATTGCTGCCCAGGTTCACCAGCGAGAACTGCGCGGTGTAGGTGCCGACCGCGGCGGCCGCGTCGGTGTAGAAGGTCGGCACGAAGTCGAAGCCATTGCCGTCGCCAAGCAGATAGAGGTTGCCGCTGTCGAACAGGTCCATGTCGCCATTGGCGGCGACCTTCAGACCCGGCGTGATGTACTCCAGCTTCAGCGCGACCTGCACGCCGTCGAGCTGTGCGTTCCAGCGGTTGGCGCTGCTTGCGTACAGCACCGCCTCGGCGCTGCCGGCGGCGCCGTCGGCCAGCGACTGGATGGACGACGCGCCGAGGTAGCTGTAATCGTGATGAGCGACGCTGTCATCGAGCACGCCGCTGACCAGCTTGCCGGCGAATGCTCCGCTGCCTGCGCGCAGCGCGAGCGTGCCGGGCAGCGGTGAAATGCGTGCCGACAGTTCCGGAATGCGGTTGTTGGCGTTGCTGCCGTTGATGACCGGCGCTGCGGCGCTGCCGGTATAGCTGTAGGCGCCGATGCCGTGGAAGTGGTTGCCGTGCTCCATCAGATAGGTGAGGCGGCCGTAGTTCGGATTGGCCAGGCCAGCAAAGGTGCCGCTGGCAATCGTCGCCAGGCTGTCGATCCCGATGTAGAAGCCGATGCCTTCATCGGCGCGCAGCGGCTCGCTGGCGTGTGCGAAGCCGGACATGAGGCCGGCAATGACGAGCAGGGCGCGGACTTTCAAGATGCTCTCCTTTGTTGATAATCGAATATCAAAAGATACGGGGCGTAGTCTTTTTTGTAAAGGAGATTGCATTATCATTAGAGGCTGATCATCCGGAGACCTCTCATGCGCGTGCCCATCCGCTTCATGCACCTTGCTGCAGCACTGCTGTCCTTCCACGTTGCCGCGGCACATGCCATCCACTTCGACGTCACCATCGGGCTCGACCAGGGACCGGTGGCCGGCAGCAGGATTACGGTCGGTGCCTATGGCGACCTGCCGTTCGAGCAGTTGCCGATCGATGTCCACACCGGATACATGGTGTTCCCGGGCGACTTCGGCGACTTCGAGGGCGGGCCGAAAAGCACCGACGATCCGGGTTTCCAGGCTTTCCCGGGCAGCCTGTCCGGCGCCAGCGGTGCCCGAGATTTCATCGGTTTCAAGGCGGTCGGCACGCTGTTGCAGTGGGATGCCGCCAGCGGCACATGGTCGGCCGCCGATGACGGCGTCGGCATTCGCCTGTACGGCGCGGTGCCACCGGCGGTGGCCAACGCCTACATCCAATCGCTGATCAATCCGCGCCTGGCACCGCCCGGTGCAGCGGCGAATTTCGAGTTCTATTCGCAGGGAACGCTGTTTACCGGCGCCGGCATCGAAGGCCCGGTCGCGGCGACGATAGACGACGCGAACGCCAACGGCGGCTTCCATGCGCACCTGGACTGGTTCATCGAAGGCGCGGCACCGTCCAGCGCCTATATGGTGACGCTGCAACTGACCGACGCGACGTCGATAGGTGGCCGCGGACGCTACGTCGATTCCGACCCTTTCCACGTGGTGTTCAACTACGGCCTCAGCGCCGAACAGTACGAAACTGCCTTCATGTCACGCGTCAGCCTGCCGGTGCCCGAGCCGTCGAGCTGGGTATTGATGGTGGTCGGTCTCGTGCTGACGACTTCGCTCGCGCGTCGGGTCAGAAGCTGACGCTGAGGCCGGCTTCGACGCTGCGCCCCGGTTCCGGCGAGAAGCTGCGCAGGAAGGACACCGGGTTGCGCGCTTCGGCATTGAGCAGATTGCGCGCCTTCAGGTACAGCGTCAGCGTGCGGCCGCCGTCGAGCGGACGCACGTGGTTCAGGTTGGCGCTGACCAGGGTGTAGCCGTCGCTGGCGGTTTCGTTGGCGCCCGGCCTGTCCTGCGCCGCCTGTCGCGTCACGCGCACCCGCCCGGACCACGCCTCCTTGCTTATCGCCAGCTGCGTGCCGAAGCGCAGCGGCGGCATGCGCGGCACGTCTTCGTCGAGCGCCGGCAGCCGGGCGCGCACGGCGTCGGCGAAGACCGACCACTCGACGTCGCCGAAGCGGCTGGCCGCCCACTTCAATGCCAGTTCCGCTTCGAATCCCCTCAGCTTGGCGCGGCTCTGCGCGTATTGAACCACCTGCAGACACTCTTCCAGGCGGACGCAGGCGAAACGGAACTGCTCTTCGGCAGTGTCGTAGAAGAAGGCTTCGCTGAGCTGGAAGATGTAGTTGCTGACGTCGTTGGCGTACACGCTGACCGCAGCGCGCAATCGCGCATCCTCGTACAGCGCCGACAGGTCGATCGAGCGCGCGCCCTCCGTGTTCAGCCCGGGGTCGCCCAGATCGTAGGTGCGGGTCGCCAGGTGGGCGCCCAGCGAATAGAGCTCGTGGATCTCGGGCGCGCGTTCGGCATGCGCGGCGCTGACCGTGAAACTCAGTGCATCGGCCGCCTGCCAGCGCAGCGACGCGGAAGTGCTCTGTGCGTTGATGTGGCGCCGCGGAAAGCTCACCGCGAAGCCGCCGGCAAGTTCGCGATCGCCGGCTTCCATGCGCGTCATTTCGCCGCGCCAGCCCAGTTCGAAGCGCAGGCTGGAGATGTCGACATGCTGCGTTGCGTAGAGGGCGGAACTGCGCATCGAGGTCTGCGGAATGAAAGCTTCGACGCCGAGCGCCGAGAAGTCGCGCCGTGTGTGGTGCACACCGACCGTGCCACCGAGGTGTTCGCCGAGGGTGTGCTCCAGTTCGATCCGCTGTTCGATCGCCTTGTTGCGGAAGGTGGTGGCGACGGCGCCCTGATCGACTTCGTCGTGCCGGTAATCGACGTGCGCCCCGGTATAGCGCAGCGACTGCAGCCAGCCTTCGCCCAGCCATTCGGCGCGGGTGTCGACGCGGCGGTTGTCCATCACGATGCGCACCCGGTCGTCGCCGCCATGCGAGTGGCCGGGGGCGGGCGGAATGCCGTAGTCGTTCGACGCGTTGTTCACGGCGGCGCCCAGCAGCGCGTTGCCGATGAACAGGCTGCCGCCCAGCGTGCCGGCGGCGGCGCGTGCATCGCTGTTGTACAGGCGCCCGCAGCTGTTGCGCGTGTTGATCAGGCCGAACTGCTGCTGCACGGCGTCGTCGTCGACGGCGCAGCCGGCGATGCGGGCGTCACCGCGATCGCGGCTGCTGGCCGAGGCGTGCAGCGCGAACGGGCCGCGGCCGCCGTCGAGCCGCAGTGAACTGATCCGTTCCGACGCGTTGGTGTTGTAGCCGAGGTCGACCGCGCCGCTGAGTGCCTTCTGCGGCAGTCGCGTCGGAATGCGTTCGTCGGCCACGTCGACCACGCCGCCGATGGCGCCGCCGCCGTAGCGGATGGTGGCCGGGCCGCGCACGATGCGCACCGAATCCGCCACCGCCGTATCGGCAGTCGATGCGTGATCGGGGCTGAAGGTGGTGGCGTCGTGCGTGCCGCCACCGTTGCTCAGTACTTTCACCCGCGCACCGCTGAGGCCGCGGATGACCGGCAGGCCGACGCCGGTGCCGAAGGAGGCGTTGTGCACGCCCGCTTCGTCGCCCACCGTTTCGCCCAGCGTCGCGCCCTTGCGGTCGCGCAGCGCTTCGCCGCGCAGTCTGGATGCGCCCGCTTCGTTCGCCCCGTCCGGCGTTCGGCTGTCCTCGACGCGGATGGCAGGCAGTTCGATGGCGTCGGGGCTGTCGGCGACGTCCTGCGCGATCGCGCTGCGGCAGCAGGCGGTGAGCAGGAGGAGAGACAGGCTTCCGGCGATACCAGGGCGCCGGATCGCCCCGGGGTGGGGACGGACGAATCGAGAGGACATGCCGCAGCGGAAGGTGCGATGATTGCTATTGCTAATAGTATCGCGTTATCGTTAACGGCGATGTTCACTTCCTTTCCGTCCTCACCAAGGAGCAAGCGATGAAATATTCCGGACCCGGTTCTTTACTGCGTGCGCTCGGCATGACCGCATTTCTTTCAACACAGCTCTTCGTGGCGGCGCAGGCGGCCGATCACGCGGGCGATATCGAGGTCGGCATGGCGGCGGGCTCGCTGGTGGTCGATCCCGAGGGGCTGGCGCAGATTGCCGCCAATGGTTACCGCCTGTTCGAAGCGGACTTCCGTGATTTCAGTGGTGGCCTGTTCAAGACCGACGACCCGGGCTTCGTCGCGGAAGAGGGCGCGCTCGATGTCGGGCTGGTCGTCGGCTACCGCGGCCTTGGCGTGCTGCAGTCGTGGAACGGTTCGATGTGGACCAGCAGCGGTCCTTCGGTCTTCGTGTCGATCGAGGACGTGCTGGGCACGATCACTTCATTCGGCTACGGCGCGGTCACCGATCCTGCCGGCGCGATCGCCCAAGTGTCCGGTGCCGGCGACATCCACTCGCACCTGGATTTCTCGATCGGCGGCGCGGACCGCGCGCTGGCCGGTGCCTACCTGATCACGCTGCAGCTCGAAGCGAACGGCGTGCTGGCGTCGTCGCCGTTCTACATCGCGTTCAACAACGGTCTGGAAGAAGCGGCATTCGAAGGTGCGGTCGGCGCGCTGATGGCGCCGGTGCCGGAACCGGCAACGTGGGCGATGCTGATCGCCGGCGTCGGTCTGGTGGGCGCGCTCGGCCGTCGCCGTCAGTGCGTGTGATCGTGGTCGTGCGGATGCGTGTGCCCGGCTGAGGGCGCTCCGTCCGCGTCTCCTTTTCCGCTGCACGCGCTGCAGCGGCCGAACAGCGTCACGTCGTGCGCCTCGACCGAAAAACCGGCGGGCGCCAGTGCGTTCCAGTCGGTCTGGCATTCGGCGATGTCGAACACGCGGTCGCACTGCAGGCACTTGAAGTGATGGTGGTGACCGAGGTGAGCCACTTCGTAGCGCGGTGCCTCGCCCGGCAGACTGACTTCGCGGATGCGGCCTTCTTCGAGCAGCAGCTTGATGTTGCGATACACGGTCGCGAGCCCGAGCGCCGGCGCCTCGCTGCGTGCCAGCGCGTGCAGTTCGGCCGGCGACAGCGGCCGGCCGGCCGCTTCGATGGCGCCGAGTATCGCGGTGCGCTGACGCGTATTGCGCTCCATGAGTGCGCTCAGACCTCGTCCGGCACGGCGGTGCCGGTGTGCAGATGCATGATCTGCCAGCCGTGTGCACGCGCGTGCGCGTCCAGCGTCGGGTCCGGATCGACCGCCACCGGATTGGTCACCCGGGTGAGCAGCGGCAGATCGTTCAGCGAGTCGCTGTAGAAGGTGGTGCGGCGGAAGCTGCCGAAATACAGCCCCAGTTCTTCCAGCCAGCGTTCGACGCGTTCGATCTTTCCTTCGCGGAAGGCCGGCGTGCCGCGCGGCTTGCCGGTGAATTCGCCGTCCTGCTGCGCGGGGATGGTGGCGACCAGATGCGGCACGTCAAGCTCGCGCGCGATCGGACCCGTGATGAAGCTGTTGGTGGCGGTGACGATGGCGCACAGGGCACCGCTTTCCAGGTGACCGTTCACCAGGCCGCGCGCACCGTCGGTGAGGCGCGGGCGGATCTGCTGCACCATGAACTCGGCATGCCAGGCGTCCAGCTCGGCACGCTTGTGGCGCGACAGCGGCGCCAGCTGGAAGTCGAGGAATTCGTGGATGTCCAGCGTGCCGGCCTTGTACTGCGCGTAGAAGGTCGCGTTGCGCGCCTCGTACAGCTCGCGGTCGAGCACGCCCTTGGAGATCAGGAATTGCGCCCACTCGAAGTCCGAGTCACCGGCGAGCAGGGTGTTGTCGAGGTCGAAAAGTACCAGTTCCATGGCGGTATCCGTATCAGATCAGTCTGGTCTGCATGACCTCGCGCAGCAGCGGCAGTGTCACCGGGCGCTGGCGGGTCAGCGAATGTTCGTCGAGCAGGTCGAGTATGCCGAGCAGCGAGCGGATGTCGCGCCGGCCGTGGCGCAGCAGGTAATCGAACACCTCCTGTTCGACCTTCATGCCGCGCGCGGCCGCGTGTGCCTGCAGCAGTTCGATGCGCTCGTCGTCGTGCAGCGGCTGGATGCAGAAGGGCAGCATCTGGCCGATGCGGGTGCGCAGATCCTCGCGCAGCGGCAGCATGCGCGGCGCGCTGTTGCCGGCGGCGACCACAGTGATGCCGCGCGCCTGGGCCAGATTGATCGCGCGGAACAGCGCGCCCTGCGCCTCTGGCTCCAGCAGATGGATGTCGTCGAACAGCCAGAGTTTCGCGTGCGTCGCTTCGAGGGCGCCGATCAGCGTATCCGGCAGCGTGAAGTTGATCTGGTCGACTTCGAGGTAAAGCCCGCGCGCCTTCGATTCGGCGGCCAGCGCGCGCAGCAGGTGGGTGCGACCGCTGCCGCTGTCGCCCCACAGATAGACCGATGCACCCGGCTCGTCGCCGGTCATGCCGCGCAGATGGGCAAGCAGGTCGCGATTGGCGCCGGCCACGAAATTGCTGAGGCTGGGAGCGGCGATCGGACGGATGTCGAGCAGCAGCTGACGCATCATTCGATGATCTTGGGCGCGTCGCCCTGGTAGAAATGGCTGGCCAGATAGTGCCGCCTGACTTCACGCAGGCCGACCAGCAAGGCAGCAGATGCGGGCAGCGCGATCAGCACGCCGACGAAGCCGAACAGCTGGCCGAAAGCCATCAGCGCGAAAATGACCGCCAGCGGGTGCAGGCCGATGCGTTCACCCACCAGCCAGGGCGTGAGCAGGAAGCTCTCCAGCAACTGGCCCAGGCTGTAGACGATGGCCACGCCGATCACCGGCGGCCAGCCCTGGAACTGCAGGGTGGCCACCAGCAGCGACAGCAGCAGGCCGGTCGAGAAGCCGACATAGGGGATGAAGCCGAGCAGGCCGGACAGCAGGCCCAGCGGCAATGCGTAATCGACGCCGGCGATCCACAGCCCGACGCTGTAGAACAGCGCCAGCGCCGCCATCACCGACAGCTGTCCGCGCAGGAATTCGGCCAGCACCGCGTCGATCTCGTCGACCAGCGACAGCGTGCGGTTCAGCCACGGGCGCGGCACCAGCTTGGCAACGCGATGGCGCAGTTCGCGCCAGTCACGCATCAGGTAGAACATGACGACCGGCGTCAGCAGCACGTTGGCCACGACGCCGACGATGACCGCGCCCTGGCTGCTGACGTATTCCAGCGCCACCATCAGATAGTCCTGCGCGCTGCTCCAGTTCTTCGTGATGAAGCGCTTCAGGCTATCCACGTCGAGTTGCAGCGTGATGCCGAAATGCTGCTGCAGCCAGGGCACCAGCTGTTCGTGCGCCGCCGTCAGATAGGCGGGCAGGCGCGCGATCAGCGTGCGCACCTCCTGCTGGATCACCGGCACCAGGATGAGGATGAGTCCGACCACCAGACTGATCACGAACAGGATGACCAGCACCACGGCAAGCGTACGCGGCACGCGCCGCCTGCACAGTCGTTCGACCAGCGGCTCGAAGATGTAGGCCAGCACCAGGCCCAGCATGAAGGGCGACAGCGTCGGTCCGAGCAGCCACAACAGGCCGACGATGGCCGCGCCAACGCCTGCCCAGAGCAGGGTTTGTTTGCGGTTGATGCCGGGAGGGGTCATGGCGGGGTGCGGGCCGGGGTAGAATGCGCACCCTTGGGGCGGAATGCGCGAATGCGGTGCAAAAACGCCCCGCAGTTTAGCAAGATTCCGCTGCACTCCCGTTCATTCATCCTGTTTTCCCGGCGCCCTGCGCCTCATACGTCATGACTTCATCCAAGGATTCCCGCGCTCCCCTCAGTTACGCCGCTGCCGGTGTGGATATCGATGCCGGCGACGCACTGGTCGAGCGCATCAAGCCGCTGGCCAAGCGCACGATGCGCCCGGAGGTGATCGGCGGCATCGGCGGTTTCGGTGCGCTGTTCGAGGTGTCGAAGAACTACCGCGAACCGGTGCTGGTGTCCGGCACCGATGGTGTGGGCACCAAGCTGAAGCTCGCCTTCCAGCTCGACGGTCACGACACGGTGGGCCAGGATCTGGTGGCGATGAGCGTCAATGACATTCTGGTACAGGGCGCTGAACCGGTGTTCTTCCTCGACTACTTTGCCTGCGGCAAGCTCGACGTCGATACCGCGGCACGGGTGGTCGGCGGCATTGCCCGTGGCTGCGAACTGGCGGGCTGTGCGCTGATCGGCGGTGAAACCGCCGAGATGCCCGGCATGTACCCGGCCGGTGAGTACGACCTCGCCGGCTTTGCGGTCGGCATTGCCGAGAAGAGCCAGCTCATCAGTGGCGAAACCATCGCCGAAGGTGACGTCGTGCTCGGCCTGGCCTCCAGTGGCGCGCATTCGAACGGCTACTCGCTGCTGCGCAAAATCCTCGAACGCGACGCACCGGACCTGAATGCCGATTTCCATGGCCGCACGCTGCGCGAAACCGTGCTCGAACCGACCCGCATCTACGTGAAGCCGCTGCTGGCGCTGATGAAGGAAGCACCCGGGCTGGTGAAGGGCATGGCCCACATCACCGGCGGCGGTCTGCTCGACAACGTGCCGCGCGTGCTGCCGGCCGGCCTGTCGGCGCACATCGACGCGTCCTCGTGGACACTGCCGCCGCTGTTCGCCTGGCTGCGCGAGGCTGGAAACGTGGCCGCTCAGGAAATGTACCGCGTGTTCAATTGCGGTATCGGCATGGTGGTGATCGTGTCGGCGGCCGATGCCGACCGCGCGACGCAGTCGCTGACCGCGGCTGGCGAGACCGTCTATCGCATCGGCCGCATCGAGCGCTGCGGCGAGGGCGAGGCGCAGACGGTCGTCCGCTGATCCAGAAGTGCGGAGCGCCGTACGGCGCTCCATGCGCTGCCTGCCTTCCAAGCGGGCAATAAAAAACCCGCCATTGGCGGGTTTTTTATTGCGGCCCCGGCATTACGCCAGGCGGCTAGGAAGCCTCACTTGAGCTTGGTTTCCTTGTACATCACGTGCTTGCGAGCCTTGGGATCGAACTTCATGATCTCCATCTTTTCAGGCTTGGTGCGCTTGTTCTTCGTGGTCGTGTAGAAATGACCGGTGCCGGCAGTGGATTCCAGCTTGATCTTGTCGCGTCCGCCCTTGGCCATGACGTCTTTCCTTCCTGTCTATGCCGGCTGAGCCGGATTGCATTGTTCCGGCGTGGCCGGAAATCTCAGATCTTTTCGCCGCGTGCGCGAATTTCGGCGAGCACGGTTTCGATGCCCTTCTTGTCGATCGTGCGCAGACCCTTAGTGCTGACGCGCAGGCTGACAAAACGGCCTTCGGACTCCAGCCAGAAACGGCGTTGCTGGAGATTGGGCAGGAAGCGGCGCTTGGTCTTGTTGTTAGCGTGGGAAACGTTGTTACCCACCATCGGCGACTTCCCGGTAACTTGGCAAACGCGGGACATGTTTCGAGCTCCAGAATCGGAAAAGCTCGCGATTATAGAGTACGGATCCGGTTTTGTTCAAGTTCTTCAAAGAATTCCGCGCTCGGCAAACGAGCAGGTCGCGCCGCTGCCGACGATGACATGGTCGAGTACGCGTACATCGATCAGTGCCAGCGACTGCTTCAGTGACTGTGTCAGGAGGTCGTCCGCGCGGGACGGCTCCGCCACGCCGGACGGGTGATTGTGGGCGAGGATGACGGCCGCCGCATTGTGCGCCAGTGCCAGTTTCACCACTTCGCGCGGATAGACGCTGGTCTGCGTCAGCGTGCCGCGGAACAGTTCGACCGCCTGCAGCAGCCGGTTCTGCGCATCGAGCAGCAGCACCATGAATACCTCGTGCGCCAGTCCGCTCAGTCGCAGCTTGAGCCAGTCGCGCACCGCTTGCGGTGAGCTCAGTGCGTCGCGCTCCTTCAACTGTTCGCCCAGGGCACGCCGTGCCAGTTCGAATGTGGCCTTCAACTGTACTGCCTTTGCCGTTCCCATTCCCTTGACCCGGCACAGATCGGCGATGCTGGCGCTGCCCATGCTGGTCACGCTGTCGTCGAAATGCGCCAGCAGGTCGCGCGCAAGATCGACCGCCGATTTCCCGCTGACGCCGACGCGCAGGAAGATGGCCAGCAGTTCGGCCGATGACAGCGCCTCGGCGCCTTGCAGCAGCAGTCGCTCACGCGGCCGCTGGTCCGCGCTCCAGTCCTTGATCGCCATCGCGTTACAATCCGTCGTCGACTCGGCGCAGGATACTACATTGTCATGAATTCCAAGGCGGAGCTGTCCGGGCGCACCATCGTGCTGGCCGTCACCGGTGGCGTGGCGGCCTACAAGTCGGCGGAACTGGCGCGCTTGCTGATCAAGCAGGGCGCGCGCGTACGCGTCGTGATGACCGAGGCGGCGAGTCACTTCATCGGCGCGGCTACCTTTCAGGCCATCACCGGTGAGCCGGTGTGGTCTGACCTGTGGGATGCGCGCATGCCGAACGGCATGGCGCACATCGATCTCACGCGCGACGCGCAGTTGCTGCTGATCGCGCCCGCCACCGCCGATTGCATCGCGAAGCTCGTGCAAGGTCGTGCCGACGATCTGCTGAGCACGCTCTGTCTGGCGCGTGACGCAGCGTGCGCGCTGATGGTGGCGCCGGCGATGAACCGGCAGATGTGGGAACACCCGGCGACAGTCCGCAATATGAATACGCTGCGCGGCGATGGCGCCATTGTCGTCGGGCCGGCGGCGGGCGAGCAGGCCTGCGGCGAGGTCGGCCTCGGCCGCATGGTGGAGCCGGCCGAACTGCTGGAGGCAGTGCTTGCGCATTTCACGCCGAAGACGATGGCTGGCCGGCGCGTGCTGATCACGGCCGGACCGACCGCCGAAGCCATCGATCCGGTGCGCGTCGTCACCAATCTGAGCTCGGGGCGCATGGGCTACGCGCTGGCGTGCGCGGCGGCAAGGGCAGGCGCCGAAGTGACGCTGATAAGCGGACCGACCGGGCTGGCAAAGCCCTTCGGTGTCGAGCGCGTCGATGTGAGCAGCGCGCAGTCGATGCACGATGCGGTGCTGTCACGCTACGCCGCCTGCGATGTATTCATTTCGGTCGCTGCGGTCGCAGACTACCGGCCAGCGGCGCCCAGCGACCGCAAGATAAAGAAGAGCACCGACACGCTGTCGATCGACATGGTGCGCAATCCGGATATCCTCGCCGACATTGCGGCGCGCGCCGATGCGCCGTTCTGCGTCGGCTTCGCGGCCGAGAGCCATGACCTCGACACCTATGCACAAGGCAAGCGGGTGGCCAAGAAGCTGCCGCTGGTCGTCGGCAATCTGGTGGCCGACGGCCTGGGTGGTGAGGACAATGCGGTCGTGCTGTACGACGCTGACGGACGCCATCCGCTTGCGCGAGCGTCCAAGCCGGACATCGCGCGCGCCATCCTCGAACACATTTCCCGATTGCTGAAAGACTGAAGATGTCCACTCTCGACTACAAGATTCTCGACGAGCGGTTGCGCGAATTGCCGCCGTCCTATGCAACGCCCGGTTCAGCCGGTCTGGACCTGCGCGCCTGCATAGACACGACGACCGTGTTGCGTCCGGGCGAGACGCTGCTGGTGCCCAGCGGCATCGCAATCCACCTCGAAGATCCCGGACTGGCTGCGATGGTGCTGCCGCGCTCCGGTCTCGGCCACAAGCACGGCATCGTGCTCGGCAATCTGGTCGGGCTGATCGACTCCGACTACCAGGGGCAAATTTTTGTATCGCTGTGGAACCGTGGCGCGAGCGAATTTGTCCTCCAACCATTGGAGCGGATCGCTCAACTCGTCGTCGTGCCCGTTGTACAGGTGGCTTTGCGCGAAGTGTTTGATTTTGCTGCATCGCAACGAGGCGACGGCGGTTTCGGATCGACGGGCGGACGCTGACAAGTTCAGGGGCGACAACCCTTTTTTTAATGGAAGTGCCGCGGTAAGCTTACGAGTTCAGGAAAGCGCCAGCCATAAGCCGACACTTATTCCCGGTCCAACGCAGGTCATGTAATCCTTTTGACCGGAAGATCGTTTTTTTCCACTGCAACACCCACCAATCAATTGAGGAGAGCTGATTGTGATTCGCAAACATCTGGCAACCGTCGTGCTGGCCGCGCTGGCTTCGACCGCGATGGCGCAGGAAGCACCGTACAAGGTTGCCGAGGGCAACAAGGTGGACGCCAAGACCCTGCTGGGTTGGAAGACGTGGCGTTCGGCCGCCTGTGAGCGTTGCCATGGCGCGAACCAGGAAGGCATGGTTGGTCCTTCGCTGATCGAAGGTCTGAAGAAGTACACGAAGGAAGAGTTCGTCGGCATCGTCGTCGATGGCACTCACGCAGACCGCGGCATGCCCCCGCACCCCTTCCTGAAGGGTGAGAAGATCGATGGTCTGTACGCCTACCTGAAGGGTCGCTCGGACGGCAAGATCGCCCCGGGCAAGGTCACCCCGATGGAGTAATCCCGGTCCGGACGATCAACGATCGTCCTGCCCGATGAGAGCCCGCCGCAGAGCGGGCTTTTTTTCGCCCGTCGCGCCGTGCCGCAACGGGCGAGGCGATGCGACGACGGTCCTCCACAACGAAAAACGGCGCCCTTTTGGGGCGCCGTCCGTGATGCTGCAGGGGTAGGCTTACTCCATGCGTTCGTAAGCCGGCAGCGTCAGAAAGTCTTCCAGTTCGGTCGCCACGCACATATCGCCGAACAGCTTGGCGGCACTGGCGTAGGTTTCGGTGTAGGCGTCGCCGAGCAGGGCGCGGATCTTGTCCAGTTCCTGCGTGATCAGGCTGCGCACCATGTCGGCGGTCACCTTGCGGCCGTCGTCGAGGATGCCCTTCGGACTGCGGATCCACGACCACACCTGGGCGCGGCTGATTTCGGCGGTCGCCGCATCTTCCATCAGGCCGTGGATGGGCACGCAACCGTTGCCGTCCATCCATGCACCCAGATACTGGATGCCGACATTGATGTTGGTGCGCAGACCGGTTTCGCTGATCGGGCCTTCCGGACGGAAGTCGAGCAGATCGGCGGCGCCGTAGTTCACGTCGAGCTGCTTCTCGATCTGGTTCGGCTTGTCGCCGAGCACCGACACGAACTCTTCCATCGCTGCCTGCACCAGACCCGGGTGAGCCACCCAGCCGCCGTCGTAACCGTCATTGGCGTCGCGGCGCTTGTCCGAACGGATGCCGGCCATCGCCTTTTCGTTGGCGTCCGGATCGTTCTTGTTCGGAATCAGCGCGCTCATGCCGCCGATCGCCGGGGCGCCGCGCTTGTGGCAGGTCTTGATCAGCGACAGCGCGTAGGCGCGCATGAAGGGCACGGTCATCGTGATCTTGCTGCGATCGGCCAGGCAGAAATCGCGATCGTTACGGAACACCTTGATGCACGAGAAGATGTAGTCCCAGCGGCCTGCGTTCAGGCCGGCGCTGTGATCGCGCAGTTCGTACAGGATTTCTTCCATCTCGAACGCGGCGTGCAGCGTTTCCACCAGCACGGTGGCCTTGATCGTGCCGCGCGGGAGGCCCAGCATTTCCTGGGCGGCGACGAACACGTCGTTCCACAGGCGGGCTTCGCGGTGGCTCTGCAGCTTGGGCAGATAGAAGTAGGGGCCGGCACCGCGGGCGAGCAGTTCCTTGGCGTTGTGATAGAAGTACAGCCAGAAGTCGAACAGGCCGCCCGACACGCGCTGACCGTCAATGGTCACGTGCTTCTCGTCGAGGTGCCAGCCACGCGGGCGCACCTGCAGCACGGCGACCTTGTCGTTCAGC
The DNA here is from genome assembly GCF_000385375.1 of Methyloversatilis discipulorum. Taxonomy (NCBI): domain Bacteria; kingdom Pseudomonadati; phylum Pseudomonadota; class Betaproteobacteria; order Nitrosomonadales; family Sterolibacteriaceae; genus Methyloversatilis; species Methyloversatilis discipulorum. The sequence goes on from NZ_ARVV01000001.1 coordinate 1,484,246, forward strand.
TTGTAGGTCTTGCCCTTGTATTCGACGCTGATCGTGCCGCGCACGGCGTCACGCAGGTTGATCTGGCCTTGTACCTGGTTGTCCCAGGTCGGCGAATTCGAGTCCTCGAAATCGCTCATATAGCTGTCGGCACCGGCGTTCAGCGCATTGATGATCATCTTGCGCTCGGTCGGGCCGGTGATTTCGATGCGGCGGCACTCCAGTGCTTTCGGCAGCGGCGCGATCTTCCAGTCGCCTTCGCGCACGTGCAACGTGTCGGCCAGGAAATCGACCGGCTTGCCAGCGTCGATCTCGGCGGCGCGGGTCACGCGCGCGGCGAGCAGTTCGCGGCGACGCGGTTCGAACTGGCGGTGCAGCTGGGCGAGCAGCGACAGCGCTTCGAAGGTCAGGATGGTCTGGTATTCGGCGCTGACCGGAGCGGCGATGCTCACACCGGCGGGCAGATCCATGGCCCGGTTCAGCTTGTCTGCAGATTCAGCGATAGTCATGTGCGTGCGCTCCGATAACGGTTCGAGAGCCGGTATGACGTGAGCGTTCTTGCTCCGTGCTCCGGACAGGTTGGCCGTCCCTCACACCCGATCGGCGGCGGTGGTGCCGTCGTCGGGCGGGTGTGCCGCAGCGGGCGGGTTGCGCACGGTGCGGGCGGGAGGACCGGGGTCTAACGTCCGATGCATCAGACCAGGTTGTGCCCGGCATGAATTGCTGCATCTGCACAAATACTAGACTTTCCTTATGCATCCGTTAAGCTTTCCTTAAGTACATTTATCTTTTACTTTTAGTACAAAATGGATCGCTTCAAGGAGATAGAGTCCTTCGTTTCGGTTGCGGCGCACGGCAGTCTTTCGGCGGTTGCGAAACTCGAAGGCGTGCAGCCGGCCGTGATCGGTCGGCGCATGGATGCGCTGGAAGAGAGGCTAGGCGTCAAATTGATGCTGCGCACTACGCGCAAGCTGACGCTGACGCATGAGGGCAGTGCCTATCTGGAGGATTGCCAGCGCATTCTCAACGAGCTGGCGAGTGCGGATGCTGCAGTGACCGCTGGCGGCGCCAGGGCCACCGGCCTGCTGCGCGTCAGCGCGCCGGCCGGCTTTGGCCGGCGCCACGTGGCGCCGCTGGTGAAGCGCTTCATGGCGCTGAATCCCGAGGTCAAGATTTCGCTCGATCTGACCGACCGCATGGTCGATCTGGTGAACGAAAACGTGGACTGTGCGGTGCGCATCGGCAGCCTGCCCGATTCCAGCATGATCAGTATCAAATTGGGCGAGACGCGACGCGTCGTCGTCGCGAGCCCGGACTACCTCGCCCGCTTCGGCAAACCCGGGCACCCGTATGACCTCCTCCAGCATCGTTGTCTCGGCCTCGGGCCGAACCGCTCGCAGGCGCGTGGCTGGAGTTTCATGGCCCACGGCGAGCCGATCACGCTGCGCATCACCCATCTGGTCGAATGCAACGACGGTGCCGTGTTGCGTGACTGGGCACTGAGCGGGCTCGGGCTGGCCTGGCGTTCGTACTGGGAAGTGCGCGAGGATCTGGCGAACGGAGCGCTGGTCGAGGTTCTCGGCGATTTTGCGGCGCCGCCCATGGGCATCTATGCGCTGTTTCCGCAGCGTCGTCATCTGCCCTTGCGGGTGCGGCTCTTCGTCGATCTGCTGAAGCTCACCTACGGCGACCTGGCTTACTGGGAATCCGGCGGTACATTCATTCCCGATCTGCCGCAGCCGATAGAGGACTAAGGAAGGGGAAACAAAAAAGCCGCCCGGCGAGAGCCGGGCGGCTTTTTCAATTCAGCAGACCCGCTGTTGCGGGTCCGGTCCATCTCAGTGGAACTGCTCTTCTTCGGTCGAACCGGTCAGCGCGGTCACCGACGAAGTGCCACCCTGGATGGTGGTGGTCACGTCGTCGAAGTAGCCGGTGCCGACTTCCTGCTGGTGCGACACGAAGGTGTAGCCGCGGTCGCGGGCCGCGAATTCCGGCTCCTGAACCTTTTCCACGTAGGCGGACATGCCGCGGGCCACGTAGTCCTGAGCCAGATCGAACATGTGGTACCACATGTTGTGGATGCCGGCGAGGGTGATGAACTGGTACTTGTAACCCATCGCGCCCAGCTCGCGCTGGAACTTGGCGATGGTCGCGTCGTCGAGGTTCTTCTTCCAGTTGAACGACGGCGAGCAGTTGTAGGCCAGCATCTTGCCCGGGAACTTGGCGTGGATCGCGTCAGCGAAGGCCTTGGCGAAAGCCAGGTCAGGCGTGCCGGTTTCGCACCAGATCAGGTCGGCGTACGGGGCGTAGGCCAGACCGCGCGAGATGGCTTGTTCCAGACCCTTCTTGGTCTTGTAGAAGCCTTCGGCGGTGCGCTCGCCGGTGACGAAGGGCTTGTCGATCGGATCGCAATCGCTGGTCAGCAGGTCGGCGGCTTCTGCGTCGGTACGGGCCAGGATCAGGGTCGGGACGCCGTAGACGTCAGCGGCCAGACGGGCGGCGATCAGCTTCTGCACGGCTTCCTGGGTCGGCACGAGCACCTTGCCACCCATGTGACCGCACTTCTTCACGGAGGCCAGCTGGTCCTCGAAGTGCACGCCGGCGGCGCCAGCGCGGATCATTGCCTTCATCAGTTCGTGGGCGTTCAGCACGCCGCCGAAACCGGCTTCTGCGTCGGCCACGATCGGGGCGAAGTAGTCGATGTAACCCTTGTCGCCAGCGTAGACGCCCTTGGCGTGCTGGATTTCGTCAGCGCGCTTGAAGCTGTTGTTGATGCGGCTCACGACGGTCGGAACCGAGTCAACCGGGTACAGCGACTGGTCCGGGTACATCGCTTCGTACGAGTTGTTGTCGGCAGCGACTTGCCAGCCCGACAGGTAGATCGCCTTGACGCCGGCCTTCACCTGCTGCATGGCCTGACCACCGGTCAGCGCGCCCAGGCAGTTGATGAACGGCTCGTTGTTGACCAGATCCCACAGCTTTTCCGCACCGCGGCGGGCCAGCGTGTACTCGACCGGGAAGGAGCCGCGCAGGCGATAGACATCCTCGGCGGTGTAGCCGCGCTTGATGCCCTTCCAGCGGGGGTTCTCGTCCCAATCCTTCTGAATCTTGGCGATTTCCTGTTCTTTCGTGCTCATTGCATGTCCTCGAAGAAAAAAACAACCCGAACAGGCAGCCTGCGCCACCCGTAAGCCCTGACTTTGAAATGCTTCCTGAAACGGTGCTGACACCCATGCCGGACCGTGCGGTCCGGGCATCCTTCGGCCGATGAACCGATGCGGGCCGATCCACGAAACCCGCGTGGGCCTGTCGCAGCGGTTGGCAGCAAGCAGACCGGGCGCCCGGGAAGCCGACCGATGAATGGAACCGGACGGCTATCGTGACGGGCTCAAGTATAAAGAGGCTTTGGCAAAGCAACAAGAGGTCTTGTATAAGACATAAGAAGTCGTGTTTTCAAATAAAACAAAGACTTGTCTTGTTGGCTCTGTTGGGTGTGTGAAAAAGTGCAGAAAAATCTGCAGAAACTTGTGCGCTGCGAAAGGCGCCGTCGACACCGGGCCGCGAACGCCGGTCGCGCGCACGCTCAGATCAGCGACCGTGGGCAGACGATGACGCCGTCGGCATCGGCATAAAGGTAATGGCCGGGGACGAAGTCGATGCCGCCGAAGCTGACGGTGAGGTCGACCTGGCCTTCATTGCGTTTGACCGTCTTCAGCGGATGCGTGCCGAGCGCGCAGACACCGATGTCCATCTCGCCGATCGCCGCCGAGTCGCGGATGCAGCCGTATACGACGATGCCGGCCCAGCCGTTCTTCACCGCCAGGGCTGCGATCTGGTCGCCAACCAGCGCGCGGCGCATCGAACCGCCGCCATCCACCACCAGCACGCGGCCGTTGCCCGGCGCTTCAAGTGCTTTGCGAACCAGACCGTTGTCCTCGAACAGCTTCAGCGTCGTGATCTGGCCACCGAAGGCAGCACGGCCGCCGTAGCTGCGGAACATCGGTGCACAGATGCGCAGTTCGCTTTCGAATTGGTCACACAGGTCTGCGGTGTGGATGTCCATGAGTCGTCCTTTCTGTTCGGGAGGCGTGGCAGACAAAAAAAGAGGCGGCCATTATGGCCGCCTCGGTTGCCGGTGTGGGCGCCTATCAGGCGGGCGTCGCGAGTTCTTCCTCGTCGAACACCAGTTTCACCTTCTTGTCGCCGTCGAGGTCGATGGTCACCTTGCCGCCGCTGGTCAGGCGACCGAACAGCAGTTCGTCCGCCAGCGCGGAGCGGATGGTGTCCTGGATCAGGCGCGCCATCGGACGCGCCCCCATCAGCGGATCGAAGCCCGCCTCGGCCAGCCAGCTGCGCAGTTCTTCCGAGAACTGCACGTCGACCTTCTTCTCCTGCAGCTGACCCTCGAGCTGCATCAGGAACTTGTCGACCACGCGCAGGATGATTTCGCGGTCCAGCGGCTTGAACGAAATGATGGCGTCCAGGCGGTTGCGGAACTCTGGCGTGAACAGGCGCTTGATGTCGGCCATCTCGTCGCCCGGCTGACGCTCGGTCGTGAAACCGATGACCGACTTCTGCAGTGTCTCCTGGCCGGCGTTGGTCGTCATGATGATGACCACGTTGCGGAAATCGGCCTGACGACCGTTGTTGTCGGTCAGCGTGCCGTGGTCCATGACCTGCAGCAGGATGTTGAAGATGTCCGGGTGTGCCTTCTCGATTTCGTCCAGCAGCAGCACGGAGTGCGGCTTCTTGGTCACTGCTTCGGTCAGCAGACCGCCCTGATCGAAGCCGACATAACCCGGAGGTGCGCCGATCAGGCGACTGACCGCGTGACGCTCCATGTACTCGGACATGTCGAAGCGGATCAGTTCGATGCCCATGCAGTAGGCAAGCTGACGGGCGACTTCGGTCTTGCCGACGCCGGTCGGGCCGCTGAACAGGAAGGAGCCGATCGGCTTGTTCGGATTGCCGAGACCGGAGCGCGACATCTTGATCGCGGTGGCCAGTGCATCGATCGCGTTGTCCTGACCGAACACCATGTTCTTCAGGTCGCGGTCGAGGTTGCGCAGTGCCGAGCGGTCGTCGTTCGACACATGCTGCGACGGCACGCGCGCGATCTTGGCAACGATTTCCTCGATCTCGGTCTTGCCGATCACCTTCTTCTGCTTCGACTTCGGCAGTACGCGCTGCGCCGCACCGGCTTCGTCGATCACGTCAATCGCCTTGTCCGGCAAGTGACGGTCATTGATGTAGCGCGCCGACAGTTCCGCGGCCGACGAAAGCGCCGTCGACGAGTACTTCACGCCGTGATGCTGTTCGAAGCGCGACTTGAGGCCCTTCAGAATGGACACGGTCTCTTCGACGCTGGGCTCGGTCACGTCGATCTTCTGGAAGCGGCGTGACAGCGCATGGTCCTTCTCGAAGACGCCGCGATATTCGGTGTAGGTGGTCGCGCCGATGCACTTCAGCTGGCCCGACGACAGCGCCGGCTTCAGCAGGTTGGAGGCGTCCAGCGTACCGCCCGAGGCGGCGCCTGCGCCGATCAGCGTGTGGATCTCGTCGATGAACAGGATGGCGTTCGGGTTGTCGAGCAGCTGCTTCAGCACCGACTTCAGGCGCTGTTCGAAATCGCCGCGGTACTTGGTGCCGGCGAGCAGGGCGCCCATGTCCAGCGCGTAGATGGTTGCGTCGGCGAGGATGTCGGGCACCCGTCCTTCGATGATCCTGCGCGCGAGCCCTTCGGCAATGGCGGTCTTGCCGACGCCGGCTTCGCCGACCAGCAGCGGGTTGTTCTTGCGACGGCGGCACAGCGTCTGGATCACGCGCTCGAGTTCGTGGTCGCGACCGATCAGCGGATCGATCTTGCCCATCAACGCCTGTGCGTTCAGGTTCTGCGTGAAGCTGTCGAGCGCGCCGCCTGCCTGACCGCCTTCCTGTTCCTGCTCGCCCTGTTCCGACTCGGGCTTCGCCGCGGCGGCCGGCTGGGCCGCCTTGGTAATGCCGTGCGAAATGAAGTTCACGATGTCGAGGCGGGTCACGCCCTGACGCTGCAGGAAATAGACGGCGTGCGAATCCTTCTCGCCGAAGATGGCGACCAGCACGTTGGCACCGGTCACTTCCTTCTTGCCCGAGGACTGCACGTGCAGGATGGCGCGCTGGATCACGCGCTGGAAACCGAGCGTCGGCTGGGTGTCGATCTCTTCGCTGCCATCGACCACCGGCGTGTGCTCGTTGATGAAGGCCGACAGTTCCTTGCGCAGCTCATCGATGTTTACTGCGCAGGCACGGAGCACTTCCGCTGCCGAAGGATTGTCGAGCAGGGCGAGCAGCAGGTGCTCGACCGTGATGAATTCATGGCGCTTCTGTCTCGCTTCGACAAAAGCCATGTGAAGGCTGACTTCCAACTCCTGCGCGATCATTTCAATTTTCCTCCATCACGCACGCCAGCGGATGCTGATGCTGGCGCGCAAAGGTACACACCTGTTCCACTTTCGATGCTGCAACGTCCTTGGGGTAGATGCCGCAAACGCCGGCCCCCTCCGTATGTACCTTGAGCATGACGCGCGTGGCCTGTTCCCGGTTCATGCCGAAAAACTTCTGGAGGACTCCAACCACGAAGTCCATCGGGGTGTAATCGTCATTCAGCACCATGACCTTGAACAGAGGTGGGGGCTTGACCCGTGTCTTTTCAAGCTCGAGGAGTGAATCGTCCTGCCTGCGTGTAACCATGGTCCCATTCTAATCACAAACATCGGGTGTGCAACACGAGAAGCTGTGTCGCTTTTCCGCTGTTTCGCGACATCGCGCACCACCTGTTCAAGTCTTTGGACAACGCGTTCCGGCAAGCGTGCGCCGACAGCTTTCGGCGCTTCGATGAACGCTGTCCAAGATGGCCGGAAAATCGTCGCAAAAGTCTGCCGTGGTGCAGCATGGAAACGTGTTGACCGCCTGCTTCATCTGGGCTAAAAGCCGTTCTGTGTTTGGTTCAAGCTCTCGAGTGGTCGTAGTCCTAGACCGTTGTCGAGTTCCGGCGCGGTCGGTAGTTCCCGGGGTCAGAACATCAGAACTTGAAGTACAAACATGTACGGGAGCTTCGGCTCATTTGAGAGGTTGAGAGGATAAGATCAATGGCAACTGGTACTGTTAAGTGGTTCAACGATTCCAAGGGTTACGGCTTCATCACGCCGGATGATGGCAGCGAAGATCTGTTCGCTCATTTCTCGGCGATCCAGATGGGTGGTTTCAAGACCCTGAAGGAAGGCCAGAAGGTGACGTTCGACGTGACCCAGGGACCCAAGGGCAAGCAGGCCGCGAACATCCAGGCTGCTTGATCCGGTCCTGAGGATTCGGAAAACAAAAAACCCGGCGCAAGCCGGGTTTTTTGTTTATACAGCCGGGCGTCCTGCGACGCCCGCTGTCCCGATTACATGCGAGCGATCATCGCGCGCCCGAACTCCGAGCACGACACTTCGTTCGCACCGTCCATCAGGCGGGCAAAGTCGTAGGTGACCTGCTTGTCGCCGATGGCGCGTTCCATCGACGCGATGATGAGGTCGGCCGCTTCCAGCCAGCCCATGTGACGCAGCATCATTTCGGCCGACAGGATGAGCGATCCCGGATTCACCTTGTCGAGGCCGGCGTACTTCGGTGCCGTGCCGTGGGTCGCCTCGAACACCGCATAGGCGTCGGAAATGTTGGCGCCCGGGGCGATGCCGATGCCGCCGACCTGGGCCGCCAGCGCGTCGGAGATGTAGTCGCCGTTCAGGTTCAGCGTGGCGATCACGTCGTAGTCGGCCGGACGCAGCAGGATCTGCTGCAGGAAGGCGTCGGCGATGGCGTCCTTGACGATGATGTCGCGGCCGGTCTTCGGGTTCTTGAACTTGCACCACGGTCCGCCGTCGATCGGCTCGGCGCCGAACTCGTTCTGCGCCAGCGCGTAGCCGAAGTCGCGGAAGCCGCCTTCGGTGAACTTCATGATGTTGCCCTTGTGCACCAGCGTGACCGACTTGCGGTCATTGTCGACGGCGTACTGCAGGGCCTTGCGGATCAGGCGCTCCGAGCCTTCGCGCGACACCGGCTTGATGCCGATGGCCGAGGTCCCCGGGAAGCGGATCTTCTTGACGCCCATTTCGTCGCGCAGGAACTTGATCACCTTGCGGGCGTTGTCCGATTCCGCCTGCCATTCGATGCCGGCGTAGATGTCTTCCGTGTTCTCGCGGAAGATGACCATGTCGATCAGGTCCGGCTGCTTGACCGGGCTGGGCACACCCTTGAAGTAGCGCACCGGGCGCAGGCAGACGTACAGATCAAGTTCCTGGCGCAGCGCGACGTTCAGCGAGCGGATGCCGCCACCGACCGGCGTCGTCATCGGGCCCTTGATCGAAACGACGTATTCCTTCAGCGCGGCCAGCGTGTCTTCCGGCAGCCAGACGTCCGGGCCGTACATGCGCGTGGCCTTCTCGCCGGCGTAGACCTCCATCCAGGTGATCTTGCGCTTGCCGCCGTAGGCCTTGGCCACGGCTGCATCGACGACGTCCTTCATCACCGGCGTGATGTCCACGCCAATGCCATCGCCTTCGATGAACGGAATGATGGGATTGTCCGGCATCGGCTGGCCGGCAACGATTTTTGTCCCCTCGGCGGGAATCTTGATGTGAGTGGTACTCATGCCATCCAGCTCCTTGGTGTGTTGTCTGGTTATTGGCCCTGTGACGGTGTTGCCGCCGGCGGGCTCCCGCGATTATCCCCCAATCGTGAAATGATGCGACATTCGTGTCGGCGGCGTGTTCCGCACCGCGGCGCGCGCGCGCCCATTAGAATCCCGCGCTTGACGATACGAGCGGACTTGCCATGAACCTTCCTGCCGGGCAGAACCAGGTTGCGCTGGCCATCGCGCAGGCGCTGATTGACGGCTTCGACAAGCATTACACGCTGTTCCGTGCTGTCAGCGGTACGGCCAAGCAACGGTTCGAACAGGCGGACTGGCCGGGGCAGCAGCGCTGCATCCGCGAGCGCATCCAGTACTACGACGACCGAGTGCGCGAGTGCGTGGACCGGCTGCACAACGAGTTCCACGCCGACTCGCTGGACGACAACACCTGGCAGCAGGTGAAGCTGCTCTACATCGGCCTGCTGGTGAACCACCGGCAACCGGAGCTGGCCGAGACCTTCTTCAATTCGGTCACGACGAAAATCCTGCATCGCAAGTACTTCCACAACGACTTCATCTTCGTGCGCCCGGCGATCTCGACCGAACTGATCGAGAGCTCTCCGCCGACCTGGCGCAGCTACTACCCGAACCAGACCGGTCTGCGCGCCGCGGTGAAGCAGATCTTCGTCGACTTCGACTGGCAGCGGCACTTCACCGACCTGGACCGCGACGTCGACTACATCATGCGTGCCGCGCTCGAACATGTCGGCGGTGACTGGCCCGCGCGCGAGGCCAATCTGCAGATCCAGGTGCTGAATTCCGCCTACTACCGCAACAAGGCAGCCTACGTGATCGGCAAGGCGATCAACGGTCATCTCGAATATCCGTTCATGGTCACCGTGCTGCACGACCGCAAGGGCGGGCTCTTCCTCGACACCATCCTGCTGGAGCCATGGCGCGTCAGCGTGATGTTCTCGCTGTCACGCGCCTACTTCATGGCCGACATGCAGGTGCCTTCGGCGAACGTGCATTTCCTGCGCACACTGATGCCGAAGAAGCCGCGCTCGGAGCTCTACACGATGCTCGGGCTGGGCAAGCAGGGGAAGACGATGTTCTTCCGCGACCTGATCAACCATCTGCGTCACTCGAACGACAACTTCGTCGAGGCGCCAGGCATCCGCGGTCTGGTCATGCTGGTGTTCATGCTTCCGTCCTATCCGTATGTATTCAAGATCATCAAGGACAAGTTCGGCAGTTCGAAGGACACCGACCGGGCAACGGTGAAGAGGAAGTTTCTGATGGTGAAGCAGGTGGACCGTGTCGGCCGCATGGCCGACACCATCGAGTACTCGGACATCGCGCTGCCGGCCCACCGTTTCTCGCCCGAACTGCTGGAACAGCTGGACCAGCTGGCGCCGTCGATGATTGAGCGCGATGGCGACACGCTGGTCATCCGCCACTGCTACATCGAACGACGGATGATTCCGCTCAACATCTTCCTGGAAACGGCGAACGAGGAGCAGATCGACCACGCCGTGTACGAGTACGGCAACGCGATCCGCGAACTGGCGGTCGCCAACATCTTCCCGGGCGATCTGCTGTGGAAGAACTTCGGCGTCACCCGCTACGGTCGCGTGGTGTTCTACGACTACGACGAGATCGAATTCCTGACCGACTGCAACTTCCGCCGCATTCCGCCGGCGCCCAGCCCGGAGTACGAAATGTCCGGCGAGGTGTGGTACTCGGTGCAGCGCAACGACATCTTCCCCGAGGAGTTCGCCACCTTCCTGCTGTCGACGCCCAAGGTGCGTGCGGCCTTCCTGAAGTATCACCGCGATCTGCTGGACGTGAAGTTCTGGCAGGAGACGCAGCAGCGCATCCGCGAAGGCTACATCCAGGACTTCTTCCCCTACCCGGAGGAACTGCGTTTCGCGCGCCGCTTCGGTCACCTGCAGGGGCAGCCGGTGGCCAGTGCGTGAGCCGTCTGATCCTGCTGAACAAGCCCTATGGCGTGATCTGCCAGTTTTCGCCGGATGGCATGCATGCGACGCTGGCCGACCACGTTGACGTGCCCGGGGTGTATCCGGCGGGACGTCTCGATACCGACAGCGAAGGTCTGCTGCTGCTGACCGACGACGGCGTGCTGCAGCACCGGATCACCGATCCGAAGCACAAGCTGGTCAAGCGTTATCGGGTGCAGGTCGAGCGCGAGCCGGACGAGGCGGCACTGGAACGGATGCGCGGCGGGCTGCAGTTGAAGGACGGTCCGACCCGGCCGTGCTCGGTCGAGCGCATCGCCGAGCCGGCCGATCTGTGGCCGCGCGATCCACCGGTGCGCCATCGGCTGTCGGTGCCGACCTGCTGGCTGGAGATCGGCATCAGCGAGGGACGCAACCGGCAGGTGCGCCGGATGACGGCGGCCATCGGCCACCCGACGCTGCGCTTGATACGTGTCGCCATCGGTCCGTGGCAACTCGGTTCGCTGCAGCCCGGTCAATGGCGGGACGCCGAGGCCGGGCTTCTCGCCGGACGGCGCGCGCGCGCATGAGGGCCCGTTCAGGGCATCCGCCGGGGGCTGACATCGATCAAGAAGTCGTTGGCGCGCATCATTCATCATTCACCATCGGGGTGTTCTGCCTGTCATGAAGAAATCGCTACTCTGCAGCCTGCTTGCGCTGAGCGCACTGAGTGCCTGCGCCGACATGCCCACGCTCGAACTCGGTGTGGGCATGTACCGTATCAAGGCTGAAGTCGCGCACACCAACGCGGCGCGCATGACCGGGCTGATGCACCGGACCGAGATGCCGTCCGATGCCGGCATGCTCTTCGTGTTCACCCGGGCGGCCAAGCACTGCATGTGGATGCGCAACACCCTGATTCCGCTCAGCGTCGCCTTCATCGATGACAAGGGCCACATCATCAACATCGCGGACATGCAGCCGCAGACCGAAACATCGCATTGCGCCGAGCGTCCGGCGCGTTATGCGCTGGAAACCAATATCGGCTGGTTTGCCGCGCGCAAGCTCCAGGCCGGCACGCGCATCGCGGGAATCGAACGCGCGCCCGCGCCGGAATGAGAAAAGGAGACTCCATGGACCCGATACATCACCGCATCGACTACACCAGCGGTTCGCTCGACGAGACCGAAGCGGCCGACAATCCACTCGACCAGTTCCGCTTCTGGTTTGCCGAAGCCGGCCGCGTGGTCGAGCGCGATCCGAACGCGATGACGCTGGCCACGGTCGGAGCGGACGGGCGGCCCAGTGCGCGCATCGTGCTGCTGCGCGGCTATGGCGAGGACGGCTTCGTGTTCTTCACCAATTACGACAGTCGCAAGGGCGCCGAGCTGGAGGCCAATCCGCACGCCAGCCTGCTGCTGTTCTGGGCTGCGCTGGAGCGGCAGATCCGGATCGAGGGCACGGTGAGCAAGGTGAGTGCGGAAGAGTCTGACGCCTACTATTCGCTGCGCCCGGTGGGCAACAGGCTGGGAGCCTGGGCGTCGCCGCAGAGTCGGGAAATTCCCAGTCGCGAATCGCTGGTCAGGCGGGTGCGCGAATTCGAAGAGCGCTTCGGTTCGACGCCGCCGCGCCCGGAAAACTGGGGCGGCTACCGGCTGCATCCGGATGCGATCGAATTCTGGCAGGGACGCAGCGACCGCCTGCACGACCGACTGCTCTACCGCCGCCAGGGAGCGGACTGGACACGTGTCCGACTGGCGCCCTGAACCAGCGCCTCAGTCGGACAAGCCCATTTCCTTCTCCAGCCTGCGGGCGGTGCGGGGGTCGTACTGGCCGATGCGGCGATATTCGGCGAGCAGGCCTTCCTCGTCGCCGACGGCCTGGCAGGCTCGACACAGCGCGTAACTCGCGCTGCCGTTGAAGGGTTGCAGTTCGACCGCCCGTCTTAACGCGACCAGCGCCTCCTGCGGTCGGCCCAGTTCGCTCAGCAGCAGTCCGCAGCCGTACCAGGCCTGATCGAGCGCCGGACGCAGTTGCACGGCTGCCGTCATCTGCGCCAGCGCATGCTCGAGTTCGCCTTGGCGATGCAGCAGGAAGCCGAAGTTGTAGCGGCTGATGGCGTCGTCCGGAGCGAGTTCCACCGCCCGTTCGAAGGCGAGCAGGGCCTCGTCGTGCCGTCGCTCATCCTGCTGACAGAGAAAGCCGATCATGCGCCAGGCGGCCACATGCGCCGGGTCGACCGCTGTGCAGCGGCGAAAGGCGGCAATGGCCCGTTCGTTCCGCCGCAGAAGTGCCCACAGCTGACCGGCGGCATAGTTGATCGCCGGCCCCAGCGCTGCGCTCATGCGCCCGGGTGGTCAAGTGCCTCGAACAGGCCGCGGGTCGACGCGTCGGCATCCGGCGGCAGTCGGCCCGACGCCAGCGCGCGCGCCATCTGCTTTCCGTACTCGACACCGTACTGATCGAAGCTGTTGATGCCGAGCAGCCAGCCCTGCACGAACACCTTGTGCTCGTACAGCGCAATCAGCTGGCCCAGCGTGCGGGGCGTCAGTTCCGGCATCAGCAGCGTGGTGCTCGGCTGGTTGCCGGGGCAGGCGACGTGCGGCGCGAGCCGCGTGGCCTCCTGCTCCGACAGACCGCTGCGCTTCAGTTCGTCCATCGCCTCGTCGCGCGTCTTGCCGCGCATCAGCGCGGCGCTCTGCGCCAGCGCATTGAGCTGCACCATGCGGCTGCGCTCGTCGCGCGCCACGCGCGGCACGATGAAGTGCATCGGCATCATCCGCGTGCCCTGGTAGAGCTGCTGGTGGTAGGCGTGCTGGCCGACGATGCCGGAGCCACCCCACACCACCGGCGAGGTGGGCGCCCGGCTCAGTTCGCCGGTCGAGGTGCAGCGCTTGCCATTGCTCTCCATTTCGAGCTGCTGCAGGTAGGACGGCAGACTGCGCAGCAGGTGGCTGTAGGGCAGCACCGCAAGCGTTTCCAGACCCATGCCGCTGGCGTTCCAGAAGTCGATCAGGCCGAAAAGCACCGGCAGGTTTGCGTTCATCGGCGCGCGCATGAAGTGCTCGTCCATGTCGCGCGCGCCGTCGAGCATTTCGCCGAAGGCCTGCATGCCGATGGCGCAGGCCAGCGGCAGCGAGATCGAGGACCAGACGGAATAGCGTCCGCCGACCCATTCCGGCAGGAAGAGGCAGCGCTGCGCCGGCACGCCCAGTTCCTGGGCGGCCGCCGGGCGGTTGGTGACGGCGAACAGGTGTTGGCCGACGCCGGCCGTGCCCAGGCCATCGGCGAGCCATTTCATCGCGACCTGCGCATTGGCCAGCGTTTCCTGCGTGGTGAAGCTCTTCGACGAAATGACGAAGGCGGTGTGCGCCGGTTTGCAGTCGCGCAGTGCGAGGTCGAGGGCGGCCGGATCGAGATTGGCGACGAACTTGACCACCGGACCGTTGATCTGCGGCTCCAGCGCTTCCATCGCCAGGCGCGGCCCGAGGTCGGAGCCGCCGATGCCCAGATTGACGATGTGCGTGATGGTCTGGCCGGTTGCGCCGAGCAGTTCGCGGTTGCGGATCAGCCGCACCCAGTGTTCGAGCGAAGCGCGGCAGTCACGTACGACGTCGGCGTGCGCGCCGTCGCGGGCGCGCAGCGCCATGTGCAGCGCGGCGCGACGCTCGGTGAAGTTGATCTGGTCGCCGGCCGCCAATGCGCGGATGCCGCGCGGCAGGTCGAGCGCACTGACCAGATCCATCAGCATCGCCATCGTTTCGCCATCGACGCGCTGCTTCGAGTAGTCGAGCAGCCAGCCGTCGTAACGCAGCGAGAAGCGCGTGAAACGGTCGGAGTCCTGCTCGAAGAAGTTGCGCAGGTGCACGCGCGACAGCTGGATCGCCTTTGATCGCAATGCGGGCCAGGCGGAGGTCTGCATCAACAGGTTCATGTCATCCGGCGCCTCGTGTCACCCTTCGTTTCAGTGTCTTGCGTACAGCAGGAAGCGCTCGTGCCGGTCGCCGGGCCGGCGGCCTTCCCACTTCAGTGTCCAGCTTCCGTCCAGCGACGGCGGCTTGCCGCCCCGGCCGTGGTAGGCCAGCAGCAGGTCGCATTGCTGCCCCGATCGGCCCGCGATGTTCAACGGCTTCAGATCGAGGAAGTAATAGAACGCCGCGCGCTGGCTTTCCTGCAGGCCGGTGAAGGCGACGCAGCCATGCTGCGCCGGCAGGTGCTCGCCGATCATCCGCGCCACGTCGCGATAGCTGCGACCGTAATCTATCCACGGCAGCCACAGGCTGCTGACGAGAAACCATATCAATACCATGCCGCAGCCCCAGCTGACGGCCCCACGTGTCGGCGTTCGTGGCGAACGCCACAGCAGCCATATCCATGCGGCACTCATGATGACGGCGGCTGCCAGTGCCAGCAAGGATATCGACATCTCGAAGCCCGGTTCCAGCCGCGCGAAGGTGCGCGCCAGCCTTTCCGGCCAGCCTGTCGTCATGGCTATCCAGCCGAGCCATATGATGACGCCCAGTAGTGAAAAGGTCATGACACCGAACCAGTCGAGTGCGTTCGCGGCGCCCCGGCGCAGCCGGGGCAGACCGGCGCTGCCCAGCACGACCAGCGGTGCCAGCAAGGGAAGTGCCCGCTGGTTGCGGGCCGCACCTTCACCGGCGAGTTGGATGAACAGCAGCAGGAGCACGATCAGCGGCAGCGTCAGCACCGGCGAGCGCCACTGTTCGCGGCGCTGCCACAGGGCCCAGCCGGCGACAGGCAGTGCCGGCCAGGCGTACCAGGCGAGCACCTTGGCCCAGCTGCCTGCACCGCCAGCAAGGTGTTCGGCATCCGGCAGCAGTCGCTGCAGGTCGTCGGCCCAGACGCGGGCGGCCAGCTCTGGTCGTTCCAGCTGCAGGGCGATCAGCCAGCTGGCGGCGAGCAATGTACCGACCGCCATCGCCAGAGGCAGGGCGCTCATGCGCAGTGCAGAAGTTGCGACCGTGCGCCATACCGGCAGCAGCGGCATGGCGGCGGCGGTCAGCAGCAGCACTGCGGTCAGCCACAGGCCGGTGCCGAGGCCGGAGATGGCCAGCGCCACGATCAGCACGAGCGCGCCCTGGAGCGGTCGTCGCGCGATCAGTGCGAGCGACCACATGCCCAGCCCGAGTGCGGCCAGCAGCGTGGTCGACGATTGCGCGTCATGCAGGTGGGTGACGGCGCCGATGCTGGCGATGCCGATCAGCGGTGCGATGCGTGCCGCTGGCGCGCCGTAAAGTTCGCGCGCGGCGCCGGCACTGCCGAGCAGCCACAGGGCAAGAAAGAAGGCGCTGGCAAGGCGCGCGCCGTCTGCGAAACTGATGCCAACCCATCCCGCCGCCTGACCCGTCAGCGAAGCCAGCCAATGGAACAGCGGCGGGCTGTCCAGCCACAGCTGGCCGGCCAGTTGCGGGATCAGCCATCCCCCCTCGCGGGCGAAGCCCAGTGCCACGCCGATGTTCAGCGCGTCGTCGCCCTTCCACGGATCGCGGCCGAACAGACCGGTCAGCAGGTAGACCAGGCACAGCGCGATAACGAATCCGGTTTCGGGTGGGTCGCCGATCAGCGGACGGCGGGCCGGGTAGGACTGCGAAGGAAGTGACATCGACGACGATCAGTGAACAGTGGCCCGGATTTTATGGGGACTCCGCCGCGCGTGGGGCGGGCGACGGTCGATCCGGCAAGTGCAGAAACAAAAAAGGCAGCCATTGGCTGCCTTTTTGCTGCTGCGCTGGGCTGGAATCAGCTGCGCGGCACGTTTGCGTACTTCTGACGGAAGCGCTCGACGCGACCGGCGGTGTCGACGATCTTCTGCTTGCCGGTATAGAACGGGTGGCACGAGGCACACACTTCGATGTGCAGCGGCTTGCCCATCGTCGAACGGGTTTCGAAGCTGTTGCCGCAGGAGCAGGTCACTGCGACGACTTCGTAGCTGGGGTGAATGCCTTCTTTCATGCTGGTTTCTTTCTCAAGCGCGCGAAGGCGGGCAGCCTCGTGCGGATCATCGAACCCCGGGTCGGCTGAGCCTGACGGCTGTGCAGACGGTACCCGCGGAGGAAAAACGCGGATTATGGACGGATTTTCATTCCGGTTCAAGGGGCTGCATGGTGTCAGCGCAGGTGCAGGCGGGCCGTGCATCGTCCTCCGGCATCACGGTGACACGGACCTCGACCACGTGCTCGCCGCCGCCGAGGATGACGCCGCGCATCGGCGTGACGTCGCTGAAGTCGCGTCCCCAGGCGACCGTGATGTGCTGGTCGTCGGGCTGCACGCAGTTGGTCGGGTCGAAATCGAGCCAGCCGGCGCCCGGACAGAACACCGACACCCAGGCGTGCGACGCGTCGGCGCCGATCAGGCGCGGCTGGCCGGGCGGTGGCTGTGTCAGCAGATAGCCGCTGACATAGCGCGCCGGCAGACCGAGCGAGCGCAGGCAACCGATCATGAAGTGGGCGAAATCCTGACAGACGCCGCGTCGCTGCTTGAGCAGCGTTTCCAGCGGCGTGCTCACGGTGGTGGCTTCGGGGTCGAATTCGAAATCGCGGTGGATGCGCCGCATCAGCGCACAGGCGGCGTCGAACAGCGGCCGATCGCGGTGGAAGTCGAGCCGCGCATAGCGCGCCAGTGCGGCCAGCGGTTCGATGTGCGGGCTGGCATACAGGTACTGACAGGGCTCGAGCAGCGGCGCCGGCCCGACCTGGTGAAGGCGGTCGCGCACGTGTTCCCAGGCGGGCGACTGCGGCCTCGGCGCGTCGCCGATGCGCCTCACGTCGACCGTCGAGGTGGCCAGCACCGCCAGTTCCTCATGCGCGGCGCCGACCGAAATGTGCTCGACCCGATTGCCGAAGTAGTCCGTCCGGCGCTCGCGCTCGGCCGGCACCGGCGTGATGTCGACCCGGTGCGCGAGCGTCGTCTGACGCGGCGTCTCGCGTGGCGTCAGATGCAGCAGCTGGCGCGACATCGACACCGGCCAGGCGTAGCGGTAATGCGTTTCGTGCAGCACGTGATAGCGGACCTGCGTCATCGGCGCTCCTCGGTGCCCGTCCACACGCCGCCCGAGTGACTGAAGAAGCGCAGCCCGAGCTGTTCCGACAGCGCGTAGGCGGCGCTGCCCAGTCGTTCGAGCAGGGTATCGAGCCGGGTCGAGCCGGTGTGCAGGTCGGCCTCCGGCCGCAGCGACAGCAGTTCGGCCACCGCGTCGGACAGTGCGGCCGGCTCCAGCGCGCCGAACTGGGCGGCGAGCCGCGCCAGATAATCGGTCAGGCCAAGCGCCTGGTAGGCGACCGAGCGCGGATTCGTCTCGTCGCACACCAGCAGATCCAGTACCGGCAGCCACTGCGGCCGCGTCATGTAGCGCGAGCGGTAGGTGATGGTGCTGTCGGCCAGTTCGAGCAGCCAGTCCGGCGCGTCGCCGGCCGCTGCCAGCGCGTGGCGCAGCACGGCGCACATGAACTGCAGCCGCTCGATGCGACGGCCCATCGACAGGAAGCGCCAGCCCTGGTCGCGCGTCATGCCGTCGAGCGCGAAGCCGGACAGCGTCATCATCGCCTGCACGCAGCGGTCCAGCCGCTCCAGCACTTCGCCCGGCTCGCTCGGCTGGGCGGTGCTCAACTCGTCGGTCAGCCGGCTGATCACCCGCCAGTTGTCGAGCGACATCCGCTCGCGCAGATTGAACGCAACGGTCGACAGCTGGTGCAGACCGCCGGCCAGCGACCCCGGTGCCTCCGGATCGAGCGCGGCGGCGCGCAGCGCCGCGCCGATGTCGTCACCCGGCTCGGTGGGCAGCAGGCCGTTGTGCTGGCACAGTGCGGTCAGCGCGTGGTCGCGAATGTCGTCCAGCTCGATGTGCTGGGCGATGGTTGCGCGCAGCAGTCGCGCGCCGTTGTCGCAGCGTTCGCAATAGCGGCCGAACCAGAACAGGTTCTCCACCACGCGGCTGGACAGATTGCTGCCAGCACGCACCAGCTCGGCCGGCGACACCGAGCGACGCAGCAGGCTGAAGGTGTTGACGGTGCCGTGCGTCAGCACCCAGGTGTCCTTGCTCGAACCGCCGCGCTGCATCGCGATCACCCGCGCGTCGCGGTCGGACGCCACGCGGGCGAGTCCGCCCGGCATCACGGCATAGCCTTCGGGCGAAGCACAGGCGAACACGCGCAGGCCGACCGCGCGCGCCGCGAGCCGGCGCGGGTGCTGGGTGTCCCACACCGGCGCCTGCGACAGCTGCACCAGTTCCTGGGCGACGTAGTGGTGCGGTCGCGCGCGCATCTTCGCGATCAGTGCGGCGCGCGACTTGCGGTCGAGGTCGGCGCCGAACACCGAATCGATGCGCAGCTGCGGGAAGGCCGGCTTGATCACCAGCGTGTCGAGGCGGGCGATGGCGTCTTCCAGCGCCGCCTCCTCGCCGCACCACCAGGTGGCGAGCGAGGGCATGGCCAGCGGCTCGCCGAGCAGACGCTCGCACAGCCGGGGCAGGAAGCCGAGCAGGGCGCCGGTCTCCAGCAGGTTGGAGCCGAGCGCGTTGGCGATCAGCACATTGCCGCGTCGCGCCGCGTCGACCAGACCGGGCACGCCGAGTGCGGAGTCGGCACGCAGTTCGAGCGGGTCGCAGAAGTCATCGTCGAGGCGGCGCAGTACGGCATGCACGCGCCGCAGGCCGGACAGGTGCTTGAGCCACACCTTGCCGTCGCGCACCAGCAGATCCGAACCCTCGACCAGCGGAAAGCCGAGGTAGCGCGCCAGATAGGCGTGCTCGAAATACGTTTCGTTGTAGGGGCCGGGCGTCAGCAGCACGGTCAGCGGCGGACCGTCGCCCTCCGGGGCATGCTGCGCCAGCGTGTCGCGCAGCGTGGCGAAGAAGCTTGCAAGGTGCTCGACGTGCAGATCGCGGAACTGCTCCGAGAACACGCGCGAGATGACCAGCCGGTTCTCCAGCGAGTAGCCGGCGCCCGACGGCGCCTGCGTGCGGTCGGCGAGCACCCACCAGCGGCCGTCGGGCGAACGCGCGAGATCGGCCGCGTACAGGTGGAGGTGGATGTCGCCCGGCACCTTCAGCCCGTGACAGGGTCTGAGGAAACCGGCGTGACCATAGACCAGCGCAGGCGGCAGCAGGCCTTCGGCCAGCATCTGCTGCGGCCCGTACACGTCCTGCAGGATGAGGTTGAGCAGCTTCGCACGCTGTGCGATCGCGGCAGAAATCTGCGTCCACTCGTCGGGCGGGATGACGAGCGGCAGTACGTCCAGTTCCCACGGGCGCTCGACGCCGCGTGGATCGGCGTAGACGTTGTAGGTGACGCCGTTCTCGCGGATCTGCCGGCGCACCGACGCCAGCCTCTCCTGCATCTGTTCCGGGCGCGCACGCACCAGGGTGTCGAACAGCGCGCGCCAGTGCGGGCGCAGTGTCCACGGAGCGGACAGCAGTTCGTCGTAGCGTGGTCCGGTTTGCGGGTAGTGCTCGAGCAGTTGGCGGGGCATCGGTGTTGCTGTCTTGGTGCGGGACTCGTGGTCGTGTGCGCACTGCGTTGCGCCAGCCGTGCGCGTAGCGCACGAATCAGATGAGAGCAGACCCTAGCACAGACCTTGCATGATCCGCTTCGCACACGGAGGTGATGCACTGATAAATAGAGGGACAGCAACAATGCACAACATTGCGGTAATCGGGGCGGGCATGGCGGGATGCACGCTCGCGCGGCGCCTGATCGACGCCGGGCGCTCGGTGCAGGTGTTCGACAAGGGCCGTGCAGCTGGCGGTCGCATGGCCACGCGCGCGGCCGGTCGGCTGCGCTTCGATCACGGCGCGCAGTTCATGTCGGTGCGCGGCGAGGCCTTGCAGGGGCGCCTCGCCGACTGGCAGCGCGCCGGCGTCATCGCGCAGTGGCCTGCCGCCGCGATCGACGGCGATCCGCGCTGGGTCGGCGTGCCCGGGATGAATGCGCTGGCGCCGCGCCTGCTGTGGGGCGCCGAGATACGTTCGCAGATCGCCATCACCGGCATGGGGGCGGACCGCCTCGGCTGGTGGCTGGCTGGCGAGGCCGGCATGCTGGCTGACTGTTTCGATGCGGTGTTGGTCACCTTGCCGGCGCCGCAGGCGGCGGGCCTGTTCGAGCGCTGTGCCGGCATGGACATCAAGCCTTTCATCGACGCCATGCAGGACATCCGCTACGCGCCGTGCTGGACGCTGATGCTGTCGTTCGCCGAGCGCATCGAGGCTGAAGACTGCCTGCGCTTCGACGCCGGCGGTGCGCTGAACTGGGCGGCACGTGACAGCAGCAAACCGCAGCGCGACCCCGCGCAGGAGTGCTGGGTGGTGCATGCCGACGCGCAGTGGTCGCAGGACAATCTCGAGCGCTCACCGGAGGAGATCGAAGCCCTGCTGTTCGAGGCCTTCGCTGCGGCCACCGGGTGCACTGCGACGCCACTTCATCGCTGCGCCCATCGCTGGCGCTACGCCCGCGTGATCCGGCCGCTCGGCCGACCCTGTCTGTGGGACGCCGACAGCAAGCTTGGCTACGCCTCCGATGGCTGTCTGGGCGAGCGCATCGAGGACGCCTTCGACAGCGCCAACGCGCTGGCCGACCGCGTACTGGGCCTGATCGATTGAAATGCCCGCGGCAGCTGTCGTGCTGCCCCGCACCATGTCCGACTTCGTTAAACCCATGTGTTCATTGAAGAAAAAGTGTCCAGAGATTGAACACGCCTGGAAAATTTTCGTTTCTCAGCCATAAAGTCGAGTGGGCCGCTCCCGTTGGTAAATGCTGATCGACGCGCCACCGCATTGCCGATCGGGAATTCAGGGAGAGAGAGATGAAACTATTCGGACGCCAGTCACAGAACGGGCGCGCAGGCATCGAAACGCTGCAGACGCGATCGGGTGAGCTGGAATCGCGCCTCGCCGCGGTACGCGCCACGCCCTCGTTCATCAGCGGATATGTCGCACCGGACGTCGACATCGACCGCGTCGCACAGGCCATCAAGGCCCGCTTTCCGGGTGTTGCGCTGACCCTGAGCACCACCGCCGGCGAACTGTGCAGCGCCGCCGGTTCATCGCTGTACTGTGCCGCGTCGGACGGACGCGATCGCGTCGTGCTGCAACTGTTCGACCGCAGCGTGATCGCTCAGGCGCAGGTGGTGGCGATACCGCTGGCCAGCGAGGATCTGCGGCAGAACGGTCGCGTGATGGACTACCGCGAGCGTATCGAGCGTCTGGTGCGCAGCATCCAGGGTGCGCAGGTGGCGATGGACATCGATCACCGCGACACCTTCGCCTATGTGCTGTTCGACGGCCTGTCGAACTCCGAGTCCTTCTTCATGGAAGCGCTCTACGAAGCCGGCCGCTTTCCCTGTCTGTTCGTCGGCGGCTCGGCCGGCGGCAAGCTCGACTTCAAGGACACCTGGCTGCACGACGGCAGCCGCCGGCTCAACAACCACGTGCTGGTGACCTTCCTGAAGATGGCGCCGCAAGTGCGCTTCGGCGTGTTCAAGAGCCAGAACTTCGAAGCCACGCAGACCCGCTTCCAGATCTTCAGCGCCTCGGTCGAACGTCGCCAGGTGAATCTGGTGATCGACGAGGACGGCCGCGCGGTGTCGCTGATCGACGCGCTGTGCAGGACTTTCGGCTGCGAGCGCAGTCAGCTGTCGGCCAAGCTCGACAGTCACTCCTTCGCGATACGCGTCAATGGCGAACTGTTCGTGCGCTCGGTCGCGACGCTCGACTTTGATCACGACCGCGTCGACTTCTACTGCGACGTGGCGCCGGGCGAAGAACTGGTGCTGGTGCGACGCACGCCGTTCGCCGCCACCACCGAACGCGATTTCCGCGCCTTCATGTCGAACAAGCCGGGTCAGCCGCTGGCCGGCATGTTCAACGACTGCGTGCTGCGCCGCCTCTACAACGGCGCCGAACTGAGCGGGCTGGACCGCGTGTTCGGCGGCATCGACGTCGCCGGTTTCTCGACCTTCGGCGAAATCCTCGGCCTGAACCTGAACCAGACGCTGACTGCCGTGTTCTTCTTCCGGCTGCAGCAGGGCGAGGTGTTCCGCGACGAATACGTCGACAACTTCGTCGCCCATTACGGCGAGTTCAAGGCCTTCTTCCTGCGCCGGCAGAACGCCAAGCTGGCCGGCATGTCGCGTGTCATGGTGCAGCAGATCAGCGATTACCGTGCCGGCAATTTCGGCAGCCGGCTTGATCCGGGCAACGTCGATCCGAGCATGGTGCCGGTGGTGCGTGACCTGAACCACCTCGGCGAAATCATGCTTGACGCCCAGCGCACGCGTGAGGCGACCGCGAGCCAGCTCGAAGCCTGTGCCAACGACCTATATGGCTCGGTGGGAGAGCTCACGACGCGCTTGAGCGACCAGCAGGGCGTGATCCAGACCGCGGTGCGCACCGTCGATACGCTGGCCGGGCAGGCGAACGAAGTAGGCAGCAGTGCGCGCGACCTGTCGCACGCCAGCGACCGCATACAGCGCGTGGTGGAAATGATCCAGCAGATCGCCGATCAGACCAATCTGCTGGCGCTGAATGCGGCCATCGAGGCGGCGCGTGCCGGCGAGGCCGGTCGCGGTTTCGCCGTGGTGGCCGACGAGGTCCGCATGCTGGCCGAGAAGTCGCGCAACAGCGCCGGCGTCATCGGCAAGGACATTTCCGCGCTGGCGGCGGAAATCGTGCGCGTGGCGCAGATGATAGAAGCGCAATCGACTGGCGTTTCAGGTCTGACCCAGGTGCTCGAAACCATCGATACCTACAGCAGCGAAACCGCCGGCGTGGCCGGGCACACGCGTGGCGTGGCCGACGTGCTGAAGGGGCTGACCGGCGCAACCCATGCTGTGCGCGCCTGAGAGGGCCGTGCGGTCGACGTGAAAAGGCGACAGCTCCGCTGTGGGCGGGCGCTGTCGCCAAGGGGGAAGTGGGTCGGAAGTGCGCGCGATCGCGGAAGCCGCCGAGCCTGATCGGCACGGCGGCGGTCCGTATCAGTGCAGCGCCTGTTCCAGATGTTTCACCAGTTCGCGCAGTTCGCTCGACGTCGAATGCAGGCGGTTTGCCGCCTCGCCGACAGACTGCACGCTCGAGTTGGTCTGTTCCACCGTGCTCGATATGCGCTCCATGCTGCACGCCACCTCGTGCGAGGCCAGCGACTGCTGACGCAGCATCTGGGTGATTTCCTCGGAGTAGTTGGCGGCTTCGCGGCTGGCATCCCAGATGCCCTGGAGGCCGGCGCTGCTGGCCTCGATTTCGCTCGTCGACCGGGCCACTTCACCTGCCGTCGCGCTCATCGTGTCGACCGCCGAACCTGCCAGCTGGATGATGTCGGTCACCGCCGAGCCGATGTCCTTGGTGCTGGTGCGGGTACGCTCGGCCAGCTTGCGCACCTCGTCGGCCACCACGGCGAAGCCGCGACCCTGTTCCCCTGCGCGCGCCGCCTCGATGGCCGCGTTCAGCGCCAGCAGATTGGTCTGTTCGGCGATGTCATTGATCACCTGCGATACCTCGCGGATCTTCTCGACCGACGCGTTCACCTCGGCGATCCGCTCCTGCGACTGCGTCACCACGCCGACCACGCGATGGCTGCTGGCGATGCCCGCTTCCATCGTCTTCATCGCGTCCTGCGCGCTGTGCTCGGTGCGCTTGACCGCTTCCAGGCCGCGGTCGGTATTGCTCGATACCTCGTTGATCGACACGCTCATTTCTTCCATCGCCGCGGCGACCTGCATCACGTTCTCGCCCTGGGCGCCGGTGGCCTTGATCAGCGCGCGCATCGCGTCGTTCAGTTCCTTGGAACGGTCGTCGACTTCGCGCGCGTTCACCAGTACGTCGGCGAACATCGCGCGCAGGTGGATGCGCATCACTTCCATCGCGACGAACAGCGGGCGCAGCGGCCCCGGCGGCGCCTCGATCTGCTTGGCCAGCTTGCCTTCGTCCAGTTCCAGCATGGTGCGGTGCAGCGTGTCGAGGCGGCCGGCAACCGTGCTGTTCTGCCAGGCGGCGGTGCCCAGTGCCACAGCGGCGGCGACGCCGGACAGGCCCAGGCCCCACACCCCGCCGACTGCGCCGCCGGCCAGAGCCAGCGCCGACGTCACGCCGGCACCGAGCCAGACGCGGCCGGCCAGGCCGAGCCTGGGTTTGCTGATCTGCGTGCGGGGGAATTTCGCGGTCTTGTCGCGGACCGCGCGGTAGAGCGTTTCGGCGGCGGCGACTTCGTCGCGCTTGGGCGCGTTGCGCACCGACTGGTAGCCGACCGTACGGCCATCGACCATGATTGGCGTGACGAAGGCTTCGACCCAGTAATGGTCGCCGTTCTTCGAGCGATTCTTGACCAGGCCGCGCCACGGCTGACCGGCCTTGATGGTGAGCCACAGGTCCTCGAAGGCTTCGGGCGGCATGTCCGGGTGCCGCACGACGTTGTGGTTGTGGCCGACCAGTTCCTCGCGGCTGAAGCCGCTGATGCTGACGAAGGACTCGTTGGCGTAGGTAATGGCGCCCTTCAGGTCAGTCTTGGTGACGATGGGTTTCCCGGGCTCAAGGAAGACTTCTTTCTGCGTGACGGGCAGATTTATTTTCACGGCGACTCTCCAGGTGGCGTGATCCCTCCCGGAAAGGACTGTCGGGCTTCATGCAAGCAAGGCGAACGGTCACGCAATTCCGGAGGCATGAGCCATTAACGGCTTCCATCCGGAAAGCTTCACTGAGATGTGAAATTTTTCCCGCAAGGGTTGATTTCGGTCAATTGTCCGGCGAGAAGCGCGCCGGGCTCAGCGCCAGTGCCAGATCCCGTTCGAGCGGCAAAGGATCGCCGCAAAGCCTTGCTGCGAGCAGTTCGGCGCCGAGCGCGTTCCACACCAAGCCGCGCGCACCGAGGCCGGTCAGCAGGTGCAGGCCGCCCGTTTCGCCGATCAGCGGCAGACGGTCGGGTGTTGCAGTCCGAAACGAGGTGCGGCCAGGCAGTGTTGCAGCTTGCGGCGGCGTGCAGGCCTCCGGCAGCAGGCGTTCGAGGCGGGCCAGATTGCCGGCGTGACTGTCCTCGCGCACCGCAGTATCGGCGTCGCCGATATCGAAACTGGCGCCGAGATTGAGGTCACCGTCCGGCGTCGGGCAGATGTAGCCCTCGCGGCACACGGTCACATGCAGATTGGGCAGCAGGCTGCGCGGCAGCCGCGTCACCTGGCCACGTACGCGGGTCAGCGGCAGCGGGTGCGGCAGCAGGGCACAGGCGTCTGCCGCGTTGGCCAGCACCACCGCGTCGGCGTCGATCAGCGTGCCGGCGGCGGTGCTTACCGACCAGCGGTCGGCGTCACGGGTCAGCGACAGCGCCTCAGTGGACATCAGCCGGCTGACCGCGGCGCCGGCGCGCTCTAGATTGGCGTCGCACAGGCTGGCCGGATTCACCCAGGCGCCGCGCGGGAACCACCAGCCGCCGAGTGCGACCGGATAGCCGATGCGCCGCGTCATTTCCCAGTCCGACAGGTAGCGCACCAGCGCCTGCGGCAGCGCGCCGGTTTCGCATACCTCGCGCTGCAGGTGCTCGTGTTCCGCGTCGTGGGCGATCTGCATCACCCCGGTCGGCCCCCACTTCAGCGGCCGACCTTCGCCAGCCAGCCGCCTCATGTGGGCGGATGCGTGCAGGAAGGCGGCACGGGAAAAACGCGCGATCACGCTGTCGTCGCGGGCGATCATCGGTCGCAGCACGCCCGCCGCATTGCCCGACGCCTCCTGCGCCGGGGCTGCGTGGCGCTCGATCAGCAGCACTTCGGTGCCGCGCGCGGCCAGTCGCTCGGCGACGGTGCAGCCGGCGAGGCCGGCGCCGATCACTGCCACCCGCTTCGGCGCCGTCGGCTCGGGCCGGTGGCGCAGTGCAGCGGCCTGCGCGCCCGGGTGCAGGTGGCCGGTCAGCATGTGGCGCTTCGGTCCGAAGCCGGCCTGCTTCTCGCTGACGAAGCCGGCGCCGGCAAGCGCGTCGCGCACGCCGGAGGCGACGCTCCAGGTCGCCAGCGTGGCGTCCGCGGCTGCGAGGCGCGACAGCTGTTTACATATGTAGGGCGACCACAGTTCAGGATTCTTCGCCGGCGAGAAACCGTCGAGAAAGATCGCGTTGGCGCGCAGCGTCAACTGCGGCAGCAGGTGCTCGGCGTCGCCCAGGCCCAGGGTCAGGATGACGCGGCCGCCGTCGAACTCGATGCGATGCAGTCCGCGCACCGCCAGCGGCCAGCGCTCGACCAGCTTCTGCGCCATGTCGGCCATGTCCGGCGGCAGCAGGCGCTGGTAGGCGATGGCCAGGTCGTACTGCGCGAACGGGTGCTTCTCGACCGACACGAAGTGCAGTCGTGCGCAACGGTCCGGGCTGTCGCGCCAGGCGCGCCAGGTGGCGAGGAAATTCAGGCCGAGGCCGAAACCGGTCTCCAGCACGACGAAGCGTTCGCGGCCGGCCCAGCGTTCGGGCAGGCCATTGCCGGCGAGGAACACGTGCTGCGCCTGCGCCAGCGCGCCCTCCGACGAGTGATAGACGTCGCCGTAAGCGGCCGAGCGCGGCGTGCCGTCGTCGGCGAATTCGAGCGGGGCCGGAACCAGAGGCTGAAGAGGTCGGGACATGGTGCAGTCAATGAAAAGCAGAACGCCGATCAGGACCGGCGCTGCGGGCATCGGTTCGATCGGCGTTCATCGGGGGCCGTGTCGGGGCCGGGGCGCTTACTCGCGACGCATCTGCGGGAACAGGATGACGTCGCGGATGTTGGCCGAATCGGTCAGCAGCATGACCAGGCGGTCGATGCCGATGCCGCAGCCGCCGGTCGGCGGCAGGCCGTGTTCGAGCGCGCGGATGTAGTCGGCGTCGAAATACATCGCTTCCTCGTCGCCGGCGTCCTTGGCTTTGGCCTGTTCCAGGAAGCGGGCCGCCTGGTCTTCCGGGTCGTTCAGCTCGGAGAAGCCATTCGCGATCTCGCGGCCGACGATGAACAGCTCGAAGCGCTCGGTGATCTCCGGCTGCGCGTCCGAACGGCGCGCCAGCGGGCTCACCTCCGCCGGGTAATCGATGATGAAGGTCGGTTCCCACAGCTGTGCTTCGGCGCAGGCTTCGAACAGCTGCAGCTGCAGCGAGCCGAGGCCGCCCGGCTTCACCTTCTCGCCGTGGGTCACGATGGCCTGCTTCACGAAAGTCTCGTCGGCCAGCTGTTCTTCGGAATACTGCGGGTTGTACTTGCGGATGGCCTCGACGATGGTCAGCCGGTGGAAGGGCTGGCCCAGGTCCAGTTCGCGGCCCTGATACATGAACTTGGTCGTGCCCAGCGCCTGTTCGGCGCAGTGGCGCAGCAGGTATTCGGTGTAGTCCATCAGCTGCCGGTAGTCGGCGTAGGCCTGATAGAACTCCATCATCGTGAATTCGGGGTTGTGGCGCGGGCTGATGCCTTCGTTGCGGAAGTTGCGGTTCACCTCGAACACCTTCTCGAAGCCGCCGACCACCAGCCGCTTCAGGTAAAGCTCGGGCGCGATGCGCAGGAACAGCTCCATGTCGAGCGCATTGTGGTGGGTCTTGAAGGGCTTGGCCGCGGCGCCGCCGGGGATGGGGTGCATCATCGGCGTCTCGACTTCGAGGAAGCCCTGGCGCGTCATTTCGGCGCGGATGGCGCTCATCATGCGGCTGCGCGCGACGAAGGTGGCGCGCGAGTCGTCGTTGGTGATCAGGTCGAGGTAGCGGTAGCGGTACTTCGCTTCCTGGTCGGACAGGCCGTGGAATTTCTCCGGCAGCGGGCGCAGCGCCTTGGACAGCAGGCGGATGGCGTCGCACTTCACGGTCAGTTCGCCGGTGCGGGTGCGGAACAGCGTGCCGGAACAGCCGACGATGTCGCCCAGGTCCCAGTGCTTGAAGGCGCCGTGCACCTCTTCGCCGACGCCGTCGTTGGTCACGTAGAGCTGGATGCGGCCCGACATGTCCAGGATGGTGGCGAAGCTGGCCTTGCCCATCACGCGCTTCAGCATGACGCGGCCGGCCAGCTGCACGCGCTCGGGATGCGCTTCCAGCGACTCGGCGGTGGCCGTTGCGTGCTGGGCGGTGATTTCGCCGGCGTAGTGCGTGCGCTGGAAGTCGTTCGGGTAGGCGCCGCCGGCTTCACGCCACTGGCGCAGTTTCTCGCGCCGCTCCGCGATGATGTGGTTGTCGTCGTCGGCGGGCAGTGCGGCGTGGTCGGTCATGATGGGCTCGAAAGGTGGACCGCGCACGCAAGTGTGCGCAGCAAAAGCGAAAGCCCGCGATTTTCGCCGATAGCGGGCAGCCGGCACAAGTGCGCGGCTGCCGCGCTGGCCCGGCTGATCAGGCCGAAGTCAGCTTGAGGCCGAGAATGCCGGCGACGATGAGGCCGACACAGACCAGTCGCGCCGCGTTGGCCGGCTCGCTGAACAGCACGATGCCGAGGATGACGGTGCCGACCGCGCCGATGCCGGTCCAGACGGCGTAGGCGGTGCCCACCGGCAGGTTGCGCATGGCGATGCCGAGCAGCACGACGCTGATGATCATCGTCACCACGGTGAAGGCCGAAGGCCAGAAACGGCTGAAACCGTCGGTGTATTTGAGGCCGATCGCCCAGGCGCATTCGAACAGGCCGGCGATCACGAGGATGGTCCACGACATGAGCTCAACTCCGGATATCGGGGCCGTCCCCGTCGCAAGAAACGCCGCGCGGGTCGTCCCGCCGGCGGCGTGCGTGTTGCACACAGGGAATATTCGTTTCTTTTGATGCACGGGTCAAGGTGCGGCGCGTCAGCGCAGGCCGAGCCGTTTCGCCAGCCGCTGCAGGTTGGCGCGGTCCAGCCCCAGTTCGCGCGCGGCAGCGGCCCAGTTGTGACCGGTGCGCGCCAGTGCGGCAGCGATCGCTTCGCGCTGCAGGCGGTCGACCGCGCTGCGCAGGTCGCCGACCGGGCCCGCCGGATCATTGACCGGCGCCGGTGTCTCGGGCGGTGCCGGCGGCGACAGTTCGAGGTGGGCGGCGTCCAGCGTGACGATGCGCGGGCGCTCGTGGGTGCCGGCCAGCGCCTTCAGCGCGGCACGGCTGATCAGGTGCTCCAGTTCGCGCACATTGCCGGGCCAGTCGTGGGCGAGCAGGGCGGCCTGCGCGTCCGGGGCGAGGCGCAGGCCGCGCAGACCGAGGCGCGCACGGTTCTGTTCGAGGAAGCGGCCGGCCAGCAGCAGCACGTCGCGGCCGCGTTCGCGCAGCGGCGGCACGTGCAGCGGATAGACGCCGAGCCGGTGGTAGAGGTCGGCCCGGAAGCGGCCGGCGCGCACTTCCTCGGCCAGATCGCGATTGGTGGCGGCGATCACGCGCACGTCCACATGGACTTCCTGCTCGGCACCGATGCGCTGCAGCTGGCCTCCCTGCAGCACGCGCAGCAGCTTGGCCTGGGCCGCCAGCGGCAGTTCGCCGATCTCGTCGAGGAAGAGCGTGCCGCCGTCGGCCAGCGCGAACTTGCCGCGGCGCTCGGTCAGCGCGCCGGAAAAGGCGCCGCGCACGTGACCGAACAGTTCGCTTTCGACCAGGTTGTCGGGCAGGGCGGCGCAGTTCAGGCTGACCAGCGGCCGCGCCGCGCGAGCCGAGGCGGCGTGCAGCGCGCGGGCCACCAGTTCCTTGCCGACGCCGGTTTCGCCGTGGATCAGCACGGTGAGCTCGCTGCCGCCTACCAGTTCGATTTCCTTCAGCAGTCGCCGGTGCGCGGCGCTGTGGCCGACCATGTCGCCACTGCCTGCCGGGCTGGCGCCGGCCGCCTCGCGGTAGGCCTCGGCGCGCAGTTCCTCGTTCTCGGCCCGGCGCGCCAGCGTGTCGATGCGCTGCGCGGCCTTGACGGTGGCCGCGGCCAGACTGGCGAAGCCGGCCAGCATGTCGAGGTCGGCGCCGGCGAAGCGCGCCGGGTCGAGCGCGTCCAGCGTCAGCACGCCCCAGGGCTGTTCGTCCAGATAGAGCGGGCAGCCCAGGCAGTCATGTACTTCCAGATGTGCGCCGTGACCCTGTATCAGTCCGTCATAGGGGTCGGGCAGCGGACAGTCGGCGGCGAAGCGGGTCGGTTCGCTGCGTTCGAGCAGTGCCGCCAGGCGCGGGTGCTCGGCGATCAGGAAGTGACGGCCCAGCGTGTCCGGGCTCAGGCCGTCTATCGCCAGCGGTACCAGACGATCGCCGTCCAGCCGCAGCAGCGCGGTGGCGTCGCAGGGCAGCAGTTCGCGCAGCGCCTGCAGAAGTCGTCGATAGCGCTCCTGCGCCGGCAGGTCGCGCGACAGGTCGTCGACCAGCGGAATCAGCGCGGACAGCAGTGGGTGTGTGGTCATTGTGACTCGGTGTTGTCGAAGTGACTCGGGTGCAGTGTAGTCGTTTCAACTCGATGGTGATGTAAGTGACTGATCTGCAAGAGGTCGCTTTATGGCACGGCGCTTGATAGGGAGTGTGCGCCCGCGCGTCACGGGACTTTCGCGCCGGCGTTTCATTCACTGTCAGGAGAAAACCATGCTGAGCCCGGAACACCGAGCCGTCATCAAGGCCACCGTGCCGCTGCTGGAAAGCGGCGGCGAAGCGCTGACCACGCACTTCTACCGCATCATGCTGAGCGAACACCCGGAGGTGCGCCCGCTGTTCAATCAGGCGCATCAGGCCAGCGGCGATCAGCCGCGCGCGCTGGCCAATGGCGTGCTGATGTACGCGAAGAACATCGACCGTCTGGAAGCGCTCGGTCCGCTGGTCGGTCAGATCGTGCAGAAGCACGTGTCGCTGCAGGTGCTGCCCGAGCATTACCCCATCGTCGGCGGCTGCCTGCTACGCGCCATCCGTGAGGTACTGGGCGCCGAGATCGCGACCGACGCGGTGATCGAAGCCTGGGCCGCGGCCTACGGTCAGTTGGCCGATCTGCTGATCGGCGCCGAGGAGTCGGTCTATGCCGACCACGCGCAGGCCGACGGCGGCTGGCGCGGTGCGCGCGCTTTCCGCGTCGCGCGCAAGGTGCGCGAGAGCGACGAAATCACCTCTTTCCATCTCGAACCGGTGGACGGCCAGCCAGTGCTGCGCCACGCGCCGGGCGAATACATCGGCCTGCGGGTGAACATCGACGGCCAGGAAATGCGCCGCAACTATTCGCTGTCGGCCGCCGCCAACGGGCGCGACTACCGCATCAGCGTCAAGCGCGAGGCGGGCGGCCGGGTGTCCGGCCACCTGCACGACGCGGTGAATGAGGGCGACGTGCTCGATCTGTTTCCGCCGGCCGGCGATTTCACGCTGCGTGCATCCGACCGCCCGGTGGCGCTGATCACCGCCGGCGTCGGCATCACGCCGGCGCTGCCGATGATGGAAGCGGCGCTGGCCGAGGGCCGCGAGGTGCACTTCATCCACTGCGCGCGTCACGGCGGCGTGCACGCCTTCCGCGACCACGTCGAAGCACTGGCGCAGCGGCATCCGAAGCTGAAGCGCTTCTATGTTTACAGCGAGCCGCGCGACGGCGACCAGGCGCACGCGGAAGGCTTCATCGAGCGCCTGCATCTCGAACGCTGGCTGCCGCAACCGTCGGCGCTGGACGCCTACTTCCTCGGCCCCAAGCCTTTCATGGCGCGGGTAAAGAAGCAGCTGTTGGAACTGGGCGTGCCGGCGGCACAGACCCATTACGAGTTCTTCGGACCGGCGGCTGCACTCGACGGCTGACAGAGGAGGCGGTCGTGGCAGTGTGGTCTTCGGCCCGCTAACGCCGCATCGCGACCAGAGGTCGCTCCCACAACACCGTGCCCGCGCATTCGCAGGAGCCGGACTTTCCTTGTGGGAGCGAGCTTGCTCGCGATTGCGGCGGGGATCGAAGCCGGTGGCCAGCAACGGCCCCGTCGCGGCCAAGGCCGCTCCCACAGGGGGGGGCCGATCCGCGGCAGGAGCGGGGGTTCTGTGGGAGGGGTCTTCTGATCCCGACAGCGGCGGTGGGCAGTCCATAGACCGCGTCAGCAGCAATGGCTACCGACCCTCTGACACGCTCAGGCCTCGGCCGTCTCTTCCTCCACGGCCAGTGCCGTGCGCGGTCCTGCGGCGCGCAGTTCCTGCCCCCAGTCGACGATGGCGAAGCGGCCGTCGGCGTGTTCGACGATGGCGGTGCAGCTGTCCACCCAGTCGCCGCAGTTCATATAGGTCAGGCCCTGCACCTCGCGCAGCGACACCGCGTGGATGTGGCCGCAGATCACGCCATCGACGCCGCGCGTGCGCGCCTCGTGCATGACCGAATCCTCGAAGTCGTAGATGAAGCTGACTGCGCTCTTCACCTTGCGCTTGGCGTAGCCGGCCAGCGACCAGTAGCCGGCGATGCCAAGCGTGCGGCGCAGCCAGGACAGCCGCGAATTGATGCTGACCAGCAGGTTGTACGCGACGTCGCCGAGCAGGGCGACCCAGCGGTGGTGGCGCGTGACCTGGTCAAAGTCGTCGCCATGCACCAGCCAGTAGCGGCGGCCATCGGCAGCCTGATGGATGTACTCGCGCTGCAGTTCGATGTCGCCGAACACGGTGCCGGTGTATTCGCGCAGCGCCTCGTCGTGATTGCCCGGGATGAAGACGACCTGGGTGCCCTTGCGCGCGCGGCGCAGGATCTTCTGCACGACGGTGTTCTGTGATGGCGTCCAGTGTATGGAGCGGCTCATCGCCCAGAAGTCGATGATGTCGCCGACCAGGTAGAGGTAGTCGGATTCGTGGTGACGCAGGAAATCGAGCAGCGCCTCGGCCTGGCATCCACGCGTACCGAGGTGGATGTCCGACAGGAAGATGGCACGCACGCGCCGCACGAGAGGATCGGGAGCATTCACGCCGCCGATTCAAGCCCATCCGTGTGACAGGGCGGTGACGCGGCGCATCGTTGCAGCCCGCAGCGGTGACCTGTGTTGCATGGACGCAAAAAAGGGCACGCCGCAGCGTGCCCTGGAATCGACCGGCCCGGCGCCCTGCGCGCCGTTGGGTCGAGGTGGATCAGTACATCAGCTGCACGCCGAGCACGAACTTGTCGGTGTCGGTACCGGCGGCGTTTTCCATGTCGGAGTACACCGCGGTGATGCGTGCGTTGTGACCGGCCATCACATAGGTCAGGCCGAAGTCCCACTGCTTGGTGTCACCGCCGACGTCGGCGTTGAACTTCTGGTAGCGGGTGTAGGGCTGGAACTGGCCGATGCCGATCTTGGTCGGGATCAGGTAGGCGGCGGTCAGCAGCCAGGCGTCACCTGCCTGTGCGCCGCCGCAGTTGTTGACGTTGGCGCAGGCGACGGCCGGCGCGTCGGTCACGCCGTCGGTGTCGTAGTCGTACCAGGCGCCTTCCAGCGTCACCACGCCGCCACCGGCGAGCTTGGTTTCATACAGCGCGTCGATGTTCCAGGCGCGGTAGTCGCCACGGGCGAGTGCGGTGCCGACACCGTTCTTCTGCGTCTGGTAGGCCATGCCGACGGTGAAGATTTCCTTGCTGCCGAAATAGCTGTTGGTGCCGTAGTAGCCCAGTTCCGGATCGAGGAAGCTGTAGGCGATACGGGTGGCGTACAGCGGATCGTCCGAGTCGTTCGACAGGCCGGTGCCGCGGTTCTTGCCCTGGTAGGCACCGACCG
The DNA here is from genome assembly GCF_000385375.1 of Methyloversatilis discipulorum. Taxonomy (NCBI): domain Bacteria; kingdom Pseudomonadati; phylum Pseudomonadota; class Betaproteobacteria; order Nitrosomonadales; family Sterolibacteriaceae; genus Methyloversatilis; species Methyloversatilis discipulorum. Next base: position 1,518,421 of record NZ_ARVV01000001.1, read on the forward strand.
AGTACAGCAGCTTGCCGCCGAGCACGTTACCCCACAGCAGCGCGCCGTCGTCGCGGCCGGTGAAGGCGTTCGGGTACTGCGACACCATCGGGTATTCCCACACGTTGGCGAAGTAGGGGCCGGCCATGTTGGCGCGGTCGGTCGGCGGCAGCATGCGGCCGAACCAGAAGTTCACGCCTTCGGTCAGTTCGAACTGGGCGACCGCGTCGAGGATACGCATCGACTCGTCGGACTGGCGCTCGAAGTTGATCATGCCGCCGATGTTCTTGGTGATCTTGCCGCTGGTGATGATACGGACCGAGTCCACCGAGAAGTCGTTCGAACGCGAGGTGCCGTTCGGTGCCGCGTCTTCGGCGTTGGTGTAGGAGGTGCGCGCCCACAGGCTGAGCGTCAGATAGCTTTCGCCGGGACCGGCAACGGTGACGCCCGCGTTCGCGCTGCCGCAGGCGGCGAGGGCGACGGCAAGAGCACTGGCTTTGCGCAGACGGTTCTTGGTGATGTTTTTCATGGTGCTGGACTCCCGGTTGTTGAGGTTCAAGGTGCGAGGTTCAAAGAGCGGACTGCATTGACGGACTGCAAATGGGGCGGACCGGGTGATCAGTGACTGATCATCCAGGGGCGTTTCGTCGGGAAGGCCTTGGAGCCGTCGCGCGCGACGGCCGTGGTCTTGCTTGTCTTGCCGCTGCAGCACGAGCAGCCGGGGCCGTGCGTGCGGCTGGCCAGCTTGGGCTCGTGACGTGCGCGTTCGTTGGTGGCGTGCGCGCTGCGCAGCTGGCCCGGCATGTCGGCGAAAGCCGGTGCCGAAATCAGCTGGCGTGCGGCCGGCTGGCCGCAGGCCGGGCACAGGCAGGGCGCGTCCCGCTGCGCGATGCTGCGCATGGCGGAAAAGCTGCCATGCGCCTCGCAGTGAAAGTCGTAGGTCGGCATGGCAGCGTCCTCAGACGTCTTCCGAGATCGGCATCTGCACGCTGCCGTCGAGGAATTTCTGCGGACCGGCTTCGGTCGGCATGATGTCGAAATCGAAGATGTCGGTCGGCAGCCACAGCGTCGCGCAGGCATTCGGAATGTCGACCACGCCGCTGATGTGGCCCTGCACCGGTGCGGTGCCGAGAATCGAGTAGGCCTGGGCGCCCGAGTAGCCGAATTTCTTCAGGTACTCGATCGCGTTCAGGCAGGCCTGACGGTAGGCGACATGCACGTCGAGGTAATGCTGCTTGCCCTGCTCGTCGACAGAGATGCCTTCGAAGATGAGGTAGTCGTCGTACTTGGGCGTGATCGGGCTGGGCTTGAAGATCGGGTTCTTGACCGCGTACTTCTTCATGCCGTCCTTGATGATGTTCACCCGCAGGTGCAGCCAGCCGGCCATTTCGATGGCGCCGCAGAAGGTGATTTCACCGTCGCCCTGCGAGAAGTGCAGGTCGCCCATCGACAGGCCGCCGCCCTTCACATAGACCGGGAAGTAGATGCGCGAGCCACGCGACAGGTCCTTGATGTCGCAGTTGCCGCCGTGTTCGCGCGGCGGCACGGTACGCGCGCCTTCCATCGCCGCCTTGTCGCGCGCCTCGCCCTTCAGGCGACCCATGTGCGCGGTCGGTGCGCACGGCGGGCAGCCCAGCGGCGGCACGCGCTCGGGGTCGGTGTTGATGAAGTCGATCTCGCGCTTGTTCCACTCTTCGAGCAGCTTGGGATCGGGCAGGCAGCCGATCAGGCCCGGGTGGATCAGGCCGGCGTACTTGACGCCCGGCACGTGGCGCGATTCGGTGAACATGCCCTTGATGTCCCAGATCGACTTCTGCGCCAGCGGGAAGTGGTCGGTCAGGAAGCCGCCGCCGTTCTTCTTCGAGAAGAAGCCGTTGAAGCCCCACAGGCTGTCTTCCTTGGCGCCGATGTCGAGGATGTCGACCACCAGCAGGTCGCCCGGCTCGCAGCCTTCGACGCCGATCGGGCCGGACAGGAAGTGCACCGTGGTCAGGTCGACGTCGCGCACGTCGTCGGCGCTGTCGTTGTTCTGGATGTAGCCGCCGGTCCAGTCGTAGGTTTCGATCTTGAAGTCGTCGCCCGGCTTCACCCACGCGACGATGGGGATGTCCGGATGCCAGCGGTTGTGCACCATGTCGTTCTCATACGGCGACTGCTTCAGGTCTACCTTGATCAGGGTCTCTGCCATGTTGATCTCCTTGGGTGGAAGGGGCGGTTGGGCGGTGTGTGCGGCGGTGGGCGGGGTCAGACGGACAGGAACTGCTTGATGTGCGCGGTATCGGTTTCCGCGCGGGTGCTCTCATGCACCAGGCGGCCGCCCTCGATGACGAACAGGCGGTCGGCCACGTCCATCGCGAAGCTGAGCACCTGCTCGGACACGACGATCGTGATCTGGCGCAACTTGCGGATTTCGTTCAGCGCGCGCGCGATGTCCTTGATGATCGAGGGCTGTATGCCTTCGGTCGGCTCGTCGAGCAGCAGCACCTTGGGATCGGTCACCAGCGCGCGGGCAATGGCCAGCTGTTGCTGCTGGCCACCCGACAGGTTGCCGCCCTTGCGGCGGCGCATCTCCCACAGCACCGGGAAGAGGGCGTAGATCTCGTCCGGCACCTTCTTGACCTTGGCATTCTCCAGGCCGGTGTGGATGTTCTCCTCGACGGTGAGCGTCGGGAAAATCATCCGGCCCTGCGGCACGTAGGCGATGCCCTTGGCGACGCGCTTGTAGCTTTCGTCCTTCGACACTTCGTTGCCGGCGACTTCGATCTGACCGCTCTTCAGCGGCAGGATGCCGATCAGCGACTTGAACAGCGTGGTCTTGCCCATGCCGTTGCGGCCCATGATGGCGACCGTTTCGTTGGCGTTGGCTTCGAACGAGATGCCGTGCAGTGCCTCGCTCTGCCCGTAGGCGACATGTACGTCCTTGACGTTGAGCATGGTGGTGTCCTTTTGCGATGACTGGCGCGTGGGCGGGGCCGCTGACTCAGTGGCCCAGATAAACGTCGATGACCTTGGGATCGTTCTGCACCTTGTCCATCGATCCTTCGGCGAGGATCTTTCCCTGGTGCATGACGGTGACCTTGTGGGCGATGCGCTTGACGAAATCCATGTCGTGCTCGATCACGATCACCGAGCGGCCCTTGCAGATGCGCTGCAGCAGTTCGGCGGTCAGTTCGCGTTCGCGCACGCTCATGCCGGCGATCGGCTCGTCGAGCATCAGCAGCTCCGGCTCCTGCATCAGCAACATGCCGATTTCCAGCCACTGCTTCTGGCCGTGGCTGAGCAGGCCGGCTTCGGTGTCGAGCGCGTCGCCGAGGCCGATCTCGTCGGCCACCGACTGCACGCGCGCCTTCACCTCGTCGGTGCAGCGGAAGCCGAGCGCGCCGAGCACGCTGCGGCCGCGCGGGAAGGACACTTCCAGGTTCTTGAACACCGAAAGGTTTTCGTAGATCGACGGCGTCTGGAACTTGCGGCCGATGCCGGCGCGCACGATTTTGTGTTCCTGCAGCTTGGTCATCTCCACGTTCTTGAACTTGATGCTGCCGCCGCTGGCCTTGGTCTTGCCGCAGATCAGGTCGAGCAGCGTGGTCTTGCCGGCGCCGTTCGGGCCGATGATCACGCGCAGCTCGCCGCGATCGACGTAGAGGGTCAGCGCGTCGATCGCCTTGAAGCCGTCGAAGGACACGGTGAGGTCCTCGATCGCCAGTACGAAGTCGGTATTGCTCATGTCGGTCTCCTGTCAGGTCGGGCGCGGGTCAGGCCGACTGGCCCTGGACGCCGCCGGGCAGTGCGGCGGGCGGTGCGGACTTGTGGGTGGGGGCCGAGGGCGGTGCCGGCGGTTCGCCCGCGGACGCAGCCGGCTTGGCGACGGACTTGCGACGCGAGAACCAGGGCTTCACGTGGCTTTCGTACAGACCGGCCAGACCGTTGGGGAAGGCGAGCACGACGCCGATGAACAGCGCGGCCATCAGGAACAGCCAGAGGTCGGGCGCGCTCTCCGAGAAGTAGGTCTTGCCGGCATTGACCAGCAGCGCGCCATACACCGCGCCGACCAGCGACATGCGACCGCCCACCGCGGCGAAGATGACCATTTCGATCGACGGCACGATGCCGACGAAGGACGGCGACATGAAGCCGACCTGCAGCGTGAACATCGCGCCGCCGATGGCCGATATGCCGGCCGCCAGCACGAACACGAACACCTTGAACATCGCCACGTCGTAGCCGGAGAAGCGGACGCGGTCTTCCTTGTCGCGCATCGCCAGCAGCAGGGTGCCGAGCTTGGACATCTGTATCCAGCGGCAGAGCAGGATGACGCCGATCAGCAGCGCGGCATTGACGAAGTACAGGACGTACTTCGACGAGTCGTCGCGGATGTCCCAGCCGAGCAGGGTCTTCAGGTCGGTGATGCCGTTGACGCCGCCGGTGTAGCCCTGCTGGCCGATGATGAGCACGGTCAGGATGAGTGCCACCGCCTGCGTGATGATGGCGAAATACACGCCACCGACCCGGCGCTTGAACATGGCGAAGCTGATGATGAAGGCCAGCAGCATCGGCACCAGCACCACCGCGATCAGCGCCAGCGGCAGGTGGTTGAACGGCTCCCACCAGAACGGCAGTTCGGTGATCTGGTTCCAGTCCATGAAGTCCGGAATGCCCGGCGTGCTCTGGATCTTGGTCGATTCCGGATCGGAGGCCTCGAGCTTCAGGAACATCGCCATCATGTAGCCGCCGAGGCCGAAGAACACGCCCTGGCCCAGGCTCAGGATGCCGCCGTAGCCCCACAGCATGACGAGGCCGACGGCGACGAAGGCGTAGGTGAGGTACTTGCCGACGAGGTTCAGACGGAAGATGTCCATCGTCAGCGGGAACACGACCATGATGACGAGCGCGAGGATGAGCACGCTCCCCATGCCGGTTCGTGCAACCCAGTTCTTGAATGCGTCCATGTGAATCTCCTGGAAGGTGCGAAGTCGGTGCGGATCGCGTTCAGCGGCGGATCTTCGAGGCGAAGAGGCCCTGCGGACGGATCATCAGGATGGTCACGATGAGCAGCAGCGTGAGTACCTTGGCCATCGAGCCGGTCAGGAAGAACTCGGCGATCGACTGCGTCTGGGCGATGCCGAAGGCCGACGCCACGGTGCCGAGCAGCGAGGCGGCGCCGCCGAAGGTCACCACCAGGAAGGCATCGACGATGTAGAGCGAACCGGAAGTCGGGCCGGTCGAACCGATGGTGGTGAAGGCCGCGCCGGCCACACCGGCGATGCCGCAGCCGATGGCGAAAGTGAGGCGGTCGGTGCGCTTGGTGTTGATGCCGGTGGCATTGGCCATCGCGCGGTTGGCGACGGTGGCGCGCACGCGCAGACCCCAGCGCGACTTGTACAGCGCAAGCAGCACGCCGCCGGTCACGACTGCAGTGAGGCCGAGCACGAACAGGCCGTTGATCGGGATGTCCAGCCCTTCGGACGGCGCCCACGAACCCATCAGCCACTCGGGCAGGGTCGGGCTCACTTCCTTCGGACCGAAGGTCGAGCGGAACACCTGCTGCATGCCCAGCGACAGGCCCCAGGTGGCGAGCAGCGTATCCAGCGGACGTTTGTACAGATGCCGTATCAGCGCCCACTCGGTCAGCCAGCCGAAGGCGAAGGCGATGAAGAAGGCGGCGATGATGGCGATCGGAAAATAGGCTTGCACCAGCCCGGGCGCGTAGGTTTCCGTCAGGCTGGAGAACATGAAGATGGTGTAGGCGCCGATGGTCATGAATTCGCCATGCGCCATGTTGATCACGCCCATCTGGCCGAAGATGATGGCGAGGCCGAGGCCCATCAGCAGCAGGACCGAGAACAGGCTCAGCCCGGCGAAGCCCTGCATCAGGGCGATGTTGTAGATTTCGTCGAACGACATGACGGACCTCCGGACGGTTGGCCGGGCACTGCCCGGCCGTGCAGGGAAAGGAGGCGCGCCGCCCGGTCTGCGCCGGGGCGGCGCGCCGGGGTATTACTGGTAGCCCTTCGGGAACGGATTCGGCTCGATCAGCTCAGCCGATTCGGCGACCACCTTGAAAGTGCCGTCCGGCTGGCCTTGGGCAATGCGTGCCTTCGACCACAGGTGGTGGTTCTCATGCAGCTTCACGTAGCCTTCCGGTGCGGTCTTCAGTTCGATGCCGGGCGAGGCGGCGACCACCTTGTCGACATCGAAGCTGCCGGCCTTCTCGACCGCGGCCTTCCACAGCCAGGGGCCGAGATAGCCCGCCTGCGTGACGTCGCCGATGACCGACTTCGGGCCGTAGGCCTTCTTGAACGCTTCGACGAAAGCCTTGTTGTTCGGGTTGTCGAGCGACTGGAAGTACTTCATCGAGGAGTAGAAGCCGGCGAAGTTTTCACCGCCCACGCCCAGCATTTCGTCCTCGGTCACCGACAGCGTCAGCAGGAACTGCTTGACGCCGGTGATGCCTGCCGCCTTCAGCTGCTTGTAGAAGGCCACGTTGGAGCCGCCGACCACGGCTGCGAAGATGCAGTCCGGCTTGGCGACCTTGATCTTGTTGATCAGCGAGTTGAAGTTGGTGTGGCCGAGCGGGTAGTACTCCTCGCCGACCACCTTGCCCAGCTTGCCGACCGACTCGATGTGCTTGCGCGCGATCTTCATCGACGTGCGCGGCCAGATGTAGTCCGAGCCGACCAGGAAGTAGGTCTTGGCCTTCTTTTCCTTCGACGCCCAGTCGAGACCCCAGATGATCTGCTGGGTGGCTTCCTGACCGGTGTAGATGACGTTCTTCGACTGCTCCAGACCTTCGTAGAAGGTCGGGTAGTACAGCAGGCCGTTCTCCTTCTCGAACACCGGCAGCACCGCCTTGCGCGAGGCCGAGGTCCAGCAGCCGAACACGCAGGCCACCTTGTCGTTCACCAGCAGCTTCTTCGACTTCTCGGCGAAGGTCGGCCAGTCGGAGGCGCCGTCTTCCTTGATCACCTTGATCTTGCGACCGAGGATGCCGCCCATCGCGTTGATCTGGTCGATCGCCAGCTGTTCGGCCTGGATCGAGCCGGTTTCCGAGATCGCCATCGTGCCGGTGGCGGAGTGCAGCTGACCCACGATGACTTCGGTGTCGGTGACCGCGAGCTTGGTCGTATTGACCTTGGCTGTCGGGAACTGCGCATTGCCGAAGCTGACGCCGGGCACCATCAGCGCCGGTGCAGCCGCCATGCCGAGCAGAACCTTGCGACGCTGTTCGTCGGTGAGCGGTGCCGGAATCGTGTCTTTCTTGTCAGCCATATCGTTTCTCCTGAGCGGAAGGGGTTGGGGAGCTTCAGGCGATCCGGTTGCGGCCGTTGAATCGTTTTGTGCACTGCACCGCAATCGCTCGCTGCGGTGCGAAAAGTAGTGTTCGGGGGTGCGTAGCCGGAATACGTCGATTGACGTATGTGCGTACTCGGCGCAACACCCGCGATCGGGGTGGGCCGGTGCTAAGGTGGAATCCTGCGCTGTCGCACTGCACCAGGATGTTGCCGAGGGCACCGTCGGGGTGCGCGGCGTGGAGGGAAGCTGCACTTGGGCTCCGGGCAGCGCGCGGTTCCGCTGCCCGGAGCATTTCTTGCATGGTGTGGCCTCGATCGCGTCAGCGCCTGCCCCGATGTCCGAAGCCACCCACCAGATATTCAAGATCCGCCGCGACTACAACACCTGGGTCGCCAACGAGACGCTCGAGGACTACGCGCTGCGCTACACGCCGCGCAGCTTCCGCAAGTGGTCGGAGTGGCGGGTCGCCAACACCGCCTTCGGCGCGGTGTCCTTCCTGGCGCTGGAGGCGATCGGCGGCGCCATCGCGCTGAACTACGGCTTCACCAATGCGCTGTATGCCATCCTGCTGGTCGGGCTGATCACCTTCCTGACCGGCCTGCCGATCAGCTACTGCGCCGCCAAGTACGGCGTGGACATGGACCTGCTCACGCGCGGTGCCGGCTTCGGCTACCTCGGCTCGACCATCACCTCGCTGGTCTATGCGAGCTTCACCTTCATCTTCTTCGCCATCGAGGCGGCCATCATGGCGCTCGCCTTCGAGATGTACTTCGGCCTGCCGCTGGCGTGGAGCTATCTGCTCTGCTCGGTGGTGGTGATTCCGCTGGTGATCCACGGTGTCACGCTGATCAGCCGCATACAGCTGTGGACGCAGCCGCTGTGGATCGTGCTGCTGGTGCTGCCCTACCTCGCGGTGTGGTGGCAGGCGCCGCACCTGTATTCGGAATTCACCGGCCTCAGTGGCCGCAGTTCGGGCAGCAGCGAATTCGACTGGATCATGTTCGGTGCGGCGTCGACGGTGGCGATCTCGCTGGTAGTGCAGATCGGCGAACAGGTCGACTACCTGCGCTTCCTGCCGGAGAAGACGCGCGAGAACCGGGTGCGCTGGTGGGCGTCGGTGCTGATCGCCGGCCCCGGATGGGTGGTGCCGGGCATGGTGAAGATGCTGGGCGGCGCCTTTCTCGCCTTCCTTGCGCTGCAGGCCATGGTGCCGGTGGACCGCGCGGTCGAACCCACGCAGATGTATCTCGCCGGCTTTGCCTACGTGTTCGATTCGCCGGCGGTGGTGCTGGCGGTGACCGCGCTGTTCGTCATCGTGTCGCAGCTGAAGATCAACGTGACCAATGCCTACGCCGGCTCGCTCGCCTGGTCGAACTTCTTCGCCCGCCTCACGCACAGCCACCCTGGCCGCGTCGTGTGGCTGGTGTTCAACGTCGTGATCGCGCTGCTGCTGATGCTGCTCGGCGTGTTCGAGGCGCTGGAGCACGTGCTCGGCCTCTACGCCAATCTCGCCATCGCCTGGGTCGGCGCGCTGGTAGCCGACCTGGTCGTGAACAAGCCGCTCGGTCTGTCGCCGTCGCACATCGAGTTCAAGCGCGCCCATCTGTACGAGATCAACCCGGTCGGCCTCGGCTCGATGCTGATCGCCACCGTCGTATCCGTGCTTGCCTACACCGGCTGGATGGGCGACATGGCGCAGGCCTTTTCGCCCTTCATCTCGCTGGCCACCGCCTTCGTCACCGCGCCGCTGATCGCGCTCGCCACGCGCGGCCGCTACTACCTCGCGCGGCGCAGTGCCACGCAGTGGCGGCCGGGCCAGACGGTGACCTGCCACGTCTGCGAAAACAGCTTCGAATCGGAGGACATGGCGTACTGCCCGGCCTACGGTCAGCCCATCTGTTCGCTGTGCTGCACGCTCGAATCGCGCTGCCACGACCGCTGCAAGACCGACGCCAGCGCCGCTGACCAGCTGCACGCCTTCCTGAACGCCATCCTGCCGATGCAACTGGCGCGGCGCGTGAACTTCCGCGTCGGCCATTTCCTGGTCGTGTTCCTGTCGCTCACCGTGCTGCTGGCGGTCATCTTCGGCGTCGTGTTCTACCAGGAGGCCATCGTCAGCGGCCTCTACCCGGCGGCGCGCGACAGCCTGCAGCTCACGCTGTCGAAAACCTTCGCGCTGCTGGTGCTGCTGTGTGCCGTGTGCGCCTGGTGGATCGTGCTCGGCTCGGAAAGCCGGCGGCTGGCGCAGGACGAATCGAACCGGCAGAACCAGCTGCTGATGCGCGAAATCGACGCGCACCGCAAGACCGACCTCGCGCTGCAGAAGGCCAAGGATGCCGCCGAGTCGGCCAACCTTGCCAAGACGCGCTACGTGACCGGCATCAGCCACGAACTGCGCACGCCGCTGAACAGCATTCTCGGCTACGCGCAGATCCTGCTGCGCGAAACGGGCGGCAGCGGCAGCACCGGCAAGGGCGGCGGCGACGACACGCAGAAGCGCGCGCTGGGCACCATCCTGCGCAGCGGCGAACATCTGCTGGGCCTGATCGACGGCCTGCTCGACCTGGCGCGCATCGAGGCCGGCAAGCTCAGGCTGGACCCGGCACCGATGCCGCTGCGCGAACTGCTGGATGATCTGGCCAAGATGTTCGAGCCGCAGGCGGCGCGCAAGGGCCTGCAGTTCCGCATCGAAACGACCGGCCGGCTGCCGGACTACGTACGTGTCGACGCCAAGCGGCTGCGCCAGGTGCTGATCAATCTGCTGGCGAATGCGGTCAAGTTCACCGAGCAGGGCGAAGTGGTGCTGCGCATCGATTACCGGATGGAGGTGGCGCGCTTCGAAATCGCCGACACCGGCCCCGGCATCGCGGCGGACGACCATGCGCGCATCTTCATGCCCTTCGAGCGCAGCGCCAGCGGCCGCGTCATCGCCGAGCCGGGCACCGGCCTGGGCCTGAGCATCACCCGCATGCTCACCTCGCTGATGGGCGGCGAACTGACGCTGGACAGCGAGCTCGGCCGCGGCTCCACTTTCCGTCTGCGGCTCTACCTGCCCGAATACCTGTCGGTGCCGACGCAGACGCGGTCGATGCGCACCGTCATCGGCTACGAAGGCCCGCGCATGCGCGTGCTGCTGGTCGATGACGACGCCACCCAGCGCCACATGCTGACCGGCATGCTGGCGCCGCTCGGTTTCGACGTCGACGAGGCGGCCAGCGGCCGCGAGGCGCTGGACTGCGTCGCCCGCGTGCGCCCGGACGTGGTGCTGCTGGACATCAATATGGACGGCATGGACGGTTGGGAAACCGCGCGCCGGCTGCGCGAGTTCGACGGCGCGCCGATACCGGTGCTGATGGTGTCGGCCAATGTGTTCGAGAACCGCAGCGAACTGCTGCGTACCGCCGGCTGCGCCGGCTTCGTGCCCAAACCGGTCATGGAGTCCGAACTGCTGGACCAGTTGCGCGAGGCGCTGGACCTGACCTGGCATGTCGACGAACCGGCCGACGCCGCACCGCCGAAGGCCGAGCCGGCCGCCGACGCGCCGCTTGCCGCGCTCGACGACGAAGAGCGCGCCGCGCTGCTGCGCCTGTCGCGGCTGGGCCACGTCAATGGCATCGCCACGCTGCTGGACGCGATTTCCGAACGGTCCGAGGCCGCACGCGAAGACTGCCGTCGCCTGCGCGCGCTGGTCGACGGCTTCGACCTCATACGCTTCACACAACTATTACAACGCGACGCCCATGCTCTCTGAATTCCATCAACCGGTCGTGCTCGTCGTCGACGACGCACCCGATTCGCTCGGCTTCCTGTGCGACGCGCTGTCGCAGGCCGGCTACACCGTGCTGATCGCGCACGACGGCGCGTCGGCGCTGGCCCGTCTCGAATGGGTGGTGCCCGACGCCATCCTGCTCGACGCGGTGATGCCCGGCCTGTCCGGCTTCGAAACCTGCCGCCGCATCCGCGAAGAGCCGGGGCTGACCCACGTGCCCATCATCTTCATGACCGGGCTGTCGGGCACCGCAGAGGTGGTCGAGGGCTTTACCGCCGGCGGCACCGACTACGTGGTCAAGCCCCTGCGTGTCGAAGAGGTGCTGGCGCGGCTCACCGCCCACGTGCGCAACGCGCGCGCGGTGCGCATCGCACGGCAGGCGGTGGACGTGGCCGGCCTCGGCGTGCTGGTGGTCGATGCACTCGGCCGCGTCGCCTGGCGCTCGCCGCGTGCCGGCGAGTGCCTGGGTCAGTTCGGTATCGACCCGGCGGCCGCGACCGCCGACTGGCTGGGCGACCCGGCCGGCCTGACGGCAGACCCTGCCGCCGAGGCGCGCCTGCTGCGCGAGCAGGGCGACCAGGCGCTGTACGCGCGCAGCCTGGGTGCGGTGGGCCTGGGCGAACACATGCTGCTGCTCGACGTCAGGAAGCGCGGCGAATCGAGCACCCGCATCGCTGGCGCCCAGCTGACGCCGCGCGAGGCCGAGGTGCTGTCCTGGCTGGCCAAGGGCAAGACCAACCGCGATATCGGCGACATCCTCGGCATGAGTCCGCGCACTGTTAACAAGCACCTGGAGCACATCTACGAAAAGCTCGGCGTCGAAACCCGCGCCGCCGCCGCCGCGCTGGCGATGCGCGCGTCCAGCGACTGAGGCAGACGCAAGGTCGGCGCCGATCGGGAACACGTCCTAGTAGAGCAATTGCAGGCCGAGCACCAAGCGGTCGAGCGAGGGCGCGCCCTCGCTCTTCGCGCTCGAATACACCGCGGTGAGCCGCGCCTTGTGTCCGGAGATGACGTAATTGGCGCCGACGTCCCACTGTTCGGCGCGCGCGCCGGCGTCCGGATCCAGGCGCTGGAAGCGCACGTAAGGCTGGATGCGACCGGGGCCGAACGCGTGCGGCATCAGGTAGCCGACGGTGAGCAGCGCGGCATCTGCCTGCAGCGCGCCCCCGCAGTTGCTCACCCGCGAACACAGCGGGTCGCCGGGCGCCACATCGGCCACGTCGTCGGTGTCGTAGTCGTACCAGGCGGCCTCGACGGTCAGCACACCGCCGGAGCGCAGGCGGGTTTCGTACAGCGCATCCAGGTTCCAGGCGCGATAGTCACCACGGGCGCCGGCCACACCGACGCCGTCCTTCTGGCTCATCAGCGCGGTGCCCAGCGTGAACACTTCCTTGTCGCCGTAATAGGTGCTGGTGCCGTAGTAGCCGGGTTCCGGGTCGAGGAAGCTCCAGGCGAAGCGGGCCGCGAACAGCGGCTCGTTGGAGGCATTCGACAGACCGCCGCCACGGTTCTTGCCCTCGAACACGCCGACGCTGTAGAGCAGCCGGTCGGCGTACAGATTGCCCCACAGCAGCACGCCGTCGTCGCGGCCGGTGAAGGCGTTCGGGTAGAGCGACACGAAGGGATAGCCCCATACGTTGGCGAACTGGTTGCCCGCCATGTTCGAGCGGTCGGTCGGCGGCACGAGCCGGCCGGCCCACAGGTTCAGACCCTCTGCCAGTTCGAACTGCAGTATGGCGTCGAGCAACTGCATGTCCTTGGCCGGCGGGCGTTCGAAGGTGAGCGTGGCGCCGAAACTGCGGGTGAATTTCGCCGACGACAGCAGGCGGACCGAATCCATCGTGAAGCCGCTGTCGTGTGCGCTGCCGCCGGCCGGGCGCGCCTCTTCGGCATTGACGTAGGAGGCGCGCAGCCACAGACCGAGCGTCAGCGAGCTGTCGCCCGGGCCCTGCAATGTCATCTGGGCGTCAGCGGTGCTGGCGCAGAGCAGGGCGGCGCTGGTGAGCAGCGCGTGGCGGGAAGGCAGCGTCCATCGCAGACGCGTGAAGCGGCGGAAAATCATGGTGATGGTCCTGAACGGGGGCGCAGGGCTGGCGGCAGCCGGATGCGCGGGTGGCATCGGGAGTCCGGTATCCGGAGTGCGGCGTCCGGAATCCGGTCGTGTCGTCGGGCTGCGATCGCACGGTGGGGCGTTGCGGCTGCGCCAACGGGGCAAGGGTGTTTGCCGCGTCGGCAAGCCGTTTCCGCACCGATGTGGTGCATTCAGGCGGCGAATTTCTCCGCCATCGGGCGTGCAGCGACCCCTTGCGGGGTGCAAGGCCAGTGCCAGGCGGGCATGGCTGATGCATGCAGAACCGCGCGACGGTCGCCTTTCAGCCTGATCGTCCCCCCATACCGGAGTCAGCCATGACAGAACGCCTATGGACTTTCGCCGCCGGTGCCGACGGCCCCTGGCGCATTACCGAGGTACGCGCCGTCATCGGCGAAGCGCTGGCCGAAGCGCCGCGCCTCGACCGCATCGCCGGCGATGCGGCGGGCAGCGGCCTGTGGTCGCTGCGCGGCATCACCAGCAACGAGCGCTACGTCACCCGTGACGAGAAACAGACGCTGACCGCCGCGTCGCCGCCGCTCGGTCGCAGCAGCGCGGCCTGTGCGGTGCTGATCCCGATCCGCAAGTCGGCAGCCTGGTGGGCGCTGGCGCAGGACGAGCGGCGCGCCATCATCGAAGAACAATCTCACCACATCGCGCACGGTCTGCGCGTATTGCCGGCGGTGGCGCGCCGGCTGCATCACTGCCGCGACCTGTCGGGCGACGAGCCTTTCGATTTCCTGACCTGGTTCGAATTCGCACCGGAACACGAAGCGGCGTTCGACGCACTGCTGGACGTGCTGCGGGCGTCACCCGAGTGGGCCTATGTCGAGCGCGAATTCGAAGTGCGGGCGCGGGTGGACATGGGGCCGGAGAACTGAGTCCGCCAGCCCGCTGCCCGCGGTACTACCAGACGGCGAGGTCGCTGCCGTTCGCGCCGATGCGGATGTCGCCGAACTGGGCGCGCCCTTCGCCGCGTCCGAACACGCTGTTGGCGATCAGCCACACGCGCACGATGCGTTGCGGCGGCGGTCCGCCGACCGCCTTCGCGTAGTCCTGCAGCACATTGCGCGACTCGTTCAGCCAGCGTCCGAGGTCGGTGTTGCCCGAACGCGCCACGACATGGGTTTCACGATCCTTCCAGCCGGGCAATGGGCAGCGGAAGATTTCGTCGACCGGCAGCGTGCTGCTCCACATATAGGTCAGGTCCTGCCCGTTGTCGAACTCGACCGCGATGCTGATGTAGTCGTGCGTGATCACGCTGTTTTCGGCCTGTTTGCCCGGCAGCTGGTCCACCCGCCACGACCACTTGAGCTCGGTGTCCGGCGTCAGTGCGACTTCGGCCGGTTTCTGCAGGATGGCGACGTCGTTGCGCGTGTGCGTGTGCATGCGGCGCCTCGGGCCACCGTCGTCGTCAGCGTGGACCTCGCGGAAGATTTCCGCCGGGCCCAGTTCCCACAGGTACTGCCAGCCCGCGGGCGCGACAGGCGGCGACTGCAGACGGGCCAGGGCCGGCGCCGCCCAGTCGGGTGCAGCCGGCTGCAGGGCCAGTGCCGCGAGCGTGGCGGCGACGTCGGCGTCCGGCGCCCAGCGGATCAGCGCCACGCTGACGCCGCCGCCGGTGTCGGGGCTGGCGGGCGGAGCGTCACCCTGGTAGCGGCCCTTCGCGTCGAGCCAGCGGGTGGGCAGGTTCTTCAACTGCACGGTGCCGCTCTCCGCGGCGGTGAAGGTGTCGGTGGCGTCGAGGCCGCGCGAGATCGCTCCGTTCTCGCCGATGCGACGCCACAGCTGGAGGGGCGCTTCGAGCGAAATGTCGTAGTGACGCGACAGCCAAACGCGCCCCTGCAGCAGTACGGTCACCCGGTCGCCGGCTTCTACCGGAAAGCCGCTGTCCAGCCATGGGCTGTGCTCCGCGCCAAGGTAGAGCACCTTGATGCCGGTGACCGTGCGGTCGCCCAGCGGCGCAACGGCCGTCCTGACCGCCTCTTCGAAGCGTTCATGGGCGGACTGCGCGCCCGCACTGCCGGTGGCGGCGACCGTCAGGCCCAGCACAAGGCTGCACCACAGATGTTTCATCGTCATTCCGTCTCCTTCCTCATTTGCCGTGCAATGCCGCACGCATGAAGGGTGGCAGCAATTGCGCGCTGAAGGCAGGGCTGTGCAGAGGGCGGGGCGCCGTTCCCGGCGATGCGGATGGAAGATGCCTGCTTCGCGGCCAGCGCAGGCTTGGGGTGGTGCGGACATCACGTCCACCTGCTCAAACAAGTAACATCACGCCTTCGCAAATTTCCCACATCGCCTTCCGGCATGTCCGTTTCCGGCTCCGTCGCCCTCTATTTCGTCGCTTCGCCGTTGCAGTACCTCGCCGCCCGGCGCATTGCGCAGGCGTTCGAGCCCGGCGCGCGGCAGGTGCTGGTCTGGTACAAGCCGGGCATGAAGTCGGCCGTCGATCCGGCCGAGTGGGACGCATGTACCTATATGCCGTGGCCGCGCTGGGAGCCACTGCCCGGCGCTTTTGGCCGGCATCGGCGACTGCGCGCCAACGTCGGTCTGGTGAGCGGGCTGGTCGGGCCGTGCGAGCGTCTGATCGTCCACAGCGCGGTGTTCGATACCGAGGCGATCAATTACTTTCTGCACGCCTTGCCGCGCGCGGTCGGCGCGCGCGAAATGCGTGCGCGCATCCTGCCCGACGGCCTGATCTCGATCCGCCGTTATCCGCTGAGTTTCACGAAAAGACTGGCGCAGCGCGTGCGGCTGCTGCGCAGCCTGTTCGCACCCGAACTGCGCTATACCTGTTTTTCCGGCGACCGCATCGGCTCGGATGCGCCGTTCTGTGATCGCATCTACGTGTTGCCCGGGCTGCCGCACGAATACCCGGCCGACAAGGTGGTGGTACTGCCGCCGCTGGTCGATGCGCCAGCGCCGGCTGCGGACGACACGGTGCGTCGCGCGCTGGTGGTGGGGCAGCCGCTGACCGGCTTCGCGCTGATGAGCGCCGCCGACGTGGCGGCGACCACGGTACGCATACGCGACTGGCTGGCGGCGCAGGGAATCACCGATATCGACTACAAGGCGCACCCGAAGGATGCGGGACACGAACTGCGTCATCCCGACTACCGGCTGATCGAGCCGGACTGCGCACTGGAGGTTCATATGGCGCGCACCCCTTACGCCGCGGTGGTCGGTGTGCGCTCGACAGCGCTGCTGATCGCGCGGCAGATCTACGCACCCGAAGTGCGCGTGCGCGCTTTCGGCTGGCCAGCGGTGAACTTCAAGACACCGGATGAACGGAAGGACATGAGGACGACTTTCGAGCAGTGCGGCGTGGAGATCGAATGACTTTCGCCGATTTCCGTGCGCGCATACCCGCGATCAATTCATGGCTGCTGGCGGGCGTGTTCTTCATGATTCCGGTGACGGTTGCGCCGGCGTACTGGCTCACCGTGCTGATTCTGGTTCTCTGGCTGATCGAGGGGCGCCTCGGGCAGAAACTGCGCGCCCTGGCTGCCGAGCCGCTGGTGTGGGCCTTCGTTGCCTACTTCGCCGTGTTCGCCCTCTCGCTGCTGTGGTCGGACGATCTGGCGTGGGGGCGGCGGCTTCTTGGCCGGCAGTACCTGTTCCTGCTGTTTCCGCTGTATCTGAGCGTCGCACAGCGTGGGCACTTCGCCCGCTACGTCAGCGCCTTCCTTCTGTCAGTGACGATGTGCGAGCTGCTGACGTTCTACAACTGGGCTCAGTTGCACGTGTGGCCCGAGTTGCCGGACGGCATACGTGTCGACAAGGGGGCCGACGACACGGCGCCGTTCGTCGATCGCATTCTGTATACGCCGGCGCTGGCGCTGGCCGGCTATCTTTCGGCGCACCGCCTGCTGTTCGAGATGACTTCGCTGCGTGCCCGGCTGGCCTACGTGGCGCTGTTCGCAGCCACCGTTTTCAACCTTCTGATTTCGGGTGGCCGGGCCGGTCTGGTCGGTTTCCTTGCATTGCTCACGATGCTTGCGTTCCAGCGCCTCGTCCGCCGGCCCATGCTGGCGGCGGGCGTGGCGGCCGCGCTGGTCGGCGGCATCGTGTTCGGCGGGTACTATGGCAACGATTACTTTCGTTTGAGAGTGGACCGGGCCTTCGACGAAGTTGTCCGTTACGAGGAGTTGCCGAAAGCGTCGGTCAGCCAGCGCATCGTTTATGCCGCGAACGCGTGGCGCGTGTTCGCCGAGCACCCGCTGATCGGCGTCGGCCTCGGCGATACGCGCGAGGCGTATCGGGAGATGAATGCCCGCTACACGCCGAACTGGAAGCCTGCCTGGAATCCGCACAATCACTATCTTTACGTTCTCACGGCCGCCGGTACGCTGGGTGCCATTGCGCTGGCTGCAGTGCTGCTGCTGCCTTGGTTTCTCGGTGCGCCGGCAGATGGGCGGGAGCGCGTGCGAAAGGCGTTGCCGCTGCTGCTCATCGTCATCTGTCTGTTCGAGTCCTACCTGATGCGATCCAACACCACCCTCATGTTCGTTCTGTTCACTGCGGCGTCGTGGTGCGGCGCGCGGGAGCGACCGGCTTGAAGCGCATCCTCATCGTCCGCACCTCGGCCATCGGCGACGTGGTGTTCGCGTCGCCGCTCGCGGCGGCGATCCGGCGGACGCATCCGGACGCCTTCGTCGCCTGGCTGGTCGAGCCCGGCATCGATGCGCTGATCGCGCACGATCCGAACGTCGACGCCCGCATTCTTTGGCCGAAGGCGGAGTGGACGCGGCTGTGGCGCGAACGCCGCTACGGTGAGTTGTGGCGGCGGGTGAGGGCACTGCGCGCCGAACTGCTCAGCCATCGCTTCGACACCGTGCTCGATCTGCAGGGGCTGCTGAAGAGTGGCTTTCTCGCCTGGCTGGCCGGTGCGCGCACGCGCATCGGCCTCGGTTCGCGCGAGGGGAGCCAGTGGCTGATGACGCGGGTGGTGCCGCGCGGCGGCGACATCGCGCGCATTTCGTCCGAGTACCTGCACCTGGCCGAACAGCTCGAACTGGACACCGGCGACTTCCTGCCGACGCTGCATGTGTCGGCTGACGCGGATGCGCGCGCGCACGCACTGCTGGCGGAGCACGGGCTCACACCCGGCCGTTACGCGGTGTTCGCCGCCTTCACGACGCGGCCGCAGAAGCACTGGTTCGAGGACGCCTGGCAGGCGCTGGCGCCGGCACTCGCCGCCCGGACCGGTCTGACGCCGGTGCTGCTCGGCGGACCGGCCGACGCCGAGGCCGCCGCGCGCATCGCCGCCAGCGCGCCGGGGCTGGTCAATCTGGTCGGCCGCACGAAGCTGCCGGAGGCGGCCGCGCTGGTGCGTGGCGCCGGCCTGCTGGTCGGCGTCGACACCGGACTCACGCACATGGGCATCGCCTTCGCGACGCCCACCGTGGCGATCTTCGGTTCGACCTGTCCCTATACGAATACCGGTCGCGCCAATGCGCGGGTGATCTGGCTGGGCCTGCACTGTTCGCCGTGCAAGCGCCGGCCGACCTGCGGCGGCGCCTACACCTGCCTGCGCGACATCACGCCGGAACGGGTGCTGGACGAGGCGGTAAAGGCGCTCGCGGCATGAAGGTGCTGCACGTCGAAGCCGGCAAGCATTACTACGGTGGTGCGCGTCAGGTCGCCTACATCGTCGAAGGACTGGCGCGGCGCGGTGTTTCCAATGTACTGGCCTGCCCGCCCGGCGCTGGTATCGCCGCCGCCTGTGCCGGCCACGCGCAGGTGGTCGAGATGAGGATGGGCGGGGACGCCGACGTCGGCGTGGCGCTGCGTCTGGCTCGCCTGATCCGCGCCGAGCGGCCGGACATCGTGCATCTGCACAGCCGGCGCGGCGCCGACCTGTGGGGCGGCATCGCCGCAAAGCTGACCGGCACCCGGTGCGTGCTGTCGCGCCGCGTCGACAACCCCGAGCCGCGCTGGCTGGTCGCGCTGAAGTACCGGCTGTACGACCACGTGATCACCATTTCCGAAGGCATACGCGAGGTGCTGCTGTCGGAGGGGCTGGCCCCGCAGCGTGTGAGCTGCGTGCGCAGCGCGGTCGATGCCACACCCTATCTGCAGCCGGTGGACGCCGCCGCCTTTCGCCGCGAATTCGAGCTGCCGGAGAACGCGCGCGTGATCGGCGTGGTGGCTCAGCTGATCGCCCGCAAGGGGCATCGCTATGTGATCGAAGCGATGACGGCGCTGCGGGCAAGTCACCCCGACGTGCGGGTGATCTTCTTCGGGCAGGGGCCGTTGCGCGAGGAACTGGAAAGCGAGGTGGCGGAGCGCGGATTGACGGAGGTCATCCGCTTCGCCGGCTTCCGCACCGACCTGCCGCGCTGCCTCGGCGGGCTCGACATCCTCGCGCATCCGGCCGACATGGAAGGGCTGGGCGTGTCGCTGCTGCAGGCTTCGGCGGCCGCGGTGCCCATCGTCACCTCACGCGCCGGCGGACTGCCGGAGGCGGTGGCCGACGGCGTCAGCGGACTGCTGATTCCGCCGGGCGACGTGGCCGCGCTGACCGCGGCGCTGGCACGTCTGCTCGACGACGCCGGATTGCGCCGCCGTTTGGGCGAGGCGGGCAGGGCACGCATACTGGCGGAGTTTTCGGTGGATGCGATGGTCGAGGGCAATCTCGCCGTCTATCGCCGGCTGCTTTCACACAACTGAATACGGATACGACATGACGACGACTGACCGCCGCATCGTGTGGCTGCTGATCGCCTACACGCTGATGCTCGCACTGCTCCCGCTGGTGCTGAACGAGCAGGCCTTTCAATGGACCTTCTCCGAGGTGGGCCCCTTCGAGCAGCTGTCCATCGCCGGCTGGCTGGGTACGGCCGTCATCGTGCTGTTGCGCATCCGCCCGCTGCGCGCGCGCGCCTGGGCCTTCGCCTTGTTGTGCCTGGCGTTTGCCGCGCGCGAGGCCGACTGGCACAAGCTGTTCACCGGCGAAAGCTTCCTGAAGAACAGCTTCTACCGTGACGCGGCGCGTCCCTTCGAGGAAAAGCTGATCTGCGGTGCGATCGCCCTCTTCCTGGTGGCACTGGTGCTCTACGCCGGTCTGGTGATCGCGCGCTTCCTGTTCCTGCAGGGTGGCTGGCGTTCGCGGTCCGGCGCCTGGCTGATGGCCGGCACCGCGCTGGTCGTGGTCGGCAAGCTGATCGACCGTCTGCCTGCCGTGCTGTCGGTGGATTACGGCATCGAACTGGGCCCGCTGACCAAGCACTACTCGGCGGCCTTCGAGGAAGGGCTGGAAATGGCGCATCCATTGATACTGGCGTGGTCGGTGTGGATCAGCCAGACCGGGCGGCGCTACCTGTCGTGAGTGATCTGCGCGGCCGCTCGCGCGTGCCGGCGAGCGCGCAGACCGGGCCGCACGAACAGCTCGCGGCGCTGATCGAACGCCGCCGCGGGCAGGTTTTCCGCAAGCCGGTCGCCCCCTACAGTGCAGAGGCGTTCGCGCGATTCGCGGCCGTCTGTCCGCCGGGCGCGCCGCTCATCGTCGACAGCTGCTGCGGTGTCGGCGAAAGCACCTTGCATCTGGCCGAACGCTTTCCCGGTCATTTCGTGCTCGGCGTGGACCAGTCGGCCGACCGCCTGTCGCGCGCCCCGGCTCTGCCGTCCAATGCGCTGCTGCTGCGTGCGGACATGGCGGACATCTGGCGTCTGCTGCATGAAGCTGCTTATCGGCCGGTGCGCCAGTACATGCTGTATCCGAATCCGTGGCCCAAGATCGGGCAGCTGGCGCGGCGCTGGCCGGCGCATCCGGTCTTTCCGCTGGTGCTCGCGCTGGGCGGCAGCATCGAATGCCGCAGCAACTGGCGCGTGTACGTCGAAGAGTTCGCTCTGGCAGTCAAACTGATCAAGGGGATCGATGCCTGCGTCGACGAATATGTCCCGTCGATGCCGATCACGCCGTTCGAACGGAAGTATCTGGCGAGCGGGCACGCGCTGTACCGCTGCGGTGTGCATGCAGGTTGACGACGACGGGCGGATCGCCGATGGCGATCCGCCCGTGCGCAACCGCATCTGGCGCGGTCACGGCTGCATCATCAGTTCACGTTGAAAGGCACGAAGTCCGGATCAGCCGGCGCCGCGGGTGCGATCGGGCTCGGGCGCTGGGTGATTTCGGCCCACGCCTGTTCCGGATTGCCGCCGCGCGCCTGCTGCGCCTCCGCGGCGCGGTGCCAGCCGGTGTCGTTCGGATAGTCGTCGCTGCGGTACAGCGGGTCCGCCGCGGCGGCGGGTGCAACCGGCGTCGGGCGGGCGGTCACCGCATTGCGCGCGTCGACCGCGTCGCTCGTCATCGCGCCCTGACTGCCAGCGGGCAGGGATTCGACCGTGTCGTTCATGTGCTCGGTCGGGTAGGTGGTTTCGGCCATCGCGCCGGCGGACGTGATTACGAAGGCGGCGGTAACGAAGGTCTTGAGGACGGTCATTGCAGTCTCCTTGGATAGCGTGGATCGCGGATACCGGGATCGGCATCCATGGACTGCAGTGTCGACGCTGGCGGCCCGGCCGGCTGTCGGCGGGAGGGCAGCCGCTGTAGGCGCCATGCCTGTGCGTGTAGGAAGCTGGGAGGGTCCTGGTCACCGATGATGTGCCGGCGACCTCGGCGCGATCGCACTGCCGGGGCTGCATACGCCGCGCCCTGTCGTCGGCGGACGCGCTGTCGGACAATGTCGGAACATCGGATCGGCGCGAGGTGCGCGATCCACACCTATCCGGAGCTTCATGGACTACAACTGTGTCGAATGCGGCGCCTGCTGCGCCAGCTTCCGTGTCGATTTCCATCCGTCGGACGGCGAGGCGCAGGGCGGGCGTGTGCCCGAGGGTCTTTACGACGAACTGAACGTATCGATCGCCCGCATGCGCGGCACCGACGACGCCCAGCCGCGTTGTCGCGCGCTGCGCGGGCGGATCGGCGAGCAGGTGAGCTGTTTCATCTACGAGGAGCGGCCCGATCCCTGTCGCGAGTTCGAGGCAGGTTCGGAGGCCTGCCTGCGTGCGCGGCGCCGGCATGGGCTGGCGGAGGTGGCCTGACGCAAACGCCTGCCGGTGGAGCGCCTTGCGTGGTTCTTGTGGGAGCTTGCTCGCGCTAGCGGCGTGGGCGGACGTTCAGCCGACGATCAGCGGCTCGGGCTCGATGTCGACCCCGAAGCGCTCACGCACGCTGGCCTGGATGTCCGCGGCCAGCTTCAGCAGCTGATCGGCGGTCGCCTGACCGTGATTCACCAGCACCAGCGCCTGCCTGTCATGTACACCGGCGTCGCCGCGCCGCGTCCCCTTCCAGCCGCAACGGTCGATGAACCAGGCCGCGGCGAATTTCACCGCGCCGTCGGTCGCCGGGTAGTGCGGCGCGTCCGGGTGCGCGGCGAGCAGGCGCGCGGCTTCGTCGGCGGGCAGTAAAGGATTGCGGAAGAAGCTGCCGGCGTTGCCGATCACGGCTGGGTCCGGCAGTTTGGCGCGGCGCACCGCGCACACGGCGTCGAACACGTCGCGCGGGGTGGGGCTGGTGACGCCGCGGGCTGCGAGTTCGCGCTGCAGATCGGCGTAATCCGCACGCACCTCGGGTCGCGTGCTCAGCCGGAACACGACGCGGGTGATGATGGCGCGGCCGGCCAGGCGACGCTTGAACACGCTGTCGCGGTAGCTCATCGCGCAGTCGGCAACCGTCAGCTCAATCCAGCGCCGGTCTTGCATGTCCCAGGCTTCGACGCGCTCCAGCCGGTCGACCAGTTCGACACCGTAGGCGCCGATGTTCTGGACCGGTGCTGCACCGACGGTGCCGGGAATGAGAGCAAGGTTCTCCAGGCCGTACCAGCCCTGGTCGAGCGCGTGACTGACCCAGTCGTGCCAGTTTTCGCCGGCGGCGACGGCGACACGGACCGTGCAGCCGTCGTGCGCCAGCAGTTCGATGCCGCGCGTGCGGATCTGCAGCACGGTGCCCGGAAAGTCGGCCGCGAACACGATGTTGCTGCCGCCGCCGAGGACCAGGATGCGTTCGCCACGCTGCAGCAGCGCCTCGGTCAGCGACGGCAGATCGGTCGCGTCGTCCACCGGCTGCAGACGCGCCGCATGGGCGGGCAGATGCAGCGTGTTCAGATCGCGCAGGTCGGCGTCGGGAAGGGCAGGGGCAATCATGACGAGCCGTGAGTCGGGTCGTGAAGCGCTGGAGCTGGGGCGCGCAGTATAGCCAGCGGGCTGCGCTGCGGCATGGTGGGCGGCTTGGCTTGAAAACGAATAAAAGATATCATATATAAGACTTGAACCGCCTTCGCGCGCAGCGGATTTTGCGCTGCGCCATGCAAGGTTGCGGTCGTCGGCAAGGTGCAGATTCAAAAGCACTTCTTCGAGGCTGCTTCGGTGCAAGCCGCGGCTTTTCAGTCCGCGTCTTCGTGCGACGCACCATCAAGACGGTGTGTCGTTCTATGATGCGGTATACCCGTCTACCGGAGGACTCACCGTGCTTGAAGCTTACCGTGCCCATGCCGCCGAACGCGCTGCGCTCGGCATCCCGCCGCTCGCCCTCGATGCGAAGCAGACTGCTGAACTGATCGAGCTGATCAAGAACCCGCCTGCCGGCGAGGAAGCCTTCCTGCTCGACCTGCTGACCCATCGCGTGCCGCCGGGCGTGGACGACGCCGCCAAGGTGAAGGCCTCCTTCCTGGCCGCCGTGGCGCACGGTGACGTCAAGGTCGCACTGATTTCCAAGGCCAAGGCTACCGAACTGCTGGGCACCATGGTGGGCGGCTACAACGTGAAGCCGCTGATCGACCTGCTGGACGACGCAGAAGTCGCCGCGGTTGCCGCCGAGGGCCTGAAGAAGACCCTGCTGATGTTCGACTACTTCCACGATGTCGCCGAGAAGGCGAAGGCCGGCAACGCCAAGGCCAAGGAAGTGGTGCAGTCCTGGGCCGACGGCGAGTGGTTCACCAGCCGTCCGGAAGTGCCGAAGTCGATCACCGTCACCGTGTTCAAGGTGCCGGGCGAAACCAATACCGACGATCTGTCGCCGGCGCCGGACGCGACCACCCGCCCGGACATCCCGATGCACTACCTGGCGATGCTGAAGAACACCCGCCCGGATGCGGCCTTCAAGCCGGAGAAGGACGGCGTGCGCGGCCCGATGCAGTTCATCGACGACCTGAAGAAGAAGGGCCACCTGGTCGCCTACGTCGGCGACGTGGTCGGTACCGGCTCGTCGCGCAAGTCGGCGACCAACTCGGTCATCTGGGCCACCGGCCAGGACATCCCCTTCGTACCGAACAAGCGCTTCGGCGGCGTTACGCTGGGCGGCAAGATTGCCCCCATCTTCTTCAATACGCAGGAAGACTCCGGCTCGCTGCCGATCGAAGTCGACGTGTCGAAGCTGGAAATGGGCGACGTGATCGACGTGCTGCCGTACGACGGCAAGATCACGAAGAACGGCGAAACCGTCGCCGAGTTCGCGCTGAAGAGCGAAGTGCTGCTGGACGAAGTGCGCGCCGGTGGCCGCATCAACCTCATCATCGGCCGTTCGCTGACCGCCAAGGCGCGTGATTTCCTCGGTCTGGGCGCATCGACGCTGTTCCGCCTGCCGAAGGCGCCGGTCGACACCGGCAAGGGCTACACGCTGGCGCAGAAGATGGTCGGTCGCGCCTGTGGCCTGCCGGAAGGCAAGGGCATCCGTCCGGGCACCTACTGCGAACCGAAGATGACCACGGTCGGCTCGCAGGACACCACCGGCCCGATGACCCGCGACGAACTGAAGGATCTGGCCTGCCTCGGCTTCTCGGCCGACCTCGTCATGCAGTCCTTCTGCCACACCGCCGCGTATCCGAAGCCGGTGGACGTGAAGATGCACCGCGAACTGCCGGCCTTCATCTCGAACCGCGGTGGCGTTGCGCTGCGTCCGGGTGACGGCGTGATCCACTCCTGGCTGAACCGCCTGCTGCTGCCGGATACCGTCGGCACCGGTGGTGACTCGCACACCCGTTTCCCGATCGGCATTTCCTTCCCGGCCGGTTCCGGCCTGGTCGCCTTCGGTGCGGCCACCGGCGTGATGCCGCTGGACATGCCGGAATCGGTGCTGGTGCGCTTCAAGGGCACGATGCAGCCGGGCGTCACGCTGCGCGATCTGGTGCATGCGATTCCGCTGTACGCGATCAAGGCCGGTCTGCTGACCGTGGCCAAGCAGGGCAAGAAGAACGTGTTCTCCGGCCGCATCCTCGAAATCGAAGGTCTGCCGGACCTGAAGGTCGAACAGGCCTTCGAACTGTCGGACGCCTCGGCCGAGCGTTCGGCCGCCGGCTGCACGATCAAGCTGAACAAGGAGCCGGTGCAGGAATACCTGCGTTCGAACATCGTTCTGATGAAGAACATGATCGCCAACGGCTACCAGGACGCCCGCACGCTGGAGCGCCGCATCAAGTCGGTCGAAGCCTGGCTGGCCGATCCGCAGCTGCTGGAAGCCGACAAGGACGCCGAATACGCGGCCGTGATCGAGATCGACCTGAACGACATCAAGGAACCCATCGTCTGCTGCCCGAACGATCCGGACGACGCCAAGTTCATGTCCGAGGTTGCCGGCACGAAGATCGACGAAGTGTTCATCGGCTCCTGCATGACCAACATCGGCCACTTCCGTGCCGCCGGCAAGCTGCTGGAAGGCAAGAAGGACATTCCGGTGCGCCTGTGGATCGCCCCGCCGACCAAGATGGACGCCTCCGAACTGACCAAGGAAGGTTATTACGCCACCCTGGGCGGCGCCGGTGCGCGCATGGAAATGCCGGGCTGCTCGCTGTGCATGGGCAACCAGGCGCAGATCAAGGAAGGCAGTACCGCGATGTCGACCTCGACCCGCAACTTCCCGAACCGTCTGGGCAAGAACACCAATGTGTTCCTCGGCTCGGCCGAACTGTCGGCGATCTGCTCGAAGCTGGGCCGCATCCCGACCCGCGAGGAGTACCTGGCGGAAATCGGCGTCGTCACCAAGGACGCCGACAAGGTCTACAAGTACATGAACTTCGACCAGATCGAAGAGTACGCAGAGACCGCGAAAGAAGTGACGGTCTGACCGTTGCCGCAGCACGCAGTGAAGACGGCCCGCAACCGCGGGCCGTTTTTTTTGCCTGTCGCACCGCGATTCCGGCGCCACGGCGGCGGCCGGACGGGCGTCTCGCGGCGAAATGCCGTGGCGAAGCGCATCGGCGGGAGGCGTGCGTCACGAAGTGTCGCTCATGTTGCAGCGCGATGGTGCCGTCAAGAACAGGACCGAATCCTGCGGGCCCCGCCCATGACGCCTGACCTGTTCAATCTCGACGTGCTGCTGGTCGAACCCTCCTCGACGCAGACACGCATCATCCGCGAGCGCGCGGCGGCGGTCGGCATCATGAAGATCCGCGAGGCCGATGGCGTGCAGTCTGCACTGGCGGCGATGTCCGCCAAGGTGCCGGATCTGGTGATCAGTGCGCTCTACCTGCCGGACGGTGACGGCACCGAACTGGTCCAGGCGATGCGCAATACGGTCGAACTGCAGCAGGTGGCCTTCGTACTGGTGTCCAGCGAAACCCGGCCGCAGGCGCTCGATGCGGTGCGCCAGTCCGGCGTCTGCGGCATCCTGCCCAAGCCCTTCACCAGCGCGCAGCTGCAGCGGGTGCTGTCGGCAACCCTGGACTTCCTCGCCGACGACACGTCGCCGGACGAAGACATCGACTACGACGCGCTGCGCGTACTGCTGGTCGATGACAGCGGCAATGCGCGCCGCTTCATGCGCCGCGTGCTGGAGAACATGGGGCTCAGCGACATCGTCGAGGCCAGCGATGGCAGCGAAGCCGTGAAGCTGCTGGACCAGACCCTGTTCGACCTCGTCGTGACCGACTACAACATGCCGGAGATGGACGGACAGGCGCTGGTCGAATACGTGCGCCAGCAGAGCTGGCAGGCCTCGGTGCCCATCCTGATGGTGACCAGCGAATCCGACATGGGGCGTCTGGCAGCGGTCGAGCAGGCGGGCGTGTCGGGCATCTGCGACAAGCCCTTCGAGCCGGCCACCATACGCGCACTGCTGAAGAGCGCGCTGCGGCACACCGCCTGAGCAGGCCTCAGCCGGCAGCCATCCGGCGCTTCAGCGCCGGACCGGCGGTGGCGGCCAGGTCGCGCAGCATGCGCTCGGTGGTCGCCCAGTCCACACAGCCATCGGTGACCGAACAGCCGTAGCGCAGTTGCGACAGGTCCTTCGGAATCGGCTGGTTGCCCGCTTCGAGGTGGCTTTCGATCATGACGCCGACGATGGAGCGGTTGCCGTCGCGGATCTGTCCCGCCACGTCGGCCAGCACCAGCGGCTGCATTTCCGGCTTCTTGAACGAGTTTGCGTGCGAACAATCGACCACGATATTGGGCGGCAGACCGGCCTTGATCAGCGCCTGTTCGGCCAGCGCGATGCTGACCGAATCGTAGTTCGGCCGACCCGCTCCACCGCGCAGCACCAGATGACCGTGCGGATTGCCGCGCGTGCGGATGATGCTGGAGCGGCCATAACGGTTGATGCCGAGAAAGCTGTGCGGGCGCGAGGCGGAAATGATGCCGTTGATCGCCGCGTCGAGGTCGCCGTCGGTGGCGTTCTTGAAGCCCACCGGCGTCGACAGCCCGCTGGACATTTCGCGGTGCGTCTGCGATTCCGAAGTGCGCGCGCCGATCGCCGTCCATGAGATCAGATCGCCCAGATACTGCGGCGAGATCGGGTCCAGCGCCTCGGTCGCCGCCGGCAGGCCCAGTTCGGCCACGTCGAGCAGGAAGCGGCGCGCCAGGCGCATGCCTTCCTCGATCTGGAAGCTGTCGTCCATGAAAGGGTCGTTGATATAGCCCTTCCAGCCGACCGCGGTGCGCGGCTTCTCGAAATACACGCGCATCACCAGCAGCAGCGCGGGCGACAGTTCGTCCGACAGGGCGCGCAGCCGGCGTGCGTAGTCCATGCAGGCCTGCGGGTCGTGCATCGAGCAGGGGCCGACCACGACGAACAGGCGCGGATCGGTCCGCTCCAGGATGGCGCGCACCGCCTCGCGGCCGGCCCGCACGGCCGCTTTCGCCGCTTCGCTGAGCGGCGCTTCGCTCTTGATGTCGCCCGGTGCCGGCATCACCGAAAAGCTCTCGATGCGGCTGTCTTCGAGTGTGGTGTCGGTGTTCATGATCAGTCTCCCCGTTTGTCATGCCAGTCAACGCCGACCGGCGCGTGCTGTCAATCGCGCCGGTCAAGGAAAGCGTGAATGGCGGGCGGAGACCGCGTCAGTGCATGGCGTGCCGGGTGCCGTTCCAGCGCACGCGGTAGATCGCGTCCGCGGCGTCGTCGGACACCAGCAGGGAACCGTCGGGCAGTACCAGCACGTCGGCCGGCCGGCCGGACACCGCGCCGTTGCGGCCGAGGAAGCCTTCGACGAAGGGGGTGTAGCTGGTGACCGTATCGCCGTCGAGCCGCGCCACCATGACGCGGTAGCCGTCGCGCACGCTGCGGTTCCACGAACCGTGTTCGGCGATGAACACCGCGCCGCGATACTCGTCCGGGAACTGCGATCCGGTGTAGAAGCGCATGCCCAGCGGCGCCACGTGGGCGCCGAGCCGCAGCACCGGCGGCGTGTAGTCGGCGCAGGACCGGCCCTTGCCGAATTCCGGATCGGCGATGTTGCCGCCGTGACAGTAGGGGTAACCGAAGTGCTGGCCGGCCTTGCTGACGCGGTTCAGCTCGCAGGGCGGCGTGTCGTCGCCCATCCAGTCGCGGCCGTTGTCGGTGAACCACAGCTCGCCGGTCTTCGGATGCCAGTCGAAACCTACGGTGTTGCGCACGCCGCGCGCGTAGATTTCCAGTCCGCTGCCATCCGCATTCATGCGCATGATGTTGGCAAAGCCGTCCTTGTCGCGGTCGCAGATGTTGCACGGTGCGCCGACCGGCACGTAGAGCCTGCCGTCCGGACCGAAGGCGATGAACTTCCAGCCGTGCGCGCTTTCCTTCGGGAAGCGGTCGCTGACCAGCACCGGCTTGGGCGGCGCGGCCAGCTTGTCGTCGATGGCCGGCAGTTTGACGATGCGGTCCAGCGAGGATACGTACAGGTCACCCTTGTGCCAGGCGACGCCGACCGGCATGTTCAGCTGGCTGGCAATCCTGACCGCCTTGCCGGCCTTCATCGTCGCCGGGTCGAAAGCGACGGCGCTGACATGGCCGGCGCGCGAGCCGACGTACAGCCGGCCGGGCGCGCCCAGCGTCATCGCACGCGGATTGTCGACCTGTGCCCACAGCTCTATCGTGAATCCGGGCGGCACGCGCAGCTTTTCCAGCGCGGTTTCGGCGTGGGCGAGGGCGGAGCCGAGCGAAAGCGCGCCGGCGAGCAGGAGGCTTCGTATCATGGTGGTCATCCCGTCATCAGATGCGGAATCGACCGGCCTGCGGCGCCGGTGTTCCGCAGTGGAGCGAACATGAAGCTGGTCAGCTGGAACATCCAGTGGGCGCGCGGCTGCGACGGCCGCGTCAGCACCGGGCGTATCGCCGACATCGTGCGTGCCTGGGGCGACGCCGACGTGATCTGCCTGCAGGAGGTGGCGGTCGGTTTCGACACCTTGCCCGGAATGCAGGGCGAGGACCAGGTGAAGCAGTTCCGCGCGCTGTTTCCGGACTTTACCGCGGTCTTTGCGCCGGGCAGCGACCGCCTCGGCGACGATGGCCGGCGCCTGCAGTTCGGCAACCTGACGCTGTCGCGCCTGCCGGTGCTCGCTGTCTGGCGCCGTCTGCTGCCGTGGCCGGCCGACGACAGCGTACCCGGCATGCAGCGCGCGGTGGCGGAAGTGACCGTCGCGACCCCGAGCGGACCGCTGCGCGTGCTGAACACGCATCTTGAGTACTACTCGGCAATCCAGCGCATGGCGCAGGTGGAGGCCCTGCGTGCACTGTCCGCCGAGGCGCTGGCCCACCTGCGCGCGCCACCGCGGAGCAAGGACACGAACCCGGCTTTCCTGCCGCCGCCGCGGCCCGCGGCGGCGCTGCTGTGCGGTGATTTCAACTGCGAGCCGCACTGTGCGGAACACGCGCGGCTGACTGCGCCGGCCGACGAAGCGGGCGCCGACTGGATCGATCTGTGGACGCACTGCCATGGCAACCGGCCGCACGCGCACACCGTCGGCCTGCATGGTGCCGACTGGCCCGATCATCCTTACTGCTGCGATTTCGCTCTGGCGACGCCGGCATTGCTGCCGCGCGTGATCGGCATCGATGTGAACGCCTGCACGGACGCCTCGGATCATCAGCCCCTGCGGGTGGAACTGCGCGACTGAAGCGCAGTCATCAGATCAGGACAGTTGCGGAAGGATCGTCAAGGCGTGCGGCTGCGGTCAGGCGATGTCGTCGGGATCGAGCAGACGCTCTATCGTGGCGATGCGATCGCGCAACAATAGTTTTCGTTTCTTCAGCCGTCGCAGCAGCAGTTCGTCGCGCGACTGCACGTCATGCAGGTCGGCGATGGCCTGATCAAGGTCACGGTGTTCGGCGCGAAGCGCGTCCAGCGTGGCGCGCAGTTCCTGTTCTTCCATGCCTGGCGCACTGCCGGGCGGCGGCGCCTACTCCGTTTCGGGGACAGGCCCGGATGTTAGGTGTCACACAGCGGGGGCGCAAGCGCCCTTCAGCAAAGCAGTACCCGGCCGTTAGTTCACTTGAAAGGCGGCGGGTGTGCCCCATCTGTACTGCAGGGACGCGGTGCAGGAAGCTGCGGCGGGCATTCTGCCGTTGCGTGTTGTACAGCCGCACCAGCCAAGGAGAACCATCATGCACATCATGTTCAACAATCCGCTGGTCTATGTGGTCGAGTACGCAGGTCTGGAAGCCGTCGAGGTGATCGACAAGCGCATCGGTCGTGGCGCCCTGATCCGCGACGACGCAGCACGCCGTTTCCGTGAGGAACTGAAGGAACTGGTCGATCACGACGAAGAGGTCGGGCCGGAAGAGTTCGATGCCTTCATGGGGCCGTGGGAGGCGCTGCTGACGCAGCCGGCGATCTACCACTGACGCAACCACCGGCCGCCCGCGGTGTTTCGCCGCAGGCGGCCGCTTCGGTAAGATGCGTGTCCGCAGAACCTGCACGCAGCATCCGCATTCCGATGAGCAAGGCCTTCACCAAGGAAACCGACACCGAAGAGGACGATCCCGAATCGGTCAGTGCGCTGCCACCGGGCAGCAAGAACTACATGACGCTCGCCGGCTACGGCCGTCTGCGGGCCGAACTCGACGAACTGGTGCGCAGCGAGCGCCCACGCATCGTCGAAACTGTCGCCTGGGCCGCCTCTAACGGCGACCGCTCCGAGAACGGCGACTACATCTACGGCAAGAAGCGGCTGCGCGAGATCGATCGCCGCATCCGTTTCCTGATCAAGCGGCTCGAGTCGGCCACCGTGGTCGACCCCAGGGAACAGCAGAACCCGGAACAGGTGTTCTTCGGCGCCACCGTCGATTACGAGGACGAGGACGGCCCGCACACCGTGCAGATCGTCGGCGTCGACGAAGCCAATGCATCCGACGGTCGCATTTCGTGGATATCGCCGCTCGCCCGCGCGCTGCTCAAGGCGCGCGAGGGCGACACCGTGCGCTTCCAGAGCCCGGCCGGACTGCGCGAGATCGAGGTGACCGAGGTGCGCTACGAGTGAGTGCAGTTCCGCACGTCCGGCTCGTTGCGCGCCTGTTGCTGGCGGCATTGCTTGCGCTGCCGGCGGCGCCGGTGCTGGCGCAACTGCTTGCGCGCAGCGCAGGTGTGGCGCTGGCCGCCGATGTCTGCAGCGTTGCCCGCCCGGGCGACGACGGAGTGCCGGCGCCGCTCCAGCACGCAGGCGCGCATTGCCATTGGTGCTGCCCGCTTGGCGATGCCCTGCCGGTCATCCGCTTTGCGACGCCGACTGTGGCGTTCGCGGACGGGCAGGCGAATCCGCCTCCGGCGGGGGAGCGCCGCAGCGATGCCTGCGGCATGCGGCCGGAGCCGAGGGCGCCGCCCGGGTGTCTGGCCCAGCGGGCCTGATCCGCACATCGAATCCTCGTGACGCGTCAGCCGGTCATTCCGGTGCCTCTCGCGTCATCGTTCCGCCTTTTCCGGAGTACAGAAATGAAATCCATCCTGACCGCCTCCCTGCTTTCCATCGCCTGCAGTGCCGCCCTGGCCGGCGTCACCGTCAAGGACGCGTGGGTACGAGCGACCGTGGCCGAACAGAAGGCCACCGGCGCCTTCATGCACATCACCGCGCCGAAAGCGGCGCGCCTCGTCGGCGTCCGCTCGCCGGTGGCCGGCGTTGCCGAAATCCACGAAATGTCGATGAACAACAACGTGATGCGCATGCGCGCCATTCCTGCGATCGATCTGCCGGCCGGTAAAGCGGTCGAACTCAAGCCGGGCGGTTTCCACCTGATGCTGATGGACCTGCGTGCGCCGCTGGTGGACGGGCAGACCGTGCCGCTGAGCCTGACCGTCGAAACGGCCGACGGTCAGCGTGAGACCGTGGAAATCAGCGCCCCGGTGCGTCCGCTCGGCGCCGCCGCCTCGCACGATCACCACTGAGCAAGCCCCCTCCGCACTCGCTGCCGGCGCCATCAGGGCGCCGGCAGTCCCGCCTCAGCTGTCCTCCGTTCTCGCCGCTGCACCCCCTCGTCTCCGGGATTTCCTCCCGCATCTGCGTCTGTTCAACTGTACAGATAAAGTTAATTAACCGTACGCCTAAAGTTTTGTCCTCAGGGTTCGTAATCCTTCGCAGCAGGTGGACGCTGACAGCCTTGTCGGGCCGGACTTTCGCAATACAACTCACACAAAACTGTCATGAATTCGAATTCCAGAATGGGCGATCCGGCGGTTTCCAGGGTGCTGGACGTGAGCACACTCGGCCGGCCGGTGCATCGACTGGATGCCTTCGCCGACCGGCTGACCAAGGATCTGGCCGAAGCGCTCCGTAGCGGCATCAACCGTCGCTACCGCGCCGGCTTCGATCTGCGTGCGCTGAGCTTCGATCAGGCCGCACAGCCGGGAAAGCCGATCCGCTGGGCCGCCTATGCAGGCCCGGCCGGCCGCATCCTTTTCGCCGCCGAGCGACCGCTGGTGCTGACCTTGCTGGGCTATCGCTTCGGTCTGTTCGGACGCGATGGCGCGTCGGCGCCCGCAATCCCCGAGGTCGCGGGTCGCGAGACGGCGACCGAGGAACGCGTCGCCGCTGGCCTTGGCGAGGAACTGATCACCGTGGTGGCTGCGCGCATCGCGGCCGGCGATCCGGAACGAGCGCTCGATGTCGTCGCACCGCCGGCATTTGTCGTGACGCCCGCCGCACCGCCCGCACCGGGCGCATGGACCTTGACCTGCACGGTTGCCGATCCCTTGCTCGGCGAGGACTGCCACATGTGGTTCGTGCTCGACGACGCCTGCATGGACAGCTTGCTGCGCGGTCTCGCGCCGCCTGCCGACAGGAAGGACGCGACGCGCGCCGACACGCCCTTCGCCAACCGTCTCCAGATGACGCTCACCGGTCGCCTGCTGAGCAAGGAAATCCAGCTCGGCGAACTGTTCGACCTGCGTGTGGGCGACGTCATTCCGGTCTTCGTCGGCGAAGCCGACGTACTGGTCGACGACTCGCGCCTCTTTACGGCAGCTGTCGCCGAGCACAAGGGCAAGCTCTGCCTCACCTCATTCAACGATATGGACTGATGCCATGGACAACACTTCCGGAATCGACGCACTGCTGGACGGACTGGACGAGGCAGGCGACGACCTCGCGCTGCTCGGCAACGAAGCGCCGGTCACACCGGCTGCGCCGCGACGGAACATTCCGCAGATGATGCGGCGCATACCGGTCACGCTGACGCTGGAAGTCGGTTCCGCGCGCGTATCGCTGCAGGACCTGATGGACATCGAACCGTCGAGCGTGCTCGAACTGGACTCGCTGGCCGGCCAGCCGCTGGTGATCAAGGTCAATGGCACGCCCATCGGTCACGCCGAGGTGGTGCTGGTCGGCGACAACCACGGCCTGCGCGTGGTCGACCTCGACGGTCTCGATCTGGACAGCCTGGCGCAATGACCTACCGATCGTCGTGCGGAGGGCCGTGGGCGCGCCGCGCAGGCAGGCTGCTGCCGGCCGTGGCCGCGGTCGTCGTCTGTGCGTCGGCCGGCGCGGCCGAGATACCGCTGCTCGAATCGACCACCCGCGGCGCCACCACCGAGTTTTCGGTGAAGACGCAGATACTCATCATCATGACCATGCTCGGGTTGCTGCCCGTCATGGTGATGATGATGACCAGCTTCACCCGCTTCGTCATCGTGCTGTCGCTGCTTCGCCAGGCGCTGGGACTGCAGCAGGGCCTGCCCAACCGCATCGTCACCGGCATCGCGCTCATCCTGACGCTGCTGGTGATGCGCCCGATCGGCGAACAGATATGGGCCGAGGCCTTCGTGCCCTACGACCGCGACAGCATCAGTCTCGAACAGGCGCTGAAGATCGCCGAGGCGCCGGTGTCGCGTTTCATGATGGCGCAGACCGGAAAGGCCGCGCTCGAACAGATCGCCCGCCTGTCCGGCTCCGGGCCGGTCGCGCAGCCGATGGACCATCCCTTCCTGGTGCGTCTGGCCGCCTTCGTGCTGAGCGAGCTGAAGACCGCCTTCCAGATCGGCTGCATGCTGTTCATCCCCTTCCTGGTGATAGACCTCGTCGTGTCCTCGGTGCTGATGGCCATGGGCATGATGATGCTGTCGCCGCTGGTGATTTCGCTGCCACTGAAGCTGCTGCTGTTCGTGCTGGTCGACGGCTGGACGCTCACCGTCAACACGCTGGTCACCAGCATCCAGGTCTGACGCGATGCTGACGCCCGACATCGCCGTCGATCTGGTCAGCGAGAGCCTGCACATCACCATGGTGCTGGTGCTGCTGCTGGTCGGCCCCGGCCTCGTGATGGGCCTCATCGTCGCGCTGTTCCAGGCGGCAACGCAGATCAACGAACAGACGCTGAGCTTCCTGCCCCGACTGCTGGTCACGCTGCTTGCCATCATCTTCGCCGGACGCTGGATGACCGGCTACCTGATGGACTTCTGCGTGTCGGTGTTCCAGCGGGCATCGGCGCTGGTCGGCTGAACGGGCGGGGACCAGGTGGAGCCGCTGTTCAACCAGATGCTGCCGCTGCTGCACTCGCTGTGGTGGCCGTTCTGCCGCATCCTCGCGATGTTCAGCGCGGCGCCGCTGATCGGCGAGACCACGCTGCCGATGCCGGTGCGCATCCTGCTGTCGCTGGTGCTGGCGGTGGTCATGCTGCCGCTGGTGCAGGACGGCGCGCAGATCGACCCGTTCTCGCTGAACGGCGTCGTCACCACGGTGCAGGAGGTGCTGATCGGCTTCGTGATGGGGCTGGCTTTCCACCTCGCGATGGCCGTCATCATGGTGCTCGGTTTCCTGGTGTCGTCGCAGATCGGCCTGTCGATGGCGCTGATGAACGATCCGCTCAACGGCGCTTCGTCCGACGTCGTATCGAGCCTGCTGGCGACCCTGTGCGCGCTGGTGTTCTTCGCCGTCGACGGCCACCTGCTGCTGGCCGGCGTCATCGGCGCCAGCTTCGGTGCCTGGCCTGTGGGCGGCGGCATTCCGCTGTCCACACTGCAGGCGATCGCGCTCAACGTGGCCTGGGTGTTCTCGGCGGCGCTGCTGCTCGCGGTGCCCATGGTGTTCGCGACCATGGTGGTGCAGATCGGCTTCGGCTTCCTGAACCGCGTGGCGCCGTCGCTGAACCTGTTCTCGCTCGGCTTCTCTCTGGTGACCGTATTCGGGCTGTTCATGCTGGGCCATGTCGCGCGCGTGGTGCCGCAGCACTATCTGCGCATGTGCGGGCAGGTGCTCGACATGCTGCAGCAGCAGATGAGGGCGGCGTCGCATGGCTGACGAATCCGGCAGCGGCGACAAGTCCGAAAAGCCCTCGCAGCAGAAGCTCAGGAAGACGCGCGAGAAGGGGCAGGTCGTCCGCTCGCGCGATCTGGCGACGGCGGTTGGCATCCTGGTGAGCCTCAAGCTCATCGTGCTGATGATGCCGTCGCTGCTCGACGACTTCCGCGCGCTGTTCGCACTCGGCTTCGTGCCGCTGGACGGCGACGGCGCGCTGGACAACGCATGGTCGGCGCGCTTCGCCGCCGCCTCGACGCTGCTGCTGAAGATGCTGCTGCCGCTGTGTGCGGTACCGCTGGCCATCCTGGTCGCGTCGATGCTGCCCGGTGGCTGGGTGCTCAACGTCGAGCACTGGCAGCCCAAGCTGGAACGCCTGAGCCCGATCAAGAATCTGGGTCGCCTGGTGTCGCCCAAGCACCTGTTCGAGGTGGCGACCTCGATGCTGAAGGCGACCGCGCTGTGCTGCGTGCTGTGGTACGTCTGCAGCCGCGGCGTCACCGACTTCCTGATGCTGCAGTCGCTGCCGCTGGACCGCGCGCTGGTTGCCGGCGCCGGCCTGATGCTGGACAGCATCATGGCGCTGTGCGCCGTGTTCGTCGTGTTCGCGCTGGTCGACGTGCCGGCCCAGGCCTTCTTCTTCCTGCGCAATCTGCGCATGACCAAGCAGGAGGTGAAGGAGGAGCACAAGTCGAGCGAAGGGCGACCCGAGGTGAAACAGCGCATCAGGCAGTTGCAGCGCCAGATGGCGCGGCGCGGCGTGCGCAAGGCGGTGCCGGGGGCCGACGTCGTCATCGTCAACCCGGAGCATTACGCGGTCGCGCTGAAGTATGACGAGCGCCGTGCGCAGGCACCTTTCGTCATCGCCAAGGGCGTGGACGAAATGGCGCTCTACATCCGCGCCATCGCCGCCGAACACAGCGTCGAGACGGTCGAACTGCCGCCGCTTGCACGCGCGATCTACAACACCAGCCAGGTCAACCAGCAGATTCCGCTGCCGCTGTATCGCGCGGTGGCGCAGGTGCTCACCTACGTGCTGCAGCTCAAGGCCTTCCGCCGCGGGCAGCGTCGGGGCGAGCCGCGCCTGCCGACCGACCTGGTCATTCCGAAACATCTGAGCGAGGTGATGCCCGCATGAACTTCCTGAACCGCCTGGTCGACGAAATGCGCCGGCACCGCGTCGCCACACCGGTGTTCCTGCTGCTGATACTGGCGATGGTGATACTGCCGCTGCCGCCGGTGCTGCTCGACGTGCTGTTCACGTTCAACATCGTGCTGGCGCTGATCGTCATCCTGGTCAGCGTGTCGGCCAGACGGCCGCTCGATTTCTCGGTCTTTCCGACCATCATCCTCGCCACCACGCTGATGCGGCTGACGCTGAACGTCGCGTCCACGCGGGTGGTGCTGCTGCACGGCCACGAAGGCACGCACGCCGCCGGCCAGGTGATCGAGTCCTTCGGCAACGTGGTGATCGGCGGCAACTTCGTGGTCGGTCTGGTGGTGTTCGTCATCCTGATGATCATCAACTTCGTCGTCGTGACCAAGGGTGCGGAGCGCATTTCCGAGGTGTCGGCCCGCTTCACGCTGGATGCGCTGCCGGGCAAGCAGATGGCCATCGACGCCGATCTGAACGCCGGCCTGATCAACCAGGAGAAGGCCCAGGCACGCCGTCGCGACGTAGCGATGGAGGCCGACTTCTACGGCGCCATGGACGGCGCGTCGAAGTTCGTGCGCGGCGACGCCATCGCCAGCATCCTCATCCTGCTGATCAATATGGTGGGCGGCGTCATCATCGGCGCGCTGATGTACGACCTGAGCCTTGGCGACGCCTTCCGCCAGTACGCGCTGCTCACCATCGGTGACGGTCTGGTGGCGCAGATCCCGGCGCTGCTGCTGTCGGCCGCGGCCGCCATCATCGTCACCCGCATCAGCGATTCCGGCGACTTCGAACAGCAGATCAGTGCCCAGCTGCTGACCTCGCCGACGGTCATGTACGGCGCGGCGGCGATGATGGCGGTGCTGGCCGCCATTCCGGGCATGCCGACGCTGATGTTCGCGCTGTTCGCCAGCGTGCTCGGCTTCGTCGGCTGGCGCCTGTCGGGGATGGCCGAGCGACCGGCGCAGAGCGATCTGGGTGAGGTCGAGAGTGCACTGATCAACAGCCGTGCGCCCGAACTCGACTGGAGCGATCTGCCCGTGGTCGAGCCGGTCACCATCATGCTTGGCTACAAGCTGGTCGGCTTGATCGACGCAGCGCAGGGCGCGCCGCTGACACGGCGCATCAAGGGCGTGCGCCAGAGCCTGAGCGAAACCATGGGCTTCCTGCTGCCGCCGATCGGCGTGCGCGACGATCTTTCGCTGAAGCCTTCGCAGTATTCGGTGCTGCTCAGCGGCGCGGTGATCGCCCAGGCGGAAGTATTCGCCGACCGGCTGATGGCCATTCCGTCGCCGAAAACCTACGGCACGCTGGACGGCATTCCGGGCATAGAGCCGGCCTATGGCATGCCGGTTACGTGGATCGCGCCGGAGGACAAGGCGCACGCGCTCGGCCTCGGCTATCAAGTGGTCGAGTGCGCGTCGGTCATTACCACCCACCTGTCCAAGCTGGCGCGCGAGCATCTGGCGGAACTGTTCGGTCACGAGGACGTGCCGGCGCTGCTGGAACGCCTCAGCGCGCTGACGCCCAAGCTGTCGGCGGCGCTGGACAAGGCGATGACGCACACCCAGCTGCTGCGCGTGTTCCGTGTGCTGCTGGCCGAGAACGTGTCGCTGAAGGACATCGTGCCTATCGCTACCACGCTGGTCGAGAACGCCGAAGTGACGAAGGACCCCATCCTGCTGGCGGCCGAGGTGCGCTGCGCGCTGCGTCGCCAGATTGTCGGTACGCTGGTCGGACCGCTGAACGAGATGAAGGTGTTCAATCTGGGCAGCGAACTGGAGAACATGCTGCTGGGTTCGCTGAATCAGGCGCGTCAGAGCGGCAAGGCGGCGCTGGACAACTATCCGATCGACCCCAACCTGCTGGCGCAGCTGCAGACCCACATGCCGCTGGCGCGCGACCAGATGAAACAGCAGGGCGGCACGCCGCTGCTGCTGGTGATGCCGCAGATCCGTCCGCTGCTCGCGCGCTACGCGAGGCTGTTCGCGCCGGGACTGCAGGTACTGTCGTACAACGAAGTGCCGGAACAGCGCGACGTCAGCGTCGTCGGCACACTGGGCTGAGCGAGGCGCTCAGCAGAGCCTGCCGCCGCGCGCGTGCAGGAAGGCGTGGGTGAGCCAGGCGATGCGGCAGACTGTGAGTTCGGTCGCCACGATGCGCTGTCGCGCCAGGATGGGCAGTATGTAGTCGATGCAGCGCACGCCACCGTTGGCGTCGCGCGTCGCTCGGCACAGCAGGCCGGTGCGCCGCAGATCGTCGTCGGACACGACCTCGCAGGGCGACAGGCGGTCGTGCCCGTTCTCGATCAGGAACTGCAGCGCCACCACGAAGGCGGCACGCGCAATGCGGATGTCCTGCGGCACGATGCGCACGTATGGACGGTCCGTCTCGTGCAGGATTTCGAAATCGATGTCGGACACGCCGTGCGTGGCGTAGCGCTGGCCATCGCCGATGAGGTGCCAGATCGCATCTATCGTTGCTTCGGCGTGTGAATCGCAGATCGCGGATTCGCAGCGGTTCCTCATATGGTTCATCCTTCCGGTTGGGTAGTGCGCTGCCGGCGCCACGGCGAACGCCCGCGCCGGTGAGACCGGGGCGGGCGGACGCGGAACGGGAGTTGCCGGACGCCGGAGCGTTGGCAGTCGCGGTGTTACTGCATCAGCGACATGACGAGCTGAGACATGCTGGAGCTCTGCTTGAGCATGGAGGTGCCCGCTTGCATGAGCATCTGCTTCGAGGTCATGTTGGCGGTTTCGGATGCGTAGTCTACATCCATGATGCGACCGCGCGCCTGTTCGGTATTGGTCTTCATGTTGGCCAGGTTGTTGTAGACGTGGTCGAGGCGGTTCGACGCGGCGCCGATCTGCGAGCGCAGCGTGCCGACCGCGGTGATCGTCGTCTCGGCCAGCGTGATCGCGGCGTTGGCGGCGGTCGAAATGTCACCGGCGTTGAGTGCGGTGACCGCGGTGGTCAGCGTCGTGAAGTTGGCCGAGGTGTCGACCACCATGGTTTCCGCGGCGTCGGCGCCGATCTGGAAGGTCACGCCGCCGGCCGTGGCCAGCGTGCCGCCGGTCAGCAGGGCCTGGCCGCCGAACTTCGTGTTGGTCATGATGTTGGTCAGTTCGAGACCGAGCTGGTCGTATTCCGCCTTCATCGCCGTCTTGTCGCTGGCGTTCGATGCACCGTTCGACGCTTCGGTCGCCAGGTCCTTCATACGCAGCACGATGTTGGTGATTTCGGTGAATGCGCCTTCGGCGGTCTGCATCATCGAGATGCCGTTCTGGGTGTTGCGCTGGGCCACCGCCATGCCGCGCGTCTGCGCACTCAGGCGGGTGGCGATCTGCAGGCCGGCGGCGTCGTCCATCGCGGAATTGACGCGGAAGCCGGTGCCCAGGCGGGTCATCGAGGTTGACAGGGCTTTCTGGGTGCCGCCCACCGAGTTCTGTGCGGTCAAGGCTGCGGCGTTGGTATGAAGGCTGAGCATGAATGGTCTCCGGGTCGAGGGGCGGGGATCGGCCACCGGTACCGGCATGTTCGCCGCCTCGTTGGCCTCATCAGGAAAAGGCGACGCGGAAGGCGGATAACTTAAATGGCTGCCATGTCCGTTTCACGACACGCTGGCGACATGCAAAAAAAAAGAGCCAGCCACACCGACAGGCGCGACTGGCTTAGCCTGCTGCACACGGCCCCCGGAGGGCGCGTGCCGCGGGGGGGAGGGTTACTGCATCAGCGACATGACGAGCTGAGACATGCTGGAGCTCTGCTTGAGCATCGAGGTGCCGGCCTGCATGAGCATCTGCTTGGAGGTCATGTTGGCGGTCTCGGAGGCGTAGTCGACATCCATGATGCGACCGCGTGCCTGTTCGGTATTGGTCTTCATGTTGGACAGGTTGTTGTAGACGTGGTCGAGGCGGTTCGACGCCGCACCGAGGTCGGCGCGCACCGAGCCCACTTCGTTGATGCGCGACTCGAGCTGACCGATCGCGGCCGTCGCGTTGGCCGAGGTCAGGATTTCACCGAGCGAGGTGGCGGTGGCGTTGCCGGCGCCGGTGGCGAAGGCGGCGTCCAGGTTGGTCAGCTTGGTCACCACGTCC
Organism: Methyloversatilis discipulorum; assembly: GCF_000385375.1. Classification (NCBI taxonomy): domain Bacteria; kingdom Pseudomonadati; phylum Pseudomonadota; class Betaproteobacteria; order Nitrosomonadales; family Sterolibacteriaceae; genus Methyloversatilis; species Methyloversatilis discipulorum. Next base: position 1,559,712 of record NZ_ARVV01000001.1, read on the forward strand.
ACCGTCATCGTTTCCGCGGCGGCAGCGCCGATCTGGAAGGTGGTGGTGGCGGCGCCCAGCGAACCTGCGCCCTTGAGCAGCGCCTGACCGCCGAACTTGGTATTCGTCATGATGTTGCCGATTTCCGCCGCGAGCTGCTGGTACTCGGCGTTCATCGCGGTCTTGTCGTTGGTGTTCGACGCGCCGTTGGCCGCTTCGGTCGCCAGGTCCTTCATGCGCAGCAGGATGTTGGTGACTTCGGTGAACGCGCCTTCGGCGGTCTGCATCATCGAAATGCCGTTCTGCGTGTTGCGCTGGGCCACCGCCATGCCGCGCGTCTGCGCGTTCAGGCGGGTGGCGATCTGCAGGCCGGCGGCGTCGTCCATCGCGGAATTGACGCGGAAACCGGTACCCAGACGGGTCATCGACGTCGACAGGGCTTTCTGGGTACCGCCCACCGAATTCTGTGCGGTCAGGGCGGCGGCGTTGGTGTGCAGGCTCAGCATGGGAATCTCCGGATAGGGGTTCTGGCTTCAGGGCATCGACGCCACGGCGTGCGCGTTTTCGATGTCCTCATCCGGAGAGGGCGACGCCGACGCGGCCAACCTTAAATCGGTGACATCCATTTTGTTACCGCGACACTGCTGCGGTCCCTCTGCGGCGTGGTCAGCGCGAGCAGTACTTCGGCGGCGACGCGGAACAGCGGCAGCGGCAGGTGCGCATGCAGTGCCGATGGCCGGGAGATGTCGAGGGCCCGGAGATGCAGCCGCCCCGAGGCGGCGTGCAGCAAACGGCACGATGCGAGACGGGTACCGGCGAGCACCAGCGCGGCTGCCAGTGCGGGCAGAATTTCGCGTACATGCGCGGCCGCCGTGTCGCCATCGATGCGGAACTGCAGATGGACACCGGCCGCGATCTGCAGCCGCACCTGCACCAGGCCCTTGCCCGGCAGTTCGATCTCGATCAGCAGAACGGCCGACGCGGCTGCAGTGGCGGCATGCTTCGCGTCCTCGTCGTCGCCGATGAACAGTCTGGCCGGCGGGCCGTCGCTCAGATGCACAGGGAAGATCCAGCGCTCCGCGCCGGGCAGCGGGAGCAGCGGCGGGGGGGCGCTGACGCGGCCCGGCTCGACTTGCAGCGGGGGCGTGCTCGCGGCGGACGCGTCCGCACGCATCAGTTCGGTCGTGATCTGCCGGAACGCGCGGGTGCGCAGTGCGGCGGCGAGATCCAGCGCTCCGGGCGCGCGCCAGCGCAGATGGCGCAGCAGCAGCTGATCGGGTTGCATCGCCGCCGACAGTTCATCGGCCGGCGCCGACGGCCGGGCGGGAACACCGGGGGTCTCGGCTTCGACCTGAAGTTCGACCGCCGGCGAGGTGGACAGCACCCGGACAGCGAGTCGCTCGCCTGCCACCAGCGGCCGACCCAGCAGGGCCAAGCCCTGCAGGCGGGACGCCACCACGTCGTCTGCGGTGTCGACGGCGGCACCGGCGTCAGCCGGTGACGGCAGACGCTCGGGAGGGCGCCGCAACGGCAGTGTCAGTGCGAGACGCGGAATCCTCTCTATCGTCATGGCGAATGCTCCGGATATGAAAGAGCCAACCGTCCGGCTGGCACGGTTGGCTCGTCCTGCGGTGCGCGGACCTCGGGGCCGCGCGGGCCATCAGGCTTACTGCATCAGCGACATGACGAGCTGGGACATGCTGGAGCTCTGCTTGAGCATCGAGGTGCCGGCCTGCATGAGCATCTGCTTGGAGGTCATGTTGGCGGTCTCGGAGGCGTAGTCGACATCCATGATGCGACCGCGTGCCTGCTCGGTATTGGTCTTCATGTTGGCCAGGTTGTTGTAGACGTGGTCGAGGCGGTTCGACGCGGCGCCGAGCTGGGCACGCACGCCGCCGACATCATTGATCCAGCCCTCGATGTCGCCGATGGCGGTGGCGGCGGTGGCGGCGGTCGTGATGTCGCCGAGCGTGGCGGCCGTGGTCAGGTCGGTCACCAGCGCGGCCAGATCGGTCGACACGTCCACCGACATCGTTTCCGCGGCAGCGGCGCCGATCTGGTAGGTGATGGCGCCGGCCTGCAGCGAGCCCGCGCCATTGAGCAGGGCCTGGCCGCCGAACTTGGTGTTGTTCAGGATGTTGCCCAGTTCGGAACCCAGTTCCTGGTATTCGGCGTCCATCGCCGTCTTGTCGTCGGTGTTCGACGCGCCGTTACGCGCTTCGGTCGCCAGATCCTTCATGCGCAGCAGGATGTTGGTGATTTCGGTGAATGCGCCTTCGGCGGTCTGCATCATCGAAATGCCGTTCTGCGCATTGCGCTGGGCGACGGCCATGCCACGGGTCTGGGCGCTCAGGCGGGTGGCGATCTGCAGGCCGGCGGCGTCGTCCATCGCGGAATTGACGCGGAAACCGGTACCCAGGCGGGTCATCGAGGTGGACAGGGCTTTCTGGGTACCACCCACCGAATTCTGTGCGGTCAGGGCGGCGGCGTTGGTGTGCAGGCTCAGCATGGAAGGTCTCCTGGTCTGGTTCGGCGGTGAGGATCGGGCGTCTTGCGCCGTCTCCAGACACAGGCGACCGCTGACCCGCCGGTCTTAAATCCGGATTCATCTTCCGGGCCCCTCACGCGCCCCGGCGTGACCCATGACAGACGTCTTTGTCTGTCGGGAGTTTTTCCCTTCTCGTAGAAACATCATGTTTTTCATATACATAGGGTAAATATGAAGTTTGTATTTACACGTAAAGTTTTGTCGCTGAGCGTCGATACATACACGTACGGTTAAGCAGCCGAAGCTGCGCCACATAGAACCAATCTGCCGGCCTCTGCCACCGGCAAGACAAAAAGGTGATGCACGTATGGGATATGAATTCGCCAGCGCGATCGGTGCCAGCAAGGCGTTGATCGAGGCCGATGCCACCAACATTGCGGCGAGCGCCGCCATGCCGCTCCAGCCGGCTTCCCGCTTCGGCGGTGCAGAGGGCGCCGGTTTCGCGAGTGCGATGCAGGACGCCGTGCAGCGTGTCGATGCCATGCAGCACGAGGCGTCGCAGCGCATGGAGGCGGTCGACAGCGGCCAGAGCGACGACCTGGTCGGCGCCATGCTGGCCAGCCAGGAGGCCAGCCTGTCCTTCTCGATGCTGATGCAGGTGCGCAACAAGGTGGTGGGGGCCGTCGAGGACCTCATCAAGCTGCCTCTCTGACACTGACCTGGAACAGCCCACGTGATCGCAACCGTACGCGGCGGCCTGCAACGCCTGCGCGCCGGCTCCGGGGCCATGCCCTCGCTGCCGCCCGCCTTCCTCAAAAGTCTGGTTCCGCTGATGGTGATCGCCGTCGCGATCACCGCGCTCGTCCTCATGTATCTGTGGCAGGACCAGGCCAGCTACAAACCGGTGTTCGGCGCCCGCCAGAAGGTGGCGACGGCCGACATGATGTCGGTACTCGATGCCGAAGGCATTCCCTACCGCCTGCATCCGGAAAGTGGACAGGTGCTGGTGCCGGACGCCCAGCTTGGTCGCGTGCGCATGCTGCTCGCGGCCAAGGGCGTAGCGGCGCAACTGCCTGCCGGCCTCGAACTGATGGACCAGAACGATCCGCTCGGCGTCAGTCAGTTCGTACAGGACGTGCGTTACCGGCGCGGCCTGGAAGGTGAGCTGGCGCAGAGCATCCTGACGCTGGACGCCGTCGATTCGGTGCGTGTACACCTGTCCATCGCACGTTCCACCTCCTTCGTCGCCACCGACGGCGAGAAGAGCACCGCGTCGGTGGTGCTCGGCCTCAAGCCCGGACGCACGCTGAGCCCGGAACAGATCGCCGCCATCATCAATCTGGTCGCCGGCAGCGTGTCGACGCTGGACCCGCAGCGCGTCAGCCTGGTCGATCAGGCCGGCAACTACCTGTCGGCGCGCGTCGATCTGAGCGACGGCTTCGAGACGCACGGCGGCAACGAGGCGGCACACCGCTTCCAGAACGAGGCGCGCGGCAATGTGCGCGACCTGCTGTCGCCGGTGCTGGGCGAGCACAACTACCGCGTCAGCGTGACCGCCGAGGTCGACAACGACCGCGTCGAGGAGACGCACGAGAAGTACGGCGAGGCGCCGCGTGTCACCAGCGAGGCCACGCGCGAGGAGCAGGACCGCAACCGCGTCGCGCTCGGCGTACCCGGTTCGCTCAGCAACCGTCCGGTCGCTGCACCGGCCGCGCAGGCGCCGGCGCAGCCGGCTGCGGCCGGCGAACAAGCCGCCGCGCCCGCACCTGACGCCGCTGGCGCGCGCAAGAACGCGTCGACCCGCCAGTACGCCTACGACCGCAGCATCACGCAGATCAAGCGCAGCCGCGGCCGCCTGCAGAAGCTCAACGTCGCCGTCGTGCTCAACAACGCGGCGGCGGCCGATCCGGCGAAGGGCTGGAGCGAGGCCGAGATCAGGAATATCGAACGCATTCTCGCCAATGGCCTGGGCATCAACGCCGAGCGCGGCGACCAGCTGGTCGTGTCGTCGCTGACTTTCCCGGCGCAGCCTGAAGCACCGGCCTGGTGGGCGCAGCGCGACAACATCGTCGATATGGGGTCGTGGCTGCTGTATGCCGCGGGCGGGCTGCTGGCGCTGCTGTTCGTCGTGCGCCCGCTGGTGCGCTCGGCACAGCAGCGCATCGCCCCGACGCCTCCGCGTGACGAGGACATACCGGTGCGCGATGCCACGCCGGACACGCAGGCACCAGTCGCCGCAGCCGCCCCCGCGCTGGCGCTCGACGGTGGATCGGCCGCCGGCGGCAGCCCGGTGGTGTCGCTGCTCGAGAACTACGACCTGCCGCCGCCGGGCTCCCCGGTCGACGTGCTGGTCGAACATCTGAAGGTCCTGGCCGGCAAGGAGCCGGAGCGGGTCGCCGAAGTCGTCAAGCAATGGGTGCAGAAGAATGGCCGATCCGAACAACCCGCTGAGTAATCCCATCATCCCGTCGGGCAGCAATCTGAGTCCGCTCGAACAGGCGGCCATCGTGCTGCTGAGCATGGGCGAGGAGCCGGCAGCCGGCGTGCTGCGCTGTCTGTCGCGCGAGGAACTGCTCGAAGTGACCGGCGTCATGTCGCGTCTGAGCGGCATCAAGGTCGAGAGCGTGCGCACCGCGATCCAGCGCTTCTTCGACGAATACCGCGAACAGAGCGGCGTGCATGGCGCCTCGCGCTCCTATCTGAAGCGCTCGCTGGATCTGGCACTGGGCGGCGAGATCGCCAGCAGCGTGCTGAACAGCATCTACGGCGACGCCATACGCCCGCTGATGGCACGCCTGCAGTGGGCGTCGCCGAAATGGCTGGCCGACTTCATCGCCGACGAGCACGTGCGCATGCAGGCGGTGTTCCTCGCCTTCCTGCCGCCTGCGCTGGCCGGCGCCGTGATCGACGCACTGCCCGAGGACGGACGCGACCTGCTGCTGCTGAACGTCGCGCGGCTGAAGGAGATCGACCACGAACTGCTTGTCGAGCTGGAGGAGCTGGTGAACCGCTGCCTCGCCAGCCTCGGCTCGCAGAGCGCCAGTGTCGAGGGCACGCGCCAGGCGGCGGAAATCCTGAACCGCCTGTCCGGCAACAAGCAGCAGATGGTCGAACAGCTGCGCGCGCGCGACCCGAAGGTGGTGTCCGAAATCGAAATGAGCATGTACGACTTCTACATCCTGTCGCGCCAGTCCGACACCGTGCTGCAGCGCCTGCTCGAGGACGTGCCGCTGGAACAGTGGGCGATCGCGCTCAAGGGCGCCGAGCCCGAAGTGCGCGACGCCATCATGCAGACCATGCCGCGTCGCCAGGCGCAGAGCTTCGAGGACACCATGCGCCGCACCGGCCCGGTGCCGCTGAGCCGCATCGAACAGACGCGCCGCGAAATCATGGCCCAGGTGAAGACGCTGGTCGACGCCGGCGAAATCGAGGTGCAGCTGTTCGCCGAGGCCGTCGTCGAATGAGCGGCGTACGCCCACACCGCTTTCCGCCGCTGGCACAGATCGCCGCCGGCCGCGCGGACGGGCAGTCCGCCGCGCAGTACCAGCAGTCGCTGGCCGACGGATTCCGTCAGGGCATGGACGAGGGCTACCGCGTCGGCCATGAATCCGGCCTCGCCGACGGCCTGGCCGAAGGCCGCGAGAGCGGACGCCAGGAGGGCCTGCAGGCCGGGCGCGATGAGGCGCTGCGACAGACGCTGGCTTCGTTCGAACAACTGGCGCGTCCGCTCGACGCCATGCTCGAACGCCTGCAGGGCCTGCAGGCGGACTACCAGACCGCGCTGCGCAAGGAAGTGGTCGATCTCGTCGCGCGGGTTGCCCGTCAGGTGATCCGCTGCGAACTGGCGCTGCAGCCGGCGCAGCTGCTGTCGCTGGTCGACGAGACGCTGGCGGCGATGCCGCCGACCCGGCAGGGCATCGAGGTGCACCTGAATCCGGAAGACCTGAAGCGCATATCCGACATCGATGCGCCGCGCGCCGCGCGCTGGCATCTGGTCGCCGATCCGCGTCTGGAACTGGGCGAATGCCTGGTGAAGGCGGGCGATCACGAAGCCGACGCCGGCTGCGCGCAGCGCTTGGCCGCCTGCGTCGAGCAGGTGCGTGCCCAGTTGCTCGACGGTGGCGATGCATCGCCGCCGGCGATCGACGTACCCTACACCGCGGAGGCCGCATGATCACCGACGTGCTGCGCCGCCTCGAAATCGGCGACGTGCCGGTGGCGACGCCCACTGGCCGCCTGGTCGGCGCCTCCGGCCTGCTGCTCGAAAGCGCCGGCTGCCCGCTCTATACCGGCCAGCGTTGCCAGATCGAAACGATGGACGGCGGCTGGCTCGATGCCCAGGTGGTGGGCTTCCGCGACAAGCTGTCCTTCCTGATGCCGTTCAAGAAGCCGGTCGGCCTGACCACCGGCGCCCGCGTGCTGCCGGTGCAGGACAAGCTCGATCTGATGATCGGCCCGTCCTGGCTGGGGCGCATGGTCAACGGTCTCGGTGAGCCGATAGACGGCCTCGGCCGCCTCGGTGGCGAACATCCGCTCGACCCGCATCCGCCGCGGGTGCATCCGCTGAAGAAGAAGCGCGTATCCGAGCCGCTCGACGTCGGCGTGCGCGCGATCAACGGCATGCTCACGCTGGGCAAGGGCCAGCGCGTCGGCCTGATGGCGGGCAGCGGCGTCGGCAAGAGCGTGCTGCTGGGCACCATCACCCGCCAGACAGCGGTTGATGTCGTCGTCGTCGGCCTGATCGGCGAGCGCGGCCGCGAGGTGCGCGAATTCGTCGAACTGTCGCTCGGCGAGGAGGGGCTGAAGAAGGCGGTCGTCGTCATCGCGCCGGCCGACGAATCGCCGCTGATGCGACTGATGGCGACCGAACTGTGTCATTCCATCGCCGCCCATTTCCGCGACCAGGGCAAGGACGTGCTACTGCTGGTCGATTCGCTGACCCGCTACGCGATGGCACGGCGCGAAGTGGCGCTGGCACTGGGCGAGCCGCCGGCCACGCGCGGCTACCCGCCGTCGGTGTTCTCGCTGCTGCCGCAGCTGGTCGAGAGCGCAGGCAATGGCGAGAACCCGGAAGGCAGCATGAGCGCGATCTACACCGTACTGGCCGAGGGCGACGACCAGCAGGACCCGGTGGTCGACACTGCCCGCGCCATCCTCGACGGTCACATCGTACTGACGCGCGAACTGGCCGAACGTGGTCACTACCCGGCCATCGACATCGCCGCGTCGATCAGTCGCTGCATGGCGCTGGTGGTCGACAAGGCGCATCTCAATGCCGCGCGCACGGTGAAGGAGATGGCGTCGCGTCATGCCCAGGTACGTGACCTGATCCCGCTCGGTGCCTATGTTGCCGGTGCCGATCCGCAGACCGATCACGCGGTGTCGCTCTATCCGGACATCGAGGCCTATCTGCGCCAGGGCGTAGCCGAAGCCGCGCCGATGGCGCAGTGCGTCGCGCGCATGCTGGAGCTGGCGGCATGACGACGAAGACATCCATCCGCGCGCTGGCGCGACTGGTCGACGTGCGCGAGCGCGAGGTAGACCGCCTGCAGGCAGACATGGCCGGCAAGGTGGCGCTGCGCCAGCGCTACCTCGGCAACATCGAACGGCTGCAGTCGCTGTGCGACGGCGTGCCGCAGACCGGCTCGCTGCAGCCTCTGCTGTCGATGAACAGCGCCGGCTACAAGCAGTCGGTGGCCGAAATGGTGGCGACGCACCGGCAGGAACTGGCGGCCCACGAGATCGAGATCGACCTCGCGCGGCGCGAACTGGCGCTGGTTTCACGACGCTGCGAAGTGCTCGACCAGGTGCTGCTGCGCCAGCGCAGCATCGTCGCGCACGGTGCGCGCGTCAGCGAACAGAAGCGGCAGGACGACATCGCCGTCCAGGTATGGGGGCGTGCGCCGTGAGCGCCCGTTACGCATCGATTTCAGTTTTTGTGCACTCCGGTCGCCTTGAACGGTGGACGCGTCCGCTAACCGTTCACAGGAGCCAGACATGAGCACTTTCGATCCCGTCACCACCGCTTCGCAGCTTGCGACCGCCTACATCAGCGCGTCACAGACCCAGGTCGACACGCAGAGCAAGAAGGCGCAGACGACGACGTCGGCGCTGACCAAGCTGCAGAGTGCGCTGCAGGCTTTCGACAGCGCGCTGTCCACGCTGTCGTCGAAGAAGGGCGTCACGCAGAACACGGCCACGCTGAGCAGTACCGGCGTCGGCACGGCGAGCGCGTCGCCGGGCGCGGTGGCGGGCGAGTACCCGCTGTTCGTCGAACAGGTCGCCAGCGCCCATCAGGTGGTGTTCACCGATCTGCCGGCGGTGCCGGTGCCGATGAGCGGCATGCTCAGCATCAATCTCGCCGGTGGCGCGACGATAGGCGTCGATTTCTCCGGCGCCGACATGGACGCCGACGGCACGCTGTCGCAGACCGAGATGGCGCGCGCCATCAACCAGGCCAGCGGTAACCAGGGCAAGGTCACGGCGATGGTGATGACCGCCGGCGGCCAGACGCAGCTGGTGCTGTCGTCGGCCGAAACCGGCGCCGACGGCCAGATCACGCTGGACACCAGCGGCCTGCCGGCCGGCGCGTTCAAGGACGCGCTCGACAACGGCAGCGAACTTACGGCGGCGCGCGACGCCGTCGTGTGGCTCGGTGCGCAGGGCTCCGGCGTGCGTCTGCAGCAGGCGTCGAACACGTTCACCGCCATCCAGGGCGTGACGATGACCGTCAGCCGCGCGATGACGGCGGGCGAGGCGCCGCTGACGCTGAAGGTGGCGGGCGACAGCAGCGGCACCGCCGCCAATGTGCAGAGCTTCATCGACGCCTTCAACAACCTGAAGAAGGGGCTGGACGAACTGACCAGCACCGGCGACGCCGAGAGCGGCGTGGCCGCCGCGGCCTTCGCTTCCGACGCCGGCATACGGTCCCTGCGCAACCGCCTCGACAGCATCGTCCGTCAGGACATCGGCGGCCTGCGCCTGATGGATTTCGGTGTCAGTGCCGACCGCAGCGGCAGGCTGTCGCTCGATGCGACCAAGCTTGACAAGGCGATCGCCGCCAATCCGGACGCCATCGACAGCCTGTTCGGCAGCGCCAGCACGAGCTCGGGCAGCGGCCTGCTCGGCAGCTTCGCCAGCTACATGGACGTCTGGCTCGACTCGGCCGGCGGCCAGATACAGCGCCGCAAGGACACCGTGCAGAGCCAGCAGAAGGCGCTCGCCACGCGCCAGACCCGTATCAACCTGCAATACGACAACGCCTACCAGCGTTACCTCGTGCAATTCACGCAACTGCAGTCGCTGCAGTCGCAGATGGGGCAGACCACCAGCATGTTCGACGCGCTGTTCGCGAGCTCGTCGGCCAGCTGAGGACTGCCTGTCCGCCAACGAAACCGGAAATCCATGCCTTGAACTACGACGCCTACCAGAGCTACCACGCCGTCAATCTGAATGCGCAGACGGCGCGCGCGACCCCGGTGCAGCTCGTGCTGATCCTGATGGACGGCCTGCTCGAGGAGATCGCGCGCGCGCGCGCCCACATCGAAGCGGGGCGCTACGAACAGAAGGCGCTCAGCCTCGACCGCTGCGTCGACATGCTGAACGGTCTGGCCAGTTCGCTCGACCCGGACAGCGGCGGCGACGTCGTGGCCAATCTGGATTGGCTGTACGACTACTGCGCGTGGCGTCTGAGCGAAGGCGGCATCAAGCTCGATACCGCACCGCTGGACGAGGTGAGCGGCCTGCTCGGCACCTTGCGCCGCGGCTGGGTCGGACTGGCGGACGCATATGACTGACCGCCACACCTTCGCCCGCATCGCCCGTCGGCTCGAAGTGGCCGCGCTCGGCGACGACTGGTCCACGCTGGCTGCCGCCGACCGTGAACTGGCCGCCGTGCTGCAGGGCGTCGCCGCCCGACGTGACCTGTCCGCGGCCGATCGCGACGCGCTGCTTGCGTTGCGCAAGGCACACGACGGCGCGCTTGCGCGCTGCGTCGAAGCGAGCGAACGCATCGCCGAGCGGCTGTCCGAACTGGGCGCCGGACGTGACGGCTGGATGGCCTACGCATACGACCTCGAACTTTCCGGTAGCCACTCATGACGCAAAACATCCTCACCCTGGGCAGTGCAGCGCCGGCTGCGCTGCCGCCGTCGGCATCGGCGCTGCCGGCACCGTCGGCCGGCCTTCTGCCAGCCTCGGCCACGGTTGCACCGCAGGCCTTCGTGGATCTGTTCCGCGCGCTCGGTCTGGCGTCGCCGGATGTCGTCGTCGGCGAAGCATCGACGCAGCGGACGGACGCCGATACGCCGGCCGCGGACAGCACTGCCTTCGATGCCCGCCTTGCGTCGCAGTCGCCGCTGCCGGCCGCGCTGCACGCAAGCGGTGGCGTCGCCGAGCGCGAGGAGGGCGCAGACGAAGTCCAGTCCGGCGAAGCCCCGGCATTGCCGGCCTCTGCACTGACCTTGCCGCTTCCGTCTCCGTCGCAGCCGCAGCAGACCGCTCCGGCCGCCGCGGCGGGCCGTGCGCTCGCGCCGGTGGCGGCTGCCGGCGGTGCCGCCACTGTGCCGCCGGCGCTGCCGACGGATGGTCCGGGCGCCGATGTCGTCGAGGCAGCCCAGCCTGCGTCGCTGCCGGCACCGGGTACTCCGCCGCTTGCCCCGCAGGCTGCGCCGGCCGCGACCGAAACCGTACTGAAGCTCGTCCCGGCTTCGCCGCAGAGCTGGCAGCAGCCGCTGACCGATGCGCTGGGCGAGCGTCTGCAACTGCAGACCGTACAGCAAGGCGAGCGGGCGGTGATCCGTCTCGACCCGCCGACGCTCGGCCGTATCGAAATCGTCGTGCAGCAGGACGCGGGCGGTGCGCTGCAAGTGCATCTGAGCGCCAGCAACGGCGAGGTGCTGCGCCAGCTGCACGCCATCGGCGACAGCCTGCGCGCCGATCTTGGCCAGCGGCACGCGCAGGGCGACGTCACCGTGGTCGTCGCCGAATCCGGTCGCGATGCCAACGGCCGCGACGCCGATGGCCGTTCGCGCTCCGGACAACAACAGCAGGGCAGGGACGACGAGACGCCGGGTGAGGCGCTGGCCGAGGCACAGACCGGCGCACGCCAGGCACGCTTCGCGCTGTCGGGCCAGGAGAGCTGAAGCGATGAAGAAGGCGATCATTTTCGCGGTGGCCGGCGTCGTTCTTGCGGCGGCCGGTGGCGGTGCGGTCTGGTGGTTCGGCATGAGGGACACCGGCGGCGCCGAAGCGCAGGCGGCCGTGCCGAAGGAGGCCGTGCCGCAGAAGTACGTCAGTCTCGACAAGGTGGTCGTCATGCTGCGACGCGCGCCGGAGGAGAACGTGACGCGCTACATGTCGATGGACCTGGTGTTCACCACGGCGATCGAGAAGGAGAAGGACACCAAGGAACATCTGCCTCTGCTGCGCAGCATCGCGGTGCGCGCGCTGGCGTCGATGACCGCGCAGCAGGTGAGCGCGATGACGATCGACGAGCTGGCGGCCGAGGTCAATCGCGCCTTCGCCGAGGATTACGACAAGGCGCATCGCAGCAAGCCCTTCGTCGAGGCGATGGTCGGCAAGCTGATCGTCGAATGACATGGATATGCATTCGGACTACGCCGAGGTGAGCAGCACGGCGGCGCGTACGCTGGACGCCGCCGAGGAACAGCGCTGGCTGGTGGAGTACGCACCGCTGGTCAAGCGCATCGTCCGCCAGCTGCTGTCCCAGGTCTCCGGAGCGATGGACCGTGAGGACATGGAGCAGATCGGCCTGCTCGGGCTGCTCGAATCGTTGCGCCGCTACGGCACACCCGATCCCGGTTTCGGTGGCTACGCGGCGCTGCGCGTGCGCGGCGCCATCCTCGACGAACTGCGACGGCAGGACTGGCGGCCGCGCACAGTACGCCAGGACAGTCATCGCACCCGTGACGCGGTGCGCGCACTGACCCGTCAGCTTGGCCGCGAACCGACCGAAGCCGAGGCATGCGCTGCGCTCGGCATCGAGGCCGACGCCTTCCAGGCCCACCTGCTGGCCGAGAACGCCGAAACCATCGCCAGCTTCGACGAACTGGTTGGCGAAATGCACGAGATGGCGGCTGCAGGCCAGTCGCCGGAAGAACAGCTGATGACCCGGCGCAGTCTTGCGCAGGCCCTGACGCAGCTGGACGAGCGCGAACAGCGCGTGATCCAGCTCTATTACGAATTCGAACTCAGCTACCGCGAGATCGCGGCGGTGCTGGACCTGACCGAAGCGCGCATCTGCCAGATCAACAAGGGCGCGCTCAGGAAAATGAAGGCCTTCCTCGGCTGACCGCCGGGGCGAACGAAGAGGAAACGAATCATGCAGTCCATCGTAGGCGTCGCCATCATCCTGATCAGCGTGTTCGGCGGCTTCATGCTGCATGGCGGGAAGCTCGCAGTGATCTGGGAACCGATCGAACTGATCATCATCGTCGGCGCCGCGGCCGGCGCCATCGTGCTCGGCAACCCAGGACACGTGCTGAAGGAGATGTGGCTGCAGCTGCGCAAGGTGATGCTGCGGCGCAAGCAGGGCGAGGAATTCCAGCGCCAGCTGCTGCTGCTGATGTACGAACTGCTGCAGACCGCGGCCGGCGGCCTGAAGGCGCTGGACGCCCACGTCGAGGCGCCGCAGGAGAGCGAAATGTTCCGCCGCTATCCGCTGATACTCGAAGAGCCGAAGCTGCTGCACTTCATCGTCGACAACTTCCGGCTGATGGCGATGGGCAAGATCAACGCGCACGAGCTCGAAGGCGTGCTCGAACAGGAAATCGAGGCCATCCACGAAGAAATGTCGCAGCCGGCGCGTTCGCTCGGCAAGATCGGCGAGGCGATGCCGGGCTTCGGCATCCTGGCCGCGGTGCTGGGCATCGTGATGACGATGAACGTCGTGGCCGACGGTGCAGGCACCGGCGAGATCGCGGTGCGCGTCGGCTCGGCCATGGTCGGCACCTTCATCGGCATCTTCTTCTGCTACGGCGTGCTCGATCCGATCAGCAACATGATGAAGCAGCTGGTGGGCGAGGAGCTTCAGGCCCTGGAGTCGGTGAAGGTGGTGCTGGTCACCCATGTATCCGGCAAGCCACCGCTGCTGGCGATCGACGCCGGTCGTCGCCTGGTGCAGCTGAACATCAAGCCGAGCTTCGCCCGACTCGAAAGCTGGATCAACGCGATGCAGGGCGCCGGCGATCCGGATGCCACGCCGCGCCGCCGCGCCGGAGACAAACGTGTCGAAGCCTGACGCGCATGGCGCAACCGTCGTCAAGCGCGTGTCCGGAAAGGGACACGAGGAGTCGCACGGCGGTTCGTGGAAGGTGGCTTTCGCCGACTTCTGCCTGGCGTTGCTCTGCCTCTTTCTGGTGTTGTGGCTGCTCGCCTCGCGCGAACAGGAATCGCTGGAGCAGGTGCTGCGCGCGTCCGACAGCAGCCGCATCGACGAAGGCAGCGGCCTGATGGCGCAGTCGCTCGGCGGTCCGCGCGGCAGCCTGATCGAGCGCGAGCCGATGCCGCCGCGCGAAGGCATGTCGGCGCCCGGCGAAAGTGCCGCGCGTGGCGAGACCGCGCCGGCGGACGGCCCGCGCACGGCGCGCGTGCGTTACGAATCCGCCGCCGATATGGAGGCGCTGGCCCGCGTGATGAAGAAGATGAGCGCGGACGCCGGTCTCGAAGGCAATCTGCAGTCGGTGGTTACGCCTTATGGCCTGCGCGTGATGCTGCACGACACCGACCAGCAGGGCATGTTCGACCGCGGCAGCTCCTTCGCCACCGAGCGCTTCCGCAAGCTGCTGCGTTCGCTGGGGCCGCTGTTCGCGCAGATGGAGAACCAGATGCTCATCGTTGGTCACACCGATTCGGTGCAGTATGCGAATCGTGATCACGCGGCGTTCTCGAACTGGACGCTGTCGAGCAATCGCGCGCTGACCGCCCGCTCGCAGCTGCTGGCCGGCGGCATGCCGACCGGCAGCGTGCTGCAGGTGGTCGGCATGGCGGACCGGGCGCCGCTGAATACCGAAGATGCGACGGCCGGCGTGAACCGGCGCATCGAACTGTTGATACTGACCAGCAGGCAGGCTGAGCTGGTGGCGGCGATGTATGGTTTGCCGAACGAGCGGCTGCCTTTCGCCGAAGGCGCGCACGCAGCGATGCCGGACCGGGATGCGCTGGAGCAGCTGCGAACGCAGCTGGTGGCGCCGCCGGCCGGCACCGGCCGCTGAATCGCGTGGACAGGTGAGCTTGCATGCGAACACGATCGAGAGGACATCAGATGAGAATCACAAGCAGTGGTGCAGCCGGCGTCAGCGCGCCGGGTGCGGTCAGCGGTAACGGCCCGGTGGAGGCGCCGCAGGCCGTCGCACCGGCTTCGCCTGCGAAGTTGCAGTCGTCGACGCTGCAGCCGGCGATGGAGGCGATGCGCGCACTGCCGGAGATCGATCAGGCGCGCGTCGATGCGCTGCGCGAGGCGCTGGCGCGCGGCGAGGTGCCCTTCGACGCCGACAAGCTGGCCGGTCTGATCGAACGCTTTCACGGCAGCAAGGGATGAAGCGCGGCGAGGCCATCGCCCGCCTGCTGCGCGACGTGCTCAGCGACGTGGCGGATTACGGTGCACTGCGCCTGTTGCTCGACAGCCAGTTTCACGCGGCGCTTCGCCACGACGCGACGGTGTTGCGCGCGCTGGCGGCACGCATCACCGAGGCGGTGCAGGTGCTCGACGGGCGACGTCTGCTGCGCGCCCGCGTGGTGAACAGCCTGTACGGCGTCAGTGGCCGCATGGACAGCGTGTTCGACGAATTGCCGGACGACAGCCGCGAACGCTGTCGGGCGATGTGGACCCGGCTGGAGGCGCTGGTCGCCGAATGCAAGCGGCTCAATGCACGCAACTGCCTGCTGATGACCGACCAGTACGAAATCATGCAGCGTGTGCTGCACGGCGAGGACCAGACCTATGCTCCGGCCTGAACCGGCGCGGGCGCTGATGCCCAATGTCGAACCGACCCGTCCGGCGGCAGCGACCGGCGCCGGCGGGCAGTTCGCTCCGCTGTTCGGTGAAGTGTCGGCCGAAGTCGGCCGCTTCATCCGGCAGGGATCGACTGCTGGCGCTGACCTCGTCGGCAGCACCGCAGCGCTCAGTCCGGAAGCGCAGCTGCTGCGCAACGCGACGCGCGGCGTTGACGGCGTCAATGCGTCGGGCGCCGACGAGCCCGGACGACGCGACTTCGTCGCCGGCATCCGTCCCTGGGCGAGCGAAGCGGCGCGCCAGCTGGGCGTGAGTACCGACGCCGTCATTGCACATGCGGCACTCGAATCCGGCTGGGGGCGCAGGCCGCTGCGCGCGGCCGACGGCAGCGACAGTCACAACCTGTTCGGCATCAAGGCCGGTGGCGCGTGGCGCGGCGCAACGGTGGAGGCACGCACGACGGAATACCTGGATGGCGCTGCCGCGCAGGTCAGCGCCGCCTTCCGCAGCTATGTCGATGGCGCCTCGGCGTTCCGCGACTACGCGCGACTGCTGCTCGACAACCCGCGCTACGCCGGCGCCCTGAACGCTGGCGCGGACGTGCAGGCATTCGCCGCCGGTCTGGTGCAGGGCGGTTACGCGACCGACCCGGACTACGCCAGCAAGCTGGTGCGCGTGGCCGGGCAGATCCGCGCGCAGGGTTACTGAGCGGTGCGGCTGACCGGTTCGACCTCGCCGGCGCCGGTCACCCGCGCACGCAGCACGGTCCCGGAGGACAGATTGCGCACGCGGACCAGATCGCCCATGCCACCTGAGTCGAGCGTCTCGCCGGATACCTGCACCTCGATGCCCTGGTTGCGCGCGACGATGTGCACCTCGTCGCCACGTTTCACCAGCACTGCGGTGGCCAGCAGACGCTTGCGCAGCAGGTCGCCGGCCTTCAGCGGGCGGCGTCCGGTCATGCCGATCACGTCGGCCGGATCGGCGAAGAAATCGGCGACCGCGGTCACGTCGCGGGCGTCGACTTCGATGTCGGCGTCGCCGATCGGATGTCCGGCGGCAATGTCGGTGGCCGCGACCACGACGTCGGCGACGATGCGCGCGCGCGCCTGCATCTTGCGCGTCCATCCGCCGTCGTCGGTGCAGCGCACGGTGTAGCGCAGGTGAGACGGTGATTTCATCTCCTGCGCCTCGATCTCGATGCGTCCTGCGCAGGGCGGCAGAGGTCTGCTCGGCGGCTGCACGGTGAGTGTGATGCGCGGGTCGACCAGGCCCATGCGTTCGGCCTGCTGTTCAAGCTGCTGGCGGGCCGCAGCATCCACCTGGCGGACGATCTGTACCGTCGTGTCCGCCTGCGCGGCGGCAGGCAGACAGAGCAGCACAGCGAGCAGGCCGGTGACGTTGTTCATGCTGAAGGAATGGCTCTTTCGGTGCATCGGAATCTCCTGAGGCCGGTGACGATAGCAGCAATGCGAACGTGAGAAATATCCGCATCGGCGGCCTCAAGTTCGCCGGCGGATTGTCGATGGTGTCCCTGAACTATACGCATACGCTTAATTCAGGCCGACAGAATGAACGCATGCTTTCGCATCGTCGCGAGCGCGTTCGGTCTGTCGCCCATCCAGACAGGAGCCGACATGGGTATCGATTTCGGGAAGGCGCTCGGTGTGCACGGCCAGGCCCTGCAACTGCGTGCCGAGCGCACGCGGGTGATCGCCGAGAACATCGCCAACCAGAACACGCCGGGCTATCAGGCGCGCGACGTCGATTTCTCGTCCAGCCTGCGGCAGGCGATGGCGGGTGAGGCCGGCGGCCTGTCGCTCGACAGCGAAGGCGGCGAAACGCTCTATCGCGTGCCCTACCACGCGGCGCAGGACGGCAACACGGTGGAGCTCGGCGTCGAGCAGGCCGCCTTCTCGCAGAGCACCTCCGATTTCCAGATCAGCCTCACCTTCGCCAACATGAAACTCAAGGGGCTGGCGAAAGCCATCGCCGGACAATAGCCATGTCATTCCGCGACATCACCCAGATCGCCGGCTCGGCCATGGCCGCCCAGACCGTGCGGCTCAACACCATTTCCAGCAACCTCGCCAACGCGCATTCGGCGTCCGGATCGGAAGAGGCGGCCTATCGCGCGCGCAAGCCGGTGTTCGCCACGCTGCTCGGCGGCGAGGACATCGACGGTGCGCCGGCGGTGGCCGGCCGCGTGCAGGTGCTCGACGTGGTCGAGAGCACCGAGCCGCTGCGTTCGGTGTACGAGCCGGACAACCCGCTGGCCGACGAGGACGGCATGGTTTTCTACACCAATGTGAATTCGGTGGCCGAGATGACCGACATGATGTCGGCGTCGCGCGCCTTTGAAACCAATGTGGAGGTGCTCGGTCGCGTCAAGTCGATGCAGCAGGCCCTTCTGAAACTTGGAGAAGGGTGAGGCATGCAGACCAGTCAGGTAGTAGGCGGCAGCCAGGGCAGCGCGTCCGACGCGGTGCAGGCGGCGAACGGCGAACAGGGCTCGCCGACCGAACTGTTCACCAGACTGCTGGTGGCGCAGATCCGCAACCAGAACCCGCTGGAGCCGACCGACCCGAGCGACTTCGTCAATCAGCTCACGCAGCTGAGTCAGGTCGAGTCGCTGCAGGCGCTGGCCCAGCAGACTGGCGCCAATGCGTCGGTGCTGTCCAGCCTGCAGGTGCTGGCGCTCGGCGCCCAGGTCGGTTCGGAAATCATGGTGAATACGGACACCGTCGAGGTCGGCAGCGAGCCGGTCAGCGGCGCGTTCACGCTGGCGTCGTCGAGCGCACGCACGACACTCGTGCTGAGCGGCCCTGACGGCGTCGAGCGCCGCATCGAACTCGGCACCCGCGCGGCCGGCGAAGTGCCGTTCGAACTCGATCCCGCCGCGCTCGGCCTGCCGGCCGGCGCGCATACGCTGCGTGTCGAGACCGAAACCGGCGAGACGCCGGCCACCGAGATCGCCGGCCGGCTGCTCAGCGTGCGCATGGCCGGCAGCGGCAATGTGGCGCTCAACGTCGCCGGCCTGGGCGAGGTGTCGCCGGCCTACATCACACGTTTCAACGGCCGTCCGGCCACGTCGGTCAACTGAGAGAGAGGATACGGTCCATGAGTTATGAAATCGCGCTGTCCGGCATCAATGCGATCAACACCCAGCTCGAAACCATCAGCAACAACATCGCCAACACCGGCACTTATGGCTTCAAGTCCAGCCGCGCCAACTTCGCGGCGATGTATGCCGGCACCCAGCCGACCGGCGTCGAGGTGGCTTCGCTGACGCAGAGCATAGACATCGGCGGCGGCGTGCTCACTACCGGTCGCGGACTCGATGCGGCGATCCAGGGCCGCGGCTTCTTCGTGACGCGCGATACCGCCGGCGCCTCGCTGTTCAGCCGTGTCGGCATCTTCTCGACCGACAAGGACGGCTACGTCGTCGACACCTTCGGCCGCCGGCTGCAGGGTTATGAAATGCAGTCCGGCAGCAGCACGCTGGGCGCCATGGGCGACCTCAAGGTGCCCGCCGGCCAGGTGCCGGCCAAGCCGAGCGACACGCTGCAGTACGTCGGCAACATGTCGGCCGACTGGGCTGCACCGACGGCCGCGCCTTTCGATCCGGCCAATCCGCTCACCTTCAACAGCTCCCAGGTCGCCGTCGTGTATGACTCGCTCGGCGGCAAGCACAGCGTCGGCCAGTACTTCGTCAAGACCGGCACCAACCAGATCACCGCCCACTACACCTTCGACGGCGCGGCGCTGCCGACGACGACGGTGATGGACTTCAATACCAGCGGCGCACTGGTCACGCCGGCCGCACCGGTCGCGCTGGCGCTCGGCACGCCGGCGGGCGCGGCCGCGCTGAGCGTGGACATCGACTACACCGGCACCACGCAGTTCGGCGGCGACGCCACGGTGCGGGTCAATGCGGCCAACGGCTACGCGTCCGGCACGATGATAGGCGTGCAGATTGCCGAGGACGGTTCGGTCATCGCGCAGTACAGCAACAACGTGAAGGAACCGGTCGGCCGCATCGCGCTGGCGGTGTTCCCGGACGAGGCTTCGCTGACCCCGGTCAGCGACACCAGCTGGACCAGTTCGTCGCTGTCCGGCGATCCGCTCTATTTCACGCCGGGCACCGGCATGGCCGGCTCGCTGACCGGCGGCGCGCTGGAGCAGTCGAACGTCGATATGACGTCGGAACTGGTGAGCCTGATGTCGGCGCAGCGCAATTACCAGGCCAACAGCAAGGTGATCTCGACGCAGACCGAAATGATGCAGTCGCTGATGCAGGCCCTGTAAATGAGAGGCCCGCACGCTCACTTCGTTCGCTGCACCCCGCAGGGGCTGCGCTCGTCCTTGGGGCGGCCCGGCGGACGGCGCGGTGCCTTGTGCATGCGCCTTGGATTGCGCAACCCGCAGTGGAGAGACTGAGATGGATGCGCTGATCTATACCGCGATGAGCGGCGCCGAGCGGGCGCTGCACGCGCAGCAGGTGCGTGCCAACAACCTCGCCAACGCGGATACGCCGGGCTTTCGCGCCGATCTCGAAATGTCGGTCAGCGAGGCGGTGCAGGGTTACGGCTACGACGCGCGCCACCTCGGCCGGCTGCGCGCGGACTCGGTGTCAAACCGCCAGGGCACGCTGAAGCAGACGGACCGCGAGCTCGACGTCGCCATTTCCGGCGACGGCTATCTCGCCGTGCAGTGGGGCGACGGCGAGGCCTATACCCGGGCCGGTGCGCTCACCGTCGATGCCGAAGGCACGCTGACGGTGAACGGCCGCGCGGTGATGGGCGAGGGTGGACCCATCGTGCTGCCGCCGTATTCACAGCTGGCGATCGGCGAGGACGGCACGATTTCCATCCGTCCGCCCGGCCAGCTGCTGATGCAGCCGCTGGAACGCCTGAAGCTGGTGCGTCCGGATCCCGCATCGATGGTGAAGAACGAAGCCGGCCTGCTGGTGAGCCGTGGTCAGGACGAGCTGCCGGCCGACCCGACGGTGCGTGTGCGCGCCGGCTTTCTCGAAGGCAGCAACGTGTCCGCCGTCGAGGAAATGGTGGCGACGATGACGCTGAACCGCGAATTCGAACTGCAGATGAAGCTGTATAAGGCCGCCGACTCGATGGCCGAAACGGGCAACCGCCTGATCCGCGAATGACGACCGGCAGCACTGCCGACACAGGAGAAACGACATGAATCCCGCAATGTGGATCAGCAAGACCGGCGTGCAGGCGCAGGACGCGAAGCTGCAGGCCATCGCCAACAACCTGGCCAACGTGAACACGGTGGGCTTCAAGCGCGACCGCGTGCTGTTCGAGGACCTGTTCTATCAGATCGAACGCGAACCGGGCGCGCAGCGCGACGACAACACGGTGAGCCCGGGCGGCGTGCAGCTCGGCACCGGCACCCGTCTGGTCGCCACGCAGAAGGTGTTTACCACCGGCAACCTGCAGACCACCGGCCAGTCGCTCGACGTCGCCATCTCCGGCATCGGCTTCCTGCAGGTGCAGCGCCCGAACGGCGACATCGCCTACACCCGTGCCGGCCAGCTGCAGAAGAACGCCGAAGGCCTGCTGGTGACCGCGCAGGGCCTGCCCATCATTCCCGAGATCAACATTCCGCAGAACGCGACCGCGATCACGATAGGCGAGAACGGCATGGTGTCGGTCACGGTGCCGGGTCAGGCCGCGCCGCAGGAAGTCGGCCAGCTCACGCTGGTGAGCTTCGTCAATCCGGCCGGCCTGCTGGCGATGGGCGACAACCTCTACCAGGAGACCGCGGCCAGCGGCGTGCCGACCGAAGGCAACCCGGGCGAAGAAGGCCTGGGCAAGCTCAAGCAGGGCGCGCTCGAAGGTTCGAACGTGCAGGTGGTCGAGGAAATGGTGGACATGATCGCCGCCCAGCGCACCTATGAAATGAATACCAAGGTGCTGTCGGCGGCCGACAACATGATGCAGTACCTCGCCCAGGCCGTGCGCTGATGCGCCACCCGGCCCGCGTCCTCGCGCTGCTCGCGTCGCTGTGCCTGGCGGCCTGCGCGAACCTGGAACACAAGGCGCCGCCGCTGGCCGAGGCCGACCGGCTGCCGCCGCCGGTGCAGCCGCCGGTGGCCGGTGCTGCGGGCGGCGTGTTCCAGCCCGCCTCGGCCTGGTCGCTCACCTCGGACAGCCGCGCCTTCCGCACCGGCGACGTGGTCACCGTGGTGCTGCAGGAAACGACACAGGCGAGCAAGGCGGCCGGCACCACCTTCGGCAAGGAAAGCGGCGTTGCGATGCAGCCGACGGTGATTGCCGGCAAGCGCTTCAAGACCGACGTCAGCGTCGATGCGCAGACCGACTTCAAGGGCAACTCGACCAGTTCACAGCAGAACCGGCTGCAGGGCTCGATCACCGTCATCGTGCACGAGGTGCTGCCCAACGGCCTGCTGCGCGTCAGCGGCGAGAAAACGCTGTACCTGAACCAGGGCGACGAGACCGTGCGCCTGCAGGGCTATGTGCGTGCGTCCGACATCAGTTCGGACAACACCGTGTCCTCGCAGCGCGTGGCCAATGCCCGCATTTCCTATTCCGGCGAAGGCGTGCTGGCGGACGCCAACAGCCCGGGCTGGCTGCTGCGCTTCTTTGTCGGCGCGCTGATGCCCTTCTGAGGATGAAACGATGATGTTCCGCCGGACGCTTGCCATCCTGTGCTGCCTCGTGGCCGGCGCTGCATTCGCTGCACCGAAGGCCGCGACGAATGCCCGTGCTGCGGCAGTACCCGCTGCGCCCGCAACCCAGCCGCTGCGCAATCTGGTCAGTGTCGAAGGCGTGCGCGAGAACCAGCTGATCGGCTTCGGTCTGGTCGTCGGCCTGCACGGCACCGGCGACAGTACGCAGGTCAAGTCGGCCGGACAGTCGGTGTCCAACATGCTCAAGCAGTTCGGCCTGAAGCTGCCGGAGGGCACGCAGAGCCGCAGCAAGAACGTGGCGACCGTCATGGTCAGCGCGGTGTTCCCGCCGGGCTACCGCAAGGGGCAGAGCATCGACGTCACGGTGTCCTCGCTCGGCGACTCGAAGAGCCTGCGTGGCGGCACGCTGCTGCTGACCCAGTTGCGCGCGGCCGACGGCGAAATCTATGCGCTGGCCCAGGGCAACCTGGTGGTCGGCGGTCTCAGCGCGAGCGGCCGCAGCGGATCCAGCGTGACCGTCAATACGCCGACCTCCGGACGCATTCCGAATGGGGCGACGGTGGAACGGGAAATCATGACCGATTTCGACGTGCGACCGACCGTGCTGCTGAGCCTGAAGCGCCCGCATTTCCAGACGGCGACCAATATCGTCGGTGCGATCAACGGCCGTTTCGGCGACGTGGCGTCGACGCGTGACGCCACCGCCATCGAAGTGGTGGCGCCGGCCGATCCGACACAGCGGGTGGCCTTCGTCGCCCAGCTCGAAGCGCTGCCCGTCGTGGTCGGCGAGACGACGCCGCGCGTGGTGTTCAACTCGCGCACCGGCACCGTGGTCATCGCCGAGGGCGTGACCGTGCGTCCGGCCGCGGTGTCGCACGGTTCGCTGAAGGTGATCATTTCCGAGAGCTCCAACGTGAGCCAGCCGGCACCGCTGAGCCGCGGCGAGACGGCGGTCACGCCGCGTTCCAAGGTCGAGGTGGAGCAGGGCGACGGCCGCATGTTCAACTGGCCGGCCGGTGCCAAGCTGCAGACCATCATCGACACCGTGAACAGCATAGGGGCCACGCCGGACGACATCATGGCCATCCTGCAGGCGCTTGATCAGGCCGGTGCAATCGATGGCGAACTGATCGTGATCTGAGCATGAATATCCACGACATCGCATCGTCCGCAGCGCCCGTCGGGACCGATACGCAGCCCGCGCCGGTCGCACCGCAGGTCGACCCCGCCCTGTTGAAGAAGGCGACCGAGGCGGCCATCCGGTTCGAGAGCTTCTTCATCAGCGAAACCCTGCGTCAGATGCGCCGCAGCACGCGCGAGATGGCGGGCGAGGACAGCATTTTCAAGGACCGCGTGAACGAGGACATGCTGGACCTCGCCGACGGTCTGGTCGCCGACGCGATGGCATCGCAGCGCGCTTTCGGCATTGCCGACATGCTGCTGCGCCAGTTGCTGCCGCAGCCGGCGCCGGTCGCATTTAATGCGGGCGCGCCCATGGTCGCCTCCAATACACGGGAGCAGGCGGAAAGCGCTCCCGGCCACGCAACGACCCGGGACAAACCATGAGCCTGATCAACAACGCATTGACCGGAACCCTGGCGGCGCAGGCCGCACTCAGCGCCACCGGCCAGAACATCGCCAACGTGATGACGCCCGGCTACACCCGGCAGGCCGCGGTGCTGGCGTCGGTGCAGCCGATGCAGAGCGGTGCGCTGTCCGCCGGCAGCGGCGTGGCGGTGTCGTCGCTGCAGCGGTTCAGTGACGACTACAAGAACCTGCAGATGTGGCAGGCGGCGTCGGAGCTGTCGAACCGCTCGACCCGGCAGCCCTATCTCGACCAGCTCGAACAGGTGATGGGGGACGACGCGTCCGGCATCAACAACGGTCTGGACGCCTTCTTCAGCGCACTGAATGCGGCCAGCGTGGAGCCGAGCTCGGTGCCGCTGCGCGCCCAGGTGATCACCGCGGCGGATGCGCTGGCCCAGCGCTTCAACAACCTGACCACGGTGCTCGCCAACCAGCGCGCCTCGATCGCGCAGCAGCGCACGACGCTGGTGTCGCAGATCAATTCGAGCACCGCGCTGATCGCCGACCTGAACAAGCGCATCTCGCTCGCCGAGGCGGCCGGCGTCAATGCTTCCGGCCTGATGGACGCGCGTGACCAGGCGATAGACGGGCTGGCCGGCATGGTGTCCATCCAGGTCGTGAATCATCCGGACGGCTCGCGCAACGTGTCGCTGAAGAGCGGACAGCCGCTGGTGGTGGGCACCACGGCGTCGCGTCTCGAAGTGCAGGACACACCGGCCGGCACCCAGGCGCTGACGCTGAAGTTCGCCAGCGAAGTGTTTGCCGTGCGCGACGAAGGTCTGGGCGGGCAGCTCGGCGGTCTGGCCGATTTCGAATACGGCACGCTGATTCCGCTGCGCCAGTCGATCGGCGACATCGCCTCGGAAATCGCCACACTGATGAACACCCAGCTCGGCGCCGGCTACACCTTGGGCGGAGCCGCGGGCGGCCCGCTGTTCGTCTATGACGCGTCGAGCTCCACCTCGATGCTGTCGGTCGCGGCCGGCGTGCTGCCACAGGATCTGGGCTTCTCGTCCGACCCGACCAAGCCCGGCAACAGTGACAACCTGCTGGCCATGATCGCGTTGCGCAACCAGCCCATCACCGTGACCTCGCTCGGCACGGTACGGGTCGGCGACGCCAATACGCAGCTGATCGGCAAGCTGGGCATGGACAGCCAGCAGAACCAGGCTTCGCTGACCACGGCGACCACGGTGCGCAACCAGGCCGAAGAGAGCTGGAAGTCCACCAGTGGTGTGAGCAACGACGAAGAGGCGGTGAACCTGATCCAGTTCCAGCAGATGTATCAGGCCAATATGAAAGTGATCACCGTCGCCAACGAGCTGTTCGACAGCACGCTGGCGATGATGGGCTGAGGAGGCGGACATGCGGGTGGCAAGCACACAGTTTCACGCGACGATGAACACGGCGCTGCAGGACGCGAATTCCCGGCTGGAAGGCATCCTGCAGCAGATGTCGAACGGCCTGCGCGTGCAGAAACCGTCGGACGACCCGATCGCCAGCGTGCGCATCGCCCGGCTGACGCGCGAGGAGGCGGCGCTCGACCAGTACCTGGAGAACATCGGCGCGCTGCGCAGCCGGCTGGGGCAGAACGAGGAACTGCTGGACGGCATGAGCCGCGATGTCATGCAGGCACGCGACCTGATGGTATGGGCGGCCGACGGCAGCAATACCACGCAGGACCTGCAGGCGATGAGCACGTCGCTGGTCGCGCTGCGCGACAGCCTGATGTACTCGGCCAACAGCATCGACCAGGAAGGGCGCTACCTGTTTTCAGGCACGGCAACCGCCACAGCGCCCATGGCCTTCAACGGTGCCGCGGCCGTGGGCGCGCGCTACAGCTTTGCCGGCAACACCGATCCGCAGCGCGTGGTGGTCGGCAACGGTGTCACGCAGGACGCGAACGTGCATCTGCAGGAGATGGCCGATGTGCTGAACCGGCTCGATCTGGCGATCGACGCGCTGCAGACGCCGGGTGCGACGGCCAACGATCCGGCGGTGCGCACGGTGCTGGTTGCGACGCTGAACGGACTCGATACCGGGCTGGACGCGGTGAGCGCGAAGATCGCTCGACTGGGCGGCGCGCAGACGACGCTGGAAACGCTGGAAACCAATCACGCCAACGTGAGCCTGTCGAACAAGCAGGCGATGATCACGCTCGGTCAGCTCGATTACGGCGACGCGGCGGTCAAGCTCAATGGCTACACCACGGCGGTGCAGGCGACGCAGAAGGCCTACGCCAAGGTCAGCGCGCTGTCGCTTTTCGACACGATCTGATCTTCCGCACGCACTGAATGCAGATCGGTCCTCACCTTTCGTCCGCGCGTCCGGTCGACGCGATCCGCAAGGAAGCGGCGCAAGCCGCCGGTGGCGCGGCGCCAGCGTCCGCTGCGTCTGCATCGCGCGAGGCGTCACGGACGCGCAGTGACAACCGGTCGCCGTCCGCGTCGCTCGGGTTGATGACATGGAGTCCGCGCTTCAATGAGCAGGTCGGCAAGGCGCAGATCGCGGCCGACTATCTCGATCGCGGCATCGGCCAGCTGAAGTCGGTGCGCAGCCTGCTCGGCCAGCAGATTGCAGCCGGTGAAGGCGATGTCGTGCTAAAGCGCCGGGTCGATCAGTTCGCGGCGCTGTGGCAGTCGCGTCCGACGCAGACGGCAGGCAGCCTGGACCCGGCACTGACTTTCGATGCGGTCAATCCGCCGCTGCGTCAGTTCACCGTACGCGGACTGGATCTGGCTTCGCTGCGCAAGGGCGACAGCGAGAACCTGAGCTTCTCGCTGGCGGGAGCCGGTCGGCGCACACCATCGGTCGCACTCGAAGCGGGTCTTGCCGATGTCGACATCGTGCGTCGCTTCGATCAGGCGCTGGCGTCGACCGGAGTGCGCGCGACCGCCGACGACCAGGGCAGGCTCGTCTTCAGCGTGGCCGAGCAGGCCTGGCCCGCCGTTCGTGACACGCTCATGTTGCGCGGCGGCGGCATCCGCTGGCCGACCGGCCAGTTCAGCCGTGTGCAGGCGGAAGCACAGCCCGACGGTATCGATCCCGCGCGCTGGTCGGTCGATGACGCCGACGCGATGCGCGCGACGCTGGCCCAGGCAACTCGCGCGCTGGACGCCTTCACGCTGGCGCGCCGGCGGGTCGATGAGGTGCTGCTCGGCGCCGCTCAAAGTGCCGATGCCGTCCTCGCGCAGAACGCTGCCGAGCGCGCGGCGGGGTTTGCAGACGCCTTTGCCGCGCTCGGCGAATCGCGCAGCTATCGCGCCCTGAACGAGTTCTCCGGCGCCCTCGCGGGTATCCGGCGGGAGCGCGTGCAAGCCCTTCTTGCCGCCAGGTAGAACATCGTTGGCGACTGATGGCTAGGTAATAATTCCGGAACTGATGGGTTCGGAAACGATTGTCGACAAACTGTACTGGTGTAAATCTGGGCAATTTCATTACACTTTCCCGGTACGTGCTGTCTGACCAATGTTGTTCAGCCCATGCCAAACAATTCAAAACTCGCGACCCCGGAAAAACGCTCGCGGATACGTGGCCAGGAAGGCAAGGCTAGGTTTCGCGAACAACTCCTTGCCGAAGCCAAGGACATCTACAGTCGACAAGGCTATGAAGCCGTGTCGGTACGCGCCGTTACCAAGGCCGTCGGTATCTCGCCGATGGCGTTCTACGGCTATTTCGTCAGCAAGCAGGATCTCGTCAAGCACATCTGGCTCGACTTCTTCTGCGAGCTGTTCGAGTGCCTGAAGCAGGCGAGCAACGTAAGCCAGCCGCCGGTCGAGCGGCTGAAGGCCCATGTCGATGTGTATCTGGACTACTGGGAAAGACATCCGGAGCGCTATCGCATGGTGTATCTGTCAACCAGCGTCGACGACGAGCGCGAGCGCATCGTGTTCGACGAGGAGGACGTCGTCGCGCAGCAGCTGCTCAGCCTGACCAGAGAGCGGGTGAGCGACTGCGCGTGTGGCCGTCCGATCGCCGCGGAGCAGATTCATCTGCATAGCGACCTTGTCTTCCTGAAGGCGCTAGGTTACCTGCACGGCGTGCTCACTGTCGGGCGTTACCCCTTCGCGAACCTCAAGCGGATGCGTGGCTGCCTGATAGACGACATTGTCGATGGCGTGGTCCGCGCAACGGCCGCATAGAGCAGCATTCCGGCCACTGGTAGTCGATGCCACTTCAGCAGTTGGCATCGGGTGCATTTCGACACCCCGCCTGCGGGCTGACGGGTGGCTGAAGGCGCTGTGGTCCCTGACCGGGTGAGCGGTTTTTCGTAGAAGTGCCGCAACTCAATGCAGGCCCGCACATCTGTGCTTGGTCATCTCGCGTCCGTTCTGCCACGGCACGGACCGTATCGTCCGGTTCGTCGGCGATAGGATACCGGCGCGCGCCGAAGGCATCTCTCAACGAATCTGCAGCGTGTAGGCGCAGACCCGGCTCAAGCGCGGCCCTGCCGCAGCGTCTTCAAGGATGTTCCGGAGCCGGCACCCGGATGGCCTTCCGCCAGAACACGGTGCACATCACCTCCAGGCATGAGTCAAGCGGATACGGATAAACATCCCCGCTCCGGTGGATGATGATCTGTGCTGCTGACCGACGGGTGGCTCGGAACTCGATTCGTGCTCACTCTGTACCGAACGATCGGTCTGGGTTATAACCCGAGTCATCAGGGATGCGTGACGCGGGTCTGACAGCTCGGTTCAGATCTTGCTTTTACGTGTTCCAGGCACGTGCGCAGACTGCGCAGCCCGACCGCGCCGCGAGGTGTCCCTACATCTCACTGCAATCGGGACGACAAGCCGATTCATTTGATCCGGGCCCTCTCCGATGGCCCAGAACGGATGTCTGGACAAGGAGGAAACGATGATTCAAAGAGCTGACGTCCTCGCAGTCGCCTTCGACTCAGTCGCGTCACGATCCGATGATCCGGCGGGCCCGCACGCGCTCATGACGTCCTGTCTACTCAGGCACTGAGCCCTCATTCCCGCCACCAGGGCGGGACGACCGCACGGCACTACGACCCCGACCTTCCGTCGGGGACCGCCTGCTGCCGTCGATGCCATGCGCAAACGGTTCCAATGATGAAGATGCCGATGGATAACGCTCGGATGGATCTGTGTCACGCGGAGTTGCTGCATGCCTTCCCGTGGCCGACGATCATGCTTGACCCGGATGGATTCGTTGTGGCGGTGAGCCGTCCACTTCCGGGTCTGGGAATCACCGTTATTGCGGGTGAACAGCATCTGCGCGAGCTGCTCCCGGCGTACTGGGATGCGTTGTGCGAAGCCGGGCCCGGCCCTTGCGAGCGCTTCCGCGACGTGGCCCGCGCGATCGACGGACGGTGGCTGCACGAGCGTGTATGGATGAGCGCAGTGCGCGATGGAATGCTGCTGTTCATCGAGGACCGCAGCGAGCAGATGACGACCTCGCAGGCGGAACTGCAGCGTGACCGGCTGGCGTCACTGGGTTTCATGGTGGCGGGCGTCTGCCACGAGATCAGCAACCCGCTGACCGCGGTACAGTCGATGATGCAGATGCTGCTGGGTCGCTCCGACGTCAGTGCCGAGGCGCTGCAGAAGGGCTTGCGGATCGTCTCGGACAATGTGCGTCGCGTGATGGACATATCGCGGCGCATGGTCGATTTCTCGCGCGTGGGCGATGAGCCGCGGGTGCCGTTCGAGATCGACGCCTCCATCATCGAAGCCATCGTGCTGCTGCGCCAGGGGCTGTGCAAGGAAACCGTGTCGGTCGAACACTTTCCGGAGCTTGGTGCGCTGGTGCTCGGCAACGCCGGTCAGTTGCAGGAAGTGATCTACAACATCCTGATCAATGCCGCACATGCGGTCGGTGACGCGGGGCGGATTTTCGTCACCACCGCGATGACGGCAGACAGACGGGTGCTGGTCCGCATTTCCGACACCGGTCCCGGAATCCCGGAAGAGGTGCTGCCGCGCATTTTCGAGCCCTTCTTCACGACGCGTTCCTCCGGACAGGGCACCGGTCTCGGACTGGCCATCGCCTACGAATTCGTGCGCGAGCACGGCGGCGAACTGCGCGCCTACAACAATCCCAATGGCGGAGCGACGTTCGAGATCGACCTGCCTGCTCATTCAGCGAGGACACAGCATGAGCGCCAAAGCGAACAAGCATGATCTGATGCGCCCGGAGCGGATACTGGTCATCGAGGACGACCCCGGCATCGCCGTCTGCGTGGAAATGCTGCTCAGCAGCCGCGGCTACGCCTGCGCGGTGTTCAATGACGGTGCTTCCGGACTGGCCCATCTCGCCGCCGAACAGGTGGATCTGCTGATCACCGACCTGCGCCTGCCCGATACGTCGGGACTCGATATCCTGGCCGCCAGCAAGGCTGAAAGACCGGACCTGCCGGTCATCCTGATGACCAGCTACTCGTCGCTGGAGAACGCGATAGACGCCCTGCGAAAGGGCGCGGTCGACTATCTGATCAAGCCTTTCGACAACGACGAGTTCCTGTTCGCGGTCGAGCGTGTGCTCGCCGAACAGCGGACGCGCCGCGAGAACCGATCGCTCAGGCGCAGCCTGCGTCGTGCCTACGGCGAGCGCACCATCATCGGCGAAAGCGATGGCGTCAAGCGCATGCTGGCGATGATTTCCCGTGTCGCATCGACCGACACCAATGTGCTGATCCAGGGAGAGAGCGGCACCGGCAAGGAACTGGTCGCCCAGGCCATACACTTCGGTGGCGAGCGGGCGGAGCGGCCCTTCGTCGCGATCAACTGCGGCGCGATTCCGTCCGATCTGATCGAGTCCGAACTGTTCGGCCACGTGAAGGGGGCCTTCACCGGCGCGGTCAGCACGAGCGAGGGCCTGATACGCGAGGCGAGCGGCGGCACGCTGTTCCTGGATGAAATATCCGAACTGCCGCTGAATGTTCAGGTGAAGCTGCTGCGCGTCATACAGGAGCGCCAGGTCAGACCGGTCGGCGCCACCCAGACCTATCACACCGATACCCGCTTCGTTGCTGCGACCAACCGCGATCTGCGCGCGGAGACCGAGAGCAACACCTTCCGCGCCGACCTGTTCTACCGTCTGAACGTGATCACCATCCAGGTGCCGCCCTTGCGAGAACGGGGCGACGATATCGAACTGCTTGCACGCTATTTCCTCGAACGCCACTGCAAGCGGCTGGGCATGCGGATCCGCGGCATGTCCGACGAGTTCGTCGCTTTCCTTCGGGAGTACCCCTGGCCGGGCAACATCCGCGAACTGGAAAACGTGATGGAGCGAGCCATCATCATGGCCGAAGGCGACACCTTGTCTCTGGACGAACAGTTCGACACGCTGCCGCAGGCCACGCTGTCGCGGCCGAGCGCGTCGTCCGCGGCCGGTGATGCGCTGGGGCCCATGTCGATCGAGGATTACATCCGCCACAGCATTCTTCGCTACCAGGACAGCTACTGCGACCGCGATCTTGCCGCCTTGCTCGGCATCGGCCGCAAGGCGCTGTGGATGCGTCGCCGTCGCTGGGGACTGATGAAGGACCGGGGGCGCGCCGAGGACATGCAACTGGACCATCAGATGTCTTGAGCGCACAGGCGTCGTGTTTCGTTTTGAACCTCATCTGTGTTTCTCCTGGAAACACGCGATGCATTTCGACGTTCGATAGCGCGTCCTGAGGGCCGTCCGGACATGGTATGGATAGTGCATAGCACTGTACGGACAGGTTGAATGAGAGGTTGGCATGACCGGGGTTTCGAGTCCGCTGCATACGCCTTTCAGTGTTCTCAGGCAGGCGCCGTTCTTCACCGGGCTGAGTGATGCGCAGTTGCACGCCATCACGCTCATCGCGCGCCCCGAGGACTGGGCGCAGCACAGCCGGATCTACAACATCGGCGATCCGGTGAAGTCGCTCTACGTGCTGCTCGATGGCAAGGTCAGGTTCGCCATTGGCGTAGGCGGCAGAAACACCTCGGCGGGTGATGTGCTCGAGCGCGGACAGGTCTTCGGCTGGGCAGCGCTGGTACCGGAGGCGCAGGGGCGCATCGCCACTGCCTCCTGCGTGACCGACTGTCGCGTACTGGCGATAGACGGCACGCGCCTTCTGATGCTGATGGATGCGGACCACACGATGGGCTACCGCATCATGAAACAACTCAATCTCCTGATCACGGGCACTTTCACTTCGTTCGCCGCGGGCTGAACGCCCGCGCGGCGCAAGGCTCGCATCGGGAGATGCATCATGGCATTGCTGATGCTGATCGCACTCGCGGTCGGTACGCTGATTGGCGCGGTGGGTGTGGGCGGCATTCTGCTCATTCCGGCGCTCAACCTGATCGGCGGATTGAGCATACAGTCGGCGATGGCCACCGCGCTGTTCACCTTCGTATTCACCGGCATCGTCGGCACCATCGCCTTCATGCGCCATGGCAGCATCGACCTGCGCATCACGGTGCCGGTATGTGCGGGCGCACTGATCAGCGGCTTCGCGGGCGCCTGGGTTAACGCGCTGCTCGACGCATCGCTGTTGATGGTTCTGCTCGCGCTGGTGGTCTGTCTGGCCGGCGTCTACACACTGGCTTCGCGCGGCCGGCCACGGCGCCCCGCGCTGCACGGTCACCCCGGTCTGCAGCGCGCCATGCTGTTCGGTCTGGGTGGTGTGGCCGGATTCGGCTCGGGGCTGACCGGTGTCGGTGGGCCGGCATTGTCAGTACCGATGATGGTGCTCGCAGGCTTCGCCCCCTTGACGACGATAGGCACCAGTCAGGTGATACAGATCCTGGCGGGTGCGTCAGGCACGCTTGGCAATCTGCGCTTCGGCGTCATCGATTTCGGCCTCGCGGGCGCGCTGGTGCTGTTCGAACTGGCGGGTGTGCTGATAGGCGCGCGCATCGTGCACGCCATCAACGCGCAGCGTCTGCGCTTCTGGGTTGGCGTGCTTTGCCTGGCGGTCGGTAGCGGGCTGCTGGTCAAGGCTGTCGGCGGATACTAGAACGCGTGAGCGCGTCGCGCTCCTCCCACTCGGCACCGGACTCGGTGCAGGCAATCGCGATTCGTGTTGCGCCCTCGTGGCGGCGCTGCGCGTGCTGGCGAGTGACGGCGCGCTGCGGCAACTGCGGTGGCCGTATGTGCTGCAGGACGGTGAGTGATGACTGGCGGCAATGCGCGCTGTCGTTGCGCGGCGCCGAACAGCCTTGACTTGGAATGCCTGCGGGCGGTCGACTGCGCTGCGATGAGAGGGCAGAACCGGACACCGCCGGTTGCGGGCCGCAGCCCGCAACCACGGGTCAGGAGATGGTCTGGTAGTAAAGGTTCTGCGGGTGGTTGGCCTGTGCGAAGAAATACCAGCGTTCGGCCAGCAGACCGACGTACTGGACCGCGAAGGCCAGCCAAAGTAGGGGGGGCGAAGCGGTCGCAGCACCTGCGCTGAGCAGCAGAACAGGCAGCACGAAGGCCAGCAGCAGGAAGGTCCACTTTACCGAGCGGAGGAAGTGCAGCGTCTTGTGATGGAAGAATTCGCGGGTGTTGAAGGAGCCACCCATCAAACCCTGGGAACGTTGTGCGATGCGCGGATGATGGATGCCGATCGCGGTCTGCAGCGACGAGCGCGGCCGCAGTCGTGCGTTGCGCAGCAGGGATGCGCTGCGCGTGGCCAGACCGGTCAGGGTCAGCGCGATGGCCAGCGAGCTCATCACGAGCATCAGTTCCGCTTCGCTGAGCGCCGCGTAGGCGCTGGCCAGCGTCAGACCGGAGGCGCAGCCCAGTACCAGATAGTTGATCACGGTGAGCGGGCTGGCCCATTCCTGAAGGAACTTCAGGCATGCGTAGATCATTCCCGTACAGACGAAGAGGGCCAGCGCGAGCACCGCGCCGATCGCGCCCGTCGCCAGGGTAAGTGGCCAGTCCATGGCGTGGCTGAGTCCATACAGCGCCGTCGTAGCCATGAAGGCCGGCAGCACGATGACCTCGCGCGAAAGCCAGGAGGTGCGCCACATCGCCGCACTGCGCCAGGCACGCTCGGGCCGCCCCAGGTGGAAGAACGACGCGATCAGCCCGGCGCCCGACAGCGCAAGACTGATGAGTGCGCCAACGACGTAGAAATCGTGCCCCGGCATCGGGGCGGACAGGTTCAGCGCATGCGCGAGCTCACACCCGAAAAGTGCCAGGAAGAGGCCCTGAGCGGCCCCCGTGAGCGTCGTGAGCAGAATGACGGAGAAGGCGGGATTCATCGTGTCGTCCTGTTGAATGAGGGAGTGGATTACCAGCTTGCGGCGTCGTCCAGCGCCGGTGTGCTGGCGTCAGGCATCGGCTTCAGGCCATCCACTTTCAGCGGGTTGTCGGTGCGCACGATCTGATCGGGCCGTATGGTCATTTCTGTCTTGCGGCGCGGCAGATAGTGGTTGGACGGTTCGGTGCCCCATTCGGGCATCAGCTGGTAGCCGCCGCGCTCGCGTATCGCCTTCGACGCCGACGAATCGGGATCGTGCACGTCGCCGAAGATGCGTGCGCTGGTCGGGCAGGCCAGCACGCACGCCGGCTTGCGGTCACGCTCGGGCAGCGCCTCGTTGTAGATGCGGTCCACGCACAGCGTGCACTTGGTCATTTCCTTGCGCTCCGGATCGAGCTCGCGGACACCGTAGGGACAGGCCCAGGAGCAGTACTTGCATCCGATGCACTTGTCGTAGTCGACGAGCACGATGCCGTCCTGGGCCCGCTTGTAGCTGGCGCCGGTCGGGCAGACCGGAACACACGGCGGGTCCTCGCAGTGCAGACACGACTTCGGAAAGTGCACTGTTTCGGTGTTCGGGTAGCTGCCGACCTCGAAGGTCTGCACCCGGTTGAAGAAGGTGCCCGTCGGGTCTTCATCGTAGGGACTGAGGTCGGCCAGTGACCCAGCCGTGCCCGATGTGTTCCACGACTTGCAGCTCGTCACGCAGGCCTGGCAGCCCACGCAGACGTTGAGATCGATCACGAGTGCCAGCTGGGTCATTGCATGTCTCCTGCGCACAGTCCGCGTTCGCGGGCGAAGGTATGGGTCGGGGGGCTCATGAGCGCTTCTTCCAGTTGCCGACGAAGTAGGTCAGAACACCCGGGCGTGCCTTCGTGACGCCCGGCAGGGTCTTCATCGGTTCGAACTGCGGCCAGCTTTCCTTCGGTTCGTCGTCGCCGGCGCGATAGATGCGCACGCGCACGTCGTACCAGGCCGCCTGCCCGGTCACCGGGTCCGAGTTCGACGTTCGCCGCGAACTGCCCTGCATCGGAAGTTCTTCCGATATCAGGTGGTTCAGCAGGAAGCCCTTGCGCGCCTCGTTGGCCATGGGCCCGAGGTTCCACGCGTTGCTTGCCTTGCCGATCGCGTTCCACGTCCAGACGGTGCCGGCCTCGACCGCCTCGCTGTAGCGGCACATGCAGCGCACCTTGCCCCAGGGCGATTCCACCCACATCCAGTCACCGTCGCTGATGCCGGCGGCACGCGCAGTGGCCGGATTCACATGGAGGTAGTTGTGCGCATGGATCTGCCGCAGCCATGCGTTCTGCGAATCCCACGAGTGGTACATCGCCATCGGCCGCTGCGTCACGGCGTTCAGCGGGTAGCGCGTGGTGTCGGTGCTCTGTGATTCCAGCGGCGGGTAGTAGAAGGGCAGCGGGTCAAAGTACTTCTCGACGCGCTCGCGCAGCTCGGGCGGCGGCCGGCGGCCCGGCCGCTTTCCTTGCGCGGCCAGCCGGAAGCGCTGCATCACGTCGGAGTACAGGTGGATCAGGATCGGATCCGCGTCACGGCGCATGCGTACCCGCTGCGCCCACTCCATATAGCCCTTGTTCCAGTTGCGCATGTACTGGTAGGACGCGGGCAGCACGTAGTGAAAGACACAGTTGTTCTTTGCGTACATTTCCCACTGCTTCGGATTGGGCTCACCGCGTATGGCCTTCTGACCGTCCACGCCGCGCCAGCCGGCAAGGAAGCCGATGCCCGATCCCGGTTCGGTTTCGTAGTTCACGATGAAGTCCGGGTAGTCGCGGAACTTGCGCGAGCCATCCGGCCGCACGAATGCCGGCAGGCCGAGCCGGCTGCCAAGCTCGATCAGTACTTCCTGGAAGGGCTTGCACTGGCCCTTGGGCTCCACCACCGGAATGCGTACCGAGTCGACCGGACCATCGAACTCGGAGATCGGCCGGTCGAGTATCGACATCACGTCGTGGCGTTCCAGGTAGGTGGTATCGGGCAGGATGAGGTCGGCGAAGCCTGTCATCTCCGACTGGAAGGCGTCGCAGACCACGATGAACGGAATGCGGTATTCGCCGTCCTCGCCCTTGTCGTTCAGCATCTGGCGCACTTCGCTGGTGTTCATGGTCGAGTTCCATGCCATGTTCGCCATGAAGATGAGCAGGGTGTCGATCGGGTACGGATCGCCGCGCCAGGCGTTGGTGATCACGTTGTGCATCAGGCCGTGCGCCGACAGCGGGTATTCCCACGAGAAGCCCTTGTCGATGCGTACCGGTCGCCCATCGTCATCGACGCAGAGGTCTGCCGGGTCAGCCGGGAAGCCCAGGGGCATGCCGTCCAGCGGACTGTTGGGCTTGACCGCCTGCGGCCCGCGCGGAGGCTTGGCGATCGGTGGTATGGCGCGCGGAAAGGGCGCCTTGTGCCGGAAGCCACCCGGGCGATCGATGGTGCCCAGCAGCGACATCAGGATGGCCAGCGCACGTATCGTGTGGAATCCGTTCGAATGTGCGGCCAGTCCGCGCATCGCGTGGAAGGACACCGGGTTACCGGTCACGTGGTCGTGCTCGACGCCCCAGGAGTCGGTCCACGAGATCGGCAGGTGGATCTTCTGGTCACGGGCCGTCACGCCCATTTCGTGCGCCAGCCGGCGGATGGTGTCCGCCGGAACGCCGCAGATGCTTTCCGCCCATTCCGGCGTGTAGCTCTTGAGGCGGTCGAGCAGCAGCTGGAACGCCGGCTTCACCGGCGTGCCGTCGGGCAGTGCGTAGCAGCCGCGCAGGCGCGGGTCGGCGCCAGGCGTGTGGGTCGGGACCAGCTTGTCGGTCAGGCGGTCCCACCAGTACTTGTTGTGCGGGTAGTCTGGGTTCACCGGATCGCCCTCCGGGTCCATCGCGAACAGCCCGAAATCGTCGGCGTCGGGGTTCTGCATCACCAGCTGGCCGGCGTTGGTGTAGCGGGCCAGGAATTCCCGGTCGTACAGCCCCTTGGCGATGATCTCGTGACAGAGCGCCAGCAGCAGGGCGCCGTCGGTGCCCGGCTTGATCGGCACCCACTCGTCTGCGATTGCCGAATAGCCCGTGCGTACCGGATTGATGGACACGAAGCGGCCGCCATTGCGCTTGAACTTCGACAGCGCCACCTTCATCGGATTGGAGTGGTGGTCCTCCGCCGTGCCGATCATGATGAACAGCTTCGAGCGTTCGAGGTCGGGGCCGCCGAATTCCCAGAAGGAGCCGCCTATCGTGTAGATCATGCCGGCCGCCATGTTGACCGAGCAGAAGCCGCCGTGCGCTGCATAGTTCGGCGTGCCGAACTGCTTGGCGAACATGCCGGTGAGCGCCTGCATCTGATCGCGGCCGGTGAACAGCGCGAATTTCTTCGGATCGGTTTCGCGCAGTTTCTTGAGGCGCTCGGCGAGCAGTGCGAAAACTTCTTCCCAGCTGATCTCGTCGAACTCTCCGGCACCACGCTCGGTGCCGGGTCTGCGGATCAGGGGCTGGGTCAACCGGGCCGGCGACTGCTGTTTCATGATGCCTGACGCACCCTTGGCACAGATGACGCCCTGGTTCAGCGGGTGGTCCGGATTGCCGTCGATGTAGCGGACTTCGCCGTTGCGCAGATGCACGCGGATGCCGCAGCGGCAGGCGCACATGTAACAGGTGGTCTTCTTGACATCCAGTTCCTCCACCGGCTCGGCGTGCGGGTTCGACAGACGGACTGTGCTCATCGATGACTCCATGGTGAGATTGACGTTTGTGGCGCCTGCCGGCGGTCAGCGGGGGCTGCCATCGGGTAGCCATTCCTTGCATTGCCGGAAGATGCGGTACCGGCAGTTCGCGCAGATCCGAGGGTCGAAGTGCGGGTAAAGCGTGCCGATCACGTCGTCGCCGATCGCGAAGAGCCTGTCCCGTCCGATGTCGTCGAGCTGGCCGCCGCGCTCGAGCGTGCTGCGCGCCTGCTCGTTCAGCCGATGAAAGTAGAGCCCTCCACCACGCGCGCGCCGTCGCCGTGCCTCTTCCGCAAGCAGGTCCGCACCGGATGCATCTATGAAGTTGATGCCGGGCGCCAGGACGAGCAGATGTTTCTGCTCCGGATGAACTTCCTCGAGCTGGTGCAGGTGACGCTTCACGTGGTCGATTGCGCCGAAATACAGTTCGCCGTCGATGAACTCCATCTTCAGCTGAGGACAATCCGGCTCGTCGCGTTGCGGAACGAAGTGGTACTGGCCTTCGCCGGGTGCGGGCACGGCGGCGCGTATGCCCGGTCGCGCGGTGCGTTCGAGGTAGAGCACCAGTGAAAGAATGACGCCGGCGTAGATCGCGAATTCGAGCTGGAACACGAGCGTGGAGGCCAGCGTCGCGAACAGCACCGCGGACTCGCGCCGGCTGGTGCGCATGACGGCGCGGATGTGCTTCACGTCGATCAGCGCGTAGGCGACCATGAACAGGATGGCGGCCATCGACGCGATCGGCAGGTAGCGCGCGAGCGGCACGAAAAACAGCAGGGTCAGAACCAGGAAGCCGGCGGAGAAGACCGACGACAACGGTGTTACCGCTCCTGCTTCGTAGTTGATTCCACTGCGCGTGAACGATCCACTCGACACATAGCCCGAGAAGAAGCTCCCGGCCAGATTGGCCAGGCCCTGACCGAAGAACTCCTGGTTGCCGTCGATGTGCTGGCCGGATTTCGCCCCTACGGCGCGCGCGATGGACAGCGCTTCGGTCAGCGACAGCAGGGTGACGGCGAGCGCGATTGCGCCGAGCTGGTGCAGCACCTCCATTGACAGCATCGGTGCAGAAAGCGGCGGCAGGCTGCGCGGAATTTCCGACACCGTCTCGATGCCCGCATCGTGGCCGAGCATCGCTTTCACACCCAGCGCATAGAGGCTGCCGACCACCATGGCCACGATCATGTAGGGCACGCGTGGCAGGTGGCGTTTGGTGAGTATCCCGGCCGCGAGCGTTACCGCACCCACCCCTGCCACCTGCCAGTTGATGTCACCGGCTGCTGCCGCAAAGCGGGACAGCGTGCCGAAGAACTCTCCGCCGGAGCCGTAGTGCAGGCCGAAGAAGTTCTTCAGCTGACTCACTGCGATCAGTATGGCCGCGCCGGCGGTAAAGCCTATGACGACGCTGTGCGAGATGAAATTCACCAGCATGCCCATGCGCGCGAACGCGAGCGCAAGCTGCATCAGGCCGACCATGAAGGTGAGCGTCAGGACGTAGGCGATGTAGGTCGCGCTGCCCGGCTCGGCCAGCGGACTGATGGTCGAGAAAACCACGATGGAGAGCGCCGCGGTCGGGCCGGATACCAGATGTCGCGACGAGCCGAACAATGCTGCAAAGATGACCGGAATGATCGCGGCGTAGAGACCGTACTCCGGTGGCATTCCGGCGATGTGGGCGTAGGCCACCGCCTGGGGCAGCAGGATGATGGTTCCGCTCAGGCCAGCAACGGCGTCGCTGCGTAGCGATGCCCGGTTGACCATCGACCACCAGCGTCGCATCGGCAGCAATGACAGACCGGTTCTGTGGGCGCGGTTGGAGAGTGGATTCAAGCGTCGGGCTTCCGGGTTGGAGGTGTGCATCGACGGCGGGCTGAGGCTGTGGCGTGCGATGAATAGAGGGAGCGCATGACCGACCCCCTACGCAAGTTCAGTGCCACGGCTCATGCGCCTATGCAGCGCAAAGGCGTAACGGGCGAGGCATCAAGGCCGTACAGAGAGGATTGCGGAGCTGGCTTCCGGCCTGCGATGGGGGTGGCACCGTGCGCTGCCGACAGTTGCCGAGGTGATGGTGTTTCCTCAGGAAACGCTGCGGTGTTTCACGAGGAAACCGCACGCCCGGTCGCGGCGGAGAGAGCGTCGCGGTGAAGTCGTCGAGGCGGGCCGACGCGTAGCGCGCAGAAGGCCGCGCAGCAAAGGTTCTGACGTATTGACGCAGTCAGTTTTCTGCTGCCGGCACGCCTTCTGCTAAGTCGGGTTATCGGCGCATCACCGTCGATCCGAGCAGCAGTACGACATCACCTCGCTACGTACCGGAAAGGACCTCACATGTCTCGCAACGCAGTGGAGTGGAAGCAGACGCCGAGCTTCCCCGAATCTCACTATGTCGACACGCGCATCTATACCGAAGAGGACATCTTTCTCGACGAGCAGCGCAAGATCTTCAACAAGTGCTGGATCATTGCCTGCCACGAGTCGGAGATTCCGAACGCCTACGACTACCGCACGTTCAGCCATCCTGGCGGGCCGCCGCTCATCGTGATCCGCGGTGAGGACATGAAGGTGCGGACCTTCTACAACATCTGCCCGCATCGCGGCAACACGCTTCTTTACGAACCGGTCGGAAACGCCAAGCGCATCACCTGCATCTTCCACGCATGGTCGTTCAACGCGACCGGCGACTGCATCGACATTTCCCGCGGCAAGGAGGGTTATCAGGACCGCTTCGGCTGCAAGGATGCAGGACTGCGCGAGGTGAAGACCGAACTCGGGTTCGGTGGCTTCGTGTGGGTTAACGTCGATGACGAGAGCTGCACGCTGAAGGAATACATCGGCGAGGCGATGGGCATGCTCGATGAGCATCTCGAACAGCCGCTCGAGGTGTTCCACTACCACAAGGCGGTCGTGAATACGAACTACAAGCTGTGGCACGACACGAACAGCGAGTTCTATCACGACTACATGCATTACTTCAATCGCATCACCGGCATGATCCAGCCGGGCTACTTCGATCGGAAGTACACCGGGTATCCCAACGGACACGCTTCGGTCGGCTCGATGGCGATCAAGTACGACGCCTACGAGGGCAGCAAGGCACGCGGTGTGGGCTGGCCTGGTCTGGCTCCTGGCGGCTGGGTGCTCATCGATATCTTCCCCGGCATGACCTACAACCTGCGCACCTCGGTGCTGCGCATGGACACGGCGATTCCGCTCGGTCCGAACAAGCTGCTGATCGAGTTCCGCGGACTCGGGCTCAAGAGCGATACGCCTGAGCAACGCGCTGAGCGCATCCGCGACCACAACATGATCTGGGGGCCGTTCGGCCGCAACCTGCACGAGGACCTGCTTGGCGTCCACGGCCAGGGACTTGCGATGCGCGAGCGCACCGACAGTCGGTGGGTGATTCATGGGCGCGAAGAGAACATGACCATCCATGACGAGGGCGGGATGCGTCACTTCTATGCCGAATGGAGCCGCCGCATGGGACGCAAGGCCTACGACCCGTACGGCGAACAGGCTGCTGTGGCGAAGTGACTCCTGATCAACCGAACCGATACGAGAGGGCAAGCGTGGATACCAGAACCGCCATTACCGAACTCATCCACAGATCCGGTCTGATCATGGACGAGCGCGATTTCAAGGGCTATCTCGACCTGTGTGCGCCGGATTACCAATACCGGATCACTACATACAGCCCGGAGATCCGCAAGGACATGACGTGGCTCGAGCATGACAAGGCAGGCATGAAGTCGCTGTTCGACAACCTGCATCGGCACAACAGCGACAAGTCGCCGATCAGCCGTCACATCAATGTCTGCCTGGTCGACATTGATGAAGCGGCCGAAGAGGCCAGCGTCACCAGCACGATAGAGGTGTTCCGCACCACGCTGGATGGTGGCGAAACCGAGCTGTTCGCGGTGGGCAAGCTTTACGACACGGTGACGCTGGGCCATGACGGCCCGGCCTTGCGCAGTCGGAATGTGCGCCTCGATACGCGGCTGCTCGGCTACGGCTATCACATTCCGTTCTGACCTCGGCCGGGGACACGACATGAAGATCCAGGTCAACGCACGAAACCGTACACATCTGTTCGAAGCCTCACCGGGCGAGAAGATCCTGCACGGTGGTCTGGCGCGGGGCATCGCGCTTCCCTATGAATGTGCAAGTGGAACCTGTGGGACCTGCAAGGCGAAGCGGGTGTCGGGCGACATCGATGACGCCTGGCCTGACGCACCCGGACGCAAGAGCCTGAAGTCGGCAGATGAGTTCCTGATGTGTCAATGCGTGGCCCGGACCGATGTCGTGGCCGAGGTGCCAGCCTTCGTGCAGATGATGGATACCGGCTCCTGCGTGCCCTGCGCAGGTGCCGGGCGCATCGCCTCGACCGGGATGCTCACGCACGACGTGATGCTGATCGATGTCGAAACCGACGCACCGGTGGAATTCGACGCCGGCCAGTTCGTGCTGCTCGGTGTCGATGAGGTGGAAGGCATGCGCGGGTGGTCGATGGTCAATTTCGATCGCCATGCGCGCACCTTGCGCTTCGTCGTCCGCCGCAAGCCGGGCGGTGTGCTCTCGGACTGGTTGTTCGGCGCCGCATCGCGTGTCGGGACACGTGTGTCGCTGTTCGGGCCGCTGGGGCACGCAACCTTCTACCCCAGCCTCGGACGCGACCTGCTGTGCATCGCTGGCGGCAGCGGCATCGCTGGCGTCATGTCCATCCTTTCGCGTGCCGAGCAGGACGAGTACTTCGGCCGCCATTCGGGCGATGTGTTCTTCGGAGTCCGTACCTCGCGCGATGTGTACTTTCTCGACGAGTTCACCCGCTTGCGTCGTGTCTGTGGCGAGGGGCTCGCCGTCACCGTCGCGTTGAGCGACGAGGACCCCCCGTCCTCGCTGGTGAACGATTACCCGCTGATCCGCTTCGATCGTGGCTTCGTTCACGAGGTGGCCAAGCGGCACATGGTGGGACGCCTGGGCAACGTCATTGCCTACCTTGCAGGGCCGCCACCGGCGGTCGATGCCTCGATCCGGATGCTGCTGCTGTCGCGCGTCACCGCAGACAACATCCGGTACGACAAATTCAGCTAGGACTGCGGGCATGCAAAAACAGCGAATCTGCAGCGCGTCGGACGTCCCGGACAACGGGATGAAGAGCTACGACATCGAAGGCATGAAGATCCTCGTCGTGAACGCTGGCGAGTGCTTCCATGCATATCAGGGGCTGTGTCCGCACCAGGACGTGTGCCTCGACGAAGGTTACTTCGACGGCCAGTTGCTCACCTGTCATCAGCATCTGTGGCAGTGGGACATCCGGACCGGTGAGGCGGTCGGCCTGGCCGAGGCGCCGCTCGAGAAGTACGAGGTGGAGGTCAGCGATGGCGAAATCTTCGTGCTGCAGTCGAGTGCGCTCAAGGCGGTGGACATGTTGAAGGACGTCTCGGCGGCGTCGCTCGAGCGGCTGGAGGGACTGGCCCGACGGGAGCAGCTCTTGGCGGGCACGGTGATCTACGAGGTCGACGATCCAGCCGACGACCTCTACGTGCTCGAGTCCGGCCGCGTGGAATTCACGATAGGGCGCGATGACCGCACGAAGCTCGCGGGCTTCATGTTGCGCAAGGGCGAAGTGTTCGGCTGGGCAGCTTTGCTGGAACAGCACCCTCGACGCATCGCCCGCGCCGTCTGCCATGAGGACTCGGTGCTGTTGCGGCTGAACGGCGAAGCCATGCTCGATGCGCTGGAGGCCGATCCGACCTCGGGGCTGATGGTGATGCGACGGCTGGCGACGCTGGTCGCACGCCACACGACAGGACCCCAGAACAGTTAGTACCGGACCGGACAGACGGTCCCGAAGTATCCGGAAGGAACGGAGGAGAAGGTATGCAGATGCAGTGATGTGGCAGTGCGGAGACTTCGGTGTCCATACCAACAATCAGGAGGAGAGTTTGCCATGGGTAATCTCAGGAATCGGGTATGCAGGATGGTGTCGACGCTGCTTGCAGCGGCGGCGTGTGCGCTGGCAGGTGGCGTCGCGCAGGCCGGCGACATCAACTTCGGCAAGGTGGGGGAACCGGTGAAGCTCGTGGTGGGCTATCAGCCCTACTACACGGAGTCGTGGTCGGGCG
The DNA here is from genome assembly GCF_000385375.1 of Methyloversatilis discipulorum. Classification (NCBI taxonomy): domain Bacteria; kingdom Pseudomonadati; phylum Pseudomonadota; class Betaproteobacteria; order Nitrosomonadales; family Sterolibacteriaceae; genus Methyloversatilis; species Methyloversatilis discipulorum. The sequence goes on from NZ_ARVV01000001.1 coordinate 1,603,462, forward strand.
TCGTCATGCGCGGCAAGAAGTTCTACGAGAAGTATCTGCCCAAGGGCTCCAAGGTCGACTTCGCGGTGGGCCTCCAGGGTGCGGTCGTCGTCAATGCGATGCTCGCAGGCAAGCAGCACATCGGCTACGTCGGCGACATGCCGGGCATCGTATCGACGACCAAGCAGCAGGTCGCCGACATCCGCATCGTCGCCGCGCTCGGCCTGGGCAAGGACCAGTGCAACATCTTTCTCGCCCGCAAGGACGCGCCCAACTTCGCATCGCCGAAGGAGGCACTGAAGTGGCTCAACGGCAAGAACGTGGCGGTGCCCAAGGGCAGTTGCACCGACCGCTTCGCGCAGGAGACCTTCAAGAAGGAGAGCATCACCCCGGGCGCCTATCTAAACCAGAACATCGAAGTCATCACCAGCGGCTTCCGCGCCGGCAAGCTGGACGCCGCGGTGGTCTGGGAGCCGACGGCGTCACGCCTGGTGCAGGAAGGTTTGGCGAAGCGCGTCGCGTCCGGAACGGCGGTCGACGAAAGCGACGGCGGCTTTCTCACCATGCGTGAGGACCTGATCCGCACCCGTCCGGATGTCGTGAAGGCTTGGCTGAACGCGGAGCTCGATGCCCAGCTCTTCCTCGCTGACCCTGCCAATGCGCAGGAAATCGCCCGCATGGCGATGGAACAGACCACCGGTTTCACCGAGCGTGCGCTCTGGTCTTCCATGTTCCTGCGCTATCCGGACAGCGCCGGCGGCGTCGATCAGCGCCTGCTGCTTCCCTTCACGATCACGCCCGAAGTTCAGGCACTCATTACCGATGCCACCGCCTTCCTGTTCGCCATCAAGAGCATCAACGTCGACAAGCTTCGCCCGGAAGCCGTGATGCCCGAGTTCACCCAGGCTGTCCTCAAGGAGCGCGGACTGACTTCGCCGATCGGTGCCGTCAAGGCGCTGCCGGAGTCCGCCTACAAGGGTAACTGAGCGCGTCCGCACGGGGCGGACGCGTCACACGTTGAATGCGAGGGAACATGGAACAAGTCGAACGCTTGCTTAAGCGGACCTTGCCCTTCCAGGTCGTGTCGCCGGAAACGCTGGACGGCATTGCCGAGATCTCGAGACATGAGGTCTTCAAGGCGGGTGAGGTCATCTACGGGGCTGGTCAGCCAGCCGAAGAGGTCTACGTACTGGTTTCGGGCCGGGTAGCGCATCGGATAGATCCGGAAATCAAGGCGCGTGTGCATGAGAAGGAGCTGCAGGTCGGCGACGTCTTCGGCTGGGCCGCGATACTCGAGGGCGAGAAGGTGCGGCTTGCCGACGTCGCCTGTATCGAGGCGGCCGAAGTCCTGAAGATCGACGGCGCACGCCTGCTCGACCTTCTGCGCAAGGACGTCAATTTCGGCGAGGCGGCGCTGAAGAGCTTTTCCCAGCTCATCAGCCAGCAGTACTACCTGCCGCCGTCGGTGTCCGAGCGCGTGCCGACCACGCTGTCCAAGGTGGGTGACACACATGCCCCCGCCTCGAACGAGGCCGAGCCCCAGACGGCTTCAGCGTGGACACTGACCATGTACCGGGCAGGCGAATGGCTGAGGAGCCCCGACCCCTACCTGATGATGGTGGGCTTCGCACTGATGCTGGGCTTCTGGTACCTGACGGTGGAGGTGCTCAAGCTGCCGCGTTTCGAGGATCTGCCGGGCCTGACTACGGTGGTGAAGGAGTGGTTCGCCGAGGATCCGGTCTATGGCATGTCGATCTACACGGCTGAGTACTACCAGCACATATGGGTGAGCATACGACGCGTAGCCATCGCCTTCCTGCTGGCGACCGTGCTCGGGGTGCCGCTGGGGCTGTTCCTGGGATGGTCGCGCAGCTTCCGCGAGTACGTATTCCCGGTGTTCGAGCTGCTTCGCCCTATCCCCATCCTCGCATGGGTGCCGCTGGCCATCATCATGTTCTCCGGCAGCGAGACGCCGGTCATCTTCCTCACCTTCCTCGCCTCCTTCTTTGCGACCGCACTCAACACGATGCTCGGTGTGGAGTCGATCGACGAGTCCTACACGCGTGCCGCCTGCTGTCTCGGGGCGAATCGCTGGCAGGTGTTCAAGGAGGTGATTGTTCCGGGATCCATGCCCTACGTATTCACGGGGCTACAGATCTCGGTCGGTGTCGCGTGGTTCTCGCTGGTGGCTGGTGAGATGGTGTCCGGACAGTACGGACTGGGCTACGTGATCAACACGTCCTACACGATGGTCAGATACCCCACCATCATCATCGGCATGGTGACTCTCGGCATCGTCGGTTACACGACGAGCGCGATGGTCCGGGTGGCCGGCAACTACATGATGCAGTGGCGTCTGCGTGAAATGGCTCTGGGAGGTCGGTGATGAGTGCTGTGCTTGAGAAGGTACGTACGCAGGGCAACGAGGCGCGCTACGGGGCGATCCGGATCGACGACGTGGTCAAGATCTACGATCCGGAAGGTGCCGCCGTAATGGCTGTCGATCACTGCACGCTGGACATCAAGGCGGGCGAGATCTGCATGATCGTCGGGCCGTCCGGCTGCGGGAAGACGTCGTTGCTGAACGCGATCGCAGGTTTCCACGACATCACTTCGGGCGCCATCTACATGGATGGCGAGATGCTCTGCGGCCCTGGCAAGCCGAAGGCAGACCCGGGCGCCGACCGCATCGTGGTGTTCCAGAACGGCGCGCTGTTCCCGTGGAAGACGAATCTCGAGAACGTCGCCTTCGGCCCGATGATGCAGGGCAAGCTGAGCAAGAAGGAAATCATCGAGAAGGCGCGCAGCATGATGGCGGATGCCGGCCTCAGCGGCACCGAGCACAACTATCCGGGCGAGGTGTCGTCGGGCCTGCGGCGGCGGGTCGAGATCGTGCGCGCACTGATGAACGACCCCAAGGTGCTGCTGTTCGACGAGCCCTACCGGGCGCTCGATTCGCTGACCCGGTCGGTGATGCACGAGTCGCTGCTCGACATCTACTACAAGAACAAGGTGACCATCTTCTTCATCACCCACGACCTGGAAGAGGCGATCTTCCTCGGCCACAAGCTGGTGATCATGACGACGCGTCCCTGCCGCCCGAAGAAGGTGCTCGAGGTCGACATCCCGCATCCGCGGGACTACAGCGTGCTGACCAGCCCGCGTTTCCGCGAACTGCTAGAGGAAACCGCCTCGGTCGTGCATGAAGAGGCGCGCAAGTCCTTCGCCTCCGGCGAGAAGGAGGGTTGAGCGATGAACATGAAGAAGATACGGCGTTCGCTGTTCAGCCGCACCACGCTGCGCGCCATCGTGTCGATCACCGTCTTCCTGATTCTCTGGGAGGCGGGATCGAGGTCGAAGGAATGGGCGGGCTTCACCATGCCCTGGATCGGACTGGTACCACCGCCGACCAGCGTTCTGGCGGTGTGGTGGGACCTTCTGGGTGATACCGGCTACTGGCAGAGCTGGTATCTGAGTCTGATGCGCGTACTGAGCGGCTTCGTCGCGGCGATGGTGATAGGCATTCCGCTTGGCCTGCTGATGGCGGTCAGTCGAACTTTCAATTCGATCACCTTCCCGTCATTCGAGATCCTGCGACCGATACCGCCGCTTGCCTGGGTGCCGGTCGCCATCATCTTCTGGCCGACCGAAGAGCTGTCGATTGCGTTCGTCACCTTCCTCGGCGCCTTCTTCACGGTGGTGATCAACGTGCTGGGTGGTGCGCGCTCGATCGACATGCGCTTCTACCAGTCGGCGCAGGCGATGGGCTCGTCGCAGTGGGACATCTTCAAGCGCATCGTGCTGCCGGCGACCGTGCCGTCCATCGTCGTGGGCTCATCGGTGGGCATGGGCATCACCTGGAACGTGGTGGTGGCCGCAGAGATGATTTCCGGCGGCGGTGGCGGCGGGGGGTCGGGCGGCGGACTCGGGTTCTTCATCTGGAACTCCTATGTCGGCGGCTCCTATGAGCAGATCGTCATCGGAATGATCAGCATCGGCATCGCCGGCTATGCGTGCAGCGAGCTTCTGCGCGGCATCGGCGGCTTCTTCACGCCCTGGCTCAGAACACGGTAAGGAGGCGAATCATGGCAAGTGCACAACACGGTGCGATGGCGCCGATCACCAGCAAGATCGCGATCAGTGCCGGGGAGATGATCGTCAGCAATGTCTGCAAGTCCTACGGCACGGGGCTGTTCGAGAAGAAGGTGGTGAAGGACTGTTCGTTCAATGTCGAGCGCGGCAAGCTCACCGTGATGATCGGTCCCTCCGGTTGCGGCAAGAGCACCCTGATCAAGTTGCTCGCGGGTTTCGAGAAGCCTACGAGCGGCAACATCCTGCTGAATGGCAAGCCGGTCACCGGGCCAGGTCGGGATCGACTGGTGGTGTTCCAGGAGTCGGCGCTCTTTCCGTGGATGACGTCCTACGACAACATCATGTACGGACCGATTGCGCGAGGTGAGGACGACAAGAAGGCGCGCGATCTCGCCGAGTTCCTGCTCGACAAGGTAGGCTTGCGCGACTTCCGCAGCAAGTATCCGATGCAGCTGTCGGGCGGCATGCAGCGCCGGGCGGAGCTGGCGCGCGCGATGATCAACAACCCAGAGGTGATGATCCTCGACGAGCCCTTCCGCGGACTGGACGCGATGTCGAAGGAGCTGATGTGGGAGTACTACTCGGCGCTGTACGAGGAGTCCCGCCGCACCACCTTCTTCGTCACCACCGACATCGATGAGGCGCTGTTCCTGGCCGACCGCCTGATCATCATGAGCAACATCCCGACCCGGGTGAGAGCCACCATCGAGGTGGACATTCCGCGGCCGCGCAAGCTGGCCGACTTCTTCCTTGGCGACCGCGCCAACGAGGTGAAGATGACCGCACTGTCACTGCTGCACGAGGAGGCGATGAGGTCCTTCGCCGGCGGCAGCAAGGCGGCGGCCGACTTCGTCGAATCCTATGCAAGGAGATCACAGAGGGCGTGACACGTCGCGCCGCATGGCGCGTGCGTCGACACCCGGACGGGCGTGCCTGACGGTGCGCCCGCAGGGAGCGCTCGCGCCAGAAAAACGTGGAGTCGCTTCACCGCGCCTCCGCGCAACAGCCGGACGGGGCAAAGAAAGCCCCACTCTTAACTATTCAAGACAGGCGGACACCATGACCCAGAACGTGATCGACATGCGCAGCAGACCTTCCTACCTGCATGATTTCTATGGCGCAACGCCCGACACCCCCTCGTTCGAGGTGGTGAAGTGGCTGAACCGCCGGACCGGATCCCAGGACGAGCTGCATTTCACCCGCTCGAAGAACGCCAGTTCCTTCGTCAAGGAGATCCGGGCGGCCGGGATTGCGCAGGCGGTGGTGGTTGGCCGGGACACGCCGGGGATCAAGCATTCGAACGATGAGATCATGAAGATGGTGTCGGAGCACAAGGAGCTCGTCGGCATCGGCTCGGTCGATCCGCACGCCAGCGGCATCAAGGCGGCGACCGACGAGATTGAACGTGCGGTCAGGAAGCTCGGCCTCAAGGGCATCAACATCGAGCCCGGCTTCTGCAACCCGCAGGTCGCCGCGGACGATGCACAGCTCTATCCGGTCTATGAGGCCTGCCAGGCGCTCGGCGTGCCGGTGACCATCATGTCGGGTCCGACCACGCCGCGCTTCGAGCTGACGGATCCGGCGTCCATTGGACGTGTGGCCAAGAATTTCCCGCAGCTCAAGATCGTCTGCTATCACGGCTTCTGGCCCTACGTGAACGAGATGATCGGCATCGCCTTCCGCTGGGACAACGTGTTCGTCGTGGCGGACATGTACATCTTCCTGCCCGGTGGTTCGCTGTATGTTGAGGCCGCCAACGGCTTCATGCAGGACCAGCTGCTGTTCGGCAGTTCCTATCCGTTCCGTGCGATGGGTCAGTCCGTCGAGGACTACCGTACCCTCGGCTTCAAGGAATCGGTCATCGACAAGGTGATGGGCGGCAACGCGAAACAGGTTCTGGGGCTTTGAGCGACGGGCGGGGAGGCGGCGATGAACTCGATGGGGCAAGCCATATCGATACGACGGGCAGACGATGATGACGTCGACTGGCTGCTCGACATGTACACATCGCTCGACTTCTCGCCCGAGCCATCGTTGCCGCTGGCCGATGCCCGTGCGCGCTTCCAGCGGATCGAGGGATACCCGGACTACCGGGTGTACGTCGCCGAATGCAACGGCGAACGGGTGGGAACGTTCGCCCTCATCATCATCGACGGGCTTGCACATGGCGGGCGTCCGCACGCGATCGTCGAGGACGTCGTGGTCGCACCGGGGCGTCGCAGCAGTGGAGTAGGTCAGGCAATGATGCGCTTCGCCATGGAGGGCTGTGCGCAGGCGGGCTGCTACAAGCTCGCGCTGTCGAGTCACCTGAGGCGAGAAAAGGCGCACCGCTTCTATGAAATGCTCGGGTTCGAGCGGCATGGCTACAGCTTCATGATCGAGTTCTGAACCATGTCGACGACGAAGTCGATGGCCTGCATCGTCACGCTTCAAGGATCAAAGGTAGGCAGCGACGTACCGCTTGCTCCGCGCCGGAAGCGCGCCGGTGTCTCGAGCGACGTACGAATCGGCGGAGGGTCAGTCAAGCGCCAGCATGCGGAGCGCCATCTCATTGAAGCGCTCGGAGATCGTCTCGGCGCCGAGGGAACCGTCCGGTCGCATCCAGAGGTAGCTGTAGAAATACATGCCCAGTACGCCTTTCAGCACCACGGGGTCGTATGGCCTGAAGAGACCCTGTTCGGCGCCGGCGATGAAGGCGTCCTTCCAGACACGTTCGTAGCGCGTGTGCAGCGCCAGCACTTCCGCACGGCGCGTATCGGTCAGCGACTGGACTTCCCGAAAGCACACCGTCAGCTCCGCCTGATGGGACGCGATCATCGAGATCAGGTGGTGACCCAGTATGCAGATGCGCCTTCTCGGGTCCGCTTCCTGTTCGGCGGTCACGGCAAGTTCGTTCAGATCGGTGATGTACTCGCGGGCAATGTCGTAGAGAAGGTCGTCCTTGCTGCGGATGTGGTGGTAGAGCGCCCCGCGGCCAAGCTGGACTGCGTTCTGCAGCTCCGTCATTCCCACAGCGTGATAGCCGCGCTCGGCAAAAAGGCGGGCGGCCGCCTTGACGATGCGTGCCCGCTGCGAACGGTCGTCCTTCGTGTCGACGCTCATGAGGTCGGCCCCGGAGGGGCCAGAGTCCAAAGATCTGCAGATCATAAATTACCCACTGTGCCTTGCGTTCAAAGCATCGTGCCCAAAGCGATGTGTTGAGCGACACCCACACGGTGGGGATGTCACGGAGCGAGTTTCGTCCGCCGCCCGAATGAATTGATTGATCCGTCCAGTCCGCCGACGTAGTATACCGACCGATCGGTACAGTCCCGGTCATCGGATGTTCCCAACCACCTGGAGGTCATCGTGGATCAGAAGATTGACGGAGTACGTTTGGTCAAGGCCGCTCGGGCCGAACTCGAGGCGCACAGTTCGATTACGCACAATCCGTCGCGACGGGCGATGCTCGCGAAGACGGCCGCTGCCGCGGTAACCGGGTTGGCTGGTGTCGGTGTCGCGCGCGCGGAGCCGCTCGCGGTGCCGGAATCGAACAAGGCGCTCGGACGCCCCTTGCCGCCGGAAGAATATGGAATGCCGTCGAAATACGAGTCGCACGTAAAACGACGGCGAACCGATGTTCTCGTTAACAGGCAGAACTACTCGGACTGGAGCTTCACGCCGCTGCATCAGCAACTGGGTACCGTCACGCCGAACGGGCTGATCTACGAAAGGCACCACAACGGGGTACCGGACATCAACCCCGATCAGCATCGCTTCGCCATTCACGGCATGGTCCGCCAGCCGCTGGTCTTTTCGATGTCCGACCTGATGAAGTACCCGTCGGTATCACGCTTCCACTTCATGGAGTGCTCGGGCAATGGCCTCACCGACTGGCTGAAGCCGGCGGCCCGCACCGTGCAGCAGACGCATGGACTGCTGTCGTGCGCCCAGTGGACCGGCATTCCGGTATCGACGCTGCTCGACGAGGCGGGCGTCTCGCCGTCCGCCACCTGGGCACTGGCCGAGGGCGCGGACGGTGCAGCTCACGCACGCAGCATTCCGATGAAGAAGCTGCTGGAGGATGCGCTCATCGTCTACGCGTCGAACGGCGAAATGCTCAGACCGGAAAACGGTTACCCGCTCCGTCTGTTCATTCCAGGCTGGGAGGGAAATGTCAGCATCAAGTGGTTGCGCCGGCTCAAGCTGGGCGACCAGCCCTGGCATCTGCGCAGCGAGACCGCGCGCTACACCGATCCGATGCCCGACGGGAAGTGGCGCCAGTTCAGTTTCGAGATGGAGGCGAAGTCGGTGATCACCTCCCCGTCGGGCAGTATGAAGATCCGCCCGGGTCCGATCGAGATCGTCGGCTTCGCATGGTCCGGCAATGGGAGCATACGCGCCGTGGACGTCACGCTCGACGGCGGCCGTACCTGGCGCCAGGCTAAGCTGGAAGGGCCGGTGATGGACAAGTGCCTGACGCGATTCCGGCTGCAGTGGAACTGGAACGGTGGTCCGACAACGATCGCCAGCCGCTGTGTCGACTCGACCGGCTACGTCCAGCCGACGGTCGAGGACATCCAGAAGGTGCGCGCGATCACCGGCTTCGTGCAGCACCACAATGGTGTGTTTCCGTGGTCCATCAACGAAGCAGGGGAGGTGAAGAATGCGATCGCTTGAAACAGTGACGATGGCCCTGGCGACTTCCATGGCGCTCATGGGCTGCGCCGGAAATGCGGTGAATTCGGCGACGGCATCGCCTCACGCTCGATCGATGGCGCTCGGCACCCCTGTCGTCGAAGCGGATCTTGCCGCCTGGAATATCGATGTCCGCGGTCCGGACGGGCAGGGCCTGCCCTCGGGATCGGGCAACGCACGGACGGGGAAGGCCGTGTTCGACGCAAAGTGCGCGTCCTGCCATGGCGCCGCGGCCGCAGGCGGACCGATGTTCGGAACCATGGTCGGCGGTATCGGCTCGTTCAAGACCGACAAGCGTCTGCTCACGCCGGGCAGCATGTATCCGTATGCGCCGGCACTGTTCGATTACATCCGCCGCGCAATGCCGCTGACCGAACCGCAGTCGCTCAGCAACGACGAAACCTATGCGGTGACTGCTTATCTGCTGCATCTCAACGGGTTGGTGGAGCAGGATGCCGAGATGAACTCGACCAGCCTGGCGGCGATCCGCATGCCGAATCGGGACGGCTTCATCGTCGACGACCGGCCGGATACGAGCGCTGCCCGGTGCATGCAGGACTGCAAGCCGCTGCGCACGAGCGTTGCAGCGCCGTAGAAGCTGTCGGCGTAGGATGCGTCCGCTTTGTCTGCGCAAGCCTTGGGCTGGACGAGCAACTCGGATGCCGACGGGGCGCAGCGGTTCGGACGTTGCCGTCCGAACCGCTGTCTTCCGCACAGTGTGTTGCTGACCGTCAGCTTGTGGCATCCAGAGTGGCACGCACCTCGCTGAGCGCGTACTTCCTGAGCAGGTCGCCGTTTTCCCACACGGTCACCATCGCATCTTCGAAGCGGGCGGTGTCGTGCCACACGCCATCCTCGATCAAGGCCGTTCTCAGCTCACCCGTTTCGCGGTTGCGCAGCACGGTCATCCGGCCCCGCTTCGACGCCTTGCCCGGATCGGTCACCGGGTTCTTCCAGACGTCACGCCATTCGCCGTTGACGCGGATCGCCGAGCACTTCATCGCGAACTTGAGCGTGTCCCGGTTCACCTGCTGGAGCAGGCCACCTCCCATGCCGAAGGCGATGTTGTCCGCGCTGTAGCCGTTCAACTTCAACGTGGCGAGGATGTCGCGCACGGTGCGGTCGTTGATGCCGTCACCCTGGATGAGTCGCACATTGCGCAGGACTTTGTAGCCCTTGCCGTTCATATCGGCGCCGAACCGCTTTTCGAGCAGGCGCGCACAGCGCAGAACCACCTCGATCGGGTCGCCGGAATCCGGTCTGACGACGAGCATTGCTCCGGAGTCGATCACTTCCTGACGCAAGGCTTCGCCCCAGAGATGGTCGACCGCGTTGTAAATGTCGGTGGAGTCGGACACGCAGGCGAAGATCGCACCTGGCTTGCCGAACTGACGGATCATGTTGCGATAGGCCTCGACTTCGGCTTCCGGTCCCCAGCTCGTGATCGTGGAGTGCTCGGCCGCGGGAATTGAGTAGCCCGCCATCGGTTCGTCGTAGTAGACGCGTCCAGCGAGCACGGCTGCGAGCGTGTCGGTACCGCGGAAGGCAACGAGGTGGGCGAGGCCACCGCGTGCCGCGGTCTGCGGACTCGATACGCCCCGATAACCGAAATCGTGCAGCTTAAAGGGCAACTGGCTTGCCGCGTCGTCGGACGTCTCGTCAAGAAAACTCGCGATGACCTTGCGCACCGACCACGAGAGCGTTGCGACCGTCACCGGATACCAGAGCTGAAGCATCAGCGTCTCCACATAGGACACTGCCCACGCGAGTTCCGGATCAGTCGACTCGACCGTCACCATGGGCACGCTGGCGGGCACCACGGTACCCTCGGGCAGCGCACGGATGCGCAGCGGCCAGTAGCCATCGTGCGTGTCGACGATGCGCAGGAAGCCCGCTTCATTGAAAGGCTCACCATGCGCCGCGGCGATCTCCTTCGCGATTGCCACGTCCTCGCGGGTGATCCGCCGTGCAAAGAAGTCGAGCAGGATCATCTGCAGGCCGAACATGACCGAGCGATCGAACTTGCCGCCCCGCGATTCGATGTAGGAAAACATGCCATCCGTGCCCGCCGGGTACTGAACCCAGTGCGACAGCTTGTAGCTGTCGGTGCCCAGGATGGGGTTGTCGAGGATGCTGCGGGTGCTGTCGTTGTAGAACATGGTTTGAGACTCCCTCAAACGTTGGCTGAAGCAGAGCGTCTGTCGCTCCGCGGCGGGGTGGAGAGATCGGTCAGACCCCTCCGATGAAATAGTTGATGATGTCGAAGTGGTCCTCGAACAGCATGGAGCGCATGCCTTCCAGCTGAGCCAGCGGAAACCACTGCGCCTTGTCCGCGTCGTCGCCGCCTTTGACGCGCGGCAGCTCGCCGGCCGGGAAATCGAAGTGAAATGCATGCGTGACGGTGCGTCCGCGCAGACTGCGGCTCGGGTGATCGAACACATGTGAGGCGGTGATCGATCCGCGCAGCACCTTCTCAGGCAACTTGAGTCCGGTCTCCTCGACCAGCTCGCGAATGGCCGCATCCTGCAGCCGCTCGTCCTGACCCACAAACCCACCCGGCAGCGCCCACAGGCCTTTGCCTGGCGCAGCGCGCCGCCGGATGAGCAGGATATGGCCGGAGTGCACGACCACCGCATCGGTGGTGACGAAGGTGGGCGGGTAGGGCGCTGCGCTCCACGCCGCGCGGTAGTCGCGGATGAACCGCCACTCTCCCGCCAGTCGCTCGTACTCGGCGGAGGCGCGGAAGGTCTTCAGCCAGGCGATGACCGGCTCCGGTACCGAAGCCTCGAGTTTCATCCACGGACCGCGGTCGGCGCTGTCGTCGCCGCTCAGGCCGAAGTAGATGTCGCGCAGCTCGGTGGCGGACAGACCATCAACGAAACCGACCGAGACACGCGACCACTGGGGGAACATGTCCAGATAGAACGAGGACGCGTCCTTGCTGAGGCCAATCAGGCCGATGGCCGTGGCAGCCGGATCCGCACCCGTCTCGGTGACCGCAGCGCTCACCGTGCGCTGCACGTCGAGCAGCCACTGCGCGTCGTTGTACATGCGGTCAGCAACCGAGGCGACGATGACGCGCGCAGCGGCGTCCTTCGACAGGCTGTGACGGATCATTACCTTCCGTTCGTTCACCGTCCACGGATCCTTGATCGATCGAGGCCGATCGGCAGAGCCGAGCACAACGATGACCTTGTCCGCGAGTTCGAGCGCACGCTCGATACTGGCGATGTGACCCACATGAGGCGGCGTCAGACGGCCGATGTAAACAATGAAATCGAATCGTGCACGCGAGGTGCCGGGTACTGACTTGGACATCTTGGACTCCCCAAGAGGTGTTGATCGGATCCGTCTGTCGGATCGTGTCCGGACGATAGCCGTTGCGCTCGGCAGTGACAAGTGACTTTTTTGTCACAGGGCCGGAAACGACGAGTGCCTTGCGGTCCGGCGGTCTCAGTGCCAACTGCGAACGAATGGGATAGGAGCTGGGCATCGGCACTCCCGGAGGAAGAGGGGCGCACCCGTGTCGACGCGCCAGAAGGGCGCAGATTTGACCGCCCGTAAGGCGACAGCTACGCATGACCTGTCACCTGTCGGCGCGTAAACGGAAAAAGGCCCGCATCGCTGCGGGCCTTTTGGTGTCTTGGCTCCCCGACCTGGGCTCGAACCAGGGACCTACGGATTAACAGTCCGGCGCTCTACCGACTGAGCTATCGGGGAAGAAAGAGGCCGCAACTATAGACAGCCTTCCGACAATCGTCAAGCGATTGATGGGATATTTTCTTCGGGCTGAATGTGCGGTCACTCGGCACCCGAGTCGATTTATGATCGCGTCACCGCTGCCTGCAAGACTGTCTGGCAGCCACAACCGCATGACTTCATCTCTTCAGCGTCGGTGATCCAGCCGGCGCGGCAAGGCGGCCAGCGCGCATCCATGAACGAAAATGCTGTTTACGTAAAGACCGAGGCCGGCGAAGAGGCGGTGAGCAAGCGCACCATCGTCCAGCGCAACCTGCGCTCCATCCTGATCATGATCGACGGGCGCACGCCTGTCGGCAATCTGGCTCAGCAGTTTGGCGATCCGCTCATCGTCGAAGGTCTGGTCGGCGAACTGGAGCACCGCGGACTGGTGCGCCGGATCGACGCGCCCACGCAGGGCGAGGAGGCGGACCGCGCCGAGCTGTCGTCCATGCTGGTCGATATCGAGGATCTGGTCAGCCAGCCGATCACGCCGGTGTCGGACGACATCCGGCGGGCGCACGAGAAAGCGTCCGCGAAGGAATCGCCGGTGCTCGACGAGTTCGCAATGGCCTTGCCCGAGCTGGCGGCGCCGGCACCGGCGAATGCCCCGGCACCGGCTGCAGCACTGTCTGCGGCCGACGATGTACGGGGTGCCATCCGTCGGGCGATGATGTCCGCCTCGCCGGATGCCGCAGCGTCGTCGGCGGAGCGCAGCGGCGGTGGCCTGCAGCGACTGTTCGATCTGTTTGCCGGACGTGTCGGCGACCGCAAGGGCCCCCCGGGTTCGCTCGGCAAGAAGATCGTCCTTTCCGCGGCGGCGCTGCTGGTGCTGCTGGTCGGCCTTTTCTTCCTTTATCCCTATCAGCGCCATCTGCCGCACTTCGAGTCCCTGGCGACCGAATTGCTGGGGCAGCCGGTGCGCATCGCTTCGGTTTCGCCCAGCCTGTTTCCCGAGCCGTCCATCGCACTCGAAGGGGTGACGGTGGGTGGGCCGGGGCAACTCGAAATCGGCGCGGTGAAGTTGCTGCCGCGTGTGTCCACGCTGCTGTCGGAACGCACCGTTCTGCGCGACGTGCGCATCGAGCGTGCGGCGCTGAATCTGTCTTTCCTGCCTGCGCTGTCGCGCCGCCAGGACATCAACTGGGCTTCGCGCTGGGTCACGGTCGAGCACGTCAGCATGGTCGACGCCAGCATCGTGCTGCTCGATGGTGCGATCGGCGCGCTCGGCGGCGATCTGGCGCTGGACGAGAACGGCGTGCTGACGCGTCTGTCGCTCGCCTCTGCCGACGGCGGGCTCAAGCTCCAGGGCAACAACGCTGGCGGTGTCTGGAGCGTGTCGATGACGGCGCTGGGCTGGCAGACCCCGGGCAAGCCTTCGCTGCTGTTCGACGTGCTGGAGGCACAGGGCACGCTGAACAGCCGCCGCCTGCAGTTCGACAAGCTGGATGTGAAGCTCTACGACGGTTACGCGACGGGCAGTGTGGCGCTGGACTTTGCCGACGTCGCAAGGTTCGAAGGGCAGTTGCAGACCTCCCGTCTGAGCCTCGGCGGCCTGCTGAAGGTGTTCGCGCCGACGCTGTTGCTGACCGGTGATCTGTCCTTGTCCCTGTCGCTGACCGGCGAGGGTCGGAACTACGAGGAATTGCAGAAGAACCTCCGTGGCACCGGCACGATGGGGGTGCAGCGCGGACAGATCGAGCGCGTCGATCTTGTGCAGGCGGTGCGCATCCCCCGGCCGGGTGGCGTGCGCGGCGGTAGTACGCGCTTCGATCGCCTGGACGCCAATGCGGTGGTCGACGCCAGCGGCGTGAGCCTGAGCCAGGTGGTGATGGAATCGGGCCTGGTCGGCGCCAACGGTACGCTGCGTCTTGCCGACGACACCCTGCGCGGGCGCCTCGATGTGACCTTGCAGGGCTCGGCAACGACGGTGCGCGCGCCGGTGAGCATAGAGGGGCCGTACGCGGATCCAGTGGTGAAGCTGCTGCGCTGAGCCGGAACATCCTGTTGCATCGCAGCGTGCAGCTTTTACTACGCGCTGTCATGCCTGCCGGTTAAAGTGACGGCTCCCCGAATCGCACAGGCGTTTGCATCATGACCATCCTGGTAACCGGCGGTGCCGGCTTCATCGGCAGCAACTTCGTTCTCGACTGGCTGGCTGGCAGCGATGAGCCGGTCGTCAACCTCGACGCGCTGACCTACGCGGGCAACCGCGCCAACCTGGCTTCGCTCGATGGCGACGGGCGGCATATCTTTGTGCACGGCGACATCTGCGACCGTGATCTGATCGACCGCCTGCTCGCGCAGCACCGTCCGCGCGCCATCGTGCATTTCGCCGCCGAATCGCACGTCGACCGCTCGATCCACGGCCCGGGCGAGTTCATGCGCACCAACGTCACCGGCACCTTTACGCTCCTCGAAGCGGCCCGTGGTTATTGGGGCGCACTCGAAGGCGACGACAAGGCCGCCTTCCGCTTCCACCACGTGAGCACCGACGAGGTCTATGGCTCGCTCAAGCCGACCGACCCGCCGTTTGCCGAAACCAATGCCTACGAACCGAACAGCCCCTACTCGGCGAGCAAGGCGGCGAGCGACCATCTGGTGCGCGCCTGGCACCACACCTACGGCCTGCCGGTGGTGACCACCAACTGTTCGAACAACTACGGCCCCTACCACTTTCCAGAGAAGCTGATCCCGCTCATCATCGTCAATGCGCTGGCCGGCAAGCCGCTGCCCGTGTATGGCGACGGCCAGCAGGTGCGCGACTGGCTGTACGTGAAGGACCACTGCGCGGCCATCCGCGAAGTGCTGGCGCGCGGGCGTCTGGGCGAGACCTACAACATCGGTGGCTGGAACGAGAAGCCGAACATCGACATCGTGCGCACCGTGTGCGCGCTGCTCGACGAAATGAAGCCGGATGCCGCCGGCCCCTACGAGCGGCTGATCACCTACGTGAAGGACCGCCCGGGCCACGACCGGCGCTACGCGATCGACGCGCGCAAGATCGAGCGCGAACTGGGCTGGAAGCCGGCGGAAACCTTCGACACCGGCATCCGCAAGACGGTGCGCTGGTATCTGGACAACCAGCCCTGGGTGCAGGACGTGCTCAGCGGCGGCTACCGCGACTGGGTGAGCAAGCAGTACGGCGGAGCGTCGGCATGAAGATCCTGCTGTTCGGCAAGGGCGGACAGGTTGGCTGGGAATTGCAGCGCGCGCTCGCGCCGCTGGGCGAGTTGATTGCGCTGGACTTCGATACCGCCGGCGATCTTTCCGGCGACTTCAGTCAGCCGGAGGCCGTGGCGGCGACCGTGCGCCGTGTGGCGCCGGATCTCATCGTCAATGCGGCTGCGCACACCGCGGTCGACAAGGCCGAGAGCGAGGCCGATCTGGCGCGCCTGATCAACGCCAGCACGCCTGGCCGCATCGCGCAGGAAGCGAAGGCACTCGGCGCCCACCTTATTCACTATTCGACGGATTACGTGTTCGACGGCAGTGGTGACGCGCCGCGCGACGAGACTGCGGCGACCGGGCCGCTCAGCGTCTATGGCCGTACCAAGCTGGAGGGAGAGCAGCTGATCGCAGCGTCCGGCGCCACTCACCTCATCCTGCGCACCAGCTGGGTCTATGCCGCGCGCGGCGGCAACTTCGCGAAGACCATGCTGAAGCTGGCGAAGGAGCGCGAACGGCTCACCGTGATCGCCGACCAGTTCGGCGCGCCGACCGGCGCCGAACTGCTGGCCGACGTCAGCGCACACGCTGCGCGCATGCTGCGCGCCCGGCCCGAACTGAGCGGGCTCTACCACTGCGTCGCCGCCGGCGAAACATCTTGGTACGGCTACGCCACACACGTGATCGAGCGCGCGCGCGCGGCCGGTCACGCGATCAAGGTTGCTCCGGACGCCATCCTGCCCATCCCGACCAGCGACTACCCGACGCCGGCCACGCGTCCGCTCAATTCACGGCTCGATACCCGTCGCCTGCGCGAGGTCTTCGGTCTCGTGCTGCCGCCCTGGCAGCAGGGCGTGGACCGGATGCTGGCCGAAATCCTCTGAACAGAATCAGGAGCACCCACATGACACGCAAGGGCATCGTACTGGCCGGTGGATCCGGCACGCGCCTGCACCCGGTGACGATCGCGGTATCGAAGCAGCTGATGCCGGTCTACGACAAGCCGATGATCTACTACCCGCTGTCGACGCTGATGCTCGCGGGCATACGCGAAGTGCTGGTGATTTCGACGCCGCAGGACACGCCGCGCTTCCAGTCCCTGCTGGGCGACGGTTCGGCCTGGGGCATGAAGATCGAATACGCGGTGCAGCCCAGCCCGGACGGCCTGGCGCAGGCCTTCATCATCGGCGAGGACTTCATCGGCGGCGGGCCGTCGGCGCTCGTGCTCGGCGACAACCTTTTCTACGGCCACGAATTCGCGCATGACCTGAAGTCGGCCAGCGCACGGGAGGCAGGGGCTACGGTATTCGCCTACGGCGTCACCGACCCGGAGCGCTACGGCGTGGTCGAGTTCGACGGCAACGGACGCGCGATCAGTCTGGAAGAGAAGCCGGCCAAGCCGCGCAGCCGCTACGCGGTGACCGGGCTGTACTTCTACGACGGTCAGGCGAGCGCGATTGCCCGTGGCTTGAAGCCGTCGCCGCGTGGCGAACTCGAAATCACCGACCTGAATCGCGTGTATCTGGAGCGCGGCGAACTGGAAGTGCAGGTGATGGGCCGCGGTCACGCCTGGCTGGACACCGGCACGCACGACTCGCTGATCGAGGCGGCGCAGTTCATCCAGACACTGGAGAAGCGTCAGGGCCTGAAGATATCGTGCCCGGAAGAGATCGCCTGGCGCCAGGGCTGGATCGATTCCGAGCAGCTGAACAAGATCGCCACCCCGCTGGCCAAGAGCGGTTACGGCCAGTACCTGCTGCGCATCATTGACGAACAGGTGTTCTGATGAAGGTGATCGAAACCGGCATCGAAGGGTTGCTCGTGCTCGAACCGAAAGTGTTCGGCGACGCCCGCGGCTTCTTCATGGAAAGCTTCAACGCGCGCACCTTCGCCGAAGTGACCGGGCTGAAGCTGGACTTCGTGCAGGACAACCACTCGCGCAGCGGACGCGGCGTGCTGCGCGGACTGCACTACCAGGTGCGGCAACCGCAGGGCAAGCTGGTGCGCGTGTCGCAGGGGAGTGTGTTCGATGTCGCGGTCGACCTGCGCCGGTCATCGCCCACCTTCGGCCGCTGGTACGGCGTGGAACTGAGTGGCGAGAACCACCGCCAGTTCTGGGTGCCGGCCGGCTTCGCGCATGGTTTCTACGTGCTGAGCGAGTCGGCGGACTTCCTGTACAAGACAACCGACTACTACGCCCCGGAACACGAGCGCAGCCTTGCGTGGAACGACCCGACGGTCGGTGTGCAGTGGCCGCTGGCGGGCGAGCCGTTGCTGTCGGCCAAGGATGTCGCGGGCAAGCCGCTCGGTCAGTGCGAGGTGTTCGAAACGCTCTGAGACGAGACCGGCGTCGCGCCGGCGCTGTCGGGTTCGATGCTGTCTGCGGGATGGACGTTATTTAATGCGCCGGGTAATGCCCCGTTAACTCCCGGGATCGCGCTTAGTGGGACCCTCTTCCTCGTTCTCCACACGGGAGGGTTCCCATGACTGACCTCAAGAGCAGGCTGGCGCATGTCGCGCTTGCAGCCGGACTTGCTGCTTCCGCATTGAGCGCGGGTGCGGCAGTCGAAGACGACCGGCTGCTGGCGTCCCAGTGCCTGGGCTGCCACGCGGCGGACGCGTCCGGCAAGGGCGGTTTCGACCGCTTGAACGGCGAGACCGCCGCCGAAATCGCAGAAGAGCTGGCCGAAATGCGCGATTCGAGCAAGGAGCTCGACATCATGCACATGCAGGCGCGTGGCTATACCGATGATCAGATTCGACGCATTGCGGGCTGGTTCGCCGCTTATGCGCCTGGCTCAGGCACATCTCCCCGCTCGGAGGACAGCGACGACAGCGATACCCGGCAAAAGAGCAAGAGCTCGAAGAGCGTGCGCGTAAAGACGGTGTCCGCGACGAAGCCGCTGGCCAGAAGATCCGTCACGACGAAGCTTGTGACGAAGAAGCCGACCGTGCGGAAATCGAGTTGAGGGGCGCTGACATGAAATTCGAGACGATGTTCGAACAGCCGCTGAATCGACGCGGCTTCCTGGGAGCGCTGGGCAGCGCCGCGGTACTGGCGTCGGCGGGCCTGCCGAGGCCTGCTCGCGCGGCTGCAGCACGCATCGTGGTGGTGGGCGGCGGATTCGGCGGTGCGACGGCGGCGAAGTACATCGCGCTGTGGGGCGGCGCCGGTGTGTCGGTGACGTTGGTCGAGCCGAATGCACGGCATGTCTCGTGCATTCTGAGCAATCTGGTACTGAACGATCGGGTCAAGCTGGCTGGTCTGGGTTTCGGCTACGACCTCCTGAAACAGCGCTACGGCATCGAGGTCGTGGCAGACCGCGCGATGGCCGCTGATGCGGTGGCAGGAAAGCTGGATCTTGCGAGCGGGATTGCACTGGACTTCGACCGGCTGGTCATCGCGCCCGGCATCGGCTTTGATCCGGTGCCAGGTCTGGATACGCCGGAACAGAAAAATCTTGTGCCGCACGCGTGGGTGGCGGGACCACAGACCCAGGCGCTGCGCGACCAGTTGAATGCGATCCGCGACGGCGGCACGGTGGTGATGAGCATTCCGAAAGCGCCGTACCGCTGTCCGCCCGGGCCCTACGAGCGTGCCTGCGTGATCGCCGATTTCCTGAAGCGCCGCAAGCCCAGATCGAAGCTGGTCGTGCTGGACGCAAATGCAGATGTTCAGGCCGAGCCGATCATGTTCCACCGGGCTTTCGCCACGCTGTACCCAGGGCGGCTCGAATATGTACCGAACGCTGAAGTCAGGCGCGTGAGTTTCGAAGCGGGGCGAAAGCTGGCCTGGGTCAGTGATGGCATCGGTGGCGAGACCTCGTGGGCTGCCGACGTGCTGAATGTCATTCCGCGCAATACGGCGGCCCGGCTTGCGCACGATACAGGGGTGGTGAACCTGAATGGCCGCTGGGCCGGCGTGGATCCGCTGACCTACGAGTCGACCGCGGTGCCGCGCATACATGTGATCGGCGATGCCCAGGGTACCGGCATGCCGAAGGCCGGACACATTGCCAACTCGGAAGCGAAGATCTGCGCCGACGCCGTTGTGCGAATGATCAACGGCTGGCCCGTGGATGACGCTGTCCGCATGCAGAGCGTGGTGGCGAATTCCGCCTGTTTCAGCCCGATCACCTACGACACTGCGTCGTGGTTGAATGCCGTGTTTGCCTACGATCCGGCAACACGCCTGATGAAGCGGGTCGATGCGTCTTTCGGTGAGGCACCGGCGCGCAGCAAGGAGAACTACGAACAGATGATGAAGTGGGCTGCCCGCCTGTTTGACGACACCTTCGCCTGAGCCGCCGGGCATCGCATTGCGCCGCACAGGCTGCGCGTCTGCTGCGCGGATCGAATGACGACGGGCCCCGTGACGCCCTTGCCGCCGCGTGACGAGATGGCAAGGGCGTCGTCAGTTGACCGGTGATCCGGCGTGCGTTCGAGGTCAGGCTTCGTCGCGTTGTTCAGCAGCGGCCGCCTTGGCCGCCTTGTCCTCGGCCAGCATCTGCGCCCTTGTCTCCGGCGTTTCCAGGCTCACACGTCCGATCAGCCCGTCGCGGTAGTCCTGCAGCAGCGTGAACGCGGCTTTTTCCAGATCCGGTGCACCGCCCTTGATGCGGTAGCCGCGGCGCGCGGCGATGTGTTCGATCACTGCCACGCCGTCCATGTCCGGCGTGCAGCCGTAGCGGGCGGTCAGCATCTGCGGGTAACGCGCCTGCAGCAGGTTGCCGAGGAAGGTGGCGACCTCCTCGTCGATGATGGCGTTGCGGCCGATGGCGTGGCTGGCGGCCAGCATCAGGCCGTCGCTCTCGTGCTCGATCTTCGGCCACATCAGGCCAGGCGTGTCGTACAGCGTGAGCCGCGGATTCAGGTGGATGCGCTGGATGCTCTTGGTGATCGCCGGTTCGTCGCCGGTGGCGGCCACCTTCTTCTTCACCAGCGCATTCATCAGCGTCGATTTGCCGACGTTCGGAATGCCCATGATGATGACGCGCAGCGGCTTCAGATTGTCGTCGCGGTGCGGCGCGAGCGACTGCGCCAGCGACTGGATGCGGCCGGCGTCGCCCGGCTTGCGCGCCGAAATGGCGACCGCCTTGGTGTTCGGCTGGCTGTTGAAGAACTTGAGCCAGGCCGCGGTCACGTCGGGGTCGGCCAGGTCCGCCTTGTTCAGCAGCTTCAGGCAGGGCCGGTTCCGGTGCGTGCGGATGGCGTGGATCAGCGGATTGCTGCTTGCCTCCGGCAGGCGCGCGTCGAGCACCTCGACCACGACGTCGATCGATTTCATCGCGTCGGTCGCATGCTTGCGCGCGGCGGTCATGTGACCGGGGAACCACTGGATGGACATGTGAGGCGGGCGGGACAGCGGGAAAGGTCGTCATTCTACCGGTCGACGCGGTGCCTCGCCCTGAAACACCGGGACGCCTGATGCGGTCGAAGCGGACACTTCACAGGAGACCGCCATGCTCGTCCGCCTCATCTACGCCAGCAAGGTCCGCGATGGCCTCGCACCCGGCGACATCGACCACATCCTTGCCCGCTCGCAGGTGAACAACGCGCGCGTCGGCGTCACCGGGGCACTGTGCTACACCGGCGGCGTCTTCCTGCAGTGTCTGGAAGGCGGGCGGAGGGAGGTGAACGAGGTCTATCACCGCATCGTCGGCGACACGCGTCATCGCGATCCGGCCATTCTCGGCTTCACCGAGGTCACGGCGCGCGACTTCGCCGACTGGGCCATGGGATACGTCGGCTACACGGCCGATAACCGCGCGCTGTTCCTGAAGTACTGCCCACGTCCCGAATTCGACCCTTACACGATGAGCACGGCCTCGGTCGAGGCGCTGCTGCACGAACTGCTCGGCGTGGCGCGCTGGAAGACGGCGCGCACGGAACGCCCGAGCCCCTGAGTCGCGCCAACTGCCGACAGAACAGGTTCAACGCCTGCGGCGACCGATCCCGTCCGGCGTTGGCCTGTCAGCGGATCCGGCGGCGACACATCCGCCCGACCACCGCGAGGCCGGCCAACATCGACAGCCAGGTCGACGGTTCGGGCACAGGCGCCGCCATCAGGTTGGCGGCTGCCATCTGCGCGCCGATGTAACGGCCGACTTCGCCGGCACCGACCGGATCCGCCTCGTCGAAGGGCTGCGCCTCATTGTCCTCCGGATTGTAGGCACCCAGATACTCGTAGAACTCGTAGCGACGGATGACCGACTTCTTGTCGTCGAAATCAGCGGCAAGGGGCTTTTCGAGCAGCAGTTCGTCACCCTCGCCGTTGTCCTTGTCCGCCGGCTTGGCCTGGAACAGCACCCACTCGATTTCGGTTTCCGATTGTTCGCGCGGCACGACCGCGTTGTCGCTCAGCAGTTCTTCAAGTTCGACTTCGCGCTCGATCTCGGTCGTATAGACCTTGACCCACTGCGCCACGCCGTATTGTTCGCGGTCTTCCGCAGGTTCCGGTGCGATCACCGCCTGTACGACAGGCGGAGCTGCTGGCAGGCCGGGGTCGGCGGGGGCGGGATCGACGACCTGCCATGCCGGCGCGGCGATCAGGACGTTGCTGCCGACCGCGCTGATCTGGCCGGTGGCCGCGTCGCCCTTGAGCCAGCGGTACTGGGTACTGGTCGCGTTCTTGTTCAGACCGAGACCGAAGTGCTCGCAACCGCTGCCGGCGTAACCGGCACCGCCACCTGACCAGCAGCTGTGACCGTCGGTCGGCGAGAAACTGCTCGGCACCGGTGTTGCGGCCAGGAACAGTCCGCGGGCGCTGTCGTAGGCGGCGAGGTAGCGGACGAAGATGCCATCGGCGAAGCTGTCGATGCGCGGACTGCCGTAGCGGTTGTAATCGCCGCCGAAGGTGTAGCTGACGTCCGCCGCCGACACGCCGTGCAACTCGATCTCGAAGCCGTGCGTTTCAGAACCGGTGTCGTTATAAACGTCGAAATTGCTCAGGCTGCCGTACAAGGTCGGGCTGGCCAGTGTGGCGCCGGTGCCTCCGGCCAGAAGCGCGGCGACGATCCAGCGCGCGGTGTTCGATGATGTTCTGTGCATGGCGCTCTCCTCGTACCGAAGTGTGGGGGCAGCGTTTTCCGCGGACTGGTGACCCATCCGGGCAGGCGCTGCGCCTGTCGCGGAGCGAGTCAGCAACGAGCGACGCGCGCTGTCCGGCCGGACAATGCGCGTCGTCGTCCGGTGACGCGACCACGATCTGCCGCCATCGTCCTGCACGGACAATAACCATGCATTAAGTAGGGGTTAACGCTCTACCGGACTCCATCCGGCCCGCCGACGCCGGGGTTCGCCGGATCGCCAAGCCTTCGGGTCGGCAGCGGGCGCCGTGCGCCGGGGCGCTCAGGCGCTCAGGCGTATTCGACCGAACCATCCGATCGCGGGTCCGCCGCGCCTTCGGCCCGACCATCCGGATAACGCACGATCAGCCCGGCGTGTCCGGCGCTGTCGTCGAAATCGCTCAGCGATTCGATCGCGTGGCCGCGCGCGGCCAGCTGCTCGAACACCTCGGGGGCGAAGCGCGACTCGAGCTTCAGCGTTTCGCTGGCCGAACCCCAGGTGCGGCCGAGCAGCCAGCGCGGTGCCGACACGGCGTCCTGAACGCTGTCGCCGAAGACGAGATGGCGGGTGAACACGGTGGCCTGGAACTGCGGCTGGCCGTCGCCACCCATGCTGCCGTACACAACAGTGCGCCCGTCCTTCAGTTGCGCCATCGGCGGATTCAGCGTGTGGAAGGGCTTGCGGCAGGGGTCGAGCGCATTCAGCGCGCCCGCCTGCAGCGAAAAGCTGACGCCGCGGTTCTGCCACAGCACGCCGGTGTCGCCGGCCACGACGCCGCTGCCGAACTCGTGATAGATGCTCTGGATGAAACTTACCGCACGGCCTTCGCCATCGACGACGCCGAGCCAGACGGTATCGCCGGGCGCGGTGTTGACGCGGCCGCCGGCGCGCTCGGGGTCGATGCTGTCGGCAAGTGTGTCGAGGCATTCCGATGACAGCAGCGATTGCGCGTCGACACGCATGCGCGCCGGATCGGTCAGATAGCGGTCGCGGATGCGGAAGGCCTGACGGGTCGCCTCGACCACGCTGTGGATGTAGTCCACCGACTGTCCGTGCAGCCCCTTCAGTCCGAGTCGGTCGAGTTGCCCCAGTATCAGCAGCGACAGCAGGCCCTGGGTCGGTGGCGGCATGTTGTAGATGCGACCCAGGCTGTGCTCCAGCTCCAGCGGCGTGCGCCACTGCGCGCGGTGGGCCGCGAAGTCGGACAGCCGCAGCGGACTGCCGGCACGCTCCAGCGCCGACGCCATGCGCCGGGCCAGTTCGCCGGTATAGAAATCGGACAGACCTTCGCGCACGAGCTGCGACAGCGTGTCGGCCAGCCGCAGCTGGTAGAGCGTGCTGCCGGCCGCGGGCAAGTCGCCGTCGGGCATGAAGTTCAGCGCGAAACCGGGCTGCGGGCCGACCTCGGGTTCCTTCACGCGCAGACTGCGTGCCAGGTTCTCGGTCACCGTGACGCCGTTGCGCGCGTGATGTTCGGCGTCGCGCAGCAGGCGCGACAGCGGCAGTCGGCCACCGGCTTCGGCCGCTGCCTGCAGCGCGAGCTGCCAGCCGGAAACGGTGCCGGCCACGGTCAGTGCGGCCAGCGGGCCGCGGTTCGGGATGCGATCGCGCACGTCCTGGTCGGCGTACCAGGCGCGGCTCGCGAGTGCGGCAGAGGCGCCGCAGGCGTCGATCGCGCGCGGTGCCTCGCCCGGTTCGGCGATCAGCCAGAAGCCGTCGCCGCCGAGCGCGTTCATGTGCGGGTAGACGACGGCGATGGTGGCCGCTGCAGCGATCATTGCCTCGATGGCGTTGCCACCTTCGCGCATGACGTCGCGCGCAGATTCTGCGGCGAGGTGGTGGGGGGCGACGGCGATGCCGCCCGTGCTTGAAGTCATGTTTGGCTCCTGTTTCGGGTGGGCGCGAAGAAACGCCGTGCGCCGCTATGGTGCATCAGTCGCGTCCGCCGTGCATCTGCGGCGCGTCAAAAGGGCATAACGCCCGGGCGCAAGGGGCAGAATGGCGCGGCACGCATCTTGCGTCGCTTGGCCGAACTTGCTGCCCACCTCCGACAACGACGTCCGACATGGCCGATCAGAAAACATTGCGTGCCCGGCTGACTGCCGCCTGGCTGCGCCTGAAGAATCCCATCCTGCGCCGGCGTCATTACGCCTATCTGAAGGTCTGGCTCGGGCGCCTCGTGCTGTGGGGCGGCGCGGTCGGCGTCGGTTTGCTGGCGGTCGGCTTTGCGCAGCTTTCGGACCACGCGGTGCACCTGTTCCGTGACACCGCGGCGAGCCACCCGTGGTGGCCCTTTCTGCTGACGCCGCTGGGCGGTGCGCTGTGCGTATGGATCACGCGCCGCTGGTTCGCCGGTGCAGAGGGCAGCGGCATTCCGCAGACCATCGCCGAAATGTCCCGACCGGAAACGGCTGGCTGGCGACCGCTGCTGACGCTGCGCATCATCGTCGGCAAAGTGTTCATCGGCGTGGCGGCGGTCGGCAGCGGCTTCTCGCTTGGCCGCGAAGGCCCGACGGTGCAGGTCGGTGCTTCGCTGATGCATGTGCTGCATCGCTGGCTGCCCGGCGCGCTGCACATTCCGCGCACGCACATGCTGGTGGCCGGCGGTGCGGCCGGCATCGCCGCCGCCTTCAACACGCCGCTGGCCGGCATCGCCTTCGCGATCGAGGAGCTGACGCGCAGCGTCGAGGCACGCATGAGCGGTCTCATCATCACCGCCATCGTGCTGGCCGGCATCGTGTCGCAGACCTTTCTCGGCAAGGCCAGCTATTTCGGGCAGATCGCCATCGCCGGCAGCGACCGCGACATGGCACTGGCCGTCGCGGTGACCGCGCTGGTGTGCGGCGTGGCCGGCGGGCTGTTCTCGCGCATGCTCATCATCGGGTCGACGTCGTGGCGCGGTCCGCTGGCCGATCTGCGCGCCCGGCGCCCGGTCGTGTTCGCCGCCGCCTGTGGCCTGCTGGTGGCGGCGCTCGGCTTCGTCAGTGGCGGCGTCAGCTTCGGCAGCGGCTACGCCGAAACGCGTGCGCTGCTCGAAGGCGACACGCAGCTCGCGTGGTACTACGGCCCGGTCAAGTTCATCGCCACGCTGATCGCCTACCTGAGCGGTATGCCGGGCGGCATATTCGCGCCCAGTCTGGCCATCGGTGCCGGCATCGGGCACGACCTGGCACCGCTGCTCGGCCAGCAGGAGGCGCAGGGCCTGCTGCTGGTGCTGTGCATGGCCGGCTTTCTCGCCGCCGTGACACAGGCGCCGATCACCTCCTTCATCATCGTCATGGAAATGGTCGACGGCTATTCGGTCATCATCGGCCTGATGGCGGTGTCGCTGCTGTCCGCCGGGGTGTCGCGCTTCTTCAGTCAGCCGCTCTATCACACGGTGGCGCGGCACATGATTGCCCGCAATGCCGCGCCTCCCGGTTGATCAGCCGCGCGGGAAGGACATCCAGACGTGGCGACGGTAGTCGTACATCTGGCAGTCGTTCAGCACGGTCAGGAATTCCTTCAGCGTCAGCTTCACCTTCTTCACGTTGCCACTGAAGGTCTGTTCCAGTGAAGCCTGGGTCTTCACCAGCCGGTAGAGCGGAATCTTCTTGTCGACGTGGTGGGCGGTGTGCTGGAACACGCGGGCGAAGGAGAAATCCAGCCAGGCCGGCACTTCGGTATGGATGGACCCTTCGACCTGGGCGCGGAAGTAGTTCCACTCGTCGCGGTTGTCGTACCAGCGGATGGTCGGGTAGGTGTGGTTCTGGATGGTCACGAAGGTCATCACGTAGTTCCACACCAGGAAGGGCAGCCCGACGCACAGTACGAGGTTCCACGCGAAGCCGGCCGCGTCTGCGGCAAACAGGTAGGCCATGAACACCTCGAAGGCGAGGAAGCCGAACACCGCGACGAAATCGGCCAGCGCGACGGCCGGCGGAATCTCCTTGCCGTTTTCCGAGCGACGCAGGATGAGCACCTTCCACCAGATGTCGAACAGGTAGTAGCAGCCGAAGCCCCAGATGCTGCGGTAGAAGCGATGCACGCGCTTCTGCCACGGTGACAGCGCCGCGAACTCGTCCGGCGACATCGGCGGATAGACCGGGTCCATGCCTTTCAGATTGGTCCAGCCGTGGTGCATCTTGTTGTGCTCGATCTTCCACGTGCATACCGGATGCAGCGAAGGCATGAAGGCCAGCGTCGCGTAAAGCCGGTCGAAGAAGGGCCGGTTGGTCAGCGAGCCGTGCGCGGCGTCATGGCCGATCACGAACATGATGCCGATGGCCTGGCCGCTCATGACGCCGAACAGCGCCTTGAGGGCCAGATTGTCCATCGACAGCGACAGCGTCCACAGCCCGGCGAACAGGCTGGCCACGGTCAGGAAGAGCAGGCTGCCCAGCGGCAGGCTGTAGGCGTAGGCGATGTCGGGCAGCGTGGAACGGACATCGAGCGGGGTCGGGCAGCGTTCGGTCACGGGAGGGCTCCTGAGATGGGTTGAAGGCATCAGGCGGCGACCGCGCCGGCGTCGGCCGGCTGGGTCTGCATGTCGAGGCGCAGCGTGCTGAGGCCGCGGAAACCGAAGTTCGCCAGCCATTCGGGCCGGGTGTCGACGGCGGCGATGTGCGGGCAGCGGGCGAGCAGCGCGTCGAAGGCGATCTCGGCTTCGAGCAGCGCGAGACGTGTGCCGATGCACACGTGCGGGCCGTGACCGAAGGCGAAATGGGCGGTGTCGGCGCGGCCGATGTCGAAGCGGTCTGCGTCGGCATGACGCGTCTCGTCGCGGTTGCCGGAGGCGATCAGCGGCACCACCATCTGCCCGCGCCGGATCTGCGCCCCGGCGTACTCGAAGTCCTCGGCGGCGATGCGGGTGAGGTACTGCACCGGGCTGTCGTAGCGCAGCATTTCACGCACCGCGTTCGGAATGCGCGAGCGGTCGTCGCGCAGCGCCTGCATCTGGTCGGGGTGGCGCAGCAGCGCGAGCATGCCGTTGCCGAGCAGGTTGCGCGTCGTTTCGTGGCCGCCGAACATCAGCATCGAACACTGCGAAGCCACCTGTTCGCCGTTCAGCGCTTCCTCGTCCTCCTCGATGCGGATAAGCAGGCTGATCAGATCGTCACCGGGCGCGTGCCGGCGCTGCTCGACCACCGCCTCGAAGTAGCGCGTCATCGCCAGCAGGCTGTCACGCCCGCGGTAGGCGACTTCGAGCGAACTGGCCGGGTTGCCGAAGAAGCGGGCGATGGCGTCGGACCATTCGATGAATTCGGCCTGGTCGCGGGCATCGACGCCCATCAGTTCGCAGATGACCAGCGCCGGAAACGGGTGGGCGAAGCTGCCCATGTAGTCGACCGTGCCGTGCGCGGGCAGGCGGTCGATCAGCGTGTGCGCGGTACGCGTGATCGCGTCACGCCACAGGTCCGTCACCTGCGGTGCGAAGCCCTTGTTCATCAGCTTGCGCAGCAGCGTGTGCTCCGGTGCGTCCTGGAACAGCAGCCACATGCCGAACACGCGGTTGAACTCCGCGAACGCCGGCTGCACCGGCTCCGGCAGCAGCGCGCTGTAGCAGTGACTGCGCTGTGCGCTGAGCCGGGCGTCCCGCAGCACCGGGGCAATGTCGGCGTGGCGGGGCAGCAGCCAGGCGCCGCCGAGGAAGTCGCCATTCCAGTGCGCGGAGCCGGCTTCGCGCAGCGCACGGTAGGTCGGGTAGGGGTTCTCGATGAAGTTCTGGTCGAACATGGTCGGCATCTCCGGCAGGCCGATCGCGGTCCGCGGCTGCGGATGCATATCGGAAGTGAAAGGGGGCGACGAAGGGAGGGCGGTGCCGGCCGCGAGGCCGGGTGCCCGTCGGTACATTCCTTGCGGTGCTTCCGGTGGTCAGGACCTCATCGCTGTCCGGATGCGACGGCGACGAAGCAGGAGCAGCACACCGCCTGCGGCCAGCATGGTTGAGGCGGACGGTTCAGGGACCGGCGCGGCCGCGACGCCGGCAAGTTCGCCGGCCAGCATCGAGTACGCGGCGGTGGTGAGGTGGATCGAGTCCCAGAAGAAGTACTCGTCCGGCGTTCCGCAGGCGGCGAAGGCGCTGCCGTTGAAGTCGAAACAGGCGGACGCTGCGTTGGTCAGTCCACCCGGTGCATTGCCGGCGAGTACGGCGGCTATCGTGTCCTCGTACCAGTCCTGCGCGTCGAAGCGCATCAGGTTCAGCGCCGGCCGGCTGCTGTCCAGCGTGTCGAGCAGGCTGTCGAGCCGGATGTTCATGGTGTCGACGCCCTCGTGCAGCAGGGCGCGCAGGTCGGGATCGGCGGCAAAGGCGCTCGCCCAGAAAGGCTCGTGTTCGAGCGCGATGCTGTTGAGCACGAGGATGTTGCGGGCGCCGGCCTCGACCAGCGCATCCACGTTTGCAGCGATGTCCTGCGCCGCCGTCAGGCCCGCCTGCTGGAGGGCTGCGCGGCGCGTTTCGTCGCCGAGGGATGCGGGCAGGGCCTGACCCAGGCCCCAGAAGTCGTTGTGTCCGCCCCAGACGAAGTACAGCGCGTCCGGATCGGCGCTGCCGGTAAGCGCGAGGTGAGTGTCGACCTGATCGCGCAGCCCGGTGGCTCCGAAGGCGGTGTTGACGAAGGGCAGCACGTTGCCGTGGCCGCTGAGCGCACCGGTCCATGCGTAGTTGGTCAGGCCGATGCCCAGCGTGCCGGCGAGGTGCTCGACCGCCGACAGGCCGTTGGTGGGGCGCCCCTGGAAGAAGCCGTCGGCATAGCCAGGGATCGCGAACGGCGGCCACCAGGCGAGTACGTCCTCGACCGGCCGCGTGGCCAGCGCACCGACCAGGTTGCCGGTATCCGAGAAGCTGTCTCCGAACGCATACATCGCCGAGTACGGCGACGCCGCACAGACGGAGGACGCCCCCCCGGCCATCGCGGCCGTGATGGCCAGCCGGCACATGAACCTTCTCATCAGATATGTCCTTCCATGGGTGAGGATCGATCGTTCGCCGGCGGCGCAGATGACCGGACTACTGTGTGTGCGCCGCACAAATAAAGATGTCCGTCCGGTCGCGGCTGCAGCGTGAGCAATACGCATGCCAGAGGCATCGGCAGGACAGTTCGGGGAGAGTTGGATGGAGAGGACGGTGCCGGTGCCGAGCCGGCGGACACCGCCCTGATCAGCGCTTCGGCGCGCCGGATCGAAGCGGGGAAAGGCTGCGGGAAGCGATCGCGTGCAATGGGCGAGGGACGGCGATTCGTGACCGCGCTCGCGTGAATCATTCGCCTACGAATGTCAATGAGATATCAAATAAGAATTTATTGGACGATGGTCTTAGGCTAAAAGTAGTACATGTGTCGCAATGCTGGACAGATTGTGTCCAACTGCAAACTCCGATGCGGAGGTCATTTTGTACCGTGTCCGTCGTGAATCACCTGTCATGACATCTTGTTTCACTTTGACTGGTCGTTATGCGATTTCCTTGCGCAGCCGATGTTTCGGGTCCGTAAATCCGGCCCGACGGAGAGGCGGTCGGACAGCACTTCCGTGCGTCATTTCACATGTTGCAGCGAAGCAGAAAAACCCTGGCACGGTAATGGCTATTGAGCACCCCGGCGCCGTGCCTTCCGCACGGACGAAAGTCATGAACCGGGGCGGTCATCGGCGTGGAAATGCAGAACGAAACTTTGCTGGCGTGGGTCATCGAGCGCTTCGCTGATGTCATGGGGCACGATGCGGCGCGCATCGAGGCGCACAGCGCGCTCGAGGACATCGGGCTCGAGTCGATGGCGGTTGTGGCCATGGGACGTCTGCTCGAAGCGCACTTTCCGCTATTGCCCCGTACCTTCCTGTACGACTGCCGGACCGTGGGCGATGTACATCAGTACCTGCTGTCGAACTTTCCCGACGAAGCGGCGCGGCTGTCCGCCTCGCTGCGGCCCGTTTCCCCGCGCGAAGAGGCGCACGCTTCGGCGAGGCCGCACTTCAGCGACGAGTGGGAGGTGCTCGATGACGACCTGACGGACGCTGGCGGCGTAAACGCGGACGATGCGATCGCCATCGTCGGCATCGCCGGCCGCTACCCCGGGGCGCCCGATCTCGAATCGTTCGCCGCATTGCTTGACGCCGGTGTCGATGCCGTCGGCGAAGTGCCGGCCGAGCGCTGGTCGGCCGACGGGTTGTTCAGCGGCGATCCGGTCGCGCGTGCGCAATGGGCCAGCACGTCGAAGTGGGGCGGCTTCCTGCGCGACGTCGATGCCTTCGATTCGGCCTTCTTCGGCGTGTCTGCAGTCGACGCCGACGTGATGGATCCGCAGGAGCGCCTGTTCATCGAGTGCGCGTGGCACGCGCTGGAACACGCGGCGCTCGGCCCCGAACGGTTGCCGCGTGCGCAGCCTGGCGGCGCGGCACGCGTCGGCGTGTTCGCCGGTATCACCACGCTGTCCTATCCCCTGCTCGGCGAGGTGCACTGGCGCAGCGGCGGCGGTCAGGTGCCGACGGCGATGCCGTGGTCGGTGGCCAACCGGCTGTCGTGGCTGCTCGATTTCGACGGACCCAGCATTGCGCTCGACACTGCCTGCTCGTCATCGCTGACCGCTCTGCATCTCGCCTGCGAAAGCCTGCGCCGCGACGAATGCGCGGTGGCGCTGGCGGGCGGCGTCAATCTTTACCTGCATCCGTCCAAGTATGTGCAGCTGAGTCAGCAGCGCATGCTGTCGCCGACCGGTCGCTGTCACGCCTTTGGCGACGCGGCGGACGGCTTCGTGCCGGGCGAGGGCGTGGGCGTCGTCGTGCTGCGTCGACTGACCGATGCACGCGCGGCTGGTGACCGCATCCTCGGCGTGATCCGCGCCACCGGCGTCGCGCACGGCGGTCGCACGACCGGCTACACGGTGCCCAGTTCGCGCAGCCAGGGCGTGCTCATCCGCGACACGCTTGCGCGCGCCGGCCTCGGCGCTTCCCGCATCGGCTACGTCGAGGCGCACGGCACCGGCACCGGTCTGGGCGACCCGGTCGAGGTCGAGGGCCTGCTTGCGGGCTGGGCGGCCGACCGGCCGCGGAGCTGCGCACTCGGTTCGGTCAAGGCGAACATCGGACACCTCGAAGCGGCCGCCGGCATTGCCGGGCTGACCCGGCTGCTGTTGCAGTTCCGCTCGCACCGCCTGTTCGCTTCGCTGCATTCGGAGCGCATCAATCCGGCCATCGATCTGGCCCGTACGCCCTTCCGCATTCCTCAGCGTACGGAGCCGTGGCCCGACGACGGTCAGGCGCGCTGCGCCGCCCTCAGCTCCTTCGGCGCCGGCGGCGCCAACGCGCACGTAATCGTCGAGGAATGGCGCGAGGTGCCCGCGGACATCGCTGCCGGCACTATCGCCACGGTATTTCCGTTCTCGGCCAGCGATGAAGAGCAGCTGGACGCCGTCATCGCGCGCTTCCGCGACTGGCTCGCGCCGCGTGTGGCAGAACTCGATACGCCGGACGGACGTGCGCGCATCGCCGCGACGCTGCAGCTGGGGCGCACGCCGCTGCGTGCGCGGGCGCTGGTCGTCGCCGGCTCGCTGGCCGATCTGCTGCAGGCGCTGTCGGCTGACCGCGTGCAGCGCGGGGCGACCGACGGCCGGAAGGCGGCCGCCACCGAGGGCGCCGATCCGCTCGTGCTGGCGACAGGCTGGCTCGCCGGCGCGTCGGTACGGTGGTCCACGCTGTGGCCTGAATCGGGGAAGACCCTGCCGCAGCCGGTCGATCTGCCCGCCTATCCCTTCCGTCGCACCCGCCACTGGATAGGTGGCGCACAGACGCCGGCACCGGTGCGCTTCGACGGTGTGCCGGCCGCGGCAGCAAGGGACGGCGTACTGCACATCAACCCGGACGACTGGCGCGCGCGCAATCACGTGGTCGACGGGCAGGCGGTTTTTCCCGCCGCCGGCTACCTGCAGCTGCTCGCAGCGCGCCTGCCCGGCGACGGGGCGATCGAGTTTCGTGACCTGATGTGGGGACGCGCGCTGGTGCTCGCCACGTCGGCTGACGTGACGGTGGATGTCGATGCTGCCGGCCGTTGCGCGGTGCGCAGCGGAACGGCCGACGACGGTCCGGCCCATCTGCGGGGCGCCTTGCATGCTCTGGCGGCCGGCGCGGCGTCGACGGCCGCCGTCGCGCGTCCGACCGGACCCTTCGACCGCGATGCGTTCTACGCGGGCTTCGAGCGCATGGGTCTGTGCTACGGCCCCGAGTTCCGGCCGGTGCGCGCGCTTGAGCGCGCAGGCGATCACGCCGTTGCCGAACTGTCCGTTCCGCCGCGCGACGACGTCGGCCGCATCAATCCGGCGCTGCTCGACGGCGTGTTCCAGTGCGCGGTCGCGCTGGCACCGGCGGCGGTGCTGGCGGCCGGCCGTGCCTTCGTGCCCTTCTCGATGCGCCGCCTCACGCTGCACGCGCCGTTGCGCGAGCACGCCGTCGTGCGCGTCGACTATCGCGGCACGCCGGCACCCGGCCTGCACGCCTATGACTTCCGGGTCTGCGCGCACGATGGCGCGCCGCTTGCCGACATCGAAGGCTTCTGCTTCCGCGCCTGGGACGGTGTGCGCGCTGCGCCGCTGCACCTGCTGCAGCGACACTGGGTCGTGGCCGACGGCCGATCGCCTGCCGGTCTGGCCGCCTCGCCCATGTTGCTCGCAGGCGCTGCCGGAGTCGGGCTGGGCGGACTCGCCGCCCGGCTGCGTCGCCTGTATCCCGCGCAACCGCTGTGGAGCGTCGAGACGGCATCGCGCTTCCGCTTCCACGACGGGCACTGCGTGGATATGGACGCGGCCGACGCCGCCCATCGGCGCACCCTGCTCGAACTGCTGCAGCACGGTGACGCCTTCCCGGCCACCGTAGTCTGGATGAGCGGCAACGCGCGCGGCTCCACGGAAGCCGACGCGCGGCGCTTCGTAGCGCTGGCGCAGTTGCTGGTCGGCGCGCTCGGCGCACGCGCACTGCGGCTGGTTTATGTGGGCATACCGTCGTCCGACGACGGGCGCTGCTTCCACGCCGCGATGGGCGGGCTTTTGAAAAGCCTGCACCTGGAAGCGCCCCGGGTATCGGCCGCCCTGCTCGAACTGGATGCAGCCACCGCCGATGATCCGGTGCGCCGCGCCGACGCCGTCGCTGCCGCCTTGGCCCGCCCACTGTCGCCCGGTCGCGTGCCGCGCCTGCGCGTGCGTGACGGCTGCATCGAGGAAGAGCGCTTCGCCTGGCTGGACGCGCCGCAGGACAGCTGGTTGCCCACGCGTGGCGCGACCTATCTGATCACCGGCGGCATGGGCGCGCTCGGTCGCACCTTCGCGCGCTGGCTGGCTGGCTGCGGCGTGCATGTCGCGCTGGTCGGGCGCAGTCCGCTCGACGATGAGGGGGCACGTGCAGTCGCTTCGCTCGGTGGCGAGGGCGCGTCTGTCGTCTATGTACAGGGCGACGTGACCGACGCCGCATCGCTGGCTGGTGTGCTGCAGCAGGTACGGGCGACGCTGGGTCCGGTGCGCGGCGTCATCCACGCGGCCGGCGTGCTGCGCGACGCCTTCTTCGTCAAGCACGGGGACGACGACTGGCAGGCCGTGCTGGCACCCAAGATCACCGCAGCCCGCCTGCTCGACGAGGCCACGCGTGACGATGCGCTCGAAGCCTTCGTGCTGTTCTCGTCGCTCGCTGGCGCGCACGGCAATGTAGGCCAGAGCGTCTACGCCTATGCCAATGCCTGGCTCGACGATTTCGCCGGACTGCGGGCGCAGGCGGTAGCCAGCGGCCGCCGCCGTGGCCGCACGCTGGCGCTGGCCTGGCCGCTCTGGCGCAGTGAAAACGGCATGCAGGCGCCACCGCCGGTCATGCAGTGGATGGCCGAGCGCGGCCTTGAACTGCTCGACGCGGAGCAGGGCGTACAGGCTTTGCGCAGCGCGATGGCGAGCGGGGCGGCTGGCGTGGTCGTCTGCAGCGGCCGGCGCGAAGGCGTGGCCCGACTGCTGGAGGTCGGGCCAGCCGCGGTCGAGCGGCAGGCGCCTGCAACCGCGCCTGTGCGCGCAGTCGCGGCGGCCGATACGACGGGGGCACTGTGCAATCGGCTCGGCGACATGCTGGCCCGCGCCTGCGGCATTGCGCGCGCCCGCGTCGCGCCAGCGACCCCGCTGCAGTCGCTCGGACTGGATTCCATCATGGTGATGGACCTGAACGGCGAACTGGACAAACACTTCTCGTCGCTGCCGAAGACGCTGCTGTACGAAGCCGACACCGTGCAGGAACTCGCTGCGCGCATCGTGTCGGCCGAGCCGGAGGCTGCGGCCCGCTTCGCAGGCGACGAGGCGGCGAACGCGCCTGCGATGCCCGCTGCCGAAGCGGCCGCGCCGGCCGTTCCGCCGGCGCCCGATCCGGTCGCGCCCGGCCCCGTTGCAAGCGCGGACGACGACACGCGTGGCCTGGCCATCGCCATCGTCGGCCTCGCCGGCCGCTACCCGCGCGCCGAGAACCCGGACGTCTTCTGGGACAACCTGTTGCAGGGCATGGACTGCGTCGCCGAGCTTTCGCAGCGCTGGCCGGACGACCCGTCCTTCGCCCGGCGCGAGGGCGAGGCGGCGAAGACAGGCGCGTACGCGCGCTGGGCCGCGCTGATCGATCAGCACGACTGTTTCGATCCGCTGTTCTTCGGCATCGCGCCGCGCGACGCCGAACGGATGGACCCGCAGGAGCGGCTGTTCCTCGAAGCGTCCTGGCTGGCCATCGAGAACGCCGGCTACACGCCGCAGACCCTGCAGTCGCCGCCGTCGCGCGACGGCGCACGGGCACGCGTCGGCGTGCTGGCCGGCGTCATGTACGGCGAGTACCAGTATTACGGCGCCGGCGGTTCGGCCACGCTGACCAACTCGTCCTACGCGGCCATCGCCAACCGGGTGTCCTACACGCTGGGTTTCAACGGCGCCTCATTCGCGCTGGACAGCATGTGCTCGTCCTCGCTGACCGCGCTGCACACCGCCTGCCTGCTGCTGCGCGCCGGCGAATGCGACGCGGTGCTGGCGGGCGGCGTCAACGTGTCGGCACACCCCTACCGCTACCGCATGCTGAGCGAACTGCAGTTCGCCGCCAGCGACGGCCGCTGCCGCAGCTTCGGCGCTGGCGGCGACGGCTATGTGCCGGGCGAGGGCGTCGGCGTCGTGGTGCTCAAGCGGCTGGCCGACGCGGTCCGCGACGGCGACCACATCCACGGCGTCATCCGCGGTTCGGCCCTCGGTCACGGCGGGCGCACTTCGGGCTTCACCGTGCCGACACCGGTCGGGCAGAGCGAAGTGATCGCCGACGCCTTCGCCAGCGCTGGTGTGCCGGCATCGCGGCTGGGCTATATCGAGGCGCACGGCACCGGCACCGGTCTGGGCGACCCGATCGAACTGCGCGGACTCGCAATGGCGCTCGAAGGTGCGCTGGGCGACCACGTGGTGCCCATAGGCTCGGTGAAGTCGCAGATCGGCCACCTTGAATCGGCCGCCGGCATCGCCGCCCTGACCAAGGTGCTGCTGCAGATGCGGCACGGCCGGCTGGTGCCGTCGATACACAGCGAGCCGGCGAATCCCAATATCGATTTTTCGAAGCTGCCTTTCCGCGTGCAGGCCGAAGCGGCCGACTGGCCGGCGCCGCGCGACGCGGTAGGACGCCTGCAGCCGCGGCTGGCGGCCGTCAGTTCCTTCGGCGCCGGCGGTTCCAACGCGCACCTGGTGGTCGAGGAATGGCCGGGCATGCCGGGCACCGACTTGCCCGGTCCGCACATCGTCGTGCTGTCGGCGCGCACGCCGGACACGCTGCGCGCGATGACGCAGTCGCTGGCACGCCATGTCGAGCGTGCGCTGGAACGCGGCGAGGCGCTGTCGCTGGCCGATCTGGCGGCGACGCTGCGTGTCGCGCGCATCGCCCAGCCCAACCGGCTCGCCGTGATCGCCGATGACCTGAGGACGCTGGCGGCGCAGCTGCGCGCCAGTCTGGAAGGCGAGTTCTGGCAGCTCGACGCCTCCACGCTGCCGGCCGGCGTGTTCAAGGGCGTGGCCGACGCCGAGGGCGCGGCCGCAGATGCGGGCAGCGAGCCGGACGCGCTGGCGCGCGCCTGGGTCAGTGGCGCCTTCGACGACTGGAGCGCACAGCCGGTGCCGCCGCTGCGTCGACGCGTGCCGCTGCCCGGTACTGCCTTCCAGCGCCGGCGCTTCTGGGCGCAGCCGGTCGCGGCCGCCCAGGCCCCGCAGATCGCCCAGCCCGTCGCGGCCTATGTCGCGACAGCCGCTGCAGCGCCCGCGCCCGACATCGCGCAGCCGCTGTCGCCGCGCGACATCCTCGAACGCGTCAGGACAGGCCGCATGACGCCTGACGAAGCCAAGCGCCTGCTCGCCGGCATGCGTGCCACCGCAGACCAGTGAGCGCCGACCACCACGCGCAGACAACAGGGACAGACATGACGGACTTTGATCGGACGGTGGGCATCATCGGCGGCGGCGCATCGGGAATCGGTGTCGCCAAGGCGCTGACCGAGGCGGGGCTCGATTACGAAGTGCTGGAGGCCAGTAGCGGCCTGGGTGGCAACTGGCAGCCGGACGGGCCGGCGTCGAAGATGTACGCGTCGGTGCACCTGATCAGCTCGCGTCGCAACACGCAGTTCTCCGACCTGCCGATGCCCGACAGCTATCCGCACTATCCGCGGCACAGCCAGATGTACGCCTACCTGATGTCGGTGGCGGCGCGCTACACGGTCGAGGCGCACACGCGCTTCCATACCCGGGTCGTCCGCGCGCGGCCGGATGGCGGGGGCTGGCGCTGCGAGCTGGCCGACGGCAGCGTGCGCCGCTATGCCCACCTGGTGGTGGCCAACGGCCTGCTGCGCATTCCGCTGGTGCCAAAGTTCGACGGCCATTTCGACGGCGAAAGCGTGCATTCCGGCGACTACCGTTCGGCCGACCAGTTCCGCGGCAAGCGGGTGCTCGTGGTGGGCGGCGGCAATTCGGGCTGCGACATCGCGGTGGACGCCGCACTCAATGCCGACGCCGCTTTCCATTCGACCCGACGCGGCTATCACTACATGCCGAAGTTCGTTGATGGCAAGCCGACGCAGGAATGGCTGATGGACATCGCGCCGAAGTTCACTGATGCCCAGGCCTACTGGGACCATGTCGGCGCAGTGTTCAAGCTGGCCGGTTTCGACGGCACCGATTTCGGCCTGCCGGCGCCGGACCACCGCATCGACGCGGCGCACCCGATCATGAATTCGCAGGTGCTCTACCACATCGGTCACGGCGATCTGGCGCCCAAGCCGGACATCCGCCGCATCGACGGCCGCACCGTCGAATTCACCGACGGCAGCCGCGAACAGATCGACCTCATCCTGTGGGCGACCGGCTTCCGCACCGACCTGTCCTTCTTCGACCCGGCAGATTTCGACGCGCGCGTCGATCTGGACCGGCTGTTCCTGCGCATGGTGCCGCAGCGTCACGACAACCTGCTGTTCGTCGGTTATCTCAATACGCCGTCCGGCCTGGGCAACGTGCTCAACATCACCGCGCGCTTCGTCGCCGCCTGCCTGTCGGCGCGCATTGCCGGCAGCGAAAACTTCCGCCGGCTGCAGCAGATGAAGCAGCAGCCCGAGCGGCTCGATCTCGGCCAGGGCCGCTTCATGGACACCGACCGCCACCGCTACGAGGTCGATCTGTGGAAGTACATCCGCGCGGTCAATTTCGTCACCGGAAAGCTGCTCGACGGCGCAACTCAAGCCGCGCCGGCCGAGGCGCTGACCGCATGAGCACCGTTTTCACCACGCATACCGGGGATTCCGCATGGACATGAGCATTGCCGACGAACTGTCGCCGGAAGAGGCGCTGGCACTGATCGAAGGGCTGGAGATGGACGCGGCACCGTCGGTCGCACCGACCGTCGCTCCGCCGCGACCGCCCGCATCACCGGCCACCCGCCCAGCCCTGGAGGTGGCACTGGAACAGGATCTGGGCGCGCTGGTGATGGACGTGCTCAAGCTCGATGCCGCCGATTTCTCGCCGACGCGCTCGCTGATGGACTACGGCATGGATTCGATCTCGTCTACCGAGATCGGCAACCGTTTCACTGCGCGCTTCGGCATCGTCATTCCGCCTACCGTGTTCTTCGAGTTCCAGGATCTGCGTGGTCTCACCCGTTATCTGCTGAAGAATCACAGCACCGACGTGAAGCGTGTTCTGGGTGAACTCGAAGGTTCGGTCGCCGTCGCACCCGCTGCCGTCGCTCTCCGCGCACCCGAATCTGTCCGGACGACGCCGGTCCCGGCTCCGCGCCCGTCGCCCGTTGTCGTGATGGAGGCCGTGCAGACGGTGGCCGTAACGGCCGATGCGCCGCTGTCGATCGAGGCACTGTGGGCGGAACAGGGCGCGGCCACTGCGCCGGCGCCCGTCGTCCCGCCTGCACCCGTTGCGGCGCCCCTACCCGCAGCGGTCGTCGGGCGGCAGGACATCGCCGCCCCGGAAGTCGGCGTCCGTCAGCCCTCGCGCGAACACCTCGATGCACAGCAGGCCTTCGTTGACCAGGCGCGTTCGGTCAGCGTGCAAGGGCGCTCCGGCCGCATCATCGAGGCAGCGGTGTACGGCCTGGGGCGGCCAGTGCTGCTGCTCGGCGGCCTCGTCATGCATACCTCGGTCATGTGGCGGCTGCAGCTGCGCGAACTGGGTGCGCATTACCGGCTGATCGCCTATCACATGCCGGGCTGCGGCCGCACCGACTTCTACAGTCCGCTGACGCTGTCGTCGATGGCGGACGACGTGGCCGAACTGCTGGACGGACTGGGCATCACCGATGCGCTGCCGGTCATCGGCTATTCCTTCGGCGGCGTGCTGGCACAGCGCTTCTGCGTTGCCCACCCGCAGCGCGTGTCGGCGCTGGTGGCGACGGTCACCTCGCCGTTCGCGCAGGGCGCGAACGACTTCGCGACGCTGATGCGCGAGCTGCAGATGAGCGAGCGCTTCATGGAGCTGAACCGCGGCTGGAACATTCCGTCGTTGCCGGCCTATCAGGCCGTCGTCGGCGCCTTCGACCACCGTGAGGCGCTGTCTGCGCTGCGCTGCCCGGCGCTGGTGATCAGCGGGCGCGACGACCGCTACATGCAGCCGGCCTATGGTCGCGCGCTGGCCGACGCGCTGCCGGGCGCGCGCTACGTCTGCTTCCCGGGTGCCGGTCACCTGCTGGGCTTCACCCACTTCGAGGCCTACAACCGTCTGCTGCTGCGCTTCCTCGATGAAGTGGCGCCGCTGCGCGACGACGCCGCTCGCGGGCTCGCGCGTTCGCCGGTCAGCGCTTTCGTGCCGGCCGACGGCACCACGCTGCAGGTGCTGGAAGACTATGTGCGCCGTGGCGATCAGGGGCATTGCGCCATCCTGTCGCCGCAGTCGGCGCAGCTTGCGCTGCTGCTCAACCGCATACAGTCACGGAACAAGACCGGAGACGAGGACTACCGCTGCCTGTTCCTGACCTCGCAGCACGAGGCGCTCGACGCCGCGATGCGCCTGGCCCGGCATCGCGCCCGCAACCGCGACGCCGACAGCAGCGGCGAACTGCTGCTGATCGATGCGGGAGAAGGCTGGCGCCGCTACTTCGATCCGCTGGACGCAGGTCCGGACGACGCACTTGTCCCGGGCGTGCTGTTCGTGTCCACCGTGCTCGAGGCGATCGAGCGGCTGGAAGGCGGCGCCTCGCCGGTGGCGGCCGTACTGGTGTGCGATGCCTTCACGCCGGCCGAGGACGCCGACCGCCTGATCGCCGCCTGCGCCGCGCGCGAGGTGCTC
This sequence comes from Methyloversatilis discipulorum, assembly GCF_000385375.1. Classification (NCBI taxonomy): domain Bacteria; kingdom Pseudomonadati; phylum Pseudomonadota; class Betaproteobacteria; order Nitrosomonadales; family Sterolibacteriaceae; genus Methyloversatilis; species Methyloversatilis discipulorum. The sequence continues at coordinate 1,643,958 of NZ_ARVV01000001.1, forward strand.
AGCGTGCTGGTGGACAACAACGACCCGGACGCGACGGCCGCCGACTGGATCGCGCCGGCCTGCCGCGAACGCGCGGACATGATCGTGCTCGGCGAATCGATGGCGGGCAGTCAGGTGCCGGTCGCCGCCTGCATGGTACGTGCGCCGGTACACCAGACCTGGAGCATGACGCCCAGCGAAAGCTATGTGCGCAACGTCATGACCAGTTTCGGTTTTCCGCTGGCGGTGGCGCGCGAAGCGCTGCTGGCGCGTTTCGCCGACCTGATCGACGGCGACACGCACAGGTTGATGCGGCGCATCGACGCCGATGTCGACGCCTGCTTCGATGCCCACCTGCGCTGGGGCAATTCCGGCTACGCCCGGGTGGCGCGCCTGCACGGTTTCGACGCCCGCTTCGAGGCGGCACGCGGCATGAAGTCACTGCTGCGCGACCGCGACGGTACCGCGCGCACGGTGCTCGACTGCTTCGTGAACGTCGGCACCAGCCCGCGCGGCCTGAACCCGCTGGATGTCATTCCCGACGTGGCGCGTGCGCACGACGCGAACACCGATTACTGGAGCGAACTGGCTGCGCTGCTGAGCGAGCGCACCGGCCTGCCGCACGCCTTCCCGGCGTCGAGCAATGTCACGGCGGTGGAAGTCGCGCTGACGCTGGCGGCACTCGCCGCACCGGCGAAGCGCCGCATGCTCTTCTTCTCCGGCGGCCTGGGCTTCTCGATGCTCAGCGCGGTGGCGTCGCACGACGCGGTGTTCGACATCTTCCGCAAGCCCTTCGAGCCGCTGTACCGGCACAGCGTGTTCATCGACGCGCATGCGCCGGACGCCGCGCAGAAGCTCGAAGCCGAACTGCTGTCCGGCGACATCGGGCTGGTGTGGTTCGAAACCATACAGGTGGACGCCAACGCCACGCGCCCGCTGCCGCAGCAGCTGGTCGAACTGATCGTGCGTCACCGCGATGCCGGCGGCTATCTGGTCGGTGTGGACGAAACCCAGACCAATCTGATGACCGGCCGTCTGCTGCACAGCGCGGCTCAGGTGTCGTCGCCCGACCTGGTCGCGCTGGGCACCGCGCTGTGCGATTCGCTGGTGCCGACCGGCGTCGTGCTGTGCAGCGACGCGGTGCGGCAACGTGCGCAGCAGCGCTCGCCGGCGCGCCTGCAGGAACTGGCCGGCCGTCAGCGCTGCCCGCTGTCGGCACACATATCGCTGCACGCGCTGCGCAAGGTGTTCGAGCAGGGACTGGACGAACGTGCGCGCCTCACCGGTGCATCGTTCCGCGCCAAGCTGACCGCCCTGCAGCGCGAGGTGCCGATGATTACCGCCGTGCGCGGCGAAGGCCTGCTGCTCACCATCGATCTCGACCTCACGGGCGCCGATCCCTTCCTGCAGCGCAGCTTCGGCTACCTGCTGTGGGGCGCCATGCTGCGTGACCCGGTGCAGGGCGTGGCGGTCGCGGTCTGCCCCATCCACAACAACAGCCTGCGTTTCCTGCCGCCGCTGGACATCGCCGACGACGAGGTGAAGCTCATCGTCGACAGCCTGCGCCGCCATCTGTCGGACGGCATCGCGCCCGTGGTGCTCGACTGCGCGGCGCATTCGGCGCGCATCGGCGAAGCGCGCACCGCCGAATTCCTGAAGTCCCTCGTCCCCACCGAAAACAAGGAGGTCCGTCGCATGAGTGCTCCCCGTTCACTGTCCGCGCCGCCGGTCGCACGCGAATTCACCCGCGCCTTCGTCGAACGCATTCCGGGCGGCGCACGCATGCTCGAACGCTTGCGCGGCAAGGGCCGCTCGCCGCGCCAGCTGCCGCGCGTGTGCGTGGTCGGTGCCGGCGTCGGCGGCATTTCGATGGGCAAGGCACTGACCGAATACGGCATCCCGTTCGACTGCTTCGACGGTCGTGACCGCATTGGCGGCATCTGGGCCTTCGATCCCGACCGGAAGTTCACCTCGGTGTGGCACGCGATGAACCAGAACACGCCGCGCGGCCTGTACCAGTACACCGATTTTCCGATGCCTGACGACTACCCGGATTTCCCGTCGCACCAGCAGGTGCACGCCTATCTCGAAAGCTATGTCGACCATTTCGGTTTCCGCGACCGGATACAGCTGAATACCCAGGTCAAGCGCGCCGAGCGCTTCGGCGACAAGGGCTGGCGCGTCACGCTGGACAGCGGCGAGGTGCGCCACTACGACGCGCTCATCGTTGCCAACGGTCACCACAACGAGCCGAACTTCCCTGATTACTACTACCGCGACGTGTTCGACGGCGAGTCCATCCACTCGCAGCACTACCGCTACCGCGAGGACTACCGCGACAAGGACGTGCTGGTGGTGGGCGTGGGCAACAGCGGTTCGCAGGTGGCGGTGGACATCAGCCACGCGGCGAAGTCGACCTGCATTTCGCTGCGCCGCGGCGTCTATGTGCTGCCCCACTACCTGCTGGGCCTGCGCATGGACCGCGCGATGGCCTTCCTGAACGACTGGTGGTTCAAGAAGATCCTGCCTTACCCGCTGTTCAACCTGGTGCACACCGGGCTGTACAAGGCGCTGATCCAGCGTCACTCCAGCATGGGCATGCCGAAGCCGGACCACCTGATGATGTCCAGCCTGCCGACGCTGTCCGAGAACTTCGCCAACCGCATTGGCGACGGCAAGCTGAAGATCGTGCCCGAGGTGAAGCACATCAAGGGCCGCAAGGTGTTCTTCGCCGACGGCAGCGTGCGCGAGTTCGATGCCATCGTCTATTCGACCGGCTTCAAGACCACCTTCCCCTTCCTCGACAAGCAGTTCCTGAATGCCGACGACAACAGGGTGCCGATGTTCAAGCGCATCTTCGTGCCCGGCGTGGACAACCTCGCCTTCATCGGCCTGTTCCAGGCGGTCACCTGGGGCTTCCTCGACATGATGGAAGCGCAGTCGAAACTGGTGGCCGAACACTTCGCCGGCTTCTACCGCCAGCCCGACGTCGCCGCGCAGAAGCGCGACATCGAGCGCGAACAGAAGATCATCCGTCGCGAGTACCTGGCGACGCTGCGCAACAACTACGAAATGCACGGCCCGACCTATATGCACGAGCTGGCGAAGGAGCACGCTCGCGGCCGCACCCGCGCGCGGAAGGCCGGACTGCCGATGCCGTGCGCGGCCAGCGGCGTGCCGGTGACCGATGAAGGCGTGCTGCAGGACGCGCCGGCGCTGGCCGGAGCGAGCGTGTGATGGACAGGGCCGCCGCCATCGCCATCGTCGGCATCGCGGCGCGTCTGCCGGGCGCGCCGGATGTCGCCGGCTTCTGGCAGACCCTGCTCGGCGATGAGACCGCCATCGGCGAGGTGCCTCCGTCGCGCTGGGACTGGCGCGCGCACTACGCGCCGCCGGGCGGGGCGGCGAACACCGCCTACTCGAACGTGGGCGGTTTCATCGACGACGCCGACTGCTTCGACCTGCGCCACTTCGGCATCGCGCCGCGCGAGGCGGAGGCGATGGACCCGATGCAGCGGCTCTTTCTGCAGTCCGCATGGACCGCGCTGGAGGATGCCGGCATCGCGCCGCGCAGTCTGTCGGGCCGGCGCGTAGGCGTGTTCGCCGGCGTCGGCAATGCGGAGTACACCGCGCTGATGCGTGCCGCGCAGTGCGACAACGACGCCTACCGCGCGACCGGCATGGCGCTGACGCTGGTCGCCAACCGGCTGTCCTATGTGCTGAACCTGCGCGGACCCAGCCAGGTGGTTGATACCGCCTGCTCGGGCTCGCTGGTGGCGGTGCATCGCGCCGTCGAACAGCTGCGCCTCGGCCAGTGCGAACTGGCGCTGGCCGGCGGCGTGAGCCTGATGCTGAGTCCCGAACTGCACGTCGCCTTCAGTCAGGCCGGCATGCTGAGCACGTCGGGCCGCTGCCGTCCTTTCGACGCCGAAGCCGACGGCTATGTGCGCGGCGAGGGCGTCGGCGTCGTGGTGCTGAAGCGGCTGGACGACGCGCTGCGCGACGGCGACTTCATCCACGCCTGCATCCTTGCCTCGGCGGAGAATCACGGCGGTCGCGCGCACAGCCTGACCGCGCCCAGCTTCAAGGGGCAGGCCGAGGTGGTCGCTGCCGCCTGGCAGGCGGCCGGGCCGGCAGTGCGCCATCTGTCCCATGTCGAAACCCACGGCACCGGCACGCCGCTCGGCGACCCGATAGAGATCGCCGGGCTGAACGAAGCACTGCGCCAGAGCCGAGCGGCCGATCCGGACCGCACACCGGCGGGCGACATCCGGCTCGGTGCGCTGAAGGCGCGCGTCGGTCACCTCGAAGCGGCGGCCGGCATCGCCGGTCTGATCAAGACGGTACTCGCGCTGCGACACGGGCTGATTCCCGGTCATCCGGCTTTCGGCCAGGCCAATCCACAACTCGAGCTGAGCGGCTCGCCGCTGCGCATCGCAGACGGGCCGCAAGCCTGGGGCGAGGGGCCGCGGGTGGCCGGCGTCAGCTCCTTCGGCTTCGGCGGTGTCAATGCCCACGTCGTGCTGCAGGCGCAGCCGGCACCGGTGTGGACCGACGCCGACGCGCAGGCCGAGGTCGTGCTGCTGTCGGCACGCGACGCCGATACGCTGCGCGCGCGCGCGGCGCAGCTGTTCGACTACCTGTGTCCGGATGTGCAGCCGCGCGTGCTGCTCGCGCTGCAGCAGGCCAGCGGCGCACTCGACTTCGACGCGCAGTGGCCGGCACTCGGCGTCGATGCGGACACGATGGAGCGCGCCGCGCAGTCGGCAGCGCAGCGCCTGGGCATAGACGCCGCCGGATTCGATCTGCGCGACTGCATGTGCTGGGGCGAAGTCGCCGCCGCATTGAGCGAAGCGTTGCCCGCCGTTGCGGTGGCGGATCGCCTGCACGCCCGCGCCAGCCTGCCGCGGGCCGCGCTGGCGCCGACGCTGCGTGCGCTGGCCAGTTCGCTGTTCGTCGGCCGCGATCTGCAATCGCATCGGCTTGCCGTCGCGGCGCAGGACTTCGGTGGGCTCGCGCTGCAACTGGCCGCGTGGCTGTGCGACGCACCGGCCCCTTTGGCCGTCACCGCGCAGAGCGCGAAGGACAGCGGCGGCGAGCGGCCGCTGCCCGACTGGCGGAGCGCATCAGGGCTGGCCGACTGGCTGCGTGCGGAACTTGCATTCCCTGCGCTGAGCGAACAGCTGTCCGCGCGCTACGCCGCCGATCGCGTGACGCGCGTACCGCTGCCTACACTGCCTTTCCGTCGTGATCGCGTGTGGTTCAAGGCGGCGGCACCGGTTGCGCCGCAGCCCGCCGCCGATATGTCGCCCGCCGTTGTGCCGCACGCCCATTTGCCGCCCCCCCTTGTGCCGCACGACATCGACGCACTGCTCGGCCCGTGGACCGGCTTCCTCGGCCGCAGGCCCGGCTGCCTGCCGACTCTGCTGCCGTGGCCGGGCCATGCGGCGACGGGCGGCGGCGTCAGTTTCATCGACGTCGCCTGGGCCGCTGCGTCGCCGCAGCACCGGCGCGTAATGCCCACCCTTGCGGACGGCGGCCTGCGCTACCGTGCGCTGGCGGACGAGGGCGCGCGGACGCTGCTCCGCGTCGAGCGCATCGTCACCGGCGAGGGGCCCGAGGCGACGGCGGGTGTTCCGCCTGCCGTCGCGATTGACGTCGCCCCGCCGTCGTCGCACGACCCGCGCGCGCTGTGGATGCACTGGACGGTCGCCGTCGTCCGGGCCTTGCAGTCCATGTTCCGCGACGCTACCACGGCGCCGCTGCTGCCCTACCGCGCGCTGCGGGTGAGCTGGGCCGAAGTGCCGACAGTCGGACCGCAGCGACTGCTGCTGACTGCGGACGCCGACAGCGGACGCGTCGGCGTGCGTGGCGAGATCGACGGGCGCACGCTGCTGCAGATCGACGGCCTGGAACTGCGCGAGGCGCGCTGGCTGGTGCAGGCAGCGCCGGCGGAAGCGGAGGTGCTGTCGTGAAGGCCGTCGTCTTTCCGGGCCAGGGTGCGCAGCGCAAGGGCATGGGCGTCGAACTGTTCGAGCGCTACCCGCGCCTGGTCGAACAGGCCGACGCCGTGCTCGGCTACAGCCTGCACGATCTGTGCACCGACGGTGCGGACCGCCTGATCGACACCCGCTACACGCAACCGGCGCTGTTCGTCACCGGCTATCTCGGCTATCTGGATCACGAGCACCGGCACGGCGCGCCGGCCATGCTGGCCGGCCACAGCATCGGCGAGTTCGTCGCGCTGGCCGCGGCCGGAGCACTCGACTTCATCGACGCGCTGCGCCTGGTCGACCGCCGCGCCCGCATCATGGCCGCCATCCGCGACGGTGCGATGGCGGCGGTGATCGGGCCGGGGCGCGACGAGGTGGATGCGCTGATCGCGCGTCTGGGTGTCGATGGACTGGAGATCGCCAACGAGAACAGTCCCACGCAGACCATCGTCGCCGGCCTGTCGGGCGAGATCGACGCCTTCGTCGAGCGCTGCCGCGACGCGGGTACACGGGCGGTGCGCCTGCGCGTCAGCGGTGCCTTCCATTCGCGCCACATGCGGCCGGCCGCCGCCGAGTTCGCGCAGGCGCTGCGCGAGACGCCTTTCCAGCCCCCGCGCATTCCGGTGATCGCCAACGTGACGGCACGGCCGCACGACGCGCAGATCGCCGAGGTGATGGCCGCCCATCTTTACAGCCCGGTGCGCTGGATGCAGTCGGTGCACACCATGCTCGACGCCGGCGTCAGCGAATTCGTCGAGATCGGCCCGGCGCCGGTGCTCGGCCCGATGATCGACGAGATCCGCGCCGGCTGGCGCCCGCCGTCACGGGCCGCGGCAGGCTGGCCCGAGTTCGCGGCGCCGCCAGTCGGCGGTGAGCACGCCGCGCTGGTCGCCGCGTTGCACGCGCTGTACGGCAGTGCGTCGCCGGCCGCGGCCGACTGGGCCGCGTTGTGGCCGCGCGGGGTGGACGTCGCCGGCTGGCCGCCGCTTGAACTGGCGGCCACACCGCGCGCGCTGCGCCGGCAGATTCGACGCGCCCTCGAAACCCTGATTCCGGCCGCGGCGTCAGCGCAGCGTGCCGACCCGTCTTTACACCTGCACGGACGACATCCATGAGCACCGAACACGATATCGCGGACTTCATCACCACTTTCATCGCCGACCGCACCGGCGTACCGGCGCAGGACATCGAGCCGGAGGAGAACCTCGGCAGCTACGGACTGGGTTCGATGCAGGCGGTCGATCTGGTCGGCTCGCTGGAAGACCGCTACGGCGTGTCGCTGCCGCCGGCGCTGGTGTTCCAGTACCCGACCGTGCGCGAACTGTCGGTCGCCGTCGCGCAGCGCGCCGCAGCCCCGGCCGGAGCCTGAACATGTACGCGCGCACAGAAACCGATGATCTTGCGGCCGGGCTGTACGACGAGGTGTCCACGCTGTCGGTCACCGACATCCTGCGCTTGCGGGCGGAACGTCATCCGCAGCGGGTACTGTTCCGCTTCCTCGACGAACACGGCCGCGAGGAGGACCTGCTCACCTACGGCGACGCCTGGCGGCGCAGCACGGCGATCGCAGCCGTGCTGGCGGCGCACGGCGGGCCGGGCGACCGCGTTGCGTTGTTCTATCCGGCCGGGCTGGACTTCATCGTCGCCTTCTTCGGCTGCCTGCTGGCGGGGCGCGTTGCCGTGCCGCTCAACCTGCCGAGCCGGCGGCGCGTCGATCGCTGCCTGCGCATCCTGCGCGACTGCGGCTGCCGGCGCGCGCTCACCGTGTCCTCGCTGGAGGCGGGGCTGCGCGACATCCTGTCGGTCGACGCCGATCTGCCGCTGGCCTGGCTCGCCACCGACGCGCTGCGCAACGAAGCCGCCGCGGCCGGCATCGTGCCGCCACCGGCCGACGAGCGCATCGCCTTCCTGCAGTACACCTCCGGCTCGACTTCGCACCCCAAGGGTGTCATGGTGAGCCAGGGCAACATCACCACCAACCTGCGCATGATGCGCACGGCCTGGGAGCTGGATCACACGTCGAACACCGTGTTCTGGCAGCCGCACCACCACGACATGGGCCTCATCCTCGGCCAGCTGCTGCCGGTCATGCTGGGCAACGAAACGGTGCTGATGGGGCCGAACACCTTCGTGCGTCAGCCCCTGATCTGGCTCGATGCGATCTCGCGCCACCGTGCGGTGCTGGCGGGCGGCCCGAACTTCGCCTACGAGCTGGCGGCGCAGCGCTGGCAGCCCGGGCGGCTCGAAGGCTGCGACCTGTCGAGCTGGCGCATCGCGCTGAATGGCGCCGACGTCGTGCGCGCCGCAACGCTGGAGCGCTTCGCCGCCACCTTCGGCCCGCTCGGCTACCGACCCACCACCATGCTGCCGTGCTATGGCCTGGCCGAGGCGACGCTGTTCGTGTCCGGCGGGCCGGTGGGCGAAATGCCGCGTGTGCGCAGCATCGACGCGCACGCGGCCGAGACCGAGGGCCGCGTGCGCGAGGATCTGGGTGCCAGCGGACGCACCGTCGTCGGCTGCGGCCTGCCGTCGGACGAAATCGAGGTCGCCATCGTCGATCCGGCGAATGGCGCGCGGCTCGGCTGCGATCGCCTGGGCGAGGTATGGGTGTCGGGCGACACCAATGCGCTGGGCTACTGGCAGCTGCCGGAGCAGAGCGCGGCCACCTTCGGTGCCGAGATCGCCGGCGAGCCGGGGCGCCGCTACATGCGCACCGGCGACATCGGCTTCATCGGTGCCGACGACGGCCAGATCTATCTGTGCGGGCGGATGAAGGACCTGCTCATCGTCGATGGCCGCAACCTGCATCCGGAAGACGTTGAATACACCATCGTCGAATCGCACCCGCTGATCAAGCCGCAGAGCTGCGCCGTGTTCGAGGACGACCGCGGTGAGCAGCGCCGGCTGGTCGCGGTGATAGAAGCCGACCGCGAACTGAAGCGCGCACTGCCTGAGATCGCCAAGGCGCTGCGCATGCAGGTGCGGCGCGCGGTGTCGGAAGAGCACGGCGTGGCCATCGCCGACATCGTGTTCATCGCGCCCGCGACCTTGCGCAAGACCACCAGCGGCAAGGTGCAGCGCAGCCTGATGAAGCAGCTGCACCAGCAGGCCGCGCTCGACGTGATCGACGTGACGGTGGCGCTCGATGCTGCCTGAGTCCGCCGCCGGGCAGCTGGTGCGCATCTGCGACGCCGGCGTCGGTGCGCCGGTGGTGCTGGCCGTGCCTTACGCTGGCGGCAGCGCACAGTCCTTCTTCGCCTGGAAGCCGCTGCTCGACGGGCAGCTCACGCTGCTGGCGCTCGAGCTGCCGGGGCGCGGTCGCTGCTACGGCCGGCCGATGCCGCCTTCACTGCTGGCGCTGGCCGACGGGCTGGCGCAGACGCTGGCGGCCGACGGCGTGCAGCCCGACCTGCTGTTCGGTCACAGCCTGGGTGCGCTGATCGCCTTCGAGCTGCTGCGCGCGCTGCGCCGGCGTGGCCGCGCGCTGCCGGCGGCGGCGCTGATGTCGGGGCGCATCGCGCCTTCGCACCCGCGCACGTTCGGCCTGCCGCGCTTCGGGCGCGAGGATCTGGTCGAGTACCTGCGCGACCTCGGCGGCACGCCGGACAGCGTGCTGAACAACGACGCGGTGATCGACATGATGCTGCCGGTGCTGCAGCAGGACCTCGAACTGATCGCCGGCTACGACTACGCAAGAGCGGCGCCGTTCGATATCGACCTCACCGTTGCCGGCGGTTTCGACGACGGCCGCGTGCCGCTGTCCGGTCTGCTTGGCTGGCGGGAGGAGTGCGCCGGGCGCTTTGCGCTGCACATGCATCCGGGCGGTCATTTCTTCGTTGAAACCGAGCGCGCCGCGGTGGCTTCACTGTTGTGCGAGCTGGCAGCGCGCGGACCGCGCGCCAAGGCGGCCTGACGGTGCACAGGCTTCCCTCGGGCACCGTGCGGGTGTTCGTATCGCCGATGGCGGCCTACGATGCCGTCAGCCTGCGCCAGCTCGAACGCACGGTGCTGGTGCCCGAGGAACAGCGCCGTTCGCGCGCCATCCTGCGCCCGCCCAGCCGCGAGGCCTTCATTGCAGCGCACGCGCTGAAGCGTCTCGTGATGCGTGCACTGCTCGGGCACGCCCCCAGTTTCGCCTGTGAGGCGGGCGGCAAGCCGGTGCTTGCGGGCCATGCGCTGCATTTCAACATCAGCCACTGTGACAGCCACGTCGCGCTGGCGCTGTACAGCAGCGCGCCGGTCGGTGTAGACGTCGAGTCGGTGCCGATGCGGGTGTCGATGCCGCAGGTCATGCAGGCTGCGCTGACGGCGAGCGAACGCTCGCGCGTGATGGCGGAGAGCGACCCCGAGCGCTCCTTCCTGATCCACTGGACGGCCAAGGAGGCCTACGTGAAGGCGACCGGCGAAGGCCTGGCGCGCGGCTTCGACACGCTCACGCTGGGTGCGGGCGCAGGACCGCTTCATCTGCTCGGTGAACGGGTCGCCGCGCACAGTCTGCACTGCCGCTCAGCCCGCGAGCACGTGCTGTCGGTCTGCGCCCTGGGCGGAAGGGGAGACGCGGTGCAGGAGGTGCGGATCGAGTCTGTCATCTGTTCGCTGCGCGGTGTCGAGGTCCTGCGCTCGCGGTAGCGCGGCCCGCTGCCGCCGATCAAAAAAGGATAGGAATGATTCGCACTCCTGTTTGACTGGACTGTGGGATACTTTTGCGCACCCGAATCCGGTCGCTCCAATGACAGACCCCTCCAGCTCTGCCGTCCTGACATCGACGCTGCGCGCCGTGCTGCGCCCCGTGGTGCGCTTGATGCTGGCGCGCGGGGTCACCTTGCCGCTGGCGGTCGAGTTGCTGAAGCGCGTCTATGTGCAGGTTGCGATCGAGAATGCCGGGCGTGACGGACCGGTCACCGACAGCCGGGTGAGCCTGCAGACCGGCGTGCATCGCAAGGACGTCAAGCGGCTGCGCAGTCTGCCCAGCGCGCACGCCGATCTGCCGCGCAATGTGTCGCTGGGTGCGCAACTGATCAGCCGCTGGGTGGGGCAGGCGCCGTGGCGTGATGCGACCGGTGGCGCGCGGCCATTGCCGCGGCTGGCCAGCGCGGGCGGCGATGAGTCTTTCGAGGCGCTGGTTGCGTCGGTGAGCAAGGACATCCGTGCGCGACCCGTGCTGGACGAGTGGCTGCGACTGGGTATTGCCCACCTGAATACGCGCGACGAGGTCGTGCTGAATACCGGCGCTTTCGCGCCGCAGGACGGCGCCGACGAACAGCTCGCGCGTTTCGCGCTGCACGTCGGTGACCACGCGATGGCGGCAGTCGACAATCTGCTCGGTCAGGGCGATTCGTGGTTCGAGCGCGGCGCGCACTATCGCGGGCTGTCGGCGGCGGCGGCGTCGGCGCTGCATGCACGGGCTTCGGAACTGGGTGCAAAGGCCCTGCAATCGCTGGAGCGCGACGCAGGCGCCGGCGCCCGGTCAGCCGACGATGCAGGTCGGCGACTCACGGTCGGCGTCTACGTCTACGCGGAGCACGACAGGCAGCGCTGAGCCTGACGTTTCATTACGCAGTCAGCACGCCCAGATGTTCGACCTGTCCCGCCAATGCGGCGCCGAGCAGTGCGTGCTGGTCGGCGTCCAGATGCACGCCGTCGTGCGGGCTGGTGCTGATCACACGCCCGGCGTCGAAGAAGGCGCAGCCCAGTTCTGCGCACACCGTCCGCAGCGCATCGGCCAGACCGACGCATTTCGTATCCCCGCCAACGAATTTCTGCGCGATCGGGCCTTTCGGCGAACCGATAGGCGGTGGCGCGACGACCAGAACCGGAGGCACCGGCATTCCGGGTTCGATCGGTGCTTCGCGGATCGCGCGCACCAGCGTTGCCGTGCCCTGGGCCGAGTGCCAGGCGGTGTGTGGATGCATGGACTGGAAGTCGTTGGTGCCCAGCATCAGCACCACCAGCGACAGCGGTGAGTGGATTTCGATGCGCTGCGCCAGTCCCGTCAGTCCGTTGCGGCCCGGCTTGAACGGATCGTCCCACACGGTGCGGCGGCCGTTCAGGCAGTCCTCGATCACGCGCACCCGGCGCCGGTCGCCGTTGAGCGCGTTTTCCATCACACCCGGCCAGCGGCGATCGAAGTCCAGCCGCTGCCGCGTGGTCGGCACGATGCCCCAGGACAGCGAATCGGCATAGACGAGTATCTGCTGCATCAATGCCTCCATCAAAAAATTAAATGAATGCGCGGGCAGTGTGACACGTCGCCGATGCTGCGATGCGCAAATGCCGGTCGCGTGCGCCGCGCCTGCGCCATCTCGCGGGCGATCGGTCCTGCCGCGGCGCCGGAGGCGTGATCCCGCATGTTCATGGAATGGCGGGTTCGGGGCAGGGGAGCAGGGTCTGACAATGTTCCATGTCACTGATTCGGTGGCAGTTCCGGGCGCTCAAGGCGATAGGGAGGACGCCGTAAAGTCGGTCGTTGCCTGCACTGGAGGAGAACCGGCGGGCAGCGACTTCCGCCCATCACCGCTGGAGAGATAACGATGACAACGCGCTCGACGAACTTGCCCGACAGCCTGGCCGAGCAGGCCGCCCCACCGGCGCAGCGCGTGGACCTGCGCCGGTCGAATCATCTGCGCATGGGCAGTTTCGGCTTCTGTGCGCTGTTCTTCGCGCTGTTCGGGCTGGCCGCCGCCTTCGAGCTGGTGAACCCGCGAGCCGCCGCGCTGCTCGCCTGTGCCGCCGGCGCGATGATCGCCTTCGCCGATGCGCTCTATATCCGTCAGATGGACCACACGATCGCGCTGATGGCCGACGCGCTGGCCGACAGCGGACGCGATGTGAACGATCTGTCGAGCGAATTCGTGCTGCCGGAAAGTTCGCCGGTGAAGGCGATCAGCAAGCTCATCGCCGAGCGCGACGGACGCGTGCGCGACATGGTGTTCCGCGTGCGCCGTGGCACCTTGGGAGCAGCCTGCCATACCGCCCATCTGACGCGCTCGCTGCGCGATACCGCGGGTCTCGCGCAGTCGCAGCGGGCGCTGGCCGAGCAGGTATTCGCCGCCAGCGAAACCTCGCGCAGCGCGGTCGACAGCGCACGTCAGCACGCCAATGATCTGGACGAGGCGACCACGCGCCACCTGCAGGCGGCGCGCGTGTCGCTGGAGGAACTGCAGTCAGCGGCCGCCCGCGTCGACGAGTTCGAGGCGCGCGTGCAGGCCTTCAACCGTACGGTGCAGCAGCTGCAGAACCAGTCGGCGGAAATCAGCCAGGTGGTGCAGATCATCAGCAGCATTTCCGACCAGACCAATCTGCTGGCGCTGAACGCGTCGATCGAGGCGTCGCGTGCCGGCGAGAACGGCCGCAGCTTCGCCGTCGTCGCCGACGAGGTGCGTTCGCTGGCCGAGCAGGTCAAGGCGGCGACCGAAGGCGTGAGCCAGAACATCGACCGGATGAATCGCCTGGTCGCCGGCACGCGCAGCGAAACCGACGACATCCGCGACCACATCCTGGCGACCGGCGAGGCGGTGCGCCGCGCCTCCGGTCGTTTCGGCAGCATGGTCGGCGAGTACGAGGTGATGGGTGAGCGTATCGCGCGCACCGGCGACGCGATACGCAGCCTGAGCGACACCAACGACCGCATCCATACGCTGGTCAGCGACATCCACACCGGCTGTGACCAGGTGGCGAGCCTGATGCTCGACGGCGAACAGAACCTGACCAAGGTGAGCCGCTCGACCGAACGCATCCAGGATCTGGCCGCCTCGTTCCGCGTCGGCTCCGACCAGCTCGAATCCATCGTCGGCGCGCTCGGCCGTTACCGCGACCAGTGCAGCGCCGCGGTCGCCGGTGCGGCGACCGTGCTGGTCGACGACGACGGCGAGGAGGTCGCGCCGCGCGCCGGTCGCGTTGCCGCGCTGCCCGAGGTCACGCGTGCGCTTGGCGCACTGCGCGGCGAGGTGAGCGCCGTGCGCTACGCGCTGGTGACCAATCCGTCGGGGCAGGTGCTGGGCAGCGCCGGCAGCTGTCCGGCGCCGGCCGACATCGCCCGGCGGGCGGCAAAGAGCGAGCGCGCACTGCTGATGCAGCCCTTCGCGGCCGACGACGGCACGCTGTATTTCGACATTGCCCTGCCTATCCGTCGCGGCAACCGCAACTGGGGCACGCTGCGCGCCGGCGTGCCGGCCGAACTGATGCTGGCCGCGTAAGCGGCCACGACCACCGAGATCGGGAGAACAGCATGCTTTCGCACGAACAGATGCGGCAGGTGGAGCAGGGCGGCCGCACGCAGCACGCGGTCTATGTCTATGAAGCGCCGGTGCGGCTGTGGCACTGGATCACCGTGCTGGCGATGACGGTGCTGATGGCGACCGGCTACTTCATCGGCACGCCCTTCCTGATGCTGCCGGGCGACGACGCAGGCATGTATCTGATGGGCTATGTGCGCTTCGCCCACTTCGCCGCCGGCTACGTCCTCGCCATCGGCTTTGCCGGTCGCATCTACTGGGCGCTGGTCGGTAACGAGCACGCGCGGCAGATCTTCATGCCGCCGCTGTTCAAGCTCGCGTGGTGGAGCGAGGTGATGTTCGAACTGCGCTGGTATTTCTTCCTCGAGGACAGACCGAAGAAGTACGTCGGCCACAACCCGCTGGCCGCGGTAATGATGTTCTTCCTGTTCGTGCTCGGCACGCTGTTCATGATCTTCACCGGCTTCGCGCTGTACAGCGAAGGTGCCGGCCACGGTCACTGGAGCGGCGTCGTGTTCGGCTGGGTGCTATGGCTGATCGGCGACAGCCAGACGGTGCACAGCCTGCATCGCCTGGGCCTGTGGCTGCTGCTCAGCTTCATCCTCGTCCATGTGTATGCGGCGCTGCGCGAGGACATCATGAGCCGGCAGAGCATCATCTCGACGATGATCAGCGGCTGGCGCTCCTTCCGCGATTGACGCGCGCTGCACGCAGGCGGCTCAGCGCGACGCAGGCCGCAAACCCAAATGAAAATTCCGTGCCGCATTTGGCTGCCGGACGGGCGCTGCCAACCCCGTAGACATGCGCCCGCCGGCTGCGCGCAGGATCAGGCGCCGTCCGGCCGCACCTTCGGAACGCTGCCGTCGGAGCGCCCCTTCAGGTAGGCGTACAGGTCGTCGAACTTGTCGGCGAGGTAGGGGTGACCCGGCATGCCGCGTTCGAGCCGGCCGTCGATCACCGCGTGCCGCACTTCGTCCTTCGACAGCTTCTTCAGCGACTCGATCAGCGACGGCCCGACCATGCCCTCCTGCGCCGGACCGTGGCAGCGCTCACAGGCGGCCGAGCGCCAGGTCTTCCAGCCTTTCACGATATCGCCACCGGCGACCGCCGTGCCGTCTGCCGGCGCGGTGCCCGAGGACGGTGCAGGAGCGGGCTGACCGGATGGAATGGGACGTGCGTTTTCCGTGGTGTCGGGCGGGGTCTTGCCGTTCGGCGTGGTCGGTGCGTTCTGCATCGTATCGGCCGGGGTGGGGGGCGTTGCGCCCGGGCCGGGCGCATCGGGCAGCGCTGCCGCGGCAGGAGGCGAGGGCAGTGCCGGCGCGGCGGTATCAGCCGCGGGCGCTGCGGCCTCGGCCGCCGGCGCGGTGACGGGTTTCGGCGGGTCCTGCGGTTTGTCGCAGGCGGCGAGCAGCAGGGCGAAGCTTGCGACGGCGAGATGCGTGGTTTTCATGACGATCCTCCAGTCTGTTGTGGGTGGGAATCGGGTGCTGTAGACGATGGTAGGCCGGATGAGACCGGATCGTGTGCGTTGTAGTCCTGTGCCGACGGTGCGCATGCTTCGTGGCATGCTGCGCCTTCCACAAGAACAGCCGGAGGAGACGCATCCGTGAGCAGACTGTACGACCCGCAGCACCGCAGCTTCCAGGACGAGTTCGGCACCCGCGCGATGGCCGACCGCATCGAGGAACTGGCCTGCCGCACCGAATTCGACGATGACAGCCGGGGCTTCATCGAGGCGATGGACATGTTCTTCCTGTCCACCGTCGATGCGCGTGGTCGCCCCACCGTGTCGTACAAGGGTGGCGACCCCGGCTTCGTGCGCGTGGTCGACGAGAAGACGCTGGTATTCCCCAGCTACGACGGCAACGGCATGTTCTATTCGGTTGGCAACATCGCGCAGAACGCCGAGGTCGGCCTGCTCTTCATCTCGTTCGAGAAGCCGCACCGCATCCGCGTGCAGGGCAGGGCGACCGTGTCGCGTGACGACCCGATGATGGCCTTCTACAACGAAGCCGATTTCATCGTCCGCGTCGAACTGTCGGAACTTTGGCAGAACTGTCCGCGCTACATCCACCGCTATCAGCGCGTCGACCGCTCGCGCTACGTACCGCGCGCCGATTGCGAAACGCCGCTGGCCGAGTGGAAGCGCATCGACCTGGTGCAGGACGTGCTGCCGCCCGCCGACGCGGCGCGCGCGCAGGCGGCCGGCACGCTGGCGATCGAAGAGTGGATGGAAAAGGTGAAGACCGGCCATCCCGAAGCCTGACGAGCACGGCACTCGGCATCGCCGGGTCCGGCGGGATGCCTACAGGCGGAAGCGCCCGGTCAGTTCATCGAGGCGGGATGCCAGGGACTGCAGGTGAGTGACCGAGCTGGCGAGCGTGTCGACGGCCGACTGGTTCTGTCCGGACATATTGGCGATGTGCTCGACGTTGCCGGCGATGTCGCTGGCGGCGCGACTCTGCTGTTCCAGTGCCTGATTGATGGCGCGCACCTCGTCGGCAGCGACAGATACCGCGTGGTGCGCGACGGTGATGACGCCTGCCGCCGAATCGCTCGACGATTCGGCGACGCCGACGGCATTGCGTCCCTGCGTCAACGCATCCGACAGGCCGGCGGCCCGTTCCGACAGCGAGCGGGTGATGGTGTCGATCGCCGCCGCCGAATTGCCCGATTTCTCGGCCAGCTTGCGCACCTCGTCGGCCACCACGGCGAAGCCGCGGCCCTGTTCGCCGGCGCGTGCCGCCTCGATCGCGGCATTCAGCGCGAGTAGATTGGTCTGGTCGGCGATCTCGCGCACTTCGCGCGTCATTTCGGTGATCTGGCGGGCGTTCTCGACGAAGGCGTCGGCCGCGCCCGACACCTCGTTCATCACGCTGGCGGTGCGGCCGATCGAGCCGCGCAGTTCGGTCAGGTGGGTCTGCGCCCGGGTCGACTGGTCGAGCGATTCGTCGGCCTGCCGCGCCGCGTTGCCGGCGTTGTCCGCCACCATGCGGATGGCGGCGGTCACGTCCTCGATCGACGACGCGGTCGAACTGGCCGCCTGGGTCTGCGCGCTCGACGCGGCGGCCACCCGCTGCGATTCGCCGCCGACCACACCTGAAGCTTCGACCAGCGACTGCGCCGACTGCTTGAGCTGCAGCACCAGCGCGCCCAGATCCTTGCGGATGCGCTCGGCGCTCTGCGCGATCGCGCCCAGTTCGTCGCGTGTCGTGCAGGCGACCGGCTGATGGAATTCGCCGCTGGCCAGCCGTTCGAGATCGGACGACAGCGTCTTCGCCGGGCCGATGATGGTGCGCTGCAGTGCCCACAGGAAGAGGCCGAAGGCGGCGATGACGACAACCGCGAAGGCGGCGCCGGTTAGCATGAGCTTGTTCAGCGTGGCGGCGCGGATCGCCAGCGCCTCGGCGCGCGTGATGTCGCCGGTCAGCGTGTCGATGGCCGACCACTCGACGCCGAGGCCGACCACCGCGGCGACCAGCAGCGCTGCCGTGCCGCCGCCGCAGATGACCAGAAGCTTGTTGCGGATGCTGCGAGAGATGAAGTCCATGAGCGTTCCCGGCGGAAGATTGGTGTGCGGATCAACCCCCGGTTTAACGACCTGTTTCGCGCAAACTTGTGTCGAGCGGACGGCGTTTCTGCGGACATTTGACCTATATCAGTCCGGCGTGCGGTGCCGGCGCCGGCCGTCCGGGCGAACCGGCGGCTGTACATGCGGTCTGTCCCGCGTCGCGGCGCGTTCCAGTCGCCGCAGTCTGGGGAGTCATTCATGTATTGGCGCATCCTGCTCATGCTGGCCGCCGCCACAGCCACGCCCTTGAGGGCCGAGGACAGGCCGGCGCAGGCCGGAGATTTCATCGAGGTGTTTCAGGGCCTGTTCGGCGAGCACAGGGGCGAGCGCAAGGGCCACGCCAAGGGTGTCTGTGCGGTCGGCAGCTTCACCGGCAGCGCCGAAGCCGCCCGGATGTTCAGTGCGCCGCTGTTCTCGGGTACGCGCTGGCCGGCGCAGATCCGCTTCTCGATGGCCGGCGGCGACCCGGCGGTCGCCGACAACGCACGTTCGCCACGCGGGCTGGCCGCGCAGTTCGAGCTCGGCGACGGCCGCGTGCACAACATCGCCACGCTGAGCACACCAGTGTTCGGCGCGGCCACGCCGGAGAGTTTCCTCGGCCTGCTGCGTGCCTCGCTGCCCGGCCCGGACGGCCGGCCCGATCCCGACAGAGTGGCTGCCTACCGCGCGGCACATCCGGACACGCTGCCGCAGTTCCGCTGGCTGCAGCAGAACCCGCCTCCGTGGAGCTACGCCAGCGCGCAGTACTTCGGACTGCATACCTTTCATTTCGCGACGGCAGAGGGCGAGCGCGCGGTGCGCTGGCGCCTTCAGCCGCGCGACGGCGTGCGCGGCCTCACCGATGACGAGCGCGGCGCCGCCCCGCGCGACTTCCTCGCCGCCCGGCTGGGCGAGCGGGTGGCTCGCGGTCCGGTCCTGTTCGACTGGATCGTCACGCTCGGTCAACCGGGCGACAGCGAGTCCGACCCCTCACTTGCCTGGCCGGAGGGGCGCACCGAACTGGTGGCGGGCACGCTGTCGGTTACGGCTGTCGGGGGCGACGCGTGCACCGGTCTCAACTTCGATCCGAACGTGCTGAGCGAAGGCATTCGTCCCGGCGATGATCCGATCCTGAAGATGCGCTCGCCAGCCTACGCCATCTCCTTCGGCAAGCGTCTCGGCGGGCGCTGAACCGGCAGCTTCCGCACGTTCATTCAGTAGACAGGCGAGGTTTGCAGCGCACCTCGGTCAGCACCGAGTTGGCGATGAAGCACTGTTCGTGCGCCGCGTGGTGCAGCGCCGTCAGTTCGGCCGCCGTCGGTGCACCTTCTCCGCCGAAGCGCACCGACGGCCGCAGCGTCACCCGCGCGATATACATCCTGCCGTCGGCGCTGCGCGCCAGTTCGCCCTCGGCCGCGTCCTCGTAGCGATCCACGACCAGCCGTTTCAGTGCCGCCAGTTGCAGGAAGGTAAGCATGTGGCAGGCCGCCAGCGCGGCGACGAACGCCTCTTCCGGATCGACCGCGTCCGCGGCGGAATAAGGCAGCGGCACCACATGCGGCGACGACGAACCGGCCACCTCGATGCCACCGTCGAAACGGATCAGGTGGCGGCGACTGTAGCGCTTGTCGATGAAGGGCTGGTCCCCGCGGGTCCAGAGGATTTCGGCGGTGTGAAGTGACATGGCGGCGGTAGTCAGAAGCCGCACAACTGTTCTTCGCAGGGAATGCCATCACCGTCGCCGTCCATCTTGGGATCGGGACAGTTCTGCAAGAAGTATCGTGCCTCCGCGCAGGACGTCATCTGGCTGCAGTGCTGACGGCCGTCACAGCGAAAGCTCTCGCTCGAGAGTCGAACGGGAGTCGCGTCGACCACCTTCGCATTACGCAAAGGAAATCGCTGCGCGTACTCGTGGTAGATCACCCAGCCGAAACCGGCGATCAATGCGATCGACGTGAGCGTGCCAAGCAGCCCTGATCCGCCTCGTGTGGACTGTCGGGGGCTGTCGCGTCGTGTCGCCGCCACACGAACCGGGCGCTCGACCGCCGTTGCCCGCTTGCGTCCGCGTTCGTCGGTTTCAATGTCGAACAGCAAGGTTTCACCGACAGCCGGTCGTCGTCCATCGCGCGGAAAAGCGGAAACATGCACGAAGACAGGGTCGCCGCCGGAACGCGGTTCAATGAAGCCGAAGCCCCGGTCGTCCTGCCATTTCGTCAGTCTGCCTTCGATGCGATTCATGGTGGCTCTCGGGAGGGGCGCTTGCAGATGAAAGCATCATTATGAGCGGGGCGCACAGCGCCGGGAAGTGACGTCCTGCCGGCTTGCGCGATGCCGGGTCGGCAAGATGGCCGCATGATTTCATCGCCAGCGGCAGCCGCGCTCGTAGATCAACGGCTCGTCGACCAGCTCACCCTTGGCAACTGGATGCTGCCGCGTCGTGTCGATCAGCAGCGGGCGCTGCGTCGCGTCATCCATCCGCAGCAGGTAGCGGGCGCCGGCCGCGAGGTCGGCGCGCAGCACGTAGCACCTCAGGCGCTGCGGAAGAAAGGGGAAACCATAGGGTGCGTCACTGAGCCACAGCACCCGCTCGCCGGGATGCAGCACATAGCTGAAGGCGCGGGCGTGGCTGGACACCTGCACGCCCGGCAGCAGTTTGCCGCCGACCGCGCGCAGCAGCACCGGGTGGTCGGTATCGATGTCCAGGCGCACTGCTCCGGTGTCCGCCGGGTCGGCGCCGTCGACCGGCACGATCCCGCGGGTCAGTGCGACGCAACCGTGCAGCGCGAGGGTCAGTGTCAGCAGAACGAAGCGACGGAATCGCATCGCCGGATGTGCTCAGCCGCCGCGCTGACCAAGCAGCCGCAGCGTTTCGCCGTCCGGCCGGCCGTCGTAGAAGGCCGCCAGCGCGGCGCGGAAGCAGGGCTGGTCCGGCGCCACGTCGGCGAACAGGGTCAGGCAGGAGCGGAACTTCAGCGCGTCGACCTCGCCGAGGATGTCTTCCGGGCGTCGCCCGGCGTGGGCGAGGACGGCGTCGACGCATTCGACCAGTCGTACGCCCAGCAGCGGGTGCGCGATGTAGGCGGCCGCTTCGCTGCGGTCGGCGATGCCGTACTCGCGCGCCATCTGGCTGCGTCCGAGGTCGCGCAGCTGCGGCAGCACGTACCAGATCCAGTGCGTGCGCTTGCGGCCGTCACGCAGTTCCTGCAGCGCCTGCGCGTAGTCGCGCGCCTGGGCCTGGACGAAACGGTCGAGTGGATCGGTCGGGGCGGACGGCATGTCGGCAATATCGCAGTGCTCGGGACGGACAGCATGACACGAGCGGCGGCGACAGACGACCGCCCGCTGACGTGCGCGACTCCAGAAAATCCCTAGCGGGCGGAGGGTGATTTGCACTGGCTGGCCGGTGTCGGGCGGCCCTACGCTGCAGGCCTGTTCTTCCCGGATGTCCCGTCATGTTCCGTATCGCCCCTGTTGCGCTGGCATTCGCCGGCGCGTTGTTCAGTGCGGTCACGATCGCCGCCTCGCCCTGGGCTGGCAATCTGACCCCGATTGCCGCCGCCGACTGGAACCGCGCCCGCGCCGCCCATCTGCTCGAACGGGCGGGCTTCGGTGGTACGCCGGAAGAGATCGATGCGCTGGCCCGGCTGACCCCGGCCCAGGCGGTGCGCCGCATGGTCTATTTCGAAGGTGCTCCGGCGGCGGACTTGCCGCCGTTCGATCATTCGGGTGTGTTCGAGGCGGGGCTGGACCCGTTTCCCGCCAGCCGTCCTGCCACCACCGACCTCGCGCGCGACAGCGGCGAGGCGCTTGGCGTAACGGTCAAGGCAGGCGGCAACCGGCGCATGCAGCCGGTGGTGAACAAGTTCTTCTACTGGCTGCGCGCCAGCAAGCTCGAAACCGATCGCGTCGCCTACTGGTGGGCGAACCGCATGCTCACGTCGCCACGCCCGCTGCAGGAAAAGATGGCGCTGTTCTGGCACGGCCACTTCGCCACCAACGAAGACAAGGTGCGCGACTACCGCAAGATGCTGAACCAGCTGGAACTGTTCCAGAACCAGGGCCTGGGCAAATTCCGCACGCTGATGATAGGCGTCGCGCAGGACCCGGCCATGCTCTCCTTCCTCGACGCCGCCGTGAACGTGAAGGGCGCGCCGAACGAGAACTTCGCGCGGGAGATCATGGAGCTGTTCACGATGGGCGTCGGCCACTACAGCGAACACGACATTCGCGAGGCGGCGCGCGCCTTCACCGGCTGGAACTACCAGGGCGTCGCCTTCCACATCGATGCCGCGAAGCATGACGGCGGACCGAAGGCCGTGCTGGGCCGGCGCGGCAACTACGACGGCGTACAGGTGATCGACATCATCCTCGACCAGCCGGTCACGCCGCGCTATCTCGCCAGCAAGCTGTACCGCCACTTCGTGCGCGAGGACATCGACCCGGCGCTGGCCGAAGAACTTGGCCGGCGGCTGAAGGCGGTCGATTACGACATCGCCGCCTTCCTCGAAATGCTGTTCATGTCGCGCGACTTCCACGCGCCCGAATCGGTGGCGACGCGCATCAAGGGGCCGGTCGAACTGGTGGTGTCCACCTACCGCAAGCTGGGTCTGACCGAAGTGCCGGGTGTTCCCGATTTCAACGAAACCACCACGGCGCTGGGCCAGCGCCTGATGCATCCGCCCACCGTGGCCGGCTGGGCCCAGGGTCGCAGCTGGATCACGCCGGGGCTGCTGCTCGAGCGCGGCAATTTCGCGCTCGACGTCGCGCTGCCCGACATCAACTACATCCCGGGCGACCGCTACCCCGGCGCGCAGGCCGGCTACGAAATCCGCAACATCCACGAGCGCGTCCGCAGCGGCCTCGACCTGAGCACCGCCACCAAGCCCGGCGGCGCGGATGGCGGCGTCGACATGATGGCGACGTCGAGCATGAACGGCGACCGTGACGAGGACTTCAACACGCGCTACGGCAGCTACCGCGGCTGGCAGATGGCGGTCGAGCGGGTCAAACCGATCCCGCGCACGGTGGCCCGGCTGGACCTGACCGGCATGGTGCTGAAGGCGGGCTGCAGCACGCCGGAACAGGTCGTCTCCTATATGGAGGGCCGCTTCCTGTCGGTGCAGCTGGATGTCGCCACGCGGGCCAAGCTCGCGGCCTTCCTCGAAAAGGAACTGGGCACGCGCAACGTGCCGGCTGCGGCCAGCTACGCCGAAGATCCGCTGCGCCTGCTGCTGCACGTGCTGCTGAGCCGTCCGGAATATCAACTGGGTTGAGGCGAGGGCAGGACGGGTGTCCTGCCGCTTCGCCGGAGAACGTACATGAACATCGATCACAAGCGCCGCAGCATCCTGAAGGCCTCCGCCGGGCTCATGATTCCCGGCGTGTTCGGCACCATCGCGCGCGCGGCCGCGGCCGCCGAAGCGCAGGACCGCATCCTCGTCGTCTTCGAAATGTCCGGCGGCAACGACGGTCTGAACACCGTCGTGCCCTACGCCGATGACCGCTACTACCGGCTGCGGCCCAACATCGGCATCCGCCCGGACAAGCTGCGCAAGCTCGACGACCGCTTCGGCCTGAACCCGGGCATGGCCGGCTTCGAGCGGCTGTGGAAGGACGGCCAGCTGGCCATCGTGCACGGCTGTGGCTACGACAACCCGTCGTTCTCGCACTTCACGTCGATGGCCTACCTCCACACCGCCGCACCGAACAGCGGCGACGACTACGGCTGGGTCGGCCGGCTGGCCGACACCATGTCGCCCGCGCCGGTACCGAACTACCTGCTCAACATCGACGCCACGCAGTCGCTCGCGGTGCGCAGCCGCGTCCACACGCCGGTGGTGTTCGACGAGCCGGAGCGTTTCATGCGCAGCGCGCTGCACCCGACGCGCGCACTGCTCGACGACGTGAGTGTGGCGAGCACCGCCAACCCGTCACGCCGCTTTCTCGAACAGGTGGCGGTGAGCGCGCGCGAATCGTCGCTGGCGGTGCGCGAGGCGTGGTCGAACTACAAGACCAACCAGGATTACGGCATCGCCCCGCTGGGTCTGCCCAAGGTGGCGGCCTGCATCGCCGCCGGCCTGCCGACACGTCTGTACTACGTCGGCTATCGCAACAACGCCTTCGACACCCACGTGCAGCAGGCCGACCTGCACCAGCGCCTGCTCACCTACACCTCGGACGCGATCAGCGGCTTCCTGCGCGACATGGAACGCCTGGGTCAGGCCGACCGCGTGAGCCTGCTCGTCTTTTCCGAATTCGGCCGCCGGGTGCCGGAGAACACCAGCCTGGGCACCGACCACGGCACCGCCAACGTCATGTTCTTCGCCGGCAAACAGGTGAAGGGCGGCCACTACGGCACGCCGTCCGACCTCGGCGCGCTGGACGCCGGCGACAACCTCGTCCACACCACCGACTTCCGCTCCGTGTACGCCAGCGCCATCGACGGCTGGCTGAAACTGGGCGCGGCGGACAAGGTGCTGAAGGGGCGCTTCGCGCCGGTGCCGGCCTTCGGCTGAGCCGGCCCGGTCTTCCGGTGCGCTGCTCTCAGCGCGGCAGGTCGGTAGTGCTTCGCCGCCGGGTCGCCCACAGGCCCGCCGCGCCGGCGCTTGCCAGCAACGCGGCAGCCGACGGTTCCGGCACCTCGTTGGGCGGCCGGAAGTCGAAGGTCGCCGAGAAGGCGAGGTCCTGGCCAGCCGTGAATCGCCACTGACCGGAGAGCAGCTCGTCGAGATCGCTTTCGGCATCCCAAGGAATGTTGTAAGCGCCGCCGCCCAGATCCGTATTCGCGGTCGCGAGGCGCAGGCGCGAATCGTCCGGGATGCGCAGTTCGAAGTTGGTCGCGAACAGGAACATCATGTAGGTGCTGCCGGCCGTCACCTTGGCGTCGATGTCGAAGGTGTAGGTGTCGAAGTCCATGCCCGCTGTCAGCGGCACCGTGACCGGCGCGCTCGAATAGAGCAGCGGGCCGACGACATAGCGCGTGAAAGGGTTGTACTGCACCAGATGCGCCGTGAAGGTCACCGGAACGGGGTTGGTGTTGCTGCCCTTGAGCGCGTCACTGAGCAGGAAGGTGAAGTCGAGCAGACGGTTGCTGCCGGTCGGCGCCACCAGAAATTGCCCCCAGCCGGAAAAGCCGGACGAACCGAAGTCGCCGATGCTGCTGCCGCCGTCCCACGACGACAGCGTACTTACCACGATGGGCGCCGCCAGCGCCGGTGTGCCGGCCGCGACGCCGAGCAGCGCAGTGGTGATCAAGACGGTTTTTTTCATGCAGCAATCTCCCGGTCAGAACTGTCCGCGACCCGCTGTCGCCCGCAGGCGCAGCGCAGTCTGGCCGGAGGCTGTACCAACGATCACGCGGGTGCGGCCTCCGGAATGCGGCGCTCATTCTTGTCGGGTGGCTCGCTTCGACGCAATACGCATATGCGCGTAGTGCGCGCCGGGTGGGGCGGCGAAGAAGCAGAGGCGATCAGCGCGCCTCAGGATCGCTCCGGTTCGACGTCATGTAGGCAATCAGCGCCATTCGCATGGCCTCTTCGACCGACATGTCGACCTTGGTCACCCAGGCGCGCGGCACGAACACCGTGTAACCGCCGATCATGTAGCCCATGGGCAGATACACCGCGATCTGGTCCTCCAGTTCGGACAGCCCGGCGGGCAGATCGGCCATCGACTGCCGCGTCACCAGGCCGACGATGCCCATCGCGTTGCCCGGCATGCGCAGCAGTACCACCTGCTGAGCCGATTCGCCGGTGTGTGGTGCGAAGTAGTCGGCGAAGTTCTTCAGCGACGAATAGATGCTCTTCACCACCGGCAGATTGGTGAAGGGCAGTTCCACCAGCGACAGCAGGCGCCCGGCTTCCGGGCGCGATACCAGCACGCCCAGGCCCACGATGAGCAGGGCGCTCAGCGCGATGCCGAGACCGGGCAGATAGAAGTCGCCGATGATCGGCCGCACCATCATCATCGCCAGACTTTCCGTCCAGGTGACGAACAGCACCAGCACATAGACGGTCAGTGCCAACGGCAGAAAAGTGATCAGGCCGCGGAAGAAATACTGGTAGAGGCGATGCTTGTTCATTGCAGGTGATTCGGGATGGAGGCGCCCTGAGCATACCGTGTGCCGCAGGCGCATGCCGGTCCGGCCGCGGATCGGGCGCAAACCCTGTGGGCGCTGCCTTGGCCGCGACAGGGCCTCTGCTGTCCGCAGGCTTCGATTCAGGCCGCAGTCGGCGTCAGAAGACCACTCCCGCCGAACCTCGGCTCCAGCCGCGCATCGGGCGCAATCCCCGTGGGAGCGGCCTTGGCCGCGACAGGGCCACCGCAGTCTGCCGGCTTCGATTCAGGCCGCAGTCGGGGTCAGAAGACCCCTCCCACAGAACCCCGGCTCCAGCCGCGGATCAAGCGCAATCCCTGTAGGAGCGGCCTTGGCCGCGACAGGGCCGGCGCAGTCCGCCGGCTTCGATTCAGGCCGCAGTCGGGGTCAGAGGACCTCTCCCACAGAACCCCGGCCCCAGCCGCGGATCAAGCGCAATCCCTGTAGGAGCGGCCTTGGCCGCGACAGGGCGGTTGCATTCCACCGGCTTCGGTACAGGCCGCGGTCGGAAGACCGCTCCTACAAGATACGGATCCGGTTGCGGCACTGTCTCCCGTGCGCCTTCCTTTCATTGCGCCACGTCACACCCGGGTAATGACCACCTCCAGGTATTCGCTCGGCACCACCAGCGCATCCGCACCGCCGACATTGAGTTCATCCAGCAGGGCGAGGATGTCGCGCTCCAGTGCCGGGCGGACGTCCGGCGCCACGGCGCCGAAGGCCTTGTGGATCGGGCCGTAGAAGGCGCGGAACACCTCCAGCCAGTGGGCGGCCGAGCGGTAGCGGAAGACGAAATGCCGACGCTCGCAGCGCAGCTGTGCGGCACGGGTACCGAACAGCTCGATGATGTGCGGCTCGGTGCCCCACAGCGAGGGCGATTTCACACCTTGCGGCGGCGGCACGTAGGCGCCGATGATCTTGAACAGACGGCCGATGAAGCCGCCGGGCGTCCAGCTGGCGAGCGCGATGCGGCCGCCGGGGCGCACCACGCGCAGCATTTCGCTGGCGGCTGTGGCGTGGTCGGGCGTGAACATGACGCCGAAGGTCGACATCACCACGTCGAAGCGCGCGTCATCGAAGGGCAGCCGCTCCGCGTCCGCCACCTGGAACTGCGCCGTCAGGCCGTCCGCCGCGGCACGCACGCGGGCCTTGTCGAGCAGCGCCTCGACATAGTCGGTGGAGGTGACATCGGCAAAGCGGCGCGCGGCGGCGAGGGTCGCGTTGCCGTTGCCGGCAGCGACGTCGAGTACCTGTTCGCCGGCGCGCACGTCGGCGGCCTCGGCGAGGGTTTCGCCGACGATTTGCAGCGTGGTGCCGATGACGGCATAGTCACCGCTTGCCCAGGTGGCCTGCTGCCGTTGCTTGATGGCGTTGAAATCGGGCGCGGTGACTTGGGTTTCGAGTACGGCTGACATGGTGATCTCCTCAGGATGTTGTGGGGTGCGCCGCACCTGCCACGGCCCGAGGGGCGTGTGCATATTTCTATGCGTGTGGCGGCGTGCGACGACGGGACCATTCTTCCTGCAGGGGCCGGTGGGCGATTCACCGCATGTCGTTGAAACTTGCTCGCGGCTCCGCGATTGCGCGATCACTTGACCGGGTGTCCGCGCCGATTGATCGCGACGCCGCCGGGGAGGGGCCATGCAAGGCGATCCGTTGTCCGATGTGCTCACGAGTGTGCGTCTGCGCGGCGCGATCTTCTATTACGTGAGCTGCGACGATCACTGGGTGGCCGACACGCCACCGTCGCCGGAACTGGCCGACGCGCTCAGCCCCGGCGCCGAGCACGTGATCGCCTATCACATGATCCTGCGAGGAAACGGTTGGGTCGGCATGGAGGGTCAGGCGCCGGCCAGGCTGCAGGCGGGCGACATCGTCATGTTCCCGCGCGGCGATGCCCACGTGCTGTCCAGTGCGCCCGGCATGCGCGCGGCCGGCGGCGATCAGTCCTGGCGCGCAACGACGCGCGACCACCCCCAACCGGTCCTGATTGCCCTGCATGACGGCGTGTGTGAGCTCGATGCCGAAGTGCCCTCCAGCCGCGCCAGCATCACGATGGTCTGCGGCTTCATCAGTTGCGATCTGAAGCCCTTCAACCCCTTGATCCAGGCCCTGCCGCCGATGCTGCACCTGCCGTCGAGCGGGGTCGGCGCCTGGGTGGCGCCCATGCTCGAACAGGCAGTGGTCGAGTCACGCCACCGGCGCGCGGGCAGCGCGGCGGTGCTCGAACGCGTCAGCGAAATGGTGTTCGTCGATGCGGCGCGCCGCTGTCTCGAAGCCCTGCCGGAAGAGGGCGGCAGCGGCTGGCTCGCCGCGCTGCGTGATCGCTATATCGGTAAGGCGATCACGCTGATGCACGCGCGCCCGGCGGAGGACTGGACGGTGGACGAACTGGGCCGACAGGTCGGCCTCTCCCGCTCCGCCCTGCACGAGCGTTTCGTCGACTGCGTCGGCATGCCGCCGATGCAGTACCTGACCCACTGGCGCATGCAGCTCGGCGCCAATCTGATGCGCGAAGGCCAGGCATCGGTCGCCACCATCGCGCAGGAGATCGGCTATGAATCCGAAGCGGCGTTCTCGCGGGCCTTCAAGCGACTGACGGGCCAGCCGCCGGCGACATGGCGGCGGGCGCAGCGCGGGGCGGGGTAGGGGAACGCTCCTCACAACGTCGCCACGTGAGACTCGACAACGCAGTGCTCGCGGAGGAGTCAATCGTTCTGGTCATCGCGGCTCAGAAGTACGCTGAGCATGCGTTCAGGATTGGCGAGGAAATTGCGCGTGACGAGGTAATGCTCCGTGTCCTCGTATGCGACCTCCTCGATGCCGTCTGCGGTGAGCTGGAGGATGCGCGCATCGGGGTAGGCCATAAGGATCGGCGAATGCGTGGCCATGATGAACTGCGCGCCTTCGGCTATCAGGTCATGAATCCGGGAGAGCACCGCCAACTGGCGCTGGGGAGAGAGCGCCGCCTCGGGTTCGTCGAGGATGTACAGACCCTCGCCGCGGAAGCGTTGAGTCATCAGGGTGAGAAACGATTCGCCATGCGACTGTTCGTGCAACGAGCGCCCGCCGAATCCATCGATGACGCGCGCGCCAGCCATTGGCTCAGCGTCGAGATTCTCGATCTCCGTCGCCACATTGAAGAAGCTCTCCGCACGAAGGAAGAAACCGTCCTTCGGGCGCCGGACGCCTCGGGCGATACGCAGGAAGGCGTGAAGTTCCGAGTGCGACGCGCGCGTGCCGAAGTTGAAGTTGCGGCTGCCGCCCTCGGCATTGAACCCGAGCGCGACCGCGATCGCCTCAAGCAGCGTCGACTTCCCCGAGCCGTTCTCGCCCACCAGGATAGTCATCTTCGGATGAAGATCGATCTGTTCGAGCGCCCGGATGGCCGGCAGCGCAAACGGATAGCGATCAAAGGAATCGACCTTGTCGCGCTGAAGGGAAATCCGCGAGACGAACTGACTTGTGATCATGGCGTCGAGGTTTGCCGGTGGGGGAGGTGGCTGGAGTTTGGCATGCGAAGGAAAACTTCCGGGCTGCTCTCTTGTTACCCGACAGCCCAGGATGCATGCGTGACGCTCTTGGTGCCTGCGCGCGGGAGAGCGTTCGGGCAACGCCCGCGTGGAGATCGGGAAATGTTGCTCCGTCCCCCGCTGTAACTGTTGTTACGCGTGCCTGGCCGCAGCATCGTGATCTATCATGACGCATCAAGATGAATCCTGACGGAGGCGACATGTCCGCCCAGACTCGCGAAAAGTTCTCATCTCAGGCCTCGCCCGAAGTGCTCGCCGCGCTGAGGCAGATTGCCGAATCCGAAGGCCGGCAGTTCCAGGTGGTGCTGGACGAAGCCCTGCGCGACTATATCGAGCGCAAGGCACAGGGCCGGCCGCGCAGACATGTCATGGAAGCGTTCGCGGACAGCCTCGGCGAATTCGACAGCCTGTACCGCGAACTTGCCAAGTGAGTGCCAAGTGAGGGCACGGGATTACCTGACCCTTGCCGACGTGCTCGCGCTGCATGCCGTGCTGATTCAGCGATATGGCGGCAGCCCGGGCCTGCGTGATGCCGGAGCACTCGAATCCGCACTGTTCCGCCCGCAGTCCGGCTACTACGAAGACGTCGTGGCCGAAGCTGCGGCGCTGTTCGAAAGCTTCGCCATCAACCACCCTTTCATCGACGGCAACAAGCGTATCGCCTTCGCCGCGACCGACGTCTTCCTGCGCGTCAATGGCTGCCGTCTGAATCAGTCACCGGACGCCGTGTTTGCCCGGATGATGGACATGTTCGACGCCGGCACCTTTGACATCGCCCATCTGGAGCCGTGGTTGCGCGGCATCATCGCCCGGCCGGAATAGCGCGTGGCGGAAACGCTCATGGGGTCGCGATGAGGCGTGAGCGGCATTCCTTCCCGGCAGGAGAAATCCGTCGCGTCAGGGGCAAGCTTCAGTGGGAAGGTGACCTCGACGCGATGAGGACCCACGCTTGATCCGGGGCGATCCCAGCGTCTGGATCGACTATTTTCGGGGCACCGCCACCCCGCAGGCCGAAAGGCTGGACGCACTGCCGGGCAGCGAACCGCTGCTCATCGGCGACCTCACCCTGACCGAAGTGCTGCAGGGCTTTGGCAGCCAGCGGGATTTCGATCAGGCGTGGACGCTGCTGACAGGGCTGGACGCTGTCGACATCGGCGGTCAGGACATTGCAATACAGGCGGCGCGCAATGATCGCACTGCTCTACAGCGACCGCGACTTCGACCCATTTGTCACACATCTCGGGCTGAGTTCGGCGATGAGCTGAACCGGGCAGAGGTGGAAGAGGGTGGAGAAAACAGGGGAAATGTTGCTGCGTCCCCTATTGTTCCGCATGCTCGAACAGGCGGTGGCCGAGTCACGCCACCGGCGGGCGGGCAGCGCGGCGGTGCTGGAGCGCGTCAGCGAAATGGTGTTCGTCGATGCGGCGCGCCGCTGTCTCGAAGCCCTGCCGGAAGAGGGTGGCAGCGGCTGGCTCGCTGCGCTGCGCGATCGCTACATCGGCAAGGCGATCGCGCTGATGCACGCGCGCCCGGCGGAGGACTGGACGGTGGACGAACTGGGCCGACAGGTCGGCCTCTCCCGCTCCGCTCTGCACGAGCGTTTCGTCGACTGCGTCGGCATGCCGCCGATGCAGTACCTCACCCACTGGCGCATGCAGCTGGGCGCCAATCTGATGCGCGAAGGGCACGCCTCAGTTGCGACGATCGCGCAGGAAATCGGGTATGAATCCGAAGCGGCGTTCTCGCGGGCGTTCAAGCGGCTGACCGGTCAGCCGCCGGCGACATGGCGGCGGGCGCAGCGCGGGGCGGCGTAGCAGGGGAAACCTCAAGGTCGGGCCGCTGTGGCTCTCGGTTCCATCGCCGTCCGGACGCGGGACGGAGGCACGCCCGAGAGCGTTCGCTACGCTTCGTGGCTGGCGAAAAAATTCGCCAGATCATCCACCAGGTGGAAGATCTCCGACTTCTCCGCATCGGACAGGCCTTTCAGCCGCACCGTCCAGGCGCTGTCGCCATCGGCCTCGGAAAAGCCCGTTGAATCCATGAAGCCTTCGAGCTTGAAGATCCGCGACCGGATGGTTGAATCCAGCTTGGAACGGTTCATCCGGTGCAGGCCGACACGGCACTCGATGAGCGCCATTTCCAGCGCCACATGCTGACCCCCCGGGTGCAGCTGCATCAATGCATCGCGGGCGACGGAGAATTTTTCGGCCGGGAAGCTGTAGCTCATCGACAACTCCTGCTCTGAGGCGCCCGAACGCGTCATTCGGACCCCGATGTCTGGTACGAAGGGTGCGCAAGAAGCGCCGCCGTTCAGGTTTTTCTCGATGGAAGGTTCGGGCATCGGCTGAACGACGCGGTGATGACCCCGCAACCGGGCGGATCATAGGTTGGAATGCGAGATCCGACAAAACTATCTTTTGGGAACCCGGAGATCGGTGGAGAATGTGGTACGTCTTCTATGTTCTCTATTGCTGCAAATTTTCGTCTATTTATTTTCTTTATTAATTTCGCGCTGAAGTCGAGTCCATAGTGGGCGTAATTGCCTTCTTATCGCTTTTGAATTCATCAAATGCGCGGCGCTGTACCCGTAACGGAGAAAATTTCGCTTGCCTAAGTGAGAGTATCGCGTGAAGAGTTTTTTGCAGTAGAGTGGTCGTTCTTGTGCACCATTTGTGAGGCGTAATTTATCCCTCTTATTTTTGGTTAGCTTTGCTAGCGACACCCCTTTTTTCATGCGATTAGAAAATTTTGCAAATGCTGCTGGTCGAATTGTAATGCGTTGGCCGTCGAAGAGAAATCCAAGGTATTGAAGAGGGCGGTCTGCGTTCTGTAGTCCGTCTGTTACTGTGAAATTTCGTGCTTCTGTTTTGTCGGGGTTGATGCTTATTTCTAATTTTTTTAGTTCTTCTGAGAGAAAGTCCTCTGTTATCTTTTTCTTTTCTAGTGGTATCAAAAAAAGTATGTCATCGCAGTAGCGCATGTATGTGCCGCCGTTCCTCTGAACGAAGTCCGATGCCATGCTATCGAATTCGAGCATGTAGATGTTTGAGAGAAGAGCACTGATTGCAGTTCCTTGCGGAATTCCTACTCCCTTGGGGTTGGTCTTAATAAGGTTGGCGCCGCGGATGAGGTCCCGATATTGGCTTGGAGAGCAGAGGCGTCGCTTGCCACCCGTACGCGGGTTGTGCACCGAGATTTTGAGGGCGGCAAACGCGCTGTTCCGATCAACGAAAGAAAATCTAGTAACAGCCTTAAAAACCGCATAGTGATCAGGAGGTAGTTGTGGCGCCTTCAGAAGCTCTTTCCACTGTTGTTTTAAGATGCGGTGTGAAAGGGTGTCAAAAAATTTCGTTATATCAAATGCAAGTGCAGTGCAATCGCCCATTGTTTTGATGGTGTCGAAGGCTTGTTTTGCAAAGTCGATATTGCTTTTTCCAAGCGATCTAAAGGCGAGTACAGAGTTGGAGAGTTCGCGCGTTAAAATCTCAGATTCGTAGGCTTCGGATAGAAGTTGGCAATAGTAGCTAAATATCTGAGAGTCCGAATGTGCTGCGTAGGAGATTGGCCGCTTCTTTATTTTTGTCGAGATTTTTCCAGTGGCTTTGTTTTTTCGGATCTTTGCTGACTCAATCTCAAACTGAATGAGCGGCCAGAACGAGTGCCGAGCTACGGCGGTCGTATCTGTTACAAGCAATTCTGCCTTTTTGAGACCAAGCGGATTGTCGAAATGCAAATACCGGCGTAGCCGGTACCAAGGAGGGGGGGCTTCCTTTTTAATCATTTGATAGCAAAACCGGAGAGGGATGAGACCGTGGCAATCTCTTACACCCTCCCCGGCTTAACCAAGTGATAACTCATCACTATCTTGCGATGCACAAGGCACAGCGTCGCCACGCGTGTTAGCAATGTCGTACAGTACTCTGGAGATCGCCATGCGGCTAAATATCCAATTGCAGCTGCCAAGCTGTTCCGGCTGGGCCGGGTGGCTTGACATCCTGTGACATACCCCTGACTCCATTTAGCCAAGGCCTGCGCATCGTAGCATGCGCTATAAATAAATGACCAGCGCCTGCGGCGCCGGTCAAGCACTTCGCATCAGCAGCTTCAGTACGTCTTGTACGGCAGGAACTTCCCGCTCATCGTGATGCTGACGCGGTCGCCAGCGGGATTGGCTTCCCGCGCCAGATCCATCTTGAAGTCGATGGCGCTCATGATGCCGTCGCCGAATTCTTCGTGGATGAGTGCCTTGAAGGTGGTGCCGTACACATTGATCAGTTCGTAGAAGCGGTAGATCAGCGGGTCGGTGGGCACCGAGGTGGGCAGCGAGCCCTTGTAGGGCACGACCTGGAGCTGGGTGACGGCTTCGGCCGGCAGGTCGAGCATTTCGCCGATGGTCTTGGCCTGTTCGGCGGTGAAGGTCATCTGGCCGAGCAGGCCGGCGGTGACCCATTCCTTGCTGAGGCCGATGGCCTTGGCGAGGTCGGCCCACTTGAGGCCCTTGGCAACCTTGCGTTCGACGATGAGATCGGTGACGTCTTCGCGTTTCATGTGAGTCTCCTTTGAGGTGGTGTTCAGGCGGGTTGGCTGGATTGGCCGGGGTGGACGAGAGGCGGGTTCTTCGCATCCCAGCCGGGGCCGGGCTGGAATTCGCGCGAGCGTTTCACGAGGAAGTCGACCAGGTGATTGCGCAGCGTGTAGAAGGCGGGCTGCTGGTGCAGGGTTTCGCGCACGCGCGGCCGGGCCAGCGGATTGACGACGATCTCGGCGATCTTGGCGCGCGGGCCGTTGGTCATCAGCACGATGCGGTCGGCCAGCAGGATGGCCTCGTCGACGTCGTGGGTGATCATGAACACGGTCTGCTGCGTGGCTTCGACGATGCCGATCAGTTCGTCCTGGATGCTGCCGCGGGTGAGCGCGTCGAGCGCGCCGAAGGGCTCGTCCAGCAGCAGCATCTTCGGTTCGATCGAGAAGGCGCGGGCGATGCCGACGCGCTGTTTCATGCCGCCGGACAGCTCGGCCGGCTTCTTGTCCAGCGCGTGGCCGAGGTGCACCAGTTCGAGGTATTTCACCGCGTGTTCGCGCACCTGCTTGGCCGACCAGTCGGGGTGACGGCTGCGCACGGCGAACTCGACGTTCTTCAGCGCGCTGAGCCAGGGCATCAGCGCGTGGCCCTGGAAAACGACCCCGCGGTCGAGCGAGGGGCCGCGCACTTCGCGGCCGTCCATGATGACGTGGCCGGCGGTGGCTTCGTCGAGCCCGGCCAGGATGTTCAGGATGGTGGTCTTGCCGCAGCCGGAGTGGCCGAGTACGCACACGAACTGGCCGCGCTCGATGCCGAAATGCACGTCTTCGAATACCGGCGCGGGGTCGGGGTTGCCCGGCTGCGGAAACTGCCGCTTCAGGCCCTCGACCTTGAGGAAGGGTTGGGTGCTCATTGTGATGGGGCCTTTTTTGTCTGCGGACGACCCGGCCGAGGGTGGCGGCGCGGCCTCCACCGGGTCGCGGGTCTGCGTCTTCAGCGGTACGACGGGGGCGAGGGCTGCGCTCATGTTCATTCCCTCCATGAGATGGCGCGCGCCACCCAGGCCAGCAGGTGATCGAGCAGCATGCCCACCAGGCCGATCAGCAGGATGGCGGTGATGATGTTGGTGATCGAGAGGTTGTTCCACTCGTTCCAGACGAAGTAGCCGATGCCGGTGCCGCCCACCAGCATTTCGGCGGCAACGATGACCAGCCAGGCGATGCCGATGGAAATGCGCATGCCGGTCAGGATGGTCGGCGCGGCGGCCGGCAGGATGACCAGGAAGGCCTTGCGCAGCGGACTCACTTCGAGCGTCCGCGCCACGTTCAGCCATTCGCGCCGCACCGATGCCACGCCGAAGGCGGTGTTCACCAGCATCGGCCACAGCGAGCAGATGAAGATGACGAAGATGGCGGAAATGCCCGAGTCCTTGATCGTGTAGAGCGCGAGCGGCATCCAGGCCAGCGGCGAGATCGGCTTCAGGATCTGGATGAAGGGGTCGAGCGCCTTGTACACCAGCGGCGACATGCCGATCACGAAACCCAGCGGGATCGCCACCAGTGCCGCCAGCAGATAGCCGGCGAGCACGCGGGCGATCGAGTAGGCGATCTGTATGCCCAGCCCCTTGTCATTGGTGCCGCGGTCGTAGAAGGGGTCGCTGACGTGTTCCCAGATCTTGGCCGCCACCTCGCCCGGGCCGGGCATGGCCGACTGGCCGCCGGCCTGCGCCTGGGCACCCATCAGCGCGGCGTACTCCGGGTCCATCGCCGGCGCGGCGCCGCCGCCGCCCGACGAGGCCGTGGTCGCCAGATACCAGGCGCCGACGAAGAGCGCGAAGAACAGCGCCGACAGCAGCGGCGCCAGCCAGGGTTTCCTCGTCATGCCGTCACCTTCCGGATCTTGAAGCTGTTGAGGTATTCCTCCGGCTTGGCCGGGTCGAATTCCTTCTTCATGACCGAGAACTTCTTGGTCGTCGTGCTCGGCACCGGCAGGCCGACTTCCTTCATCAGCGCTGCGGCGTCGGTGGCGAGGAACACCTCCTTGGCGATCTTCTGGTAGTCGATGTCGCCCTTGATCTGGCCCCAGCGCTTCATCTGGGTCAGGATCCACACGGCGAAGGACTCCCACGGGAAGGGCTCGAAGCCGATGCGGCCCGGCACCTTCTGCACGCCGCCGAGACCGTCGGCGTAGGTGCCGGTGAGCACCTGTTCGACCACTGTGACCGGCTGGTTCAGGTAGTTGGCCGGTGCGATCGCCTCGGCGATCTGCTTGCGGTTGGCCGGGTTGCTGGCGGTCGCAGTGGCCGTGATGATGGCGCGCAGCAGGGCCTTGTAGGTGTTCGGCATCGTCGTGACGAACTCCTTGCTCGCGGCGAAGGCGCAGCAGGGGTGGCCTTCCCAGATGTCCTTGGTCAGCGTGTGGATGAAGCCCACGCCGTCATACACCGCACGCTGGTTCACCGGGTCCGGCGCGAGGAAGCCGTCGATGTTGCCGGCGCGCAGGTTGGCCACCATTTCCGGCGGCGGCACCGAGCGGATCTGCACGTCGGTATCGGGGTCGATGCCGTGCTCCGCGAGGTAGTAGCGCAGCAGGTAGTTGTGCATCGAGTAGTCGAAGGGCACCGCGAACTTGAAGCCCTTCCAGGTTTTCGGGTCGCGCTTGTCCTTGTGCTTCACCGACAGCGTGATCGCCTGGCCGTTGATGTTCTCGACCGCCGGCATGGTCCAGGGGATGGGATTGGAGCCGGCACCGACCGAGATGGCCAGCGGCATCGGCGAAAGCATGTGGGCGGCGTCGTATTCCTTGGCCAGCGACTTGTCGCGGATGACCGCCCAGCCGGCGGTCTTCACCACTTCGACGTCGAGGCCCTGCTTCGAGTAGTAGCCCAGCGGGTGCGCCATGATGATGGGCGTGGCGCAGGTGATGGGGATGAAGCCCACCTTGAGCTTGGTCTTTTCCAGCGGGCCGGGCGAGGCGAAGGCGTCCTTCACGGTGCCCAGCGGCAGGAAGGTCGAGATCGCCGCCATCGCGGTGCTGGCGCCGACCGCGCGGATGAAGTTGCGCCGCGTTTCGTCGTGCGGGAACAGCGCGCGCATCACCGCGCCTTCGACCACGCGGTCCAGCATCGCCTCTTCGGACAGCGCTTCGGCCTGGTCGTGTTCAGCCTGGCTGTGATGGCGGCCGCAGGAGCAGCCATTCAGTTTCACGTTGGGGTCGAAGGGGTTGCGGAAGGTGCTCATTGCGGGACTCTCCTTGTTCTGGAAACTTCAGTGGGCGAAGCAGGGGACCGGGTTTGGTGCGTACTCGATGTCGTGCGCGTAGGTGTCGTAGGCGGCGCTGTATTCCATGCAGCGTGCGACCTCGCGAATGAAGCCTTCGTCGTAGCCGGCACGGCGCAGCAGGTGGAAACCCAGTTCCATGCCGGAGGCGATGCCGCCAGCGGTGACAATGCGACCGGCATCTACGACGCGGGCGTGCGAGATGCGGCAGGCGGGTGCGATTTCGGCGAGGCGATCGATCGGCAGCTTGCCCAGGTGCGAGGCCTCGACGCGGTCCGGTTCCTTGCGATTCGTGGCCGGTATGCCGTCGAGCAGGCCCATGCGGCCGTAGATCCACGAGCCGGTGCACACGCTGGTGAGCAGGCAGCTCGCGGGTAGTGCGTCGATGAATTCGTGCAGCCGGCCGTTCCAGGTTTCCTGCCGCGTGCCGGCGCCGCCGGGAATGAGAAAGGCATCCATCGCCGGGCGGTCGGCAAAGCTGTAGTTGGGCAGCACGGTAAAGCCGGCCTGCGCCTGCACCGGCCGCTGCGCGTCGGCGATCAGGAACACCTCCAGCTCCGGGTCGAAACGCCGCGCCACCGAAAACACCCCGTGCGGCGCCGTGAAGTCGACGATCTCGGCGTCCTTGAAGACGTAGATGCCGAGCCTGAAGCCGCGCTTGCGCTGCGATCCCACCGTGTAGATCTCCCGTGCGTTCATGGGACGAATGCTAGGGAGCGGGGCAGGGGGCCGGTATCACTACGGATGTGATTGTCGTGTAGTGCGGGCACTACACGACCGGCCGGACACCTGCGCGCTTGCGGGTCGACTGTCGTGATGCTTTACACCCGGCCGGTGGTCGTTGATGAAAACGCTTTGTGCTCAAACCTTTGGCATGCGAGGGCCGAATCTTGCTTGGGTCGCCGCCGTATCGATCCAACAGGAGTGTTTGATGGGCTTTCACCGTATTCCGACCGTTCTCGCCACGCTGGGCCTGACCGCGCTGCTGGCGTCCGCGCCTGCTGCCGCGACCGACGTGCTGCTCGATTTCTCCGGCAACATCTGCGGCGACGCCACCAATGCGGCCTGCACGAACGGCGCCGGCATCGGCCAGGGCTACGGCGACGTCGCCGGGCTGCTCGACGTGTCGCATCGTGCCTTCGTGACCGCGACCGGCACCACCGTCAACAGCAGCCTGTTCTACTGGTCGACGGCGTACTCCGACCTCGAAGGCGTGGCC
Source organism: Methyloversatilis discipulorum (assembly GCF_000385375.1). Classification (NCBI taxonomy): domain Bacteria; kingdom Pseudomonadati; phylum Pseudomonadota; class Betaproteobacteria; order Nitrosomonadales; family Sterolibacteriaceae; genus Methyloversatilis; species Methyloversatilis discipulorum. The sequence goes on from NZ_ARVV01000001.1 coordinate 1,682,361, forward strand.
TGGGGCGGCAGCAATCCGGACACCCACAGCGCCGAGTTCGTCTTCACGCCCGGCGCCGGTTACGCGGTCACGCTGAATTCGATGGATTTCGGCGATTACCTGAACCGCAACGACGGCTCGTCAGCCCTCGTGCTCGATCTGCTCACCGGCCAGACCCTGTGGAGCTCGGGCGCCTTCGACGCCGGCACCACGCGTCTGTCATTCATGCCCGGCGTGTCGAGCGTCAACGGCCTGGTGCTGCGCTTCGGTCCGGACAGCTACAACACCGGCATCGACAACGTTTCGCTGACCGTCACCGCGGTACCCGAGCCCGGCACCTGGGCCATGCTCGCTGCCGGTCTCGGCGCGATCGGCGCGCTGCGTCGCCGGCGGAAGGCGGACTGACCTGACGGCGGTTCCGCGAGATATCCCTGTGAGGGGCCTTCGGACGCCGACGGCGAACTGTATCGAGGTGGGCGGCATGTGACAGCCGCGTCGCGGCCAAGGCCGCTCCCACAGGGATCGTGCCGAATCCGGGGCCAAGGCCAGTCCCGGGGTTGTATGGGAGGGGTCTTCTGACCCCGACAGTGGTGGCGGGCTGGGCGCAGTCCTGTGCCGAAGCCTGTGGAAGCGAGCTTGCTCGCGACTGCTGCCTGAATTGTAGCCGGCGGTCTTCAGCGGCCGCGTCGCGGCCAAGGCCGCTCCCACAGGGGGCATGCCCGATCCGGGGCCGGGGTTGTGTGGGAGGGGTCTTCTGACCCCGACGGCGGGCGGAATCAATACCTGCCGCGCTTACAGCAGACGGGCAGCGAAACGCGCGAAGTCGTCTTCGATGGCCGCGGGGCGGATGTCCGGGTTGTGCTCATCCGCGGCCGAGTACTTGCCGGTGCGCACCAGTACGCCAGCGATGCCGGCCGCCTGCGCGCCGCCGATGTCGTCGCGCAGGTCGTCGCCGATCATGATGGCCTCGTCGGCGCGCACGCCGGCGGTGTCGAGCGCGGCCTGGAAGAACGGGGCGGCGGGCTTGCCGGCGATTTCGGCCTGAACGCCGGTGCTGTATTCCAGCCCGGCGACAAAGGCGCCCATGTCGAGCGACAGGCCGTCCTCTTCCTTGAAGTGGCGGTTGCGCGCCATTGCGATGAAGGGCAGGCCGCGCATGATCAGTCGGAAGGCGGTGTTGAGCTGGGCGTAGTCGAAGCAGTGGCCGGCGTCGCCGAGCACGACGGCGTCCGGTTCGGCGGCATCGGGCCCGACTTCGTCGCGCAGGTCCGGATGCACGATCCAGTGCGGATGCAGGCCTCGGCAGCGCACGAGATTCATCGTGGCGCCCGGCGCCGTCAGCAGTTCCTGGTCGCGCACGTCCAGGCCCAGGGCCTGCATCTTCGCCACCAGCGTGTGCCGCGGCGTGCGCGTGGTGTTGGTCAGGAACACGAGCCTGAAGCCGGCGGCGCGCAGTCGCGCAAGCGCCTCGATGGAACCGGGAATCAGCTGGTCGCCAACGTGCAGCACGCCGGCCAGATCGATCAGCAGGGCTCTCGGGTTTGCGGGCAGAGACATGGCGTTCTCCTTCGTTCGATGCGGCGCGCAGAGCCTCGTAGGAGCGGTCTTCTGACCGCGACAGAGCCTGTGATCGCGCGCCGACTCCTTGACCTTCGCTGTGGTCGCGGTCAGAAGACCGCTCCTACAGCGCCACCAGCTGATGCCGCGCGGCGAAGCTCACCAGTTCGACCGGGTTCTTGATGTCGAGTTTTTCGAACAGTCGCGCGCGATATGTGCTGATGGTATTCGCCGACAGCGACAGTTCCCGTGCGATATCACCGACCGTCTGACCACTGGCGAGCAGCTTCAGCACCTGCATCTCGCGGTTCGACAGGCTGTCGAGCGGGCTGGCGGGCGTGTCGGCGCGCACGCCGAAGGCGAGGCGTTCGGCCAGTTCCGGGGTGACGAACAGATGGCCGGCGGCGACGCGGGCGATGGCGTCGAACAGCTGGTCCGGCGAGCAGCCCTTGTTCAGGTAGCCGGCGGCGCCACTCTTCAGTGCGCGCACGCCGAACTGCGATTCCGGGTAGGTCGACAGCATCAGCACGGCGACCTTCGGAAACTCGGCGCGCAACTGCTTCAGCACGTCGAAGCCGTCGCGGTCGTTCAGTGCGATGTCGAGCAGCACGACGTCGGCGCCGTCGTCGCGCAGCAGGCGCATCAGATCGGGCCCGCCTGCCGCTTCGCCGACCACGGAGATGGCCGGGTTCTCGCCGAGGATCTGCGCGATGCCCCGGCGCAGCATCAGGTGGTCGTCGACGATGATCACGCGCACCGGCTTCATCGCGTCGACTCCGGTACCCGCAGGTGCACGGTGGTGCCGGCGCCCGGCGTGCTGTCGATGCGCAGTTCGCCGCCGAGTGCGCGGGCGCGTTCGTACATGCCGAGCAGGCCGAAGGAGGTCGGTTGCGCCGGCACTTGCATGCCGCGGCCGTTGTCGCGGATGCACAGTTCGATCGCGCTGGCCTGGCCGGTCACCTCGACATTCACCTCGCTCGCCTCGGCGTGCCGGGCGACGTTGGTGAGCACTTCCTGAACGATGCGATAGACGGCGATTTCGGCGCTGCGGCCGAGGCGTCGTTCGGGCTCAGCGTCGTTCAGCGTCAACGTGCAGCGCAGGCCGCGGCGCGACTGCATTTCCTGCAACTGCCATTCGATCGCGGCCCACAGGCCGAGGTGGTCGAGAACGCCGGGGCGCAGGTCGGTCAGTATCCGCCGCACCGCGCCCAGCGCCTGCTGGGTGACCGACATCATGTCGTCGAGCTTGTTCTCCAGCGCATCGTCGTGCGCGAGGCGCGGGCGCAGCCAGTTCAGGTCGAACTGCAGCGCGGTCAGCGAGGCGCCCAGTTCGTCGTGTACCTCGCGCGCGATGTGCGTGCGCTCGTCTTCGCGCACCTGCTGCAGGTGGGCGGACAGCCGTTGCAATGCGCTGTGCGACTGCTGCAGTCGCGCGTTGGCGTCCTGCAGTGCGGCGGTGCGCTCGGACACGCGGCGCTCCAGTTCAACCTGGTTGGCACGCAGCACCGCCTCGGCGCGCTTGCGTTCGGTGATGTCGGCGAAGGTGACGACGGCACCGACGATCTGGCCGGCGTCGCGTATCGGGTAGCTGGTGTATTCGGCCGGGAAGGCGCTGCCGTCGCGTCGCCACAGCACCTCGGATTCGATGCGCACGCCCTGGCCTTCCTGGAAGGCGCGGAAGATCGGGCACTCATGGACGTCGTAGTTGCGACCGTCGGAATGCGCGTGGTGGATCAGGTAGTGCATGTTGCGGCCGAGGACCTCGTCCGGCTCGAAGCCGATCAGCTCGGCGCCGGCGCGGTTGATGAAGATGCAGCGGCCGTTCTGGTCCACGCCATAGATGCCTTCGCCAGCGGACTCGAGCAGCATTTCGAGCTGGTGGCGCCAGGCGGCGTGGTGCGACAGGTGGTGGAGGTTGGCGAACACGTCGTTGCGTCGGCACAGGGGTGCCGCAGCCTTGCATCAAGCGTGCCACGCGGTTCGCCGCGCGGACAGCACCGCGTGGCGCGGGTTTGCGCGGAGCGCGGCCGGCTGTTGCCGAGCGTGTGCCCCGTTGTGGTGCGCTCAGGCCGGTACGTCGCGCACGCGCAGTGCGCCGTCGGCCTCGTCCGCTTCGATCAGGCCCTGTTCTTCATAGCGGCGCAGCTTGCGCCACAGCGACACGCGGTCGATGCCGAGCAGGCGGGCGGCCAGCGCGCGGTTGCCGCCGACACCGGCCAATACGTCGAGGATGTGGTTGCGCTCGACCGCCTCCAGTGTGCGCACCTCGTTGCCGCCGCGACCGGCGGCGTGGCCGGCCGGGGTGCCGAGGCCGGGCGGCAGATCTTCTTCGGCCAGCATCGTGCCGCCGGCCAGCGCGACGCCGCGCTCGATGATGTTCTCCAGCTCGCGCACATTGCCCGGGTAATCGTAGGCGCACAGCTTCTGCATTGCCGGCGGCGCGATGGCGGTGACTTTCTTGCCCATGGCCTGTGCTGCGCGGCGCACGAACTGCTGGGCCAGCAGCGGAATGTCGTCGCGCCGGTCGCGCAGCGGCGGCAACTGCAGCGTCACGACGTTGAGGCGGAAGTAGATGTCCTGCCGGAACTGGCCAGCCTCGACCGCGGCGCGCGGTTCGCGGTTGGTGGCTGCGAGGAAGCGGACGTCGGCGCGCACGGGTTCGGTACCGCCGACGCGCAGGTATTCGCGCTCCTGCAGCAGGCGCAGCAGCTTCACCTGCATCGCCGCCGACATCTCCGTCACTTCGTCGAGAAACAGTGTCCCGCCCTGAGCCGCCTCGACCAGACCGCCGCGCGACTGCTGGGCGCCGGTGTAGGCCCCCTTTTCATGACCGAACAGTTCGTTGGCCAGCAGTTCCTCGTTCAGCGCGCCGCAGTTGATCGCGACGAAGGGCCCGCTGGCACGGCGGCTGTGCGCATGCACGTGGCGGGCCAGCAGTTCCTTGCCGGTGCCGGTTTCGCCGACGATGAGCACGTTGCAGTCAGTGGGCGCCACGCCGCGCGCGATGTCGAGGATGGCGCGCATGCCTTCGTCGCGCGTGATGATGCGTTCGTCGGCGGCGTGCTCGACCAGCTGGCGCAGGCGCTGGTTCTCGGCGCGCAACTGCGCCTTGTCGGCCGCTTCGCGCACCAGCTTGCGCACTTCGCCGAGGCGGAAGGGCTTGGATACGTAATAGAAGGCGCCGGTGCGCATCGCCTCGACCGCCGATTCGGTGGTGGCGAAGCCGGTCACCACCAGCACCTCCATCGCGGGCCAGGCCTCTCGCGCGCGACGCAGCAGTTCCAGCCCGTCCATGCCGGGCATCTTGACGTCGGTCAGCAGCACCTCGTAATCGTTCTGGCGCAGCAGCGCCAGCGCGGCGTCGCCGTTGTCGGCGGTGGTGACGTCGAGACCGTCGCGGCGCAGCGCGGTGGCCAGACCCTCGCGCGCGACCGCTTCGTCGTCGACCAGCAGGACATGTGCAGTACTCATGCTTTCTCCTCCGCCGGTATCCAGAGCGTGACGCAGGTCCCGCCGTCCGGTTCGTTGTGTATGCCTGCCTTGCCGCCGTGTTCGGCGGCGATTTCATGCACCACGAAAAGCCCGAGCCCCGAGCCCTTGCCGACCGGTTTCGTGGTGAAGAAGGGGTCGAACACGCGCGGCAGGTTGCGTGGTTCGATGCCGGGGCCGTTGTCGCACACCGAAATTTCGGTGCCGCCGTCACGCGCGCTGCCGCGCACCGTGATGTGCGGCGCAATGCCTGCCTCGACGCAGGCTTCGAGCGCGTTGCGGATCAGGTTCAGCAGCGCCTGCTGAATGCGCTGGCCGTCAGCGTGGATGTGCAGCTCGGGCGCGATCTGCAGCGTCACGGCGTCGGCGGCGTCGGGCCGCTCGGCGCGCAGCAGTGCGACGGTTTCCTCGACCAGCGGCCGCAGCGGCTGGCGCACCAGCGCGAAGCGGCTGTCGCGCGCGAAGTCGAGCAGGGTGCGCACGATGCGTTGCGCGCGTTGCACCTGGTCGTCGATCTGCTCGACGAAGCCATTGATCTGCGCCGGGTCGCACACGTCGCGCTCTTCCAGCAGCAGCTGCGCGTTCAGCGAAATGTTGGAAAGCGGATTGTTCAGCTCGTGCGCGACGCCGGACAGCATGGTGCCGAGCGAGGCCAGCCGTGCCGTGCGCAGTACCGCGAGCTGGCGCTCCTCGAGGTCGCCGAGCGCGCGGTTGAAGGCGGCGACCAGCGCGGCGATCTCGTCGTCGCGGTCGCGCGGCGTCAGGCGTGCGAGATTGCCGGTGCCGATGCGCGCCAGATCGCTTTCGACCTCGCGCAGCGGTGCCACGACGCGCCGCGTCACCAGCTGGCCTATCACCAGCACCAGCGCGACGGCGGCGATCATGATCGTGTACAGCTGCGATTCCTGGCCGGACAGCGCGCGCCGCATCGCCTCGCGCGCCTGGTCGGACAGGCGCTCGCTTTCTTCGAACGCCTGCTTGCCGACCTCGGTCATGCGCTCTTCAAGCGGTGAGATCGGATCGGTCGGGCGGATGCGGCGCTGCAGCCTGTCGTCGAGCAGGTCGCGCCAGTCGTGCAGCGACTGTTCCAGGTCCTCCAGCGAGAAACCGGGCGCAGCGCGCTGCATCAGCGCGCGGTCGCGTGCGATCAGCGTGAGCGCCTCTTCCGCCTTGCCGACCGCCGACTTGAGTTCGGACGGCTTGCGGAACAGCAGGTAGTTCTTTTCCAGCCGCCGCGCTTCGCGCACCACGTCGTGCATGCGCGTGACGTGGTGTTCGTCGTCAACGCGCGACAGCAGCAGGCGCACCTGTTCCAGCGCGGCGAACACCAGCAGCACGAACAGCGCGCCGAGCACGATGTAGCCGAGCAGGATCTTGCCGTGCAGGGAACGGGGCAGCAGTTTCATGAATTGCATGCTGCAACGTCGCGTTGCGAATTTCAACAGCGACCACATGCGCGCAAGCGCCTGTTTCATGCGGACTTTCGCCGGGCGTTCATACGGGCGCACGGGCGCGCGCTGCAAGTTGCAACGATCGTCCGCGGTCCATACGAGGGTTGGGCTATAAAGCATAAATAAATCAATGCTTTGCGTTTTTCGCTAGAGGTGGCACAGCGCCTGCTAGGAAATCCGTGCCAGTCTCGCAGCGACGATTTTGAAGGCTCCTCGGGTCGTTGCTGTGGCGAGGCTTGCAATGGGGAGGCCGGTCGACCTAGCGGACAGCACCGGTTCTTTTGGCGGCTCGCGAGCAATCGCGAGCCGTTTTTCTTTGCGCCGCACGCCGCCTGGCGGATTCGGCGATAATTCGCCGCCTTTCACCGCCCCGCACCCCGCCTCCCGCGCATGGCCGATCCCGCTGTTCCGCTGATTTCTACGCACGCACTGGCCTGCACGCGCGGCTCGGCACGCCTGTTCGCCGGGCTGGATCTGGCGGTGGGCGAGGGTGAGTTGCTGCACGTGGCTGGCGCCAACGGCAGCGGAAAGACCAGTCTGCTGCGCATCCTGTGCGGGCTGTCGGAAGCCGAATCCGGCGAGCTGCGCTGGTGCGGCCAGCCGGCGCGCAAGGTGAAGGACGACTGGCGCGCCGGCCTGCTCTATCTCGGTCACCGCAACGCGGTGAAGGACGATTTCACGCCGCTGGAGAACCTGCGTGCCAGCGCGGCCATCGCCGGTGAGGCCATGGAAGAGGAGACGGCGCTGCGCGCGCTGGTCGACATCGGCCTCGGCGCCCGCCTCGACGTGCCGGCGCGCAGCCTGTCGCAGGGGCAGCGCCGTCGCGTCGCGCTGGCCCGTCTGCTGTGCGGCACTCGCGCCCGGCTGTGGATACTGGACGAGCCTTTCACTGCACTTGACGTGCGCGCGGTGGCGCAGCTGGCCGAGGCGATGGCCGCGCACATCCGTCGCGGCGGCGCCGTCATCTACACCACGCACCAGCCGGTGGATATCGACGTGCCGCGCCGCGCGCTGCTCAATCTGGACGACTACTCATGCTGAGCGTGTTCGCCGCCGTGCTGCGTCGCGACCTGCTGCTGGCCTGGCGCCGCCGTTCCGACGTGCTGACCGCGCTCGGCTTCTTCCTGCTGGTGACCAGCCTGTTTCCGCTCGGCGTCGGGCCGGAACCGGACCAGCTGGCGCAGATCGCGGCCGGCGTCATGTGGGTGGCGGCGCTGCTTGCCACGCTGCTGTCGGTCAGCCGGCTGTTCGAAGCGGATGAGGCGGACGGAACCCTTGAGCAGATGCTGCTGTCCGTGGAGCCGCTGGCAGTGATCGTGCTGGCCAAGGTGTGCGCCTACTGGTTGCTGACCGGATTGCCGCTGGTGCTGATCGCGCCGCTGATCGCGCTGCAGTTCAGCCTGACGCCGGACGAGACGCTCATCGTCTGCGCGACGCTGCTGATCGGCACGCCGACGCTGTCTTTGCTCGGCGCCGTCGGCGCGTCGCTGACGCTGGGCCTGCGCGGCGGTGGCGCGCTGATCGCGCTGCTGGTGCTGCCGCTGTACGTGCCGGTGCTCATCTTCGGTGCGGGGGCGATCGACGCCTGGCGCGCCGGCCTGGGCATCGCGCCGCACCTGGCCTTGCTCGGTGCCTGCCTGCTGGTGGCACTGGCGGTGGCACCGCTGGCGAGCGCGGCGGCGTTGCGCATCGCCCAAGATTGATAGGGGGCCAAACCGCACTCGGTTAAACTTGCGGTTTTGCCGTCGGCCCCCGCCGAGACACGCGCGTTGTATCTGCGCACACCGAGTAATCAGAACCTGGGCTAGCCGCTTCGTTGATGTCCCAATCACAGTCTTCCGCCGCGCGCGCGCCGTCGTCCGGCTTCAGCTTCTTCCACTACGCCAGCCCGCAGACCTTCTTCCCGCTCGCCGGCAAGCTGCTGTGGCCGAGCTGGATTGCCGCCATCGTGCTGACGCTGGCCGGCCTCTACATCGGCTTCTTCGTCGCGCCGACCGACGCGACGCAGGGCGACAGCTACCGCATCATCTTCATCCACGTGCCGGCGGCCTGGATGTCCATGGTGGTCTATCTGGCGATGGCCTTCTGGTGTGCGGTCGGGCTGGTGTTCAACACGCGTCTGTCCTTCATGATGTCGACCGCACTCGCGCCAACCGGCGCGATGTGGGCCTTCGTCGCGCTGTGGACCGGCGCGCTGTGGGGCAAGCCGACCTGGGGTACCTACTGGGTGTGGGACGCGCGGCTCACGTCCGAACTGATCCTGTTCTTCCTCTACTGCGGCTACATGGCCCTGCAGGCAGCCATCGACGACCCGCGCCGGGCCGATCGCGCCGGTGCTCTGATCGCCATCGTCGGCGCGGTGAACGTGCCCATCATCTATTTTTCGGTGAAGTGGTGGAACACGCTGCATCAGGGCGCGTCTGTAAGCCTGACGGCGGCACCGACCATGGCCACCACCATGCTGACCGGCATGCTGGTGATGGCGCTGGCCGCCTGGGCCTACACGATAGGCGCGGCATTGGTGCGCGTGCGCGCCATCATGATCGAACGCGAGCGGAACACCGACTGGGTGCGCCAGCTCGCCAGCAACGGAGACAGCAAGACATGAACTGGGAAAGCGCCAGCCATTTCTGGGCGATGGGCGGCTACGGCTTCTTCGTCTGGGGTTCCTACGGCGTGACCGCCGCGGTCATTGCAGCCGAGCTGTTCGCGCTGTCGCGCCGCATGAAGAAGGCCCGCGCACAGGCCCGGCGCGATGTTGCGCTGGAGCGCATCGACGCCGACAAGCGGGGCCGCGCATGAAACCCCGCCACAAACGTTTCGCGCTGGTCGCCGCCGGCGTCGCGCTGCTGGTCGGCGCGGTCACGCTGGTGCTGAACACCTTCAGCGACAACATGGTGTTCTTCTTCAGCCCGACCCAGGTCGCCGCGAAGGAAGCGCCGCAGGGCCGCACCTTCCGCATCGGCGGCATGGTGCAGGATGGCAGTCTGGAGCGCGGTGCCGACGGCACCTCGGTCCGCTTCGTCGTCACCGATACCGCCAACACCATTACCGTCACCTACAAGGGCGCGCTGCCGGACCTGTTCAAGGAAGGCAAGGGCGTGGTCGCCCAGGGCAAGCTCGGCGAGGACGGCGTGTTCGCCGCCAGCGAGGTGCTGGCCAAGCACGACGAGAACTACATGCCGCCTGAAGCCGCGCACGCGCTGGAACAGGCGAAGAAGGCGCAGAGCACGGTCGTTCAGTAAGCCGCATTCACTCTGCTCCGGCGCCTCGGGCCGGAGCACCACGTTTCACGGGCAGGAGCCATCATGTTTCCCGAACTGGGCAATTTTTCGCTGTCGATCGCGCTGGCGCTGTCGGTGCTGCTGGGCGTGGTTCCGCTGGTCGGCGCGCAGCGCGGCGACGCGCGGCTGATGGCGGTCGCGCGACCGCTGACGCAGGGCGTGTTCGTGTTCGTCGCCTTCGCCCTGTTCTGTCAGATCCAGTCCTTCGTGCTGAACGACTTCTCGGTGCTGAACGTCGCCACCAATTCGAATTCGACGCTGCCGCTCGAATACCGTGTCGCGGCCGCCTGGGGCAGTCACGAAGGTTCGCTGCTGCTGTGGACCTTCATGCTGGCGCTGTGGGCGCTGGCCGTCAGCGTGTTTTCGCGCCGCCTGCCGCCGGACATGGTGGCACGCGTGCTGGCCGTGCTGGGCTGGGTCGGCGTGGGTTTCCTCGCCTTCATGCTGGCCAGTTCCAATCCCTTCGACCGCCTGCTGCCGGCCGCTGCCGATGGCCGCGACCTGAATCCGCTGCTGCAGGACCCAGGCATGATCTTCCACCCGCCCATGCTCTACATGGGCTACGTTGGCTTCTCGGTCGCTTTCGCCTTCGCCATTGCGGCGCTGATCGGTGGCCGGCTCGACGCCGCCTGGGCGCGCTGGTCGCGCCCGTGGACCACGGTGGCCTGGATGTTCCTGACGCTGGGCATCGCGCTCGGCAGCTACTGGGCCTACTACGAACTGGGCTGGGGCGGCTGGTGGTTCTGGGACCCGGTCGAGAACGCATCCTTCATGCCCTGGCTGGTCGGCACCGCGCTCATACATTCGCTGGCGGTGACCGAGAAGCGTGGCGCGTTCAAGAGCTGGACCGTGCTGCTGGCCATCGCCGCCTTCTCGCTGTCGCTGCTCGGCACCTTCCTCGTGCGTTCGGGCGTGCTGACCTCGGTGCACGCCTTCGCCACCGATCCGGAACGCGGCGTGTTCATTCTGGCGCTGCTGGTGTTCGTGATCGGCGGCTCGCTGCTGCTGTTCGCGATCCGCGCGCCGTCGGTCGGGCTCGGCGGCGGCTTCGCGCTGCTGTCGCGCGAAACCTCGCTGCTCGCCAACAACGTGCTGCTGGCGGTCGCGACGTCGGCGGTGCTGCTCGGCACGCTGTACCCGCTTTTCCTCGACGCGCTGGGCATGGGCAAGATTTCGGTCGGCGCGCCTTACTTCGATGCCGTCTTCGTGCCGCTGATGACGCCGGTGCTGTTCCTGATGGCCATCGGGCCCTTCGTGCGCTGGAAGAAGGACGAAGCGCCGGGGCTGGTGCTGCGCCTGCGCTGGGCGTTCGCGGTCAGCGTCGCCGCCACGCTGGTGATGATGGTGGCGACCGGGCACTACACGCCTATGCTGGGCCTGGGCGCCTTCACCGTCGTGTGGATCGCTGCCACCAGCGTGCAGCATCTGGTCGAACGTCTGCGCGGCCGCAACGGCGACGGCAGCTGGATGGCTCGCGCCCGCGCGCTGCCCGGTGGCTGGTGGGGCATGTGGCTGGCCCATCTGGGCGTGGCCGTGAGCATCGTCGGCATCACGCTGGTCAAGGGCTTCGAACAGAACGCCGACCTCAAGATGGCGCCCGGCCAGACGGCGACGCTGGCCGGCTACACCTTCAAGTTCCACGGCGCATTCGAGCACTCGGGTCCGAACTACGACGCCGCCCGCGGCCGCATCGAAGTGACGCGCGACGGCAGGCCGGTGGCGATGATGCACCCGGAGAAGCGCATGTACCGCGTATCGCAGATGCCGATGACCGAGGCGGCCATCGATTCCGGTTTCACCCGCGACGTCTATGTGTCGATGGGCGAGCCGCTGCCCGACGGCAACGCCTGGATCGTCCGCATCTTCTACAAGCCCTTCGTGAACTGGATCTGGGTGGGTGCCCTCATCATGGCACTGGGCGGCGTCATCGCCGCCGCCGATCGCCGTTACCGCAAGCTCGCCCAGCGCGACGCGAAACAGGGCGCGCGCGACGGTGTGGCGCCGCCGGTCCGGGAGCAGCACGCATGAAACGCTATCTGTGGCCGCTGGGCCTTTTCCTGGTGCTGGCGGGTTTCCTGTTCGCCGGCCTCTACCTTAACCCGCGCGAGGTGCCGAGTCCGCTGATCGGCAAGGCTGTGCCAGCCTTCTCCATCCCCCAGCTGGCGGCGCCCGACAAGACCTTCTCGCCGGCCGACATGAAGGGCAAGGTGTGGCTGGTGAACGTGTGGGCGTCGTGGTGCGTGTCCTGTCGCCAGGAGCATCCGCTGCTGGTCGAGCTGGCGAAGACCGGGCTGGTGCCGATGGTCGGCCTGCACTACAAGGACGAGCGCGACGCCGGCATGAAGTGGCTGGCCGAGCACGGCGACCCCTACCTGCTGTCTGCGCACGACCGCGACGGCCGTGTGGCCATCGATTTCGGCGTCTATGGCACGCCGGAAACCTTCATCGTCGACAAGACCGGCGTCATTCGCTACAAGCACACCGGCCCGCTGACGCCGCAACTGCTGCGCGACGACATCCTGCCGCGCGTCAAGCAGCTCGAGGCATCCTGACATGCGACGTTTGATGGTGTTGCTGGCAGCATTGATGCTGCCGTTTTCCGTGCTGCACGCCGAAGAGGCAAAACCGCTGGCCGACGACCCGGCGGTCGAGGCGCGGGTTCAGAAGCTGGGCGAGGAACTGCGCTGCCTGGTCTGTCAGAACCAGAACATCGCCGACTCGCACGCGGATCTGGCGATGGATCTGAAGAAGCAGTTGCGCGAGCAGATCGCCGCCGGCCGCAGCGACGGCGAGATCAAGGACTTCATGGTCGAGCGCTACGGCGATTTCGTGCTCTACCGCCCGCCGCTGAAGGCCACCACCGTGCTGCTGTGGGCCGGCCCCTTCGCGCTGCTGCTGATCGTCATCGTGTTGCTGCTGCGCCGCCTGCGCAGTCGCGCCGAACGTGCGGCCGTCGCCAACACACTGAGCGCCGATGAACACGAGCGCGCCCGCGCGCTGCTCGCCGGCGAGGAGAACAAGGTTTGACCACATTCATGATGGGCGCGGCGGCGATGCTTGCCGTCGCGCTGGCTTTTGTCGTCCTGCCGCTGCTGCGCGGCCGCAGCACTCAACCGGCGGACGCGCAACGCGCGCTGACGCTCGCCATCCACCGCGATGCGCTGGCGGAACTGGACCGTGATCTGGCGGCCGGCCTGATCGATGACGCGCAATACCGCATTTCCTGCGCCGAACTGGAGCGCCGGGTGCTCGACGAGGCCGGCGTTGCGCCGTCGGCCCCAGCGAAGGGCAGCGGCCGCTGGGTGGCCGTCGTGTCAGCGCTGATGGTGCCGGTGATCGCTGTTCCGGTGTATCTGGCGCTCGGTCACCCGCAGGCCATCGATGCACCGCGCAGCAGTCCGCCGCAGGCCGAGGGCGAGGTGACGCCAGAACAGATACAGGCCATGGTCGCGCGACTTGCCGAGCGGATGAAGGCGGAGCCGGACAACGCCGAGGGCTGGTCGATGCTGGCGCGTTCGTACTTTGCGATGGGGCGCTTCGACGAAGCTGCCGACGCCTATTCCAGACTGGTGAAGATCGTCGACGGCGACGCCCAGGTGTGGACCGATTACGCCGACGCGGTCGCCATGAAGCAGGGACGCAATCTGGCCGGCGAACCCGAGCAGATGCTGAAGAGGGCGCTCGAACTGGACCCGGACAACGTGAAGGCGCTGGCACTGGCCGGTAGTGCAGCGATGCAGCGGGGTGACGCTGCCGCCGCGCGTGTGCATTGGGAGCGTCTGCTGAAACTGCTGCCGGCGGATTCGCCGTTGATCCAGCCCATCAAGGAAAGCATGGGAGAGGCTGCAGCGGGCTCTGCGGCGAAGTAGGTGCGCGGGTAGCGCTTGCCGCGGCGGGCGAACGCTGCGGCGATGCGGAAAGGTCTTGCGATCAGGGAAGCACAAAAGAAAAAAGCCGGCTTGCGCCGGCTTTTTTCATGCTCGCGGAAGAAGGATTACTTCTTCTCTTCAGCCGGGGCAGCCGGAGCAGCAGCGTCAGCCGGAGCGGCCGGAGCAGCGTCAGCCGGAGCAGCCGGGGCAGCGTCAGCCGGAGCGGCCGGAGCAGCATCAGCCGGAGCAGCCGGGGCAGCGTCAGCCGGAGCGGCCGGGGCAGCAGCCGGAGCGGGTTCGGCGGCCGGAGCCGGAGCTTCTTCCGGCTTCGAGCAAGCGGCCAGGGCAGCGGCGAGGATGGCGGCGAGGAGGAGGGACTTTTGCATTTTGATTTCCTTGGCTGTTGGCTACAACGTGAATTCGGTACAACACCCGATCGAGCTAGCGACCTCGATCAGCCCAAAATAGTAGCACGAGCGTCACGGATCAAGTTGCAGCGCTGGAAACAAGGTTTTACAAGCCAAGCTTTGTTGTGCTTATGCAACATGAACAACTGTCCCAGATCTCGGCGAATCGACCGCTGTAGCCGGCGATCTCGGCAGCATCGGCGCGCACGTGCTTGCCGCGCCAGTGCGCATGATGAGTCCGGATCACCGCGTCAGCCGAGCCGTTCAGCATGAAGGTTTCGCTCAGATGCCGCAGCGTACGCGGCAACTGACGGATGTGCAGACGGTGCGATTGTGCGGCGCACAGCGCCCACAGGCGAGGCATGTGGTGCTGCAGCGGTCCGGCGTCGTGCAGCACGATGCGCACCGCGGCGCGCGGCGACTGTGCCAATGCCCGGGTCAGGGCGTCGACCGCGAGGCGCGAATCGAGTGCGGTGGCGCGCAGATCGGTGTCAAAGATGTCGAGCGATCGATCGATTTGCGCGATCAATGCGCCGATCGCCGCCTGATAGCCGGCGCGATCGTCGAAACGGAAGACACCCGTTGCCTCAGTCAATGGCGGCTCCGGTGTGCAGGAAGCCGTCGCAATACCAGTCGTAGAGCAGGTCAAGCGTGCCTTCGTGGTCGGCGATTCGGGCGACGCTGCGGGCGCTCGCCAGCTCGCGCAGGGTGTCGGTGCTGCCCGCCGGCAGTTCCACCGGTTCGCCGTTGATCCAGAACTGGCGGCCACTGCGCAGCAGCAGCGTCCGGCCGTCCAGTCGCACGCCGTGCTTCGACACCTGCTGCGCAAAACGCTTCGGTGACAGCGGGTCGTCCGGCGGATCAAAGAACACGTGCGGCTTCGGTTCGCTCAGATAGCCGCCAAGGAAGGCCTCGACGTCCTTGCGCGACCATTTGATGGTGTTCAGCACCGCCTCGACCCTGTCTATCATCGCCGCCGGCAGCTGGGCCGGATCGGCCTGCAGTGCGAGGTCGGGGTCGGCATACATGCCGGGCATGCAGATCTCGTCGCGCAGGTAGTCGAGGAAGCCGGTCGCCAGTTCCTGCATCGACGGCGTGCGGAAGCCGATCGAGTAGGTGGTGCATTCGCCCTCGGCAATGCCGTTGTGCGCGCACTTGGGCGGCAGGTAGAGCATGTCGCCCGGTTCCAGCACCCATTCGTGTTCCGGCACGAAGTTCTTCAGGATGCGCAGCGGTGCGTCCTCGATCAGCGTCAGGTCGGTCTGTTCGCTGATTTGCCAGCGGCGGCGGCCGGTGCCCTGCAGCAGGAAGACGTCGTAGGAATCGAAGTGCGGACCGACGCCGCCGCCGTCGGTGGCGTAACTCACCATCACGTCGTCCAGCCGGGCATAGGGCACGAAGCTGAAACGGCGCATCAGTGCGTCGGCTTCCGGCAGCAGCATGTTCAGGCCCTGCACCAGCACGGTCCACGGCTTTGTTCTCGGGCGTCGGATCAGCGAGGCCGGCAGCGGGCCGCGCTCCATTTCCCAGTTGCGGCCGTCGTGCGCGATGAAACGCGATTCGACGTCTTCGTCGCGCGCGAGATCGAGCAATTGTTCGCGCGGCAGCAGGCCGTTGAAGCCGGGAATGGCGCCGCGGATGAGCAGCGGTTTCTTCTGCCAGTAGTCGCGCAGGAAGGTACGCGGGCTCAGCCCGCCGAGCAGTGTCTTGTCCATGGGTGCGGATTATCCGCGATGGCGCGGCCGCGGCGCACGCAGCAGGTAAAATCGCGCCCTTTCGCTCTCGCAGGACACGTCATGCCCGTCGCCCGCATCGAATCGCTGGACCACGAAGGTCGCGGCGTCACCCATTACGAAGGCAAGGTCATCTTCGTCGATGGCGCCTTGCCGGGCGAAACCATCGATTTCTCTCCCTACCGCAAGAAGGCGTCCTACGAACTTGCGCAGATCAGCCGCATCGTGAAACCGAGTGCGCAGCGCGTGACGCCGCGCTGCCGTCATTTCGGCAATTGCGGCGGCTGCAGCATGCAGCATCTCGATGTCGCCGCGCAGGCGTCCGCCAAGCAGCGTGTGCTCGAGGACGCGCTGTGGCACGTCGGCCGGGTGAAGCCCGAAACCGTGTTCGCGCCGCTGGTCGGGCCGGGCTGGGGCTATCGTTACCGCGCGCGGCTGTCGGTGCGCTACGTGCCACGCAAGGGCGGCGTGCTGGTGGGCTTCCGCGAGAAGAAATCCAGCTACGTGGCCGACATGGATTCCTGTGAGGTGCTGCCGCCGCACGTGTCGGCCCTGCTGCTGCCATTGCGTGCGCTGATCGATGGTTTCTCGCTGCGCGACCGCCTGCCACAGATCGAGATCGCCATCGGCGGCGAGCGCGAGGAACAGATGACGGTGCTGGTGTTCCGCATCCTCGAGAAGATGACCGCCGACGACGAGGCTGCACTGCGCGCCTTTGCCGACGCGCACCGGCTGCACATCTACGTGCAGCCGGGCGGCCCGGACACGGTGCTGCCGTTCTGGCCGATTCCGATGCCCGAACTGGCCTACTCGCTGCCGGATTTCGGCGTGAAGCTGGCGTTCGCGCCGACCGAATTCACGCAAGTGAACCACGGCATCAACCGCTCGTTGCTGCGGCGTGCGATGTCGCTGCTGGCGCCGCAAAAGGGCGAGCGCATCGCCGACATGTTCTGTGGTCTCGGCAATTTCTCGCTGCCGATCGCCTCGCTGGGCGCCGACGTGGTCGGCATCGAAGGTGCCGATGCGCTGGTCAAGCGCGCAGCGTGCAACGCCGCGGCCAACGGGCTGGCCGAGCGGTCGAGCTTCGCGGTCGCCAATCTGTTCGAAATCACGCCGGAGTCCTACGCCGCGCTCGGCCGCTTCGACAAGATGCTGATCGATCCGCCGCGCGAGGGCGCGATGGAACTGGTGAAGTCGCTGCCGCACTCGGCCGACGAGGCCGCGCCGTCGCGCATCGTCTACGTGTCGTGCAACCCGGCCACGCTGGCGCGCGACCTCGAAGTGCTCATCGTGCAGAAGGGTTACCGCCTGCGCGGCGCTGGCATCGCCAACATGTTTCCGCAGACCTCGCACGTCGAGTCGATCGCGCTGATCGAACGCGCCTGACTCCGCCGCCGCCTGGCACGCCGCAAACAAAAAGGCCCCGCAGGGCTCGCGCCCGCGGGGCCTTGCTGCCGGAACGTGCTGCGCTTACTCGCGCTGGCCGGTCAGCGCCATCAGCAGGTTCAGCAGGCTGACGAACATGTTGTACAGGTTCAGATACACCGACAGCGACGCCGACACGTAGTTGGTCTCACCGCCGCGCACGATGCGCTGGATGTCGTACAGCATCCAGGCGGCCGAGATCAGCACGATGGCGGCGGAGATCGCCAGGTGCAGGCCCGGCATCTGCAGGAAGATGTTGGCGACGATGGCCAGCAGGATGACGATCATGCCGATCATCAGGAAGCTGCCCATGTTCGAGAAGTCGCGCTTGGTCGTCGCGGCGACCGACGACAGCACCAGGAAGGTGACCGCGGTACCGCCGGCCGCCATCGCGATGATGGAGCCGCCATTGGAGAAGCCCAGCGCCACCTGCAGGATGCGGCTCAGCATCAGCCCCATGAAGAAGGTGAAACCGAGCAGCAGGGCGACGCCGAGGCCGCTGTTCTTGTTCTTCTCGATCGCCCACATGAAGCCCCAGGCGATGCCGAGGAAGAGTACGAAGGAAATGAGCGGGCTGCCGGAGAAGAAGCTGAAGCGCATCTGTATGCCAACCAGGGCGCCAAGCAGCGTCGGCACCATCGACACCGCCAGCATCATGTAGGTGTTGCGCAGCACGCGGTTCTGGCCGGCGGACAGCGAACCGGTGGTCTGCATGCTCTGGAATTGCGGTTGCATCAAGGTCTCCCGAAGGATGATTAGTGTTCTAAAGACTATCGCACAGGGTGCGAAGTTTCAACGCCGCTCATCATGCTAGACTGCGCGCCTCATCCGTAACCCTTGTCTGGCGCCATTGTGCGCATGACAGGCGGCATCCAGGAAGCGTGGCAGAGTGGTTGAATGCACCGGTCTTGAAAACCGGCAACGTCGCAAGGCGTTCGTGAGTTCGAATCTCACCGCTTCCGCCAGCACCATAGAAAACGGCGCCATCGGCGCCGTTTTTGTTTCATTCCTCGTCAGCGTTTCCCGCTGCCGCCGAGCAGTGCGGCGACCTGACGCTTGCCGCTGCGCTTGGCTGGCGTCGGTGCCGATGTGCCGTCGCCACCGTCAGCGGGGGCGTCAGGCGTCGACGATTCGTAGGGCTTGCTGAAGTCGAAGCCGTCGGCAGCGACCGTCGATGCACTGGCGCGGGGCGCACGCGGGGTGCGTGGCGCGTCGCTGGCTGACGGGCGGCTGCGGCGTTCGCCGCGTTCGCTGCGCGCTGCACGCTCCGGACGCTCTGAACGCGTTTCGCGTGCTCGCGCACGCGCCGGGTCGAAACCTTCGGGCACGACGATCTCGATCGGCTTGCGGATCAGCTTTTCGATGTCTGCAACGCGCCCTTTCTCTTCCGGAGCGGCCAGCGAGATGGCTTCACCGGAGCGGCCGGCACGGCCAGTACGGCCGATGCGGTGCACGTAGTCTTCGGCGTTGTGCGGCAGTTCGAAGTTGATCACGAAGGGCAGGTCTTCGATGTCGAGACCGCGGGCGGCGACGTCGGTCGCCACCAGCACGCGCACGCTGCCGTTCTTGAACGCTTCCAGTGCTTCGGTGCGTTGCTGCTGGCTCTTGTCGCCATGGATGGCGTCGGCGGCCACGCCCTGGCGTACCAGGTGGTGGGCGAGCCGGCTGGCGCCGAACTTGGTGTTCACGAACACCAGCGCCTGGCGGTCAGCGTAGCTGTCCTGCGTCAGCAGATGGGTCAGCAGCGCGCGCTTGTCGTCGGTGCCGCAGGCGTGCACGCGGTGGGTGATGGTTTCCGCGGTGGCGTTGCGGCGTGCGACCTCGATCAGCTGCGGGTCGCGCAGCATGGCCTGGGCGAGTTTCTTGATCTCTTCCGAGAAGGTGGCCGAGAACAGCAGGCTCTGGCGTTGCGCCGGCAGCAGCGCGAGGATGCGCTTGATGTCCGGGATGAAGCCCATGTCCAGCATGCGGTCAGCTTCGTCCAGCACCAGCATCTGCACCTGGCTCAGGCTGATGGTCTTGCCTTCGACGTGGTCGAGCAGGCGGCCCGGCGTGGCGACGACGATCTCACGGCCCTGGCGCAGTTCGGCGACTTGCGCCTTCATGTCCACGCCGCCGTAGATGCAGACCGAGCGCAGCGGCAGGTGCTTCGAATAGGTCTTGACGCTCTCGTGCACCTGCATCGCCAGTTCGCGCGTCGGGCAAACGATGAGTGCGCGCACCGGGTGGCGGGCGGGCGAGGGCGAGCTGCTGGCGTGCGGCGCGAGGCGCTGCAGCAGCGGCAGCGTGAAGCTGGCGGTCTTGCCGGTACCGGTCTGGGCGCCGCCCATCACGTCACGGCCGGCGAGCACGATGGGTATGGCCTGCGCCTGGATGGGGGTGGGCGTGGTGTAGCCGGTATCGGCCACGGCACGCAGCAGTTCGGGAATCAACCCGAGTTCTTCAAACGACATGGATGCGAAGCTCTCTTGTGCAGAAGCGCGCGCCGGGCACATTGCCGCGGTACGTGTTGCTTCTGTGGACTTCCGCCTGGCATGCCGGTTCAGGCTGGGGAAATCGGTTCCGGAAAACCCGGCGCGAGGCGCGCGGCGAGGGTGCCTGCGCGAATGTCGTGCCCGGGGGCGCAGGCGCCAGGGCGGGGGAAGTGGGGATCGGCCGTGGATTCATGGCCGGATCGGAAACTCCGGGCCGCGCCATAACCGGCGAGGCGACTGCGCGCGCATTATCGCACAGCCGGGGCGGGCGCTTGTGGCTGATCTTGCGGCGGGGCGGCTGCCCGGCCGCAGAGCGGCTCAGCGCTTGCGCTTGCGGCCGCCGCCTGCCTTGCCCGGCACGCCGAGGTAGCAGGTCACTTCCTCGCGGTCGTGGTAGAGCTGGCGGCAGCGCAGTTCGTGCTTCTTGTCGACCGAGGCCAGCGCTTCGCCGATCAGGTCGGTACAGAGCTGCAACTCGTCATAGCGCCGCTTCATCGGCAGCTTGAGGTTGAAAATGGCGTGCTGGCACAGGCCCTGGGCAATCCAGCGCGCCACCAGCGCAGCGACGCGGCGCGGCTGTTCGACCATGTCGCAGACCAGCCAGTCGACCGGCTTGCGCGGCACGAAGCGGAAGCCGTCTTCGCGTTTGTGGATCACCAAGCCCGATTCCAGCAGTTCCGGATTCATGCGGCCGTTGTCGACAGCGGTCACGTGGATGTGGCGCGACACCAGCTGCCAGGTCCAGCCGCCGGGGGCCGCACCGAGGTCGACGGCGGTCATGCCCGGTTTGAGCAGGCGCTCCTGTTCGTCCTCGCTGAGCAGGGTGTGGAAGGCTTCGGCCAGCTTCAGCGTCGAGCGCGACGGCGCTTCGCGCGGCATGCGCAGGCGCGGGATGCCGTTCAGCCATTCGCTGCGGCGATTCGGCCAGCTCAGCGCGACGGTGGCCCGGTCGGCCGCGGTGAACAGCACGTGCAGGCGCGGCGCCGACGGATCGTCGGTGAAGGCGCCCGCCTGTTCCAGCGCCTCGCCCATGTGCGGCTCCAGCTTCTTGGTCATCGACGACAGCGACTTCGCGCCGTCGGTGTCCGGCGTTTCGATCAGGAAGTCGCTGTAGCCGTCGCACAGCGCGCGCGCCGCCTCGACGACCGGCGTCACGCGGTCGCCCGGGCTCATGCCCTCGACCGTGCGGCCGGACCACAGCAGCTGGCGGGCAAAACAGAGATCCTGCCAGCGCAGCACGCGGGTCAGCGCCCACAGCGCGCCGCCTTCGGCACGCGCTTCGACCCAGCCACTGTTGGCTTCTGCCTGCACCTCGACCAGATGGCCGGCCTCGCCGCAGCGGTCGGCGATTTCCTGTGCGCATTCGCGCTCGAAGCCGGGGCGGCAGTACAGCAGCAGGCCGTGAAGATTAGTTTTCAAGGTATTTCCGATCAGCGGGAATCGACGCCGCGGGCCGTGGTCTGTGGTACATGTCTGGCCTTCGCCGGACGACACAGCGTTTCACGACACGCAACGAAATGAATAGCAAGGATATCGCGCGACGCCAGCTCGGGCGCTCCGCGCTCAGGGTGCCGGCCGTCGGCCTGGGCACCATGACCTTCGGCCAGCAGGTCGACGAACGCAGCGCACACGCGCTGATGGACGAAGCCTTCGAAGCGGGCATCGATCTGCTCGACGCGGCCGAAATGTACCCGGTCCCGGCGCGCGCCGAAACCTCCGGCGCCACCGAACGCATCGTCGGCAGCTGGCTGGCGAAGAAGCCGCGTGACAAGGTGATCATCGCCACCAAGGTGGCCGGACCTGCGCGCGGCATGCCGTGGATACGCGGCGGTCCGCTGGCGCTGGACGCGGCGAACATCCGCGAGGCGGTGGAAGGATCGTTGCGCCGGCTGGGCACCGACTACATCGACCTCTATCAGATCCACTGGCCGGCGCGCAACGTGCCGATGTTCGGCCAGTACGAGTACGACCCGTCGGCCGAGCGCGAGGCGTCGCCCCTGCGCAGCCAGCTGGAAGCGCTGGCTGCGCTGATCGACGAAGGCAAGGTGCGCCACGTCGGCGTGTCGAACGAAACCCCGTGGGGCCTGATGAGCTGCCTGCGGCTGGCCGACGAAGGCCTGCCACGCGTGGTCAGCATCCAGAACGCCTACCACCTGATGAACCGCACCTTCGACATGGGTCTGTCCGAAGTGTGCGAGCGCGAACAGGTGTCGTTGCTGGCCTATTCGCCGCTCGGCTTCGGTCATCTCAGCGGCAAGTACATCGATGACGCCGACGCCGCCGGGCGCATCACCGCCTTTCCGCAGTTCGGTCAGCGCTACTTCAAGGAGAATGTTGCGCCGGCTTCACGTGCGTACGCCGAACTGGCGCGCGCGCACGGTCTGACACCGGCGCAGCTCGCGCTGGCCTTCTGCTACCGCCGGCGCACCGTCGCCTGCACGTTGATCGGCGTGACGTCGGCGACGCAGTTGCGCGAAAATATAGGTGCGTGGACAGTGGCGCTGACCGATGACGTCATCGCCGCCATCGACGCCATTCATCTTCGCTACACCAACCCGGCACCCTGACCGGGCCCAGCAGCCGTGTCGCACGGCTGCGAACAGGAGAACAACTGATGCTCAAGAAGTCGTTTGCCGCGCTGCTCGCGGCCAGCGTCGTGTCGTGGCCACTGGCGGCCGCGGCAGCTACCGAAGTGAAGAAGCCGGCGGCCAAGTCGACCAAGTCGGCGACCAAGCCCGCCGCCAAGTCGACGGCAAAATCGGCCGCGAAGCCGGCAGCGCCGCAGGAACCGGCCGAGATCGAACTGGCGCACGGACTGGACGAAGCCGGCGCCTCCGCGCTGCAGACGCTGGTCGATGAATTCAACGCCAGTGGCAAGGGCAAGCAGAAGATTGTGCTGGCGCCGCTGGGCGGCACCGGCGAGAAGCCGCCAGCGATGCAGGTACTCGACGATGAGGCGCGCCAGCTCTTCCTCGAAGGCAAGCCGCGCTATACGCCGCTGCACGAGGTGATGACCAAGGCGAAGGAGAAGTTCGCCGCCGTGCCGATTCCGGCGCCGATGCCGCCTTACCTCGCCGGCACCAAGGGCCGTCTGAATGCACTGCCTATCGGTCTCACCACGCCGGTCATGTTCTACAACAAGGACGCCTTCGCCCGCGTCGGCCTCGACCCGGCCGCGCCGCCGGACCACTGGTTCACGCTGCAGGCCGCACTCGGCCAGCTGCGCGATGGCGGTTACGCCTGCCCCTACACCAGCGCACGGCCGACGCAGATCCACGTCGACAACATCAGCGCCTGGCACAACGAGCCCTTTGCCCGCAAGAACGGCAAGAAGGGCGAAGCGCTGGCGATCAACGGCCTGGTGCAGGTGAAGCATCTGGCGCTGATGTCGTCCTGGTACAAGAGCCGCTACCTGCACATCTTTGGCCGTGGCGACGAGGCGGTGCCGATGTTCTCCGGCGGCCAGTGCCAGGTGCTCACCGCGCGCTCGTCGGCCTGGCCGCAGATCAAGCGCGACGCCAAGTTCGAGGTCGGTGTCGCTGCGCTGCCCTACCACGACGACATCCGTCAGGCGCCGCGTCACACGCTGGCCGACGGCGCCAGCCTGTGGGTGAGCGCCGGCCGCAGCGCCAGCGAGACGCAGACCATCGCGCGCTTCGTCACCTTCGTGCTCGACCCGGACCGTCAGGCCCAGTGGGCGCGCGCCACCGGCTTCATTCCGCTGAACCGTGCCGGCATGGTGGCGATCAGCCCGGTCGACGCGCCGACGATAGACGGCGTTGCGCGCGTGGCACTGCGCCAGCTCGCCAGCAAGCCGGGCACCGCCGAGTCGCACCAGAGTCCGGTGGCCGACAACCCGAAGGTGCGCGCCGTGCTCGACGAGGAACTGGAAGAGCTGTGGGCCGACCGCAAGCCGGCCAAGGCCGTTCTCGATACCGCAGTGCAGAGGGTGGGCCCATGTGCGGCAGCGACCAGCTTGTCCTGCTGATCCGCGCAGCGCGCGAGGACGCGTCGGTGCGCGAGCCGCTGCTCAAGCTGCTCGCGCTGGATGACGCCGCCCGCGTGCGGGCGATCGAGAAGTGGGTGAAGGAGGGCGTGGCCGCCGGGCAGTCGATCGAACTGCTGTCGGCCATCGCCTGGCTGACCGACGACGACGTGGCGCGCGAGGCGCGCGACGTACTGGCGCAGTCGTGAGCGCCTGGCCCCGGCCGCTGTGGATCGCCCACCGCGGCGGCGGGGCCGCCGCACCCGAGAATACGCTGGCCGCCATCCGCGCCGGCGCGGCGGCGGGCTTCCGCATGGTCGAGTTCGACGTGATGCTCAGCCGCGACGGCGTGCCGCTGCTGATCCACGACGAGACGCTTGAGCGGACGACCGATGGCCACGGTCTGGTGTGCGAGCACGATTTTGCAGCGCTGCAGCGACTCGATGCGGGCCGCTGGCATGGTCCCGCCTTCGCCGGCGAACGCCTGCCCGCACTCGAACAGGCACTCGACCTGTTGCTGGCGCTGGATCTGGACGCCAATATCGAAATCAAGCCTGCCCGTGGTTTCGAGCAGGCGACCGGCGAAACGGCAGCGCGACTGATCGCAGCGCGCTGGCCCGCAGACCGCCGTCCACCCCTGCTGTCCTCCTTCGACTTTCCGGCGCTCGACGCCGCCCGTCGCGTCGCACCGCAGTTGCCGCGCGGCCTGCTGTTCGAGGAAGTGCCCGCGGACTGGCGTGCGCCGATGCAGGCGCACGAGGCGGTGTCGCTGCACTGCGACCACAGCCGGCTGAGCCCAGAGCGCATGCGCGACATCGTGTCGGCCGGTGTGCCCTTGCTCTGCTACACCGTCAATGACGCCGCACGTGCGGCGGCGCTGGTTGCGGCCGGCGTCAGCGGGCTGTTTACCGACCGCCTCGATCTGCTGACCTGACGCTTACAGCGGCGGCATGCGCGTGACAGCGTGCTGCTTGAAGATGCGGTCCAGCGTGCCGTCGCGCTCCATGTCCGCGAGCGCCGACTGCAGCGCCTGCGCGAGCGCCTCGTCACTGGCGCCGACCGCCAGCCCGAGCGCCCATCCGGCCTGCGGCAGGCCGGGCAGCGCCGGCGGCATGCTCATCGTGAAGCGCTTGCCGGTCGCAGCCATCATCGGCTCGATCTGGCTGCGCATGCCGAGAAAGCCGGCGATGCGCCCTTCTTCCAGCGCACGGCGCGCGTCGTCCATCGAGTGGAAATGCTGCACCTGACTGCGCAGCCGCCCGCCATCCGACGACAGCAGCGCCATCGACATGATGGATTCGCTCTCGGCCCCCAGTGCCTGTCCGTCGATGTCGGCCACCTTGTCGAGCTTGGGCAGCAGCTCTGTCGAGCGGATGGCCGCCAGGGTTTCGCGGTGATAGGCGCCGAAGATCTTCACCTGCGGATTGCGTGCACTCATCGTTGCATCGACCGGCACGTGCATCATCACGTCGGACACGCCAGGACCGAGGACGGTGCCTTTCCAGACGATGTTGCGCAGGTCGTCGTTCATGTTCTCGTCAGCGTCGTAGCTGCGCACGTCAGGCTTCACGCCCAGCCGCTCGGCCAATGCGCGGCCGAGGTCGACGTCGATGCCGCGGCCGGCGTCGGCGTAGGGCGAGAAATCCTTGTAGACGCCGATGCGCAATGTGCCGCTTGAGCGGACTTCAGCGAGGTCGCGCGCCTCGGCGCTAGCGCTGGTGAAGGCGCAGGCGGCGACGATCAGGGCGGTGGCGAGGGGCAGGGCAGACATCGGCAGACTCCAGTGGTGAGGTAGCGCGAGCTTATGGGCCCGCCCGCCCGCCGGCACCGGCGTTCTGCAGTGCGCCAGCCAGTCAATTTGCCCGCAGTGCGTTCGGAGCGTCCGGCCTATCATTGCCGTCGCTGCCGCCCTGTGCGCCGACAGCGTGCCCCGGTCACCCTCTCGATTGTCCCTGCCGATGAAACGCGTCGACCTCAAGCGCATCCTGCTGATGCGCATCACGCTGTTCGCGCTCGTGCTGCTGTTCTGCGCCATCGCGGTCACGCTGAAACAGACCCGAGATCGCCTGCATGCGGATATCCCGCGTACCGGCGGCACGATGAAGCAGCTGATCGAAACCGAGATCGCGCGCGCGACGCCGCCCTTCGTGCGCGATCTGCACGGCATCGAACTGACAGGGCTGGAAGGCATAGGCCGGCTCGTGCACTTCTGTGCTGCGGTGACCGATATCTACAGCCGGCCGGTGGTGCAGCGCTGCTTTGGCGACGCCGAGGCGCCGCGCTGGCTGCCGGCCTCGCTGATGCGCAGCGTGGTCGGCGAGGAGGCGCGCTATATCGGCCCGGTCGGCAAGTATCCGGGCATCAAGGTGGGTGAGCTGACGGTGACGCCGAATTTCGCCAGCGTCGCCCAGTCCGTGTGGTCGGACATCCGCAACCTGCTGATCATCACCGCCGGTGTGCTGCTGCTCAACGTGCTGGTCTATCTGCCGGTGCGTCGCGTGCTGCGGCCGACCGACGACATCCTGCGCGGACTCGGGCGGATGGAGGCGGGCGACCTGTCGGTGCGGTTGCCGTCCTTCGAGCTGATCGAACTGCAGCGCATCAGCGATGTGTTCAACCACCTCGCCGAGCGGCTGGAGAACACGATGGGCGAACAGCGCGAACTGGCGCGCCGGCTGCTCGAAGTGCGCGAGGAGGAGCGGCGCCGGCTGGCGCGCGAACTGCACGACGAGCTGGGGCAGTGCCTCACCTCGATACAGGCCGAAGCCGCCTATGCGCGCGAACTGGCGCACGACCAGCTTCCGGCGCTGACGCCCAGCGCCGAGGCCATCTCGCGCATCACCGCGCACATGATGGAGGTGCTGCAGCTCATCCTGCGCGAACTGCGGCCGGTCGGGCTGGAGGCCTTCGGCCTGGCGGCCAGCCTGGAACAGCTGGTCGACAGCCGCAACCGCAGCAGCCACGGCCGCTGCCTGCACACGCTGAAAATCGACGGCGACGTCGGCGGTCTGGCCGACAATCTGAACGTGAGCCTCTACCGCATCGTCCAGGAAAGCCTGACCAACGCGCAGAAGCACGCCGACGCGCGCCACATCGCGGTGACGCTGCGCTGCGACGGCAACGAACTGCGGCTGTATGTCGACGACGACGGCCGCTCTGAACCCGGTTCGACCTTCGATGGCGGGCTCGGCGTACTCGGCATGCGCGAGCGCGTGCAGGCGCTGGGCGGACGGCTGACGCTGACGCTGCGCGACGAGGGCGGGCTGCGCGTCGAAGTCGTGGTGCCGGCCGATGCCGGGCGGCCGAGTCCGGCCGCGAACGTACAGGAGATGCACGCATGATCCGTCTGTTGCTGGTCGATGACCACGCCGTGGTGCGCGAGGGTTACCGGCGCCTGCTCGAACGTCGGGCCGACCTGCGCATCGAGGCCGAGGCGGCCAGCGCGAACGAGGCGCTGACCGCCTTCCGCGCGGTGCAGCCCGATGTCGTCGTTCTCGATCTGGGCCTGCCCGACATGGGCGGCGTCGAACTGGTGCGCCGGCTCGTGCAGCGCGACGCGCGTGCGCGCATCCTGGTGTTCAGCATGCACCGCGATCCACTGTTCGCCTCGCAGGCGCTGCGCGCCGGTGCACTCGGCTACGTTACCAAGAGCTGCGCGCCCGACGTGCTGATCGATGCTGTCTATCAGGTCGCGGCGCGCCGCCGTGTGCTCAGCCCGGACATCGCGCCGGAACTGGCGCTGGCATTGCTGAACGATGCCGACAATCCGCTCGACGCGCTGTCGCCGCGCGAATTCGAGGTGCTGCGCATGCTGCTCGACGGGCGTTCGGCCGACGAGATCGGCCAGGCACTGCACATCAGCCCGAAAACCGCGCAGAACACGCACTACCAGATCAAGGCCAAGCTCGGCACCCGCACCGACATCGACCTAGTGCGGCTGGCGATGAAGTGGGGCCTGGTCGCGAACGAAGGGCAGACCGACGCGTAAGTGCGGGTCAGGCGGTGGCGTGCGCGTAGCTGAGCGTGGCGGCGATCGCGGCCTGCCAGCGCGGCGCCAGGCGGGCGTGAAGATCATGCTGTTGCGCGTCGAAGGCGCGGCCGTCGCCCTCTGGTAACGACATGTCGACACCGCAACCGCGCGCCGCCAGCAGCGCGGCGCCGAGCGCCGTCGTTTCCTGGGTCGGTGCCACGCGCACCGTGCAGCCGAGCAGGTCGGCCTGCATCTGCATCAGCAATGCGTTGGCGGTGCCGCCGCCATCGACCCGCAGTTCGCGCAGCGCTGCGCCGGCGTCGGCTTCCATCGCCCGCATCACGTCCAGCGTCTGCAGCGCGATCGATTCGAGCGCGGCGCGCGCGATGTGCCCCCGCGTCGTGCCGCGGCTGAGGCCGAACATCGTGCCGCGCGCAGCGGCCGACCAGTGCGGTGCGCCCAGCCCGGTGAAGGCCGGCACCACGGTGACGCCACCGCTGTCCGGAACGCTGGCCGCCAGCGCCTCGACGTCGCACGAGCGCGCAATCAGGCCGAGCCCGTCACGCAGCCACTGCACCAGCGCGCCGGTCACGAACACGCTGCCTTCGAGCGCGTACTCGATGCCGTCGGCGGTCTGCGCGGCGCAGGTGGTCAGCAGGCCGTGCCGCGACACGATGGCGTGGCGGCCCGTATGCATCAGCATGAAACAGCCGGTGCCGTAGGTGTTCTTGGCGAGGCCGGGCGTGCTGCAGCCCTGGCCGTACAGCGCCGCCTGCTGGTCGCCGGCGATGCCGCTCACCGGCAGCGCGCGGCCGAACAGCGTGGGCTCGGTTTCGGCCAGCATGCCGCTGGACGGCACGATCTCCGGCAGCAGTGCGCGCGGCACGCGGAACAGCGTCAGCAGGTCGTCGTCCCAGCGGCCGCTGCGGATGTCCAGCAACTGTGTGCGGCTGGCGTTGGTGAGGTCGGTCAGATGACGGCGGCCGGCGGTGAGCTGCCACGCCAGCCAGCTGTCCATCGTGCCGCAGGCCAGTTCGCCGCGTTCCGCCCGTTCGCGCGCGCCCGGTACGTGGTCGAGCAGCCAGGCGATCTTGCTGGCCGAGAAATAGGGGTCGAGCACCAGACCGGTCCGATAGCGCACGAAGTCCTCGTGGCCGTCGGCGCGCAGGCGGTCACAGATATCAGCGGTGCGGCGGTCCTGCCAGACGATGGCCGGCGCCAGCGGGGTGCCGGTCGCGCGCTCCCACAGCAGCACGGTTTCGCGCTGGTTGGTGATGCCGATGGCGGCGATTCCGTCGGCCTTCACCGCCGCGCGCAGCAGGGCTTCGTGCGCGCAGGCCAGCGTGTCGGTCCAGATGCGCAGCGCGTCGTGCTCGACCCAGCCCGGCTGCGGATAGCTCTGCGGCAGTTCGCGCTGCGCCATCGCGACCACGCGGCCGGCGGCGTCGAACACCAGGGCGCGCGAACTGGTCGTACCCTGGTCGAGCGCAAGGATGAAGCGCGGTTCAGTGACAATGTCCGGCGAGGCGGTCACGGCAGAAATCCTCCATCCGTGGGGGGATGTGACGGGGGGCGGCGGTGTGCGTGCTGACGACAGCCTCCGACGATACCGGCCCGGCCCGCGCTTGCAAACGTCCGCGTCGCCCCGATATGCAGTGTCATGCCGTCATGCCGCCCCGGCAGGTCGCCGCGCGCCATTCCCATTCTCGTCGCACCATATTCAAGCTGGAGTTCCGATGTCCGAACCGTTCAACATTCCGCTGTCCATGCTCGACCTGGTGCCGGTCCGCCACGGCGGCAGCGTGGCCGATGCGCTGCAGGAATCCGTCGCACTGGCGCGCCACGTCGAGCAACTCGGCTTCCGGCGATACTGGCTGGCCGAGCACCACAATATGGACGGCATCGCCAGCGCAGCGACCGCGGTGCTGATCGGTCATGTCGCGGGCCAGACCTCGCGCATCCGTGTCGGCTCGGGCGGCGTCATGCTGCCCAACCACGCGCCGCTGGTGGTGGCGGAAAACTTCGGCACGCTGGCGACGCTGTACCCGGGGCGCATCGACCTGGGGCTCGGCCGTGCACCGGGTGCCGACCGCGCGACCATGCGCGCACTGCGCCGCGATCTGTCGGGCAACGGCGACGATTTCCCGGAACAGGTGGCGGAACTGCGGGCCCTGCTGGCACCGGCGCAGCCCGGTCAGGCGGTGCGCGCGATGCCGGGCGAAGGCACCGAAGTGCCGGTGTGGCTGCTCGGGTCCAGCCTGTTCAGTGCCCAGCTGGCGGCCCAGCTGGGCCTGCCCTATGCCTTCGCCGCCCATTTCGCGCCGCGCATGATGCTGGAGGCTGCCCGCCTGTACCGCGGACTGTTCCAACCGTCGGCCGTGCTCGACCGCCCGCATCTGATGCTGGGCGTGCCGGTGGTGGCTGCCGACAGCGACGACGAGGCGCGCTGGCTTGCCACCTCGACGCAGCAGCGCGTGC
Organism: Methyloversatilis discipulorum; assembly: GCF_000385375.1. Lineage (NCBI taxonomy): Bacteria > Pseudomonadati > Pseudomonadota > Betaproteobacteria > Nitrosomonadales > Sterolibacteriaceae > Methyloversatilis > Methyloversatilis discipulorum. The sequence continues at coordinate 1,712,462 of NZ_ARVV01000001.1, forward strand.
TGGCGCTGCTGCGTGGCGAGTCGCTGCGACTGCGGCCGCCGGTGGCCGACATGACGCCGCTGTGGGCCGGGCACGAGAAGGCGTCGGTCGATGCTTTCCTCGCCGAAGCGGTGGTCGGCGGTCCGGACACCGTACGCCGGGGGCTCGCATCGCTGGTCGAGCGCACCGGGGCGGACGAGCTGATGGTGGTCACCGACATCCACGATTTCTCGCTGCGCCTGCGTTCCTGCCGCATCGTCGCCGAGGTGGCCGGCGTGAGCGCTGAGCCCGCTGTCGCATGAACGCTGCGGCGGGCCGGCGGCAGCGTGAATGCTAGAATCCGCGACTGTTTTCGCGCCGCAGCGCGCGCCCTGAAATCCTGATTGCCGACCATGAACAGCGCCGATATCCGCTCCGCCTTCCTGAATTTCTTCGCTTCCAAGGGCCACCAGATCGTGGCTTCCAGCTCGCTGGTGCCGCACGAGGACCCGACGCTGCTGTTCACCAATGCCGGCATGAACCAGTTCAAGGACGTGTTCCTCGGCTTCGACAAGCGCAGCTACAACCGCGCCACCACCTCGCAGAAATGCGTGCGTGCCGGCGGCAAGCACAACGACCTGGAAAACGTCGGCTACACCGCGCGCCACCACACCTTCTTCGAAATGCTGGGCAACTTCAGCTTCGGCGACTACTTCAAGCGCGACGCCATCGCGTTTGCGTGGGAACTGCTGACCGAAGTGTTCAAGCTGCCGAAAGACAAGCTCACGATCACCGTCTATGCCGAGGACGACGAAGCCTTCGACATCTGGACGAAGGACATCGGCGTGCCGGCCGAGCGCGTCATCCGCATCGGCGACAACAAGGGCGCGCGCTACGCTTCCGACAACTTCTGGATGATGGGCGACACCGGTCCCTGCGGCCCGTGTACCGAAATCTTCTACGATCACGGCGCCGACATTCCGGGCGGCCCGCCGGGTTCGCCTGACGAGGATGGCGACCGTTTCATCGAGATCTGGAACAACGTGTTCATGCAGTACAACCGCGACGAAGCGGGCGTGCTGCATCCGCTGCCCAAGCCCAGCGTGGACACCGGCATGGGTCTGGAGCGCATCGCCGCCGTGCTGCAGGGCGTGCACAGCAATTACGAGATCGACCTGTTCGTCGCACTGATCGCGGCGGCCGCGCGTGAAACGAACACCACCGACCTCGACACGCCGTCGCTGAAGGTGCTGGCCGACCACATCCGCGCCTGTTCCTTCCTGATCGCCGACGGCGTCATTCCGGGCAACGAAGGCCGCGGCTACGTGCTCCGCCGCATCATCCGCCGCGCCATCCGCCACGGTTACAAGCTGGGCGCGCGCGCCGCCTTCTTCCACCGCATGGTGCCGGACCTGGTGGCGCAGATGGGTGCCGCCTACCCGGATCTGGCGGCGGCGCAGCAGAAGGTGATGGACGTGCTGCGGCAGGAGGAGGAGCGCTTCTTCGCCACCATCGCCAACGGCATGGACATCCTCGAATCGGCGCTGGCCGCGCTGGCGCAGGGCGCCGCGCTGGATGGCGAAACCGCGTTCAAGCTGCATGACACCTACGGCTTCCCGCTCGACCTGACCGCCGACATCTGCCGCGAGCGCGGCGTGACGGTGGATACCGAAGGCTTCGACGCCGCGATGGCGCGGCAGAGGGAACAGGCGCGCGCCGCCGGCAAGTTCAAGATGGCGACCGCGCTGGAGTACGACGGCGTTCAGACCACCTTCCGTGGCTACGACACGCTGGAAGCGGCGGGCAAGGTGGTCGCGCTGTACCGCGACGGCGCGCCGGTGAATGAGCTGCACGAAGGCGAACTGGGCGTTGTAGTGCTCGACGAAACGCCGTTCTACGCCGAATCCGGCGGTCAGGTCGGCGACCGCGGCGAACTGCGCGCGGCACAGGGCATCTTCAAGGTCGAGGACACGCTGAAGATACAGGCGGCGGTGTTCGGCCACCACGGCGTGGTGGGCACCGGCCGCATCGCGGTCGGCGACAGCGTCAGCGCGCGCGTCGATGTGCGCGCCCGCGCAGCGACCGCACGCAATCACTCGGTCACCCACCTGATGCACAAGGCGCTGCGCGAGGTGCTCGGCGATCACGTGCAGCAGAAGGGCTCGCTGGTCGATGCCGACAAGACCCGCTTCGACTTCGTGCATAACGCGCCGATGAGCGACGACGAGATCAGCCGCGTCGAACGCATCGTCAATGCCGAAATCCTCGCCAACGCGGCCACCCAGGCGCGCGTGATGGGCATCGAGGACGCGCAGAAGTCGGGCGCCATGATGCTGTTCGGCGAGAAGTACGGCGACGAGGTGCGTGTGCTCGACATCGGTTCGTCGCGCGAACTGTGCGGCGGCACCCACGTCGCGCGCACCGGCGACATCGGCCTGTTCAAGATCACGGTCGAAGCCGGTGTGGCCGCCGGCGTCCGCCGCGTCGAGGCGATCACCGGCGAGAACGCGGTGGCTTTCGTGCAGCGTCAGGACAGGCTGGTGTCGGAAGCGGCCGCCGCGTTCAAGGCGCCGGCCAACGAACTGCCGGCCAAGATCGCCCAGGTGATCGACAACGTGCGCGCGCTGGAAAAGGAGATCGCCCGCCTGAAGAGCAAGCTCGCCGCCAGCCAGGGCGACGAACTGGCCGCGCAGGCGGTGGCGATCGGCGGCGCGAAGGTGCTGGCCGCGGTGATGGAAGGTGCCGACGTGCCGGCGCTGCGCGAAACGCTGGACAAGCTGCGCGACAAGCTCGGCTCGGCCGCCATCGTGCTGGCCGCCGTGAACGACGGCAAGGTGAGCCTGATCGCTGGCGTCACGCCGGATCTGACGGCGAAGGTGAAGGCCGGCGAGCTGGTCAATTTCGTCGCGGCCCAGGTCGGCGGCAAGGGTGGCGGCAAGCCGGACATGGCGCAGGCCGGCGGCACCCAGCCGGAAAACCTGCCGGCAGCGCTGGCCGGCGTCGGCAAATGGGTGGAAGGAAAGCTCGGATGAGAATCGCTGCAGTGTTGCTGATGGTGCTGGCTTCGGCCGGCGCGCTGGCCGGCGAGGGCGCGGTGATCGAGGCGACCACGGCCAGTGGCGACAAGGTCGAACTGATGCCGGACGGCCGCTGGCGTTTCGTCGATCAGGCGAAGCAGGCCGAGGCGAAGAAGGTGGCCGATACCTACCCGCAGAATCACCTGCGGCCGGAAGGTGCGCAGGGCGGCTGGTTCGGCACGCGCACCATCCTGCCTGGCGACAAGGACTACAACCGCGGCACGCTGAACCCGAAGATGCGCTGAACGCCGTAACGAAAATGCCGCCCTCGGGCGGCATTTTTCATTGCGCGGCAGGCGGGGCGTCCTCAGTCCGCCTGTTCGTCACCGTCTGCGCGCTCGGCGCAGCTGCGAATGTCCTGCAGGATGCCGGCGGCGTCGAGCCCGCACATATCGGTCACCGTATTGTCGAGCCGTTGCACGATGTCCTCGGGTGCGGTCTGTTGTTCGAGTTCGAACGCACACTGCGCGGCCACGTGGGCCAGACGGGCCAGCAGGCTGGCGTCCGGATTGCGCGGCTGGCAGTAGTACTCGAGCGCGGTGGAAATATCGTCCGGGAAGTTCCAGCGCATCGCCAGTTCGGCACCGACTTCGCAGTGATGGGTGTTCAGCTTGTGCTGTTCCACCGTTGCACGCTCGCTCATGCCCAGCCCCTGGCATTCGCTCATGATTTCGTCGGCGACGCGCGGAAAGGCGATGTGGATCATCAGCTGGCCGACGCGCAGCATCAGGCCGGCACTGTAGGCGCGTTCGCCATTCTCGCCGGCGCGTCGCGCCAGCTGCGATGCGATCGATGCGGTCAGCAGCGCGTGGCGCCAGAACGACTGCAGGTCGACGCCCGGCACTTTGGGGAAACTGCTGCTGACGCCGGCCGAGATCACCAGCGTGCGCATCGCGCGGGTGCCGATCAGCGACACCGCCTCGTCGATCGATCCCACCGCGCGGCGGCTGCCGTAGTAGCCCGAGTTCGCAAGTTTCAGCACGCGCGCGGAAATGGTCGGGTCGGTGCGGATTTCGCCGATCAGCGGCAGCAGATCGGCGTCTTCGTCGCGCAGTGTCTCTATCATCTTCTGCACGACGCGCGGAATGCTCGGCAACTGGCCGGCGGCGGCGAACAGGCGTTCGATGGCATGTGTTCGGGAAATCATTGCTGCGTCTTTCCGGCAGTCATTGTCCGAGGCCGGCGGCCCAGCCCATGGCTTCGGACACGGCAACGGTGAAATCTTCGCCACTCAGCGGCGGCAGAGCGGCCAGCGTGGCGGCGAAGTCGGTCATGGCGTCTTCCTCCCAGCAGCGCAGCAGCCGGAGCAGTGTGCCCAGCGTGCCGGAGCCGTCGGTCAACGCGCTGTGGATGCTGCGATCGACAGCCAGTGTCTTCAGCACTTCGTCCATCGACACGCCGAGCAGCGCGGGCAGCAGCGACAGAATGCCGGTCAGGAAAGCACTGTCGGGGTCGCCGTCGCGCATGTCGCAGCGCTCGGCGAGCAGTTCCATCGTGCGCGCGCGGGTGGCCACCATGTTCAGCAGCGGCGTGTGCGCCTTGCCGCTGCCGTGCGTACAGAACAGCAGCAGTTGCAGCCAGCGCTGCAGCTGACGGCGGCCGAGCAGCGTGATCGCCTCGCGCGCGGTCGATATCTGGCGCTTGCTGCCGCTGCCGATCGAATTGGTGATGCGCATCAGGTTCACCAGCAGCGCCGGTTCCTGCTTGATCAGCGGTTCCATCGCCGACGTGTCGGCGTCGCCGATCACCATGCCGAGCAGGCGCAGCAGGGTCGTTTCGCCTGCGCTCAGCGTACGCGTGCTCAGCACGCTCGGGCGGGCGAAGAAATAGCCCTGGAAATAGGCGAAGCCGAGTTCGTGGCAGCGCCGGGCCTGTTCGGCGGTGTCAACCTTCTCGGCCAGCAGCTTGGCCGGGTAGGGCCGGAAGCGTTCGACCAGATCGGGCAGCGCGGCGGGGGCGATGCCCAGCAGGTCGATCTTGATGAAGGACGCGATCTCGATCAGCGGCTTGTAGTCCTCTTCCAGATCGAGCACATCGTCGAGCGCCAGCCGGAAGCCTTTGCGCACCAGCTCGCGCGCCCGCGCGATGACTGCAGGCTTGGGCGGAACGGTTTCGAGCAGTTCGATGACGATCTTGTCCGCCGGCAGCAGTTCGAGCGCCTCGGACATCAGCATGTCTTCGCTGACGTTGATGAAACCGAAGGCGTCGCCCAGCGCCTGTTCGAGACCGAGTTCGTTGAACACCGACGTGATCACCCGCGCAGTGGCGCTGACGTCGCAGTGAAATTCGGCCTGTTCGACGTTTCCTGAGCGGAACAGCAACTCGTAGGCGTACAGCGCCTGGCTCCGGTCCAGTATGGGCTGGCGGCCTACGTAGATGTTGTTTGTAGCGGCAGTGAGCATGCTTCTGTTGTCGGCATGCCGGCCGCCACATTTAGGGTGCGGGTGGGGTTTATTTCACGCCGATGACGGCGTCGCCCGTGCGCCCGAAACCGGCGCCCGAACGGGCGCCGGGCGGGGCCTCAGAAGGGCAGGGCGAGGTCCGGGCGGGCGCTGCCGAGCACGCGACGGAAATCCGCCTGGATGCGTTCGAGCGCGGCGGCGTTGTCCGCCTCGAAGCGCAGCACGACCACCGGCGTCGTGTTCGACGCCCGCATCAGACCGAAGCCGTCGGCGTATTCGACGCGCAGGCCATCGATCTTGATGATGTCGCGCGCGCCGTCGAATACCGCCGACTTTTGCATCTCGGCGATCAGCGCGTGCGGCTCGCCCTCGTTCATCTTCAGGTTCAGCTCGGGCGTCGAGGTGGCGGTCGGCAGCGCCTTCAGCACGGCGTTGCCGTCCGGCGAGGCGGACAGGATTTCGAGCAGGCGGGCGCCGGCGTACAGGCCGTCGTCGAAGCCGAACCAGCGCTCCTTGAAGAACATGTGGCCGCTCATCTCGCCGGCCAGCGCGGCGCCGCTCTGCTTCAGCTTGGCCTTGATCAGTGCGTGCCCGGTGTTCCACATGACCGGCTCGCCGCCATGTTCGCGGATCCACGGCGCCAGCAGGCGGGTGCATTTGACGTCATAGACGATCTGCGCGCCCGGTTGGCGCGACAGCACGTCGGCGGCGAACAGCATGAGCTGGCGGTCCGGATAGATGATTTCGCCGTCGCGCGTGACCACGCCCAGGCGGTCGCCGTCGCCGTCGAAAGCGAGACCGATCTCGGCGTCGCCGGCGGCCAGCACGCGGATCACGTCTTCCAGGTTTTCCGGCTTGGACGGGTCCGGATGGTGGTTGGGGAAATTGCCATCCACTTCGCAGAACAGCGGCACTACTTCGCAGCCCAGCGCTTCGAACAGGCGCGGCGCGATGTCGCCGGCGACGCCGTTGCCGCAGTCGATCACCACCTTCATCCGGCGCTTGAGCTTCACGTCGCCGGTGACGCGGCTGATGTAGGTGTCGCGCACGTCGGCGTGGCGGGTGGTGCCCTGGCCGTGTACCAGATCGTTGTCGACGATGCGGCGGCGCAGGTCCTGGATCATGTCGCCGTACAGCGTCTGGCCGCCCAGCACCATCTTCAGGCCGTTGTAGTCGGGCGGGTTGTGGCTGCCGGTCACGCTGACCGCGCTGTCGGTGCCGAGGTCGAAGGCGGCGAAGTAGGACAGCGGCGTCGGCACGCAGCCGATGTCCAGCACATCGACGCCGGCGGCATTGATGCCTGCGGCCAGCGCACCGGCCAGTTCAGGGCCGGACAGGCGGCCGTCGCGGCCGACGGCGATGGTGCGCTGGCCGCGCTTCACCGCCTCGGAGCCCAGTGCGTGGCCGATGGCGCGCACCGCGTCTGCGGTCAGCGTCTTGTCCACGATGCCGCGGATGTCGTAGGCCTTGAAGATTTCGGGTGCCGGGAAGGACATCGGTTTTCCTTTCTGCGTTCTGTTCTGTTGTAGGCCCGCACGGATGCGGCATTGCATCAATTATCCCGTGCGAACGATGACGGCCGCGCGGCATTGTTTTGCAAAATATCAACGGCCCGTGATCAGGTTGGCGATGAACTGGCGTGCGGCCGCCGGTCTCGCCGTGTCACGCGGCACATCCATCATGCCCAGGCCGAACACATAGGCATACAGCAGCAGACTGCGATTGGTCGCTTCGTCGGCGTCGCAGCCGGCAGCGCGGAACAGCGCGGCAGCGCATTCCAGCCGCACGCTGTCCACCTCGTCGACGGCGGCGCGCGCCGCTTCGTCGTGGCGTGCCCAGTCGCGCAGCGCCAGTTCGACCTGCATGCCGCGGCGGTTGCGCGCCAGGCTGTAGGTGTCGATCACATGCTGCAGTTGCGCGATTTCGTCGCCGGGCGCAGATTGCGTGCGGTTGCGGATGTCGTCGATGCGGCCGTCGCGCCAGTGCTCCAGCACGGCGTCGAGCAGGGCGCGGCGGTCCTTGAAGTGCCAGTAGAAACTGCCCTTGGTCAGGCCGAGACCGCGCGCCAGCGTCTCCACCCGGACGCCGTCGACACCACTGTCGGCCAGGGTCTGGGTGGCCGCCCGCACCCAGGTGTCGCGGTCGGTTTGCGGGCGGGCGTCGGCGTCGGGCATGGTGGTATTCCTGCGGCGTGGTTGACCTCTAACGGAAGCATACGGTAGCGTATGGCCTGAACATACGCATCCGTATGGGTGCGTGCAACCGTGCAGCGGCACACAGGAGACACAGGCATGAAGATTGTGGTCCCGGTCAAGCGGGTGATCGATTACAACGTGAAGATCCGCGTTGCCGCCGATGGCAGCGGCGTCGAAACAGCGAACGTGAAGATGTCGATGAATCCGTTCGACGAGATCGCGGTGGAAGAGGCGGTGCGGCTTAAGGAGGCGGGTGTGGCGACCGAGGTGGTCGCGGTGTCCTGCGGCGTAGCCGGCTGCGTCGATACGCTGCGCACGGCGCTGGCACTGGGTGCCGACCGCGCGATCCATGTGAATACCGATGTCGAACTGCAACCGCTGGCGGTGGCCAAGCTGCTCAAGGCGGTGGCCGGTCGCGAGCAGCCGCAGCTGGTGATCTGCGGCAAGCAGGCGATCGACGACGACGCCAACCAGACCGGCCAGATGCTGGCTGCGCTGCTCGGCTGGGGTCAGGCCACCTTCGCGTCCAAGGTCGGCGTCGCCGACGGTCGCGCGACCGTGACGCGCGAGATCGATGGCGGGCTGGAAACGGTCAGCGTGGCGCTGCCGGCGGTGGTCACCACCGACCTGCGGCTGAACGAACCCCGCTTCGCCAGCCTGCCCAACATCATGAAGGCGAAGAAGAAGCCGCTCGACACGGTGACGCCGGACGAACTGGGCGTCGATGTCGCGCCGCGCCTGAAGGTGCTGAAGGTGGCCGAGCCACCGAAGCGTCAGGCCGGCGTCAAGGTGGCCTCGGTGGCCGAACTGGTCGCCAAGTTGCGCGACGAAGCCAAAGTGCTGCGCTGAGGAGCCGTCATGAGCATTCTGGTCATTGCAGAACACGACAACGCCGGCCTGCGCCCGGCGACGCTGAACACGCTGGCTGCCGCGGCGAAGATCGGCGGTGACATCACCGTGCTGGTCGCCGGCAGCGGCTGCGCTGGCGCAGCTGCCGCCGCTGCCGCGGTACCGGGCGTTGCCCGGGTGTTGAGCGCCGATGCCGCCCACCTGGCGCACCCGACCGCGGAAGACCTCGCCGCAGTGGTGCTGGCGGTCGCCGCCGGCCACCGCCACGTGCTGGCTCCGGCCGGCAGCTTCGGCAAGAACTTCATGCCGCGCGTCGCGGCGACACTCGACGTGGCGCAGATTTCCGACATCGTCGAGGTGGTGTCGGCCGACACTTTCGTGCGCCCGATCTACGCCGGCAATGCGCTGGCCACGGTGCAGAGCGGCGATACGGTCAGGGTGATCACGGTGCGCGCGACCGCCTTCGACCCGCTGCCGGCGAGCGGCGGTGCGGCGCCGGTCGAGGCGGTGACGCCGCCGGCGGCGACCGGCTTGTCCGCCCACGTGTCGCAGGAACTGTCGCAGTCGGCCCGCCCGGAACTGGGTGCCGCGCGCGTCGTCGTGTCCGGCGGACGCGGGCTGGGCAGTGCCGAGGCCTATCACCGCGTGCTCGAACCGCTGGCCGACCGGCTCGGCGCCGCACTTGGCGCCAGCCGCGCTGCGGTCGATTCCGGTTACGCACCGAACGATTACCAGGTCGGCCAGACGGGCAAGATCGTCGCGCCCGACATCTATATTGCAGTCGGGCTGTCGGGTGCCATCCAGCACCTGGCCGGCATGAAGGATTCGAAGGTGATTGTCGCGATCAACAAGGATCCGGACGCGCCCATCTTCCAGGTGGCCGACTACGGTCTGGTTGGCGACCTGTTCGAACTGGTACCGCAGTTGGTGCAGGCACTGGACTGATCGACAGCGGGCGGCACTCGCCCGCTGCCGTCATCGATCAATTTCGAGGGCCGTCAGAGCCCGATGGAGGAGAGGCTCATGAGCGAATACGTCGCGCCGCTGCAGGACATGCGTTTTGCGCTGGAACTGGCTGGCCTGAACGAAGTGGTGACCTTGCCCGGCTACGAGGACGCGAGCCCGGACGTCGTTGACGCGGTGCTCGAAGAGGCCGCCCGATTCACCGGCGAGGTGCTGTCGCCACTGAATCGGGTGGGGGATCGCGTCGGCGCGAAGCTCGGAGACGACGGTCGCGTAGCCATGCCGGACGGATTCGCGGAGGCTTATCGCGCCTATGCCGACAACGGCTGGAACGGCATGGGCTGCGATCCGGCGCACGGCGGCGCCGGCATGCCGCACCTCGTGGTGGCGCAGATCCAGGAGATGGTGATGGGCGCCAATATGGCGTTCTCGCTGTGTCCGCTGCTGACCGCCGGCGCCATCGAGGCGCTGGCGCTGTGCGGCTCCGACGAGCAGAAGGCGCTGTACCTCGAACGTATGGTGAGCGGCGAATGGACCGGCACCATGAATCTGACCGAGCCGCAGGCCGGTTCCGATCTGGCCGCCGTGCGCAGCCGCGCCGAACCGCAGCCTGACGGCAGTTACCGCGTCTTCGGGCAGAAGATATTCATCACCTTCGGCGAGCACGAACTGGCGTCCAACATCGTGCATCTGGTGCTGGCGCGCACGCCGGGTGCGCCCGACGGCGTGAAGGGCATTTCGCTGTTCATCGTGCCCAAGTTCATTCCCGACGCCGACGGCAATCCGGGTGCGCGCAACGACGTGCGCTGCGTGTCGCTCGAACACAAGCTGGGCATCCATGCCAGCCCGACCTGCGTGATGGCCTTCGGCGATGCCGGCGGCGCCACCGGCTGGCTGTGCGGCGAAGAGAACCGCGGCATCGAGTACATGTTCATCATGATGAACGCCGCGCGCTACGCGGTTGGCCTGCAGGGCATCGCGGTGGCCGAGCGCGCATTTCAGCAGGCGCGCGAGTACGCCAACGAGCGGCGTCAGGGCGGCGAGGCGGGCGTGAAGGGCGGCGGCAGCGTGGCCATCGTGCGCCACCCGGACGTGCGCCGCATGCTGCTGCGCATGAAGTCGCAGGTCGAGGCGATGCGCGCGCTGGCCGCGGTCACCGCAGCGGCACGCGACCGCGCGGCGCGCCACGCGTACCAGGACGAACGGACGCGCGCCCAGGCTTTCGTCGAGCTGATGATTCCGCTGGTGAAAGGCTGGAGCACCGAAACCGCGAACGAGATCGCCTCGCTCGGCGTGCAGGTGCACGGCGGCATGGGCTATGTCGAGGAAACCGGCGCGGCCCAGTACCTGCGTGATGCGCGCATCACCAATATCTACGAGGGCACGACCGGCATACAGGCCAATGACCTGGTCGGCCGCAAGATCGCGCGCGACGGCGGCGCCGCCGCGCGGGCGGTGATCGCCGACATGCGCGATGTCGTCGCGGCGCTCGACGCGGCGCGGCTGCAGGCGTTGTCCGCGCCGCTGGGCGAGGCGGCGTCGGCGCTCGAACGCAGCGTCGATTTCGTCGTCGCGCACTGGCGCAGCGATGTGCGCGCCGCGCTGGCCGGCGCAGTGCCCCTGTTGATGCTGTTCGGCCGCGTGGCGGGTGGCTGGCAGCTTGCGCGAGGTGCCCTGCTGGCGCAGCAGCGTCTGACCGCCGGTGACGGCGATGCCGACTTCCTGCGCGCCAAGATCGTCACCGCGCGCTTCTATGCCGATCACGTGCTGAGCGAGTGCGGCGGTCTGGCGCACATGGTGTGCTGCGGCGCCGCGGCCACGCTGGACGACGCAGCAGGTCTGTAGTCTGGTCGCCATCCCGGAACCGGGATGCCGTGGGGGGCTGATCACCCCGATAGCGGCGGTGGGCTGGGCGCGGGGCCTCGCACTGGCCTGAAGCGAAGAGTGTGGGAGCGAGCTTGCTCGCGATGGCGGCCTCGATCGAAGCCAGTGGCCCGCGACGGCCGTGTCGCGGCCAAGGCCGCTCCCACAGGGGTAGTGCCCGCTCCGCCGCCCGAGCATGAACCGGAATTCTGTGGGAGGGGTCTTCCGACCCCGACAGCAGCGGTGAATGTGCGCGGCGCTACTTCCTCGCCGCCAGTACCTGCGCCAGTTCCACCGCAGACCGCACGCCCATCTTCTCGAAGATGCGCGCGCGATGGACCTCGACTGTGCGCATGGTGACGCCGAGGTCGCTGGCGATCACCTTGTTCATCTGGCCGGCCAGCACGCGCTCCATCACTTCGATCTCGCGCTGCGTGAGCTGGGCGACGCGCTCATCGATGGCCTGTGCGGCGGCGCGCTTCGACAATTGCTGCTGATGCATGGCCAGCGCGGCCAGCGCACGGTCCACCAGTTCATTGTCGTTGAACGGCTTCTCGACGAAATCGAAGGCGCCCTGCTTGATCGCGCCCACCGCCATTGGCACGTCGCCGTGGCCGGTCAGGAAGATCACTGGCATGTCGTGGCCGTGCTCGTGCAGCCAGCCGAAAAGTTCGAGCCCACTCATGCCGTCCATGCGGATGTCCAGCAGCAGACAGCCGCAGTGCGCGATCTCGCTGCTGGCGATCAGCGCTTCGGCCGAGGGCCAGGTGCGCACCGCGTGGCCGCGCGAGCGGAACAGCCAGCCCAGCGCGTCGCGGATGGCTTCGTCGTCGTCGACGATGAAGATCTGGCTCATCGGCTCACTCCCCGGCTGGCAGCTTCAGGATGAACACGGTACCGCCGCCGTCGGCGGATTCGAACCATAGCCGGCCGCGGTGCAGTTCGACGATCGAGCGGCAGATGTTGAGGCCCATGCCCATGCCGTCCGGTTTGGTGGTGAAGAAGGGCGCGAACAGCTTGTCCGCCACCTCGGGCGGGATGCCGCTGCCGCTGTCGCGCACCGACACCTGCACGCCCTCGGCGTCGGCGCTGGTCTGGATCAGCAGGCGCCGCCGCTCGGGCGGGCAGGCGGCCATCGCGTCCATGCCGTTGCGGATCAGGTTCAGGAGCACCTGTTCGATCATGACGCGATCGGCGCTGACCGCGGGCAGGGCGCCGGCCAGTGAGCTGGAGATGCGGATGTCGCGCTTGCGTGCGTCGGCCTCGATCAGGCCCAGCGCTTCCTCGACCACGTCGTTCAGCGAACAGGCGACGCGCTTCGGCTCGGAGCGGCGGACGAATTCGTGCACGCGGCGGATGATGGTGCCGGCGCGGCGCGCCTGCGCGTTCATCTTTGCCAGCGGTTCCTTCAGGTCGGCCAGCGTGCCGCTGCCGTTATCGACCATGTTCAGACAGGCGGTGCTGTAGCTGGCGATGGCCGACAGCGGCTGGTTCAGTTCGTGCGCCAGCGTCGATGCCATTTCGCCCATGGTGATCAGACGGCCGGTGAACTGCAGCTTCTCCTGCTGCTGCCGGTACAGCTCCTCCGCCTGCTTGCGTTCGGTGATGTCGAGCACCGAACTCATCCAGCCGACGTGACGGCCGTCGGCGTCGACCAGCGGCGCCTCCGAAATGAGCACGTCGAAGCGCTCGCCATTGCGGCGGATGAACTTCAGTTCCAGCGCTTCGTGCGAGGTCGCGCCGCCGGCCAGGATGCCGTCGTGCAGCGCACGGATGTGTTCGGCCTCTTCCGGCGCCCAGTAGGGCATGGGCGGGCTCATCGCCATAAGTTCCTCGGCGCTCCAGCCGACCATGCGGCAGAAGGCCGGGTTCACGTGTGTGATGCGGCCGCTCAGATCGCGCGCGCGCAGACCGATGCTGAGCGAATTTTCCATCGCCGAACGGAACGTGTGTTCCTCGCGCAGCGCCTGTTCAGCCTCCAGCCGGCGCACCAGGTGACGGCGCAGCGCCCACAGGCTCCAAAGCATCGTGAATGCCAGACCGACGATGGTGACCACGAGCAGCGCCGGCAGCAGTCGGGTGTCGCTGCGGTAGGCGGTGACACGCAGCCGCAGGCCGTGGCCGGGCGGGTCGAACACCAGCGCGTAGTTCATTTCGTCGTGTTCGGCCGCCACCTTGGACTTGCTGGCCAGCACCGTTTCGGTGTTGTCGATCACGTCCAGCTTGTAGCGCTCGGCGAACCACCAGGGCACCGACTGCGACAGCATCTGCTCGATCGAGTAGGTCCCGCGCATCCAGCCCTGGCCGCCGCCCAGCGGCACCAGAACGTCGAAATGCACGTCGCCGTCGGCGGTCGCGTAAGGCGGCAGATAGGCCGCGCGGCCCAGTTGTTCGGCCAGCCGCGCCGGGCCCGACATATCCGGGTCGTCGGCGTTGATGTGCGCGATGGTATCGACGCGCAGCAGGCCGTGCCCGTTGGCGATCATGTTGCGCTGGCGTGCCTCGATCACCCGCGCATCGAGCCGGCCGTCGGCCGCCTCGCGCCCGATCTGCGCCATCTGCTCGGCGTTGCGGTCGAGATGGAAGCGCAGGTCCTGCTCCATCCACAGCACGTCGTTGATCATGGTCGCGCGCTGCTCGTCCAGATCGTTGCGGTGCAGCCACCACACCAGCGTGCCGATGGCCAGCAGGAAGAGCGCGATGGCGACGCGCGGCACCATCCAGTACCAGCCCGGGCCGGCGTGGTGAGAAGCCGCGTGCAGCGGTGAGGAATGGGGAAGGGTGTTCATGGTGACCGTGCGAGCGATGGGCACATCATAAGTGCGCACGTGGCGCCGGGGACTTCGGTTTTCCACAGCGGCGGCGCGGTTGCGGATATCCACAATGGCCGCAGCCATCCCCGCCGACCACAATCCGGGCATCACATTGGCCGTTCGCGCCGTGTGGCCTTCATACACAAGAGGAGACACCATGAAACTTCATTCCATGCTTTTCGGCCTGCTCACGCTCGGCCTGACTCCGTTTGCGCTGGCGCAGCAGCCCATCGTGATCAAGTTCAGCCACGTCGTGGCGACCGAAACTCCGAAGGGCAAGGCGGCCGATTTCTTCAAGAAGCGCGCCGAGGAACTGACCGGCGGCAAGGTGAAGGTCGAGGTGTATCCGAACAGCCAGCTGTATAAGGACAAGGAAGAGATGGAGGCGCTGCAGTTGGGCGCCGTGCAGATGCTGGCGCCGTCGCTGGCCAAGTTCGGCCCGCTGGGCGTCAAGGAATTCGAGGTGTTCGACCTGCCTTTCATCTTCGACGGCTACGCCGACCTGCACAAGGTGACGCAGGGCCCGATCGGTGTGTCCATCCTGAAGAAGCTGGAGCCGAAGGGCATCGTCGGCCTGGGCTTCTGGGACAACGGCTTCAAGTCCTTCTCGGCCAACACGCCGATCAAGACGCCGGCCGACCTGAAGGGCAAGAAGCTGCGCATCCAGTCGTCCAAGGTGCTGGAAGAGCAGATCCGTTCGCTCGGCGCGCTGCCGCAGGTGATGGCTTTCTCCGAGGTCTATCAGGCGCTGCAGACTGGCGTGGTCGACGGCACCGAGAACCCGCATTCCAACCTCTACACGCAGAAGATGCATGAGGTGCAGAAGCACATGGCGGTGACCGACCACGGCTATCTGGGTTACGCCGTCATCGTGAACAAGAAGTTCTGGGACGGCCTGCCGGCCGACGTGCGCGGTCAGCTCGACACTGCGATGAAGGAAGCCACCAGCTACGCCAACAAGATCGCCAAGGAAGAGAACGACGCTGCGCTCGAAGGCGTGCGCAAGAGCGGCCGGACCCAGGTCTATGTGCCGACGGCGGAAGAGCGTCTGGCGTTCAAGCGTGCGCTGGTGCCGGTGCACAAGAAGATGGAAAGCCGGATGGGCGCCGACCTGATCCAGGCCATCTACAAGGAAACCCAGTTCGATCCGTCGAAGCTGTAATCCGCCCCGCACACGTGCGGCGTCCGCCGCACGTGTCGCATCCCTGCGCGCAGGCGCGCACACTGCATCACTCTCACCTCATCGGGAGACCACCGTGCTCCGAATACTCGACCATATCGAGGAGTGGCTCATTACGCTTTTGATAGCCGTGGCCACCATCATCATTTTCGTGTCCGTCGTACATCGCTACGCCGCCGGTTTCGACGTGCCCGGCCTGCAGGACTGGCTGCTGTCGCTGAATCTCGGCTGGGCACAGGAGCTGTGCATCATCCTGTTCGTCTGGATGGCCAAGTTCGGCGCCGCCTACGGCGTGCGCACCGGCATCCACGTCGGCGTCGATGTGCTGATCAACCAGTTGCAGCCGGCACTGCGCAACAAGTTCGTCGTGTTCGGTCTGGCGGCCGGCGCGCTGTTCACTGGCGTCATTTGTGCGCTGGGCAGCCACTTCGTGTGGGAGAACGGCGCCGCCTATGCGGTGCTGAGCGCCCTCGGCCAGGACACCGGCGACCTGTTCGAGGGGCCGACCACGCCCGACCTCGAATGGCCGACCTGGATCGTATACATGGCCATACCACTGGGTTCCGGCCTGATGTGCTTCCGCTTCCTGCAGGTGATGACGGCCTTCATCCGCACCGGTGAGCTGCCGCACCACGATCATGCGCACGTCGAGGGCATGGAGGACGTCAAGCCGGTGCTGATCGGCGAGGCGGTCGAAGAAGCCGAAGAGCGCGAACACGCCAAGGGAGGCCGCCAATGAGCGCCGCCATCATCTTTGCCCTGCTGCTGGTGCTGATGCTCACCGGCATGCCGGTGTCCATCTCGCTGGGTCTGACCGTACTGACCTTCCTGTTCACGATGACCGATGTGCCGGTCGAGTCGGTGGCGCTGAAGCTGTTCACCGGTATCGAGAAGTTCGAAATCATGGCGATTCCGTTCTTCATCCTGGCCGGCAACTTCCTCACCCACGGCGGTGTGGCGAAGCGGATGATCAACTTCGCCACCTCGCTGGTCGGCCATTTCCACGGCGGCCTGGGCATGGGCGGCGTGGTGGCCTGCGGTCTGTTCGCTGCGGTGTCGGGCTCCAGCCCGGCGACGGTGGCGGCGATCGGCGCCATCCTGCTGCCGGCGATGGTCAAGCAGGGCTTCCCGATGAAGTTCGGCGCCGGCATCGTCGCCAGCTCGGGCGCGCTGGGCATCCTGATTCCGCCGTCCATCGTGATGGTGATGTATGCGGTGTCGACGAACTCGTCGATCGGCGCGCTGTTCATGGCCGGCATCATCCCGGGCGCTGTGCTGCTGTTCATGCTGGGCTTCACCACCTGGTGGCGCGCCAAGAGCAACAACTACCCGCGCATGCCAAAGGCACCGATGGTCGATCGCATCAAGGCCTTTCGCGAATCCTTCTGGGGGCTGATGCTCATCGTCGTCGTGATGGGCGGCATCTATACCGGCATCTTCACGCCGACCGAAGCGGCCGCGATGAGTGCGGTGTACGCCTTCATCGTCGCGGTATTCGTCTATCGCGACCTGCCGCTGAAGCGCATCCCCAAGGTGCTGCTCGATTCGGCAAACATGAGCGCGATGCTGCTCTACATCATCACCAACGCCATCCTGTTCTCCTTCCTGCTGACTTCGGAACAGATTCCACAGGCGGTGGCGGCCTGGCTGGTGGACAGCGGCATGGGGGCGCTGGGCTTCCTGCTGGTGGTGAACATTCTGCTGCTGCTGGCCGGCAACATCATGGAGCCGTCGTCCATCATCCTGATCACCGCGCCCATCCTGTTCCCGGTGGCGATGGCGCTGGGCATCGACCCGGTGCACTTCGGTATCATCATCACGGTGAACATGGAAATCGGCATGATCACGCCGCCGGTGGGCCTGAACCTGTATGTCGGAAGCGGCATCGCCAGGCTGGGCATGACGGACATGACCAAGGCAGTGTCGCCGTGGCTGGTCACGATGCTCATCTTCCTGGTCATCGTCACCTACTGGCCCGCTCTGTCGCTGTGGCTGCCGCGGACGCTTGGCATGATCAGCTGATGCGTACCTGACACCACTGCCACCCGCAGTTCTGACGCCGCGTGAAGTTATGCGCGGCGTTTTTCTTTTTTGCAAAGCCCTTGCTCAAGTCCGCGGTGCCGACAGTCGTAAATGGTCCTACGAGGAGATCGACGGTGCGCTTCCGTATAACTAAAGTCCTATAAGCACCTGTCGATATTGGCCATGTAGTGAATCGAAAACAGGGAACAGACACATGAAGAACATGCTGAGCATCCGCAAAGCCTTCCTTTTTCACTCGATCTTTGCGTCGGCCATGTGCACGGCCATTTTCGGCGTGCAGGAGTTTCTGTTTCCGGGTTGGACCGGCCTTATCGTATCGTCTGTCCTGAGTTCCGTCTTCATCATGGGTGTCGGCATCTGGTTCGGCACCGGCTTCGGTCAGCGCGCCGAACTGTTGGTCAACGCCATGCACAGCCTTGCCGAAGGCAAGCTCAATCACAAGCTCAGCCTGTCCGGCAAGGACGACTTTGCCTGGCTGGGCTATGAGTACAACCAGGCCTGCAAGTCTTTCCGCAAGCTGATCGAGAAGATGACGACCCTGTCGTCGACGCTCACCAGTTCGGCCGAAGAACTGTCCAAGCTGACCATCGCCGCGAACGAGACCGGCTCGCGCCAGGCCGACCGTATCCGTACCGTCGCCGAGGCGATGGAGCAGATGACCGCTTCGGCCCGCCAAGTGGCCGACCTGTCGGCCGACATGGACAGCATCGTGCGCGCCGCCGGCGACAGCACGCGCAGCGGCAAGACCGATCTCGAAGTGTCGATGGAGGGCGTCAGCCGCATCGCCAAGGAGATGGAAGAGTCGCTGCAGGTGATCGAGCGTCTGGTCAAGGATTCGGAAGAGATCGCCAAGATCAACGACGTGGTGAAAGACATTTCCGACCAGACCAATCTGCTGGCGCTCAACGCCGCGATCGAGGCCGCACGTGCCGGCGAGCAGGGTCGCGGTTTTGCGGTGGTGGCCGACGAGGTGCGCAAGCTGGCGCAGCGCACTCAGGGTTCCACCGCGGACATCGAGCAGATCGTCGCCAAGATCCGCCACGACGCCCAGGAAACGGTCGAGCGTGTCGGTCAGGCCAGCGAACGCGTCAGCGGCGCGGTGACCACCTCGCGCGGTGCGGTGGAGACTTTCGAATCCATCCTGCACCGCATGGAAGAACTGGTGAACAAGTCGGGTGAAGTGGCGACCAGCATGCGCGAACAGGACACCACGGCGCACGCCATCCTGCGCAACGCGGGCGAACTGTCGGCGCTGTCCGAGGACAACGCACGCGGCGTTGCGCAGACCGCGTCGCAGGGCGAATCGGTCGCCGGTTCGGCGCGCGAGCTCGAAGCCAGCCTGCGCACCTTCCAGATCTGAAACGCGTCGATCCCGAACAAGAAAAAGCCGGCGCATCGCGCCGGCTTTTTTCTTGTGCGAGGGTCAGCGCGCCGCGGTCTTTCCCTGTGCCTTGATCCGCGCATCCTCGTCGATGCGCGCTTCGATGAAGGTCTTGATCGCCCACACCGCCTCCTGCGTCAGCACCTTGTCCCACGGCGGCATGTGCTGCACGTCGAGCACGCGCTTGCCCTTGCGTACCGTCTTGACGAAGTAGTGATCGACGTCGCTGAGGCAGCGAAGCTGCAGGTCGGGTTCGGTCACCTTGCGACAGCCGCGGTGCAGGCGCAGCAGGTTGGGGCCGACCTGGTTCTTGTGATTGACATCGGTACCGTGGCAGACGGCGCACGACTCGTTGTAGAGCGCGCGACCGGTGTCGACGACGGCGGCGTTGCCGCGGTAGGGATTGCTGTCCTTCCATGCGTCGCCGACCGGCGGCAGCGCCGAGATATCGGTCTTCGGCGGATGCGCTTCCATCGCCGGATCGCCAGCGTGTGCGCTGCCGAGCAGCGCAGCCAGCAGCAGCGGTGCGGCCAGTGTCCTGATCATGTGCGGTATCTCCATTGCGGCGGGGCGGTGCTTACCAGCCCACCGGACAACCTTTGCAGTCGTCGAAATTGGCATCGAGGAAAACGGTGTAGCGCGTTACGCAGCCTTCCATGATGGCGTTGCGGAAATCGGCGCTGCCGAACTTGGTTTCCTGCAGGTTGGCGTTGACCAGCCGGGCGTAGTGGAAGCGCGCGAACATCGGGCGAGCCGCTTCCAGGTTGGCGGCCGTCAGGTCGGCGTAGCTGAAGTCGACACGGAACATGCGCGCGAACTCCATGTCCGCACCGACCAGCCGTGCGCCGCGCAGGCTGGCGGCGGGAATGTTGGCCTTCTGCAGGCGGGCCGAGCTGAGATCGGCGCGGTCCAGTATCGCGCCGGCAAGATTGGCGGCACGCAGGTCGGCGCGCACCATGTTCGCGCCGGTGAAGTCGGCGCCAGCGAGGTCCTTTGCCGACAGGTCGGCGTGGCGCAGGTCGGCACCCGGGCAACGGGTGTAGGGCCAGATCGGGCAGCCATTGACGACCAGTGTTTCGCTGGCCGAGGCGTCTTCGGCGACGGCAGGCGTGCTCAGGCCGAGCAGTGCGAGCAGTACTGCGGGGAAAAGTCTTCGCATCGAGGACTCCGGACAGAAAGAACCTGGCAACCGCGCATCTTGGGCCGACGCTGATGCGGCGGCACCGGAAATCGTTTCGCAGTTGCCAGGTAAAGGCCGGCCACGCAGGGCCGGCAGGAGGAGTGGCCGGCCCCCGCCGGGCGGCGGGGGCGCGCCGTCAATCAGCGCTTCGGCAGCTTGAAGGCCCAGAACGAGCCGCCCTGGCTGACCTGCTTGGTCAGCTCGGCCATGTCGCCGCCCCACAGCGGCACCGCGCCGCCGTAGCCGGAAGAGATGCCGATGTACTGTTCGCCATCCTGTTCCCAGGTGATGGGCACCGACACCACGCCGGAACCGGTCTGGAATTTCCAGACTTCCTTGCCGGTCTTGGCGTCGAAGGCCTTCACGTAGCCATCGGAGGTGCCGGTGAACACCAGGCCGCCGGCGGTGGTCAGCGTGCCGGCCCACAGCGGGAACTGCTCCTTGTGTTCCCAGGCGATCTTGCCGGTCTTCGGGTCGATCGCGCGCAGGACGCCGACGTGGTCGTCGAACAGCTTCTTGATCCGGAAGCCCTGGCCGAGGTAGGCGGCACCCGGCTTGTAGGTGACGTTCTCGGTCCAGTAGTCCATCGCCCAGTGGTTGGCCGGGATGTAGAACAGCTCGGTGTCCGGGCTGTACGACATCGGCATCCAGTTGGTGCCGCCGAGGAAGGGCGGTGACACGAAGATGGATTCGCCCTTGTCCGCACCGGCCTTGGGCTTCGGCGGATACTGGCTCTCGACCACGTTGGGCAGGCCGGTCTTCGGATCGAAGCCCTTGGACCAGGTGATGCCGTCGACGAAGGGCCAGGCACCGATCAGCGCGGTCTGCTTCCACGGGTAGCCGGCGCCGGTGGCCAGCTTTTCGCGGTCGGTCACGAAGAAGTAGCCGTTGCGGTCGGCGTGCGCCGATGCCTTCACCAGCTTGCCGGTCTTCGGATCCTTGTACTCGAACAGCAGCACAGAGTTGTTGCCGGAGAAGTCCCAGGCGTCGTTCGGCGTGTGCGAGAAGAAGCCCTTCAGTTCGCCGGTCGACGCATCGACATAGGCCTGACCGGAGGTGAACAGGCTGGGCCACTTGGTCGGGCTGTCGCCTTCCTTGGTCCGTTTCCAGGTGTTCCACGGGGCCGGGTTGCCGGTGCCGATCACGACCATGTTCTGTTCGACGTCGAACGAGGCGGTTTGCCACGGGGCACCGCCACCGTGACTCCAGGCTTCGACCTTGCCGGTTTCGCGGCTGGGATCATCCGGCCACGACGGCGCCTTGGCGTCGCCGGTCGTCGTGCTGTCCTTGCCGTTCAGGCGACCCATGTGGCCCTCAACCATCGGGCGCGCCCAGATCTCCTCGCCGGTATCGACGTCGCGCGCAAACAGGTAGCCGATAACGCCGAATTCGTCACCGGACGAACCGTGCACCAGCATCACGCGGCCGGACTTCTTGTCCTTGACGATGAAGGGGGCGCCCGACATCGTGTAGCCGACCTTGTGGTCGCCCCACTTCTTCGACCAGACGACCTTGCCGGTGTCCTTGTTCAAGGCCACCATGCCGGCGTCCAGCGTGCCGAAGTACACCTTGTCGCCGTAGATCGCCGCACCGCGGTTCACCACGTCGCAGCACGGACGGATGTCGTCCGGCAGCCGATGTTCGTACGCCCACAGACGCTTGCCGGTCTTGGCGTCGATGGCGTACATGCGGGAGTAGGAGCCGGTGATGTAGATGACGCCGTCGTGCACCAGCGCCTGGCCTTCCTGGCCACGCTGCTTCTCGCCGCCGAAGGAGTAGGACCACGCGGGGCTCAGCGATGCGACGGTCTGCGTGTTGATCTGCTTGAGCGGGCTGTGACGCTGGGCTTTCATGCCCAGACCGTAGGTCAGCACGTCCTTGGTCGTCTTGTCGTCGTTGACGATATCTTCCCAGCTCACCGTCTTGGCGGCGTGCACCGGGCCTGCTGCAAGGATGCCCAGCGCGATCAGCAGTGCCGGGTTCCTGAGGGCAAACGTTTTCATCCTGACTCCTCTTTCAGTGTTGATCTGTCGTGTCGTCATCGCGGCCCCGCTTGTTTCGCGGACACAGGGTCGTGATGCGCACTGCAGGTTAGGCAGCACCTGGAGGTGTCGAAGGTTCAAAGCTCCCGCAGAATCAGGGAGTCGATCCCGTTTTTCCGGACTGTTTCAGGGATGGACACTTAGTTGTCGAGGTCTGTAACAGACGGTGGTTCGGCAAGCTTTATGCCGGATGCGAGGCGGTCTGCCGGTTCCGTGCGACGATGGTCCTCGTCTTGCTTGCCTTGCTGCGCGGCGCCCGATTTCTGGCGCCGTCAACATATAGAAGATGCAATGGAGGAGTTTGTCCCGATGAAGAAGGTAATGGCGGCCCTCGGGTTCGCGCTTGCGTTGGCTGGCGCTGTGCACGCGGCCGATGCCGATCCGCTGAATTCCTCGCGCTGGCCGGATCTGCAGCGCGAATATCTGAACGATGCGCCGGTCGCTTTCGATCCGCGCATCGAAGTGCTGGCGCCCAAGGTGGCCGAGGATTCGATGAACGTGCCGGTGACCGTCAGGCTGAAGGGCTTGCCTGACGTCAAGCGCGTGCTGGTGATTGCCGACTTCAATCCCATCGTCAAGGTGCTCGACTTCCAGCCGCTGCTGGCGCAGCCCGGCCTGTCCTTCCGCATCAAGCTGCAGCAGGCGAGCCCGATCCGTGCGCTGGTGCAGACCGGCGACGGCAACTGGCTGGCCGGCGGGGTCTGGGTGGATGCGGCAGGCGGCGGCTGTACCGCACCGAGCACCGGTCGCAGCGCGCCGGACTGGGCGCAGAAGCTGAACCAGGTGCAGGGCAGGGTGTGGCGTGACGGACAGAACCAGCGGGTCCGTCTGCGCATCATGCATCCGATGGACACCGGTCTGGCACCCGGCATTCCGGCCTTCTTCATCGAACAGCTCGCCATCGTCGACGACAAGGGCGACGCCATGCTCAAGCTCGAGACCTTCGAGCCGCTGAGCGAGAACCCGGTGTTCTCGTTCGATCTGCCGGACACCGGCGCGGTGGCGCTGCGTGTCGTGGGCCGCGACAACAACGGCAATCGCATCGACGCCAAGGTGCAGCCATGATGGCCCGCCTCCTTGCTGCACTGGTCGCCCTCGCGCTGAGCTTCGCTGCACACGCGGCCACACCTTTCGACTATCGCCTGAAGCCGGAGAAGATCGCCGACGACACCTGGGTGCTGATCGGCAGCACCGAGGACATCACGCGCGCCAACGGCGGCAATATCGTCAACACCGCCTTCGTCGTCACCAAGGAGGGCGTGGTCGTGATCGACAGCGGCCCGTCGCGCCGTTATGGCGAACAGATGAGGGCGGCCATCGCCCGCGTCACCGACAAGCCGGTCGTGCGCGTGTTCAACACACACCATCACCCCGATCACTTCCTCGGAAATCAGGCGTTCGCGGATGTTCCGATCGCCGCATTGCCCGCCACGCGGGCCGGTGAGCGTGACGACGGCGGCGCCTTCGCCGACAACATGTACCGGATGGCGGGCGACTGGGCATCTGGCACCGAGCCCCAGATTGCGCAGCAGGACGCGCAGCCGGGACGGCTGACGGTGGGCGGACACGAGTTCGAGCTGATCGCGCTCGAAGGACACACCGCCGGCGATCTGGCCATTCTCGATCACCGGACCGGCGTGCTGTTCGCCGGCGATCTGGTGTTCCTCGATCGCGCCCCGACCACGCCGCACGCGTCGGTGCAGCGCTGGCTGAAGTCGCTCGACGCGCTCGCTGCGCTGGGCGCAAAGAAGACGCTGCCCGGTCACGGTCCCGTGCATGCGGGTAGCGCCGGCATCGAGCAGACGCGCGACTGGCTCAAGTGGCTTGATCAGACCCTGATGCAGTCAGCGGCAAACGGTCTCGACATGGCCGAGGTGATGCGCCTGCCGCTGCCCGAGCGCTTCGAGCGGATGCCGCTGGCGCGCAGCGAGTTCGAGCGTTCGGTCACCCACCTTTACGGTGCCTACGAGTTGCGCGCGCTGGACAGTGTTGCACTGCCTGTGTTGCAACAAAAATGAACACCTGACCCGTTTCGCATCGCAGGAGTGCGGTGCGAACGGGATTTTCTCCTTGTTTTGGGCTGGCCCGGTTTTTGCGGTCGGTCTCCTGCCGAAAAAGGGAACCATTCCCTTCGTGCAAGAGAGAAATTCACCAACGAGGAGGAAGTATGAAAGGCTTGCGTAATTCCACGCTGTCCAGCCTGCTGGTTGCGGCGTTCGCCGCGATGGCAGCACCGCAGGTCATGGCCGGTGTGACCGACCGTGACATCGAAAACGACGCGAAGACGACCGGCGATGTGCTGTCCTGGGGCATGGGCACGGAAGGCCAGCGCTACAGCCCGCTCGACAAGATCAACGTCGGCAACGTCAAGAATCTGGTTCCGGTGTGGTCGTTCTCGTTCGGCGGCGAAAAGCAGCGCGGTCAGGAATCGCAGCCGCTCGTCGTCAATGGCAAGATGTTCGTTACGGGTTCCTACTCCCGCCTGTACGCACTCGATGCCAAGACCGGCGCCAAGCTGTGGCAATACGAGCACCGCCTGCCGGACGGCATCATGCCGTGCTGCGACGTGGTGAACCGCGGCGCCGCCGTGTATGACAACCTGGTCATCTTCAGCACGCTGGACGCACAACTGGTCGCTCTCGACCAGAACACCGGCAAGGTCGTCTGGAAGGAAAAGATCGACGACTACCAGGCTGGTTACTCCAACACCGCAGCCCCGATCATCGCCAAGGGCCTGATCCTGACCGGCGTGTCCGGTGGTGAGTTCGGCATCGTCGGCCGCGTCGAGGCGCGTGATGCCAAGACGGGCAAGATGGTGTGGAGCCGTCCGACCGTCGAAGGTCACATGGGTTACAAGTACGATGCCGCCGGCAACAAGACGGAGAATGGCATCAGCGGCACCACCAACGCCACCTGGCAGGGCGACCTGTGGAAGACCGGCGGCGCGGCCACCTGGCTCGGCGGCTCCTACGACGCCAAGACCGGTCTGGCCTATTTCGGCACCGGCAACCCGGCTCCGTGGAACAGCCACCTGCGTCCCGGCGACAACCTGTACTCGTGCGCGACCGTTGCCATCGACGTCGCCACCGGCCAGATCAAGTGGCACTTCCAGGGCACGCCGAACGACGGCTGGGACTATGACGGCGTGAACGAATTCGTCACGTTCGACATGAACGGCAAGCGCATGGGCGGCAAGGCCGACCGCAACGGCTTCTTCTACGTGCTGGACGCCAACACCGGCAAGTTCGAGCGCGGCTTCCCCTTCGTCAAGAAGATCACCTGGGCCAAGGGCCTGGATGCCAACGGCAAGCCGATCTTCGATCCGGCCAACCGTCCTGGCGACCCGTCCAAGGGCGCCGACGGCAAGAAGGGTGAAGTGGTGTTCTCCGCTCCGTCCTTCCTCGGCGGCAAGAACCAGATGCCGATGGCTTACAGCCCGGACACCGGCCTGTTCTACGTGCCGGCCAACGAGTGGGGCATGGAAATCTGGAACGAGCCGATCACCTACAAGAAGGGTGCTGCATATCTGGGTGCCGGCTTCACCATCAAGACCATCGACGACAAGTACATCGGCGCGCTGCGCGCCGTCGATCCGAAGACCGGCAAGATCGTCTGGGAAGTCACCAACAACGCTCCGCTGTGGGGTGGTGTGATGACGACCAAGGGTGGCCTGGTGTTCTGGGGTACGCCTGAAGGTTTCCTGAAGGCCGCCGACGCGAAGACCGGCAAGGAAGTGTGGTCCTTCCAGACCGGTACCGGCGTCGTGGCGCCCCCGATCACCTGGGAACAGGACGGCGAGCAGTACATCGGCGTCGCTGCCGGCTGGGGTGGCGCTGTGCCGCTGTGGGGTGGGGACGTGGCCAAGAAGGTCAACTACCTGAACCAGGGTGGTTCGATGTGGGTGTTCAAGCTGCACAAGTAAAGTCACAGACGACCTGTGCTGGCATAGCGCTTGCATAAGTCGTGTATCCCGGCGCCTGTGGGCGTCGGGATGAAGGAAACAAGCGGGCAGGTCGCGGCGGACTGGAGCGACGTACTGGAACTTCAGGCCGAGCCCGCTTCCGGTGGTGTGATCCATCCCCGGTTTCGCGGCCGTATCCGTTCCGTTACAGGCAGTTTCGGGGTGGTGTTGTTCTCTTCAGTTAGACATGGCTCTTTGGCCGGCTTACCCAAGCCGGCCATTTTTTTGCCTGTCCGAAACGGGTGCCAAGGGATGCGCGGGAGCGATTCCCGCCCGCTGTACAGGTGGAACGTTACTGTACGAAGTGTTCAGTTCCGTGGCTGCCGCCCTGGCAGTGCGGCGGCCGGAGCCTGATCAGCCTTCCTTCAGCTTGCGATAGAGCGTGGTCCGGCTGATGCCCAGCTCGCGCGCCGTGGCGGCCACGTTTCCTTCGTTGCGCGACAGCGACTCGCGTATTGCGCGCAGCGTGAGGCTGTCCAGGTCGCACGGTGCCTGGGTGGTGACTGCACGGAACTCGGGTTCGCTCGGGGCGAACGTCGGCGCTCCGCCCAGCTCATCGATGAAGTCGTCCGGGAGGTGAGTCTTGCGGATGCAGCCATCGTCAGCGGCCATCACGCCGGCGGTGCGCAACAGATTCGCCAGCTGGCGCATATTGCCCGGCCAGGGATGGCGTTCGAACAGCGCGACCACTTCGTCGTCAATGCGCAGCCCCTGCGGAATGGATTCCTCGCTGGCGAGAATGCGATGCACCAGAGCGCGCAGATCGCTGCGCTCGCGCAGCGGCGGCAGCATCACGGTCAGACCGTTGAGCCGGTAGTAGAGGTCGGCGCGGAAGCTCCCTTGGGCGACCAGGTCGCGCAGCTTGCGGTGGGTTGCACAGATGATGGACAGATCGACCGGGGTTGCGCGGCCGCTGCCCAGCGGCACCACGGTACGTTCCTGCAGCACACGCAGCAGGCGCGCCTGCAGTGCCAGCGGCATGTCGCCGATCTCGTCGAGGAACAGAGTGCCGCCGTCCGCCTGCATGATGCGGCCGGGGTAGCCCTTGCGACGCGCTCCGGTGAATGCGCCCTCCTCGTAGCCGAACAGCTCCGACTCGATCAGGCCGTCGGGGATGGCGGCGCAGTTCACAGCGACGAAGGTCTGGTCGCGACGCGGCCCTTCGTCGTGAATGGCGCGTGCCAGCAGTTCCTTGCCGGTGCCGGTCTCGCCCTGGATCAGTACCGGGATGTCCCGCCCGAGCACGCGGCGAACCTTTTCGACCACTGCATCCATCTGCGCATCGCCGGTGCTGAGCCGAGCCAGTCCGCGGTCCTTGGCGATCTGCACCCGACTGACCGACTGACCGGATTCCGGACGCTGCACGTCCATGCTGATCACACGGGCCGGCGGACGGCTTTGATTGCCCGCTTGCGGGCGACCGAACAGCGTGCGGCCGCCGAACAGACGCAGTTCGAGCATGTCGGTGCCGCGCAGCAGCGGGTCGTACAGCGCACCCAGCGGCTTGTCGAACATCGAACTGAAGGTGTGCGTCAGCAGCTCGGCGTGGCTGCGGCCAATCAGCCGACAGGCGCTGCGGTTGGCGGACAGTACGCGACCATCCTGGTCGAAGGCGAGCAGCGCCTCGAACACCGTGCCTATCAGCTCCTGCTGGACATGACAGTGCAGCAGGAAACCGTCCGGGAAGGCGTGCGCGAACATCTGGTTCTCGATGGTCTGCACCGCCAGATTGATCAGCGCCAGGCTGTGATGCGACGGATTGCGCGAGTCACCGGTGACGTCAAGCACGCCGAGCATGCGGCTGCACGGGTCGAAGATGGGCGAGGCCGAACAGGTGAGGAAGTGGTTGGCCGAGAAGAAGTGCTGCGAGCCGTGCACCGACACTGGCACCTTTTCCACCAGCGCGGTACCGATGGCGTTGGTGCCCTTGCTTTCCTCCGACCATTCGACGCCGGGCGAAAGCGCGACCTTGGATGCGCGGTCGAGGAAGGTCTGGTCGCCAACCGAATGGATGATGAAACCCGAGGCATTGGTCAGCACGATCATGCTGCCCGAGCGGGCGATCTGCGCGTACAGGCCGTTCATCACCGGCGCCGCGTGCTTGAGCAGCGACTCGTTGCGCTCGCGTTCGGTCAGCAGCAGGTCGCGGCGGGCTCTTTCGACTTCGCGACTGTTCTTGTCGGCGTCGAGGCCGTGGCTGATGCAGCGGCTCCACGATGTTTCGATCAGTGCTGGCAGGACGCCTGCCGGCACTTCGCCGGCGCTGCGCATGATTTCGTGTGCCTGTTCGCTGCGCGCGATGTCGGCGGGGCTTGATTCCATGGTCTCCTCCGAGCCCGTTTCCGGGATGCACGGCCGGTTGTACCGGCTCTCGCCTCCGGCGGGTTGGCGGCAGCTCGTGCCTGCGCCATCGTCCCACCGGACTGTCGAAGCTTTATAGCGTGATTCGCTTCGCTGCGCTACACCTGTCTCAAAGTGAAGCCGAACTTGGCACGATTCGTGCAAACGGGCACACCCGCAAGCTGACTTGCAGCATGTGAACATCTACGGAGGAGTTATGAAAGCAGGAGCCGCAACTTTGAAGACGACGGCCATCGTCACCGCGCTGATCGCACTGGGCAGCATGACCACGATGCGTGTCGAAGCTCACGGCGACGTCGTACCGCAGGCCGTCGATGTCAGCACGCTGAAGGCGCTGGGCGCCGAGTGGCGCAAAGAGAACCCCTACCGCGGCGACAAGGAAGCGATCCGCATCGGCAGTTCCGCCTACAACCAGAACTGTGCGCGCTGCCACGGTCTGGAAGCAGTCAGTGGCGGTATCGCCCCGGATCTGCGCATGCTCCCGATCGATGCCGAAACCGACGACTATTTCCTCAACACCGTGCGCCGCGGCCGCGTGCGCAACGGCGCCGTCTACATGCCGCCGTTCGAGGAAGCGCTGTCGCAGGAAGCCATGTGGGCCATCCGTGCCTACATCGAAACCCGTCATGAAGACTGATATTGGGGCTCAGCGCCGCCGCCTGCTGCTCGCCGGCGCCGGCCTGGCATTGACCGGGCTGCCCGCGTGGGCGGAGGGCGACGAGGTCTGGGCCGGCGTGAAGAAGTCCGGTCTGCTGCGCGTTGCCTTTTACAAGGACTTCGCGCCGTTCTCGAATGAGGGCAAGGGTTCCGACGTCGATATCGCCGCCGCGCTGGCGGCACGCATGGGACTGAAGATGTCGCCGATGTTCTTCGACGCCGACGAGAACATGGGCGACGACCTGCGCAACATGGTCTGGAAGGGCCACTACATGGGCTACGGCCCGGCCGACATGATGATGCACGCGCCGGTCGACCGCGAGTACATGGCCCGTCAGGACAAGGTGGAATTCCTCGCGCCGTATCACCGTGAGCGCTATGCCATCGCCTACGACAGGCGCCGCGTCGACAACCTCGAAACGATGGCGCCGTTCGAAAAGCTGCCCTGTGGCGTGGTGGTCGATACGCTGCCCGATTCGCTGATGCTGTCGGCCGACGGCGGGCGTTATCGCAGTCAGCTCAAGCATTACAAGACGCTGACTGAGGCGATGGCTGCGCTGCGCTCCGGCGAGGTTGCCGGGGTGATGGCGCTGCAGGGCGAGCTTGAAGGGGCGGTCGCCGGTGACGCGAATTTCCCGGTCGGCCCGGCACCGATCGCACTGCTCAATACCCGCCAGTGGCCTGTCGGCATCGCCATCCGCAAGGGCGAACAGCAGCTTGGTCGGGCCATCATGGAGGCGATGAATGCGCTGGTCGCCGACGGCGAAATCGAGCGCATCATGGCGCGACACAATATCAAGTGGCGTGCACCCTGAGTGTTCAGGTGTCCAGTTTATGGACACCTGGACACCTGTCTCGCAAATAAGGATTTATTGAGACGGCGGAAGCGCACAGGCGCCAAATTCCGAGCGCTAAAATGTGAAGTGTTTTTCATAGCGGGGCGGCTTTCCCGCCAAAATCACCCTGCGAACCGTGTCACGCCCAGAACGTGGAGGAGCGAATCAATATGCAGAAGTCCCTACACATCGATCCCTCGAAATGCACCAGCTGCCTGCAATGCGAAATGGCCTGTTCGTTCGAGAACTACGGTGTATTCAACAACTCGCTGTCGCGCATCAAGGTGTTCGACTTCCACCATACGGGCGCCAAGGTTCCCTATACCTGTACGCAGTGCGATGAAGCCTGGTGCATGCACGCCTGTCCGGTCGAGGCGATCAAGCTCGACAAGACCAACGGCGCCAAGGTCGTGTTCGAAGACGTGTGCGTGGGCTGCAAGGTGTGCACGATCGCCTGTCCGTTCGGCACCGTGAATTACGTGGCCGAGACCGGCAAGGTGCAGAAGTGCGATCTGTGCGGCGGCAACCCGGCCTGTGCGGAAGCCTGTCCGACCGGTGCCATCACCTATGTGGACGCCAACTGGACCGGTCTGGACCGCATGCGCCAGTGGGCCGACAAGCTCGGCAACCAGCCCGCCTGATTTTCGGAGGAACACAAAATGGCATGGACCCGCAAAATCCTGCGCGTTAACCTGACCGACCGCACCTGCAAGAGCGAGCCCCTGAACATGCAGTGGGCTCAGGACTATCTCGGCCAGCGTGGTCTGGCAACGAAGTATCTGGTGTCGGAGATCGATCCCAAGGTCGATCCGCTGTCGCCGGACAACAAGATCATCTGGGCGACCGGTCCGCTGACCGGCACCATGGCCTCGACCGGCGGCCGCTACTCGGTCGTCACCAAGGGCCCGCTGACGGGCGCCATCGCCTGTTCGAATTCCGGCGGTTACTTCGGCGCCGAGCTGAAGTTCGCCGGCTGGGACATGGTCATCATCGAAGGCCGCGCTTCGAGCCCGGTCTACCTGTCGATCGAGAACGACAAGGTCGAAATCCGCGACGCGTCCCATCTGTGGGGCAAGACCGTCTGGGAAACCGAAGAGACGATCAAGGCCGCTCACCAGGATCCGCAGGTACGCGTTTCCTGTATTGGCCGCACCGGCGAAGCCGGCGTGCTGTACGCCGCCATCGTCAATGACCTGCACCGCGCAGCCGGCCGTTCCGGCGTCGGCGCGGTCGCCGGTTCGAAGAACCTGAAGGCACTCGTGGTGCGTGGCACCCTCGGCGTCGGCAATCTTGCCAACCCGAAGGAGTTCATGAAGGTCACCTACGAGAAGAAGAAGATCCTCAAGGAGAATGCGGTCACCGGTCAGGGCCTGCCGACCTATGGCACCCAGGTGCTGATGAACGTGATCAACGAGATCGGCGCCATGCCGACGCGCAACCACAAGGACGTGCAGTTCGAGGGTGCGCGCAAGATTTCCGCTGAGGCGATGCACGAGCCGCGCGAGTCCGACGGCAAGGCGCAACTGGTGAACAACCAGGGTTGCTTCGGCTGCACCATCGCTTGCGGCCGCATTTCGAAGATCGACCAGACCCACTACACCGTGGTGAACAGCCCGAAGTACTGGGGCGCCTCCGGCGGTCTGGAGTACGAAGCGGCGTGGTCGCTCGGCTGTGCCAACGGTGTCGATGACATCGAGGCGCTGCAGTACGCCAACATGCTGTGCAATGAAGACGGCTTCGATCCGATTTCCTTCGGCGCCACCATCGGTGCGGTGATGGAACTGTACGAAATGGGTGTGCTGACCAAGGAGGAGATCGGCATCGAGGCGCCGTTCGGCTCGGCCCGCGCGCTTACCTTCCTGGCCGAACAGACGGCCCGTGGTGAAGGTTTCGGCAAGATCGTCGGTCTCGGCTCGAAGCGCCTGTGTGAAAAGTACGGTCATCCCGAACTGTCGATGTCGGTCAAGGGCCAGGAATTCCCGGCCTACGACGCGCGTGGCGTGCAGGGCATGGGCCTGACCTACGCGACCTCGAACCGCGGTGCCTGCCACCTGCGTTCGTACACCATCTCGTCGGAAGTGCTGGGCATCCCGGTCAAGACCGATCCGCACACCACCGAAGGCAAGCCGGCACTGGTCAAGGCCTTCCAGGACGCCACCGCAGTGGTCGATTCGTCCGGCCTGTGCGTGTTCACGACCTTCGCCTGGGCGCTGTCGGACATCCAGCCGCAACTGCAGGCTGCCTGCGAAGGCGACTGGTCGATGGAAAAGCTGGACCTGATGGGCGAGCGCATCTGGAATATGGAGCGTCAGTTCAACAACGCAGCCGGCTTCACCCGCAAGGACGACGATCTGCCGCCGCGCCTGAAGAACGAAGCCGCCAAGGTCGGTCCGGCCAAGGGCCTGGTGTCGGGCATCGACAAGATGATTCCCGAGTACTACGAACTGCGCGGCTGGGACACCGAAGGCCGCCCGACGGCGGAGACGGTTGCCCGCCTGGGTCTCTGATCGAAGTCGTCGCATGAACACAGCGCGCCCTCCGGGGCGCGCTGCATTTCAGGAGCATCACTCATGAAGCACGTCATCATCGGCAACGGTCCGGCCGGCGTGGTCGCCGCCGAAGCGATCCGCCGTGCGGATCGCAATGCCGACATCGTCATGATCGGAGACGAACCCGAGCCGCCGTATTCGCGCATGGCCATTCCCTACCTGCTGGTTGGCAACATCCAGGAAAAGGGCACATGGCTGCGCAAGACCGATGGCCATTTCGCGTCGTTGAATATCAAGGAAGTGCTCGGGCGCGCGAAGGCGGTGGACACCGCCGGTCGCGTCGTTCATATGGAGGACGGCAGCTCCTTCGCCTACGACCGCCTGCTCATCTGTACCGGTTCGCATCCGCTCAAGCTGCCGGTGCCGGGCATTGACTCACCGAACGTTCACAGCTGCTGGACGCTGGACGACGCGCGCCACATTGCGGCCAAGGCGAAGAAGGGCGCTCGGGTGCTGCAGATCGGCGCCGGTTTCATCGGCTGCATCATCATGGAAGCGCTCGCGTCGCGCGGCGTGAAGCTGGACATCGTCGAAATGGGCGACCGCATGGTGCCGCGCATGATGACGTCCAAGGCGGGCGGCATGATCGCGCGCTGGGTCAAGCAGAAGGGCGTCAATGTGCACACCAGCGCGCGCGTCACTTCGATCCGCCAGAACGGCGACGAGCTGATTGCCACGCTGGGTGACGGCACCGAAGTGGTGGCCGACCTCATCATCGCGTCGGCTGGCGTGAAGCCTAACGTGGCCTTCCTGCAGGGCAGCGGCATCGCCTGCGCGACCGGCATCCTGATCGACGAACGCTGCGAAACCAACATCCCGGGCGTATTTGCCGCCGGCGACGTGGCCGAGGCGGTTGATTTCTCGACTGGCGAGCGTCTGGTCAATGCGATCCAGCCGAATGCGGTCGACCAGGGCCGAGTCGCGGCGATGAACATGGTGGGACGCAACACGCGCTCGCAAGGCACGATGGCGATCAACGTGCTCGACACGCTGGGCCTGATCTCGGCTTCGTTCGGACAGTGGTGGGGTGCCGAGGGCGGCGATTCGGTCGAGCTGATCGACGAAGAGCGCTTCCGTTACATCAGTCTGCAGTTCAAGGACGACGTGCTGGTCGGCGCGACCTCGATCGGCCTCACCGACCACGTCGGCGTGCTGCGCGGCCTGATCCAGACCCGAACGCCGCTGGGCAGCTGGAAGCAGCGCCTGATGCACGACCCGCTGCGCGTGATGGAGGCCTATCTGTCGATGGCCCAGGCGCAGAGCGCGCCGCCGCTGGCCGAAGCGCTGCACTGAAGATGCGGGTAACGCTGAAGTTGTACGCCTCGCTGTCCGATTTCCTGCCGGACGAGGCGAAGCGCACCAACGAGTGGCCGATGGACGTGCCCGAAGGAACGACGGTTGGCGATATGATCGCGCGCCATCAGCTTCCTGCACGGCTCGTCCATCTGGTTCTCGTGAACGGTCATTTCATTCCTCCCGCCAGCCGCGATGCGCGCGCGCTGGTCGATAACGACATACTTGCCATCTGGCCGCCGGTGGCGGGCGGATGAGCGCCGCCTTTCCACTGAAACCGGAAGAGATCGCCGCCGGCCAGGTCGTGCGCGTGATGAGCATAGGGCGCGAAGAGTTCTTCCAGATGCTGCCCGGCGCGGTCGAACTGCCCATCGTCCATCGCGGTGACAGCGTGAGCGGCCGTGGCTGGACGGTATCCGCCGAGGTGCTGCCGGCGCTTCACATCGCGCTGCTGAGCCTGCCTCGCCTGCGGGTGCAGATCGACTTCACGGTTCGCGATGTCGATTTCATGGCCGCCTTCATGGCGCGCTTCGACCGGCATTTCCAGCGCGGCGGCGGCTGAGTCCGGCCAGAATTTCAGGTCGGGCTGGTCGAGAGGGGGCCTCCCGGGTTAATATTCGGCGTGGCGGGTCTCCCCGCATCGTGGCGCGGTGAACCTGGTCAGGTCCGGAAGGAAGCAGCCATAGCTGCTCACCACGAGTGCCGGGGGTCAGGCTCGCCACCCCTCCCTTTTCTGCAGTCCGCACAGCCGTCCTCTTACGCCAGCGTCCAGATGACTTATCAGGTTCTTGCGCGCAAGTGGCGTCCCCGCAGTTTCGAAACCCTGGTCGGTCAGGATCACGTCGTGCGCGCGCTGACGCACGCGCTCGAACAGCAACGCCTGCATCACGCCTACCTGTTCACCGGCACCCGCGGCGTCGGCAAGACGACGATCTCGCGCATCCTGGCCAAGAGCCTGAACTGCGAAACCGGGATTACGGCAAAGCCCTGCGGCACCTGCGCCGCCTGCACCGAAATCGATGCCGGCCGTTTCGTCGACTACGTTGAAATGGATGCCGCGTCGAATCGCAGCGTAGACGACATGGCCGCGCTGCTCGAAAAGGCGGCCTACGCACCGGCGCGCGGGCGTTACAAGGTCTACATGATCGACGAAGTCCACATGCTGACCGGCCACGCCTTCAACGCGATGCTGAAGACGCTCGAAGAGCCGCCGGAGCACGTGAAGTTCATCCTCGCGACCACCGATCCGCAGAAGATTCCGGTGACCGTGCTGAGCCGCTGCCTGCAGTTCAACCTGAAGCAGATGCCGCCCGACGCCATCGTGCGTCATCTGTCGGGCGTGCTCGACGCCGAAGGTGTCGAATACGAACCGGCCGCACTGCGGCCGATCGCCAAGGGCGCCGCCGGTTCGATGCGCGACGCGCTGTCGCTGCTCGATCAGGCCATTGCGCACGGTGCCGGCCGACTGGTCGAGCAGGACGTGCTCGACATGCTGGGCACGGTGGGCGACGAACACCTCTACCTCATTCTCGACGCGCTGCTCGCCGGGGACGGTGCCGCGCTGATGACGCTGACTGCCCAGATGCGCGCGCGCAGCGTCGATTTTGACCAGGCGCTGCGCGAACTGGCCGTGCTGCTGCACCGTGTGGCAGTGGCGCAGAAAGTGCCGGACGCGATCACTGATGAAGGTGAGAAGGCGCGGCTCGAACCCTACGCTGCGGCGATGGACGCCGAATCGGTGCAGCTGGCCTACCAGATCGTCGTCCAGGGCTGCAACGATCTGGCGCTGGCGCCGGACGAAGTCACCGGGTTCTCGATGACCCTGCTGCGCCTGCTGGCCTTCCGTCCGGAGACGCCGCCGGCGCTGGGCATCACGCCGCGCGGCCAGAGCGCCGCGCTGCAGGCGCCCAACCGTGTCGCGCGCACCAGCGCGCCGGTGCCGCCCCCCGCTGCCGAGGCACCGGTCGCCGCGCCGTTGCCGCGAGAAACGCCGTCGCCCGCCGTGCCGGCGCCGCTGGCCGACGCGAATCCGGCACCGCCGCCTTGGGAGGAGGACGAGCCGGTCAATGTCGCGCCGCCCGCCGCGGCCGCAGCAGCGATGCCGCGCACCAACGCTGACTGGCATGCGCTGGTCGATACGCTGGACGTTGCCGCGCTGAGCAAGCAGCTGGCGCACCAGAGCGAATGGCTGGCCAGCGAAGGCGAGGCGATCCGCCTGCGCCTTTCGCGCGACATGGCGCACCTGATCACTTCCGGCCAGGACAAGTTGCGCGCCGCGCTGCAGACCCGCCTCGGCGTCAATGTCCGGCTGCATTTCGAACAGGGTGACCCGGTCGGACAGACCGTTGCCCAGCGACTGAACGCAGAACAGCGCGCGCGCCATGAACAGGCGTGCGCGTCGATGAAGAATGACCCCTTCGTGCAGCAGGTGATTGAACAGTTCGGCGCCCGGCTGATCGAAGACTCGATCAAACCCCTTTGAGGACAGCACCATGATGAAAGGTGGCATCGGTGGCCTGATGAAGCAGGCCCAGCAGATGCAGGAAAACATGAAGAAGATGCAGGAGCAGCTGGCCAGCGTCGAAGTCGAGGGCCAGTCGGGTGCCGGCATGGTCAAGGTGATCATGACCTGCAAGCACGACGTGCGTCGCGTTTCCATCGACCCGTCGGTGATGGACGACCGCGAAATGCTGGAAGACCTGCTCGCGGCCGCCGTCAACGACGCGGTACGCCGCGTCGAGGCGACCACCCAGGAAAAGATGGCCGGCTTCACGTCCGGCCTGAACCTGCCGCCGGGCTTCAAGCTGCCGTTCTGAGTCCGGTCCTGCGCCCGTCATGAGTACAGGTGTGCTGGACGAGCTGGTCAGCGCGCTGCGCTGCCTGCCTTCGGTCGGCCCGAAAAGCGCGCAGCGCATGGCCTTCCATCTGCTGCAGCGTGACCGCGGTGGCGCCGAGAAGCTGGCGCGCGCGCTCGGCAATGCGCTGACGCGGCTGCACAACTGCGCGCGCTGCAATACCTTCACCGAACTCGAGGTGTGCGAGCGTTGCAGTTCGCCGCGCCGCGATGCCAGTCTTCTGTGCGTGGTCGAAACTCCGGCCGACATGCTGATGATGGAGCAGACGCACAGCTATGCCGGGCTCTATTTCTGCCTGATGGGGCGCATCGCGCCACTCGAAGGCGTCGGTCCGAAGGAGCTGCGGCTGGATCGCCTGCTCGAACGCGCTGCCGACCCGGCCGTGCGTGAGGTCATCCTGGCGACCAATTTCACCAATGAGGGCGAAGCGACGGCGCATTACCTCGGCGAGATGCTGCGCGCGCGCGGCCTCGCTGTCAGCCGCATCGCCCGTGGTCTGCCGGTCGGTGGCGAGCTGGAACACACCGATATCGGCACCATCGCCCAGGCGCTGTCGGAAAGGCGGCCGGCGTGAGCACGCAGGCCCGCCCGCTTGATGGCCTGAAAGTGGTCGAACTGGGCACGCTGATCGCCGGCCCGTTCGCCGCGCGCATCCTGGCCGAGTTCGGCGCCGAGGTGATCAAGGTCGAGTCGCCAGACGGTGGCGACCCGCTGCGCAAGTGGCGCCTGCTGTACGAAGGCACTTCGTTGTGGTGGTTCGTGCAGGCGCGCAACAAGAAGTCGGTCACGCTGAACCTGAAGCATCCGGACGCGATCGCGGTGCTGAAGAAGCTGCTGGCGGACGCCGACGTGCTGGTCGAAAACTTCCGCCCGGGCGTGCTCGAAAAGCTCGGTCTGCCGGAAGCGGTGCTGAAGGACATCAATCCGTCGCTGGTCATCGTGCGCCTGTCGGGCTTCGGGCAGACCGGACCGATGGCGCAGCAGCCGGGTTTCGGGGCCATCGGCGAATCGATGGGCGGGCTGCGCTACATCACCGGCTTTCCCGATCGCCCGCCGGTCAAGGTGGGCATTTCGATCGGCGATTCGATCGCCGCGCTGTGGGGGGTGATCGGCGCGCTGATGGCGCTGCGCCATCGCGACGCCACCGGCGGGCGCGGGGCAGGGCAGGGTCAGACCGTCGATGTCGCGCTGTACGAAGCGGTGTTCGCGATGATGGAAAGCATGCTGCCGGAGTTCGACGTGTTCGGTTTCATCCGCGGCCGCACTGGCAACATCATGCCCGGCATCACGCCGTCGAACACGCATACCGCCTGCGACGGCCGTCACATCATCATCGGCGGCAATGGCGACGCCATCTTCCGGCGGCTGATGATAGCGATCGGGCGGCCCGATCTGGCCGACGATCCCGCTCTGGCCGACAACGCCGGGCGCGACGCGCGTCGCGACGAAATCTACGGCCTGATCGACGCCTGGGTTGCCGCGCGCGACGGCGACGAAGTACTGCGCCTGCTGGGCGATGCCGACGTGCCGGTCAGCCGTGTCTATTCGATCGAGGACATTGCGTCCGATCCGCAGTATCTGGCGCGCGCCGTGTTTGAAACCGCGCGCCTGCCGGATGGCCGCGAATTCAAGGCACCGGCGCCGATGCCGCGCCTGTCGGAAACACCCGGCCGCACCGACTGGATCGGTCCGGCGCTGGGTGAGCATACGGATGAAGTGCTCGGCGGGCTCGGATACTGCGCCGGTGACATCGCCGCGCTGCGCGCCCGTGGCGCGCTTTGAAATCATCGGAAATCGGCTTCTCTCGCCGCTTCCGCGTTGTTTGCAGTGCAGCAGGGCTTTAAACGGGGCACCGCTTGAGGGTATAATCGCAGGTTGTGCAGAATCAATTGTCTAGACGGGATAAAGCATGAGTGGCAATGAACGGAAAGCGGATTGCGGCCGGCGCAATCTGCTCGTGGCAACAGCCTGTGCTGGCGGTGTGGCCGGGCTCGCGGTGGCAGTGCCTTTTCTCACCAGTCTTTCCCCTTCGGAGCGCGCGAAAGCGGCCGGCGCTCCGGTCGAGGTGGACATTTCCAAACTCGGTCCCGGTGAAATGACCACCGTCGAGTGGCAAGGCAAGCCGGTGTGGATCATGCGCCGCACGCCGACCCAGCTCGAAGCGCTGGCCAAGATCGAGGACAAGCTGGCCGACCCGAAGTCGGAGCGCAATCCTTCCGAGTTCACTCCCGAATACGCACGCAACGTGCAGCGCTCGCGTGAAGACCACGCTGACGTGCTGGTCGTTGTCGCCATCTGTACCCACCTCGGCTGTTCGCCGTCGGGCCCCTTCGAGTCGGGCTCCAACGCGCAGCTCGGCGACGTCGCCGGCTTCGTGTGTCCGTGCCACGGTTCGACCTTCGACCTGTCCGGTCGCGTGTTCAAGGCCATGCCGGCCCCGGACAACCTGAAGGTTCCGCCGTACATGTTCCTGTCTGACTCGCGCATCCTGGTCGGCCAGGATTCCAAGGAGGGTTGATCGAATGGCTGGCGAAAAGGTAGTGACCACCACCGGCCTGCTCGGCTGGATCGACGAGCGCTTCCCGCTCACATCGCTCTGGAAGGAACACCTTTCGGAGTACTACGCACCGAAGAACTTCAACTTCTGGTACTTCTTCGGCTCGCTGGCACTGCTGGTGCTGGTGATCCAGATCGTGACCGGCATCTTCCTGGTCATGCACTTCAAGCCGGACGCGTCGCTGAACGCCTCGGGCGTGCCGGTGGCCTTCGCCAGCGTCGAGTACATCATGCGCGACGTGCCGTGGGGCTGGCTCATCCGCTACATGCACTCGACCGGCGCCTCGGCGTTCTTCGTCGTCGTATACCTGCACATGTTCCGCGGCCTGCTTTACGGTTCCTACCGCAAGCCGCGCGAGCTGGTGTGGATCTTCGGCTGCCTGATCTTCCTGTGCCTGATGGCGGAAGCCTTCATGGGCTACCTGCTGCCGTGGGGCCAGATGTCGTACTGGGGCGCCCAGGTCATCATCAACCTGTTTTCGGCCATCCCGCTGATCGGCAATGATCTGTCGACCTGGCTGCGTGGTGACTTCGTGATCGGTGATGCGACGCTGAACCGCTTCTTCTCCTTCCACGTCATCGCCGTGCCGCTGGTGCTGATCGGCCTCGTCGCCGCCCACATCATCGCGCTGCACGAAGTCGGGTCGAACAACCCGGACGGCGTCGAGATCAAGAAGAACAAGGATCCGAAGACTGGCATCCCGCTGGACGGCATTCCCTTCCACCCTTACTACACGGTGAAGGACATCGTCGGTGTCGTCGTCTTCCTGATCTGCTTCTCGGCCGTGGTGTTCTTCGGTCCGGAGTTCGGCGGCTACTTCCTGGAGTACAACAACTTCATCCCGGCTGACCCGATGAAGACGCCGCCGCACATCGCGCCGGTGTGGTACTTCACGCCGTTCTACTCGATCCTGCGTGCCAACACGATCAACTTCTTCTGGGTCGATGCGAAGCTGTGGGGCGTCATCTTCATGGGCCTGTCGGTCATGGTCTTCTTCGCGCTGCCGTGGCTGGACCGCTCGCCGGTCAAGTCGATCCGCTACAAGGGCCCGATCTTCAAGTCGGCTCTGGTGGTGTTCGTGATCGCCTTCCTGATCCTGGGCTACCTCGGCATGCAGGCGCCGACGCCGATGGGCACGCTGGTTTCGCAGATCTGCACGGTCATCTACTTCCTGTTCTTCGCGCTGATGCCTTGGTACACCGCGATCGACAAGTGCAAGCCCGAACCCGCGCGCGTGACCGGTCACTGAGAGCCAGAGAACCATGAAACAACTCAAAAAACTGTTTCTCGGCGCGCTGTGCGCGCCCCTGCTGGCGATTGCCAGTTCCGAACCGGTGCACCTCGATCGTGCGCCGACGGAGAAATTCCGCGACGCCATCGCCATCCAGCGCGGCGCCCAGGTTTTCGTCAATTACTGCCTGAACTGCCACTCGGCGTCCTACATGCGCTACAACCGCCTGAAGGATGTCGGCCTGACCGACGAGCAGATCAAGGACAACCTGATGTTCACCGCCGACAAGGTCGGTGAAACGATGAAGGTGGCCCTGACCCGCGACGACGGCAAGGCGTGGTTCGGTGCAGCGCCGCCCGACCTGACCGTGATCGCGCGTTCGCGTGCCTCGGCCGATGGCAGTGGCGCAGACTGGCTCTACACCTATCTGCGCAACTTCTATCGTGACGAGAACCGTCCGACCGGCTGGAACAACACCACCTTCGCCAATGTCGGCATGCCGCACGTCCTGTACGAACTGCAGGGCGAGCAGACGGCCAAGCACGTCAAGGTGGCTGACGGTCACGGCGGCGAAAAGGAAGTCATTCAGCTCGAGCTCACCAAGCCGGGCAAGATGAGCAAGTCCGAATACGACTCGATGGTCGGCGATCTCGTCGCCTATCTG
Organism: Methyloversatilis discipulorum; assembly: GCF_000385375.1. Lineage (NCBI taxonomy): Bacteria > Pseudomonadati > Pseudomonadota > Betaproteobacteria > Nitrosomonadales > Sterolibacteriaceae > Methyloversatilis > Methyloversatilis discipulorum. The sequence goes on from NZ_ARVV01000001.1 coordinate 1,753,372, forward strand.
GTCTACATGGGCGAACCGGGCGCTGAAAAGCGCCGTCAGACCGGTCTTCTGGTCATCATCGGTCTTTCCGTTCTTCTCGTTCTGAGCTACCTGCTCAAGCGCGAATTCTGGAAAGACGTTCACTAATCAATACGCCCGAAAGTCATGCAAGCTCTCGGTCATCGCGAAGCGACCTCATCACGCGTCAGACGCGTGGTGAGGGATGCCGAGTACTCCTGGGGTGTTAACACCATGATGAATCTGTACTCGGGGACTACCGATCCCTTTTCCCATCGTTGCCGGATCGTGCTCTACGAAAAGGGCATGGATTTCCAGGTCATCGATGTCGACCTCTACAACAAGCCGGAAGACATCGCGGTCATCAATCCCTACAACCGCGTGCCGGTTCTGGTCGATCGCGATCTCATCCTGTATGACTCGAACATCATCAACGAGTACATCGACGAGCGCTTTCCGCATCCGCAGCTGATGCCGCCGGATCCGATCATGCGCGCGCGGGCACGCCAGCTGCTGCATACGGTCGAAAACGAGCTGTTCTCGCACATCGAGGCACTCGAGAAGAACGCACGCACGGCCGACAAGTCGCGCACTCACCTGCGCGACCGCCTGACCGAGCTGACCGCGATCTTCGCCAAGCAGAAGTACATGCTGGGCGAGGAATTTTCCATGCTCGACGTGGCCATCGCTCCGTTACTATGGCGCCTTGACCACTACGGTATCGAGCTGCCGAAGTCGGCCGCACCGCTGATGAAGTACGCTGAGCGCATCTTCTCCCGTCAGGGATTCATCGATGCGCTCACGCCGTCCGAAAAGGTGATGCGTCGCTGACCCGCGTCGGCTCTGCGCGAAAGTCTTCATGGACGTCATGAGTTCCGTTTCCACCAAGCCCTACCTGTTGCGCGCACTGTTCGACTGGTGCGCCGACCAGGGGCTGACGCCGTACATCGCGGTCGTTGTCGACGACCGCGCCGGCGTGCCGCGCCAGTATGTGAAGGATGGCCAGATCATCCTGAACATCGGCCGCGAGGCGGTGCACCAGCTGGTGATGGGCAACGAGCTCATCACCTGTTCCGCCCGCTTCGGCGGCGTGGCGCAGGAACTGACGATTCCGGTCGAGTGCGTCGCCGCGATCTATGCGCGCGAAAACGGCCACGGCATGGCGTTCGAAGTGACGCCGGGCCAGCCGGTGCGTGCCGATCTGGCGCCCAACCCGGTCACCGACCGGGTCGAGCATCCGGTGCTGACGACACCGGAAAAGCCTGCGGCGCGACCGCATCTGCGACGAATCAAGTAGGAAAAAAACCGGCGAAAGCCGGTTTTTTATTTCCATATCATTGATTTTTAAACGCAATCTATTTGCTGCGCCCGCTTGTACGCGGCACGAGCCGTCGCGCCCTCGACGCGCTAGAATTGCGCACCTTTGTTTGTGGTCAGCCTGATGAAAACAACCTTTCTCGATTTCGAACAGCCGATCGCCGAGCTCGAAGCCAAGATCGAAGAGCTCCGCTTTGTCCAGGATGACTCCGCTGTCGATATATCCGAGGAAATCACGCGACTCGAAGGCAAGAGCCAGGCGCTGACCAAGGACATCTACGCCAAGCTCACGCCGTGGCAGATCGCCCAGGTGGCGCGTCACCCGCAGCGCCCCTACACGCTCGATTACCTGCGTCTGATGTTCTCCGACTTTCAGGAGCTGCATGGCGATCGCGCCTTCGCCGACGACCACGCCATCGTTGGCGGTATCGCCCGCTTCAATGGCCAGTCTTGCATGGTGATCGGTCATCAGAAGGGCCGTGACACCAAGGAAAAGATCCTCCGCAATTTCGGCATGCCGCGCCCCGAGGGCTATCGCAAGGCGCTGCGCCTGATGAAGCTGGCCGAGAAGTTCGGCATTCCGGTGTTCACCTTCGTCGATACGCCGGGCGCCTATCCGGGCATCGATGCCGAGGAACGCGGCCAGTCCGAGGCGATCGGTCACAATCTTTACGCGATGGCCGAACTGCGCGTGCCCATCGTGTCCACCATCATCGGCGAGGGCGGCTCCGGCGGCGCGCTGGCGATCGCCGTGGCCGACACGCTGATGATGCTGCAGTACTCCACCTACTCGGTCATCTCGCCCGAAGGCTGTGCTTCCATCCTGTGGAAGAGCGCCGACAAGGCGGCCGATGCGGCCGAGATCATGGGCATCACCGCGTCGCGACTGAAGACGCTGGGCCTGATCGACAAGGTCGTGAACGAGCCGGCAGGCGGCGCCCACCGCGACCACGCGGCCGTAGCGGCATCGCTGAAGCGCGCACTGGCCGAATCGCTGCGTCAGCTGGCCGACCTGACCCCCACCCAGCTGGTCGAGCGCCGTTTCGAGCGCGTGATGTCCTATGGAAAGTTCAAGGAGCAGGCGGTCGCCTGATCTTTACGCCCGCATCGCCGCCAGCACGGCGGCGCATCTGGCCGACGGCTCACAGCTGCTGATCGGCCTCAGCGGCGGGCTCGATTCAACCGTACTGCTGCACGCACTGGCAGCCGCCCGCGATGAACGTCGCTGGCGGCTTGCGTGCGCGCATGTCCATCACGGCCTGAGCCCGAACGCCGATGCCTGGGCCCATCATTGCGCCGCGCAGGCCGCTGCGCTCGGCATTCCGTTCTCGCTGCATCGCGTGCAGGTGGACACGGCCAGCCCGGACGGACTTGAATGCGCCGCCCGCGACGCCCGTTACCGGGCGCTCAACGCGCAGGCGCAGGCCCTCGGTGCCGACGCGCTGCTGACCGCACACCACGCCGACGACCAGGCGGAAACGCTGCTGCACAACATGGTGCGCGGCGCCGGGCTGCTCGGCTTGGCCGGCATGCCGGTCTGGCGTCCAGCGACTCCTGCGCGCCCGGCCCAGTTGCGGCCGCTGCTCGGTCTGGCGCGTTCAGCGCTCGAAGCATGCGCGATCGAACATGGCCTCGTCTGGATGGACGACGAATCGAACGCGGATACCCGCTACGCGCGCAACTACCTGCGGCGCGAGGTGATGCCGCGACTGAGCGCGCGATGGCCGCGTGCCGCCGAAACCATGTCCGGCGTCGCGCGCCGGCTGGCCGAAGCGCAGACCCTGCTCGACGGTCTGGCCGATGCTGACGCGGCGGCGCTGACAACGGCGACCGAATGGGGCACGGCCTGGTCGATCGACGGCCTGCGCGCGCTCGACGACGCGCGCAGCCGCAACCTGCTGCGTCGCCTGCTGCGCGTACACGGCGCCCGCACTGCACCAACCGAAGCGTGGCTGGACGAATGGCTGCGCCAGATCCGCGCCTGGCAGCCGGGCGCCGAATGCCCGGTGACACACGCCGGCGTCGCCGGCTTCTGTCATCGTGGCCTGCTGTGGCTGATGCCCGAGCAGCCACCGCCCGCAGCCGTCGTCTGGCAGGGCGAACCGGCCATCGTCTGGGGTACAGGCTGCCTGCGGTTCGACGCCGTCGTCGGACGCGGGTTTGCGTCATCCGCATTGCCCGTCGGTCAGCTCACGATACGTGCCCGTCAGCCCAAGGACCGCGTCTGCCGCGGTCCCGGACGACCGCGTGCCGGCGTCAAGCAGATCGCGCAGGAATGCGGCCTGCCGCCCTGGTTGCGCGATCGCGCCCCCATTCTTGCAGTCGGTCGCGAGGCGCTGTGGATGCCCGGCTGCGAACCGGCGCCACCCTGGCAGGCCGCGCCGGGCGAACCGGGATGGCTACCCGTGTGGGCGCCGGTCGTGGCGCAGTCGACACCCGGGTGACGTTGTAACGGTTGGTGACATTTCCATGTTGCATGGCGGCCGTATGATCCAGCCATTCCGGACCTTCCCGCCACGGCCCTGATGAGCCCGACCACCGCAGCATCCAGGCGTGCAGTGCTCGCACGCGTCATTCCGTTCGCCCTGTACATCGTCTTCCTCGTCATCTCCGCGCCGCTGGCCGAGCTGGCTGGCGTCGACGTGCGCTGGATGTATGCAGTGCAGATCGCGTGCGTCATCGTCGCTCTGCTGTACTTCCAGCGCGACTACGTGGAGCTGCGCGAAGCTCCGCCGCCCGGGCCGCTGTCCGGTGCCGCCGGCTGGGTCGCGGCGCTGCTGTCCGGCGCACTCGTCTGGGCGATCTGGATATGGCTCGACTTCTCGCCCTTCGCCTTCGCGCCGGGCAAGGGCTACCAGCCCCTGGACGAGGCCGGCGCGCTCATCCTGCCGATGGTCGTCATACGCATCTTCGGCGCCGCTGTCGTCGTGCCTGTCATGGAAGAGCTGTTCTGGCGTTCCTTCGTCCAGCGCTGGCTCGATTCCCCGAATTTCCTTGCCGTGGCCGCGCGCTCGGTCACGCTGCGCAGCATGCTGTTCTGCTCGATCGCCTTCGGCTTCGAGCATGGCCAGTGGGCGGCCGGCATCGTTGCCGGCCTGGCCTACGGCCAGTTGTACCGGGCGAGCGGGCGCCTGTGGTTGCCCATCGTTTCGCACGCGCTGACCAATCTGCTGCTGGGCCTGTGGGTGGTGCACACGGCACAATGGCAGTTCTGGTAACCCCGCTCCGCATCAAGGGGGAGCAGGGTACGACCGTTAAAGGAGAACTGTCCTTTGCCCCGTCGCCATGCCACCGTTGCCCGCCCTGACTGTCGTGTTCTCCCGTCCGCGCCTGATCGCCTGCCTGTTGCTGGTGTTCATGGCGGCGCAGGCGACCGCGTTCACCTACCAGGGCTATCTGCTCACCGTGCGCACTGAGCTGCAGCAGAAAATGACGGCGCGTTTCGGCGACAAGGCCGGGCCGCGCATGGCCGAACTGGCCGAGGCGCTGAATGCCGCCGGCCGCATCGCCGACGAGGCGGTGCGCGTCGAACGGATCAACCAGATCGCCAACCGCGCGCGCTACATGACCGACGCACAGCTCTGGCAGTCGGAGGACTACTGGGCGACGCCGGTGGAATTCGCCGCGCTGGCCGCCGGCGACTGCGAGGACTACTCGCTGGCCAAGTACTTCGCGCTGCGCGAACTGGGCATGCCGGCCGACAAGCTGCGCATCACCTATGTGCGCCTGCTGCGCCAGGGACACCTGGAGAACCACATGGTGCTCGCCTACTACCCGGAACCCGGCGCCGAGCCCTGGGTGCTCGACAATCTCGAAAAGCGTTTCATGCTGGCGCGCGACCGGCCCGACCTGACGCCGGTCTACAGCTTCAATGACGACCGCGTGTGGAAGGTGCAGAGCGGCGGCGACCGCGAGCTGGGCTCGCCGCAGCAGTTGCGCAAGTGGCGCGAACTGCTCGATCGGGTCGAGGCCGAGGTGCGCGGATGAACAGCCTGCGCCTGCGTCTGCTCGCCGCGCTGCTCGGCGTCGGTGTCGTCGCCTTCGCGGCGGCGCTGGCCACCGCGCTGTGGGTGTCGCGCGACCGGGTCGAGGCGCAGATGGCCAGCCAGGCGCAGTCGATCGCGCTGTCGCTGACGGTGGCGCTGACCGCGGGCGGCGAACCGGCGCTGCAGAATGCAGAAAGCCTGGTCGAGCCGGTGTTCGACCAGAGCTACCTTCGCCGCATAGAGGTGCGCGATGCCAAGGGTGCGGTGATCGCCGCGCGGCAGGCCCCGGCCCGGCTGGCCGGTGGCGCGCCGCAATGGTTCAGCGAGCTGCTGCCGCTGGCGGCTGGCGCGCAGAGTGCCGACATCATGCATGGCTGGCGCATTGCCGGCAGCGTCGTCGTCGAGCCGCATCCGCACTGGGCGCAGCTGCAGCTCTGGGCCGTCGCCGAAACGCTGGCGCTGTGGATGGGCGGCGGTCTCGCGGTGGCCAGTGTGCTCGGCCTGATGGCATTGCGCTGGGGTCTGCGTCCGCTGCGCCGCGTGCAGCGCTCGGCGGTCGCTGCTGCCTCGCGCAAGTTCGTGCCCATCGACGAGACGCGCATGCCGGTCGAACTGCAGCCGCTGGTCGGCGCCTTCAACCGCATGCTCACCGCCATGGCTGGCGCGCTCGAAAGCGAGGCCGGGCGTGCCGCGCAGTTCCGCGACCAGGCGCTGGTGGACGAACTGACCGGGCTGCCGAACCGTCGCGGCTTCCGCGCCGCGCTCGAGGCACGCATCGAAGCGGGTACGCGCAGCGGCTGGCTGGCCTTGTTGCGCGTCGAGGGGCTGGAGGACCTGAACCATCTGTATGGTCGGGAGGCGGTCGATGACCTGCTGACCGAATCGGCCGGCTTCATGGCGGCCATCGATGCGGTCGAACTGTGCGGCCGTGTCGAGGGCGCCTGCTTCGCGCTGCTGTTCGATGCCGACGAATACACGACGCACGACGCGTTGAAAGCGTTGCTGGCGCGCCTCAACAGCCTCGCTGCCGCTGCGGGCGCGGGTCAGGCCTATGCCTGGCGGGCAGGCGCGGCCGACTGCGCTGGCGACGGCGACGCTGCGCACTGGCTGGCGGCGGCCGATCGCGCGCTGCATCAGTGGCGCATCGAGAGCGGCGCGGCGCCGGTGCTGGCGCACGCACGTGCCGGCGAAGCCGGCGGCGGCAGCCTGCGCACTCAGGTGCGCGAACTGATAGGCGCCGGGCGCATCGCCTTTGCCGAACAGACCACGCGGGCCCTCGATGGCGATCACATCGGTGCGCCGCTGCACGTTGAACTGCGCGCCGCGCTGGACGACGGCCAGCGCTTGATCCGCGCCGCCGAGTACATCGCCTACGCCAGCGAAACCCGCGTGTCTGCGGCGCTCGACGGCGCCTGCCTGATGCGCGCGCTGGAACACGCGAAGGCGCGTCGCGACGGCATCGCCACCGTGGTCAATGTCGGCGCGGCGACGCTGACCGACCCCGACATCCAGCGCTGGCTGCGCGGCTACCGTCACGACCCGCGTGTCGGCACGCTGGTGCTCGAATTCCCCGAGTCGGCTCTGCTCGGCGACCCGGACGCCGCCGAGGCCTTTGCCCATCAGGCGCAGGCCAACGGTCTGGCGCTGGGCATCAAGCATTTCGGCCTGCATGCGAACGCGCTGACGCTGCTGCGCCGGCTGCGTCCGGCGCACGTGAAGTTCTCGGTCACGCTGACGCGCGAAGCGTTGCTGAACCCGGATTCCGGTGCCTACGTGAGCTCGCTGGCGGGCATTGCGTCGGCGCTGTCGATCACGCCGATGGCGGTGGCGGTCGAGCACGCGGAGACGCTGACCGGGCTGTACGCACTGGGCATCCGTGCAGTGCAGGGCGAGGCGGTGTCGGCCGAAAAGGTGCCGGCCTCGGGCAGCAGCGTCCGCTGAGCGGCGGCGAACGGTCCCATTCAGTGCAGCGGGGTTCGCGGGTCGTGCGCGAGGCAGGCCGGCGGCACGACCATGTCCAGATGCAGCAGGCGGGCGGGCGCGCCTACGCGTTCGCAGGTGCGTTCCGGTCCGCACTCGCGGAAACCGAATTCGCGCCGGTAGTAGCGCGCGTGGCGCGGGTTGACCTCGATCACGCAGTCGGTGGCGCCGAGCGCGACATGCCCCAGCAGCAGCGCGCGGCGCATCAGTTGCGGTGCGAGATCGTCTGGCAGTGCACGCTCGCGGTCGATGGCGAAACGCGTGTATTCGACCAGACGGCGCCCCTGCCGGCGCAGCTCGCCCACGTGTTCGGCATAGCCCGCTTCCGCCTGCAGACGAAGCCGCGTGCCGCAGCGCACGGTCAGCGTGCCGACCACGTCGCCATCCAGCCGTGCCAGCAAGGTCGTTTCACCCTGCCGTGCGGCGCGCTGCTCGACGCCATAGCCACGCCAGCCATAGCAGCGCACGACCAGCGCCTCGGCCGCCGCGAGGTCTGCCGCATCGGCGGCAATCGTGAATTCGATGGCGACCGGCAGCGCAGCCGCATGTTGCAGCGCCGGCGGAGCGACCGCGCGCAGCCGCGGTCGCGGGCGCAGCAGCGGGAAGGGCCGGAAGAGTGCGTCGTTCGCGGCGTCGTGCAGAGTGCGGGGAGACATGGGGAGGCGCCTCGTGTATCGGTGACCGGTATGCAAACTTCAGCAAAGAGATCCTGTGCCGTGATCTGCTTCCTTGCCGAGTGCGCAGCCTGATCTTGGACGGTTTCAGCGTGTTGATGCGGACTTGACGTTTTCATGTCGCCGACAGATGGTCCGGCGATGATCCGCAGCGCCGGAGCGAGCCTGCGACTGGCTTTGTGGGAGGGCTCTTCTGACCCCGGACCGGCGTCTTCGGACTGCTTACGCCGCGTCGCGGCCAAGGCCGCTCCCACAAGTGGCCGCGGCGGGCTATGTCGGAAGGCGCTTTGACCGCGAAAGCGGGCGGCGTCGAAGGCCGCGGATTGCAGCGGCCAGGCGTTTTCTGCAGAGACCCTGGCGCGCCGCGTCAACGATCAGTGCAGCGTGCCCATGCGCGCCAACGCGGCGGCGGTGGCTTCGGCCGACGCGTCGGCCACGTCCATCCAGACCGCACCGTCCTCGCCCAGGCGCGCAGTAAGGCCCATTGCGCCGAGCACGGCGACCACCCGGGTGCGCAGCATGTCCAGCTGCAGCGTGCGCGCTTCGCCTTCGCTGGCGGTGGCGCCGGCCAGCAGCGCGGCGATGCGCGGCCATTCGCGGCCGAGCAGAGAGGCGTCGATGCCGTCCTTCAGTTCGGGGGCGATGTCGGCCACGGTGCGGCCGAGACCGGCCAGGTAGCCGAGGCTGAAGGCCGTGGTCTGCATCAGCAGCGCCAGCCGCGCCATCGAAATGCCGGCCAGCGCGTCGAGATTGCCGTCGAGCCGGTAGTCGGCGAGCGCCCGCTCGCAGGCGGCCGGCAGTTCTTCCAGCAGGCCGAGCAGATGCGGCAGCAGCAGGTCGGCCGTGGCCGGCAGCGACCACGCGCTGGCGCGGTTGGCGCGGTATTCGTCGAACATGCGGGTGACGATGGGCGCGAACTGCGCCGCCAGCGCGTCGGCCGGTGCGGCGGCGACAGGGTCGAGCGTCAGCTGGCCGCGCCACAGTTCGCGGTGCAGCAGATGCACCAGCTGCAACAACTGGTCGGTGTCGCCGCCCAGCGCCTGTTCGACATAGGGCGCAGCCAGCGTGATCGTGCAGCCGTCCGCGACGTCCTCGCGCGTCAGCGGTGGTGCTTCGGCCTGGCCCTGCGCCGGCACGGCGACGTCGTCGGTTACCACCAGCGCCTTCAGGCGCGACGCATCGAGCGCGCTGTCGCGCGCGTACAGGCGGTCGAGCAGGTCGGCGAGCGTGCTGCGCAGCGTGGCCGCGCCGGCGAGGCGGTCGCCGCGGAGTTCTATCGTGGGCATGGCGGTAAGGCGTTGATTCGTCAGGCCGCGCAGCATAGCGGCGAGCACCGGGCGCGTCCACGCATGGACTCACGCACGTCGGCCGTCATCGCCGGATGAGCGGCTGGCGCTTCGGTCCGGACTGCGATCGCGAGCAAGCCTGCTCCCGTCCAGAAAAGCCCCCTCGATGGCTTGCTCGCGATCGTGGCTGTGGTTCGGGGAAGGTCGGCGCCGTCGCAGTGTGTAGAACGACGCCGACCCGGTGCATTCGTCCGCCATTACACCCCGGCAGCGAGGATAATCCGTCGCGTCATGACATACGGGCGGTCCGCGATGGCGAACGGGAAGGTGGTCGGATGGTTGGCGGCAGCGGTCGTGGTAGCTGCTTCGGCCGGCGCGTGGTGGCAGTTCGGGCGCGCGCCCGAGACAGGTGTGGCGGCAATCGGCGACGATCCGGATACGCCCTTCGCCGTGATGAGCTGCAGTGCGCGCAGCCGCGACGAGGGCCCGGTGCTTGCAGTGACCTTCAGCCGGCCGCTCGCCGCACGGCAGACGCTGAACGACCTGATGAAGGTGACCGACCTCGGCGAAGCGGACGCCGGGCGTGATGCCGCCGACAAGGTCGCCGGCCACTGGCGCGTCGGTGACAATCCGCGCGTCGCCTTCTTTACCGGCGTGCTGCCGAAGCGTCGCTACCGCATCGACATCGCCACCGGCGTAGCGGCGCGCTCCGGCGATCAGCTGGCCGGCGCCCACCAGTGCGAAACGCTGGTCGAGGACATGCCGCCGGCGCACTTCTTCGCCAGCCGCGGCACCGTGCTGCCGGCCGGCCAGAACGGCGGCCTGCCGGTCGTCACCGTCAATACGCCGGAGGTCGACGTACAGTTCCTGCGCGTCGAGCCGGCCCAGCTGCCCGCTTTCCTCGACAAGGTGTATGGCATCCGCCGCAACGAGGCGGCGGAAGAGGGTGAGCCCAGCTATTACGACGACGAGTACTACGACGGCGGAACGGTCGATCTTCGCGGCCGCACCTCGGGCTGGTATCTCGACCGGCTGAAGGATCTGTCGACCAGCGTCTATCTCGGCCGCTTCCTGACCGACGACAAGAAGGACCGCCGGCACGTGAGCTTCCTGCCGGTCGAGAACATCAAGGAACTGAAGGAGCCCGGCGTCTACATCGCCGTGATGAGCGCGCCCGGCAGTTTTGCGGGCGACTACCAGACCACCTATTTCTACGTCAGCGACATCGGCCTGCATCTGCACCGCAACGGCGGCCGCATCGACGCCTTTGCCACGTCGCTCAAATCGGGTTCCGCCCTCGACGGCGTCGAATTCGAACTGCTCGACGGTGACGGCAAGCGCGTCGCGACGGTGAAGGGAGATGGCGACGGTCGCGCCAGCTTTGATGCGGCACCGGCCGATGCGCGGCTGGTGATCGCGCGGCGCGGACGCGAACTGTCGGTCGTATCGCTGGCCGAGGCGGCGCTGGACCTGTCGGAGTTCGACACCTCGGGCCTGCTGCCCACCAGCACCAGGCTTTTCGCGTACAGCGGTCGCGACCTCTACCGGCCGGGCGAAACCTTCGACGTGTCGGTGCTGGCGCGCGACGCCGACGGCCGCGCGATCGAGCCGCTGCCGCTCACCGCGGTGCTGAAGCGGCCGGACGGCCGCACCGTGAGCCAGCGCGTCTGGAAAAGTTCGGGCGAACAGCCCGGTTACTACCGCCAGCCGCTGGCCATACCGGCCGACGCGCAGACCGGCGCCTGGACGCTGGAACTGCGCGCCGATCCGGCGGCGAAGCGACCGGACGCCGTCATGCGTTTCAAGGTCGAGGAATTCCTGCCCGAACGGATGAAGCTCGCGCTGAAGAGCGACGAGCGCGTGCTGACCGAAGGCGCGCCTTTCGACATCGGCGTGCAGGGCGACTACCTGTTCGGCGCACCGGCCTCAGGCAACCGCCTGCTCGGCGCGCTCGCCACCGAGCGCCAGCGTTTCGCGCTGGCGCAGAAGAAGCCCGGTTTCATCTTCGGCGACTTCGCCGACGACGCGCTGAAGGGCCGCCGTGAGCTGGAGGAAACTGCGCTCGACGACCGCGGCGCCGCGACCGTCGAAGTGCCCTACGACCCGGGCACCGCGCGCTCGCCGCTGCAACTGCGCGTTAGCCTGAGCCTGCTCGAATCGGCCGGCCGCCCGGTCGTGCGTTCGATCGAGCGCGCGTGGTGGCCGGCGCCGGCGCTGATCGCCGTGCGTCCGCTGTTCGACGGCGACGTCGCGCGCGAATCGGCGCTGGCCGAATTCGAGGTCGGCCGCTTCCTGCCCGACGCCGCCTTCGCGCCTGTCGACAAGGCCAATGTGCGGCTGTTCAGGGAAGAGCGTCAGTACTACTGGCGCTTTGATGACCAGCGCGGCTGGCATTCCGGCTTCAGCGAGAACGACGAACTGGTCGACAGTCGCAGCGTCGCGCTGAAGGCGCAGACCAAGCTCGGCTTTCCGGTCACCTGGGGCCGCTACCGGCTGGAGATCGACGACCCGCAGACCAAGCTCACGATGCGCTACCGCTTCTACGCCGGCTGGGGTGCGCAGGACAATGAGGCGCTCGGCAACCGGCCGGACCGCGTGCAGGTGCGGCTCGAAGGCGCGCCCTACAGGGCGGGCGACACGGTGAAGGCGCACCTGACGCCGCCGCATGACGGCGAGGCGCTGGTGCTGATAGAGGGCGACCGCGTGCTGTGGGCGAAGCGGGTCAAGGTGAGCGCGGCCGGCACCGCCATCGACCTGCCGCTGGACAAGAGCTGGAACCGGCACGACCTCTACGTGTCGGTGCTGGCCTTCCGGCCAGGCAGCGAGGGCAGCCGCGTCACGCCGGCGCGCGCGCTCGGATTGGCGCACATCCCGCTCGCGCGTGAGGACCGCCGGCTCAAGGTGGCGCTGGACGCGCCGGCCAAGGTCGAGCCGGAAACGAAAACCACGGTGAAGGTGAAGGTCGATGGCGCGACCGGGCAGGCCGCCTGGGTGACGCTGTCGGCGGTGGACCAGGGCATCCTGAACATCACGAAGTTCGTCACCCCCGACCCGCACGGCTACTTCTTCGGCAAGCAGCGTTATGCGCCCGACCTGCTCGACATCTACGGCCGGCTGATCGAGAAGATGGACGGCTCGCGCGGCAAGCTCAAGTGGGGCGGTGATGCCGGCATGCGCGACTCGCAGAGCATGCCGAAGAAGGTGAAGCTGGTCGATCTGTTCTCCGGCCCGGTGAAGCTCGACGACAAGGGCGAGGCGGCGATCACGCTGACGCTGCCCGACTTCAACGGCAGCCTGCGCCTGATGGCGGTCGCCTCGACGCCCGAGCGCTACGGCCACGGCGAGCGCGAACTGACGGTGGCCGCACCCGTCGTCGCCGAGCTGTCGACGCCGCGCTTCATCGCGCCGGGCGACAGCGCGAAGGTGGCGCTGGAGGTGACCAATCTGACCGAGTCACCGCAGCAGGTCCGGCTCACGCTGTCGGCCGAGTCGCCGGCGCGCATCGCCGACGGCACGCGCACGCTGACGCTGGCGCCGAAGCAGCGCGAAACGCTGCGTTTCGACGCCGAGGCGGTCGAGGCGGAAGGGCTGGCGCGACTGAAGCTGGTGCTGGATGCCAGCGGCGGCGCAAAGCCCATCCACATCGAGCGCGAAGCGGCGCTGCAGGTGACGCCGCCGGTCGCGCTCGAACGCAGCGTGCTGCGCCTGAAGGTCGAGCCGGGCGCGCGTCAGGCCATCGACGCCGCGCTGCTGGAAAAATTCTGGCCAGCCTCGGCGACGCTGAACGTCAGCGCCTCGTCCAGTCCGCCGCTGAACATCCGCGAAAGCGTGCGCGGCCTGCTGCGCTACCCCTACGGCTGCGCCGAGCAGACGGTCAGCTCCGCCTGGCCGCATGTCATCATCGACGACGCCTACGCGAAGGAACTGGGCCTGAAACAGTACAGCCGGGCGGAGCGCACGGCCATGGTCGAGGGCGCCATCGGCCGGCTGGCTGGCATGCAGGGCGCGTCCGGCGGCATGACCATGTGGGGCGGCGGCGAGTACGAGCACTGGATCAGTGCCTATGTCGCCGGTTTCCTGATCGACGCCAAGGCGGGCGGTTTCACCGTTCCCGAGGCCTTCCAGAAGAAGCTGGGCGACTGGATGCTGAAGGAGTTCCAGCTTGCGCCGTCGCAGATGCCGCGGCTGCCGGTACAAGCGGGCAACCAGCCCGGGCAGATGGACCTCGTGCGTGGCGCCCATCTGCGCTTCGCCAATGCGACCCATCTCGGCTACGTGCTGGCGCGCGAGCAGCGCGCGCCGCTGGCCACGCTGCGCCTGCTGCACGACGAGCACCGGCAGCTGGCCAAGTCGCCGCTGGCGCTTGCCCACCTCGGCCTGGCGCTGAAGCTGATGGGCGACGAGGCGCGTTCGCGCGTCGCGCTCGACGAGGCGCTGGCCAAGCCCTACGGACTGCGCGGCAACGACAGCGAATACGAATGGCTGGGCGATTACGGCAGTCCGCTGCGCGACCGCGCCACGCTGTACGCGCTGCTCGCCCGTCACGAGGTCAAGCTCGACCGCGCCGCCAACCTGCTGTTCGAGCTGTCGAATGACACGGCGAAGCGGCGCTGGCTGTCGACGCAGGAACAGATCTCGCTGGTGATGGCCGGCCGCGCGGCCGGTCTGGGCGCCGGCAAGCCATGGTCGGCCGCGCTGGAAGGCGGAGGGGACTTCAAGGGCGACAAGCCTGCGCTGCTGCCGGTCGATGCTGCCGCGGCGCGCAAGGGCGCGACGATCAGCAACACCGGCGACGCGCCGCTCTATGTCGAGATCGAGGGCGCCGGTTATCCGAAGCTCGCGCCGCCGGTGGATAACGGTCTGGGTACGGCGCAGCGCACGCTGTTCGAGGCCGACGGGCGTCCGTGGGGCGGGCGCGCGCTGAAAGTGGGCGAACTGATGCTGGTGCGGGTCGAGGTCAGGCCGACCCGGCGCGCCGACGACGCGCTGGTCGTCGACCGCCTGCCGGCAGGTCTGGAAATCGAGAACCAGAACCTGTCGCAGGGACCTCAGGCGACCGAATTCACGCTGCAGTTGCCGGGCGGCCAGTCGCTGCGCGTGATGGACACGCTGATGGACAACCGGGTGAAACACCGCGAGTACCGCGACGACCGCTTCGTCGCCGCGGTGAAGCTGGATTCGGCGCCACTGAATCTCGTCTATATGGTGCGCGTCGTCACGCCCGGCCACTACACCGTGCCCGGCACCTTCGTCGAGGACATGTACCGGCCGGAACTGCGCATCGTCGGTGAACGCGGCGCGATGCTGGACGTTGTAGACGGCGGACCGGCCCGCAAGTGAGCGCGGCAGGCAACGGGAGGAAGGCATCATGATGCGAAAGCGGTCGGTACATCAGGTGGCCGTGGCAGCCCTGATCGGCATGCTGGTCGGTGCATCGCCGGTGCGGGCGGACAGCCGTGCAGACTTCGACGCCTGGTCGGCGGCGGCGCGCAAGCAGTGCGATGCAGACGCCCGTAAGGGCGGACGACTGGACGGCGTGCTGTTCCATCGCTGCATGGTCGACGCGCACGAAGGTGGCGGCTGGGTCTCGCAGGAACGCATCGAGCGCTGTCGCGAAAAGTCCGGTGCCTTCTGGGGTAACCGCGAGGGCGAGAGCGACGAATCGCTGTGGAATTGCCTGGCCCGAGAAGGCAAGCGGCACGCGGAAAGTGGAGGCGTGGCCGCAGCCAGCGGCAACGCGGCGCTGCAGCGTCACGATTCGCCGGAGCGCGCCACGGCGCGCCGGCCTGCCTGCGAGGACTGGGCGCGCGACAATCTGGAACCCGGCGCTTCGCATCTCGACTACATCGCACGCTGCATGTACTCGACCGCATCGCCTGCCGCGGTGGGCGCGACGATGAGACGTGGCGGCACGAATGACACGATGGGTCAGGATGCTCCCGCGCTGTCGGGTACCGCCGTCGGCGACAACCCGGTGCGAGCGAAGAACCGTGCCTGGTGCGCCGAGCACAACGCGGGCGGTGATCGCACCGGCCTGCTGCGCTATGACTGCAGTTGCGTCGACAGCAGCACGGCGATGCAGCAGCGGACGAAAAAGCTGGACGATGCGGCGATTGTCGCCCGCAGGTTCGACCTGAGCACCTGCGTCGATCGCAGCGCGACCGCCGAGCGCGTGGTGGCTGACATGGGCGGGCGCACCCTTGGCAGCCTGTTCGACAGTGACGACGACATTCGCGCGCGAGAGGCCTGCTATCGCCGCGCGATCGGCAAGGACATCAAGGCGGTCGATCTGGCCGACGACGCGCGCCTGCGCAGCGCACTTAACCGGATCTGCAGATAGCCTGCTCGCGAGGATCGCTCGCAGACAGGCAAGCCGAGCCCCGTGCAGGAGCGGCCCTCTGACCGCGGCGCGGCGGGGATCCCGCTCCGCCTCCGCTTCACCCGCAGTTTCGTTGCGCCGCAACGTGCAGCGGCGACCGGGACGGCGTTCAATTGCAGCAGAGCGGCATCCGTTCATTTTCATGACGGGAGCGACCGATGAAGGCCTCGTTTGTCAGAACGTATCTGGTTGCCACCGCTCTTGCCTGGGGAGCGTGCCCTCCACTGCCCGCCGCTGCGGCGTCGGAGGGGGCGAAGGCGTATCTCGAATGGTCGGATGGCGTGCGCAGACAGTGCGACAGGGCGGGAGGCGATGCGCAGCGCTATCGCTGCATGGCGGACGCTCATATCTCGGATGGGCGCGTGCCACCGGACAAGATCGAATTTTGCCGCAGCAGGGCGGCGCAACTGCGGGAGAGCCGGCCGGGCGATCGCGATCAGTCGCTGTGGATGTGCCTGTCACGCGAGGGCAAGCGTCATGCCGAGCGCGGCGCGGCGTCCTCCGGCGCGCCGTCGCCGCGCGAGCGGGTGGCGGCGCAGCGGGCCGATTCGGCGGCTGGCACGGCGATCGATCCACGGCAGGACAGGATGGCGCGGCAGCCCGCCTGCGAGGCATGGGCAGCCGACAATATTGGTGACCCCGGCCTGCGAAAGTCCTATATGGCGCGCTGCCTGCACGGGCAGGGAACGCCGGAATCCCTTGGAGCCGGCTACAGCAAGAGGCCCATGCCTCTCGCTGCCGCAGCGCCGACGGGTGACGCCGGTGCGGTGCGCGCGAAGAATCGCGACTGGTGCGCGAAACAGAACGCCGGTCGCGGCGGCTCCGGGTATCTGCGCTACGACTGCGATTGCGTCGATCGCGAAACTGCTCGTCATCAGGCCGAGGGCCGGCTGGGCGAGCGGATGATCGCGCAGCAGCAATTCGACCTGAACCCCTGCGTGAACCGGGCGGCGACCGCCGACCAGGTGGTCGCCGGCATGCTCGATCCGGGCATGCGCAGGATGTATGGCGGCGAGGCGCGTGCGAATGCGATCGAGGCCTGTTACCGGCGCGCGGTGGAGCGCGACATGGACGTGTCGGAGCTGGCTGATTACGGTCGCCTGCGTGGTCAGTTGTCGCAGCGATGCAACAAGGCGGGCTTGTAGGCGGGGGCGCCAGCCACGCGGCGCTCTGTTCAGGTGCCGCTGCCGAAGTAGTGGCGAAAGGCCTCGTCCGAGGTCTGGGTGTTCAGTTCATCGACCTGCATCGGCATCATTACGCTGCCGCTCGACCACAGATAGTGCTTGCGGAACCACTCGCGCAGTTCGGGTGAGCATTTTTCCATCGGGCCGTCACGGCCTGCTTCGATCAGGTAGTGCAGCACGCGGTCGGCGCCCGGCGTGTCGCGGGTGACCATGCGGTGCTTTTCCAGCGGGTGGAACAGCCGGCCGACGTCGTAGGCGGTGACCGTTGCCGGCAACTCGGTCAGGCGCCGGTCCAGTCGATCCAGCGCGCTTTCCCATGCCGGGTCGAGACGGAAGCGCTGCTTCAGGCTGGCCACCCAGGCGCGCAGCAGGCGCACGTAGTCGTGTTCTGTCGCTCGTTCACCGTTCATTGATGTTGTCCTTCGTCGGCATACGGAACTGTTGTGCTATCGGCATCGGCCCGGCCGGCTTGAGAATGCGCATGTGCTGCCGTTACCGGATGAACGAGCGCCAACCACTGTCCACCCACTGAAATCCATGCCCGAATTCCTGAACGACGTCGTCGCCGCCCAGCCGCCGCTTGCGCGCGCGCTGTGGGCCGTCGTTTCGCTGGCATTGCTGGTCGCCGCCCTTGTCGTGCTGCGGCTGGAGCGGCGCATGTTCGTGGCACGCGGCAAGGGGGCGTCGTGGTGGGTGGTGCGGCTGGCTTCGCTGCCGGCGCTGGCCGTCGTCGTGGCGGCGGTGTTCGGCCCGGCGCGTGCGGTGTCGGGCATGGAAGGGTTGGCGGTGTTCTACCTGCTGCTGCTCGGCGTGGCGCCGCTGCTGTGGTTCGGCGTGCACCTGCTGGCCGGCTGGCTTGCCTCGCCGCGCTTGTCGCGCGGCGAATCCGCATGGATCGCCGGCAGCGGCCTGATGCTGCTGCTGTGTCCGCCAGCGGTGTTCACCGCGCTGCAGACGCCAGTGTTCATGATCTCGCGCCAGTTCGACGCCGTCGCCCGCGCCTCGCGTCCCGAAACGCCGTTGCCGCATCGCGCCGACGCGGCCCAGCGCTTTCGTCTCGGCGACGCCGGCGTGCTCGTTGCACAGTCGCTGATCGCGCCGCCGGGCGTGCAGATCGAGCGCGTCGAAGCGCTGCAGGGCGGGCTGTGGGCCGACACCGCCACGCAGATGCATCCCTGGCTGTGCCGCAACGGCGAAGACCTGCATCTGGCCTGGGCCGACGGCAGCGAACCGCCGCCGCTGCGCATCTACTGGCGCGACACGGCGGGCCAGGCGTGGCAGAGCGGCATCGAGGTCGCACCTGCCGCCGTGTCCGAGCAGGACTTCGTCGTCGGCTGGCGCGACGACGGCTTCGACCTGCCGGTACCGTTGTCGCGCGATCGCGTGCAGCCGGGCTGGCTGGCCGACGGACGACTGCACTACCGCAGCCTGAATGGCGTGCTGCAGCCGGGTGAAAGCGCGCGCGACGACTGCGTCATGCGCGGATACCGGCGTGTAGCCGCGGAGACGGAGGGGCAGGTGGCCGCCGTTCTGCTGCGCATCGAGCGCCCGGCGCAGGGCGGCACCCTGACCTACCTGCTCGATCGCCCCTGAGTCTTCGCCCCGCCGCGCGGGGAAGCTGCCACCGGTAGATGCGGCAAATTGCCTGTACGGCGCGAGCTGCAGCGGCCCTACCATCCCGTCGGCATCGACGACGGAGCGGGGCGAATGAGTAGGGATCACGGAATGTGCAGGCTGGCCGGCCGCCTGCTGTGTGCGCTGGCACTGACGACCGCCGCTGCGGCGCATGGCGATGGTGGCAGTGGCGACTGGCCGCTGCACGGCAATGACGCCGGCGGTCAGCGGCACGCGCGGCTGGACCAGATCAACCGCGACAACGTCGCGCAGCTCGAACCGGCCTGGACCTGGCGCAGTGGCGTCAAGGCCACCTTCCAGGCGACGCCCATCGTGGTCGGCGACAGGATGTACCTGTCCTTGCCCTTCAGCCACGTTGCCGCGCTCGACGCGCGCAGCGGTCGCGAGCTGTGGCGTTACGAACATCCGCGCCCCGCGGGTCGGCTGTGCTGCGGGCCTGCCAATCGAGGCGTGGCGGTGCGCGACGGCCGCGTCTTCGTCGGCACCGTCGATGCCCGTCTGATCGCGCTCGACGCGCGCACCGGCCAGCCGCTGTGGAATGTGGCGGTGGCCGACGCCGCGCCTGCGACCGAGCAGGCGGCGCAACTGCCGGACAGCGACCCGCTGAGCCGGCGCGAAACCCAGGGCTCGACCGGCGTCGGCATCGCGATGGCGCCGCAGGTGGCCGGCGACCTGGTCATCGTCGGCATCACCGGCGTCGGCTACGGCCTGCACCCGGAGAACGCGGTGGTCGGCTTGCCGGGGCAGTACGGGCGGCCCGGCGTGCTGGCCGCCTTCGACGCCGCCAGCGGCCGGCGCGTGTGGCAGTTCGACGTGACCGGCCCCGGCTGGGAGGGCGCGTTCGCGGCCCGCACCGCCGATGGCCTGGATCTCGGCCGCGACCTGCCGGCCGAACGCGCGGCGCTCGCCCGCGAGGGCGGGGCGTGGCGCCATGGGGGCGGCTCGCTGTGGGCGACGCCGGCCATTGATGCCGAACGCGGACTGATCTTCTTCGGCACCGGCAACCCCTCGCCGCAGATGGCCGACGGTTCGCGTCCCGGCGACAACCTGTACACCGCCTCGCTGGTCGCGCTGGACCTGCGTACCGGCCGCCTTGTGTGGCATTACCAGCAGGTGCCGCACGATCGCTGGGGCTACGACGTCGCCAGCCCGCCGGTGCTGTTCGAGCTGCAGCAGGGTGGCGAGCGCATCCCGGCGCTGGCGCAGCCGAGCAAGCTGGGCTGGGTCTATGTGCATGACCGGCGCGACGGTCGCCTGCTGTTTCGCTCCGAGGCCTTCGTGCCGCAACAGAACCTGTTCGCCGCGCCCAGTGCCGAGGGCGTCGTGATCGCGCCGGGCATCGCTGGCGGCGCCAGCTGGTCGCCCTCGGCGCTCGATCCGCAGCAGGCGCTGCTGTTCGTGCCCGGCATCCACCTGCCGACCCGCTACACGGTGCGCGAAGCCGAGCGTGCCGATGGCAGCCGCTTCCACTACGTGGTCAGCGAACCGGAAGGTCCGCGTGGCGGCGTGCTGGCGGCCGTCGACCTCGCCCACGAAGGGCGGCTGCGCTGGCAGGTGAAGCTCGACCAGCCCATGGTCGGCGGCGTGCTGTCGACGGCCGGCGGGCTGCTGTTCACCGGCATCGGCGAGCGCAGCTTCGCCGCCTTCGACAGCGGCAGCGGCATGCGGCTGTGGTCGTGGCAGGTCGACGCCGGCGTCAATGCGCCGCCCGTCAGCTACGCGATCGACGGCCGCCAGTACGTCGCGGTCGCCGCCGGCGGCAACGCATTGTTCGGCTTCCCGCAGGGTGACGGCCTGCACGTGTTCGCGCTGCCGGCGCCGGCCGTCGCGGCGACGACCGGCGCACGCTGAGCGACCGGCACCGATATCGGTTAGATTGCGGGCCTCGACCGCCGGCGCATCGCCGCGCCGGCATCCGATCGCTCGCCATGAAAACCCTCGCCACCATCGCCAACGGACTCGACGCCCGCATGCTGCGCGACGTGCTCGCGCTCGAAGGCCTGCACGTCAAGCTCACGGCCAGCTCTGCCGACGCGCGGCAGGGCGGGGCGGTCACGCTGCTGATCGAGGATGCCGAGTTCGAGCGGGGTCAGGCGCTGCTCGCGCGCTGGATGGCGGAACACCCGGCGCCCGGGGCCGATCCGGTTCCTCCCCCACCCGCTGAATGAAGTCGGTCAGCGCGGCATGGCGGCGGCGCATCGTCGCCGGCATCCTGCTGTTGCTGGTCGCGCTGTGGCTGCTCGACCGCCTCTTTCCTCCTCCGCTGCCGTCCGGCAACGACGGCTTCATCGTGCTGGCGCGCGACGGCAGCCCACTGCGCGCCTGGCCGGGCAGCGACGGCGCCTGGCGCTACCCGGTCACGCCGGCCGAGGTGTCGCCGCGCTACATCGACGCGCTGCTCGGTTATGAAGACCGCTGGTTCCGCTGGCATCCGGGCGTCAATCCGGCTTCGCTCGCGCGCGCCGCCTGGCAGTGGGCCACCACCGGCCGCATCGTGTCCGGAGGCTCCACACTCACCATGCAGGTGGCGCGCATCCTCGAACCGGTGCCGCGCACGCCGCGCGGCAAGCTGCGCCAGATCGTACGTGCGCTGCAGCTGGAATGGCGGCTGTCGAAGGACGACATCCTGACGCTCTACCTGAATCACGCGCCGATGGGCGGCATCGTCGAAGGCGTCGAAATGGCGAGCCGTGCCTATCTCGGCAAGCCTTCGCGCGATCTCAGTCACGCCGAAGCGGCGCTGCTCGCCACACTGCCACGCGCGCCCAGTCGTCTGCGTCCGGATCGCGCGCCGCAGGCGGCCCAGATCGCGCGCGACCGCGTGCTGGCGCGGCTCGAAAGCTTCGACATCTGGTCGTCCGAAGTGGTGGCCGATGCGCGCATCGAGCCGGTGATCGCGCAGAAGCTGCAGGGCGCCTGGCTCGCGCCACTGGCCGCCGAGCGCCTGCGCAGTCGCGCGCGCAAGGCCGGCGCCGCCGGCCTTACCCTGGTCGCCAGCACGCTGGACCGCGAACTGCAGGCCACGGTCGAGCGCCTGCTGGCCGACCGCGCCAGCGTGCTGCCGCCGCGGGTGTCCATCGCCGCGCTGGTGGTCGACGCCGCCACGCTGGAGGTGCGTGCCTACGCCGGCTCGGCCGACTTCAGCGACAACGCGCGTGGCGCCCACGTCGACATGGTGCGCGGCGTGCGTTCGCCCGGCTCCGCACTCAAGCCCTTCCTGTACGCGATGGCGCTGGACGACGGCCTGATCCACTCCGAAAGCTTGCTGATCGATGCGCCGCAGGCCTTCGGCGGCTACCAGCCCGGCAATTTCCAGGCGGACTTCTCCGGGCCGGTCAGCGTGTCCGAGGCGCTGCAGAGATCGCTCAACGTGCCGGCCGTCGACCTGCTGGACCAGATCGGCCCGGCGCGTTTCGCCGCGCGGCTGGCTCAGGCCGGCATCAAGCCGCGCATCGCTACCGGCGAACAGCCCAATCTCAGCCTCATCCTTGGCGGCGCCGGCGTCACGCTGGAGGAACTGGTCGGCGGCTACCGCGCGCTCGCCGTCGGCGGTTTGGCCGGCAAACCGCGTCTGACGCCGGAGGCCCCGGTCGAGGAAACGCGGCTGATGAGTGAGGGTGCCGCGTGGATCGTGCGCGACATCCTGGAAGGCGGTGGTCACCCGGACCGGCCCTTCATCGAGGGCGGCGGCGCCGCGCCGCTGGCATGGAAGACTGGCACCAGCTTTGGCTTCCGCGACGCCTGGGCGGTCGGCGTGTCCGGCCGCTACGCGCTGGGCGTGTGGCTGGGTCGGCCGGACGGCACGCCCAACCCCGGCTTTTTCGGCGCCAATGTCGCTGCACCCCTGCTGAAGGACATCGCCGCCGCACTGCCGCGCGAGCTCATCCCGCCGCGCGAGCGGCCGGCCTCGGTGCAGCCGGTCGACATCTGCTGGCCCTTGGGCACGGCCGCTGCTGACACCCCCGCGCCACTGTGCCACCGCCGCCGCGCCGCCTGGTCACTGGCTGGCGCCGTGCCGCCCACCCGGCCCGACCGCATCGACGGCAGCAGCCTGCGCCAGACCCTCTGGATAGACCCGGCCAGCGGTCTGCGCACGGTGCCCGGCTGCGGCCACGGTGAGCCGCGCGACACCGCCCGCTGGCCCACCTTGCTGCAACCCTGGCTCGACGGCTGGCTACCCGCCGATCAGCGTATCCCCGACTGGCAACCCGGCTGCGCCCCGACCGGCGGCACCCCCGCCGCCACGCTGCGCATCGTCGGCCTCAGCGAAGGCAGCCGCCTGCGCCCGGCACCGCAGCACCACCACGTGTCGCTGCAACTCGCCGTGCGCGGCGCGCAGGGGCCCGTGTACTGGCTGCTGGACGGGCAGAGGGTGATGCCGGACGCCGGTGGCAAACTGCTGCTGAACGAGGCGGGTACGCACCGCCTGACCGTGATGGACGAAGCGGGGAGGCATCACAGTGTCCGTTTCACGGTGGATGCGCCGCCCGGGATCTAGCCGGTGCGAACTGGCACCCTTTCCGGTCGTTCAGCCTGCGGCACGGTGTGACGGGGCTGTTCCGGGTTCAGTCGCGAGCAGACCTCGCTCCGGCAGTGTTCCGTTCCTGACATTCCGATTCGCGAAAACCGGCGGCACCGAAACGATGTGGTCCGATTCGGCGATGCCGCGCCGCCTTGCCTTGACCCGTGGGCCGGCCGCCGTGAGCATGCAAGCCTCGGTAACGGTCACGCTGTGGAGGACCGTCCATCGCTTTTCTCGCCGTCAGGCGGCACCGCCTTTCGTTTCAACCTCCCATCCAATCAAGGAATAGCCATGACTCAAATCGTCGTCGATCACAACCCGACCGAAGAGAAGCTGAAGGAGCTGGGCGTGTCCAGCTGGTCGATCTGGGAAAAGGAAGTGTCGAAGTTCCCGCTCGACTTCTCGATGACCGAAAGCGCCTACCTGCTCGAAGGCGAAATCCACGTGACGCCGCAGGGCGGTGACAAGGTGGTGATCAAGGCAGGCGACTTCGTCGTGTTCCCGAAGGGCATGAAGTCGATGTGGGAAGTCGTGAAACCGCTGCGCAAGCACTACAAGCACAGCTGAGCGCACCCGCTTGCACGACGAAAGGGCCTTGATGTTTCAAGGCCCTTTTTGTTTGCGTGGACGGTGATCGGCTCCCGAGCGACGGCGAAGTGCCACATAGTTGTCAGGTGCCGTGGATTGTTCAGGCGGATGATGCACGCAGTCCTGAACGCGGATGGCGGCTCTCCGGGTGCATCCGCTTGCGTCGCCCGCGTGTAGAGGATGGAACGAGGCCGGTTGCTGTTCCGGTCAGCCCGCAGGCCCGGCCTGTGCCGTCGTCCGCCAGGGAGAACGGATTGAATCCATCGTTCAGCGCCACGATGCCCTCCGTCGCCACGCGCGACTTCGCGCCGATGCTTTCGCCTGCTGACGACAGCGTCCGCGCCTTCGACCTGCTTGCCGACCTCGCGCGCGATTTGCGACCGGGGGTGATCTTTCCGATCTGTTTCGACGCACTGCTGTGCGTGCGGCAGACCTTGCGCGCGCCCGAGGTGACGACGCCCCATCTGGCAGGCGCGGCGCGGGTCGATCCGCTGCTGTGTGCGCGGCTGCTCAGGCGCGCGAACCGCGGTCGGCGTGCCGAGCCGGTGACCGGCGTGCGCGATGCGCTGGCCAGGCTGGGCGCGGACCGGGCGCAGCGCGTGGCGCGTGCGGTGTCCTGTGGCCAGATCGGCTGTGCGCGGCAGCTTTCGCACGTCGACGAACTGTCGCGTCGGCTGTGGCTGCACACGCTGCGTACGGCGGCCGGCGCCTTCGTGCTGGCGCGCCGGCTCACGTCACTCGATCCGGACGAGGCGATGACGGCAGGGCTGCTGCACGACATCGGTGCCTTCTACCTGCTGGACCGCCTGGCGCGGCGCCCGTCGGCGGCGTTCGACGCGCAGGACATCAATGCGCTCATCCTCGAATGGCACGAAAGCGTGGGCGAATCGCTGCTGCAGTCGTTGGGCGTGCCCGAGGTGCTGATCGATGCGATGCGCGATCACGAACAGCCGCGCGCAAGCACCGGCATGCCGCGCTCGCTGTCGGATCTGGTGTTCACCGCCAGCGTGCTGGCCGGTGGCGCGACCGAGTTGTACGACGATCCGGTATGCCATGTCAGCCAGCGCCCGGCGCCGACGCGTGAGCGATTCGCCGGGCTGCTGCCGGAGATCGAACAGGTGTACGGCGTGCTGCGGCGCGGGGCGATGCAGGGGTAAGGCGCTTCTCCCCGGTTTGAGCAGCTTCGGTCGCGATGCGTTCGCTGTAGTCCTCGGGCTTCGATTCAGGTCGCTGTCGGGGTCAAGACCCCTCCCACAGAACTCCCGCCGGGGCTTCGGCCGCGGGTCTGGCTCAGTCCCCGTGGGAGCAGCCTCGGTCGCGACGCGTTCGCTGTAGTCCACGGGCTTCGATTCAGGTTGCTGTCGGGGTCAAGACCCCTCCCACAGAACTTCCGCCAGGGCTTCGGCCGCGGGTCTGGCTCAGTCCCCGTGGGAGCGGCCTTGGCCGCGACAGGGCCGCAGCACAGCGCGGACTTCGGTGCAGATCAAGAAAAAGCCCGCCCCGCGGATGCGGAGGCGGGCTTTGTCATTCCGGCCGGCGACTTCAGACGAGGTCGAAGCGGTCGGCGTTCATCACCTTGGTCCAGGCGGCGACGAAGTCGCGGACGAACTTTTCCTTGTTGTCGTCCTGTGCATAGACCTCGGCGTAGGCGCGCAGGATGGAGTTCGAACCGAACACCAGATCGACGCGGGTTGCCGTCCATTTCACCTGACCGGTCTTGCGGTCGACGATTTCGTACAGATTGCTGCCGGCCGGCTTCCAGCGGTAGGCCATGTCGGTCAGATTGACGAAGAAGTCGTTCGTCAGCGCGCCGACGCGGTCGGTGAATACGCCGTGCGGGCTGCCGCCGTGATTGGTGCCGAGCACGCGCAGGCCGCCGATCAGCGCGGTCATTTCCGGGGCGGTGAGGCCGAGGAGCTGGGTGCGGTCGAGCAGCAGTTCTTCCGGCTTCACCACGTAGTCGCGCGGTTGCCAGTTGCGGTAGCCGTCGGCGGCCGGCTCGAGCACTTCGAACGATTCGACGTCGGTCTGCGCCTGGCTGGCGTCGCCACGGCCGGGTGCGAACGGCACGGTGACATTGAAGCCGGCCGCCTTGATCGCCTGTTCGACACCGACATTGCCGGCCAGCACGATCACGTCGGCCACGCTGGCGCCGGTCTCCGCAGCGATGCGTTCGTACACCGGCAGCACTTCCGCCAGACGTGCCGGTTCGTTGGCTTCCCAGTCCTTCTGCGGCGCGAGGCGGATGCGTGCGCCGTTGGCGCCGCCGCGCATGTCGGAGCTGCGGAAGGTGCGGGCGCTGTCCCAGGCGGTGGCGACCATGTCGCCGATGCTCAGACCAGCAGCGGCGATCTTTGCCTTGACGGCGGCAAGGTCGTAGTCGGTGCGACCGGCGGGCACCGGGTCCTGCCAGATCAGGTCTTCGCCCGGCACGTCCGGACCGATGTAGCGGGTTTTCGGACCCATGTCGCGGTGGGTGAGCTTGAACCAGGCGCGGGCGAACACTTCGCTGAAGTAGGCCGGGTCGGCGTGGAAGCGCTCGGAAATCTTCCGGTAGGCAGGGTCCATCTTCATCGCCATGTCGGCGTCGGTCATGATGGGGTTGTGGCGGACCGAGGGGTTTTCCGCGTCGACCGGCTTGTCCTCTTCGCGGATGCCTATCGGTTCCCACTGCCAGGCGCCGGCCGGGCTCTTCGTCAGTGCCCACTCGTAGCCGAGCAGCAGCTTGAAGTAACCGTCGTCCCAGCAGGTCGGGTTCGTGGTCCAGGCACCTTCGAGGCCGCTGGTGACCGCCTGGTTGCCGACGCCGCGCGTGCTGTGATTCATCCAGCCGAAGCCCTGTTCCTCGATCGGCGCGCCTTCGGGTGAGGGGCCGAGCAGGGCGGCGTCACCGTTGCCGTGTGCCTTGCCGACGGTGTGGCCACCGGCAGTGAGCGCCACCGTTTCCTCGTCGTCCATCGCCATGCGAGCAAAGGTGACGCGCACGTCGTGGGCGGTCTTCAGCGGGTCGGGCTGGCCGTCCACGCCTTCCGGGTTCACGTAGATCAGGCCCATCATCACCGCGGCCAGCGGATTGTCGAGGTCGCGTTCGCCCGAGTAGCGGCTGTGCGGGTTGTCGGACTTGGCCAGCCATTCCTTCTCCGAGCCCCAGTAAATGTCCTTTTCCGGGTGCCAGATGTCTTCGCGGCCGAAGGCGAAGCCGTAGGTTTTCAGGCCCATGGACTCGTACGCGACGGTGCCGGCGTACAGGATGAGGTCGGCCCAGGACAGCTTGTTGCCGTATTTCTTCTTGATCGGCCACAGCAGGCGGCGGGCCTTGTCGAGGTTGCCGTTGTCGGGCCAGGAGTTCAGCGGGGCGAAGCGCTGGTTGCCGGTGCCGCCGCCGCCGCGGCCGTCGGCCACGCGGTAGGTGCCGGCGGCATGCCAGGCCATCCGTATCATCAGGCCGCCGTAGTGGCCCCAGTCGGCCGGCCACCAGTCCTGGCTATCGGTCATCAGCGCGGTCACGTCCTTCCTGAGTGCGGCGAAGTCGAGCTTCTTCACCTCTTCCCGATAGTTGAAGCCTTCACCCATAGGATTGGTCTTGCGGTCGTGCTGGTGCAGGATGTCCAGATTCAGCCCCTCAGGCCACCACTCCATCACGTTGATGCTGCCGGTGGTCGCGCCGCCGTGCATGACCGGGCATTTGCCGATCGTGTTCTGATCTCTCGTGTTCACATCGCTCTCCTTGTTTTTCGGGACTCCGGCGCGATGCTTCCGGCCGGTGTCAGGTAAGCGCCCGGAACAACTTTCGCGGGCAGTTCGGGGTGCAACCAAGGTGCGGGGGGAGCAACGCCCCGCCTTCAGCCCTGCATGCTCTGTTTTTCTGGGTGCTCGATCGTCGTGCCGCGTCGACCGTGCGGAACACATTCTGCGTCGCCGCCCGCGATGCCGAGATCGCTATTTTCTTTATATTTAGATCAAGTCTAAAAGATCATCCAAGGTGCAGTGCGGCATGGAGATCGCCTGATCTCGGACCGTTCGAATTCGCAGCAGTCATGCATGCGGCACGTGCGCGATCGAATCGTTCCCGCAAGCGCCTTGATCGACGCCAGCGGCCAGCGCCGGCCGCGTCGCGGCCAAGGGGTCACGCCCGATCCGGGAGCCCGACCCTGGGCCGGGGTTCTGTGGGAGGGGTCTTCTGAACCCGACCGTCGCGCCAAACTAGAACGGCGAGTCGGCGTGGGCGAGGCGAACCTCGATGTTCGCCCGGGTCGCGATCTGCGGCAGATGCGGGTCGACGATGCCCTGTGTAGCAAGTGCCGCGAGATCACCGTCCGGCAGGGCGCAGGACTTCACCAGCAGGACGCGCGGGCTGCCGATGCGGGCAGCGAGCCAGACGGCGATGCTGTCGGAGGTCACCGTCCAGTCGCGCGGGAGGTCGGTACTGAGGTCGAGATGACGGGAGGGCAGCCACACCGGCGTGCGGCCGGCAGCGCAGTGGTCGGCCAGTGCGTCGATGTCATCGCAGGCGAGCAGCGCCGGAAACAGGTCGCACAGCATCAGCCCGCACTGGTCCATCGCGCGCAGCGCCATGCGGTGCGCTGCGTCTTCGGAAAAGCGCCAGTGCGTCTGGGCGTCGCGTACGGCGTCGGCATACGCCCCGCCGCCGGGCACGATGACGGCGCTGCCTGACGCCTCGCCGGCAAGCCGTTCGCACCAGCGCTGAAGTCGTCCGTCATGCGGGTCGGACAGCAGGCTGCCGCCGAGCTTGATCACCACAGGTGCGCGGGTCACGGCTTGTGGTCGCGGTCGATGCGGCGGTCCAGCACCTGGCCGAGCAGGCGCAGCGCCAGCAGATAGACGATGGCCAACGCGAGCATCTGAGCACCGCCGCCGGTCAGCGTCTTGAACGGCACGTAAAACAGGCCGAAGGCGACGACGCCGATCAGATGGATGATGGCGGACGGTTTCATCGCTTCCCCTCGGCCAGCAAGCCCACGGCAACCGCCGGTGCGCAGGTGGTGGCTTCGTCCGCGCAGTCGGGCGCGAGATCGGCCAGCAGCTCACCGAGCGTGACGGCCGGGCGACCGAGCGCGCGGGCGAGACGGGCGGCGACGAAGCGGCCGGCCCCCGCGCAGACCACCGGTGCCTCGGGCGCGAGCGCGGCGATGCCGGGCAGGGCAGAGCAGGCGTCGATCAGGGCGCCCAGCTGTGCATCGGCGAAAGCGGACGCGAGTGCGCGCCAGTCTTCCATCGAGCCTTCGGCGAGATCGCGACCTATCATGCGCGCCAGCCGGCGGGCGCTGGCCTCCGCCGTCTTGGCGCCGCCGTCGGCCGCCGGATACTGGTCTGCGTGCTCCGGCAGCTCACCGAGCAGGCGCCACACGTCGGCCGAGGTGGCGAAGTACTCGGCCATCAGCCGGTGGCGCTGGCCCTTGAAGTCGACCGCCGGCGCGAGCGCCATCAGCGGCGTGCGCACGACGCCGGCATAGACCAGTTCGCCGCTGATCAGCCGGTCGGCGTCGGAGCGGCTGGTCGTGGCGACGCCGCCATCGATGACGATGAGGTCGCTGGTGGTGCTGCCGACATCGGCCAGCAGCGCCTGCGGCAGACGGGTGGCGATCCACGCCGCAGTAGCGAGCCAGTTGGCCGAGGCGATGTCGTCGGCGCGGGCGCGCGCGTCATCGACCTCCGCCCAGCCCGCGCGACCGGCGTACAGCGTGATTTCGCCCGCCAATGCGGTGCGCATGCGCTGTGCGATGCCGGCCACGCCGTCGGCGCGGGCATCGAACAGGTCGGTCATTTCGCCGGTCATCGTGACTGCGTGGCGCGGCGCCGCACCCAGTGCGGCCAGCGCTTCGGCCACGGCGGTGTCGAGCTTGTCCAGCCCCTGCCACAGCGGGCAGGCGACCTGCAACACGCCGCTCACCCGCCCGCCGTCGATGCGCGCGGCCTTGACGTGCGCGCCGCCGATGTCCCAGCCGATCAGCGTTGCATCAGACGGCTTCTTCATGGGCGTCGAGGGTAAGGGTGTGCGGACGCGGAGCGTCGGTCGACGGCAGGCTGCCGTCGCGTGCCGCGCTCAGTGTGGCGGCGACCAGGTTGAGGCCGGTCGCTGCGCGCAGCGCGCAGGCCGAGGTGCTCATGCGCGGATTGATCTCGACCACGACCGGGCCGTCCGCGGTTTCGATGAAATCGACGCCGACCGGTCCGAGCAGACCGGGCAGGGCGGCGGCGATGCGCTGCGCGAGCGCGGCGTGTTGCGGCGTGGCGTCGACCGCGCCGACGGCGAGCGCGGCAAGACGCACGCGTTCGCCATGGTGCTCGAGCACTTGCCGGTTCACCGACAGCAGCGCGGCGCGGCCACGCGCGCACAGCAGGTTCATGCTGCGCGCCTCGCCGTCCAGCCACGGCTGGGCGATGTGATCCGGCCCGGCCGCGCGCAGTACGCGAGCGGCGGCTGCGCGGTCGCCCAGACGCTGCAGACCCTCGCAACCGGCGCCGTCGTCCGGCTTCACCGCCCATGCGCCAAGGACGTCGGGCAGTGCGTCGGCGTCGCTGTAGTGTGGCAGCACGGCGACGCCGGCCTCTGCCAGCACGCGCGCGGTGCGTGACTTCGACGCGGCGACGCGGCAGCTTGCGGCGTCGCAGCCGAGCAGGCGGCTGCCGCTCGCTTCGACACGGGCGGCCAGCGTGGCCAGCAGATCGCCAGTTTCCGGCGCGACGATGAGCGCCGCGTCGGCACCGGCCAGTGCGGCATCGAAGGCGGCGTCGAACGCGCCGGTCTCGGCTACCGCGATCGAGCCGGGCAGCGCCGCTCCGAGCCGGGCGTCGTGCAGCGTCACCAGTTCGGCGCCAGCGATGTCGGCGGCGTCGCGCAGCAGCGCATCGCGCATCAGGCGGCCTTCGCGCACGAGCGAGGCCGGCAGTGGCTGGCCGGCCAGACCGCCGCCGGTGATAAACTCGAACACGAAAATTCGTTGATTCATATAAGGTTTTTTGTGCCTGAACTGATACCCGTCATCGACCTGATGCAAGGTCGGGTCGTGCACGCGCGTCGTGGCGACCGGCAAGCTTACCAGCCGCTGCGCTCGCGTCTGGTCGAGGGTTGCGTGCCGGCCGACGTGGTCGACGCACTGCTCGCGGCGACCACCGCCCGCCATATCTATATTGCCGATCTCGACGCCATCCGCCGATTGGGCGGTGACCACACAAAGGTGATCGCTGCTCTGGCCGAGCGTCATCCGCAGGTCGAGTTCTGGGTGGACGGCGGTTTTGCCGATGCCGATGCCGCGCTGGCGCTGCACCACGCGACCGGCGCGATCCCCGTGCTGGGCAGCGAAAGCCTGACCGATCCCGATGCGTTGGCGAAACTGTCGGCAGCGGGCGTGCCGGCGCTGCTGTCGCTCGACTATCGCAGCGGCGTTCCGCTCGGCGCCGCATGGGCGCACGCGCCCGAATTCTGGCCGGCACGGGTGATCGCGATGGAACTGGCGCGGGTCGGCTCGGAGGCCGGGCCCGAGCTGGCACTGATTGCCCGCTTGCGCGCTCAGCGCCCTGACGTTGCGGTGATCGCCGCCGGTGGTGTGCGTGACGCGGTAGACCTTGCCGCGCTGGACGAGGCCGGTGTGCCGGCGGTGCTGGTGGCGAGCGCGCTGCACGATGGCCGGCTGGCCGTCCCTCAATGATTCATGCTGCGGCGCACGAATTCCCCGCGTTTGAAACGCCACGATTTTTTACCGTGGAATCAATTGCAGGGAGTAGTTTACATTTTGATACGGCGCTTCCGGTTACGGGCAGATCGGGTCTGGCGTGAACTGAGCTCAGGGAATGAATGCCCGCCGAGTGGCGGCCCGCATTCGATGAATGGATACGGAATAACGAACTGGCAAGAAAATGCCATACGTATCGACAGACGACAGCCCGGAATTGCTTTCGACGCACGCGGCCGGTCCACGCGAACGTCGGTTGGTCAGTCTCGTCGTCATATTTTCGCTGCTGCTTTTTGCAGTCAGCGTGCCCTACGCGAAAATGCCATTGCCGCATATTCCGGCATTTGTCGCGGTCTACGATTCCGCATTGTTCGTCGTCTATCTGGTCACCGCCGTGCTGCTTTACGGGCATGGCGTGACGCTGCGCTCAAGCGCGATGTTCCTGCTGGCGGATGGCTTTCTCTACGCCTCGGCGATGATTGCGCCGCATCTGCTCACCTATCCCGAGGTTTTCTCCGCCGAAGGATTGCTCGGTGCGAATATTCAGACCACCGCGTGGATATTCCAGTTCTGGCATGTGGGATTTCCGCTGTGCGTGATCGGCTATTCACTGATGATGCCGAGAGAATGCAGCAGGGGTCCCGGAATACGCTCGATATTCGGCAGTGCGGGGCGGCATGTTTCGTGCACGTTGCTGATGGCCGTATTGTCCGCGCTGCTGGCGATACATGGCGCCAATATATTGCCGGACATCATGAAAGGTACGTTCGGATATACCCATCGAATGTTCTGGATCGTGTCCGCGATATGGATTCTGAATGGCTTTGCGCTGTATGTGCTATGGCGGAAGAAACCGCGCGCCGCGCTCGATCTGTGGCTCATCGTGACCATGGTGGCCTGGCTGCTGGAAGTGGCGCTGGTGGCGGTGTTCAACGCCGGGCGCTATGACCTCGGCTTCTACGTCGGGCGCGTCCACGGGCTGCTCGCGGCCAGCATGGTGCTGGTCGCGCTGGTGATCGAGAACGGGCGCCTGTACGCCCATCTGGGCCGTGCGCATGAGCGGGTGAGGCTGAAGGCCTCGGAACTCGAACGCCTGAATGCGACCGACGCGCTCACCGGCATCGCCAATCGCCGGGTGTTCGGCGAAACGCTGGGACGCGAATGGCATCGCAGCCTGCGCAGCGGCCGGCCGCTGTCGCTGCTGATGCTGGATGTCGATCATTTCAAGCCCTACAACGACACGCACGGTCACCTTGGCGGCGACGACTGCCTGCGCAGCGTGGCGCAGGCGCTGGCGTCCTGTACGCGGCGCGCCTCCGATCTGGTGGCGCGCTATGGCGGCGAGGAATTCGCCATCCTGCTGCCGGATACCGGCGAGTCGGACGCCTCGGCGGTGGCGCAGTCGGCCTGTCGCGCCGTGCTGTCGCTCGGCATTCCGCACGGCAAGTCGTCGGTGCACGATTGCGTGACGGTGAGCATCGGCGTCGCCACCTTCGTGCCGCCGCCCGCCTTCGTCGGCAAGCTGGCCGGCAAGCCGTCGTCGCTGATCGACGCCGCCGACCAGGCGCTGTACGAAGCCAAGCAGCAGGGCCGCAACCGCGTGGTGGTGCAGGTGCAGCCGGTGAGCTACCACACCAGCGGATTCACCCGGTAGTAGGACGACAGTTCGGCGTAGGCCTCGGGCAGCGCTGCCGCAAGATGCTGCGGCCGCTCGAAGAAGCTTTCGGTGGCGACGGCGAAGAACTCGGCCGGGCTGTAGGCGCCGTAGGGGTCGAGCACCGGCGGCTCGTGCGCCGCGACCTGCTGGTGCAGCATCGCGTATGCCGCCCCCATCACCGCCGCCCAGCGCGCCACGCGCGCCGCACCGCGCAGCGGCGGCGCGCCGTTTGCCTCGCCGTTCTCCTGGTCCAGCTGATGCGCGAACTCGTGGATGACCACGTTGTGCCCGTCGGCCGCGTCGGCGGCGCCAGCGAGCACCGCGTCCCAGGCCAGCACGACCTGGCCGCGCGACGACGATTCGCCCAGATGTACGCGGCGCCAGGCGTGCTGCACGCCAGCGGCGTCGGTTTCGGTTCGGGTGACGGCAAAGGCACCCGGATAGACCAGGATTTCGCGCAGCCCGGCGAAGTAGTCGGTCGGCCGGTTCAGGATGAGCAGGCAGGCCTGGGCGGCGATCAGCACCCGCACCTCGTCGGTGATCACCATGCCGTCGCAGCCGATGAAGCGCTTCTCGGCAACGAACACCTGGATGCGACGGCGCAGCTGCTGCTGCAGATCAGGCGGCAGTGCTCGCCAGGCCGGCATGTTCCGCTGCAGCAGACGGCGCCACTCGGCGGGGAAAGGACGCGCCCGGATGCGGCGCCGGCGCAGTGCGGTACGCAGCGGATCGGCGAACAGCCACAGCGCGGCAGACAGCAGTATTGCGATCAGCGCGGCCAGTGCGAGAGTGGAGGTGAGCGGAGTCATCAATCGCAGATCGGGGCAGCGGCGGTGGTTTCAAGCCGGGCAGATATCCTGCCTCTGTGCGCTGTCTTGCGGTTTGAACTTGAGGTCTTCCGACCACGACCGCTCGTCCTTGCACACGCCCGACGGCATGCTACGGTGACTGACCGTCATCGCCCCGGGGTCACGATGTATTCCGATTGGAACGCCTGTCACGTCGCGCAACTCGCCTGTACCGGCGCGCATTTCTCCCACGCCAAGGATTTCGTGTTCCGCAAGTGGTGCGAGCTGGCGGTCGAGCGCAATGTGGTGATGCCGGTCGATCTGTCCGGTTCCTGCCGCTATGGCTCGCTGTTCATGAATCGCGTGTTCGGCGGTTCGCTGCGCGGCCATTTCCAGCACCAGTACAACTACATCGATCACCGCGTCGTCGATCTGAGTCACGACGCGGCTGACGTGGGTGCGATGACCCACCCCTATCTGCACGAACCGGATTACTTCGAACTCGATTCATTGCAGGACTCGCTGGCCGGCTGCCTGCCGCGCGTCGACCGCTGGGTGCTCGAATTCCTGGCCGAGGTTGACGCGCGACAGCAGTGCCCGGCCGACCCGGACCCGGCAGCGGTCGTGCTCAGAGCCTGACCGGCGTCGGCGGCGTGCCGCCGGTCAGCGCGGCGATCAGGTTGTCGGCGGCGAGGTCGGCCATGGCCTTGCGGGTGGCGCCGGTGGCGCTGGCGATGTGCGGTGTCAGCACGACGTTGGGCACTTCGAGCAGGCCGGGATTCAGCTTCGGTTCGCCCTCATAGACGTCGAGCGCGGCGGCACCGATGCGGCCGCTGCGCAGCGCCTCGACCAGCGCCGCGTCGTCGACCACGCCGCCGCGCGCGATATTGGTCAGCGTGGCGGTCGGCTTCATCAGCGCCAGCTCATCAGCACCGATGGCGTGATGCACGGCGGGCGAATAGGGCACGACCAGTACGAGGTGATCGGCTTCGCGCAGCAGTGTGTCCTTGTCCACCCAGCGCGCACCGAGCGGCGTTTCGATGGCGGCCGGGAGCGGGCTGCGGTTGTGGTAGATCACCTTCATGCCGAAGCCGAACGCGCCGCGGCGGGCGATCGCCTGGCCGATGCGGCCCATGCCGAAGATGCCCAGTGTCTTACCGTACACGTCGACGCCATTCATCAGCGAGTAGGTCCAGTGCGTCCATCGGCCGTCGCGCAGGAAGCGCTCGCTTTCGGTGACGCGACGGGCGGCCGCCATCATCAGCGCGAAGCCGAAGTCGGCGGTCGATTCGGTCAGCACGTCCGGCGTGTTGCTGACCAGGATGCCGCGGGCGGTGCAGGCGGCGACGTCGATATTGTTGTAGCCGACCGCCATCGTGCACACCGCGCGCAGGCCGGGGCAGGCGTCGAGCAGTGCGGCGTCGATCTTCTCGTTGGCGGTGATGAAGGCGCCGGCCTTGCCCTGCAGCCGCGCGATCAGCTCCGGCTGTGTGAACACGCGATCTTCCTGGTTGGCATCGACGTCGAAATGCTGCGACAGACGGTCTATCAGTTCAGGCAGGACGTAGCGGGCGACGAGAATCGAGGGGCGGCTCAAGACAGGCTCCGGTGATGTGCAGGAGCGCCGAATCTAGCGCGCGGCCCGCCGCCAGGCGAGCCGCAGCGCACAAGTGTTACGCGGCGTACGGCAGCACAGTTGCCGCCGCGCAGCCTGCACTTACCAGGGCAGTGCCTCGCCCATGTGGAAGAAGCCGCCGGTCGGGCCGTCGGCCGGCAGGGTCGCCAGCTGCACGCTGGTCTTGCCGCCGTCGGCGATGTCCATCGGTGCGTTCGGGCCGCCCATGTCGGTCTTCACCCAGCCCGGATGGGCGGAGTTCACCTTGATCGGCGTGTCGGCCAGTTCGGCCGCCAGGTGCACGGTGTAGGCGTTCAGCGCGGTCTTCGACGCGTTGTAGGCGACTTCCTTGGCCGGTGCGATCGGCGAGTCCGGCGCGCAGTGCGTGCCGAGCGAACCGAGGATGGACGACAGGTTCACGATGCGGCCGGCCGGAGCCTGACGGATCAGCGGCAGCAGGATCTGCGTCAGTTCGATCACGGCGAAGAAATTCACGTCGAAGGTGCGTCGCAGGACGTCCTGCGACACCGTGCTGGCGTTCGGCGCGAAGAATTCGCCGAGCGCGATGCCGGCGTTGTTCACCAGGATGTCGAGCCGGCCGTACTGGCTGGCGAAGTGGTCGTATACCGCCTGGAAGGTCGACGGCTTGGTCGCGTCGAAGCCGATGGCCGAAGCGTGAATGCCTTCGTTGCGCAGCGCGGCGACGGCTTCCTCGCCCTTGTCCGGATCGCGCACGCCGATCACCACTTCGATTCCGAGGCGGCCGAGGCCGCGTGCGGTTTCAAGGCCGAGACCACGGTTGCCACCGGTGATGAAGGCGACTTTCTGTTGCGTGTTCATGCTCTAGCTCCTCAGGGATTGCGGGCGTGCAGGGGCTGGTCCGGCCCTGCGTCGGAAATGTCTGCGGGTGCCTGGCCGTCCCAGCCGCCACCCAATGCACGGATGAGACCGACCGCGGCGCGCGCGCGTTCGCCTTCGAGCTGCGAGGCGATGCGCCGCTGCAGCAGCACGCTGCGGTCGGCATCGATCACGTCGAGCTGGCTGACCGAACCTTCGCGGTACTGGATCTGCGACAGCTGCGCGGCGCGCGCGGCGGCGCGTACCGCTTCGTCCTGCGTGCGCGTCTGTTCCGCCAGGATGCGCAGGCCGGCCAGGTTGTCCTCGACCTCGCGGAAGGCGCCGAGCACGGTCTGGCGGTAGGCGGCGACCTCTTCGTCGTAGACGGCGCGGGCGCGTTCCAGCCCGGCTTCGCGCGCGCCGCCGTCGAAGAGGGGCAGCGTCAGCGCGGTGCCGACCAGCGGTCCGAGCACGAAGCTGCGCGTGCTCCACTGGAACAGATTGCCCAGTTCGGACGATTCGTAACCCAGTGCGCCGGTCAGGTTCAGGCGCGGAAACCAGGCCGCCTGCGCGATGCCGACACGGGCGTTGGCAGCCGCCATCGCGCGCTCTGCGGCGGCGATGTCGGGTCGACGTTCGAGCAGTGCCGAAGGCAGGCCCGGCGGGATGTCGAGCGTGACCCGCTCGAGCGGCTGCGGCTCGAGCGCGAAGTCCGCCGGTGCGCGGCCGAGCAGCAGTGCCAGAGCGTGTTCCGCGTTGGCGCGGCGGCGCGACACGCCGAAGGACTCGGACTGCGCCGACGCCAGCTCGGTCTTTGCGCGCGCCAGTTCCAGCTCGCTCACGTCGCCTTCGTCGAAGCGCCGCTGCACCAGGCGCAGCGTTTCAGTGCGCAGCTGCACGGTGCCGGTGTAGAGCGCCTGTTCGGCATCGAGCTCACGGATCAGGAAATAGGTCTGTGCGACGTCGGCCTGCAGCGCGAGCTGCAGCGAGCGGAACAGCGCTTCGCGCTGCTGCGCGGTGGCGCTGGCCGCATCGACGCCGGCGGCCACGCGGCCGAACAGGTCGACCTCGTAGGCGACGGTGGCCTGCGCACGCCACAGCGTCAGCGCGTTGCCGTCCGCGCTGTCGTCCAGCCCGCGCGCCGCCGGCGACTGCCGCTGCCGGGTCGGGCCGAAGCCGGCGCCGACCTGCGGTGACTGCTGCGAGCGGGCGTCGCGCACCAGGGCGCGGGACTGGGCGAGGCGTGCGGCGGCGGCCTTCAGGTCCTGGTTGGCGTCCATCGCCTGCGCGACCAGCGTGTTCAGGCGACCGTCGCCGAACACCGTCCACCATTCGCCGCGCGCCAGCTCTTCCGACGGCCGCGCCGGCTTCCAGTCCTTGTTGCCGGCGGGCGCTTCCTTGAAGGCCTGCGGCGTATCGACCGCCGGACGCTCGTAGGTCTGCATCACCGAGCAGCCGGCCAGCACCAGCAGGCTGGACAGCAGCACGGCACCGGTCCGCAGCGAGCGGTAGGCCTCTGCAGGAGCGAGCGTGCTCGCCGTGTTCAACGATGTGTTCATGTCAATGCTCCGGATCAGTGGGCGACGGCTGCGACGTCAGGCAGCGGCGTATGGCCGGCGTGGGTGAGGCGCTTGCCCGAGGCCTTGCGCAGCAGCACGTAGAACACCGGGGTCAGGAAGAGACCGAAGAAGGTGACGCCCAGCATGCC
Organism: Methyloversatilis discipulorum; assembly: GCF_000385375.1. Lineage (NCBI taxonomy): Bacteria > Pseudomonadati > Pseudomonadota > Betaproteobacteria > Nitrosomonadales > Sterolibacteriaceae > Methyloversatilis > Methyloversatilis discipulorum. The sequence goes on from NZ_ARVV01000001.1 coordinate 1,791,219, forward strand.
GGAGAACACCGCCACGCCCATGGCATGACGCATTTCCGCGCCGGCGCCGCTCGACGTGACCAGCGGCACCACGCCCATGATGAAAGCGATCGATGTCATCAGGATGGGGCGCAGCCGCAGCCGGCTGGCTTCGATCGCCGCCTCGACGATGCCGCGTCCGCGCAGTTCCAGCTCGCGGGCGAATTCGACGATCAGGATGGCGTTCTTCGCCGACAGCCCGACCAGCACCATCAGACCGATCTGCGTGAAGATGTTGTTGTCGCCGGCAGTGAGCCAGACGCCGGTCAGCGCGGCCAGGATGCTCATCGGCACGATGAGGATGACGGCCAGCGGCAGCGTGAGGCTTTCGTACTGCGCGGCGAGCACCAGGAACACCAGCAGCACGCTGATCGGGAACACCCAGACACCGGCGTTGCCGGCCAGGATCTTCTGGTAGATCAGGTCCGTCCATTCGTACTTGACACCGCGCGGCAGCACTTCGTCGGCGATGCGCTCGGCCGCGGCCTGCGCCTGGTCGGACGAATAGCCGGGCGCGGGGCCGCCGTTGATGTCGGCCGAGGTGTAGCCGTTGTAGCGCACCACCATTTCCGGGCCGAAGCTCTGCTTCACCTTGACCAGCGAGGACAGCGGCACCATGTCGCCATTCGTGTTGCGCGTCTTCAGCGCCAGGATGTCGGCGGCCTCGGCGCGGAAGGGCGCGTCAGCCTGGGCACGCACCTGATAGACGCGGCCGAAGCGGTTGAAGTCATTCACGTAGAGCGAACCGAGGTAGATCTGCATGGTGTCGAACACGTCGGTGATCGGCACGCCGAGCTGCTTGGCCTTCACCCGGTCCAGGTCGACGTCGAGCTGCGGCACGTTGATCTGGTAACTGGAGAAGGTCGGACCCAGTTCCGGCGCCTTCGCCGCGGCGGCGATGAAGGCTTCCTTGGCCGCTTCCAGTTCGGCGTAGCCGAGCGCGCCGCGGTCCTGCAGCTGCAGCTTGAAGCCGCCCAGCGTGCCCAGACCCATTACCGGCGGCGGCGGAAACACCGCGATGTAGGCGTCCTTGATGTCGGCGAACTTGGCGTTCAGCGACGCGGCGATCGCGCCGGCCGACAGCTCCGGGCTCTTGCGCTCGTCGAAGGGCTTGAGCGTCGCGAACACGATGCCGGCACTCGAACTGTTGGTGAAGCCGTTGATCGACAGCCCGGGGAAGGCGACCGCGTTCTCGACGCCCGGCTGGGCCAGCGCGATCTCGCCCATGCGGCGGATCACGTCTTCGGTACGGTCGATCGAGGCGCCGGCCGGCAGCTGGGTGAAGCTGATCAGGTACTGCTTGTCCTGCGCCGGCACGAAGCCGCCAGGCACCAGGTAGGACAGGCCGACCGTCGCGCCGAGCAGCACGGCATAGACGCCCATGGCCGTGCCCTTTCGCTGGATCATGCCGCTGACGCCGCGTCCGTAGTTTTCCGAACTGCGGTTGAAGAAGCGGTTGAAGCGCGCGAAGAAGCCGCCGAACACGGCATTCATCGCCCGCGTCAGCGCGTCCGGCTTGGCGTCGTGGCCCTTCAGCAGCATGGCCGCCAGTGCCGGCGACAGCGTCAGCGAGTTGAAGGCGGAGATGACGGTCGAGATGGCGATCGTCATCGCGAACTGTTTGTAGAACTGGCCGGTCAGGCCGGTCATGAAGGCCAGCGGCACGAACACGGCGACCAGCGTAAGCGCGATGGCGATGATGGGGCCGCTCACTTCCTGCATCGCGCGGTAGGTCGCTTCGCGTGCCGACAGGCCCTCGGCGATGTTGCGCTCGACGTTCTCGACCACCACGATGGCGTCATCGACCACGATGCCGATGGCCAGCACCATGCCGAACAGCGACAGCGCGTTGATCGAGTAGCCAAAGCCCAGCATCAGCGAGAAGGTGCCGACGATGGACACCGGCACCGCCAGCAGCGGAATGATGGAGGCGCGCCAGGTCTGCAGGAACACGATGACCACCAGCACGACCAGCGCGATCGCTTCGAGCAGCGTCACGATGACCGCCTTGATCGACGCGCGCACGAACTGCGTCGGGTCATAGACGATGCGGTACTCGACCGAGGGCGGGAAATCCTTGGCCAGTTCGGCCATGGTTTCGCGCACCGCGGCCGACACGTCGAGCGCATTCGCGCCCGGTGCCTGGCGGATAGGCAGCGCCACCGCCGGCTTGTTGTCGAGCAGCGAGCGCAGGCCGTATTCCGAGGCGGCGAGTTCGACCCGCGCGACGTCGGCAAGCCGCGTGATGCTGCCGTCGGGCGAGGACTTCAGGATGATGTCCGAGAACTCCTCGACCGTCTGCAGCCGGCCCTGCGCGTTGACCGACAGCTGCAGCGGCACGTCGGCCGCGTTCGGCGAGGCGCCGATGACGCCGGCCGCGACCTGCACGTTCTGTTCGCGGATCGCGCGCACCACGTCGCTGGCCGTCATGTTGCGCTGGGCCACCTTCTGCGGGTCCAGCCACACGCGCATCGCGTAGTTGCCGGAGCCGAACAGGCCGACTTCACCGACGCCCTTGATGCGCGCCAGGCGGTCCTTCACGTTGATGACAGCGTAGTTGCGCAGATAGGTCGTGTCGTAGCGGTTGTCCGGCGAGATCAGGTGCACCACCATGGTCAGCGTGGGCGAACTCTTCAGCGTGGTCACGCCCAGCCGCTGCACGTCTTCCGGCAGCCGCGGCATCGCCTGCGATACCCGGTTCTGCACCAGCTGCTGCGCCTTGTCCGGGTCCATGCCGAGGTTGAAGTAGACAGTCAGCGTCAGGTTGCCGTCGCTGTTGGCCTGCGACTGCATGTACAGCATGTCCTCGACGCCGTTGATCGCCTCTTCCAGTGGCGAGGCCACGGTTTCGGCGATCACCTTGGGGTTGGCGCCCGGGAACTGGGCGCGCACGACGACCGACGGCGGCACCACTTCCGGGTACTCGGAAATCGGCAGCTGGAACAGCGACAGCGCGCCGGCCAGCAGTATGAGCACCGACAGCACACCGGCGAAGATGGGTCGGTCGATGAAGAATCTGGAAATGTTCATGGCATCAGGCCTTCACGTTCGGAGCACGCCGGGCCGGCTGCGCGGGCGCACCGACCAGGCTTTCGCGGTTCATCGGCACGCTCTTCGGTGCCACGGTGTCGCCCGGGCGGGTGCGCTGCAGGCCGCTGACGACGATGCGCTCGCCGGCGTTGAGACCGTTCTCGACGATGCGCAGGCCGCTCTGGCGCGCACCGAGCCGCACTTCGCGATAGGCGGTGCGGTTGGTTTCGTCGACCACCAGCACGAAGCGCTTGTCCTGGTCGGTGCCGATGGCGCGTTCGTCGATCAGCACCGCTTCGCGCGGCGCGCCGCCGCCGAGCCGGATGCGCGCGTAGAGGCCGGGCAGCAGCAGGCCGTCGGCGTTGTCGAAAACGGCGCGCACGCGGATGGTGCCGGACGAGGTGTCGAGGCGGTTGTCGACCGAGGCGACGGTGCCGCGGCGCGAGTGGCCTTCTTCGTCGGCCAGGCCGAGGAAGACCGGCACCGGCTCGCCGCCGGCGGCACGGGCCGGATTCACGTACTTCAGGAAGCTCTGTTCGTCCACGTCGAAGGCGGCGTAGATCCTGTCCATCGACACCAGCGTGGTCAGCGGCGTGGTGCCGGCGCCGGCGGCGACGATATTGCCCACGGTCACTTCGGCGCGCGAAATGCGGCCGGACACCGGCGCGGTGATGCGCGTGTATTCGAGGTTGAGTTTCGCCGCGGTCAGCGCGGCCTGCGCTGCCTGCACCTGGGCGGCGGCTTCGCGCGCGGCGTTCTGCTTCTCGTCGAGATCGCGCTTCGCGATCGCGTTGTCGGCCGCCAGCCGCTGGCCGCGCGCCAGTTCGGTCGCGGTGTAGCCGGCACGCGTTTCGGCGGCGGCGAGCTGCGCCTGCGCGCGCTCGACTTCAGCGGCATAAGGGCGCGGGTCGATGGTGAACAGCACGTCGCCCTTCTTCACGCGGGCGCCGTCGCGGAAATGCACGGCGGTCAGCGTGCCGGACACCAGCGGCCGTATTTCGACGCGATCCACCGCCTCCAGCCGGCCTGAGTAATCCTGCCAGTCGATGATGGTCTGGCGGCTGACCTCGGCCACTTCGACCGGGGTGGCGGCCGGCGCGGCCGCGGCGGCGGGCGGCGTGTCGGCTTGCGCGCGCATGACGGCAAAGCCGCCGGTGGCGACCAGTGCGGTGATGACGAGGGCGAGGGCGGTGCGCGTGTGCGGGATGGACATGGCGGCTTCCTTGCTGGAGGGTTGGATGGAATGAAGGGGTATCGGGTCGGTGTTCAGACGGCGTGCTGTGCGTCGTTGTGACGGGCGTCCGCGCGGCCGAGCCGGCAGCGCAGGAACTGGACGACGCCATCGAGCAGCGGCGGATGGGCGGGCAGGGCGGCGTGCGTGATGCCGGCGAAGCGTTCGACCTGGGTGTGTACGCCGGCGGTGATCAGCGCCGCGGCATATTTCTCGGCTTCGCAATGCAGCAGGTCGCGGCCCGCGGTGGCGATATAGGCCGCCGGCAGACCGGCCTGGCGGCACGATTCCAGCGGTGCGGCGTAGGGGTGCAGGCGCTGCGACAGCTGCGGCAGATACTGGCGGTAGCAGTCGGCGCAGTCCTCGGCGCGCAGGTCGGACTGCAGACGCGCGGCGTCGCCGGTGCGCGTCATGCTCGGGTCCAGCATCGGGCCGATCAGCACCTGCACCGCGATGTGCACGTCCTGCCGGTCGCGCGCGATCATTGCCAGGCTGGCGGCGAGGTTGCCGCCGGCATCGTCGCCGGCGACCGCGATACGCTGCGCGTCGGCGCCGAGCGTGGCCGCGTTGTCGGCGGCCCACAGCGTCGCCGCGTAGGCGTCCTCAGGCGCGGCCGGGAACGGGTGTGCCGGCGCCAGCGCGTAATCGACCGATACCACGACGGCAGGCAGCGTCGCCGCGATGTAGTGCGCCGGCAGGTCGGCGTCGTCCAGCGATCCGCCGACGAAGCCGCCGCCGTGCAGATAGATCACCAGCGGCAGCAGGGTTTCCGAGCGCGGCCGATAGATGCGCAGCGGCAGGCGGCCGTGCGGGCCGGCAATGTCGATGTTGCGCACGTGCGGTGCAGCGGTGCCGTGCGCGTCCGGGTACAGCAGAGTCATGCGGTCAGTCCTGCCGGCCATGCCGGGGTCAAGGTGTGACCGGATTCTGTATGTTGGCCCGTCGTGGATAAACTGGTCTAATCTGGTAACACTGTTCGTTGAGTGCGAATAATCGGACGAGGGTCCGGTGCGCGCTCGCTTGCCCACCCTTGTCCGGAGTTGCGCCATGGATCGTTTCCAGGCCATGCAGGTGTTCACCCGCGTCGTCGATTCCAACAGCTTCACGCGTGCCGCCGACAGCCTCGGGCTGCCGCGTGCCACCGTCACCACCGCGGTGCAGAACCTGGAGAACCTGCTGCAGGTGCGCCTGCTCAACCGCACGACCCGGCGCATCAGCCTGACGCCGGACGGTGCGGCCTACTACGAGCGCTGCGCGCGCATCCTGGCCGACCTCGAGGAGGCCGAATCGTCCTTCCGCGAGGTCGCCCGCGGGCCCAAGGGTCGCCTGCGCATCGACGTGCCGGCGCCGGTGGGGCGGCTGGTGTTGATTCCGCGCATGTGCGAATTCCACAGCCGCTATCCGGACATCGAACTGGCCATCGGCATGGGCGACCGTCCGGTCGATCTGGTGCGCGAAAGCGTCGACTGCGTCATCCGCATCGGCGAACTGCAGGACTCGACGCTGGTCGCGCGACGCATCGGCACGATGGAAACCGTCACCTGCGCGTCGCCCGATTACATCGAACGTCACGGCGAGCCGGTCGCGCTGGCCGATCTGCAGCAGCATCGCGCGGTGCATTACTTCTCCAGTCGCACCGGTCGTATCTACGACCTCGATTTCGTCGTCGAGGGCGAGGTGACCGAAGTCAAGGTGCCGGGCAAGGTGTCGGTGAACGACGCTGACGCCTACGTCACCTGCGGTCTGCAGGGTTTCGGCATCATCCAGCCGCCGCGCTTCATGGTGCAGGCTCATCTGCAGTCGGGCGCCTTGCGCGAAGTGCTGCCGCAGTGGCAGCCGTCACCGATGCCGATATCGGTGGTCTATCTGCAGAACCGTCACCTGTCGCCCAAGGTGCGCGCCTTCGTCGACTGGGCGGCCGAACTGTTCGGGCGCTGCCCGATACTGGGCGGCTGCGACCAGGCCTGCAGCAAGGCCGAGCCGAAGGACGGCGACATGCGTCAGGCGATACTGGGCCTGCAGGCGGTCGAGGCCGGCAGCTACTGATCGCGGCATGGACATTGTCGGTCGCAGGCTCCGATCCAGGCCGCTGCCGGGGCCGGAAATTCATCTGCCTCGCCGCGGCGGGAAGTACCACCATGCCGCCGCCACCAGCAGTGCGAACAGCGAATAGGCGAGCGTGAACACCCAGGACGGCGCTTCGTAATAGAGCAGCCGCTGCACCCAGTGCTCGATGAAACTCGCACCGTAGGTCGCTTCGCCCGCCTGCCGGCGCAGCCACATTTCGAGCGTGGTCAGCGGACAGGCCTGACCAAGCCAGGCCTGCGCGACGACGATGCCGATGGCGGCCAGATGGGCCAGCCGGAAAGACAGCGCGTTGACCCGGCGCCAGTTCAGCCTGTTGCCCACGATCACCAGCAGCAGTCCGCCGACGACGAACAGCACGACGGCGAAGTGCAGCAGCAGCACCAGATCGGCGAGCAGCGGGTAGGCGGACGGGAAATTCATCCGGACTCCTGTTCCAGAATGGTGGGCGGTCCTGCAATCACCAGTCTCGCAGAACTTCTTCGCCCGGACATGGCGCTCCGCCATCGCGCGCGGATAATCGTGCCGCACGACAACAGACCGGAGGACGCATGAAGGACGTGAAGGCGGTGGTGTTCGACGTGTTCGGCACGCTGGTGGACTGGCGCACTTCGATCGCGCGCGAACTGCAGGCGGTGTTCGGCGACCGCGCCGATGCCTGGGCGCTTGCCGATGCCTGGCGGGCCGAGTACCAGCCGGCGATGGAGGAGGTGCGCGCCGGGCGTATTCCGTTCTGCAAGCTCGACCGCTTGCATCGGCGCAACCTCGACATCGTGCTCGCCCGCGCCGGTCTGGACGACTGCGACGAGGCGACGCGCGTCGCGCTCAACCTCGCCTGGCACCGCCTCGATGCCTGGCCGGACGTGGCGGCCGGTCTGCAGATGCTGCGTCGTGATTACCGGATCGCGCCATGTTCGAACGGACATATCGCGCTGATGGTGAATCTGGCGCGGCGCAACGGCTTCGTCTGGGACGCGGTGCTGGGCGCCGAAGTGGCACGCGACTACAAGCCGCGACCGGTGGTGTATCTGGCGGCGGCCGACGCTTTCGATCTGGCACCGGCGCAGACGCTGATGGTTGCCGCGCATTCGTCCGATCTGGCTGCGGCGGCGGCAGCCGGTCTGCGTACAGCCTTTCTTGCGCGGCCGGACGAGTTCGGCGCGGGGCGGGGCGAATCAGCGGCGGCGGTTCCGGTCGACCTTGCTGTCGCCAGCGTGCCCGAACTGGCGCAGGCGCTGGCCGCACTGCGCTGAGTGATCAGCGCGCGTCGGCTCCGGCGGCGGTTTTCGCCGGTGCGCGCAGGATGCGTGCGACGAGCAGACTGGCGCCCGCCACCAGCACCGCGCCGCAGGCGGCGGTGAACTGCAGCGCGTCGGTGAACGCGACGTGTGCGGCCGAGAGCAGCGCGGCGCCGGCTGGCGCGGGCAACTGTGCGGCGGCAGCGACCGCACCGCCTATCGTTGACAGGGCTCCGGTCGACAACGCCGCCGGCAAGTCAGCTGGCATGCTTCCGGTCAGCAGGTGACGGTAGATCAGCGTGCCCAGGCTGCCGAACAGCGCGATGCCCAGCGCGCCGCTGAACTCGGCGCTGGTTTCCGACAGCGCAGCGGCCGCGCCAGCGCGTTCCGGCGGCGCCGAACTGACGATGATGTCATTGCCTATCGTGAATACCGGCGCCATGCCCAGACTCATCACGACAGTGGCGGCGACCAGCACGGCGAGGCCGTGCGGGCCATCGATCAGCGTCAGCAGTGCGAAGCCGACGGCGGTGATCGCCATGCCCCACACCAGTATCGACACCGCCGACACGTGCCGCGCCAGTCGCGGCGACAGCAGCGAACCGAACACGAAGCCGAGTGACCACGGCAGGATGGCGACGCCCGCTTCCAGCGGCGACAGGCCGAGCACCAGTTGCAGGTGCTGGGCGATGAAGATGTAGACGCCGAACATCGCCAGGCAGGACAGCGCGTAGGCGGCCACCGTGGCGCTGAAGGCAGGGCGGCGGAACAGTGCGACGTCGAGCAGCGGGTAGGCGATGCTCCGCTGACGCCGCACGAACAGCACGCCCAGGCTCACGCCCGCCAGCAAGGCGACCAGCGCCGGCGCATCGGGCCCGAGCGTCGCCGCGTGCTTCAGACCGTAGATCGTGCTCAGCACAGCGGACAGCGACAGTGCCACGCTGGGCAGGTCGATGCGGCCCGCGTGCTCGTCGCGATACTCCGGCAGCAGCGAGGGGCCGAGCAGCAGGAGCAGTGCCATCACCGGCACCGCCAGCAGGAAGGTCGAGCCCCACCAGAAGTACTGCAGCATGACGCCGCCGATCAGCGGACCGAGTGCACTGCCGACCGAGAAGGCGGTGATCCAGATGCCGATCGCGAACTGCCGCTCGTGCTCGTCATGGAACATGTTGCGGATCAGCGAAAGCGTGGACGGCGCCAGCGTCGCTCCGGCCACGCCGAGCAGGGCGCGTGCCGCGATCAGCGTGCCGGGGCTGCTGGCGAAGGCGGCCAGCACAGAGGTCAGCGCAAAGGCGGCCGCACCGGCCAGCAGCAGGCGCCGGCGGCCGATGCGGTCGCCCAGCGTGCCCATCGTGATCAGCAGGCCGGCCACCATGAAGCCGTAGATGTCGATGATCCACAGCATCTGCGCCGCACTGGGTGCGAGGTCGGTGCTGATCGCCGGCAGCGCGAGATTGAGCACCGTCAGGTCCATCGCATAGACCAGACAGGGCAGGGCGATCACGGCCAGGCCTGTCCATTCTCGGCGGCCGGCTTTCGGGGCGGGTTGAACTGGAGTCATCGTGGATAAGGTCGTCTGCGCCGGTCGACGACGCGGCAGGTATCGCGATATCGACAGTGGCGGACGCTGCAAAAGAAAACGCCCCCGGCCTTGCGGCCGGAGGCGTTCGTGCTAACCGAGCGGTGAAGCTTAGTTGGCGGCGAACGGGTGAGCAGCGGAACCCTTCTTGGCAACCACTTCAGCAGCGGTCGGGGTGCCGGCAACTGCACGGGCGATCGATTCCTTGACAGCGCGGTAGTTGAAGTCCTGGATCTTCGCGTCGTCGTCGGCCAGCCAGTGGATGAACACGCCAACGCAGATGAACAGGTTGTCGGCTTCGTCAGCCGGGATCGTGCCGTCAGCAACGCTGTCAGCCACGGCCATTGCAACGCCGCGCTGTGCCGGGCCAAACATCTGGACGGCTTGCTTGGCGCCCTTGATGGTGACCTTGTTGAACATGACGGTGGCCGGCTTGCAGACCAGGTTCGGAGCGACAACGGCCAGCAGGGACGTGAAGCCGTCCTTGTTGTTGACCAGTGCGTTTGCGAACGCGGCTTCGGCGGCGCTGCCACGCGGGCCCATGATCAGATCGATGTGAGCAACTTCGTTGCCGTCACCAACCAGGGATTCGCCAACACACAGACCGTTAATCTTCGCCATATTGAATCTCCTCATTTACAAGGCAGTTATAGGGGGTAGATCCCCCCCGGGGTGGTAACCCATGTTCCGGGGTGCGAAACACAGGATCAAAACTTCTTCTTCTGCTGCTCTTCGCGCCGCCCTTCGATCCAGTCGAGCACGTCGGCCAGGAAGGCCGTCACGACGGTCAGGTCGGCGCTTGTACCGGGGTTGATTCCGACTGATTTGAGCTCTGCGTCCCATGCCATCAGCGCGTCTTGCATCATAACCGGATCACGACATTGTTCAAGCCGAACGTACATCTGGACGCCCTTTTCGCGTATCGAGCGCGCCGTTTCCGCACCATGTTTGCGCGCGATGTGGGTGTCGGGAATCAATGCGAGACAGAACATGAACACTGTGGTCGCTGCCCATGCTTCACTGCACCATCGACGACGCGCTGCAACATACTTTGGCAGCAGGTGATCGAACACAAGAGCATGACCGCTTGCGTAAAGCGAGGCGATGCTGTCCCGGTGCGCCGCCAGCTGCATCGCTTCGAGCAGCGTGATCACCGGAGCTTCGGCAACGTCGTGCTCGGCGCGTTCCCCGATGCCTGCCGGATGCGCCAGGCGGATTGCCGCATACGCGTGTGACGCGTCGATGACCGTCAGCCCGGCCAGTGTGCGCTGCAGCGATGCGCGCAGCGTTTCGTCGCTGTTTCGATGCAGTGCGGCATGGGCGATCGGCGCACAACCGAGCACGATGCCCAGATTGGTGTTGCAGCCGACCGCCTGCCAGGTGGCGCGCATCGCGTCCTCGATGCGCTCGCCGACTGTGGCGTCGGGGCGACACAGTGGTGCGGCCGCGGCCTGCGCGCTGGCGATGAAATCATCGACCTGCATGCGGTGACCGTCGCCGTGCAGGCCGACGTTGCCCGGCTTGAGCGCTTCGACGTCGAGCCGGCAGGCGCGCTCGAACAGGGTGGCGAGCTGCGCGGCCGCCGGTGTGCTCAGCATGCGATCACGCCAGCGCCCGGAATGCGGCGCAGCAGGTCGTCGGCCAGCAGTTGCGCGATGTTCAGCGGAGTCACGCCCTGCAGGCCCTTCCAGGCCGGAATGCTGTTGACCTCGAGCACGGTGAGCTCGCCGTGGTCGTCGCGCAGGATGTCGATGCCGGCGTAGTCCATGCTGCAGGCGCAGGTGGCGTCGACGGCCAGGCGCATCAGCGCGTCGTCCGGCGACACCGGTATCGCCTCGCAGACGCCGCCCTGGGCGACGTTGTTGAGCCAGCTCTTTCCGCGGCGCAGCATGGCGGCGACCGGCCTGCCGTCGATCACCATGACGCGCCAGTCCGACCACTCGCCGACGCTGTCGCGCGAGCGCGCGCTGTAGCGCTGCATGTACCAGACATTGCCCAGCGTTTCCGCCGCCGGCAGCAGGTCGCCGGCCTTCAGCCGAACGATGCCTTCACCCTGCGAGCCGAACAGCGGCTTCACCAGCACGTCGTGCCCGGCGGCGAATTCGCGCATCAGCACCGCGCGCGCCTCGGCTTCCTGTTCGGTCACCCAGGTCGGCGGCGTCGGGATGCCGGCGCGGTGCAGCAGCACGCTGGTCATCGCCTTGTCCACGCTCTTCTCGATCGCGCGCGCGTGGTTGTAGACCGGGATGCCCAGCTCGCCCAGGTAGTGCAGGAAATCCATGCGCAGCACGACCTGCTGCAGCGAACCGCCGGCCACGCCGCGCACGAACACCGCCTGCGGCAGCTTCTGTTCGAAGCCCGGCATGACGACGCCGGAAATGCCGCGCTGAAGGTCGATGTGGCATTCACCGAGGCTGACGTAGCGCGCGAGCAGGCCGCGTGCGCGGAAGGCCTCGCGCAGCCGGGCGCCATGCCAGCCCGGCTCGTCGGTGACGATGGCGATGTCCGCCTGCTGCACGTTCATGCCGATTACTTGCCCTCGCCGAAGGACTTGGCCAGCAGTTCGGTATTGATCTGGCCGGCGCGGAAGCTCTTGCCGGTGCGCAGATTGCTCACCACCACGCGGGCCGGTGCGAACAGCATCGGGTCGATCTTGTAGAAGTCGTACTTCACTTCCTTGAACACTTCGGCGAACGGACGGCCGTAGTCGCGCGAGGCCGACGACGGCAGCTTCTGCGCCAGATCGGCCGCCGCGTCGTCTTCGCAATCGACGTAGAGCTGGGCGACGCCGCCGAACAGGATGGCGTCGTTGGTGCGGCCCATCGCGTTCAGGAAGTCGGGCGCCGGCGGTGCGATCGGTGCGCTGGCCGAGCCGTCGACGATGTGCTGCAGCGGGAAGCCGAGCGCGTGCACCTTGTGCAGCGCCACTTCGAGCACGCGGCCGACCACCTGCACCGTGCCGGCGAGACTGCGTGTCGGTGTCAGGATGAGCGTCACGCCATCGTCCGGCACATTGCAGTCACGGCGGATCTTGGCCAGTACCTCGGCCGGCGGCTGGCGGTCGACTTCGAGCACCAGCACGGCGTGCTTCGCGTCGTCCTTGTAGCCCAGTTCCTTGTACAGCGGTTCCTTCACCGCCAGCGCACGGCCCGGACCGGAACCCAGTGCGTGGAAGGCCTCCTTGCCTTCGCCGTGCGACAGGCTCCAGCCGGCGTACTGGCTGGCCAGACAGGCGACGACCGGGTGCGTGGAGTGCACGTTGATGATGAGCGGCCAGTGCGCTTCGCGCGTGTTGAAGGTGGCGGTGCCGAGACCACCCATGCAGATTTCGGTGATGCGGCGGCCGGCTTCGATGCCGCCCGGCACGTTGATGCCGGCGTCGATGACGCGGCCGCCACCGGGCAGCGGCTCGACCTTGATGCGCAGCGCGTCGGCGTCGCGCACCAGACCCTCGACCAGGGCCATCACATGCTTGCCCACGCTGGGCTGTGCGCCGGTCAGCACCGGGCCGTGTTCAGGGTTGCTCATCTTCAGTTCTCCTCAGGAAAGGGCTGTTGTCGTCATCTGTCCGGCGAAAAGGCCGGGCGTGTCCAGAAGTTGTCGTTCGCGCTGCCGCAGCAGCCGGCTCACGTCGGCGCCGTCGCGACCGGTGGCAAGCACCGTGCAGAGCGGCATCGCGCGCGCCGTCGTGTTGCCGGCCGGCGGCCGGTCGGCACTCCATGCCGGCCAGGCAGCATCGTCGCCGATCCGCAGCGTGTCTGGCGCATACACCACGCGCAGTCCGTGCACCTCGTCGCCGGCCAGCAGTCCGACCTCGTCGAGCCGGCCTTCGCAGGCCGCTACGTGGGCGGCGAACAGGCCGCCAGCCACGCGTTGTTCGTACAGCATCATCGTTGCGGTAGGCCGTGGATTGATCTCTATCAGCACCGCGTGCTCGCCTTCGAATACCAGATCTGCGCCATTCAGACCGCGCAGACCGAACTGCTGCGTTAGCGCAGCGACATCGCGCGCCAGCCGCGCCTGCTGCGCGGCACTCAGCGGCAGGTCGCTGACTGCTTCGCACCAGGCGTAGGGACCGGCCACGCTGCCCGGATACTGGCGTGTGACGCCGACGATGCGTGCGTCGTGACCATCGGCGAGAAACAGCACCGAGGCTGGCACGCCGTCGATGCGGCGCTGTGCGAACCAGCCCTCGGCGATCGCCTCGCCGGCCCGCGCGGCACGCACGCCGATTCCGCCACAGCCGCCTATCGGCTTCATCAGCCAGTCGTCGCCGGCCACCGGGCCCGAGATGTCGACCTCTGCGCAGCGAACACCGGCCCGGTGCGCCGTCTCCGCGAGATTCATCGGCGCCTTGCAGCGGGCGACCGTGGTGGCGTCGTTGCCGAATACCGGTGCGATCGAATCCAGCTCGTCGAGCATTGACGGGACGGCTTCGAAACCCGAACCGGCGACGATGCCGCACCAGCCGCCGGCCATCGAGCGGACCAGTGGCGGCAGCCGCTGATCGAAGTGATCGCCTGACAGCGCGCCGCGTTCCAGCCGATGCGCCAAGCGGGCGGTGTCGCAGTCGGCGAATGGATCGATCACGTCGCAGCGCCAGCCGGCGTCAACGCAGGATCGTGCGAGCGCACGCGCGCTGCCAGCGACGATGAGCCAGTGCGACACCGGCCCGCGCTCCGTCGGCGATTCCGCCTCAGGCGACCAGGTCGCGCGCGGTGGCGAAGGCGTCGCGGAAGTCGAGATAGACCGGCTTGTCGGTGTTGATCATGCGCTGGAACAGACCGCGCTGGCACAGGTACTTCACGTTGCCGATGGCCAGCGCGCCGATGCCGACGGCCTTGCCCGATCCGGCGCCCAGCGGCTTGCCGTCGTCCATCACGCCCAGCCCTTCGATGCCGGCCGGCGGAACGGCGTTCACGTCGGCGGCGACCAGCAGCGAGCGCGCGTTCTGGAGCTGGGCCTTGCTCAGCACCTGGATGCCGGCCTTGGCCGTGCACAGGATGACGTTGGCCTGGGGCATCAGGCTTTCCTTCTGTTCGTTCGAACCCGCTTCGACCGGCTCGACCGACGAACCGTAGCGGGTATTCACGACTTCCGAGGCGACGCGGGCGCGCATCGCGCTCGAATGGCTGCCGACCAGCACCTTGGCGCCGGCGCTGGAAGCCAGCACCGCGGCAGCGGTGCCGACCGGGCCGGTACCACCGAGCACCAGCACCGTCTTGCCTTCGAGTTCGGTGTTGTGCGCCTTGCGCAGCTGGCGCTCGACGCAGGCGACGAGGGCGGCGGCGGTGGTGAAGGCGCCGGACGGGTCGGCGAACACCGACACTTCGAACGGCGGCACCATGGCGCCGCGGCAGGCGTCGAGCATGTCGGCCGCCAGACCGATGTCACGGCCGCCGATGAAGATGCCGGTGCGCTTCACGCCATTGGGGCCGCGCGAGAAGATGGCGTCCTGGGTGAGGCCGTAGATCTGGTCCAGCCCGACGCCGGAGTAGGGCATCAGCACCTGGAAGCCGGCGTCGCACGCCATGTTCACATCGAAGGGGCTGATGTTGTTGGTGGGGCTGAACATGTGCAGGATGTACGGGTTTTCCATGATCTCTCTCGCTCTTTCCGCCCGAAGGCTGGCTGCTCTCTTACGTCGTTATGGGGTGCGGTGACGCACCTCTCCTCTAATTCCCGGTCTGCACCTGCGGCATCAGCCCGGCAGTTCCGTCCACTGCGCGCCTTCGTTGCGCGCAGCGCACACCATCAATTCCAGTCCTTCCGCCTGCGCGAACCGTGTGCGCGCGGCAGCCACCATGGCGTTCGCGTCGGCCTCCGACGCTGCCAGTGCAAAGCCGGTCGGCCCCCAGGAGCTCTGGCCGATGCAGGCTGCGCCGAGCCCGGCCAGGTGTTCCGCGACGCTGCTCACCAGTGCGCTGGTGTAGCGCCCACCCTGTGCCGGCGCGAAATAGTCGCCGACACATTGCTGCAGTTCGTTGATCGCGGCACCGAACATGTCGATGTCGCGTTCGGCCAGCGCCGGCAGTGCGCGCATCAGCACCAGCCGGCTCAAGCGGTCCGCCAGCCCCGCCTTGTAGGGCGGAAGCACACGGAATGCCTCCTTCTCGGCCGCCCCGTGCAGGCCGCGACAGGCGTGATCGAAGATCAGCACCATGCGCCACTCCGCCGGGAACGGCATTTGCACGACGATGGGCGGCGGGGTGTCCAGTGCACCGCGACCGCCATCGACGATGAATCCGCCGCCATCGAAACTGCCGATGCCAATGCCCGAACGCGCACCACGATCGAGCAGACCGGCGACGTCGCGCGAACTGAGCTTCAGCCCGTGCAGACGCGCGAGCGCCATGCCGACCGCGAGAGCAAGTTGTGTGCCGGAGCCCAGCCCGGAATGCGACGGAATGGCGCCGGTGATGTCGATGCGGGCAGGGGGGAGATTGAAGCGTTCGCAGATCGCCGCCGCGTAGCGGCGTGCACGCTCGGCGTCGTGGCCGCTGACTTCGAGCTTCGCGGCCGGTCGGATCTGCAAGGTGGTGTTCAGACCTTCCAGCGTGAGGCCCACGCTGCCGAAGCGTCGCCCGAGGCTGCCATCAAGGTCGACGAACCCCATATGCAGGCGAGCGGGAGCCCGGACTTGCAGGGCGGCGGCGGTCGCGTGCGGAGCGTTCATCCGATGGGTCTGTCGTTGCGAAGGCGCGGATTATCCCAAATTCGGCGGCCTCACTGGCAAAGGCTTTTGCGACGGTGTCGGAAGCCGTTCAAGACAGTCGGGTGACGGTCGTTTACGGATCGCGCTGTTACGCATGTGAAACAGGTTGACCGCAGTGCGGTCCGTCCTGCCGGATGCTGCAGTGCGGCGCGCGAAGGCGCGCCCGTCGTCGGTTTGCGCTTGTTGTATCGTTGCGGGCTGCGGGTTCTATCAACCTGATGAAACGGATGACTCATGACGAATGAAGCGACTTCGACCGTCGTCACCGAAGTGGCCTGTCCGCTGTGCGGGCACGCCTGTGACGACCTGAGCGTCGATACCGCGGGCAACGGCCTGACGGTCGTGGCCAACGGCTGCGACAGGGCGCGCGACGGTTTTGCTCGACTCGGAGGTGTTCCGACGAACGCTTCCGCCCGCATCGACGGCAAGCCGGCGTCGTTGGACGAGGCCTGTGCGGAAGCTGCGCGCATCCTCGCGGGCGCGCAGCAGCCGGTGTTCGGCGGCATGGCGCTGGACCTGAACGGTGCGCGCGGCGCGATGGAACTGGTCGATCTGGCGGGCGGCATCGTCGAACACATCAACAACGAATTCGGCTGGCGCGCGAGCCGCGCCGTGCAGGACGGCGGCGGCATCAACACGACGCTGGCCGAGGTGAAGAACCGCGCCGACCTGATCGTGCTGTTCGGTACCGACGCGGTGTCGCGTCAGCCGCGTTTCTTCGAGCGCACGGTGTGGGTGAAGGAGTCGATGTTCGACTTCGATACCACCCGCCGCCACATCGTCTATCTAGGCGCCGGCCTGAACACCGCGCCGGGCGTGTCGCCGGACGGCCGCCAGCCCGACGTGTTCGAATTCGACAAGAAACGCATGCCCGAGGCGCTGTCGGTGCTCAATGCGCTGCTGGCAAAGCAGCCGGTTGCCGGTGAGGCGCCGCTGGGCATCACGCTTGCTCGCTGGCAGGCGCTGGCGGACGCATTGCTGGCGGCGAAATACAGCGTGCTGGTGTGGACGGCATCCGCATTCGACACGCCGCAGGTCGACATGAACGTCGGCGCCATCGCGGCGATCGCGCGCAAGCTCAATGTGACGACGCGCTGCAACGCGCTGCCGCTTGCCGGCAACGACGGCGATTCGACGATGGGTGCGGTGCATCTGTGGCAGACCGGCTTCCCGATGCGCACCAGCTACGCCAGCGGTACGCCGAAGTTCGACCCGCTGCACAACGGCCTGTCGCGCCTGGTCGCCAATGGCGAAACCGACGCGCTGGTGTGGTTGTCCAGTCTGAACGATACGGTTGCACCGCCGTCGACCGGCCTGCCCACGGTGGTGATCGCGCCGCCGACGCAGAAGCTCGATGCGGAGCCGCATGTGTTCATTCCGGTGGCCACGCCCGGCATGCACCTGACCGGGCATTTCGTGCGCACCGACAAGGTGGTGTCACTGCCGTTGCGGGCGCTGAAGAAGTCGTCGCTGCCCGCGGCGGAGCAGGTGACGGCCGCCATCGTGGCCAAGATGAAGGAGGTGGGAGCGTGAGTCTGATCAAACTGACCGGTGGCCGCGTGATCGATCCGGCCAACGGCGTGAACGACCAGGTGCGCGACATCTACGTGCGCGACGGTCGCATCGTCGCCGGACCGAACGAGCACGAGAAGATCACCGCCGAGTACAACATCGCCGGCCGCATCGTCATGTCGGGTGCGATCGACATGCACAGCCATATCGGTGGCGGCAAGGTGAATATCGCGCGCGAAATGCTGCCGGAAGATCATCGCGGCGATCCGCTGGAGCGCACCGAACTGACCCGTTCGAGCTGCGGTCACGCTGCACCCGGCACGCTGGCGGCCGGTTATCGCTACGCCGAAATGGGCTACACGGCCGCCTTCGAGCCGGCCATCCTGCCGATCAACGCGCGCCAGGCACACATGGAAATGGGCGATACGCCCATTCTCGATACCGGCGGCTACGCCATGCTGGGCAGCGACGATTTCTTCCTGCGCATGATGGCGGCCAAGGAAGACCAGAAGGCGATCAACGACTACGTCGCCTGGACGCTGAACGCGACCCAGACGGTGGGCATCAAGATCGTGAACCCGGGCGGCATCTCCGCCTTCAAGTTCAACCAGCGCAAGCTCGACCTCGACGAACAGAACGCCTACTACGGCATCACGCCGCGGGAGATCGTCAAGGTGCTGTCGCGTGCGGTGCATGATCTCGGCGTGCCGAAGCCGCTGCACGTGCATGCCAGCAACCTCGGTGTGCCGGGCAACGTCGATACCACGCTGGGCACGATGGACGCGGCCGAAGGCCTGCCCATCCACTTGACGCACATCCAGTTCCACAGCTACGGCACCGAGGGCGACCGCAAGTTTTCGAGTGCAGCGGCGCGCATTGCCGAGGCGATCAACCAGAAGAAGAACGTGACGGCCGACGTCGGCCAGATCCTGTTCGGCCAGACGGTGACCGCCTCCGGCGACAATATGGTGCAGTACCGCAACGCCGACCACGGCTCGCCGAAGAAGTCCGTCATCATGGACATCGAGTGCGACGCCGGCTGCGGCGTCGTGCCCTTCAAGTACAAGGACCAGAACTTCGTCAATGCGCTGCAGTGGGCGATCGGCCTGGAAATCTTCCTGATGGTCGATGATCCGTGGCGTGTGTTCCTGACCACCGATCATCCGAACGGTGCGCCGTTCACGACCTATCCGCACCTGATCAAGCTGCTGATGGACCGCAGCTTCCGCAACGCGATGCTGGACACCATCAATCCGGACGCACGCGCGATGAGCAATCTGGCCGGTCTCGACCGCGAGTACTCGCTGTACGAGATCGCCATCATGACGCGCGCCGCGCCGGCGAAGCTGATCGGTCTGGCCGACCGCGGCCATCTGGCCCCGGGTGCCGCCGCCGACATCGTCGTCTACAAGGAGGACGCCGATCGCGAACGCATGTTCGAAAAGCCGGAACTGGTTTTCAAGGACGGCGAACTGGTGGTGCGCGACGGCAGGATCGTCAAGGTGGTGCGCGGCAACACGCACGCGGTGAAGCCGGAATTCGATCGCAGCATCGAGAAGAAGATCGAACCCTACTTCCAGCGTTACCACTCGGTGCGCATGAACAATTTCAAGATCAGCGACGACGAACTGTGCGAGTGCGGCGGTGGCAGCAAGCTGATTGCCCATGCATGCAAGAAGCGGGGTTGAGCAGATGATCATCAACGGTGTAGCGATCGACGACACTTTCGCCGAAGCATTCGGCATGCGGGGCATCCGCCTCATCATCACCGCGTACAACGAAACCTGGGCGCTCAACTCGGCCAACGCGATGACCGGTTTCGCGACCTCGGTCATCGCCTGTGGCGCCGAAGCGGGCATCGAGCGCGTGCTGTCGCCGGAGGAGACGCCTGACGGTCGTCCGGGCGTGTCGGTGCTGGTGTTCGCGGTGTCGAGCAAGGAACTGATCAAGCAGATCGAGCGGCGCGTCGGCCAGTGCGTGCTGACCAGCCCGACCAGTGCCATCTTCGCCGGTCTGGACGAAGGCGATCCGGTGCCGCTGGGCAAGACGCTGCGCTATTTCGGCGACGGCTTCCAGACCTCGAAGCAGATCGGCGGCAAGCGCTACTGGCGCGTGCCGGTGATGGACGGCGAATTCCTCGTGCAGGACACCGCGCGCATGGTGAAGGCGGTCGGCGGCGGCAACTTCCTGGTGCTGGCCGACACCCAGGTGCAGGCGCTCGAAGCCTGCGAGGCGGCCATCCGAGAAATGCGCAAGCTGCCGGAAGTGGTGATGCCCTTCCCGGGCGGCGTCGTGCGTTCCGGTTCCAAGGTCGGTTCGAAATACAAGGCGCTGTCGGCTTCGACCAACGACGCCTTCTGCCCGACGCTGCGCGGCGCGACCAAGTCCGAACTGGACGAGCGCATCGGCGCCGTGCTCGAAATCGTCATCGACGGCCTGACCGACGCCTCGGTCAAGAAGGCGATGGAAGTCGGCATGCGCGAAGTCTGCAAGATCGGCGCGGCCGGCGGCATCCGCCGCCTGTCGGCCGGCAACTACGGCGGCAAGCTTGGCCAGTTCCAGTACCACCTGCGGGAGATCCTGTCATGACGAGGCCCCCACGCTCACTTCGTTGGCGGAGGGCCGGCCATGCAAAGCCACCCCGTTCGGCTGGCGCAGCACATGTGCTGCGAAACCCCTGCCTCACCCCCGCCGAGGGGGCTGCGCTCGCCCTTGGGGCGGCCCGGCGGGCGGCGCGGCGCTCGTTTCATGCATTGCGAAATGCGCAACCCGTTCTGGAGATCCTGTCATGAGTGCATTGGTACTCACCCTGCGCAACGCACCGGCCCAGCGCGTCGACGCCGGCGCCCTGAACCCGACCGCGCTGGCCGGCCTCTCGGTCGCCGACATCGCGGCGCTCACGCTGCAGATCGGCAAGCGCACGGTACGCGTCGACGAGGTGTTCTCGCTTGAGGGCGACGATACGGCGGACGTCGTGTTCCGTGGCGACTGCGGCAAGTTCGAGCGCATCGGTGCCGGCATGAAGTCGGGCCGGGTGACGGTCGAGGGCCATGCCGGTGCCTATGTCGGTCAGGGCATGCTCGGCGGCACCATCGTCATCGGCGGCAACGCGGGCGCCTTCTGTGCGACCGGCATGAAGGGCGGTCGCATCGAGGTGGCGGGCGACGTCGCTGAATTTGCCGGCGGCGCGATTCCAGGTGAAATGAAGGGCATGGCCGGTGGTCTGCTGCTGGTCGGCGGCAACGCCGGCGAGCGCCTCGGCGACCGCATGCGCCGCGGCCAGATCCTCGTCAGCGGCAACGCGGGCGACTACTGCGGCGCGCGCATGATCGCCGGCACCATCGCGGTGGCCGGCACGGTCGGCGCCTACCCGGGCTACCTGATGAAGCGCGGCACGCTGATCGTGAACAGCCTGCCGGCGCAGATGCTGCCGGGCATGGTCGATTGCGGTCCGCACCGCCTCGGCTTCCTGAGCCTGCTGTACGCGAGCTGGAAGGGACTGCCGGGCGCCTTTGGCGCGCTCGATGCCAGCGCCTGCACGGTCCGCCGCTACATGGGCGACATGGGCGTGGTCGGCCGCGGCGAACTGCTGGTCCGCGCTTGACGACGCATCGCTGGTGGCCGGAATCGCTGCATCCGCTGGTCGGACGCAACGCGGCCGGCCGCCTGCTGGTGACCGAGGCGCTGCTGCGCAGCTGGATGACGCGCCCCGAACTGGCGCTGGTCGACGACAGCTGCGTCGCGGAACGCGCGCTGGTGGCGTCGCTGGATGCTGCGCCTGCGCGCATCGTCGAGCACGGTGAGATCGCCGCCATCAAGGACGAGGACGCGCGCGACAACTGGTTCGCCTACGTCGCCTTCCGCGACCGCGTGCTGGCGCAGCCGGACATCGAGTCGGCCTGGCTGGAGCTTTTTCTCGACGGCCTGTCCGGCATCGCGCCGCTGTTCGTGCCGCAGCTCACCGAAATCATCCTGCATGCGCTGCTGGAGGACTGCGACGACCCGCTGATGTGGCGGGCCGCCGAGCTGTTCTTTCGCAGTCAGCGCGCGACGCCTCAGTCCGGACGCGTACTGATGGCGGACGCCGAAGTGCTCGGCGACTACGCCGAAACCGGCGGCTTCGGCAATATCGGTCGCCTCATCCTGCAGGCCGGTGCCGCGCCGCGGGCGGCGAATCTCGACGTGCTCGATCCGGCCAACGCAGCTGATCTGTACGCGCGGGTCGGGCGCCGTGCCGTGCTGCCGCTGAATGTCGGCCAGCCCGGGCTGGATGCGCTGTGCCGGGTGATGGAGCGCTGGATCGCGCATTTCTACGGCTGCGCGGTCCGCATCGCACCGCAGAAGGACATCCACGACGATCGCTGGGCCTGGCACATCGGCCTTGATCGCGAAGCGATGGACCTGCTGAACACGCTGTACGAAGGCGGCGAACTGGCGCCCGACCGCATGGCCCGCATCGTTGCGCTGTTCCGCCTCGATTTCGTCGACCCGCAGGAAATGCGCGCCGAACTGCGCCGTGACGGCGAAGCGCGGCCGGTGTGGATGGCGCTGGCGATGGACGAAGCAGGCCTGGTGCAGATGAAGCCGCAGAACCTGCTGCTGAACCTGCCGCTCGCCGCGGCGAACTGAACGGCACAGACGAAGGGGGCAGCCGCCCCCTTGCTGCGCCGCAATGCGGTGGCGGGCTATACTCGCCCGCTTTCCCTGCATCCCCCGTATTGCGCCATGACTGTCGCCAAGCCCGAAATCCGACCCGCCCGCCCGTATTTTTCGTCCGGCCCCTGCGTCAAGCGTCCGGGCTGGACGCTGGACGTGCTCAAGGACGCCTTCATCAGCCGTTCGCACCGCGCCAAGGACGGCCTGGCCAAGCTGAAGGAGGTCATCGTCCGCAGCCGCGAAGTGCTGGGCATACCGGACGACTACCGCATCGCCATCGTGCCGGGTTCGGATACCGGTGCGGTGGAAATGGCGCTGTGGACGCTGCTCGGTGAGCGCGAGGTCGATTGCCTCGCGTGGGAAGCCTTCGGCGCCAACTGGGTTACCGACGTCGGCCCGGTGCTGAAGCTTGCCAACGCACGCCTCGTGGTGGCGCCTTACGGCAGCCTGCCGGATCTGTCGGCGGTGAGCTGGGAGCGTGACGTCGTGTTCACGTGGAACGGCACCTCGGGCGGCGTGCGCGTGCCGGATGGCGACTGGATCGCCGACGATCGCGCCGGCCTGTCGATCTGCGACGCCACGTCGGCTGCCTTCGCGATGGAACTGCCGTGGCACAAGCTGGATGTGACCACCTGGTCCTGGCAGAAGGTGCTGGGCGGTGAAGCGGCGCACGGCATGATCGTGCTGAGCCCGCGCGCGGTCGAGCGGCTGTACCGCCACACGCCGGCTTGGCCCATCCCGAAGGTGTTCCGCCTGATGAACAAGGGCAAGCTCACCGAAGACCTGTTCGAGGGCAATACGATCAATACGCCGTCCATGCTGTGCGTCGAGGACCAGATCGACGTGCTGCGCTGGGCGCAGGATCTTGGTGGTCTGCCAGCGCTGATCGCGCGCAGCAAGGCCAGTTTCGCGGTGCTCGAAAGCTGGGTGGCGAAGACCGGCTGGGTGAACTTCCTGGCCGACCGTCCGGACGTGCGTTCGCACACCTCGGTCTGCCTGAAGATCACCGATCCGTGGTTCGAGGCGCAGTCGCTGGAGGCGCGCTGGGCCATCGTGCAGCGGCTGTGCGCGCTGCTGGAGGCCGAAGACGCGGCCTACGACATTTCCGCTTACCGCGACGCACCGCCGGGCCTGCGCATCTGGTGCGGCGCGACCGTGGACACCGCCGATGTGGCCGCGCTGACGCCGTGGCTGGACTGGGGCTACGCTACCGTGAAGCAGGAGATGAGCCGGTGATGCGCGCCATCCTGTTCGACTGCGACAGCACGCTGTCGACCATCGAAGGCATCGACGTGCTGGCCGAACAGGCCGGCGTGGTCGATCAGGTGGTGCCGCTGACCAACGCCGCGATGGAAGGGCGACTGAAGCTGGAAGAGGCCTATGCCGCGCGGCTGGACCTGATCAAGCCCGACGCGTCGACCATCGACGCGGTCGGGCGTCAGTACATCGAGACGCGTGTCGACGGCGCTGCCGAGGCGATCGCCGCGCTCGGCGCGCTGGGCTGGCAGGTGCACGTGGTGAGCGGCGGCATCCGCCAGGCGGTGCTGGCGATCGCGCGCTTTCTCGGTGTGCCGGACGAGCGCGTACATGCCGTCGACCTGAGGTTCGACGCGAATGGTCACTACGCCGGCTTCGACCCGGAATCCCCGCTGGCGCGCAGTGGTGGCAAGGCGGAAATCGTGCGCCGGGTTGGCGCCGGTGCCGAACGCGTGGTGATGGTCGGTGATGGCATCACCGATCTCGAGGCGGCTGAAGCCGGTGCGCTGGTGATCGGTTTCGGCGGCGTCGTGCGCCGCGAAATCGTCGCCAGCCGCGCGCCGCATTTCATCGATCAGGCCGATCTGCGCGAGGTCGTGCGCCTGCTGGCGACGCCGGAAGAACTGGCGCGCGTCGAGTCGCTGCTGCGCTGAGCGGCGTCGGTCAGCGCGTCGCGACGATGCGCCGGCCGTCGCCGGTGACCATGATCAGCGTGCGCTCGTCCGGTCTGTCCTGGCGCACCACCTTGTCCAGCATTTCGAACAGCCGGTTCTCGATGTCCATCGCCGCGCCGGCGCAGGCCATGCGTGTGGCGGCGATACGGCCGAAGCGCAGGTCGTGGCCCTGGCGGGCCCAGCTTCCGGTGTAGCGGTTGCAGCCGGCGCGCCCAGCGAGCCGGCCCTCGGGCAGGAACTCGATGTGTGCGTCGACGTCGTCCGGCACTGTCGTCGTGCCGACCTCGCGGATCTGCCAGCGCCCATCGGGCGGTCCGCCGCCGCCGTAGGTGGTGCAGGCCGCAAGCAGCAGAACACCCAGCAGCGATGCGAGGCGCGTACTCATGTCAGAAGCGGGGCAGAGCCTGCCGGTAGAGCGGGCCGAAGCACTGCGTCACGTCCGGGCGGTAGCACACGAGGTGACTGTCCTCGCCCTGGCGGAAATGCACGAATACCCGGTAGGTTTCACCCGAGTCGTCGGCGTTCTGCCCGAGACAGTCCTTGCCGCCGGAGTTGTGCCGGATGGTCACGTTCAGTTCGAAGAAGTCGTCGGCGACCGGCACGCTGGAAAACACATAGCTCACGTCGGTCTGCTCGTTGCCGCTGCTGACGCGGCCGGTGCCGTCGCTGCGATACTCGTAGCTTTCGACGCACTGCGACTCGTCGGTCCAGCTCCACAGCCCGACGATCTGCGGTGCGGCAAGCGGGCCCGCGGTCTCGACGCGCGCTGCCTGCGTGGCCGACGCCGCGAGCAACGCCGCGCCGACCAGCAGCGAGTTGCAGGCCTGCCTGAATCGATGGATGTTCATGACGGCCTCCGCAGAGCACGACATGTTTCGATTGTAGGCCGCTGTGTCAGATTCCGTTCGCTGCCTTGCGGCGCAGCGGACCGAAACAGTGCTTCAGTTCCGGTTCCATGCAGACGATGTGCTGGTCGCCGTCGGGGTGGAATTTCAGATAGACCGTGTAGCGCTCGTTGGTGTCGTCGCTGGCAGCACCGGCGCAGTCGCGCCCGCCGTTGTCCTTGGTGATGGTCGCCTGCAGCCGGTAGAAGCCGTCCTTCAATGGGACCGGGTCGAAGATGTAGGCCATTTCGGCGCGTTCGTCGCCGCTGCTGACACGGCCGCTGCCGTCGGCGGCGTACTCGTAGGTCTCGCTGCACTGCTGCGGATCGGTCCAGCTCCAGCTGCCGGCGAGACGCGGCGACGCCGCACTCACGCCGGGCTGGGCGGAATCGGCCGGCACGGCGAATGCACTGCCGCAGGCGAGCAGGGTGGTGACGATCAGGCAGGTGGGAAGGCGCGCTGCAATGGACATGACGGGCTCCGGTCGGACGGCTTGCGGGGATGTTGCGGCCGGCGCATTCTGGCACCGGGCCCGCGGTGGGACACGGGCAGCGTGCCCGAGTTCTGCGCAGACCTGTGCGGAAATTTCTGGCGCCTGCGGTGTCGAAGCCCCGACCACACCGCATCGCGCAAGGGAGCGCCCCCATGGCCGACACCGTCCTGCTGTCCTATCTGTTCAGCGTCGCCGCTGCGCTGTCGGGCTACCCCGAACTGCCGCTGTCCGACCTGCCGACGCTGCGCATGATGGCGCCGGCTGCGCTGATCGAGGAAGCGTGCCCGGACGATCCGCGCGAGTGCGACAAGCTGGTTGCGCTGTACGACCACGACCGTGAGCAGATACTGATACGCGCCGATCTCGACCTGCAGGACCCGACCGACAATTCCTTCCTGGTGCACGAGTTCGTGCACGTGCTCGAAGCGCGGCAGAAAGGTGCGCTGTACCAGCACGACTGCAATTCGACGCTGCGCTCGGAGCGCGACGCCTACCGCGTGCAGAACCGCTATCTGCAGCAGGAAGGGCGCAGCGAGCGCTTCGGCACCCAGCTGGCGACCGTGGTCTGCGCGCGCGACCAGCGCTCGGCCGGCAACGGCACGATGCGCCTCGAAGTCGCTCCCGGTGTGGCGAACGAGGAGCGCGTACTGGAGAACTTCATGCAGGAACTGCGCGACGGCGCGGCCGCGGCGCAACGCCGCTGACCGCGCCACCGCGACGCTTCAGAGCAGCACGCGTTCGATGCCGCCGGCGTTGGCCTGCTCGACGTAGCGGGCGGCCCAGTCCTCGCCGAGCAGGTGGCGCGCCATCTCGACCACGATGTAGTCGGCCTGGGTGCTGCTGTCGTTGTCGTAGCGCGACAGGCCCTGCAGGCAGGACGGGCAGGAGGTCAGGATCTTCACGTCGCCGGCAAAACCGTCGGCACGCAGCACGTCCGCCCCCTTGCGCATTTCCTCTTCCTTGCGGAAGCGCACCTGGGTGGAAATGTCGGGCCGGCTTACCGCCAGTGTGCCGCTCTCGCCGCAGCAGCGATCGTTCAGCGCCACCTTCGTGCCGTCGGCCGTGCCGACCAGCTGATTCACCACCTTCAGCGGCGCGTGCGTCTTCATCGGCGTGTGGCAGGGATCGTGATACATGTAGCGCACGCCCTGCACGCCTTCGAGCTTGACGCCCTTTTCCATCAGATACTCGTGGATGTCGAGCAGCCTGCAGCCGGGGAAGATCTTGTCGAATTCGTACTGCTGCAGCTGGTCCATGCAGGTACCGCAGGACACGATCACCGTCTTGATGTCGAGATAGTTCAGCGTGTTGGCGACACGGTGGAACAGCACGCGGTTCGAGGTACTGATCTGCTGTCCCTTCTCCGCGTTGCCGCCCGCGGTCTGCGGATAGCCACAGCACAAGTAGCCCGGCGGCAGCACGGTCTGCGCGCCGACGTGGTAGAGCATGGCCTGGGTGGCCAGACCGACCTGCGAAAACAGCCGCTCGGAACCGCAGCCGGGGAAGTAGAACACCGCTTCCTGGTCTTCGGACGCGCGCTTCGGGTCGCGGATGACCGGCACGATGGCGGCGTCCTCGATGTCCAGCATGGCGCGCGAGGTGCGCTTCGGCAGATTGCCCGGCATCGGCTTGTTGATGAAGTGGATCACCTGCGCCTTGACCGGCGGCTTGCCCAGCGTCGGCGGCGGCGCCTTGGTCTGGCGCTCGACCAGACCGAGCGCCTTGCCGACCCGGTGCGCCATCCGCTGCGCCTTGTAGCCCACGCCCATCATGGCCACGCGCAGCGTCTTGATGGTGGCCGGATCGGTCGCGTTCAGGAAGGCCATCGACGCGGCCGTGCCCGGGTTGAACTTGCGCTTGCCCTGCTTGCGCAGCGCATTGCGCATGGCAATCGACACGTCGCCGAAGTCGATGTCCACCGGACAGGGCTTCTCGCAGCGATGGCACACCGTGCAGTGGTCGGCCACGTCGCTGAACTCGTCGAAGTGGCGCAGCGATACGCCGCGTCGCGTCTGTTCCTCGTACAGGAAGGCTTCGATCAGCAGCGAGGTGGCGAGGATCTTGTTGCGCGGCGAGTAGAGCAGGTTGGCGCGCGGTACATGGGTCGAGCACACCGGCTTGCACTTGCCGCAGCGCAGGCAGTCCTTGATCGAGGTCGCGATCTGGCCGATGTCGCTCATTTCCATGATCAGCGACTCGGTGCCGAGCAGCGAGAAGGACGGCGTGTAGGCGCGCGCCAGATCGCCGCCGGGCAGCAGCTTGCCGGCGTTGAAGTGTCCGTCCGGATCGACCCGCTGCTTGTAGGCGATGAAAGGCGCCAGCTCTTCCGGCGTCAGGAATTCGAGCTTGGTGATGCCGATGCCGTGCTCGCCGGAAATGACGCCGCCAAGCGAACGCGCCAGCGCCATGATGCGGGCCACCGCGGCATTGGCTTCCTGCAGCATGCCGTAGTTGTCGGAGTTCACCGGAATGTTGGTATGCACATTGCCGTCGCCGGCGTGCATGTGCAGCGCGACGAATACGCGGCCGCGCAGCACTTCCTTGCGGATGATCTCGACACGGTCGAGCACCGGCCGGTACATCGCGCCGTCGAAGATTTCGTCGAGCAGCGGTTTGAGCTCGCGCTTCCACGACACGCGGACCGAATAGTCCTGCAGCCGATGGAAGAGCGTGGGCCGGTCGGCGCGGTTGAGCAGCGGACCCATTTCCACGCCGATCGACATCAGCAGGGGTTCGGCGCGTGCCAACGGCATGTCGAGATTGTCCAGCAGCCACTGCCAGCGACCGCGTACCGCCGCCACCTGCTGCAGCGCCTGGGTGCGGCGGTCACCGATCAGTTCGTCGGCGTCGACATTGGCGTCACCGGCATGCAGCGGCAGTTCGCCGCGCAGGAACTCGACCAGCGCGTCGCACAGGCGCAGCTTGCTGGCGATCGACAGTTCGATGTTGATGCGTTCGATGCCGTCGCAGTAGTCGCCCATGCGCGGCAGCGGAATGACCACGTCCTCGTTGATCTTGAATGCGTTGGTGTGGCGGGCGATGGCGGCGGTGCGGGCGCGGTCCAGCCAGAAGGTCTTGCGCGACTCGGCCGACACGGCGATGAAGCCTTCGGCGCCGCGCTGATTGCACAGGCGCACGACTTCGGACGCAGCGGCCATCACCGTCGTTTCGTCGTCGCCGACGATGTCGCCGATCAGCACCATCTTCGGCCGGCCGTGGCGGCGCGCCTTGGTGGCGTAGCCGACCGCGCGCACGTAACGTTCGTCGAGATGTTCGAGACCGGCCAGCAGCACGCGTGCATTGCCCGACTTCGGCAGACCGTCCAGGTAGTCCTTGATCTCGACGATGGCCGGCACCGCCTCGCGTACCTGGCCGAAGAATTCGAGGCAGACCGTGCGGGTGACCGGCGGCAGCTTGTGCAGGATCCAGCGCGCGCTGGTGATCAGGCCGTCGCAGCCTTCCTTCTGCACGCCGGGCAGGCCGGCGAGGAATTTGTCGGTGACGTCCTTGCCCAGACCTTCCTTGCGGAAGCGCGCACCCGCCACTTCGAGGATGTCGGCCTCGCCCCGTGGCGTGCGGCCGTCAGTTTCGAAACGCTGGATGGCAAAGCGCACGACGGGCGCGTCGTGGATCTTGCCGAGGTTGTGGTCCAGCCGCGTGATTTCCATCGGCCAGCCGTCGGCGTCCACCATGCGCCAGCTCGCCAGATTGTCGAGCGCCGTGCCCCACAGCACGGCCTTCTTGCCGCCGGCGTTGGTGGCGATGTTGCCGCCGACACAGGAGGCGTCGGCCGAGGTCGGGTCGCAGGCGAACACCAGACCGGCGTTCTCGGCGGCATCCATGACGCGGCGGGTGACCACGCCGGCGCCGGTGCGTATGGTCGCGTAGGGCTCGGACAGACCCGGCAGCACCATGGGCTCGACGGCGCCCAGATCGATCAGCTTTTCGGTGTTGATGACCGCCGATTTCGCCGACAGCGGCACGGCGGAACCGGTGTAGCCTGTGCCGCCGCCGCGCGGCACGATGGTCAGGCCGAGCTCGATGCAGCCGCGCACCAGCGGCGCGATCTCGTCCTCGGTGTCCGGGTAGAGCACGACCAGCGGATATTCGACGCGCCAGTCGGTAGCGTCGGTCACGTGCGATACACGGGCCAGACCGTCGAAGGCGATATTGGCTTCGCGCGTGTGGCGGCCGAGTACCTTGCGGATACGACTGCGCAGCTTGCGGGTTTCACCGAAGCCGGCGGCGAAGGCATCGACCGCGTTGCGCGCGGCAGCCAGCAGTTCGCCCACCTTGCGATCACGCTCCTGCGATGCGGCGTCACCGCCCGGCTGGCGGCGCTGTTCGATCTCGCGCAGTCGATGGTGCATCGCACCGACCAGCGCGTCCTGGCGCTTCGGGTTGTCGAGCAGATCGTCTTCGAGATAGGGATTGCGCTGAACGACCCAGATGTCGCCCAGCACTTCGTAGAGCATGCGTGCCGAACGGCCGGTCATGCGCTCGTCGCGCAGGCTGGACAGCGTGTCCCACATGCGTGCGCCCAGCAACCGGATGACGATTTCGCGGTCGGAGAGCGAGGTGTAGTTGTACGGGATTTCGCGCAGTCGGGTAGGGTCGCGCGAAGCTTGCAAATCGATGAGCGCGGTAGCGGATTCCATCAACAAGCCATGAAGCGAATCGGAGCGGCATTATACGCCTGCTTCTTGTGCACTGCGCCACAATCGGCGCGAAGTGCGCCGGGGTGTTGTCCTTGCGACGCATCCGAGCTGTACCTGAACGGAAAAATCGATTGGATACCCTGACTCACGCACTGTCCGGCGCGCTGCTCGGCCGCTTCATGGCACGCGCGCCCAGCGACGAACGCCAGCCCAAGGTCTGGCAGATGGTGCTCGCGGGCGGTCTGGCCGCCACCTTTCCGGACCTCGACTTCGTGCTCGGCTACGTGTCCGAGCTCACCTATCTGCGTGGCCACCGCGGTGTCACGCATTCCTTCATCCTGCTGCCTGTGTGGGCGTTTCTGCTGGCGTGGCTGATGCCGCGTCTGCTGCGCGCGCGCAGCGTTGGCTGGCGGCGTTTCTACGCGGTGGCGTGCGCCGGTATTGCGATCCACATCCTGGGTGATCTGATCACGCAGTTCGGCACGATGATCCTGGCGCCGTTCTCGGATCGCCGTTTCGGCTGGGGCACGACCTTCATCATCGACCTGCCGCTGACCGGGCTGCTGATTGCCGGCCTCGCGGCGAGCGCACTGTGGCGGCGCAGCCGGCTGCCGGCGGCGCTCGGCCTGGCCGCGGTATGCGCCTGGATCGGCGTGGGCGCGGTCGGCAAGTCGGAAGCCATCGAGGCCGCGCGGCGGCATGCGGTGGAGCAGGGCATCGCCTTCGTCTCGATCGACGCGATTCCGCGGCCGGCTTCGCCCTTCAACTGGACCGCGGTGATCGACGACGGTGAGCGTTACCACATCGCGCACATCAATACGCGACGTACCGGACTGCTGACGGCGGAGCCCGACGACAACCTGATCCGCCGCTTCTCGGCGCACTACCGACCGGTCGCGCTGGCGCAGTGGGAAGTACGCGAACGCTTCGGCAACGGCGACCTCGGTGCGGTGCGGGAACAGGTGCGCGCTGTGTGGTCGGCACCGGATTTCGCCTTCTTCCGCTGGTTCGCGATGTTTCCGGTACTCGACAGTGTTGGCAGCGCGGGTGGCGGCGGGTGCGTCAGCTTCCGCGACCTGCGTTTCGAAACGCCGGGGCGCGACACGCTGCCGTTCCGCTACGGGCTGTGCGAGAACGGTGGGGGATGGGCGCTGGTCGAGCGGACGATGGCGGGCTGGCGTGCGCTGAGCGGGCGCTGAAAGAGAAAAGCCGGGCCGGCAGTCCGCGGACCACCGACCCGGCTCTTCTTGCTGCGGCGGAGATCAGTACTTCACTGCTACCGTCAGCTGGAAGGCACGCTCGGTGCCGGGAACGGCGAAGCCGCCGTTCTCGTAAAGCGCTTCGTAATAGCGCTTGTTGAACACGTTCAGCACGTTCAGGCGGACGTCGTAGCGCGGCTGTTCATAGGCCAGCATCAGGTCGGTACGCACGAAGCTGGGGGCACGGCCTTGGGCGATCGGAGCGCAGGCGTTATAGGTCCAGAGACCGCTGTTGGCGTTCTGCGTTGCGCTGTCACATTGACCGATGCCATAGGCCAGGCGCGAACCCTTGCCCTCGACACCGACGCCAGCACGCCAGTTGGGCATAAAGCGATAGGTTGTCCACAGATTGAAGGTGAAGTCCGGGGTGTTGCGCGGTGTCGCGCCAACGCTGTAAGGGTTGTACTTGCCGCGATACACCAGGCGGTTGGCGTTTGCAGCCTGGCCTGCGGCGTATGCTCCCCCGGAGACTTGGGCAAAGGTGCCGAGCAGCTCGCCATCAAACTGGTCGTCGATCTCTGCGCGCATCAGAGCGATACCGCCGAACACGTCCCACTGCGGAGTGATGCGGCCGGCCGCTTCGATCTCGAAGCCGTCGGTGTGACGTTCCTTCGACAGCACGGCCGAGTTCGCCTGTTCGAGATCAGTGTTTCGCTCGTTGAACTTGGTCGCGCGATACAGCGCGGTACGCAGAGACAGCGCGCCGTCGAACAGTTCCCATTTGGTGCCCAGTTCGACCGTACGGCTGCGTTCGGCGTCATAGCGGATATTGTTGTTGAGCTGGTACAGGTCTGCCGTCGGATTGAAAGAGTCGCTCCAGGCCAGATAGTAGGTCGACAGGTCGGTAGGCTGGTACAGCAGGCCGCTGCGATAGCTCCATTCGTTGTACTTGAGGTTGAAATCTGTTGCTACGCCGCTGGTCGAGTTCAGGGTTTTGTAGTCGGCGTCCATGCGATCGTGACGAAGGCCGAGCAGCAGCTTCCATTTCGGAATGAACTCGATCTGATCCTGCGCGTAGAGACTGTACGAATCGCCTTCATAACCTGCGGGACTGAAGCGGGCACGGTTGCCGTAGGCCGCAGGAACAGCGACGTCCGGATCGGGGTTGCCGACAGTGGTCGTCGGGGCGGTTACGGCGATCGACGTGTAGCTCCAGCGATCCGCCTTCTCGCGCAGCAGTTCGACGCCAAAAAGCGCCTCGTGCTTCATGCCGGCCAGTTCGAACTTGGTCGTCAGGTCGCTCTGCAGTGTCACTGTGTGCTCACGGCCACCACGAGCCTGACGGCCGCGGGTGATTACGGTGGCGTCGGTAACGGTGGAGCTGTTCACGTTGGCCGGCAGTCGCGGCGCGACTGCCCACAGGTCGCGCTTGTAGTCGGCGAAGCGGGCGACCGTGCGCAGTTCGGTGTCCTGCGAGAAGCGGTGGGTCCAGATTCCGGTGCTTATATTGGTGTCGTTCTGTTCGTAGTCCGAAGAAGTACCGTAGAAGGCGCTGGCGGATACGTCCAGCGGACGGCGAGTGACCTGGGTGCGTGTGATTGGCGTGGCGAGCGCGCGGCTGATGAAGGGCACACCGTAGTCCGGCACGTTCTTCGTCGTGTAGTACAGATGACCGATCGAGAACTCGTCGGCCGTTCCGATGCCCCAGCGCAGCGTCGGCGCGATGCCCTCGCGCTCCGATTCAACGCCGCGACGCGAACTGCCGGCGTCGGTCTTCATCGCGCTTATGCGCAGTGCCGCGTTCTCGCCGACCACCTTGTTCACGTCGGCGGTGACGCGACCGTAATCATAGCTGCCCACGGTGGCCGACACTTCGGTGCGGTCGACCAGGCCCGGCTGCTTGCTCACGCGGTTGATCACGCCACCCGCCTGACCGCGCCCGAACAGCATGGCGGCCGAGCCGCGCAGCACGTCGATCTGTTCGACATGGAAGGTTTCGCGGTTGTACTGAGCCACGTCGCGGATGCCGTCCAGATACAGATCACCGAAGGAATAGAAGCCGCGCAGCATGATGTTGTCGCCGATGCGACCGCCTTCACCGGAGTTGAAGGTGAGGCCTGCAACGTGGCGCAGCGCGTTCTTCATCGTGTCCGAGTTGCTGTCCAGCATGAGCTGCTCGGTCACCGTGGTGATCGCCTGCGGAATGTCCTTGGCCAGCTGCTTGGTCTTGGCCGACGTAACGATGCCGGTCTGGTAGCCGCGGTTCGGCGAGTTCGGGCGGTCGTACTCGTCGCGCACCTTCACTTCCGGCAGGACCGGAACATTGGAGTCGGTGGCGGGCTTCTGTTCTTCGGCGCCAGCGGTGGATGACAGGGCCATCAGCATGGCCGCGGCCAGCGTCAGCGGCTGCTGCGGGATCGAGCGTTTCATCAGTGCAAGTCCAGTAGGTTGATATCGGGGGCTGGACTGGCTTGCTGCGACGCAAAGAGGCTGGCTGGTCCGCTGCCCGGCGCGTGCGAGGAACACGACAATGGGCAAGTGCGGCGCAGTGTAAATGAGAACGGTTATTGGAAACTTAATGTTGCGGCATCGCAACAATCGATTCGTGTGCAATCAAAATTCCGCGCGGGTAGAGGCATTGCGCGGACTGCCCCTAGGGCCTGTTGCCATTGAATTGCAAACCCGAAGGGCGCGAGTCCCGATGCGCCCAGCTCCGCGTTGGGCCTCCTGGCCTGACGGCCAGTCAGCCGGCGTCGGCCCGTCTTGATCCGGACGCATCGGGATTCGCGCGCGGCCCGCAATTCAATGGCAACAGGCCCTGGGCGCGGTGTCAGGTAGAATGAAAACTGTTCTCAACATCTGAATCAGCGGATATCGCAATGCCGACGCCTCCCCCCGTGGAATCCCCGACGCCCGTTCCGACCGCCGGTTTCGCTCTCAGCGGCGCCACCGTTGGCGTCCCGATGACTGTGGTCGAGGTGCGCGCCGATGCGCGGGCGCCGGAATGGGCCAGCCGGCTGCGCGAACTGGGGTTCATCGCCGGCGAGCCGGTACGTGTGCTGCGTCGCGGTCAGCCGGGCGGCGAACCGCTGGCGGTGCGGGTCGGTGTGTCGACGTTTGCACTGCGCCGCGCCGAGGCTGACTGCGTACTGGTGCGAGCGGCCGATGGAGCTGCAGCGTGACGCAGACTGTGGTCGATAGCAGCCGGCTCGGTCCGGCGCTGCTGGCGCTGGTGGGCAATCCGAATTGTGGCAAGACTGCGCTGTTCAACCTGCTCACCGGCAGCCGGCAAAAGGTGGCGAACTACGCCGGCGTGACCGTCGAGCGAAAGGAGGGCGTGCTGCGTACGCCGTCCGGTCGCCGACTGGCGGTACTCGACCTGCCCGGAACCTACAGCCTGACGCCGCATTCGCCGGACGAGCAGGTCACGTGTGATGTGCTGGCCGGGCGTCTGGCGGGCGAGCGCCGGCCCGATCTGATCCTGGCGGTGGTCGACGCCACGCATCTGCCGCGCCAGCTCAGACTGGTGCTCGGTCTGATGCGCCAGGGGCTGCCGGTGGTGGTCGCGCTGAACATGACCGATCTGGCACGGGCGCGTGGCATTCACGTCGATGCCGAGGCGCTGTCGAGAGCGCTCGGCGTGCCGGTGGTCACCACGGTGGCGGTGAAGTCGGGCGGTGCCGACGCGCTGCTCGAACTGCTCGAGGATGTGCGCCCGGGTACCGCGCTGCCGGCGGCGGAGGCGGGCGACGTCGCCGACGATCATCGGCGCGTGCGCGACATCCTGGCTTCGCTCGGGCTCGATACGGTGCAGGCGCACGCCTTCAGCGATCGCGCCGACCGCGTGCTGCTGCATCCGCTGGTCGGTCCGCTGCTGCTGTGCGCGCTGCTGTTCCTGATCTTCCAGGCGGTGTTCGCCTGGGCCGAGGCACCGATGGGCTGGATAGAGGCGGCGACCGCCGCGCTCGGCGAAGCGGTCGGAGCGGCGCTGCCGGACGGCCTGCTGCGCAGTCTGCTGGTCGACGGCATCGTCGCCGGGCTGGGCGGCGTGCTGGTCTTCCTGCCGCAGATCGTCATCCTGTTCTTCTTCATCCTGCTGCTCGAGGAATCGGGCTACCTGCCGCGCGCCGCCTTCCTGCTCGACCGGCTGATGGGCGGTGTCGGGCTGTCCGGCCGTTCCTTCATTCCGCTGCTGTCGAGCTTCGCCTGCGCGATCCCGGGCATCATGGCCACGCGGACGATCCAGAACCCGCGCGACCGCTGGGTCACCATCATGATCGCGCCGCTGATGACCTGTTCGGCGCGGCTGCCGGTGTACGCGCTGCTGATCGGCGCCTTCATTCCGCCGCGCACCGTTGCCGGCGGGCTGGAACTGCAGGGTCTGGTGCTGTTCGCGCTCTACGTGGCGGGCATCGTGTCGGCCATCGCCATCGCCTGGCTGCTCAAGCGCTTCGGTGCGCGCGACCTGACGCAGGCGCTGATGATGGAGCTGCCCGATTATCACTGGCCGTCGGTGCGCAATATCGCGATCGGCCTGTGGCAGCGGGTGCTCATCTTCCTGCGCCGGGTCGGCGGCATCATCCTCGCGCTGACGGTGCTGCTGTGGTTCCTCGCCACCTTCCCGGCACCGCCGCCCGGCGCGACCGGACCGGCGATCGAGTACAGCTTCGCCGGCACGCTGGGTCGCTTCCTGCTGCCGCTGTTCGAACCGGTGGGCTTCAACTGGCAGATCGCGGTCGCGCTGGTGCCCGGCATGGCGGCGCGCGAGGTGGCGGTCAGCGCGCTGGGTACCGTGTATGCGCTGTCGGCCACCGCCGACGACACGGCACAGGCGCTGGCACCCCTGATTTCGGCCAGCTGGGGGCTGCCGACGGCGTTGTCGCTGCTTGCCTGGTTCGTGTTCGCGCCGCAATGTCTGTCGACGCTGGCGACCGTGCGGCGGGAAACCGGTGGCTGGCGGGCGCCGCTGCTGATGGCGGGCTATCTGTTCGGACTGGCCTGGCTGGCGGCCTTCCTGACCTACCGCATCGCGTCCGGAGTGAGTGGATGATCGTACTGACCGATTTCGTTGCGCTGTGTGCCGTAGCGCTGGCCGCCCTGGCGGCTGGTCGGGCACTGCGTCAGTGGTGGCGCGCCCTGCGTGCGCCGTCAGCCGGTTGCGGAGGATGCAACGGCTGCCGCCGGACTTCCGGGCTTCAGACGCGCCCGGACGGCGAGTCGAGCAGGTGCTGATAGACGTAGCTGCGCAGCATTATCCAGCTCTGATTGTCCAGCTCGGCGAACTCGACGCCGCAGGCGACACCGCCTTCCGGCAGTGAATGGGCGTTGCGCACCGTGCCTTCGCACTGCACTTCGATGTCGACGAAGTGCAGCTTGAGCGGCAGCGTGAAACTCAGCGTTTCCCCGACTTCGCCCGCGGCGGCGCTGCCGCGCAGTTCGGCGCCGGTCGCGCTCAGATTGGTGACGCGCACGGCGCGTGCGTCGGCGCCCTTGAGCTGTACCGCGATGTCGGTCCGCACGCGCTCGGCGCGGCGGATGCGACGGCTCGATACGGCGGACGGAAACTCCAGGTGCAGGTATTCGTAGGGGCTGACCGCGCGCCTGAGCACGCGGGTGTTGAAACTGAAGGCCTTGCGTCCGGAGAAGGTACGTATCAGCACGGTGTCGCCTTCGATCAGCGAGCCGCTCCAGTTCTTTTCGTCGGGCATGCTGACCAGCAGCGAACGGTCTTCGGTATAGCCGACCAGCCTGACGACGCGCGCGCCGCCGGTGATCTTGGCTGGCGGATCGAGCTGCATGCGGTCGCCGACCTTCAGGCCCATGCCGAGGAAGGTCGAGGTGCTGGATTCGATCGGATTGCTTGCCATCGGAGGATCTCTGCCGTGTCGGGTGCCGGTGATGCCACGCGCACTCGTGGTGGGCGTGGCACCGAGGTCTACGGCGCGTGCACGGTCTTCTAAACCCCCGTCCACGCTTTTTTACCGATCATGCGGGCTCGGCGATCAGTACGGCCTGTCCGTCGTGCGCGTCGTGCAGCAGCCGGCAGCGCAGGCCGAAGGCCTGTGCAAGTTCGGGTGAGGCCAGCACGGCGGCGGGTGCGGCATCGGCGCGGATGCGGCCGTCGGCCAGCAGCACCATGCGGTCCGCGTAGCGCGCGGCCAGATTCAGGTCATGCACGATGGCCAGCACCGCGCAGCCTCGACGCAGGGCGAATTCGCGTGCGCAGGCCAGTGTGCGGTGTTGCCAGGCGATGTCGAGTGCTGCCACCGGCTCGTCGAGCAGCAGCGCGTGCGCGCCTTCGGGCGCGGTCCAGATCTGCGCCAGTGCGCGCGCCAGGTGTACGCGCGCCTGTTCGCCGCCGGACAGCGTGGCGCAGACGCGTGTCGCCATGCCGTCGACGCCGGTCAGCGCCATCGCGGCGCGTGCGATCTGCCGGTCTTCGGCGCCGGGGCGTCCGTGATGGTGCGGGAAGCGGCCGAGCTCGACCACCTGGGCGGCGGTGTATTCGAGGTCGGTGCGCTGGTGCTGGGCATGCACGGCGCGTATCTGCGCCAGCGCAAGCGGTGCGATGTCCTGCAGCGCGGCGCCGGCGCACAGCACGCTGCCGTGTGCGACATCGATGTCGCCGGCCAGCGCGCGCAACAGCGTGGTCTTGCCGGCGCCATTCGGGCCGACCAGCGCCAGCAGCTCGCCTGGCTTGAGCGCCACGGTCAGGTCGTCAAGCAGCACGCGACGGCCGGCGCGAACGGTCAGGTTGCGGGCGGCGAGCATGTCAGGTGCTTTCGTGTGGCGCGCGACGGCGCAACAGGGCGATGAAGAAGGGGGCGCCGAACAGTGCCGTCAGCACGCCTATCGGCAGTTCGGCCGGTGCCACCCAGGTCCGGGCTGCACTGTCGGCCAGCACGACCAGCGCAGCGCCGGTCAGCGCGCTGGCCGGCAGCAGCCGGGCGTGCGCCGGACCGACCAGACGGCGTGCGAGGTGAGGGGCGATCAACCCGATGAAGCCCAGCGTGCCGGTCAGCGCGGTGGTCGCACCGACCGACAGCGCGATCAGCAGCACGCAGCTGCGGTTCAGGCGCGCGGTGGCAACGCCGAGGTGAGCCGCCTGCGACTCGCCCAGCGCCAGCGCGTCGAGCGGTCCGGCGCGGCGCAGCAGTGCGCACAGGGCCAGCGCGACCGCCAGCGTCGCTGCCACCACGCCAGGCCAGGTCGCGCCGGCGAGACTGCCCAGCGTCCAGAAGGTGAACTGGCGCACCTGCGCATCGCTGCCGATGAACATGAGCAGACCGATGCCGGACATCGCCAGCGCGTTGATGGCGATGCCCGACAGCAGCATCAGCGTGACCGAACTGCGGCCATTGCGGCGCGAGGCCGCGTACACGATGGCGGTGGTCAGTGCGGCGCCGGCAAAGGCGGCCAGCGGCAGCGCCGAACTGGCCAGCCAGCCGCCTGCGCTCATCGCCCGTTCGCCGAGCACGACGACGCAGGCGGCAGCCAGTGCCGCGCCGCTGCTGACGCCGACCAGTCCCGGGTCGGCCAGCGGATTGCGCATCAGGCCCTGCATCGCCGCACCGGCGATACCCAGGCCGGCGCCGGCGATCACGCCGAGCAGCACGCGCGGCAGGCGCAGCGTGCGCACCACCAGTTCGGCTTCGCTGCCGACGTCGGCTCCGAACAGCGCGCCGAGCACCGCCGTTGGCGACAGGCTGACCGCGCCGCTGCCCAGTGCGAGCACGACCACGCAGAACAGCGCCAGCGCAAGCGCCGGCAGTGCCAGCGACGCAGGCGCGCCCCCGGAAAGAGTCAGTGCGCGCGTGTTCACGGCGCGCGCATCCGGCGCGCCAGCTCGCTCACCGCCTGTGGCAGGCGCGGACTGAAGCCCAGCATGCGTAGTGCGTCGAGACTGACCAGCCGACCGGCCCGCGCGGCCGGCAGCGCCGACAGGCCGGGGCGGGCGAGGAAGGCCCTGGTGCCGCCGGCGGCGGCGATGGCCTCGTCGGTCGTCACGATCACGTCGGGCGCCGCGGCCAACGCGGCTTCGAGCGTCAGCGGCCGGTAACCGCGGAAGCGTCCGGCCATCACGTTGACGGCGCCGGCGTAGCCCAGCATCGCGTCGGCCGCCGTGTCGTCGCCGGCCACCATCGGACTGCTGCCGCCGTGGTCGAGGATGAACAGCGCGCGCGGCCGGCCGGGCAGGGCGCCGACCTCGCGTTGCGCGATCTTCCAGTCGTGATCGAAGCGCTCGGCCAGCGTGCGGCCGGCGTCTTCCATCGCCAGCGCGCTGGCCACCATGCGGATCGCGTTGCCGACCTGCGCCGCGCTGTGTTCCGGCGGCAGCTGGATCACCTGCACGCCGGCGCCGCGCAACTGGGTCAGTGCGACCGGCGGGCCGGCGTCGGCGGTGGCTATCAGGTGGGTGGGCCGCATCGACAGCACGCCCTCGGCCGCGAGCGCGCGCTGATAACCGACCTTGGGCAGCGCCTGCGCGGACGCCGGCCAGGTGCTGGTGGTGTCGGTGGCGACGATGCGGTCGGCTGCGCCCAGCGCGTGGACGATTTCGGTCACCGCACCGCCCACCGTGACCAGCCGCTGCGCCGGTGCGGCGGCTGCCGCACCGACGGCGCACAGCAGCGCCGCCAGCGCGCTGCAGAGCAGTCGGCGGCTCATGCCGCCAGGCTGTCGGCGGTGCCGAGCTGGGCCACCAGTGCACGCCAGTCCTCGCGCTCCGGCTTGCCCGGTTTGCGCTCGCCGAAGAACAGCGCGATGGTTTCGCCGGCTGCGTCGAGCAGTTCGACCGAGGTGACGACGCCATCGGCGGTCGGCTTGCGCACGATCCAGGTCTGGTCGACCAGGTCCTGCCGCAGGTGCAGGTTGAAGCCGGGGTCGAGCACGTTGAGCCAGGGGCCCATCACTTCGATCCGGTGCACCGGCCCGGTGTGGATCTGGATCATGCCCGGGTTGCCGACAAAGCACATGACCGATACCCCGTCGGCGGCCGCGACTTCGAGCAGCGAACGCGTCAGTTCGTTGCCGATCCGGTTGGCGTGGCCCTCGGGGGCGATCTGCATGGCCTGGCGACGTGACACCTTGTGCCGGCGCAGCAGCGGGAAGAAGTCGTGCGTGTCCTGCATGCCCAGCCAGTCGCGGCGGAAGGCGACGGCGTCGATGGCGTCGAGCGGCGTTTCGTCGCCGGTGGGCGCGCTGCGCGGGGCGACCTTCTCGCCGGCGCCCTGATCGGTGGCGGCGAACGCTGCGACCAGCCGGTCCCAGGCCGCCAGATCTGTGCCGGCGCGTGAGAACACCTTGTGCACGGCGTCGCCATGCGCGTCATAGAACTGCAGGCTGCGCGACTCGCCGTTCGGACCCTGTTCGGTCACTGCATAACCGTATGCCCAGCGACCGTAGAAGATGCGCAGGTCGATGGCGCTGCCCAGCGCCAGACCGACCTTGGCGTCGCCGGACATCTGCTCGAAGCAGCCGGTCTTTTCATGGACGGCGGCTTCGTTGCGCGTCAGCGCCATCACTTCGCCCAGTTCGGGCATGCGGCGGAACAGTGCGTCGAAGGGCGCGCTCAGGCGCACGGCGTCGCGGCCGACGCCGCTGGCAATCGCCTCGCCCTCGCTGATGCCGAGGGCCGCGGCGGCGTCGCGATTGCGCAGGCGGCGCTCGGCCTTCAGCGCGTGGAAGGTGTGATAGAGGCTTTCCGGATCGGTGTGCGGAGTCATCGCGGTCTCCCGGTATCAGGCGCGACGACGCGACAGGGCGCCGAGCAGGCCGAGACCGGCAGCGAGCGACATCCAGGTCGCCGGTTCCGGCACCGGCTGGGCGAGTACGGCGAGCTGGTCGAGGCTGAGGTGCGCTTCCGAGCTGGTGAAGCTGAACTGCAGCGACAGCGGATCGGTGACCACCCAGGTCCAGTAAGCCTCTTCTTCGCTGCCGCCAAAGCCGCCGAGCGCGGCGCTGTAGCTGACCACCTTGTTCGCGGCGATGCCATTGAGCGTGGCGACAGTGTCGGCCGCCGTGCCCTGGGTCGCGATGCGCAGCCACACATTCCAGGTGCCGCTCTGCGCGACATCGAGATCGACCAGGAAGGAGGCCGCGCCGGCGGCGCTGTACAGGTTGCCGCTGCCGGTCAGGAAGCTGCCGGCGCCCGGGTTGAGCTGACTGACGCTGCCACTGCCAGCAAT
Source organism: Methyloversatilis discipulorum (assembly GCF_000385375.1). NCBI lineage: Bacteria > Pseudomonadati > Pseudomonadota > Betaproteobacteria > Nitrosomonadales > Sterolibacteriaceae > Methyloversatilis > Methyloversatilis discipulorum. The sequence goes on from NZ_ARVV01000001.1 coordinate 1,832,635, forward strand.
GTCGGGCGTGGCGTCGGTGCTGAAGCTGTCGAACACATTCCACTCGGCATAGACGCTGCCGCTGGCCCACGGCGTGGCGGCGGAACTGCCGTTGCCGTCATGACCGGCAAGCGGGGTATCCCAGCTGGCGCTGGTGGCGAAGGCGGCGGTGGAGGACAGTGCGCACAGGGCGCCAGCGGACAGCAGAAGGCGGAAAGACATGATGGACCTCGTTCTGAGCCATCCATCCCTTCCCCGCGAAGGCGATCGATCAGGCGGTTTCTGTGAGTTGAAAACCTGCTCCGCGGCCCCGCGCCGCCGGAGTGTGCTGCGTCGCGCTGGCGTCAGCCGGGCGCGAAATCGATGACGTAGCGATACTGCTTGCCGCAGTCGATGATGACTTCCTTCTGGCCGCGCTTGAGCAGGCGGACCTCGACGCTCAGCGAGCCGAAGCCGTCGTGCCGGATCAGATCATCCAGCAGGGCGGACAGGCGCACCTTCAATGCTTCGGTCGGTTCGTTGCCGGAGACGGACATGGATGCTTGCGGTCTGGCCGCGGACGGTCGATTTCTTTAAATGATAATGATTCGCAGTATGCTGTCAAGCCTCAGGCATGACGACCGCGCTGCGCGGCGCAGCGGCGTTGTCGAGCAAGGGAGACGAGATGGACGCAACGGCATGGAGGCCGCCGCCGGTGGAGAGCGGGGCGGCCTTGCGCCGCCCCGTCGCAGATCAGTTGCCGACCTTGCGCAGAACGAAGCGGCTGGCCAGCCCGGTTGCGTCACCGCGCGCTTCCAGCACGTCGAGCAACAGAGCGCCTGAGCCGAGCTGATCGAGCGCCGACGGTGATATCCAGTACTCGCACCCGGCCACCTCGCCCAGCTTGACGTCCTGATCGTCGACCGGCAGCGAGCCGACCGGGCGGCAGCGCGGCTGCAGCACGTCGCCGGTCGCGTCGTGCAGGAACATCAGCGGCCCGTAGCGAGCCGACAGCCGGATGATGAGCATGACGGCATCGACACTGGCCGCCAGCGCGGGAAGTTCGGACGGGTCGGGCATGAGACCGAGGCAGTAGGGGTCGGATGGGTGTGGCATGGTGCGGTCATTCAATGGAGGTGGCGGCCCGTCCGCGGCTGTGCGTCGGCGCGCAGCGCCGCGTTCCGGGCGCGGCGTGCCGGTGCGCAGTCATCGACAGCTGTAGAACGGCCATGCTGGCAGACATCGGGCGTGACTCCTGTGCGGAAAGACAGGATGGGCGGGGCGCCCCTCGCCGGGGCGTCGCGGAAACAGCCCGTCCCAGCAAGAGCCGAGCCAAGTGCGGTGAACGGCGCTGGAGCATGATTAGGAATGGTTTTTTCCCGCGGGGCTAACATTCAAACGCAGTGATGTGTCCAGTTACGGTGCATGGCGGTGTTCATGCGTGCAACGCGTGTTTCATTTGCATGTCATTGATTGGGCGCGGAAATCCAGCACAGAAGCGCATTCTTGCAGCCTCGCACGGTTCCCGACATATGAAATATTGTTCAGAACCTCATCGTCACCGACAGCTTCGCCGTCCGCCCCGGCGCCTGTATGCCGACCGCACCGGCGAAGCCATCCTGCAGGCAGTAGGTTTCGTTGGTCAGGTTGTCGAGATTGAAGCGCAGTTGTGTGTCACGCGTCATCTGCCAGCTGGCGAACAGGTCGTACAGGCGCACGCCGTATTGCGTGCCTATCGTGCCGACGCCCGGTACGACCAGCGTGCCGGGACGCGAGCACACGGTCTCAACCGTGCTGGCAGCCGCCCGGCGGTCAGCGATGTCGCGTATCCGCACGCCGGCTTCGACCCGTCCGTCGAAACCGCGCACGCCGGCACTGACGCTCAGCGTGTCGCCGGGCACGCCATAGAGTGCGTAGTCGGTGCCGGCGACCGCGTTGGTGATGCGGCCGTCGATCTGTGACCAGGACAGCGACGAGAACGCATGCAGTCCGTCGTAACTGATCTCGAGTTCGGTGCCCTTGCGCCGCTCCTTGCCCGGCTGACCGACTTCGCCACCGATGTTACTCAGGGACGTCAGCAGGTGGCGCGTGTGAATGTCGTAGTAGGTGACCCGCGCCTGCCAGCGCCCGTCGCGCGGCGAGGAGGGTTGCGGCATCCAGGCCAGCGTCAGCTCGTGGTTCGACGATTCCTGCGGCCGGTACAGCGCGCCGCAGATCTCGTTGTCGGGGGCGAGGTCGAGTGCAGGATCGTAGGTCTGACCGTAGCCTGAGGGATCGTACAGCGGTTCCGGGTAGAGCACTGGATTGCCGGGCAAGGCCCAACCAGCGCTTTTCGCACAGCGACTGGCGAAACTGCCGCGGGCGAAGTACTCATCGACCAGCGGCGGGCGGAACGCTTCGTGATAGCGCACGGTCGCCGACCAGTCGCTGCGCGGGATGCGCCAGGTGAGCGCCGCCGCCGGCGACAGCTTGACGAAGCGGATGTCGGGCGACTGTCCGGCGGCGATCATGTTGGTGCGTGTCTGACCCTGGGCGCTGACGTGGTAGCGGTCCAGCCGCGCGCCCGGCGTGAAGGTGAAGGCGCCGAGCGTGAAGGCGTTCTCGACGATGATGGCGTCCGACACCTTGTCGCCTGGTGGTTGTGCCTCGTTGAAGCCGTTGGGATACACCTGCTGGTTGGTCAGCGCACGCGAGGTGACGCGCGAAATGTCGCGGCTGTTGCGTATGCCCTGGTAGCCAACGCTGAGCACGCCCTGCAGTTCGCCGATGGCGTAACGCGTGTCATTGAACACTTCGGCGGTCCAGATCGCATAGCGCCAGGCGTCATCGCAGCGGTCGATGCGGAAAGCCGCCGGAAAGGCGGTCGATGGCGATACGCAGATGCGGCTCTGGGTGATGCGATGCACGTCATCCAGGTCGGTCGTTTCATAGGCGAGGGTGCCGCGCAGCGCGATCCATGAATCGGCCGGCGTGTAGTTCATGCGCAGATTGGTGGTGATGTCCTCGATGCTGCGTTCGACCACGCCGAACTGGCCCGCGCTGCCGGCAGTCGCGTCATAGGGTGCGCGCTCGGGGCCGCCGGTGTAGTGGGTCTGACTCAATTCCAGCGTCAGGTCGTCGCTGGCATAGAAGGTGGCCTTGGCGAAACGGCTTTCCGAGTGGACCGCGGTCAGGTCGAGCCGGCTGCGGTCGGGCAGGCGGATATCGTCGGAGTCGCGCCGGGCGATCGAGGCGACCAGATCGAGATAGCCGTTCGGCCGACCATATACCGTCACCATGCGCAGCCGCTCGTTGCTGTTCGCGTTGTAGCCGTACTTGATCTGGCCGCCGAAGCGCTCTCCTGGCCGCAGGTAGTCGGCGGCGGATTTGGTGGTGGCCGAGATGGTGCCGCCGAGCGCACCGGAGCCGGATTTCAGCGACGGCCCGCGCTCGATCTCGATGGCCTTCAGCAGTTCGGGTTCGATGAATACGCCGCTGCCGAAGCGGTACTTCTCGAAGCCTTTCACCGCGCCGTCGATCTTGAACAGCACGTCCTCGTTGTCGGAGAAGCCGCGCAGATTGAATTTCATGCCGCTCGCGCGCGGACCGCCGTCAACGGCGACACCCGGTACGTCCTTCAGCAGGTCGAATATCGTGCCGGCCTGGCGGCGTTCGATCGCTTCCGGGCCTATCGTCGTGACCGGCCGATCGGGGCTCAGTTCGACGGCGGGCGGACGGATGTCCTCGCGTGAGTCGCGCACCTCGACTTCCGGCAGCGTAACGACGTCCTCCTCGGACAGCGCATCGTCCTGCGCCGTGCACGCGAGCGGCCACATCAGCGCCAGCAGCAGCTGCGGACGCAGGGGAATTCGGTGTTTCAAGATGTCGAGACAGTCTGGATGGGCGAACGCAAGCGGGCGGCACCCCCGAGGGCACCGCCCGCATGCGGCGAAACGGACTCAGTGCTGACGCGTACGCCGGCGGGCGACCAGCGTGATCACCGCCATGCCGCCGAGCAGCAATGCGGCGGTCTGCGGTTCCGGCACCGGTGCGGCCACCAGCTGGTCTACCTGGAAGGCGAGCGACTGCGCGTGGTTGTCGGTGGCGAAGGTGATGCGGAAGCTGTCTACCGGCACGGTGACGCCGAGGCTGGCCAGGTTCCAGGTGAAGGTGAGGTGGTTCGGATTGTTCGGGTCGGAGGCGACGAATTCACCGGTGAAGAAGTCGGTGTAGCCCAGGTTCTCGCTCGCCTGCGAGCTGGAGAGCAGGAACTGCTCGCCGCCGTTGAAGCTGAGGCGCGGCAGGTTGTTCGCCGCCAGCACGCCGTAGATGCCGTTGCTGCCAGTGCTCACGTTGATATAGGTCTGGAACACGATGCTGGTCAGGCCGTCGACCGCATCGCCGACCACCATTTCGAAGGTCGAGCCGTTGCCGGCGAACTGGTACAGGCCGGAGGAGGCCGGATAGGCGCCGCCGGAGGTGCGCCGGAGGATGGCGCCGCCTTCTGTCTCGCTGTTCGACGCGATGCCGGCGGCCAGCTGCGTGGCGGTGATGCGGGCTGCGGTCAGGTTATTGAAGCCGTCGGTAGCGACCGAATCCTCGATGTCGTCGAAGGCGCTGTGGGTCGTGCTGGCGTAGGCGGAACCGGCGAGTGCGAAGCAGGCGGCCGCGAGCAGCGGCGTCGCGAACGGACGCAGGCGATGATGGATCATGGGTGACCTCTCTCGATGAACGGACGATGGGGTGCGCGGCCTGAAAACAGGCCTCGCGTACAGGACGCCACATCGCGAGAGGGGCGCCGGGGGATATGCGGGCAGGTCATGAATGCTCCGTGCGTTGCATGACTGGCTGGCCGCGACCGCCGGCTGGCTGGCAGTTGTGCCGGCCCGAAGGCCGGCAGGGAATCCGCGCGTCAGACGCGCAGGGCGTAGAACTCGACCACCTTCTGTGCTTCGAACGCGAAAGGCGTGGCGTCACCCGGAGGCAGGTGGGCCAGACGCAGGCTCAGCGCCGATTCGTCGAAGGCGATCCATTCGGCACGTTCCAGCGCCGGCGTCTGCAGCGCATCGACCACGCTCTGCACCTTGCGGCCCTTGTCGGTCAGCGTGATGGTGTCGCCGACGCGCACACGGATCGACGGGATGTTCACGCGCCGGCCGTTGAGCAGCACGTGACGGTGGCGGACCAGCTGGCGCGCCGCCGGAATGGTTGGCGCCAGACCGCCGCGGAACACGATGTTGTCGAGCCGGCGTTCCAGCAGTTCGACCAGCTTCTCGCCGGTCGGTAGCTTGGAGCGCTCGGCCTCCTTGAACACGGCGCGCAACTGGGTTTCGGTCAGGCCATAGTTGTAGCGCAGCTTCTGCTTTTCCATCAGCTGGGCGCCGAACTCCGACTTGCGGCGGTTCGGGCGATTGCCGTGCTGGCCCGGAGGCGCAGTGCGGTTTTCGGCCGTCTTGCGGGTGAGGCCGGGGAGGTCGGTGCCGAGTGCGCGCAGCACGCGCAGGCGGGGGCCGGTGTAGCGGGACATGGATGCTCCGGGGCAGGGGTTTCAGTGCGCGGCACGCACGGCCAGGTCACCGACCGTGTGCAGCGTCCAGCGGTTGATCAGGGCGCCGCAGACCTCGCGCATCAGCGGGTCGGCACGTTCGTCGTCGGCCACCACTTCGAGATGGCGGATCACCATCTGCGCCACTTCCGGGCAGGGCCGTTCGGCGAAGCGGGTCATCACGAACAGCGTGGCGGCGGCGAGCGTGCTCGGGCTGGCTTCGCCGGCGTGCTGGTGTTCCGGGGTCATGTTGCATCCTCCGTCTGGGCGGCGCCTGGGCTGCTTGGCGCGGGTGCCGCGGGTGCTGTCGGGGAAGCTGGCGGTGTCTGCGGGGACCTGCTGTGCAGACGGTGGCTGGCGCGCGTTCTCTTTTTGGATGAGAACGATTCGCATTACATCATCGGCGCGGAAGGCTGTCAAGCATCGTCCACGGACAGATGCAAAGAAAAACGGCCACCCCGCAGGGTGGCCGTTTCGTCGTGCGGACGCCGCCGATCTACTTTGCCGCCGACGGATCGGTGACGAAACCGATGCGGGTGAGGCCGAGGCGGGCAGCCTCGCTCATCACGTGCGCCACCGAACGGTAGGGCACGTTCTGGTCGGCGCGCAGCTGGATCTCGGCGTTCTTGTCCTTCGCTGCTGCCTCCTGCAGCTTGGCTTTCAGCGTATCGGTGTCGATCTTCTCGCCGGCCCAGTACAGCTGTTCGTCGGGGCCGATGGCGATCTGGATGTTTTCCGGCGGCAGCGTGTTGGCGCTGGTCGATTCCTTGGGCAGGTCGACCTTGACCGCATGCGTCAGCAGCGGGGCCGTCACCATGAAGATGATGAGCAGCACCAGCATGACGTCGATCAGCGGAATCATGTTGATTTCCGCCATCGGCCCGTCGTCGTCCTGCTCGAAACTTGCAAATGCCATGTCCGGGCTCCCGATCAGTGCGCGTTGCGCGCGGCTTCGCGGCCGCGTTCGACCAGCGACAGCACGCGGTCACCGGTGGCCTTCGGGTCGTTCGAGCCGCTGTCCTTGACGCCGGTCGACAGCATCACGAACACGTCGTGCGCGAAGCTGTTCAGCTCGGCCATCACGTTGCGCGTCGAACGGGCAAAGAAGTTGAACGCAAGTGCTGCCGGGATGGCGGTTGCCAGACCGATGGCGGTCATGATCAGCGCCTCGCCGACCGGGCCCGCCACCTTGTCCAGCGTGCCCTGACCCGACATGCCGATGGCCAGCAGTGCGTGGTAGATGCCCCAGACGGTGCCGAGCAGACCGATGAACGGGGCGCTGGAGGCAACCGAGGCGAGGAAGGTCTGGCCGTATTCCATGCGGCTGCGATCGCGTTCGATCGAGCGCTTCAGCGCGCGGGTCAGGAACTCGTCGGCGCTGCCGGTGGCGATCAGGCCGCGCGTGCCGGCGTTGCCGCTGCGCAGGGTTTCGACCGCGCTGAAACCTTCGTGCACCAGGTGCGAGAACGGGTCGGTCACGCCATGCGAACGCATGTCGCGCGCCACGTCTTCCAGCGACGAGGCGTTCCAGAAGCGGTCGAGGAAGGTGCCGCTGGCGCGGCGCTGGCGGAAGGCCACGATGCCCTTGAGCACGATGAGGAACCAGGTACCGATGGAGGCCAGCACCATCAGCACGAGGATGGTGGTTGCGACACCGTCTGCATTCGACAGAAAGTGCGCAAAGCCGAGGGACTCATTCATTCAAATTTCTCCTGATGGAAGCCTGATGCAAAAGTTGGCCGCCGCGCAGTGTACGCCTGACGCGGACGGGAACAAATCACGAGTTGAGACCGAAGTCGATCGGTACAAATGCCTGGCCGCCGCTGATTGCCTCGTCACCACGGCGAGCCGGAACGAATTTCCATTTGCGCACGGCTTCGAGTGCGGCGTCATCCAGCCGCGAAAACCCACTGGACTTGGAGATTTCGACACTGGTCGGCAGACCATTCGCATCGACCGTCACGCGCAGCATCACACGGCCGGCTTCACCGAGGCGCTTGGACATCGCCGGATAGGCCGGGCGCGGGTTCTGCAGATAGGCAACGTTGAACTTCGGCGGCGTGACCGGCGGCGGCGCGACCACCGGAGCCGCGGTGACCGGCGCCGGTGACGGCTCGCTGACCGGCGGCGCGTCGATGGCGACCGGTTCCGGCGGGGCCGGCGGTTGCGGTGCAACGGTGGCGGTGGTCGGTGCGTCGGCGGCGGCCGCGATCTGCGGCAGCGGCTGTTCCTTGCGCACCGGTTTGACCGGTTTCACTACCGGCTTCGGTTGTTCAGGCTCGACCCGCTTCACCTCCTGCGGAGGTTCCGGCGGCGCCATCGGCAGCGGTTCCGGCGCGATCAGCGTGGCCTGCATGATCATCGGCGGCGCCTCCAGCGCCGTCGGGTTGTGCACGATCCACAGCAGGGCGGCGGCGTGCAGCAGCACCGCGCCGGCGAGCGACATGCCACGCAGCGGAAGACCCGCCGACGGCGTGCCTGAGACAGTCTCGCGGCGCAGTACGCGGCTGGCGGGGCGCGCCAGACCGGCACTCTGGGACTGCACGAAGGAAGCTTCGGATGGAACGAATGCGGCGCTGCTCATCGGGCCGCTCCGACGGAGAGTTGGGGCGTGAAGTCGTACATCGATCGTCGGCGTTCTGTGAGTTCAGGAATGCGGTGTGCCCGCCTGCGCGGGCGCAGGCCGGGCGGATGCTGCGGAGGCGGCCGTGAGCTGGTCGAACAGGCGGGTCGCCGGGAAGGCGGTCAGCAGCCACAGCGCGGCGACACTGAGCAGTGCCGACAGTGCGCTGCGCAGCAGTGGTGTGCGCGGCGTTGCGGGTTCGGCGTGGCGGCTGTTCATGGCGGTTGTACGGACTGCGCCGGGGCGGAACCGACCCGTCGCGGACGGGCCGGCATGGCAGTTCCGTCGGGAAACCGCCGCGTGCGTCAGCTGCCGAGTTCTCCCATTGCGGACTGCGTGTAGTTCTGCAGCCCCATCTTGTCTATCAGGTCCAGCTGGGTTTCCAGCCAGTCGATGTGTTCCTCGGTGTCGGCGAGGATCTTGCGGAACAGGTCGCGCGAAACGTAATCGCCCGCGCTCTCGCTACAGGAGATCGCGTCCTTCAGCGTCGCGTGCGACTGCTGTTCGATCTTCAGATCGGCGCCGAGCATTTCCGGCACGTTCTCGCCGATCAGCAACTTGTGCAGGTCCTGCAGATTGGGCAGGCCTTCCAGCAGCAGGATGCGTTCGATCAGCATGTCCGCATGCTTCATTTCCTCGATCGACTCGTGATACTCGTGGTCGCCGAGCTTGGTCAGGCCCCAGTTCCGGTACATGCGCGCATGCAGGAAGTACTGGTTGATCGCGGTCAGTTCATTGACCAGCTGCTTGTTCAGGTACTGCAGAACCTTCTTGTCGCCTTTCATGAGACTTCTCCTGGTCAGGCGGTGCCACAACGGTGACGCCTGACCGAATTCTAGGCCGTCGCAAGGCGAGTGCGGCGACCTGTTTATGCGAGGTATCAGGCTGCGGCGGCTTCTGCGTGCGCCCGGTGAAGGCGGATCGGCTGCAGTTCGGCGCGGGCGGCGTCAATCACTTCCTTGGCGGCACGCACGCAGCGCCCGCAGTCGCGGCAGCAGCCGAGCTGGCCTGCGATGTCGCGCACGGTGCGGCATCCGGTATGCACTGCGGCCTTGATGTCCCGGTCGGTCACTGGTTCGCACAAGCAGATGTACATGGCTCTATTTGGTCAGGATGAGTTTTCCGTTGCGCGTCAGCCGCAGCGAGTACAGCTCGCCGCCGTGGTTGATCGCGACCTGTTTGCGCCCGCCCAGCAACTGGCTCGAATCGAGCGCAGGCGGCGTCGGAGCCGCGGCGCTCTGCGGTGCCGGTTGCGGTGCCTGCGACGGAGGAGCTGATTGAGTCATTCGCCAATGGGCATAGAAATGAGAATGGTTCGTATTAGTACAGAAGCGAGGGGCGGTGTCAAGCACGGCATGCGCGCTTTCTGCACGTCGAAGTGCAACGATCGGTGACACCCGCACCTACAATCGCGGAATGGACAGAAACGCCCCTGATCACATGCCGGCCGACGCGCCGTTTTGCCCGGTTCATAGCCACGACTTCATCACGCACCCGGAACTGGCCGAACAGGCGGTCGGCCGCGTGCTGTGGCTCAGTGCGCTGGCCATGGTTGCCGAGATCGTCACCGGCTATCTGTCGGGCTCGATGGCCCTGCTGGCCGACGGCTGGCATATGGGAACCCATGTGGCCGCGATGGCGATCAGTGCATTCGCCTACACCTATATGCGCGCTCACCGGGGCAGCGCCCTGTACAGCTTCGGCCCGGGCAAGGTGTCCTACCTCGCCGGCTACTCGTCCAGCCTGCTGCTGGCCGGTGCGGCGCTGTTCATGATCGTCGAGTCGGCTGCGCGACTGCGCGCGCCGCACGCGATCCACTACGACGAAGCGCTGCTGGTGGCGCTGGTCGGTCTCGCGGTCAACCTGATCAGCGCCTGGCTGCTGCACGACAAGGGCGGGCATGCGCACCACGGCCATGCCCACGGTCACGACCACCACGACGATCACGCCCATCATCACGGCGAGCACGACGACCACAATCTGCGCGCCGCCTACCTGCACGTGCTGGCCGATGCGCTCACCTCCATCGCGGCGATCGCCGCGCTGGTGGCCGGCAAGTGGGCCGGCATGGACTGGCTCGATCCGCTGGTTGCAGCGCTGGGTGGACTGCTCATCCTGCGCTGGGCCTGGCATCTGGCGCGGGACAGCGCCACCGTGCTGCTGGACCGCCAGGTCGAGGGCAGCGTGTTCGACGCCGTACTCGCTCATGTCGATGACTGGGGCGGCCGGCCGCTCGACGTCCATCTGTGGCTGCTGGCGCCCGGGCGGCACGCGCTGGCGCTGACCGTGGCCGCCTCGCCGCTGCTCGACGCCGAGGCGCTGCGCGCTCGTCTTGCCGGCGAGAAGACGCTGGCGCACGTGACGCTTGACCTCAGGGTGATCGACGACGCTTCTGGTGCGGCGCAACAATCGCTATAATCGCGGGCTTTTCACAAGGAGCGAGACATGGGTCTGGAACGAGTTCCGTCGGGCAAGGATCTGCCCAACGATTTCAACGTTGTGATCGAAATCCCGATGCATTCGGACCCGGTCAAGTACGAAGTGGACAAGGAGTCGGGCGCCGTCTTCGTCGATCGCTTCATGTCGACCGCCATGCACTACCCGTGCAACTACGGCTACATCCCGCACACCATCGCCGGCGACGGCGACCCGGTCGATGTGCTGGTGATGACCCAGTTTGCGCTGCCGCCGGGCGTGGTCGTGCGTTGCCGTCCGATCGGCATGCTGAAGATGGTTGACGAGGCTGGCGAGGATGCGAAGCTGCTGGCCGTGCCGGTGGACAAGCTGACCCCGATGTACCGCTCGGTGCAGAGCCCGCGCGACCTGCCGCAGATCCTGCTGGACCAGATTTCGCACTTCTTCGAGCACTACAAGGATCTCGAGCCGGGCAAGTTCGTCAAGGTGCAGGGCTGGGCCGACATCGAGGAAGCCAAGAAGGAAATCATGGCCGGCGTCGATCGCTATCAGCAGGCCGAAGACAAGCCGAACTACTGAGTGCTGTCCGTCGCCCCGCCGCGTGTGCGGTAGGGCGTGCGTTCCTCCAGTTCGTCTATGTGCAGTGCGATGCCGGCGCGCTCCCGTTCGAGGTAGCGCGCCACCGCATCGGCAAAGTCCTCGTCGCGCAGCCAGTGCGCCGACCAGGTGCGTACCGGCGTGAAGCCGCGCGCCATCTTGTGCTCGCCCTGGGCACCCCCCTCGAAAGCCTGCAGGCCGCGTTCGATCGCGTATTCGATGCCCTGGTGGTAACAGGCTTCGAAATGCAGGCAGGGCACGTATTCCATCTCCCCCCAGTAGCGCCCGTACAGCCGCTTGTCGTCGCGCAGGTTCAGCGCGCAAGCGATGTCCTGTCCGTCACGTGAAGCGATCACCAGCATCAGTGAGTGCGGCGTGCGTTCGCGCAGCAGTTCGAAGAAGCGGGCGTTCAGATAGGGGCGCTGGCCGCGTACGCGGTAGGTGTTGCGATAGCAGGCGACGAACAGGGCCAGTTCCGCGTCGCTGATGTCGGCGCCGTCGATACGCCGCAGCGTGACGCCGGCGTCGCGCACGCGTCGACGCTCCTGACGGATCTTCTTGCGCTTGTCGGCACTCAGCGTGGCAAGGAATTCTTCATGGCTGCCATAGCCGGCGTTGTGCCAGTGAAACTGTACCGACTCGCGCAGCAGCAGCCCCGACGTGTCGATCGCCGCCAGTGACGCGGCGTCCGGAAACAGCAGGTGCGCCGACGACACACCGAGCGCGCGCGCGTGCGCGAGCCAGACGTCGAGCAGCACCGCGCGTGCCGCGGCGTCGCGCGCCAGCAGTCGCGGACCGGGAACCGGGGTGAAGGGTACGGCGCACAGCAGCTTGGGGTAGTACTCGCGTCCGCTGCGCTCCAGCGCCTCGGCCCAGGCCCAGTCGAATACGTACTCGCCGTAGCTGTGCGACTTCAGGTAGCCGGGCAGGGCGGCGACCAGGCGCTCACCGTCGTACAGCGCGAGATGATCCGGCCGCCAGCCGCTCTCGGGCGACACGCAGCCGGACGTCTCGAAAGCGTCGAGCAGCGCGTGCGAAAGCGTGGCGTGACCGCCGGTGAGCGCGTCCCATTGCGCCGCGTCGATGGCTGTCATCGACGCATGCCGTTCGACGCGCAGGCTGTCGCGCTTCATGCCTGCGCTCAGTCGTACTTGATGTACTTGAAGCGCGGATCGTCCGGGGTGCCGGCCAGCGCGCTGCCTTCTTCCGCGCCCGGTTGCCACATGATCACGTCCTCGATCTTCTTCGCCAGCTGGAAGTCGCGCTCGGTCACGCCCTTGGCTTCGTGGTTCATCAGCTTGACGATCACGAAGGCGTAGGACACGGCGAGGTCCGGGTGATGGAAGGCCGCCTCGGCCAGGTGACCGACGGTGTTCACCACCATCAGCGTGCCCTTCCAGCCGCTGGTCTTGTACTTGCGACGGATCCAGCCGTCCTCGTAGTACCACTTCGGCAGTTCTGCCTTCAGGCGGGCCTCGATTTCCTCCGGCGTGAAGGCTTCATTCGGGCCTGACTTTCTCCACTGCGACATATCTGTCTCCTTGAGTAACGCCACTCCGACCACTGCAAGTTGCATGCGTTGCGCAGACCGGAATGAAAAACGCGCTGCATGCACCAGACGAGCCGGGCCGTGCAGCGCGCGCGGGATTCGGCCGGACCCGAGAGCCCGGCCGGTCGCTCAGGACGCGAAGTTCGCGGCGGCGAAGTCCCAGTTCGCCAGGCTGGCGAGGAAGGTGTCGACGAAGTCCGGGCGACGGTTGCGGTAGTCGATGTAGTAGGCGTGTTCCCAGACGTCGATGGTCAGAAGCGGCTTGGCGTCGGAGGTCAGCGGGGTGCCGGCGCCGCTGGTGTTGACGATGTCCAGCGTACCGTCGGTCTTCTTGACCAGCCAGGTCCAGCCGGAACCGAAATTGCCGACGGCCGAGGTCTTGAAGGCCTTCTTGAACTCGTCGAAGCTGCCCCATTTGGCGTCGATGGCAGCCGCCAGTGCGCCACTCGGTGCGCCGCCGCCGGCGGGCTTCATGCTGTTCCAGAAGAAGGTGTGGTTCCACACCTGGGCCGAGTTGTTGAATACGCCGCCGGCCGGGGCCTTCTTGACGATGGCTTCGAGGTCGAGGTTCTCGAACTCGGTGCCCTTGATGAGGTTGTTCAGGTTGGTGGCGTAGGCCTGATGGTGCTTGCCGTAGTGAAACTCCAGCGTTTCACGCGAAATGTGCGGTGCCAGTGCGTCGAGCGCGTAGGGCAGCGGAGGCAGGGTGTGTTCCATGTTTTTTCTCCCAGTCGGTCGGTTCAAAGCCAAGTCCATGAGTGTATGGCCGGCCATCGGTCAGCACAAGGCGAGTCAGTCGGCGGCGTCGGAATCCGGGTATGAATGGCTGACTTCGACGTCCGCGTGGCCGCGAGCGAAGTCTATGCGCAGTGGCTGCCTGTGCATCAGCGCGGCGGCGTCGCGCACGATGCGGCCCTCGGTGTCGCGCACGATGGAAAAACCGCGCGCCAGCACTGCGGTCGGATCGAGCTGAGCCAGTTGCGTCGCGCCGAGGTGCGCGCGCTGGCGGGCGTGATCCAGGCGGGCGTGCATGGCGTGGCGCAGTTGCTCTGCCAGCCGCGACAGGGTTGCCTGCCGCATCGCCTGCGCCGGACGTGCGAGCCGCAGGCGCATCGCCAGTGCCTCGGCCCGCCGCTGCGCCTGGGTCAGCTGTGTCGCGTGGGCGCGACGCAATCTGTCGTGGAGGCCACGCAGCCTGTCGTGTGCAATGTCCATCTGCCTTGCAGGCGGCCGCAGTCGGCCGGCGAGGTCGTCGAGCTTCTGCCCGTGCGCGTCGAGCCGGCTGCGCAGCGCCCGGACAAGGCGGGCACTCAGCGCGCGCAAACGGACCGCCGCCTCGACGTGGCCGGCGCTGACCAGTTCGGCGGCTGCAGTCGGCGTCGCTGCGCGTACGTCGGCGACGAAGTCGGCAATCGAGAAGTCGGTTTCATGGCCGACGCCGCTGACCACCGGTACCGGACAGGCGGCGATGGCGCGCGCCACACGCTCGTCGTTGAAGGCGGCCAGATCTTCGGCGGAGCCGCCGCCGCGCACCAGCAGCACGACCTCCGCTTCGACCGCGCGTGCCTGTGCGATCGCGGTGGCGATCTGCCGCGGGGCGTCGACGCCCTGCACCAGACAGGGCAGCAATACGATTTCGAGATGCGGAGCACGCCGTGCCAGCGCCGCCAGCACGTCGCGCAGTGCCGCCGCCCCTGGTGAGGTGACGATGGCCAGCCGGGCGGGCAGGGCAGGCAGCGGCCGCTTGCGCGCCGCGTCGAACAGGCCTTCGGCCGCGAGCTGCGCCTTCAGCCGGAGGAAGGCTTCGTACAGATCGCCGACACCGGCGCGACGCATCGCATCGACCGTCAGCTGGAAGTCGCCGCGCGCCTCGTACAGGGAGACCTGGGCGCGCACCTCGACCCGCAGTCCAGCCTTAGGTTCGAAGGGCAGCAGCTGGCTGCGGCTGCGGAACATGACGCAACGCACCTGCGCCGCGTCGTCCTTCAGCGAGAAGTAAAGATGGCCTGACGCGGCCCGTGTCACACCGGACAGCTCGCCGCTGACCCAGAGCACCGGAAACTGGCGTTCCAGCGCGAGACGCGCACGTCGCGCGAGCTCCGACACGGCGATGGCGGCAGAGCCGTTGCTGTCTTCATTGACTGTATTCATGAATCGATTTTCGCGACGGTCGGCGACACCGACGCGGCTGTCATGGAAGCTTAATTTTTGATCGGCGTAAGGAAAACGCTTACCGCGAGGCGAGTTAGCAAAGCCGCTCAGACAAAACCCACACAGTTATCCACAATTTCTGTGGATAACCTCGTCGGCAGCATCGCCAGCGATGTCGCAGGGTTGCCGCCCCACGTCCTGCAAGCTACAGTTCGCCGCTTGTTCACGAAGGGGCTCTACGTGTTTGAGATCATCCGCGCGGCCGGCTGGCCGATCTGGCCGCTGATAGCCGCCTCCGTCATCGCCGTCGCGCTGATCATCGAACGTCTGGCCAGCCTGCGTCGAAGCAAGGTCGTGCCGCCGGGCCTGCTCGAATCCATCGCCACCGACCTGAAGGGCGGTCAGCCGAACGCCGACATGATACGCCGCGTTGCCGCTCACTCGCCGCTGGGCCGCGTGCTCGCCGCCGGCCTGCGCAATGTGCGCAGCTCGCGTGAAGTGATGAAGGAGGCGATCGAAGAGGAGGGGCGCGCGGTCACCCATGACCTCGAACGTTATCTGACGACGCTCGGCACGATCGCTGCGGCGGCGCCGCTGATGGGCCTGTTCGGCACGGTGGTCGGCATGATCGAAATCTTCGGTTCGCAGACCGCCACCGGCAGCAATCCTCAGCAGCTCGCCAGCGGCATCTCCATCGCGCTGTACAACACCGGCTTCGGTCTGCTGGTGGCAATTCCGGCGCTGATTTTCCACCGCTACTTCCGCGGTCGCGTCGACGACTTCATCGTCGATATGGAGCAACAGGCGATCAAGCTGGTCGAGGTGGTGCACGGCGAGCGCGCCGCGAAGTAAGGACGCCTGATGAATTTCCGACGCGGCCGCGGGCGTGAAGAGCTCGAAATCAATCTGATCCCGCTGATCGACGTGCTGCTGGTCATCCTCATCTTCCTGATGGTGACGACGACCTACTCGAAAACGGCCGGCCTCGAAATCACGCTGCCAAGTGCCGAGGCGCCCGAGGCGGAGCAGAGCGACCGCGAGATCAATGTGCTCATCACCGCGCGCGGCGACATCCTGATCAACCGCCTGCAGGTCGCGGCCGGCAACGCCGACGCGCTGGCCGAGGCGCTGGCGAAGGCGGCGTCGGGCAAGCAGGAGCCGGTGGTCATCATCTCGTCGGACAAGGACGCGCGGCTGCAGTCGTCGATCGACGTGATGCAGGCGGCGCAGCGCGCCGGCATCGCCGGCATTTCCTTCGCCACCCAGTCCGACGCGTCCGGCGGCCGATGAGCACCGCGCCCGCGCTGTGGCGCAGCCGCGGCGTCGCGGCCTGGCTGCTGTGGCCGCTGTCGCTGCTGTTCCGTCTCGTGTCGACGCTGCGTCGCGCCGCTTTCCGTGCGGGACTGCTGCGCGCCGACCGTCTGCCGGTGCCGGTGATCGTCGTCGGCAACATCATCGCCGGCGGCGCCGGCAAGACACCGCTCACGCTGTATCTGGCGCGAGCGCTGGCCGAGCGCGGCTGGCGCCCGCTCATCGTTACGCGCGGCTACGGCGGTCGCGCCGATGCCGTGCATGAGGTCGGCACCCAGGCAGATTTCGCCGAGTCGGGCGACGAGCCTGTGCTGCTGGCGCGATGCAGCGGTCTGCCGGTGTGGGTCGGTCGCCGTCGTGCCGACGCCGCGCGCGCCGGGCTGACGGCGCACCCGGAGTGCGACCTCGTACTGTGTGACGACGGTATGCAGCACTACGCGCTGGCGCGAGACATCGAAGTCGCGGTGCTCGACCGGCGCGGTGTCATGAATGGTTTCCACCTGCCGGCCGGGCCCTTGCGCGAACCGATCGCACGACTGCGCACGGTCGACGCCGTGGTGCTCAACGGCCTGCCGGCGGCGCCGGGCGATGTGCGCGCAACCTTCCGGATGCGCCTGCTCGGTGAACGTTTCCATCAGCTCGATGCGCCCGAACGGAAGGCGGTGGCGGCCGATCTGCGCGGCCTGCGCCTGCATGCGGTCGCCGGCATCGGTGAGCCGGCGCGCTTCTTCGATCACCTGCGCGCGCTCGGACTCGAGTTCGTCGCGCATCCTTTTCCCGATCACCACGCCTACACGGCGCAGGACCTTGTTTTCGCAGACTGCGACGCACTGCTGCTGACGGAGAAGGACGCGGTAAAATGTCACGGATTGTCGGACACCCCGATGTGGGTATTGCCGGTCGAGGCACACCTCGACCCTGATCTGGCGGGTTACATCGCGACTCGTCTAGCGGAGTTGAAGCATGGATCCACGTCTTCTTGAAATTCTCGTCTGCCCGGTCACCAAGGCACCGCTGGTGCTCGACCGCGCACGAAACGAGCTGCAGTGCAAGGCCAGCCGCCTCGCGTATCCGATCCGCGACGGCATTCCGGTCATGCTGGAGGACGAAGCCCGCGAAATGAGCGAGGAAGAAGTCGCCGCGCTGCGCGAGCCGGCTGGCCGCAACGGCTGAGCGACGGGGAGGTCATCATGTTCAAGGTCGTCATTCCCGCCCGCCACGCATCGACCCGGCTGCCGGGCAAGCCGCTGCTCGACATCGGCGGTCTGCCGATGGTGGTGCGCGTGGCGCAGCGCGCCGCGCAGAGCGGTGCCGAGGCGCTGGTGATCGCCACCGACCACGAAGGCATCGCCGATGCGGTGCGCGCGCACGGCTACGAGGCGGTGATGACGCGCAGCGATCACGCCACCGGTACCGACCGCATCGCCGAAGTGGCGGAAAAGCTCGGTTGGTCGCCGGCGACGGTCGTGGTGAACGTGCAGGGCGACGAGCCGCTGATCGATTCCGACCTGATCCGCAAGGTTGCGCTCGCGCTCGACCAGGATCCGGAGTCGTCGATCGCCACCGCGAGCAGCGCCATCACCGGGGCGGCCGACTTCTTCAATCCGGCGGTGGTCAAGGTGATCTGCGACATCCACGGCCGCGCGATGTACTTCTCGCGCGCGCCGATTCCATGGGCGCGCGACGATTTCGCCACCTCGCGCGACACGTTGCCGGCCGCACTCGGTGCGCAGCGCCACATCGGCATCTACGCCTACCGCGTGCGCTTCCTGCAGCGCAACGCGCGCCTCGATCCGGCGCCGATGGAGCAGGTCGAAGCACTCGAACAACTGCGCGCGCTGTGGCACGGCTACCGCATCCGCGTGGTCGCCGACGTACCGATGCCGCATGCCGGCGTCGACACGCCGGACGATCTGGAGCGCGTGCGCGCGCTGTTTGCCACCGGCACGGTCTGACGCATTGCCGTTTGACCGCGCTTC
Organism: Methyloversatilis discipulorum; assembly: GCF_000385375.1. Taxonomy (NCBI): domain Bacteria; kingdom Pseudomonadati; phylum Pseudomonadota; class Betaproteobacteria; order Nitrosomonadales; family Sterolibacteriaceae; genus Methyloversatilis; species Methyloversatilis discipulorum. The sequence continues at coordinate 1,850,742 of NZ_ARVV01000001.1, forward strand.
CCGTTGGCGGTAACGTCGCGCCCGCTGGCATTGCGTTTGCCGCGGCGCGCGCACTGTTCCACCAGAATCCAAAAAACAGACTCACATCAGGAGAGGACATGCGTCTCATACTTCTGGGCCCGCCGGGCGCAGGCAAGGGCACTCAGGCGACCTTCATCAAGGAACGCTTCAACATTCCGCAGATTTCCACCGGTGACATGCTGCGCGCCGCCGTCAAGGCCGGCACGCCGCTGGGCATCGAGGCGAAGAAGGTGATGGACGCCGGCGGCCTCGTGTCGGACGACCTCATCATCAATCTGGTCAAGGACCGCCTGAAGGAAGACGATTGCAAGGCCGGCTACATGTTCGACGGCTTCCCGCGCACGATTCCGCAGGCCGACGCGATGAAGGCGGCCGGCGTGCCGATCGACTTCGTGCTCGAAATCCAGGTGCCGGACCAGGACATCATCACCCGCATGAGCGGCCGCCGTGCCCACATCGCGTCGGGCCGCACCTATCACGTGGTGTTCAACCCGCCGAAGGTCGAGGGCCAGGACGACGTGACCGGCGAACCGCTGGTGCAGCGTGACGACGACCGCGAGGAAGTGGTGCGCAAGCGTCTCGACGTGTACCACTCGCAAACGCGTCCGCTGGTCGAGTACTACTCGGGTTGGGCGCAGCGCGGCGAGCCCGGCGCACCGAAGTACCGCGCCATCTCCGGCGTCGGTCCGGTCGACGAAGTGAAACAGCGCGCCTTCGACGCGCTGGCCTGATCTGCATGGCTGCAAACCTGTTCTACGCGCAGTCCGGTGGCGTCACGGCGGTCATCAACACGACTGCCTGCGGCGTCATCCAGGCGGCGCGTGAGCACGGCGACGTGATCGGCAAGGTGTTCGCCGGGCGCAACGGCATCCTCGGTGCGCTGCACGAAGACCTGATCGATACTTCGCTCGAAAGCGACGCGGCCATCGCCGCCCTGCGTCACACGCCGGGCGGCGCCTTCGGTTCCTGCCGCTACAAGCTGAAAGGCCTCGACGAAAGCCGCGCGCAGTACGAGCGGCTGATCGAGGTGTTCCGCGCGCACGACATCCGTTACTTCCTCTACAACGGCGGCAACGATTCGATGGACACCGCGTGGAAGGTGTCGCAGATCGCCGAGAAGCTGCACTACCCGCTCACCTGCGTCGGCATTCCGAAGACGGTGGACAACGATCTGGTCGAGACCGACAACTGCCCGGGCTTCGGTTCGGTGGCGAAGTATGTCGCGGTGTCGATGATGGAAGCCGGTCTGGACGTCGCCTCGATGGCACGCACGTCCACAAAGATCTTCGTGATGGAAGTGATGGGCCGCCATGCCGGCTGGATCACGGCCGCTGCGGGTCTGGCCGCGCGCACGCCGGCCGAGGCGCCGCACATCCTGCTGTTCCCCGAGATTCCGTTCGACGAGGCGGCCTTCCTGGCGCGCGTCGACGCCTGCGTGCGCGAGCACGACTTCTGCGCCATCGCAGTGTCCGAGGGCCTGCGTGGCGCCGACGGCAAGCTGCTGGCCGAGTCCGGCACGCGCGACGCCTTCGGCCACGCCCAGCTGGGCGGGGTCGGCCAGCAGGTCGCCGAGCTGATCAAGGCGAAGCTCGGCCACAAGTATCACTGGGCGCTGCCGGACTACCTGCAGCGCAGCGGTCGCCACATCGCCTCCGGCACCGACGCGCAGCAGGCCTACGCGCTCGGCCGTTGCGCGGTCGAACTGGCGATCGAGGGCCGCAATGCGGTCATGCCCGCCATCGTGCGCGTGTCCGACGCGCCCTATGCATGGAAGATTGACGTGGCGCAACTGCAGGACGTTGCGAACCGCGAGAAGATGATGCCCAGGCATTTCATTTCCGACGACGGCTTCGGCATCACCGACGCCTGCCGGAAGTACCTGCAGCCCCTGATCGAAGGCGAGGACTATCCGCCCTACGTGAATGGACTGCCGGCCTATGTCAGTCTGAAGAACGAGAGCGTGCCGCGCACGCTGCCGCCGTTCGCCGGCTGACCGGGTCGAAGACGCACCGCTTGTAGCCGCACGCTCCCCGGCGTGCGGATGACATACCAGGACATGCGCCGCAGGGGCGCCTGTCCGGCAACCCACAAGGTTGCTCGCTGCTTCCGGGGCGGGGTCACGGCGCCGCCCTTTCGTTGCACGCAGTCAAAACAAGAGGAGGGGTGATGTCGTCGTTCGGTCTGTGGTTCGCACTCGTGTGCGCAGTGGTGGCCATCGTTTATGGCGCCGTATCCAGCAAGTGGATCCTTGCCCAACCTTCCGGCAACCCCCGAATGCGGGAAATTGCCGACGCCGTGCAGGAAGGGGCAAAGGCCTATCTCAACCGTCAGTACCGCACGATCGCGATCGTCGGTGTCATCCTGACCATCCTCCTCGCCGTCACGCTCGGCATGTCGACCGCCGCCGGTTTCGTCATCGGTGCGGTGCTGTCCGGTGCAGCCGGCTATATCGGCATGAACGTGTCGGTCCGCGCCAACGTGCGCACGGCGGAAGCCGCGCGCAAGGGCATTTCGGAAGCGTTCGACGTCGCCTTCCGCGGCGGTGCCATCACCGGCATGCTGGTGGTCGGTCTGGGCCTGCTGGGGGTGGCAGGCTACTACGCGATCCTGAAAGGCTCGGCGGCGCATGACGCGGCGATCGACCAGATCATCCATCCGCTGATCGGTCTCGGTTTCGGCTCCTCGCTCATTTCGATCTTCGCGCGACTGGGTGGCGGCATCTTCACCAAGGGTGCCGACGTCGGCGCCGACCTGGTGGGCAAGGTCGAGGCCGGCATTCCGGAAGACGACCCGCGTAATCCGGCGGTGATCGCCGACAACGTCGGTGACAACGTCGGCGACTGCGCCGGCATGGCAGCCGACCTGTTCGAAACCTACGCGGTGACGACGGTGGCGACCATGCTGCTCGGCGCGCTGATGCTGAAGTCGAATGCCGAGGCGGCAGTGATCTACCCGCTGGCGCTGGGCGGCTTCTCCATCATCGCGTCCATCATCGGCTGCATGTTCGTCAAGACCAAGCCGGGCCAGAAGATCATGAACGGCCTCTACCGCGGCCTCATCGTCGCTGGCGTGCTGGCGCTGATCGCCTTCTACCCGCTGACTACGATGCTGATGCCGGACGACGCGCTGAACGCCTCGATGGGCATCTACGACGGCGCACAGATGCGGCTCTATGGCGCGGCGGTGGTCGGTCTCGTGCTGACCGGCCTGATGGTGGTGATCACCGAGTACTACACCGGCACCGATTTCAAGCCGGTGAAGCACATCGCGGAGGCCTCGACCACCGGTCACGGCACCAACATCATCGCTGGCCTTGGCGTGTCGATGAAGTCCTGCGCCTGGCCGGTGCTGGCCGTATGCGCGGCGATCTGGGCGGCCTACACGCTGGGCGGCCTGTACGGCATCGCGATTGCGGCCACCTCGATGCTCAGCATGTCCGGCATCATCGTCGCACTCGACGCCTACGGCCCGATCACCGACAACGCCGGCGGCATCGCCGAAATGGCGGAACTGCCGGATTCGGTGCGCGCGGTGACCGACCCGCTGGACGCGGTGGGCAACACCACCAAGGCAGTGACCAAGGGTTACGCCATCGGTTCGGCGGGTCTGGCGGCGCTGGTGCTGTTTGCCGACTACACGCACGCACTGGAAGCGGTCGGCCACAGCGTGGCCTTCGATCTGGCCAATCCGGCGGTCATCATCGGCCTGTTCATCGGCGGCCTGATTCCCTACCTGTTCGGCGCGATGGCGATGGAAGCGGTCGGCCGTTCGGCCGGCGCGGTCGTGGTCGAGGTGCGTCGCCAGTTCAAAGAGATCGCCGGCATCATGGAAGGCACGGCCAAGCCCGATTACTCGCGCGCGGTCGACATGCTGACCGTCGCGGCGATCAAGGAAATGATGGTGCCTTCGCTGCTGCCGGTGCTGGTGCCGGTCGTCGTCGCCTTCGGCATTGCCTTCCTGATGGGTCCCGAAGCCGGCGTGCAGGCCTTGGGCGGTGTGCTGATGGGTACCATCGTGACCGGCCTGTTCGTCGCCATTTCGATGACCACCGGCGGCGGCGCCTGGGACAACGCGAAGAAGTACATCGAGGACGGTCACTTCGGCGGCAAGGGCTCCGAGGCGCACAAGGCGGCAGTCACCGGCGACACCGTGGGCGATCCGTACAAGGACACGGCCGGCCCGGCGGTGAACCCGCTGATCAAGATCATCAACATCGTGGCCTTGCTCATCGTGCCGCTGCTGCCGTCGGCCACCGGCGCGACGCACGCCGCCGCGCCGGTACAACCGACCGCTCAGGCGATACAGGTGGAGCAGGTGGTGCAGCTGTCTCAGTCGCAAGCTCAGTTGCAACAACTGACGCAGACCAGATAAGCGCCAGTGTCTGGACGAAAAAAAGCCGGCCCCGCGGGGCCGGCTTTTTTGTGCCGATCGTTCAGCGCAGCGGCGGCAGCTGGCTGGCGCGCACCGCGGCCTTGATCGCGGCGCTGTTGTTCGGTTCGGCTTCCACCCATTCCTTCGCCACCGCCTGCAGGCGGCCCCAGTCACCATCGTTCTCGTGCTGGATGGCGCGCAGGAAGTAGGGCTTGTCCTCGTCCGCGGCGGCCCAGAAGGGCGGCGTGGCGTCACGGATCGGCAGTTCGGCCACCGTGCTGCCGCTGTGCACCCATTCCACCGGCACCGCGAAGTGACGCTTCATGCCCGGAATGAAGAAGGTGAGCACGCCGACCAGACGACCATCGGTGTCGAACAGCGCGCCGCCGGATGCGCCCTGCTGGAAGGATGCGTCGGTTTCGATCACCAGCGCGCCATCCATCTCGTGCAGCGCGGTTACCTGGCCGTCGCTCATCGACAGCGCCTTGCCGCCGGAGAAGCCGACCGCATGCACCGTGTCGCCGACCTTCAGCGTGCGCGAGGTGGCCATGTCCACCGGCCGGCCCATTGCGTGCGGCGTGGTCATCACGCACAGGTCGTGGCGCGGGTCGACCGAACTGGCCTGCGCCGGTACGCCGCTGCTGCCGCGGGCCACGATCACGTTGGTCGCGATGCCGACCACGTGACAGTTGGTGATCACGTGGGTGTCGTCGATCTGCACGCCGGTGCCGGTGTTGATGCGTCCGTCGGCGTTCGCGGCAAGTACCTTAACCACGTGCATCGACAACTGGATGTATCGCTCGGCACTGGCGTGTGAAGCCTGAGCGACGGTGAGCAAGAGCAGCAATCCAAGGGCACGCATGACGATCTCCTTGCCGGCTTACGGGCCTTGGCAGGGCCCGGTGGCGATGAGTGACTAACGGAACATGGCTGTGTATCTGAGTGGTTGTAGGTGTGTCAGCTGACGAGCGGTACCAGCGAGAAGCGTGCCAGTCACTCGGCGGAACGGCGTTTCATGCGTCGCCAGGCGAGCAGGTGACGGTCATGCTGCGGGCAGGACGGGGCGCAAACCCGCATCGGGAAAGCTTCCCGATGCTGCGATGCAACAAAAGACTGTGGCCCCTATGCGGGTGATCGTCGCGGGTCGGGCGTACGACGACGCGACGTCCGTATGGCCGGAATGTGGAAGGTCGTGACCGAAAATGAAGCACCGCTGCGACATGCATCGCACTGGAGTGGTGCGATGCATCTGTTGCAGATCGTGATCAGGCCTCGATCAGGCCGTTGCGAAGTGCAATCAGCGTCAGTTCGGCCTGGTTGGACGCGCCGAGTTTCTGCTTGACGTTGTAAAGATGGGTACCGACGGTGGAGGTCGACAGATGCAGCGTTTCGGCAATCTGGTTCACCGACTGCCCGCGCGCGAGGTGGATGAACACCTCGAACTCTCGCTCCGACAGCGCCTCGACCGGGTTCTGCGTGCCGGTCACGTCCTGCATCGCCAGCTTCTGCGCGATTTCGGCGTCCAGATACATGCGACCGGCGGCCACCGTGCGCACCGCATCGATCAGCGCTTCCGGTGCGCCGCGCTTCGACAGGTAACCGGTGGCACCCGCCTTCAGCACCCGCTTCGGATGCGCCGTGTCCTCGTGCGCCGACAGTGCCAGGATGCGCACGCCCTTGTCGCGCGCGGTCAGTCGCCGCACCGCCTCGATACCGCCCATGCCGGGCATCGACAGGTCCATCACGATCACGTCCGGCTTCAGTTCCGTGTAGCGCTGGTAAGCCACCTCGCCGCTGTCCGCCTCGCCGATCACCTCGATGTCCTCGCAGGCGGCGAGCAGCAGCTTGAATCCCATGCGGACGACCGCGTGGTCGTCCACCAGCATGACCTTGATCGGTCCCATTGTTGTTCTCCCCCTCAATCCATCGGCAGTCGCGCGAACACCCGGGTACCCCCACCGTCGCGCGACTGCAGTTCAAGTTCGCCGCCGAGGGCCTGTGCGCGTTCGCGCATGCCGCGTACGCCGTGGTGTCCACGCTTCTGTGCCCAGCCCTGTTCCAGACCAGCGCCATCGTCCTCGACCGACAGCTCCAGCGACCGTTCCGAGCCATGCAGTGAAATCATGATTTTCCGGGCGTGCGCGTGCTTGAGTGCATTGGTCACCGCCTCCTGCACGATGCGGTAGGCCGCCAGCTTGAAGGAGTCACCGGGCGCCTCCGGCAGGTCGTGCATCTGCAGTTCGAACTGCATGTCCGGATGGTGGCGCCGCCACTCCGACACCAGATCTTCGAGCGCATCTTCCAGCCCGAGATTGTCCAGCGCCAGCGGTCGCAGTTTCGGGATGATGCTGTGCATCACGTCGTACAGGTGATTGGCCGTCTCGACGATCAGGTTGGCGGCCTCGGCACTGCGCGGATCGGACTGCGCGTCACGCCGCGCGATCGACAGGCCCATGCTCTTGATCGCGGTGACCGCCTGGCCCATTTCGTCGTGCAGCTCGCGCGCGATGTCGCGTCGCTCCTCCTCGATGCGGCTCTGGATGAACTGTGTCAGTTCGCGGTTCTCTTCCAGGTTGCTGCGCGCCTCCAGCGCTTCCTGCCGGGCGTTCATGTTGTCCTCGATCGCCTGCGCCATCCGGTTGAAGGCCAGGGCCATCGATCGGGCTTCCTTGCCGGGCAGGGGTGGCAGCCGCGTGTGATAGTCGCCGGCACGCATGTGTTCGAGCCCGCGCACGATGGTGTTGAACGGCCGGGTTTCTCGGCCGACCAGCCAGAACACGATGCCGTTGCCGAGCAGCAGCGCGATCGAACCGGCGATCAGCAGTTGCACCGCCTCGTCCCAGCCGTCGAGTATGGCGCGCGAAGCGTCGGCCTCGACCACCAGCCGCGCGCCGTCGTTCAGCGTGATCTCCTGACGCGGCCGCTTCGGCAGTATCGCGTTCGAATACCACTCGGGCGCGTCGCGGCCGGCCTTGTAAGGCGAGGGCGGCGAGGTGTAGAGCTTCACGCCGTTGCTGTCGACCAGATGGATTTCGGTGGCGCGCACGCGACCGAGCCGGTACAGGAAATCGACCAGCGCCGGCGAACCCATGTTGGCGTAGACCAGCGCCACGCGAGACAGCAGCTGGGTGGCCACCCGGTTCGCCGCCTCGATTTCCTCGCCGACGGCGCGCCGTGTGCCCATCAGTTCCATCGTCAGCATGGTGCTGGTGAAGGTCAGGATGACGGCGGCGATCAGCAGGTTCAGTTTCAGTCTGAGGCTCACGACGGTTCTCCCGGCCAGGCGTCGAAATGTCCGTCACGCGCGTGCGCGGCCAGCGCCGACCCGAGCAGCTTGAGGCTGGCCGGATGGAAGGGGTCGTGGCCGGCTCCCTGTGCCCAGGCCAGCCGGCTGCCCGCCAGCGTGCGGTGCGCGCGCCAGGCGTTCTGCGGCCGGCAGATCAGGTCGTTGGTGCCGTGCACGAAGGCGACCGGCAGCCCGTGCAGGCGGGCGATCGAGTCCATCACCTTTGCTTCGCCGATGAAACAGCGGTGGGCCAGATAGTGCGACTGCACGCGATAGCGGGCGCGCAGCAGCGGCCATTCGTCGGCCGTCGGATCGGCCGGCACGGTCCGTTCCGGCCACACGCCGAGCGCGTGTTCCCAGGCGCGCCAGGCCAGTACTGCGCGGTCGATGCGCGCGCTGTCGCCGGACGAGAACACGCGGTCGAGCCAGACGACGACACGGTTGCGCCAACGCGCCGGGATCGCCTGCATGAAGGCCTCGTGCGCTTCCGGTGCCAGCGCGGCAGCGCCGTGGAAGAACCCGTCGATGTCCGTGCGCCCGCCAAGAAAGAGGCCGCGCAGCAGCACGCCGCTGCACGCGTCGCGGTAGCGCGCGGCATAGGTCGCGGCCAGTGTCGCACCCCAGGAGCCGCCGAACACCAGCCAGCGCTCGATGCCCAGGTGGCGGCGCAGCGCCTCGATGTCGGCGATCAGCGCATCGCTGTGGTTGTGCGCGGTATCGCCCAGCGGGGTGCTGCGGCCGCAGCCGCGCTGGTCGAACAGCACGGCGCGCCACACCGCCGGATCGAAGAAGCGGCGCTGGCGTGGCGAGCAGCCCGAGCCGGGGCCGCCGTGCAGATACAGCGCAGGTTTTCCCCGCGGATTGCCGCACTGTTCGTAATAGACGCGATGGCCCTGGCCGACGTCGAGCCAGCCGTGATCGAAGGGTTCCATCGGTGCATGCAGCATGGGGTGGGGTAGGGTGTGGGGGCGGGGCGCTGATGGTAGCCCATGCGTGGGCGGCAGACATGCTGCGCCGGCACATGGGAGCCATGGGACAATGGCGCCATGAACGAAAGGAACCACCGGGTCGAGATCCTGGGACAGGTCTTCACCCGCGACGATGTCGTCGAACGCATGCTGGCGCTGCGCCGCAACCACGGCCGCACGCTTGAACCGTCTGCCGGCGACGGCGCATTCGCGTCGCGCATTCCGGGCTGCGTGGCCATCGAAATCGACCCGACGGTCGCGCCGGCGGGCGCCCAGGTGATGGATTTCTTCGCCTATCCGGTCGACGAGCAGTTCGATACCGTGATCGGCAATCCGCCCTATGTGCGGCACCAGGACATCCAGGCGGACACGCGGGCGCAGCTGCGCAGCGATCTGTTCGACCGTCGCAGCAATCTCTACCTCTTCTTCATCGAGAAGTGCGTGCGTCATCTGAAACCGGGTGGCGAGCTCATTTTCATCGTGCCGCGCGACTTCATCAAGCTGACCGCCGCGCGCCGGCTGAACGACTGGCTGTTCGCCCAGGGCAGCATCACCGACTTCATCGAAACCGGCGACAGCCGCGTGTTCGGCCCTTACGTGCCGAACTGCGCGGTATTCCGTTTCGAGAAGGGGCGCATGGACCGGCGCATGAGCGACGGCCGGCGCTTCCACTGCGAACGCGGCCAGCTCATGTTCCTACGCGGCGACTACGGCGTGCCGCTCGCGTCGCTGTTCGATGTGCGCGTCGGTGCCGTGTCGGGGGCGGATGACATCTTCGTGCACCCGCAGGGCAATGTGGAGTTCGTCTGTTCCAGCACGGTCGATACAGGCCGCACGCGGCGCGCCTTCTTCGATGTGCGCAACGACTGGCTGGAACAGCACAAGCCACGCCTGCTGGCGCGCCGGGTGCGCGAGTTCGGCGAGCACAACTGGTGGCAGTGGGGGCGCCTGCACCACCGCTCGGGCGGCCCGCGCATCTACGTGAATGGCAAGACGCGCAAGCCGCGACCGTTCTTCCTGCACGACTGCACGCACTACGACGGCTCGGTGCTGGCGCTGTTCGCCCGCCCCGAAGTGGCGGATCTGGCACGCGCCGCCGAGCTGCTCAACGACGCGGTCGACTGGCAGGAACTGGGTTTCGTCTGCGACGGCCGCTTCCTGTTCTCGCAGCGCAGCCTGCAGACCTGCATGCTGCCCGACGTATTCGAAACGCTGCGCTCAAGAAAATCCTGAGTCGTCTTTCCAGAGTGGCACGAGGTGGGCGGTGCCGGACCGGCGCAGTATTCGATCCATGCACTGCACGTCGCAGTGAGCCAACGAACCACCATCAGGAGACTGCCATGAACTGGGAAACCCCGAAGGCCACCGACCTGCGTTTCGGCTTCGAAATCACCATGTACGTCGCCAACCGCTGATCCTCAGCGCTTGAGCAAACAGAAAAGCGGGCATTGCCCGCTTTTTTGTTTGGTGGCGCCGGAAATCGAATTCATCCGGCTGGGCGTGTCGCCCGCCAGCACAGCAACGATCCGGCCGTCACCAGCGCCGCGCCCTGCCAGAATGGCGGCGTGAGCGGCGCTCCCAGCCACGCGGCGGCAAATGCGGTCGACAGCAGCGGCCCGGCGTAGGACGCGGTCGTGAGCAGCGGCATGTCGCCGCCCAGCATGCCGACATTCCACAGCGCGTAACCCGCGCCCAGGGCCGCTCCGGCAGCGGCCACCTCAAACCAGATCCGCGCCGACGGCACCGCCAGAGGCTCTCCGCCCAGCACCGCCAGCCCCCACAGCGCGGCCGCCGTTGCCGAGAAGAATACGGTGACGCCGTTGTAGCCATCCGCCAGCCGACGGGTCACATTGCAGTAGAGCGCCCACAGCAGCGCGCCGGCGAAGGCCAGCGCATAGACCGCCGGATTCGACGCTACGCCAGTCGACAGCGAGGACAGCGACCACTCGCTCCCCCCGCCCACCACCCGGATGACTCCGCCCAGGCACAGCGCCAGTCCCGGCGCTATCCACGGGCGCAGGCGCTGCCCGTTCATGACGACCGCGAGCAGGATGGTGAAGCAGGGCCAAAGATAATTGACGATGCCCAACTCCATCGCCTGTGCGTCGTCGAGAGCGAGGCCGAGCGACAGCGACAGGCACAGTTCGTAGGCGACGAACAGGGCGCCGCCCAGCAGCAGATAGACCGGACGCGCGCCGCGCGGTGAGGCAGGGCGGAACAGCAGCCAGAGGAAGATCGCACCGGCCGTATAGATCGCTGCTGCGCCGACCACCGGTCCGAGCGCGCTGCTGATGGCGCGCACCATGCCGATCATCGTGCTCCACAGCAGGATGGCGGCAAGACCGCAGAGCGTGGCCGCAGGAGAGACGGGACGGACGGACATGGAGGCGACGACGGGACGATGCGGCCGAATGCTAGCAGAGGAAACAAAGTTTCTTCTTCTGAAACTTTAGCGTGCACCTGACCGGCTGCTCTCCTGCGCCGTCAGCCGCCCTGAGCGTTACGCCACTGCCGCGGCGACAGCCCCGTCTGCGCCTTGAACGCGCGCGACAGCGCCGCCTCGCCGCCGTAACCGACGTCGTCGGCGATCAGTTTCAGCGCGCGGCCCTGACGCAGCGCACGCTGCGCGATGCCGATACGCCAGCGCTGCAGGTAGGCGCCGGGCGTGCAGCCCACGGTGTCGCGGAACACGTTGGCGAACACGCTGCGCGACATGCTGGCGCGCTCGGCCAGCGTGTCGAGGGTCCATTCCTGCGCCGGGTTCTCGTGCATGGCCACCAGTGCCAGACGCAGCCGCGGGTGCGACAGCCCCGCCAGCATGCCGGCACCGGTCTCGCCGCCTTCCATCAGGTGCCGCAGCACCTGCACCAGCACCACCTCGAACAATCGATCCAGCACCGCCTGCCGGCCGCAGTAGGTGTGCGAGGCCTCGTCGAACAGCAGGTCGAGTACCGGCTTCGCGCCGAGGATGTCCTCCAGCGCCAGACAGCTGAAGTCGGGCAGCGCGGAGGCGATCGGATTGGCGGCTCCGCCGGAGAAGTGCAGCCGCGCGCAGGCGAAGTCGGCGCCGCGCTCCGGGTCGGTGACGAAACGGTAGGGCGTCGGTCGTGGAAAAAGCAGCAGGCTGGGCCGGGTCACGTGTTCGATGCCGGCGGGATGGTGGATGTCCACCTCGCCGGCGCGCACCAGGTGCATGCGGCCGCTGTCGCCGGCGTCCAGTTCGGTGATGCCGCACAGCGCGCCGGTGTTGAACACGCGGGCGCTGACCGAGAAGTGCTCCAGCAGGGCTTCGAGGCGGTCGACCATGGGTTAAGTACTCAAAGGTAAGTTTTCAGGATTATACGTTGCGTATGGTCTCGCCGATCGGCGCAAAGTTCGTCCTGCCAACAGGCACTGCCGCAAACCCCTCTCACTACACAGGAGTTCATCATGTCGATCGAAAAGGTTCTCTACACCGCCCAGGCCACTGCAACCGGTGGTCGCGAAGGTCGCGCCGCGTCGTCCGACGGCGTGCTCGATGTCCAGCTGTCGACGCCGAAGGAACTGGGCGGCGCCGGCGGCCCCGGCACCAATCCCGAACAGCTGTTCGCCGCCGGCTACTCGGCCTGCTTCCTCGGCGCGCTGAAGTTCGTCGCCGGCCAGAACAAGGTCGCGCTGCCGGCCGACACGCAGATCACCGGCCGCGTCGGCATCGGCGCCATCCCGACCGGCTTCGGCATCGAGGTCGAACTGACCATTGCCGTCCCGGGCCTGCCGCGCGAACAGGTCGAGTCGCTGGTCGAGAAGGCGCACATCGTGTGCCCGTACTCGAACGCCACCCGCGGAAACATCGACGTCACCCTGGTCATCGCCTGAGTCATCGGCCTGACGGATAGCCACCGTCCCCAACCCGTTACCTGAAAGGAATCCATCATGAATGCAGTCCGCCGCACCCTCGCCCTGTCCGTACTTGCCGCCGCGCTTGCCGTACCGACCTTCGCCGCAGAAGCCGCCAAGCCCGCCGCGCGCACATCCGTCGCGGTCAAGAAGACCGAAAACTACGTCACCACGCGTGACGGCGTGCAGATCTACTACAAGGACTGGGGCCCGAAGAACGGCCAGGTCGTCGTGTTCAGCCACGGCTGGCCGCTCAGTTCCGACAGCTGGGAAGCGCAGATGCTCTTCCTCGCGTCGCAGGGCTACCGTGTGGTGGCGCACGACCGGCGCGGCCACGGCCGCTCGTCGCAGCCGTGGGACGGCAACGACATGGACCACTACGCCGACGATCTGGCCGCGGTGATCCAGGCGCTCGACCTGAAGGGTGCGACGCTGGTCGGCTTCTCGACCGGCGGCGGCGAAGTGGCGCGCTACATCGGCCGTCACGGCACCAGCCGGGTGAAGAAGGCGGTGCTCGTGAGTGCGGTGCCGCCGCTGATGCTGCAGACTGCCGACAATCCGGGGGGCCTGCCGATCGAGGTGTTCGACGGCATCCGCAAGGCGTCGATCGACAACCGTTCGCAGCTGTATCTCGACATCGCGTCGGGTCCGTTCTACGGCTACAACCGTCCCGGCGCCAAGCCGTCGCAGGGGCTGATCCAGTCCTTCTGGGCGCAGGGCATGCAGGCGGGGCACAAGAACACCTACGACTCGATCGCGGCGTTCTCGGCCACCGACTTCCGCGCCGACCTGAAGAAGTTCGACGTGCCGACGCTGGTGATCCACGGCGACGACGACCAGATCGTGCCGCTCGACCTGTCCGGCAAGGCCTCGGCTGCGCTGGTCCGCAACGCCGAACTGATCGTCTATCCGGGTGCGCCGCACGGCATCACCGACACGCACAAGGACAGGCTCAATCAGGATCTGCTGGACTTCCTGCGCAAGTAAGGCAGCACGAAACCCGGTCCCGCACAGCGGGCCGGGTTTTGTCCTTCAGTGACGGACGAACAGCAGCAGTGACAGATAGATCAGATAGGCGCTGACGAAAAGTCCGCCTTCAGTGCGCGACACCCGGCGCTCGCTGCGGAACACCGGCAGGCACACGATGGCCACCAGTGCGGCCAGCGGCAGGTCGATGCGCAGCACGTCGCTGCCGACCTCGATGCCATGCGGCGCGATGGTCATGGTCAGGCCGAGGATGACCAGGATGTTGTAGATGCTGCTGCCGATCAGGTTGCCGATCGCCACGTCGCGGTCGTTCTTCAGCGTCGACAGCACGGTGGTGGCCAGTTCCGGCGCCGACGTACCGATGGCGACGATGGTGAGCCCGATGAAGGCGTCCGACACACCATAGGCGCGCGCGATGCTCGATGCGCCATTCACCAGCAGGTCGGCTCCGAACAGCGTGAGCGCCATGCCGGCCAGCAGCAGTGCCGAATTCCACGCCATGAACAGCCGCGCCGAACGCAGCGTGGCGGGCATCACATCGGCCACCTCGCGCGCGAACTCGCGTTGCATCGCCGCGCTTTCCTCGCGGCTGAGGCGCACCAGCGCCACCGTGTACAGCACGGCGCCGATCAGCAGCAGCACGCCCTCGCTGCGGTCTAGCCGCCCGTCCCACGCCATCGCGATCAGCGCCAGCGCGGCGGCGATCATGACCGGCACGTCGAGCCGCACGCTGAGCATGCGCGTCGGCAGCGGTCGCATCAGCGCGCTCAGGCCGAGGATGAACAGGATGTTCAGGATGTTGGTGCCGGCGATATTGCCGACCGCCAGCGGCCCCTTGTCCTCGGCGACTGCGGTGATGCCGACTGCCAGTTCGGGCACGCTGGTGCCGACGGACACCACGGTGAGCCCGATCAGTATCGGCGGTACGCGCAGCCGCGCCGCCACGCGCGAGGCGCCGCGCAGCACCATTTCGGCACCGGCCAGCACGATCACCAGCCCGGCCACGAAAACGAGGGCCGGGTGCAGCGTCAGCCCGGCGGTCAGACGAAGTCCTCGCCCGGCATCGCCGGAATCTCGGTCGGCCCGCGGCGGTCGATCACCACCAGCACGTCGCAATCGGCCTCCGACAGCACGTGCTTGGTCACGCTGCCCAGCAGCAGTTCTTCGGTCACGTGCGTACCGTGCTTGCCCATCGCGATCAGGTCGCAGTTGCGCTGCGCCTGGCAGTCCAGGATGTGGCGCGACGCGTTGCCGTGCTCGACCATCACCGTGTACAGGCTGCGCTCCAGCCCGGCGCGCTCGGCCAGATCGTGCAGCAGGCGCAGCGAGCGCTCGCGTGCTTCCGCCCGGTAGCCGTTGATCAGGTCCTGAGAAATGCCAGCGTACTGCAGCATGCCTTCGAACGGCACGTCGAAACTGTGCAGCAGCAGCAGATCGGCCTCGGGCGCGACACGGCGTGCCATGCGGATAGCCTCCAGCGAACCCGGCGAGAAGTCGACCGGCACCAGCACGCGCCGGTAAGGCCCAGGGCACGGCTTCTTCACCACCAGCACCGGACTGCTGCTCTTGCGCAGCAGGCGCGACGCGGTCGAACCGACCAGCAGCCGGCTCAGCACGCTTTCGCCCCGCGCGCCGACCAGAATCAGATCGGCCTGAACCGATGCCGCATAGGCCGGCAGGAACTGCGTCGCCAGCCCGGCTTCGACCTTCAGTTCCGCGACCACGCCGCGATTGTGCGTGGCATCGCCGGCGATCGCGGCGAGCGCGTCGTACTGGTGCTGCACGGCCTTCTCGGAAACGATTTCAGCCTGATCGCCGAGCAGGTTGCGCAGCGGACCGAGTGCATCGAGGCCCAGCGCATGCACCAGCGTGTAGTGCGCGCCGCTGCGGCTGGCCAGTTCGAAGCCGCGATCGACGGCGTCGAGCGACAAGGGCGACAGATCGGTCGCGGCGATGATGCGTTGAAGCTGAGGCATGCTGGGTCTCCCCGAAAAATGCGTGCCGGCTTACAGCCGGGCCACGCGGAAGTGGCGAAGGACCGCCTTCTCGATCTCGACCGCCAGAAACACGGCGGCGCCGAGGCCGAGAATCACCGTCCATGAAGACAGGTCGAGCGCGGCGCTCCTGAACAGCTGCTGCATCGGTGCGGCATAGGTGAACAGCAGTTGCAGCACGATCAGGATGGCGCTGACCAGCAGCACCACGCGGTTGCCGGTCAGTGTTTCCAGGCTGAAGGCGTGGCGGGTGAAGTGGCGCACGTTGAACAGGTAGAACAGTTCGCACACGACGATCATGTTCACCGCGGCGGTGCGCGCCAGTTCGATGCTGCTGCCGCGCGCCAGCTCCCAGTTGAACACGGTGAAGGTGGTCGCCACCATCAGCGCAATGACGAACAGGATGCGCAGGCCCAGCGCGCGGGTGACGATGGCCTCCTGTGGCGGGCGCGGCGCGTGCGACATCACGTTCTGCTCGGCCGGCTCGAAGGCGAGCGACAGCGCCAGCGTGACCGAAGTGACCGTATTCACCCACAGGATCTGGCCTGCGGTCACCGGCAGTGGCAGGCCGGCGAAGATGGCCAGCAGGATGACGCCGGCCTCGCCGCCATTGGTCGGCAGCATGTGCATCAGCGATTTCTTGATGTTGTCGAACACGACGCGGCCTTCGCGCACCGCGCGCGCGATAGTGGCGAAGTTGTCGTCGGTGAGCACCAGGTCCGATGCTTCGCGCGCCGCGTCCGTGCCCTTGCCGCCCATCGCCACGCCAATGTCCGCCGACTTCAGCGCCGGCGCGTCGTTCACGCCGTCGCCGGTCATCGCCACCAGATGGCCTTCGGCCTGCAGTGCCTCGATCAGCCGCAGCTTGTGTTCCGGGCTGGCGCGCGCGATCACGTCGGTGTCGAGTGCGCGCTCACGCAGTGCGGCAGCGTCCAGCGTGCCGATGACGTCGCCGTTCAGCGTACGTTCGGCCTCCAGACCCAGCTGGCGGCCGATCGCCGCAGCGGTGACCGCGTGGTCGCCGGTGATCATCTTGACCCGTATGCCCGCTTCGCGGCACTGCGCCACCGCGGCGATCGCCTCTTCGCGCGGCGGGTCGATGATGCCAACCAGGCCGATCAGTTCGAAGCGGGCGTCGATGTCCTGCAGTTCGACCGCGTTGCGCGAGCCAGGGAAGGGCGCCTGCGCCAGGGCAAGCACGCGTTCGCCTGCACCGCCGGCGCGCGCGATCGCCGCCGTCCAGTACGCATGGTCGAGCGGCGCACCGCCGTACTGGGTGGCGCACAGCGCCAGCACGCGCTCCGGGGCGCCCTTGAGCAGCAGGAAGGCGTGGCCCGTGTGGTCGCGGTGCAGCGTGCACATGAACTGGCGTTCCGACTCGAACGGAATGGCGTCGACGCGCGGGAAATTCTTCGTCTCGTCCTGCGGGTCGAGGCCGGCCTTGCGGGCGAAGGCGACCAGCGCGCCTTCGGTCGGATCGCCGATCAGCGTCCAGCCGGCGTCGCCGTCGTGGCGGATCTGCGCGTCGTTGCACAGCAGCGCGCAGCGGGCCGCGGCAGCCAGTCCGGGCACGTCGCCGGGCGCGACCGGCTGACCGTCGCCGTGGAAGCCGCCTTCCGGCGCGTAGCCGCTGCCGCTGACAGCGATCTCGCGGTCAGCGAGCAGCAGTCGCACCACCGTCATTTCGTTTCGGGTCAGCGTGCCGGTCTTGTCGGTGCAGATGACGGTGACCGAACCCAGCGTCTCGACCGCCGGCAGCCGCCGCACGATGGCCTTCTTGCGCGCCATCGTGCGGGTGCCGATGGCCAGCACGATGGTGACCACCGCCGGCATGCCCTCGGGGATGGCCGCGACGGCGAGGCCGACCACCGCGAGGAAGAGGTCGAACATCGGCATCTGCGCGACGAAGTGGCCGTACAGCACGGTCAGCGTGGCGACGATCAGGATGAAGCCGGTGATCTGGCGGGCGAACTGGTCGAGCCGCCGGGTCAGCGGCGTGGCCAGCGTCGCCACTTCGCCGACCAGCGTGCCGATGCGGCCGATTTCGGTGCCGACGCCGGTCGCCACGACAACGCCGCGTGCCTGGCCGAGCGCGACCAGCGTGCCGCAGTAGCACATCGAACGGCGGTCGCCGATGGCCGCCGCTTCCGCCACGGCGGCGCTGTCCTTGTCGACCGGCGCCGATTCGCCGGTCAGCGCGGCTTCGGTCACACGCAGGTTCTTCGTGCGCAGCAGGCGCAGGTCGGCCGGCACCTTGTCGCCCGATTCCAGCAGCAAGATGTCGCCCGGCACCAGGTCGGCAGCGTCGACCTGATGGCGTTCGCCGTCGCGCAGCACGGTGGCGCGCGCGGCGAGCATGCCGCGCACAGCGTCGAGCGCGCGCTCGGCCTTGCCTTCCTGGATGTGGCCGATCAGCGCGTTGATCAGCACCACGCCGAAGATGACGGCCGAATCGACGTGGCCGCCCAGCGCCAGCGTCACCGCCCCGGCCACCAGCAGCACATAGATCAGCGGGTTGTGGAACTGCTGCAGTAAACGCAGCCAGGGCGGGCGCTTCGGTGCGTCAGGCAGGCGGTTCGGGCCATGCTTCACCAGGCGCGCTGCCGCTTCGGCGCGGCTCAGGCCCGACTGCGCCTGCACATCGAACAGCGCTGGCAGGTCGTCTGCGGGCAATGCGTGCCAGGCCTCGGCGCCGGCGGTGGGGTCGGTGTGTGGAGTAGTCATCAGGGACGTCAGTGATGCGGCCAGCTGGCGCCGCCGGGCGCGCCGCGCCCGAAATGCCGCACGACGTGTTCCGCCATGCCGCGCGCAAGTTCGTTTTCGCCAAGGAACACCGTGCCGAGGCTCTCGCGCTCAAGCAGTTCGGCTTCTTCCTCGTTGTGGGTGCGCAGCACCACGGCGATCTCAGGGTTCAGCGTGCGTGCGATCTCGACCATCTTGCGCACATTCACCGTTTCCGGAATCGCGATCACCAGCATCGCGGCCTTGGCGATGTGCGCCTGGATCAGCACCTCCGGCGTCTGTGCGTCGCCGAACACCGCCGGCACGCCTTCGCGCCGCAGCTGGTCGACGCGCTCACGGTTCTGTTCGGCGACCACGCAGGGAATGTGCTGTTCGCGCAGCGCGTCGGCGATGCGCCGGCCGACGCGGCCGTAGCCGACCAGCACCACCTGTTCGTTCAGCAGGCGCGCGTCGGTGGTCATCGGCAGCGCCGCCAGCGGGTCGTCGCGCTGTTCCAGCCGGCGGGCCAGCGACGAGCGCGCGATGGCCCAGGCGCGGAAGGGTTCGATGGCGGAGAACAGTGCCGCGTTGGCGGCGATCGATATCAGCGCGCCGGCCAGCACCAGACTTTGCCCCTCGGCCGGCATCAGCCCGAGGTTCACGCCCAGCCCGGCGAGGATGAACGAGAACTCGCCGATCTGCGCCAGGCTGGCGCCCACCGTCAGCGCGGTATTCAGCGGGTAGCGGAAGGCGAGCACCAGCAGCACCGCGGCGATGGTCTTGCCCACCATGATGATGGCCACCACCAGCAGCAGCTTCAGCGGCTGCGTCCAGATCACGGCCGGGTCGAACAGCATGCCGACCGACACGAAGAACAGCACGGCGAAGGCGTCGCGCAGTGGCAGCGACTCGTCGGCGGCGCGGTGGCTGAACTCCGACTCGCGCATCATCATGCCGGCGAAGAAGGCGCCCAGCGCGAAGGACACGTCGAACAGCGCCGCCGCTCCGAAGGCCACGCCGACGGCGATGGCCACCACGCTCAGCGTGAACAGTTCCTGCGATCCGCTGCGCGCCACCCACCACAGCAGGCGCGGCAGCACCCGGCGGCCGACCACCAGCATGAGCACGATGAAGGCGATCACCTTGGCCAGCGTGATCGCCATTGCGAGGCCAAGGTCGCGGCCCGATGCGGCGGCGTCATTGCCCGACAGCACGCCGGCCAGCGCCGGCAGCAGCACCAGCACCAGCACCATCACCAGATCCTCGACCACCAGCCAGCCGACCGCGATCTGGCCGTTGATCGACTTCAGCAGTCCCTTGGCTTCGAGCGCGCGCAGCAGCACCACGGTGCTGGCCACCGACAGGCAAAGGCCGAACACGATGGCCGCACCGATGTCCCAGCCCCACATCGTGGAGACCGCCATGCCGAGCAGCGTGGCGACCGCGATCTGCACCACAGCGCCCGGCACCGCGATGCGCTTGACCGCCATCAGGTCGTCGAGCGAGAAATGCAGGCCGACGCCGAACATCAGCAGCATCACGCCGATCTCGGCCAGCTGGCTGGCCAGTCCGATGTCGGCGACGAAGCCCGGCGTGGTCGGACTGATCACGATGCCCGCCATCAGATAGCCGACCAGCGGCGGCATGCGCAGGCGTACCGCGATCAGGCCGAAGATCATGGCGAGGCCGAAACCGGCCGCGATGGTGGCGATGAGGGTGATGTCGTGTGGCATGGCGCGTTCTGGTTATCGTTGGGGCGTATGCATGCACCACGCATTGTGCGCGCGCACGATCGTCCCCCGGCGGCGCGGGTTGCGTGAAGCTGAAGACCTGCGTCCCGGGCGTCTGTTCGGCCACCGGCAGTGTGGCCATCGCTTTCTTAGTGTGCTTCGTATTAGATCAAACTTTTTCGCATCGGCCGTGACTGCGCATGCCGCGGCGATGGCGACGGCACAGTGTGCGACGCGCTGCGCCGGGCCGTTCCGCCGCGAGGTGCCGGGAAGCTGGCCTCTCAAATTCTGTCGATGAAACAGCCCTTAATGAAATTCTTTAGACTCGGTTCAGATCAGCTGCGAGGCGCCCAGGTGCGCCGCTGACGATACTGGCAGTGCAGGTCAGGCAACACGATCACCGGGATGCAGGGCCTGCGGAAGAGCCATCCATCAAAACTGAGGAGATAGACATGAGCTGGGAAACCCCGAAGGCCACCGACCTGCGTTTCGGCTTCGAAATCACCATGTACGTCGCCAACCGCTAAGTTCTGCGGTGGCAAGAAAAACGGCGGGCCTTGTGCCCGCCGTTCTTTTCTTCTGTTTGCAGTGGGTTGCCGGTGCTGGTCGCTGCGTTGGTCGCCTCACTCTTAGGTGAGTTGGCGTCTACAAGACCCGCGGCGATTCCACATCAATCTCCGGCGGATGAAACGAGAGCACACTGAGACAGCCATCTGGCCCGGTAACCAGAAACTCCCGTACACCCTCTCTGTTCGCAGTTGAGATAAACCCGCTCCGCTGTCCTTCTTGCTGAAGCCAGCCGCCATCATGTATCTCGAATAGCCCGCCGCACTTGGCCGAACACGAAGGCCAGAACTCGAGCAGGTCTCCTTCGTCGAGAAATCTGAAGCCGATGACCGCTTTAAACCTCAGCGTTGGACCGACACCCGTCCTTACAACGAGTGTCTTCAAGTCGTACGTAACGCTCTGGACCTCCGCGCCGCGCGGGAACTCATTCAGTGTGGACGCAAGCATCTAGGCGCTCCTGATACGCAGTAGAAATATCCCGTTCCGGGGCAAGCGTATGTGTCCCGTCTTCGTCAGGTCGAAGTCGTTCATCCTCGTTTCAGATCCGGCGACCTTCATCCCATATGGGAATAAATGAGATCTAGACTCCGTTTGTTCCGTGCTTGCGCCGGCCTTGCCGCACATAGACGAGCGAGCCGACGGGCAGACCGGCTTTGCCGATGCATACCTCAATCTGCCGGCGGGTCGGCGTGGTCGCCGTCATCAGAGCGCTCCCGACGTACCGGCCTTGCTGCGCACGCGCTTGGGCAGGTTCTCGTCCATCAGGGTCAGACCGATGTCGTCCTTCGCCGTGTCCAGCAGGTCTTCCAGCGCCTGAATCTCTCCGAAGACGTGAAGCGCGCGGGCGAAGAAGTGAATGGGAACCCGCAGGTCGCCTTTTTCCATGCGCCGCACGGTCGACAGCGACGCACCCATGCGCTCGGCGAGCGAGGCCTGCGAAATGTGCCGCCGACGGCGGGCGAGGGAGATGTCGCTGCCAAGCTTGCGGATCGCCCGCTCGACTCGCAGAGGAACTGGAGCTTCCATATTAAGTGTCCCTATAGGGATGCTTATATTCTATTAATGTTTCTATCGGAATGATTATAGTCGACCGGCGCAGTGCGGGAGAACTGCGCTTCTTGTGGGCGTCTTCACGACACAGAGAGGAGGGTTCGGTCCGGCGAGGACGCTCCGTCCGCGCTGCAAGCGACACCTGCGAACACGCCGCCGGGCTGGCAGTGAGAGCGCTCGACTGTCGCGAATGATGCCGGGGCACGGATAACGTCGCCAGGGTTCGTCGCGAAAAGACCGACGCGTGATCGGGATGGCGGTTGCGGTACCGGGAAATGAATGGGGTCTGAACGCAATGCCGCTATTTCGCCCATTACGAGAGAGAAGCCGCTTGAGTCAGCTTCTTTAGAGCAAAGCTCCCCTTCTCCGCGACTGATGGGTGCGGATCCGACGCAAGCGCTGTAGCCAATTGAACGGCAGTAGGACCAATGATTTCATGATTCCGGATGAGTATGTCCGCTGCGACACGTCGCACAAGAGAAGACCGATCTAGCGATGCCGCTCTCATCGTCATCTCAAGTGGAATGCTTACGGATAGAGGGCGCTCACCGAACACGGGCTTGAAATGGCCCTTGCAGTATCGTATGTCTGTCCACTCCCATTTTCTTTCCGCTAACCAGACGACTTTTCCCTCTAGCAAGAATTTATATGCTTTTGCTCTTACTGACGGTTGGATGGCACTCCTTGCAATTTCAGGTAGATGTGCATCCAGCCCCGAGGACTGACCAACTTGGCAGAAAATTGAAGCTAGTGGGCCGGTTGTGCCAGCTAGAAGAATTGACTTTAAGGAGAGGGCTACCGCCTCAATAGAAGAAATCTCCAGGAGGGCTTGTTTAGTTTCAGTTTCCATTCGTCCCCACGAAACCCAATGAGGGAGAACGGAGCATAGAACGTCGACAACGTACTCTGGCTTTGTGGCGAGAGCCATTGAAGGCAATTGTTCACGGGCCGCTACACGAACTTGAGGCACCCAATCGTTGAGGCGACGAACAGCCACTGCAAAAAAGAAGCTGTTCGGGGCTGCGCCTGATAGGGTGCGCAGCGCTCGTTCGCGCAAAAAGCCATCACCGCTGCAGAGGTCGATCCAAGTTGGAAGCGGTGTCGCCCGGCGCCAAAATTTCCATCGTGAAGGTCTATGGTTCGCAGTGGCCTGATATATCCCCCAGCGAATTAGGCGTTCCCAATTGTCCAGGTTAGCCAAAGACAAGCGTGATGTTACTTCCACCACTGGCGACATGTCGGCAACTACATTCCCACCTGGGTTGAGGGAAGCGTAATACGCGCTAACCGCCGCAAGAACTTGTTCTTGCTGTGAGGATACGTAAGAGGTGCCTCCTAACGACACTGTGGATTTACCCCATGCGCGGGCAATCGGATGTGTCCGCCCTTTGCCATCTCGAAGTTATTTATCATCGCATCAGTTCTGAAATAAATAAAACCTGACCCCACCAAAAATACCGATCTTTATCTCAGCTTCGTCTAGCCACTACCCGAAAACGTGGTCTGTCCCCTATTGTTTTGCGAGACGGTCTCTAAGTTCTTTCATGGCGCCAACGTCTGAATTCACCGGCCTGCGCGGCTTTTCGCGCAGTTCCGGTGGAATGATGTGTTAGCACGCTACCCACCGATTGCTTCCCTTAACTTGCGCAATATTTTGATTCCATACGCGCCGGGAACCTGCGCGACGAGACCATATGTCAGCGAGGCAGCAGCAATAACCCAAGGGTCGGAAACTTGCCACACTAAGGCAAATATCGCTGCAACACCGATCACTACACCCGCGAGGGCAGCACGTGGTTGGGGAACACCAAGAATCTGATTTTGCGGAACCCTAAACTTTAAACGCACACCCTTTTGCATTACCGCCAGCCAGATCGTCGGTGGATTCGTGGTGTTTGGCGAATTCAAGTAGGTGAGTTTGATTGCTTGCCCCCTATTCATGATCGGCACAATGTATTCGCGCTGTCCGTTGTAGATTGCCCATTGGTTTTCAGATGGCGACGCCCCTGCTTCTACATGCAATTGCTTCTTGTAATCTTCCGACCACTGCAGAATGTTCGGTGTACCCACCACCTGGGTTTGTTCGGTCAGTAGCCGAGTGTTGTCTGTGTAAGCGCGAACAACCACATTTTCGTAGTCGTTCATGCTTTCGTTTTTTAACTCGATGGTTGAAAGATAGAGGTTGGAAACTGGATTGTTATTCCAAGAGACTGCGACCGTACCGAAGATCACATCTTCCGTGGACATGCCTACCCGTTGGTGATTTACAAAATAGGTAAATGTTCCTCGCTTGTTAAGAACTCTCTGCGTGAGCCAAGCAGTGATAACACCGCCAATACCGCCTGCGATTGCGGAGACGTATTCGCTTTGAATGATCTGTAGGAGGTTCATAGTGGCGCGCTACGCCCAAGGTAAGCGGCACCGGAGCACCGAAGGTGCGGAGGGTGCCAACACAGGCCATGAGAATGGCGAAGCCATGGCCTGTGTTGGTGTCCGCTTGACCGCCCAGTTAGGCCGCACTTTCTTTGCGAAGAATTCATAGGCTAGCCTGCGATTAGTTCCAGATTGGCCCAGGCAACTTCGGGTGCCAGGAAAGAACTGCCCGGTACTTTATTCCAGACGGCGGAGCTCTCTGGTTCGTTCACACGGTGAGGAGCCCAGC
Organism: Methyloversatilis discipulorum; assembly: GCF_000385375.1. Lineage (NCBI taxonomy): Bacteria > Pseudomonadati > Pseudomonadota > Betaproteobacteria > Nitrosomonadales > Sterolibacteriaceae > Methyloversatilis > Methyloversatilis discipulorum. The sequence continues at coordinate 1,874,975 of NZ_ARVV01000001.1, forward strand.
CCTCTTTCGTGAGGGACGTGATTGATTGGAAGCTTGCTGCACTCGCTGGCTGGAGATTGAACGTGAACTCGAACTGCGCTTCGTTCTTCCAGTATGGTCGAGCCAAAGAAGCGGGGCTGGGATGCCATGCACTCAACGCTTGACGCAGCCGAGCATCAATAGCGGCAGCCTCTTCAGGTCCACCGCAGTTAGCGAACAAACGTAGGAATAGCTTCATTCGTGCGGCCTAACTTTGTTTTCTGGCGCAGTTTTGCGCCATAATTATGGGCGGTGGTGGATAAATACGAAAAGTTTTCATCGGGAACTTCCTTTTTTTCAGTCGGTTGGCGCGCTGTGTGCCGGATAACTAGCGATTAAACGAACACAAAAAACCTCACCTTTGCGTTTCCGGCAAGTGGAGCATAGCCACGGGGTCTGTTCCATCAGTCATTTATCCGAGCGGAGGCGCTCTGGGCGGCACCTTGAAGTAGCTGCCTGGTCGGGCGGTTTCTCCCTTTTGTAGCCGTGCGGCCGCGGTAACCTTGCTTGCCTGAGGCGGATCTGCGGCAATCACGGGCGTCGGAGGTATTGGAGCTGAACCTTGACGCATGCCCGGGCACGGCATCCCGGCAGCGGATAGATTGCGGCCTTTCCCGCTTCTTCCCGGCATCGCCGCCCCCGCCCATGAACACCTCCCACCCCTCACCCCTCCACACCGAATGGGCCACGCTGCAGCACGACCACGAGCGCCATGAGCGTTGCGCGGTCGGGATCAAGATTGCTGCGGTGGCGCTGACCGCCGGCGCTGCGCTGTTCGGTTTTCCGTTCGAGCTGGCGGCGCCGCTGACCGTGATCGTGTGGGTGATCGAGGCGATGCTGCGCACGGTGCAGGGGCGCCTGGGTCAGCGCTTGCTGAAGGTGGAAACGCTGATCGCCGACGGGGCGTCGGAGTACGCGGCCTGTCAGTTGCACACCGAGTGGCAGGCGACGCGGCCGGGCGCGGTCGGGTTGTTGATTGAGTACGCGACGAGTGCGCTGAAGCCGACGGTGGCCTTTCCGCACGCGCTGCTTCTGCTGCTGCAGGCGGCACTCGCGATTGCTGGCTGAGTCGTTTGCTGCATTGCGAAACATCAAGGCGCTGAAACGCGGGCCGGGGCACAATCGGGGCGACTCCCGCATTGCAACGGACTGAACCATGACTGCATCGCGTCGCCGCCTCGTTCTGGGGCTGTTCGTGCTCGCCGCCGCAGCGGCCGGCTATTACGGCTGGAAGCAGTACGCCGCACCGCCGGTGAGCGAGGCTTTCGCTTCCGGCAACGGGCGCATCGAGGCGACCGAGATCGATGTCGCCAGCAAGACCGGCGGCCGGCTGGAGAGCGTGGCGGTGCGCGAGGGTGACGACGTGAGCGCCGGCCAGGTCGTCGCGCTGATGGACGTGCGTGCGCAGCAAGCCGAACTGAAGATCAGCGACGCGCAGATCGAGCAGGCGAAGGCCACGCGCGCCGCGGCGGTCGCCGCGGTGGCGCAGCGGCAGAGCGATGTCGCAACGGCTGGCGCGGTGGTGTCGCAGCGGCAGAGCCAGCTGGCGCTGGCGGAGAAGGACATCGAGCGCACGCAGCGGCTGGTCGACAAGGGTTTCATCTCCACGCAGAAGCTGGACGTCGACCGCACCAGCAAGCAGTCGGCGCTGGACGCGCAGAAGGCGGCGTCCGCGCAGTTGCAGGGAGCGCGCTCGTCGATCGAGGCGGCGCGCGCCGCGGTGAAGCAGGCGGAGGCGGCGATCGAGGCGGCCGAGGCGCGCAGCGCGCGCATCCGCGTCGACCTGCAGGACGCGCAGCTGGTCGCGCCGGCCGACGGCCGCGTGCTGTACCGGCTGGCCGAACCGGGCGAGGTGCTGGCGGCGGGCGGCAAGGTGCTCACGCTGCTCGACATCACCGACGTCTACATGACCATCTTCCTGCCCACCTCGCAGGCCGGCCGCGTCGCCATCGGCACCGAGGCGCGCATCGTGCTTGACGTGCGGCCGGATATTTCGATTCCCGCCAGCGTGAGCTTCGTGTCGCCGCAGGCGCAGTTCACGCCGAAGTCGGTCGAGACGCGCACCGAGCGCGAAAAGCTGATGTTCCGCGTGCGGGTCAAGATTCCGCCCGAGCTGCTGAAGGCGCACGCCAAACAGGTGAAGACCGGTCTGCCGGGCGTCGCCTGGGTGCGGCTCGATCCCGAAGCACCGTGGCCGGCGACGCTGCCGCCGCTGGTCGGTACGCCGAAGCCGTCAACGACGCCATGACGGACACGGTCGCCCGGCTCGCCGGTGTCGGCCTGCGCTACGGCGACACGGTGGCGCTCGACGACATCACGCTCGACATCCCGGCCGGCTGCATGGCCGGGCTGATCGGGCCGGACGGCGTCGGCAAGTCCAGCCTGCTGGCGCTGGTGGCCGGCGTGCGCGTGATCCAGCAGGGCGAGGTGGCTGTGCTGGGCGGCGACATGCGCGACCGCCACCACCGCGCCGCGGTGTGCCCGCGCATCGCCTACATGCCGCAGGGGCTGGGGCGGAATCTGTACATGACGCTGTCGGTGTTCGAGAACGTCGACTTCTTCGGCCGGCTGTTCGGCCACGCCACCCGCGAGCGCGAGGCGCGCATCGCCGAACTGCTGGACAGCACAGGGCTCGCCGCCTTCCGCGACCGCCCGGCCGGCAAGCTGTCGGGCGGCATGAAACAGAAGCTCGGCCTGTGCTGCGCGCTGATCCACGACCCCGACTTGCTGATACTGGACGAGCCCACCACCGGCGTCGATCCGCTGTCGCGTCGCCAGTTCTGGCAGTTGATCGAGCGCATCCGCGCGCGCCGGCCCGGCATGAGCGTGCTGGTGTCCAGCGCCTACATGGGCGAGGCGGCCGGTTTCGACTGGCTGGCGGCGATGGACGACGGCTGCGTGCTCGCCACCGGCACGCCGGCCGAACTGCTGGCGCGCACCGGCGCCAAGGATCTCGACGCCGCCTTCATCGAGCTGCTGCCGCTGGCCAAACGCCAGGGGCATGAGGCGCTGGTGGTGCCGCCGCGCGTGGCGCAGGCGGATGGTCCGGCCATCGTCGCCGAAGGGCTCACGATGCGCTTTGGCGATTTCACCGCGGTCGACCACGTCGATTTCGAGATCGGCCGCGGCGAAATCTTCGGCTTCCTCGGCTCGAACGGCTGCGGTAAGACGACGACCATGAAAATGCTCACCGGCCTGCTGCCGCCGAGCGAGGGCAGGGCGCTGCTGTTCGGCCACGTGGTCGATGGCGGCGACATGGACACGCGCAAGCGCGTCGGCTTCATGACGCAGGCCTTTTCGCTGTACGGCGAACTGAGCGTGCGGCAGAACCTGGTATTGCACGCCCAGCTCTTTCACCTGCCGGCGGCCAGCATCGCGGCGCGCGTCGCCGAGATGGTCGAGCGCTTCGGTCTGGCCGAATACCTCGACACGCAGGCCGCCGGTCTGCCGCTGGGCATACGGCAGCGGCTGTCGCTGGCGGTGGCGGTGATCCACAAGCCGGACATGCTCATCCTCGACGAGCCGACCTCGGGCGTCGATCCGGTGGCGCGCGACGGCTTCTGGCGACTGCTGGTCGAACTGTCGCGCCAGGACGGCGTGACCATCTTCGTGTCCACCCACTTCATGAACGAGGGTGAGCGCTGCGACCGCATATCGCTGATGCACGCCGGCCGCGTGCTGGCCAGCGACACGCCGGCGGCGCTGATCGAGCGGCGCGGCGCCGCCTCGCTGGAAGAGGCCTTCGTCGCCTACCTCGAAGAGGCGACTGGCGACGGCGCGCAGGCAGTGGCCACCGAGGCGCCCGTCGCGGCGCCACCCGCTCAGCCCGCCGCGCCGCCCGCGCCTTTCAGCCGGCGCCGGCTGCTCGCCTACGCGCGGCGCGAGTGGCTGGAAGTGCTGCGCGACCCGGTGCGGCTTACCTTCGCGCTGCTCGGCTCGGTCATCATGGTGCTCATCCTCGGCTATGGCATTTCGATGGACGTCGAGGACCTGAAGTTCGCCGTGCTCGACCGCGACGACACGCCGGAAAGCCGCGCCTACATCGAGAACATGGCGGGCTCGCGTTACTTCATCGAACAGCCGCCGCTGGCCGGCAGCGACGAACTGGACCGCCGCATGCGTGCCGGCGAACTGAGCGTGGCGCTGGAAATACCGCCGGAATTCGGGCGCCGGCTGCGCAGCGGTCACGCGGTCGAGATCGGCGTCTGGGTCGATGGCGCCATGCCTTTCCGCGCCGAAACGACGCTGGGCTACGTGCAGGGCCTGCACGCCGACTTCCTGCAGCAGGCGGCGGTACGCGAGGGGCTGCCGGCGACGGCGTATCCGGCGAAGCTGGACATGCGCTACCGCTACAACCAGGACTTCCGCAGCGTGTTCGCGATGGTGCCGGCGGTTATTCCGCTGCTGCTCACCTTCATCCCGGCCATCCTGATGGCGGTCGGCGTGGTGCGCGAGAAGGAACTGGGTTCGATCACCAATCTGTACGCGACGCCGGTCACCCGTCTGGAATTCCTGATCGGCAAGCAGCTGCCTTACATCGCCGTCAGCATGGTGAGCTTCTACGGGCTGGTGCTGCTCGCGGTGTTCGTGTTCGAGGTGCCGCTGAAAGGCAGCCTGCTGTCGCTGAGCCTCGGCGCGCTCATCTTCGTCACCGCCACCACCGGCCTCGGCCTGCTGATGTCCTCGTTCGCGCGCACGCAGATCGCGGCACTCGCGGCGACAGCGGTGGTGACCATGCTGGCGACGGTCACCTTCTCCGGGCTCACGCATCCGGTGTCTTCGCTCGAAGGCGTCGGCCGCACGATAGGCACCTTCTTCCCGGCGACCTATTTCCTGAACATCAGCCGCGGCCTGTTCACCAAGGCGCTCGAAATGCGCGACCTGTACGCCGACTTCCTCGCGCTGGCCGCCTTCGTGCCGGTGCTTACCGTGCTCAGCGTGTGGCTGCTGAAGAAGCAGGAGCGATGATGAGGAGGCGCTTTCTCAACGCCTGGCGGCTCGGGCTCAAGGAACTGATGAGCCTGTGGAACGACAAGGTGCTGCTCATCATGATCGTGTGGGCCTTCTCCGGCGGCATCTACAGCGCGTCGACGGCGACCTCGCAGGAGCTGCACAACGCGCCCATCGGCATCGTGGACGAGGACCGCTCGGTACTGAGCGAGCGCATCGCCGGCGCCTTCTACGGCCCGTACTTCCGGCCGCCGGAAATGATCACGGAGGGGCAGGGCGACGCCGGGCTGGACGCCGGCCTGTACACCTTCGTCATGGTCATTCCGCCCGATTTCGAGCGCGACGTGCTGGCCGGCGCGCAACCGTCGATACAGGTGAACATCGACGCGATGCGGGTGAGCCAGGCTTTCATTGGCGCCAACTACATCCAGAACATCGTGCTCGGCGAGGCGGTCGAGTTCGTGCAGCACCGGCGCAGCGAGACGGTGGCGCCGATCTCGCTCGCGCCCACCATCCTGTTCAATCCCAACCTGACCAGCGCCTGGTTCGGCAGCGTGATGGAAATCATCAACAACGTGACCATGCTGTCGGTCATCCTGACTGGTGCTGCGCTGATCCGCGAGCGCGAGCACGGCACGCTGGAACACCTGCTGGTGATGCCGCTCGGCGCCTTCGAAATCATGCTGGCCAAGGTGTGGTCGATGGCGCTGGTGGTGTGGGTGGCGGTGCTGCTGTCGCTGTACTTCGTGGTCGAGCGCGCGCTGGCGGTGCCGATCGCCGGCTCGATTCCGCTGTTCATGGCCGGCACGCTGGTGCAGCTGCTGGCCACCACTTCGCTCGGCATCTTCATCGGCACGCTGTCGCGCAACATGCCGCAGCTTGGGTTGATGATGATCCTCGTTATCCTGCCCCTGGAGCTGCTGTCCGGCGGCATGACGCCGCGCGAGAGCATGCCGCAGGCGGTACAGGCCATCATGCAGTTCGCGCCCACCACCCACTTCGTCAGCCTCGCCCAGGCGGTGCTCTACCGCGGCGCCGGCCTCGACGTGGTCTGGCCCAGCCTGCTCGCGATCGCCGCCATCGCGGCGGCCTTCTTCACCGCCTCGCTGCTGATGTTCAGGCGCAGCATCGCAGCGCAGGGCTGAGGTTTGAGCGCTGCAGTCGGGGTCAGAAGACCCCTCCCACAGAACCCCGGCTCCGACCACGGGTCGGGCGCGATCCCGGTGGGAGCGGCCTTGGCCGCGACACGGCTACGGGATCTCGGGTCTGGCTCCCGCAGCCGGTCTGGCGCACGCCTTTGTAGGAGCGGTCTTCCGCCCGCGACAGGGCCTCTGCTGTCCGCAGGCTTCGATGCAAGCTGCGGTCGGGGTCAGAAGACCCCTCCCACAGAACCCCGGCTCCGACCACGGATCGGGCGCGATCCCGGTGGGAGCGGCCTTGGCCGCGACGCGGCCACAGGATATCGGGTCTGGCTCCCGCAGCCGGTCTGGCGCACGCCCCTGTAGGAGCGGTCTTCCGACCGCGACAGGGCCTCTGCTGTCCGCAGGCTTCGATGCAGGCCGCAGTCGGGGTCAGAAGACCCCTCCCACAGAACCCCGGCTCCGACCGCGAATCGGGCGCATCTCCGGTAGGAGCGGCCTTGGCCGCGACGGGGCCTCTGCTGTCCGCAGGCTTCGATGCAGGCTGCGGTCGAGGTCAGAGGACCCCTCCTACAGCACCCCGGCTCCGACCGCGAATCGGGCGCGATCCCTGTGGGAGCGGCCTTGGCCGCGACAGGGCCTCTGTTGTCGGCAGGCTTAGATGCAGGCCGCAGTCGGGGTCAGAAGACCCCTCCTATTGAACCCGGTTTGATCTCCGCGCTGGCGTCAGCGCCGTGCAAGCGCCTGTTCAAGCCGCACCAGCGCGTCGCGGATGACCGCGCGCGACGAGGCGAGGTTGAGGCGCATGTGGCCGCTGCCGCCGGTGCCGAAGGTCTTGCCCGGGTTCAGGCCGAGGCCGGCGCCGATGAAGAAGTCGCGCAGCGCGTCGTCGTCGAGACCGAGGCCGCGGCAGTCCAGCCACAGCAGGTACGTGCCTTCCGGTGCGACAGGGTGTATGCCGCGCAGGCGGTGGGTGACGGTGTCGATCACCTCGTCGCGCGTGGTTTCGAGATAGTCCATCAGCGCGTCCAGCCACGGCCCGCCGTCGCGGTAGGCGGCTTCGAAGGCGGCGACGCTGAACGGATTGGAGGCACTCACATGCAGCGTGCCGAACACGCGCTCGACCGCGCGTCGCTCGGCGTCGTCGGCGATCAGCGCGGACAGGCCCAGACCGGGCACGTTGAAGGTCTTGCTCGGCGCCACCGTGGTCAGCACGCGGTCGCCGGGGCGCGCCAGCGTGGCCAGCGGCAGGTGGCGCACGCCGGGGTAGGTGAGGTCGGCGTGGATTTCATCGGACAGCACGACCAGTTCGTGGCGGCGGGCAATCGCCAGCAAGGTGTCCAGTTCCTCGTGCGACCACACGCGGCCCACCGGGTTGTGCGGCGAGCAGAGCAGCAGCAGTTTCGATCCGGCGCGCGCGGCGCAGCCTTCGAGCTGGTCGAAATCCATGGTCCAGCGGCCGTCGCGCTCGATCAGCGGGTTTTCGACGACGCGCCGGCCGGTGTCACGGATGGCCGAGAAGAAGGGCGGATAGACCGGCGGCTGCACGATCACGTTGTCGCCAGGCTTGGTGAAGGCCTGCACCGCGGCATACAGCGTCGGCACGACGCCCGGGCAGAAATGGATGTGCTCGCGCGCGACGTTCCAGCCGTGGCGCGCGGCCAGCCAGCGCTCCAGCGCTTCGAAGGCGCCGTCCGGGTACAGCGTGTAGCCATAGACCGGGTGACGCGCCCGCTCGGCCAGTGCGGCGACCACGGCCGGTGGCGCGGCGAAGTCCATGTCGGCCACCCACAGCGGGGTGACCTGCTCGGTGCCGAACACCGCGGCGCGGCCGTCGTGCTTGACGCTGGCCGTGCCGTCGCGCGAGATCGGCTGATCGAAATCGAAGGAAGTGCTCAGCGTACGCGCTCCCACAGCGTCACTTCGGCCAGCGTGTGCTGGTGCTTGCGACGGGTTTCGCGGATGACGAAGGGCACGTCGCGCGGCGCGCCGACCATGCGGAAGCGCTCGCCCAGTACGGCCTTCAGGCCGTCCAGCGTGGTCCAGCTCTCGCCATCCTTCTTGAAGCCGCCCAGCCAGTCCTCGCGTTTCGTGTGTTCCTCCAGCCAGGTGTAGGGCGAGGTGATCATCAGCAGGCCGCCGACGTTCAGCCGCTCGTGCACCGCCGACAGGAAGGCCTTCGGGTCGTACAGCCGGTCGATCAGGTTGGCGGCGACGATGAGGTCGTAGCCGGTCAGTACGCTCTTCAGATTGCAGGCGTCGCCCTGCATGAACTCGACCCGGCCGCGCACCGACTCCAGCCCCATGTCGGCCAGGCGGCGCGTCTTGTAAGACACCAGCTCGCCCTCGTCGACCAGCGTGTAGCGCAGTTCGCCCTGTTCGGCCAGGTGCACGCCGGCGTTGATGAAGCGGGCCGAGAAGTCGACGCCGGTCACGTGTTCGAAGCGACGGGCCAGTTCGAAGCTGGCGCGACCGGTGGCGCAGCCGAGGTCGAGCGCGCGCCGCGCAGGCCGGTCACCCATTGCCTCGATGGCGATGGTCGCCAGCGCCTTCGGGAAGTTGGGCACGCCGAAGTACTCGTCGCCGTAGTGGAATTCGGCGTACTCGGACAGCTGCCGGTCGCTTTCGTAATAGACGTTCGGCGCGCTGGCCGGTGCATCGCTGATCACGTATCGGAACCCCGCATGCTGGAAGAAGTGGCGGCGGAAGGCGTAGCGCGATTCGCGCGTTGCCTCGTTGCCACAGGAAACCCACGCGCCGCCCTTCATCAGGGTGTGACGCGCGTCGAAGGTGGGCGTCGAGAAATCGTCGTAGATCGGGTGCACGTCGAAGCCGGCGAAGGGGTAGATCGGCGTCTCCGTCCATTGCCAGACATTGCCGACCACGTCGAAGAAGTCGCCGTGGGCGAAACGATCGACTGGGCAGGACGACGCCCAGTGGTCGAGGTGCAGGTTGGCGGGCGCCTTGGTATTCACAGGCACTTCGGCGACGCCGGCGACGTCGTACAGGCGGTACCACTCGTCCTCGGTCGGCAGCCGTACCGGGCGACCGGTCTTCGCCGCCTTCCACTTGCAGAAGGCGCGCGCCTCGTGACAGTTGGTTTCGACCGGCCAGTTCCACGGCATCGGCACTTCTTCGAGCATCAGTCGCAGCTGCCAGCCCTCAGGCTTGCGCCGCCAGAACTCCGGGTGATCGACGCCGGCCTGCAGCCGGAAATCGCGCCAGCCCCTGCCTTCGTCGTCCCACCAGGCGTCGTTGCGGTAGCCGCCGTCGTCGATGAATTCGAGGAATTCGCGGTTGCTGACGATATGCCGGCTCGCTTCGAACGCCGCCACCGCGACTTCGCGCGTTTCGTATTCGTTGTCCCAGCCGTAGATCGGGTCGTCGCGGCGCCGGCCCATGCGCGCAAGGCCGGCCGTCACCGGAACAGTCGTATTCTCCGGCGCTTCGCCGCTGTCGCGACAGGGCGCCCAGGCCGGATGAGTGCGCACGAATTCGAGCCGGCTCTGGCGGATCAGCACCGACGATGTTTCGAGGTGGATGCGCTCGTGTTCGATGCCCATGATGATGCTCCACCACGGGTTGCTCCAATTCACCGGCAGCGTGAGCGGCGCCTCGTTGATGACCCGGTCCACCAGACGCCGGACTTCGTTGCGGTAGTCGCGCACCGCCTGCACGCTCGGCCAGTCGTAGTTCGCCTCGTTGAGGTCGTCCCAGCTCATTTCATCGACGCCGACCGCGAACATCGATTCGAAGCGCGGATTGATGCGCTCATGGATCAGCCCGGCCAGCAGCAGCTTGTTCACGAAGAAGGTCGCGGTGTGGCCGAGATAGAAGATGAGCGGGTGGCGCAGCGCGATCGGCTTGCGGTAGTAGGCCTCGTCGCAGGTGAGCACTTCGAACAGCTGTTCGTAGCGGCTGAAGGTCGCGTGGAAGTAGTCGCGCAGCGTGCTGCGCATGGCGGCGGGATCGGTCGCGTCGAGTCGCGGCGTGCGCAGGAAGAGGACGTCCTGGTGGGCTTGCATGCTCTTGTTGTACTCCGGCGGATGCGGGTGTTGGAGGGGCGGCCGGTGGCTTGGGATCATGGCGCGATCATCCCGGTGAACGGACGTTTCCGGCTGCCGTCGCGCGTGAGACGCGGTGCGGCGCCGGTAAGTTCAGACATTGTGCCGCGACCGGCGCGGCGTGCGCGTGTCACGCCGGCTCCGGCGCGAAGGCGGCACTGTCACTGCCCAGTTCGCGCTTCAGCCAGTCGACCAGCAGCCGGGTGCGGCCAGGCAGCAGGCGGGCGTGCGGATAGATGACGTTCACCGGCCGCGGCGGCGGTTCGAAATCGCGCAGCACGATGCGCAGTTCGCCGCGCTCGAGCTGCGGCCGCACCTGATAGCAAAGGAAGAGCCCGAAGCCGGCGCCGGCCGTGCAGGCGTCCACCGCCGGAGCGATGTGGTTGAACTCGAGATTGCCGGTGACCGGCACCTGCAGCGCGCGGCCGTTCGTCCTGAAGGTCCATGCAAAGCTGGAAGCGCCGGTAAAGCGCACGCAGGGGGCGTGACGCAGCGCGTCCGGATGCGTCGGTTCGCCGCGCTCGGCGAGCAGGGCCGGGCTGGCGACGACGACGCGGCGTATCGAACCCAGCGGCTGGGCCACCAGGCCGGAGTCGTCGAGCGCGCCGATGCGCACGCCGACGTCGATGCCTTCCTCAAGCAGATTGACCACGCGGTCGTGCAGCAGCACGCGCAGTTTCACGCGCGGATGGCGCAGCGCGAAACGGGTGACCGCGGGCGCGACATACATCTGGCCGAACTGCACCGGCGCGGTCAGCGTGATCGGCCCCGACGGCTCGGACGCGCCTTCCTTCAGTGCGTCCTCGGCGTCCTGTACCGCCGACAGCACCTGACGGCAGCTTTCGAGATAGCTGCGCCCTTCGTCGGTCAGCGCGATCCGTCGCGTCGTCCGGTTCATCAGGCGTGCGCCCAGATGTGCCTCCAGCGCCGCCAGCGTGCGCACGACGGCCGGCAGCGAACTGTCGAGTGTCCGTGCGGCCGCAGTGAGGCTGCCCTGTTCGGCGATTTCGACGAAGGTGCGCATGGCCCTGAGTGTGTCCATGCCGCGATATTACTGCGCCAGGTGGATGAGTGTTATCCGGTTTCGCTCATTTATTGCTCCATGCGGATTTCGGATACTCCATTCCGTCGCCACACGGCGCCGCAAAATCAACCCGAGGAGCCTGCAATGTCCCTGATCGCCACGCACCAACCGGATGCCCCCATCGTGCTGAACGGCTTCAAGCTGTCCGGCCACAGTCATCGGGTCGAACTGTTCCTCGAACTGCTCGGCCTGCCCTACGAATTCCGCCAGGTCGATCTGGCCGGCGGCGAACACAAGAAACCGGCCTTCCTGGCGAAGAACTGCTTCGGTCAGGTGCCGGTGATCGAGGACGGCGCCACCGTCATCGCCGATTCGAACGCCATCCTGGTCTATCTGGCACAGCGCTACGCCCCCGGCCGCTGGCTGCCGCAGGACCCGGCAGGCCAGGCCGAGGTGCAGCGCTGGCTCACCGTCGCGGCCGGCCTGGTCGTCTTCGGCCCGGCCGCCGCAAGGCTGGTGACGCTGTTCCGCGCCCAGTTCGACACGCAGGAGGTGATCGCCCGCGCGCATCGGCTGCTCGCCGTGATGGACGGCGAACTGGCTGGCCGCGACTGGCTGGTCGGCAGCGCGCCGACGCTGGCGGACGTCGCGGTGTACACCTACGTGGCACACGCGCCGGAAGGCAATGTGTCGCTCGACGACTATCCGAACGTGCGCGCCTGGCTCGCCCGTGTCGAAGCGCTGCCCGGCTTCGTCGCGATGCCGGTGAGCAAGGTCGGCCTGCGCGCCTGATCGCCATGGAAACCGGACGCAATCCCTTCCACGATGGCGAGCGCGCGATGCAGGCGCGTGCAGGCATGCAGCAGCGTATGGCCGAAATCGGCGTGCGCGTCATCCGCGACCACATGCCGGAGCAGCACCGCGACTTCTTCGCGCTGCTGCCCTTCCTGATCGCTGGCAGCGTCGACGCCGATGGCCAGCCCTGGGCGTCGGTGCTGCACGGGCCGCCGGGTTTCGTGCGGTCGCCCGATCCGCGCACCTTGCACGTCGATGCCCGGCCGCCGGCCGGCAGTCCGCTGGCCGCGCATCTGCGCGACGGTGCAGCGCTCGGGCTGCTCGGCATCCAGCCGCACACGCGCCGGCGCAACCGGATGAACGGGCGCGTCGCTCGTATGAGCGAGACCGGCTTCGACGTCGAGGTGGAGCAGAGCTTCGGCAACTGTCCGCAGTACATCCGCACGCGTGAAGCGTTCTACTTCGAAGAGGGCGCGCCCGGTGCGCCGCAGCCGCTCGCGGCTCTCGACGACGCGGCGCGCGCACTGATCGCGTCCGCCGACACGCTGTTCATCGCCAGCGCGCATGCCGATGGCGTCGATGTGTCGCACCGCGGCGGTGAGCCGGGTTTCGTATCGGTCGACCGCAGCGACGTGCTGACGCTGCCCGACTACGCCGGCAACTTCTTCTTCAACACGCTGGGCAACCTGCTGCTCGACCCGCGCGCCGGTCTGCTGTTCATCGACTTCGACAGCGGCGACCTGCTGCACGTGAGCGCCCGTGCCGAAATCGTGTGGGACGGTGACGAAGTCGCCGCCCACCCGGGCGCGCAGCGGCTGCTCCGTCTGACCGTAACCGGTGCACTGCGCGTGCCACGTGGGTTGCCGCTGGAATGGTCGGCGAGCGCTGACTAGGTGCGCTCGACCCGTGGTCGGTGCCGAGGTTCTGTGGGAGGGGTCTTCTGACCCCGACAGCGGCCGGTATCGAAGCCGGCGGACTGCGGAGGCAGCGTCGCGGCCAAGGCCGCTCCCACAAGGGATCGCGCCCGATCCGGGTCGGAGTCCGGGTTCTGTGCAGAGGTCTCCTGACCCCGACAGCGGCCGGTATCGAAGCCGGCGGACTGCAGAGGTCGCGTCGCGGCCAAGGCCGCTCCCAACGGGATCCGCCCGACCAGGGCTCGGAGCCGGGGTTCTGTGGGAGGGGTCTTCTGACCCCGACGGCGGCGGACGCACGGCGCCGGTCGTGTCAGGTGGCGACTCCCAGCGTCCGGGCGGCGGTCACGACTGCCTGTGCATCGGTGCGCGCAGCGTCGAGGCGGCGCGACAGGGGATCGGGTGACGGTGTTGACGGCACACTCGTCACGTCACTGCCGAGCAGGGCGCCCAGTTCGCGGCGCGCGGCGGTGAGCCGCTCTTCGACGTTCGATGCATCCGGCCGCGCGCTCAGCCGGCGCGCCGCGGCGATGTGGGCGAGCAGCAGATAGCCGCGCGTGGTGAGTACGTTCAAGGTCGCCAGCGGCTGCTGCTGCGAAGCCGGTTCGTCGCGCATGCGGACGACCGCGTCGGACAGCGTGCCGAGCGCTTCCTGCACGTGGCGGCGAGCGAGCCGGTAGTGCATGTCGCGCGTGTCGGGCGTCAGCGCCAGTTCGACGTATTCGCGCAGCGCGCCGAGCAGGCGGGCGGCCAGTGCGGTGACGCTGTCGCGCTCCCAGCTCGGCAGCACGCGGCTGAACAGCCAGGCGACGGCGACGCCGACGACGGTGTCGAAGAAGCGTTCGGAAATGTGGAAGCTGCCGGGCGCGATCAGGTGCAGCTGCAGCAGCGCCATCACGCAGGCGGCGGTGACGGTGACGCGGTAGCGCACGGTGATGAAGGCGTGCGCGATGCCGATGCAGACGAACACGATGCCCAGCAGCACCGCCGGTGCCGACACCAGATGCAGGATCACGGCGACGAACAGACAGCCGAGTGCATTGCCTATCATGCGGTCGGTCTGGCGCTGGCGGGTCTGGCTGAAGCTGGCGCGCATGACCAGCGATACCGTCAGCAGTATCCAGTAGCCATGGCCGGCCCAGGGCAGCCACCGCGACAGCGCGAAGGCGGCGGCCATCGCCAGCGTGAGCCGCAGCGCGTAGCGCAGTACCGGCGAATCAAGCCTGAACTCGTCGCGCAGCGCACGCGGCGTGAAGCTTGAGCGCGACAGGAAGCGGCTCATGTCCTCGTCGTCGACCTGCGCCGGCTCGCGCAGCGCGCGATCGACGCGACGCAGGCCGTCGATGGCGCCGAGCAGCTTGCGTCGCCCGGCTTCGAGTACCGCGATGGCGGCGCTGTGGTCCAGCGCCGGATCGGCCGACAGCGCGGCGACCTCCCGCTCCAGCGCAGGGCGCGTGTTGCGATAGGGCGTGTCGTCGAGCACCGGACGGCTGCCCGACAGGCCACCGTGAGCGAGACGCAGCACGTCGTCGGCCGCGGCGTGCGTCATCGCCGCCAGCAGGCGCATGACGCGGTGATCGCCGAAGGCCTCGCGCAGCGGTGCGTAGTCGCCCTGGCTGGCCAGCACCGCTTCGTGGGCGTCGATCAGCGCCAGCAGGCCGTTGGTCAGCGCCTGCTGTTCTGGCGAGCAGCGGTCGACGAACACGAAATCGCGCGCCGTCTGCAGCCGCTCGGCGAACGCGGCCTGCCGGCGCACCAGTTCGGCATACACCGCATCGAGGTCGTTGGCCGGGTTGAACAGTGCCGCCTTGCCGCGGACGTAGTCGGCGAAGGCGTACAGCGCGTCGACGACGGCGCGGCGGCGCATCGCGGTGTCGGTCAGGCGTGCCATCAGCAGTGCATACAGTAGATAGCAAAGGCCGCCGGCGAACTGCAGCGCCAGATGCGCCGCCTGTTCGCGTGGCGGCAGATCCGGCTGGGCCATCGTGAACGCCATCGTCATCATCATGCCGTAGCCCAGCGGCAGGCCGGGCTTGCCCCAGGCAGTGGCCATGCCCGAGGCGAAGGCGATCAGCAGGATCGCCGCGGTGAACAAGGGCAGCGTTTCGTGGGTGGCCAGCACCAGCAGCGCGACCACCGGCATCTGGACCAGGTTGGCGAGCAGCAGCGGCAGCTTGTTGCGGCGTGGAGCCGGAATGTCGGTCAGGCTCACCACCAGCGCGCCGGCCGCCATGGCGATGGCCGCCCGCGTGTCGGCCACCGCCCAGGCGAGCAGCGCGACCAGCGCGACGCCGAGCGAGCAGCCGAAGCCGCTCAGTGCGTGATGGTTGCGCAGCTGGCGCGCCAGCAGCGGGTTGCGGGTGATGCGGTGGGCGAAGCGACGCAGCATGAGTCGGAGGGCAGGGTGGTCGGCGTTCAGCCGCGCTCGCGGCGGCGCTCCATCGCGAACTTCATCAGCGCGGCGCTGCTGTCCAGTTCGAATTTGCGCTTGATGTTGATGCGGTGGCTTTCGACCGTGCGGACGGACAGGTCGAGCCGGGTGGCGATTTCCTTGTTGCCGAGGCCGTCGGCGATCAGGTCCAGCACGTCGCGCTCGCGCGGCGTCAGTTCGGGTTCGGGCAGGCTGGCGCTGACCAGCGCGTCGGCGACGCGGGCGCTGAACCAGCGCTGGCCGGCACAGACCGCGTCGATCGCCGCAACGATCTCGGCCGACGGGCTGTCCTTCAGCACATAGCCGCGCGCGCCGGCGCGGAAGGCCTCGATCACGTACTGCGGCTCGTCGTGCATGGTGAGCATGATCACCTTCAGGTCGGGCACGCTCCGGTGCAGCCGGCGCGTCAGCTCGATGCCGTGGATGTCGCGCATCGAAATGTCCATCAGCACGCAGTCCGGCGCATGCAGGCGCACCGCGTCGAGCGCTTCGGCCGCGTTGCCGGCTTCGGCGACGACGGCGAAGCGGTCCACGGTTTCCAGCCGCGCGCGCAGGCCGTCGCGCACCAGCGGGTGATCGTCTACAAGCAGCAGGCGGAGCGGTGCGGTCATCGTGCGGATCGGGTCAGACTACGGGCAGGCGGGCCGACAGCAGGGTACCGGAGCCGCCGGAAGAAAGGTCGAAGCGGCCACCGAGCGCCTCCACACGTTCGCGCATGCTGCTCAGCCCGAGCCCGCGTTGCGGCGATGCCGACACCGCCTCGACGTCGAAGCCGCGGCCGTCGTCGCGGATGCTCAGCACGATGGCGCCCGGCTCGCGGCCAAGCCGCAGTTCGACCCGGCTGGCGCGCGCGTGACGCTCGATATTGTTCAGCGCCTCCTGCAGCAGCCGGAACAGCGCGGTGCCGGCGTCACCGGGGGCGACGATGTCGGCGTCGGCCTGCATGTCGACCACGACGCCGCTGCGCTGCGCGAACTCGTCCACCACCTGCTTCATCGCCGGCACCAGTCCGAGCGTGTCCAGCATGGTCGGGCGCAGCCCGTGCGAGATGCGCCGGACGTCGCCCAGCACTTCCTCGACGCCGGCCACGCCGCGGGCGAGGGTGCGGCGGGCCGAGTCGAGCGCGTCGGCGGCCGGCTGTTCGAGCCGCGCCTGTGCCGATTCGAGCAGGAACTTGACCGACACCAGGCTCTGGCTGACACCGTCGTGCAGTTCGCCGGCCACGCGCGCCCGCTCGTTCTCCTGCGAACGCACGACCTGGCGGGCGAGTTCGCGCATTTTCAGTTCGGCGTCACGGCGGTCGGACACGTTCAGCGCCAGCCCGGCCAGTGCGACCAGCAGCGTCGCCACCACCGCAATGCCGGCGATCACGCCCATCGTATTGCGTATGGCGACGCGCGCCTGGCGGTCGATCCGCTCGCGCGCGGCGACGATGTCGTCCGTGTAAAGACCGGTGCCGACCATCCAGCCCCACTGCGGCACGGTGGCGACATAGCCCAGCTTGTTCTCGATGCGACCGGTGGATGGTCGCTGCCAGATGAAATCGACGAAGCCGCCGCCGTCGCGCGCGCGGGAGAGCAGGTTCTGTATGGTCGGCCGGCCCTGCGGATCGCGCAGTTCCCACAGGTTCTGCCCGACCAGATCGGGCTGGCGCGGATGCATCAGCACCCGGCCCGACAGGTCATAGACGAAGAAGTAGCCGTCGTTGCCGAACTCCAGCTGACGCAGCACGCGCAGCGCCTCGTCGCGTGCCGCCGGTTCGTCGCGCGCCGTCAGGTGGGCAATGCTGGCCAGCGCCAGCGTCACGTAGTTCTGCAGTTCGTGCCGACGCGAATCCATCAGTGCCGGTTCGACGATGGCGTGCTCGGCATCGGTCAGCGCCTGCGACTGCAGCTTCACCACCGCCGCCACCGCCGCGATGGCGAGCAGCAGCGGCACGATGGCCAGCAGCACGAATTTGAGCCGTAGTTGCATGGGGCAGGGCGGATGGCGGAAGCGGAATGATAAGGCCTGCGCCGCGCCTGAAATGAGCGGTCCGCTGATTGCGGTGGTGCCGGAGAGGGGGGCGACGGTATCTCCGATCACCGCCGCTGTCGGGGTCAGAAGACCCCTCCCAAGAATCCCGGCTCCGGTCACAGGTCGGGTGCGATCGCTGTGGCAGCGGCCTTGGCCGCGACGCGGCTGCTGCGTTCCGCGGGCTTCGATCCAAGCCACTGTCGGGGTCAGAAGACCCCTCCCACAGAACCCGGGCTCCGGCCGCGGGTCGGGCGCGATCCCTGTGGGAGCGGCCTTGGCCGCGACGCGGCTGCTGCAGTCCGAATGCCTCGATACGGGCCGCTGTCGGGGTCAAGACCCTCCCACAGCCCCCCGGCTCCCACAACAGAACCACCCGCACAACAGACCCGCCCCCGGGTTTTCCCCTACGTGTTTGCACGGATCTCGCCTGCGTAGTGCCCCCGATGCGGCAGGTCTTGTATGAAAACCATACTCCGGGCAGGCCGCAAAGAGGCGGTCGGCAGGCCGGGTTCACCGGTCGCACCCGAGAGGAGACACATGAACAACCTTCTTCCCAAACTGGGCTGGGCGGCGCTCTCGCTGCTTGGCGCCGCGTCACTCGGCGTGGTCGCACTGTCGCGCGGTGAAACGATCAGCGCGTTGTGGATCGTGCTGGCGGCGATTTCGGTCTATTTCATCGCCTACCGCTTCTACGCCCGCTTCATCGCCTACCGCGTGCTCGAAGTCGACGGCAAGCGCATCACCCCGGCCTGGGCCAAGAACGATGGCCTCGACTACGTGCCGACCAACCGCAACATCCTGTTCGGCCACCACTTCGCCGCGATCGCTGGCGCCGGACCGCTGGTCGGGCCGGTGCTCGCGGCGCAGATGGGCTATCTGCCGGGCATGCTGTGGATTCTCGCCGGCGTCGTGTTCGCCGGCGCGGTGCAGGACTTCATCGTGCTGTTCATCTCGACCCGCCGCGACGGCCGCTCGCTGGGCGACCTGATCAAGTCGGAACTGGGCGAGGTGCCGGGCGTGATCGCGCTGTTCGGCGCCTTCATGATCATGGTCATCATTCTCGCGGTGCTGGCACTCATCGTCGTCAAGGCGCTGGCGCACTCGCCGTGGGGCACCTTCACGGTGGCTGCGACCATCCCGATCGCCATCCTGATGGGCGTGTACATGCGCTACATCCGTCCGGGCAGGATCGGCGAGATCTCGATTGTCGGCTTCCTGCTGCTGATGGCGGCCATCGTGGTTGGCGGCTGGGTCGCGGCCGATCCGATATGGGGTCCGATGTTCACCTTCGACGGCACCGAACTGACCTGGATGCTGATCGGTTACGGCTTCGTCGCCTCGGTGCTGCCGGTGTGGCTGCTGCTGGCGCCGCGCGACTACCTGTCCACCTTCCTGAAGATCGGCACCATCGTCGGTCTGGCACTGGGCATCTTCATCGTTGCACCGCAACTGCAGATGCCGGCGATCACCAAGTTCATCGACGGCAGCGGTCCAGTGTGGTCGGGCAACCTGTTCCCCTTCCTCTTCATCACCATCGCCTGCGGCGCGGTGTCGGGCTTCCACGCGCTGATTTCGTCGGGCACCACGCCCAAGCTGCTGGACCGCGAAACCGACGCACCGCTGATCGGTTACGGCGGCATGCTGATGGAGTCCTTCGTCGCCATCATGGCGCTGGTCGCTGCCTCGGTCATCGATCCGGGCGTCTATTTCGCGATGAACAGCCCGGCAGCGCTGATCGGCAAGACCGCGCAGGAAGCGGCCACCGTGATTTCGCAATGGGGCTTCGTGGTGACGCCGGAAGTGCTGACGCAGACCGCGGCCGACGTCGGCGAATCGACCATCATTTCGCGCGCCGGTGGTGCACCGACGCTGGCCGTCGGCATGGCCCACATCCTGCACCAGGTGATAGGCGGGCAGGGCATGATGGCCTTCTGGTACCACTTCGCCATCCTGTTCGAAGCGCTGTTCATCCTGACCGCGGTCGACGCGGGTACGCGCGCCGGCCGCTTCATGCTGCAGGACCTGATGGGCACCTTCGTACCGGCCTTCAAGCGCACCGAGGCGCTGATTCCCAACCTGGTCGCCACCGGCCTGTGCGTCGCCGCCTGGGGCTACTTCCTGTACCAGGGCGTGGTCGATCCGCTGGGCGGCATCAACACGCTGTGGCCGCTGTTCGGCGTCGCCAACCAGATGCTGGCGGCCGTGGCGCTGGTGCTGGCTACCGTCGTGCTGGTGAAGATGAAGAAGCAGCGCTACATGTGGGTGACCGTGCTGCCGACCGTGTGGCTGCTCGCCTGCACGCTGACCGCCGGCTGGCAGAAGGTGTTCAGCGACAACCCGAAGATCGGCTTCCTCGCTCACGCCGCCAAGTTCAGCGCCGCCGCCGAGAACGGCGAAGTGTTGGCGCCGGCCAAGAGCATCGAGCAGATGCAGCAGGTCATCTTCAACGATTACGTCGATGCCGCGCTCGCGTCGATGTTCGTGCTGGTCGTGCTGTCGATCACCTTCTTCGGCATCCGCAAGGTGTTGCAGGCGCTGCGCCACGAGCACCCGACGGTGCGCGAGACGCATCACGGCGTGCATGGCGAGACCGTCAAGGCCTGAAATGAGACCCCCACGCTCACTGCATTCGCTCGGGAGGACCGGCTTTGCACAGCCGGTCCGTTCGGTCGGCACGGCGCGGTGCGCCGCGCAATCCCGGCCTCACCCCCCCAAGAGAGCCGCGGTGAACCTGCGGGTGGCGCGGTGCTTCGTTTCCGTGATGCGTATGAACATGTCCTCCGGTCGATGGTCTGCCCCACAAGGGCGGGTCGTCGTGTCTGCCGCATACCTGCCCATCCTGCAGGCGTGCGGCGGGCAGGGCATGCTCTGAGGGCACCGCCATGTTCAAGGACCTCGCACGCATGGGCGAATACCTCGGGCAAGCTGCCCGCCTCATGGTCGGGCTGCCGGACTACGATACCTATGTCCAGCACATGCGCATGAAGCACCCGGACCAGGCGCCCATGACGTATGAGGAATTTTTCCGTGAACGCCAGGAGGCGCGCTTCGGCGGCGCCTCCGGCAAATGTTGCTAGGCCGGCGTCGATGACGACGACGGCTTTCACCGATGTACCACCCTCCTCCTATTGGCCGGGGTCGGCGCAAGCCTTCCCCGGCATCTTTTTTGGAGAGAGTCTCGATGACCCCTCATGAATCCATCCCGGTCACCCTGCTGACCGGTTTCCTCGGCGCCGGCAAGACGACGCTGCTCAATCGCCTGCTGGCCGCCAATCACGGCCAGCGCATCGCCGTGGTCGAGAACGAGTTCGGCGCCGCCGGCATCGACGGCGCGCTGCTCGACCGTGCCGCGGTGTCGGTGGTCGAGCTTTCGAACGGCTGCATCTGCTGCACCGTGCAGGGCGAGCTGGGGGACGCACTGGCCGGCCTGCTGGCCCGGCGTGACACGGGCGAGCTGGCGTTCGACCGGCTCATCGTCGAAACCACCGGTCTGGCCGACCCGGCGCCCGTGGTGCAGACCTTTTTCAATGACGCGCGGCTGCGCGAGCGCTACCGGCTGGACGGCGTCGTCACCGTCGTCGACGCGGTGCATTTCGACGGCCAGTTCCGGCGCGAGCGCGTCGCCGCCTCGCAGGTCGCCTTCGCCGACCGGCTGCTCATCTCGCACGCCGATCTGGTGACGCCGGAAGCGCTGTACGAGCTCTGTACGCGGCTGCAGCGCGTCAATGCGCGCGCGCCGCTCATCGTCGCCGGCAGCGCGGACGAGAGCTGGCGCGATCTCTTTTCGATCAAGGGTTTCTCGCTGGACGAACGCGGGCTGCCGGTGCGCGGCTGGCACCCGGTGTCGCCGCGCGCGATTTCCGGCATCGCCGGCATGGCGCGCAAGTCCTGGGACGACGCGGTCGGCTCGCTGCTGCTCGAATGCGAAGCGCCGCTCGACCTGGAGCGCGTGTCCGCCTTCGTCGATGCGCTGATCAACGAGCACTCGGTCGATCTGCTGCGCTACAAGGGCATCCTGTCGATCGCGGGCGAAAACCGCCGTCTCATCTTCCAGGGCGTGCACCGCATTGCCGGCTTCGACTACGGCCGGCCGTGGGAAGCGGGTGACGCGCGCATGAGTCGCGTCGTGCTGATCGGCCGCCATCTGCCTGCAGAGGCATTGCGCGCCCGCTTTCTCGCCACCGTCGCCGCACCGGCGGCCGAAGCGGCCTGACGTGCCTGGCGCCCGCCAAGCGGGCGCCAGTGCGGCTCATCGCGCGAAATCGCCAGCCCTTTCGGGCTGGTACACCACCTTGTCTATGCGCACGCGCAGCGTGCCGCCGGCCGGGCCCGGCCAGTCGATCTCGTCGCCTTCGCTGAGCCCGAGCAGCGCGCTGCCGACCGGTGCCAGCACCGACACCGTGCCATTGCCGTCGCCCACTTCGCGCGGAAACACCAGCGTCAGGCTCTGCGTTTCGTTGGCCGGCGCGATGCTGAAGCGCACGGTCGAGTGCATGGTCACCACGTCCGGCGGCACTTCACGCGACGGCACGATGTCGGCGCGCAGTAGTTCGGCGGCCAGTGCGTCGCGTCCGGGCATGTTGCGCGCGGGCAGGGTGGACAGCAGCGCGTCCAGGCGGTCGGCGTCCAGTTCGGTCAGCGTGATGTTGGGCTTGATGTTCTGCTTGTTGCTCATGTGTTCGGTCCTCCTGCAAAGCCCGCCGCAAGGACGAGCAGCCGCGTGACGCATCAGTGCGCAGCGCGGCGGAAATTCGGGAAAGTGGCCGGAAGTGGCCGGAGTCGGGCACGCGCGCCCGTCAGGCGGCGACGGTCTGGTGCAGCTTCAGGTGCAGACGGTCGCCGGGTCAGCCTCGCAGGCGCTCACCTCATGCAGTCGGTGCGCGAGCGCCGCGCACGACAGACGAGTGCCGGCGCGCAGCAGGGCTGCGGTCGGATTCGGCTGGACAGAGGTGCGCAATGCGTTCACGGGAGCGGGCCAGGGGTGGGATCATGCGAAGGGACGGACCGTAGCATCGAAGCGTGCTGCCTGCAAGCCGCACACCTCACTCGACCAGCGGCGTCGGTTTCTGCGACGACACGAAGATGACGGCGTCGCTCAACGCCACCACGTCGTGCTCCTCGCCGGCGTCCGTGTGCAGGTAGTCGCCAGCGTCCAGATCGACGCCGCCGATGCTTACCCGGCCGGCGATCACCACCACCTCCTCGCCACCCTGATGCGTGTGCCGCGGAAAGCGGCTGCCGGCCGCCAGCCGCACGAAGGAAGCCCGGCCGCCGTGCTCGGTGTTGCGGAACAGGCTGCGTTCGATGCCCGGAAAATCGGTGGCGGCCCAGCTGCGGGTTGCGGCCTTGTTGATGAGCATGACGGATATCCGCGGAAGGTGTTCCGCAAGTGTGCCGCGTTTCGTTGTCGTCGGCGCGACCGGGCGCGCCGACCGTCGCCGTGGACTTTGCCCGTCATTCCGGATTGATATTGCGCACGACCCCGAGCGTCGCGAAGCCTAGATTCTGTCCCGGTCCGTTCCGGGAGTCTCTGTATGCATGCATCACCCAGGCAGCGCAGATGCAGTCGCCTGCTGCCCGTCTTCGTCGCTTTCTGTGCGCAGCTTGCCGTACCACCGCTGAGTGCCGACGAGGGCAACCGTTTCTGCGGTGGCGCGGCGCAGCCGGCCTCACCCGATGACCTCGACAACGCGGTCGGCGAACTGTCGCTGCAGTACGTGGCGTCGCAGCCGGCCGGGCCGGTCAGCTGCGCGGCCGGCTATCTGCTGTCGAAATGCGGTGACCACGCGACGGCGAACAAGGTGTTCGACAAGTGCATCGCCGCCGGCTACACCGGCGCGCTGATCTGGAAAGCGCTGATGTACGAGAACGGGCAGGGCGTGCCGCAGGACCCGGTCAAGGCCACCGAAATGCTGCTGCGTGCGGCGAACAGCGGCGATCCCTACTACGGGCCGCTGGGCAAGATGCATTACGCCACCGCGCTGTACCAGGGGCGCGGCGTCGAGCGCAACGTCGAAGAGGCGATGCGCTGGTTCCGCGAGGCGGCGGCCGAGGGCGACGAATCGGCGCAGGAATTCCTGCGCACCGGGCACCACACCGCGGTACGCGACGGCAGCGGGCACGGCGTCGGCGAGGCGCCGGAGCCGCCGATGACCGCCGACGCCAGCGCCGACCTGGCCGCCGCCGACTTCCAGCTGTCCGTGGCCCGGGTCGATGAAGCCGCGCCGGCGCCGGTCCGTGCACGACGCCTGGGAGGCACCGATACCGTGGCGCCGGAATCGGCGGCAGCACCCTCTGCGCCGGCGCAGCCGGATCCGGCCCCCACCGCCGGTCGCCGACTGGTCGAGGTGACGACGCAGCCGATTTCGCCACCCTTGCCGGACAGTCTGTGGCTGTTGCCCTTGCTGGCCGCTTTCTTCGCCGGTGCGCTCGCCCGACTGCGGCAGCGTCCGCGGCCGGCACCCGCCGCGGTCCCACAGCTGCGGCCGCAGCCCTTGCGCCGCGCCGCCTGAATCCCTTGTGCATATATATATGGAGCGGACATGACCTCATCGATCGAAAGCGGGCTGTACGGCGTCAGCCAGTTCTTCCTGACGCCGGTGCTGCTCGCCATCGCCGCGCTGTTCCTGTACGCCTTCTTCGCGCTCGGCGCCTTCGTCGTGCAGGCGTTGCAGCGGCGCGGCGGTCACCCGGGCGGTTTCGAACTGCGCCAGGTAGTGCGCGCTGATCCGCGCATCGGCAGCGGCGAACTCGAGGTGATCGCGGCACAGCGGCTGGAATGCGTGCGCATCGCCACCCGGGTGGCGCCGCTGCTGGGCCTGGTCGCCACGATGATTCCGATGGGTCCGGCGCTGGCCGCGCTTGGCGACGGCGATCTGGCGTCGGTATCGAGCGGGCTGGGTGTTGCGTTCTCGGCGGTCATCCTGGCGCTGATCGCCTCGGCCATCACCTACGCCGTGGCTCAGGTGCGTCGCCGCTGGTATGCCGCCGACCTGCTGCGCATCGAGCGTGAGCGCGCCGGCGACGCGGTGGCCGAGCACCGTGTGCCGATGCTGCAGGCGGAGGCGGCACGATGAGAACGCGCCTGCTCGACGATACCGAGGACGACGACCCCATCCTGTCGGTGGTCAATCTGATCGACGTGTTCCTGGTCATCATCGCGGCGCTGCTGATCGCCGTGGCGCGTCATCCGCTGAATCCGTTCGCCGCCGGCGACCTGACCGTCATCCGCAACGCCGGCCAGCCGAACATGGAAATCGTCGTCAGGAAGGGCGACCAGCTGAGCCGCTTCCGCGGCGAAGGCGAGGCGGGCGCCGGCCGCGGCGTGAAGGCCGGCACCGCCTACCGGATGGAAGACGGCTCGCTCGTCTACGTCCCGGAGTAGTCCCCACACATCTCCCGCCCGCGTCGGACCGTTCCGACAGCGCATGGGCATGCGCCTACAAGGCGCTGCCCGATCACCTATACGCTTCCAGGCGCCGCTCGCCCATGATTCAGTCATACCGCGGCGGCGCCAATGCTTCCGCTCCGGTACCGACTGTCCTCACCCAAGGAGAACGTCATGCTGAAGTGGGCACTCATTTTCGCGATCGTATCCATCGTCGCCGGCCTGTTCGGTTTCACCGGCATCGCCGCCGGCGCGGCTGGCATCGCGAAGATCCTGTTCTTCGTGTTCGTCGCGGTATTCATCGTGCTGCTGGTGCTCGGTCTGCTCGGCCTGAAGGCCATCGACTGAGCGCGGCGCACCGAACCGGAAAGGAGATCTTCATGAACCTCGCAAGCCTTCCGTCGTCCGGCCGGCCGGATACCGCCGGTCCGCTCGAACTGGACCACGCGGCACTGCAGCGTGTGCACCAGCACCTCGATGATGGCGCGGTCACACCCGCCATCGGTCCCTGGGCGGCCGACATCGTGCGCCTGCTCAACGGCGCACTGGCCACCGAGCTGGTCTGTGTGCTGCGCTACAAGCGTCATCACTTCACTGCGACCGGTCTCAACGCGCCGGCGGTGGCCGCTGAATTCATGGTGCACGCGAACGAGGAGGCGGCGCACGCCGACCGTCTGGCCGCGCGCATCGTGCAGCTCGGTGGCGAGCCCGATTTCAGCCCCGAGGGGCTGCTCGACCGCAGCCACGCAGGCTACGACGCGGCGCTCGATCTGAAGTCCATGCTGCGCGCCAATCTGCTGGCCGAGCGGGTGGCGGTAGAGGCCTACCGCCAGATGATCGCGCTCGTGGCCGACAAGGACCCGACGACCCGGCGTCTGCTCGAAGACATCCTGCTCGACGAGGAAGAGCACGCCGATGAACTGGCCGGTCTGCTCGAACAGTGACCGACCCAACCCGTCCGCGGGCACGCAGGTCGTGTCTGCCGGAACTTCCATCCATCCATGAAAGGAATCGCCATGAATACCGATCGTATCGAAGGCAACTGGAAGCAGATCAAGGGCAAGGTGCAGGAGCAGTGGGGCAAGCTCACCGACGACGACTTTGATGTCATCGCCGGCCGCCGCGAACAGCTCGCCGGAAAGATCCAGGAGCGCTACGGCATCGCCAAGGACGAAGCCGAACGACAGGTTCGCGAGTGGGAAAAGCGCCTCTGACCGGTCGGGCCGGCGTCGCTTCGGCGACGCCGGCCGGCTCGGGTGGCGCCAACAGTGTTTGATCCAGGTCGTTGCAGGCGCGTCCGACCGGGCTACACTGGGCGCCCTTCCGGGTACCCGTAGCGGTGCCCGGCACCCGATCCCCGTTTTCCGACAAGCACAACAAGAACAGACCTGATACCCCGCGCCATGCCTTGCGTGCGCGGGGTTTTCCTTCCCGAATGCGCCTCCACCGTCTTTTCTGGCTGGTCAGCCTCCTGCTCGCCGGTGCCGTCCTCGGCCTGTCGCTGCGCATCGTCGTGGTCGAGTGGTCGCGCGCCGCGCAGGCGCGCAGCGGCCTGGAGGCGATGGAACACCTCGGGCATCTGCTGCGCGCGGCCGAGATGGCGTCGCGCGAGCGCGGTCCGGCCAACGGCGTGCTGGGCGACGATCTGCCGGGTGACCCGGCGAAGCACGAGCGTCTGGCCCAGGCGCGGGCGCGTACCGACGACGCCTTCGCCGTGCTGGAGCGCACCGTGGGTACGCCTTCGGCGCCGCGCAACGAGGTGCGCGCACTGATTGCGCGCGCCGCGCTGCAGCTCGCCCACGCGCGCGAAGCGATAGACCGCACCGCCGCGCTGCCGCGAGCGCGTCGCAGCCCGGCCGACATCAGCGAGGCGATCGGCAAGATGTTCGCCGTGATCGACGATCTGTCGCCGGCCCTGATACGGCTGACCAACGAGGCGGTCGCCGCCTACCCGCGCGCCGCCGATGCGCTGATCGGCGCCCGCATCGCTGCCGACCTGCGCGAGTACGCCGGCCAGCTCGGCTCGCAGTTCACGGTCGCGCTGACGTCGCGCCAGCCGCTGCGCGACGCCGAACATGTCGAGATCGAACGGCTGCGTGGCCGGGTCGAGCAACTGCGCAAGCTGCTGGTACAGCGCACCGAAGCGGCACCCGACCGCGTGCCGGTACAGACCGCCACCGCGACGATGCAGCTGCGCTACTTCGAATCTGCCATCCCCTTCGTCGAGGCACTGACCGCCCACGGTCTGGACGACGCGCAGTACGGCATGGACGCCGCCGGCTTCGCCGCGCGCTACGTGCCGGACATGGATTCCATCGTCGCGCTGCGCGACGTGCTGATGGACGAAGCGCTCGACCAGGCGCGCAGCGGTCACGCCGAGGCGCGCACTGCGCTGGTCTGGATCGGCGCCGGCGGTCTGCTCACGCTGGGCCTGCTCGGCCTCACGCTGTGGGTGGTGCATCACCGCGTGGTGCGCCCGCTCGAAGAAACCGCCGATCTGCTCGTGGCGATCGCTCAGGGCAATCTGCAGCGCACGGTGCCCAGTCCGCGCTATCGCGACGAAGTGGCCGACGTGCTGCAGGCGATCAGCGTGCTGCGCGCCAACAGCATCGCGCGCGTCGCGCTGGAGGACGAACGCCAGCGTCTGGTCGAGCAGCTGCGCGATCAGTCCAACACCGACTTCCTGACCGGGCTGCCGAACCGGCGTGGCTTCTTCACGCTGGCCGAGCGCCACATTCCGAACCAGCAGCGCCATGGCTATCCGGTGGCGGTCGCGCTGTTCGACATCGATCACTTCAAGCAGGTGAACGACGGCTACGGCCACGTCGTGGGCGACGCGGTACTGGTCGAGGTGGCGCGGCTGTGCGGCGAACAGAGCCGGCGCGGCGACGTGGCGGCGCGCTACGGCGGCGAGGAATTCGTCGTGCTGATGCCGCACACCGACGTCGCCAGCGCCATCCAGCACGCCGAGCGTCTGCGCAGCGCGATCGAGGCGCTGCGCATTCCGCTCGATGACGGCGGCGAACTGCGCATCACCGCCAGTTTCGGTGTTGCCGCCTGCCGGCCGGACGACGATTCGCTCGACGCCGCGATCGCCGGTGCCGATGAGTGCCTGTACCGGGCCAAGCGGCAGGGGCGCAATCGCGTGGTGTGCGCCACCGCCTGAGCGTGACCGCTCGCTCGTTGCCGCGTCAGCGGCGGTGCACGGCACGCAGTGTTTCGACGTCCTCGCTGGCCACCTGCACCACGCGATTGCGGCCGGCGCGCTTGGCCTCGTACAGCGCCTGATCGGCCAGCCGCACCAGCTGGTCCGGCGTGTCGTCGTCGGTCGGCACCATGACGGCCACGCCGATGCTGGCCGTCAGCACGCCGAAGGGCGAGCGCACGTGCGGCTGGCCGCGTGCCTGCAGCGCGGCGCAGACGGCGTGCGCCGTGGCGAGCGCGCCGTCGGCATCGACACCGGGAATGATGAAGGCGAATTCCTCGCCGCCGTAGCGCGCCACCAGATCGCTGGCGCGGCGCACGTGCGCGTTGATCACCTCGGCGACCAGGCGCAGGCAGTCGTCGCCCGCGAGGTGGCCGTAGTGGTCGTTGTAGGGCTTGAACAGGTCGACGTCGAGCAGGCACAGCGCGAGTGGCTCGCCGCTGCGGCGCGCGCGTGCCCACTCGGCTTCCATCGTTTCGTCGAAGCGGCGGCGGTTGGCGATGCCGGTCAGGCTGTCGGTGGCGCTCAACTCGGCCAGACGGCGGTTCGACGCTTCGAGCTCGACCGTGCGCTCGCGCACCTTGTCCTCGAGGTCCTGCGCCAGCGCGCGCTGTTCGCGCAGCAGGATGGACAGCCCCATGCCGATGATGCTCAGCGTCAGGATGTACTCCTGCGCGCGCAGTATCGTGTCGTGCGGCGAGGCCGCGCCGAAGGGCTGGTGTCCGGTGGTGACCGACCATGCGGCCCCGAGCGCGATCAGCGCCACCGTCAGCGCGGTGCAGCGCGTGCCGCAGCGCACCGCCACCCACAGCAGCGGCAGCAGCAGAAGGTGTGGCGTCAGCGCGACGTGGAAAGCGGCGCCGGCATTGACCGGCTGGGTGAACAGCAGGGCGGCGAAGGCCAGCGTCAGCCCCACCATCGCGATGCCTGCCGGGCCACCGCGCGCGCCTTCCGGGTCGGGGCGCAGGAAGGCCAGCAGCAAGGGCGTGTAGATGAGCAGCCCGAGTGCGTCGCCGAACCACCACAGCAGCGTCAGGGTCGAGTAGGGCGCGCTGACCCGGTCCAGCGTCAGCAGCACGACACCGGCCAGCAGCGAGGCGCCGAGCGAGCCGAGCAGCGGCCCGGCCAGCAGGAAGCGGCCGAAATCGTGGATGCGTTCCAGCCCCGGTGAAACGCCGAGCCGGCGCATCAGCAGATAGGTGAAGGCCACCTCGGACAGATTGCACAGGCTGACCAGCGTCGCCTGCAAGGGCGGGAAGGCCGGGATGTTCGCGTAGATGTCGGAAGCCAGCACAAGCGCCGCCATCCAGCCACCGCGCGCGCCCTGCCAGTGCAGCAGTGCGGCCAGCAGCACCGCGTTCGGCAGCCACACCACGACCTCGTTCTCCGGCGACAACGCGAGCGACATCGTCAGCTTCACGCTGGCGAAGTGCAGCAGCGGCAGCAGCAGGAATACGCGCCAGTCGGGGCGCGACGAAACCGCAGCGGAAGGCGGAGCAATGAGGGCCACAGCGTCTCGGGGGCGTCGGTTGCTCAAGGCGCGCCAGCATGCCCGAACACCCGGCTGATGGCGAGACATGCGACGAAAAGTCACTGTCAGGATGCGGGGGGCGAGGCGGTGATGAATGGGGGGAGCACCAGCGAGCGGTTCTGGCTTCGCCGCCAAGTCATTGAATTATCGTGAATTGGCTGGTGCGAAGGAGGGCCTGCGGTCCATGCCAAGGCGCGGCTGGCGGGCGGTCTGCCACATCCCGAAAAGCTTTAGCCGGATATTCATCGCCGCGTGTCTGTCCATCCTGCTGGACCGCAACCGGGGAGTAGACCGACATGAAGAAATCAACGGCGGCAGTTTCGGCAGTGGTGCTGGCCGTGGCGGGCGTGGGCGGCTATCTGTACTGGCTGCAGCAACGGGCGGAGCCGGCCGACGCGCCGGCCCCGATCGAGGCGCCCGTCGTAACGGCACCCGAACCTCAGGCGCCTGCGCCCGAGCCGGCGCCGCACTACCCGATCGCCGCGCCGGAGGTCGCCGACGCCGCAGGCGCCGAGGTGGACCCGGACGCGAAACTGCTGGCCGCGCTGCGCGCGCTGTTCGGCGCCTCGGTCGACACCCTGTTCAACAGCACCGACATCGTGCGGCGCATCGTCGTCACCGTGGACAACCTGCCGCGCGAGAAAGTGGCGCGCCGCCTGATGCCGGTGAAACCGGTGCCCGGCCCCACGGCCACCGCCGGCAGCGGCGACACCCTGGTGCTGGACGAATCCAACGCCGCCCGTTACCGCACATATATTCATCTGGTCGACACCGTACCGACCGCCGCCGTCGTCGACGCCTATGTGCGCAACTACCCTGCGTTCCAGCAGCGTTACGTCGAACTGGGCTACCCGGACGGCTATTTCAACAATCGCCTGGTCGAGGTGATCGACCACCTGCTGGCTGCGCCCGAACTTGCCGGCCCCCTGCGCCTCGCCCAGCCCAAGGTGCTCTACACCTTCGCCGACCCCGAGCTTGAGAAGCTGTCGGAAGGGCAGAAGATCATGCTGCGCATGGGTTCGGACAACGCGGCGCGGGTGAAGGCGAAGCTGAGGGAGATACGGGCGGCGGTGACGAAGCAGGCGCCGGGTGGGTAGCCGAGCGGATGCGTTTCGAGCAGGAGCGGTTTTCTGACCGGGATGGAGGTCTGCAACGGCCCCGTCGCGGCCAAGGCCGCTCCCACAGGGGTTGAGTCCGGGCCACGGCTGGAGCCTGTGGCTGGGGTTCTGTGGGAGGGGGCTTCTGACCCCGACAGCGGCCTGTGCCGACGCCAGCGGCATGCATCGGCCGAGTCGCGGCCAAGGCCGCTCTCACAGGGGTTCAGTCCGGGCCACGGCCGGAGCCCGTGGCTGGGGTTCTGTGGGAGGGGTCTTCTGACCCCGACAGCGGCCTGTGCCGACGCCAGCGGCATGCAACGGCCGAGTCGCGGCCACGGCCGCTCTCACAGGGGTTGCGCCTGATCCGCGGTCGGGCGTCTCTGGTCAGGCGCAGCGGGCGAGCAGGGCGACGACTTCGGCCTGGCGGTGCGTGCCGGTCTTCGCGAGGATGCGCTTGAGGTGGGAACGGACGGTCGCCAGGCCGATGCCCAGCCCCGACGCGATGCCTTCCAGCGAGCGCCCCTGTGCCAGCGCGGCGGCGACTGCGGCTTCGGTCCGCGTGAGGTCGAACAGTGCGCGCAGTCTGTCCAGATCGGCCGGCGCTTCCGGGTCGCGGATGAACACCAGCGCCGCCGGCCCCTGATCGCCGAACACCGAGGTCGTCGGCCGCAGTGGCGCGATCTCGAGCACGAGCGGCAGCCGTCCTGCACGCGGCACGCACAGCGCGGCCCCGGCATCGCCCGGCTCGCCCTGCGCGACGTTGACCGCCGCGCGCACCTGCGCCGACAGCGCATCGCGCAGCGCCGGTTGCTGCAGCACGAGGCATCCGCCATGCACGGCCAGTTCGGTGTTCCCGCGCAACAGCGCGTCCGCCATCGCGCTGGACAGCACGACGCGGCAGCGCTCATCGACCACGATCACGCCGGCATCTACGCGGTCGAGCGCCTGCAGCGCGGCGGCGTGCGCCTGCGACAGAGCCGACAGGCGCCGGCCCAGGCGCAGCGCGCGTTGCAGGTGCGGCAGCAGCAGCGCGACCTTGCTGCGCTCGACTTCGGAATACGCACCGGCTTCGCGCGTGCGATGGATACCCAGCACGCCGATGACGCCGTCGGCCGCCTGGAACACCGCGCCCAGCATGTGGTGGATGTCGAGATGACGCAGCCATTCCTGGTAGAAACCGCTGCGTGCCTGTTCCTCGGGCGTCACCAGATCCTCGTCGGTGATGACGCGCGACAGACCGTGGGCGACCGAGCGTTCCACCCACAGGTCGCGGCGATGCCAGTCCTCGGCCCAGGCCCGATCGCGCTCCGCGACCACCAGATTGTCGGTGCATTCGAGCAGATCCACCTGCGCGCCGCCGCCGTGCAGCTTGATGACGGTGCTGGTGGAATCGAGCGCCTGTGCGGTACGCTTTGCCGTGCCCGGCCACAGGCTGCTGTCCAGCGCAGCGTCGTAGTAGTGCGCGATCAGCGCCGACAGGCGGGCGTCGGCAAGTTCCGGTGAGGACATGGGTGACGCCTCCGTGAGCGGGTTTCTCCCCTGTTTGGGGGGCGCAAGCGCCCCGTGCGGATTTCTACCATAGCGTACGGGCGGCATACGACGGGAAACCTCACGCCCCACGCGCGGCAGCCGGGACTGCACCGGCGGCGACGCGCCCACCGACAATGTATGACAGGAGCTTTTCCATGCAGACAGGAACCGTTCTTTCCCGCCTCGCACTGGCCGGCGCGCTGATCGTCGGCGCCTTACCCGCACTGGCGCAGAACGCCACCACCCCCGCCGCAAAACTCGACATCGCCGGCGTGCGCATCGGCATGACCGAAGCCGAAGCCGTCAAAGCCGTACAGGCCTTCGACGCCAGCGCGAAGCTGAAGCGCAACCTTGCCACCTTCCCCTATTTCGACGGCGTGAATTCACTGGAGTCGCCGGAATTCCTCGACCAGATCGGCGTCACGATGGCCGGTTCCGGCATCGGCATCTGGTTCGCCAGCCCGCCAGCCGAGCCGCGCGTCATCGCGGTCATGCGGCGCGGTTCGGCGCCCCAGCCGCCGGGCAGCGAGCAGATGATGTCGTCGCTGGTCGCGCGCTACGGTCCTTACGCCGCGCGCACGCCGCCGGTTGCCGGCGGTCGCGCCGTCGTGCACTGGAGCGAGGAGGGCAAACCCCAGTGCAGCGTGGACAAGGATCGCAAGGGCCAGCGCATCCCTTGGAATAACGCCATGGGCACGCTGCTGCAGCCGGGTGCGGTCAAGGTGCTGGAACAGTACGCACGGCAGCGCGTGCCGCATCTGGTCGACGCCCTTGGCCCCACGCCGGACGTCGCACGCTGCGGCATCGTGCTGCGCTACGAATGGAACAGCGAACCGGTGCAGAACTTCGAAGCCTGGCTGGTCGATCAGGGCGGCATGGTCGCCAGCAACCGCAGATCGGCCGAGTGGGTGGAACAGCTCAAGGCCGAGGCGGTGCGGAAGCTGAAGGGGCAGGGGACGGCGCCGAAGTTCTGACGGACGCGGTGTGTGCCGCTGTATCGAGTGGCGCGCCCGCGCAGATGCCACGTCGGCAGGAGTCACTCAAAACCCACTACCGATGCCGGATATGCGACTGCAAGAGCACGATCCGGAGAAACCAGACTATCGCTCCGTCTTGATTATCGGGGAGTCAATATATGCAGTTAGAGACCCTCACCAGACTGCCTCTTCGAAGTCTTTTGGTCGTCCGATGCACTGCGACGCTCCTCAAGCGACACGAAGCGGCGCCAGACGCTCGCAACAGTCAACACAACAGCACTGGCGACCCAAAGGTAGAAACCCCACGAGTACTCATAGATGCGCTGACATCCGCCCCCCTCTTTGTTAGCCGGAATACAGAGAGCGTTGAAGCGAAAGGTATCTAGCATGAGGATGAGTGAGCCAACTGACCACCACGGCGAAGAAGCTACCTTCTCCAGCGTGAGTGAGATCCACGCAACGATGATCGCTAAATTTGCCAGCCAGGCCGCGCACAGAAAATACACTCCCAGCCATCCGATCCCGAGGAATTCCAGTCCGGATACCACCGTACGTCTGACCTCGAAAGGGTACGCCCCCGTCACTGCCGCGGGCAAACTCAAACTCGCCAAGTACAGCATCACGCTCACAGCCACGGCACCGTATGTCGTGCGTCGCACTACGTCTTCTTTGGACATGTGAGGCCTAGCGATGCGCGAGAAATACCCCGTTGCAGGGCGGATGGTTGCTGCCGGCCTTCGGCGGTAAGAAGTTGTTCATCATCGTTTCAGTTCCGCGATCGCCGTTTGATAGTCGCTCCCTGAGGGCCATCCCCGTCGCTGCCGGGCGTTCTCGAAAAACCAAACCGGGGGTAGATCACGGTTTTCTAAGTCAGTGTTCGAAAAGTTCTTGAATGAAAACGTGGCACGTCTTCTCATGTGGAATGACCGGCCACACGGCGTCGGCTGGAGGGGTGCTGCCATTACTTTCCGAACCAACCCTTTGCTTTGGCAACGTTTGCCCGCTTCGTATCAAGGACAAACCCGATTCCCCGCTTCTCAAACCGCTCTTCCAGCGTGTCGGCCCCCTTCTTGAGCTTGAGGTCCATTTCCTCCTTGTACAGCGGCGTCAGCACGTAGAACGAAATCGTGTCCCCGGACTTTGTCCGGAACTGGAAGAAGTCTTTGGGCAGTGAATACGGTGGCGTGAGCATCGCGCCGACAAAACCCGTATTTGCAATGGGTTCCGGCGGGTCGCCATTGGGAATCGAATGCCCCCACCCGATCCACGTCTTGTACTCATGGGGCAGGCGCCCGATCGTCTTCAGCCACCTTACCGGCCAGTAGTTCGCTTCGTTCTTGAGCGATTCCTGGTCGAGAGGCCAGTCACGCGGCAGAGCGATAAGAAGCTCGACCCGACGGAATTTCTGCATCCCCTCAGGAACATTCATCGGTTCGTCGCTTACACCGCTGGTCACCAGCACGTGATAAGGACGTTCCGCCGTAGCAGGAACGATCAGCACATCAAGATGGACCAGATCGGACAGAACTTCGTGGTAGACGGACTCAACCTTCCCGATGTACTTCTCGACGTGAGCTTCCACCTCTTCCAGATTTTTTCCGGAGTGCCTTGGAGCGGTCCATTCCGGGCTGCGTGGCTTGTGGCGATAGATGGGACTGCCGGATTCGGATCTCTCTTCTACGTGCGACATGGACCCCTTCCTGTCGGCGGAATGGACAGATGGCGCCGCGGCGAGCGTGGCCACAAACAAGAACACAACGGTGAGGTATTTCATGATGGCTGGCGTGGAAGTGGGCGGCCTGCGCTGCTTTTCGCTCAGGTCCGCACGACTGCAGGGTCGGCCCCTTCGGGCCAGAATTCCATACGCATGGTAAGGGGCCTCGGAGACAACCAATTTCTCTGGAATGGGTTCGGTGTTTCCGTTCAGATGCACGTCGAGCCCATCGAAATCTCCGTTTGCATCCGCATAGACAATGAACTCAAGGGACGCACCGGGCGGCTGCTTTGTCGGGAACTCAGCAAGAAAGACAGCGTGACCTCTCCCGGAAGGCGGGACGATTGGAGCGGTTTGCCTTCCCTCCTCAAGCACCATGTTGAAACTGTTACAACCACACTCACAAAGGCGTGTGATCTTCCCGGCGTTGAATTGTGCGAGAGGCGCTTCGCCAGCGACGAACTCAGGACATTCTGCAATGAACTTTGCCCAGTGAGCGGCGGCTTCGGCGCTGTTCGTCATGAGAGGGCTAACGCCGAAAATCGGGATATATGCGATTCGAATAGTGGTCGGGCTACGATTATGTCGCCCCACCAGAGATTGAGATTGCGGAAAATGTGGTCGGTCCCCTATTTTTCGATACGGGCTCATGCATATGACGCGACCTGCTGGCTCAGAAGATCGACGCGAAGGACTCTTGGACCGTCGATCACGTAGCCATTGAGTTTCCACTCGATGACGACGGCCCACTTGGTCCATGTCTTTCTGTGTTTTGAATCAGAAGCCATTTCGTCCGGAGATGCGTCTATCACTTGCCAAGACCAGCCCGCTTTCTGCTCTTGGCCTTTGAGAAAGGACTCGGCAAGCGCCATGGCTTGCTGTCTCGCCTGATCGTTGCTTATGCGCATTCAATGCGAGCCCAACGTCAGAGTTCAGGCGCGGCCGTAGGCCGTCGCCTGGAACGACCAGTTAGGCCCCACGGCGCACGGAACAGCACGAGTTGCAGCGTCATTTCTCGGTGAGCCTCCACTGATCGCCGATGACGTTCTCCCCTTCCTCCAGATCGGCTCTTGCTTTTTCTTCCTCTTGAAGTTCCCTTGCGCGTCTGACCGAAGCCGCCTTTCTCCGAAACTCGTCGTATGGCCCAGGCCTGGAAAGAGCGCTAGAGAAAAGCATCCATGCAAACGACGCCAATGCCATGCCGAGCCCGATCTGAATTCCAAGCAGATCGTTTCCATGGCGCATGGCGGCAATGTCGCTGTAGGAGCAGACCGCGCTCTGGCCAGCGTGGATCCCGAAGACACGGTGATACTGCCCCGCCACAAGCGGTCTGCTGGCGGCAACATCGTACTGAACAGTTAGGCGTTGCCCCCGCAGATTCAGTAGCTGCTCCCGCACCTTCCCACATCGTCGTCCAAAAGAAAGATACCCCAGACGCACGTCAACGCCTTCAAGATTGAGTATCAAAAGTGAGCCCTGCGTGCCCACCGAAACCAGCGTCGCCGAAACATCGTTGAGCTATGGTTTGTCAGACTCCAGCTTCCACCAAGCACACGAGGCAACGAGGCATCCCACCACCATCAAAGCGATCAGGTGCCAGTATTTGCGGATCACTCGCATGGTGTCTAACGTAGAGCTGACCGGCGCTGCGCGGCTTTATCGCGCAGCGTCCAGCGACC
This sequence comes from Methyloversatilis discipulorum, assembly GCF_000385375.1. Taxonomy (NCBI): domain Bacteria; kingdom Pseudomonadati; phylum Pseudomonadota; class Betaproteobacteria; order Nitrosomonadales; family Sterolibacteriaceae; genus Methyloversatilis; species Methyloversatilis discipulorum. The sequence goes on from NZ_ARVV01000001.1 coordinate 1,911,443, forward strand.
AAAGGGAGCCAGGTTGAGCGCCATGTTAGGGATCGATTTCACTCCAGCGACGCGCGGTAAATAGTCCCGTCCTTACCACCAACTAGAGCAAACGCCCCCGTCCGAGATACTGCTATCGACGCGATTTCCGTTGGCATGGGCTGCTCCTTGATTAGTTTTCCTGTAGCCGCGTCCCATGTAAGCAGCCTTTTGTCTTGCCCGCCAGATATAACGCGTCGCCCATCTGGAGAAAGCCGTATTGCTCTGACGTCCATGGTATGCCCAGTCATTCGCCTAAGTTCAAGACCGGTAGTAAGGTCCCACATCACAAGTGTTTTCCGATCAATTCCGTAGGAAACCGCAAGATTGCCACCCATCCCCAAAGCAAGTGGACCGCCTTTGTATGCTTTGTTTTGGATTACCGACAACTGCTTACATGTAGACAAATCCCACGTTCGGATGCTTTGGTCTTGGCTAGCGGAGATGGCATTCTTTCCGTCATTGAGGAAGGCCACACTGTTCAACGCGTACATGCGCTCATGCCCAATCAATTGGCATATAGATTTCCCTGTGGCGCGATTCCAAAGAATCAACGCACCGCCTGGACCCGCAGAAAGAATGGTATCGCCCCGTGCAGATACCGAAACAGCATTGATTCCCCACGGATGCTCAACGAGCCGACGTTCGCTATTTAGTGTCTTCAAATTCCAAATCTCAACGGCCTTATCGAGGCCGCCTGAAACAGCAAAGGCTCCATCGGGGGTAAATTTCACATCGAAAGTCGCGTAGAGGTTAGCAATGTGATGTGCATTGAAGTGCGCCAGTTCCTTCTTGGTAAGGATGTCCCAGAATCGGATTCCATCGCTTTCGCTACCAGATAGGACTTTCGTTTCATCCGGCGCGAGCGCGATTGCCCTGACCCAAGAGGCATGACCACGCAAGAATGGGACTACATCGTCTGCCGCAAACGACGATTGTGTAAGAGCGACCAACGCCACGACGAGCAGCGAAGTACGAACGTGTGCTCCGAAGATGCGGATGGCAGTCATATCGAGATCCCTAACGTTTAAGCTCAGCCGACCGCATAGGCGGACGAAGCCCGCTGTAGCGGTTCGGCTGGAGCGCAGGGTTGGGCATCACTTTGGGCATACCAATTTGGCTTCTAACTCAACTTTGCGGCTCTTTGCTGCCTTAACTTCTTCTGCAGAGGATAGCTTTTCGACATGAGACACACCGCTGGCTGCATCGTCATTGTTGGGCGCGGCTATGTACACCCACGCTAGTGCCTCTGCTTTATTGGACGAGCCAGCTTCTCCCGAGTAGAGGAGGTGTGCGAGCTGGTTCTGAGCAGTGGCATCACATGAATATGAGGCTTTACTAAAATATTCCTTGGCACGACCAATATCAGGCGATACACCTTCACCTTTCAGGTACATCAGACCAAGCATCGTGTCTGCTCCTGTTTCCCCTTTCTCGGAACTACTCTCGAAGAGTGACTTTGCCTTTGCGTAGTCTTTAACTACACCCTCTCCAAAGTAGTAATAAGTTCCCAAGGCAAAAATAGATTTTGGGTCACCCTTCTCCGCTCCTTGCTCAAAGAAAACTATGGCCATCTTGATGTCACCCCTCTCGTGTTGCGCGACACCAGCTTCGTAATCCGACTTAATACGAAGTCGAAATTCGGCAAGAGCCACTTGGCATGAGATAGCAAAAACAATTGCAATTAGGGCTTTGAGACAAGACTTCATACTAAGCTCCGACCATTAAAATGATTTTTGATGCCCAACGTCGTAGTTGTGCGGACGCCGGAGCGGCGCAGCCGCGCAGGGAACCCAAAGCGCAGCTTTGGGCGGTCCGCTCGAACGCAGTGTTGGACGGCACCGAGACCGTCAGCGAAGGCACGTTGCGCATGACGAAGCCCTTGCCCCTCACAATTGATTTGAACTGAACCAGGCAAGCGGCGCCCGCTACGGCCTGCTGCCCTCAATGCCCCGAAACACTAGCACAAGGGCATGGCGCAACAAGGGGCGACCTCACTCATGCCCGGAGTGCTTACCCTGCAAATCGCACTGTTCGGCGCAGGTACCTGCGCGGGCGCAGGACGTCGACTTGGACCGCCCGCCAGAAACCTAAAGAACCGGTGACGTTCAACGTGAAGGTGAGCGGACGCCGCAGGCGGTCCGCTCGACTGAAATGTTAAGCCTCACGGCTTGGGGCTGGATGTTCATACTCGTCGAAGAAGAGACCTCCTCGGTCTGCCAGGAATGCCGCGCAATCCTTCGCGTCCGAAACTGAGTTGCACACGATCCCATAAAGCATGACAAAGAACTGCCCTTCAACTTCTCTGACGCTCATTACGAGACTTTGCTCTGGGGTGAAGTACGAAGGCCTTTCGGCTGACCAACCGGCAGGCCATGGAAAGGCTCTCTGTGCCTTTGGCACTTCCAAGACCTCGATGTGCCCAGTGGCATTGCCAAAGGCGCTCGTCGGTGACGAGAAGACGGAGACGTCGATCCGGATACGCACTAGTGGGGTTTAACGACGAAGGTCAGCGGTAGGCGGACAGCGCAGCTGGCCGACTGTCCGCTGGACCGGATGGTTAGGATGGACAGCCAACTTGCGCCTTTTTATCAACAGGTGCATAGCCGAATGAAGTCTTGTACGCATGCAAAAATGCGGTTGTCTCTGGCACAGACCAGACCATCATTTCCGTTATCTGCTGCTTCTCGAACTGCGTGTGGTAGATCAATCGCACCTCATTGGGAAAACAGGACGTTGCTACCAGCGTGGAGGATAAGTATTTTCCGAGCAGCGTTTGAGCTGACTCCTCAGCTGCAATGAACTGCTCTTGCGTGATGGAGCTCTTCATCGCAGGGGACGCGAGTTTATACATGCCGGTGAAATTCTGTTGGGCGTACAGCCGTCGAAATTCCTGTACTCCTGAAAGGGCACTTGCTCGATCCTTGGCAAAACTCCCGGCCTTAACCTGAGCGTCACAAGCAGCCACCGGACCCAAAAGCAACAGAAGAAAAATGCGCCACCAGTTCTTATGCATGCCGAATCCTAACGTGGAGGTAAGCGGACGCCGAGCAGAGCGAGGGAACCCAAAGCGCAGCCTTGGGCGGTCCGCTTGACCGCAGGGTTGGGCGTCCGGGAGCGAACTGGGTAAAGATGCTTACATTTGGTAGACAAGCCGCGCCTCGCCCGAAAAAAAGACAATGACTCGAACATCCGGCGGATCAACTACAGCGACCTGCGGATCAAGTGCTTCGGGAACCAGGAACACTACTTCCATTGCATCTTCCCCGGATGGTTCAACTTTTGCGGGCATGCAAAACGAAATCCCTCGATCTCTCAGGAAAGTCGCTGCGATGCTAATCGCAGAGTCTTTGTTCATGACGCCCAACGTCGTAGTTGTGCGGACGCCGGAGCGGCGCAGCCGCGCAGGGCACCCAAAGCGCAGCTTTGGGCGGTCCGCTCGAACGCAGTGTTGGACGGAACCGAGACCGTTAGCGAAGGCACGTTGTGCATACCGAAGCCCTAGCCCCTCACAGTTGATTTGAACTGAATCAGCCCAGCGGCGCCCGCTACGGCCTGCCGCCCTCAATGCCCCGAAACACTAGCACAAGGGCATGGCGCAACAAGGGGCGACCTCACTCATGCCCGGAGTGCTTACCCTGCAAATCGCACTGTTCGGCGCAGGTACCTGCGCGGGCGCAGGACGTCGACTTGGACCGCCCGCCAGAAACCTAAAGAACCGGTGACGTTCAACGTCGTAGGTGAGAGGCCGCCGGAGCGGCGTAGCCGCGCAGGGCACCCAAAGCGCAGCTTTGGGCGGTCCTCTCGACCGTAGTGTTGGACGGCACCGACACCGTCAGCGAAGGCAGGTTGTGCATGACGAAGCCGTTGCCCCTCAAAGGTGATCCGAACTGAACCAGGCCAGCGGCGCCCGCAACGGCCCGCCGCCCTCAATGCCCCGAAACACTAGCACATGGGCATGGCGCAACAAGGGGCCACCTCACGCGTGCTCGGAGTGTGCGGCGATCATTCTCGCTGACCGTTGCAGTCGCCTGCTCGGGCGCTGCACGCCGACTCGGACCGCCCGCCAGAAACACGAAGAACCGGTGACGTTCAACGTGAAAGCTCAGCGGCGCCAAAAAGGCGGTAGTCTTTTTGGCGTCCGATGGAGCGCCTTGTTGGGCGCTTTTCGTTTACCAAGGACAAGCCCGCCAAGCGCACCCACGGCAACCAGCAGAGATGAAGCGGCGGCCGAGAAAAAGTACACCATGCCTTGCTCGTTCAATATTGCCGTTCTCATGTAGGGCTCCTGCCACAGGTCCCAAGTACCCCACAGCATGATTGCCCCTAAGCCCATGCCGAGTAAGGCTAGCCACCAGCGGAACCCAGCCAACGCCAAGGCGGCAGCGCCGAATAAGATGCCTTGCAGCAGAAGAAAACCAATGGTCGGAATCTTGTCCGACACCTCTGCGGCTGCAAGTGTCGGTATAAGCAACCCGAAGAGCAGAACTGTGATTCTCATGACGCCCAACGTGGAGCTAACCGGCCGCCGGAGGCCGAAGGCCGGAGGGTACCCAACAGGCGCGCGCAGCGCGGTTGTTGGGCGGTCCGGTTGAGCGTAGTGTTATGTTTCGGATTAGTTTCTCGAGCTTCGATGACGCTATGCCAAGCAATACTGAAAATGCAGAGCTCCCGAATAGCTTGAGCATTACGAAGCGTTTCCGACTGGCAAATTCGTCGATCAAATTTGCGTCGCCCTTGTTTAACTTCAAATAAGACAAGACGGGGTACCCGTCGATAACTTCCTCAAAAAGCGAACCGATTGCTCCCATTAGGGGAACTAGAATGAGAGCGCCTCCTGCGTATACGACGAAGAAGCGCGCCCATGTTTCCGGTGAGGTTGTTGATGAAAAGAAAGCCGGAACTGACTGGAGTGCAAACCAAGAAATTATGAGGCCAACAGCCAGTTTCGCTAGCCCAGGCGCTAGATGCGACCAGCGGCGCAAGGGGTTAAGCCAGGCGACGGGCGCTTCCTTCTTGCAGCCGCGAATCCACTCCTCGAAGGCCTCGAGAAATCCTCTGGCTATCACATAGTCGGCGTAGTCGACTGTCACCTCGGCTGTGTTTAGAGCGACGAATCCAGCGAGGTGGCCTCGAACAAACGGCGGTGCTTCGTCCTCGATTTGCTGAAGCATTGCGATACGCGATGTAAGGCGAATTGACACAACATATTCTTGCGGCCTTTCTAAGCCTGCGGGCACTATCGAGAAGTTATATTTGAGGACGAGGCTGACAGTTGGACTCGCGGCATTGGCGTTATACGCGCGAAATCGTTCAAAGGAAGTGAACTGTTCTTTGCGTTCTTTGTCATGAAATACAGAAATTACTTCATTACATGCGACCACTTTGTGTACATCGCATAACTGTTGCACCTTGAAATGCAACTGTTCAATTTCCGGGAACTCTACGAGCAAGTTATCGGAATAGCGCTTTCGGATTTGCTCGGTTCGTCCAGTAACTTGGTGATATATGTCTTGATACACCTTGAGCGATACACGAGAACCGCCGTCCCCTACGCGAACGACCTCGATGTTTCCGTCTCCATTTTCCGAGTGTTCGATTAAGTCTCCCATCTAGAGTCTCCCTTGGTGAAGGACTGAAACATAACGCTGGAGCTAAGCGGCCACATCAATCGCGAAGCGATTGATTGGTCCGCTTGAGCGAAATGTTAGGCCTCACGCCCCGCCCTCACAACGGCGGCTAGATCAGGGCGGCGAAGACCTACGTAGTGATTGACTGCTGCTTTTGCTGCGACATAAGCCGCATCTCTCGCCGAACCAAATGAATCGTCGTTGTCCAGCGAGTCAGTGAAAACAGTTTTCGGGGAATTTAGTTCATCGCGAATACGACGCACCAAATCCTCGCAGCGCGATGGCTGAGTTGTTTGTAGCAGCCTGGCGTAATGAGCCGCTGCACTTATGACTCTTGAGTCGGAAGTCGCAGCTGCCAGCTTGCGCAACGCGTCAATCAGGTGGGACAGCACGGTGTCGGTTTCAGTTGCGACCATGGTCTGTGTGAGGCCTAACGCCCAAGGTAAGCGGCACCGGAGCACCGAAGGTGCGGAGGGTGCCAACACAGGCCATGAGAATGGCGAAGCCATGGCCTGTGTTGGTGTCCGCTTGACCGCCCAGTTAGGCCGCACTTTCTTTGCGAAGAATTCATAGGCTAGCCTGCGATTAGTTGCAGATTGGCCCAGGCAACTTCGGGTGCCAGGAAAGAACTGCCCGGTACTTTATTCCAGACGGCGGAGCTCTCTGGTTCGTTCACACGGTGAGGAGCCCAGCCCTCTTTCGTGAGGGACGTGATTGATTGGAAGCTTGCTGCACTCGCTGGCTGGAGATTGAACGTGAACTCGAACTGCGCTTCGTTCTTCCAGTATGGTCGAGCCAAAGAAGCGGGGCTGGGATGCCATGCACTCAACGCTTGACGCAGCCGAGCATCAATAGCGGCAGCCTCTTGAGGTCCACCGCAGTTAGCGAACAAACGTAGGAATAGCTTCATTCGTGCGGCCTAACGTGGAAGTAAGCGGACGGCGAGCAAAGCGAGCGAACCCAAAGCGCAGCTTTGGGCGGTCCGCTTGACTGCAGGGTTAGACCTGTTGACCACTGACGATTTGGTCCCTGTATGCACGCCACTTCTCCAAGCCCGAGGCAGGATCGGCTGCTTGATCAAGAAATGTGCTGTAGCTGAGGTCAACTGCTTGGCACTGTAGCTTGTTGCACAGATCAAAAATGCCTCCGAGAACGGCGTCGCTTGCGCGTACATGAAGCGCAAGACAGACAACAGGTTCTTCCTTCCCGACGTTGAACTCAACCGAACCAAACTCAGCCTCGAAAATGCCCCAGATGGGGTCGGCCCAGCTGGTGCCAGGGAATGCGGCAGAGACAGCTAGCTGTATCTCCTTCAGTGACCCCAATGCGAATGGCTGTTCATCTTCTGGAATCTCATCAAGAGACTGATAGCGCTGGCTGAACCTGTACAGCGAAACATCCCAACTCATGCGTACTCCTTCGATGACGAGACGGATAGGTCTAACGTAGAGCTAACCGGCGCTGCGCGGCTTTATCGCGCAGCGTCCAGCGACCGAAGGGAGCGAGGTTGAGCGCCGGGTTAGGCCGCTGATGCGAGCTGAAGTTGTGCATTTTTTCACTTTGCACTTGCGAAAACAGACTTGGCGTCGCCTTCCGACGCCAAGAGGTGAAGCAAGTTGGCCGCTTTGTTGCAAGCGGACGAGAACAGCTTGTCGGTCTCTGCGGACTCAACCGCCATACTTCCAAGTTCTTGAATAAGAGACTTTCGAGCACTCGGCGCAAGCTGTACCCAGTCATCTAGTGCGGCCTCTAGTTCTACCTCCCTACGTCCGAGCGACATGCGAGTTAACCTCTCCGATATGGCTAGCGGGCTAAGTCTTCGGCCGATGCTGACTTGCAGCGGGAGCCGTGATGGGTGTTACGAACTGATACGACTCCACGGTGAACGCACATGATGGATGCCTAACGTGATGTATACATCATGACTGCGTGATATATCGGAAGCCTGCGTGATATTCCAGCGGACCCCGCAGACGATTCATTCGTGAAATCAAGGCCTTGCGGACGGCATCCATTTATTCAGGCCTCTTATCTGCGGTGTTACACGACTATCTATCTTTTGCGCGAACCACTGCCCCCTCGGTCCGCGAAGAGGGGCTGCTTGCCTGTGTCGCGTCCTCATACCTGCCTTACTGTCCGCCATCTGAACCGCGTTTCCCGCTCCATCGCGTTTCGTTCTCGATGAAATAGACTGGTCTACTCCATTTACTCCCCGGGCAGAAATCTCATGGTAGGTGGCGCATGATGATGCCATCCTCGTACGTCGGCCTTTTTGCTGAAGGGGCGCCGCGCGCCCGAACGGCAGCGGTCGTTTGATTTTAGAAAATATTCATCCGGGACCCGCAAGCTCGGAAATCGCGATAGCATGAATTTATTTTTCCTTCCCTCCTGAGTACCACGCATTGACTTCATCAGGAGAAAAATTCCATCCCCTAATTAGTTTGATGGCGGAAACGAACATAAATACAGAAAGAGTTCCTATAACAATCCATACCATTGTCTGCTCTGACCGGAATAGGCCATAAGCAGACAAGAAGATGACCGCCGTTGAGAGAAATAAAGCGGCAGTCGCCAGTACTCTAATCGCGAGCCAAAAAAACAACCACCGAACTCGCTCAAATGCCGTGGGTCTTGTCACTGCATTTCCCCATGAAATCGTATGTACAGTTGATGCGGATTTGTCACGAGTGGCTGTCAAAAAATAGTCATTACGATTTTTATGGGGACGCAGGGCGCGGTACGTACAAAAACCCGAAACCGGACGCGCTGCCTGCAGGAGTCTCACGGAAGTTAGCTCATGATGCCGTCGTCCTTCCACGCATCAGACTTTTGGCCGATAGGATGACGAGAATCCTGCGCCGTGAAGGTGGGTTCGAGCGCCGCCCGACACGCAAAGAAAAAGGGCCTGTCTTCCGACAGGCCCTTTCCGTTTCAGCGCTGCGCCCTCGCGGACGCAGGCGTCAGCCGCAACTCCCCACCGCCCCGCAGGCCGTGCAGAAATCGCAACCGTCCTTCCGTATCACCGACTGGTTGCCGCACTCGTTGCACAGCGCGCCCTGCATGAGCTTGGGTTCGTCGTCGCCGCGCGGGGCTTCGAGGATGCCCATTTCGCGGGTGGGGTAGCCGTCCTCGTCGAGGATGCCCAGCATCGCGTAGCGGTGGATGATGAGGCGGGCGACGTAGGCGACGGTCGAGGGCCAGTTCTGCTGGCGGCGGGTGCCGGGCACGAAGGCCATGAAGTCGCCGAGCGGTTCCGGGTAGCTGATGAGCTTGCGCAGCTTCATGCCTATCCAGGCCGGGTCCATCACGCGCATGTCGAGCGCGAGGATGCGGGTGAGGCCGTCGAGCGCGCGCGGGTAGTTGCCGGACAGCCACACCGAGTAGGGGCGGGTTTCGCCGCCGGGCAGTGTGATTTCCTTCAGGCCGAGCACGAAGTCTTCACCGGTTGCCGGATTGCTGATGTCCACTGTCCAGCTCAGCGTGCCGTCGGTACCGGTCTTCGGCTCCTGCACGGCGAACAGGGTGTCGAGCACCGGCGTCGGCGCTTCGCGGTCAAGCGCGCCGAGCTTGTCACAGCGGTAGCGGATGACGTTCGCGAAGGCGGCGACCACCCCCGGCATGCGGCGGTGTTCGCCGGTCGGCGGGAAGGGCAGGTCGAAGCTGGCGTCGCCGACGGTCTTGGCCAGCACGTCGAGCTTGAGCTTGAGCCAGCCCGGATCGTTGGCACGCATGTCCATCGACAGCGTCTTGGCGACGGCACCGAGGCCGCGCGGCTGGTTGGCGCCATTGACCCAAACTTCGAAAGGCAGCGGCTGGATGCGGCCGTCCGGGCCTTCGTTCTCGGTATGGCCGACGAAGAGCGCGAATTCGCCGCCCGGTGTCTTCAGCATATAGGTCCAGCTCGGGTTGCCGTCGCTCATGTCCGGCCGGCCGGGCCAGCGCAGGCTGGACAGCACCGGCGCCGGCAGCGCGCCGATGGACAGGCGCTGATTGGCGCCGCCGGTGACCAGTTCGACGTCGTGCGGCTGCTTCTTCTCTTCCGTCTTCGGCGTGTCGACCGACAGCACGCTGCCGAGCACGCTGTTCGGGCGGTAGGTGGCCAGGCCCTTGAGGCCGGCCTTCCACGCGGCGAGGTAGAGGTCCTCGAAGTCGGCGTAGGGGTAGTCGGCCGGCACGTTCACCGTCTTCGAAATCGAGGTGTCGATGTAGGGCGCAACCGCGGCCACCATGTCCTTGTGCGCGGCGGCGGAAATTTCCAGCGCGGTGACGAACCAGGGCGGCAGTTTTTCCATGTCGCCGCCGAGGTGCTTGAACAGGCGCCAGGCGTAGTCCTCGACCGCGTATTCCTTGAAGGTGCCGTCGGCCATGCGCTTCTTGCGCGTGTAGGTCCAGGAGAAGGGCGGTTCGATGCCGTTGCTGGCGTTGTCGGCGAAGGCCAGCGAAATGGTGCCGGTGGGCGCGATCGACAGCAGGTGCGAATTGCGCAGGCCGTGCTTGCGGATCTGCTCCTTCACCTCGGCCGGCAGGCGCGACGCGAAGTTACCGCCCGACAGATACATGTCGGCGTTGAACAGCGGGAAGCTGCCGCGCTCCTTGGCCAGCTCGACCGAGGCAAGGTAGGCGGCGTCGCGCATCACTTCGGAAATGCGCGAGGCCATCAGCCGCGCTTCCTGTGAGTCATAGCGCTGGCGCAGCATGATGAGGGTGTCGCCCAGGCCGGTGAAGCCGAGGCCGACGCGGCGCTTGGCCATCGCTTCGTCATGCTGCTGTTGCAGCGGCCAGTGCGTCACGTCGAGCACGTTGTCCAGCATGCGGATGGCGACCGCCACCACTTCGCGGAAACCGTCGAAGTCGAATTCGGCCGCTTCGGAGAAGGGCCGCTTGACGAAGCGCACCAGATTGATCGAGCCGAGGTCGCAGCAGCCATAGGGCGGCAGCGGCTGTTCGGCGCAGGGGTTGGTCGCCTCGATGCGCTCGCAGTAGTAGAGGTTGTTGTCGCGGTTGATGCGGTCGAGGAACAGGATGCCCGGCTCGGCGTGGTCGTAGGTCGAGCGCATGATCTGGTCCCACAGATCACGGGCGCGCGGCTTCGCATAGACCCACAGGCCGTCCTCGCGCTGGTAGGCGCCGGCTGCCTTCAGGTCGGGTGCCGGCTCGGCCTTGTGCACCAGGTCGACCGTGGTGTCGGCTTCGACCGCCTTCATGAACACGTCGGTCACGCCGACCGACACGTTGAAATTGGTCAGGTCGCCACCGTCCTTGGCGTGGATGAACTGTTCGATGTCCGGGTGATCGCAGCGCAGCACGCCCATCTGCGCGCCGCGGCGGCTGCCGGCGGATTCCACGGTTTCGCACGAGCGGTCGAACACGCGCATGTAGCTCACCGGGCCGGAGGCGCGCGATTGCGTGCCGCGCACGCGGGCGCCCACCGGACGGATGCTGGAGAAGTCGTAGCCGACGCCGCCACCGCGGCGCATCGTTTCAGCGGCCTGTGCCAGCGCGGTGTAGATGCCGGGGCGTTCGTCTTCGATCTCGGTGATCGAGTCGCCGACCGGCTGCACGAAGCAGTTGATCAGCGTCGCGGTGAGATTGGTGCCGGCGGCAGAGCTGATGCGGCCGGCGGGTACGAAGCCGCGGTCCTGCGCTTCGAGGAATTTCGCTTCCCAGTGTGCGCGGCGGTCTTCCGCCTCGGCCTGGGCCAGTGCCTTCGCTACGCGGCGGCGCACTTCGGCGACGGTGGTTTCGCCGCCCTTGGCGTACTTTTCGATCAGCACTTCGCCTGAAATTTCCTGCTCCGGCAGGCAGGCGATTTTTTCCTCTTCGGTCAGTGGGACAAGATCGATCTGTTGCATGTGTGGGCTCCTCCCTGACGTGAATCTTTCGATTCTAGGCCGCTGATACGAGGTCGGACAGCCTTGACAGGGGCGTGTTCCGGCGGTCGTCCGCGTCCCTGCTGGCATTGGCTGCGATGTCCACGGCCCGGCGGGCGATTGCGGTGCACCATGACAGTGCGAGGGCGCGGGGGTGGGGAAAGGCCCGGCGGCAATTACCTCTGGTCACGGGCGGCATTCCTTGTGAGAGCAGCCTTGGCCGCGATGCGGCCGCTGCTGTCCGCAGGCTGCGATGCAGGCCGCTGTCGGGGTCAGAAGACCCCTCCCACAGAACCCCGGCTCTGGCTCCGTCGGCGGAGCAGGCGCACACCCTTGTGGGAGCGGCCTTGGCCGCGACACGGCCTGTGCTGTCCGCCGGCTTCGATGCAGGTTGCTGTCGGGGTCAGAAGACCCCTCCCACAGGACCCCGGCTCTGGCTCCGACGGCGGAGCGGGCGAACACCCCTGTGGGAGCGGTCTTCTGACCGCGACTCGGCGGTTGCGGTCCGCTGGCTTCGATTCAGGCTGCTATCGCGAGCAAGCTCGCTACCACCGGCTCAGTGTCAGCCGTGCAGCACGCGCTGGCTGCGCTGGGCGAAATAGAACCACTCGTTGCCCGGCGTGGCGGCGGGATTGGGGAAGACGATGAAGCCGTCGCGTCGGGCGCGTACTTCGCTGCCGTCCTCGCGCGTGCCGATCAGGTCGCCGGCGGACACCGGGTCGAAGCTGGCCCACGGGCGCGCGAACGTGTCACCGGCATGCAGACGGTCGATCACTTCGACCAGCTTCAGCAGTTCGCAGTCGGAGCGCGCAGGCGGCCGTGTTTCGTCGGTCAGGCCGAGGTGGGCCAGCGTGTTGCGGATCGCCCGCCAGGCGAAATCGGGCGCGGCCGGGTCTTCGTGCTGGCCGCATTCGAGCGTGATCGCGTAGCCGCCCATGCGGCGCATGTATTCGGTGGTGCCGACGCCGTAGTCGGGGTCGGTGCTGAGCAGTTGCGCACGCTCGGTCGGCGCGGTGCGCGCGAGCCGGGTGCGCACGCCGGCGGCGTAGGTGTCGAGCCAGCCTTCGACCAGGCGACGTGCACCGAGGCGCAGCGCCATCGCCTCTTCGGCTGCGGCGTGGGCGAAGGGTTCGAGCGGGCCGGTGTTGTCCTGCGGGCCGAGCATGGCGAAGGGCTCGCCGCCGGTGTGGAAGGAATGCAGGTCGAGCAGCACCTCGTGCGCCGCCAGCAGCGGGCACAGTGCGTTGGCGATGCGGTCCTCGTAGTCCTGCGGTGCGTCCTTCAGGCCGAGATTGCGGTTCAGGTTGCGGTCGCCCGCCCGCTGACCGCGCAGATAGGCGAGCGGGTTGGCGACCGGCACGAAGGTGACCGAGCCGCGCAGGATGCGCAGTTCGCCACGGTCGAGTTCGCCGAGGACGCGGGCGATGCCCTGGGTGCCGCAGGTCTCGTTGCCGTGCACGGCGCCGAGCACGATCAGTTTCGGGCCGGCTTCGAGGCCGTGGTAGCAGTGGGTGCGCAGGCTGGTCAGGTTCATGAGCTGCAGGACAGTGCGGAACAGCCGGGCTTGTTGCGCGCCCATTCCGGGCGGCGGCCGGCGAGGTCGTCGAACTCCGGCTGTTCGTCGTAGGGGCGCTGCATCATCTTCAGCAGGCGCTCGATCATGCCGGTGTCACCGGCGGTGGCATCGTCGATCGCGCGCTGGGCGAGCCAGTTGCGGACGATGTACTTCGGATTGGTCGCGTTCATGCGGGCGATGCGCGCGGCATCCGGCTCGGCGCCTGCGTTGATGCGCTGCGCCCACTGCTGCAGCCAGCCGAGCAGCTCGCGGCCATGCTCGGGCGACGGTCCGTCGCCGCTGTAGAAGGCCTCATGCAGCGGCGCGAGTGCTGCCGCGTCGCCCGCCGCGGCGGCGGCGAGCGGCACGTCGGCCAGGCGGCGGAAGAAGATCGTGAAGTCGCACTCTTCGTGCTGCAGCAACTGGAACAGACGGCTGCGCATGTCCTGGTCGGCGTCGTCGCCGGGCGCGGGCAGCGGCAGGCCGAGCTTGTTGGCCAGCATCGCGGTCCAGCCGTCGGCGAAGGTCTGTTCGTAGCGTTCGAGCGCGGCGTCGATGGCGTCGCGGTCGTCGATCAGTGGCGCCAGCGCTGCGGCCAGACGGGTGAGGTTCCAGTAGCCGATCTGCGGCTGGCGGCCATAGCAGTAGCGGCGGCCCTGGGCGTCCGTGGTGTTCGGCGTCCACATCATGTCGACGCCTTCGAGCCAGCCGTAGGGGCCGTAGTCTATGGTCAGGCCGAGGATGGACATGTTGTCGGTGTTCATGACGCCATGCACGAAGCCGACGCGCATCCACTCGACCATCAGCGTCGCGGTGCGGCGGCAGATTTCGGAGAACCATTCGGCGTAGGAGCCGATGCCCGGGTAGTGATGCGTCATCACCCAGTCGGCGAGCTGGCGCAGCAGCGGCAGTTCCTGCTCCGAAGTCAGGATTTCGAAGTGGCCGAAGCGCACGAAGCTCGGTGCGACGCGGCAGACGATGGCACCAGGCTCGTACTCCGGACGCCCGTCGTAGAACATGTCGCGCACCACCTGGTCGCCGGTGGCGACCAGACTCAGCGCGCGCGTGGTCGGAATGCCGAGGTGGAACATCGCTTCGCTGCACAGGAATTCGCGCACCGACGAACGCAGTACTGCGCGGCCATCGGCGCGGCGCGAGTAGGGGGTCGGTCCGGCGCCCTTCAGTTGCAGTTCCTGCCGCTGACCGTGGATGTCGAACATTTCGCCCAGCGTGATGGCGCGGCCGTCGCCGAGCTGGCCGGCCCAGTTGCCGAACTGGTGGCCGCCGTAGCGCGCGGAGTAGGGCTGCATGCCGGGCAGCACGCGGTTGCCGGCCAGCGCCTCGACCGCCGCGTCGACCCGCGCCGGGCGGGCGAGCCCGAGCTGGGTGCCGAGCACGTCGGACCAGGCCAGCAGTTCGGGCGCGGCCACCGGCGTCGGCGGCGTGAAGGTATACGACGCGTTGCGCACCTGGCGGGAGCGGATCAGGTCCGATGGATCCGCCGGCAGGCTGCGGACGAACAGGTTGTCGAACTCGATCTCGTCGAGTCGTTTGTGTGCGGCTGACATGGATGCGGTGGTACGTGCGGAAGACTGCATTGTGAGCGAAGCGACGGCGCGCGGGTTCAATCGTGATGAAGCGCGGACAGCCAGGCCTGCAGACGGGTGTCGGCTATGCCCTGGGTGATGCACACGACGGTCGAGCCGCGCGCGGCGTCTGGCCAGGCGGGCAGGAGTGTCGGCGGGTAGAGCGCGTGCTGTACGCCCTGCACGACCAGCGGGCGCGACTCGCCGGCGACGTCGAACAGGGCCTTCATGCGCAACAGGCCGGGGCCGGCGATGTCCGGCCAGGCGGCGAGCCAGGCGTCGATCTGCGCGCGCTGCAGCGGCTGTTCGATCAGGGTGCTGTCTGCCCGCACGGCATGCGGCGCGGCGATGGTCGGCGGTGCGGCGCGGTAGCGCATGACGGCGGGCGGGTCGAACAGCGCAGGCCCGAGGCTGGCGGTCTGCAGGTCGAGCTGCGGCGCGAACGGGTTCAGCGCGGCCAGCGTCTGCCGCAGCGTGGCGACCGCGTCGGCGTCGGCGAGATCGGTCTTGCTCATCAGCAGGCGGTCGGCCGCGGCGACCTGGCGCACCGCTTCCGGGCGCATGGCCAGCGTCGCCGCCGCGTGCGTGGCATCGACGACGGTGAGCGTGCAATTCAGCCGGTAGCGCTCGACCACGCGCGCATCGGCGGCCAGCGTGCGCAGCACCGGCGCTGGATCGGCCAGGCCGGTGGTTTCGATGACGATGCGCTCGAACTGGCGGCGGCCGGCGCGGGCGAAGCGCCAGTGCGCGTCGCGCAAGGTCTGTGCGAGGTCGCCGCGCAGCGTGCAGCAGACGCAGCCGCTGGCCAGTTCGACCACGGTCTGGTCGGCGGTGTGCGTGACCAGCCGGTGATCGAGCGAGGCTTCGCCGAACTCGTTCACGATGACCAGCGTGTCGGCCATGTCGGCACGCGCAAGCAGGCGGTTCAGCAGCGTGGTCTTACCGGCGCCGAGAAAGCCGGTCAGCAGCACCACCGGCAGGCGTTGCGCGCTCATGCCGGCACGCCTTCGAGCAGGGCCCGGCGGGTGCGCGGGCTGGCCAGTTGCTGCAGCCACCAGTCGAGTGCGCGGCCGCGCTGGCCGGCGCTGCGCCAGGCGATGGCGAAGCGGGCGACCTTGTCCTCGCCAGTCGCTTTCGCCACCAGTCGTCCCGCTTCGATGTGGGCGCGCACGCGCGCCTCGGGCAGGAAACCGCAGCCGAGGCCGCGCAGCTGCGCGTCTATCTTCATGTCCAGCGTCGGCACCGTGAGCACGTCCTGACCGGGCAGCAGATTGCGCGACACCGGCGACAGCTTCATCGCGCTGTCGGCGATGGCGACCGCGCGGTGCATGCGGATCATCGCCGGATCCAGCGGCTCGGCGACGCGCGCCAGCGGGTGGTGCGGCGCCACGACGAATACGAAGGGGATGTCACCGAGCGCCTCGACCTGCACGCCGCTGACCCGCGAGTCGTCGGCATCGACGCCGATGGCCAGATCCGCCGCGCCCGACAGCAGCGCCTCCCAGGTGCCGGACAGCACTTCCTGACGCAAACGGATGCGCGTCGGCGGCGGCAGGCGCGCGGTGTCGCGCTGGGCGTAGAAGGCGTCGACCAGATCGAGCAGCGTGTGCGGGCACATCAGCGCGTTGGCGGCGATGGCCAGCTGGCCTTCCCAGCCGCTGGCGACACGCTTGACGCGGCTGGCGACGGCGTCCATCTCCAGCAGCAGGCGCCGGCCTTCGATCAGCAGCTCGCGACCGGCCGGCGTCAGCACGGCGGTACGGCTGGCGCGGTCGAACAGCAGCACGTCGAGCGCATCTTCGAGCTGGCGCACGCTGTAGCTCAGCGCCGACGGCACCTTGCCGAGCACGCGCGCTGCGGCGGCGAAGCTGCCGGCTTCGTCGATGGTGGCGATCAGACGGATCGCTTCGGGTGTCAGAGGATGGTCGCGTTCGGACACGGCGGTTGAAATGTGGTCGTTCAAATAATTTGAATGATGATATCAGCGACATGCCGACATCGGCGATCGGCCCGTCTCCACAATGCACTTATCGACCAACACATCAAGGAGATGAGCAATGATCAGTCTGCGCAAATCTTCCGAACGCGGCTTCGACGACCACGGCTGGGGCCAGTCGCATTTCAGTTTCTCCTTCGCCGACTACTACGACCCGGCACACATGGGTTTCGGCACGCTGCGCGCGCTGATGGAAGACACGATAGAGCCGTCAGGCGGTTTCGGCACCCATCCGCACCGCGACATGGAAATCGTCACCGTGGTGCTGGCGGGCGAACTGACGCACCGCGATTCACTCGGCAATACCGGCGTGCTGCGCGCCGGCGACGTGCAGCGCATGAGCGCCGGCACTGGCGTCAAGCACAGCGAGTTCAACCACGCCGCGACGACACCGGTACGCATGCTGCAGATCTGGCTGCTGCCGCAATCGCGCGGCATCGCCCCCGGCTACGCACAGCAGCACTTCGCCGACAGCGCGCGGCAGGGTCGTCTGCTGCCGCTGGTGAATGCAGAGGGACGCGACGGCGCACTCACCATCCACGCCGACGTTGCGATGTACGCGAGCCGCCTCGACAGCGGTCACGCGCCGCTCACCCACCCTCTCGCCGCCGGCCGCAAGGCCTATGTGCACCTGATCGACGGCGAACTGACGGTGAACGGGCAGCGCCTCGAAACTGGCGATGCGCTGCGCATCGAGCACGAGGACGAAGTTGTACTTGAACAGGGGCGTGCTGCACATGCGCTGCTGTTCGATCTGGGCAGTCATTCCACTACTGAAGGGAGATCAGCATGACGCAAGTTGCCATCGTTTATCACAGCGGCTACGGCCACACCCGCCGCATGGCGCAGGCAGTTGCCGACGGCGCGGCCGAAAGTGCGCAGGTGCAGCAGATCGAAATCGACGCCGAGGGCAATGTTCCGGAGTCGGCCTGGGCGACGCTGCTGGCGGCAGACGCCATCGTGTTCGGCAGCCCGACCTATATGGGCACCGTGTCGTGGCAGTTCAAGAAATTCGCCGACGCGACCTCGAAGCCGTGGTTCACGCAGCAGTGGAAGGACAAGCTGGCTGCCGGCTTCACCAACTCGGCGTCGATGAACGGCGACAAGCACTCGACGTTGCATTACTTCATGACGCTGGCGATGCAGCACAGCATGCTGTGGGTCGGCACCGGCCTGATGCCGAGCAACAGCAAGGCGGCGACGCGCGAGGACATCAACTACGTGGCGTCCTTCGCCGGTGCGATGGCGGCTACGCCGTCGGATGCGTCGGTCGATGAAATGGTCGAAGGCGATCTGAAGACCGCGCGACTGTTCGGCGCACGCGTTGCGCAGCAGGCGGCGCGACTGGCCGCACGCTGAGCGGGCAGGGCCTGGGAAGGCAGGATGTTTCCCCGAGGGTCAGTACAGCTCGGGGAAGCGCTCCAGCCAGGTCCACGCCACGGCGAGAACGATGGCGACGATGCCGGTCCAGGTGCCGGTGACGAAGCAGCAGGCGGCTGGAATCACCAGGCCGGCAAACTCGTCGAACATCATGCCGAAGGCGAACCAGAAGGCGGTGAACAGCAGCCACTTCACGATGAAGCCGGGCAGGTGGCGCCGCATCGAGCGGTTGTGACGGTAGCTCTGCACGCGCTCCATCCAGGAGCCGCGCGTGCAATCGCGGAAGTAGAGGAAGGGCCAGATGTAGCGCCACCACAGGCGCAGCATCGACTCCGGCTCGTGCGCCGGTTCCAGGCCCTGCTCGGGTGCGTGCTGTCCCATGTCGCGTCCTTCCTTCCTCGGTCCATCCGACCGGATTTACGGCCGGGTGGACGCGGGGTTGAGGCGACGCGCCGTGAGGCGGGCGGCGCCGGGTGATTACTTGATCGCGGCCTTCTGACGCAGTTCGTTCACGTGGGCGGCGATGGTCTGCTGCTCCAGACGCTGGGCGATCTGCGGCTTTGCTTCATCATAGGACGGCAGCTTCAGGTCGCGCACGTCTTCCAGCTTGATGATGTGATAGCCGAAGTCGCTGCGCACCGGTTGCGGCGTGAACTTGCCCTTCTCGAGCTTGACCAGCGCTTCCGAGAAGGGTTTCACGTACTGCGCCGGCGCGCTCCAGCCGAGGTCGCCGCCGCGGTCCTTCGAACCCGGATCTTCGGAATCCTTGGCCAGGTCCTCGAACTTCTCGCCGGCCTGCAGCTTGCCGATGATTTCCTTTGCCTTGTCCTCGGTCTTCACCAGGATGTGGCGCGCCTTGTATTCCTTGTTGCCCAGACCGGTCTTGATCTTCTCGTACTCGGCCTTGATCGTGTCTTCGGTGACCGGGTGGCTGCGCACGTAATCCTGCAGATAGGCCTGGATCAGCACTGCCTGCTTGGCCAGTTCGGCCTGGTGCATCAGCGCGGCGTTCTTGTCCATGCCCTTGGCGGCAGCGGCCTGGGTCAGCACTTCGCGGCGGATCAGTTCCTCGCGCACTGCGTTGCGCAGCTGGTCGCCGTCCTGCTGGCCCTGGGCTACCTGGTTGCGGATCATGATGTCGGCGCGGCCCTGCGGGATCGCCTTGCCATTGACCGTAGCGAGCACGCCTTCAGCCGGCGCGGCGGCGGGCGCTGCAGCCTTCTCCTTGGCCTTCTGCGCCATGGCGGGTGCGGCGAATGCGGTCATCACGGCGAGGGTCAGGACGGAAAGCGTGTGTTTCATCGATTTACCTTTCGGGTGGAATCCGGTTGCGGATTGCGTTGTGCCTGTCCGTCACTGCGCGGCGTTTTCGCCGGGTGCGCGTGCGACGATGGACAGGGCGTGGATGTCGCGCTGCATCAGGTCGCCCAGTGCAGCGTAGATGATGCGGTGACGTTCCATCGTGCGCCGACCGTCGAACTGCTCGGACACGATGGACAGACGATAGTGCCGGCCGCCCGAACGTGCGCCGGCGTGACCGGCGTGCAGGTGCGACTCGTCGATCAGTTCGAGCGCCGATGGCGCAAGCGTTGCGAGGCGCTCGCGTATCGTCGCTTCGAGTGCAGCGGCGTCGCTCACGCCGGGAACACCTTGCGGAAGGGCTTGACGGTCATCCGGGCGAACACGCCCTCGACCGTGTAGGGGTCTTCTTCCGCCCACTCCTGCGCTGCTTCCAGCGATTCGAACTCGGCGACGATGAGGCTGCCGGTGTAGCCCGCAGCACCCGGATCGACGGCGTCGACGGCGGGCAGCGGGCCGGCGATCAGCAGCCGGCCTTCGTCCTGCAGTGCCTGCAGACGGGCCAGGTGGCCGGGTCGGGCGGCCATCCGTTTTTCAAGACTGTTGGGGACGTCTTCGCCCATCAATGCGTAGTACATGCAGTCCTCTATTGGATCAGGAATTCTTTTCTTCGATGTGACGCGACAGCATGAAACCCTGCGCGAGCACGAACAGGAACATCAGACCCATGCCGCCGTACAGCTTGAAGTTTACCCACGCCTCCTCGCTGTAGCTGTAGGCCACGTAGAGGTTGAGCACACCCATCACGGTGAAGAAGGCGATCCACGACGCGTTGAGCCGCGACCATACGGGTTCGGGCAGTTCCACCTGTTCCTGCATCAGTGCGCGGATCAGGTTGCGCTTGAGGAAGAGAACAGAAACCGTCAGCGTCAGCGCGAACAGCCAGTAGAGCACGGTCGGCTTCCACTTGATGAAGGTCGCGTCGTGGAAGAACAGCGTGGCGCCGCCGAACACGACGATGATGGCCAGACTCACCCACAGCATGGTATCGACCTTGCGGCCGCGCGCCATCAGCCACAGCACCTGACCTATGGTCGCGACGATGGCCACACCGGTGGCGATCAGTATGGGGGCCTGGCTGGCGACGATGCCCTGGCCCAGCAGCTGGGTCGCCAGCGCATGCGAGGCCTCGGGCGACGCACCAGCGAACTTGTAGGCTGCGAAGAAGAGCAGGACCGGCAGCAGGTCGAACAGGAATTTCATGGTCGCGGATTATGCCCGGTCGTTCGCAACAGTGTCCAACACACACATCCGGTAACACCGAAATCCGGCATGGAACTGGCTTGGCGATGAAAATGTTGCGGGAGGGCGCGAGAATTCATGAAGAAAGTCCTCATACCCGCTTGTGAAGCGCGCCCGGCCTCACTATCATCCCGTCAGGTTTTCCCGCGCGCCCTTGCGTACAACCAAGTAGGAGACTTAGATGAACAAAGCAGAACTGATCGAAGCACTCGCCAAGAAAGCCGATGTTTCCAAGGCCGCCGCCGGCCGCATGCTCGATGGTTTCCTCGAGTCCGTCACCACCGAACTGAAGAAGGGCGGCAAGGTCACGCTCGTGGGCTTCGGTACCTTCGCAACCGGCAAGCGCGCTGCCCGTACCGGCCGCAACCCGCGCACCGGCGCAACGATCAAGATTCCGGCCGCCAAGACTGCCAAGTTCACTGCAGGCGCAGCGCTGAAGAAGTCGATCAACAAGAAGTAAGCAACGGATTCGTTCCGCAGGCATCCTCATCGGGCCTGCGGATGGCGTACCGGCGGTTCGCGCCGACGGGGCGGCCAGGGAAAGCGGGAGTGTCGAGTGACGACACTCCCGTTTTCTTTTTGCGCGTCCGCAAGCTGCTGCGCAGCGTCGTCGGCTCACGTTACCATCCGCGCACCACGTCTCATCGCCTGCCAAGTCAGCCCCATGATCATCGTCCTGTCGCCCGCCAAGTCACTCGACTACGAATCGCCGCTCGCCACGACAAAGTCCACCCGTCCGGACTTCCTCGACCATTCCGCAGAACTGATAGACATCCTGCGCCGCAAGAGCCCGGCGGACATCGCGTCGCTGATGTCGATCTCCGACCCGCTGGCGGCGCTCAACGTCGCTCGCTACGCCGACTGGACGCGCGACTACTCGGCGCCGCAGGGACGTCAGGCGGTGCTCGCCTTCAACGGCGACGTCTACGAGGGGCTCGATGCACCGACCCTGCCACCGCCGGCACTCGACTGGCTGCAGCAGCATGTGCGCATCCTGTCCGGCCTGTATGGCGTGCTGCGTCCGCTCGACCTGATGCTGCCTTACCGGCTCGAAATGGGCACCCGGCTGCCGAACGCGCGGGGCAAGGATCTGTATGCATTCTGGGGTGACCTGCCCGCGCAGGCGCTCAATGCGCTGTTCGAGAACGATGCGCACCCGGTGCTGGTCAACCTCGCCAGCGATGAGTACTTCAAGTCCGTGCGACGCAAGGTACTGAAGGCGCAGGTGATCCAGCCCGTGTTCCAGGACTGGAAGGGCGGCAACTACAAGGTGATCAGTTTCTTCGCCAAACGCGCGCGCGGCCTGATGGCACGCTACGCGGCGGAGAAGCGGATCGACGATGCCGACGCGCTGCGCGATTTCGCGGTCGAGGGCTATGCGCTCGACGCCGCGGCGTCGACGGCCACCGAGTGGATATTCAGAAGACGTCTCGACTGAGACACATAACTACACCGAGGAGAAGCAAGCCATGAAGCAGTTCCGCATCGTCCGTGGCGCGCTTGCGCTGGCCGTCGCACTGGCCTGTGCAGGAGGCGCGCAGGCACAGGAGAACGAGTCGGACCGCCTGTTCCGCGAGTGCCTGGCCGCCAGGGCCGACAACAATATCGGCCTCGCCGACGAGCTGTGCTACAAGGCGCTGGTCCATCCGGGTTTCAAGAACGTGCCGGCCGAGGCGCGCTCGCAGCGCATATATAACTACGCGCAACTCAAGCGCATGCTCGGCAACTGGGAAGGCGCCGAGGAACTGCTGCGCGAGACGCTGGCACTGGAAGAACAGCGCGCCGGCAGTACGCCGGACCTGCCGCTGGCGCGTCGTCTGGCCGAACTGTCGATCGCGCTGGCCGCGCAGGGCAAGTGGCCGGAAGGCATCCAGGCGATCGAGCGACTGATGCCGATGGCCGACAAGTTCCAGGGTGGCGAGCGCGCCGCGGTTGCCGAGCTGTTCCGCAATTACGTGCCGCAGGCAGCCGCTGCCGGACGCGTCGAACTGGCGCGCCAGCTCGACGCCTACGCACACGATGCGCCGGCGCCCGAACCGCGCTTCATCGAACGCTGAACTCTCGAAAGCTGAACCCTTTCCGAACCGCAAGAGGAGTGCCGACGTGACCCAGCCCGACAATCCCCACCGACGTGATTTCCTGCTTGGAGCTGGCGCAGCCGGCTTTGCCATGGCAGTGCAACCGGTCATTGCACAGCAGGTGATCACGACGCCGGACAGCGGTCTGGTGACCGGCATGTCCTCGACGCGCGCCAGCGACGGCCGCACGCTGCCGCTGTTCAGCGCCCGGCCGGACACGCCGGGCAAGCCGCCGGTGGTGCTGGTGGTGTCGGAAATCTTCGGTGTGCACGAACACATCCGCGACGTCTGCCGTCGCTTCGCGCACGAAGGCTATCTGGCCGTCGCGCCAGAAATGTTCTTCCGTCACGGCGATCCGGCGGCGCTTGGCAGCGTGCAGGAAATCCTCGAGCGCGTCGTGTCCAAGGTGGCCGACGCTCAGGTGATGGCCGACCTGGATGCCTGCGTCGACTGGGCGCGCGAGCAGGGCGGTGACGTGAAGCGCCTGCACGCGACCGGCTTCTGCTGGGGCGGTCGCGTCACCTGGCTCTATGCCTCGCATCAGCCGGCGCTGCGCTCCGGCGTCGCCTGGTACGGTCGCCTCGACGGTGTGCCGAGCGAACTGACGCCGCTGCATCCGCTCGACGTGGTCGATAGCATTCACGCGCCGGTGCTGGGTCTCTACGGTGGTCAGGACCAGGGCATTCCGAACAGCGATGTCGACGCCATGCGCGCGGCGCTGAAGAAGTCGTCGTCAGCGGCAGCGCGCAAGTCGGACATCGTGCTCTACCCGGATGCGCCGCACGCCTTCCACGCCGATTACCGCCCGAGCTATCGGGCCGGTGACGCGGCAGACGCCTGGAAGCGCTGTCTCGCCTGGATGGCGGCCAACGGTCAGTAAGCGTTCGCGCCCATGCAGGGCGCGTGCTTCCGCTCGTGCAGACCTCAGTGCGCGGTGTGTGCGAGGCCGAGCGATACGGTGGCCTTGGCGTGCGTCAGATCGCGCGCTGCGCCGCTGCCGAACAGGCAGGCGGCAAGCTGGTTCAGCAGGGGCTGCGGGATCGCGCGATGACCTTCGAGCATGTCCCGTATGCAGTCGGCGGTGCCATCAATGTCCTCGCCCGGCGGCAGCGGATTGGTCAGCGGCAGCGCGCCGCTTTCCGCCTCGAACAGCATGCGCGCGCTGCCGCGTTCGAACAGTTCGATGCGCGGCCGGCGCAGCGGATCGGCGAATGAATCGTCGTCGGGCGCGCGCATCAGCAGCGCCCTTTCGGGCGTACGCAGGAACATGTCGTGCAGACGTGACAGCAGCTGAGCATCGGCGACGCAGATGACGCGCAGGCTGTGCAGTGGCGCCGGATCGAGCAGCTTGGCGACGACGTGCGCGGTATTGCGGTGGCCCATGCGCTCGCGCAGCCGGATCAAGCTGTCCAGCGACGGGTTCAGCACTTCGGTCGGCAGGATGGCACAGTGCCCGGCGTGCAGCGTGTTCAGCGCCTCGGCCACGGTGCTGCACGGCAGGTGGCCGAGCCGCTCCAGCACGTCGAGACTGCCCGGCCGCGCGTTGCCGCCGCTCAGGCCGTGCACCAGCACCGGCACGTCCAGCCGCGCCAGCATCAGCGCCAGCAGCGGCATCAGGTTGGGCGCACGGCCGGCCCGGGCGTAGCTCGGAATGACCACCATGCGCGGCAGATGCGGCGGCAGTTCCAGCGTCGGGACGCGCTCATTCAGTGCGCGAGCGAAGCCCGCCAGCTCGTCCGCCGACTCGTGCTTCCAGCGCAGGCTGGCCAGCACCGCCCCCAGTTCGAGCGCCGGAATGCGGCCGTCCAGCATGTCGGCGAACAGACCGTGTGCCTCTGTTTCGGCAAGATCGCGCGCATCGTCGCCGCGTCCGATCGCGGACAGCATTTCGGTCAGGCTCTGTGGGCTCAGCATCGCGTACGTCGCTCCATCCAGTTCAGTTTCTTGTCATGCCGCCTGCCGTCGGGCGTCGAGCATGCGTTTCAGTTCGGGTACGCAGGAGCCGCAGGAGGTGCCGCAACGCAGCGTCGCCTGCAGTGTGTCGAGGTCTGCTCCGCCTGCGATCGCTTCGACGATGTCAGGTTCCGCAACATCGAGGCAGTTGCAGACGATGCGGCCACGGCTCTTCGCGGCGACCGGCGGCGTAGCCAGCGGTGCGAACAGCCAGCGGCGCAATTCCGCCGTTGGCTGACGCTCGACCATCACCTCGCGCAGCCAGGCGGCGGCCGCGGTTTCGCCGGTCAGGCGGATGCCGGTCAGCAGCCCGTCCTCGATCAGCGCGCGTTTGGTGATGTCGCGCCGCGCGTCGCGGTAGGCCAGACAGGCCGGGTGGTCGAGACCGCACAGGCGGTCGAGTTCGGCCAGCCAGTCTTCGGGAATCGGCTGGTCGTGCGCGATGCGCAGCACCAGCGCCGGGCGGTCGCGTCCGGCCATGGACAGCGAGGCGTAGGCGAAGCGGGCGAGCAGCGGTGCGAGCGCTTCCATCCGCGTCAGCGTGAGCTGCTGAGCCGCGTCGTCGCTGGTTTCGGTGCGCAGCAGCAGCGCCTGGAAGGGCAGGTCGGCGCGACTCATCTGCACGGCGGCATGCTTCAGTTCGGGCTGCTTTGAATACGGGTCGACGCGGCCGGCGGTGAGCGCATTGGCACCGCTGTTCGACAGCGCGTTGCGACCCCAGTGCATGGCGACGAAGGTGCTGCCCGGGCGCTGGGCGTTGCTCGCGTACGCACGCAGCACGATTTCGCCTCGGCGGCTCTTGATGCGCACCAGATCGCCATCCTTCAGTCCGCGACGGGCGAGGTCGTCGGCGTGCACCTCGACCCGCGGTTCGTCGACGTGGCTGTACAGGCGAGCCACCTGGCCGGTGCGGCTCATGCAGTGCCACTGGTCGCGCAGACGGCCGGTATTCAGATGCAGCGGATAGCGGGCGTCGATCTTCTCCGCGGTGGTCGCGGCCGACGGTACGACGAAGCGGGCGCGACCGTTTGCCGTCGCGAAGCGGCGATCGGTGTAAAGGGTGGCAGTACCGCTTTCGGCGCCGGTCGGGAAGGGCCATTGCTGCGGACCCAGTCGGTCGAGCAGCGCGTAGCTCAGGCCCGTGATGTCGAGGTCGCGACCGCGCGTGCTTTCGACG
Source organism: Methyloversatilis discipulorum (assembly GCF_000385375.1). Lineage (NCBI taxonomy): Bacteria > Pseudomonadati > Pseudomonadota > Betaproteobacteria > Nitrosomonadales > Sterolibacteriaceae > Methyloversatilis > Methyloversatilis discipulorum. Next base: position 1,937,287 of record NZ_ARVV01000001.1, read on the forward strand.
TGTTCGGCAAATACCTGCTCGACCGTCTCGTAGGGGAAGAGCGCGTCGGCGTTTCGGCCTAGGCGGGCGCCAAGCGCACGCGCGAAGTCGCGTGCGATCACCCAGTCGGCGCGCGACTCGCCGGCGGCAGGCAGCGCGGCATTGACGTGCGTGATGCGCCGCTCGGAATTGGTGACCGTGCCTTCCTTCTCGCCCCAGGTGGTGGCCGGCAGCAGCAGGTCGGCGAAGGCGGCACTTTCGGTGCCGCGGTAGGCGTCCTGCACGACGACGAATTCGGCCGCCTGCAGTGCTTCGACGATGCGCGCCTGATCCGGCATCGAGTGCGCCGGGTTGGTACAGGCGATCCACACCGCCTTCACCTTGCCGTCGCGCACCGCGTCGAACAGTTCGACCGCGGTCAGCCCGGGCTGCGCCGGCACGTCCGGCAGCCCCCACAGCGCGGCGACTTCGGCCCGGTGTTCGGCGTTGGCCATGTCACGGTGGGCCGACAGCAGATTGGCCATGCCGCCCACTTCGCGACCGCCCATCGCATTGGGCTGGCCGGTCAGTGAGAACGGGCCGGCGCCCGGGCGACCGATCTGGCCGGTCGCCAGGTGCAGCGCGATCAGCGCGGTTCCGTTGTGCGTGCCGTGATGCGACTGGTTCAGGCCCTGGCACCACATCGACATCGCAGCCTTCGATTCGCCGAACCACTTGGCGGCAGTGACGATGTCCTCGGCGCGCAGGCCGCACACCTCGGCGGCGACCGCCGGCGTGATGTCGCGCACGTGCTTGCGCAACTCGGCGAAGCCTTCGGTATGCGCGGCGATGAACGTGTCGTCGGCGTGACCTTCCCACAGCAGCACGTGCAGCATCGCGTTGTACAGCCAGATGTCGGTGCCCGGCAGCAGCGGCAGGTGCAGGTCGGCGTCGGAGGCGGTGTCGGTGCGGCGCGGGTCGACCACGATCATCTTCATCGCCGGGTTGGCGCGACGCGCGTCCTCGATGCGGCGATAGACGATGGGGTGAGCGTAGGCCGGGTTGCCGCCGGCGATCAGCAGGCAGTCGGTGTGGTCGATGTCCTCGTAGCTGCAGGGCGGGGCGTCGGCCCCCAGCGTCTGCTTGTAGGCCGACACCGCCGAACTCATGCACAGCCGCGAATTGGTGTCGACGTTATTGGTGCCGATCAGCCCTTTGGCGAGCTTGTTGAAGACGTAGTAGTCCTCGGTGAGCAGCTGGCCGGAAATGTAGAAGGCGACCGCGTCCGGACCGTGTTCGTCGATGATGGCGGCGAAGCGGTCGGCGGCGTGCGCCAGCGCGGCGTCCCAGCTCACGCGGCTGCGCGGCAGGTCGCGCGCGGTGCGCAGCTCCGGGTGCAGCGCGCGCGTGTCCGGGCGGGCGCTCAGATGCAGGGTCGAACCCTTGGTGCACAGACGGCCGAAGTTGGCCGGGTGGTCGGGGTCGCCCTTCACGCCGGTGATGCGGCTGCCGTCGTGTTCGATGATCACGCCGCACCCGACACCGCAGTAGCAGCAGGTCGAGCGGGTTTCGTGTTGGCTCTGGGTCATGTTCTTTGTCTCCGCGAGACTTTTAGCAAGGGGTATGCCACGTTACTGAGGGGCGATTCGCGTGCGAACCGGTGCGGTTCGGGCTGTCGGCGCTCCGCGCCGGGGCGCAATGACCTGTGAATGCATGCGACTGGTGCGCTGCCGGTGTCGGGTGTCCTCAGCGCAGCAGCACGCCCAGCAGCAGGATGTTGATCAGCAGGGACACCACCAGCAGCACGCGCAGCAGACGCATCGACATGCGCTCGACCAGCGGCGCGCGGCGCGGCAGCGCGAGCGGGCGGTGGGCGCCACGTTCGAGTGCGAGCAGGAATTCCTCGGCGGTTTCGAAGCGCGCATCGGGGCTGCGGGCGATGGCTTTCAGCAGCACCGCTTCAAGCCACTCGGGCACGTCCGGGCGATAGCGCGTGGGCGGTACCGGTTCGCCGAAGCGCGGACGCTGAAAGGGCTCGATCTCGCCCCACGGGTAGTGGCGGGTCAGCAGCTGGTAGAGCGTGACGCCGAGCGCGAACAGGTCGCTCGATTCGCTGGCGCTCTGGCCGGCAAACAGTTCCGGCGCCATGTAGCTGGGCGTGCCCGGGTTGTTGATCTCCTTGAAGTCCTCGCCGTCGGACGCCGCGACGCCAAGATCGAGCACGCGCAGCGTGCCCTGGCTGTCGAGGTGCAGGTTGTCCGGCTTGATGTCGCGGTGGACGATGCCCAGACGGTGCAGCGTGCCGAGCGCGCGCAGTACGCTGCAGCCCAGCTTGACCACCTGTTCGGTGCTGAAGTGGTGACCGGCATCGAGGCGCGCGCGCAGGCTGGCGCCGTCGTGCCAGCTCATCAGGTAATAGAGGCGGCTGCGCGGGTGGCCGATCACCTGCGGGAACTGCGGCGACACGACGCGACGCGCCAGCCACTCTTCGTGCACCAGTGCGGCAATGGCGTCCGGGTCGGCGTCCTCGCGCAGCGTTTTCAGTACGCGTGCCTCGCCGCTGGCCAGATCGGTGACGCGGTAGAGCAGGGTGACGCGCGACTCGTGCAGCACCGCATCGACGCGCAGGCCATCCATTTCGTCGCCAACGCTGAGCCGGTGCGGCAGCGACAGACCGGCCGCCTCGGCCAGCCGGTCGCGCAGCGCGGCCTGCGGCAGCGCGTCGACGCGGGCGACCAGTGCGGTGCAGTTGTCGTTGGCGCCGCGCGCTTCGGCCTGCAGTACCAGCGTCGACGCCAGCGACTCGGCGTCGCCGCCACGCGCCAGCACGGCGGTGATGCCGTCGTCGCGCAGCGTGTTCCAGACACCGTCGCTCACCAACACGAAGGTGTCGCCGATCTCCAGTTCGCCGTCGGCGTGGTCGACCGAAAGGCGCGCATCGAGGCCGACCGCACGGTGCAGCACGTTGGACAGTTCCGGGTGGGCCCAGGTGTGGTCCTCGGTGAGCTGCGTCAGGCTGCCGTCGCGATAGAGGTAGATGCGCGAATCACCGACGTGGGCCAGGTGCCAGCGGGTGCCGCGCAGCACCAGCGCCGACAGCGTGGTGGCCATGCCGGCGGATTCGCGGGTGCGCGCGGCATGTGCGACCAGCCAGCGGTTCAGCGCGCCCAGCACCTGATCGATCGCCTGCGCGATGCGCCAGGTGTCCGGCGTCGCGTAGTAGTCGTTGAGCAGGCCGCGCACCGTGAACTCGGCCGCTTCGCGTCCTTTGGCATGGCCGCCGACACCGTCGGCGACCGCCAGCAGCACGCCCTTGGCGTCCAGCGTTTCGCCGGTCGGCGTGACCGCGCCGACGAAGTCCTCGTTGCGCGGTCGCGGCCCGGTGATCGAGCACTGGCCGATGGACACTGCGAGCGTCATGATGCCGCCCGGCTCAGATGCGCGCCGACGTCAGGTGTGCCGCGCCCCAGGTGGTGCGCCAGCGGGTCTTCACGCGGGTCAGACCGACCAGCGCGGCGACCGCCAGCAGCGCGAATACGACGAAGCCGGTCTGGTAGCTGCCGGTGACTTCGCGCGAGTAGCCGAGCGAGGAGGCGAGGTAGAAGCCGCCGATGCCACCGGCCATGCCGACCAGACCGGTCATCACGCCGATCTCGCGGCGGAAGCGCTGCGGCACCAGCTGGAACACCGCGCCGTTGCCCATGCCCAGCGCCAGCATGGCGCCGACGAACACGACCACCGCCATCCAGGCCTGCGGCAGGCCGAAGCTCACGCCGAACAGGAAGGCGGCGGCGATCACGTACATCGTGCTCAGCGTGCGGATGCCGCCGATGCGGTCGGCCAGATTGCCGCCGATCGGACGCACCAGCGAACCGGCGAACACGCAGGCGGCAGTGAAGTAACCGGCCATCTTCGCGTCCAGCCCGTACTGGGTATTGAAGTAGATGGTGAGCGACGAAGCGAGACCGACGAAGCCGCCGAAGGTGACGCTGTAGAAGAACATGAACCACCAGGCGTCGCGGTCCTTCAGCACCTTCAGGTATTCGGCCAGCGTCTTCGGCGGCGGGCATTCCGGCGCGTCCTTCGCGACCAGCAGGTAGAAGATGAACACTGCGACCAGCGGGATCAGTGCCAGGCCGAACACGTTGATCCAGCCGAAGGCCGCGGCCAGCCCCGGCGCGAACAGCGCGGCCAGTGCGGTGCCCGAATTTCCGGCGCCGGCGATGCCGAGCGCCGTGCCCTGGTGTTCCGGCGGATACCAGCGCGACGCCAGCGGCAGCGCGACAGCGAAGGCGGCGCCGGCGAAGCCGAGGAAGCAGCCGAGCAGCAGCGCCTGTTCATAGCTGTGGATGCCGAACTGCCAGGCGACGAACATCGCCGCGATGACGATGACCTGACCGATGGCGCCGGCCTTCTTCGGTTGCAGGTGATCGACCAGCACGCCCATCAGCATGCGCAGCAGCGCGCCGGCCAGCACCGGAACAGCGACCATGAAACCCTTCTGCGCGTGCGTGAGCTGCAGGTCCTGGGCGATCTGCACACCGAGCGGGCCGAGCAGCACCCACACCATGAAGGCGAGATCGAAGTAGAGAAAGGCGGCGAACAGCGTGGGCGTGTGGCCGGCCTTGAGAAAAGCTTTCCTGTCCATCGGCGGATGACCTCCCCGTCATCAATCCGGTCTGCGCGCATCCTTGCGGGCAGCCGTACTCGGGATAGTGGTGATTCGGATTGCTGCGACGGCGTTCGCCGTCGCAGGTATTGCGGGCTTCAGCGGACCTCTGCGGACCTCAGGCCTTCAGCAGCACCTGGCCGTTCTCGACCTTGACGTCGAAGCCACGCGTGCAGCCGACATCGGGTGCGACCGCCTCGCCCGACTCCAGCTTGATCTTCCAGCTGTGCAGCGGACAGGTGACCGTGTCGCCATGCACGATGCCCTGCGACAGCGGGCCGCCCTTGTGCGGGCACTTGTCATGCACAGCGAACACGCGGTCACCATCGGTGCGGAAGATCGCGATGTCGCCGGATTCGGCCGCGACGACGCGCGAGCCGAGCAGCGGGATGTCTTCGAGCGCGCAGACGTGCGCCCAGGTGGAGGTTTCGGTGCTCATGAGGATTCCTGTATGTGTGTCTGGAGGGGCTGGGGGCCAGGGGCCAGGAGCTAGGGGCCAGGGGCTAGGGAACAGGCGCGGCTTTGCCGCGCGAGGTGGGCTTGTCGCCAGCCCCTGACCCCTAGCCCCTCATCCCAAGATCAGGCCTTCATCGCCTGCTTGATGGCGATGGTGCGGAACTCGCGGCCGAGCTCGGATTTCGCGTCGGCTTCGGCGCGCTCCAGCCACGGGTCCTTGTAGTCCTGCAGCGCGAACAGCAGGCGTTCGTACAGCGCCTTGCGGTTCTCGGCGTCATCGACCACCTTGCCCTTCACGTAGTCGAGACCGACGCGCTCGATGTAGTGCACCGTGCGTTCGAGGTACCAGCCTTCTTCGCGGTAGAGCTGCAGGAAGGCGCCGGAGTACTCCATCACCTCGTCGTCGCTGGCCACCTTGCAGAAGAACTGCGCGACTTCGGTCTTGATGCCGCCGTTGCCGGCGACATAGATTTCATAGCCGGATTCGACGCCGATCACGCCCACGTCCTTGATGCCGGCTTCGGCGCAGTTGCGCGGGCAGCCGGACACGGCGAGCTTCACCTTGTGCGGGCTGTACATGCCGAACAGCATCTTTTCCAGCTTCACGCCCAGACCCATGGACAGCTGGGTGCCGAAGCGGCAGTGCTCGGCGCCGACGCAGGTCTTCACGGTGCGCAGGCTCTTGCCGTAGGCGTGGCCGGACACCATGCCGGCCTTGGCGAAGTCGGCCCACATCGCCGGCAGGTCGTCCTTCTTCACGCCCAAGAGGTCGATGCGCTGGCCGCCGGTCACCTTCACCGTCGGCACCTTGTACTTCTCGGCCGCGTCGGCGATGGCGCGCAGTTCGCCCGGCGTGGTCAGGCCGCCCCACATGCGCGGCACCACCGAATAGGTGCCGTCCTTCTGGATGTTGGCGTGCGCACGCTCGTTGATGAAGCGGCTCTGCGCGTCGTCCTTCGCCTCGTGCGGCCAGGTCGAGATCAGGTAGTAGTTCAGGGCCGGGCGGCAGGAAGCGCAGCCGTTGGGCGTTTTCCACTTCAGCTCGCGCATCACGGTCGGGATGTCGATCAGGTGGCGGTCGCGGATCGCCGCACGCACGTCGCCGTGGTTCATGTCGGTGCAGCCGCACATCGGCTTCGAGCTCGAATCGGCCGGCGTGTAGGCGCCGCCGACGCAGGAGGCGAGAATCTGTTCGACCAGGCCGGTGCAGGAGCCGCAGGAGCTGGAGGCCTTGGTGTGCTTGCGCACGTCGTCCAGCGAGAACAGCCCCTTCTCCTTGATCGCCTTGACGATGGTGCCCTTGCAAACGCCGTTGCAGCCGCAGACTTCGGCGGTATCGGGCATCGATGCCGCCTGGGTCTGGCCCTTGTGGCCGACGTCGCCCAGGTGGTTCTGACCGAACATCAGGTGGTCGCGCACGGCGTGGATGTCCTGACCGTCCTTGATCAGCTGGAAGTACCAGCTGCCGTCGGCGGTGTCGCCGTACAGACAGGCGCCGACCAGGCGCTCACCTTCGAGCACCAGGCGCTTGTAAACGCCGCCCGCCGGGTCGTGCAGCACGATGTCGTCGCAGCCCGGTCCGCCCATGAAGTTGCCGGCCGAGAACACGTCGATGCCGGTGACCTTCAGCTTGGTCGAGGTGACGGAGCCTTTGTAGGTGCCGATGCCGTACTGGGCGAGGTGGTTGGCGCATACCTTGGCCTGTTCGAACAGCGGTGCGACCAGGCCGTAGGCGATGCCGCGGTGGTTCACGCATTCGCCGACCGCGTAGATCTTCGGATCGTAGGTCTGCAGCGTGTCATTGACGACGATGCCGCGGTTGCAGTGGATGCCGGCCGATTCGGCAAGTTGGGTGTTCGGGCGGATGCCGGCGGCCATCACGACGAGGTCGGCCGGAATGGTTTCGCCGCTCTTGAAGCGCACCGCGGACACGCGGCCGTCGCTGCCTGCGATCAGCGATTCGGTCTGCTTCTCCAGCAGGAAGGCGAGGCCCTTCTTTTCCAGCGAGGCCTGCAGCATGTCGGCCGAGGGTTTGTCGAGCTGGCGCTCCATGATCCACGGCGCCAGATGCACCACGGTCACCTGCATGCCGCGCAGTGCCAGACCGTTGGCCGCTTCCAGTCCGAGCAGACCGGCGCCGATGACGACCGCGTGCTTGCGCGTGGCGGCGGCTTCGATCATCGCGTCGGTGTCGGCGATGTCGCGGTAGGCGATCACGCCCGGCAGGTCCTTGCCCGGCACCGGCAGGATGAAGGGGTTGGAACCGGTGGCCAGCAGCAGGCGGTCGTACTCCGCCTCGGTACCGTCGTCGGCGAACACCTTGCGCGCCTTGCGGTCGATCTTGACGATCTTCTTGCCGGTGTGCAGCGTGATGTTGTTGTCGCGGTACCAGTCCCAGTCGTTCAGGATGATGTCCTGCACCGTCATTTCACCGGCCAGCACCGGCGACAGCAGGATGCGGTTGTAATTCGGATGCGGCTCCGCACCGAACACGGTGATGTCGTACATCTCCGGTGCGATCTTGAGCAGCTCTTCCAGCGTGCGACAGCCCGCCATCCCGTTGCCGACCATGACCAGACGCTTCTTTTCCATGACCCGTTCCCTCTACCGATTGCTGCAATAACAGACCGCACCAGGTGCAGCCGACAACCCTTACCCGGCTGTGTCGCCCGGACCGGTAACGGTTCGCAGGGACGAGCACAGACCTGCGCCTGCAGCATCGCTGGCGCCTGTAGGGCAAAACCTTTCGTGACCGGATCGTGCCGGTCGGCAAATGACGCGCTTGGTCGGTCGTGTCCCGCCATTGGGAGACGAAGCCGGTAAAACCGGGCTGCGCGGCGCAGTCGATGCGTCCCGCAGCGTTGACGACAGCCGATCCATCCTGGATGCGGTGCCGGTGTGTCGCAGGCTTGCGCCCGCTTTGTGTCGTCGACCTGCTTCAGTGACCGGGCAACCAGCCGGGGCACGACGCATCGTTGCGTCGTGTGTGCCCGGGCCTTTCTATCCAAGTCCGCCGCGCCGTCTGTGCCGGGGGCCGAACTTCGATGGTGCCGATGTGAACCAAGCCTGGTGCAGGGATGCCCGCACGCGCGGCCAACCCTCTCACGATCATGGACAAAGCAAAAGTTTTGCCAGGTCTGTTTCACCTTCCCGATGCCCTCACTCAGAGTGGGTCAAGCTGCTGATTCATATGGCTTGTTGTTCGGCTTTCGAGGTCTTTCTCGGGCGCATGATCATCACAGATGCGGCTGTTCTCGCACGGATGTGGTGCAGCCGCTCTTCACGCCGGTGCGCTCCAGTAAGTCCTGGCGAGGCCGTTAAACAGGTCATGAACGATCGAGGCCCTGACCACTCCAACCGCCGCACCGGAACAGGCCGGACCACGTTGGCCTGGTGCCTGCTCGCGAGCTGGCTCGTCGCCAGCGGCGGCGTGCTGCTTGCGCACATGAAAAACAACCCGGTCGATGTCTGCGTGACCCGCGACTGACCGGACAAGAACATCCTCAGGAGACCTTCTCGATGAACGACCACGCGCTTCACGCCTATTACGTCAGCGCCGACCGGGTCATGCTCGGCACCGCGGCCCTTCTGTCCGCGGTGTGCATCGTTCTTGCCGCCATTTCAGGCGGTCTGACCACCGCCCTGCTGGTCGGCGTGCCGGCCTGTCTGGTGCCTTACGCGCTGTTCCGGATGGCACCGGGCTCGCTGGTGTCGCGTATCGGCTTCGCGAGTGCCTTCATGGTGCTGGCCGCGCTGCTGATCCAGCTCACCGGTGGCCTGATCGAGGCGCACTTCAGCATCTTCGTGCTGCTCGCCTTCCTGCTCTATTACCGCGACTGGCGGCCGGTGCTGGTGGCCGCCGGACTGATCGCGGTGCATCACCTGGCGTTCAATGCCATGCAGGCGGCCGGCCTCGGCGTGTTCATCTTCAATGGCGGCGCCAACTTCAACATGGTGCTGGTGCACGCCGCCTTCGTCGTGGCCGAGGCCGGACTGCTGTGCTACATGGCGCTGGGCCTGTCGCGCGAGGCGCTGCAGGCGGCACGCGTCGGCGAAGCGGCCGAGCGCATTGGCGCCGGCGATCTCGCGTCGGCGATTCCGCAGCAGGCGGGCATGCCGCTGCTCGCCGCTATGGAGCAGATGCGGGCGCGGCTGGCGCGCACCGTGAGCCTGCTGGTGACCGAGTCCGCCAGCGCGCAGCGCGTGGCCGACACGATGGTGGCCAATGCCGAGCAGGTGACCGCCTCGACCGGTCAGCAGAGCGAAGCAACCCAGCGCATGGCCTCGGCCGTGCAGCAGCTGACGGCGTCCATCCAGCAGATTGCGCAGAACGCCGAGGAGGCCAGCCAGCGCGTGCGCCGCGGTGGCGCGTCGGCGGACGAGGGGGTGGCGGTGATGCAAACGCTGGCCGACGAGATCCGCCATACCGGCGCGTCCATCCACGAGGTCGAGAACGGCATGCAGCGGATCGGCGCGCAGTTTGAAAGCGTGAAATCCATCGTCGCGCTGATCAAGGAGATCGCCGACCAGACCAATCTGCTGGCCCTGAACGCGGCCATCGAAGCCGCTCGTGCGGGCGAGCATGGGCGCGGCTTTGCGGTCGTGGCGGACGAGGTGCGCAAGCTCGCCGAACGCACCCGCAACGCGACCGAGGACATCGCCCGCACCGTCGAGGCCATGCAGGCGAGCAAGGACGAGGCGCTGCACAGCGTCGCCAGCACGGTCGCCACCGCGCAGCGCGGCGTCGATCGTGTCGGCGAAGTCAGTCAGTCCATCGCCGCGGTGTCGGCGGACATCGAGGCGATGATGGCCATCATCGTCGGCATATCGGAGTCGATGAAGGAACAGTCGCAGGCGGCGACCGAGATCGCAACCGGGGTCGAGCAGGTCGCGGCGCTGGCCGACAGCACGGCCGCGATGGCGGCCGAGGACCGCGCGACGGCGGCGCAGCTGAATGCGATGGCGCAGTCGCTGGTCGACGCAGGCAGCCAGTTCAGAGTGAGCTGAAGCGGGCGACATGCTGCCGCACCGCGCTCAGTTGCAGGCGAGCTGCCGGCAGGCGTCGAGGTGGGCGAGCAGCGGGGCGGGCACGGCGCTGCGTCCTTCCAGCATGTCGCGTATCAGACGGGCGTTCGCTTCCGCCTCGATGCCAGGCTCGGGCTGGGTCAGCGCGCTGCCTTCCTCCGCTTCGCACAGCACCGATTCGACGCCATCGACGAAGCCGATGATCTGCGGTCGGCGCGCCGGATTGGCGTAGGCCTCGCCCTCGGTGCCGCGCATCAGCATCGAGCGGCCACCATCGAGGCGCAGGAACTGCGTCATCTTCTCCAGGTATTCCGGATGCGTCACCGGTACCACGCGTACGCTGCGTCCGGGCATCGGATCGATCATCTTGGTCATCGAGTGGCCCGAATTGCGCACGCCCAGTTGCGGGCGCAGCGACAGCAGGGCATCCAGGCCAGGCAGCAGCTTGTCGACGCCGATGCAGGCGATGCGCTGCGCCGCCAGCAGTTCGCCGGCGTGCGCCGGGCTGTCCGCCATCGGCAGGTCGAGCGCACGCAGCAGCGCGAACGGGTCGGCGCGGGTGTCGAAATCGAAGCGGCCGTGGATCAGCACCGGAGTGCCCTCACGTACCAGCAGCATCGCCAGCAGCGGCATCAGGTTGGGGCGGCGACGGGCGCCGTTGTAGGTCGGCAGTACCACGGTGCGCGCGCCGGCAGGTGCAGCAACATGGGCGATGCGCGTATCGATCGCTGCCTTGAAGCCCAGCAGCTCCTCCAGCGACTCGCTCTTGATCCGCATCGCCAGCACGATGGCGCCCAGCTGCAGCGGCGGCACGCGCCCGTCCAGCATGTCGGCAAACAGTGCCTGCGCGTCCTCGCGCGACAGCGAGCGTGAGCCCTTGGCGCCGCGGCCGATTTCCTTGATCTGTTTCGTGTAGTTCATGGGTACAGGATTATGCCCGCGCCGGAACCCTGTGCCGGCCTGCGTTATATTCGGATTCGTCGCGCCGGAACACCGGCGCCTGCCGCGGGGTCAGAGCCGCTCCGCGCACAGCGACGCATACATATAAGGAGACGGACATGAAAGTAGGTTTCATCGGACTCGGATTGATGGGCCGCCCGATGGCGGGTCATCTGGCCAAGGGCGGTCACAGCCTTCACCTGTGGGCGCGTCGCCCAGAATCGCTCGAACCCTTCCGCGACAGCGGTGCGACCTTTCACTCGACCATTGCCGACGTCGCGCGCGAAGCCGATGTCGTGTTCTCGATGGTGGCCGACGCGCCGGACGTCGAGCAGGTGGCACTCGGCCCGCAGGGTATCGCCGAAGGCGCGGCCGGTCGCACCGACCTGGTCTTCGTCGACATGAGCACCATCGCGCCGGATTCGGCACGCACCATCGCCGCCCAGCTGGCTGCCAAGGGTGTGTCGATGATCGATGCGCCGGTATCCGGCGGTGAGGTTGGCGCCATCAACGCAGCACTCACCATCATGGCCGGTGGCACGCAGGAGGCGTTCGATCGCGTGCTGCCGCTGTTCCAGCTGATGGGCAAGAACGTCACCCGCGTCGGCGACAGCGGCGCCGGCCAGGTGGCCAAGGCCTGCAACCAGATACTGACCGGCGTCGGCGTGCTGGCGCTGGCCGAAGCGTTCGCCTTCGCCGAGAAGAGCGGCGTCGATTCGGCCCGCGTGCGCGAGGCGCTGCTCGGCGGCTTCGCCTACAGCCGCATCCTGGAAAACCACGGTCAGCGCATGCTGGACCGCAATTTCAAGCCGGGCTTCAAGTCGTGGATGCACCAGAAGGATCTGCGCATCGTCATGAACGAAGCGCACCGCATGGGCCTGGCGCTGCCGTCGGCCGCGGCGGCGGCGCAGATGCTTAACGCGATGGTCGGCCAGGGACTGGGCGAGGAGGATTCGATCGCCGTGCTGAAGGTGCTCGAAGGTCTCGGCGGCGTCGAGCGCTGAGGGGCTCGCGATGAAGATCGGCTTCATCGGTCTGGGCGCGATGGGCCGCGCGATGGCGGCCAATCTGCTGCGCGCCGGGCACGAGGTGACCGTGTGGGCGCGTCGCGCCGAATCGATGCAGCCCTTGCTCGACCAGGGCGCGCGACCGTCGGCTTCGCCGGCGGACTGCGCGCGCGGCATGGACGCGGTCTGCTGCATCGTCACCACCGGCGCCGACGTGCGCGAAGTGGCGCTGGGGCCGCGGGGCGTCATCGAGGGCGCTGCACCCGGCTGCGTCTTCATCGATCACAGCACCATTCCGCCGTCGGTGGCGCGCGACATCGCCACGGCACTCAGGGCGCGCGGCATCGACATGCTGGACGCGCCGGTGTCGGGCGGCGAGCGCGGCGCTATCGACGCGACGCTGGCCATCATGGTTGGCGGCGAGGCGGCGGTGTTCGAGCGCATGAAACCGTTGTTTGCGGCCGTCGGTCGCACTCAGGTGCATGTCGGCCCGAACGGGGCGGGGCAGGTGACCAAGGCCTGCAATCAGCTCATCCTGTGCGCCTTCATCGAGGCGGCAGCGGAGGCGGCGCGGCTGGCTGCTGCCAGCGGCGTCGATTTCGGCAAGGTGCGTGAGGCCATGCTGCACGGCTCGGCTTCGTCGCGTGCGCTCGAGCTGTTCGGCGGCAAGATGGCGACGCGCGATTTTTCGGCTGGCGTGCAGTCGCGCCTGCATCACAAGGACATGGGCATCGTGCTCGGCGAGGCGGTCGAACTGGGGTTGGCGATGCCGCTGTCAGCCGCGGTCTGGCAGCAGCTGAACGCGCTGATGGCGCAGGGCGGCGGCACGCTGGATACCTCGGCCCTGCTCACCGTGCTCGAAGGGTCCGGCGCCGCCTGATCAGTGCCGCCTGCCGGTCAGGCAGGGGAAATCGAAAGCCGGATCCTGACCGTCCATCAGTCTGGAAAGCAGCCTGGCCGAACCGCAGGCCAGGGTCCAGCCGAGTGAGCCGTGGCCGGTGTTGTACCAGAGGCCGTTGATCCGGCTGCGGCCGATCAGCGGCACATTGCCCGGCGTACACGGACGCAGGCCGGCCCAGGCCTCGGCCGCGTCGAAATCGCCGGCGTCCGGGCACAGTTCGCGCGCCAGCCGGGTCAGCAACTGCACGCGCTCCGGTTCTATCGTCACCGTCAGTCCGCCCAGTTCGGCCATGCCGGCCACGCGCACGCGGTCGCCGAGGCGCGACAGCACGATGCGGTGTTCCTCGTCGGTCAGGCTGGTGCGTGGCGCATCCGGTCCGGCCGGGAAGGTGATCGAATAACCCTTGATCGGATACAGAGCAGGCCGCGGGCCGTGCTGCTCGACCAGCTGGCGCGTGTGCGTGCCGAGCGCGCACACCACCTGTTCGCCACGCAGCAGACCGCGCACGCCGCGTGCGTCGCGCACGGCAACACCGCGTACCGTGTTTTCGTGGATGTCCAGCGCCTCGACCGTGATTTCGTAGTGGAAGGTGACACCGGCGTCGGCGCAGGCGGTGGCGAGCGCCCGCGTGAAGCGGTGCGCGTCACCGGTTTCGTCGTTCGGTGCGTGCAGGCCACCCACCAGCGTGCGCTGGCTGTTTGCCAGAGCCGGTTCGATGGCGATGCAGCGCGCGGCGTCGCAGCTGTCGACGCGGATGCCGTGCGGCGCCAGCCACTCGGCCCGCGCGCGGGCACGCTCGAATTCACGGCGTTCGGAAAACACGTGCAGGATGCCGCAGGCGGACTGGTCGTACTCCAGCTTCAGTGAATGGCGCAGTGCCTGCAGTTCGGCCTGGCTGCTGACGGCCAGTCGCGCCAGCGCATCGGTGTTGCGACGCATGCGGCCCGGCAGGCATTCGTACAGGAAGGCGCCCATCCATCGCCACTGCCGGTGGTTGGCGGTCGGCGAAAAGCGCACCGGGGCATTCGAATCGAGCAGTCCGCGCAGCCCTATCATCGGCGCCTGCGGTGAGGCCCAGGGCGCGGCGTGACTGACCGAAATCTGCCCGCCGTTGGCGAAACTGGTTTCCATTGCGGGATCAGCCTGCCGGTCGATGACCGACACGGTGTGACCGGCCTGGCGCAGATACCAGGCGGTGGTGATGCCGACGACGCCGGCACCCAGAACGAGGATGTGCATGCGGTTCTAGTTATGGACGACGCTGTGGATGACCGGGGGCGACCGCTGCCGGTTCCGTGCGCAGGGCGCGCTGCCGGCTTTCAAATCGGTCGGACGTGAAATCGTGCGACCCGGATCATGGTGCTGTGCACGATAATGCATTTCCTGCCATTCCGGAGTCGCGACACATGTCCCGCATCACCCTGAGCCAGTTCCTGATCCAGCAACAGCGCGACGGCGAGCGCATCTGCGCCGAGCTGCGCTTCCTGGTCGAAGTCGTCGCCCGCGCGGTCAAGGCGATCGGCAACGCAGTCGGCAAGGGCGGTCTGACCAATTCGCTCGGCGAGGCCGGCGGCGAGAACGTACAGGGCGAGGTGCAGAAGAAGCTGGACGTGATCGCCAACGAAATCCTGCTCGAAGCGAACGAGTGGGGCGGTCATCTGGCCGCGATGGCGTCGGAGGAGATGGATCTGCCGCACCAGATCCCTAACCGTTACCCGAAGGGCGAATTCCTGCTGCTGTTCGATCCGCTGGATGGCTCGTCGAACATCGACGTGAACATATCGGTCGGCACCATCTTTTCGGTGCTGCGCTGCCCTGAGCTGAATGGCAGCGTCGAGCCGGTCGATGAGAAGGCCTTCCTGCAACCCGGCACCCAGCAGCTGGTGGCCGGCTACGCGGTGTACGGTGCGGCCACCCAGCTGGTGCTGACCGTGGGCAACGGCGTCCACGCGTTCACGCTGGACCGCGAGACCGGCAGTTTCGTCATGACCACCGAAAACATGCGTGTGCCGGAAGACACCAAGGAGTACGCAATCAACGCGTCGAACGCGCGCTGGTGGGAAGCGCCGGTCAAGCGCTACATCGACGAGCTGATCGCCGGCAAGAGCGGTCCGCGCGGCAAGGATTTCAACATGCGCTGGGTCGGTTCGATGGTGGCCGACGTGCACCGCATCCTGACCCGCGGCGGCATCTTCATGTATCCGAAGGACACCAAGGATCCGACCAAGCCCGGCAAGCTGCGTCTGATGTACGAGGCCAATCCGATGGCGATGCTGATCGAGCAGGCGGGCGGCGCGGCCACCACCGGTTACCAGCGCATCCTCGACGTGCAGCCGGAAAAGCTGCACCAGCGTGTGCCGGTCATTCTGGGGTCGAAGAACGAAGTGGAGCGCGTGACCGGCTATCACGCCGTCTGAAGCATGCGCGCGATGCCGGCGGCGGCGACGCGGCCGCTGGCCATGCTGGCGGTGAGCAGGTAGCCGCCGGTCGGCGCTTCCCAGTCCAGCATTTCGCCGGCGCAGAACACGCCAGGCAGCGCCTTCAGCATCAGTCCGTCATCCAGCGCCTCCAGCCGCACGCCACCGGCCGTGCTGATGGCCTCGGCCACCGGCCGGGCGCGCAGCATGCGCAACGGCAGCGCCCTCAGCGTCGCCGCAAGGCGCGCCGGGTCGGCCATCGCCGCCTTGTCCAGCACTTCGTGCACCAGCCCCAGCTTGACGCCGGCCAGACCGAGCCGGCTGGCGAGGTGCGAACTGAGCGAGCGTGAGCCGCGCGGGCGGCGGATTTCGTCGAGCACGCGTGCCGCGTCGTGCGCCGGCAGCAGGTCGAGCGCGATGTCGCAGTGGCCGTCGCGCTCGATCCGTTCGCGCAGGGCGGCGGACAGCGCATAGATCAGGCTGCCTTCGAGGCCGTGCGCGCTGACCAGGCACTCGCCGCGTCGTTCGATCGGCGTCCCGTCCATTCCGTCGAAGCGGATGGCGACGTTCTTCAGCGGTGCGCCGGCGTGGCGCTCGGCAAAGTGCGTGCTCCAGTCGATGTCGAAGCCGCAGTTGGCGGAACGCAATGGCGAGAGGGCGACGCCGCGCGCGTCGAGCAGCGGCATCCAGGCCCCGTCGGAGCCAAGCTGCGGCCAGCTGGCGCCGCCGAGGGCGAGCAGCGTCGCGCGCGCGCCGACCAGCCGCTCGCCGTCCGGCGTGTCGAAGGTCAGCATCCCGGCCTCGTTCCATCCGGTCCAGCGGTGGCGCATGTGAAAGCGCACGTCGGCCGCGCGCAGCCGCGCCAGCCATGCGCGCAGCAGTGGCGCCGCCTTCATGTCGGTCGGAAATACCCGCCCGGAACTGCCGACGAAGGTGGCGATGCCGAGACCCGCGCACCAGTCACGCAGCGCGGCCGCATCGAATTCGGCCAGCCAGTTGCTGACTTCGGCGCTGCGTTCGCGGTAACGCGTAACGAACAGATCGGCGGCTTCGCCGTGCGTCAGATTGAGGCCGCCCTTGCCGGCGAGCAGGAACTTGCGTCCGACCGAGGCCTTGGCGTCGTAAAGATCGACCGCGATGCCACGCGCCGACAGCACCTCGGCCGCCATCAGCCCGGCCGGTCCGCCGCCGACGATGGCGACCTGAACGGCGCTGTGAGGCGGGGGCATCAGTCCGGTGTCTGCACCAGCCGCAGCGCGCTGTCGTCGCTGCGCAGGCGGTAGGGGCTGGGTGGAAGCGGCGGCTCGGGTACTTCGGCGCGCTTCTTCAGCGCCTCGTAGCGGCCGGCGACCTTGGGCACGTAGGCGCGGGTCTCCGCGTACGGCGGCACGCCTCTGTACTTTCTGACCGCGCCGGCGCCGGCGTTGTAGGCGGACAGTACCAGTTCGATGTCGCCGAAATCGTCCAGCAGGTCGCGCAGGTGGCGTGCGCTGGCGCGCAGATTGTCAGCGGGCTTCAACGCATCGGACACGCCGTACATGCGGGCGGTGGAGGGCATCAGCTGGGCCAGACCGAGCGCACCCTTGGGTGAAACGGCGTGCGGGTTGTAGGCCGATTCGGCGTGGACGACGGCGTGCAGCAGTTCGGGTTCGATGCCGCCAGCCTCGGCCGCCGCCTCGATCTGTGCCGAGAAAGGCAGCTTTCCCAGCGCTTCGCGGCGTGCCTGCTTGCGTTCGGCCTCGGAAATTCGCGGCGATTCGGGTTGATGGAGGCGGTAGTCGGCGCCGCCCGGCAGCCGCAGCTGATAGTCCGCGGAATCGCCGGCGTGGGCAACGGGCATCAGCAGTGTCGCGAGCAGCATGACGGGCGTGCGCATCAGCCTTCCTTCGGAGTCAGTCGGGTGGCGAACCAGACCGCCAGCACGATGCCGACGGTGTTGGCGAGCAGATCGTAAAGATCGGCTTCACGCCCCGGCAACATGAGTTGCCGCCACTCATCGTAACAAGCCAGCGCCAGCGCCAGTCCGGCGCACGCATACAGCCAGCGCCGGCCGGTGGCCAGCCACAGTGACAGCGCGATCGCACCGAAGGTGCCGGCGTGCGCGAGCTTGTCCCAGGGCGACGGAATCAGACCGACCGCCAGCGAGGTTTCGCCGAGGCGGATCAGGCTGGCGATCATCGTCAGCGCGAACAGGCCGGCCGCCCACTGCAGATAGGGCTGCAGCCGCACTGCCTCAGTACGCATTGCGGTCGCTGAACACGACGGCAACCGTCTTGACGATGATCCAGAGGTCCAGCCCGAGCGACCAGGTGCGCAGGTATTCGAGGTCGTACTCGATGCGCTTCTGCATCTTGTCCACGGTTTCGGTTTCGCCGCGATAGCCATTCACCTGCGCCCAGCCAGTGATACCCGGCTTGACCTTGTGACGCACCATGTAACCCTTGATCAGCTTGCGGTAGGTTTCGTTGTGCGACACTGCGTGCGGCCGCGGGCCGACGATGCTCATGCGCCCCTGCAGCACGTTGATGAACTGCGGCAGTTCGTCGAGCGAGGTGCGGCGCAGGAAGCCGCCGAAGCGGGTGATGCGCTGGTCGTTGCGGGTGGCCTGCTTCACGACGCCGCCATCCTCCTGCACGGTCATCGAGCGGAACTTGTAGACGACGATTTCCTTGCCATCGAGGCCGTAGCGGCGTTGGCGGAACAGTGCCGGGCCGGGCGAACTCATCTTCACGCCTATCGCGATCGCCAGCAGCAGCGGCGATATCAGCAGCAGGATGATGATGGACAGCACGATGTCGCTGGTGCGCTTGACCAGACCGTTGATGCCGGTGAATGGCGTGTCGCAGACGGCCACCACCGGTACGCCCGCCACATAGTCCATGCGCCCCTGGATCAGGTCGGTCAGGAAAATGTCCGGTGCGAAGAAGATGCTCACCGTCGTATCTTTGAGGTCGTCCAGCAGTGACAGGATGCGCGGCTGGCTGGCCATCGGCAGCGCGAGGTAGATCTGGTCGATGCGGTTCGCCTTCACGTAGGCGGCGAGGTCGCGCAGACGACCGAGCAGCGGCAGGCCGTTCAGCTGGGTGATGCGCTCGGGGGCGCGGTCGTCGAAGTAGCCGACGCAGCGCACGCCAAGGTAAGGATTGGTTTCGAACTGTTCGGCCAGCGACACACCGATGTCGTTGCAGCCGACGATGATGACGCGGGTCTGGTTCGCTTCCTGCGCGGCCGCCCGCTGCAGATAGCCGCGGGCAACGAAGTGGGCGACCAGCTGGGTCAGCGGTGCGGCGACCAGCCAGGACACCACGACCTCGTAGGGGAAGTTCTCGATGTACTGGCTCGCGTAGCCGAAGAACAGCAGGATGAAGGCGATCAGCAGCCAGCTGATCACGGTCTGCCGGATCACCCGACGCGGCCGCATGCTGAGCAGCGACGAGCCGGGGAAGGACAGGGAAAAGACGACGAGCGACAGCACGACGTAGCGCGCATCGACGGTATCGCCGTAATAGAGCGCGCAGGCGATCAGGGACAGGATGAGCGACAGCGGGTCGAGGAACATTTCGACCATGCCGGAAAGGCTCAACGGTGCCCGCAATACGGAAGTGTTACGCTCAAACTTGGCGAGCATCGGGAATGAAACCGGTGAATTCAATGGACTTGGAGATCTGCAGACGACGTGCCGGCTAGAATACCGGAAGCGATTTTGCGCATTTTCACGATTTGCGCGCCGGAAAGAAAAGCGTCACGGCCTGCATTCATACTCTCTTCGATGAACAATAACATTTCAAAATGTTGGCCCGCTGTGCTGTTGTTGCTGACCTTGGTGAGCACGGACAGCGTCCAGGCCGACGAGGACGACGCCTTTTCTCTCGTGACCTCGGCTTCGTGGCAGTATCAGGACAACGTGCTCTATCTGCCGGACGGCCAGCGTCCTCCCGCCGTCTTCGGGTTGAATGCGCCGCGGGGCGATCAGAGCTACGTCGCCTCGGTCGGGCTGAACTTCAACAAGCGTATTGGTCGGCAGCAACTTTCTGCGAGTGCATCGCAGATCATGACGCGGTACAACGATCTCAAAACGTTGGACAACGACGGCCACAACCTCCTTGCCTCCTGGAAGTGGGAACTAGGCAACGATCTGTCCGGACAGTTGCGGTACTCGAACCGGCGTTACATGCAGGGCTTCAACGATTTTCGGTCCCTGACACCCGTCAAGAATCTGGTCGATCTGGAGAACTGGCGCTTCGACGCAACATATAAGCTGGATGCGTTCTGGGCCTTGATCGGCGGAGTTTCAAGGGACAGCTTGCGTAATGGTGTGCCGTCGAGACTGGGCAGTGATTACGACATCGATCGCTACGAACTCGGGGCGCGCTACACAACGCGCGGCGGCACGTCTTTCGAGCTGGTGGGTATCGACACGCAGGGCGACTATCCGAACCGCTTGCCGACCTCAAACGTCACCAACTCCTACTCGCAGAAGAATCTAGAAGCGAGGATACGTTGGCAACCGGTAGGGCATTCGCGCCTCTCGGCGTCAATCGGGCAGGCTAATCGCAAGCACGACAATCTGCCAGAGCGCGACTATGAAGATGTGTACGGCAGAGTGGGGTGGGAGTGGACACCAACCGGCAAATTCGGCGTCAGCTTCCTCGCCGAACGCCAGATCAGTGCGCTTGACGACATCGTGTCGAGTTACTTTCGCACGACGACTTACTCGATCGCGCCCATGTGGCAGGCAACGGGCAAGTTGCGGTTCGACGGGCGTGTCCAGTGGGTTTCCCGAGATGCTTCTGGCGACAGCTTCTTCTCGACGCTCTCTCCAGCGGAGCAGGCGTTCTATCGGGTGTTCTTTGGAATTGATGGCACGGCGCGTCAGGAAGACATCACGACCTACAGTCTTGGCGCCACCTGGGCCATCCAGCGCAATCTGACGGCGAACGCCGAGCTGCGCCACGATTCGCGCGATTCGAACGTTCAGTTCTACCAGTACCGCGTGCGCAGCCTGTCGATGTCGCTGCAATACCTTTTCTGAGTCAGTACCGCAACAGCGCGTGGCTGCCCCAGCCGCGCGCGGCGAGCAGGGCCGAGCCGCCGAGTGCCGGCAGGTCGATCAGGAAGCGGAAGCCGATGAGCTGCCCACCGGCGCGTTCGACCAGTTCGCCGCAGGCCACCGCGGTGCCGCCAGTGGCGATCAGATCGTCCAGCACCAGCACTCGCGCTCCGGTGGCGAAAGCGCCGACGTGCATTTCCAGCCGGTCGCTGCCGTATTCGAGCGCGTAGTCGACGCCCAGTGTCGGACCCGGCAGCTTGCCGGGCTTGCGTACCGGTACCACGCCGGCGCCCAGTCGCTGCGCCAGCGCGCCCGCGAGCAGGAAGCCGCGTGCCTCGATGGCGGCGACGATGTCGACGCTGGCGGGCTCGATGCTGCGTTCAAGTGCGTCCAGTGCCTGCGTCAGGCCGCGCGCGTCGGCCAGCAGCGGTGTGATGTCGCGGAACTGTATGCCCGGCTCGGGAAAATCGGGAATGGTGCGGATCAGCGAGCGCAGCGGAGCGAGGTCGGACGGATGTGTCATGGCGTTTCCTGGAAGGTGGGCAGGCCGAGCCGGGCGCGTCGTTCGTCGCGCGGCAGTGCAGCCAGCTCGCGCATGGTTGCCCATACGGCGGGCATGTCGGGTGAGGCGGCAATCAGTCGCGTGAAGGCCGGTCTGGCTGCAGTGTAGAGGCCGATCGACGCCAGCGTCGCGTTGTTGATGTCCTGTGCGAACCAGCGATCGTAGCCGCGGAAGCCGGCCCAGCGCGTGTCGCGCAGAGCACGATAATCCGCGCCCAGCTCTTCGAGCAGGCGCGCCTTGCCGGCGTGTTTTTCGGAATCCGCCAGATCGCTGCGGTAGAGCGCATCCAGTGCGTCGCGATAGCGGATCACCAGCGCGGCGAAATCGCTGCGCAGCAGCTGCGCCCGTTCGAACCCTTCGCGCAGCCCTTCCTTGCCGGAACGCGCCAGCCAGCGGCGCACGCCTTCCTCTTCCACCGCGCTGGCGAAGGACTCATTGAATTCGGTGTCGTCGCGTACGTAGACGATCTGGTGCGCCAGTTCATGCACGATGAGACGCACCAGCTCGGTCTCCGGATAGTGGATGAAGGTGTTCAGCAGCGGATCGTCGAACCAGCCCAGCGTCGAGTAGGCCGGCACACCGCTCACATGCACATCCAGCCCCTCGCGCGCCAGTGCGTCGGCGTGACGGCGCGCATCGGCTTCGGCGAAGAAGCCGCGATAGCTGACGCAGCCGGCGATCGGGAAGCAGGACTGGCGTGGCTTGACCGACAGGGGCTCGGTGGCGAACACGTTCCAGACGACGAAAGGGCGCCCGAGGTCGGCGTAACGACGGTAGCTGCCGTTGTCGGGCAGGGCCATCTCGCGGCTGGCCCAGTCGCGAATCTCTGCCGCCAGTGCGAGCTTGTCGCGCAGCGCCTGTGGGCTTGCCCCGTCGGCATCGACCTCGGCCAGCGGACGCGCCAGCCGCCACAGCTCGAACTGGCCGTGTGCCGCCTGCCAGTAGTAGCGTGGCGAGAAGCTGCCGTTGCAGCCGCCTAGCAGCAGCGCCAGACCGACGACGAGGCAGCGGTGCCGGAGCCGCTCAGCCCGCCTCGCGGTGTCCGGCATAGGGGTCGGCGTAGGCGGGAACGACGGCGGGGGCCGTGTCCAGCGGCGCGTTGTCGATGGTGACCGGTATCCAGCCGCGTACGCTGTTGATGAACCAGACGGCTTGGGCGCGGCCGAGGTCCTCACAGGTGAGCACGCGTTCCATCAGTTCGCCGCGCTCCACCAGTTCGCGCCTGAGCGTGCCATCTAGCAGGCCGCTGGATACCGGCGGCGTGTAACGGCTGCCATCGATGTCCAGCACCAGATTGCCGCGCGTGAATTCGGTCAGTTCGCCGGCGTCGTTCCACAGCAGCACGTCGAAGGCGCTACCGGCGACCTGCGACAGGTGGGCGTCGTAAATGCCCCGGCGTGTGGTCTTGTGGTAGAGCAGCGGCTCGGCGCGGGACACCGGTGCCGACGCCAGCCTGACCTTGCGCGGGCTGTTGTCGGGCTCGCCGGCAGCGGCGCTCTCGATGCGCAAGCCACCGTCCGCTGCGCACAGCAGGCGCACGCGCAGTCGGCCCTGCGGGTGTGCTGCCGCATGCGCGGCAAGTACCGACGCCGGATCCTGCGGGGAGGCAAAGCCGAAATGGCGCGCCGACGCGGCGAGCCGTGCGAGGTGGCGGTCGAGCAGTTCGTAGCGGCCATCGACCAGCAACAGCGTCTCGAACAGTTCGAAGCCATTGCTGGCGCGTGTCAGGAAGCGGCTCTTGGTCTGCACTTCGGCGTACTCGTCGGCGGCGACCGAATCCCAGGTGATGCCGCCACCCAGACCGCATTCCATTCGCTCGTTCGCCACGTCTAGCGTGACCGTGCGGATGGCGACGTTGAAGCGTGCAGCGCCGCCCGGCGCCACATGGCCGATCGCGCCACAGTAGACCGCGCGCGGCGACTTCTCGAGCTCGGCGATGATGTCCATCGACTTCAGCTTGGGTGCCCCGGTGATCGAGCCGCAGGGGAAGAGCGCCGCGAACACGTCGTCGAGCGTCACCTCGGGGCGCGTCCGTGCGGTGATGGTCGAGGTCATCTGCAACACGGTCGGGTAGTTTTCGATCGAGAACAGGTGCGGCACCTGCACGCCGCCCGGCATCGAAAGCCGCGACAGGTCGTTGCGCAGCAGATCGACAATCATCAGGTTCTCGGCGCGGTTCTTCTCCGAATCGCGCAGCCAGCGCGCCAGTTCGGCGTCCTCTTCCGGCAGCTGACCGCGCCGTGCCGTGCCCTTCATTGGCCGTGTCGTCAGCACGCCGTCCTGCCACGAGAAGAACAGCTCCGGCGAGGCCGACAGGATGCGGTGGGTGCCGATGTCCGCGTAGGCGCAGAACTCGGCCTGCTGCGCCTGCCGCAACTGCTCGTAGTAGGACTGCGCGTCGCCGGAAAAGCGCGCGTGGGCGCGCACCGTGTAGTTCATCTGGTAGGCGTCGCCGCGGCGGATGGCGGCATGGATCGCGTCGATCGCATGCCCATATTCGTCGCGCCCGGTGTCCAGTTCCCACGCCGGCACTTCGAACGGGGCCGGTGCGTCGGGGCCGCAATCGACCGGCGCGTGGTGCAGGCCGAACCACACCAGCGGCACGCCGCATCCGCTGCGCACGCGCGCCGCACGATCGAAGGCGGGCGCCGCCTCATAGGCAACGTAGCCGACCGCATGCAGCCCGCCCTGCGTGGCTTCGGCCACGCGACGGAGGGCAGGGCGGACGGCGTCCACGCTGTCGGCGCGAACCACTTCCAGCGGTTCTCCGAACACGAGGCGGCGTGGCAGTCTGTCCGGGGTCGAGAAGTCGAGTATGAATTTCATGGTGTTACCGGCCGCGGGCCGGTGCAGGCTTGAGCAGTGTTCAGACGACGTGCGGCGCGATGTAGAGCGCGATCACGCGTCGGCCGAGCAGCGTGACAGAGCCGTGGCGGCGGTTGTTCCCGGTGTCGCTGTATTCGAAGGCGTAGGTCCGCTTGATGCGCATCTGTCCCTCCTCGTCGCGGGCGAGCGAGGTCGAGCGGATGGCTACGGTATCATCGAGCAGCTGGGTGCCTTCCGCATTGCAGGCGGCACGGCTGGCTTCCATGCCCGCTTCGCGCGCATTCAGGCTGTCGAGCCAGAACCAGATCAGGCCGCCGATCAGCAGCAGCGACACGAGTTCGAAGGTCGGCATGTCAGTGCTCCGGTTGCGCCATCGGCTGGCGTGCGACGTAACGCGCCAGCTTGCCGTCGATGCGCTCGGCCAGCTGGGTCGCCAGCTGTGCGGGGCTGCGCTCGGGATACAGGCGGGACAGCACCAGCAGCAGACAGAGCAACACGTCGGCGGCTTCGTCGATCGACGCGTCGGCGGGCAGCGTCTTGTGCGGTTTGTAGCCGCGCCGGACCAGCACCGCCTCGGCCAGTTCGCCGGATTCTTCGGTCAGCTTGCACAGCAGCATCAGCGGATCCATCCGCTCGTGGGTAGCGAAAACGGACAGGGCCTCGGCAAAGGCGTCGGGAGAGAAAGACATATGTAAGACGATATGAACCGGGAAGCGTGCCCGATTCTATCGTGTGCAAGAGGGTTGATCGGGGGTAGGTCGGCGCGGCCCGCTTTGTCGGCCGCCGGCCGCGGAGCAAGACGTGGCAAGCCGCCATCGCCGCGTGGCGGGCATGCTGCATTACGGAAACATTTCACGCAACGGCGCTGTAACACGCGCCCGATACTGTTCAGCCTTGGTCAGTTGGGCTATCTTGGCCGACGGCCACATGTCACAAATCAGCAATAATCATTCGGGGAAAACATGCCACATCACGCACGCCGTTCCATCGCCTTGACCGTCATCGCTGCAGCCATCCTGACTGCCTGCGGCGGCGAGGGCGGCGAAAAGAAGACGGCGACCCAGGTTGCCGCAAAGGTTAACGGCGGTGAAGTTTCGGTGCATCAGATCAATCAGGTCATGCAGCGTACCAATGTGGCGAATCCAGAGCAGGCCAAGGCGGCCAGCCGCCAGGTTCTCGAGCGCCTGATCGACCAGGAGCTGCTGGTGCAGCAGGCGGTCGACAAGAAGCTGGACCGCGATCCGAAGACGCTGCAGGCGATCGAGGCTGCGCGTCGCGAAGTGCTTGCCCGCGCCTACCTCGAGCAGGTGTCCAGCGCTGCGGTCAAGCCGACTGACAGTGAAATCAAGGACTACTACAGTCAGCACCCGGAGCTGTTTTCGGAGCGCCGCATCTTCAATCTGCGCGAGCTGGCCATCGCCGCCGGCCCCGACTTCACGCCCAAGCTCGAACAGTTCATGTCGCAGCCGCGCAATCTGCAGCAGATCGCCGAGTGGCTGCGCAGCGAGAACGTGCGCTTCACCGCCAACGCAGTGACCAAGCCGGCGGAGCAGCTGCCACTCGAGATGGTGAAGCGGGTGCACCAGATCAAGGACGGCCAGATCGGCGTGCTCGGCACCTCGAACGGCATTCTGGTGATCGAGGTGGCTGCTTCGCGCAGCGTGCCGGTCGACGAGAACGCCGCACGGCCGGTGATCGAGCAGTTCCTGCTGAACCAGCGCAAGGGCGAACTGGCACAGTCGGAAGTGAAGAAGCTGCGTGAGAGCGGCAAGATCGAGTACATGGGCGAATTCACTGCGCCTGCGCCGGGTGCTGCTGCACCGGCCGCTGCATCTGCCGCACCGGCTGCTGCGCCTGCCGCCGCTACCGAATCGGCGGTGGACAAGGGACTTTCGGGGCTCAAGTAAGCCTCTCTCGGGACGGCGCCGCGCCGACGCACGGCACCGTCCTTTCGGACTGATCAACTGGAAACCCCTCGATATGACGAAGTTCGTACGTCTGCTGCTAGGCCTTTGTTTCGGGATGCTGCTGCTGCCGGCCGCCAGTGCCGCCGATGCACGTGAGTACGTGCTCGGTTCGGGCGACATCATCCGCGTCACCGTGTTCCAGAACCCGGACCTGACTGTCGAGACGCGGGTGACCGAGAACGGCAGCATCACCTATCCGCTGATCGGCGGCGTGACGGTCGGCGGCCTGACGCTGCCGGCGACCGAGAAGCTGATCGCCGACAAGCTGCGCGACGGTGGTTTCGTGCTGAAGCCGCAGGTGAACGTGCTGTTGCTGCAGATCCGCGGCAACCAGGTCTCGGTGCTGGGCATGGTGAATCGCCCGGGCCGTTATCCGATCGAGATCGCCAACACCCGTGTCACCGACATGCTGGCCACTGCCGGTGGTGCGTCGGTCAGCGGCGCCGACATCGTGACGCTGGTCGGCACGCGCAACGACAAGCCCTTCCGCGCGGAGATCGACATTCCGGCCCTGTTCCAGCCGGAAGGCATCAATGCGGACATCCCTGTCATGGGCGGCGACATCCTCTACATCCACCGTGCGCCGGTGTTCTACATCTACGGTGAAGTGAATCGTCCGGGCTCCTACCGCCTCGAGCGCGGCATGACCGTGATGCAGGCACTGGCCCAGGGTGGTGGCATCACGCTGCGCGGCACCGACAAACGCCTCAAGCTGCATCGCCGCAATGCGGCCGGTGTGGTGGAGGCGATCGAGCCTGACATGTCGATGACGCTGCAGAGCGACGATGTCGTCTACGTGCGCGAAAGCCTTTTCTGATCGGATGATTCCATGACGTTTCAGCAATTCCTGCTCATTCTGCGTGCGCGCTGGCTGGTCGGCCTGGCCGTGCTTCTGGTCGTCGTCGCCACCACGGTGGTGGTCAGTCTGGTGCTGCCCAAGCAATACACCTCAGCCACCTCGGTGCTGATCGACGTGAAGTCGCCCGATCCCATCCTTGGCGTCACGCTGCCGGCGCTGGTGACGCCAGGCTACATGGCGACCCAGGTGGATATCGTCACCTCGGACCGCGTCGCCCAGCGCGTAGTGCGCATGCTGGGTTTCGAGAAGAGTGCGCAGGCGGTCGAACAGTGGCGCGAAGCGACCGACGGACAGGGCTCGATGGACGCCTACTTCGCCGATCTGTTGAAGAAGAAGCTCGACGTCAAGCCGTCGCGCGACTCGAATGTGCTGTCGATCGCATTCAGTGGCCAGGATCCGGCGTTTTCCGCGGCTGTCGCGAACGCCTTCGCACAGGCATACATCGACACCAACCTCGAACTGAAGATCGAACCGGCCAAGCAGTACGCGAACTGGTTCGCCGGCCAGTCCAAGGCGCTGCGCGAAAACCTCGAACAGGCACAGAGCAAGCTGTCGGCCTTCCAGCAGGAGACCGGTATCGTCAACACCGACGAGCGTCTCGACATCGAGAGCGCGCGCCTGGCCGAGCTCTCCAGCCAGTACACCGCGATCCAGGCGCAGCGCAGCGACAGCTCGTCGCGCCAGGCGCAGGTCAGCCAGTCGCAGATCGAAACGCTGCCCGAAGTGCAGCAGAACTCGCTCATCATCGGTCTTAAGTCGGAACTGGCGCGCGGCGAGTCGAGGCTCAATGAAATGAGCCAGCGCTTCGGTCGCAACCACCCGGAGTACCAGCGCGCCCAGGGCGAAGTCGATACCCTGCGCAGCAAGCTCGACGCCGAAATGAAGAAGGTGGCCAGCACGCTCAGCACCAGCAACCGCGTGAACGTGCAGCGCGAGGCCGAAGTACGGGCAGCACTGGCGGCACAGAAGAATCGAGTGCTCGAACTGAAGAAGCAGCGTGACGACCTGGCCGTCCTGCAGCGCGAGGTCGAGAGCGCACAGCGTGCCTACGACGCCGTGGCCCAGCGTTTCACCCAGACCAGCCTCGAAAGCCAGACCACGCAGACCAATATCGTCGTGCTGACGCCGGCGATCGCACCGGTCGAGCACTCCAGCCCCAACCTGCTGCTGAACACGCTGGTCGCCATCTTCCTCGGCGTGCTGCTGGCGGTCGGTACCGTATTGCTGCTCGAACTGCTGGATCAGCGCGTGCGCGGTGACGACGATCTGCAGCAACTGCTCGGTGTGCCGGTGCTCGGCCTGATCTCGACCGTCAAGTTCAACAAGGGCGCCAAACGCGCCCGTGCGGCCACCGCCTGAAGGACATCACCATGAACGCACCCACTTCCATCGATACCGGGTCCGGGCGGGCCATCGGCGCCATCCTGATCGACGCTGGCCGCTTGAGCCCGGACGGCGCCGAACGCATCCTGCGTGCGCAGCGCGAGCGCGGCCTGCGCTTCGGCGACGCGGCGATCTCGCTCGGCCTGCTCAAGGAATCCGACATCCAGTTCGCGCTGTCGCGCCAGTTTGACTACCCCTTCCTGCAGGCCGGCGAAAGCGCGGTCAGCGACGAGGTGATTGCGGCCTATCGCCCCTTCACCCACCAGGTGGAAGAACTGCGCGCACTGCGCAGTCAGCTCATGCTGCGCTGGTTCGACGCCGAAGCCGAGCGCAAGACGCTGGCCATCGTCAGTCCGGAGCGGGGCGAGGGGCGCAGCTTCATCGCTGCCAATCTGGCCGTCGTGTTTTCGCAGTTGGGCGAGCGCACGCTGCTGATCGACGCCGACATGCGCAATCCGCGGCAGCACACGCTGTTCTCGGTCAGCAACCGGGTCGGTCTGTCGGAGACGCTGGCCGGGCGCGGTGGTCCTGACGCGGTGCAGCGCGTGCCGGCGCTGCTCGACCTGTGCGTGATGCCGGCCGGTGCAGTGCCGCCGAACCCGCAGGAACTGCTGTCGCGGCCCGTGTTCAGCCAGTTGCTGGGGCAGCTGTCGAAGGACTTCGACGTCATCCTGATCGACACGCCCGCCGGAGCCGAGTACGCCGACGCGCAGACCATCGCCGTACGTGCGAGCGGTGCGCTGATGGTGGCGCGCAAGAACGTGAGCCGCGCCTCGCGCCTGCGCCGCCTGGCCGACGAACTGATCACCGCCAGCGCGACCGTCGTCGGCTCGGTGATGAACGAGCCCTGATCGGGCCGGTCAGAACGGAAACGATCATTCGGTGAGCGCCTCCAGCATGTCTTCTCCGCACTCCATGCGTCTCGGCGCCCACGCGCTGTCATTCGGCTGGGCGCCGTTCTGGATTGTGCTGGCCGGTATGGCCGCGATGTACGGCCCCAGCTTTCATGATCTGTTCAACGGCATCTGGAGCACCGACGAGAACGCGCACGGCCCCATCGTGCTCGCCGTTGCGTTGTGGCTGCTCTACACGAAGTGGAACGGCATAGCCGACGAAATCCAACCTGCGCCTGCGCCTGTGCTGGGCTGGCCGCTGGTGGTTGCATCGCTGCTGTTCTATATCCTTGGCCGCTCGCAAGACATCCTGATCTTCGAGATCGGTTCCCTGATCCCGATGATCGCCGGTCTGATACTGGTGTTCTTCGGGCGGGCGACCCTGCTGCGTCTGTGGTTCCCGCTGTTCTTCATGCTGTTCATGATTCCGCTGCCCGGCATCCTGGTCGACGCGGTGACGCAGCCGATGAAGATGGGGGTGTCGTGGGCAGCCGAGCATCTGCTGTACGCGCTGGGCTATCCGATCGCACGCACTGGCGTCATCCTGGTTATCGGCCAGTACCAGTTGCTGGTGGCAGATGCCTGCGCCGGCCTGCACTCGCTGTTCACGCTTGAGGCGCTGGGCCTGCTCTACCTGAATCTGGTCCGTCACGACTCGTTTGCACGCAATGTGACGCTGGCCATCCTGATCGTGCCGATTTCCTTCTGCGCCAACGTGATTCGCGTGATCGTACTGACGCTGATCACCTACCATTTCGGTGACGAGGCGGGGCAGGGCTTCCTGCATGGCTTCGCCGGCATGGTGCTGTTCATCAGTGCGCTCATCCTCATCATCGGTGTCGATTCGATGCTGCGCTTCGGCGTGCGCAAGGCCGATGCGGCCTGAGGGCCGTTCATGAGCAGCGACGCCGATCTGCTCTTCATGAACGAGGCGCTGGCGCTCGCGCGTGAGGCGGGATCGCTCGGCGAGGTACCGGTGGGCGCCGTCGTCGTCAGCAACGGCGAGATCGTCGGTCGCGGCTTCAATCGTCCCATCATGGCGAACGACCCGACCGCCCATGCCGAAGTGATGGCCTTGCGCGCGGCGGGCCAGGCACTGGCCAACTACCGCATGCCCGGCTGCACCCTGTACGTGACGCTGGAGCCGTGCGCGATGTGCAGCGGTGCGATCCAGCATGCGCGCATCGCGCGCGTCGTGTTCGGCGCGCGCGACCCGAAGACCGGATGCTGCGGCAGCGTGACCGACCTGTTCGCCGAGCCCAGGCTCAATCACCATGCCGAAGTCGAGTCCGGCGTGCTGGCGGAGGAATGCGGTCGCCTGCTCAGCGACTTCTTCGCCGCCCGCCGCCGGCGCATCGAAACCGCCTGATGCATATCGACATCGACATCCGCTCGCAGTGGCTGCGCCTGTACGACGATGCCGGCGTGCTGATCCGTCGCTATCGGGTGTCGACCGCCAAGAACGGAGCCGGCGAGCAGCGCGGCAGCTTCCGCACGCCGCGCGGGCGGCACGTTATCCGCGCCCGCATCGGCGCCGGCGCGCCAGCGAACACGGTGTTCGTGCGCCGGCGTCCGACCGGCGAACTGTGGTCGCCGGAACTGGCGGCCGCACATCCCGGCCGCGACTGGATACTGACGCGCATACTGTGGCTGTCTGGCTGCGAGCGGGGCCTGAACCGGCTGGGTGAGGTCGATACGATGCGTCGCTACATCTATCTGCATGGCAGCCCGGATACGGCGGAGATGGGCGTACCCGGCTCGATCGGCTGCGTGCGCATGCGCAATCGCGACATCATCGAACTGTTCGACCTGGTGCCGGCGGGCACCCCGGTCCACATCACGGATTGAGCGTGCTGAACGTCGAACTGGGTGACTGGGCGTCGATGGCGCCGGCACTCGAGGCGATACGGCGCGAAGTGTTCATCGTCGAACAGCAGGTTCCGGAAGAGATGGAGTGGGACGCCGAAGACGCCACCAGCGTGCATGCGCTGGCGCTGCTCGACGGCCACCCGGTCGGTTGTGGGCGCCTGTTGCCGGACGGCCACATCGGCCGCATGGCCGTGCGCGCGCCGCACCGCTCAAGAGGGATCGGCCGGGCGCTGCTGCAGGCTTTGCTCGCTGAGGCGCAGCGGCGCGGCGTGCGCGAGGTGGTGCTGCACGCGCAGACGCACGCGCTGCGCTTCTACGAGGGGCAGGGTTTCGTTGCCGACGGGCCGGTATTCGACGAGGCCGGTATCGCTCACCGCCGGATGTCGAGGGCCCTGGTCAGCTGAGACAGGAAGTCGTCCCCCAGCGGCTTGACGATGAAGTCGGTCACGCGCGGGAAGGTGAAGGCGCGGTCGCGGTCGGCTTCCAGCGGTGACGAACTGAGCATGCAGACGCGGGCATCCGCCTGTTGCGCCGTGGGCAGCCGGTGGAACTGTTCGAGAAACTCGAAGCCGTTCATGCGCGGCATGTTGATGTCGAGCAGGATGAGGTCGACCGCGTGTCCCGGGTGCGCCTGAAACCACTCCAATGCCTTTTCCGCCCACTCGAACACCAGCAGCTCAGTCGCCAGACCGGAGCGCTCGATCATCATGCCGTGAAAGAAATTGTCGGCGTCGTTGTCGTCGATCAGCATCACGGTGCGCAGCGCTGCAGTCGTCATCGTGCAAACCCCGGTTGATCGGCGCCGCGCATACAGTGTCGAGGCGCGCGCGCAGATGCGGCGACGGGCCGCGGGGTGGCGTCAGTTTCGATGGAAGGGGCTGTCATCGGCATGGCGAGCGTCCGATCAGGCATATGTGCATCACGCTATCTCCGTCCGCTGCATCGCGTGCGAGGTGATACCGATGCGGCAGCTCGCGGGCAATGCCAGCACGAAGCGGCTGCCAGCGCCGGGCTGCGACTCGACGAAGATGCGGCCGTGGTGCATGTCGGCGATGCGTCGGCTCAGCGCAAGTCCGAGGCCGGTGCCCTCGTACTCCGCCTGCGCGTGCAGCCGCTGGAAGGCCTCGAAGATGCGTTCCTGGAACTCCGGCGCGATGCCTATGCCCTTGTCGCGCACCGACACATGCAGTTCGTCGTCGACCACGGCGTAAGCGATATCGACTTCCGGCGGCTCGCCGGGTGCGTGAAACTTCAGCGCGTTGTCGATCACGTTCTGCAGCAGCAGGCCCAGCAGGCTGCGGTCGCCGCGAATGACCGGCAGCGGTGTGACGCGTATCGTCGCGCCGCTGCGAGCGATCGCGGCGGCCAGCGACTGGCGCGTGTCCTCGACCAGTTCGGCCAGATTGACCGCGTCCATCCGCGCCTCGGTCGCATCGAGCCGGACGAAGGCGAGCAGGTCGTCCACCAGCGCCCGCAGCCGTTCGCCGCCGCGCACGATGAAGTCCACGTAGCGCTCGCGTCGCGTGGCATCTGCCTCGTTGGCGTCACGCCGGAGCAGCTTGGCGAAGTTCAGGATGGAGTTGATCGGTTCGCGCAGATCGTGCGAAGCGACATGCACGAACTGCTGCAGCGCGATATTGCTGCGTTCGAGTTCGGCGAGCGTGCGCTGCAGATGTTCCTCCGCCTGCAGCCGCGCCGTGATGTCCTCACCAACGCCGAGCAGGCCGGTGGTCACGCCCTGTTCGTCGTGCAGCCGCGTGGTGTGCCAGGACACGACGCGCAACTGACCGTCGGCCGTCAGCACGTGGCCGCGGAAGCGGCGCGCCGCGTCGCGTTCGCCACTGACCAGCTGAGCGAAGAAGGCGCGCGCATCGGCACGCTCGTTTTCCGGGAAGCACAGCTCGAACCAGTCGCGTCCGGGCAGGCTGCTGCCGGGGCGGCCAAGTACCTCGGCCGCCATCCGGTTGGCGCGCACGATGCGGCCGTCGTTGTCCGCAACCACCATCATGTTGCCGGCGATGTCGAAGTACAGCTCGGCGCGGTCTCGCTCCGCCTTCAGTTCGACGGTGCGATGGTCGACCAGCGCCTTCATTTCAGCGTTGAAACGCTGCAACTGCCGTTCGAACAGGTTCTGCCGCTCGTGTGCAGCCTGCAGTTCGCTCACGTGCAGGCGCAGTTCGATCTGCGCGACCACCTGCCGTGCCAGCGCGGCCAGCGCTTCGCGCTGCGCGGCGCCGAGCTCGTGTGCCACGGTGTCGATGACGCACAGCGTGCCGATGCGCCGGCCATCGGCGACTTCGAGCGGCGCGCCGGCGTAGAAGCGGATGCCCGGCCCGCCAGTGACCAGCGGGTTGTCGCGAAAACGCGCGTCCATCGTCGCGTCCGGCACCACCAGCACCTCGTGCTGCAGGATGGCGTGTGCGCAGAAGGCCTGTTCACGCGGTGTTTCGGTGGCGTCGAGGCCGATGCGCGACTTGAACCATTGGCGGTCCTGGTCGACCAGGCTGACCAGCGCGATCGGGGTGCCGCAGAGCTGCGAGGCGATGCGCGCGAGATCGTCGAACGCCGGTTCGGGCGGCGTGTCGAGCAGCCGGCAGGCCTGCAGCGCCTGCAGGCGTTCGTGTTCGTCGGGCGGTAGTGGGGCTGCGATCGTGGAAGTCATGCTGCACGTGTCCGTAGCGGAGTGCTGCCAATCATCATTTCACCCGCCGCTGCTGCAGGGTTGGAGGGGGTGGAGGCGACGGCGGGCAGTGTCGGCCTGTTGTCGGCATTCTGCCTTCAAACTTGACTGACCGCCGGTGTCCGCGAGCGTTCAGCGATCGATGGCGATGCGGCGTCTGTCGTCCGCGCGTCCGCCCGGGCCGTAGCAGCGCTCCTCGACGTCGATACGGCTGCGGCACATTGTCAGCACGGTGCTCGACCGGGTGCCGTAGTCCTCGCCGGCAATGAAGACCGGTGACAGGCGGCGCTCCCATTCAAGACCGACACCGGTGTCCGGCAGGTCGGCGTCAGGGGCCGGCGTGTCGTCACGCAGCGTGTCGAAAAGTGCCTCCTGACGCGCTTCGGCGTCCTCCTGCGCAAGTGCCCGCGCAAAGCCGTCGCGGGCGCGCAGCAGCTTGGGCCAGGGCGTGCCCGGAAGGTGGTTGGACAGCGCATGGATGCCGTCGTCGAGCACGCGCCACTGCGCTTCGTCACCGTGGCGGTGGCCGACCCACACCAGCGTGTCGCCGTCGCACAGCAGCAGATTGAAGCCGTTGTAGGCGCCTGCTTCGCTGCAGGTCTGGCGGGCGTAGTCGTTGGCGGTCTGCCGGCCAGTCAGGAACCTGGCAACCAGTTCGCCGCGCGAGCGGGTATCTGCGCGCTGCGTCGACGGATCGCGGTAGTTGGTCAGGGCAGCGAAGCGGCCAGAGCGGCTCACGCCCATCCAGCTGCCGCCCGACTGCAGGTCGCGCCCGGCCAGCACCTGTGGCGCATCCGGCCAGAAGTCGAGCGCGGCCGTCGGACGACGGTGGAACTCGTCGCGATTGGCGGCCACGATCAGAGGGCAGTCCGGCTGCTGCTTCCAGCCGAGCACGATGAGACACATGGGCTGCGGCGTCCGTCAGGCGGCGCGGAAGCGTTCGAGATGACGCACGCTGTCCGGCGCCAGGAAGTCGTGCAGGCCGTGGCTCTGCACGTGGCAGCCCAGTTCCAGCTCGAACAGCCTTTGATTGTTCACGCCTTCATACACTTCCATCCAGGTCTGCGCATCGTCCAGCCGGCGGCGCACGCGGCCGGCGATGCCGGTGGCCGCCTGCAGCGAGGTCTGCATGGCGCTCAATGCGGCCAGCAGGGCCGCCTCCCGGGTGGTGTCGATGCGGTAGTAGATGTAGTAGTCGATGCGCACCGTCATTCGCCGAGCGCGTAGGGCAGGGCGGTGAAGCGCAGCACCGGCCCGTCCAGACCGCCGATGCGCACCTCGCCGGCCTCTGTGCTCGACATCTGGACCACGGCGAGCAGATCGCAGCCGCCGTCCGGCAGCGCGACCGCATCGACCACCACGCCGCAAGCCTGTCCGTTCGTGTCCACGCCGTGTACCGGCGTGCCGGCTGCCGGTGGCGGACAGTCGGCGCTCGCGCGGTACATGCGGCGCTTCAGCTTGCCGAGGTATTGCGTGCGGGCGACGATCTCCTGCCCGGGGTAGCAGCCTTTCTTGAAACTGACGCCGCCGGTCAGTTCGAAATTGACCATCTGCGGCACGAATTCTTCCTGCGTACCCGGCCATACGCTGACCAGACCGTCGCGGATGTCGAACCAGCGCCAGGTCGGTGTGCCGGCAGGTGTGGCGCGGCTGGACAGCACACTCCAGACCGCGTCGAGGCGGTCGGCCGGCAGCACGATCTCGAAGCGGTCGTTTGCCAGGCGCAGCACCCGCACGCCATCGGCCGCCGCCTGTGTCATCGGTGCCGCCGGAACCGGCAGGCCGGCCGCCTGCAGTGCGGCTTCGGCGTCGCAGCCGGCCAGTCCGAGCGCGGGCGTCGCCCCGGTTGCGTCGGTCAGCGTGGCCTTGGAGCGCAGGATGTACATCGACAGCTTCTTGCGCATCGCCTCTGCCAACGCACGCGGCAACTGCAGCACCGTCGCGTCGCCGTCGCGCCACATCGTGAAGGTGGCGAGCAGACGCCCCTTGGCGGTGCAGAAACCGGCGCTGCGCACGCCGTCGACCGGCAGGCCCTTGACGTCGTTGGTCATCAGGTTGTGCAGGAAGGTGGCGGCGTCCTCGCCGTCGGCGCGCAGCCGGGCGAGATGGGTCAGCGGCACCAGCACCGTGCCCTGCTGCGCGGCGCGCATTTCGGCGGCGGCGTCCTGCATGGCGGGGAACTGGCCGTCGTCGGCTGCAGTGCCGGAGGGGATGAGGTCGTCAAGCATCATGATGTTGCGAAATCCGTAGGCAGGAGAGATTGCCGAAAAGGTTAACATACGGGGCCGCGCGTGCTGCCTGCGCGTTCCCCCCTCTTTCGCATGACCCGTCTGCTTGTCCGTCTGTTCCTTCTTCTGGCTGTAGTCGCCGCGTTGATCGGTGCCGCACTGGTCTGGTACGCGCAGCGCCCGCTGCACTGGAGCGGCGATGCCGTCGAATACACGCTGCGCCCGGGTACCGCGCTGCGCCAGGCGGCGCGCCAGATCGAGGCGGCGGGCGTTCCGGTCGATGGCCGCCTGCTCGGCCTGATCGGCCGCGTCGCGGTCGATGGCACCCGGCTGCAGGCCGGCAGCTATGCCTTCAACAGCGGCGTCACGCCGCTCGAACTGTTGGGCATGATGACGCGCGGCGATGTGAGCATGCGCGAGGTACGCTTCATCGAGGGCTGGACCCTGAAGCAGATCCGCACTGCGCTGGCCGCCAGTCCCGACCTGAAGCAGGACGTCGCCGCGCTGTCCGACGCCGAACTGCTGGCCCAGCTCGGCAGCGACGCCACTTTCGTCGAGGGCTGGTTCTTTCCGGACACCTATCTGTTTGCCGCCGGCGACAGTGACCTGTCGATACTGAAGCGCGCCCATCATGCGATGCGCGCGCAACTGGAACAGGCCTGGGCAGCGCGCGCGCCCGATCTGCCCTACGCCTCGCTGCAGGACGCGCTGATCATGGCGTCCATCGTCGAGAAGGAAACCGGCGCCGCGGCCGATCGCGACAAGGTGGCGTCGGTATTCGTGAACCGGCTGCGTGCCGGCATGCCGCTGCAGACCGACCCCACCGTGATCTACGGGCTGGGCGAGCGCTTCGACGGCAATCTGACGCGCGCGCACTTGCAGACCGACGGCCCCTACAACACCTATCTGCGGCGCGGCCTGCCGCCGACGCCGATTGCCGCGCCCGGGCGCGCATCGATCGAAGCGGCGTTGAATCCGGCGCCCACCCGTTACTATTACTTCGTCGCGCGCGGCGACGGCAGCAGCGTGTTCTCGAAGACGCTGGCCGAGCACAACAGCGCGGTCGATCGCTACCAGCGGCGGCCGGCGCGCGCTGCACGCAACTGAAGCCGGCTGTCACCCATCATTCCCATTCATCCGAACCCGATGCACAACACCCGCTTCATCACCTTCGAAGGCATGGACGGTGCAGGCAAGAGCACGCAGATCGCCCGCACCGCCGACTGGCTGCGCGCACGCGGTCATGCGGTGCTGCTGACCCGCGAACCGGGCGGTACTCCGCTGGGCGAGTCGCTGCGCGCGCTGCTGCTGCACCAGGCCATGCACCCGGATACCGAAGCCCTGCTGATGTTTGCCGCCCGCCGCGAACACCTTGCGCAGGTGATCGAACCCGCGCTGGCGCGCGGGGAATGGGTGCTGTGCGACCGCTTCACCGACGCCAGCTTCGCCTACCAGGGCGGCGGTCGCGGGCTGGACACGGCGCGGCTCGAAGCGCTCGAAACCTGGGTACAGCGCGGTCTGCAGCCCGGACTCACGCTGCTTTTCGATCTGCCCTGCGAGGTGGCGGCGCAAAGACTGGCGGCCAGCGGTGGCGACCCGGACCGCTTC
Source organism: Methyloversatilis discipulorum (assembly GCF_000385375.1). NCBI lineage: Bacteria > Pseudomonadati > Pseudomonadota > Betaproteobacteria > Nitrosomonadales > Sterolibacteriaceae > Methyloversatilis > Methyloversatilis discipulorum. The sequence continues at coordinate 1,974,584 of NZ_ARVV01000001.1, forward strand.
GAGCGCGAACAGTCGGATTTCTTCAACCGGGTGCGTGCCGCCTACCTCGCGCGCGCCAAGGCCGACCCGCGACGCGTGCAGGTGCTCGACGCCGCGCGGACCCCGGAAGAAGTTTCCATTCAACTTGAAGAAATTCTTTCAAGGTACTGTTCCTGAATGATTTACGACTGGTGCAAACCGCAGTGGTCGCAGTTGATGGCGCTGGCCGAACGGATGCCGCACGCGCTGCTGCTGGCCGGGCCGGCCGGCCTGGGCAAGCGCGAATTCGCCGAGGCGCTGGCGGCGCGCATGCTGTGCGAGCGGGCGCGCGGCGAACAGGCAGCCTGCGGCGAATGCGCGTCCTGCCGGTTGATCGCCACCGACAACCACCCGGACTGGCTGGTCGTGCGGCCGGAGGCGCTCGACGACGAGGCCGAAGAGGGTGACGACGCGGCGTCCGACGACGGCGACGGCAAGGCGAAATCGAAACTGATCCGCATTGCCCAGGTGCGGGCGGTGACCGATCGTCTGGGCGTTGGCTCGCACCAGGGCGGCTATCGCGTAGTGCTGCTGTATCCGGCCGAAGCGATGAACGTCGACGCCGCGAACGCTCTTCTCAAATCACTTGAAGAGCCGCCACCCAAGACTTTGTTTTTACTTATAACTGACCATCCTCGAAAACTGCTGCCGACGATACGCAGCCGCACCCGCGTGCTGTCCTTCCAGCAGCCGCCCATCGAACAGTCGCTGGCCTGGCTTGCAGCCCAGGGCGTGCGCGATGCCGGGGATGCGCTGGCGCTGTGCGCAGGCTCGCCACTGCATGCGCGCGACCTCGCCAGTTCGAAGGATGCTCAAATCCAGGCCCAGTTTGTCGATGATGTATCGAAGCACGCGCTGAGCGCGCCGCTGGAAGTCGCCGCGCGCTGGGACGGCTGGCTCAAGGGGCGCAAGAAGGGCGAACCGGGCCTGACCGATCTGCCGACGCTGGTCACCTGGCTGCAGCGCTGGCTGGCCGACCTCGTGCTGCTGGCGCAGGCCGGCGAGCCGCGGGTATTCGTCGGCCGACGCGCCCAGCTCGGGCAGCTGGCGGAACGCAGCGACGTGGGCACTGTCCTGCGTGGGTACAATGAATTGCTGAAGGTGCGGGCACTGGCGCATCACCCGCTGAATGCGCGCCTGTTCCTCGAAGACATGCTCATCCGTTACGCCCGTCTGTTCCGGTCGCAACGTTGAGCGCACGAAAAGGGAGGCTGTCATGAGCGATCCGCATATCCAGTCGGGTAACCGGCGCAGCGTGCTGTCGCTGGCGGTGACGTCGAAATCGGTGCTCTATGCGGCCTACATGCCTTTCCTGAAGGGCGGCGGCATCTTCCTGCCGACCAACCGCGCCTACCGTCTGGGCGACGAAGTGTTCCTGCTGCTGCAGCTGATGGAAGATCCGGCCAAGCTGCCCATCCAGGGCACGGTCGCCTGGGTGACGCCGGCCGACGCGCAGGGCGGCAAGCAGCAGGGCATAGGCCTGCGCTTCGGCGAGGACGAAAGCAGCAAGTCGGCGCGGGCCAAGATCGAACAGGTGGTCGGCGGCTACCTCGGTTCGTCGCGACAGACCCACACGCTCTGATTCAGTATTGATCCACAACGTTTTTTATGTTCATCGACTCACACTGCCACATCGATTTCCCCGACCTCGCCGCGCGCGAGGACGAAGTGCTCGCCAATATGCTGGCGCAGCAGGTCAGCCACGCACTGTGCGTGTCGGTCAATATCGAACAGTGGCCGCGCGTCACCGGCATGGCCGAGCGACACGCCAACGTGTTCGCCTCGCTCGGCGTGCACCCCGATTACGAGGACGTGACCGAGCCGGACGTGGCGCAGCTGGTCGACATGTCCGTCCATCCGCGCGTGGTCGCCATCGGTGAAACCGGGCTCGACTACTTCCGCCTGACCGGCGACCTCGAATGGCAGCGCAAGCGCTTTCGCACGCACATCCGCGCCGCGCGCGAATGCGGCAAGCCGCTCATCATCCACACCCGTTCGTCGGCCGAGGACACGCTGGCCATCATGCGCGAGGAACGCGCGCACGAGGCAGGCGGCGTCATGCACTGCTTCACCGAAACGCTCGAAGTGGCCGAAGCGGCGATCGACATGGGCTTCTGCATTTCCTTCTCTGGCATCGTCACCTTCAAGAACGCACAGCAGTTGCGCGACGTAGCCAAGGCCATCCCGCTGGCGTCGATGCTGATCGAGACCGATTCGCCCTATCTGGCGCCGGTGCCCTACCGCGGCAAGATGAATGAGCCGGCCTATGTGCCGCACGTCGCCGCCGAACTGGCGAAGGTGCGTGGCATGACGGTGGAGGAGGTCGGTCGCGTCACCACCGACAACTTCTTCCGCCTGTTCCACGACGCCGCGCGTCTGGCCGGCCGCGAGGAGGTGGCCGCATGAAGGCGCTGCGCATCGCACTGCTTGGTTTCGTTCTCGGTCTGGCCGGCGCCAGTGGCGTGTCGGCAGCCGCGTACGACGACCTGATCAATGCCGCCAACCTTGGCGACACCGGCAAGGTGGCCAGTTTCATCGACCGTGGCCTGGACGTGAATTCGGTCGATCCGCGTGGCGAGACGCTGCTCATCATCGCTGCGCGCAACGGCTACACCGACCTCGTCAAGGCGCTGCTGGCACGCCGCGCCAAGGTCGAGGCGGTCAACGCGGTCGGCGAAACCGCGCTGGCGGTGGCCGCTTTCAACGGCCACGTTGCCGTGGTCGACCAGCTGCTCGAGGCTGGCGCCAATCCGGTCAATACCCAGGGCTGGTCGGCGCTGCACTACGCGGCGATGCAGGGACACACGGCGGTGCTGAAGGCGCTGATCGCGCGCGGTGCGCCGGTCGACGCGCCGGCGCCCAACGGCGCCACCGCGCTGATGCTGGCGGCCAAGGCCAATATCGAATCGGTGAAGGTGCTGCTGGCCGCACGCGCCGACGCGCGCATCCGCGGCCGCGACGGCGAGACCGCACTCGACTGGGCGATGAAGGCCGGCAACACCGACGCGGCCGCGCTGATACGCGCGGCGATGGGGCAGTGATGACGCACCCTGCGAGCGGATCCGGCCTCGGCCACGCGACGGACTATCCGGACAGTTACGACGCCGGCCTGCTGTTCCCGATGCCGCGCGAGGCGTCGCGCGCGGCGCTGGGCATCGCTTCGCAGACGCTGCCCTTCGGCGGCGTCGATCGCTGGCACGCCTGGGAGATTTCCTGGCTCAACCCGCAGGGCAAGCCTGAAGTCGCGATCGGCCGCTTCGACATTCCGGCCGACAGCAGCCACATCGTCGAGTCGAAGTCGCTCAAGCTCTACCTGAACGGCTACAACAACGAACGCATGAGTTCGCTGGAAGCGGTGCGCGCGCTGATCGAGACCGATCTGTCGGCCGCCTGCCAGTCCGGCGTGACGGTGCAGATGTATGCGCCGGACGGCGTGCCGCCGGTGCAGACGCAGATGGTGGGCGAGTCGATCGACGGCCTGGACATCGTCTGCGACCGCTACCAGCCGGACGCAGCGCTGCTGTCCGCCAGTGGCGACACGGTCGAGGAAACGCTGCGCTCCGACCTGCTGAAGTCCAACTGCCCGGTCACGCTGCAGCCGGACTGGGCGTCGCTGCAACTGCGCTACCGCGGACCGAAGATCGACCGCGCCGGGCTGTTGCGCTACATCGTGTCCTTCCGCAATCACGCCGATTTCCACGAGCACTGCGTCGAACGCATCTACATGGACGTGATGGCGCGCTGCCAGCCCGAACTGCTGACCGTGTGCGCCTGTTACACCCGTCGCGGCGGGCTCGACATCAACCCCTGGCGCAGCAATTTCGAGTCGCCGCCCGACAGTTTCGTCAAGCTGATCAGGCAGTAAGCCGGGCGCGCAGGTCGGCCACCGCGGCGCGGAACTCCGGCGCGCCGCCGTAGCTCGGATGCCGCGCCGGCAGCGCGTCGATGCCCATGTCGGCCAGGCTGTGCTGGCAGATGCGGCCGATGGCCAGCCGCGGCACGCCGGGGAAGAGGGCGAGGAACTGTTCCAGCAGCGGGCGCAGCGCGCGCCGCTCGCTCACGCTGGGCGCACGATTGGTCAGCGGCCGGCCGGTCTCGTGCGGGTGGTAGGCGACCGCGTTCCACAGCACGAAGTCGGTCGGTGCCCAGCCATTGCCGGCCATCGCGGCCCAGACGATGCTGGCGGTCCGCTCCAGCATGCCTTCGGTGTTCTTCAGCTGCGGCAGCACGCGGCTGGTGCGCTGGAAGCCGCCGTCGAAATAGTCGCTGCCGCGGCCGGCGGCGTGGGCCGCCAGCACGTCACGCTCGCTGGTCATCGCCATGCCGGAGAACTTGGCGCCGCTGTAGCTCGGCGCTTCGGCGATCAGCAGTACGCGGGCACGCCCGAGCCGGGCGGCCAGATAGCGCTGCAGGTGGTCGGCACGGATGCGCGGCGCGTCCGCATCGATGTCGTGCAACGGGTCGTGATCGCCCCACGGGTTGAACATCTTGGCGGGGTCGGGAATCCGTGCACCGGCCGCGACGGCGGAAACAAAACTGTCGAGATCGTTTTTCGACATCGGGTGTCCATACGGGCTGAAACGCAAGGCGCGCATTGTGCCCGACCTGGCTGTCGTATCGGGAGCGATCGACAGACGCCGGACAAGACAAGAAAGAGAATGAAGCGATGACCTCCGATCTGATTCTGGCTGCGCGCATGGCGCTGCGCGACTTCCGTGCCGGCGAGCTGCGCGTGCTCGGCCTGGCGCTGCTGCTGGCGGTGGCCGCACTCACCTCGGTGTCCTTCTTCACCGACCGCGTGTCGCGTTCGGTGGTCAGCGAGGCGAACCAGCTGCTCGGCGGCGATCTGCGCGTGGCCGGCGACAACCCGCTGCCCGACGCCTACATCGATGAAGCGCAGTCGCGCGGTCTGCGTGCGATCCGTAGCTGGAGCTTCACCAGCATGGCGTCGGCCGCCGACGGCGCCCAGCTGGTCGGCGTCAAGGCGGTGGCCGACGGCTACCCGCTGCGCGGCAAGCTGCGCATCGCGCCCGAACTGAATGCGCCGGACGCCGACACGCGGGCGATACCCGAGCCCGGCACCGTGTGGCTGGACGAGCGCGCAACCAGCGCGCTGCGCGTGCGCAGCGGCGACACGATCAGCGTCGGCCAGCTCAAGCTGCGCGTGGCCGCGGTGCTCACCTTCGAATCGGATCGCGGCGCGAGCTTCTTCGCCATCGTGCCGCGGCTGATGCTCAACGCGGCCGACCTGCCGGCCAGCGGGCTGATACAGGAAGGCAGCCGCATCAGCTACCGGTTGCACGTGGCCGGCGAGGATGCCGCGGTGCGCGCCTACGCCGCCTGGCTGAAGCCGCAGCTGGCGCGCGGCCAGCGCGTCGAGAACGTCGAAGAGGCGCAGCCCGAGGTGCGCGGCGCGCTCGACCGGGCGCAGAAATTCCTGCGTCTGGCGGCCATGCTGGCCGTCGTGTTCGCCGCGGTGGCGGTCGGCCTTGCGGCGCGCCGCTACATGCAGCGCCATCTCGACGGCTGCGCCGTGATGCGCTGCCTCGGCGCCACGCAGGCGAGGCTGACGCGGCTGTTCCTGATCGAATTCGTGCTGGTCGGCCTGCTCGCCTGCGCGCTCGGCTGCGTCGTCGGCTACGTCACGCAGTTCGGCGTCGAGGCGCTGCTGGCCGGTCTGTTCGCGACCACGCTGCCGCAGCCGGGACTGACGCCGGTGCTGTACGGCTTCGCCGTCGGCATGACCTTGATGCTGGGTTTCGTCTGGCCGCAGCTGCTGCGCCTGCGCAGGGTGTCGACGCTGCGCGTGTTGCGGCGCGAATGGGACGATGCCGACGTCGTGTCCTGGGGCGCCTACGGTTTCGGCCTGGCCTGCCTGTCGGCGCTGATCGTGCTGATGGCCGGCGACCTGACGCTGGGCGCCGTCGTGGTCGGTGGCTTCGCGGCCGCCTGCGGCATTTACGCGGCGGTCGCCTGGGGCGCGCTGGCGCTGGTGGCGCGGCTGCGCGGCGGCACTGCCGGCGGCTGGCGCTACGGTCTGGCCAGCCTGACCCGCCGGCGCGTCGCCTCGACGGTGCAGATCGCCGCGCTCGGTCTCGGCCTCACCGCCGTGCTGCTGCTGGTCATCGTGCGCGGCGATCTGCTCGATGCCTGGCGCAATCGGCTGCCGGTCGACGCACCGAACCGCTTCGTGCTGAACATCCAGCCCGACCAGCTCGACGCGGTGCGCGCGCAGTTCGCCGATGCCGGCCTGGCGCCGCCGCAGCTGCTGCCTATGTCGCGCGCTCGCCTGGTGGCGCTGAACGGCCGTGCGGTGTCGCCGGACGACTATGACGACGCGCGCGCCAAACGGCTGGTCGAGCGCGAATTCAACCTGTCCTGGGACGACCACGTACAGGTTGGCAACCGCATCGTCGCCGGCAACTGGGACGCCGCGAAGCCCGCCTTCTCGGTCGAGGCCGGACTGGCGCGCACATTGGGCATCGCGCCTGGTGACCGTTTGCGCTTCGATATCGCCGGCCGCCAGGTCGAGGCGGTGGTCGGCAGCCTGCGCGAGCTGGAGTGGGATTCGATGAACGTCAATTTCTTCGTCGTCGCGACCCCCGGCGTGCTGGAGGACTTTCCGGCCAGCTACATCACCTCCTTCCATCTGCCGGCAACGGCAGCCGGCTTCACCAACGAACTGGTGGCGCGCTTTCCCAATCTGACCGCGGTCGATGTCGATGCCGTGGTGCGCCAGTTCCGCGCGCTGATGGACCAGCTGTCGGCAGCAGTCAGCGTGGTGTTCGGTTTCGCGCTGCTGGCTGGCGTGGTCGTGCTGCTGGCAGCCATCGAGTCCACGCACGACGAGCGGCGTTTCGAGCTGGCGGTGCTGCGCACCCTCGGCGCACGCGACCGGCAATTGCGTGCCTCGTTGGCCGCGGAATTTGCGATACTCGGGGCTCTCGCTGGCGTGCTCGCCGCATTCGGCGCTCTCGTGCTGACCATGCTGCTGGCCCGCCAGGCCTTTCAGCTCCCGTATCTGCCCTCCGCCGGCCTGCCGCTGGCCGGCGTCGCATTCAGCGTGCTGGCCGTGCTTGCCGCCGGCATGCTGGGTCTGCGCGGAGCGCTGAAGGCACCCGCGCTGACCAGCCTGCGCGCGCTCTGATTTTTTCGTACGGCCGATGTGACGCGGCGCTGCCGCCGCGCACTCGTCCTGTTCGTCTGTCCGTTCCAAACGAGAACAAGAAGATGGTCATCCGATGCAACTGCCGCTGATCACCCTCGTCGCACTGCCTTTCGCCGGCAGCCTGATTGCAGCACTGCTGCCGACCAATGCGCGCAATGCCGAATCGACGCTGGCCGGCCTGATCGCGCTGCTCTGCACGGTGCAGGCGGCGCTGCTGTTTCCGGAGATCGCGGCCGGGCAGGTGATCCGTCAGGAAATTTCCTGGCTGCCGTCGCTCGGCCTGAACTTCGTGCTGCGCATGGACGGCTTCGCCTGGATGTTCTCGATGCTGGTGCTGGGCATCGGTGCACTGGTCGTGCTGTACGCGCGCTACTACATGTCGCCGGCCGACCCGGTGCCGCGCTTCTTCGCTTTCCTGCTCGCCTTCATGGGTGCGATGAGCGGCGTCGTGCTGTCCGGCAACCTGTTCCAGATGGTGCTGTTCTGGGAACTGACCAGCCTGTTCTCCTTCCTGCTGATCGGTTACTGGCACCACCGCAAGGACGCGCGCCGCGGCGCGCGCATGGCGCTGACCGTGACCGGCGCGGGCGGCCTCTGCCTGCTGGCCGGTGTGGTACTGCTCGGCCACATCGCCGGCAGCTACGACCTCGACGTGGTGCTGGCGGCCGGCGACACGGTGCGCGCGCATCCGCTGTACCGGCCGATGCTGGTGCTGGTGCTGCTCGGCGCCTTCACCAAGAGCGCTCAGTTCCCGTTCCAGTTCTGGCTGCCGAATGCGATGGCCGCACCGACACCGGTGTCGGCCTACCTGCATTCGGCCACCATGGTGAAGGCCGGCGTCTTCCTGCTGGCGCGGCTGTGGCCGGTGCTGGCCGGCACCGACGAATGGTTCTGGCTGGTCACCGGCGCCGGTCTGGCGACGCTGCTGGTCGGCGGTTTCGCCGCCATCTTCCAGAACGATCTGAAGGGCCTGCTGGCCTATTCGACCATTTCGCACCTTGGCCTGATCACCACGCTGCTCGGGCTGAACAGTCCGCTGGCCGCGGTGGCGGCGGTGTTCCACATCATTAACCACGCCACCTTCAAGGCCTCGCTGTTCATGGCGGTGGGCGTGATCGACCATGAGACCGGCACGCGCGATATCCGCCGCCTGAGCGGTCTGGCGCGCTACATGCCGATCACCGCGACGCTGGCGACGGTGGCGGCGGCGGCGATGGCTGGCGTGCCGCTGCTCAATGGCTTCATTTCGAAGGAAATGTTCTTCAGCGAAGCGGTGTTCCTGGCCGCCTCGCCCGGCATCGACCGCGCGCTGCCGGTGGTGGCCGTGGTCGCCGGCATGTTCAGCGTCGCCTATTCGCTGCGCTTCACGGTCGAGGTGTTCCTGGGCCGTGACAAGTGCGGCGCGCTGCCGCGCCAGCCGCACGAGCCGCCGCGCTGGATGCGGGCGCCGATCTCGGTGCTGGTGCTTGCCTGTCTGGTGGTCGGCACGCTGCCGCAGTGGTCCATCCAGCGCATCCTCGAAACTGCGGCGCAGCCGGTAGTCGGCACGCTGCCGGCTTTCGATCTGGCGGTGTGGCACGGCTTCAACCTGCCGCTGTGGATGAGCCTGCTGTCGCTGGTCGGCGGCATCGCGCTGTTCTTCGCGTTGCGCAGCCCGATGCGCCGCGGCCATATCGCGAAGGCGCCGCTGATCGGCCGGATCAACGGCAAGCGCGTGTTCCGCTCTCTGCTGGCCCGGCTCACGCTGGCCGGCCGCCACACTCGGCGGCTGTTCGGTACGCGCCGCCTGCAGATGCAGCTGATGCTGCTGGTGCTGGTGACGCTGGTGGCTGCCGCCGTGCCGCTGCGCAAGCTCGGCAGCGAGGCGCTGCTGGCCGGTGGTGACCGCGCCATGCTGGAGTTCTCGCCGATGTTCGCGCTGATGTGGCTGGTTGGCGCGGGCGCGGCGATCGGCGCCGTGTGGCAGGCGAAGTACCACCGGCTGACCGCGCTGGCGCTGATGAGCGTGTCCGGGCTGGTCACCGTCATCACCTTCGCCTGGTTCTCGGCGCCCGATCTCGCGCTGACCCAGCTGTCGGTCGAGGCGGTCACCACCGTGCTCATCATGCTCGGGCTGCGCTGGCTGCCGAAGCGGCTGGAAGACGTCGGGCGCAATCAGTCGCTGCGCGTCCGCGCGCGGGCACGCGTGCGGCGTGCGCGCGATCTTGCGATCGCGCTCGCTGCGGGCGCCGGGCTGGCGCTGCTTTCGTGGGCCATGATGACGCGCAGCTTTCCGCAGAGCATTTCGCCCTTCTTTCTCGAACGGGCGCTGCCCGAAGGCGGCGGCAGCAATGTGGTGAACGTGATGCTGGTCGATTTCCGCGGTTTCGACACGCTGGGCGAAATCACCGTGCTCGGCGTGGTGGCGCTGACCGTGTATGCGCTGCTGCGCCGCTTCCGTCCGGCGCCTGAAAGTGCGGAACTGCCGGCGCAGCAGCGGGCGCTGCCGGCCGACCTGGCGACCGATCTGGTGGACGCCCAGACGGCCGAGGACACCGCCCGCGGCTACCTGATGGTGCCGGCGGTGCTGGTGCGGCTGGTGCTGCCGCTGGCGGCGGTGATCGCGGTCTACCTGTTCATGCGCGGCCACAACGAACCGGGCGGCGGTTTCGTCGCCGGGCTGGTGCTGTCGACCGCCTTCATCGTGCAGTACATCGTGTCCGGTACGCAGTGGGTCGAAGCGCACATGGACCTGCGGCCGCAGCGCTGGATCGCCTTCGGCCTGCTGACGGCGACGGCCACCGGCCTCGGTTCCTTCGCGCTGGGCTATCCCTTCCTGACTACTCACACCGCCCACCTCAGCCTGCCGCTGATCGGCGACATCCACGTCGCCAGCGCGCTGTTCTACGACATCGGCGTGTTCCTGCTGGTGGTCGGGGCGACGCTGCTGATACTGACCGCGCTGGGCCACCAGTCGGTGCGTGGACGCCGTGTCCGTGACAGCGATGACGACGGTGACGGCGATCGCGGCGGCGACCAACAAAGAGAAGGAGCGCACTGATGGAAATCGTCCTCGCCTGCGCGATCGGCGTACTGACCGCCTGCGGCGTGTGGCTGCTGCTGCGACCGCGTACCTATCAGGTCATCATGGGGCTGTCGCTGCTCGGCTACGGCGTGAACCTGTTCATCTTCAGCATGGGCCGGCTGGCGCTGGACAGCGAGCCGGTGCTGGCGGCCGGCGTGCCGACCGACCTTGCGCACTACACCGACCCGATGCCGCAGGCGCTGGTGTTGACCGCCATCGTGATCGGCTTCGCGATGACCGCGCTCTTCCTGGTCGTGCTGCTGGCGCAGCGGGGCTTCTTCGGCAATGACCATGTCGATGGCCGGGAGGACGCCGAATGAGGGCATTTGCGCAGGCACTGATGCCGCACCTCACGATAGTGCCCATCCTGCTGCCGCTGCTGACCGCCTGCCTGCTGCTGTTGCTGGACGGTAGGCGCCACCGCATCCGCGGCATGATCGGTCTGGCGGCCGCGCTGGCCAATCTGGCGGTGGCGGTGTTGCTGCTGTTCTGGGTCGGCAGCGACCTGCCCGCCGCCTATGGCGTCTACCTGCCGTCGAACTGGGATGTGCCCTTCGGCATCGTGCTGGTCGCCGACCGCCTGTCGGTGCTGCTGCTGGTCACCGCCGCCGTCGTCGCGCTGATGGCGCTGTTGTTCGCCGTCGCACGCTGGCACAAGGCGGGTGCGCATTTCCATCCGCTGTTCCAGATCCAGATCATGGGCCTGAACGGCGCCTTCCTGACCGGGGACCTGTTCAACCTGTTCGTGTTCTTTGAGGTGATGCTGGCGGCGTCCTACGGTCTGCTGCTGCACGGCTCCGGCCCGTCGCGTGTGCGCACCGGCCTGCACTACGTGGCGATCAACCTGCTGGCGTCCTCGCTCTTCCTGATCGGCGCCGCGCTGATCTACGGCGTCACCGGCACGCTGAACATGGCCGACATCGCGGCCCGCATCCCGCAGGTGGCGGCCGGCGACCGCGCGCTGCTGCATGCCGCCTTCGCCGTGCTCGGCGTCGCCTTCCTGGCCAAGGCGGCGATGTGGCCGCTGAACTTCTGGCTGGTGCCGGCCTACGCCGCCGCCAGCGCGCCGGCAGCGGCAGTGTTCGCGCTGCTGACCAAGGTCGGCGTCTATGTGCTGTTGCGCTTCAGCACGCTGATGTTCTCGGATCAGGCGGGCGCTTCCGCCGGCTTCGGCAGCGACTGGCTGCTGTGGGGCGGCACGGCGACGCTGGCGGCCGGGGCCTTCGGCATGTTCTCGACGCAGCGGCCGGGCCGGCTGGCAGGCTTCGCCGTCATCGTGTCCTCGGGCACGCTGCTCGCCGTGCTCGGTCTGGCCCGCCCAGAACTGACCGCCGGCGCGCTGTACTACCTGCCCAGTTCGACGCTCGGCGTGGCCGCCTTCTTCCTGCTGGCCGAGCTGATGGAGCGATCGCGCAGTGCCGACGTCGCCGGCGCGCGCGCGCCGGAGGACGAGGAGGATTACCTGCCGTTCCCGCTGGCCGAACTGGAACTGGACAAGGACGTCAATCTGGACGAGGACGAGGAAATGCTGATCGGTCACGCCATTCCGGCCGCCACCGCGCTGCTCGGCCTGGCCTTCATCTGCTGCACGCTGCTGGTCGCCGGGCTGCCGCCGCTGTCGGGCTTCATCGGCAAGTTCGTGCTGCTGTCGGCGCTGGTGCCGGAGCTGAGTGCCGACACCGCCCACATCGACGCACTGCTGACCTGGGTGCTGCCGGTACTCATCGTGCTGTCCGGGCTGTGTGCGCTGGTGGCGCTGTCGCGCGTCGGCATCCGTTTCTTCTGGACACCGGTCGATCGCGAGGCACCGCTGCTGCGGGTGGTTGAATTCGTGCCGATCGCGGTACTGGTCGGGGTGTGCGTGTTCATTTCGGTGCGCGCCGAGCCGGTCATGCGCTACGCGGCGGCGACCGCCGAGGCGTTGTACAGCCCGGCCGGCTACATCGACGCGGTGCTGTCGGCACGGCCGCGACCGACACCGACCAATGCCGAACGCCTCCGCCTGCAAGGGCAGGAGTCCGCGCCATGATGCGCCGCCTGTTTCCCGCTCCGCTGCTGTCGCTGGCGCTGCTCGCGCTGTGGCTGCTGCTGAACAACGCGTCGCAGGGCCTCGGTCAGTGGCTGCTCGGTGCCTTCCTCGGTGTGCTGGTGCCGCTGCTGACGCAGTCGCTGCGGCCGACGCCGGTACGCTTCCGCCGGCCGTCGGTGGCGCTGCGGTTGTTCATGCAGGTCGGTTACGACGTGATCGTCTGGAACTGGCGCGTGCTGCGCGGCACGCTGGCTGCGGGCAAGCGCATGCCGCGCGGCGGTTTCGTCGTGGTGCCACTGGACATGCGCGACCCGAACGGGCTGGCGGTGCTGGCGGCCATCATGTGCGTGATCCCCGGCACCATCTGGTCGGAGCTGGCGCTGGACCGCAGCGCGCTGCTCGTCCACATGTTCGACATGGACGACGTCGAGGCCGAGATCGCACTGATCAAGGGCCGTTACGAACGCCCGCTGATGGAGATATTCGAATGAGTCCGCTGCTGTTTTCCGCCATCGTGTTCGCGATGGGCTGCTACATCACGGCGATGGCGCTGGCGCTGCTGCGCCTGGTCCGCGGCCCCTCCGCACAGGACCGCGTGCTGGCGATGGACCTGATCTGCACCATTGCGATGCTGATTCTGATGGTGCTGGCGATACGCTATCGCAGCGCGATGTATTTCGAGGCGGCGCTGCTCATTTCCATCTTCGGCTTCGTCAGTTCGGCCGCCATGGCGAAATTCCTGCTGCGCGGCGAGGTGATCGAATGAGCGCGCCTGTCATGTCGGGGGCGCTGCGATGATTCCACCGCTGCCCCTTTGGGTCGAAATTCCGGTGGCGCTGCTGCTGGCGCTGAGCGGCGTGTTCACGCTGGTGGCGGCGATCGGCGTGGTGCGCTTCCGCAGCTTCTTCCAGCGTATGCATCCGCCGGCGCTGGCCTTCAGCTTTTCCGCCTGGTGCGTGACGCTGGCCAGCATCCTGTACTTCTCGGTGCAGGATGGCGCGCTGTCGCTGCACGCCTGGCTCATCATCATCTTCCTGTCGTTGACGGTGCCGGTGACCACCATCCTGCTGTCGCGTACGGAGCTGTTCCGCCGGCGCAACAGCGGCGACCCCGACATGCCGCCGCCACTCAGCGCCTGCGTGGCGCCTTCGGCGGACGCCGACGTCTCTTCGCCCACGCGGCGCTGAGCTGCATCCGCTGCCAGGTCAGAGCAGCAGCGGCGCGACGAAGGCGAAGAAGCCGCCGATCAGGAAAAGCAGGACCGACACGGCATACACCGCCACCGATGTCCGCCGGGCACGGGCGCAGGCGCGCGCCGCGGCGGGGTCGGCCGGGCAGGGCAGCGAGCGGGCGCGCCACTGCGCAGCACCCGCCAGCGCCAGCAGGGCGGCGGCGACGCCGAACACCGCACCCTTGTGCTCGGACAGCCAGATCAGCTGCGGCAGCCGGCTGGTCAGCGAGACCAGCGTGGCGCCGGCGCCGAGTGCGACCAGCAGCGCGGGCAGCGCACAGCACACCAGAGTCGAACCGCTCGCCAGCAGCGACAGGCCGCTGGCGCTGAGCGACGCGCGCAGGCCGCGTTCGGGTGCGTCCATGTCAGCGTCCCTTGAGCGCGGCACGCAGGCTGTCCAGCGTGTCGGGCACGCGTTCGATCTTCTTCACCTGGTAACCGGCGTCGGTGATCTGCGTGCGCAGCGTGTCGTCGGCGATGTCCTGACCGTCCTTCAGGCTCAGCGCGACGATCTTGTGTTCGAGGCTGACCAGCACGTCGGCGGTGGCCGCGTTGCTGCGCAGCTTTTTCTCGATCGCCGAGCCGCAGAAGGCGCATACCAGACCTTCGACCTGCATCTTGATCGTACTGGCGGCCAGCACCGGCACCGCGGTCAGCGAAAGAGCGATGGTCATGATGTAAAACTTCATTTTATTCATTGCATTACCTTTCAATTCAAAACAGAAACATGAGGTTCACGAAAGCGTCGCCACGGTGCTCGCGATTGACGCTGACGCCGACATCGACCCACCAGCGGCGCTGGAACAGGCGCAGCAGTGGCGTGATCTGGGTGGCGTCGGTCAGGCCGCTGCGGCGCTCTGCCTGCAGGCCGATCCAGGTGGCGATGTCCTCGTAGTCGGCGGCGTACGGCGCCCACAGCCCCTGCGCCGTCGTGACCACCTGGGTGTGTCCGGCCGCGTGATAGGCGTGGGTGGACAGCCGTGCGTAGATGCGCCGCGTTTCGTGGTCGGCCCAGAAGCCGCCGTGCACGCCGCTGTGGGTGCCGGCGAATTCGCTGCCGCGGGCGGCCAGTGGTCCACCATATATATATGCGTTGGTGATGCCGTCGCTGCCGTAGGCGCGATGCACCAGCCAGTTCGCCTGCAGGGTGGTGTAGCGGCGTTCGGTCAGTCCGTCGTCCGACACGTAGCGCGACTGCCCGGCGGCGACCGACAGGTTTGCGCGCAGGCCGTGCGCCACTTCGGCCATCTGGCTGTCGGGCGAGGCGGTGAACATGAACATGGTGATGTCGCGCGGAATGAAGAAGCCGGCGACGGCCTGGGTCGACAGCGCGGCCAGCGGCAGCGCCGCGAGCCAGCCGCGTGGCGCGGCACAGCGCCTGCCGCGCGCGGGCGGCAGCTTGAAACGGAACATGACGGACTCCTGAACGATTCGGGGGCGGAACAGTGCGACGTTCAGGACGGTCTGGGTGGTTTCTCCAGCGGCGCGGGGATGTGCGAACGCTCGACGGCGTCGTGCTGAAGCGCCAGGACCGCCGAGCCGGCGGGTGCGGCTGGCGGCGGGGACTGCGTGAGGGCGATCGCCTGTGCGGCTGCGCACAGTGCCGCTTGCGCGCCCTGATCCTCGCAGCTGCCGCAGTCGTGGCCGGGCATGTCGATCTCCATCATCGCTCCGGCCAGCGCGCAGTGCGTGCTGCAATGAAGCGCGTAGGCGTGCAGCGGCAGCGCGCACAGCATCAGCAGTGCGATCAGGCGGCGCAACGGGAGGTAACGGGCGACGTGCATCATGCAATCGTGACAGTGATCCGTCACGCAGACAAGGACGCCACCGTCGAGTTCAGACCACCTGCGGCCAGTGCAGGTCACCGCACAGCACGCGCAACTGGTCGTCCCAGCCGCGGTATGCGATGGACACCGTCACGCACAGCAGGCCGGACGAGATGGACAGATAGGGGCGCGTCACCTGCACCTTGCCGACGTGCTCGATGGCGCGACGGAAGTAGGGGCGGCGCGACCAGCGCGCGTGGCGGTTGATCGACAGCGAGCGGTACTGGCTGTCGGCGGTGCCGAAAGGCTGTGAGGTGCGCACATTGCGGCCGACCTGGCGGCCGTCCGCGTCGAGCAGGAAGCAGCAGTCGGCGCGCTCCAGCTGCAGGAAGCCACGGCAGGCCTCCTCGATCGGGATGCCTTCTTCCAGCAGCACGGCGCAGCCGCCCATGGCGTGGATGTAAGGCGCGATCAGTTCACGGTAGCGCGCGGCACCGCTGCCGCGTGTCGTGTTGAAGCGTTCCCACAGGTCGTTCAGCACCGGGCTCACTTCGCGCGTGTCGACCGGGCGCGCCGCCGGCATCGCGAAGTAGAAGCCCTGGACGAAGTCGATGTCGGCGTCGAGCGCGGCCAGTGCCTGCGCCTCGGTTTCGACGCCTTCGAGCAGCACCAGCGAGCCGGCTTCGTGGATCAGACTGACGATCTGCGGCAGCAGGCGGCGCGCCGACGGATCCTCGACCGACTTGACGGCGAAGGAGCGGTCGAGCTTGACGATTTCCGGCTGCATGGTCCAGATGCGGTCGAAGTTCGAATGGCCGGCGCCGAAGTCGTCGAGCGCGATCATGCAGCCGAGGCCGCGCAGGTACTCGACCGTGCGGGCGAAACCGGCGTGTTCGGACACCGCCTGTTCCATCACTTCGATGACGATGCGGCGCGGATCGATGTCCGGGTGTTCCGACAGTTCGGGTAGGAAGTCGCTGAGGTCGCTGTCCGGACCGCTGCGGAACACTTCCGGGTGGATGTTCAGGAAGAGCCAGCCGTCATGCGTGTCCTGCGCGGCGTGGTTGTTCACGTGCAGGTAGCGGCACAGCTGGTCGAGGTAGCGCAGGTCGTCGTAACGCGTGGCGCCGGCGATGACGCGGGCCGGCGCGACCGGGTTCGCTTCCGCGTCGGCGGCGCGCAGCAGACCTTCGTGACCGATGGCGCGACAGTGCGAAACGCTGAAGATGGGCTGGAAGTGGCTGGTCAGCGTCAGGCCCTTGTAGCGGGCCAGCACGCCATTTGCGCTGTGGACGATGTCGGCGCCGGGTGCTTGCTCGGCTTCCGCGACGACGGATAACGATGCGTGGGCCATGAGGGCGCTCGGAAATGGATGATTGAGCTCTTTATCGGCAGTGCACCATCGACTCTTGAACCCAAGATGCACGCGCGGGATTTCTTCCCTTGTGACAGCCCGTTGTGGCCCGCCGGCTATACTTCGCAGTCGTCCGGCCTTCCCGGTGCGGGGCGTCCCTCAACCTTCGGCCAACTCACCTCGCGTGTCTGAATTTCCCCCGCTGCTCGTCCTGATCGGTCTGCTCCAGATACTGCTGCTCGGCGCAGTCGTCTGGCTCGTACTACGCGTGCGCGCGCTGGGCGGCGGGCTGGACGCCGCCACGCAGGAGGGCCAGCGGCAGACGCTGGCCGCGCTGCACGAGGGCCTGCAGCGGCAGACCGAGCGCACCGTGGGCATGCAGGCCGACGCCGACGAGCGGCTGCGCCGCGCCATTTCGCTCGAACTGGGCGCGGCACGCGACGCGGTCGGTGCGCTGCAGCGCGCCCAGCAGGTCGGGCTGGCCGAACTGTCGGCGGCGCTGAACAGCCGCCAGGAAACCCTGCGCACCGAACTGGTGGCGCAGACCGCAGCCACGCTGGCCGAACAGACGCGGGTGCAGCAGGAGGCGCTGCAGAACGGCCTGCAGAACGCCTCGGTGCAGCTGACGGCGTCGATCGAATCGCTGACCCGCACCGTGAACGAACGGCTCGAACTGCTCAGCGGCCGCGTGCACGAACGGCTGGAAGAGGGCTTCCGCAAGACCAACGAAACCTTCGCCAGCGTGATGGCGCGGCTGGCCACCATCGACGAGGCGCAGAAGAAGATCGAGGGGCTGTCGACCAGCGTGGTGAGCCTGAAGGAACTGCTGGGCGACAAGAAGGCGCGCGGCGCCTTCGGTGAGGTGCAGCTGGAGGCGCTGGTGCGCAACGCGCTGCCGCCAGACGCCTTCGAATTCCAGGCCACGCTGTCGAATGGCGCCCGGGTCGACTGCCTGCTGCGGCTGCCGGAGCCGACCGGCCGGGTGGCGGTCGATTCCAAGTTCCCGCTGGAAAACTATCACCGCATGTTCGCCGCCGATGCGGCCGAAGCCGACCGCAGGCAGGCGCAGGCGGCCTTCCGTGCCGACGTGCGCAAGCACGTCGACGACATCGCGGCCAAGTACATCATCGCCGACGAGACCTCGGACGGCGCGGTCATGTTCCTGCCGGCCGAGGCGGTGTTTGCCGAACTGCACGCCCACCACGCCGAGGTGATCGCCTACGCGCAGGCCAAGCGGGTGTGGATCGTGTCGCCGACCACGCTGATGGCGGTGCTGAACACCGCGCGCGCCGTGCTCAAGGACGTCGAGACGCGCAAGCAGATCCACCTGATCCGCGACGCGCTGGGCCGGCTGGCCAAGGACTTCACGCTGTTCGACAAACGCATGGAAAAACTCGCCACTCACATCCGTCAGGCGCACGACGACGTGCAGGAAGTCGCCATTTCCAGCCGCAAGATCAGCGGTCAGTTCGTGCGCATCGAGCGCGCCGAGGCCGACGCACTGAGGTCGCTGGACACGCCGGAGGACGGCGCATGAACGCCGCGCTCCAGCAGATCCTGCTCGCCGCGCCGCTGTTCGTTCTGGTGTTCGTCGGCTACGGCATCGTTCATTGGGGCGGCTGGCCGAAAGCGGCGGCCGACGCGCTGGCCAAGTTCGTGTTCACCATCGCGCTGCCCGCCATGCTGTTCCGGTTGATGAGCGGCTTCGCCAGCCTGCCGCCGGTGGACGTTCGGCTGCTGGCCGCCTTCTTCGGCGGCTGCCTCGTCGTGTTCCTGCTCGGCCGCCTGGTGTCGGCGAAACTGTTCCGGCTCGACGGCGTGTCGCAGTCGGTGTTCGCGCTGGGCGGCGTGTTCTCGAACAACGTGCTGCTCGGCCTGCCGCTCACCCGCATCCTGCTGGGTGAAGAGGCCATGCCGGCGGCCGCGCTGGTGGTCGTGTTCAACGCGCTGACGCTATGGACGCTGGTCACTGTGTCGGTCGAGTGGGCGAAGACCGGTGCGCTGACGCTGGCCGGTTTCGGCAAGACCGCACGCGGCGTGCTGACCAATCCGCTGGTCGCGTCGATCCTGGCAGGCACCGTGTTCAGTCTGACCGGTTTCCAGCTGCCGTCGCTGATCGACCAGCCGCTGAAGCTACTGGGCGACGCCGCGCTGCCGATGTCGCTGATCGCGCTCGGCATGGGGCTGGCGGAGTTCGGCGTACGCGAAGGCTGGCAGCAGAGCGTCAGCATCAGCGTGCTGAAGCTGCTCGCCCACCCGCTGGTGGTGTGGGGGCTGGCGGTGCTGCTCGGTCTGCCGCCGGTGGAGACGCAGGCGGTGGTACTGCTCGCCTCGCTGTCGGTCGGCGCCAACGTCTATCTGATGTCGCGCCAGTTCCACGTCATGCAGGGGCCGGTGGCCAGCAGCCTGCTGATGTCCACCGCGCTCGCCGCGCTGACCACGCCGCTGATGCTGGCGCTGGTTGCGGCGACTGTGTGAAGCCTTCCTTCGGCTGGCGAGGTGGAGCGCACGCAGGCGCGGGCTTCTGACTCAGAAAGCGCCCGTTCCAGCCCCGCGGACCGCAGCCGCCGCATCGCGACCGGAGGTCGCTCCCACATGGATCGCGCTCCGTGCGCCGTCGGAGCCTGGTTTGGTGGGAGCGAGCTTGCTCGCGATTGCAGCCTGAATCGAAGCCGGCGGTCTGCAACGGCCGCGTCGCGGCCAAGGCCGCTCCCACGGGGGCATGTGCGAGACCCGCGGCCGAAGCCCGGGCGGGGTTCTGTGGGAGGGGTCTTGACCCCGACCGCGCGCTGCATCGAAGCCCGCGGACCGCAGTGCCGACCTCAGTCTTCGGCGCTCGGTTTCAGCGCGGCCTTCACCGTCACCTCGTTCAGCGACGGTTCGCACAGTTCGATGAAGCGGTAGGCGTAGCTGCGCAGGTAGTGCTTGCGGCGCAGCGCGATCAGCGTGGTGTTTGCCTCGAACAGGTGTTCGCTGTCGAGCAGGCGCAGGCCGCTGTCGCGGACCGGGTCGAAGGCGACCGAGGCGATGATGCCGGCGCCCAGGCCCAGTTCGACATAGGTCTTGATCACGTCGGCATCGAGTGCGGACATGACGATGTCCGGCAGCAGACCGGCGCGGGCGAAGGTGGCGTCGATGCGCGCGCGGCCGGTGAAGCCTTCGTGATAGGTCACCACCGGGTGTTCGGCCAGCGCTTCGAGCGTCAGCGGTTTCACCGCTTCCAGCGGGTGCCCGGCCGGCACGATGGCCGCGTGATGCCAGGAATGGAAGGGGAAGGTCACCAGTTCCGGCGCCGCCGACAGCGTTTCGGTCGCGATGCCGATGTCCGCTTCGCCGTCGTTCAGCAGATCGACGATTTCGGTCGGGCTGGCCTGCAGCAGCACCAGGTGCACCTTGGGGAAGAGGCGCTTGAACTCGGTCACCACGCGCGGCAGTGCGTAGCGCGCCTGGGTGTGCGTGGTGGCGATGCGCAGCTGACCCTCGTCGCGACGGGCGAACTGTTCGGCCAGCCGCTTGATGTTGCCGGCATCGAGCAGCATGCGCTCGACGATCTCGACCAGTTCGCTGCCTGGCTCGGTCAGGCCGAGCAGACGCTTGCCCTTGCGGACGAAGAGCTCGACGCCCAGTTCGTCCTCCAGGTCCTTGATGTGCTTGCTCACGCCGGACTGCGACGTGAACAGCGCGTTGGCGACTTCGGTCAGGTTGAACTGGCGCCTGACGGTTTCGCGAATGATGCGGAGCTGCTGGAAATTCATGTCTTTTCTTTCGGTATCACGGCCTGCGGTCGGGCGCGTTCAGCGCGCGAACACGCGCAGCCGCGACGGCTGCAGGCGTACGGTCTGGCCTTCAGCCAGCGCCAGTGCGGCGACGCGCTCGCGTGTCAGTTCCACTTCGAAGTGCTGGCCGGTGGCGCCATTCAGTCCGTCCAGCTCGACCCGGGCGGTGACGCCGAAGGACAGCACGCGACTGATCCGCGCCGGCACGCCGTCGGTTGCGGCGGCGTCGGTCAGGATGTCCAGCTCGTGCGGCCGGGCGAAGGCGATCACCTTGTCGCCGTGCGCGAAGCCGTCGGCGACGTGCGGCAGCCGCTCGTCGCCGACGCGCAGCGCGTCACCGTCCACGTGAGCGTGGAAGGGGTTCACCGCGCCGAGGAAGCCATAGACGAAGGGCGTGGCCGGGTGACGGTATACCTCTTCCGGCGTGCCGATCTGCTCGACCTTGCCGTGGTCCATCAGCACCACGCGGTCGGCCACTTCGAGCGCCTCCTCCTGGTCGTGGGTGACGAAGATGGAGGTGATGTGCAGTTCGTCGTGCAGCCGGCGCAGCCAGCGGCGCAGTTCCTTGCGCACCTTGGCGTCGAGCGCGCCGAACGGTTCGTCGAGCAGCAGCACGCGCGGTTCGACCGCCAGCGCGCGGGCCAGCGCAATGCGCTGGCGCTGACCGCCCGACAGCTGAGCCGGGAAGCGGTCGGCCAGCCAGTCCAGCTGCACCAGCTTCAGCAGGTCGTGCACCTTGGTGCGGATGACCTTTTCCGACGGCCGCTGGCTGCGCGGCTTCATGCGCAGGCCGAAAGCCACGTTGTCGAACACGCTCATGTGGCGGAACAGCGCGTAGTGCTGGAACACGAAACCAACGTGGCGTTCGCGCACATGGGTGTCGGAGGCGTCCTCGCCGTCGAGCAGCACGCGGCCGCTGTCCGCCGATTCGAGTCCGGCGATGATGCGCAGCAGCGTGGTCTTGCCGCAGCCGGACGGGCCCAGCAGCGCGACCAGCTCGCCGGTCGGGAAGTCGAGTGACACGTCGCCCAGCGCGACGAAGTCGCCGAAGGCCTTGTGGATGTTCTGGACCTGGATGCTCATTCTTCTTCCTTCAAGAGGGGCTCGTGATTCGGGTTCGATGCGCGCGCGTGGTGGCTGGAGCGTTCCGGACAAGGCGGATCGACGCAGCCCGACTGGCTGTCAGGCAAGGAGATTCAACGCAGGCCGGGACGCTCCAGCTGCCACGCCCGAAGGGTTGCGCGCGCGCACGCACGTCGTTGCGTCGGGATCGACAGCTGGCGGCGCGCGTGCAACGCGCCCATCGAACCCGTGTCACGAGTCCCTCCTTGCCTGGTGTTCGATCCAGGTCTTGACGCCCAGGGTCACCAGCGCCAGCAGGGCGAGCAGCGACGCGACGGCGAAGGCGGCTGCGAACTGGTATTCGTTGTAGAGAATTTCGACATGCAGCGGCATCGTGTTGGTCAGGCCGCGGATGTGGCCGGACACCACCGACACGGCGCCGAACTCGCCCATCGCCCGCGCATTGGTCAGGATGACGCCGTACAGCAGGCCCCATTTGATATTGGGCAGGGTGACGTGCCAGAAGGTCTGCCAGCCGTTGGCGCCCAGCACCACCGCGGCTTCCTCCTCCTCCTTGCCCTGCGCCTGCATCAGCGGAATCAGCTCGCGGGCGATGAAGGGGAAGGTGACGAAGACGGTGGCCAGCACGATGCCCGGCACGGCGAAGATGATCTTCAGGTCATGTTCCTGCAGCCAGGGTCCGAACCAGCCCTGCGCGCCGAACACCAGCACGTAGATCAGGCCGGCGACCACCGGTGACACCGAGAAGGGCAGGTCGATCAGCGTGATCAGGAAATGCTTGCCGCGGAAGTTGAACTTGGTGATCGCCCACGCGGCCGACACGCCGAAGGTCAGATTCAGCGGCACCGCGATCACCGCGGCGATCAGCGTGAGCTTGATCGCCGACAGCGCGTCCGGCTCGACCAGCGCGGCCAGATAGGTGTCCCAGCCCTTGCGCAGCGCCTCGACGAACACCGCGATCAGCGGCATCAGCAGGAAGAGGACGAAGAAGGTGAGCGAGACGGCGATGATCGTCCATTTGACCCAGGCCGGCTCGCGCGTGGCGGCCCGGCCTTCGAAGCGCGCCGCGACGTCGCCGGCGGCGTGCAGTGTGGTGGCGGCTGCCATCAGCGGTTCCTCCCGGTGGCTTTTTCGGTCCAGGCCTGCAGGCCGTTGATGGCCAGCAGCAGCACGAATGAGAACAGCAGCATCACGACCGCGATTGCGGTGGCGCCGGCGTAGTCGTACTGCTCCAGCTTGGTGATGATCATCAGCGGGGTGATTTCCGACACCATCGGAATGTTGCCGGCGATGAAGATGACCGAGCCGTATTCGCCGACCGCCCGCGCGAAGGCCAGCGCAAAGCCGGTCAGCAGAGCCGGCAGCAGTATCGGCAGCGTCACGTAGCGGAAGGTCTGCCAGCGGCGCGCGCCCAGGCTGGCGGCGGCTTCCTCCAGTTCAGTGTCGAGGTCTTCCAGGATGGGCTGCACGGTGCGCACGACGAAGGGCAGACCGATGAACACCAGTGCCACCAGCACGCCCAGCGGGGTGAACGCGACCTTGATGCCGAGCGGCTCCAGCGCCGACCCGAGCCAGCCGTTCGGCGCGTACAGCGCGGTCAGCGCGATGCCGGCCACGGCGGTCGGCAGCGCGAAGGGCAGGTCGATCAGCGCATCGACCAGCTTCTTGCCCGGGAAGGAGTAGCGCACCAGCGCCCAGGCCAGCGCCAGCCCGAATACCGCATTGATGGCGGCGGCCAGCAGCGAGGCGCCAAAGGACAGCCGGTACGAGGCGAGCACGCGCGGCGTCGTCACCACGTCCCAGAACTGTGCCAGACCGAGGCTGGCCGTCTTGATGAACACCGCCGACAGCGGGATCAGCACGATGATGGACAGGTAGAACAGCGTGTAACCCAGCGTCAGGTTGAAACCGGGCAGCACCTGGAAGGAACGCCGGCTCATGCGAGTCGCTCCTGCAGTGACTGACGTGAAGGTGGTGACATGGATCGCCCCGGAAGAATGTTGTCGAGGCGAGAGCTTAGGGAGTGGATTAAATTACTGGAAATAATAAGAAGTGATTTGCTTAGCGTAGATCTGAATTAACGAGCGCGTCGCGGCACGCCCGTGGTGCAGCGCAGCGCACGGGCAAAGTGCATCGACGCCGCATGCAACTTTTTTTCATACAAAGTCTAAAGGCGGCGTGGCGCAGGCCGAGAAGGTGTTCATTCCCCTTCAAGAAGGAAGCTGCCCATGTTCGGTCTGAACCGCTCCCGCAAGGCCTTCGAATCGCTGTCCGCACTGATCGCAGCGTGTCGCGACAGCAACCGCGCACTGGCCAGTCCGCCGGCCGGTCTGCCGGAGCCTCTGGTCGCCACGCTGCGCGCGATGGCTGAACGAGAAGCCCGCCTGCAGACGGAGCTTGACGCACTGCGCGCCTTGCCCGGGCAGCTCGCGCAGATGCACGACGCACTCGCCGCGCAGGAAGCCCAGACCGGGCAGGCGCGCGCCGAGGCGGAGCGCGCAGCCCGCGACGCCGACGCTCTGCGCGACGAAGCCGCACAGGCGCGTGCACAGGCCGATGCGCTGAGAGCCGACATGGCGCAGCGCGATCTGGCGCAGTCGGCGCTGACCGAAGGCACCTGGACCTACGACATCGTCGATGGCGACCCCGACCACGCCGACAATCGCGTGCGCTGGTCCGACCAGCTGCGTGGCCTGCTCGGCGCCAGCCGCAGCGAATTTCCGGACACCTGGGACAGCTGGCTTGCCGTGCTGCACCCGGATGACAAGACGCGTGTGATCGACGCGTTCAACGCTCACCTGACCGACAGCAGCGGCCGCACGCCCTATGTATGCGAATACCGCCTGCGTCACCGCACGCGCGGCTACATCTGGTTCCGCGAGCGCGCCGCCACGGTACGCGACGCCCATGGTCGAGCGCTGCAGTCGGCTGGCGCGCTGCGCGACATTTCGGACGAGAAGCAGGCGCAGGAACTGCAGCGCGACCAGCGCGCGAAGATGGAGGACAGCATGCAGCAGATCCTGTCCATCTCCGGCGTCATCAACGAGATCTCGAAGCGCACCAATCTGCTGGCGCTCAATGCCAGCATCGAGGCGGCGCGAGCCGGCGAGGTGGGGCGCGGCTTCGCCGTGGTGGCGGAAGAGGTGGCCAAGCTGGCCCTGCAGACGTCGAACGCGACCAGCGAAATCGTCAAGATGGCGGAAACCCAGCGCGCGCTGAGCGGCGCCGAGAGCTGAAGCCGGACGACGTCAGGCCTGCATGGTGCCGGCGATCAGGCTGGCGCTCTGCTGCAGCCGGCGGAACAGTTCGAGTCCTTCCGGCCAGGCGCCGTGGCCGGATTCGGTGTTCACGTGGCCGGCGTTGCCCAGATCGACCAGCTGTGCGCCCCAGCGCTCCGCCCAGCTGGCGGCCGCCAGGAACTTCATCCACGGGTCGTTGCGACTGGCGGCGACAACGGCCGGGAAGGGGAAGGGCACGGCCGGAATGCGGGCCGTGATGCCGAACTTGTCCGGGCTGGCCGGCGCAACGAACAGCGCGCCGGCGATGCGCTCGCCGACGGACTGCGCAGCGACCGCCGAGGCGAGGCAGCCGAAGCTGTGGGCGACCAGCCAGACGCGGCCCGGCGCCTGCCGCACCGCGTCGGCGACGCGCGCCGACCACAGATCGATATCCGGCTGCGACCAGTCCGCCTGCTCGACGCGGGTGGCGCCGAGCAGCGGCTCGATCCAGCTCTGCCAGTGTTCGGGGCCGCTGCCGTTCAGGCCGGGCACCACCAGTACGCTGTCCATTCGGTAATCCGCTGCCTCTTTGAATATGCGCTCAGCGCGTTACTGCGACGCCGGCAGTGCGGCGCGCCAATTCGGTGTCGGTGCGCAGGATGTCGACCACGTCGCCCATGATGCGGGCCGCTTCGTCGAGCAGCACGTCGCGCGCGGCCTTGCGTGACTGTTCGGCCGCCAGTTCGGCGCCGAGCGCGCGCTCGCCGGCCTGCAGGCCGTCGTCGCGTATCGGTTCGGCGTCGGCGCCTTCGCGCGACTGCGTGCGTGCCTTCAGGCGCGCTTCCTGCGCTTCGCGCTCCTTCTTCCGCTCGGCCGCGTTCAGCGAAATTTCGGTGCGCTTGCGCAGCGCCTCGTTCTCGGCGAGGTCTTCCAGCAGTTCGCGATAGCCCTTGTCCTGGGACACGCGCGCCTGATGGCGGGCGGACAGCAGCGGCAGCAGTTCCTGCGGCTTGCCAGCCGGGCGGAAATCGGCCGGTGCGATCTGCGTCCACGGCAGCGGGTTGTCGTAGCTCGACTCGCCAATGCGCTCGTGGTCCATCGTCTGTGCCAGCGGGATGTCCGGCGTGACGCCGCGCAACTGCGTGGTGCCACCATTGACGCGGAAGAACTGGGCGACCGTCATTTTCAGTTCGCCGTAGGTCGGTTTTTCGCTCTTGGCCATTTCGTCCATGTCGAGCAGGGTCTGCACCGTGCCCTTGCCGAAGCTGGTTTCGCCGATCACGACGCCGCGGCCGTAATCCTGGATCGCGGCGGCGAAGATTTCCGAGGCCGAGGCCGAGGCGCGGTTGATCAGAACGCCGACCGGGCCGTCCCAGGCAACGCCGGCATCGTTGTCCTTCTCGACCCGGATCTGCCCCTTCGGATTGCGCTGCTGCACCACCGGGCCGCTGTCGATGAACAGGCCGGTCAGCCGGATCGCCTCGTCGAGCGAACCGCCGCCGTTGTTGCGCAGGTCGATCAGCACCGCGCCCACCTTTTCCGCCTTCAGTTCGGCCAGCAGCTTCGCCACGTCGCGGCTGGCGCTGCGGTAGTCGGCATCGGCGCGAGATTTGGCTTCGACGTCCTGGTAGAAGGTCGGCAGCGTGATGACGCCCACCTTCTGGCTGCCAGCGTCGATCACCGACTTGGCCGCCGCCTGCTTTTCCAGCTTGATGGTGTCGCGCACCAGCTTGATCCGGTTGGGCTTCACGTCCGGGCCGGCGTCGGCCGGCAGGATGTCGAGCACGACCGTGGTGTCCTTGGTGCCGCGGATCAGCGTGACCACGTCATCGACGCGCCAGCCGAGCACGTCGGCCATTGGCGTGGCCTCGTCCTTGGCGACGCCGACGATGCGGTCGCCGATCTTGATCTGTTCCGAGCGTGCAGCCGGTCCGCCGGCCACCAGTTCGCGGATGGTCACGTATTCGTCGCGTTCCTGCAGCACGGCGCCTATGCCGACCAGCGACAGCTTCATGTTGATCGCGAAATCCTCGGCCGCGCGCGGTCCGAGGTAGCTGGTATGCGGTTCGATCGACTCGGCGTAGGCGTTCATGAAGAGCTGGAACACGTCGTCGCTCTTTGCCCGGTTCAGATTGGTCAGCGCCAGGTCGTAACGCTTGCCCAGCGTTTCGCGGATCGCCGCGTCGTCCTTGCCGGCCAGTTTCAGGCGCAGCCAGTCGTTCTTGACCCGCTTGCGCCAGATGTCGCGCAGCTCGTCTTCCGACTTCGCCCACGGCACGTCGGTGCGCACATAGCGATAGCTCTCGTTCTGTTCGAAGTCGAAACCCTTGTCGAGCAGCGCGCGCGCTTCGGTCAGACGGTCGCGCAGGCGCTGCGAGTAGCGGGCGTAGATGGCGAACGGCGCGGCCAGGTTCTGCTGGCGGATGGCGTCGTCGAGCAGCAGGCGTACCGAGTTGAAGGTGTCGATGTCCGACTGCATGAAGTACACGCGGTCCGGGTCCAGCGTCTTCAGGTAGCGGTCGAGGATTCTCGACGACATGGCGTCGTCCAGCGGCACGTTCTGGTAATGGAAGCGCGACAGCAGTTCGGCGCTGGCCTGGGCCGCCAGTGCGTGCGCTTCGACCGGGCGCAGCAGCGGTGCGGGGGCTGCAGGTGTTGCAGCGTGCAACGTCGAACTGGTCGATACGACGATGCCGATCAACAGGCAGAGGGATTTCAGTTTCATCAGACGTGCTCCGGCGCGTGCGCAAACAAGGAAGTAAGTATGTGCCATCGACCTCGAACAGCGGCCTTTTGTTCGGCGACCGGTGTGAAAGTGTCCGGGTCGGGGCGCTTTTTCATCCTCGTCCGGCGCGCGCGGGGCGCTGGCGCCTCAGTGTTGGGCGCCAGTGCCGAAGCGGGCACGGCGGCCCGTCGCGGCCTGTCGCGGCCGGTACGGCTGCGAGTTGAAGCTGGATTTCATCGTGTGGCCTCCGTCTGCGTGCATGGACGGCGCCACTCTAGACAGGCGCCGTTGCGGCGCGAACCACGAAGATCTGCTGAGCTTATAGCTCTGCCGGTGAAATGCTTATCGACGCCGCAGCTCGTTCGCGCCGCCGCGACCGATGTCCGTCAGCCCCAGCCGCCAAGCGTGTGTGCGTGTTCGGCGTCGAGGCGCGCCTTCAGTGCGTCGCACAGATCGCGGATCTCGGCCGATACGCCGCGCCAGCCCTGCTTGCCGACCGAGGTGGCGAACACATCGGACACCACCGAGGCGTGGTACGGCCCGCCGAGAAAGCGGAACACCGAGCGGAAGCTGCGCTCCGGGTGCAGTACGGCGTCCTCGTACTGCAGCGCGATCACCCGCGGGTCGCGGTCCAGGCCGAGGTCAAAGAACACGCGGTTGCGCATGTACCAGTACAGGCAGCCACACTCCTCGTCGCTCAGCGATTCGCTGTACAGCCTGCGGATCAGTGCGACCGTGTCGTCGGCAATGCGCAGGCCGCGCGGCCCGAGGTGGGACAGCTTGCCCTGCGACACCAGTCGCATCATGTTCTTCTGGTGGCTGCCCCAGCTGCGGATCGACGAATTCACCGCGTCCTCGTAGCGGCGGTACACCCAGATCGCGCGCGAATTGTCGAAACGGTCGAGCAGGGCGTCGGTGAACTGCGAATCGAGAATGCTGCCGAAGCTCACGTAGGGCGCCGGCGCGAAGTCGATCAGCCGTTCGATTACCGCGTGCGAGCGCAGCGAATAGCGTTCGAAGGCGATCGAGAAATCTGCTTCCGGGTAGTCCCAGCCGTGCGGCGAGTTGCCGATCGCGCGGCACACCATCTGCGTGCCCGAGCGGTTCGAGCCACTGATGAACACCGGCCGCTTCGTGCGCACCGGATGCAGCGTGAGCGTGCGCGCAATGCGTTTGCCGGCCCGTTCCAGCTGGATGTTGCCGTGGCGCAGCAGGCGCTCGGGCGTGATGCGCGACAGGCGGCGCGCGAGACCCGAAACCAGCGTACGTGCGTCGTCACGGACGGGGGCGGTGTAGGCGCTGGAAGCGTCGCGGAGTGAAGGCATGGTCAGGATCCGGTCAATGCGTTGGCAGCCGATGCCGACGGAGTGGAGGCTTCGATCTCAGCCAGTGCGGTCAGCCGGGCGAAGCCCTGTTCGAGCGCTTCGTCGAAAAGGCTTTCCAGCACGGCGTGCACGCCGCGCAGAGAGCCGACCACTTCGCCCGCCCACAGCAGGTAACGCAGACGCCGTTCGAGCGACCAGTGAGCCGGCGGGTTGTGGGTGACATCTCGCACGTTGGCGATCTTGTCGGCCAGGCGTACGAGCCGTGCGCGCTCGCTGTAGTCGCGTGCAAGCAGGATCTGCAGAGCCTTGCGTTCGGGCTTGGGCAGCGTCATGTCGTCCGTCAGTTCGGCCACGACGGCGGCAACCTGTGCGCCGAACAGGCCTTCCAGCTCGCTGACAACGGTGTCGGTGTCCTCCAGCGTGTCGTGCAGCAGCGCGGCGACCAGCGTATCCGGGTCAGCGACGCCGCCTTCGCGCGCGAGGATGTCGGCCACCGAAATCGGATGGTTGATGTAGGGCGACATGTCGGCACTCTTGCGCAGCTGACCGCTGTGCTTGAGCGCGGCGAAGTTCAGCGCGGCGAACAGTCGGGGGAGCGGGGGCTGAAAGTCCATGGATGCGTGCCCTCAGATCGATTTGAACGCGACCAGCAGGCCCGAGCACAGCAGAAAGCCGTTGAAGGCTTTCGCGTAGCCCTGATTGCTGATCCGCTTGAAGATGAATTCGTTGGCGAACAGATACACCGCGACACCGGCGGCGGCGTAGATCAGGCTGTTGCCCAGCTGTGCGCGGGATTCGGGGCGCGTGATGGTCAGCGTCGCCAGCTGGAAGGCGGCGAACAGCACGTATGCGGCCGCGATGGTTGCGCGCGCCACCTCCTTGCCATGATTCATCTGCTGCACGCGCATGCTGAGCAGCGAGCCGCCCAGATTGGTGAGGCCATGCATCACGCCTATGCACACCAGCCAGGTGCGCTCGAAGCGTGCGGTGCGGTCGATCGCGACGCGCAGGGCAGGCCACTGGTTCTTCAGCGCGAACAGAAGAAGCAGACCGGCGATCAGCAGGCCGAAGCTCTGGCCGGCGCGCAGCGCGACGATGAGGAAGAGCACGATGCACGGTACGGTCCATAACAGGATGCCGCGGATGAAGTGCAGGTCGACGCTGCGCGCATCGCGCACGATCTGCGACAGGCTGATGCCGATCGAGATCGGCAACAGCGTGGCCAGCACCGTCGGGTAGTCATAGCCCATCACGATGAGGATGGGCGTGCCGAACAGCAGCACGCCCACGCCGAACACCGACTGCACCAGCGCGACGGCAACGATGGGGATGAACAGCAGTGGTTCGATCGTATTCATGCTGCCTTGTCCGCAGTAAAGGTTTCCGGATAGCCCATGTCGCGGGCAATGCT
Organism: Methyloversatilis discipulorum; assembly: GCF_000385375.1. NCBI lineage: Bacteria > Pseudomonadati > Pseudomonadota > Betaproteobacteria > Nitrosomonadales > Sterolibacteriaceae > Methyloversatilis > Methyloversatilis discipulorum. The sequence goes on from NZ_ARVV01000001.1 coordinate 2,004,752, forward strand.
CCGCAGCGAGGGCAGCACGCGTTCGATGCGTTCGCGGTGCGCGTGCTGCCGCCATTTTTCGAGACGGATCTCGAACAGCGGGTCGTAGGGCTTGTCGAGCAGCGCTTTCGCGTGTCGCTCGATGCGTGCATCGAAGGGCAGTTCGAGCCGGTCGAATATTTCGAAGATGCCCTCGGTCGGCTCACGCACGATGTCCTCGTAGAACACCTCTATCCACTGGTCAGCCGGGATCTGCCTCTTTGCGTCGAGAATGGCGCGATGGATGGCTTCGTACTGGAAGGCGCATACCTCCTCGACCGGCGCCTTCAGGTAATTGCGCCAGCCGCGCGGCAGGTAGTGGCACCAGCGCGTGTAGCGGCCGTCGTCGACCGCGACCTTGGCCGGCAGATCGCGTGCCCAGCTGCCGAAGCGTTCCGGCATGCCCCAGCCCTCGATCATCGAGTTCAGCGTGTCACCCGGATTGCGCTTGATGTAGACGAAAGTGGCGTCCGGGAACAGCGCGTGCAGATAGGGCACGGCCAGACCATGCTGGTTGTTCTTGTCGACGAAGCGGGTGCGCCCGGTATGCGCATAGAAGTAGCGGGTGATCAGGTCGCGGTCGGCGTCCGTCGCATCGGCCGCCTCCAGCACGTGGCTTTCCCAGTTCCTGTCGGACGGGTGGTGAAGCGAGTCCCATACGGCATAGATTTCCCGGTGCCAGCGAGCCGATGGCCGACGATTCGGTCAGCGTCTTGTAAAGCATCTGCGTGCCGGAGCGGCTGCCGCTGACGACGAACACCGGCCGCTCGGCGCGCAGCCGGGTGCGGTCCCACCAGGCGCCGCGCAGGTCGGTCAGCGTCTTCTTCGCGTGATGGCGGACCGTCTTGTCCACCTTGAGCCAGAACTGTCCCATCGCGTCAGTTGCCCGCCTGCTCATGCGTGAAACAGCGGCTGGCCCGCTTTGAGTTCGGCGCTGATCATGTCCTGCACGATGCCGCGTACATACCAGTCCGGCAGCGGTTCGCCGCGCAGCAGCGAATCGCGCACGCGGGTTCCGCTGATCGAGTGGGCGTCGTCGGTCACGCCGCTTTCGTAGGCGCCGGTGGCCGGGTTGTAGCCGATGGCGTCGAAGAACACCGGCGTGACACCGGTGTCGCCCAGTTCGTCGAACAGTGCGCGATAGCTGCGGTCGTCGTAGAAGTCGCCGACGCCAGCGTGGTTGCGGCCGACGATGAAGTGGCTGCAGCCGATGTTCTTGCGGCACAGGGCATTGAACACTGCCTCGCGCGGGCCGGCATAGCGCGGGTAGGTGGCGAGTGCGCCGAGCAGCACCTTGCCGTTGGGGTAGATGCCGAAGTCGATCAGCATCTGGTAGCTGCGGATCAGCGGGCGCGGCAGGAAGTCGCCCGGCTTCTTCGGCCCGACCACCGGGTTGATGAACAGGCCGTCGGCATTGGTGCGCTCCAGCGCTTCCAGCTGCAGGTGTTCGTGCACGCGGTGGCTGATGTTGCGGCCGTGGAAGGCCACTACCTTGCTCCAGCCCTTGTGCGCAAAGATGAAGCGGCTTTGCCGCGGCGTCAGTTCGAATTCTCGCCAGGGCGACGGACGCTCCTCGATCAGCGTGATGTCGCCGCCGACGAACCAGTCGCCGTTGCGCAGCACGCGCGCCACACCCGGGTGGGCGGACGAGGTGGTGCCGAAGGCGAGTTGCGACAGTTCGGCGAGGTCGTAGCGGTAGATCTGCGTCACGTCGAGCACCGCGTGGGCGTCGCCCCGGTCGTCGGTGAGCACCACGCGCTGGCCCGGCGACAGCCGACGTGCCTGCGCCTCGTCGACCTGCAGGATGAGCGGCACCGTCCACGCCGTGCCGTCGGGCAGGCGGTTGCGATGCAGCACGCTGTGCAGCGTATCGCGGTCCATGAAGCCGGTCAGCGGCGAGAAGGTGCCGACGCCGATCTGCTGGCAGTCGAGCAGTTCGGTGTCGCGCACTGCCAGCCGCGGCAGCGCGGCAAGATCGTCGATGGCCGCCGCCGCACTGACGCGATTGACCAGCACGCCGCCGTGCGGCTCGATCAGCAGCGAGGTCGGATCGGTGGGCGTGTAGACCAGCGTGTCCTTGTGCGCCGCCGGCAGGCGCTCGTTCAGCACGCGGAATTCGCGGATGAGCTTGACGATCATCGCCACGCAGCCGACCGGGTCCTTGCCGATCGCGGTCTCCGCCGCCAGTACCAGTCCGTCGGCGCCGTCGAGCAAGGTGTTGACCACGTCGTTCACCTCGGCCCGCGTGGGCTTGGGGGCGGTGATCATCGATTCGAGCAGATTGGTGGCGACATACACCTTGCGCTTGCGCGCCTGACCGCGCGCGATGATGAGCTTCTGCAGCCGCGGAATGCGCTCGATCGGCTCCTGGCGCGACAGGTCGCCGCGGTCGATCAGCAGCGCGTTCGACTTTTCGGCGATCTCGTCCAGATTGATCAGGCCGTTGCGGCATTCGATCTTGGAAATGAGGAAGGTGTCGTCGCCGACCAGCGCCCGCACCTGGTCGACGTCCGAACCGCGATTGGCGAACGACAGCGCCACGTGGCGGATGCCGACCGAGCGGCCGTATTCGAGCGCCGCGATGTCCTTGGCCGTCAGCGTGTCGAGCGGGATGTCACGCTCGACGGTGACCGCCTTGTTCTGGCCGATCACGCCGCCGTGCAGCACGCGCATCGTCACCTTGGCGTCGTCGCGCGAGATCACCTGCACCAGCACCGAATTGAAGTCGATGCTGATGAAGTCGCCGACTTCCAGCTTGTCGATCACGTCTTCCGGGTAGAGGTTGAAGTTGAATGCGTCGCCGGGTACGCGCAGCTTGTGCGCATGCACGACGCTGTTCTCGCGTACAGCGATCTCGCCGTTCAGCATGTCCCCGGTGCGGATCTGCGCACCCTCGGTGTCGAGGCAGATCGGCACCGAGGTGCGGCTGCGGATGTAGTCGATCACGCGCGGCAGGTCCTGCAGCTTGGTGTGCGACAGGTTGATGCGGAACAGATTGACGCCCAGTTCTTCCAGCCGTGCGAGCACGCGGTCGTTCAGCGATGCCGGGCCGAGGGTGCAGAGGATTTCCTTGTCGGTGGTGCTCATGTCGATGTCCTGTCTCGTGCAGTGGCCGAAGATGCGGCCCTGACTGTTGAATAGCAGGAGCCGTGCCACACCATCGCGATGACGTTTTCGTGACGGATTTGCGTATTTGCGAAGATGTCCTGCACGCTTTTACGCCGCGGCTGTGCGGTTCCGCCCAGCGGTGCGGGTGCAGCTGGTGAAATCTCCACACTCGTGTCGCTCACGGTGCTGCCGGTGTCACGCAACGTCGATGCGGACGGCATTTCCGTGCCCGCGCGGACGCGGGCGACGGACGTGCAAACGCTCACACGGAGAATGCGGCCGTGCGTTCAGAACCGCTGAAGCAGCGGTTTCATCCTTCAGACCTGCCGGGACTGCGCTATCGACCGAAACGCCGCAGGCGCAGTGCGTTGCCTATTACGGAGGCTGAGCTCAGGCTCATTGCAAGGGCGGCGATAAGAGGGGAGAGAAGCCAGCCGGTGATCGGGTACAGCACGCCTGCGGCTACCGGAACACCCAGTGCGTTATAGAGGAAGGCAAAAAGCAGGTTCTGCTTCATGTTGCCCACGGTTGCCTCGGACAGGTCGCGGGCGACGGCTATTCCGCGAAGATCGCCTTTCACGAGCGTGAGCTGGGCGCTGTTCATCGCCACGTCAGTTCCGGTTCCCATGGCGATGCCCACGTTCGCCTTGGCGAGGGCTGGCGCGTCGTTGATGCCGTCGCCAGCCATGGCGACGACAGCGCCCTGCCGCTGCAGTGCATCCACAAGCTGCAGCTTGTCTTCGGGCTTGACCTCGCCATGAACCTCCTCGATGCCGAGACGTGCGCCGACTGCCCGTGCCGTGGTGAGGCCGTCGCCGGTCGCCATGACGATGCGGAGTCCGGCCGCCTTCAGCGAGGCCAGCGCCTCAGGCGTGCTTTCCTTGATCGGATCCGACACTGCGAGGAGGCCGGCCAGCCTGCCGTCGACAGCGCAGTGCATGACGCTTGCGCCCTCGGCTCTGAGGGCTTCGGCCTGATCCTTCAATGACTCGACTGCAACGCCGATCTGCTGCATCAGCGCGGTGTTGCCCAGGGCCAGTGCGCGGCCGGAAAGTACGCCGCGTACACCGATGCCCGAGCCGGATTCGAAGGTTTCCGGCTCTTCGAGAGCGAGACCCCGTTCGCGGGCTGCCCGTACGATCGCGTCGGCGAGCGGGTGCTCGCTTCCCTGGTCGAGGCTCGCGGCCAGACGAAGGACTTCTTCCTCCGAGAAGCCGGGCGCCGCAATCGCCCTGTCGAAGGCGGGCTTTCCCTGGGTGAGGGTGCCTGTCTTGTCGATGATCAGGGTGTCGACCTTCCGCAGATTCTCGATGGCAGCGGCGTCACGAAAGAGCACGCCCTGCGTCGCGCCCCTGCCGGTCGCCACCATGATGGACATCGGGGTTGCAAGACCGAGCGCGCACGGGCAGGCGATGATGAGCACGGACACCGCGTTGATCAGACCGAACACCCAGCTCGGCTCGGGTCCGAAGAGCCCCCAGGCGAACAGCGTCAGCAGTGCGATCGCAACGACCGTCACCACGAAATAGCCCGCCACGATGTCTGCCATCCGCTGCATGGGGGCTTTCGATCGCTGGGCCTGGGCCACCATCTGCACGATCTGGGAAAGCACGGTTGCCGCCCCCACGCGCTCCGATTTCATGACGAGAGCGCCGTGGGTATTCAGCGTGGCTCCGATCAGCTTGTCGCCGACCCTCTTCATGACCGGCACGGGCTCGCCGGTGATCATCGACTCGTCGACCGCGCTGCTGCCATCGAGGACCTCGCCGTCGACGGGCACTTTCTCGCCCGGACGGACGCGCAGCCGGTCCCCGACATGGACGTGGGTCAGCGGCACGTCCTCCTCGCCGCCGTCATCGGTGAGACGCCGGGCTGTCTTCGGCGCCAGACCGAGCAGGGATTTGATTGCCGCCGAGGTCTGGGAGCGTGCCCGTAGCTCGAGCAGCTGCCCGAGCAGGGTGAGCGAAATGATGACTGCGGCCGCCTCGAAATACACGCCAATACGCCCCATGGAGCGGAACGAAGCGGGAAAGGCGTCCGGCGCTACTGTCGCGACTACGCTATAGAGGAAGGCAGCGCCCGTACCCAGGCCGATAAGGGTCCACATGTTCGGGCTGCGGTTCAGCACGGACTGCGCGCCCCGGACGAAGAACGGTGCACCGCCCCACAGCACGATGGGCAGCGACAGCACCAGCTCCATCCAGGTACGGGTGCCTGCGTCGAGCCGGTCCACCAGGTGCCCGAACATGGCGAGGACGGTGACGACGACGGTCAGAGGCAATGTGAGCCAGAAGCGTCTGCTGAAATCCTTCAGTTCGGGGTTGTCGTCCTCGTCGAGTTCGGGAATCAGCGGTTCAAGCGTCATGCCGCATTTCGGGCAGGTCCCTGGGTGCTCCTGGCGGATCTCCGGGTGCATCGGGCAGGTGTAGATGGTGCCGGGCGGCGCCGACGGTGTGTGGAGATCCGACCGATCGCCCGGAGCGCTGTCCTTCGCGGAAAGATCACGAGCGGCCGTGTGCGACGCCACAGTCGACGGCCGCTGGTAGCGCGCGGGATGGGCTCTGAACTCGTTCAGGCACCGGGCACTGCAGAAGCGATAGGTCTGCCCTGCATGAACCAGGTGGTGAGCCGAACCCTCGATCACCTTCATTCCGCAAACGGGGTCTTCGAACGAGGCGGCGTCCGGGCGGGATTCTGTCGAGTGGTCATGCATGGTCAGATCAGGTCCAGTGTGATCGCGCAGCCGGGGGCGCGGAGTGGATGCGTGTGCCTGGATGAAGGCAGTGCTATCTGCAGCAACAACCTCCACCGGTCGGGCCAGGCTTCATATTCGTTGCGGCGTCTGGCGAACCCGGGGATTCGCCAGCTTGCGCCGCTGCGCCGGCGTAGCCTGCCGCTGCCAACGCGTGGAGCATCACGTCGAGCGCCGGCAGCGCTTCCCCGCGCACGCGTACGTGACCGGACGCCAGATCGACCTCGACGGCCTGCACGCCCTCGACATCGCTCAATGCCGTCCTGACATGCGAAACGCATGAGCCGCACGTCATGCCACCCACTTTCAGATCGATCGAATTCATTTCGGTCTCCAGGTCGTCAATCGCTCAATCGGGGAATGCCTGCGGCAGTCACCGCCGGGCGGTGTCGGCATTCCCCGCTCCGAAGCGGGGAATGAAACGCGGCGTCCGTGATGCGTAGTCGTCAAACTCCTGCCCGAACCGCTTCTGCATCTCGCCTTCTTCGGTGCGTGCGAGCCGTCCGTACATCAGCACCAGTACCGGGAACATGGCCAGCGTAAGCAATGTCGGCCACTGCAGCAGGAAGCCCAGCAGGATCATTACGAAGGCGACGTACTGCGGATGGCGGATGCGCGCGTAGGGCCCGGCGGTCGCGAGCGAACCGCGGCGCTGGGCGTGATAGAGAACATGCCACGCACTCGACAGCAGGTAGAAACCGTAGCCGATCAGCACGTAGCTGGCGATGTGCAGCGGACTGAAATGCGGATCACCTGTCTGTCCGAGCAGGGTGGACCACAGATGGCCGGCATCATGAGTCAGGATGTCCAGGCCCGGATAACGGGTCTGCAGCCAACCGGACAGCACGTAGACGGTGAGTGGAAATCCGTACATCTCGACGAAGAGGGCGACGATGAAGGCTGAGAAGGTGCCGAAGGTACGCCAGTCCCTCGCGGTCGCGGGCTTGAAGAAGCTGAAGGCGAACATGATGAAGATCGCCGAGTTCGCGATGACGAGTAACCAGAGGTTGTAGGCAGGTCCTGATTGCGCCATGGTTGATCTCCTATTGTCCTTCCTCGGGTCGCTCCGGTCCGCTCGACGCCGGCCGCCTGTTCCCGTGACCGTGACCGTGGCCGTGGCCGCGATGCATGAATATGTGCATGACCGGACAGACCAGCAGGAGCAGATAGGGCAGAGCTCCCAGGACGTGCGCAAGGTGCTCGGTGAGCAGGTAATACGCCGCGACCGCGCCGATCACGAGGAAACCGGCCGCGTGACGGGAGCGCCAGAATCCCGGCGGGCGCCCGTCATCGTTTGGATGCATGGAGGTCATCGCAGCGGCCTCTCTCAGCGGGGTGAATCGGCCGGAGGCATGCGGTCCATCATCATCTGCATCATGCCTTCCATCATGTCCATGCGCTTCTCCATCATCCGGTGGCGATCCTCCATGCTGCCGCCGTTCTTCATGCCGGCAGTCCCTTTGCCGTCATTGCCCATCCCCATCCCGCCGCGCATTCGCTTCATCATGGCCATGCCCTCGCGCATGAGCTTCATGTGCTCGCTCATCAGCGCCTGACGTTGCTCGGGCGTCTTCGCCGCCATCATCTTCTCGTGCATTGCCTGCATTTTCTGCATGTGGCGATCCATATCTCCCATTGCACTTCGTGCGGCAGGCTCGGGAGACCGGGCCGGGACGGAGGCGCTTCCCTCCGGATGGTGGCCCTCATGCTCGGCAGGCGACTGGGCCTGCGCCTGGACGTTCGAGGCAAGGCCGGCAATGAGCGCAAATCCCACGGACAGTGCAGCGGTGCGAAGCGTGTTCATGATCGATTCCTTTCTATCAGGTGTTTCGGGGACAGCAAGCACATCGACGGGAGGCCCGGGCGCGAGCGGGGACATCCCGGTCGGTATCAGCGATCACGCGGATGATGATGTTTGGTCATGTCGGTCGCCGGATCGGCTTTGTTCGAGTCCGTGACCGTCGGTGCCGTTGCGGGCATCGGAACCCCCGATTTGTCCGGCGAATGCGAGTGGGGGGTCACCTTTCTCTTGTCCTTCTCGATCTTCGCGTCGGACGGCGTGGCCGGACGGTCCGTCTCGGCGGCGTGCGCCGGGAACGCCAGCGTGAGAATGGTGGCAGCGGTGGTGGCAAGAGCGTTGAGCAGTTTCATGTCAGATCTCCTGAAGGGTCGGTAGAGGGCGTCCGGGCAGTGCTGCCTTGACGCTCCACAGTCTGTGTTCCGGCGCCCGTCTCCTCGATGACCCGGCGATTACATTTCTGTCAGGAAGCCGTTGCGTGACGCGCGCCGGCGGCGTCACGCGAGCGGGACAGCTGCCGCTGTTTGATCAAGGCGTAGAGCGCCGGGATGACGAGCAATGTGAGTAGCGTCGAGGAGACCATACCCCCCACCATGGGGGCGGCGATCCGACGCATCACCTCAGAGCCGGCGCCACTACCCCACATGATGGGCAGCAGGCCGGCCATGATCGCGACTACCGTCATCATCTTCGGCCGCACCCGCTCGACTGCACCTTCCATGATCGAGGCGTGGAGATTGGCGGCGGTGGGCGTCACCGCCGACGCTTCGCAGCGCTTCCTGGCGGCTTCCCACGCGTGGTCGAGGTAGATCAGCATCACCACCCCGGTTTCGGCCGCCACCCCGGCGAGCGCGATGAAGCCGACTGCGACCGCGACCGAGAGGTTGTAATCGAGCAACCACATCAGCCAGACGCCGCCAACCAGTGCGAAGGGTACGGACAGCATGACGATCAGCGTTTCGGTCAGGCGCCGGAAGTTCAGGTAGAGCAGCAGGAAGATGATGAGGAGCGTGAGCGGTACGACGACCTTCATCTTCCTGATCGCGCGCTCCATCGATTCAAACTGCCCGCTCCACGTCGCGTAGTAGCCGGGTGGAAACTTCACGCGCTCGTCTACCGCTGCGCGTGCTTCGGCAACATAACTTCCGATGTCGCGGTCCCGGATATCCACGAAGATGTACGCGGACAACAGGGCATTCTCCGTGCGGATCGCGGGGGCGCCCCGGGAAATCGAGACGTGCGCGAGCTGCCCGAGCGGAATCATCATGCCGTTCATCGTGGGTACCAGCACTTCGCGCGCGATCCGGTCCGGGTCGCTGCGCAGTTCCCGTGGATAGCGCACTGCAACCGCGTAGCGCTCACGCCCTTCCACCGTCGTCGTTACTCTTTCGCCGCCGAGCGCCGTGCCGATCACCTCCTGCAGATCGCCGACGGCCAGACCGTAGCGGGCGAGTTGGGCGCGATCCGGCTCGATGTCCAGATAGAAGCCGCCTGTAATGCGTTCCGCGAAGGCGGACGACGTTCCCGGAACCGCCTTCACGACAGTCTCTATCTCGCGTGCCACGCGTTCCATCTCGCGCAGGTCCTTGCCAAATACCTTGATTCCGATCGGAGTACGGATTCCGGTGGCCAGCATGTCTATCCTCGCCTTGATGGGCATGGTCCACGCGTTTGCTACACCGGGAAACTGCAGCGCCGCATCCATCTCGGCGATCAGCCTGTCCTGGGTCATGCCGGGCCGCCATTCCGATTCCGGTTTGAGGTTGATCACCGTCTCGAACATCTCGGTCGGCGCGGGGTCGGTGGCCGTGGCTGCACGTCCCGCCTTCCCGTAAACCGAAGCCACTTCCGGAAAGCTCTTGATGATCTTGTTCTGCGTCTGAAGGAGTTCGCCCGCCTTGGTGATCGACATGCCGGGCAGCGAGGCGGGCATGTAGAGCAGGGTGCCCTCGTTCAGGGCAGGCATGAATTCGGAGCCCAGCCTGCTTGCCGGGTAGATCGAGACCGCCATCGCCAGCACGGCGAGCAGGATGGTGAGCCCCTTCCAGCGCAGCACGCCTGAAATGACTGGGCGATAGAGCCAGATCAGCAGTCTGTTAACAGGGTTGCGAGCCTCGGGCAGGATGCGGCCACGGATGAACAGCATCATCAGCACCGGAACCAGCGTGACCGACAGCAGTGCGGCGCCTGCCATCGCGAAGGTCTTGGTGTAAGCCAGCGGCGAGAACAGCCGGCCTTCCTGCGATTCGAGCGTGAACACCGGCAGGAAGGAGACGGTGATGATGAGCAAGGAGAAGAACAGTGCCGGTCCGACCTCCTTGCACGCGAGGAGTATGGCCTCTGCCCGGGACTCCCCCTCGTCGAGACGCTCCAGATGCTTGTGCGCGTTCTCGATCATGACGATGGCGGCGTCGATCATTGCGCCGATGGCGATGGCAATGCCGCCCAGACTCATCAGGTTGGAGTTCATGCCCAGCAGATGCATGGCGATGAACGCGATCAGAACGCCCACCGGAAGCATCAGGATGGCAACCAGTGCGGAGCGCAGATGCAGCAGGAACACCATGCATACGAGGGCGACGATCAGGCTTTCCTCGATCAGCGTGTTGCGCAGCGTTTCAATGGCGCGATGTATCAGTTCAGAGCGGTCGTACACCGGCAGGATGCTCACGCCTGCGGGCAGTCCGGATGACACCTCGGCGAGCGTGTCCTTCAGGTTGTGGATGACTTCGAGTGCATTCTGGCCGTAGCGCGCCATCGCGATGCCCGACACGACCTCACCTTCTCCGTTCAGTTCGGCGATACCCCGGCGTTCGTCCGGAACGCGTTCCACCCGGGCGATGTCCCGAACGAGCACCGGGGTACCGCCATCGGCTTTCACGATGAGACTGGCGATGTCGTCGATGTCGCGGAGATATCCCCGGCCGCGCACCATGTACTCGGTCTCGGCCATCTCGACCACCCGCCCGCCGACGTCCCGGTTCGATTCGCGAACGACGCGCGTAACGGCGGACAGCGGAATGCCGTATGCACGGAGCCTGACCGGATCGACCGTGACCTGGTAGGTCTGCACGAATCCACCGATCGATGCGACCTCGGCAATGCCACCAGCCTTCGTCAGCGGATATCTCAGGTACCAGTCCTGGAGGGTGCGCAACTCCGCAAGGGTTCTGTCCTTGGCCAGTACGACGTACTGGAAGACCCAGCCGACACCGGTTGCATCAGGCCCCATCTGCGGCGTGACGCCCTCGGGCATGCGGCCGGCAGCCGCGCTGAGCGATTCAAGTACGCGCGAGCGGGCCCAGTAGATGTCGGTACCGTCGGCGAAGATCACGTAGACGAAGGATGCACCGAAGAACGAGAAGCCCCGCACCACCCGTGACTGCGGAACCGACAGCATCGCGGTGGTGAGCGGGTAGGTAACCTGGTCCTCCACCACCTGCGGTGCCTGACCGGGGTATTCGGTGTAGACGATCACCTGTGCGTCGGACAGATCGGGCAGCGCATCGAGCGGTATTCTCATTACCGCGAGTACGCCGGCGACGATGACTAAGAAGGTGGCGAGCAGTACGAGGAAGCGGTTACGACCGGACCAGTCGATGAGTCGGGCAAGCATCGGGATGCGTTCCTCTCGGCGATCAGTGACGGTCGTGCGAAGCGTGTTCCGGCGACGGCTGCGCCGGCGCGGAGGCAGTTCGCCTTTTCATCGAGGTCACCACCCATTCGCCCGCCGCGCGCTCGACGAATTCGAACGCGATCAGATCGCCGCTGCGCACATCTTTCGTCACAGCGGGGTTCGCGAGCTTGAAATCCATGCTCATTGCCGGCCAGCCCAGGCTGTCGACCGGACCATGGTTGATCGTGACCACCGCTGCCGAGCTGTCCATGCGCTCCAGTCTCCCCTGCGCCTGATGCCCGGACGTGCGGCGCGTGCCTGCTGCTTGCGCCTCCTCGTGGGGTGCCTGGCCGAAGCTGCCAAGGGCCGCCTTGAGGTTGCTCTCCGCGTCGATCAGGAAGTTTGCGGCCACGACGACCGGCTCCCCGTCGCGGAGGCCCCGGAGCACTTCAGTCCTGTCGCCGGCACGCGCGCCCAGAGTCACTTCCCGGGGTTCGAAGCGCCCGGGCGAACGTTCGACCAGAACCACACGTCGGGTGCCACTGTCCAGGATGGCGGACGACGGTACCGTCAGAACCGGGGCCCGACCGGCCACCGTGAGTGTGACGTCCGCGTACATGCCCGGTTTGAGCAGGCCCGAGCGATTGGGCAACTCGATCCTGACCGGGGTGGTGCGCGTGTCGGTGTTCACCGTCGGGTAGATGAAGGACACGGTGCCGCCGAACGTCTGCTCCGGATAGGCATTCGCCGTCACGCTGACATGCGCACCGGGTCTGACCAGGCCGATGTCCTGCTCGAAGAGATCCGCCATTACCCACACCGTGGACAGATCCGACACTTGGTACAGCGGGTCGCCGGGCATGAAACGCATGCCCTGCAGCGCTCTCTTCTCGGTGACTATGCCGGTGGCGGGAGAACGGAAGGTGAGCGTCCGGCGCACTGCGCCAGAGCCGGAGAGCGAACGGATCTGGTCGTCGGAGACATCCCAGTTGCGAAGACGTGCAAGGCTCGATTCCGCGAGCCGTCGCATGCCCGTCTGCGTTTCGGCGCTGCTTTCCTCGAGCGCACGTACTCCTTCGGCGGCGATGGCGTACTCGCTCTGTGCCGACAGCAGTTCCGGGCTGTAGGCCTCGAACAGCGCCTGCCCCTTGCGGACGGCCTGACCCACGGCATTCACGTGCAGACGCTCGATATAGCCTTCGAACTTCGGCGATATCGCGTACGTGCGGCGCTCGTCCGCTTCAATCCTCGCCGCCGCGCGAATCTGTCGCTCCAGCATGCGGCGGGAGACAGCCTCGGTCCGCACGCCCAGCATCTGCACCTTTTCGCTGCTCACGACGACTTCGCCCGTGACGCCATCCGCACTTTTCTCATCGTCGGCGAACACAGGGACGTAGTCCATTCCCATCGGATCCTTTTTGGGTACCGGAGAGGTATCGGGCAAGCCCATCGGATTGCGGTAGTAGAGCGGCGTGCGCTGCTTCGGCGTGGCGTCGGCGCTTGCGGCTTCCTTCGTGCTGTGGGGGGCTGTGCTGCCAAGCCAGTAGCCTGCGCCGGCCGCGACACCGACCAGCAGGATGGCGGGCAGCACCCTGCGCAGTGACAGCGTGCTCACAGTTCTTCTCCGATCATGCGTTCCACGTCCGCGAGCCGCGCCTGTCCCTCGGCCTGCGCGCGGATCAGGCTCTGTCGTGCCTGACGGATCTGCCGTAGCGCGTCGATCAGGGTCGAGAAGTCGACGCGGCCTGCTTCGTATCCGGCCAGTGCCGAACGGAACGTCAGTTCGGCCTGCGGCAACAGCGTGCCGCGCGTCAGCTCCTCCGTACGGCGGGCACTGTCCAGCGCTGCGGTGGCTTCCGCGATCTCGCCCATCAACAGGTTCTCGGCCGACAGCTGTCTTGCGCGTGCGGCGGAAACCATCGCTTCCGATTCGCGTTCCTGTGCCCGGCGCGTGTCCTGTTGAAGGGGAATGTTCAGTTCGACCATCACCTCCCACTCCTTCACCGCGTTGTCGTACTGAATGGGCGAGACGCCGAAGGTGAAATCCGGATAGCGATTGCGATAGGCCAGCTCCCGGCTTTTTTCCGCCGCCTGAAGACGGGCGATCTCCACGGAAAGCAGCGGGTTGGACCGGCGTGCCCGGCCTTCCAGAGCGCCCGCTTCGAGCCGCGAGGGGTCGGGCAGGGGGCGCAGGTGATCCGGGTCGGCGAGAGGCGCCCGGGCAGGACGCGCGGCAAGCGCGTTGATCCGGGCTTCCAGCTGCTGCTGCTCCGCAACCAGCACCCGTCTCTCGTTGTGCAGCCCTGTCTGTTCGATCTGCGCGCGGATGACGTCCTGCTGGGGTGCCAGACCATTCGCGTACCGGGTAAGTGCCAGATGTTCAAGGCGCTTCGCCAGTTCCAGGATCTCGTCGGTCAGGCGCGCATTCCGATGTACGAAATACCGTTGCGCAAAGCTCGTCTTGATGCGCGCGGCCACGTCGTTCCAGCTGACGAGTGCCCGTCCGCGCGCGCCCTCGGCCTCGAATTCTGCGACCTGCTTCTTCAGGTCGCGCTTGCCGAACCAGGGAACGTCCTGCATCACCAGATAGCGGGTGCTGCCGACCTGGCCGGGAATGAGGGTCGGACTCCGTTCACCCATGCGCGTGATGTCGCGAAATTCGGTTCTCAGCCTCGGGTCCGGCAGTGCGCCTGCGGGCGTCACCCGCTCCGCTGCGGCCTCCGCTTCATAAAGCATGGCGAGGTATTCGGGGTTCTGCTCGCGAGCAAGGCGCAGAAGGCTGTCAACGCTCGCGCCAGGTACGTCCGCGGCGGACGGGGCGGCCAGCAGCGATGTGCTGCACGCGATCATCAGTGCCGTAGAAAGCCTCCCGATCTGTCTGCGCCAGGTATTCATACGTTCTGTTCTCCGCAGCGTGCCGTCGCTCGGCAGCCATCAATGCCGATGGTCGTGCGTGCCATGGTCATGCTCTGGTGGCGCGACGGGTCCCGTCTCGAGCTCATGGGGTGACGTCGAGTGATTGATGCCGCGATGCGAATGCCCGTCGCTGGCAGCGACGGCGCGCCGATAACCGTCTGCCGACAGGCCGGGCAGCACGCGCAGGAACGCCACCAGGTCCCAGATCGCTGCATCCTCCATGCCGCCCTTTGACCAGGCCGGCATTCCGGATCCCTTGATGCCGTGTTTGATGATCCAGAAACTGCGTGCGTCCTCGTCTCGAACGCCCTCCCGAGGCTTGGAAAGATCCGGCGGGGCGGGATAGAGCCCGCGCCGCAGCTCGCCTTCCTCCTGCCCTGGAGACAGATGACAGCCGACGCACATGGCGTCGTAGTTACCGGCTGCGCGACGGGCCCGTTCCGGATCATCGAGGTCGGCGGGAGGGGCCACCCGGGCTGAGCGGACAGCCACGGAGCGCTCGCGCGCCCATGCGATGAGCTCGTAGGTGGTTTCGCCGTGCGGGCGGTCCGCGGCGAAATCGGGGAGACCGAGCTGTATGGCGGCCAGCGCGGAAAGTGCCATCAAAATGAGCACGATCAGCGCGCCGACAAGGATGTTCTTCATCTGCCCAGTCCGAGTTATCCGGTGGCGTGATTCTTCCCCGGCCGGGGTAACGGGACCCTGACTCTCCGATTACATTTCCGTAATCTCGCGGATACGTCGCCCTCAACTGTGCAGGATGACGGTTCAGGAAAATGATGAGAGCGCTGCCATGAAGATTCTCGTTGTCGAAGACGAACCCAAGACCGGTGACTATCTGCGGCAGGGCCTGGTGGAAGCGAGCTTTGTCGTGGATCTCGCGCGCGACGGCCTGGACGGCCTGCACCTTGCCCTGACCGAGAGCTACGATCTGGCCATACTGGACGTGATGCTTCCCGGGATTGACGGCTGGCAGATACTGCAGGGCATTCGCGGTGCAGGTAAGAACATGCCGGTCCTGTTCCTGACTGCGCGCGACGCCGTGGATGACCGGGTTAAGGGGCTGGAGGCGGGCGCCGACGACTATCTGGTGAAGCCCTTTGCGTTCTCCGAGCTGCTGGCCCGGGTCCGCACGCTGTTGCGCCGGGGCGGCGCGAGCATGGAGTCCGGCCAACTGCGCGCGGCCGACCTGGAGCTCGACCTGATGCGCCGCCGCGTGACCCGCTCCGGCGTCAGAATCGATCTCACGGCAAAAGAATTTGCGCTGCTCGAGCTGCTGCTTCGACGGCAAGGCGAGGTGCTGCCGCGCTCGCTCATCGCGTCACAGGTGTGGGACATGAACTTCGATAGCGATACCAACGTCATCGAAGTCGCGGTGCGCCGCTTGCGTGCAAAGGTGGACGAAGGATTCGATCGGAAGCTGATTCATACCGTGCGCGGCATGGGCTATGTGCTGGAGGTCGACGCGTGAGCGCATTGCTGCGGCGGTCGATGACCTTGCGTCTGACACTGCTTTTCGCGGTCCTGTCGACGTCGGTGCTGCTGGTCCTGGGACTGCTGATCGGGGTCCTGGTCGAGCGGCATTTCGAGGAGATCGACAGGGCGCTCATCGGTGGCAAGGTCGAACTCCTTACGCAGGCGCTGCGGAGAGTGCGCAACGAGGACGAACTGAAGGCTCTTCCGGAGCAGCTGGATCACGCCCTGGTCGGGCATCACGGACTGATCGTCATCGTCCGGGCTCCCGACGGCCAGACGATCTATCGATCGGCGGACGGGTCATTTCCATCCGAAGTACTTGCGGTGGGGCAGCGCCCGACAGACCCGTACCGCCTTTGGGAGGACGGTGCCGGGCGGCATTACCGGGGCCTGGCGGTCCAGGCGCCGACGGCGATCGAGGGGCTTGCCCCGGCCGTCCTCGGTATCGCGGTGGATATGACGCAGCACGAGCTGTTCATGCGTTCGTTCGAGTGGGCACTATGGTCCCTGGTCGGTCTTGCAGCCCTGATGTCCGGAGGACTGGGCTGGATCGCTGCCCGCCGCGGTCTGCATCCCCTTCGCGAGATCAGCCGGCGCGCCGCCAGCATCACTGCGGATCACCTGGATCAACGGCTTCCGGTGGCGTCCATTCCCGCCGAACTCGCCGATGTCGTCAGTAACCTGAACGACATGCTTGCCCGGCTGGAAGCATCCTTCCACCGGCTTGCCGATTTCTCTTCTGACCTCGCTCACGAGATACGCACTCCCGTCAGCAATGTGCTGACGCAGACCCAGGTGACACTGTCGCGCGCGCGCTCGATAGAGGAGTACCAGGATGTCCTTGCCTCGAACGCCGAGGAGTTCGAACGTCTGTCGCGAATGATCGCCGACATGCTCTTCCTCGCGAAGTCGGACAACCAGCTGCTTGTACCGCAGCGTGAAGACGTGGATCTGCGAGCCGAGATCGATAGCGTCATCGAGTTCTACGAACCGCTGATTGATGAGAAATCGATCGATCTCACTTTCACCGGTGCGGCCCGGGTATCCGGAGATCGGCTGATGCTGCGCCGTCTCGTTAACAACCTGCTCTCGAACGCGGTGCGGCATACGCAGGCTCATGGCCGGATCACGATCGACGTACGGCCGGCAGACGCGGACTGCGTCGAGCTCAGTGTGGAGAACACCGGTGACGCAATTCCTGAGGATGACCTGTCACGGATCTTCGAGCGCTTCTACCGCGTGGATGCGTCACGCAGGAGGTTCAGTGACGGCGCGGGTCTCGGTCTGGCGATATCGAAAGCCATCGTTCGTGCCCATGGAGGAGAGATCTCTGCCGTTTCAGGGCAGGATCACGTCACGCTCAAAGCCACTCTGCCAACGCACCGCCCCCAGCCCTGACGCCGGCGCACAGTTCAGGACGCCTGCGGGGCCGTAATGCCTTGGCGCGCAGTGTCGAGCAGGTCGTGTCGCTTGAGTTGGGTGCGCAATACATAGCGCGACACGGACAGGGCCTCTGCCGTATGGACCTGGTTTCTCCTGCAGGACTCGAAGGCGGTCGATACCAGAATCCGCTCCATCGTGTCGTGAAGTTCGGGTACGTGCAGTTCGATCAGGCGCCGCAGGTCGCCCGCGATGCGCTCGAACAGCTGTGCAGGGGTGTCGGCCGGCAGTGCGACCGGGGGCTGCGCAGCCGGTGCCAGCGAGGCGTTGGCGAGGCGCAGGTCGTCGATGTCGACACGGCCGTCGCGGCTGACGATGAGCGCGTAGTGGACGACGTTTTCCAGCTCTCGGATATTGCCGGGCCAGTCGTGTGCCACCAGCGCCTCGCGGGCGCGCGGGGTGAAGTTCACGTCGGCGATGTCCAGCCGGCGCGCGTACTGCGCAGCGAAGTGGTCTACCAGGGGCGGGATGTCTCCGCGCCGCTCGCGCAGCGGGGGCAACCTGATCGGCGCCACGTTAAGCCGGTAGTACAGGTCGGCGCGGAAGCGGCCGGCGTTCACCGCACGCCACAGGTCCACGTTGGTGGCGGCGATCAGCCGCACATCCACTGGTACCGGGGTGCGTGAACCGAGACGCACCACCTGCCGTTCCTGCAGCACGCGCAGCAGCTTCACCTGCAGCGCGGACGGCATGTCTCCGATCTCGTCGAGGAACAGGGTGCCGCCGTCTGCCGCCTCGAACCAGCCGGCCCGTGCATGCGTGGCGCCGGTGTAGGCACCGGCCTCGTGCCCGAACAGTTCGGCGTCGATCAGTGCTTCGCTCAGCGCGCCGCAGTTGACGGCGACGAAGGGACCGGCGCGACCGCTGACCGCGTGAATGTGTCGTGCCACCAGTTCCTTGCCGGTGCCGGTCTCGCCGATGATCATCGCCGTCACTTCGCGTGCCGCGATCAGCTCGATGTCGGACAGCAGCGCGGTCGACGCCGGGTCCTCGAACACCAGCGCGGTGGCACGTATGGACAGCGCCATCTCCTCCGGTCGAGCGAAGGTGAGGCGCTTTCCGTTCTGCAGTGCGGCGTTCTGGCTCATCGGGCAGGGCGTGGTCGGATTCAGCGGCGGGTGACGATCTGGTCGTAGATGCCGCCGTCGGCGAAGTGCGTCTTCTGCACCGCATCCCAGCCGCCCAGCTTCGCCTCGACCGTGAATGTGTTCACCGGCGGGAACCGCTTGGCGTACTTCTTCAGCGCCGCCTCGCTGCGCGGGCGGAAGTGGTGACGGGCAATGATGTCCTGGCCTTCGGCCGAGTACAGGTACTGCAGATAGGCCTCCGCCTGCCTGCGGGTGGCGCGCTTGTCGACCACCTTGTCGACCACGGCCACCGGGGCGGCCGCCTCGATTGACAGCGACGGATAGACGATGTCGAACTGGTCGCCGCCGAGTTCCTTGTCCAGCAGCACCGCCTCGTTCTCGAAGGTGACCAGAACGTCGCCGATGCCGCGCTGGGTGAAGGTGGTGGTGGCGCCGCGGCCACCGCCGTCGAGCACCGGCACGTTGGCGAACAGCTTGCTGACGAAGTCCTTCGCCGCCGCCTCGTCGTTCGCCTTGTTCAGTGCATAGCCCCAGGCGGCGAGGTAGGTGTAGCGGCCGTTGCCCGAGGTTTTCGGGTTGGGCACGATCACCTGCAGACCGGCGCGGGTGAGATCGGACCAGTCCTTGATCGCCTTCGGATTGCCCTTGCGCACCAGGAAAACGGTGGTGGTCGTGTAGGGCGTGGCGTCGTTCGGCAGGCGCTTGCGCCAGTCGGCCGACACCAGGCTGTTCTTCACCAGGATGTCGATGTCCGGCGACTGGTTCATCGTCACCACGTCGGCTTCCAGCCCGCCGATCACGGCGCCGGCCTGCTTGCTCGATCCGCCGTGCGACTGGTTCAGCGTCAGCGTTTCGCCCGACAGCGTTTTCCAGTGTGCGGCGAAGGCCGGGTTGATGTCCTTGTACAGTTCGCGCGACACGTCGTAGCTCACGTTGAGCAGCGTGGTCTGCGCCTGCGCCGGCAGTACGACGGCGGCGAGGGCGAGCAGGGCGGCGGAAATCAGGTGGGTGAGGCGGGTGTGCATGATGGCTCCGTTGGGATCGAAGGCACGCAGCCTAGGCAGTCGGGCCGGGCGCGTGAACCAACAAGAAACGATGTGCTTATCAGGGATTCGGGAATGCCGTCCTGCCGGTCGCTCGTCGCGCGGCCGGCGCGACGGGGTGGCCGAGCGCGTAGCCCTGGCCGAGGCGAACCCCGGCTGCGCGTACCCGGGCCAGTGCCGCCTCGCTGCCGATGCGCTGCACGATGAGTTCGATGCCATGACGGGCGCAGGTCTTCGCGTGCTGCGCCAGGTCGCGCAGCGTGTCGTCGCGGCCGGCGTCGAGCTTGACGAAGTCCGGCCGTACGTGACGCACCAGTTCGTCCAGCTGGCCTGCGTTCAGCAGGTTCACGCCGATGCGGTATCCGTTGTAGCGGTAGTTGAGCATCACGTAGGCCAGCATGGCGAAGTCACTGGTCATCGCGTCCGGTGATTCGATCACCACCTTGCGGCGCTCGATGTTCAGTGCCGACAGCACGCGTCCGAAGGCGCTGCCGTGGTCCTCGCCGACGGCCAGCATCAGGCGGCCATGGACGTTCAGGAAGAGACTTCCGGTCTCGTCGGCACGGCCGAAGTAGTTCAGCACGTGCAGCGTGCGGCACAGCCGGTCGAGTTCGATCAGCGCATCGTCGCCGGCGGCGTTGGCGAACAGGTTCCACGGCGACAGGTCGCCGCCGGTGGCGTCGAAGGAACGGATGAAGGCTTCGTGGCCGATCCGCGTGCCGTCGTCCAGCCTTTGTACCGGCTGGAAAACCGAAGACAGGCTGCTGTGCATGAAACGCCCGGCGACGTGACCGTCGGGCGTCGTCCACAAGGGGTGATGCCCGTCGGCATCGCGGGGTAGGGTATGCAGGTAGCGCTCGAGCGCCGAGCGGCTGGCGTCGACGGTGTTCATGTGTTTCTCCGTGAGGGGCGACAGGCGCGTCAGGCTCATTCGAGCAACAGCCAGGTGCGATAGAGCAGGGCGAGGCCGAAGGCGAACACGACCGCTGCCAGCAGCTTGTCGCCGAGCGGAAGCGGTTCGTGGCGGTCGGGGCGCTTTTCGGGCCGGCGCAGCCGGCGGGGTCCGGGGGCATTCATGGCGACCAATCTAGGGGGCGCGCCCGCCACATCCAACCAATTAATCCTGCAGAGCTTATGCGCGCCGCCTTAGCGGATTTCGCGCAAAGCATTCCCTGCATTCGATCTGAAATTCAATTGGTTTGTGGGTGCCCGGCCGGCCGATAGATTGGCGTCACCGGGAGCGACGCCCTTGCGTCGGCCCGGCGCCGGCCGATGCCGGGACCGCCTGGGAGGCGGCGCATCGCCGGTGTCGTCACGCCGAGGAGGAAATAATCATGACTGCTGCGACCGCGGACGCCCTTGCGTCCTCACCCCGTGCTGCTGTGCTCGACGCACCGCCGCTCTCGATTGCCCGCGAACGTGCGGAGCACGACGCGCTCCTGTACGCCGGCGGCATCACGCCGGACCAGGCCTGGGCGCTGGTATCGGCCGGCGACGCCGTACTGGTGGATGTCCGCACGGCGGAGGAACGCAAGTTCGTCGGCCACGTACCGGGCAGCGTCCACGTGGCGTGGGCGACCGGTACATCGATGACGCGCAATCCGCGCTTCGTGAAGGAACTGGAAGCCAAGGTCGGCAAAGACGCCGTCCTCCTTCTGTTGTGCCGCAGCGGCAAGCGTTCGGCCGCCGCCGCCGAGGCGGCAGCGAAAGCCGGCTTCCGTCATGTGTTCAACGTGCTCGAAGGTTTCGAGGGCGAACTGAGCACCGACGGCCAGCGGCGCAACAGCGGCGGCTGGGTGGTCAGCGGCCTGCCCTGGCAGCAGGACTGATGCGCGGCGGTCGCCGTCGCGGCCGCCTTCTTCATCCCCGCAACGGAGATCCCGAATGACTTTGAAGAAGGGCGGCCTCACGAGGGCCACGGAATCTGAAGGCGCGTGGCAGCTGGACCGCATCGTGTCCGAGCTGCGTGACATCCGCACACGCTGGCGCGGCGCGCAGCAGCGTACGACCGAATGCGGCGCGCGCGAATTTCCGTCGCGCGAGGCCTTGCGCGACATCGCCGAGGCGCTGTGCGGCGCGCTGTTCCCGATGCGGCTCGGCCCGTCCGATCTGCATCAGGAGAGCGAGGATTTCTACATCGGCTACACGCTGGACGCCGCGCTCAACGCCCTGCTGCACCAGGTGCGGCTGGAACTGCGCTACGACGCGCGCCGCGCGGCATCGCCGCAGGCTGACGTCGACCTGCTGGCGCGAGCCATCGTCGCCGAATTCGCACTGTCGCTGCCCGGCCTGCGCGCGCTGCTCGACACCGATGTGCTGGCCGCCTACCAGGGCGACCCGGCGGCGCGCAGTGTCGACGAGGTGCTGCTGTGCTACCCCGGCGTGCTCGCAGTCATCCATCACCGCATCGCGCACAAGCTGTACGCGCTGGGCGTGCCGCTGGTCGCACGCATCATTTCCGAGGCGGCGCACTCGAGCACCGGCATCGACATCCAC
The DNA here is from genome assembly GCF_000385375.1 of Methyloversatilis discipulorum. Taxonomy (NCBI): domain Bacteria; kingdom Pseudomonadati; phylum Pseudomonadota; class Betaproteobacteria; order Nitrosomonadales; family Sterolibacteriaceae; genus Methyloversatilis; species Methyloversatilis discipulorum. The sequence continues at coordinate 2,026,503 of NZ_ARVV01000001.1, forward strand.
CCGGGAGCGCAGATTGGCGCCGGCTTCTTCATCGATCACGGCACCGGTGTCGTGATCGGCGAAACCGCGGTAATCGGCGAGCGCGTGCGGCTCTACCAGGCGGTCACGCTGGGCGCCAAGCGCTTCCCGGCAGACGAGGTTGGCACGTTGCAGAAAGGGCTGCCGCGTCATCCGGTGGTCGAGGACGACGTGGTCATCTACGCCGGGGCCACGATACTGGGCCGCGTCACGATAGGACGCGGTTCCACGATAGGCGGCAATGTGTGGCTCACGCGCAGCGTGCCGCCCGGCAGCCAGGTCACGCAGGCCAATTCACAGAACGTGCCGGTCGCGGCGGAACTGGTCGAGCCATGACAGCCCGGCACGGAAGGCCGACGCCACCTCTGGCCGAGGCGCTGACGCGCCGCTTCGGCCGTGCGGTGCGGCGGACGCGCGAATTGCGCGGCTGGTCGCAGGAGGTACTGGCTGAGCGCGCCGAACTCAATCGCTCCTACCTCGGCGAGGTCGAGCGCGGCAGCGCGATGCCCTCGCTCGCCACGGTGGTCAAGCTCGCGCTGGCGCTCGAATTGCCGGCCGGCGATCTGCTCGACGGCTGCGAACGCATGGACGAGCTGCCAGCTGCCGTGCAGCACACGATCGCCTGAACGGACGGACGACGAACCGATTGGTGGCTATAGCCGGTTGAATGCCGCATAGAAGAAATAGATATTTGCTTAGCAGTTTTTCGCATAAACAACCTCCCCTTGCTAGGAGCCTTTCATGGCCGACACACCCGAACAGCTGGCGCTTGGCGACAACGCCGCCCGCCAGCTTGCCAACGCCACCAAGACCGTCCCGCAGCTATCGACCATCACGCCGCGTTGGCTGGTTCATCTGCTGCAGTGGCTGCCGGTCGAGGCGGGCATCTACCGCGTGAACCGTGTGAAGAACCCGCAGGACGTGCGTGTCGCGTGCTCGCAGCGCGACGAAGCGGAACTGCCGCAGATCTTCGTCGACTACGACGAACAGCCGCGCGAGTACTTCCTGAATGCGGTCACCACCGTGCTCGACGTGCACACCCGCGTGTCCGACCTCTACAGCAGCCCGCACGACCAGATCAAGGAGCAGCTGCGTCTGACCATCGAAACGATCAAGGAGCGGCAGGAAAGCGAACTGATCAACAATCCGGAATACGGTCTGCTGGCCAATGTGCATGACGACCAGCGCATTTCGACGCTGACCGGCGCGCCGACCCCGGACGATCTGGACGACCTGATCGGCAAGGTGTGGAAGGAGCCCGGCTTCTTCCTGACCCATCCGCTGGCGATCGCCGCTTTCGGCCGCGAATGCACCCGCCGCGGTGTGCCGCCGCCCACCGTGAGCCTGTTCGGTTCGCAGTTCCTGACCTGGCGCGGCCTGCCGCTGATTCCGTCGGACAAGGTGCCGGTCGAGGACGGCAAGACCAAGATCATCCTGCTGCGCACCGGCGAGAAGCGCCAGGGCGTGGTCGGCCTGTTCCAGCCGGGTCTGGCCGGTGAACAGAGCCCGGGCCTGTCGGTCCGTTTCATGGGCATCAACCGCAACGCGATCGCGTCCTACCTGATCTCGCTGTATTGCTCTCTGGCCGTGCTGACCGAAGACGCGCTGGCTGTGCTCGATGACGTGGAGATCGGCAAGTACCATGAGTATCCCGACACCTACAAGCAGTAACGTGAGCGGTCTGAGCTCTCCGCTGCCGCCCGGCGCGCCCGACGCGTCGGTGCTGTCGCGCCTGGCCAGCGAGCTGTTCGCTGCGCTGCCCGGGCAGACGCCGCCTTCGTTCGATGCACCGCTGGCAGTTGCGCCGGCGCCGACACCGCAATCGCCGGTGCCGCCGGTCCCGGCCAGCGCGCCGTCGAGCACGGCTGCGGCGGCCGCGCCGGTCGCACCGCAGCATGGTCTGTCGCTGGGCGCCTCGTCGCCCAAGCTGGTACCGCACGCGACCGCGCAGAATCATGTGCCCGACGTGGCAGCCGACGCCTACCCGGTCGGCTCGCCGCGCGCGGGCGTTGCACAGGGCGTGCCCGAGGCCTACGCGGCAGCGCTGCCGCCGCTCGGTGGCGCGTCCGCCTTCCCGCAGCCGGGCGGTGCTTCGGCACCCTCGTCGCCGTACTATTTCCTCGGCGAATCGAGTGCGCTGCAGTCGGCGCCTGCACATGTTGATGACCGCGTCAGTGCCCGTTCCTTCGGCCTGCCCGGCGACGACGCGCTGCGCGGGCTGCTGGCCGAGCCGTCACGCGAGGTGCATCCGGCCGCGCCGTCGGCGCCGGCCTACTACTTCGTCGACAGCCAGGCGGCGCCCACGGTCGGTCACGCCGGGCGGGTGCCGAATGCCAACGCCGGCCGTCATCCGCCTTTCGATGTCAATGTGGTACGGCGGGACTTTCCGATACTCGCCGAGCGGGTGAATGGCAGGCCGCTGGTGTGGTTCGACAACGCCGCGACAACGCAGAAGCCACAGGCGGTGATCGACCGGCTGGCGTACTTCTACGCGCACGAGAACTCGAACATCCACCGTGCGGCGCACGAACTGGCCGCCCGCGCGACGGATGCCTACGAGGCGGCGCGGCAGAAGGTGGCGCGCTTCATCGGCGCAGGTTCGGTAGAGGAAGTCATCTTCGTGCGCGGCGCGACCGAGGCGATCAATCTGGTGGCCAAGAGCTGGGGTGCGAAGAATATCGGCGCCGGCGACGAAATCATCGTGTCGCACCTGGAACACCACGCCAACATCGTGCCCTGGCAGCAGCTGGCGGCCGAGAAGGGGGCGAAGATCCGCGTGATCCCGGTCGACGACAGCGGTCAGGTACTGCTCGAGGAATACAAGCGCCTGTTGAACGAGCGTACCAAGCTGGTCGCGGTGACCCAGGTGTCGAATGCGCTGGGCACCGTCGTGCCGGTGCAGGAGATCGTCGAGCTGGCGCATCGTGCCGGTGCGAAGACGCTGGTGGATGGCGCGCAGTCGGTGTCGCACATGCGGGTGAACGTGCGTGCGCTGGACACCGACTTCTTCGTGTTCTCCGGCCACAAGATCTTCGGCCCCACCGGCATCGGCGTGGTGTACGGCAAGCGAGACGTGCTGGAAGACATGCCGCCCTGGCAGGGCGGCGGCAACATGATCCAGGACGTCACTTTCGAGCGCACCGTATTCCATCCGCCGCCGGCGCGTTTCGAGGCCGGTACCGGCAACATCGCCGACGCGGTGGGGCTGGGTGCGGCGCTGGATTATGTCGATCGCGTCGGCATCGAGAACATCGCGCGCTACGAGCATGACCTGCTGGTCTATGCCACGCACGCGATCCGCGACATACCGGGCGTTCGGCTGATCGGCACCGCGGCCGACAAGGCGAGCGTGCTGTCCTTCGTGCTGAAGGGCTACACCACCGACGAAGTCGGCCAGGCGCTGAACGAGGAAGGCATCGCGGTGCGAACCGGTCACCATTGCGCGCAGCCCATCCTGCGTCGCTTCGGCCTGGAAACCACGGTGCGTCCCTCGCTGGCCTTCTACAACACCTGCGAGGAAGTCGACCGCTTCGCCACCGTTGTCCGGCGGCTGGCGGGGCAACGCAGGCGGTGAACCCGGCGAATCGAACGCACCGGACGGTGGGTGCGTGAATTCACGCACCCACCCCAGTCAGACGGGTTATCGTCCCATGCATGCAGGTGCTTCCGGATCCCGGCTCGAGCGTCGTATCGTGCGCGTTTCCGTCCTGACGACCGGATGTAGCGATGAGCCTCACCGTTCTCTGTTTGTGCGCCGAGTGGTGCGGCACCTGCCGCGACTTTCAAGCGTCCTTTGACGAAATAAGCGCGAGGCGTGCCGCCGACAACTGCAGGTGGGTGGATATCGAGGTGCATGACGAGCTACTTGCCCGTCTGGATATCGAGATCGAGAGCCTGCCAACCCTGATCATTGTTGACGACGACGGTGAGGTCCGCTTTGCCGGACCGATCGCGCCCTTCCTCGACGTCGCGATGCGCCTTTGCCGGACCGCAGACGAAGGCGTTCTTCTTGCCGACCCGGGCGACGTACTTGTGTCACGGGCGCCTGCTCTTGTCTCAGCGCTCACGGATGGCTGACCCTTCCGTTCGCGATGCTAGGCATGTGTCGAGAATTCTGCGTGCCCATCTCTTGCAGTTCCCGATGATGCAAAGCTTTGCAGATTAAGTTGGTTGGTGTAGGGCGGTGTGACACTTAGATTCTGCGGATCGCAACAGCCTGCGTTCCGCAGAATCAACATGACCCGCCTCACCCTGCACACCGCCGATACCGCACCCGAAGGAAGCCGTGCTCTCGTCGAGCGCGTGATCGCCAACAACGGCTTCCTGCCCAATCTGATCGCCGCGCTGTCGAACGCGCCGGTCGCGCTCGAAACCTATCTGACGGTCGGCGAGATCAACGGGCGTGCCAGCCTTTCGCTGGCCGAACGCGAGGTGGTGCAGATCACGGCCGCCAGCACTCACGGCTGCGACTTCTGCGTGGCCGGCCACAGCGCCATTGCGCTGAAGAAGGCCGGCTTCGACAAGGCGGCGGTGGTCGCGTTGCAGCACGGGCGTCCGGTCGGCGATGGACGGCTCGATGCGCTGGCGGCGTTTGCGCGAGAGGTCATCGCCACTCGCGGCGCCGTCAGTGACAGCGCGCTGGCGGAGTTCACCGGTGCCGGTTTCCTGCCCGCGCAGGCGCTCGAAGTCATCCTCGGCATCAGCCTGGCGACGCTGTGCAACTTCGCCAACAATCTGGCGCAGAGCCCGGTCAATCCGCAGCTCGAACCCTTCCGTGCCGGTGTGCTGACGGCATGAACACGAACACTCACGAACGGCTGCCGGACGGCCTGCGCGACTGGCTGCAGCAACAGGCGCCGGCACTGAACGACGGCAGCTCCGACGACGAGGCGCTGCTGCCGGCGCTGGCCACCGCCGGACTGTTCGCCATCGGCGTGCCGCAGTCGATGGGCGGAACCGGAGGCAGCACCGGCGACGCGGTCGAGGCCATCGCCGCGGTGGCCGAGCATTCGCTGACGGCTGCCTTCGTGTTCTGGGGTCATCGCGCCTTCATCGAATATCTGCTCGCCAGCCCGAACGCGGCGCTGCGCGAACGCCGGCTGCCGGCCTTGCTGGCCGGCAAGCACGCCGGCGCGACTGGCCTGTCTAACGCGATGAAATTCCTTTGCGGCATTGAATCGCTGCAGATCGAGTCCAGCCGCACCGGCGAGGGCTGGCGTCTGGACGGCAAGCTGCCCTGGGTGACCAATCTGCGCAAGTCGGGCTTCGTGTTCGCGGCGGCGGTGTCGTCGCGCGAAGGCGAGCCGCCCTTCATCGTTGCGCTCGACGGTCGCCACGCCGGCGTATCGCGTACGGCCGATCTCGACCTGATCGCGATGCGCGGCAGCAATACCGCGGCGCTGAACATAGACGGTGCGCTGATCGACGCGTCCGACGTGATCGCGCCGGACGCGCGTGACTGGTTGCCGCGCGTGCGCCCCGGCTTTCTCGGCCTGCAGTGCGGCCTGTCCATCGGCCTGGCGCGCGCCGCACTGGCCGCCGCGCAGGCGCGCTGCAACAGCGCCCGCGCCACGCTGCAGGACGAACTCGACGCGGTTGGCGACGCGCTGGCCAAGCAGGTGGTGGCGCTGCTCGATGGACTGGCCGCACAGCGCTTCGTCAGCGACGCGGCGGCGCTGTTCCGGCTGCGCATCGCGCTGGCCGATACGGTGCAGCGCGCGGTGCAGCTCGAACTGCAGGCGAGCGGCGGTCGCGCCTACCTGGTCGATCCGCAGTTCGGTTTCGCGCGCCGCCTGCAGGAATCGGCCTTCGTGCCGGTCATCACGCCCAGCGTCACCCAACTGCAGGGCGAATTGCGGAAGCGCGCACAGGCGCAGGCGAGGGCGGCGTGAACGCAGCGGTGCCCAGGGCGCTGCTGCGCCCGGAACCGGCGGCGCTCGCCGCGCCTGTGTCCACGCTGCTGGCACGTGATCTGGCCTACGCCCATGACGGTGGCGGGCCGGTGTTCAGCGGCGTGTCGCTCGAGGTCCGGCCGCGCGAGATCGTCTGCCTGCTGGGTGGCAGCGGGTGCGGCAAGTCTTCTTTGCTGCGCGTGCTGGCACGGCTGGAGGCGCCCGCCTCGGGTGACATTCACTTCCTCGGCGAGCCGCTGCGGGCGCCGCATCCGCGCGCCGCACTCGTTTTCCAGCAGCCGGGGCTGCTGCCCTGGCTTGATGCGGCGGGCAATGTCGGTTTCGGTCTCGACTTCGAGCATCAACCTCGACTGGCGCGCAGCGAGCGCGCCGCGCGCGTCGAGCATGCGCTGTCCGCGGTGGGGCTGGCGGGACACGGACATCGCTATCCGGCACAGCTGTCCGGCGGCATGGCGCAGCGCGTGGCCCTTGCCCGCGCGCTGGCGCGCGAGCCGCAGCTGCTGTTTGCCGACGAACCGTTCTCCGCACTCGACGCCATCACGCGTGCCGAAATGCAGGCGCTGCTGGTGGAGCTGGTGCATCGCTGGCACACCGCGGCGCTGCTGGTTACGCACGACATCGACGAAGCCATCCTGGTGGCCGACCGCATCCTGCTGATGGGCGGCACGCCTGGCCGCATCGTCCGCGAATGGACAGTGGATATCGAGCGCCCGCGTGAGGCGCAGCCTGCGGCCGTGACCGCCTTGCGGCTGGACATCCTGAACGCGCTGCAGGTGCTGCGCGCGCATTGAAACCAAGACCATCAGAAGAGGACATGACATGAACAAGGATGGGAAGCTGCATATCTGCGCTTCGTCCGATTGCGGTTGCGGGCTGACGCGCCGCGACATGCTGAAGCTGGGCGCACTGACGTTGGCCGGCGTGGCGGCGCCGCTGCTGCGTGCGGGTGACGCGCGTGCGCAGGCCTTCAAGGGCGACGACCAGCCGGTGAAGATCGGCTACCTGCCGATTACCGATGCGACACCGCTGCTGGTGGCGCACGCGCGCAAGCTGTTCGAGGCGGAAGGCCTGAAGACCGAGTCGCCGCGGCTGTTCCGCAGCTGGGCGCAGATCGTCGAGGCCTTCGTTGCCGGGCAGGTGAACGTGATCCACCTGCTGACGCCCGCCGCGCTGTGGGTGCGCTACGGCTCGAAATTCCCGGCGAAGATCGTCGCCTGGAACCATGTGAACGGCTCAGCGCTGACCGTCGATCCGTCGATCTCGACCGTCGCCGACCTGGGCGGCCGCACGGTGGCCGTGCCCTTCTGGTACTCGATCCACAACATCCTGCTGCAGCAGGTGCTGCGCGCGAACGGTCTGACGGCGGTGACCAAGGCCAAGGAGGCGCAGCTGGCCGCGAACGAAGTGAACCTCATCGTGCTGCCGCCTGCCGAAATGGTGTCGGCACTGGCCGGCAAGTCCATTGCCGGCTACATCGTGGCCGACCCCTTCAACGCGTTGGCCGAAACCAAGGGCGTGGGCAAGGTGCTGCGCTTCTCGGGTGACGTGTGGCAGAACCACGCGTGCTGCGTCACCTTCCTGTCCGAGCGCGACACCAGCGAGCGGCCGGAGTGGGCGCAGCGCGTCACCAACGCCATCGTGCGTGCCCAGCTGTGGACGCGCAGCAACCAGCTGGATACCGCTAAGCTGCTGTCGGCGGCAGGCGAGGGCAAGTACACACCGCACGCGCTGCCGGTTCTTTCCAAGGTGCTGGCGGCGACCGACTACGCCAGCTACGAAGCTTCGGGCGTGGTGAAGAACAAGGGCTGGTACCAGCGCCGCATCGACTTCCAGCCCTATCCCTTCCCGTCCTACACCGAAGAGCTGGTGCGCGCGGTGAAGCAGACCCGGGTCGAGGGCGACACGAAGTTCCTCGATGCGCTCGATCCGGCCTTCGTCGCGCGCGACCTGGTCGATGACCGCTTCGTGCGCCGGGCCATCGACCTGGTCGGTGGGCCGTCGGTGTTCGGCCTGCCTGCCGACCTGCGGCGCAAGGAAGTCGTGCGGGTGTGATGGGCGCGCGTTTCATCCTCCCGCTGGCCGGCCTGCTGGGCGCGCTGCTGCTGTGGCTGGCCGGCTCGGCTTGGCTGGCGCATGGCATGCCGATCGCGGCCGATTTCGCGCCGGCGCCGTCGGCCGACGCGCTATGGCAGCTGCTCGGCAGCGGCGAGCTGTGGCCGCACGTGCTGGTGAGCCTGAGGCGGGTCGCGGTCGGCCTGCTGCTGGCCATTGCCATCGGTGTGCCGCTGGGTGTGCTGACCGGGCTGTCGCGCCGTTTCGCCCAGGGCACGACACCGCTGTTCCAGTTCCTGCGCATGGTGTCGCCGCTGTCCTGGATGCCGCTCGCGGTGATGGTGCTGGGCGTGGGCGACGCGCCGGTGTACTTCCTGCTCGCCTTCGCCGCGGTGTGGCCCATCCTGCTCAATACCGCGTCCGGCGTCGCGCAGCTCGATCCGAACTGGCTGCTGCTGGCACGCAGCCTGTCGGCCACCCGGCGCGAGACGGTGCTGCGCGTGGTGCTGCCCGGCATCACCGCGCACATCCTGACCGGCGTGCGACTGGCGATCGGCATCATCTGGATCGTGCTGGTGCCGGCCGAAATGCTGGGCGTGTCGGCCGGGCTCGGCTATTTCATCCTCGACACACGCGACCGCCTCGCCTACTCGGAGCTGATGGCCGTCATCGTGCTGGTCGGTGCGCTCGGTTACGCGCTCGATCACCTGGCGCGCAGCGCGCACGCCCGCTGGCTGCACCGCTGAGCACACGCGGTGCTGTGCCGTACACCTGCGGCCGCCCGGAGGGGCGGCCGTCTGTCATGATTGCGGCACGCCGCCGGCATCGATGAGCGGCCCGCCCGAAATCTTCCCCGAGCCCGCCATGCATCCGCTTTCCCGCCTGTTCTCGCACGCGCGCAACTACCGCCGCGACGTGCGCATCGCCTCGCTGTATTCCGTCCTCAACAAGTTCTTCGATGTGCTGCCGGAGGTGCTGATCGGCGTCGCGGTCGACGTGGTCGTGAACCAGAAAGCCAGCTTCCTCGCGCGCGTTGGCATCGTCGATCCGAAGGACCAACTGGTGCTGCTGGCGCTGATCACGGTCGTCGTGTGGGTCGGCGAATCGCTGTTCCAGTACCTGTACGACGTGCGCTGGCGCGACCTTGCGCAGAACCTGCAGCACGACCTGCGCATGGAGGCCTACCGCCACGTGCAGAAGCTGGACATGGCCTATTTCGAGCGCAACCGCAGCGGCAATCTGCTGGCGGTGCTGAACGAGGACATCAACCAGATGGAGCGCTTCCTGAATGGCGGCGCCAACGACCTGATCCAGGTGTTCGTCGGTTCGCTGATGGTGGGCGGCGTGTTCTTCGTACTGACGCACGAGCTGGCCTTCCTCGCGCTGGTGCCGGTGCCGCTCATCCTTTACGGCGCCTTCTGGTTCCAGCGCCGGCTGGCGCCGCGCTACGGCGCGGTGCGCGAGGCGGCCGGCGCGCTGGCGGCTCGGCTGAACAATAACATCCAGGGCATCGCCACGGTGAAGGCCTACGCCGCCGAGGAGTACGAGGCCGGCCACATCGAACAGGGGTCGGACGATTACCGCGTGCGCAACGGCGAGGCGATCCGGCTGTCGGCGGCGATCACGCCGGTCATCCGCATGGCCATCCTCGCGGGCTTCACGGTGACCCTGCTGTACGGCGGCTTCATGGCGCTGAACGGCGACATCGGCGTCGGCAGCTATTCGGTGCTGGTGTATCTGACCCAGCGCCTGCTCTGGCCGCTGACGCGGCTGGCCGACCTGACCGATCTGTATCAGCGCTCGATGTCGTCGATCGAGCGGGTGATGAACCTGCTGCAGACGCCGGTGAACATCGCCTACGAAGGGCGGGCGCTGCCGCGCGCCGAGGTGCGCGGCGAACTGGTTTTTGACGAGGTGTCCTTTGCCTACGACGGAACGACCCGGCCCGCGCTGGATCGCGTCGCCCTGCGCATCGACGCCGGCCGCAGCGCGGCCTTCGTCGGCAGCACCGGTGGCGGCAAGAGCACGCTGATCAAGCTGCTGCTGCGCTTCTACGAGCCGCAGCAGGGCAGGGTGCTGCTCGACGGCATGCCGATCGGTGAACTGAACCTGCAGGACCTGCGCCGCGCCATCGGCTATGTCGCGCAGGACACCTTCCTCGCCGACGCCTCGGTCGCACAGAACATCGCCTACGGCATGCCGGACGCCACACGCGAGGCGGTGATCGAGGCGGCGAAATCGGCCGAGGCGCACGACTTCATCGTTGCACTTCCGCAGGGTTACGACACGCCGGTCGGCGAACGCGGCCTGCGTCTGTCGGGCGGCCAGCGGCAGCGGCTGGCGCTGGCGCGCGCGATCCTGAAGGACCCGCCGATACTGGTTCTCGACGAGGCGACTTCGGCGGTGGACAACGAAACCGAGGCAGCCATCCAGCGCTCGCTGGAGCGTCTGGTGGTCGGCCGCACGACGCTCATCGTGGCGCACCGGCTGTCCACGGTGCGCCACGCCGACACCATCCACGTGATCGACGGCGGACGCATCGCCGAATCCGGTACGCACGACCAGCTGCTTGCGCTCGACGGCATCTACGCCTCGCTGTGGCGGCTGCAGACCGGCGAGCGGCGGGCCCGCCGGCTTCCTTGATCGAGGTCAGATCGCACCGGGCACGGCAGGCATAGAAAGACGACAGGTGGTGCGCTGATGCACCGCCCGTCACGGCCGCATGCGAGGCCGTGATCCGGTCCACTGTCGATGGAGCCTGTCATGACGTCCAAACACCCTGTCCCGTTCCGCATCCGTGCCAGCCTCGCTGCGCTGCTGGGTACCGCCTGTCTGAGCGGCGCTGCTCAGGCGGTCCCGAACGACACCTTCCGCAGCTGGAGCTATGTGAGCCTGCCCGGTGGCGGCCTGCTGTCCGATGGCCAGCCGTGGAACGGCGATACCGCCTTGTGGAGCGGCGCCAGCTCGGCCTGGCTCGACGCCGACAGCCACGCGCGTTCGCAGATCGGTTTCGAGAATGGCCAGCTCGCGGCGAAGATCGAGGTCAGTGCCCGGTCGCCGGTCAATGGCCACGTCTACTCAGAACTGTTCTATCGCGATCAGGGTTTCGTCTGCGATGCCGATGCGTGCGGAATGGCCGTGCCCTCCGCGGCGTCGTTCACCGTGAATCTGCACCAGGACGGGCAGTTCACCGCGGGCAGCGCCAATTTCAGCGTGTCCTACGCACTGTGGTCGGCAGGCGCCTTCCACAGTTTCCACTTCGCGGTGCAACAGGGTGAGGGGCCGCTGGCACCCTATGGCGCGTTCTCCACCGAAAATCTGGTGACCGGGCAGTCGACGCTGGAACCGCTGATGATTGCCGGGCCGTCCGGCCAGCCGGTGTTCAATCCCTTGTTCAACCTGGTGTGGGAGGACGACGATCAGGACGGCGTGTACAACTTCGCCTATGACCTCAGTTTCACGACCGCCACCCAGGGCGTGGACCTGAGGGAGGATCTGTTCATGTCCGCCTACGTCTACGGCACGCCCGACGGTCAGTTCTTCGATTCATTCAATTCCTTCCATTCCACCTGGACACCGGAGGCCGGTGCCGCGCTCTATGGCAGCGGCGGACGCGCGGTCGTCGGCCCGGTGCCGGAACCTGATGTCTGGACGCTGATGGCGGCGGGACTGGGAATGGTGGCAGCCCTCGGCCGCGTGCGCCGCCGCGAAGTCGACTGATCGATCGCGGCTGACGCTCAACCGCCAGCGGCGAGCAGGCTGTCCACTGCCACCGCGGCGTGCTTGCGCAACTCGGGGATCGCGGTGGCTTCCCAGAACTGGGCTCGCAGCAGCGGTCCGACGTAGTACAGCCCGTCCACGCTGCGGCCGCGCGCGTCGATGGCCCGGCAGCTGGCGTCGACCATCAGGCCGAGCTTGAGCGGGTCCTGCGTCATCAGACCGCTTTCCAGCAGACGGTGCAGCAACGGTGCGCGCTGGGCGTCGATGCGGTGACCCGGGCCGGTGCAGTTGACGACACGGTCGAACTGCTGTGCCTGCGGACCGCGGCGGGCGTCATCCCAGCGTACGGTCACTGCGCCCTCATCAGCTGCGGCCGCGCGCAGCCGTCCGGCGCCGACGGTGAGGCGACCGTCCTGCAGCAGCGCGTTCATCGCGTTGAAGGGCTCGGGAGCGGTGCGGTGGCGCAGCACCTCCCAGTGCGGCCGTACGTGGCGCACGAAGCGCAGCTTCTCGCGCTCGTCCAGGCTCTGCCACAGCGCCGGCGTCAGGGCACGCAGCGAGCCGATCACGTCGCGCCAGTCGACGCAGGCACGCTCGGCCTGGGCGACCGCGGCGCGCACCAGGCGAGTGAGCGCACGCGCACTGCGCGCCTGCAGCAGCGCTTCGCGGTCGAGCGGGATGGTGGCCGGAGGTGCGTCCTGCGCGCGGTGCGAGCGCGGCAGCAGGCCGCGGCGCGACAGCGCGGTGATCGGACCGCGATGGCCGCGCCGCGCGAGGTCGACCACCACATCGAGCATGGTCAGGCCGCTGCCGAGTATCAGCACGCGCTCGTCGGTGCCGATGTGCTCGACGGCGCCCGACCATGGGTCGTTGATGTAGGCGGCGCCCAGCGCATCCAGACCGGGCAGTGGCGCGACCGGACTCAGGTGCCCCATTGCGAGGATGACGGCATCGGCATCCAGCGTCGCGTCGCCGGACAGGTGAAGACGGAAGCCGCCGGCAAGGCGCCGCTCGATGGCATTGACCCGCGCCGTTCGGATGTCGAGGCGGCCCGGATGTGCGTCGGCCGCCTGGCGCAGGCGCTGTTCCAGATACTCGCCGTACAGCATGCGCGGCACGAAGGCGCTGGCGCGGTAGCGATGCCCCGTCTCGTCGAGGTAGCGGACGAAATCGCCTTCCTGCGCCGGGTCCATGCCGAGGCGGCCGGCCGGCACGTTGAGCAGGTGCAGCGGAGAACGGGTGCCGTAGGCCAGACCGCGGGCGACCGGACCGGAGGCGTTGATCAGGCTGACCTGCCAGCCATCGCCGCAGCGGGCGAGGAACTGACAGGCGCAGGCCGTGCCGCTGAAGCCGGCACCGATGATGACGAGCGTGCGCACGCGGAAACCTTTCACCAGGAGGGCCGAAGCAGATGGATGCTCCGGCGTACCCGGCGACTATAGCGTCCGCCGCCTTGCGTTTCCGTGACTCGGAACCGCGGCGCAGGCCGCGGCCGTGATGCAGTTCCCGACCGGGCTCAGGCCGCCAGCTGCGACAGTGCGTTGCGTATCTGCGAGCGGCTGCGCGCGCTGTAGACGACCGGCAGTCCGTGCTGGCTGGCAAGCCTGCGCACGCGCGCGGCCATGCCGTGATTGACGTGATCGATCAGCAGCACGATGCCGCGCAGGTCGCGCGGCAGCGGTTGATGGTGGTCGGCGGCGCGTCGGCCGCTCCAGTGATGCAGGCGGTCTATGCCGGCCTCGCGTGCCGAGTCAGCGAACTGGTTGGGGTGGTCACCGCCGACGACAAGGATGGCCATCTGATGTACTCCGGATTGCGATGGCTCGACCTTACGGACTGCCCGCAGCCGGGGGAACTGAATTGTTCTGCGCAGCTTCTTCTGCACAGCTTTGCCGGATGAAGCCTATGTGCAGCCCGACGGTGGACGAAAAAAAAGCCCGGCCGGAGCCGGGCGTTTCGATGCCGGCGTGGCCGTTTGTCTACTTCGGCTGCGGCGTCAGGCGCAGATAAGGCCGTACGGCCTTGTACCCGGCGGGGAAGCGGCGCGCGATCTCGTCCGGGTCCTGCAGCGAGGGCACGATGACCACGTCGTCGCCGTGCTTCCAGTTGCCCGGCGTAGCGACTGAGTGCTTGTCGGTAAGCTGCAGCGAATCGATCACGCGCAGCACCTCGTCGAAGTTGCGACCGGTGCTCGCCGGGTAGGTGATGATGAGGCGCACCTTCTTGTTCGGATCGATGATGAACAGCGAGCGCACGGTCAGCGTGGCATTCGCGTTCGGATGGATCATGTCGTACAGCTCGCTCACCTTGCGGTCGCCGTCGGCGATGATGGGGAAGTTCACCGTGGTGTTCTGCGTGTCGTTGATGTCGGCGATCCAGCGCGTGTGCGATTCCACCGGGTCGACCGACAGTGCGATGGCCTTGACGCCGCGCTTGTCGAATTCGCTCTTGAGCTTGGCGGTGAGGCCCAGTTCGGTGGTGCATACGGGCGTGAAGTCCGCCGGATGCGAGAACAGCACACCCCAGCTGTTGCCGAGCCATTCATGAAAACGAATGCGGCCCGCGCTGGAGTCCTGTTCGAAGTCGGGGGCGATGTCGCCCAGTCTGAGAGTCATGATGTGGTCCTTTCATTCAAGAAGTGCAGGGTCTGCTGGCGTCGGGAGTCTGTCGCGGTCGTCGGGGGACTGCGAGCATCAATGCTAGTCCGGATACTTCGGCGTGCAGCGGCATCAGAGCGTCGCCCGCGACTGGCGTCGAAGCTTTGCCAACCAGCCGTGCCGGCGCGGGGCCGGTTCGTTTCCTTCCGCGAAGCTGCCCAGCGGAAGGTCACGTTGTGCATGATGCATCAGTCGGAACAGGCGCAGGCATTGCGGCCAGGCGCCCTGATGAACGGTCGGGTCGATATTGCCCAGTGCGCTGGTCAGCAGCAGTCGGCTGCCCCACCTGTCGGCCCACTGGCTGGCGGTGACCAGACGCATGTCCGGATCGTCGGCGCTGGCGATCACCAACGAGGTGAAGCCCAATGTCGTCTGCGGCAGCAGTCCCGAGATCGACGGCTTGCGGGGTATCGTCTCTTCACCCTCGATCAGCGGACCGTCGGCACCGTAGCGTTCGGGGTCGACGGGCGTCACCAGCAGCGCGCCGGCGACGCGATCGGTCCGGTCGGAGGCGGCCATGATGGCGGCAAGGCAACCGAAGCCATGCGCGATGAGCCAGACCGGGCCGGCCGAGCGGGCGATTGCCTGCTTCACGCGCCCCGTTCGGTGTGCCAGCACCGGCGAACTCCACTCGTCGTGCGGTACGCGGCGCGCCTCCGGAAGTTCGCCTTCGAGCCATGACAGCCAGTGTCCCGGTGGCATGCCCTGAAGCCCGGGAATAATGAGGACGGTGGACGTCATGGCGATGCGCTGCTCGCGATCAGCTGCCGATGCGGGCGATCGACACTTCGGTGGATTTCACCAGCGCGACCACTTCGACGCCCGGCTTCAGGCCCAGCTCGTCGACCGAACGGGTGGTGATGACCGAGGTGACGATGCCGGCCGGCGTGTCGACATCGACTTCGCTGACCACGTCGCCGCGGACGATCTCCTTCACTTTGCCCTTGAACTGATTGCGTACATTGATTGCGGTGATGGCCATGGTGCTTCCTTTCAGATTGCGAACGAAATATGGGCGATGCCCGGTGTCCAGGCGTCGGTCGACGCCGCGGAGGATTCAATGGGCGGCGCACTGAGCACGCGCGACAGGATGCGCGCCTCGTAGGCAGAGAAGCCGTTGCTGGCGCGCTCGCGCGGGCGGGCGAGACGGACGTCAAGGTCGAGCGCGATGGCGCCGTCCTCGATCAGCAGCACGCGGTCGGCCAGCGCCACCGCCTCCTGCACGTCGTGCGTGACCAGGATGGCGGTGAAGCCTTGTTCCAGCCACAGCGACTCGATCAGTTGCTGCATTTCGATGCGAGTGAGCGCGTCGAGCGCGCCCAGCGGTTCATCGAGCAGCAGCAGGCGCGGCGAATGCACCAGTGCGCGGGACAGCGCGATACGCTGGCGCTGGCCGCCGGACAGCTGGGACGGCCAGTCGCGTTCGCGGTCGGCCAGGCCGACACGCGCCAGCACTTCGCGAGCACGGCGGCGGAAGGCTGGCGTGAGGCCCAGTGACACGTTGTCGAGCACGCGCTTCCACGGCAGCAGACGCGCTTCCTGGAACATGATGCGCACGTCGTCGGCGCCACCGTCTATCGACAGTTCGCCTTCGCTGGCCTGGTCGAGGCCGGCCAGCAGGCGCAGCAGCGTGCTCTTGCCGCAGCCGCTGCGGCCGACGATGGCGACGAATTCGCCCGGACGGATATCGAGGTCTATGTCGTGCAGCACCTGGCGGTCGCCGAAGGCCTTGCCGATGCCGCGCAGCGTGACGGCCGCGCCGTTGATCACGCGTTCGGCGGCGCTCACTTCGCTGTTCTCTTCCGGTGAGAAGTACATGGTCGGCCTCCTCAGCGCGTTTGGTAGTTCGGGTGCCAGGACAGCCATACGCGTTCCAGCGAGCGGGCCAGCAGGTCGGCGAGCTTGCCGAGCAGCGCGTACAGCAGGATGCCGACCAGCACCACGTCGGTCATCAGGAACTCGCGCGCATTCATCGTCATGTAGCCGATGCCTTCCTGCGCCGAAATGGTTTCCGCCACGATCAGGATGACCCACATGAATCCGAGCGAAAAACGCACGCCGACCAGGATGGACGGCAGCGCGCCCGGCAGGATGATGTCGCGGTAGAGCGCCCAGCCGCGCAGCCCGTAGGAACGGCCCATCTCGATCAGACCGGCGTCGACCGAACGGATGCCGTGGAAGGTGTTGATGTAGACCGGGAAGAACACGCCCAGTGACACCAGGAAGAGCTTGGCCGTCTCGTCGATGCCGAACCACAGGATGACCAGCGGGATCAGTGCCAGCGGCGGAATGTTGCGGATCATCTGCACCGTGGTGTCGAGCAGGGTTTCGACCCGTTTCCACGAACCGGTGGCCAGACCGAGCAGCAGGCCGAGGCCGCCACCGATGGCGAAGCCGCTCAGCGCGCGCTGCGCGCTCACCAGTACATGGCGCCACAGTTCGCCGCTGGCCGCCAGCGTCCAGAACGCCTTCAGCACGTCGAGCGGCGCCGGCAGCACGCGGCTGGACAGCCAGCCAGTCTGCGCAGCGATCTGCCACAGTACGACCAGCGCGAGCGGCAGGCTCCACGGCAGCAGTTTCTGCCGCAGATGCGACAGCGAGGTAGTTTTCCGGATACTCATGTCATGTCTTCAGGAATAGATGGAGGGCTCGGGCACGCGGTCGTCCAGCACCCAGCGGCCGATGTCCTGCAGCTTGTAGTCGAGGTTGTCGTGCAGCGTGTGCACGCGTACGTTGCGCCAGTAACGGTCGTGGCCGTAGCGGGCGGCGGTGGCGCGTGCGCCCATCAGCTCGAAGATGCGCGACGTCACGTCGAGTGCGGCGCGGCCGGCGGCGATCTTGGCCTGCCAGATCAGCAGCGCGACCTCGCCGCGTTCGCGCGCGGTCAGTGCGTCGCCACGTTCCCATGCCTGCTGCAGCGCCTGCTCCGCCTGGACGGCCAGCGCCAGCGCGCCGCGATAGGCGATCCACAGTTCAGCGAAGCGCACTTGGCCGTAGGGGTCGTCGGCGGCGCGGGCCACGCCGCTGGAGAACCAGGGGCGCGCTTCGTGCTGCACGTAGTTCCACGCGGCGCGCAGCGCACCCTGCGTGTTGCCGAGATAGATCTCGGTCAGGATGAGCTGCGACACCAGCGTGCGCAGCGTCGCCCGCGGCGTGCCGCGGGTGCCCGGCGGGCCGAGTATCTCGTCCGTCTCGACGCGCACGTTCTCGAAGGTGACGGTGCCGCTGTCGGTTTGGCGCTGGCCGAGGTTGTCCCAGTCGTCGTGCACCGTGATGCCGGCGCGGTCGGACGGCAGACTGATGAACACCCGGTCGGCCGGGTCATCGCCGCGCGGTGCGGTCACGTTCAGCATGTCGGCGCCGGTGGCACCGGAGCAGAAGGACTTCACGCCGTTGAGCACGAAGTGGTCGCCCTCCGGCGTGAGCCGGATGCGGGTGTCCAGACCGTTGGTGGCATTGCCCCAGAACCAGCCTTTCGCCACCGTGTCGCCGAGCAGACGCGCCTGCTGCGCCGGGTTGGCGAACAGCCGCACGCTGGCCACTTGCAGGTGCTGGAAGCCGAACAGGTGGGCGAGCGAACTGTCGGCTTCGGCAAAGCGGCGGATGATGGCGTAGATCTGCGGCCAGGGCAGTTCGGCGCCGCCGAATTCCGCCGGTACCGCGAGCGTGAGCAGGCCGCTGTCGCGCAGCAGCTGGCGTTCGGCCCACGCGGTACCGCCGGCGCGGTCTCGCTCGGCGGCGGTGGCTTCGAGCCCGCGTGCGGTGCGCTCGACCGCGTCGGTATGGTGGCCGAAGTCGCGGTCGAACAGGTGCGCGGCCTCGCGGCGTTCGAGCTGGCGTGTGGTGTCCGGAGCATTCATTGCGGTCGCCTTACAGAGACGGTTTCCAGACCGGCACCGCAGTGGCATTCACCTTGCGCGGCAGCAGGCCCTCGCGGGTGAAGGTGTCGGCGATGGCCTGCTGCTCCTGCAGCCGCTCCGGCTGCACCAGACGCACGTCGTAGCTGCGACGGCCGTTGGCCTGTTCGACCGTGGCTTCATCCAGACCCCACACCGGCGCCAGCAGGGCGGCAGCGTCCTTTGGGCTCTGCTTGACCCACTTGCCGGTTTCGGTGAGCGCGTCGTGAATCACCTTGATCACGTCCGGCCGCGCCTGCGCGAAGGGCGTGGAGGCGAGGTAGTAGCGCTGGTACTGCGCCAGATTCGTGCCGTCGGCCAGCACGCGCACCTTGGCCTGGCGCTGCACCGCGGACAGGAAGGGGTCCCACACCACCCAGGCGTCGACACTGTCGCGTTCGAAGGCGGCGCGGCCGTCGGCCGGCGCGAGATAGGCGGGCTGGATGTCCTTGAAGCTCAGTCCGTTCTTCTCCAGCGCGGCGATCAGCAGGTAGTGCACGCCGGCGGCCTTGGCGAAGGCGACGCGCTTGCCCTTCAGGTCGGCCACGCTCTTGATCGGCGAATCGGCCTTGACCACGATGGCCTGCGCGGTGGGCGAGGGCGCCTCCTGCGCGACATAGGTCAGGTTGGCACCGGCGGCCAGTGCAAACACCGGCACGGTGTCAGCGACGTCGGCCGACACGTCGACGCTGCCGACGTTCAGCGCTTCGAGCAGCGGAAGACCGCTGGCGAACTCGTGCCAGCTCACCTTCACGCCCAGCGGCGCAAGCTTCTGTTCCAGCGTGCTGCGGGTCTTCAGCACGGTGATCAGTGTCGATGACTTCTGGTAGCCGATGCGTACGGTAGTCGGCTTGTCCTGTGCGGCGGCACTGCCGAGTGCAAGCGCCGGTAGCAGGGCGATGAATGCCTTCAAGGCGTTACGGCGAAGAGTGAAACGTGTGCTCATGGCGAAGTCCTCTTTCTGTGTGTGGGGTGTGGCGCACGTCAGACGACGTGAGCGCCTTCGAGAATTTCGAGAATCGTGTTGCGGGCATCGGCCAGCGCCGGTGAGCGGCGGTGGCGCGGTCGTTGTTCCGTGATCGTCACTTCGTCCAGCGCGCGGCCGTTGCCCATCACCACGACACGGTCGGACAGCCAGGCTGCCTCGTCGACGTCGTGCGTCACCAGCAGCAGCGTGGTTCCGTGCTCGCGGGCGATGGCCAGCAGCAGCTCCTGCAGCTTCATCCGCGTGAAGGCATCGACCGCGCTGAAGGGCTCGTCGAGCAACAGCAGGCGCGGCCGGTTGAACAGACCGCGGGCGATCGCCACCCGCTGCGCCATGCCGCCGGACAGCGCCTTCGGCAGCGCGTCGGCCACCTGTGCAAGGCCTACTTCCTCCAGCAGCGTGAACACGTGCGGGTCACTGGCGCGCCGGGCGTCGGCGTCGAAACCGACGTTCTGCGCGACGGTGAGCCAGGGCAGCAGTCGCGGCTCCTGGAAGATGAAACCGATGTCGCGGTGGATGCCGTGCTGCGCCTGACCGTCGAGCCGCACCTGTCCATCGTGTTCGCGGTCCAGGCCGGCGACGATGCGCAGCAGCGTGCTCTTGCCGCAGCCGCTGGCGCCGACCAGGCTGACGATTTCGCCGGCCTCCAGTTCGAGCGAGAAGTTGTCCAGCACGAGCCGGTCGCCGAAGCGTTTGGCA
This sequence comes from Methyloversatilis discipulorum, assembly GCF_000385375.1. Taxonomy (NCBI): domain Bacteria; kingdom Pseudomonadati; phylum Pseudomonadota; class Betaproteobacteria; order Nitrosomonadales; family Sterolibacteriaceae; genus Methyloversatilis; species Methyloversatilis discipulorum. Next base: position 2,046,442 of record NZ_ARVV01000001.1, read on the forward strand.
CGCACATGCACATCGAGCAATGCAGTCATCGTGCGCTCCTCAGGCCAGCCGGCTCTCTAGCGCGTCGCGCCAGGCCAGCGCGCGCCTCTCGAGTGATTTGAGGACGCTGTCCGACAGCTTGCCGAGTACGGCCAGCAGCAGGATGGCGGCGAGCACGATGTCCGGTCGTGAGGTTTCACGGCCGTCCGTCAGCAGGTAACCCAGGCCGCGGGTGGCGGCGATCAGTTCGGCGGCGACCAGGAACATCCAGGCCAGGCTCAGGCCGACGCGCAGGCCGGTGTAGAGGCTGGGCAGCGAAGCCGGCAGCAGGATGCGACGCACCAGCGCGGAGCGGCTCAGGCCATATACCTCGCCCAGTTCCACCAGCTTGCGGTCGACATTGCGCAGGCCCGACAGCAGATTCAGATAGACCGGAAAGAAGGCGCCGATCGCGATCAGCGTGATCTTGGGCGTTTCGTCTATGCCCAGCCACAGCAGCAGCAGCGGCACCCAGGCCAGACTGGGCACGGCGCGCAGTGCCTGGAAGGTCGGATCGAGCAGCGCTTCGGCGCGACGGTCCAGCCCGACCACGACGGCGGCAACCACCGCCAGCGAGGCGCCGATCGCGAAACCACCGGCGACGCGGGCAATGCTGACGCCGATATGCGATGCGAGGCCGCTGCCCAGGTCGAACAGCGTGCGCACGATCTCGCTCGGCGCAGGGAACAGGTGGGCGGCCAGCACGCCGCTGCGCACCAGCACCTCGAAGGCGAGCAGCGCGAGTGCGGGCAGGACCCAGCCCAGGGCCGGGTGGGGACGCCCGGCGCGACCGGCGGGGACGGCCGGCCGCGCGGACGACACCGTCGCCTGAAGGGAGGAGGTGCGGGCAGCGGTGTTCATGGCATCAGTCCTTGGCCGCGACCACGGCGGCGGCATGGGTCGGGTCGATCAGTTCGGTCACCACCTTGGCGACGTCGGTGCCTTTGCGCACCAGTTCCTCCTCGACCAGGATGGGTGCTGCGGCGCGCAGCGCGTCGTGGTGTTCGCGGCCGATGCGCGGGTTCGAAAAATCGGTGCGCTTCAGTTGCGCCTGGGCCACGGCCAGGTTCAGCTTTGCTTCCTCGGCCAGCAGCTTCGCGGCGTCGTCCGGATTGGCGATGACCCAGCGGCGGGCGCGCTCGTAGGCAGCGATCACCGTCTTCACCTGCTGCGGGTGTGCCTTCAGGAATTTCTCCGACACGTTCAGGAAGCCGTAGGTGTTGAAGTTCACATTGCGGTAGATGAGCTTCGAACCAGCCTCCAGTTCGCTCGCAGCGAGGTGCGGATCGAGGCCGGCCCAGGCGTCGACGCGCTTCTGTTCAAGCGCGACGCGGCCGTCCGGATGCTGCAGGTGGACGATCTCGACGTCGTTGCGCGACAGACCGGCCTCCTGCAGCGAGCGCAGCAGGAACAGATAGGGGTCGGTGCCCTTCGTGGCGGCGACGCGCTTGCCCTTCAGCTCGGCCACCGATCTGATGGTCGAATCCTTCGGTACTGCGAGTGCGGTCCACTCCGGTCGCGAATACACATAGACCGAACGGATCGGATTGCCGTTGGCGCGGCTCAGCACGGCGGCCAGGCCGGCGGTGCTGCCGAAGTCGATGGCGCCGCTGTTGAGGAATTCCAGTGCGCGATTGCTGCCCTGGCTCAGCGTCCATTTCACCTCGATGCCGGCCGGCTTTACGGCCTCTTCCAGCCAGCCGAAGCGCTTCAATACCAGGCTGGTCGGCGAGTAGTAGGCGTAGTCGAGGCGGATTTCCTTCGGCGCGTCGCCGGCGGCGAAGCCGGTCAGCGGCAGCGTGGCGGCGAGCAGACTGGTGACCAGCAGGCGGCGGTTGCGGGAATGCGTGGTGCTCATGGTTTTCCTTTTGTGCGGTCCGGAGGATGGTCGCGCTGTGTCGCGCGTCTGAAGGTCATCCTAGAGGTGGGGGATGCGCACTCAAACCAATTAAATCTGCGCTGCATTTGCGCAGGCGCGCTGCGGAGCTTTGCCGTTCGAGTGATAAGCGGATCGGCACCGGAGCAAAGAAAAAGGCCATCGCCCGTTAGGGGGCGATGGCCTTCAGGGTGCTGCGACGCAGGGTGTCAACTCGCGGATGCAGCGGGTACGTAATGGTTGGCGACGATCTCGCCGAAGGGCCCGGACAGGCTGAAGCCCGGCAGCCCCTCCTTCTGTACGCGCGGCAGGTGGGGAAACACCTGCTCGGCGAAGTTGTAAGCCTCTTCGAGATGCGGGTAACCGGACAGGATGAAGGTTTCGATGCCGAGCTCGGCGTATTCCTTCATCCGTTCGGCAATGGTCGGGCCGTCGCCGACCAGCGCCGTGCCGGCGCCACCGCGCACCAGGCCGACCCCCGCCCACAGGTTAGGGCTGACTTCCAGCTTGTCGCGACGACCACCGTGCAGTGCGGCCATGCGGCGTTGACCTTCGGAATCCATCTGCGCGAACTTCTTCTGCGCAGCGGCGATGGTGGCGTCATCGAGATGACGGATCAGGTCTTCCGCCGCCTGCCACGCCCGCTCCGTCGTTTCACGGGCGATCACGTGCAGGCGGATGCCGAAGCGCAGCGTGCGGCCGTGGGCGGCGGCGCGGCGGCGCATGTCGGCGATCTTCTCGGCCACGGCGGCCGGCGGTTCCCCCCAGGTCAGGTAGACATCGACCTGTTCGGCCGCCAGTTCGTGCGCGGCGGGTGAGGAGCCACCGAACCATAGCGGCGGATGCGGCCGCTGAACGGTGGGGTAGAGCTGCTTGCCGCCCTTGACCGACAGGTGCTTGCCGTCGAAGTCGATGGCCTCGCCTGTGTGTGCGCTCGCCAGGATGCCGCGCCAGATGCGCAGGAACTCGTCGGTGATCTCGTAGCGCTCGTCGTGCGTGTTGAAGATGCCGTCGCCGTCCAGCTCGGTCGGATCGCCGCCGGTCACCACATTGATCAGCAGGCGGCCGCCGGACAGGCGGTCGAAGGTGGCGGCCATGCGCGCGGCGGCCGACGGCGCCGTCAGGCCCGGGCGCAGCGCCACCAGGAATTTCAGGCGCTGGGTGAAGCCGATCAGCGCCGATGCGGTGACCCATGCGTCCTCGCAGGAGCGGCCGGTCGGCAGCAGCACGCCGTCGTAACCCAGCGTGTCGGCAGCGATCGCCACCTGCTTCATGTAGTCGAGGCTGACCTGGCGTCCGCCCTCGGCGGTGCCCAGATAGCGGCTGTCGCCGTGGGTGGGGATGAACCAGAACACATTCATGATGCGGACCTTCAGCGGGTGGCAAGTACCGAGGCCTGGCGGACCTCGATGCGTTTCGGAATCAGCTTCAGTTCGAAGAAGGTGTCGGCGAGTTTCTGCTGTTCGGCGAGGATGGCGTCGGTCACCGGCTTCGCATTGAACTGGTAGCGGCGCAATGCCAGTTCGACCACCTCGGGCGCCAGCCCCTGTTCCGGCGCGATGCGGGCGGCGGCCTCCTTGATGTTGGCCTTCAGCCAGACCGCGTTGCTGTTGATCTCGTCGAACAGTGCGTCAAGCACCTTGCCATTGGCTTTCGCATAGTCGCGGGCGGCGAGGTAGTAGAAGAAGTTGTTCACGACGCCACTGCCATCGGCCAGCACGCGGGCGCCGATCTGCTTCTCGGTGGCGGCGAGGAAGGGGTCCCAGATCGCCCACGCATCGACTGCGCCACGCTCGAATGCGGCGCGGGCATCGGCCGGCGGCAGGAACACCACCTGGATGTCGGTGTATTTCAGGCCGTGCTTTTCCAGCAGCTTCACCAGCAGGTAATGCACGTTCGAGCCCTTGTTCAGCGCGACGCGCTTGCCCTTCAGTTCGGCCACTGAGCGGATCGTCGAATCCTTCGGCACGACGATGGCTTCGGCCTCCGGCGAGGCCGGGTCGTAGCCCGCGTAGATGAAGTTGGCGCCGGCCGCCTGGGCGAAGATGGGCGGTGCCTCGCCGACCGCACCGACGTCGACCGCGCCGACATTGAGGCCTTCGAGCAGTTGCGGACCGGCCGGGAACTCGACCCATTTCACCTCGACACCGAGCGGCGCCAGGCGTTTTTCGAGCGATCCCTGGGCCTTGAGCAGCGTGAGCAGGCTGGCCGATTTCTGGTAGCCGATGCGCAGTGGCTGCGCTGCCCCGGCGTGCGGGGCGACGAGGGCGGCCGATGCGGCGAGCACGCCGCCGGTCAGCCAGGCGAGCGCCTTGCGGCGCGAAATGAACGACAGGGAGGAGGGCATCGATGGATTCCTTTGCGTGGTTCAGGCGGGGACTGGGCGGGGACTGGGCGGGCGGTGCGCCGGCTCAGACGCTGCAGCGGACCTGATCGAAGGGCACCGGATCGGCCGCGGGTTCCGGGCGGCGAGCCAGCAGTGCTCGATACTCATAAACAAGCCGGTCGGTCGCCTGGGCGAGCCGGTCGATGATTTCGGGCGACAGCAGGTAGTCGCCCTTGTCCGATTTGCCCACCGTGGCGTCGGTAGCATGCACACCGGGCAGCACAAGCGAAGGCGACATCGACTGCAGCACCGGGCGCAGCGCGTAATCGAGCGCCAGCGCGTGGTGCGGACTACCGGCGGTTGCCAGCGGCAGCACCACCTTGCCTTCGAGTCCGTTCTGCGGCAGCAGGTCGAGGAAGCTCTTGAGCAGTCCGCTGTAGGCCGCCTTATAGACGGGCGTCGCAATGACGATGGCGGTGGCGCCGGCTACGCGATCACTGGCGATGCGGATCTGCGGGTCGCCGAATTTCGCGTTAAGCAACGCCTGGGCCGGCAGGTCAGTGAGCTTCAGGCGACTGTTGTCGATGCCGCGGCGCTGGATCTCCGCCGCGACGAATCCCGACAACGCGGCCGAGCGCGAAGGCTCGACCGGGCTGCCCTGAATGAACAGGATGGACATTGAGGTTCCTGGCGGTGCTCAGCGCACGCTGATCTGGTCGAACACGCCGCCGTCGGCGAAGTGGGTCTTCTGCGCCTTGGTCCAGCCGCCGAATTCGTCGTCGATGGTGAACAGCTTTACCGGTGCGAAGGTCTTGGCGTACTTCGCGGCGACCTTGGGGTCGATAGGGCGGTAGTAGTTCTGTGCAGCGATTTCCTGGCCTTCCGGGCTGTACAGGTATTCAAGATAGGCGGTCGCCACGGCGCGGGTTCCGCGCTTGTCCACCACCTTGTCGACCACGCTGACCGGCGGTTCGGCCAGGATGGACAGCGAAGGCGTGACGATTTCGAACTTGTCCGGACCCAGTTCCTTTACTGCCAGATAGGCTTCGTTTTCCCAGGCGATCAGCACGTCGCCGATGCCGCGCTCGACGAAGGTGGTGGTCGAGCCGCGCGCACCGGAATCGAGCACCTTCACGTTGGCGAACAGTTTCTTGACGAAGTCCTTGGCGGTGGCGTCCGAGCCGCCCGGCTGCTTCAGCGCGTAGGCCCAGGCGGCCAGGTAGTTCCAGCGGGCACCGCCCGAGGTCTTCGGATTCGGCGTGATCACTTCGACGCCCGGCTTGACCAGGTCGCTCCAGTCCTTCAGGCCCTTGGGGTTGCCCTTGCGCACCAGGAACACGATGGTCGAGGTGTAGGGTGAGGCGTTGTGCTGCAGTCGCTTCTGCCAGTCGGCGGGGATGAGCTTGCCGTTCTGATGCAGTGCATCGACGTCGTAGGCCAGCGCCAGCGTCACCACGTCGGCTTCGAGGCCGTCGATGACCGAGCGCGCCTGCTTGCCGGAGCCGCCGTGCGACTGCTTGATGGTGACGTTGTCGCCGGTCTTGGCCTTCCAGTGCTTGGCGAAGGCGCTGTTGAAGTCCTGATAGAGCTCTCGCGTCGGGTCGTAGGACACGTTCAGCAGCGTGATGTCGGCGGCGAAGGAATTGGCGACAAGCGTGGTGCCGAGCAGCAGGCTGGCGGCGAGGGTGCGCAGGGTCGTTTTCATTTTGTGTGGCTCCGTGTTGGGAAACATGCGATGGAGCGCACTCTAGGCAGCGGGCCGTGCGAAGCGAACCAATTAAAACTGCGCTGCTTTGCAGCGGATTCCTGCAAAGCATTTGCAGCGGAGTGGGAAGCGACCGTGCGAACCCGCGCGGGATTTTTCCAGCGTGGCAGTGGTCTGTGGCACGAAAGGATGCTGCCGATGAACGACCTCTTCACCCCACTCGCGCGCGACGCGGCCGGCCACGATTTCGAACCGACACCGCGGGCCGCGCTGGCGCGTATCGACGCCATCCGCCCGGGCGTATATGCGCGTACGCGCAATCACCTCGACGGCGCGGTGACGCGGCTGTCGCCCTATCTGACGCACGGCTTCATCGATGTAGCGCAGGTGATCGAGCGGCTGTCGCAGCGCGTCGCACTGTCGGCGGACGACAAGATCGTGTTCGAACTGGCCTGGCGCGAGTACTTCCACCACCTGTGGCGCCACTGGGGCGAAGGCATTTTCGAGCCGCGCCGGCCGCCGCCGGCCTCGGGCTACGCCGCAACGGTGCCGGACGACGTGCGCGCGGCGCGCACCGGCGTGCCGGTTATCGACGGCGCGGTCCGCGCCCTGTACGACACCGGCTATCTGCACAATCACGCGCGCATGTGGCTGGCCAGCTATGTCGTACACCTGCGCAAGACGCACTGGCGCGCCGGCGCCGACTGGATGTACCGCCATCTGCTCGACGGCGATCTGGCGTCGAACACGCTGTCCTGGCAGTGGGTGGCCGGCACGCTGACCGGAAAGCCTTATCTGTTCAATGCGGAGAACGTCGCCCGCTACGCGCCCGATCTGGCCAGTCCGGATACGGTGATCGACGCCGGTTACGAGGTGCTCGACCGCATCGCACGGCAGTCGCCGGACTGTGGTCCGGAACCCGGGCGCGCATCGGGCGTGGTCGAACCGGCGCCGGGCGTGGTGCCCGACCCGGACATCTGGGGCCTGCGCGACGACCGTCGCGAGTGCTGGATCATGCATCCGTGGGCGCTGGGCGCGCCGCCGCAGGGCCGGGTGATCGGCTGGCTGGAGCCGTCATTCCACGCGCGCTTCCCATGGAGCGAAAAGCGCTGGAACTTCGTACTCACGCGCATGCGTGCCGCCTGTGACGGCATCGTGGTCGGCGATGCGCGCGCACTGCGCGAACGGCTGGGCGAGGTCCGGCTGGCGTCGATGCAGACGCTGAATCCGGGCTATGCCGAGGCGATGCACGCCGCCGGCGTGCTGTGCGAGCCGGTGGCACGGCAGTTCGACGACCCAGCGCAGCCCATGCCGTCCTTCACCCGCTTCTGGCAGACAGTGGCGCCGCAGGCGGCGACTACGCAGCCCTGGCATCGCTGAGGATTCCATGACACTGAACGTTGCCGCTCGCCATCCCGCCCGGCTGCTCGGGCTGGCCGGCCTGATTCCATTCGTCGGACTGACCGTCGCCATTCACGCCCTGGACGCGCAGCGCGCGTCGCTTGCGCACGCACAGCTCGCCTACGGCGCCACCATCGTCAGCTTCATCGGCGCGCTGCACTGGGGGCTGGCGATGCGCGACGCCGCGCTCGATGCGACGGCGCAGTGGCGCGCCCTCGGCTGGGGGGTGATGCCCTCGCTGGTCGCCTGGTGCGCCTTGCTGCTGCCGCTGCCGACCGGATTGTGGGTGCTGGCGGCGCTGGTGCCCGCCTGCTGGTGGATGGATGCGCGGCTGTCGCGTGCGCTGTCGCTGGAGCCGTGGTTCATGCAGCTGCGCACGCTGCTCAGTGCCATCGTGACGATCTGTCTGTTGCTGTCTGCGCTGGCAATGGCCTGAGCATGCAGGTGGTCTGGTTCAAGCGCGACCTGCGCGTCGCCGACCACGCGCCGCTGTGTGCCGCGGCGGTGGCGGGGCCGGTGCTGGCGCTTTACGTCTACGAGCCGCGACTGCTTGCCGAGCCGGACGTCGACGCGCGCCACGTCGGTTTCCTGAACGAGGCGCTGGACGATTTCGAGCGCCGGCTGCACGCGCTCGGCCTGCCGCTGCTGCGCCTGCACGGCGACATGCCGGCGCTGCTCGACCGGCTGCATGCGACGGTGCGGATCGACGGACTGTGGAGCCACGAGGAGACCGGCAATCTGGCCAGCTTCGAGCGCGACCGCGCGGTTGCCGCCTGGTGCCGGCAGCACGGCGTGGCCTGGCGCGAACTGCCGACGGGCGGCGTGGTGCGTCGGCTGAGCGACCGCGACACCTGGTCGGATCGCTGGATGCGCCGCATGACGCCCGCGCCGCTGCCCCCACCGCCGCGCATCACGGCGGCGCGCCTGCCGCTCGCTGGCCTGCAGCGCGCGCCGACTGCGGCCGAACTGGGCCTGCGCTCGACCGACATCGAAGCGCGACAGTCGGCAGGCAGGGCGCAGGCGCGGCAGATACTGGACGACTTCCTCGCGCACCGCGTGACGCGCTACCGGCGCGGCATGTCGAGCCCGCTCAGCGGCGCGCACGACTGTTCGCGCCTGTCGCCGCATCTCGCCTTCGGCACGCTGTCGCTGCGCGAGGTCGTGCATGCGGTGTGGCGCGAACGCGCCCGCTGGCTTGCGCAGCCGCCGGGCGCGCACGCGCAGGCGGTGCTCGCCGGCCTGAAGTCGTTCGAGAGCCGGCTGCACTGGCACTGCCACTTCATCCAGAAGCTGGAGTCGGAGCCGCAGATCGAACTGCGCGCGGTGAACCGACTGTACGACGGTCTGCGCGAAGCCGATTTCTCGATCGAGCGGCAGCGTGCATGGTGCCGCGGCGAAACAGGCTACCCCTTCATCGACGCCTGCATGCGGGCGCTGAACGCGACCGGCTGGATCAACTTCCGCATGCGCGCGATGCTGGTCGCCTTCTCGTCCTACCAGCTGTGGAACCACTGGCGCGAGCCCGGCCTGCATCTGGCAAGGATGTTCACCGACTTCGAACCGGGCATCCACTGGCCGCAGGTGCAGATGCAGTCGGGGGTGACCGGCATCAACACGCTGCGCATATACAACCCGGTGAAGCAGCAGCTGGACCAGGACCCGAAGGGCATTTTCGTGCGCCGCTGGCTGCCCGAACTGGCGCGCGTGCCGCTGTCGTTGCTGGCCGAGCCCTGGCTGATGAGCGTCGCACAGCAGCGCGAAGCGGGATGCCTGATCGGACGCGACTACCCGGCGCCGGTGGTCGATCACATCGTCGCCGCGCGCCACGCGCGCGACGCCGTGTGGGCGGTCAGGAAGAAGCCGGAGGCGGCGGCCGAGGCGCGACGCGTGCTGGTGCAGCACGGCAGCCGGAATCCGGACAGGGAAGGGCGGCGGCGCCCAGGGCGCAAGGTGAAGACGAAAGCTGACGACGGCGGCCAGATGGGCTTCGGCTTCTGACCCCTGACCCTCTAGTCCCCGAGTGCCTGCACCAGATCCGCGATCAGGTCATCCGCGTCCTCGATGCCGATCGACAGGCGCAGCATCGAATCGGGAATGCCGCGCCGCGCCCGTTCTTCCGGCGCGATGCCGTGGTGCGTGGTGGTGCAGGGCTGGGTGACCAGGCTTTCGACGCCGCCGAGGCTGGGTGCCAGCTTGATCAGGCGCAGCCGGTCGGCGACGCGGGTGGCGTCGGCGCCGTCGCCGCGCACGACGATGCTCAGCATGCCGCCGAAGCCATCCATCTGCGCCTTGGCCAGCGCGTGACCCGGTGCGTCCGGCAGCCCCGGATAGTGCACGCGCGCAATCTTCGGGTGGCGCGCCATCGCCTCGGCCACCGCCTGCGCATTGGCATTGTGCTGGCGCACGCGCACGACCAGCGTGCGCAGGCTGCGCGACAGCAGCGCGGCGGTTTCCGGTGACGGCACGGTGCCAAGGTTCTTGCGCCAGGCCTGGATCGGTTCGAGCAGCTCTTTGCTGGCCATCAAAGCACCGGCGGTCAGATCGCTGTGACCGCCCAGATACTTGGTCGCGCTGTGCATGACGATGTCGGCGCCCAGTTCGAGCGGGCGCTGGTTCACCGGCGAGGCGAATGTGTTGTCGATGGCCACCAGCGCGCCGTGCGCGTGCGCCCTTTCGGCGAGCGCGCGGATGTTGACGATGTCCAGTGTGGGATTGGTCGGTGTTTCGAAGAACACCATCCCGATGCCGTCAGCCAGCAGCGCGTCCAGCCTGTCGGACTCGCTGCCGAGAATGCAGTGCGTGCGCAGGCCGAGACCCGGCAGCTGCTGTTCAAGCAGTTCCAGCGTGCCGCCGTAGGCATCGCCGACGCAGACGATGCCTTTGCGGCCATGCGTCAGGAAAAGCGCACTGAGCGCCGCCATGCCGGACGAGAACACCCAGGCCGCCTCGGCCGACTCCAGACCGGCCAGCGTCTCCTCGACCGCCTGTATCGTCGGATTCAGACCGTAACGCGTGTACAGCCCGCCACGCCTGCGGCCGTCGATCACCTCGAGCAGATCGGCGGTCGAATCGAAACCGAAAGTGGTGGTGTTGTAGACCGGCGGGTAGGGGCTGCCATAGGCGTCACCGGTCGTGTGACCGTGAATTGCGCGAGTGGCGAGGCGTGTGTGCTTGGTGCTGGACATGGGCGGCCTTCCTTGCGGACTGAGTTCGCAAGAATACGCCGCCCACGTCATGGGCGTAGTCCGATCAGAACTCGGGCTGTACGCCGTTCGCCAGTTTCGACTCGAGCACGCCCTTGCGGCCATCCTCTTCTGTGGACAGGTGCAGGCGGGTGCGTGCATAGAGCACGCCCATCTTCACTTCCTGCCAGACGTAGTAAAGCTTGCCGGCGACCGTATCAATCGACAGGGTGTCCGTGTTCTCGGAAATCGAGGTCACCGTGTGCTTGCCGGCAGGGACTTCGACGAAGAAATAGGTCTTGGCGGCGGTCTGACCGATGTGCTTGCCATCGACCTGCAGGTCCATCTTCACCGCAGCGCCGATGTTCTCGTTACGGTAGATGTAGATGCCGGCTTTCTCGGCGCGCGGCGGCGAGAAGGTCTTCAATGCGCTATCGCGGGTGGCGTCGCCCATCGGAACCGACGCGCAGGCGCCCAGTGCGAGAGTGATTACGACTACTGCCAACGTGCCGAGTCTGTTCATCGCTTTTCCCTTTTCTTTCATATCAATAGGCCGCAGGCGAGTTCGCCGCGGCCGCGCCGGCCACATCCTGCTTCGTCGAATTCTTCTCGTCACGACGATCAATGGTGACCGATTCACCCATCAGTACGCGGAGGTCATTCGGGTAGTCGTAACCGGTACCCTTGTTGTGGTCGATGATGGCGCCGATGCCACCACCGAAGATGATGTTGCCCCACATGCTTCCGGCCGAACGCGAGATCGCGCGCAGGAAGCCGTCGCTCATGCCGTCCTTCTTGCATTCGACATTCAGGTCTTCCGCCGAGCGACGGATCATGACGTTGCCGGGCGCGGTAGCAGTCCAGCTGCCCTTGTCGTTCTTCAGCGTGCACTTAGTCTGGTCGACGGCATCGCCGCCCTGGGTCCGTGCGCTCAGCGTGACGGTCTGCATTTCGCTGGAGGTAATGGTCGAGCAGCCGCCGAACAGCGACGCGCTCAGGATCAGCAGGGGAACGGTGATCTTCAAGAGAGGGGCCTCATGGTGAAATGCCCCGCCGGTTATGGAGTACGACTTTAGTTATATGCAAAAAGAATCGAAATTTGCGGGGCGCGCGGACTATAGAGGGTGAATGGCCCTGTCATTCGTGAATGACAAAATTTTACGATTCGCGAGCGCGAATGTATGCGCCGCCAGGGTCGGTCGGCGAGCTCGAAGCAGCGATGTTCAGCCCAGGCAGAAGAACTCGACCACGTCACTCGCGGCGCTGCGCGGTGAGCCGAAGGCGAGCCAGCCGTGGCCGTCGATGACGACTTCCTCGCGCGTCAGTGCGAATTCGTGGCGGCCCTCGATGGTGACGAAGGTGCCGTTGCTGGAGCGGTCGGTCAGCACGAAGCGGTCGCGGCGGAATTCGAGGTCGCAGTGCTGGCGCGAGGCGCGGGCGTCCTTGACCAGGATGTCGACGCCGGCGTCGCGCCCCATGCGCAGGCGCGGATGTTCGGCGCCGAGCAGCCAGACGCGGCCACCGTGGTAGACGCGCATTTCCAGCTTGCCGCTGCTGAAGTTCAGTCCGCCGACATGGGTGACGTGTTCCGAGTGCTCGCAGCGCAGTTCGCACATTTCGACCGAGCGCGCGACGCCCTTGACGACGCGCGGCGGCATCGGCCGCACCATGTGCTGAAAGTGTTCACTGAGGCGCACCGCGGCCTCGGTCGACACGATGGCGCGGCCGTGGCTGCCCAGTTCGGACAGGCGGGCAGCGATGTTCACCGATTCGCCATAGATGTCGTCACCAGTCTCGATGACCGGACCGAAGTGGAAGCCGGTGCGAACGCCGAGCGAAAAATGCGTGGCCAGCGGCAGGCCACTGATGTCGCGGTGAATGGCCAGCGCGGTGTCGGCGGCGTGGTCGCAGGCGCGGAAGGTGGCGAGCAGGCCGTCACCTGTCATCTTGATCACGCGACCGGAACTGCCGATGACCGAGTCGCGCATGGTGCGCAGGCAGCGGTCGATCAGCGCGAAGGCGGCGGTGTCGCCCATGCGCTCATAGAGCTGCGTGCTGCCCACCAGATCGGCGAACAGCACGGCGCATTCCTTCGATACGGGCGGTACGCGGGCCATGATTCCTTATGCGAAGAAGCGGCTGCGCACGTCGTCGGGCAGGGCGACGCCGGTGGCGTGTGCGCGGGCGAGCAGTTCCCAATAGTAGCGATAGGAGGCGCGGTCGTGCAGCGTATCGTGGTGCCGCGTCGGGCCCCAGCTCGCGTCCTGTGCGCCGCAGAGGATGGCGATCGCGTCCTCGACTTCGCTGAAGTCCGGCCGCATCTCTTCGACGATGGGCAGGATCTGGTTCGGATGGATGCTCCACATGCGCATGAAACCGAACTGACGACGTGCCAGGCGGGCGTCGTTGCGGATGAAGTCGACGTCGCGGATTTCGGTAGTGACGTTGTGCGTCGGCACCACACCGCAGCCGTGCGCCGCGGCTGCGATTTCGCACTTGGTGCGCACGATGATCGGATGTTCGAACTGGGTCGGGCTCTTCATCGCGTCGCCCGGCAGCGCGCCGTGGTGGGCGCTGACGAAGTCCATCAGTCCGAGGTCGATCGATTCCACGCGTTCCATCGCGGCGATGTTCCACACCTCGCGCAGCGCACCGTGACTTTCGATCAGCACGTGCACCGGAATGCTGCGCTTCAGGCCGGCCATCGTTTCGCAGGTGCGCAGCCAGTCGAGCTGCACGCGCACGTCGTCGGCCGAGCGCGCCTTGGGTAGCGTGATGAAGGCAAGCTTGTCGCCGGCTTCGCCGACGATCACATCCATGTCGGCCTTCCAGTGCGCATGCGTCACGTCGTGGATGCGCACGCCGACGCGGTTGTAGCGGTTGTCCTCACCGGCGATTACGGACGCGCACAGCTTGCGGTGTTCGACCTCGTTGCCGGCGGCCGCGCCGTCCTCGCAATCGCAGGTGACGTCGAAGATCGGACCCAGTTCGGCCTGCAGCGCGAGCGCCTTGCGCATCAGCTTTTCCGAGCCGGCGTAATGGTCGACGGCGGGCAGGATGGGGAAGGGCTTGTCGCCCTTGTACAGCACCTCGCGCGGATGGACGGCAGCATTCATGCGGACAACTCCGGCATAAAAAAAGCGGCCACGTTACCGGGCCGCTTCTTTCGATTCAAGCCTGTGCGCCGCCGGACCGACCCGGCAGAGCGGGGTGATCCGTAACGGGCGCACATGACCGGCAGATCAGAGCAGGTCGGCGACGCCGGCGCGCTCCTCTTCCAGTTCGGCCAGCGTCTTGGCGACGTAGGGCTTCGAGAACTCGTCGATCTCCAGGCCCTTGACGATGGTGTATTCGCCATTGGCGCAGATGCAGGGGAAGCCGAACACCAGGCCTTCCGGGATGCCGTAGGAGCCGTCGGACGGCACGCCCATGGTCACCCAGTCACCGTTGGAGCCGAGGTGCCAGTCACGCATGTGGTCGATCGCAGCGTTGGCGGCCGAAGCTGCCGACGACAGGCCACGGGCCTCGATGATGGCGGCGCCACGCTTGCCGACGGTCGGCAGGAAGGTCTTGGCGTTCCACTCCTGGTCGTTCACCAGCTTGGCAACGCTGTCACCGTTCGAGGTGGCGAAGCGGTAGTCGGCGTACATCGTCGGGCTGTGGTTGCCCCACACGGTCATCGTCTTGAACGACGACACCGGGCGGCCGATCTTGGCCGACAGCTGCGACAGCGCGCGGTTGTGGTCCAGACGCAGCATGGCGGTGAAGTTCTTCGCCGGCACGCGGCCACCGGCCTTGGCGGCGGTCTTCATCGCGATGTAGGCGTTGGTGTTGCAGGGGTTGCCGACCACCAGGATCTTGCAGTTGGGGCTGGCGTTCTGGCCGATGGCCGCGCCCTGCACGGTGAAGATCTTGGCGTTTTCGGTCAGCAGGTCCTTGCGCTCCATGCCGGGGCCACGCGGACGGGCGCCGACCAGCAGCGCGAAGTCGGCGTCCTTGAACGCGACGTTCGGGTCATCGGTGGCGATCATGCCGGCGAGCAGCGGGAAGGCGCAGTCGTCCAGTTCCATCATCACACCGGTCAGCGCCTTCTGGGCCTGCGGCAGGTCGAGCAGTTGAAGAATGACCGGCTGGTCCTTGCCGAGCATTTCGCCGCTGGCGATACGGAACAGCAGGGCGTAGCCGATTTGACCGGCAGCGCCGGTCACCGCGACGCGAAGGGGCGTCTTTGACATGGTGGTCTCCTGTCTGAGGATGGGACGGGGCGTTATCAGTGCGTTGTGCGCGGGCCGAATTATGGTCGACCCGCGGCAGTTTTGACACACAGCACAAAAATCGGCGTTCTGAACCGGGGCTGGCCGGCTGGAAAGTGCGTTTTTGCACGGCATCAATTTATATCATATATAAGACATCAGACACGATGTAGACGTGACAGGATTTCTGTGCTGAAATTGTTGCATGGCACAGGAATCCCCCACCTTCAGCCCGCTGTATCGACAGATACGCGGCTTGCTCACGCAGGCATTGCAGAGTGGCGAATGGCGTCCGGGTGAGGCGATCCCGAGCGAAACCGAACTCGCCCAGCGCTTCAACGTGAGTCAGGGTACGGTGCGCAAGGCCATCGACGAGATGGCGGCGGACAACCTGCTGGTACGCAAACAGGGTAAGGGTACCTTTGTTGCGACGCATCACGATCCCCGCGCATTCTTCCGTTTTCTCCGTCTCGCGCCGATCAACGGCACGATCGAAACCTCGCAGAGCGTGCCGCTCGAATGCTGGCGCGCACGCGCCGGCCAGGAAGTGGCCCGCACGCTGGACGTCGAGGTCGGCTCGCAAATCATCATCGTGCGCCGCCTGCTGAAGTTCGCCGGCAAGCCGGTGGTGATCGACGAGATCTATCTGCGCGGCGACCTGTTCCCGGGGCTCAATCTCGACGTCCTCAAGGAGCAGCAGGGCTCGCTCTATTCCTTCTTCGAAACCCGTTTCGGCGTGCGCATGGTGCGCGCCGAGGAGCGTCTGCGCGCGGTCGCGGCGGATCGCCAGAGCGCCGATTACCTCGAGGTGCAGGAAGGCAGCCCTTTGCTGTCGGTCGAGCGTGTGGCGTACACCTATGACGACAAGCCGGTTGAATGGCGCCGCGGTCTGTGCTCGACCGCAGACCACTACTACCTGAACAACCTGAATTGACGGAACCGGCGACGACCGGCGTGTGACACGACTTTTTCCAGGAGAGCGAGCCAGATGGCCAATACAGCCAGCAAGACCAGACCGAAGCACCTCCAACTGACGGCGATACGCCTGCCGTTGCCGGGCATCGTGTCCATCCTCCACCGCATCAGCGGTGCCGGCCTTTTCCTCTGTCTGCCGCTGCTGCTGTGGCTGTTCGACGCCAGCCTGGGCTCGCCGGATACCTTCGAATCGTTCAGCGCGGTGGTCGGTCATCCGCTGGCCAAACTTCTGCTGCTCGGCCTGATGTGGGCCTACCTGCATCACTTCTGTGCCGGCGTCCGCTTCCTGCTGCTGGACATGCACAAGGGCCTCGAACTTGCCACCGCGCGCAAGAGTTCGGTCGCCGTGCTGGTCGTGAGCCTGACGCTTACCGTGATTCTGGGGGTGAAACTGTGGTGAATCGTGTCGTTGTCGGTGCCCACTACGGGCTGAAGGACTGGCTGGGCCAACGCATCACGGCGGTCGTGATGGCGGTCTACACGCTCATCTTCGCGGTCGGCGCGCTGTCGATGGGCGAATTGAACTACGAGAACTGGCACGGTCTGTTCGCAGGTGGGTTCATGCGCTTCGCGACCTTCCTGTTCTTCGCGTCGCTGATGTACCACGCCTGGGTTGGCGTGCGCGACATCTACATGGACTACATCAAGCCCACCGGCGTGCGCGTCGTGCTGCATGCGGTGACCTTGCTTGCCCTGATCGGCTATCTGGGCTGGGCAGCCCAAGTTCTCTGGAGACTGTAAGTGAGCGTACCTGTCCGCAAGTTTGATGCAGTCATCGTCGGCGCCGGTGGCGCCGGTCTGCGCGCCGCCATCCAGCTGTCCGAAGCCGGCCTGCGCACCGCAGTGATTTCCAAGGTGTTCCCGACCCGCTCGCACACCGTTGCGGCGCAGGGCGGCGTGGCCGCCTCGCTCGGCAACTCGGAAGAGGACCACTGGCACTGGCATATGTACGACACCGTCAAGGGCTCCGACTGGCTCGGCGACCAGGACGCGATCGAATTCATGTGCCGCAAGGCCAACGAGGTGGTGATCGAGCTCGAACACTACGGCATGCCTTTCGACCGCCTCGATAGCGGCAAGATCTACCAGCGCCCGTTCGGCGGCCACATGTCGAACTTCGGCGAAAAGCCGGTCCGTCGCTCCTGTGCCGCCGCCGACCGTACCGGTCACGCGATGCTGCACGCGATGTACCAGCGCAACGTCAAGGCCAACACCCAGTTCTTCATCGAGTGGATGGCGCTGGACCTGATCCGCGACGAAGCGGGCGACGTGGTCGGCGTGACCGCGATGGAGATGGAAACGGGCGAAGTGTTCGTGTTCCACGCCAAGGCCGTACTGTTCGCGACCGGCGGTGCCGGACGCATCTATTACAGCTCGACCAACGCCTTCATCAACACCGGTGACGGTGTGGGCATGGCGGCGCGTGCCGGCATCCCGCTGGAAGACATGGAGTTCTGGCAGTTCCATCCGACCGGCGTGGCCGGTGCAGGCGTGCTGATCACCGAAGGCGTGCGCGGCGAAGGCGGCATTCTGCGCAATGCTTCCGGCGAGCGCTTCATGGAACGCTACGCTCCGAACGCCAAGGACCTGGCTTCGCGTGACGTGGTGTCGCGCGCGATGGTGACCGAAATCAATGAAGGTCGCGGCTGCGGTCCGAACAAGGATCACGTGATGCTGGACATCACCCACCTCGACCCGGCCACCATCATGAAGCGCCTGCCGGGCATCCGCGAGATCGGCATCCAGTTCGCCGGCGTCGACGCGATCAAGGAACCGCTGCCGGTGGTGCCGACCTGCCATTACCAGATGGGCGGCATCCCGACCAATTACAACGGTGAAGTCGTGGTGCCGAAGGACGGCAACCCGAGCACGCCGGTACCCGGCTTCTACGCCGCCGGCGAATGTGCCTGTGCTTCGGTGCATGGCGCCAACCGCCTGGGCACCAACTCGCTGCTCGACCTGCTGGTGTTCGGCAAGTCGGCCGGCGAGTCGATGGTCGAGTACATCAAGGCCCAGCCGGCCGCGCACAAGCCGCTGCCCGCCAATGCTGCCGACTACTCGCTGTCGCGCATCAACCGTCTGGACACGCAGACCGGCGGCACCGCGGTCGGCGCCACCCGTCTGGCCATGCAGCGCACGATGCAGGCGCACTGCGGCGTGTTCCGCTTCAAGGACATGCTGGCCGAAGGCGTGAGCAAGATTCTCGACATCGAGAAGATGGTTGCCGCGACCGAAATCAAGGACAAGTCCAAGGTGTTCAACACCGCCCGCCTGGAGGCGCTGGAACTGGACAACCTGATCGAGGTGGCCAAGGCGACCATCGTGTCGGCCAATGCGCGCACCGAATCGCGCGGCGCCCACGTGCGCGACGACGCGACCGACACCCCCGAACGTCCTGACGGTCGTGACGATGTGAACTGGCTCAAGCACACGCTGTGGCACCGCGACGGCAACAAGCTCGAGTACAAGCCGGTGAACATGAAGCCGCTCACGGTTGACACCATCGCGCTGAAGAAGCGCGCCTACTGAGGATCACAGCATGACTGCCCGTACTGTCGAATTCAGTATCTACCGCTTCGACCCGGACCGCGACGAAAAGCCCTACATGCAGTCGATCTCGATCGAGCTCGACGGCACCGAACGCAAGCTGCTCGACGCGCTGGTCAAGCTGAAGGACAAGGACGACTCGCTGTCCTTCCGCCGCTCCTGCCGTGAGGGCGTGTGCGGTTCGGACGCGATGAACATCAATGGCAAGAACGGTCTGGCCTGTCTGACCGACATGAAGGACCTGCAGTCGCCGGTGGTGCTGCGTCCGCTGCCCGGCCTGCCGGTCGTGCGCGACCTCATCGTCGACATGACCCAGTTCTTCAAGCAGTACCACTCGATCAAGCCTTACCTGATCAACGAGGAGCATCCGCCCGAGCGCGAGCGCCTGCAGTCGCCGGAAGACCGCGAGGAACTGAACGGTCTGTACGAGTGCATTCTCTGTGCGTGCTGCTCGACCTCCTGCCCGTCGTTCTGGTGGAACCCGGACAAGTTCGTCGGCCCGGCCGGTCTGCTGGCCGCCTACCGCTTCATCGCCGATACGCGCGACCAGGCCACCAGCGAACGTCTGGACAACCTGGAAGACCCGTATCGCCTGTTCCGCTGCCACACCATCATGAACTGCGTCGATGTCTGCCCGAAGGGTCTGAACCCGACGCGCGCCATCGGCAAGATCAAGGACATGATGGTCCGCAGGGCAGTCTGATCATGGACGACGCGGCCAATGACCAGCAGGTCAATATGGGGCGTCTGCGCTGGCACTGCCGGCGCGGGCTGCTCGAACTCGACCTGGTCCTGCAGCGCGTCGTCGAGGGAGGGTTGCTGGAGGAGTTGAGTGAACAACAGAGAGCAGAGCTGTTCGAACTGCTCCATTACGACGACATCACCTTGTTGGCGATTGTCAGCGGGCGCGAAGAATGTGAGGAGCCGCGCCTGAAGGGGATGGTCGATCTGCTGCGCGCAGTCTGACGCGCACTGGTTTCGGCCCGGGCTTTTTTGAGGAAGTGAAGAGGTTAGACATGACAAATCAACGCACCGCCACGCTGACCATCGATGGACAGACCACCGAATTCCCGATCATGAGCGGGACGGTCGGACCTGACGTGGTTGATATCCGTACGATGTACGGCAAGACCGGCATGTTCACTTACGACACCGGTTACCTCTCCACCGCCAGCTGCAAGTCGTCGATCACCTACATCGATGGTGACAAGGGCGAGCTGTGGTATCGCGGTTACCCGATCGAGCAGCTCGCAGAGAACTGCGACTTCCTCGACGTGTGCTATCTGCTGAAGAACAGCGAACTGCCGAACGCTGCAGAAAAGGCCGAATACGTCAGCCAGATCAAGCGCCACACGCTGGTGCACGAGCAGCTGGCCCGCTTCTACGCCGGTTTCCGTCGCGACGCTCACCCGATGGCCATCATGGCCGGTGTGGTCGGCGCGCTGTCCGCCTTCTACCACGACGGCATGGATATTTCGGACCAGGCTCATCGCGACATCTCGATCAATCGCCTGATCGCCAAGATGCCGACCATCACGGCCATGGCCTACAAGTACTCGGTCGGCCAGCCCTTCATGTACCCGCGCAACGACCTGAGCTATGCCGGCAACTTCATGTACATGATGTTCGGCACGCCGTGCGAGGAATACAAGCCGAACCCGGTGCTGGAAAAGGCGCTCGACCGCATCCTGACGCTGCATGCCGATCACGAGCAGAACGCATCGACCTCGACCGTGCGTCTGGCCGGTTCGTCGGGCGCAAATCCGTACGCGGTCATCGCGGCCGGCATCGCCTGCCTGTGGGGTCCGGCGCACGGTGGCGCGAACGAAGCCTGCCTGCAGATGCTGGAAGAGATCGGTGACGTGTCGCGCGTGCCCGAGTACATCAAGCGCGCCAAGGACAAGAACGACAGCTTCAAGCTGATGGGCTTCGGTCACCGCGTCTACAAGAACTTCGATCCGCGCGCCAAGCTGATGCGCCAGACCTGCTACGAAGTGCTGACCGAACTGGGTCTGGAAAACGACCGCCTGTTCAAGCTGGCGATGGAACTGGAGCGCATCGCGCTGGAAGACGAGTACTTCATCGAGAAGAAGCTCTACCCCAACGTCGACTTCTATTCCGGCATCGTGCAAAAGGCGCTCGGCATCCCGACCTCGATGTTCACCTGCATTTTCGCGCTGGCGCGTACCATCGGCTGGATCACGCAGTGGAACGAGATGATTACCGATTCCGAGTACAAGATCGGCCGTCCGCGCCAGCTCTACATCGGCCCGAACCGCCGTGACGTGAAGCCCGTCGAACAGCGCTGATTCACCGCAGCAGAGAGCCCCGCGGCCTGGCGGACGCCGCGGGGTAAAAATCAATACCGCATGCAGCAGGCCTTCTCGAATTTCCGCGAGACGGAAGGGGGCGCGGCACGACTGGCGCCACGTTCCCCGACCGCGCGGAAAGACGCGACAACAAACCCGGGCATCCCCGGGCGGAGGAGCGAGTCATGATGCACATGTTGAGCCATTCCTACCTCTTCGGGGGCAACGCGCCCTTCGTCGAGGAACTGTACGAGTCCTATCTCGCCAACCCCGGTTCAGTGCCGGACGCGTGGCGTACCTATTTCGAATCCCTCCAGCATCTGCCCGGCGCCGCCAGTGACGTGGCGCACGCCCCGGTCGTCGCCTCGTTCGCCGAACTGGCCAAGCGCGGCCCGGTCCGCATCGCGGCCGCCAGTGGCGACGACAAGCGTCAGGTCGGCGTGCTGCAGATGATCAATGCCTACCGCTTCCTCGGTAACCGCTGGGCTCAGCTCGATCCGCTCAAGCGCGCAGAGCGGCCGGACATTTCCGAACTCGAGCCGTCGCACTACGGTTTCACCGAAGCCGACCTGAACGACAGCTTCAGCACCGGCTCCTTCCGCTTCCCGCCCGAAGACCGCGCCAGCCTGCGCGAAATCCTCGAAGCGGTCCGGCAGGTGTATTGCGGCAGCATCGGCGCCGAATACATGTACATGGCCGACATCGCCCAGAAGCGCTGGATCCAGTCGCGCCTGGAGCCGATGCGCGGCAACTACGGCTACAGCGCCGACGACCGCAAGCGCTTCCTCGAGCGCACCACCGCGGCGGAAACGCTGGAGCGCTACCTGCATACCAAGTACGTCGGCCAGAAGCGCTTCTCGCTCGAAGGCGGCGAATCGACCATCGTCGCGATGGACGAACTGGTGCGCGTAGCCGCAGGGCAGGGCGCGCAGGAAATCGTCATCGGCATGGCCCACCGCGGTCGCCTGAACGTGCTGGTGAACACGCTGGGCAAGGCGCCCTCGATGCTGTTCTCCGAGTTCGAAGGCAAGGCGGCATCCGACCTGTCGGCCGGCGACGTGAAGTACCACATGGGCTTCTCGTCCGACGTGAGCACGCCGGCCGGTCCGGTGCACCTGACCCTGGCCTTCAACCCGTCGCACCTGGAAATCGTGAATCCGGTGGTGGTCGGCTCGGTGTATGCGCGCCAGCGCCGCCGCGGCGACAAGACCGGTACCCAGGTCGTGCCGGTCATCCTGCACGGCGACGCGGCCGTCGCCGGTCAGGGCGTGAACCAGGAAATGCTGAACTTCTCGCAGACGCGCGGCTACGGCGTCGGCGGCACCGTTCACATCATCGTGAATAACCAGATCGGCTTCACCACCTCCGATCCGCGCGACTACCGCTCCTCGCTGTACTGCACCGACATCTTCAAGATGGTCGAGGCGCCGATCTTCCACGTGAATGGTGACGACCCGGAAGCCGTGGCTTTCGTCACCAAGATGGCGATGGAATTCCGCGCCGAGTTCAAGAAGGACGTGGTGATCGACATCATCTGCTACCGCAAGCTCGGCCACAACGAGCAGGACGAGCCGATGGTGACGCAGCCGCTGATGTACAAGAAGATCGCCGCCCACCCGGGCACGCGCAAGCTGTACGCCGACCGCCTGATTTCCGCCGGCATCATCGACGAAGCCGCCCCCGAGCGGATGATCGCCGACTACCGCGCCGCGCTGGACGAAGGTCGTCTGGCCAGCAACCCGGTGCTCACCAATCACCAGCGTCGTTTCGCGGTGGACTGGACGCCCTTCCTGAAGCAGCCCTATACCGACGACTGCGACACCCGCGTGCCGCGCGAGGAACTGGCGCGTCTAGGCGAGCGCCTCACGACGCTTCCGGAGGGCTTCTCGCTGCATTCGCGCGTGCAGAAGATCATCGACGACCGGCGCGGCATGGCCGCCGGTACGCAGCCGGTCGACTGGGGCATGGGTGAGAACCTGGCCTACGCGACGCTGCTGGTCGAAGGTTACGGCGTCCGCGTGTCCGGCGAGGACTGCGGCCGCGGCACCTTCTTCCACCGCCACGCCGTGCTGCACGACCAGAAGCGTGAGAAGTG
The DNA here is from genome assembly GCF_000385375.1 of Methyloversatilis discipulorum. NCBI lineage: Bacteria > Pseudomonadati > Pseudomonadota > Betaproteobacteria > Nitrosomonadales > Sterolibacteriaceae > Methyloversatilis > Methyloversatilis discipulorum. The sequence continues at coordinate 2,069,129 of NZ_ARVV01000001.1, forward strand.
GGACAGCGGCAATTACATGCCGCTGCAGCACCTGCAGGACAATCAGGCGCCGTGCGTCGTGATCGACTCGGTGCTGTCGGAAGAAGCGGTGCTGGCCTTCGAGTACGGCTACGCGACCACCGAGCCGAACGAACTGGTGGTGTGGGAAGCGCAGTTCGGCGATTTCGCCAACGGCGCCCAGGTCGTGTTCGACCAGTTCATTGCGTCCGGCGAAGCCAAGTGGGGTCGCCTGTGCGGTCTCACCATGATGCTGCCGCACGGCTACGAAGGGCAGGGCCCGGAGCACTCGTCGGCGCGCATCGAGCGCTACATGCAGCTGTCGGCCGAGAACAACTGGCAGGTCACCATTCCGACCACGCCGGCGCAGATCTTCCACCTGCTGCGCCGTCAGATGCTGCGCAAGGTGCGCAAGCCACTGGTCATCATCACGCCGAAGTCGCTGCTGCGTCACAAGGACGCCGTGTCCTCGCTGGACGAACTGTCCAACGGGCGCTTCCAGCCGGTGATCCCGGAGGTCGACGCGCTGCAGGAGAAGGACGTCGAACGCGTCATCCTGTGCAGCGGCAAGATCTACTACGAGCTGCTGGCTCATCGCCGTGCCCAGGACATCAAGAACGTCGCCATCCTGCGTCTCGAACAGGCCTACCCCTTCCCCGGGGCGGAGCTGTCGGCGCAACTGGTGCGCTATCCGAATGCCAAGGGCGTGACCTGGGTACAGGAAGAGCCGCGCAACCAGGGCATGTGGTACTGGCTGATCTCGCGTGCCTTCCTCGGCAAGGCACTGGGCGATCTGAAACTGGAACTGGTGTCGCGTCCGGCCTCGGCGTCGCCGGCGGTCGGCTACGCCGCCAAGCATCTGGCGCAACAGAAGGCGGTCATCGAAGCAGCGTTCGAAGGAGTGGGGCGCTGAGGCGCCTCCGACAGGGAGAAAGAATCAAATGCTTATCGAAGTGAAGGTTCCCCAGCTGTCCGAATCGGTGGCCGAAGCCACGCTCGTGCGCTGGCACAAGAAGGTCGGCGAGGCGGTGTCGCGAGATGAAAACCTGATCGACATCGAGACCGACAAGGTCGTACTCGAAACGCCGGCGCCGGATGCCGGCGTACTGGTGGCGATCATCAAGCAGGACGGCGCTTCGGTCACCAGCGGCGAGCTGATCGCCCAGATCGACACCGACGCCAAGGCTTCGGCGGCCGTCCCGGCCGCTGCGCCTGCTGCCGCACCGGCTGCGGCGCCGGCCGCCGTCGCCAGCGCGAGCACGTCGGCTGCGGTCTCCGGTCCGGCCAGTCCGGCGGCGCGCAAGATCATGGATGAGCGTGGCCTGTCGGCCAGCGATGTGCAGGGTACCGGCCGCGGTGGCCGCATCACCAAGCCGGACGCCGCAGGCGCACCGCAACCGGCGGCGCCCGCCCCGGCAGTGCCGTCGGCCGCCGTTGCGCGCCCGGCACCGACCGCCGCCCAGTCCGCCGCAGCGGCGCCTGCGCTGCCGCAGCCGCCGGTGCCGGTCCGTCTCGAAGAACTGCTGGCCGATCGCCCGCAGCAGCGCGTTCCGATGTCGCGCCTGCGTGCCCGCGTCGCCGAACGTCTGCTGCAGTCGCAGGCGCAGAACGCCATCCTGACCACGTTCAACGAAGTGAACATGGGCCCGCTGATGGAACTGCGCAAGAAGTACGCCGAGAAGTTCGAGAAGACGCACGGCGTCAAGCTCGGCTTCATGTCCTTCTTCGTCAAGGCGGCCCTGCAGGCGCTGCGCAAGTTCCCGGTGCTGAACGCGTCGGTCGACGGCAACGACATCGTCTATCACGGCTTCTTCGACATCGGCATCGCGGTCGGCAGCCCGCGCGGTCTGGTGGTGCCCATCCTGCGTGACGCTGACCAGATGAGCTTTGCCGACATCGAGCAGAAGATCGCCGAGTTCGGCCAGAAGGCCAAGGACGGCAAGCTGTCGATCGAGGAACTGACCGGCGGTACGTTCTCGATCTCCAACGGCGGCGTGTTCGGCTCGATGCTGTCGACGCCCATCATCAACCCGCCGCAGTCGGCCATCCTCGGCATCCACGCGACCAAGGATCGTCCGGTGGTCGAGAACGGCCAGATCGTGATCCGTCCGATCAACTATCTGGCGATGTCCTACGACCACCGCATCATCGACGGCCGCGAAGCGGTGCTCGGCCTGGTGACCATGAAGGAGGCGCTGGAAGATCCGGCCCGCCTGCTGTTCGACGTATAAACCCTCTCATTGCATGTTGACGTCTGCGCGCCGCCCGGAGAGAGGGCCGGGTGGCGCGCCGGACCAAGACTGCTTCTTTTTCCGGAGCAATTAAGATGTCCAAGGAATTTGATGTCGTTGTGATCGGTGCCGGCCCCGGCGGCTATGTCGCCGCCATCCGTGCCGCCCAGCTGGGTCTGAGCGCGGCCTGCATCGAGTACAACAGCTACGCCGACCCGAAGGGCGAAGTGCGCCTCGGCGGCACCTGCCTGAACGTCGGCTGCATCCCGTCGAAGGCGCTGCTGCAGTCGTCCGAACTGTTCGAACAGGCCAACCACAGCTTCGTCATGCACGGCATTTCGGTCGAGTCGCCGAAGATGGACGTGTCGGTGATGATGAAGCGCAAGGACAACATCGTCGGTCAGCTCACCACCGGCATCCGCGGCCTGTTCAAGAAGAACAACGTGACGCTGCTGTCCGGTCTGGGCAGCTTCGCCGGCCGCGAGAACGAGAAGTGGAAGGTCGCGGTCACCCGCAACGGCGCCACCGAACACGTGCTGGCCAAGCACGTGATCATCGCCACCGGTTCGCGTGCCCGTCATCTGCCGGGTATCGAGGTCGACAACAAGGTGATCTGCGACAACGAGGGCGCGCTCGCCTTCGACGGCGCACCGAAGAAGCTGGGCGTGATCGGCGCCGGCGTGATCGGCCTGGAACTGGGCAGCGTGTGGAAGCGCCTCGGCGCCGAAGTGACCATCCTCGAAGCCGCACCGGAATTCCTGTCGGCCGCCGATGCGGCGATCACCAAGGAAGCCTGGAAGACCTTCACCGCCAAGCAGAAACTGGGCATCAAGCTCGGTGCCAAGATCGGCAAGGTCGAACGCACCGACGCCGGCGTGCGCGTCGAGTACGAGCACAAGGACGAACAGCACGTGCTCGAATGCGAACGCCTCATCGTGTCGGTCGGTCGGGTGCCGAATACCGACGGTCTGGGCGGCGAATCGGTCGGCCTGAAGATCAGCGAGCGCGGTTTCATCGAGGTCGACGCACAGGGTCGTACCAACCTCGCCAATGTGTGGGCGGTCGGCGACGTCGTACCGGGCCCGATGCTGGCGCACAAGGGCATGGAAGAGGGCGTCATGGTGGCCGAGTGCATCGCCGGTCAGCACGGACACGTCAATCACGACACCGTGCCCTGGGTCATCTACACCCACCCGGAAATCGCCTGGGTCGGCAAGACCGAGGCCCAACTGAAGGCCGAGGGCATCGAGTACAAGGCCGGCCAGATCCCGTTCGCCGCCAACGGCCGCGCGCTGGGGCAGGGTGACACCACCGGTTTCGTGCGCATGTATGCCTGCGCCAAGACCGACCGCATCCTCGGCGTGCACGTGATCGGCAACAACGCGTCGGAACTGATTGCCGAGGCGGTCGTGGCGATGGAATTCGGTGCCTGCTCGGAAGACATCGCGCGCATCTGCCACGCACATCCGACGCTGTCGGAAGTGATGCACGAAGCCGCGCTGGCCTGCGACAAGCGTCCGCTGCACTTCTGACCCGGACCCGCGCACCATGCCTCCGCACAAGATACTGAACGTTCCCGAGCGGGGCATGCTGGACACCTTCGAGGCCCAGCTCAAGGTGCGCGGTTACACCGCCGACGCGTCGCAACGCGCTGCCGCCGAGCGGCTGCAGAAGCTGTACGGCGAGCTGCTCGATTTCAAGGCAGCCCGCCGCACCCAGCTGCGCAAGCTGCTGTCGCGTGCGCAGCCGCCGCGCGGTGTCTGGTTCTGGGGTGGTGTGGGGCGCGGCAAGAGCTTTCTGATGGACTGCTTCTACGACGCCGTGCCCTATCGTCGCAAGAAGCGCGTGCATTTCCACGCCTTCATGCAGCAGATCCACGAGGCGCTGAAAAAGCACAAGAACGAAGCCGATCCGCTGGCGCAGGTGGCCGACGAGATCGCGCGGGCGACCCGCCTGCTGTGCTTCGACGAGTTCCACGTATCCGACATCGCCGACGCGATGATTCTCGGCCGTCTGGTCGAGGCGCTGTTCGAGCGCGGCGTCGTGTTCGTCGCGACCTCCAACTATCCACCGGACGGGCTGTACCCGAACGGCCTGCAGCGGCAGAACTTCCTGCCCACCATCGAACTGCTGAAGAAGCGGCTAGAAGTGTTCGAGCTCGACGCCGGTATCGACTACCGCCTGCGCTCGCTCGAACGGATGGACATCTTCATGGTGCCGGGAGGCCAGGACGCCGATGCCAAGCTGGCCGATGACTTCCGCCAGATCTGCGGTGAACCCTGCCCGCCGGGGCCGCTCGAAATCCTCGGCCGCACGCTGAAGACGCGCGACCGCTCGCTCGGCGCCGCCTGGTTCGACTTCGACGACATCTGTGGCGGTCCGCGTTCGCAGAACGACTACCTCGAACTGGCGCGCCGCTATCACTCCATCCTGATTTCCAACGTGCCGAAGATGGGCCGCGACCAAGCCAACGAGGCACGCCGCTTCACCTGGCTGGTGGACGTGCTGTACGACTTCCGCGTGAAGCTCATCGTGTCGGCCGAGGTCGAGGCGCAGGATCTCTACACCGACGGCCCGCACGCCAACGAATTCACCCGCACGGTGAGCCGCCTGATCGAAATGCGCACGCGCGAGTACCTGGCGTCGGCGCACCGCGTCGACTTCGCCGGCAGCATGTCCACCGTCGCCGCCTGATTCGCTGTCGCGGTCCTGGTCGCAAGGCCGACAGACCGCGTCACCCCCTGTAGGAGCGGTCTTCTGACCGCGACAGGGCCTGCGACCGAACACCGTCTCTCGCCAAGCTGCCCAGTCCCCGCCTTGTCCTCATGACCGGAGCTTTCCCGGCCGGCGGACGTCTACACTTGCATACAGATTCCTTGCCGCAGGTGCCCGATGTTCATTCCCGCCTTGTTTCGCCCGCTGTGCCGGCCTCTTCTTCTGCTTTGCCTGCTGTGGCCGCTGACCGCCGCGGCCCAGGTCAAGCTCGACATCATTCCGCTGAAGCACCGCACACCCGACCAGGTGATGCCGGCGCTGCGCCCTCTGGTTGGTGACGAGGCCGCACTGTCCGGCGCCAACAACCGCATCTTCATCCGCGCAGATGCAGCAACGCGCGCGGCGGTGAAGCAGGCCATCGACGCTCTCGACACGCCTCTGCGCAGCCTGATGATTTCGGTACGACAGGACAACGATGATTCAATCGGCCGCGACGGCGTTGCCATATCCGGCGACATCCGCGCTGGCAACGCCGGTGTCCGCGCGCCCGATGGTGGCCGAGAGGGAACCGTGATCGAGGGCCGTAGCGGCGACAGCCGGGTGCAGACGCGGGTGTGGTCCACTCGTGGCGACGCGGCAGACCGCCTGTCGCAGCGCGTGCAGGTGGTCGAAGGCGGCGCCGCCTTCATCCAGGCCGGCAGTTCGACGCCGATTCCTTTCACGCAGATGGTGGTGGGGCCACGCGGCGCGGTGGTCAGCCAGGGCACGCAGTACCGCGACATTTCGAGCGGCTTCTACGCGATGCCCCGCGTCAATGGCGAGCAGGTGACGCTCGACATCTCGCCGCAGAAGGAATCGTTGTCCGAAACCCAGTACGGCGAGGTGCGCTCGGCGCGGCTGGTGAGCACGGTGCGCGGCCGGCTCGGCGAATGGATGGAACTGGGCAGTTCCGGCCACGACGAACAGGTGAGCGAGCGCGGCGTGACCCGCTACGGCACACGCGACGCGCAGTCGCAGCGGCGCATCTGGGTGAAGGTCGATGTCGTGCAATGACCTTCATGAATTTCCCTAGCCGCGCTTCAATCCGCCGGCGACGCGGGCGGCGGGGCGGGTGGTGATACTGGAGGTGCGTTGGATGACGACGCACATTCTTAAACCGACTGTCAGGAGAAAACCATGAGCTGGGAAACCCCGAAGGCAACCGACCTGCGTTTTGGCTTTGAAATCACGATGTACGTCGCCAACCGCTAAGGTTGCGATCGCCCGGCAGGTTCGCCCTGCCGGGCATCCCGTCTTTCCGGCCCCGCTGCGGCGTGGGCCCTGAATCAACCGACGCCCGGCACGGCCGTCGGCACAAGAAATCAGGCCCTCGATGGCCTCTGGAGGAGAAGCATGCGACTGCACGTACTCGGTTCCGGCGCGGGCGGCGGTTTTCCGCAGTGGAACTGCAACTGCCCCAACTGCGACGGTCTGCGCCGCGGCACCATCAAGGCGCGCGCACGCACCCAGTCGTCGATCACGGTCAGTGGCGACAACGAGAACTGGGTGCTGTTCAACGCTTCGCCCGACATCCTGACCCAGTTCCAGCAGTTTCCCGAGCTGCAGCCGGCGCGCGCGCTGCGCGACACGGCAGTCAGGGCCATCGTGCTGATCGACGGCCAGATCGACCACACGACCGGCCTCTACATGCTGCGCGAGCATCGCCAGCCGCACCAGATCTGGTCGACGGCGCCGGTGCGTCAGGACCTGACCGAAGGCAATCCGCTGTTCAAGCTGCTCGGCCACTACTGCGGCATCGAGTGGAACGAGCTCGGCATCGACGACACCGAATTCACCATCGCTGGCGCGCCTGGCCTGAAGTTTCGCGCGCACGCGCTGCGCAGCAATGCACCGCCTTACTCGCCGCGCCGTGACAAGCCGGTGCCCGGCGACAACGTCGGCGTCACCATCGAGGACGCGAAGAGCGGGAAGAAGATCTACTACGCCCCCGGCCTGGTCGAGATCGAACCGCAGGTGTGGGCGGCGATGCAGGCGGCCGACGTGGTGCTGGTCGATGGCACCTGCTGGAGCGACGACGAAATGATCGCGCTCGGCGCGTCGAAGAAGCGCTCGCGCGACATGGGCCATCTGGCGCAGAGCGGCCCGGGCGGCATGATCGAGTGGCTGGACAAGCTGCCGGCTACGACACGCAAGATCCTCATCCACATCAACAACACCAACCCGATCCTGAACGAGGACAGCCCGCAGCGCCGCGAGCTGGACGCACACGGCATCGAAGTTTCGTACGACGGAATGGACATCACGCTATGAGCACGCAACAGCCCTGGAACCACGAGGAATTCGAAGCCAAGCTGCGCGACAAGGGCGCCGCCTATCACATCTTCCATCCGTTCAACGTGATGCTCAATTCCGGCAAGGCGACGCCGGAACAGATCCGCGGCTGGGTGGCCAACCGCTTCTACTACCAGATCGCGATCCCGGTGAAGGACGCGGCCATCATGTCGAACACGCCGGACCGCGAAATCCGTCGTCAGTGGATACAGCGCATCCTCGATCACGACGGCTACGAGATCACCGGGCCGGACGGCGCGGTGGTGCGCGACGAGGGTGGCATCGAGGCGTGGATCAAGCTGGGCATCGCCACCGGCCTGACGCGCGAGGAAATCGTCGACCTGCGCCACGTCGTGCCCGGCGTGCGCTTCGCGGTCGACGCCTACATCAATTTCGCCCGTCAGCGCCCGTGGCAGGAAGCAGTGTGTTCGTCGCTGACCGAACTGTTCGCGCCGAAGATCCACAAGGAGCGCCTCGCCAACTGGCCCGAGCACTACCCGTGGATCGAGTCGACCGGTCTGCAGTACTTCCGCAACCGCGTGTCGCAGGCACGCCGCGACGTCGAGCAGGGTCTGGCGGTGACGCTGAACTACTTCAACACGCGCGAAATGCAGGAACGCGCGCTGAACATCCTGCAGTTCAAGCTCGACGTGCTGTGGGCGATGAACGACGCGATGGCCAACGCCTACGGCGTGAACAAGTGAGTGCCGCGATGACCGTGACGACCGCGTCGGTACCGAAGATAGGCCGCCACTTCCGCATCCAGTGGGAAGAGGCGCAGAAGGCCTACGTGCTGCTGTATCCGGAGGGCATGGTGAAGCTGAACCAGAGCGCGGGCGAAATCCTCAAGCGCTGTTCCGGCGAGGCCAGCGTGGCCGACATCACCGCCGATCTGGAGAAGACCTTCAATGCGCAGGGCCTGCAACAGGACGTGATCAACTTCGTCGAGCTGGCGCTGCAACAGAAGTGGGTGGAAACGACATGACCGATCTCGCCGAAGCGAAAGCCGCTCAGGAAGCGGCGACGATAGGCCCGCCGCTGTGGCTGCTGGCCGAGGTGACCTATCGTTGCCCGCTGCACTGCGTCTACTGCTACAACCCGGTCGACTTCGCCAAGCATGAAGACGAACTGACGACCGAGGAGTGGTTCAAGGTGCTGCGCGAAGCGCGCGCGCTCGGTTCGGTGCAGTGCGGCTTCTCCGGCGGCGAGCCCATGCTGCGTGACGACCTCGAACTGCTGGTGGCCGAGGCGCACCGGCTGGGCTACTACACCAACCTGCTCACCTCGGGCGTGGGCCTGAACGAGAAGCGCATCGACGCGCTGAAGGAAGCGGGGCTGGACCACATCCAGCTGTCCTTCCAGGATTCGACCCGCGAAATGAACGACTTCCTGTCGTCAACCCGCACCTTCGACCTGAAGCGCCGGGCTGCCGATTTGATCAAGTCGCGCGGCTACCCGATGGTGATGAACTGCACCATCCACCGCCACAACATCGACCACATCGAAGCCATCCTGCAGCTCGCGGACGACATCGACGCCGAGTACGTCGAACTGGCCAACACGCAGTACTACGGCTGGGCGCAGGTAAACCGCGACCAGCTGCTGCCGTCGCGCGAACAGCTGGAGCGCGCGGAGCGCATCACCAACGAATGGCGCGAGAAGCACGGCAACAAGATGAAGCTGTTCTTCGTCGTGCCCGACTACTACGAGAACCGCCCGAAGAAGTGCATGAACGGCTGGGGCAACATCTTCCTGACCATCACGCCGGACGGTAAGGCGCTGCCCTGTCACACTGCGCGCATGCTGCCGGGGCTGGAATTTCCGGACGTGCGCGAGATGGGCATCCGCGAGGTGTGGTACGAGTCGGAAGGATTCAACCGCTACCGCGGTACCGGCTGGATGAAGGAGCCCTGTTCCAGCTGCCCGGAAAAGGAAAAGGATTACGGCGGCTGCCGCTGCCAGGCCTACATGATCGCCAACGACCCGGCCGCTGCCGACCCGGTGTGCGACAAGTCGCCCTTCCACCACAAGATCGTCGCCGCGGTGGAGCAGGCGCAGATTCCGGGCAATCCGCAGCAGGTGAAGCCGCTGATCTACCGCGGCCCGAAGGAATCGCTGCAGCTCGACAGACCGTTCTGATCCCGCGCCGACGCAGGTCGCCGCTCTGGGCGCATCCATCCGGATGCGCCTTTTTTCATTCCGGCGCCCGGGCGGCGTCGCGTCAGTCGCGGGACAGGCGGTAGGGCTGGAAGCGGAAGGGGGCGGGCGCAGCGCTGTCCACGTCCACCCGTGTCCAGCCCAGCCACGGCGATCCGTGCGATTCAAGCCGCGTCACGTGCTCGAAGCGCTCGCCGGTGGCCGGATCGACCAGGGGTTTATCGACCCGGTAGGTATGCGTATCGCCGTGTATCAGCAGCAGCGGTCGCCGGTCATGTTTCGCCCAGGCCACCAGCCGGTCGAGGAACCAGGCGTGGCGCACTGACATCCCGCCGCGCCCGTGCGCAGCAAAACCCGGATGGGCGTGGAAGGCGATCACCGTCGCACGAACGGTCTGCGGATCGGCCAGCGCCGCGGCCTCGTCCAGCCAGTCGAGTACATGGCGGCGCAGCGCCTGCGCGGCGGCGTTGTCGGGCAGGGGGCTGCCCGGCAGGTTCACTCCGACGAACAGCACGCCGTGACCTATCCAGCGGGTGTTCTCCGGTGCCGCGGCCTGTCGCTGCAGCGGAAACGGGGTAGGTGCGGTGAAGAAGCGCTGGCGCAGCGCTGCCAGCCGCTCGAACGGATCATGGCCGCCGGCCGACGCGCGGGCGCAGTCCAGCCAGTCGTTGTCGCCGGGCAGCAGCACCAAGGGGTGGCGCGAATGCGCCAGCAGCGCCTGCCGGTCGGCGTAGAGCGCGTCGTCGCAGGGCTGGTTGCCGCTCTTCAGGTCACCGATGTGCAAGGAGAAGGCGAGCGGCTGACGTGACTGCTCGGCCAGCAGGTCAACCGCCAGTTCGCGCTCGACCCGGCTGTACGGCATGTCGCCCCAGACGGCGAAGGACAGCCGGTCGTCCGCCTGCGCAACAAGCGTCACTGCCGCGAGCAGCAGCAGAGAACGCTTCAGCCGCCTGAACACGCGCTGGACGGCGCGCCCTCCGGGCAAACGGTGACGATCTTCCTCGGAGTGCGGAAAAAAAGCGGGTCGGAACATCAAGGCGTGAGGCGAAACCGCCGTAAGTGACAGAGATGCCGTACTGAGCGGCAATGCCCACCATACGTCACTTTCGGCACGATGCAGAACTTCTTCACCTCCGGCACCGACGACGCTGCGCTGATCCTGCCGATGACGCACGATCCGGCGCTGGTTGCGCTGTCGCTGCTGGTGGCAGTCCTCACCTCGCTCGTTGCCCTTCATACGGTCAGTCAATCGGAGCAGACACCTGATCAGCGCATGGCGTGGCTGATCAAGCTCGGCTGCAGCCTGGCGCTGGGCGGCGGCGTGTGGGCCATGCATTTCATCGGGATGCTGGCGCTGGACCTGTGCGTGACCGTGCGCTACGACCCGTGGATCACGCTCGCCTCCATGCTGCCCAGCCTGCTCGCCGCGCTGGCAACCATACAGCTGATGACGCGCCCCTCGCTGACGCCGCGCGAACTGCTGGCGGGCGGCGTGCTGATGGGCGGTGGCATCGGCCTGATGCACTACACCGGAATGCAGGCCATGCACATGGAAGCACAGCTTCGCTACGACCCCTTCATGTTCGGGGTGTCGATCGCGGTGGCGGTGGTGCTGGCGACGCTGGCGCTGTGGGTGAAGTTCTTCGTGCCCATTTCCGATCGCCGGCTTCGCCTGGCGGTCAGTGGAACGGTGATGGGACTGGCGATCGCCGGCATGCACTACGCAGGCATGGCGGCCGCCCGCTTCACCGGCGTCGCCGAAAGTGCGCCGCATGTCGACACCCTGGTGCTCAGCATTCTCGTCGTGATCGGCACCATCGGTCTGACCGGTTTCGCGATGGGCACCAATGCGCTGCTGCGCTACCGGCAGCTGGTCGATCAGCTCAGCGCGAGCGAGGCGCGCATGCGCGCGCTGCTCGCCACGCCGGTCGACGGCGTCGTCATGCTCGACGCGGAAGGCATCGTGAAGACGATGAACCCCACCGCCGAACAGATGTTCGGCTGGCGCGAGTCGGAAATGCGCGGGCGCGACTTCGGTCTGCTGCTGGCGCCTGACGAGAGTGCAACGTACGCGGCCTATCTGGCCGAGTTCAGGCGCACGAGAGTGCCTGCGCTCGCCGGACGCAGGCGTGAAATCACTGGCCGTCGTCGCGACGGCAGCGAACTGCCGATGCACGTTTCAATCGGCCACGCCAGCCTGCGTGAGGGCGACGTGTTCGTCTGCTACATCGCCGACATTTCCAGCTTCAAGGAAATGGCTCGTGCGGTGCGCGAAAGCGAAGCACAGTTGCGCTCGCTGATCGGCAACATTCCGGGCGTGGCCTATCGCTGCCTGATGGATGCGCAATGGACCATGCTCTTCATGAGCGACGCTACGCAAACCCTGACCGGCTATCCGAGCACCGATTTTGTCGGCGAGAACGCCATCCGCAACTTCAACGACATCACGCATCCGGACGACGTCGCACACACCTGGAAGGTGGTCGAGGCGTCGATCCGCGAACACCGGCCCTTCATCGTCGAGTACCGTATCGCCCACGCCGACGGGTCCATCCGCTGGATGTGGGAGCACGGCTCCGCGGTGCGCAACGAGGACGGCGACATCAAGTGGATAGATGGCGTCATTCTTGACATCACCGAGCGGCGCGAGATCGAGCAGGAATTGCGCGCGGCGAAGGAGCGCGCCGAACAGGCCGCCGCCTCCAAGTCGGCCTTCCTCGCCAACATGAGCCACGAAATACGCACGCCGATGAACGCCATCATCGGCTTCACCGACGTGCTGCTCGGCAGGGAACTGCCGGCCGAGCACCGGCGTCCGCTGGAAATCGTCGGCAACTCCGCGCGGTCGCTGCTGCGCCTGCTGAACGACATCCTCGATACCGCCCGGCTCGAACGAGGTGCCGTCGAACTCGAAGTGCTCGATTTCGACCTGCCCGAACTGCTGAGCCAGCTGGTGATGACGCTGAACGTGCAGGCGGCCGACAAGGGGTTGGCGCTGCGCGTCGATATCGACCGTGCGGTCGGTCGCTACTACCGCGGCGACTCGCTGCGCATCCGCCAGGTACTGACCAATCTGATCGGCAACGCGGTGAAGTTCACCGAGCGCGGCGAAGTCGTGGTGACCGTGCGGGCGCATCCGGACGGCGTGCATTTCGCGGTCAGCGATACCGGCATCGGTATCGCGCCGGAACGGCTCGATGCCATCTTCGAACCCTTCACCCAGGCCGATGCGTCGATGAGCCGCCGCTTCGGCGGTACCGGTCTCGGTACGTCGATCTGCAGGCAGCTGGTCGAACTGATGGGTGGCCGGATCGGCGCCCGCAGCACGCCGGGAGAGGGCAGCACCTTCCACTTCACGCTGCCGTTGGGGCCCGGCAGCGCGCCGGTCGTCGCGTTGCCGTCGCCGATGGCACTGCCGCCGATGCGGGTGCTGGTGGTCGATGACGTCGACCAGAACGTCGAACTGCTGGCGTCCCTGCTGGCGCGCGACGGACACGAGGTGACGCCATGCACCGAGGCGACCGAATCGGTGGTTCGGGCCGGCGCCGAACGTTTCGATCTCGTCCTGATGGACCTCCACATGCCCGGCATGAGCGGCCTCGACGCCACGCGTGCCATCCGCGCCGCCGAGCTGCGTACCGGCCGACCGCCGGTGCCGGTGATCGCGCTGACCGCCAGCGTGCTCGACGAGGATCGCGAGGCTGCGCGCGCGGCAGGCATGAACGGGTTCGCGACCAAGCCGATCGATCTCGAAGCACTGCTGGTCGAGATCGCACGCGTGCTCGGCATACAGACCGCAAGCACGAAGGCCGGCGCCGATGACCGCGCCGATGACCCGGTGATCGACATGAAGCGCGCGCTTGCGCTGTGGCGAACCCGTGAGCGTGTCGAACGGGGCATGCAGCGGCTGCTCGACGAGAACGCCGGACTGACGCAGGAACTGGATCGTCTCGCCGCGCTGTCGGCGCGTGACGGGCTGCGTGCGCTGGCGCACCGCGTGCGGGGCGTGGCGGCCAATCTGGGGGCCGTGCAACTGGCTGCCACGCTGGCCGGCCTGGAAGACGCCGCGACAACGGAAGCGCCGCTGGCACTGACGGCGCGCATCGCCGAAGTCGGGGGCGCGCTGTCGGCCTTGCGCAGCGAAGTCGCCGGTTGGCAGGGTTCGGTCGAGCGGCCGGTGGCGAAAGAGGCGGCAGCACGTTGCGACACGCAGGCCGTCCTGCATCACGCCGACATGCTGCTGAAGGCGCTGGAGCGGGGCGAGTTCGACGACCTCACGCTGGCGCGCCTGCTGGCCGCGGTCGGCGGCCATTCCGCAAGCACGCTGCTCGGTCCGCTTGCCGAAGCGATCGAGAACTTCGACGGAGCGCTCGCCATGACGCATCTGCGCACCTTGATCGCCCGCATGCAGGCGATGGACGCCACTCGGCTGCTCGAGGCGGAGGCGTGAATGGACAGGCTTGAACAACTGATGAACGACGCACCCAGCGACGCTGGCGACGCACGCAAGACCGTGCTCTGCGTCGACGACGAGCCATCGAATCTGCAGGTTCTAAAACAGATACTGCAGGGTGATTACCGTCTGCTGTTCGCGCGCGACGGCCGGCGGGCGATCGAACTGGCGCAGATCGAGCGGCCCGACCTCATCCTGCTCGACGTGATGATGCCGGACATGGACGGTTACGAGGTCTGCCGCACGCTGAAGGCGGACGAGCGACTGGCGCGCATGCCGGTCATCTTCGTCACCGCGCTGAGCGATGTCGAGGACGAGGCGCGCGGCCTGGAGCTCGGCGCCGTCGACTACATCTGCAAGCCGGTCAGTCCTGCCATCGTGCGTGCACGCGTACGCACCCATCTGTCGCTGGTCAGCGTGAGCGAACTGATCGAGACACGCCTGCAGGTGATACAGCGTCTGGGACTGGCCGCCGAGTACAAGGACAACGAGACCGGTCTGCACGTCATCAGGATGAGCCATTACGCATGCATTCTTGCGCGCGCCGCCGGCTGGAGCGAGCAGCGCGCTCAGGAACTGCTGCATGCGGCACCGATGCACGACATCGGCAAGATCGGCATTCCCGACCACATTCTGCGCAAGCCGGGCAAGTTCGACGACGCCGAGTGGGAAATCATGAAGAGCCACGTCGATATCGGCGTGCGCATCATCGGCGAGCACGACAGCGGCCTGCTCGCCGTGGCCCGGCGCATCGTCAGCGGGCACCACGAGAAATGGGACGGTTCGGGCTATCCGCAGGGCCTGCGCGAGACCGCGATCCCGATCGAGGCGCGCATCGTTGCGGTCGCCGACGTGTTCGATGCGCTGACCTCGGAGCGGCCCTACAAGAAGGCATGGTCGGTCGAGGATGCCTGTGCGCTGCTGATCGAACAGAAGGGGCGTCACTTCGAGCCGCTGCTGGTCGATCTCTTCCTTGATTGCCTGCCGCAGGTGCTGGAAATCAAGCAGCGCTGGCCCGAACGAGTAGCGGACGCCGCTTGAGCGCGTTCAGCGCCTGAAGCGCCGCTTCACGTCGAGCACGCAGCCCGATCTGTCCTTGTTGCCGAGCGTGCTGCAGGCCGCCAGTTCCGCCTCGTAGGCCGCCGCCTCGTCAGGCTGCAGTGGCGTCATCGCCTCGCCCGGGAAAAGCTTGCGCGCCTGATCGAGCGTCGCTTCGTACTGCATCCTGCTGCGCGCAAGACAGTCGTCCCTGAGTTCGGCTACGACGCGCTCGCACTCGTGGTCAGTGCGTGAGCGCTCGATGTCGGCGCGCCGCAGTGCGTCCGCATAGCCCCGGCGATCGGCGGCCAAGGCACTTGTGGAAAAGCCGGCGAGCAGCGAGCACAGCAGTAGCGGCAGAGCGTGGCGGAAGCAGGACACGAACATCGTCCGTCAGAAGGTCGGATGACGGATTCTATTCATCCCGCGCGCGCTTACCGTGGCGGAATGCTCTCTGCCGATGTCTGATTTGTGTCCATGCGTTAAGTCGCGGCACAGCTGCCGGACCCTAGCTGCGCAGCATTACCTCGCCGAACAGCCGCACCCGGTCGCCGACGCGCAGATTGCCCAGGTTCGGACGTACGACGGTACGCAGTTCGCCGCTCTCCAGCATGATGCTGATGCTGTAGCGCCCGGGCGGTGCTGCGCCATCCTGCTTCGGCGTATCGGCCGAGTGCGGCTCCAGCGGCTGCTCGACCAACGGCCACAACATGTCGATACGGACGATCTCGCCATACGGGCTTTCGACGCCGTAGGACCATGGCGTGGCCGCCGCGATCATCGCCGCCTCGGCGGTACGGCTGTCGGCGACCGCGGCGGTGTCGGACGGGCGCGTGCACGCTCCGAGCAGCAGTCCCGACAGCACGGCGAGGGTGATCTGCGCGGCGTGCATGGCGCTGTGCGTCTTACTTGCGCGCTTCGTCCAGCGTGTCCTTGGCCTTGTCGCCGGCGTTCTCGATCTTGTCGCCAGCCTGCTCGACCGCGTTGTCGAGTGCCTTGCCGGCGCGTTCGGCCGGTCCTTCCTGCTCGCAGGCGGCCAGCGCAACTGCAAAGACGGCGACGAGGGTGGCAGCTACGGTGCGATGGATGTTCATGTCGGGCTCCCTGTTGTGATGGTCGGCGCACGTGCGCCGCCCCAGCATCTTCTGCATCCGGCACTGAAAGTTCCGTCGGTGCGCCGCGCTGCAGCGTGTCGGGGCTGTCCTACATGCTGTCTGCCGGCGGCCGCGCGAACAGCGCCTGACCCATCCGGATACGCTCGCCGTTGCGGACCTGCGGCGCCAGCGCTGCGTGCGCCGGCAGCAGCACGATGATGGTCGAACCGTGCTCGAACCAGCCCATTTCCTCGCCCCGGCTGACGGTCGAATCGCAGCGCAGCCGGTGCGGCCCGGCGTAGCGTGCGTGCAGCGTCAGGTCGATGCAGTGCAGGCGCAGGCTGGCGACCAGGATGGCGGCCACCGGCACCATGACCAGCGGCGTGCCGTCGCGCATCCGTGCCGTCAGCACTCCCCGCTCGTTGCGGCAGTAGAGCCGCTCGACGCGATCGAGCGCCGGCGGATTCACGTTCCAGGTATCGCCCGGAAAGTAGTGCACCTGCTCGACGCGGCAATCCGTCGGCGCGTGGAAGCGGTGGTACATCGAAGCCGTGATGCGCAGTGTCACGTAGTGCCCGTTGTGCAGCTGCGCCGCCAGTGATTCGTCGCCCAGCAGCTCGCCCAGCGAGTAGCGCATGCCCTTGGCCTGCAGCAGCGTGTCGCCGTCGATGCGACCGAGCGCGCCGACGATGGCGTCGCAGGGACTTACCAGCACTTCGGGCCGTGGGTCGATCGGCCGGGCGCCGTCGCGCAGTTCGCGGACGAAGGCGTCGTGCAGGCTGGCGAAGCGCGTCTTCTTCGCCTCCGACAGATCGACGTCGCCGAAGGCCTTCCACAGCGCAATCGACGCGTCGCGCACCAGCGGCTGTTCGATCCGACTGAAACGCCCGAACCATCGCGTCAGTGCCGCGCGCGGGATGCGGTTGGTCAGCGCGAAGTTCAGTGCGTCGTTGGCCAGCAGGCGCTGGAACAGGGTGCGCGCAGTCACGGTTGCGTAACCTCGCGCTGATACATGTGCAACATATGAACGAGTCCCTTCCTCTCTATGTGGCCGGCGCTGCAGCGCTGGCGGCGCTGTTGCCGCGGCTGCACCGCCGGCTCCAGCTTTCGCGGGCCAAGCACCGCTCGCTCGCCGGACATTCGAAAATGTCGCGGCGGGTGGCGAAGCTGCTGCCCTTCTATGAATTCGACGAAACGGGTTTCTACGTCGCTGACGGCGCGCCGGACGACGTGGCGGCCCGCCGTCGCAACGGCTTCGAGGCACTGGCCGCGCTGTACGCGCAGCGTTTCGCGCGTACCCGGGCGCTGACCGACGACACGCAGTCCATGGTGTCGGACATGCAGTTCACCGGCAGCTACCGCGTGCCCTTCCAGTTCAGCCGCCATGTGCGCAGCCATCTGAAGGCCGGTTCCTTCGTCCAGTCGTCGGCCGGCGTCACGCTGACCGACCTCGACGGCAATGTGTTCTACGACCTCGCCGGTTCCTACGGCGTGAACGTGTTCGGCTACGACCTCTACAAGGGCTGCATGGCACGCGGCGCGGCGGCGGTCGAGGCGCTCGGTCCGGTACTCGGCGCCTACCATCCGCTGCTGACCGACAACGTGCGGCGCCTGTGCGCGATCTCGGGCATGGAAGAGGTGTCCTTTCACATGTCCGGTACCGAGGCCGTGATGCAGGCGGTACGGCTGGCGCGCTATCACACCGGCCGCAGCCACCTCGTGCGCTTCTGTGGCGCCTACCACGGCTGGTGGGGCGACGTGCAGCCGGGCGTCGGCAATCCGACCGCGGCCGAGCACACCTATACGCTGAAGGACATGCACGAGGACACGCTGCGCGTGCTGCGCAGCCGGCGCGACATCGCCTGCGTGCTGGTCAATCCGCTGCAGGCGCTGCACCCGAACGCCGGCGCGCCGGGCGACTCGTCGCTGGTCGATGGCGGCCGTCGCGCCGGCTACGACCGTGCGGCTTATACCGCCTGGCTGCAGCAGTTGCGCGAGGTGTGCACGGCGCGCGGCATCGTGCTCATTTTCGACGAGGTTTTCCTCGGCTTCAGGCTGGCCAAAGGCGGTGCGCAGGAGTACTTCGGCGTACGCGCCGATCTGGTCACCTACGGCAAGACGCTGGGCGGCGGCTATCCGGTCGGCGTCGTCTGCGGCCCGCACCGGTTGATGAAGCGCTACCGCGACGACCGGCCGGCCGACATCTGCTTCGCGCGGGGCACCTTCAATTCGCATCCGCACGTGATGGCGGCGATGAACGAATTCCTGAAGCTGCTCGACACACCCGGGATCGAGGCGATCTACCGCGATGCCGAGGCGGTCTGGAGCGCGCGCGCCGAGCGACTGAACGAGCGCCTGCGCAGCGAAGGACTGCCGGTGCGTGTAGTGCACATGCAGTCGATCTGGACGGTGACCTACACCGTGCCGTCGCGCTACAACTGGATGCTGCAGTACTACCTGCGCGCCGAGGGCCTGGCGCTGAGCTGGGTCGGCACCGGCCGCTTCATTTTCAGCCTGAACTACGGCGAGGCCGACTTCGACGCGGTCTGCGAGCGCTTCGTCGCGGCGGCGAAAAAGATGGAAGCCGACGGCTGGTGGTGGACGCCGCCCGGCGCCAGCAACAAGGGCATACGCCGGCGCATCCTGCGTGAAATGCTGACGCGGAAGCGCTGAACCGTCCCGGGACCGGCTCGCTCCCGGTCCGGTGCAACCTTGCAGGGCGCACGCGCTCCTGACCGCGCAGATGAAAACGGGGAAGAGCGTCGCCCTTCCCCGTATCCGATCGAACAGAACCTCCGCGCGCAATTCAGGCCTTCGCTGCGTGCTGCGCGTGCATCGGATCGATCAGTTCGCCGCGCAGCAGCGCAAGCGGTGCGCGGTGGTAGAGCTTCACGTCGTGGAAGGGATCGGTGGCGATCTTGGTCGCCCACACCAGACCGGTCTGCACGCCCTGCAGGTGGAACAGGTGCAGCGTGCGGAAGATGAGGCCGCCGATGCCGATGGCGATCCAGGTGACCGACATGTTGTACAGGAAGCCGCGCGCGTCGGTATGCGCCTCGAACAGCCCGAACAGCGTCGGGTCGATGTAGAGGGCCAGCGGCGACGACGCCCAGATTGCCATCAGCACCACCTTGCGACGCAGGTTGTAGCCGACCTTGATGTCTTCCTTGTGCTCGTGCGTCGCCTGATTGACGTGGTCGTAGCCCTTGGGCTCGAAGAAGAAGTGGCCGGCCTGGCGCGACACCATGGCCACGCCCCAGCTCAGCAGTGCGGCGATCACCGGGTCGACGAAGAGCATCACGTAGGCGCACAGGAAGCTCAGCGCGCTGAGCAGATGCAATGCCTGGTTGATGCGGCTGTGGTGGTAGTAGCGATGATCGTCCCAGCGCTGGGTGCGCAGTTCTTCGAAAAAGGAATGCATGTAAGTCCTCCTGTGAGTGTGGCAAGACTAGGAAGACAGGGTTACGGCCGGAATGCAGTTCGTCTAAGAATTGGTGACAGATTCGCAGTGCGTTGCGGAGGCATGGCGCGTAGTGAAAGCTTCACCGAAGCTTCACGAAAGCTGGCGGCGTCGCTGCCGATAGGCACTCGGGTCCATGAATACAACAGACAGACATGCACACCTCTTCCGACAAGCTGAACCAGACCGCGCTGCGCGCACTGATCGATGGCCGCGCGCTGGGCATGGTATTCCAGCCCATCGTCCGCCTCGATGACGCCGCAGTGGTGGCGCACGAAGCGCTGGTGCGCGGCCCCGAGGGCGGCGCGCTGCACCTGCCGGCGGTGCTGTTCGCCACGGCGCGTTCCATCGGCCTTGAAGCCGAACTCGAGATCGCCTGCGTCGAAGCGGCGGTACGCCAGTTCGATCCGGCGACGCCGGGCCAGCTCTATGTCAATTGCAGCGCCGGCACCATCCGTCATCTCGGCTCGGAGGGCTGCGTCGGGCTGCTGTCGCTGCTGGCCGGGCACGCGCTGTCGCCGTCGCGCCTGGTGCTGGAACTGACCGAGCACGAACGGGTGACCGACGTCGATTCGCTGCGCAGCAGCCAGGCGCGGCTGTCGGCGCTGGGCATCGTCGTTGCGCTGGACGACTTCGGCGACGGTCGTTCCAGCCTGCGTCTGTGGGCCGAACTGGCACCGCCACGGGTGAAGCTGGACCGCTATTTCACGCACGGCATCCATACCGACAGCCGGCGCGTCGAGGCGGTGCGAGCCGCCGTGCAGCTGGCGCGCTCCTTCGGTGCCGAACTGGTGGCCGAGGGCATCGAACACGAAGCCGAACTGGCGGTGCTGCGCGATCTCGGTGTGCATTTCGGCCAGGGCTATCTGCTCGGGCGGCCGCAGGGGCAGACGGTCAGTCACATGCAACCGGCGGTGATCGCGCTGATGCGGTCGCGGCAGATCGCGGTGCTGCCCGATACGCCGCATCGCGACATGAGCACCGGCACGGTGAGCCGGCTGGCGATCTCGGCGCCTGCGGTCGAGCCGGATACGCCCAATCTGACGGTGGTGCAGGTGTTTGCCGATCACCCCGAACTGCTGGCGCTGCCGGTGCTGGAGCAGGGCATCCCGGTCGGGCTGATCAACCGGCGCAGTTTCATGGACCTGTACACCCAGCCCTATCACAAGGAGGTGTACGGCAAGCGGCCCTGCGCACTGTTCATGAATCCGAATCCGCTACGGGTCGAGCGCAGCACGCCGCTGGAATCGATGAGCACCGTGCTGGCCGGCGAGGATCAGCGCTATCTGTACGACGGCTTCGTCGTCACCGAGCATGGCCGCTACGTCGGCGTGGCGACCGGCGAAAGCCTGGTGCGCGCGGTGACCGAAATGCGCATCGAAGCGGCGCGGCACGCCAATCCGCTCACCTTCCTGCCGGGCAACATTCCGATCACCGAGCATCTGCAAAGGCTGATGGCGGGCCGGGCGAATTACGCGGCGTCCTACTTCGACCTGAACAACTTCAAGCCTTTCAACGACCTCTACGGCTATTACCGCGGCGACGAAATGATCAAGCTCGCGGCGCGCAGCATCCAGCATGAGGCGGATCCGCTGCGCGATTTCGTCGGCCACGTCGGTGGCGACGACTTCATCGTGCTGTTCCAGAGCGAGGACTGGCAGGCGCGCTGCGAGCGCATCATCGCCCGCTTCAATGCAGAGGCGCGCGGCCTGTTCAATGCAGAGGAACTGGCCAGCGGTCACATGGAGGGTGAGGATCGCAAGGGCAACCGCACGCGCTTTCCGCTCACCACGCTATGTGCCGGCGTGGTGCTGGGGCAGGGCGGCGGCTTCCGTACTGCCGAGGAGGTCGCTTCGGCCGCAGCCAGCGCCAAACGGCAGGCCAAGGCCAGCGGCGGCGGCCTGCACGTGCAGACCGCCGGTTGCAGCGCCAATGACGCGGCGCCGGAGGAGTCTGTGCTCGACGTGGCGTGAAACCGTCAGGCGCTCAGAACAGCTCGTCCTTGCGCAGGTAACGCCACTTGCCGACCGGCAGGTCGGCCAGCGGGATGCGGCCGATGCGCACGCGCTTGAGCGCGACGACTTCGAGGCCGACCAGTTCGCACATGCGGCGGATCTGGCGCTTCTTGCCCTCGCGCAGCACGAAGCGCAGCTGTTCCTCGTTCTGCCAGCTTACCTTGGCCGGCTTCAGTGCCTCGCCGTCCAGCTCCAGCCC
Source organism: Methyloversatilis discipulorum (assembly GCF_000385375.1). Taxonomy (NCBI): domain Bacteria; kingdom Pseudomonadati; phylum Pseudomonadota; class Betaproteobacteria; order Nitrosomonadales; family Sterolibacteriaceae; genus Methyloversatilis; species Methyloversatilis discipulorum. The sequence continues at coordinate 2,090,819 of NZ_ARVV01000001.1, forward strand.
ATGGTTCAGCAGCTTCAGCGATTCCTCGGGGAAATCCTCGGACAGCGCACCGCGACCGAAGGGCTTGGTCGCCCTGACGCGGACCAGGTACTCCTTCTCTATGGTCGAGTCCTCGCCGATCAGCTGGCGCGCGACGCGACCGTCCTGGGTCAGCACCAGAAGACCGTGCGAATCGATGTCGAGACGACCGGCCGGCGCCAGGCCACGCAGATGATTGCGATTGAACTTCAGACCGGAGCGGTCGCCGGCCCACTGGTTCTCGGGCAGGAAGAGCACGCTGGCCGGCTCGTGGCCGTCCTCGGCCTGACCGCTCACATAGCCGACCGGCTTGTGCATCAGCACGGTCACGCGCAGTGCCTGATCGGCGCGCGCCTGCTTGTGCACCTCGACCTTCTGATGCGGCAGCACGCGTTGGCCCAGCAGCGCCACCTCGCCATCGACGGTGACCCAGCCGCGGGCGATCCAGTCGTCCGCCTCGCGGCGCGACGCGGCACCACGGTCGGCCAGCCAGCGCGACACGCGGATGCCGTCCTTCGCGTCGTCGCCGTCCTCGCCCTTTTCGGCCTGCACGCGGCCCAACTTGTCGGTTTCACGTTCGTCCCAGGCCTTGGCCGGACGCACCGGCGCCGCCTTCGGCGGGCGCGGCTTGAAATCGGCGCCGGCGCGCGCGGGGCGGCTGTCGCCCTCACTGCGACGCGGCGGGCGGTCACCGAATTCCTTGCGCGGCGGACGGTCGCCGGAACTTCCGCCTGATTCGCTGCGCGCCGGGCGTTCGCGGTTTTCCCAAGGCTTGCGCTCGCCGGATTCGGCGCGTGGCGGGCGCGCGTCGCGATCCGGGCGGGGTGTCCATTCGCGCTTTTCGCCGGCCGGGCGCGGCGGGCGGTCACCGAATTCCTTGCGCGGAGGACGTTCGCCGACATTCCCACCCGACTCGCTGCGGGCGGGGCGTTCGCGGTTCTCCCAGGGCTTGCGCTCGCCGGATTCGGCGCGCGGCGGGCGCGCGTCGCGATCCGGGCGGGGTGTCCATTCGCGCTTTTCGCCGGCCGGGCGCGGCGGGCGGTCACCAAATTCCTTGCGCGGCGGACGGTCGCCGGAATTTCCGCCCGACTCGCTGCGGGCGGGGCGTTCGCGCTTCTCCCACGGCTTGCGCTCACCGGAATCGGCGCGCGGCGGACGGGCTTCGCGGTCCGGCCGAGGCGTCCATTCGCGCTTTTCGCCGGTCGGGCGCGGCGGGCGGTCACCGTACTCCTTGCGCGGCGGGCGGTCGCCATCCGGACGCGCGGCGCGCGGCTTGCGCGCTGCAGCGTCCTTGGCGGCGGGTTTGGCATAGGATTTTGCGGCCGGTGCGACCTGCGTCGTGTTGCGGCTCAGCGTGCGCGACTTGGCCGTGCTGTTACGCACCGGCTTGCGGGCCGGATCGCGGTCGGTCGGCGTGTTGTCGTCGGATTTGCGCGGCAAACCCAGTTTGGTGCGGGTGGTCATCGGCATGAAAACATTCTGTGGACCCGACAGCATAGCGGGGTCTTGAAATGCCGGGGGGAAGTCTCCATATCCCGCCGTTGTCATTCCACCCCACGTCTACTGATTCGGAGTTGTCATGTCGGACACCGCAACCGCCCAGACCATGAATTTCCAGGCCGAGGTGAAGCAGCTGCTGCACCTGATGATCCACTCGCTGTACAGCAATCGCGACATCTTCCTGCGCGAACTGGTGAGCAACGCGTCGGACGCCTGCGACAAGCTGCGCTTCGAAGCCATCGCCAACCCGGCATTGTTCGAATCCGATGCCGACCTGAAGATCCGCGTCGCCTACGACAAGGCGGCGCGCACGATCACCATCACCGACAACGGTATCGGCATGTCGCGCGAGGATGCGATTTCGCATCTGGGTACCATCGCCCGCAGTGGCACCAAGGAGTTCTTCTCCAGCCTGACCGGCGACCAGAAGAAGGACGCCAACCTGATCGGTCAGTTCGGCGTCGGTTTCTACTCCGCCTTCATCGTCGCCGACACCGTCACCGTGAACACCCGCCGCGCCGGTCTGCCGGCAGACCAGGGCGTACGCTGGTCCTGCTCGATGACCGGCGATACCGCTGGCGAGTATTCGGTGGAATCCATCACCAAGGCCGACCGTGGCACCGAAATCGTGCTGCACCTGCGCGAGGACCAGGACGAACTGCTGTCCGGCTTCAAACTGCGCTCCATCATCCGCGAGTATTCCGACCACATCATGCAGCCGGTGGTGATGAAGAAGGAGGAGTGGAAGGACGTCGATGGCGAACACAAGCAGGTCGTGACCGACGAGGACGAAACGGTGAACCAGGCCAGCGCGCTGTGGACCCGCTCGAAGTCGGACATCAGCGACGAGCAGTACGTCGAGTTCTACAAGCATGTCGCCCATGACTTCAGCGATCCGCTGGCGTGGACCCACACCCGCGTCGAGGGCCGTCACGAGTACACACAGCTGCTCTACATCCCGTCGCGCGCGCCCTTCGACATGTGGGACCGCAACGCCAGCCACGGCCTGAAGCTCTACGTGCGCCGCGTGTTCATCATGGACGACGCCGAGAAGCTGCTGCCGGCCTATCTGCGCTTCGTGCGTGGCGTGGTGGATTCGGCCGATCTGCCGCTCAACGTGTCGCGCGAAATCCTGCAGGAAAGCCGCGACATCGACACCATCCGCTCCGGCTGCACGAAAAAGATCCTGTCGGTGCTGGAAGACCTCGCCGAGAACCAGAAGGACAAGTACACCACCTTCTGGAAGGAGTTCGGTCGCGCACTGAAGGAAGGCGTGGGCGAAGATCAGGCCAACCGCGAAAAGGTGGCCGGACTGCTGCGCTTCGCCTCGACCCATCTCGATACCGAGGAACAGTCGGTGTCCTTCGCCGACTACATCGGCCGCATGAAAGAGGGCCAGGACAAGATCTATTACGTCACCGCCGAAACCTTCAAGGCGGCCAAGAACAGCCCCCACCTCGAGGTATTCCGGAAGAAGGGCATCGAGGTGCTGCTGCTGTCCGACCGCATCGACGAGTGGGTGGTCGGCAACATGACCGACTTCGACGGCAAGCAGCTGGTGTCGGTCGCCAAGGGCGGCCTCGACCTCGGTGCGCTGGCCGACGAGGAGGAGAAGAAGGCGCTGGAGCGCGACGAAGGCGAATTCAAGCCGCTGGTCGACAAGTTGCTGGCCAGTCTGGTCGAGCGGGTGAAGGAAGTGCGCATCACGCACCGCCTGACCGAGTCGCCGGCCTGCCTGGTGTCGGACGAATTCGACATCGGCGGCAACCTGGCCCGCATCCTGAAGTCGGCCGGGCAGGAAGCACCGCTGGCAAAGCCCATCCTCGAAATCAACCCGCAGCACCCGGTGGTGCAGCGGCTGCGCGGTGAAGAAGCGCACTTCGACGACTGGGCCGGCGTGCTGTTCGACCAGGCCCTGCTCGCCGAAGGTGGCGCGCTCGAAGATCCGGCCAGCTTCGTGCGCCGGATGAACCAGCTCATGCTGGCAATGAGCGGCAGCGCAGCGGCTGCCTGATCGACCCCGGGCCGGCGCGCTCGCGCCGGCCTTCTTCAGCTCACGCCCATCATCTGCGCGAAGCTGTGTGGCGAGGCCTGCTGTACCCGCAGCAGCGCCTCGAATTCCGCAGCTGGCAGCGGCTTCGCGAACAGGTAACCCTGCGCGTAATCGCAGCCCAGCGCGTCCAAAATGTCACGCTGCGTCACCGTTTCCACACCTTCTGCCACCACCTTGATGCCCAGCTTGTGCGCCAGCAGCACGATGGCCTCCGGCAGAGCCGTGCCGGACGGATCCACAGTCATGTTGCGGACGAAGGACTGGTCGAGCTTCAGGTAGTCCATGTCGAACTTGCTCAGGTATGACAGCGCCGAATAGCCGGTGCCGAAGTCGTCGATCGAAATCTGCATGCCCGCCTCGCGGAATTTCTGCAGCTGTCGCGACACGCTGCTGCTGGCGTCGAGCAGCAGGCTTTCGGTGATTTCGATCACCACGCTGTCGCCCGGCAGGCCGAGCGCTTCGATGTGGGCCACCCAGTTGGCGTGGCCCTCGCTGCGTGCGAACTGGGCCGGCGACATGTTCACGCCCATCTGCAGTTCCGGCGCGTAGTGCGCACGCCAGTGCAGCAGCTGGCGGGTCGCGTCGCGGAACACCCGGTCGCCGATCGGCACGATGAGGCCGGTTTCCTCGGCCAGCGGGATGAAGTCGGCCGGGCTGACCAGGCCGCGCTCCGGATGCATCCAGCGCAACAGCGCCTCGGCCTTGTGGATGCGCCCGCTGCTCAGGCTGATGATGGGCTGGTAGTGCAGCACGAACTGGTCGTTGTCGACCGCGGTGCGCAGGTCCTGCACCAGTTGCTGGCGCCTGAGCGCCGCCTCCTGCATCGAACTGACGAAGTAGTTGAAGCGGTCGCGCCCGGCATCCTTGGCGCCGTACATCGCCTGATCTGCGTTGCGGATCAGGCTGTCGGCGTCGGTGCCGTCCTGCGGGTAGACGGTAATGCCGATGCTGGCCGACAGATGGGCGTGGGCGTGGCCGAGTTCGAACGGCGCCTGCAGCGCCCGCAGCACCTCGCCAGCGATGCGTTCGGTTCCGGCGGGGTCGTCCTGCTCCGACAGGATGACGGTGAACTCGTCGCCGCCCAGCCGCGCCACCGTGTCGGACTCGCGCACGCAACTCGTGATGCGACGCGCGGCCTCGATCAGCACGAGGTCACCGGTCTGGTGGCCGAAGGCGTCATTCACGTCCTTGAAGCGGTCGAGGTCGATGAACATCAGCACCATCGGGTGGCCGCTGCGATGCGACTTGCGCAGTTCCTGCTCCAGCCGGTCGCGGAACATGCGGCGGTTCGGCAGCTGGGTCAGCACGTCGTAGTTCGCCTGCGTCCAGATCAGCTCCTCGGTGCGCTTCTGTTCGGTGATGTCGCGGATGAAGGCGCTGAACTCGTAGGTGCCGCGATGTATGTTGGCGGAGATGGTCAGTTCGATCGGCAGATCGTGTCCATGACGATGACGGCCGCTGATCTTGACGCGCGTGTTCAGTACCGGGCCCACACCCGACGCGATGAAGTGTTTCAGGCCGCGCACGTGAGCGTCGCGGAATTCCGGCGGAATGATCACGTCGTGCATCGGCCGGCCCAGCACCTCGGTGCGCGACCAGCCGAATATCCGCTCGGCCTGCGGGTTCCAGCCGGTGATCAGGCCGTCGGCGTTCATCTGCACCACGGCATCAAGGGCCGACTCGATGATGGCGCGCATGCGCGCCTCGTCCTCCTCGCGCGCCGCCATCAATCCGGTGAGGCCGTCGGCCATTTCGTTGAAGCTGGCGGCGACCTGCGCCAGTTCGTCCTGGCTGTCCGGGCGGATGCGCACCTTCAGGTCGCCACCAGCCAGTGCGTGTGCCGACGCCGCAAGGCCGGCTACGGTGCGGGTGATCGCGAAATAGCCGCCGATGGTGCAGTAGGCGGCTGCGGCCAGCAGCGCGAAGGCTACGCCGAGTATCGTGTAGAGCGCGCGGTCGAGCCGGTCGATACGCTGGCGGATCAGATCTTCGGCGGTCGGCAGCAGCGACTGCTCGATCTGCCGATAGATGCGGTCGATGGCCGCCGTCGTGCCGTCGTAGAACACCTGCGGTGACAGCGCGGTCTGTCCGGAGGACGCCAGCAACTGCGTCTCGACCTGACGCACGATGCTGCCCAGCGAGTCGGCGATATCCACCGCCGACCTCGATACCGTCTCTTGCAGCGACGGGTTGTAGCGGCCGGTCTTCTCGATGTTGTAACTGGCGCTCTTGCGCGCGGCATCGAGTTCGGCGACCAGCGCCGACATTTCGATCACCTGTTGCGTCGTGGCCGACCCGGCAGCGAGGATGACGGTGCCGAATGCACGTACCCTGCCCAGTCGCTCTATGGTCGCCGGCAGCTTGTTCACGCTGCTGTCGATCAGATAATAGGAGGCCGCTTCCGGGTCCAGCGTGAGCAGATACCGGTCGGCGACGTCGGCCTCGAAGTTCAGCAGGTGCTCGATCAGGCGGGTGTGCACCTCGAAATTGATCTCAGGTGACCAGCCCCGTCCCTGGATGCGCAGACGTTCCCACTCGGTGCGGATTTCGAAGAAATCGCGGCTGGTGATCAGATCGCGCGGCAGTTCCTGCACCAGCGCGTCGAAGGCGGCGGTGACCTGCGCCTCGCGTGCCTCGCGCTCCGGCTGCATCGCGACGACGCCTCCCAGTTCGCCGGCGGCCAGGCCGCGATGCTTCTGCAGCACCTGCACAGCGTGAGTCAGCGTGCGGATGCGCGCGATGCCTTCCAGTTCATGCCGGGCCGCGCGGATGTCGGCGCTCAGACTGGTGTAGAGGTTGTAGACGACGACCACGAAGGCGAACAGCACCATGGACCCCAGCACCGCGAACTTGCGGGGGTAGTTCAGCCTGTTCATCAACCGGATGGCGGGACTGAAAAGTGTGCGGATGCCGCTTGCCATTGTTCTCTGATGCCTGCCTTGCTGCGTACTTGGGGTGGGGTTTGCCGACGGGTGCAGGCGACGCCGTCCGCAGGGTGCAGGGTGTGATCAGGTCTTGAAGGCCTGTACCGCGGCTTGCAGCGTCTGTGCCGCGCTGGCCACTTCGTTGCCCTGCCGGGCGGTTTCCTGCGCGCCGTGTGCGCTTTCTTCCGACAGTGCGAACAGCACGTCGTTGTTGCGCACGATTTCGCTCACCGCCGCGTTCTGCACGCTGAGGCTGCTGCTGATCGTGGTCGACTTGCCCGACAGTTCGAGCAGACGCTGCAGGATGTCATCGAACTCGCTGACCGCGGCGGCCGTGTTCTGCGTGGCGCCATTCACTTCCTCGCTCGAACTGCGGACCAGCGCGATCGTCTGTTCGGCGTCGTCGCGGATGCGCACCACCAGCTGGCTGATGTCGTTTGCCGACGCCTGGCTGCGCTGCGCAAGCTTGCGCACCTCGTCGGCCACGACCGCAAAGCCGCGACCCTGTTCGCCGGCGCGGGCGGCCTCGATGGCGGCGTTCAGCGCCAGCAGGTTGGTCTGGTCGGACAGTTCCTTGATCAGTTCGTTGATGCGGTTGATCGCACGCGAGTCCTCGACCAATTGCTCGATCACGGTGAGCGAGCTGGCCATCTTGTCGGAGGCGGCATGGACGCTGGTCAACGACGCCTGCAGCGTGGTCTTGCCCGCCTGCGATGCTTCGCCGGCACTGCGCGCCAGTTCGCTCGCCTCATGCGACAGCGACTCGACCTCGCGGATATTGCCGCTCATCTGTTCGATCGCGCTGCCGACAGCGCGGATCGAATCGAGCTGACGCGTACCGTTCTCGCGTGCGGCACCGGAGAAGGTGGACAGGTCCACCGCGGCACTGGTCAGCGTGCCCGACAGCCCTTGCACGCGCTCGACCAGTTGCTTCACCGCCTTGCGGGCAGCGTTGTACTCGTAGCACAGCCAGGCGAAATCGTCCTTGCCGTCTAGACTCAGCTTGCAGTCGAGGTGGCCCTTGGCCAGCGCATTGAGGCCGCCGACGATCACTTCGGCGCGCTGGCCGTAGAAGCGACCGATCATCGCACCGGTCACTGCGCCGCCGATCAGCAGCAGCAGCGAAGCACCGATCTGCAGCGGCCAGTTCTCCCAGCCAGAGGCGACGTTCAGCACGACGCAGCAGACCAGTGCCGACGAGGCGCCGAACAGTGCAAAGGCTTTGCGCACACTCAGATTCTTCAACATGGCTCCTCCGGCGGGCGTGTGTGTTGTGTGTTGCCCGGGTGCCGCGGCTACCCGTCTTGCAGGGTAACGGGTGCATTTCCCGGTTTCTTGAGCCGGCGCGGTCGCGTTGCGGGACGAAAAAAAGTCCGCGGGCGGCGGGCGCCGCGCGCGGACAACCGGGATCGCACCGGAGGAGTGTCAGTCGTTGCTGCTGCCCATGAAGCCGAACAACTGCAGCAGCGAAGTGAAGAGGTTGAAGATCGACACGAACAGGCCAGTGGTGGCCATCACGTAGTTCGTTTCGCCGCCGCGCACGATGCGCTGCGTCTCGAAGGCGATCATGCCGGCCATCAGCAGCACCACTGCAGCGGACACGGTCAGCGACAGCGCCGGGATCTGGAAGAACATGGCGCCCAGACCGGCCAGCACCGCCACCACCATGCCGATGAACAGGAAGCTGCCCATGCCCGACAGGTCGCGCTTCGTCACCGTCGCCCAGCCGGACATCGCGAGGAAGACGCCCGCGGTGGCGCCGAGCGCCAGCGTGATGGTCTGGCTGCCGCCGGGCAGGCTCATCACTGCATTCAGCAGCGGGCCGATGGTGTAGCCCATGAAGCCGGTCAGCGCGAAGGTGAGCAGCACGCCTGCGCCGCTGTCGCGGAACTTGTTGACTGCGAACAGCAGGCCGAAGTAGCCGGCCAGCGTCAGCAGAATGCCCGGTGCAGGCCAGCGCGCCGCCATGGCGACGTAGGCGATCAGGGCGCTGAACGCCAGATTCATGCCAAGCAGCATATAGGTATTGCGCAGCACCTTGCGGCCGGCGCCGTCGATGACGACTGCGTCGGCGACCTCGGCGCGCAGGCCGAGCGGGGTGGTACGGGGATATCGATGTTCCATGTCTGTATTACTCCATTCGTTGAAAGCGTTGAAACGGATGCGCCTGATCGTGCGGGCTCATTCGGTCTGGAAATTCAGTGTCCGGGCGGATGGCTGCTGCCGGGCGCGGCGCACGGTGCGCAGCAGGCGCTGCGCAGCGCGGGCGAGGGCGGCGTCGAGCGCACCTCGCCAGTCGCGTGACCGGGCGCTGACCACCACCGGTTCGCTGCCTATCATCTGCAGTTCGACGCGCACCTCCTTGTCGACGCCACCGCGCGGACCATTGGTGTCGTCGAGCTTCACCTTCGCTCTCGGCACGCGCCAGGCGAGTCGCCGCAGCACGAAGCGCAGCCGGTTCTCGGCCACGCTGCGCAGGGCACTGACTTCCGGATTCCGTGATTCGACGATGACTTCCATGGCGGACCTCCTGTGTGGGATGGAAGCGCCACCTTACGCGCGTGTGCGTTTCCTAAAAATAGATGTTTGTAGTAGCTTTACTTCGTAAATTACGAAGTCAAAGGCATCCATGCTGAACTACCGCCACCTCTATTACTTCTGGGTTGCCACCAAGGAGGGCGGCATCGCCCGTGCAGCCGAGCGGCTGGACATGGCGGTGCAGACGGTGAGCACACAGATCCGCGAACTGGAGCGCGCGCTCGGTCACGCGCTGTTCAAGCCGTCCGGCCGCACCGTGGAGCTGACCCCGGCCGGCAGCGCAGCGCTGCGTCTGGCGGAACAGATCTTCCAGCTCGGCGAGCAACTGCCGCTGGCGGTGCGCGAAGCGGCTCAGGCGCAGGGCGTGCGTCTGTCGGTGGGCATTTCCGACGGCCTGCCAAAACCGGCGGCGCGCCATCTGCTGGCGCCTGCTACCGATACGCCGGGTCTGCACCTGATCTGCGTCGAGGGCAAGTTCGATGAGTTGCTGGCCGATCTCGCCCTGCACAAGCTCGACGTCGTTCTCGCCGACCGCCCGGCACCGGTCAATCCGAATCTGCGCGTCTACAGTCACGCGGTCGGTGACGCGGCGCTCGCCTGGTACGCGCCGGCCGCACTAGCGACACAGTCCGGAGAGGGCTTTCCGGCCTGCCTCGACCGCATGCCGCTGCTGCTGCCGACGCGTCACTCGGCAGTGCGCGCGCGCATCGACGACTGGTTCGAACGCAAGGGGCTGCATCCGCACGTCGCCGGCGAATTCGAGGACAGTGCGTTGCTCGCCACCTTCGGCGAAAGCGGGCTCGGCGCCTTTCCGGCGACCGAGTGGTCACACGAGGAATTCACGCACCACCGCCAGTTGCAGCTGCTCGGCCGCTGTACCGAAGTGGTCGAACACTTCTACGCGATCTCCGCCGAACGGCGTGTACAGCATCCGCTGGTGCAGAAGCTGCTGGCGGGGCACTGACGCGACCCGATAGACCGGCTCAGTGCGTCGTCACGGCGACCCGTTCGGACGCGGTTACGCCGACGATCCAGCCCTCGACCGGATCGATGTGCAGCGGCAGGCCGTAGCCGGCATCGCGTCGCATCCACGCCCACGCGGCCTCGACCAGACAGAGCACGCAATCGAGCGTATCGCCGGTACCGTCGGTGGTCATCGCCTCGAGCAGCGGCGCATCGTCACAGCAGAGCGGCACGCCCAGCGGATGCTGACCACGCAGCAGCGCCTCGACCAGAAGCATGCGGTTAGCCAGGCGCTCGCGTGTCTGGCCGGTAGCGGCCTCGCTCTTGTACGAGCCGGCGACGATGCTGCGCGCCAGCCAGCCCGGATAGGCCTCCAGTGCGATGCGACGGGCGTCGCCACCGTGCATGCCCGGGATGTGGACACCGGCGGCGAGCAGTCGGCGCGCGCCCTCCTGGAACATCCATCCGACCGGTGGATTGACGAACTTGAGCGGGCTGTGCGATCCGGCTGGACGGTCGGTCACGCGGTGCGGATACTTCTGGCCCGCCGGACGCTGCGCACGTTCGGCGTCGGCCAGGTTCTTGAATTCGCTGCGCGAGAGCGCCGTGACGGCCTGCACCATGCCGGCCCAGTCGGTCGGCCAGCCGTGCTCGAGCACCGATTCGCGCGGCAGGCCGAAAGGAAAGTCGAAAGCCCCGAGCCACGGGCCCGGGCGATTCAGGAACGCCTCGAATCCGTCCCAGGACGGAAAGCGCTCGATGCCCTCGAGGACCAGCCCGCGATCTGCCACCACCGTGCCGCGGGCGACGGTGATCGGCTTGCGGGCCGAGGGCGACGACGTGAAATCGATGCCGTACAGCGTGCTCATGGGCGCAGCATACGCCCGAAGGGCGAAATTCTGACTATCGGCGGCAGGTGCTCATGTTGCGCCGCAACGCGATAAGCCCCAGGCCTGCGGTCAGCAGCAAGGCGGCTGACGGCTCCGGCACGGTGCTCGCGATCAACAGCGGAGGCACGGCAGCACCGCTGGAATTCTGGCTGATGGCGACCGATGCGTCGCCGTCCCCGCCCAGCTGCAGGGAGCCCCCCTGATAAGACACGCCGGGGTCCGGCAGGCTGCCGCCGACGGACAGCGTCAGCGTTGCGCCACCCGCTCCATTGAGCGGAAGGATGGGCAGTGGGCCATTTCCGGTCAGTGAGGACGGGGGGGCAGGTGACACGGGTCGCGGCGTCACGGCGATGCTACCGAGTGGGCCGCCTGGGCGCAGTGTCGAATCCGAGTCGATGTCGATCTGCGGCGCGACGAACACGATTTCGGGGGCATCCAGGGTAGAGCGCAGCAGCGTAAGGCTGCCGGATGCTTCGAGCACGAGTTTGATCGGGTCCGTGACCACCGCGTCGCTGAGGGAAAGGTTGCCGGCACACGACAGGTGACCGAAAGTGGCGGACAGGCTGCTCAGCTCGCCGCTGCAGGACACGTTTCCCGCGATGGACGTGGCGTGTGCGGCCGGGTTGAGCAGAACGGCGCCAGTCAGCAGGGCAGTGGCAAACGGCGTGCGCATCGGATGAGCTCCTCGGGACGTCTGTCGGCAGGCGACGGTATGTGTGCCGTCATCTTTACGCATATGTCCTGCCCGCTGCCATCGTCCGAAGGGACGATCATGCAGATCGGGTGACCTTCCCGATCTGTTCTCTGTTTTCCACTCTGCGGGTGAGCCACGCAGCCCGTCGGGCCTGCGTGGCGTCAAGCAATGTCGATCAGGCGCGACGGCGGGCGGCGAAGCCGATCATGCCCAGGCCGGCCAGCAGCAGGGCGTAGGTTTCGGGTTCCGGTACGGCGGCGGCGAAGGCGGTGACGCCCGGGCTGGCCACGGCACCGCTGAGCGACACGTAGGAACCTTCGGCGTCGCCGACCGACGACAGCACCCACTGTGTTGCGTCGTTCGCGCCGAGCGCAGCAGCCGATGTGGCACGGCCGCTGACGCCTTGGGTGCGCGGGCCACCGGCCGCGCTGTTGTCGCCGTAAGTCAGGCGGTCGACCAGCGAACCGGAGGCGTCGAACAGGTTCAGCTCGTCGGCGCGGCCGATGTTGTTGGTGTAGCCGCCCAGCACCTTGACGCCAGCGCCGAGGTTCCAGTCGAGGCGGAAGGTGTCGGCATCGATTTCCGTGATGACCACCGATTCGCCGGCGCCGACCAGACCGAAGCCGCTCAGGTCGAACACGCCCGGCAGACGGCTGTCGTCGTCGTAGCTCCAGCCGGTGAAATCGATGGCGCTGCCGCCCAGGTTGGTGAATTCGATGAACTCGCCGCTGCCACCCGAGTACATCCACTCGGTGATGCGGACTTCGGCATGGGCCAGTTGAGGGGCGAGGCCAGCTGCGAACAGCAGAGCGATGAGCTTGTTCATGATTGTTGTCTCCGTGTGAATGAGAGGGATCAGAAAGACATGCGACGACGCGCGGTGGCACCGATCAGGCTGAGGCCCGCCAGCATCAGCGCGGCCATCCCGGGTTCCGGCACCGGCGGAGTGGGCGCCAGCACATACAGACGCGGCGTTTCGCCGACGATGTAGATGACGCCGTTGCCGTCGATGGTGACGCCTTCGGCATCGCCGGCGATGGCCGAGAAGTCGAAGCTGCTCAGGATCTGTCCGCCGCGGCTCACTTCCATCAGACGCGGCGTTTCCTGGCTGAACACCAGCAGATTGTCCTGGTCGGTCGTGCCGCGCAGCGACTGCACCGTGTTCAGCACCTGCACGCCGGACAGGTCCAGCGTGCCGAAGATCTGGGCGAACGGATTGGCCGGCGGCACCAGTTCGGTGACCGCTGCGGAACCGTTGGCGAAGTCGAGGGCCGCGTCATAGACGGCCTGCGGCACTTTCTCCTTCACCAGCACGAAGCGGCCGCTCAGCGGATCGTAGGAAATGTCTTCCAGACCGATGTTGCCGACGGTGGGACCGACCGACACGGAAGGCAGGTTGTTGCGGCCGATCGCGCCGCCGGCCTGGTAGCTGAACAGGTAGACGTCCTGCAGGCGTTCCTCGACGATGGCGAACTGACCATTGCCGACATAGGTGAGGCCTTCGGTGTCGTCGAAGCCGAACAGGTTCATCGAACTGATCATCTGGCCCTGCTTGTTCACCTCGACCACGTAGTCGCCTTCGTCGCCGACGACGAACAGCGTGTCGCTGTCCCAGTTCCAGGTGACGGCCGAGGCTTCGGACGCGCGTGCAGCGGGCAGGTCGTAGGTGGCGACCAGGCTGTAGTTCGCCAGATCCAGGCTCGTGATCTGCGCCTGCACCGGGGCGATGAAGGCGAGGGCCAGCGCTGCTGCGCCCAATGTGAATTTCATGTTGCGGCTCCGTGAAGGTCGTTTCAGCCGCAACCATGCGTGGCGCGCGTTGCGCGCGCATGACGAACGATAGTCCGTCCGGACTACGCGCACCGAAGGCTGCCGAACGGGGTATCGCCTCCCGGCGGCGCCGGCCGCGTGGCGGAACCGGCCCGGCTCGTCGGCGAGCGATGGTATCTTTGGGCCATGAGTGCACCGCCCGACGACACCTTCCTGCGCGAGCACAGCGCATTGCTGGCCGACAGCTTTCACCGTGTGACCGGACAATTGCTGCCGTCCGATCCGCACACGCTGTATCACGCGCCGTTCGCGCTGGTGTCGCACGGCACGGAAGCCGACCCGGTGTTCAACTACGCCAATGCGTTCGCGCAGCAACTGTTCGGCTACGATTGGGCCACCTTCGTTACGCTGCCGTCGCGTCTGTCTGCACGCGCGCCGGAGCGCGACGAACGTGCCCGCCTGCTCGATCTGGTGACACGACAGGGCTATATCGCAGACTACTGCGGCATCCGCGTGCGCAGCGACGGCACGCTGTTCCGCATCAGTCGTGCCACGGTGTGGAACGTGATCGACGCCGACGGCGTGCTGCGCGGTCAGGCGGCGATGTTTTCCGATATCGAGGAATTGCAATGAGCAGCACGCACCCGCTGATCGAGGCGCTGGACGCGCGTGTCGAGCGCTGGACACAGACCCGGCGCGATCTGCACGCCCATCCGGAACTGGCCTTCGAGGAAAATCGCACCGCCGAAGTGGTGGCGCGGACGCTGCGCGCGGCGGGCATCGAGGTGCACGAAGGCATCGGTCGCACCGGTGTGGTCGGTGTGCTGCGCAACGGTTCGGGCCGCGGCGCGATCGGCCTGCGTGCCGACATGGACGCGCTGCCGATGACCGAGCAGAACACCTTCGCTCATCGCTCGACGCATCCGGGATGCATGCACGGCTGCGGCCACGACGGGCATACCGTGATGCTGCTGGCGGCGGCCGAGTACCTGGCCGAGACGCGGGGCTTCGACGGCACCGTGTACTTCATCTTCCAGCCGGCGGAGGAGGGCATGGGCGGCGCGCCGGCGATGATCGCAGACGGCTTGTTCGAGCGCTTCCCGATGCAGGCGGTGTTCGGCCTGCACAACTGGCCCGGCCTGCCGGTCGGCCAGATGGCGGTGCATACCGGCCCGGCGATGGCCTGCAGCGATTCGATCGACATCACGATAGACGGACGCGGCGCGCACGCGGCCATGCCGCACCTGGGCGCCGACCCGGTGCTGGCCGGCGCGGCCATCGTGCAGTCGTTGCAGTCCATCGTGTCGCGCAACGTGCCGCCGGTCGAATGCGGCGTGGTCAGCATTACCCAGTTCAACGCCGGCGAGGCCTACAACGTGATTCCGCAGTCGGCGACGCTGCGCGGTACGGCGCGCGCCTTCACGCCCGAAGTGCGCGACCAGCTTGAAGCCGGCATCGCGCGCGTGGTGCAGGGCGTGGCGTCCGCCCACGGCGTCGCCGCCTCGTCGACCTACCGGCGGGGTTATCCGCCGACCATCAACAGCGAAAGCGAAGCCGCCTTCTGCGCGACGGTCGCGCGGGAAGTGTTCGGCGACGGCTCAGTGCATACGAACTACCCGCCCAGCATGGGTGCCGAGGACTTCGCCTACATGCTGCAGGAGAAGCCCGGCTGCTACGTCTGGCTGGGTAACGGCGGCGGACCGGACGCGGCGTCCGACCCGGCGCACGCCGAAGGCGGCGGCTGCATGCTGCACAACCCGCGCTACGACTTCAACGATCGCATCATTCCGCTGGGCGTTGCCTACTGGACGCGGCTGGTCGAGCGCTGGCTGGAGGGCTGACCGCCCTGTGGGGGCGGCCTTCCAACCACGGCTGGGCGATCGTTGACCGCCGGCTTCGATTCTGGCGGCAATCGCGAGCAAGCTCGCTCCACGGAACGCTGGCTCCGTCGGCAGATCAGGCACTGCGCAAACCAAGCCAGCGCGCTACCAGGATGGCGCTGACCGGCATGATGACGGCGATGGCCACCACGGTCAGCAGCAGCGGGGTCAGGTCACCGTAGTTCGCGGCGGTCATGACCGCGCCGGTGGCCGGATCCTTCACTTCGCGCGACAGCACGTAGATCTGGTTCAGGTACTTGGTGCCAAGCTGGCTGGCCGACAGCGCCAGATTGGTGAAGGACGCCATCACCGCGAAGAAGGTGGCCTTCAGGTGGGCGGGCGCCGAGTTGGCGATCCAGGCCAGCATCGGGATCATCGAAATCTGCCCCAGCGGCGATTCCAGCGCCGTATCAATCACCGCGATGAAGCGTGCGTCCACGACACCGCCGGTCACGCGGGCGGTCCATTCGTGCAGGCCCAGGCTCATGCCCAGCGTCGGCATCGACAGGATGAAGCCAGCCGCGGTCAGCCAGCCGACTACATAGGTGATCGAGCGCTCGGCCATGAAGCGGCGGAACATGAACATGCCGATCAGCGTCAGCGTCGAGCCGATCAGTGACAGCACCGAAAAGAAGGCCTGGTCGAAACCGAGCACGTCTATGGTCCACCAGGACACGCCGGGGCCGGTGCCGGGCGTCGCGCGGAACATGAAGATGACCAGCGCAGTACCGATCAGCGTGTTGCGTGCGCTGGCGTCCAGCTCGCGGGTGAGCCGGGTCATCAGGAAGGCGATGATGGTGAAGGAGCCGACGAAGATGATTTCCTGGTTCCACTTCAGGTTGGAAAGGCCCATACCCAGCGTGAACACGACGAACACCAGGCTGCCGCCGAGGATCCACCAGTTCGGTTCGGTGTGGCTGTCGGGGTCGCGCAGCAGCGCGGCAGCCTCGGCGCGCGACAGTCCGCGCGCCATGTGGGCCGCGATAGCACCGCGCTTGAGCCAGGCGGCGAAGGCGACACCGGCGACCGAAATGGCGGGAATGGCCAGCGCCATCAGGTAGATGTCGCGGTAGATCAGCACCTTTTCCGCCTCCGGCAGTTTTTCGGTGCCGGCGAACACGTAGAGGTTGATCAGCGCCACCAGCACGCTGCCGCCGATGATGGCGACACGGCCAAGCGTCTGCATCGTCGTGTGCATCAGCTTGAGCTGATGCGGCGGTACTTGACGCCCCTGCTCATCGACGTGCGGCACCGCCTCCACCGTCATCGCGTCGGCCACCGCGTCCTGCAGTACATAGCCGATGGGGCTCAGCAGCGTGCTGATGACGAACCAGGTATTGACCGGCAGCACCGCCGCCATCGCGTCGCGCTCGGCGATCAGGCCGGCCATGATGAGCAGGCTGGCAGCGATCAGGCCGGCGCCGAGGTAGATGAGCAGACTCTTGAACCGCCACAGCAGATCGACCAGATGGCCCATCGGCATCTTCAGCGCCCATGGGATGCCCACCCAGAAGCCCAGCATCGCCAGGAATTCGGCCGACAGCCCGAGGTAGTCCTTGACGAAGAAGGTGCCGACGATGCCGGTCAGGCCCTGGATGCCGGCGGCCATGTAGACCATCAGCGGCGGCAGGTAGGAAAGGCGCATTTCGCGCCCGAGGGACAGGATGTTCAGATCGATCCAGCGCAGCAGTCGGGATGTCATGGTCTGTTCTTGTTGTGGCGATCGCGCCTGTGACCGGCAAGCATAGGGGGAATTCCGTGTGCCGTGGCGAAAGCGCCGGCGGAAAGCCGGTATGCTTGCGCGCTGACCGCCCACCTACGCCAGGAGCCCAGAAGTGCGTCTTTTCGGCCGCGACGACGACCGCGCAGCGCTGCAGCCGCTGCGCCAGATCAAGCTCTTTTCGTCGCTGACCGCGCGCGAGCTCAAGGTGGTTCAGGCACTCCGCCACGAACGCCAGTATCTGGCCGGCGAAATCGTGTTCGACGAGGGCGACGAAGGGCAGGCCATCTATGCCGTGGTCGAGGGCGAGGTCGAAATACTGCGCGCCGACGGCAATCGCCAGCTGCGGCTGGCGCTGCTCGGCAGCGGTGAGGTGTTCGGTGAACTGGCGCTGCTCGATCAGGCGCCGCGGGCGGCGCAGGCGAGGGCATACAGCGACTGCCGGCTCGTGGTCTTCTTCCGCGCCGACTTCATGAGCCTGCTGGAAACCCATCCGAAGATCGCGTCCAAGATCGCACTGGCGCTGGCCCGTCATCTGGGCGGCCGGCTACGCCAGGCCAATGCCGGCGCCCGCCAGGAAGGGCATCTGTGAGGCGGCTGCAGCCCTCGGGCGCCGGTCCCGTCGCCTGGTGCGGCATCTTGCTGGCGACCACACTTGCGCTCTATCTGTTCCAGCACGTGCTGTGGCTGGTGCTGCCCTTCCTGTTCGGGCTGATCGCCTACTACTTTCTCTACCCGCCGATGCAGCGGCTGATGTTCGCCGGCTTTTCGCAGGCGGCGGCGGCCAACATCACGGTCGGCGTGTTCGCCGTGCTGCTGGTCATCTGTTTCGTGCTGGTGCTGCCCTGGTTTGCCGCGCACGCGGTCAGCGTGCAGGACACCGGCCAGCGCTATCTGCAGGGCGGCCTGGCCTTGCTCGACGATACGCTGCGCGCGCTCGAAGCCCGTTCGCGCTTCATGCGCGACGCGCACGTGGCGGATGCCGTGTCGTCGCACATCGCCGCGGCAGGGGAGGGCTTTGCCCAGGAACGCCTGCCGGCGCTGATGCTGGGCATCGCCGCCTGGCTGCCGTCCTTCCTGCTGGCACCTTTCCTCGCCTACTTCTTCCTGCGCGACGGCCGGCGCTTCCAGCGCTTCCTCGCGCGCGCCGTGCCGAATGCCTTCTTCGAGCGCACCTTGCACCTGCTGTACGAGGTCGATCGCACGACGCGCGCCTACTTCCAGGGGCTGATCAAGCTCACCGTGCTCGACGCCGCCTGTCTGGCCGCCGGCCTGTGGCTGATCGGACTGTCGTCGCCGCTGATGCTGGGGCTGATCACCGCAGTGCTGGCCTGGGTGCCTTACGTTGGTTCGATACTGGGTTGCGCGGTGGTGGTGATGGTGGCGGCGACCGACTTTCCGGGGTCGCCGTCGGTCGCCTATGCGGCGGTCGGGCTGTTCGTCTGCGTCCGTCTGCTCGACGATTTCGTGTTCATGCCGCTGACCATAGGACGCAGCCTGAAGATGCATCCGCTGGTGACCGTGCTGATGATTTTCGTCGGTGGCGCGGTCGCCGGCGTGGCTGGCCTGCTGCTGGTGCTGCCGGTGCTGGGCGTCGTGATGGTGATCGGCGAAACGGTGAGCATCGTCGCCTCCGATCCGCGACTGCACGCACGGCACGCCCACGCGCGCCGGTTGCGCCTGCAATCGGTCACGCGCGACCTGGGCTGACGAGATCAGCCCTCGCGATTGCGCATGTGGTCGGCGAGGTCCTCGATGGCGCTCAACAACTGCGCGTTGGCTTCGTCCGGCGGCAGCACTTCGTCCATCGCCATACGCATGCACATGAGCCACTGGTCGCGCTCGGCTTCGCCGATGGTGAAGGGCAGATGACGCGCGCGCAGGCGCGGGTGGCCATAGGCCTGCACGAACAGCTGCGGGCCGCCGAGCCAGCCCGACAGATACATGAACAGTTTCTGGTTGGAGCCCGACAGGTCGGCCGGATGCAGCTTGCGGATGCCGTAGGCCTCCGGCAGCGTGTCCATCAGTTCGTAGAAGCGGTCAACCAGGCGGCGTATGGTCGGCTCGCCGCCGATGTGTTCGTAGAAGGTGGTGGCAGTCTGGGTCATGGCGTGGTGATTCTGCGTCGAGGCGTGATTTTATCGCGTTGCGGGACGGCTACATCGCGTGGACGGCGGTCGTTTTTCGCATGGACGTCATCGCTGCCGGCATAGAATCGCGGCGCTGCGCGTCGCTTACATGACCCGAGCCGAACCGAGGACTGCCATGAAGACCCTGCTTTTCTACGACAACGTGGTCGTGCTGAACCGCGACACCCACCGCGACCTGCGCCTGAAGCCGCAGGACAACCTGAAGTTCGCGGCGGAAACCAATTGCGTACCGCTGGCCCTGGTCGAGTTCGGCGACGTCGCCCGCGAGTACCCCATCGTGTTCGCCCGCCTGCCCGGCGGTCTGGTGCCGGTCGCGCTGCTTGGCCTGCGCGACGCCGAAAACCTTTATGTCACGCCGGAAGGCAAATGGGACGCGCGTTACGTACCGGCCTTCGTGCGCCGCTACCCCTTCGTCGCGGTGCAGGACAACAATGCGCCGGACAAGCTGCTGGTGTGCATGGACGACAAGTTCCGCGGCTTCAACACGGAAGAGGGCGAACGCCTGTTCGACGAGAACGGTGCGGAAACCGACTTCCTGAAGAATGCGCTCGCCTTCGTGCAGGGTTATCAGAACGAGGCGCAGCGTACCGCCGAGTTCTGCCGCGAGGTCGAGCAGCTCGGCCTGCTCAACGAGATGAGCGCGATGGCGGAGCTCAACGACGGTCGCAAGTTCCGCCTCGACGGCCTGTGGGTGATCGACGAAGCCAAGCTGCAGGCGCTGTCGGCGGCAGCGGCCGTCGATCTGTTCCGTCGCGGCTGGATGGGTCTGGTCTATGCGCAACTGCTGTCACTCGGCCACCTGCGCATCCTGCTCGACCGCACCGCAGCGCGCGGCGCGGCCGACGCGCCGGCGACCGCCGAGGCGGCAGAAGCGACCAAGCACTAACTTTTCACGCTTGCCGCGTTTGCCGTCACCGGCAGGGTCAGGCGGGCGATGAGCCCGCCGCCCTCGCGTGGCAGCAGGTCGAAGCGCCCGCCGTGCGCGCGCATCGTGCGCTCGACGATGGCCAGCCCCAGTCCGGCGCCGCTCTGGCCGGTGCGAGAGTTGTCCAGCCGGGTGAACGGGCGCTTCAGCCGCTCCACCTGTTCCGGCGGAATACCCGGGCCACGGTCGCTCACGTCTATCCGGACCTCGTTGCCATCCAGACTGCAGTTCAGCTCAATCGGCTGGTCCTCGCCAGCGTGGCGCAGCGCATTGTCGATCAGGTTGTTCAGGCAGCGGCGGATGGCCAGCGGGCGAAAGCGCATTGCCGGCAGTGGATCGATATGACCGGTACTGACCGGCTTGTCGTGGCGCGCGTAGGCTTGCGCCGCTTCGAGCACCAGACTGGCCAGATCGCCGTCTATCGGCTCCTCGCCGGTAGTGATGCGCGCGAAATCGAGGAACTGGCCGATGATCTTGTCCATGTCGTCGATGTCGGCGCTCATGTCGCGCACCGTTTCAGGGTCCAGCCCCGCAAGTTCCATGTCGAGCCGCAGACGGGTCAGCGGCGTGCGCAGATCGTGCGAGATGCCGGCCAGGATCAGCGCGCGCTCGTCCTCGTTGCGGGCGATGTCGTCCGCCATCTGGTTGAAGGCATGCGCCACTTCGGCCAGTTCCTCGGCGCCGCATTCGGCCAGCGGGGCAGGGCGCTCGCCGCGCCCGATGGCCCGCGCGGCGCGCTTCATCGCCGCCAGCGGCCGTGTCACCCGCTGCACGATCAGATAGGCGCCGCCGAGCGCGAGCAGCAGGGCAGCCGTGCCCCAGCCGATCACCTCCAGTGCCAGCGGGCGTTCGATGCGATTGCGCGGCAGCATGAGCCAGTAGTCGTCCACGCCCTCTTCGTCGGCAATGCTGAAGCTGACGAACAGTCCGCTCTGCAGCCCCTTGGTGACGACGATGCGTGTACGCGGATCGAGCCGTTTGCGCAGTTCCTGTTCGATGGCGAGCAGTGTGCTGTCACCCTTGACCGGCTGGAAGCCGGGAATGTCACCGTCGGGATAGATGCGCAGGCCCTCGCGCATCGACAGCTCGGTGAGCAGTTCGAGCCGGCGCTGCGGATCGGCACTGACCAGCGAGGCGCGGGTGAGGTTGATCACGCTGATGACGATCTGCGCCGCCTGCTGGGCGCGCGGCCCCTGTTCGAGCCAGCTGTAGATGCCGGACCAGGCCAGCACCGACGCGGTGAGCAGGCCGGCCAGCAGCAGGAAGGTGCGCGCGAGCAGCGAACGCGGCAGCAGCGTGAAGCGACGCAGCGGACGACCGAGATTCTGTCCGGTCCAGCGCGTCAGGCTGCCGCGCCGACGTGCCCGCTTCACCACTTCGGCGCGTGCCCGGGGCGGGCGTCAGCCATGACGGGTGCCGTCAGGCACGAACACGTAACCGAAGCCCCAGACAGTCTGCAGATAGCGCGGCTTGGCCGGGTCGTCCTCGACCAGCTTGCGCAGACGCGACATCTGCACGTCGATCGAGCGGTCGAAGGCGTCGTACTCGCGGCCGCGCGCCAGTTCCATCAGCTTGTCGCGCGACAGCGGCACGCGCGGCGATTCGAGCAGTACGCGCAGCAGCGAGAACTCGCCGGTGGTCAGCACCTGCTCCTGCCCGTTGCGGGTGAGCGTGCGCGCCGCCAGATTGACCTCGACCTGGCCGAAGCGCACCACGCGCTCGTCCAGGGTTGGCGCCCCCGGCGGCGGTTTCGGCGCCTGGCGGCGCAGTACCGCGTTGATGCGGGCAACCAGTTCCCGCGGGTTGAAAGGCTTCGGCAGGTAGTCGTCGGCGCCCATTTCGAGACCGACGATGCGGTCGACCTCGTCACCCTTGGCGGTCAGCATGACCACCGGAATCGTGTTGTCCTGAGCACGTAGTCGCCGGCAGATGGCCAGCCCGTCCTCGCCCGGCAGCATCAGGTCGAGCACCATCAGGTCGTACAGTTCGCGAGCCAGCGCGCGATCCATCTGCGTGCTGTCGGCTACCGCCTTGACGGTGAAACCCTGTTCGCCGAGGTAACGTTCGAGCAGCGCGCGCAGGCGGGCATCGTCATCGACGACGAGTATCTTGCGTTTTTTTTCTTCCATGGACCGATGCTACCCGAGCGCATCGGCGCAATTCAATTGTGCCGTGAGCGGATGTAACGCATTTAGAAGGTAGTTACCCGCGCTTACAAAGCGCCGCCGCCCCCACACACAAGGCTTACAGCCGTTGCACAGCATGGACACCAAGGTAATCGACGCTGAGTTTCAGGGGGACGACAGGGTGAGCAAACGCAGACTGATGAGCATGGCAGTGCTTTGCGCTGCCCCGACTTTCGTCATGGCAGCGGTTCTGCCAGCTGTAGAAGCGCCGTCGGAAGGCGGGCGGCCGGCCGTGCAGGCCAACGCACCCGCGATCGACGGACCGGCGGCGGCTGGCGACAGTGTTGCGGATTCGCACCTGCTGCTGCAGTACGCGCTACACCGCTCCAGTCGCTACCTCTACAATCCGGGCGACGGTGCGCAGCTGGCTGGCGCGGCCGGTCTCCTGGAGACTGTTGAACACTAGCGATTTGAGGAGCGTAATCGGATGAAGTGTGCTGACCTTGCCGGCTCGCGACTGTACGGCATCCTTGCCGGGTCCTGTGTGGGTGCGGTGTTGTTCGCATCGACGCCGGCATTGGCAGGCCCCGGTGAAGCGGGCGGGCGTCGGGAGTTCGTCGAGCCGCAGCGCTTCGAGCGCGTGATTCCGGCCGGGGCGACGCTGCAGCCGATGCGCCGTTTCGATGAGGAAGCCGGCCCGGTCCGGCGACTCGACTTCGGAGACCAGCGCGGGAACCGGATGACGCCTGAAGAACGTCGCCAGTTGCGACGCGACATCCGCGATGCGGCGCGCGAGCTCTACCGCGACGCACCTCGACCGTGACCGGCTTCGGCCACCCACTTCGCTTTCCCCAGTTTCGCCCGTTGTCCGCTACAGCAGTTTTCGGCCCACACCTCCTCTCCGTGGGTTGCCGCGCAGCGGCATTGCGACCTGCCCTCAGGGGCAGGTCTTTTGTTTTCGGGAGCCTGAATGGACCGTAGGCATTTTCTGCTGACCGCCGGAAGCGCCTCGCTGGCGCTGGCCAGCGAACTTCGCGCAAGCGAACCGGCGCCGGCTCCACGACTTCTGTTCCTGATCGACCTGGTCGGCGGCAACGACGCGCTGAATACGCTGGCTCCGCACACTGACCCCGCCTACTATCGCGCCCGTCCGACCATCGCGCTCGACCGCCGCACGGTCTTGCCGATCGCACCGGGCCAGGCCCTGCATCCGTCACTGCGTCCGCTGATGCCGATGTGGGAAGCCGGCGAGCTGGCGCTGGTGCAGGGTGTGGGGTGTACCGGGGGCAGCGTTTCGCATCACCGTGCAACCGAAATTCTCGACAGTGCCCTGCTCGAAGACGCGCCGCTGCAGACCGGTTGGCTGGCACGCTGCCTGTCACTGCACGACGGCGTACGGCACGCGGCGACGCAGGCCTTGACGGTGTCGTCCGACCTGCCGGGGCCCGTTCACGGCTTGCCGCGCTGCCGCCGACTGGCCGACGAGTATCCGGAGAACATCGCCGGGCGCTTCGGCTTTCCGCCGGACGTGCTCGGATGCGCGCTGGCGCAGGCCTGTGCCGAACTGCTGACCGGCTCAGATGCCGCGGTCGTGCGGGTGGCGCTCGATGGCTTCGATACGCACGAGAACCAGCCTTCGGCCCACGCTCCTTTGCTGGCTTCGCTCGCGGCGTCGATGTCGGCGCTGCGCAGTGCGCTGAGCGCGATGGGTCGCTGGCGCGATACGCTGGTCCTCACGCGCAGCGAGTTCGGACGACTGGCGCACGAAAATCTGAGCGCCGGCACCGACCATGGCAACGCCGGCATCCAGCTGCTCACCGGCGGCCGCGTCGTCGGCGGGCTGCACGGCCGGACCTTGAGCTTCGATGCGCTCGATGCTCGCGGCGCCTTCGTGCCGGCGGTCGACTTCCGGTCGGTCTATGCATCGATCTCGCGTGACTGGCTCGGCGTCAGTCCGATTGCCGCCTTGGCGGCAACGCCGCCGCTACCGGGATTGCTGCACGCCTGAGGCGCGGTCAGACGGCGCGGGCAGTGGGCTTGTGCCGGTCGTAGCCGTGCTTCTGCGCAACGCGGTTGTACTGGATGTGCGCGTCGATCACGCGGCGCTCGCGCGGTGCGAGCGTGAACACGTCGATCAGGATGTTGCGCGCGTCGTCGGCCAAGGCGTCGTCCCAGTGCGGGTCGAGCTGCCTGATCAGTTCGGCCAGTCGAGCCAGTTCGGCGTCGACGCGGTCGAGATCAGGGCCGGCTGCGCTTTCCTCGGCCAGATTTGCCGCAGCCGCCTGCGCCCGCTCGCGGGCCGAGCGGGCGTTCTGGCGCTTCAGACGGTTCGACACCGTGCCGCCGGCGGATTCGATCTTGTCGACCAGACCGGCTGCAGCTTCTTCGTTATTGGTGGCGAAACAGGCCTCGGCTAGTTCGCTGGTCGCCAGCGTGTCCGGCTTGCTGAGCCGTGCGTGCGCCTGCAGTGCACGGTTGATCGCTTCGCGCGCGCCGCCCTCGTCGCCGCGCTGCGACAGCATGCGCGCCTCGACCACGTCCGACAGCACTGCCGCCGTATCGCTGCCGCCGAGCAGACCGCGCATCGCTTCGAAGCGGGCATTCAGTTCCTCAGCCGCTTCGGGCAGTTCGATCAGGCTCTTGATCAGCGTCAGATGATCTTCTGCGCTGGCCAGTGACGTCCCTTCGGTACGGTCGACGACGCGGCGCATCACGCTGGCCGCGCGCTCGACGTCGCCCGATTCGAGACAGATCTCGCCGATGCTGCGAAGCCGGCGCAGATTGTCCGGCGCGATCGAATCGGCGCGTTCGTAATAGGTACGCGCCTGTTCGAGTTCGCCATTGCGTTCGTGCAGTTCGCCGAGGAAGTCGTACACGCCCATGAATTCCGGAAATTCCTCGTTGATCTCGGCCGCGTGGCGCGCGGCTTCCGCGACGTCGCCGCGTTCGCGCAGCACCATCGCATAACCGATGCGCGCCCAGGGGACGGTGTTGCGGGCCATCACCGCCTTGTAGATCTCGGTGGCTTCATCAAGGCGACCCAGGGCGATCAGGGCTTCGGCCCGGATGCGCAGCGCATCCATCGAGTAGCGTGGCAGGCTGGCGAGCACCTTGTCGCACTCTTCTATCAGCGCTTCGAGATTGCGCGCCGCCATCTGTTCGTAGATCGCCTTCAGCGCATGCTTCTTTTCGACTGCCTTGACCAGGCGTTCGCCGAGCTGACCGGACGTGAAGGGCTTGAGCAGGTAGTCGTCGGGCGCGAATTCGGCGGCTGCGACGACGCGCTTGCGGACACGCTCTCCGGTCACGATCATGAAGACCGAGGACAGCGGCAGGATGTCGTTCAGGCGCAGCTCTTCGAGCACCCGCAGTCCGTCCTGCTTCTCGCCGAAGTTGTAGTCGCACAGCACGACGTCAGGCGTAGCTGCCGCGCATTGCCGCAGCAGGTCAGCCGAGCTGCCAGCCATGCCCACGTGCTTGACACCCGCCTGCGACAGCTGTGTGCGCACCCAGGTACGCACGACCTGATTCGCGTCGGCGATGACCACGCGCATCTTGTCGAGGACTTCGGTCGGCAGGAACATGAGCTGTGATGGACTCCGGACTCTGGGGCACAGTCAGGTGTAACGGCGGTACCCGCGTCGAACTTGAAGTATCCGCCCGCGCGGCGGGCAACAGAAGCCCCTACAATTCGCCTTTGCCATCTGTTGCTGCACTGCATGAAGCTGCTTGCTCTCGAAACGTCCGCCGAAATCGCCTCCGTCGCGCTGCGCCTCGATGACCGCGTGTTGTCGAGGGAGGGCGGAACACCGGGCACGCACGCGCAGTTCATCCTCGGCTGGGTGGGCGAATTGCTGGACGAGGCGGGCTTGACGCTGGGCCTGCTCGACGCGATCGCATTCAGCGCCGGCCCGGGCAGCTTCACCGGCCTGCGGCTGGCCGTGTCGGTGGCGCAGGGACTGGCGCTCGGCGCCGGGCTGCCGCTGGTGCCCGTGCCGACGCTGGATGCGCTCGCGCTGGGACGGGGTGACGGGCTGCATCTGTGTTGCGTCGATGCGCGCATGAGCGAGGTCTATAGCGTGGCCTGCGAGGTACGGGGCGAGCAGGTCGACGCGCGCACCGACATCCGGGTCGGACCGCCCGACAGCCTGCCGCCGCCGCCGGACGACCCGGCGCACTGGCACGGTTGCGGCAGCGGTTTCGGACTGGCGCCGCTTGCGCAACTGGCGTGGACGGCGGATCTCGCTTCGATCGATGCCGCCGCTGCGGTGCATGCGCGCGATATCGCCCGGCTCGGTGCGATCCGTCTCGCCGCGGGCCTGACGGTCGATGCTGCGCTGGCAGCCCCACTGTACGTGCGCGACAAGGTGGCGCAGACCACGGCCGAACGCCTGGCCGCGGGAGGTCGCGCTTGATGGCGGCTGCTGGCGTCAGCTTCGGCACGGTCACCTCGTTCGCGCCGATGCGCTACGAGGACCTCGACGAGGTGGCGCGCATCGAGCGCACGCTGTTCGATTTCCCATGGACCCGCGTCAATTTCGCGGACTCCCTGAGTGCCGGCTACTGCTGCCGTGTCATGTGGCAGGGGCGCTCGATGGCGGGTTACGCGGTCATGATGTGCGTGCTCGACGAGGCTCACCTGCTGAATCTCAGCGTAGCGCGCGAATATCAGTGCCACGGGCTCGGTCGGCGATTGCTCGCCCACCTCGGCCGCGAGGCGATGAACCATGGCGCGGCCCGCATGTTTCTCGAAGTCCGGCCGTCCAACGTGGCCGCGCGTGCGTTGTACGAGCGCACCGGCTTTCAGCCGATAGGGCGGCGTCCGCGCTATTACCCGGCGCTGGACGGCCGCGAGGATGCCATCGTGATGAGCGCAGAACTGGACGACACATGGATGCTATGAGGTCACCGCGATGAGCCGCCGCGATTCGATGCTGCGCGAAATGGGCATCGCACCGCTGTGGCGCGATCGCGCCTCGCCGTCGCCGCAGCAGGCCGTGGCGGAGGCCCTGCCGGAGACACAAGTGCCGGCAGAGGCGTCGCGTCCGGCCGCTCCGGAGCGTGTCGAAGTCGCACCTGCGCGACCGGTTGCGCCCGTGGTGGCGCCGGTCGCTGCGCCATCCGCAACCGTGTCGGCCGAGGGGCTGGGTTGGGACGAACTGGAACAGCGCATCCGCGCCTGCCACGCCTGCCGCCTAAGCGAACGTCGCACGCAGGCGGTGCCCGGCGTGGGCGACCGCGAAGCGGACTGGCTGTTCGTTGGCGAAGGGCCTGGTGCGGAAGAGGACGCACGCGGCGAGCCCTTCGTCGGCCAGGCCGGCAAGCTGCTCGATGCGATGCTGGCCTCACTCGGGCTGGCGCGCGGCCACAACGTCTACATCGCCAACGCGGTGAAATGCCGGCCGCCGGGCAATCGCACGCCCGAGGCCGACGAGATCGCAACCTGTCACCCCTATCTGGATCGCCAGATCGAACTGATCCGGCCGCGCATCATCGTCGCGCTCGGCCGGCCGGCGGCACAGACGCTGCTCGGCGGCGAGATCAAGATTGCCGCTGCGCGCGGCCGTCTGTTCCAGCGCAAGGGCGTTCCGGTGGTGGTGACCTATCATCCTGCCTATCTGCTGCGTAACCCGCAGGACAAGGCGCGGGCCTGGGAAGATCTTTGCTTCGCGCGTGCCAGCGTCGTCTGACAGCGTCGGTGCCTGGCCGGCGCTAGCATCGCGCCACTTTCATCCGGAGTCCCCACGTGCCCACCCTCAGAAACCTCGCGATCGCCCTCAGTCTGACTGCGTTTGCAGCGCCGATTCTTGCCCAGCCACCGGCCCATGCGCCGGCGCACGGCTGGCGCAAGAAGAACGATCCGCACTACGTCGGCTACACCGGCTACAAGTGGAACGACGACTACGGCATCCGCTCGGGCCGCTGCAATCGCGAAGCGGTCGGCGCAGCACTGGGCGGGACGGTGGGCGGTCTGGTCGGCTCGACAGTGTCGGATCGCGACAGCCGCCTCGTTGCCATCGTGCTCGGTACCACGATAGGCGCGCTGATCGGTGCCCGCATCGGCCGTGACCTCGATGAGGCGGACCGCGCCTGCATCGGTCACGCACTGGAACTGGCCGACAACGGCAAGCCGGTACGCTGGATGTCGGAAGGCGTCAGCTACATGCTGACGCCGGGCAAGGCGAGCGGGGATGGCTGTCGCAGCTACACGCTGCGTGGCGAGGCGAACGGCCGCAGCGACACGTCGAAGGGAACGGCCTGTCGTCGTGACGACGGCGCCTGGGTGCCGCGCGGCTAGGGTCTGTGGACATAGAATCGCGCTGCAAACGCGGTTCGCGATTCAACGGAAACGGACCCTAGACTCCGATCCGACGGCGACGCGGTCAGTGGATCGCGCCGTCGTCCAGCTGCGCGACGTCGTCGTGCCTGCGTTGATTCGCGTGGTGCCATTTGCGCACCGCGTACATGGTCGCCGCGACGAAAGCGCCGAACAGGATCATGACCACGTAGACCGACAGGCCGGCCGCCAGCAGGGCGGCATAGAGCCCGGTCATGATCAGGATGGACAGGTTTTCGTTGAAGTTCTGCACGGCGATCGAATTGCCGGCACCCATCAGCATGTGACCGCGATGCTGCAGCAGCGCATTCATCGGCACCACGAAGAAACCCGCACAGGCGCCGATCAGCACCAGCAGCGGCACCGCCAGCCACAGATTGCTCACCAGCACCATCAGCGGCACCAGTACGCCCATCGCGATGCCGAGCGGGATCACCCGCACCGAGGCGCGCAAGGAGATACGCCGCGCGGCCATCACCGCGCCGATGGCAATGCCCACCGCCACCACACCCTGCAGCTTGGACGCCTGAGACAGACCCATGCCGAGCGCGCGGTCGGCCCAGTCGATCACGATGAACTGCAGCGTGGCGCCCGCTCCCCAGAACAGCGTGGTGACCGCCAGCGAAATCTGCCCCAGCTTGTCCCGCCACAGACCGGTGAAACAGCGGCTGAAGTCGACGAGCAGTGCGACCGGGCTGGCGTGCAGCGGCTTCATCGGCACGCCGGTATCCGGAATATAGAGGTTGAAGAATGCTGCAAGTGCGTACAGTCCGCCGACGATGATCAGACTGACCTCGACCGTGGTGTCCAGGCCGGTGTCGATCAGTGGCAGGTCGATGGCAAGCAGGCGCGCGCTCAGCGACGGATCGATCAGCAGTCCGCCCATCAGCACGCCGAGGATGATGGCGCCGACCGTCAGGCCTTCGATCCAGCCATTGGCGACGACCAGCAGACGGTGCGGCAGGTACTCGGTCAGGATGCCGTACTTGGCCGGCGAATAGGCGGCCGCGCCAAGACCGACGACGGCGTAGGCGAACAGCGGGTGCACCCAGCCGAACATCAGCACACAGCCGCCCACCTTGATCATGTTGCTGATGAACATGACCCGCCGCTTCGGCATCGAGTCGGCGAAGGCGCCGACGAAAGCGGCCAGCGCCACATAGGAAATTGTGAAGAACAGCTTGAGCAGCGGAATCTGCCAACCCGGCGCCTGCATGTCCTTCAGCAGATAGATGGCAACGACCAGCAGGGCATTGTCGGCGAGCGCGGAGAAGAACTGCGCCGCCATGATGATGTAGAAGCCAAAAGGCATCGAACGTCTGCAGCCGGATCTGGCCGCCGGCCGGGCGAAAAAAGTGCGCCTTTATACCATGAACCCCCTGACGCCCTTGCCACCCCCGCGCTTCGTGTCACAAAGCGTATCCTGTCGCGCCGCAACACGATTTCGGCATCCGCAGCGCTGCTGTCGCATCGCGTCCACTGACGCATTTTGGTTTACCCGCCAACCCCGACTTGGTCTATAACCACGAGGGCAGGCGTCACTTATATAGAGGGAAAAATGCCCGATAGAAGGCTGGAAGTCTTTCACGCAGCAGCGAGCCAGATGTCGTTCACGCGCGCGGCGGAACTGCTGCAGATGACCCAGCCTGCGGTCACTTTCCAGATCAAGCAGCTGGAAGAGCATTTCGGCACCCGGCTGTTCGAGCGCGCCCACGGCCGCGTGTCGCTGACGCCCGAAGGCGTCAAGGTGAAGGACTACGCGGACCGCATCCTCGACCTGTTCGCCAGTCTCGAAAACGAGCTGCAGGCGATGGCCACCGACCTGCGCGGCCATCTGCTGATCGGCGCCACGCCCACCGTCGCCGAGTACCACCTGCCGCCGGTGCTGGCCGAATTCCGTATCGCCCATCCGAACGTGGTGCCGCGCTTGACCGTCGACAACCCTGACGTGATCGAGGACATGGTGGATCAGCGCGTGCTCGACATCGGCATCGTCGAAGGCCTCGGGCGCGGCGGCTCGCAGGTGATGGTCGAACCCTGTGCAGAGGACGAACTGGTGGTCGTCTGTTCGCCCGATTTCCCGCTCGCCAAGCTGAAGGAAGTGACGCCCGAACATCTGCTGCTGCATCCCTGCGCCGGGCGCGACGCGGGCAGTGTACGCGCGCTGCTCGAGAACTACCTGTCGCGCGGCGGCGTCGATCCGGCCAAGCTGCCACTGGCGTTCGAGCTCGATCGACTGTCCTCGGTCAAGGGTGTGCTCGAGCGCGGCCTGGCCTACGCCATCCTGTCGCAGGCGGCCATCCGCCATGAAACCAGTCTCGGTCTTCTGGTGGCGATACCGCTGCGGCCGCGGCTGGTGCGGCACATGACGCTGCTGTACCCGTCGGAACGCTTCCGTACTTATATGGCGAAACAGTTCGGCGAGTTCGCAGCAGCCCGGCTGTCGCAGCGCCGATAGTACAATCCGGGGCTTCGCCGCTCGCAGTTCCCGCCGAACGCCCCTCATGTCGCGCCCGCACTACACCGAACCCTTTCCGCTTTTCCGTCCCATCCACGCCTGCATCGATTTCGATGCGCTGCGCCACAACTATCTGCGCACGCGCGAGCTCGCCGGCGGCGTCAAGATGTGGGCCGTGATCAAGGCCAACGCCTACGGTCACGGCATCATGCGCATCGCGCGCGGCCTGGCGACGCTGGCCGACGGCTTCGCGCTGCTCGACCTGGAAGACGCCGTCCGCCTGCGCGAAGCCGGCATCACGCAGCCCATCCTGCTGCTCGAAGGTTTCTTCGGCGCCAAGGACCTGCCGGAAATCGCCGCGCGCAGGCTGTCCACCGTGGTGCACACGCTGGAGCAGCTCGACTGGCTCGAATCGGCGCAACTGCCGGCCGGCGCGCGCATTCCGCTCTTCCTGAAGGTGAATACCGGCATGAACCGGCTTGGCATTACGCCGGCCCAGGTGCCGGCCGCACTGGCGCGCCTGCGCGCCTGGCCGCACGCCGGTCAGATCGGCCTGATGACCCATTTTGCCGACGCCGACGGCGAGCGCGGTGTCGATGCCCAGTTCGCGCGTTTCGCGCCGCTGGCCGCCCAGTTCGACGGCCCGGTGTCGATGGCGAATTCCGCCGCCTTGCTGCGCTTCCCGCAGACGCACGCCGACTGGGTACGCCCCGGCATCCTGCTGTATGGCGCCAGCCCGGCCACGGCCCACGCGACGGCTGCCGACATCGGCCTGAAGCCGGTCATGCGCTTCGAGGCGCGGGTCATCGCGGTGCAACACCTGCAACCGGGCGACCGCGTCGGCTACGGCGGCATGTTCACCGCCGAGCGTTCGATGCGCGTCGGCACCGTGGCCTGCGGCTACGCTGACGGCTACCCCCGTCACGCGCCAAGCGGCACCCCGGTGGCGGTCGATGGTGTGCGCAGCCGGCTGGTCGGCCGGGTGTCGATGGACATGATCGCCGTCGACCTGACGGATATTCCGCAAGCCGGCCTCGGCAGCGTGGTCGAACTGTGGGGCGAACACGTGTCGCTGGACGAAGTGGCGATGCGTGCCGGTACGGTCAATTACGAGCTGGTCTGTGCATTGGCCCTGCGCGTGCCGGCGGTCGAGATCGGCGCGGCCGAACTGCCTGAAACGCAACTGGCCGTCGCACTCGCCCGCTGAACAAGATGGCGAAGCCGAAAACCAGTTACGTCTGCAACGAATGTGGCGCGGTCAGCCCGAAGTGGGCCGGCCAGTGCGCCGACTGCAAAGCCTGGAATTCACTGGTCGAAACGGTGCCGGAGCAGGGCTCCGGCGCGCACCGCTTCGCCTCGCTCGCCGGCACCGCGAAAGTGCAGGCGCTGGCCGACATCCGGCCGCGCGAGGAGCCGCGGCTGCCCACCGGTCTGGATGAATTCGACCGTGTGCTGGGGGGCGGCCTGGTGCCGGGCGGCGTGGTGCTGATCGGTGGCGACCCGGGTATCGGAAAGTCGACACTGCTGCTGCAGGCGCTGGCCCAGCTCGCGCCGCGCGTACCGGCGCTCTACGTGACCGGCGAGGAATCGGGCGAGCAGGTTGCGCTGCGCGCGCAGCGGCTGGCGCTCGACCCGGCCGGCATGCAGCTGCTGGCCGAAATCAATCTGGAGAAGATCGGCGCCGCGCTGAACGATACGCGACCGCGCGTCGTGGTGATCGACTCCATCCAGACCGTCTATTCCGAACAGCTCACGTCGGCGCCCGGTTCGGTCGCCCAGGTGCGCGAATGCGCGGCCCAGCTCACGCGCGCGGCCAAACAGGCCGGGCACAGTCTCATCCTGGTCGGCCACGTGACCAAGGAAGGCACGCTGGCGGGGCCGCGCGTGCTCGAACACATCGTCGATACGGTGCTCTATTTCGAAGGCGAGACCGGATCGAGCTTCCGCCTGGTCCGCGCCTTCAAGAACCGCTACGGCGCGGTCAATGAACTGGGCGTTTTCGCGATGACCGAGCGCGGACTGCGTGGCGTATCGAATCCGTCGGCGCTGTTCCTGTCGCAGCACGCCCAGCCGGTGCCCGGTTCCTGCGTGCTGGTGACGCAGGAAGGTACGCGACCGCTGCTGGTCGAGATACAGGCGCTGGTAGACAGCGCGCACGGCAATCCGCGCCGGCTCACCGTCGGGCTCGACAGCGCGCGCCTGGCGATGCTGCTGGCGGTGCTGCACCGGCACGCCGGCGTCACTTGCGCCGACCAGGACGTGTTCGTCAATGCGGTGGGCGGCGTCAAGATCGGCGAGCCGGCCGGCGATCTGGCTGTGCTGCTGGCCATCGTGTCGTCTCTGAAGAACCGGCCGCTGCCAGCCAAGCTGATCGCCTTCGGCGAAGTCGGTCTTGCCGGCGAGATCCGGCCAGCCCCGCGTGGTCAGGAACGTCTGCGCGAGGCGGCCAAGCTTGGCTTCACCCATGCCCTTATCCCACGCGCGAACGCACCGAAGCAGGCGATCGACGGGCTGACCGTCATACCCGTGGAACGGCTGGAGGAAGCATTCGCGCGGCTGCGCGAGCTGGATTGACGAAGGTTGCGGAAGCGGTCTCCTGACCGCGACTGATACCTGAAGCGAAACCGGCGGCCTGCATACGCCGCGTCGCGGCCAAGGCCGCTCTCACAGGGAGGGCGCAAGACTCGCAGCAGGAGGCTTTGCAAGGGTTCTGTGGGAGGGGTCTTGACCCCGACGGCAGCCTGCATCGAAGCCTGCGGCCGACGGCAGCCAAGTCGCGGCCAAGGCCGCTCCCACAATAATCGCGCCTGATCTAGCTGCCGAGGGACGACTTCGAGCACATCCGCGGCCTGTCCCCGCGCACGAACGCTCAGTGCGCAGCCATGGCGGGCTGCAGCAGCGCAGTCGGCGCCTGCAGTTCCCGTCGCAGTTCGACACCGCATTCATCGACCCACGCATACACGCTGTCGATGGCGCGGGTCGCTTCGGCGAACCAGGCCTGGGCAGTGATACCGCCTGTCTCGCCCAGCAGATTGCGGCGCAGCGTCGTCATCATGCCGCCGACATTGCGTCCAGCCTCGATCGCGGCGCGGCTGCCGTCGGCCGCAGCCAGTGCCTGCCGGACCAGCGCATCGATGCGTGCGGCGAGGAACATCAGGCGTACGCGCGCCACCGGTGCGCACTGACCACGCGATGCGACGCCGGTGCCGATGGCGCGGGCCTGACCGAGGTATTCGGCCAGTGCCGGCAGACTGGCGACGTGGTTGCGTACGCGGCCCGCATCGACGCGACCGGCCGCGCCCAGTTCGACCCGACTTTCGCCCAGCGCGTCCAGCCACTCAAGCGCACGCGACACCAGTTGGCCGTGGCGGCTCAGGCTCTGTTCGGGCAACAGTCCACCATTGCCGAGCAGCTCGATCAGCTCGCGCCACTGGAAGCGGAACACCATCAGTTCGTTGTGAGTGAGGCAGGCACGCGGCATCGCCTCCTCGGCGCGCACGGTGCCGTCGAGTGTCGCGATGCAGCGATCGATCTCCAGCTGCCGTTGCCGCATCTGCGGGGCGAAGCTGGCATCGCCCGCCAGCCATGCGACGCTCATGCCGCGGTGCTGTTGCAGCGTGCGCACCAGCTGCAGCAGCAGCGCACAGTCGTCGAGCGCGCGCAGTGCCGTGTGCGCAGTCTGCGAGGCCGTTCTGCGCCGGTGCCAGGACAGCAGCGCCAGGGCCACTATCAGCGCGGTGGAGATGAAAATTGCATTCAGCATGTCGGTTCGAAGCGGTAGGTTTTGAGCGTGTCGCCGAGCTGTCCGGCCATCTGTTCGAGATAGCCCGACAGTTCCTGGTTGTCATGCACCAGGTGCTCGTTCCGTTCGGCAAGGCCGGCGACCTGTTCGACGTCGCGCGCCAAGGCTTCGGCGGCGCGGCTCTGTTCGATGCTGGCCTGGGCGATTTCGGTCACCGCGTGCAGCGTGGTGTCGATCTGTGCCGCGATATGCTGCAGGCCGGCGAGCACCGTGGCCGTCTCAGCGGAGCCCAGCGCGACTTCGTCGCCGGCAGCGCGCAATGCCTGGCTGGCGGCCGACACTTCACCCTGCAGGCGCTCGATCAGCGCCTGAACCTCGTCAGTGGCCTGCCGGGTCAGGCCGGCCAGCTTGCCCACTTCGTCGGCGACCACGGCGAAGCCACGCCCGGCCTCACCGGCGCGCGCCGCCTCGATCGCTGCGTTGAGTGCCAGCAGATTGGTCTTCTCGGCGATCGAGGCGATGGTGCCGACGATGCCGCCGATGTCGATCGAACAGGTATCAAGCTGGGCCATGCGTTCACCGGCTGTCTGCATGTCGGCGGCGATGTCGTCCATGCGCAGGCCCAGCTGTCTGCCTGTGCGCATGCCGTCGCCAGCTGCCTCGTGCGCGGCGCGCGCCATTGCGGCGGCGTCGCCGGCCTGTTCGGAACTGAGCGCGAGACTGGTCGACAGCTGTTCGAGCGTCGCGGCCGACCCGACGGTCACTTCGCGCTGCGAGCGCACGCCGCTGTCGCCGGCCTGCGCGTTGGCGCTGCTCTCGCGCGCCGAGTGCTCCAGCTCGCGTACCGCGCGCGACAGTCGAGTCATCAGCCGGACGAATGAGCGCGCCATGCTGTTCATGCTCTCCAGCAGCGCCGGGGCATCGATGCTGCCGGGCTGCAGTCGGACGGTCAGGTCACCGCTTTCGAGCGCCATGGCGAAGCGGGTCAGCGCCTGTTGCGCGCGCGCCTCGCGTCGTCGCTGCAGCGACAGGCAGAACAGGCTTGCAGCGAGCGGCAGCAGCGCAGTGGTCGCCACCCAGCCCGACAGGCTGGCAAGCCAGCCGGCGGCAAAGGCGAGCACGATGGCAAGCGCGCCGTGCAGCGAAGTCGAGAGCGGGAGACGCAGACGGATGCTTGCCTGCGAGGTCGGATCTGGGAGCGTGAGCGTATTCATGCCTGCGCTCATGCAAGAGGCAGGCCACCCGTCGCCTTCCGCATTCCTGCGTGGCAAAGGTCGCGCCGAGCGCGGTGCGATGCACACCACCGGTGCGCGCGCGCACCGATGCCGAGCGCATCGTCGGCAGTAGTTGCCGCGACCGGCGTGTTACGGCGCCCCCATCCGGGAGCGGTTGATCAGTGCGCGCCTTCTTCCGCCGCGAGCTTGCGGCGCATGCGTCGCAGGCCGAGCGCGACAAGACCGGCGATGAGCGGAATCGAGATCGCGGTGATCGCCTCCGGGCTCAACGGCAGCAGGTGCTTCACGCCCTTCGCGAGGTACTGCACCAGTTGCGAGGCGTAATAGGTGATGGCGACGATGGACAGCCCTTCGACTGTTTCCTGCAGACGCAATTGCAGACGCGCGCGCCTGTTCATCTGCGCCAGCAGTTCCTGGTTCTGCCGCTGCAGTTCGATGTCGACCCGGGTGCGCAGCAGTTGCGAATTGCGTGCGACGCGGCCGGACAGATCGTCCTGACGGCGGGCGATCGCTTCACAGGTGGAGATCGCCGGCGCGAGCCGGCGGTCCATGAATTCGCCTATGGTCGGAAAGCCTTCGATGCGCTGTTCGCGCAGTTCGGCGATGCGGCTGCGCACCAGTCGGTAATAGGCCTGGGCGGCACCGAAGCGGAAGGTGGTGCGGGCGACCGAGTGCTCGACTTCTGCCGCGAGGCGCGTCAGGTGCGACAGCACGCTGCGTTCGTCCTCGGCGCTGGATGCGCTCCCCATGCCATCCATCAGATTGGCCAGTTCCCCCTCTGCACGACCAAGCAGGCGGCCGACGTCCTTCGCCACCGGAAAAGCGAGCAGGGCGATGATGCGGTAGGTCTCGATTTCCAGCAGTCGCTGCACCGTGCGCCCGGCCTGGCGCGGCGTCAGCCGCTCGTCGAGCACGGTGTAGCGCGACCAGCCATCGGTCAGCATGAAGTCGGTGAATACCCAGGCGGCGCCATCCGACACCTGGGCGCCGACCGCCTGCCGGCCGCTGGCGATCAGCCGGTCCATCACGCTGCGCGGCGGCAGTTCGGCGGTCGAGCGCAATTCGATATGGGTAGCCACCATCAGCGATCCGGGCAGGCCCTCGAACCAGTGCGCGGGTACGGACGCCAGGGCGCCGCGGCTGCAATCCTCGCTGGCCTCCGGCGTGCGGAAGAAGGCATAGCTGGAGAACTCGTTGTGGCGCTCCCACTTCAGCTTGAAGTCGCCGAGGTCGAGCTGCAGGTGACCGCCCTCGGCCAGCGGCAGCGGGCGGGCGTAGGCGTCGGCCAGTAACTGCAAGTGGCGCAGTTCGTCGTCTTCGCGCACGCCGTCGTGCATCAGCGCCACGTAGGACACCAGCTGCGGATGCGCGACCGGCACCGGCGGTCGGGCGTGCAGTTCGTTGTTCAGCTTGTAGCGCAGCGGATGCTCGGTCAGCTTGCCGGCGGTGGCGTGTTCGGGCGTCGTCATGAAGAGAGGGCGTGTGATGTCCGGTGCGCATTGTGCAGCAGAGCAGGGCGGCGCGGGCGCGTGACGCATTTCACGCGAGCGGTCGGCGCGGCGCCGTTCGGGCGATGACTTCTGCCGTTCGTCATCGTCGGGTCGAGATTGACGCTGCGCTGATTTAACCTCAAGTCACAAATTCTCCGCATGGACTTGCAGCTCATGATTCCTGCCAGGTCAGCCCAGCACGGCTTCACCTTGATCGAACTGATGATCGTGGTGGCGCTGCTCGCCATCATTTCAGCCTTTGCGCTGCCTGCGTTCCAGAGCTTCATCGCGTCAAACCGACTGACGTCGGAGGCGAACGAACTGCTCGCCGGGCTCAATTTGGCGCGCTCCGAGGCGGTGCGCTCGCAGCGCCGCGTCGTGCTTTGCCGTGCCTCGGCCACCGGCTGCGTCACGACAGCCGACGGTGAGCGGTGGCAGAGGTGGGTGGTCTTCGTCGATAACGACGCCGATGGTGTGTTCGACGCGAGTGAGCTGCTGCGTGAGCAGGTGATCACCGGCACGACGCTCAATCTGGTGTCCGACGAGGCGCTGCGAGCGGCCGGCAACCAGATCGCCTTCCGCCCGGACGGTCTGGCGCGCGCACCGGGTTCGCTCGCGCTGCAGACCGCCGGGATCAGCGTATGCGACAGCAGCGGCTCGCTGCCGACGACCGCCAATGCACGCAACGTAAATCTGATTTCCGGCAGCCGCATGGCCGTGACGCGCGGCGGCAACGCGAGCTGTGGCGTCACGGCCGCAGTCGAGACGCCGACGGAAGAAGCGGAGGGAGGTACATGAGCATGTCTGTGAAAGCGCACCGGCAGGCCGGTGTGTCGCTGATCGAAGTGCTGGTTGCGCTGTTCGTGCTTGCCTTCGGCATGCTCGGCATCGCCGGCATGCAGACGATGGCGATGAAGGCCAACCAGAGCGCGTTCGAACGGAACGCAGCGGTGATTTCCGCCAATTCCAT
This sequence comes from Methyloversatilis discipulorum, assembly GCF_000385375.1. Classification (NCBI taxonomy): domain Bacteria; kingdom Pseudomonadati; phylum Pseudomonadota; class Betaproteobacteria; order Nitrosomonadales; family Sterolibacteriaceae; genus Methyloversatilis; species Methyloversatilis discipulorum. Next base: position 2,129,202 of record NZ_ARVV01000001.1, read on the forward strand.
CGTCGAGCGCATACGCAGCAACCAGCGCTGGGAGCGTGACGGCAGCTATAACCGCGCGCTGCCCACGGGTGCCTGCACGGCGCCGGAAGGCACGGATCGCGTATCGGTGGATATTCAGCGCTGGCTGGGCGAATTGACGACAAATCTCGGGGATAACGCCTGCGGTGGCATTAACTGCACCGGTAGCCCGGTGTTCTGCCGGATTTCGGTGCGTTGGGACGACAGTCGGGTGCAGGGTGGCGCGGCGGCTCAGATTTTCGAAGTGGACGTGCGCATATGAGCCAGCAAATCAACAGCCAGAGCGGCATTTCGCTGGTCGAGGTGATGGTTGCGCTGGCGCTGGGTCTGATCGTGTCGGTCGGCGCAATGTCGCTGATGCTCGGCAACCGCCAGTCCTACCGCACGACAGAGTCGCTTGCGCGGGTGCAGGAGGCGACGCGCATCACCTTCGACCTGATGTCGCGCGACCTGCGCGCCGCCGGCATCAACGCGTGCAGTGGCGGCGTGCGGGTGATGAACCTGCTTGCCGATCCGGCGACCGCTCGCTGGTGGACGGACTGGAATGGTGGCCTGCGCGGGTTCAACGACAGCGACGTATCGACCGCGGTCGCATTCGGCTCGGCGGCGCAGAACCGGGTCGCCAACACGGACATGATAGAACTGATGCACGCATCAACCAATGCATTCCCGGTCAAGGTGCACAACGCCGCCGCGGCCGATGCAACACTCGCCGGGCTGACCGTGCCGGCCCGGTCCATCGCGTTGGAAAAGCCGGGCGGCCAGGGCCACAGCTTCGTTGCTGGCGACCTGCTCGTGGTCTGCGACTACGAGGACACGACCCTGTTTCAGGTGACCGGCGTGAATGCTGATGCGAACTCCGTTTCACACGCGTCGCGCGCAGACGTGGCCGTAACTCCCGGCAATTGCGCCAACACGCTGGGTTTCCGCCCCCTGTGCACTGCCACGGTCACGCGATCCTTCCAGCCGGGTTCGCAAGTGATGCGCTTCGAGCCTGTTGCCTGGTTCGTCGGCAACAACGGACGCACCGGCAGCGAAAGCAGTCCAACCTCGTTGTACCGCATCCGCGTTGTAAACGACGGTGCGGGCAATGCAGGTCCGGTGATCGAAGAAGTGGTCGAAGGCGTGCGTGGCATGCAGCTGCGCTACATGTACGACCGCGAGGATGCGTATCGCAATGCCGATACGGTAGCTGACTGGCGCCTCGTCACCGGCGTCGAGATTCAGCTCACCATCGAGTCACCGGAATCCGGCACGACCACCAGCACGACGCAGCCGCGTCTGACGCGCACGCTCACGCACGTGGTCAATCTTAGGAATCGTGTGCCATGACAGTCCATCTTCATCCGAGGGCACGTCAGCGCGGTGCGACCCTGCTGATCGCGCTGGTCATGCTGGTCGTAATGACGCTGCTCGGGCTGGCCAGCATCCGCAGCACCAGCATGCAGGAGCGCATGGGGGCCAATCTGTATGACCGCAGCCTTGCCTTCCAGGCTGTCGAATCGGCGCTGCGCGAGGCTGAGGCCCGAATCACCATCAATACCGCGGTTACCAACAGCGCCGGGCTCTATTGCCCACCCAACGGGGTGCCACCCAGCTGCGCAGCACCCGGGCCGTCGGCAACCGAATCGGCCACAGAGAGCGAAACGCCCTCTGCTTCCAGTGCAACCTACGTCGAACGCTGGAAGGACTCCGCGACGACCTGGGCCAGCGCCACCACCTGGTGGGGCAGCGTCGACGACGACATGAAGGCGCGGCTGGGCGGAGCCAGCCGCCAGCCGCAGTACATCATCGAGTATATGGGCATGTCGGAAGACGGCACCGGCTGCGGCCAGCGCGGCGACACCAGCTGCCGCGGGCCGCGCTATCGCGTGACCGCACGCATGCCGCCTATCGACGGGCTGCCCAACGTCGTCCTTCAGACCAACTACCGGCCGTGAATTCACTCGGAGTACGCATCATGAGCGCAATCCCCTCCCGCTTCGGCTGGCGCAAACGCGCACTGAGCACGGCATTGCTCGCTGCGTTTGCGTCGGCGCCGGCAATCGCACAGACCGAGATTTCGAATCTGCCGCTGGTGCTGAACGTGACCGCTGCGCCGAATGTGATGATGATTCTCGACAACTCCGGGTCGATGCTCTACGAGACGCTGCCCGACTACTTCCGGGACATCTGGGATTTCGAACTGGCGATGCGCAACACCGGCAGTACGAGCGTGTACATGCCCGACTATGACGACCTGAACATATTCAATCTGGCGCTCCGGTCATCGTCGCTGAACCGCATCTACTACAACCCCAACGTGACCTACCGTACCTGGACGAACGCGGACGGAACCGGCTATGCCCAGTCCTCGCCGACGGCCGCACCGATCCGTCCCGGCTCGACCACGACGATAGACCTGACGACGGAAAAGACGCACACCTTCCGCTGGCGGACGAACACCTCGGTCACGACCTTCTCCGCAAGTTCTTCTGCGGTGCCGCGCACCTTCTCATGCCCGGACGGCCCTGATGGCAACACGCAACCGGACGACACCTGTGCCCAGACCTACGCGCCGATGACCTTCTTCGTCCATAAGGGCACGGGATCGATCTACGAGCGGGCCAATTACTATCGTTATCGCATCGTTGGCGCTGCCGCCACTCGCAAGGACATGGCGGATGGCACCGAAACCGCAGTAACCAGCTTCAGCTGGGCGGGCGGCATCACGCGCACGCTGGACCAGGAAAAGCAGAACTTCGCCAACTGGTACACCTACAACCGCAGCCGTATCAATGCGGCGAAGGGCGGGGTGAGCTACGCCTTTTCGACGCTGGGGCAGAACTACCGAGTGGGCTTCCGTACCATCAACGGCACGACGGGATGGCTGGATATCCCGACCAACGGCACCTTCTCGGATACGAATCGCAGCAATTTCTTCACCAGCCTGTTCGACGCCGTGGCCGACGGCAACACACCGCTGCGCATATCGCTGTGGAACGCAGGCGCCTACTTCAAAACGGCTGACCCATGGGGCCCGAACGTTGGTGGCGCCCCGCTGAGCTGCCGTCAGAGTTTTGCCATCCTGACCACCGACGGCTATTACAACGACAACAGCACGGTCTACTCGACCGCAGGCAATGCCGACGGCACCAAGGGTCGGCCCTACGCGGATACGCAGTCGGTCACGCTCGCAGACATCGCGATGTACTACTACGACACCGATCTGCAGCCCGACATCGAGGACAACGTGCCGACCACCCCGGAGGACGGCAACAACCGGCAGCACATGAACACCTTCGGCGTGTCCTTCGGTCTTACCGGCTCGCTGAATACGGCAACCGATCTGCCACGCCTGACCTCGGGCGAGATTTCCTGGCCGAGCATTTCCACCGACGCCGGCAAGCTCGACGACCTGTGGCACGCGACGATCAACGGCCGCGGTCAATTCGTCAATGCTGGTGACCCGCAGGAATTCGCCGACGGCCTGAAGGGCGCGCTGGACTCCATCGTCGCGCGCACCGCGTCGTCGTCCAACCTGGGCGTGTCGTCAGCCCAGCTGCGGCAGGGCAGCCGGGTGTTCCAGGCGCGATTCACCAGCGAGGTGTGGACCGGCGACATCTTTTCCTTCCTGATCGGCAGTGACGGCGAAATCCCGATCGTGCCGGAGTGGCGGGCATCGGAACGGGTACCGACCCCGGCCAACCGGAACATCTACACGCGCAATGGCAGCACTGCGGTCCCTTTCGTGTGGGACCAGCTCAGCGACGCGCAGAAGGCCACGCTGGGCAACAACAGCGCCGTGCTCGATTACCTGCGGGGCGTGCGCAGCGGCGAGTCGAGCGAAGGCGGTACCTTCCGCAATCGCTCGTCGCTGATCGGCGACATCGTGCATTCGTCGCCGGTCTATGTCGCGGCGCCGGACGACTTCGCCTACGAGCGTTTTTCGTGGCCCGGCGCTTCGACCTACCAGACACACCGGACGCTGCGTTCGGACCGCACACCGATGCTCTATGTCGCAGCGAACGACGGCATGCTGCACGGTTTCGTCGCGAGTACGGGTGCGGAGCGCTTCGCCTACGTGCCTTCGTCGTCGCTGGCGCAGATGTATCAGCTGACTCGGCCCAGCTACACCCACCAGTTCATCAACGACGGCGCACTGACCGTGGCCGACGTCTATGACGCCGGCACCGCGAACGCGTGGCGCACGCTACTGGTAGGTTCCACCGGCCGCGGCGGGCGTCAGCTGTACGCGCTCGATGTCAGCGATCCGACCATCCCGGCCGACAACCCCGCCGGACGGCGCGTCATGTGGGAATTCTCGGACGCTGACTTTGGCAAATTCACCGGCAGGCCGGTCGTTGGCAGGATGAATAACGGCGACTGGGCGGTGCTGGTGGGCAACGGCTACAACAGCAACGAGTACAAGGGCTTCCTGTTCGTCGTCAATGCAACGACCGGTGCGCTGATACAGAAGATCGACACTGGCGCCTGCCCGGAGACCGACGACCCGTGCGTCAGCAACGGTCTGGCCGAAGTGACCACCTGGGACGAGGACAGCGACGGCGATATCGACTACGTCTATGCGGGCGACCTGCGCGGCAATCTGTGGCGTTTCGACGTCACCTCCAGCACGCCGTCCCAGTGGAAGGTGTCGTTCGGCACCGACACGTCGCCGCTGCCGCTGTTCCGCGCGCGTAACGCGTCGGGCACGCCGCAGCCGATCACCTCCAAGGTCGAGGTGCTGCTCGACCCCTCTACCGGCACGCGCTGGGTGTCCTTCGGTACCGGCCAGTTCCTCGGCGACACCGATCGCGCCAGTACCGCACTGCAGACCTGGTACGGTCTTTACGACAACTACCCGAACGCGGCCACGTCTCCGGTAAGCGGGCGCTCGGATCTGGCGCAGCGCGTGGTTCTGGTCGAAACCGAACAGACCACCACGACGGAGACCGAGAACGCCGAAGGCGAGACCGAAACGACGAGCGAAACTGTCAAGGTGAGGGTCATTTCCGCACAGGGCGACACGACAGGCGGCGACCGGGTCATCGATGCGGACGGCACCTACATCCGCAAGGGCTGGTATCTGGATCTCGTTCCGCCCACCGGCACGGCGGCAGGCGAACGCATGATCTACGGCGTGCAGGCCTTCGGTGGTGCATTGTTCGCGACCAGTGCGATTCCGGCGGACGATCCCTGCACACCGGGCGGCTCGGGCTGGCTGATGGCCATCGACCCCTACACCGGTGGCCGCCTCGACGCCGACCTGTTCGCCAACCGTACCCAGGTGACCGTCACCACCGGTGACTCGAGCACCAATTACTACGTCAGCGCCGTCAGTACCGGATCGATGCCGTCCAGCCCCATCCTCGTGCGCAACGAGGGTGGTTCCGGCAACCAGAGCGGTGGCTCGACCGGCGGAACGACGGTCGGGCGCTCGGACGCACTGGTCAATACGTCCGATCTCGGTATTCTGCGCGAGCGCCTGAACCTGCCCGACCGTTTCGGCCGGATTTCCTGGCGCGAACTGATCGCCGACTGACACGGAATACACAGAGATGAACACTGCCAACAACACTCGCCTGCAGCGCGGCTTCACGCTGGTCGAACTGATGATCGTGGTCGCCATCATCGGCATCCTCGCCGCGATCGCCTATCCGAACTACACCCAGTACGTGATCGACAGCCGGCGCGCGACGGCCGCCGCCTGTCTGTCGGAACAGGCGCAGGCGCTCGAACGCTTTTTCACCACCAATCTGACCTATGTCGGCGGCGGCACCAACCTGAACACGCGCCAGTGCGTCACCGATCTGGCTGGCTTCTACACCTTCGCATCCAACATCGACGACGACACGCCGCGCGCATTCGGTATCACGGCGACGCCGCTCAACGCCCAGCTGAACAACGACAGCAAGTGCGGTTGCGTGCTGACGCTGAACCAGACCGGTACCAAGGGTGCGTCCGGTTCGGCCGCGCGCTGTTCGACCGCGGCGGGTGTGTCCGCCTGCTGGAAGTGAGTGGCAGACACCGAAATTGACACGGAACGGCGTGCCGCCGGCCAGGGGACGCTCAAGCTGCAAGGTGGGCAGGCCGTATACGACTGATCGTCGCTCACCTCGTCTCACATGTCCGGCCCCCATCCACAGTCGGGTTTCACGCTGCTGGAACTGATGATCACGATCGCCATCCTGGCCGTGATCGCTGCGTTCGCGGTGCCGTCCTTCCAGTCCCTGATCATGCTCAACCGGCTGGCCAGCGAGGCGAACGAACTGGTGGCTGCACTCGGTCAGACGCGCACCGAAGCGATACGCGTGAACCGTCGCGTCATCCTCTGCCGCGCCGCGACGGACGGCGCCACGGTGGCCGCCGCCACCGGCTGCGTCGCCGGCGCCGGCCGCTGGGCCGGCTGGATGGTGTTCGTCGACGCCGACGGCAGCGGAACCTACAACCCGAACGCAGCGAGCAACCCGGACGAGGTGCTCATCCGTACGCACGCCTTTCACGGCAACCTCCTTCAGACCGTAGCGGGCAATGCGCTGGCCGGCGCCGGCAACCGCATCGTGTTCCGGCCCGACGGTCTCGCGCGCGCACCCGGCCAGACCCTGCTGCAGACGGCCACGCTGCGGCTGTGCCATGCATCGGCCACGATGCAGCAGAACGCGCGCGACGTCAGGCTGGGCGGTGGCAGCCGCGTCAGCGTCGCACGCACGACCTCTGCCGCCTGCGCGGCGCCGGAGGACGCGTGATGCGCGCCTCTGCAGCGCAGTCCGGCATCTCGCTGATCGAGGTGCTGGTCGCCATATTCGTGCTGGCCATCGGCATGCTGGGCATGGCTGCGCTGCAGATGGCCTCTCTGCGTTCCAATCAAAGTTCCTACGAGCGCAGTGCGGCCGTCATGGCTGCTTACACGATGATCGACCGCCTGCGCGCCGACGTCACCGCGGCGCGTGCCGGTAGCTACAACCTCGCCCTCGACGACGACTGCGCCTCGCCGGGCGGCGCCACTTTTCCGGAGATCCAGCTTGCCGCCTGGCTGGCCGATCTGCAGACCAGCATGGGACCGTCCGCCTGTGGCGGCGTGGCTTGCAGCGCGGGGGCTGCCGCAAGCTGCGTCATCAGCGTGCGCTGGGACGACAGCCGGGTGCAGGGCGGCCTGAGCAACCAGACTTTCAGCATCGAGGCGCGACTGTGAGTACGCGCGGGCAGGGCGGCAGCACGCTGATCGAACTGATGATCGCGCTCACGCTCGGGCTGTTCATCATCGGTGCCGCCATCGCGCTGATGCTGAGCAACCGGCAGACCTACGACACGACCGAAGGTCTGTCGCGCATCCAGGAATCGACACGCACTGCGTTCGAACTGCTCGCCCGCGACATCCGCGAAGCCGGGCTCAATTCCTGCGGCGGCGCGCTGCAGTTCGTCAATGTGCTGACCAATTCGTCGTCGCTTTGGTGGACGCAATGGAATGGCGGCGTGCGCGGCTACGGCGGCAGCGACGCCTTCGCCGGTGCGCCCTTCGGCTCGGGCGCCGGTCAGCGCGTCGCCGGTACCGCAGCACTGCACATCATGCGCAGCGGCAGTCAGCCGCAGGCGGTGGCCAACCACGATACCGGCAGCCAGTTGCTGACGCTGAGTCCGCGCAACAGCGCGCTGTCGGCCGGCGATCTGGCCATCGTCTGCAATTTCAGCCAGGCCAGCCTGTTCCAGGTGTCGGCAGCCGATGACAGCACGGTGTCGCACGGCATCGGCGGCACACCCGGCAACTGCTCGCGCGGCCTCGGCTTCGCCAATCCGCCTGACTGCAGCGAAACCGGTCAGACCTACCGCTTCGAGGCGAATGCCGTGGTGATGCGGCTGGAGTCCCTGGCCTGGTACGTCGGCAACACCGGCCGCACATCGACGACGTCGCGTTCGCTCTATCGCGTGGCCCCGCAGAACGAGGCCGGCACGCTGTCGCTGGTGACCGAAGAGGTGCTCGACGGCGTGATCGACCTGCAGCTCGACTACCTGATCGAAGGCGGCAGCGCCTATGTCGCCGCATCGGCGGTCACCGACTGGAACGCAGTCACTGGTGTCCGCATGCGTCTGACGATAGAGGAACCGGATCGCCCCGCAGCAGTGACCGACCGCGTGCGCCGGACGATGACGCATGTCGTCACGCTCAGGAACCGGATGTCATGACGGCGCATCGGGTGCATGCGCAACGTGGTGTCACCCTTGTGGTGGCACTGATGCTGTTGATCGCCATCACGCTGCTCGGTCTGGCGAGCATGCGCGGGACCAGCATGCAGGAGCGCATGAGCGCCAATCTGTACGACCGCGCGATCGCCTTCCAGGCAGCCGAATCGGCGTTGCGCGAAGCGGAGGCGCTGCTCGCCACCGGCACCGCCGGACCGTTCGACGGCACGGTCAGCGGCCTCTATCCGAAGCCGGCGCCGGGTGCCGAGGATTTCGCCAATCGCTGGGAAGCGACTGCCACCGTGTGGGCCAGCGCCTCGGTGTGGTGGGAAGGGGCCGACGCCGACACGCGCGCCAAGGCGGCAGGGGCGCCGCAATACATCATCGAGGATCTCGGCATCTGGCCGTCCACGCCCGACTGCGATACGGTCACCACCATCGCCGCCGATTGCCTGAAACCGCGCTACCGCATCACGGCGCGCAGCGCACCGGTGTCCGGCCGACCTTCGGTGTTGCTGCAGACCACTTACCGGCCATGACCATGCATCCGCTCCCCGCCTTCTGTCGCTTCCTCGCTGCGCTGCTGCTGGCCTGCCTTGCAGGGCAGCCGCTGCGCGCGGCGGTCGATATCGCTGACGCCCCCATCATGGTGGGCAGCGCGGTCGCGCCCAACCTGATGTTCCTGCTCGACGATTCCGGCTCGATGCAGTGGGAGGTCATGCCGGACGAAAACCTCTATTCCGCCTACTACCTGTTTCCAGTCCCGTTCGGGCTGTATGGCGGCAGCACCTATACCTCGCAGGTGCCGACCTTCCAGGACAACAACATCCACAACTTCTTCAGTCGGTCGCCGGACAACAACGCGGTGTTCTACAACCCGCAGACAACCTACAAGCCCTGGATACGCCACACCGGCGTCAGCTTTGGCGACGTGTCGCCGACGGCGGCACCTTACAACCCGTCCGACACCTCTCGCGGCACGCTCAACCTCACTGCGTCGCAGACGCAATCGGCGTACTGGTTCACCAACACGTCGAACACCAACCAGAATTCCGCGAGCTACGCCTGCGGTCCGCCGTGCAATCAGACCTTCCAGCCGATCACCTTCTTCATCTATCGGGGCAGCGGCTCGCGGGTCAGTGCGGCGAATTACACGAAGTACCAGATCCGCGGCACGCGGGCCTACAAGCGCGACCCGGTCACCGCGGCAGAGGTCGAGATCACCAGCTTCAGCTGGCCCAATGGTGTCACCCGCACGGTTGCGCAGGAAACGCAGAACTTCGCCAACTGGTTCAGCTACTACCGCAGTCGCATCCTCGCGGCGCGCGCTGGCGCGTCGATCGCCTTTGGCCAGCTCGGTACCAATTACCGGGTTGGTTTCCGCACCATCAACGGCGACGGGCAGCTGCTGATACCGACCAGTGGAACCTTCAGCGGCAGCAATCGCGAAACCTGGTTCCAGCGCCTGCTCGAAACCGACATCGGCACCAGCGGCACGCCGCTGCGCACCGCGCTGAACTGGGCCGGCAACTACTTCGAGACCAAGACGGGAACCGACGACCCGTGGAAGGACGCGGCCTACACCAATCCGCTGGCCTGCCGGCAGTCCTTCACCATCCTGACCACCGACGGCTACTGGGGTGACACTTTTTCGCTGCCGGTGGGCAGCCAGAACGCTGACGGCAATGAAGCGCGGCCTTACCGTGACACGCACAGCAACACGCTGGCGGACGTGGCGATGCACTACTACAAGCGCGATCTGCGTACCGGCATCGCCAACAACGTTCCGACCAGCAGCCGTGACCCGGCGAACTGGCAGCACATGGTCACTTTCGGCCTGTCGCTGGGCACCAGTGGCACGCTGGACCCGGCCACCGATCTGCCGGCACTGAGCGCCGGTACCAAGACCTGGCCGAATCCGACGCTCAGTTCGCCGGCCAAGCTGGACGACCTCTGGCACGCCAGCCTGAATGGCCGCGGCGGCTTCGTGAATGCGTCCAATCCGACACAGTTCATCGACGGCCTGTCGGCCATGCTGACCGACATCGGCGAGCGGGTGGCCTCCAGCGGCACCGTATCCGCGACCAGTACATCGGTCACCTCGAACACTCTGCTGTTCCAGGCCCGCTTCGTCGGCGGCAACTGGACCGGCGATCTGTGGGCCACCCGCATCCTGACCGACGGTTCGCTGGCGACCACGCCGAGCTGGAGGCGTCCGAACACCTGCCGACACCGGCCAACCGTTCCATCTACACCTGGTCGGGCACGGCCGGCATCCCCTTCCAGTGGGCGAACCTGACCGCCGCACAGCGAACCACGCTCGGGTCGTCGGCCGTGCTCGACTATCTGCGCGGCGTGTCCAGCGGCGAGGCGCGCAATGGCGGCAGCTACCGCAACCGCTCCTCGGTGCTGGGCGACATCGTGAATTCGGCGCCGCTCTATGTCGGCGCAGTCACCGATCTGCGGCTCGACCGCTTCAGCTGGACTGGCGCCAGCACCTATCAGGACCACCGCGCAGCGGTCGCCTCGCGCCGCGAAATGGTCTATGTCGCGGCCAACGACGGCATGCTGCACGCCTTCGACGCGCGTACCGGTGACGAGCGTTTCGCCTTCGTGCCCAGCGGCGCGCTGGCAACGATGAAAACGCTGTCCAGCGCCGATTACGCGCACAAGTACATCAACGACGGCTCGGCCGTCGTGACAGAGGTGTATTTCGGCGGCGCCTGGCGCACCGTGCTGGTCGGCACCCAGGGCCGCGGCGGCAAGAGCGTGTACGCGCTCGACATCACCAATCCGGACAGCTTCGCCGCGAACAAGGTGCTGTGGGAATTCACGCACACCAGCCTCGGCCAGACCACCGGCACCCCGGTCATCACCCGGCTCAACGACGGCAACTGGGCGGTCATCGTCGGCAATGGCTACAACAGCGCCAACGAGCGCGCCGAGCTTTTCGTGCTCAACATTTCCAATGGCGCGCTGCTCGCCCGCATCGACACGCTGCGCGGCTCCGGCACCGCGCCGAACGGTCTGGCGGCAGTGGAGGGCGTCGATGTCGATCGCGACGGCGATACGGATTATTTCTATGGCGGCGACCTGCTCGGCAATCTGTGGAAGTTCGACCTGAACAATGCCGCACCGGCGCAATGGCGTGTGGCCTACGGCACCGCAACGGCTCCCGATCCACTCTTCACGGCGCGCAGCGCGAGCAACGTGGTGCAGCCGATCACCGGCGGCGTGAGCGTCGGTTTCAATCCGGCCGACCGCAAGCTGTGGGTGTTCTTCGGCACCGGCCGCTATCTGTCGACCGGCGACCTGTCCACCACGGCAACGCAGACCTGGTATGGGCTGAACGACACCGGCACGACCATCGCCAGCCGCAGCAATCTTGCCCAGCGAGTCATTCTGGAGGAGGGCGCGACAGGGCAGGGCGACCGCTACCGCGTCATTTCCAAGCCCGGTGACACGACCGGCGGCAGCACGATGACCAACAAGCGCGGCTGGTACATCGACCTGACATCGCCGACCGCCGGCGCCGAGGGCGAACGCATGGTTTTCGCACCTGTGCTGGGCACCAGCACGCTGTTCGCCAGCACCCTCATCCCGAGCAACGACCCTTGCGAGCCGGGCGGCCGCGGCTGGGTGCTGGGCGTCAATCCATTCACCGGCGGTCGTCAGGATTTCGATGTGTTCGATTTCAACCGCGACGGCGGGATCGATGCCGGCGACCAGGTCAATCTGGCCAATGCCGACGGCAGCAACCGCAAGGTGGTCGGCAGCGGCTACAGCACCGACAGCCTGCCGGGCAGTCCGCTGCAACTTGGCAAGCAGCAGATCGTCGGCGGCTCGGATGGCAATGCGCAGTCACGCCGGGTGTCGGACGGTCTGCGTTCCGGGCGCGTATCGTGGAAAGAGATACTGAGGGACTGACGATGAAATCCTTGATGGCCGGACTGATATGCCTGGTGACCGGCGGCGCGTACGCCGCCGAACCCTTGTCGCCGATCGCCAATCCATCGCTGTACGAATCGCGCGGCACGGTCGGCAACGTGGACAGCGCCTCCGGCACGCTGATGATAGGCGGCAAGCGCTACAAGGCGAATGCCAACACCGTCATCTTCATTGATGACGGGCGCGGCAACGTGCGCAAGGCGCTGAAGCTGGCCGACATTCCGCCCAACGTGCCGGTCAGCTTTTCGGCCGGCGAAGACGGACAGGTGACGCAGATCTATATAGGCAGCGGAATCCAGCCGTTCCGGCCGTAGTCACGATGCCGCAGCTACCGGACGGGAACGGCGGATGGACGGCAGTTGTGGATGCTTAAGACGAACCGGACGCACTCATTCGCCCAATATCTGTATTTCTGAAAATTACTGTTTTCAGAACTTACATCAAGGTATGAGTTTTCGGACTCAATACATTGAACCTGAAGGATTCGCCACCCTCTCTTCTGACCTGAAAAAAGCGAAAACTCAGGACGAAGTGAACAGGTGTGCGATCAAAGCAACGCCGATCGCCGCGACCGCAAGTGAGGTCCACGACGCCAGACCGCTCATGTAGCCGTCGGGAATTTCCACCGGTTTCAAGGTCGCCAGCACGCGCCGGTACTGCACGACCGCCAGCGTCACTGAAATCGAGCCCAGTGCGATCAGCGCGACGCCTATCCAGAACGACAGGCCGTGCGGCGCGCCGGCAAGCGTCTTCTGATTGCCCAGCATCGCGACGAACAGCGCAAAGCGCTCGATCGCGAATCCGAACGCCATCAGCGCCAGCGCGGTGCGCGACCATGCGAGCAAGGTGCGCTCGGCGGCGAAAAAGACGCGCGGATCGTTCAGGTCTGACACACTCAGCCTTGCGCCGGCGGACGCCGGCGGTAGGTCACGACCAGCACATCGCGCCAGGCCGGCTTCGACGGATCGAGCGGATGGATGGGCGTCACGCCGTGCAGTGCACGCTGGTCATTCACCAGCGCCGCGTCGCAGGGCGCCGTCAGCGTGAAGCTGTCGAGGCGCTTGCCTTCAGGCGAGAAGATTTCCGTGGTGCCGCTCTCGACGTTCTCCCGCCGCACCATCATGACCAGCACGAAATCGACGCCATCACGATGCACGCCTTCCGGTGTCGGCTTGCCCTCGCCCTCGGCGCGCGCCTCGATGCGGAACTGATGCACCTCGATGTGCGCGTCGTGACCGGGGTGCAGGCGCTGGAACACCGCCAGCCCGAACTGCGCCACCGTCTGCATGGTCGAGCCACCCAGCACCTGCGGCCGTATCGGCTCGAAGTGACGCTCAACGCCGCCATTCAGCGTGTTGTAGTCCAGGCTCTGGTAATGCGGCTGATGCGGTTCGAACTGGATGCGCAATCCGTCGGCCGGCGCACTGAGTACGGCGTAACGGCGGCGACGGTAGCGGCCACCGTCCGCCATATAGGTATCGGTTTCCAGATCGCCCCAGCTGGCGGTAAACACGTCCCAGTCGGCGCGCCAGCCGATGCGCAGGCTGGACAGTGCGTCGCGTACCTGTGCCGACGGCAGGAAACAGAAATCGTGGGCCGCGACGTTCTCGGCGAGCGCGCGGGCAAAAGTGCCGGTATTCAGGGAGGGGGACATCTGTGACAGAACGACGAAAACCGCGAAAGCAGGGACGATACTCCCCTGCTCCCGGCAACGCACGCACCGACCCGATTTAGAATCGGTGCCCCGCCGGAGATCCCGTCACATGCCCCGCTTCTGCGCCAACCTGTCACTGCTGTTCACCGAACACCCCTTTGTCGAGCGCTGGGCCGCCGCCGCGCACGCCGGCTTTCGCGGCGTCGAATGCCATTTCCCGTACGGCGAACCGGCCGCCGTGCTGGCCGAGGAAGTGCGTCGTCACGGGCTGGAGCAGGTGCTGTTCAATCTGCCGCCCGGTGACTGGGCCGCGGGTGAACGCGGCATCGCCTGCCTGCCCGACCGCATTGCCGAATTCGAGGACGGCGTCGGTCGCGCCATCGACTACGCCCGTGCACTCGGCTGCCGGCGCATCAACTGCCTGGCCGGCATTGCGCCGGCCGGCGCCGAGCGCGCCGAACTGCTTTCGGTGATGGAACGGAATCTGCGCTTCGCGGCGCGTGCCCTGGCGCGGGAAAACATCGAACTGCTGGTCGAGCCGATCAACGACCGCGACATGCCGGGCTTTCTGCTGAACCGCTCGGCCGACACGCTGGCGTTGATCGAACGCGTCGGCGAGCCCAATGTGAAGCTCCAGTACGACGTCTATCACATGCAGATCATGGAGGGCGACCTCGCCCGCAGCTTGCAGCGCGAGCTGCCGCGCATCGGCCACGTGCAGATCGCCGACAACCCGGGGCGTCACGAACCGGGCAGCGGCGAGATCAACTACCTCTTCCTGTTCGACTGGCTGGACCGCATCGGCTACACCGGCTGGGTCAGCGCGGAATACATCCCGGCCGGCGACACCGCTGCCGGACTGGGCTGGATGCCGCGCTGAACTTCAGGGCAGCGCGAAGCCGTCGGCCGCGAGGACCTTGCGTGCCGGTTCCGACAGCAGAAATTGAGCGAAGCGCTCGCCTTCGCTGCCGGGCGCCGACAGCACGACCAGACCGTAGTCGGCGCCGACCGCGAGATCGGACGGCAGCTCGACCTCCTGCAGCGCCGGCACCTCGCGGCGAGCCAGTCGCGAGTTGGTGCAGTAGGTGACGAACAGATCCGCCTGCCCGCTTTCGACCACCCACGCATAGACGTTGCGACCTTCCGGCGGCTTCGCCGAATTGGCCGCGCCGGTAAGCTGCCGCCCACGTGCTGCCAGCGCGCGACCGATGCCCGGTCGCAGCGCATCGGCGCGCTGGAACATCTGGACTGCATAGTCACCGGCCGGATCGGCCTTGGGCGTCGACACGCCCAGCTTCAGATCGCGGCGGACCATCGCGTCGAGCGCGTTCGCCGGCGTCACCGTCAGGCCCGGCCGCACCAGCAGGCACAGTTCGTTGCGCGCGAAGCGCTCGACCTTGGCTGCCTTGCCGGCATCGACGAAAGTCTGCGGATGCGTCATGTTGGCCGAAGCGAACACGTCGGCAGTGGCCCCGGCGGCGATCTTCTCGCGCAGCACGCCGCTCGGCCCGAATTCGAAGCGGGGCGCCGCCCCGCCCTGCTCCGCATAGATCTTGCCGAGCTGAGTGAACACCGCCTTCAGGCTGCCGGCGGCATGCACCGATGCCCCGTCGGCCTGCGCCGCACCGGCCAGCAGCGCGGTGCAGGTCGCCACGATGAGCGTACGCATGTTCACTTGGCCGCGTTCGGGAAGAACAGTTGCTGACCGTCGATCTTGTAGTCGGCGATCGCCTTCTGACCGTCGGCCGACACCACCCAGTCGATGAACGCCTGACCGTCGGCCTTCTTCACGTGCGGGTGCTTGTCCGGATTGACCAGGATGACGCCGTACTGGTTGAACAGGCGCTTGTCACCTTCGACCGAAATGGTCAGGTCGGCGCGGTTCTTGAACGACAGCCAGGTACCGCGGTCGGCCAGGATGTAGGCGTTCATCGACGCCGCAGTGTTCAGCGCCGGACCCATGCCGGAGCCGGTGTCGCGGTACCAGGCGCCCTTGCTCGCGTCGAGATCGACGCCAGCCGCTTTCCACAGACGCAGTTCGGCGGCGTGCGTGCCGCTCTTGTCGCCACGCGACACGAAGGGCGCCTGTGCGGCCTGGATGGCCTTCAGCGCTTCGGTGATGTCTTTGCCGCCTGCCACCTTGGCCGGGTCCGACTTCGGGCCGACCAGGATGAAGTCGTTGTACATGACCTCCTGGCGCTTCACGCCGTAGCCCTCGGCGATGAATTTCTCCTCCGCCACTTTGTCATGCACGAACACCACGTCGGCGTCGCCGCGGCGCGCCATGTCCAGCGCCTGGCCGGTGCCGAGCGCGACGACGCGCACCTCGATGCCTGTCTTCGCCTGGAAGATGGGCAGCAGGTGCTTGAACAGACCCGACTGCTCGGTCGAGGTGGTGGACGACACCGTGATGAAACGGTCGGCGGCGTGCACAAAGGGCGCGGCCAGCGTAATCGCGGCCGCCGCGGCGGTGGCGATGAAGGAACGGCGGATCAGGTCCATGAAAGCTCTCCTCTGAGGTATTGCCCGGCCTCGGCCGAGCGCGGTGCGGCGAAGAAGTCGGCCACCGGCGTGTGTTCGGTGATGCGGCCGGTGTCGACGAATACGATGTCGTCGGCCAGGCGACGGGCCTGGCCGAGGTGGTGGGTGACCATGACGATGGAACAGCCGTCGTCGGCGATGACGCGGATGATGCGTTCCACTTCGGCCGCGGCGCCCGGGTCGAGGCTGGCGGTCGGCTCGTCGAGGAAGAGCACGCGCGGTCGCAGCGCCCACGCGCGGGCGAGCGCCACGCGCTGCTGCTCGCCGCCGGACAGCACGCGCGCCGGGCGGTCGGCCAGTGCGGCGAGGCCGACGCGTTCCAGCACGTCGAGCGCGCGCGTGCGGCGTTCCGCCGCCGGCACGCCGGCCAGGTAGAGCGCGTAAGTCACGTTGTCGAGCACGCTGCGACGGAGCATGACCGGGCGCTGGAACACCATGGCCTGCACCGGCGTGCCGCTGCCGCCGTTCCACAGGATGCGGCCGGCGGTCGGTTCGATCAGGCCGTGCATCAGGCGCATCAGCACGCTCTTTCCCGCGCCGTTCGGGCCGAGTATCAGCGTGCGCCGCCCTGCTTCGATGCGCAGCGACACGTCGCGGATGAGCGCGCGGTCGCCCGCCTCGTAGCGCAGCGCGTCCAGCGTGAGCAGTACGTCAGCCATGGCGTCGCACCGCCCATTCGCGTACCGCGTGCGCCAGCGCATTCAGTATCAGCACGATGGAAATGAGGATGAAACCCAGCGCAAGCGCCAGCGGCAGGTCGCCCTTGCTGGTTTCGAGCGCGATGCTGGTGGTCATGACGCGGGTGACGCCGTCGATATTGCCGCCGACGATCATCACCGCCCCCACCTCCGCCACCGCACGGCCGAGGCCGGCCAGCACCGCGGTGGACAGCGAGAAGCGCGTATCGACCAGCAGCGTCAGCGCGGCGCGCGGGGTCGAGGCGCCGAGCGAGCGCAGCTGTTCTTCGTAGTCGCGCCAGGCGTCGGCGACGATCTGCCGCGACAGCGCGGCGATGATGGGCGTGATCAGGACGACCTGAGCGATCACCATCGCCGTCGGCGTGAACAGCAGGCCGAGGGAGCCGAGCGGGCCGGCGCGCGACAGCAGCAGATAGACCAGCAGACCGATCACCACCGGCGGCAGGCCCATCAGGCCGTTCAGGATGACGGTCAGCGGCTTGCGCCCCGGGAAGCGGCCGACCGCCACCGCAGCACCTATCGGCAGTCCCAGACAGGCGGCGAGGAAGACGGCGGTCAGGCTGACCTGCAGGCTCAGCGCGACGATGTGCAGCAGATTGGGGTCGGCGGCGACGATCAGGCGACCTGCGGTGGCGAAGCTTTCGCTCATCGTGCTCATCGCGTCGGCTCCGCGATGATCAGCAGGTCGAGCGCCGGCCCGGCCACGGCGCTGACTTCGAGCGTGTAGCGCAGGCCGGCTTCAAGCCGGTAGATCAGTTCCTTCTGTACCCCTTCGCCGCGCAGGCAGCGCAGCGGGCGCATGTAGACAGGCAGCGGCAGTCCGTCCGGCGACAGCACCTCGATCCAGGCGCGCTCGCTGCTCATGACGCGATAGATGCCGGCCGACGGTACGGTGAAATCGAGGATGCCGGCGTGGCCAGCGGGGCGCCGACCCGGTGCCCGCAGCGCGACCTCGCTCTCCGGCCGCAGGCGCGCAGCCACGCGCCGGGCGGGCGTGATTACCGGCGCCGAAGCGACGTTGTGGCCCGCGTCGACCGACAGGCCGGCTGCGGTCCAGGCCAATTTCAGGTCAGCGACCACGCGCGGCGCGTCGGCACAGGCCTCGTCCTGCGCCACCGCGGCAAGCGACGACAGCGAACACAGGGCTGCGACGACCACACCAGCACGCGGGCGCAGTCCGGAAGTGGACATCCAGTTCGTCACGCGACGGCCTCGTCCGGTACGGATGTCTGCGCGGCTCCGGACGGGCGCGCTGCGACGCAACGAAAGGGCGTCGCAGAAGGGAATGGCATCAATCGGCATCGGAAAACACATAAGATGCGGGAAGCTATCGCACTGAAGCCGCGCGTCCTATATGTCTGAATTTGCAAAAAGCAATCCAAGCTTGCGGGTCGAGTGGGATTTCGGCCCCGACGCACCGGTGGGCATTGGTCGCCTGCTGGCGCTGCTGACGGCCATCGAAGTCAGCGGTTCGATCGCCGGTGCGGCGCGCGCGACCGGCCTGTCGTATCGCAACGCCTGGGGGCTCATCAATGCCTGGCAGGCCTACTTTGGCCAACCCCTGATCACCACCGCGCGGGCGCATGGTTCGACGCTCGAAGCCTTCGCCCGCCAGTTGCTGGAGGTCGATCGCGGTGCCCGTCAGTCGCTGGCGCGTGCGCTCGACGGCGCCAGCCAGCCGATGCGCGCGCTGTCGCTGCAGCCGGCTGAACACGGCGGCGCGGCACTGCGTTTCGCCGCCAGTCACGAACCGCTGCTGAACGACCTCATCCGTCAGTTGCGCAGCGAACGGACCGATGCCGCCACAGTGACGCTGGCCACGCACGGCAGCCTCGAATCGCTGCTCGCGCTGGCCGCCCGCCGCTGCGAGATCGCCGGCTTCCATTGCCCGGTCGGCGAACTGGGACGCGACATCTGGGCGCTCTACCGCGCACAGCACGGTCTGCCGCGGCTGCGCCTGATCGGTTTCGCCCGCCGTCGGCAAGGCCTCATCCTGGCGCGCGGCAATCCGAAGAAGGTGAGCGGCCTGGCCGACCTGTCACGCACCGACCTGCGCTTCGTGCATCGCCAGCCGGGCGCCGGCACGCGACTCGCCTTCGATCTGCTGGCGCGCCGCGCCGGGCTGGACACGCGCGCGCTGAACGAGGGCGATGAAGAACACACGCACGCCGCGGTGGCGGCGCTGATCGCCAGCGACGAAGCCGATGCCGGACTCGGGCTGGAAGCCTTCGCCCATCGCCTCGGACTGGACTTCATCCCGCTGTTCGAAGAGATGTACTTCCTGGCGATGCGCGACGCGCCCGCCTCGCGCGACACGGTGCAGTCACTGTCGGTCCTGCTGCAGCAGCCGGACTGGCGCGCGCGCGCCGATGGGCTGAGCGGCTACTCGCTGGTCGAAGCCGGGGTCGAGTACGACCTCGCGGCTGCCGAGCGCCTGCTGTTCGGCGGCTGATATCCGCGGCGCCTGCGCCGGCCCTTGGTAGAATCGCGCCTCAGTCACCGGACCTTTACATGAAACGCACCCGATTCGCCCGCCGCGGCGGCCTCACCCAGGACGCCGCCCTGCTCACCCGGCTGGCCACCGGCCTGGCGCTGTCCGCCAGCCGCATCGAAGACCGCTACTGGGAAGTGCGGCTGACCGAACAGGTGAGCCGGCTGCTGGCCGACCGCAACGAAGACGCGCTGAACGCCGCGCTCGACCACCTGTGGCGCGAGGACGCGCCGGCCTATGACGAACTGGCCGATTTCATCGAAGCGGGCAGCGAATGCGGTCTGCCGGGCGACGCCAACAAGGACTGGGACGCCGTCGTGTTCGCAGCCCCCCTGCTCGCCTGGTCGCGCTTCTCGATCCCGGCCGGGCCGATTGCCGCGCCGCTGCTGGCCAGCCTCAAGGTTCAGCTGTGCGCGCACGCTTTCGGCACCCACACCAAGGTTGCGCTGGCCGACTATCTGTTCAGCCCGGACCAGCTGCCGCGCGGCTATGTCGAAACGCGCGACCTGGCCGACGACCTCGGCGAAGCCGTGCTCGCCGGGAATGATCTGAAGCTGGAGGCGGAAGCGATGGCGCAGACCACCACCTTCCTGTCGGACACCCGCTACCTGATCGGCATCGCCATCGTGCCGCGCGGTCAGGCGCTGTTCCGCTGGCAGGAGGACGACGGCCAGCGCGAACACGTGGTGAAACAGTGGCAGGCCCAGGGTGGCGCCGTCATCGGCACGCTGATGCAGGGCTGTGCCTTCGAACTGCTGCCGCCCAACGCCTACCACTCGGCCTGCCGTGAAGCCGATCGCGCGTCGCGCGCGTACTCGCTGCGCGCCTCGGTCGCCTTCCTCGAACAGACGCTGGCGGTGCCGGCGAGCGGCCTGCGCGCCATCATCGCGCCCTTCTACGACAAGCAGCTCGAGGAGTACCGCGTCGCCTTCACCACCTCCGACTCCAGCGACGTGGTGCACGGCGTCGTGTGGGCGCTGCTCGGTGCCGAGGACGAGGAAACCGACACCGTTGGCGAGATCGAAGGCGTGCTGCGCGAATGCGGTCTGACCGACACGCTGGTGCTCGACCACCGGATGCCCATGGAGTACTGCGACGACTGCGGCGCGCCGATGTATCCGGACCCCGACGGCCAGCCGGTACACGCCGAACTGCCCGAATCGTCGGACCAGCCGCCCGCTCACCTGCACTGACACGTCATCCTGTTTTCGCGGCCGCGCCTCGCGCGGCCGTTTTCATTTGCTGAAGAACGCTCATGTCGCTTGAAAAAGAAGTCGCCCGCCGGCGCACCTTTGCCATCATTTCCCACCCGGACGCGGGCAAGACCACGCTGACCGAAAAGCTGCTGCTGTTCGCAGGCGCGATCCAGATCGCCGGCAGCGTGAAGGCGCGCAAGGCCGCCCGTCACGCCACCTCCGACTGGATGGAAATCGAGAAGCAGCGCGGCATTTCGGTCGCCAGCTCGGTGATGCAGATGGAGTACCGCGACTGCGTCGTGAACCTGCTCGACACGCCGGGCCACAAGGACTTCTCGGAAGACACCTACCGCGTGCTGACCGCGGTCGATGCCGCGCTGATGGTGATCGACGCCGCCAACGGTGTCGAAGCGCAGACATTGCGCCTGCTCGAGGTCTGCCGCGCGCGCAACACGCCCATCATCACCTTCATCAACAAGATGGACCGCGAGGTGCGCGCGCCGCTCGACCTGATCGACGAACTCGAGCGCACGCTGGGCATGGACGTCGCGCCCTTCACCTGGCCGCTGGGCATGGGCAAGGATTTCGCCGGCGTGTATGAAATGCGCGAAGACCGCATGCGCGTGTTCCGCGCTGGCGAGGACCGCATTTCCGGCGACGAGGAAGTGCTGCTCGGTCTCGACAACCCCGAGATCGTCGGTCGCTACCCGATGCAGTTCGACACCGCGCACGCCGAGATCGACCTCGTGCGCGAAGCCGCACCGCCCTTCGACGAAGCCGAATTCCTGGCCGGCCGGCAGACACCGGTGTTCTTCGGTTCGGCGATCAACAACTTCGGCGTCAAGGAAGTGCTGGACGCCTTGGTCGACCTCGCGCCACCGCCGGGCGGCCGTCCGGCCATCCAGCGCCGGGTCGAGCCGACCGAAGAGAAGTTCACCGGCGTCGTGTTCAAGATCCAGGCGAATATGGACCCGTCGCACCGCGACCGCGTCGCCTTCCTGCGCGTCTGCTCCGGCCACTTCGAGCGCGGCATGCGCATGAAGGTGAGCCGCAACGGCAAGGACATCCGGCCGAACAACGTGGTCACCTTCCTGTCGCAGCGGCGCGAACTGCTGGAAGAGGCCTACGCCGGCGACATCATCGGCATCCCGAACCACGGCACGCTGCAGCTCGGCGACACGCTGACCGAGGGCGAAACGCTGCAATTCACCGGCCTGCCCTTCTTCGCACCGGAATTGTTCCAAGGCGTTGAAGTCAAGGATCCATTGAAAACCAAGCAGTTGCGTGCAGGTCTTGAGCAACTGGGTGAAGAAGGTGCCATCCAGGTTTTCCGCCCGCTGGCGGGCGGTACGCTGCTGCTGGGCGCGGTCGGTCAGCTGCAGTTCGAGGTGGTGATCCACCGCCTGAAGACCGAGTACGGCTGCGACGCCCGCCTCGAAGGCACGCGCTACACGATGGCACGCTGGGTCACCTGCGACGACGAGCGTGAACTGAAGCGCTTCATCGACGCCAACGCCCACCGCATCGCCTATGACGCGGTGAACGCACCGGCCTTCCTCGCCACCATGCGCGCCGAGCTCAAGGTGGCCGAAGAGAAGTGGGAAAAGATCAAGTTCCACGCCATGCGCGAACATGCGGGTCTGATGTTCGCCAGCCACTGAAGCGCGTTTTGCAGGCGCGGCCTTGGCCGCGACGGGGCTGATGCGGTCCGCAGGCTTGAATACCGGCCGCTGTCGGGGTCAGAGGACCCCTCCTACAAAATCCCGGCTCCGACCACGGATTGGGCACGATCCCTGTGGGAGCGGCCTTGGCCGCGACAGGGCCGATGCGGGCCGCCGGCTTCGATCCACGCTGCTGTCGGGGTCAGAAGACCCCTCCTTGTATTGTCTTTGTCTTCCGAGGGGCACCTCGGGACGAGCAGGTGGATGCCGCATCCCTCCTTGGGCTTATCGCCCGTTCTGTAGATTTTGCAGCACCTGCTCACCCTCACGTTCCGATCGAACAGTATCTTTGGCCCGGCTTGGCCGGCAGCCCGCATTCACAAGGTTGATCTCACGAGGTTTTGCATGGAGTTGTTTCATCTGGGTATCGACGTAGCCAAGGCCAAGCTCGACTGTGCGCTGCGCTCACCCGAGGGCAAGATTCGCCACAAGGTCATCACGGGGGCAGCTCACGAAACGGAACAAATCGTACGCTAAGGCATAGCTCGCCCAAGCCGGTCCCCTGCCGACGTGGCGAGGCTCGTTTCGCCTTGCAACGACGCAATCAGCGGACACGAAACATTTCCCTGGCGTGCATGGCAGGCGCACACGAGTTGGGACAGCACGACCTCCATGCGCGCCAGGTCGGCCAGCTTGGCGCGCACGTCCTGGAGCTTGTGCTCGGCCAGGCGGCTGGCTTCGTCGCAGTGGGTGCCATCCTCCAGCCGCAGCAGCTCGGCGATCTCATCCAGGCTGAAGCCCAAGCGCTGGGCCGATTTCACGAACTTCACCCGGGCTACATCCGCCTTGCCGTAGCGGCGGATGCTGCCATAGGGCCGCGCCGGTTCGGGCAGCAAGCCCTTGTGCTGATAGAACCGGATCGTCTCCACATTGACCCCGGCCGCCTTACCGAAGGCGCCGATGGTCAGGTTCTTCAGACCGTTCTCCATCCCGCTTGACTCCGTAGTTGACTACGGCAGTAACGTTACAACATCAAGCGAAGACCCAGAAGGAGAAGCTTTATGTCAGAACCCAAGACCGGTCGTGGCGCGCTGGCCACCGGAGGTGTCGCGGCCATCCTCGCCTCGACCTGCTGCCTCGGCCCCCTCGTGTTGGTCGCGCTTGGCTTTTCCGGCGCCTGGATCGGCAACCTGACGGTGCTGGAGCCATACCGCCCGATCTTCATCGGCACGGCGCTGGTGGCGCTGTTCTTTGCTTACCGGCGCATCTTCCACCCGGTGCAAGCCTGCAAGCCGGGGGAGGTCTGCGCAGTTCCACAGGTGCGCGGCAGCTACAAGCTCATTTTCTGGATCGTGGCCGCGCTGGTTCTGGTCGCGCTCGCCTTTCCCTTCGTCGTGCCATTTTTCTACTGATCAGGAGTTCGCCATGAAAAAGCTGTTTGCCTCCCTCGTCCTCGTCGCCGTTGCTGCCCCGGTGTGGGCCGCCACGCAGACTGTCACGCTGTCGGTGCCCGGCATGACTTGCGCCGCCTGCCCGATCACGGTCAAGAAGGCGCTCTCCAAGGTCGAAGGCGTGAGCAAGACTGCGGTGAGCTTCGAGAAGCTCGAGGCCGTCGTCACCTTCGACGATGCCAAGACCAGCGTGCAGGCCCTGACCAAGGCCACCGCCGATGCCGGCTATCCGTCCGAGCTCAAGAGGTGATCCCTGGATAACCGGACCTTGCTCAAGACCGGCATCACCGGTTCGGTGATCGCCGCCATATGCTGCGCGACCCCCGTGCTCGTGATTGCGCTCGGCGTCCTGGGTCTGTCCGCCTGGGTCGGGTGGCTCGATTACGTGCTGATCCCGGCCCTCGTCGTTTTTGTCGGCATCACGATCTACGCGCTGCGTCGCCGGCGGGCGGAAGCCGCTTGCTGCGCTGTTGGAGTCGGAGAAAACCAGAAGAAGGGGATATGAAATGAATAGCCGTGTTCTGCATGTTACCGGGATGACTTGCGATTCCTGCGCAAACCACGTCGAGAAGGCGCTTCTCACCGTGCCCGGTGTTCATAAGGCGGAGGTGTCCTACCCTGACGCCTTGGCCCGTGTGAGCGGGGAGCCGGCGCTTGATCCGACGATGCTCGTCTCGGCAGTCGCAGCAGCTGGCTACCGGGCCGCGCTCGCCGATGCGCCGCCCGCCGCGATGGGAAGCGGGTTGCTCGGCAAGATGCGCGAGTGGCTGGGCAGTGGCGACAAGGCGGGCGGCGATGGGGGTGGTTTGCATATCGCTGTCATCGGCAGCGGCGGTGCCGCGATGGCGGCGGCGCTGAAGGCCGTCGAGCAAGGCGCGCGGGTCACGTTGATCGAGCGCGGCACCCTCGGCGGCACCTGTGTCAATGTGGGCTGCGTGCCGTCCAAGATCATGATCCGCGCCGCGCACATTGCCCACCTGCGGCGAGAAAGCCCGTTTGACGGCGGGATCGCCGCGGCACCGCCGGCGATCCTGCGCGAGCGGCTGCTGGCCCAGCAGCAGGCGCGGGTCGATGAGCTGCGCCACGCCAAATACGAAAACATCCTGGACGGCAACACCGCCATTACCATGCTGCGCGGCGAAGCGCGCTTCAGGGACGGCCACCACCTCACGGTGCGCCTGACCGACGGTGGCGAGCGCGAGGTGGCCTTTGACCGCTGCCTGATCGCCACCGGCGCCAGTGCGGCCGTGCCGCCGATCCCCGGACTGAAGGACACGCCCTACTGGACGTCCACCGAGGCGCTGGAAAGCGACACGATCCCGCAGCGGCTCGCCGTCATCGGCTCGTCGGTGGTAGCCGTCGAACTGGCGCAAGCCTTCGCCCGGCTCGGGAGCCGGGTGACGATCCTGGCGCGCAGCACGCTGTTCTTTCGCGAGGACCCGGCGATCGGCGAGGCCGTCACCGCCGCCTTCCGTGCCGAGGGCATCGAGGTGCAGGAGCATACCCAGGCGAGCCACGTCGCTTATGCCGCCGGGGAATTCGTGCTGACCACTGGGCACGGCATCGTTGCCGCCGACAAGCTGCTGGTCGCCACCGGCCGCACACCGAACACACGCGGCCTGAACCTCGAAGCGGCGGGCGTCACGATCAACGCGCAGGGCGCCATCGTCATCGACAAGGGCATGCGCACGAGTAACCCGCACATTTACGCCGCCGGCGACTGCACCGACCAGCCGCAGTTCGTCTATGTGGCGGCCGCGGCGGGCACCCGTGCCGCGATCAACATGACCGGCGGTGACGCGGCGCTGGATCTGAGCGCGATGCCAGCCGTGGTGTTCACCGATCCGCAAGTGGCGACGGTGGGCTACAGCGAGGCGAAAGCGCACCACGACGGCATCGAGACTGACAGCCGTACGCTCACGCTCGACAACGTACCGCGCGCGCTCGCCAACTTCGACACGCGCGGCTTCATCAAGCTGGTCATCGAGGAAGGTAGCGGACGGCTCATCGGTGTACAGGCGGTGGCGCCCGAAGCGGGCGAACTGATCCAGACCGCAGTGCTCGCGATCCGCAATCGCATGACGGTGCAGGAACTGGCCGACCAGTTGTTCCCGTACCTGACGATGGTCGAAGGGTTGAAGCTCGCGGCGCAGACGTTCAACAAGGACGTGAAGCAGCTGTCCTGCTGCGCCGGGTGAGGAACAGGAGGTGGTCGATGAACGCCTACACGGTATCGCGTCTGGCCCATGAGGCCGGTGTGAGCGTACATGTCGTGCGCGATTACAAGGTGCGTGGGCTGCTGCGGCCGGTGGCGCGCACCGCCGGCGGCTACGGGGTGTTCGACGCGGCCGCCTTGCAGCGGCTGTGCTTCGTGCGAGCCGCCCTGGAGGCCGGCATCGGCCTCGACCTGCTGACGCGGCTGTGCCGGGCGCTGGACACCGCAGACGGCGATGAAGCGTCGGCGCATCTTGCCGACCTGTGCCACCTCGTCGAGCGCCGACGCCAAGCGCTGACGAACCTGGAAACGCAGTTGACCGAATTGGCGCACAGCACGTCGGAGATCTCGGCATGAACAGCCCGGAGCGCGTTTCCCCCGAGGCGCGCAAGCCGGTCGCCGGCTACCTGTGGGGCCTGCTCGCCGCGCTGACCTGTCCCTGCCACCTGCCGGTGCTCGCCATCGTTCTTGCCGGCACCACCGCCGGTGCGTTCCTCGGCAAGTATTGGGGCATTGCGGCGTTCGGCCTGACCGGCTTGTTCGTCCTGTCCCTGGCGCGGGCGATGCGGGCGTTCAAGGGAAGATCATGAGCGCTACCGAGCCGGATGGCTGGACGGCGGCGCAACTGGCCCAGGCGGCCGAGCATCGGCAGCTTGAGCTGCACTACCAGCCCATCGTCGATCTGCGCCGCGGCCGAATTGCCAGCGCGGAAGCGCTGCTGCGCTGGCGGCACCCGAGCCTTGGCCTGCTGCCGCCGGGCGCGTTCCTGCCACTGGCCGAATCGTCCGGGCTGATGCCCAAAATCGGCGCGTGGGTGCTGGGTGAAGCCTGCCGTCAGATGCAGCGCTGGCTGGCGTTGAATTGGCGGCCGTTTCGATTGGCCGTTAATGGGGTCGCCTCAGAAAACGGAAAATAAAGCACGCTAAGCCCTTACTTACCCAGATGTTTGACTTTTCGTGGCACTTTCACCATGGCAATTGCAATTGCCCAACCCTTGCAAAATGCCGCACGCCTCTACAGATCGAGAGCCAGAACACTTCTCGCGCAAATCAACCAAGTGCCGCTTTAACTGCAACAGCGCGGACACACGCATTTCCACCTGTTGAATATGGGCCTCCAGCAGCGTGTTGACCTCCCCACAGTCCTGCATCGGGTTGTCTCGCAGACCCAGCAATGCGCGAATCTCGCTCAACGTCATGTCGAGCGAACGGCAATGACGGATGAATTGCAAGCGCTCAATGTGCGCCTCACCGTACAGCCGGAAGTTGCCACCGCTTCGCGCTGGCTTCGGCAGTAGCCCTTCCTTCTCGTAGTAGCGGATGGTCACAACCTCGCATCCAGAGCGCTTGGCGAGGTCGCCAATTCTGATTTCCATGCATCAATCTCCTTTATTTCACTTGACTCTATAGTAACTATAGGGTTTGTAATGGAAGTTGTATAGATTTGAAGGAGTTATTTATGAGCGAATGCGCTTCCACGGCGTGTGGCTGCTCGGCTGGGCCGATCATCCAACCCACGACACAAGCCCCAGCGACAACCGGATCGGCTCAAGCGGTGTATCGCATCGAGAACATGGACTGCCCCACGGAAGAGGCGCTGATCCGAGGCAAGCTGGTCGGGCTGGCGGGGGTGGTTGGTCTTGAGTTCAACCTGATGCAGCGTACTTTGGCCGTTCGGCACGAACTGCCTTCGTTGTTTCCCGTTGAGCAGGCGCTAACCGCCATCGGCATGCAAGCCGTGCGCATGGATCAGGCATCGACCGGGCAAACGACCAAGCTGTCCATTACCAAAATGGATTGCCCGACCGAAGAGACGTTGATCCGCAACAAGCTCGGTACCATGGCCGGAGTTGCCGATCTCGATTTCAACCTGATGCAGCGCACGCTGTCGGTACGCCATGCGGACCAGGTTCTGCCGGACGTGCTCGCGGCACTGCAAGCGCTTGGATTCGAGGCGCAGGTGTTGGACACCGCAGAGGCCGCATCGCCATCCGCATCCCTTGTGACCACGCCGACCAACTGGTGGCCGCTGGGCATCTCCTTTGTAACTGCATCGGCGGCCGAGGCGGTCTACTGGCTCCACAACGGCAATCATTGGTCGGTCGTCGTTCTGGCGCTCGTCGCGGTCTTCACCGGCGGTCTGTCCACCTACAAGAAAGGTTGGATTGCGCTCAAGAACCGTAATCTCAACATGAACGCCCTGATGTCGATTGCCGTCACGGGTGCCATGTTGATCGGGCACTGGCCCGAGGCGGCAATGGTGATGGTGCTTTTCGCGCTGGCCGAGGTGATCGAAGCCAAGTCGCTGGATCGCGCCCGCAATGCCATCCGTGGCCTGCTCGACCTGACCCCGGAACAGGCCACGGTGCAGCAGGCTGACGGCACATGGCGCGAGGTGGGTGCAAAGCAAATTGCCATCGGTAGCCGCGTCCGGGTCAAGCCAGGTGAGCGCATCGCCCTGGATGGTGAGGTGCTGGAAGGCCGCTCTGCCGTCAACCAAGCCCCGATCACGGGTGAAAGCCTTCCGGTCGAGAAATCCCCCGGTGATCCGGTGTTTGCGGGCACGATCAACGAATCCGGTTCATTCGAGTACCGCGTCACCGCCGTGGCCAGCAACTCCACATTGGCCCGCATCATTCACGCGGTAGAGGCTGCCCAAGGAAGCCGTGCGCCGACTCAGCGCTTTGTCGATCAGTTCGCCCGCTGGTACACGCCCATTGTTTTCGGTGTTGCCATCGCCGTCGCGTTGTTGCCACCGCTGTTCATGGGTGCGGCATGGCTCGACTGGATTTACCGTGCATTGGTTCTGCTGGTGGTCGCCTGCCCGTGCGCACTGGTGATCTCTACGCCGGTCAGCATCGTCAGCGGCCTGGCCGCTGCCGCCCGCCACGGCATTCTCATCAAGGGCGGCGTCTATCTGGAAGAAGGCCGCAAGCTGCGCTGGCTGGCTCTGGACAAGACCGGCACGATCACGCACGGCAAGCCCGCACAGACCGATTTTGTCACTTGGGGCAATGCACTCGCCGCAAACAGCCGCAGCATCGCTGCCAGTCTGGCGGCTCGTTCCGACCACCCTGTATCCAAAGCGGTGGCACAAGCCGCGCAGACGGATGGGGTTGCCTTACTCGACGTAGCCGAGTTCAGCGCGCTGCCCGGTCGGGGCGTGCAAGGCCAAATCAACGGTGAGACCTACCATCTTGGCAACCAGCGGATGCTCGAAGCGCTGGGGCAATGCACACCAGAACTGGAACAGCGCATCGCGGCGCTGGAAACCATGGGTAAAACTGTCGTGATGTTGGTCAGCGCAAAAGGGGTTCATGCCTTATTTGCCGTAGCGGACACCATCAAGGAAAGCAGCAGGAGCGCCATTGCCGAGCTTCATGCACTGGGCATCAACACCATGATGCTGACCGGCGACAACCCCCACACGGCACAGGCCATTGCCGCACAAGCCGGGATCGACAGTGCGCAAGGCAATCTGCTCCCAGACGACAAACTGCGCGAAGTTGAGCTACTGGCCATAAAGGGCAAGGTCGGCATGGTCGGTGATGGCATCAACGATGCCCCGGCCTTGGCGCGTGCGGACATCGGCTTTGCCATGGGAGCGGCTGGCACCGATACCGCCATCGAGACCGCTGACGTGGCCCTGATGGACGACAACCTGGGCAAGATTCCGACCTTCGTGCGCCTGTCGCGTGCGACGGCGCAGGTGCTGATGCAAAACATTGTGCTGGCCCTTGGCATCAAGGCAGTATTTCTGGTGCTGACCTTCACGGGTCAAGCGACCATGTGGATGGCGGTGTTTGCTGATATGGGGGCCAGCTTGCTCGTCGTTGGCAATGGCTTGAGGCTGTTGCGCAAATGAGCTGGAAATTCTTTCTCTACGACTGGGGTGGTCTAAACATCGCGTTGTTCCAAGCCATCAACATGAGCACACCTGCAGCGCTGGAACCGCCGGTATCGTTCTTCAACCTTGTGATAGGCAACTACTGGACTGCACCACTGATGCTCTTGGCGATGTGGGGATGGTCAAAGTCGGCACCTGACCCAACGCGGGCCGATGCCATCCGGTACAGACTCAGAGTCTTTAGCGTGGCCTTTGCGTTGGCATTTCTCGTCGCCACCATCTTGAAGCTATGGATCGACTTTCCACGCCCGCCTGCCGTTTTTGGCGACATGGTGCGCGTTATCGGGGGCATCGAACGACACTACAGCCTGCCCAGCGGGCATGCCACCTATGCCGCGCTGGTGGTCGGCGCGCTCTGGCCTTTGATAGGCCGTCGTGGCCGCATCGGCTTGGTGTTGTACGCCGCATTGGTCGGTTGGTCACGCATCGCAGCCGGAATGCACTTTCCTGCCGATGTGCTGGCGGGGTGGGTACTTGGATTGAGCTGCACGGCGCTCGCCGGGTGGCTGATGCCGCTGGCCGCCCCTGTGTGGCAATCGGCTCGCCGCACATCGACTTGGGTCTGGTTCGCAGTGGCCGCCAGTTCTGTCATGACAGATCAGCTCGCAAAGTTCGCCATCACCCGCACGTTTGCCTACGGTGAACAGGTCGAAGTCAGCACCTTCTTCAACATTGTCCATGTCCTGAATCCCGGCGCGGCATTCAGCTTTCTGGCGAACGCTGGCGGCTGGCAACGTTACTTTCTCATGGCGCTGGGTCTGGTCGTTTCTGCTTGGCTGGGCCGCATGCTGTGCCAGCAGCGGCCACGCCTTGAAGCGGTGGGCTACAGCCTGATCCTTGGTGGTGCGCTCGGCAATGTCGTGGATCGTGTGCTGCGTGGATCGGTTGTCGATTTCCTCGACTTCCATTGGCAGCTTGTGCACTGGCCCGCCTTCAACCTCGCTGATGTGGCGATAACTATCGGAGCGCTCTGCCTGTTCTTGACGGTTGTACCGAAAAGCAGTAGAGGCACAGAGGCCGATGTGTCCGGTTAAGCTATACCCTAACATGGCGTCAGACCATCCGGCGCGAAAGCGTCAGAATAGAGTCGCCTTCAGAATTGATTGACACGCACCGTCAAGAGTCATAGATTTCTTCCTGACACATTCCCCTCAGGAGGACCCTTTGCACGGTCAGCGCATCGGCTACGTCCGCGTCAGCAGCTTCGACCAGAATCCGGAACGCCAGCTTGAGCATGTGCCGGTGGACAGGCTGTTCACCGACAAGGCATCGGGCAAGGACACCCAGCGCCCCGAGCTAGAACGGTTGCTCGCCTTCGTGCGCGAGGGCGACACGGTGGTGGTGCACAGCATGGACCGCCTGGCGCGCAACCTCGACGACCTGCGCCGTCTAGTGCAGAAGCTCACCCAGCGCGGCGTGCGCATCGAATTCGTCAAGGAAAGCCTGACCTTCACCGGCGAGGACTCGCCGATGGCGAACCTGATGCTGTCGGTGATGGGCGCGTTCGCCGAGTTCGAGCGCGCCCTTATCCGCGAGCGGCAGCGCGAAGGCATCGCGCTCGCCAAGCAGCGCGGGGCCTACCGGGGCCGCAAGAAGGCGCTGTCGCCGGAGCGGGTGGCCGAGCTGCGCCGGCGGGCCGCCGCCGGCGAGCAGAAAGCCAAGCTCGCCCGCGAATTCGGCATCAGCCGCGAAACCCTGTACCAATACCTGAGAACGGATGACTGACCATGCCGCGCCGCAGCTTGCTGACGCCCGCCGAGCGCACCGGCCTGCTTGCCTTTCCGACCACTGACGACGACCTCATCCGGCATTACACCTTCTCCGAACCCGACCTGTCAGTGATCCGCCAACGGCGCGGCAACCACAACCGGCTCGGTTTCGCGGTGCAGTTGTGCTACCTGCGCTATCCCGGCTTCGCCCTGCCGACCGACGCGGAACCGCCCGCATCCCTGCTGAATATCGTCGGCCGCCAGTTGCGCATCGCGCCGGACATCTGGCCGCAGTACGCGCAGCGGCCGGAAACCCGGCGCGAGCACCTGCTGGAATTGCAGGCGTGGCTGAAGCTGACGCCGTTCGCGGCCGCCGACTACCGGCGCTTCGTCCACCAGCTCGCCGAGCTGGCCCAGCAGACCGACCGGGGTATCGTGCTGGCCGAGGCGCTGGTCGAGCTGCTGCGGCAGCAACGTATCATCCTGCCGGCCATCGATGTCATCGAGCGTGTATGTAGCGAGGCGCTCACGCGCGGTACGCGCCAGGTGTACGCGGCGCTGACCGCGCCGCTGGCCGATCACCATCGCCGTGCGCTCGACGGTCTGCTGGCGATCCGCGAGGGCACCAAGGGCAGCGGGCTAATCTGGCTGCGCCAGCCGCCCGGCCCGCCCAAGCCCAAGCATGTGCTGGCCCACCTGGAGCGGCTGAAGACCCTCCGTGACCTGGCGTTGCCGGATGGGCTGGAGCACACCGTCCACCAAAACCGCCTGCTGAAGCTCGCCCGCGAAGGAGGACAGATGACGGCCCAGCACCTGCGCGACCTGGAGCCGAGCCGCCGCTATGCGACCCTGTCCGCGGTGATCCTCGATACCCGCGCCACCCTGATCGACGAGATCATCGACCTGCACGACCGTTTCATGGGCGCGCTGTTCAGCAAGGCCAAGCGCAACCACGCCGACCGCTTCCAGCAGTCCGGCAAGGCGATCAACGACAAGGTGCGGCTCTACTCGCGCATCGGCCGCGCCCTGCTGGAAGCCAAGCAGTCGGGCGGCGATCCGTTCGCCGCCATCGAGGCCATCATCCCGTGGGAGGTGTTCACCGAGAGCATCACCGAGGCCGAGCTGCTGGCCCAGCCGGAAGGTTTCGACTTCCTCGCGCTGGTCGGCGACGGCTTCAACCAGCTCCGGCGCTACACGCCGGCCCTGCTGGAAGCGCTGACCATGAAGGCCGCGCCGGCGGCACGCGAGCTGCTCGCCGCCGTCGATGTGCTCAAAGGGATGAACGAGCGCCAGGCGCGCAAAGTGCCGGACGATGCGCCCACGTCGTTCGTGCGCAAGCGCTGGGAAAGCCTGGTGCGCAACGAAGACGGGTTGGATCGGCGCTTCTACGAGCTGTGCGTGCTGTCCGAGCTGAAAAACTCGCTGCGCTCCGGCGACATCTGGGTGCAGGGCTCGCGCCAGTTCAAGGACTTCGAGGACTACCTGTTGCCGCCACCGCGTTTCGCCGCGCAGCGCGATCAGCGGGAATTGGGCCTGGCCGTCGAAACCGACTGCGAGCGCTTCCTGGAGGCGCGCCTCACGGTGCTGCAAGAGCAACTGGCGACGGTGGAGCGGCTGGCCGCCGCCAACGAGCTGCCCGACGCCGCCATCACCAGTACCGGCCGGCTCAGGATTTCGCCGCTGGACAACGGCGTGCCCGACGAGGCCGAGGCGCTGATGCAACAGGCGTACAGCCCGCTGCCGCACCTGAAGATCACCGAGCTGCTGCTGGAAGTCGATGGCTGGACGGGGTTCAGCCGCCACTTCAAGCACCTCAAGAGCGACGCGGCGGCCGAAGATCAACACCTGCTGCTGACGACCATCCTGGCCGACGCCATCAACCTGGGGCTCTCCAAGATGGCCGAATCCTGCCCGGGCGTGACCTATGCCAAGCTGACCTGGTTGCAGGCGTGGCACATCCGCGACGAGACCTATTCGGCCGGGCTGGCCGAGCTGGTCAACGCGCAGTTCCGTCAGCCGTTCGCCGCCTATTGGGGCGATGGCACCACGTCGTCGTCGGACGGCCAGAACTTCAAGGCCGGCGGTCGGGGCCACGCCGCCGGCCAGGTGAACCTGAAGTACGGCCAGGAACCGGGCGTGCAGTTCTACACCCACATTTCGGACCAGTACGCGCCGTTCCACACCAAGGTCATCAACGCCACGGTGCGCGACGCCACCCACGTCCTGGACGGACTGCTGTACCACGAATCCGACCTGCGCATCGAGGAGCATTACACCGACACGGCCGGCTTCACCGATCACCTGTTCGCGCTGATGCACCTGCTGGGCTTCCGCTTTGCGCCGCGCATCCGCGACCTGACCGACAAGCGCCTGTACATCCACGGCGACGCCAAGCAGTACCCGACGCTCGCCGGCCTGATCGGCGGCAGCGTCAACGTGAAGCACATTCGCGCCCATTGGGACGAAATCCTGCGCCTGGCCGCCTCGATCAAGCAGGGCACGGTGACGGCCTCGCTGATGCTCAGGAAGCTCGGCAGCTACCCGCGACAGAACGGCTTGGCCGTGGCCTTGCGCGAGCTTGGGCGAATCGAGCGCACGCTGTTCGCGCTCGACTGGATGCAGAACGTCGAGCTGCGCCGCCGCGTGCAGATCGGTTTGAACAAGGGGGAGGCCAAGAACGCGCTGGCCCGCGCCGTGTTCCTGAACCGGCTCGGCGAAATCCGCGACCGCAGTTTCGAGAACCAGCGCTACCGCGCCAGCGGCCTCAACCTGGTGGTGGCGGCGATCGTCCTGTGGAACACCGTCTACCTGGAGCGGGCCATCCAGGGGCTGCGGGACTCGGGCAAGGACATCGACGAGAGACTGCTGCCACATCTCTCGCCGCTGGGCTGGGAGCACATCAACCTGACCGGCGACTACATCTGGCGGCAGAACAAACACGTCGAGCAGGGCAAGTTCCGGCCGCTGCGATTGATCGAGCAGGCACCGCTAGCAACGTCTTCGTAAGGTCTATCAACTGTGGAGCTACTGATCTTGATTCTGAAAACGACCGGACTGTTCATCGCAACAGCGCTTGCCGAGATCGTCGGCTGCTTTCTGCCTTACCTGTGGCTGCGCAAAGGGGGGCCAATGTGGCTGCTGATTCCGGCAGCGATGAGCTTGGCGCTCTTCGTTTGGCTGCTCACGTTACACCCAGCCGCCAGTGGCCGCGTTTACGCCGCCTATGGCGGCGTTTATGTGGCTACCGCGCTGGTTTGGCTTCGGGTCGTGGATGGCGTGAAGCTGTCCGCGCTGGATTGGACGGGGGCTGGAGTCGCGCTACTGGGCATGTCAATCATTGTGCTGGGCTGGCACGACAAGGCATAGCGTACGATTTTTTCCGTTTCGTGAGCTGACCCCATCACCAACGACGCAGCCGGCTTCGACCAACTGCAGGCTTTCCTGTCCCGGCAACACGCTTTGACACTGCACGTATGCATGGAAGCCACAGGCGTCTATTGGGAGCCTGTGGCTGAGTTCCTCGCCGCTCTGCCCCACGTCACCGTCAGTGTCATCAACCCGGCGCAGATCAAGGCCTTTGCCGCCTCGCGCATGGTGCGCACCAAGACCGACAAGGTCGATGCCGCACTCATCGCGCTGTTCTGCCATGAACGCTCACCCGAGCCCTGGCAGCCGCCGTCCGAGGCCGAACGCACTTTGCGCGCGCTCGTGCTGCGTCTGGACAGCGTGCAAAGCATGCGCACCCAGGAATCGAATCGTCTGCTCGTTGCGCAAAGCGCGGTACAGCAGGGGATTACTCAGCACATCGAATGGCTGGACGCCGAGATCGAGCGGCTCGCCCGCGCGATCCGGGATCTGCTCGACCAGGATGACGATCTGGACGGCAAGCGTCGTCTGCTCGATAGCATCCCCGGCCTGGGCGAACGCACCATCGCCATTCTGCTGGCCTTCTACGCACGGGTTTCTCGCTTCGACAACGCTCGTCAGGCCACTGCATTCGCTGGCCTTGACCCTCGGCAGCACCAATCCGGCAGCAGCGTCTGCGCCAAACCACGCATGTCCAAGGTCGGCCACTCTTTCCTGCGCAAGTCACTCTACATGCCGGCCATGGTCGCGCTCTATCGCACCGCCTGGGGGAAACTCTTCCGACAGCGTCTGTCCGCTGCTGGCAAGCCGCCGAAACTCATCATCGGCGCAATGATGCGCAAGCTCATCCACGTCGCCTTTGGCGTTCTCCGATCCGGCAAACCTTTCGACCCAACCGCTCACGGGGTTTGACTCGGATAACAGTATCTACAAAATCCCGGCTCCGACCACGGATTGGGCGCGATCCCTGTGGGAGCGGCCTTGGCCGCGACAGGGCCTGTGCACGCCGCAAGCTTCGATACCGGCCGCTGTCGGGGTCAAGACCCCTCCCACAGAACCCCCAGCTCCAACGCTCAGTCCTTCTTCTGCGGATGCCCCGCCTTCGACGGCAGCTTCAGGTGCAGCGCCGCCTTGGCCATCAGATTGGCCGAAACCGGCGCCGTGATGAACAGGAAGAGCGTGATCAGCAGTTCGTGGATACCGAAGCGTCCGTTGGCGGCGCTGTAGATGATGCTGGCGATCAGCACACCGCCTACGCCCAGCGTTGTGGCCTTGGTCGGTGCGTGCAGGCGCTGGAAGAAGTCCCTGAAGCGCAGCATGCCGATGGCACCGACCAGCGCGAAGAAGGCGCCGATCAGCAGCATGACGGTGACGACGATTTCGACCACCGGATTCAGCGTGTCCATCATTGCTCCTTACTCGATCACGTCGCCGCGCGTCAGGTAGCGCGACAGGCCGACGGTGCCGACGAAGCCGAGCATGGCGACGATGAGCGCGGCCTCGAACAGCAGATCGGTGTGCTGGCGCATGCCCAGCACGATGACCAGCGCCACCACGTTCACATACAGGGTGTCGAGCGCGAGGATGCGGTCCACGATCTCCGGCCCGCGCAGTACCCGCCAGCCGCAGATGAGCATGGCGATCACGATGGCACCGACGGTGATGTCCAGAGCCATATCTATCATTCGAAAATCTCCCGCAGCGGTGCTTCGTAACGCGCCTTCATGTCGCGCGCGGCGGCGACCGGATCGTCGCAGTCGAGTGCATGAACGAGGATTTCGCGCCGATGCTCGTCGACGATGCAGGACACGGTGCCCGGCGTCATCGTGATGATGGAGGCGAACAGCGCCACGCCATTCGGGTGTTCGATGTCCAGCGGCACCGGCACCCATGCCGGCTGTGGCAGCCGCGACGGGCTCAGCGCAAGCTTGGCGACGGTGATGTTGGACATGATGATGTCCCACAGCACGATGCCGGTCAGATGCAATACCGTCGCAGCCGCCTTCAGCGTGACGCCCGGCCCGATGAAGCCGCTGACCAGCCGCGGAATCACCAGCCCGAGCACGATGGCGGTCAGCACATTGCCCGGATCGATTGACTGCTGCAGCATGAGCCACCCCGCAGCCACCATGGTCGACATGACCGGGTGTCCGAACCAGCGCCTGCCGTGGGCGGCTTCAGTCGTCGCCATCAGTGAACTCCTTCGCTTGCCGGACGCGGAAACACATAGGGTTGCGTGGTCTGCGCGCCCGCCGCCCCGAGTACCGCCTCCTGATAGGCGCGGCGATCGACCAGCTGCACCGCCGCTGCGTCGGTGTAGCGCTTCAGCGGCGCGGCCAGCGCGCTCATCAGCACGCCCGCACCGATCAGCGACACGGTGGCGAGCACCAGTCGCGGGCTGGCGCCCGACGTGGTGCCGCTGCCGTCCGGTTCCGGACGCACGCTCCAGAACAGCACGCTGCCGGCACGCGCGAGGCCGATCAAGGTCAGGAAACCGACCAGCAGCACGACGGTCCAGATCCAGGCCTGCGCCTCATGGCCGCTCGACGCCTGCAGCACCATCAGCTTGCCGATGAATCCGGGCAACGGCGGCAGGCCGGCAGCCGATGCGGCGCCGAGCAGCATCAGCAGACCGAGCAGCGCCGGCTGCGCCACCGCCGGCCCCGCTTCGAGCCGGTCGGCCGCGTCGCCACGCTGTGCCGCCACCAGTTCGACCAGCAGGAAAAGCGCCGCGATGATGAGCGTGCTGTGTGCCATGTAGTACAGCGCCGCCGACCAGGCGGCCTCGCTGAACAGGCCCAGGGCGGCCAGTATGGTGCCGACCGAGGCGACCGTCATGTAGGCCACCATGCGCGGCAGCGTGTGTGCGGCCAGCATGCCGAACACCGCCAGCACGCTGGTGCCCAGTGCCAGCGGCAGCAGCCAGGGCTCGACCGTCAGTGCCGACGCGCCGGCGTCGGCGCCGAAGATCACGCCATGCACGCGCAGGATGCTGTAGACACCGACCTTGGTCATGATGGCGAACAGCGCGGCGACTGGCGCGCTCGCCGCCGCATAGGTCGAGGGCAGCCACAGATGCAGCGGCAGGATGGCCGCCTTGACGCCGAACACGACCAGCAGGATGAGCGCCGCCGCCTTCAGTACCACCGCGTCGTCACCGCTCACCATCGGCACGCGCTGCGCGAGGTCGGCCATGTTCAGCGTGCCGACGGTGGCGTAGATCAACGCCACGCCGATCAGGAACAGGGCGGAGGCCGCCAGATTGATCGCCACGTACTGCACGCCGACACGGAAGCGCTCGCGCCCCTGGCCGTGCAGCAGCAGCACGTAGGAGGCGATCAGCAGCACCTCGAAGAACACGAACAGATTGAACAGGTCACCGGTCACGAAGGCGCCGTTCAGGCCCATCAGCTGGAACTGGAACAGCGCGTGGAAATGCCGGCCGTGGCTGTCCCAGCCGCCGCTCGCGTAGAACAGCACCGGCAGCGCCACCGCCTGCGTCAGCACCAGCATCAGCGCCGACAGCCGGTCGATCACCAGCACGATGCCGAACGGCGCCGGCCAGTCGCCGACGCGATACACGCGCAGCACGCCGTCGTCCGCTTCCATCGCCAGCTTCAGCGCGAACATCAGCCCCAGCGTCACCGACACCAGCGCGATGCGACGCAGCCGCGGCAGCCTCAGTTCCGCTGGGCGGTCGCCGATCAGCAGCATCAGCATGGCGGTGAAACTGGGCAGCAGCACCGGTAGCACCGCGAGGTGCTGGCGGAACAGCTGCATCATCACATCGGCAAAACTCATATTCATGCTCCGGGCTCCCGGCCGTCGACGTGGTCGGTGCCCGATTCGGCGCGGCTACGCAGCGCCAGTTCGATCACGAAGCCGGTGGTGGCGAAGCCGATCACGATGGCGGTGAGCACCAGCGCCTGCGGCAGCGGGTCGGCCTGCACATCGCCCTGCCCCAGGATCGGCGGCGCCGCGCTCCACAGCCGGCCCATCACGAAGATGAAAATGTTCACCGCGTAACCGAGCAGCGTCAGGCCCAGCACAACCGGGAAGCTGCGTCCGCGCAGCATCAGGTAGACACCGCAGGCGGTGACCCAGCCGATGCCGCTGGCCACCAGGAATTCCATGCTGATGTTCGCGAAAAGACTCATCCGTGCTGCTCCTTGCTCGCTGCACCCAGTACCGACAGCGTCAGCATGGTGGCGCCAACGACGGTGATGTAGACCCCGAGGTCGAAGGCCGCCGCACTGGCCAGCGGCAGTTCGCCCAGCAGCGGCAGCGCCGGGTGACCGTGCGCGCTGGTCAGGAAGGGGCGACCGAACCAGAAGGCGCCGATGCCGGTCAGCCCGGCGATCGCCAGGCCGCTGCCTATCCAGCGCGAGAAGCGACGGCCGGCCGCGCCGTGCAGCAAGGCCTCGGCGCGTGCCTGACCGAGCGCCATGTACTGCATCACCAGCGCCACCGCGGTGATCAGGCCGGCGATGAAGCCCCCGCCCGGCACGTTGTGGCCGCGCCAGAAGATGTAGGCCGACACCAGCAGCGCCAGCGGCAGCACGACGCGCGCGGCGACGCGCAGCAGCAGCGGCTGTTCCTCGAAGGCCCAGCGACGGCCGTCCGGGTCGGCGTCGGGCCGGCGAGTGCGGAAGCCGTCGAGCAGCGCCAGCACGCCGATGCCGGCGATGCCGAGCACGGTGATCTCACCGAAGGTGTCGTAGCCGCGGAAGTCGACCAGGATGACGTTCACCACATTGGTGCCGCCGCCCTCGCTCAGCGACTTGTCGAGGAAGAACCACGAGATCGAATCGTGCGGGCGCGTCAGCATCAGCCAGGTCAGCCCGGCCACGCCGCCGCCGGCGAACACGGCGAGCAGCGCGTCGCGGCCGCGGCGCAGCGCGCCCGATTCGAAGGGCGTGCGCTGCGGCAGCAGGGCCAGACCCATCAGCAGCAGCACCGTCGATACCACCTCGACCGACAGCTGCGTCAGCGCGAGGTCGGGCGCCGACAGCCCGACGAAGGTGAAGGCGGTGACCAGGCCGACGACGCCGGTCAGCACCAGCGCCTGGAAGCGGTTGTGGTGCGTCAGCACCAGCGCGGTGGCAGCCGCCAGCAGCAGCAGCCACACGGCGAGCGCCAGCGGCGAGGCCGGCATCAGTTCGCGCGATCCCGCCGCGGGCAGCGTGTCGGCCGCCCAG
Source organism: Methyloversatilis discipulorum (assembly GCF_000385375.1). Taxonomy (NCBI): domain Bacteria; kingdom Pseudomonadati; phylum Pseudomonadota; class Betaproteobacteria; order Nitrosomonadales; family Sterolibacteriaceae; genus Methyloversatilis; species Methyloversatilis discipulorum. The sequence continues at coordinate 2,169,414 of NZ_ARVV01000001.1, forward strand.
AACGGTGTCGCCGCCAGCAGGATTGCGAAGGCGACCATCAGCGCCAGCGAACGCTGCAGCGAGCCGTTCTCGAAGCGCGCCGTGAGGCGGCCGGCAAAGCCGAACAGGCGGTCGATCAGGCAGGTGAAGGTGGCCTTGCCGGAGAAGGTTTGCGGCGTGTAGCCGTGCAGCCGGAACACGCGCTGCAGTGCGAGATACAGCGCGGCGCCGACGACCACCGCGATGCCGCTCATCAGCAGCGGCAGGTTGAAGCCGTGCCACAGCGCGAGGTGATAGTCGGGCGTGTCGCCACCGAGCAGCGCGCGCGCCGCGACCTCGACCAGCGGGCCGTAGGTGAGCGCCGGAATGACGCCGACCACGACGCACAGCACCGCCAGCAGCGCCACCGGCGCGAGCATGCCGAACGGTGGATCGTGCGGGTGCGCGTCGGCCGGCAGATCCTTGGGCGCGCCGTTGAAGAAGGTGTCATGCACCAGGCGCAGCGAGTAGGCCATCGAGCAGACGCCGGCGAAGGTCGCGACCACCGGCACCGCCGCGCCCCAGAACATGGTCGCCTCGACCGCCTCGTGGAAAAACATTTCCTTCGACAGGAAACCGTTGAACAGCGGAATGCCGGCCATCGCTGCCGCCGCCGTCATGGCGAAGGTGGCGGTCCAGGGCATCAGCCTGAGCAGACCGCCCAGGCGGCGCATGTCGCGCGTGCCGCACTCGTGATCGACGATGCCCGCGCTCATGAACAGCGCCGCCTTGAAGGTGGCGTGGTTCAGGATGTGAAACACCGCCGCCACCGCCGACAGCGGCGAATTGAGCCCGATCAGGAAGGTGATGAAGCCGAGGTGGCTCACCGTCGAATAGGCCAGCAGGCCCTTCAGGTCGTGCTTGAAGATGGCTACCCAGGCCGCGAAAGCCACCGTGGCCAGACCGAAGCTGGCAACGATGCCCTCGAACAGGTCGGTGCCGCCGACCGCCGGGTACAGACGTGCCAGCAGGAAGATGCCGGCCTTCACCATGGTGGCCGAGTGCAGGTAGGCCGACACCGGCGTCGGGGCGGCCATCGCTTCCGGCAGCCAGAAGTGGAACGGCACCTGCGCGCTCTTGGTGAAACAGCCGACCAGGATCAGCACCAGCATGAGCGGATACAGCGGGTCCGCCTTGATCACGTCGCCGCTCAGCAGAATGTCGCTCAGCTCATAACTGCCGGCGATCTGGCCGAGCAGCACGAAACCGGCCAGCATCACCAGGCCGCCGCCGCCGGTCACCGCCAGCGCCATCCGCGCGCCAGCCCTCGCCTCTTCCTTGTGGCCCCAGTAGCCGACCAGCAGGAAGGACGAAATGCTGGTCAGCTCCCAGAACACGACCAGCAGCATGATGTTGTCCGACATCACGATGCCCAGCATGGCCGCCATGAACAGCATGAGCAGGGTGTAGAACTTGCCGGCGGGGTCGGACTCGGCCAGATAGAAGTGCGCGTACAGCACGATCAGCGCGCCGATGCCGGTGATCAGCAGCGCGAACATCAGCGCCAGACCGTCGAGGCGCCAGCCTATCGACAGACCGAGCGACGGCACCCAGTCGGTGTGCGCCAGCAGTGTCTGGCCGGCGAACACCTGTGGCGCCAGCGACAGCAGCATGCCGAACGCGGTCAGCGTGACGGCGCCGGCGACCAGCGCGGTCAGCAGACGACGCGCGGGCGAGTTGTCGCGACCGAAGGCAAAACAGAGCAGCGTGCCGGCCACAAGGGGCAACAGCACTATCGTTGCGAGTGGATTCATGGAGGCTGCCGGACTTGTGGCTGGCTGAAACCGGCCGAAGGATACATTGTTTGCCGCCGCCGGATCGACCCGGCGGCGTGCGCATCAGGCGCGCAAGCATCGCAGCATTTGCTGACGCCGACCTGACCGTGCGTGCTGTCTCCAGGTTCCCCGGCGCAGGTAAGATCGCCCACCATGACGACTGCTCCGCTCCCGATTCCACTGCGCCCGCTCGACGAGATCAGCGTGCCCGAAGCGCTCGACGGGCACGACGGCGTGAACCGCGCCGACCGCGCGCGACTGCAGATCGGCGCGCAGACCGACATCGAGGCGATCCGCTGCTTTCTCGCCGAATACGACCGCTCGCCCGGCACGCACCGCATCTACCAGCGCGAGTGCGAACGGCTGCTGCTGTGGTCGCTGGTCGAGTGCGGCAAGCCGCTGTCCAGCCTGAACCGGCAGGACTTCGAAGGCTATCTGCACTTCCTCGCCGACCCGCAGCCGGCCGCGCAGTGGTGCGGCCCCAAGGTGCAGCGCGTGCGCGCGGAGTGGCGCCCCTTCGTCGGGCCGCTGTCGGAGTCCGCCGTACTGACGGCGATCGCCGCCATCAATTCGCTGATGAGCTATCTGGTCGACGCCGGCTATCTCGCCGGCAACCCGCTGGGCCTGATCCGCCAGCGCCGGCGCAAGCTGTCGCTGGAAAAGAACGGGCCGGCGCACGTGATCGCCCAGACCGAGGAAATGCAGAAGGTCGAACGCTTTCTCGACGCCGAAATGTGGCAGGCGGTGACGCAGGCCATCGAGGCGATGCCGCGCGAACTGGACAGCGAACGCGACGAATACGAGCGCGCGCGCTTCATCGCCGCCCTGCTCTACATGCTGGCGCCGCGCGCCGGCGAGCTCGAATCGCACCGCATGAACAGCTTCCGCGAAGAGCGCGGTCGCTGGTGGTGGCATGTCGTCGGCAAGGGCGGCAAGCAGGCCAAGGTGCCAGTGGCCGACGACATGGTCCACGCGCTGGTGCGCTACCGCAAACACCTCGGCCTGAGCGCCATGCCCAAGCGGACCGACCTCACGCCGCTGCTGGTGTCGATCAAGGACCGCAGCCCGATCACTGCGCGCCGGCTGAACCAGATCCTGAAGAAGATCTTCTACGCGGCGGCCGAACTGCTGCCGGAAATATCGGAGCACAAGCGCGAAAAGCTGCGTGCCGCCTCCGCCCACTGGGGCCGCCACACCGGCATCACCGCCAAGCTCGACAGCGGCATGAACGAGCGCTACGTGCAGAAGGACGCGCGCCACACCGACGCGCGCACCACGCAGCGCTACATCCACGAAGAGGAAGAGCGCTGGCACGACGAGGCACAGAAGCAGCAGCTTCCGTGGTCGTCGCAGGAAAAAATTTCTCCGTCGAAGTAAGGGTGCGCCCCCTGCCCGGGTCTAGTGGCGGGAGAGCGTAGTGCGCAGTGTCCGGACACCGGCGGCTGTTCTCGCGAATCCGACGCCGGGGAGGTCCCCGGCCGCACACTATCTTTAGGAGAACATTCATGTCCACGTCCCGTTTCGGCGCCTCGATCGCCGCCGCCGCTGCCGCCTTTGCCCTGTCGGGCGCCGTTTTCGCCGCTGACGCACCGGCCGGCAGCAAGGGCGCTGCCGTCGCCGCCGGCGACAAGGTCCACTGCTACGGCCTGCACGCCTGCAAGGGCAACAGCGACTGCGCCACCACCGAGCACAGCTGCAAGGGTCAGAACGCCTGCAAGGGCCACGGCTTCAAGGCCACGTCGGCCAAGGAGTGTCTGGGCCAGGGCGGCACCATCGGCGATCTGGCCGCCAAGTAATTCTTCCAGCGACCGACTGGCGTGGCACGGGGCCTTCGGGCGCCGTGCCGCGCAGCGCGCCCATGACCACGACCGCCCTCACCACCCCATCGCCCGGCTTCGGCCTGGGTCTGCGTCCCGCCCACTACACGGCGCTGCTCGACGCACGCGCGCCGCTGGACTGGCTTGAAATCATTTCCGAAAACTTCATGGTCGACGGCGGCAAGCCGATGGCCATGCTCGATCGTCTGCGCGCAGACTATCCGATGGCCATGCACGGCGTGGCCCTGTCGATAGGCTCGACCGACGCGCTCGACCGCGACTATCTGAAGAAGCTGAAAGCGCTGGCAGACCGCGTCGATCCGTTGTGGATATCCGATCACTTCTGCTGGACCGGCGTCGGGGGGCAGAACGCGCACGACCTGCTGCCGCTGCCCTACACCGAAGAAGCGGTGCGCCTGCTGGTGAGCCGCATCGGTCAGGTGCAGCACGAACTCGGACGCCGGCTGGTGCTGGAGAACGTGTCCAGCTATCTGGGCTATGCGGTGTCCGACATGACGGAGTGGGATTTCATCCGCACCGTCGCCGACGAAGCCGACTGCCTGCTGCTGCTCGACGTGAACAACGTCTATGTCAGCAGCGTCAATCACGGTTTCGACCCGGTGAGCTATCTGGCCGGTCTGCCGGCCGCACGCGTGCAGCAGATCCATCTGGCCGGCCACTCGACGCACGACGACCACCTGGTCGATACGCACGACCAGCCGGTGTGCGAAGAAGTGTGGGCGCTTTATGACATCGCATGCGGCATGTTCGGCGAGGTGGCCACCATGATCGAGCGCGACGACAACATTCCGGCGCTGCACGAACTGCTGAACGAACTGGCGCGCGCCCGCCGCATCGCGGTGCGTGCCGAAACGATCACGCGGGAGGCGGCATGAACGCTCTGGCCGCCCTGCAGCACGAATTCATGCGCTATCTGCACGAAGCGCCGAACGCCTTCGTCGACACGCTCGCCGCGAGCGAGGGCCTTGCGCCGGCCGCCCGTGCCCACATCTATCGCAATGCCTACCGCGTGCGCCTGCTCGACACGCTGAAGGACAGTTTCGACAAGACCTGGGCCTGGCTCGGCGACGACGCCTTCGAGGACGCCGGGCTGCGCTACATCGCCGACCATCCGCCGACGCAGTTCAGCCTGCGCCCCTTTGGTGACCGCTACGCCGACTGGCTGCACGGCGCCTGGCCCGCCGACCCGGAAGTGGCCGAACTGGCACGGCTGGACTGGGCGATGCGCAACGCTTTCGATGGCACCGACGCACAGCCGCTCGACGGCGCTGCACTCGCGGGCTTGAGCGACGAAGACTGGGCGACTGTCGTGTTCAGCCTGCACCCGGCCGCACAGATGCTGCGCGTGCAGCGCAATACGCTGGACCTGTGGCACGCGATGGACCGCAGCGACACGCCGCCGGCCGTTGTCGATCTGGCGCAGCCGGTGACGGTGCTGGTCTGGCGCAAGGGTATGCAGCCGCATTTCCGATCGATCGACGCGGCAGAGGCCGGCATGCTGAACGCCCTGCAGCGCGGCACGCCTTTCGCCGCCGCATGTGAAACCGTCGAGTCGGACGATGCGCAGGCGCTGATCGGTGGCTGGCTCGCGCGCTGGCTGGAAGACGGCCTGCTCTGCGCCGACCCGCGCTGAATCAGCTCGCTTTCTCTGCCGCGCTCTTCAGCGCGGCGCGGCATTCATCGACCATGCGCGCGATCAGCTCAGCGCAGCTGGGCACGTCGCGGATCAGCCCGATCACCTGACCGGCGGTGATCACGCCGCCATCGACCTCGCCCTGCGCCAGCGCCGCCGCACCGCGCGCGCCGCTGACCAGCGGGCGGATGTCGTCGAAGGTGCAGCCGCGGCTTTCCGCCTCGACCACCGCATCCGACACCGCGTTGCGGAACACGCGCGCCGTGTTGTGCAGGCTGCGCAGGATGAGCCGCGTGTCGCGCTCGCTCGCATTCACCAGCGCCTGCTTGATGCTGTCGTGGATGGGCGCCTCTTTCGTCACGCAGAAGCGCGTGCCCATGTTCACGCCCTCGGCGCCCAGCGCCAGCGCCGCCGCCATGCCGCGGCCGTCGCCGATGCCGCCGGAGGCGATCACCGGAATATCCAGCGCCTGCGCAGCGATCGGAATCAGCACCAGGCCCGGCACGTCGTCCTCGCCCGGATGACCTGCGCACTCGAAGCCGTCGATGCTCACGATATCCACGCCCTTCTTCTGCGCCGACAGCGCATGCCGCACCGCCACGCACTTGTGGATGATCGTCGCCCCGCGCGCCTTCGCCTTGGCGATGAAAGCCTCCGGATTGTTGCCCGCGGTTTCGATGATGCGGATGCCCGCATCCAGCATCGCGTCCAGATAGGCCTCGTAAGGCGGCGGCTTGATCGTCGGCAGTATCGTCAGATTCACGCCGAAAGGCTGATCCGTCATGTCACGACAGCGCGCGATCTCCGCCGTCAGCGCCTCAGGTGTCGGCTGCGTCAGCGCGGTAAGAATGCCCAGCCCGCCGGCATTCGACACCGCAGAAGCCAGCTCCGCCCGCCCCACCCACATCATCCCGCCCTGCACGATGGGGTAGCGGATGCCCAGAAGTTCCGTGATGCGCGTTTTCATGCCTTGTGTCCGGTGACGGGGAACAGGGGGTGATGATGCGCCAGCGGGGTGGAGACAGGGCGTTTCAAACGGCGTGGTCGGGAAAATGGCCGATAGGCAGGCGGGTGATGCGAGCGTTATAGTCGTGCGCGCGCATCTGGACCGGAGGAATACGTGCCTGGTTTCTACGTTCATCCGTGCAGAGTCGGCCTTGTGACGAAACTGTCGTCTACATCTCGTTGGGCGTCTTCGACAACAATGCGACATATCTAAAAAGGGAGCGTCATGGCAAGCAAGCATCCATACACGTCAGGTTCGGCGGGCCTCAATCAGGCAGTTGCTCATCTGCGGCGCACTTTCCCTGCGCAGGTAACGGCCGACACGCTTAAAAAGCTCGGAATTGCGCCAAACAACGAAACCTACGTTCTCAATACATTGAGGTTCATTGGCGTCCTCGACGCCGAAGGCAAGAAGAGTGCGGCCGCCGCTTCTGTCTTCAACAAGCACGATGACTCAGAATTCCAGGTAGCCTTCAGCAAGCTTGTTCAAACCGCTTACGCTGATCTTTTCAGCCTGCATGGTGATTCCGCATGGGCACTCCCGACGGATAAACTGATTTCCTTCTTCCGAAATACTGACCATACGAGCGCAATAGTTGGCCAGCGCCAGGCCACAGCATTCCAAGCACTTGCTGTCTTAGGAGGAAAAATTGACGCCAGCTCTCGTCCCGCAGCTTCGAAAGCGAAGAAGGGCGACTCTCTTGCACCTAAGGCTGTCAAATCGAAAGCAACCTCAAAAATATCCGCTCCGTTGGCAACGACGACACCCCCCCCTGCGAACGAATCGGTTTCAAGCAAATCTGAAAACACCTCTTCTGGTATGGCTCTTACGGTGCGGGTCGAGATCAATCTCCCGGCAGGTGGTGATCAAGTCACGTACGATCGAATTTTCAAAAGTATTCGTGAAAATCTTTTGAATGGCAACGCAGTTTGAAAAGTTCGAGGCGATTGTTCGTCGCGCTAACGCCTTCGATGAGCGAGACGTTCAAGAAAGCTCGACACAGCACCCGTTTGACCGAAGAAACGTTCATGAGCTTTTACCTGAAAAAGTTCGAAACCTATTCGACGACGGACACTACGCAGAAGCAACCTTTGAAGCATTTAAGTTTTTAGATAAAGTCGTTCAGAAGCATTCAAAACTATCAGAGTCTGGCGTCAAGCTGATGATGCAGGCATTCAACGAAACAAAGCCTGCCGTGAGGCTCACCAGTCTTTCTAACGCAAGCGAGATCGATGAACAGAAGGGTTACAGCTTTTTATTTTCCGGCGCAGTAATGGCCATACGCAATCCGCGGGGACATGAAGTAAATGTCTCTGACGACCCAGACGCTTGCCTTGACCATCTCGCCTTCGCGTCATTGCTGTTGAGACGTCTTGAGCAAAGTGGCTTTGTTTAAAAAGACGCCCAACCCTTCAATCGAGCGGACTCCCGTCGGTAGTCCGCGCATGTGAAGCGTTACGCCAACCGTCTCTCACTATGCGCTCCCTTCTCAATCCAGAATCACTGCCGTTCTTTTTCGGGACACACTTTGACGTGGATGTCGCTCTTACCACAGCCAATAGTTTGCCGAATCTTGCAGGTTTATGTGAAAGCGTTGAGCGATCTATTGATGAGGGAGTCGCACATACCGGACTTCATCTCCTTGGCTACGAAGATATAGATACAGGTTTGTCCATCGTTGCCGCTGTCAGTAAACCACATGCTCCAAGCATGGTTTCTTTCTATGCACAGAGCTCACATAGGATCTTTGGTGGCGCGACACTTGTATGTGTTCCTCTGGCTTTTTGCTCTCCGTACTTTGTTCCGAATGGCGAATATGTTGTCTATCGGCATACATATAAGCGCCCTCTCGTAAGCGCAGAGGAGTACGCAACGACAATGCAATCCGGCAGCGATGAAGATAAAATGAGGCTATTCCTTTTGTCTCGCTCCCGGGAAGGCTTTGAGACAATCCCTGGAATGAGCTACGTAGGAATATCAAAGCGCCCTTGGCAACAACGACTGGAAGAGCACATTGAGGACGCTATGGTGAAAAATTCGAAAACGAAGTTTCACGAAGCCATAAGACAAATGCAGGGCCAGATGGTCATACATGTGCACGACGTGTCTGCTTACGGAATCAGCGAAGCGGATGCGCGACAATATGAGTCAAAGCTAATTTCCGCCTCAACCCTTGTGCCTCTGGGCCTGAATATGAAATGTTAAGCGCCGTCCATTTACGATCGGCAAAATTGAGACCAATAGGGGGCAGACCACGTTTTCATTAATCTGAATCTCCTGTGGGTCGATAGAATCGTGGTCTGATCCCCATTTCCCACTCTTTCCGACAAAGCGCTACTGCGAGAGTTCAGCCTAGAAGCAACCACAGAGTTCTAAAAACTCCATAGAGCGGCCGCTAGCGTCGGCGCTAATGTCAGATTTTAAGACGCCAATACTATGTCTTCCCGCGGGCATAATCATCCGGTAGGTTGCACCTGTCGCTTCTGTGAGCCACGCGGCCTCGCCAAGGACACTCAGGTCGTCACAGATCTGATTTCTGTCGTCGGTACGTGCTACAGCTACACAATTCCTATTCCCTGTCCCGTATGCGGCGACGCTGTTTTCCTCTACCGATCTAAGGATGGAGGAAGAGTCTTCTTTGACGAGTTGGGTCCGCCCTGGCCCAAGCACCCTTGCACCGATAGCGCCAGAGCGGCGTTGCTGACAACATCGACCGATACCGACCAAGTACTGCCAACTAGGCGCTATGCATGGAAAGAGGCGGGCTGGCTCCCGATCATTGATGTGATCGTCGAGTCCGCTGGCCCAGCCCATTTAAGGTTACGCGGCCTCCTCAACTCTTGGCCACTCACTATCTACATTCAGATCTCAATGGTCGCGGCAGGCTCCGATCCAATGGCTGAAATAGCGCATTCACCGATCCACGCGAGAAGGACGGTCGACGGAGATTTCGAAGTAGCTTTTCTCAGTCAAGATTTAAGGCCTCGGCTCATTAAGGCTTTTACTCAGCCCCCAAGTACACCATGATGCATGCGAGTGGTGCCTAAACGGTTGCGTAAGGCCCCACCAAAATCAATACCGGCTCATTGTTTCTTTTTCCCGACTCGCGTTTTTGTTAGAAATACAAGCGGTGAAATGGTAAGTGAACTCTTTCCTTCTCGCAGCCTCGACCGATCCTTATTAACAGTGACTTGCCTCGAATCATCTTTCTAACGGTGTGTATCGATATGAATATCGAAGAACGAGATTACCTTTGGCAGCATTTTGTTTTTAACGCCGAGCAGCGCCTCAAGGCCTTTAATTTTTTCGTGGTCTTTTCCGTCTTCGCCAACGGCGGCTTTTTCGCGGCCATAGAGAAGTCATTGGATGGCTTTGTCTTTGTGTTGATCGGAGGGTTTGTTGCAGTCCTTTCGATTGTCTTTGCGCTCATCGATATCCGTAGTCAAAGCTTATTGAAACTTGCGGTCCCGGGGCTCAAGGTATATGAAATTCGATTTCCAGAACACTCCCGGCTTTTCGCTCTAGACGAAAATCGGCATGCTGGAATAGTGCGATATACAATTGCCTTCCGGGTGCTCTTCGGTGTGCAACTGATCTTTGGCCTTGGTACGATAATCTACGGGCTTTTAAAGCATCAATGTTCGCTATGAACAGTACTTAGAGGACCACGTTCTCAATGATTAACCAAAAGGAATAAACCGCGTTTTCGTTTGCTGAGGTCTGTTTTATGCCCGATGATTTAGGTTCATTTCGACCAACCGCAGCGACACGGTCCGCATTTCATAGTGAAAATAGGGGGCAGACCACGATTTTTCCCTCGAATAGCCTTTGACTTTTAACCACGGAATATCTCGACCAGACCCTATGTCTCTTCTGCTGTGTATATGGGCAAGCTGTCGAAGACAGCTGCTCGGCCGGCTCTTGATACTCTGCGCGAGCACGTCCTTTTTTTCGGCACCGGTTTCGTCGCAGCCACCGCAGACGGAGATCCAAGGTTGGTCTTCTGAATGGTTGGTTGGGACAACGCTGGAGTTGGTAAGCGAGACGGACATCCTCCATCTGCGCTTCGCAAGTAAAGATTGGGTCGCGGTGACGACAGGAAAGAAAGATGGCCCAGTCACGGCCCCAATTCTCTCCTGGCACATCAAGAATGGAAAACTGTTCATCGGGCAGCAGGCGTCGGCTGAGGGCGGGATTGAGTTTGTTTCGTTATCCGGGACCACTCTCATCACTTTCCTTGAAGGCAAGAAAATGATTTTTAAGGCATTCCGGTGATCGTGCATTCGGTATTGGGAACAGACCATGTTTCCCGTACACGGAGCTCGGTTCAATATTCGACATTTCAGACCATTGCAGCCGCCGTCATGAGAAACATGGGGAAGGAACACGTTTTCGGTATGTGACAGTTCCATATGCGATCGTTACGCATCGAAATTTATCTGAGACATGGAGGAAATCGATTTGAGTGCATTCCAGATCACGCCGTTCGGTTTTATCATCATCGGAATATATTCATTCGGGATCTGGGTGATCGCACTGGTTTTCAGCAGGATTTTTGCATCGTTTCGCAAGCGTTGGTGGATACTCGGACCGCCAACGCTCGCAATGATAGCGCTGCCATGGGGCGAAGAAATATGGATCGCCTCGCGTTTTAAAGAAGCATGCAGCGACGCGGGAGTGAAAGTATACAGGCAGGTTGAAGTGGACGGTTTCTATGACTCAACGATGCGCAGCGGGTATTCTCTTATCAGGGAAAAAGGGTTTGCATTTATGGAACACCCGTCTAATAAAAAAGGAAAGGTAGATCACATAGAAATAGAACACGGCGAATGGGTAACAAAGACCATCGACCAACCAAGCGCCCGATATCATTTCAAGCATTCTTATCAACCGAAACCCTTTCAGAACTGGGTTTCCATCGGCTGGAGGATAGACAAAATTCAGTATGAAGTCATCGACACCGAAACCGATGAGGTATTGGGTGTCGATGTGCGAATTAAACGTTATCCGAGCTTCGCCGAGTCCCTGTGGCTTCGTTTCTTTGATCCCAGAGGCGTTGGTTGCTCGGGTCCGCTCGATACTTCAAAAAAGCACTCTCAGACAGGTATTCTATACGATCATGTAATAATTCCGAAGAAGGTATTTGATTAAAGGAAGGTTGCATATAGACCATGATTTTCAATGAATGACAGTTCCCTTTGACCTATAGAGTCGTGAAAAGTAGGGGACAGACCACGCTTCCCGGCCACAGAGCTCGGTTTGATATTCGACATTCCAGGTCAATGAAGCCGACCGCCGCTCAAAACTCGGGATTTCATCGTTCATCGCAGAACCCCGGAGCACATTTATGGAAACGCAAGAACTGCATCGCGGTCGCCTCATTGACCACATCCAGCTCGTCGTCAGCGATCTCACGGCCAGCAAGACCTTCTATGGAGCCGCCCTCGGCGCCCTGAACATTCCCCTCGGCGGCTCGGCGGATGACTACTTCTGGGCGGACGAGCTGTTCATCTCGACGGCAACAAGCCTTGCGGCACAAGGCAAGGTCACCGGTCGCTGCCATCTTGCATTCCAGGCACAGGACCGGGCGATGGTGGATGCGTTCTACGCGGCCGCGATGGCGAGTGGCGGCAAGGACAACGGCGCGCCGGGAGAACGGCCTTACCACCCCGGCTACTACGCGGCGTTTGTGCTCGATCCCGACGGCAACAACATCGAGGCGGTCTATCACGGTGAAGCGACCCGATCATGCGCTTCCGTCCGCATCACGTTTTAGTGGAACGCACCTTGGCTGCCGTCGCGGGAGCTGCAACGTCTAGGAGATATCCATGACTATCGCCAGACTTGTCAGTACCGCGAAATCGATCAGTTGGTATATGGGCTTTGCTGGCCTGTCGTTTTTTCTTCTGTACTGGCCTGCATCAAACCTCTATTGGAGCACCGCCATTGGCCTTTTCAAGCTGCACAAATTGTCCCCCAGTGACACTTTTGCTCTTTGGAATCCTGGTGTTCTCGCCATGTTTATGGTTTTCCTGACGCCGCTCTGGGTGTTCGCCATAAAGGGCATCTACTATGCAGCGATCACATTATCCATTCTATCGCTCCGTCCTTATCTGATCCTGCTCTCAGTTGTCGCATGGCTTTCCATGAAAGGATTCATTCCGCACGGTCACATTGTGTGGAAGAGAATCGAGAACGGCGGCGTTGTTTTTGCATTAACAGAAGCCGTCAACTGGAAGTTTCCTTTCCTTTATTCAGCCCTTTGCGTTCTGGTTGCCATAAAGTATTTTACGACGGAAACTGATTCCAACCGGGAACGCCACGGCTAGCCAAATTCCAATAAGTACCAATAAGGGACAGACCACATTTTCCCGCTGACGAAAGCGGATCCGAGGCTAACGGTTCGTCGTCTGTCATGCGTTGGAAGTCCGCTGCGAGTTGGCACTCAGCCCCCTGGCAGGCTGCCCTGTCGAACTGCCGCGCCCCCGTTCGTCGTACCCATCCCTACCCCACTCTGAATGGAGAACAGGCGATGCGATTCATCATCACGGCGCAGTCCGATGCAGCGAGCACGCCATCCGACCCATCGGCGGCGTTCGATGCCGAGCTGTTCAAGGCCTACATGCGCTTCAACGAAGAGATGCACACGGCGGGTGTGCTGATCGCGTCCGAGGGTCTGAATCCGGCGGCGCAAGGCGCGCGGATTGCTGTTGCGGACGGCAAACGCTATGTCGTCGATGGTCCGTTCGCGGAGTCCAAGGAGTTGGTGGGTGGCTTCTACATCATCGAAGTCCCCTCGCTCGACGACGCCATACAGTGGGCGCTGCGCGCGCCGTCGGGACTTGGCACGGACGACATTCTGGAGATCCGGCAACTGACCGGCTCGGATGACCTGCCGGCTGATCTTCTGCAGCTCATCGAGGAAGCGGCGCCGACCTGGAGTGCCGATACCTGGCAGTCGCGAAGCAGCGGGACGACGAAGCATGGCGGTGCGCGCTGAAGCGCCCCGGATTCCGGACAGCTTTGAAGGAGAACGACCATGGTCACACCTGCAAAGAACACCGTCTGCCTGTGGTTCAACGGCGGCGCCGAGGACGCGGCGCGGTTTTACGCCGCTACCTTTCCCGATTCCTTCGTTGGTAATGTGTATCGCGCGCCGGCAGACTATCCGTCCGGCAAGGAAGGCGATGTGCTGACGGTGGAATTCACGGTCATGGGCATCCCCTGCCTCGGGCTGAACGGCGGGCCGGCCTTCCCGCAGACCGAGGCGTTCTCGTTTCAGGTGGCGACGGCGGACCAGGCGGAAACCGACAGGCTGTGGAATGCCATCGTCAGCAACGGCGGTCAGGAGAGCGCCTGCGGCTGGTGCCGGGACCGCTGGGGCCTGTCGTGGCAGATCACGCCGGTGGCGCTGATGAACGCGATCGCCCACCCCGACCCGGCGACGGCGAAGCGGGCGTTCGAGGCGATGATGGGCATGACCAAGATTGATATCGCGGCGATCGAGGCAGCGGTGCGGGGGTGAGCGGCCGGCGGCGGATCAGGTGCGGTGAGGTAGGCGGGATAAGCTGACAGGGAGAGAACGACCATGAAATGGATGCTGGTGATCATCGTGATGAACTCGCCGGTCAAGACCGATCTGGTCTTCGGCAGCCTCGCGGAGTGTCTGTCGGCGGAAGCGCAGATGCGGCAGGAGTGGGCCGATCATTACGGGCAGGCGAAGAAGGCCGGTGCTGCAGCTGAAACCCTGGGGCTGCTGAGTTCGCAGGTGACCAAGGGGACCTGCATTCCGGCGAAGTGAGGGGTGTTGCGGGTTGCTGGACCGCAGCGCGGCGAGTTGGTGATGTTGAGGTTTTTGCGGCCGTGTCGGGGTCAGAAGACCCCTCCCACAGGGGCGGTGCGCCTGATCCACGACCAGAGCCTGAGCTGGGGTTCTGTGGGAGGGGTATTCTGACCCCGACAGCGGCGGTGAGCAGAGTGGCGGCGCCGGGTCCCGGCCCAATCGCGGCCAAGGCCGCTCCCACAGGGATCGCGCCCGACCCACGGCCTGAGTGAAGGGACGGGAGATAAACCAACCCGAACGCGCGAGATAAATCGGGAAGAGGCCGGACGAAACCGGATATTTGCGGAAGGCCTGATGAACAACATTCACCTAGGCTGAATGGCACCCGAACCCGTTGAACGTTGCGCAAGGTACTCGCCGACAGCGGCTCGCAGGGCAACTGCCTCCTGCGGCAGAACCTCGTGTGTGATCGGCGACCTGTCACCGTTAAACCGAAGCACCCACCGCACATCACTCCCCTCTCGATACAGCGAGGCAATCCACTGCACCGCTTCGGAATCGATTGGCACAGCCACCCGCTCATCGTAGGTGCAGTTGTAAGTGCGTACCGCACGCGAGCACCCCGCAACGTTCCGACTCAATACCTGTACTGGTGTTTGGCGCGGGGAATTGTTCACAGAGCTGTTCGCGCTGGAGTAGTACCGCCACCCTTCATCCGAATAGACAAGCTGCGCGATGTAACTGTAGGCGACGCCTCCTGTCTCCTTATCAACAAGGGCGACCAGATGTCCGGACCGGTTCATCACGATGCCCGCAGTAGACAGCGTAGCTGTGACGTCCAAGGATGAATCGGTCAGAACGATCTGCCGTTTGATCAACTCCGGCGTTACCTGAGAAACCTCGACCCGGTTCGCATGCGAGCCGGTAGTGACGCACCCGGCTGTCGAAATCGCGGTGCCGATGCTGATGACAAAGGCGGGAACGCGATGAGCTCGAAGGGCACTCATCTTCTTCAGCGATCTGTGTGCAAAGAAGCCGTGCGTGGCGGCAGCGGCAACGAGAAAACGCACGCCGACCCTTACGCGATGTCGGGCGGCTTCCAGCCATCCAGATCTCGCATCCAAGCTGTCTGCGCCGGACGGCCGGGCGGTCTTGGCGAAACGACAGGCTGCTACTGCGAAGCGGTAGTGCTTCATCATGACCGAAGCCCTTTTGAATGGTGGAAATAGACGAAAACTCACGCTCATTCGCGGCATGAACAGCCCACCAATGCACGCGCATTTGTCGAGCCAACAAAAAGCGGGGTGTGACTTGCAACGGCGCCTCACCAGGCTGAAAAAGCTTGGCGAAAGTACGCATGTACATGTCGTCGTCGTCCCCCATCAGTCCCTCGTGGCTGAGGGGGAATGCTACCCACGTATGCGTTTCACTCTGAAACGCAGCGCCTCATCCGTTAGGGTGAACGCGTGCAAACAAAGGTGTCAGCCATGTGTCCCGGTCTGCCCAGGCTGCTGCGTGCCGTCACCCATGCCGATGTCGGCGACTCCTGATTCAAGTTCCTGCAGGTACTCGAAGAACATCGCGATGACCATGCGGATGAACTGGTCGGAGGTAAGTTTGTGCCCGTGCTTCTTAGAACCGGTAATGGTCGTCAGCACGGCGGCGTGCAGTGCCTGTTCCATGAAGTCCTTCGTCGGTGCAGCCGACGTCGCTTTTGGGTTGACCTTGTAGCTTGCTGCAGGGGCCTCGGCGGCTGGTAGGTGCCTACCGCTCAGCACGTAGGTCACGTCCACGCCATGTTCGCTTGCCTGGGCAAGCTGGCGCGCGTCCGGGGCGCCAACATTCCTTTCCCAGTTTCCCACCGTCTTGGCACTTACACCGCCGAGCCACACCCCAAATTCTTCCTGTCCACACCCACAGCGGATGCGCTCTTCCCGCAGTCGCTGACTGACGTCGAAGCCTCTTCCCCCTTGCGGTTGACGGGCTACCTCTTCAAACGCCGTGTCGTCGGAGGGATTGCCTATCGGCGCCTCGACGGCTTGAGAGGGCCGTCCGGTCAGGACGAACGCGACGTCGACTCCCGCTGACGAGATCCGCTGCAGGTAATCGGCCGTCGGGCTGGAAAGGCCCTTTTCGTAGCCGAGCTGCGTCTTCTTCGTGACGCCACCCAACGCCCCTAGCGCCGCCTGCGTAAGCCGGAGTCGTTTTCGTTCCTCGGCCAGACGTTCAGGAAGCTCCATGATTGACCTCAAGTGAATAAAAACGCTTGCAGTGAACGACTTCGTGAACTACGATGCGCATAAGGTGAATATTTGGTTTATCGCAAGCGAAGAAATCAACCATTTCTAGCTCTGCGGTTAGTCAGTTTGTAGGCGCAAAAAATTAAGCGCGTACATCGGCGCATTTGGGAGAAGCGATGAAACCCGAACAAATCAAGGCGTTGCTGAAGGAACAAGGGGCGACGCAGTCTGATGTGGCGCGTGTTGTCGGCGTCAGTCCGGCAACGGTGAGCGGGGTGATCAATGGCACCTCGAAGTCGCGAATGGTCGCCATGACGATCGCGGGGTTCCTGAAAAAGGACGTCGATGTCCTTTGGCCGGGAAAGTATCCGAAGGTCTATCGCCGCAATCGCAGGGATGTGTGCGTTGATCTGGAGAGGGTGTTCCAGGCGCTGAAGGCGACGCCTGCCGCGGCTCGCGCGACTGCCGAGGTTTGACATGAACGGCACCCAGCATCCCGTGCCCGTGACTGCGCGTGATCCGCTCGAAGACGATGTTCGCCCCTTCAGCGAGGAAGAACAGGCTGCGCTGTATGAGCGGGTCGCGCTCATGGCGTATGGCCTCACTGCCCTGCCGGGCGATGCGAGGCGCTGATGACCGCAATCACGTTCATCAGGTTCTGCAGCGACTCGTTGCGCCGTTCCGGGTTGCCGATTGGCAAGTTGCGGATCGCGTTCTCGATGTCGAAGCGCCAGTTCATGGTGCAGATGGATCGGCTGTCGCGGAGCTGCGAGACGGCCGCGCACAGCCCTGCAATCAAAACCGCGTTCAAGTCGCCCATACGTTCGACGCGTTCTTCCAGCGCTGCGATCCGGTCCATATACGCCCCTTCCGTCACGTGTTCTTCACCGATGACTGAATTTTACGCCAGTGAATCGAATTCACTCGGACGCAATAACCCGCTTTTTTTGGAGGGTGCTTCGTGGGCCTGAATCCAAGAAGGCGGGCGTATTGGAAGTCGTACGTTCCGGCCACGCTGAAGGACGCGCTGTACGGCTGTATCGAGTACGCGAAAGAGGCGCGGAACCTCAGCGTCGAGCGCATCGCGGACCTGTGCGGCATCAACAGCCGGGACACGCTCTACAAGTACATCAGCGAGGCGCGGCTGCCGGTCGGGCTGGTGCTGGCCTTCGAGGCCGCATGCGGCATAAACCTGATCAGCCGCTGGAACGCCAGCGCGAGCGGCCAGCTGCTGCTCGACATCCCCAAGGGCAAGACGGCGACACCCGACGACATCAGCAACTTGCAGACCGCGCTGCACTCCGCTGTGGGCGACCTGTTGTCCTTCTACCGCGACGAGAAGAGCGCCGACGAGGTGCTGGCGTCGGTGACGGCCGGGCTGAATCAGCTCGCCTGGCACCGCGCCAACGTCGCCAAGCACAACCAACCGGAGCTTGACCTGTGACCACCGAGAAGTCCGACGCAACTAGCCAGCGCGCCGTCGTGCGGGCGATGCGAATCATGAAGCTGCTCAAGGGGCAGACCGACCTGGGCGTGAGCCTGCGGCAGTTGGCAAAGGCCTTGGGTGAGAACGACTCCACCGTGCTCAACACGCTGCGAGCGATGGAAGGCGAAGAGATGGTCATGCAGTACGACAAGACCAATCACTGGGCGCTTTCGATTGCCTGCATGCAGATCCACGCCGCCACCGATGCCGAACTCACGCGCATCGCCACGCGCACCGCCGAACGCCGCCAGCGCATCAATGCCGCCATCGCAGAAGTCGGCGGCTGATTCCTCAACCAACGGAGATCACAAGAACATGGCACGCCCCAAGAAAGCCGAAGTCGAGGCCGTCGAAACAGGTATCGACACGCCGCAGGCCACGCATGCGCTGCAGACGCTGCAGCAGTCCGGCGCGGCGATGATCAATCAGGTCGCGCAGCAGCTTGAACAGGCCGAGTACAGCCGATCCGCAGCGATCACCACGATTCAGGGGCTGATGGCGAACGCCAGCCTGGTCATGTACGAAATCGGCCGCGTGCTGTGCTGGGTGCGCGCCAACGAGCCGGCGGAAGAGTTCGTCGCGTTGCTCGATCAGGTCGGTATGGAAAAGCGCCTGGCACAGAAGCTGATGCAGACCTTCCGCAAGTTCAGCGCAGCGCTGACGGGCGAACAGCGCAACAGCGTGCTCGGCCTGGGCCGCAGCAAGCTGCTCGAACTGGTCGCGCTCGACGACGAAGAGCTGCAGGCGGTGGCCGACGGCGACAGCGATCTGGGCACCATCGACGAAATCGACGCGATGAGCACCAGCGAGTTGCGCGCCGCCATCCGCAGAGAGCGTGAGAAGGGCATCGCCGAGGCCGAAGCGAAGGACCGGCGCCTGAGCGATCGCAATCAGCGCATCGAGAAGCT
This sequence comes from Methyloversatilis discipulorum, assembly GCF_000385375.1. Lineage (NCBI taxonomy): Bacteria > Pseudomonadati > Pseudomonadota > Betaproteobacteria > Nitrosomonadales > Sterolibacteriaceae > Methyloversatilis > Methyloversatilis discipulorum. The sequence goes on from NZ_ARVV01000001.1 coordinate 2,188,101, forward strand.
GGAAGATGAGCTGGAAAAGCTGCAGCACGGCACGAAGGACGAGAGGGTACGCGCCGCCCGCGCGGCCGATCGCCACGCCGTCGAGCAGGTGCAGGGCGCCACGCTCGCGCTGCTGGCGCAGGTCGAGGCCTTCGATGTGGCGATCGCCGACATCCTGGCGCACGCGTCACAAGGCGGCGGAAACGCCGTCAGCCTTCGCCGCATCGCGACGGACAGCTTGAACTTCGCCTTCCAGCGCATCGCCGATATCGCACGCGAGCGTGAGATGGACGTGGACTTCCAGGCCGTGGTCGAACCCGAGTGGCTGAGCGCCGTCGAGGGTATGTCCAAGGGCGTCGGGGCCTGACATGCACGCCGCCGACCTCGCCATCATCGACCTGCTGCGCGCCTACGCCACGCGCATCGCCAGCGCCGGGCACGGGGCGAAGAATGCCATCGTCGCCGAGGCGTGCGAGCGCCTGCAGATGAGCCAGGCCACGCTGTACAAGCGCATGGGCGAACTGGGGCTGACGCGCGCACGGAAGCGGCGCAGCGACGCCGGCACCACGCGCGTTCCGGCAGAGGTGGCGCGAATCGGCGGCGGTCTGGTGGCGCTGGCCACCCGCGCGAACGGCAAGCGCACCATGACGATCAAGGGTGCGGCCCGGCAGTTGATCGCAAACGGACTCGGCGCGGTGGATGAAGACACCGGCGAAGTGGTCAGCTTTTCCACCAGCACGCTTTCGCGCGCGATGCGCCTGCATCAGTGCCACCCCGATCAGCTCGCCGTGCCGAGCGCACACACCAACCTGGTGAGCCTGCACCCTAACCACGTGTGGCAGGTCGATTGCTCGGTGTGCGTCATCTTCTACGCGCCGGAAGGCGGGCTGCGCGTGAAGGCCATCGACGACACGGACGTCTACAAGAACAAGCCCGACGCGGTCGCCCGTGTGGCGCGCGACCTGTGTTTGCGCTGGGCCATCGTCGACCACACCAGCGGCGCGTTCTACAGCGACTACCACGCCGGCGCGGAAGACTCGACCAGCTTCAACGAGTTCTTCATCCGCGCCATCCAGCAGCGCGCCGGTCAGCCCTTTCACGGCGTGCCGCGCATCCTGATGCTTGACCCCGGTGCAGCAGCGCGTGCCGCCACCAGCCGCAACCTGCTGGAGCGCCTGGGCGTGCAGGTGATCCAGCACCGCCCGAAGAATCCGCGCGCCAAGGGCATGGTCGAGGGCCTGCACAACCTGATCGAGCGCGAGTTCGAAGGCCTGCTGCGTCAGTGGAAGCCGGCCGACATCGATGATCTGAACACCTGGCATCACCGCTGGCGCGTCGCCTACTGCGCGACCGAACGCCATAGCCGGCACGGCATGACGCGCTTCGGCGCCTGGACACGCATCCGCGAAGACCAACTCGTACTGGCGCCGCCGGTCGAGTTGTGCCGCGAGCTGGTGGTGTCGCGCCCGGTCGAGCGCACGGTGACCGGTGACCTGTCGATCAGCTACGCCTGCCCCGGCCACAAGAGCGCGATCTACACCCTGCGCCACCTGCCCGACGTGTATCCCAAGCAGAAGGTGCGCGTGGTGGTCAATGCCTACCGCCTGCCGGATGTCGATGTACTGGTCGATGCGCCCGACGGCACGGTGGCCACCTACACCGTGTCACCGGCCGAGCTGAACGAGTACGGCTTCATCGCCGCCGGCGCCGTGATCGGTGAGGGCTACAAGGCCGCGCCGAAAAACGAGGCGCAGCGCCAGCTCGACCGCATCGCGCAAGAGGCCTACGGCCTGCCCAGCATGGATGACGCCAAGCGCCAGCGCGCGCAGCGCACCGCCTTCACCGGCGACGGCGGCATCACGCTGAACCCGTTCGCTCATATCGAAAGCGCCCAGTTGCCTGCCTACCTGCCCAAGCGCGGGCGCGAGCACGGCGCGCAGATCGCCGCGCGCGACCTACCGAACGTCGAGATCACGCAGGCCGTGCGACGGCTGCGCACGGCGGGGGACAAAAGCAGCGATCTGTATGCGCGCCTGTCGGCGCAGTTCGGCGATGGCTTCGTGCCGGCCGACTGGCTGCAGGCGGAGGTGGATGCACTGCGCGGCGCCGAGCGCCAGCAGGCAACGGGCTGAGCCCGGAAGGAATTCGGCCCCGGTGCTGCGAACACCGGGGCCGAGGGTGGGCGGATTGCGATTGCAAGCGAACTTGCACCAGATCGCAAACCGCCCGGACTGCAACGACGACGAGAGGTTACCACGTGAGCACACACACATTGCGGGCCATCCCGACACCGGCCGGTACCGCCTACATCAACCCGAATCTTGAATGGACGCGTCCGATGAAGCTGCGCGAAGTCATGACCGCCAACGGCATATCTCACAGCATGTTGCGCCTGGCAATCCGCGGCACTGACGGCGAGCTGCTGGCGCGATCCACCGTAACCACCATCCTCAGCCGCGATGTGTGGCCGCAGCGCACTCCGCGCGAATGGATCGAAAAGCAGATCCGCGACTACCTGCGCAGCCGCGGCCTGGCCGAGGCCGATCACGCCGATCTGTTCGGAAGCGAGATCGACGCCGCGCCCGACCTTTCGCGCATCCGTCCGCGCAAGAACGAGTACCCCGTCCCCGATCAGGAATTCAACGCCCCGGAGCCCGCCATGCTGTCACCCCAAGCCCGCAAGCACTTCTCGATGTTCCGCGAGCCGTTCCCGCAAGACCTTCACGGCGCCGATGAAGTGTTCCTCGGCCCCGATCAGCTGTACGCCAATGAAGCGCTGTGGGATGCAGTCAAGAACAACCGCCTGTTCGCGCTGGTCGGCGAGTCCGGCGCCGGCAAATCCACGCTGATCGACCTGCTGCGCGACCGCATCCAGCGCGAGCAACTGCCGGTGCGTCTGCTCAACGTCAGCACGCCGGACAAGAGCGAAGTGCGCGGCCGGGCGGTGCTCGAAGCCATCGTGCGCGATCTGGACTCTGACGCGAAGATACCGTCGAGCAACGAAACGCTGAGCCGGCTTGCTCACAAGCTGCTCGCCGAGTCGGCCGAGGCCGGGCAGCACACGACGCTCATGTTCGAAGAGGCGCACGACCTCACGGTCGACGCCCTGAAGCTGCTCAAGCGCTTTCACGAGTTCAAGGTGGGTTGGCAGAAGCTGCTGTCCATCGTGCTCATCGGTCAGCCCGAGCTGACCAAGAAGCTCAACGCCAACGCCGCCGGCGTCGCCCGTGAAGTCGCTCGCCGCCTCGAAGTGCACACCCTGCTGCCGCTCGACAGCGACCTCGAAGACTTCGTCGCCCACCGGCTGAAGGTGATCAACGTCGACGCCAGCAAGGTGTTCGCCGCTGACGCCTATGACGCCGTGCGCCAGCGGCTTGTGGCGCTGGTCAGCGTCGGCCAGGCGAAAGAGCGCGTCTCGATGTGTTACCCGCTGCTGGTCGGCAACCTGCTCACCCGGGCTATGAACGAGGCTGCGCACCTGGGCGCCGCCAAGGTCGACGCCAACATCGTGCGGAGCTGCTGACATGAGCGCCTCAGTCTCCTACGTGCGCCCGCAGCGCACCGTGCCCGAGCCGGTTTCGCCGCTCAACGGCGTGTTCCTGAACGCCACCATCGCCATCGCAGAAGCCGTCGGCGTACTGACCGACATGGGGCTGCGCATCATCAACGTGCAGATGGCATGGGGCGCGCTGCCGACCATCCACATCGCCGAATGCGAAGCGCTGCGTGAGCGCGTCGAGCGCGACGAAGCGGCGTACTACCACTGGTCGACCGACGAATCCACCGGCCGGCAGTTCCGTCACGGGCAGTTCCAGATCCGCGGCGTGCGCTGCATCTGGGTCGAGCAGATCGGTCACTGAGCGAGGGCGACGGCGATGGACGAGAGCAGAGGCGTCACCGAGCAACTGTGCGACTTCATCGCCGAACGTGGCGTTGCGCGCAGCACGGACATCTACGAGGCGTATCCGCACATCGGTACCAACCTGCACGGAATGCTCAAGAACCCATTGGGCAATGGCTACCTGGTGAGTTGCAAGGTCACTGCGCCGGATCGCCGCGGCGTCATGCGCGAGATCGGCGAATTCCGCGTGAGCGAAAACGCCAAAGGCCGCAGCTACAAGGAATGGAAAGCCAAGTTCGACCCCGAAACGCGGGGCGATCTGAAGCCCGCCAAGCTGCCCCCGCGCGCCGCCGCTGCCCTCGCTGTCGCCGTCACGCGCGAAACGCTGACTTCCCCTCTCTCGCCCCGCGAAAAGGGCCGGATCGAGCGCGCTCAGCTCCGCCGCGACACCCTCGCCGCGCACATCAACCGGCCCGCCGTTCGCAGAACGACAGCCCCTCAGCCGGAGGTGGGGAAAAACACCGGCACTGCAGGATTGGTTACTCCAACGAGTGCACCTTTTACCGAGGCCTGCAGCGTTGCACCCACACCGTCCGCGGAGCGCGCCAACGCCACCGCGGACGGTGGCGACGAGATCACCGCAACCTGGTGCTTGCACAGCGACGGCTCGATGCAGCTTGCCAAGGACGGCATGAGCCTCACGCTCGCGCCGGCTGAAGCCCTGCGCTTCGCCCAGTTGTGCGGCCTGGTCACGCCCTACCTGGCCGACATCCGGCCGGTCGGCACGCACTGAGGAACCCGCCATGTCCCAGTCCAAGCAAGCCAATCAGCCACGCATCGCAACCAAGAGCGATCTGCTCGCCAGCCTCGCGCAGAACGGCAACAGCGGCGCGCAACGCGGCGTCACCGCGCGCCGCCTGTGCGCCCGCCTGGGCTGCCACGAGCGCCACCTGCGCACGCTCATCACCGAGCTGCGCGAAGACGGCATCGCAGTCTGCGGCACCCCGCGTGACGGCTACTACATCGCCATCCGCGCCAGCGAAGTGGAAGACACCTGCCGCTTCCTGCGCGCCCGCGCCATGAAGAGCCTGCAGCTCGAAGCCCGGCTGCGTCACATCCCGTTGCCCGAGCTGCTGGGCCAGCTTCGCCTGGAGACCTGAAGACATGAGCACCGAGAACACGAAGCACCCGCTGATCGGTCGCCGGGTGCGCGTATCGCACCAGGCGCGGCACTACCCGAACCGCTTCGGCGTCGTCGTGAAAGTGCTGGGCGACGACAGCCTGATGGTCAGCCTCGACGCCTACAAGCGCGCCCCCGCGCGCCGCCAGGCCTACCGACTGACCGACCTGATTGTTCAACCCCTGTATCAACCCGAACAAGGAAACGACCATGAGCAAGAAAACCGCACCCACGCCTGAACTCGTCGCCATTCGCGAAGCCGCCCAGCGCCTCGCCATTGCCAACCGCGAACTGACCGTGCGTGCCGAGATGCAGCAGCGCGAGCTGGCCGCCGCCGTCGCCCCCATCGCCGAGAAGCACCGCGCCGGCATCGACGAAGCCGCTCAAGCCCGCGCCGAGGCCGAGGCCGCGCTGGATGCGCTGCTCAAGGCCTCGCCGAGCCTCTTCATGTCACCGCGCAGCGTGACGGTCGATGGCGTGAAGTGCGGCTATCGCAAGGAAGAAGACTCGCTGGACTGGGGCGACGAAGACCTGGTGATCAAGCGCATCGAAGATCTGCACCCCGAGCTGTACGACCTGCTGGTGCGCGAGAAGAAGACGCTGGTGGCCGACGCGCTCGCCCAGCTCGAACCGCGCCAGCTTGCCCACATCGGTGTCCGCCTGGTCAGCGGTGCCGACCGGTGCTTCATCAGCATCGGCGACAGCGACGTCGACAAGCTTGTGAAGGCCATCCTCTCCGACGCCCAGCGCCGCGTCGCCGACGACGACAAGCCGGCGAAGAAGCGAGGCAAGGCCACCGCCAAACCCCGCACCCGCGAGGTGGCGTGATGCCCGGCGCCTACATCGACACCTACCGCGAGCCCGGCGTGATCGCGCGCGTGCGCCAGCGGCTGGCTGTGTGGCGCATCCGCCGCCGCATCGAAGAGCTGCGCGCCGCCACCGAAATCGGCCGCGAAATGATCCGCAACGACGAAGCGCTCATCGCGCGGCAGGAAGAGCAGATCGCCGCGCTCAAGGGCGAACTGCTGCAACTCGGAGGGCTGACGACATGCGAGAAGTCCTGAACCTGATGGTCGAGGTGCCGCTGTGGGCCATCGCAGTGTTCGGCCTCATCGGCCTGCTGCTCATCGGCCTTGACGGCTGGCGCGCCCAGCAGTGGCAGCACCTCGCCATCCTCGCCGCCCGCATCGGCACCCGCCCGGCCGACACGCTGCCCGACCCGGCCGGCGCCCTCGACGCCGCCGCTGAATCTGTTTCAACCCCGCCGGGCGACCGGCCAACCACCAGGAGCACCACAGCATGAACCAGCAAGAACTGACCCGCACCGTATCGGAAGTGTCCGGCCACTCGAAGAAGGACGTCGATCACATCCTGAAAACCCTGGGCGAAGTCGTCACCGCCAACGTGGCCGACGAAGAGATCACCTTGCCCGGCATCGGCAAGCTGAAACCCAAGACGCGCGCCGCTCGCGCCGGCCGCAACCCGGCCACCGGCGAAGAGGTGCAGATCCCCGAGAAGGTCACCGTCGCGTTCAAGCCGGCGAAACCACTTATCGACGCGCTGAACGGCTGAGCACCGCTGACCCCAGCGTGAAGCCTCGCGTGCGGGGCTTCACGGTGATCAGACAGACGAAAGGAGAAGGCGATGTACTCGTTTGACAGTGGTGGTTTGGTGGCGGTCGTTGTGATGTGCTTCATGGTCGGCATGGTCGGCCGCTGGGTGGTGATGGGCGAGCTGCCGGTGATCTGGGCGGCGTTGAAGGCACTGGTCGGGCGACGAGGCGAGAAGGACATGTACTCGTTCCGCAATGGCGAACTGATCGCACTCGTGCTGGTGTTCGTGCTGCTCGGCATCGTCGCTGGCTGGGCGTTTCGCGAAGGCCTGCCGCTGCTGTGGGAAGTGGTGAAGCCGTGGATTCATGAGGTGACGCGATGAGCGATCGCACTCTCGAACAGAGCCGCGCCATTCTGCTGAAGCTCAATCAGCTACAGGCCATCGCGCAGAAGCAGGACGTGGCATCGGCGGATGCCCATGAGGCGAACACCCGCTGGAATGAAGCGCGCAAGGAGTACGCGGCTCGCTGGTCCGAGTTCGTCGCGGAGCACGGTGAAGCCGAAGCGCCGCAATGGTTTGAAGCGCTGCGCGGCCCGAAGCCGGTCCTGTCTGCTCGCGAAGGAGGCCTGTGATGGGAATCGACTCTGAAAGCCTGGCGCTGACCTGCAGTTGCCGCGCTGAGTTGCAGGCGAAGCTGGCCGAGCAATACGCAGTGCTGAACCCGGACGCCAGCAACATCCGGGCGGACCTGATGGGCTACGCATTCGGCGCGAGCAAGACGCTGAATCTGGTCGAGATGGGCGCGATGGATGTGCAGTACTCCGGTGAATGGAAACTGAAGTCGGGCGCTATGAAACCCAGAACCTACAAGGCGCGGATGTTCTTCGCGTACTGCCCCTTCTGCGGCCGGAAAGCGGGCGTCGAGCGCCCCGTTACCTACGAGGTGCAGTCCGTCCAGTACCTGGCCGGAGAACTGCGCCTGAAGACGGTCGATGACGCTGAGGTTCCTCAGCTGATCGAGGCCGGCATGCGCGTGGAGTTGCGGAAAGGCGGTGCGTGATCATGGCCAGCTTCCTGCTCAACTTCCAACGCCAGTTCGCCCCGGCTGTGCTCGCCGGCGAGAAGTGCATGACCATCCGCGCCACGCGAAAGGACCGAAAGGTGCCCGAGGTCGGCGACGTGCTTGCGCTTTATACCGGCCTGCGCACGCGCGGCGCGCAGTTGCTGATGAAGACGCCTGCCACCTGCGTATGGCGAATCCGGATGGACTTCCAGGAGCGCATGGTGGTCGTGGATGGGGCGCGCCTTGATCACGACGCACTGCGGCTGCTCGCCCGCAACGACGGCTTCCAGTCGGTCGATGCCTTCTTCGACTTCTTCCGTGCCAGCGCTGAAGGCCCGCTGTTCGAGGGCTTTGCGCCCCACTGGAATCCGAAGGAGCGTCTGCAGTGATCGCCGACCTTATCCAGCTGCTGAACTCGCTGACCTGGCCGGGTGCATTCGCCCTGGCGGCGCTGGTAGCGGGCTGTGTGGCCGTCATTTGGGGGTCGCCGTGGTAGCCAAGAGGACTCCGTGGACCGAGGCCGAGCGTGAGCTGCTGCGCAGGCTGTTTCCGCACTACACGTCGCTGGCCATCGCCCGCACGATGGGGCGGACGGTATGTGCGATCAACGGTCAGGCGGGGAAGCTCGGGCTGCAGAAGTCAGCCGAGCACCTGCGGGCGAACGGTGGCCGCTGGAACCCCGATAACCCGAAGGCCGTCGCCAATCGCTTCCAGAAGGGCCTGGTGCCCTGGAACAAGGGCAAGCACGTGGTGGCAGGCGGGCGCAGCGCGGAAACCCGCTTCAAGCCCGGCAGCAAGCCGGGCAACTGGATGCCGATCGGCAGCGAGCGCGTCACGAAAGATGGCTACCTGCAGCGCAAGCTCACCGATACCGGTTACCCGCCGCGCGACTGGGTGTCTGTGCATCACATCGTCTGGAAAGAGGCCGGCCGGGATATCCCCAAGGGCTATCGGCTGGTTTTCAAGGACGGCAACAGGCTGAACGTCGTACTGGAAAACCTCGAACTGGTGAGCATCGCCGACCTGATGCGGCGAAACACCATCCACAACCTGCCGCCCGAGCTGCGCGAGGTCGTTCATCTGCGCGCCGCCATCGTGCGGAGGATCAACCGACACGAGAGGGCTCAAAGCCATGAGCAATGACATCCGCGAACTGCGCTCGATCCTGTTCGACACGCTGCGCGACGCGAAGGACACCAGCAAGAAGCTGGACATCGAGCGCTGCAAGGTGGTCGCCGAACTGTCGCAGGTGCTCATCAACACCGCCAAGGCCGAGGTGGATTTCCTGAAGACCGTTGGCGGCAAGTCGACCGGCTTCCTGGATGCGCCGGGCGTGACCACGAACGTCACTGGCGGCGAGCGGTTGAAATGAGCACCAGCCGCTTCGCCACCTTCGGCGCGCTGCGCTACGGCGTCGAACGCTTGCGGGCTGCCCGGCGCTGGAAACGCAAGGGGCTCACGTATGCCCAGATCGGTGCGCGCCTGGGCGTGAGCCGGCAGCGCGCGCACCAGCTGCTGAACCCGTCACCGACGAAAGGAAGCGTCAATGCCCATCACTGACAAGCAACTGGCCGGCAATCAGCGCCGGTCGCTGCGCGTCATGCGCGCCAAGCTGCTCGCGATGGCGGGCGAGTGGGACGGCCGCGATCAGTTCAACCTGAGTGAGCTGACGCGCCTGGCCGACGATGTCGAGGAAGTCGCCATCAACATGACCGACGACAGCGTGATCGACGACGGCGAGGTCAAGCTATGAGCATGACCGAGATCGCGCCGGGCGTGCGGGTGGGCAAGCACGAGGCCGAGCCGGCCAAGAAGCGCAAGGCACGCCCGGCGCGCTCGGCCGACGATCTGCGCCGCGCCGAGATCGCCCAGATCAAGATCGGCGCCAAGCAGCTCGGGCTGGAGGATGACGTCTACCGCGACATGCTGTTTGCGCTCGCCCGGGTGCGCTCGGCCGCTGACCTCGACTGGACCGGCCGCAAGCGCGTGATCGAGCACCTGAAAAGCTGCGGCGCGACGGTGGGTAAGCAGCGCAAGCCGCGCGACGGCCAGGCGGAGAAGATCAGGGCGCTGTGGGCAGCGCTCGCGCAGGCCGGCGTGGTGCGCGACGGCTCGCCCGCCGCGCTGTCGGCCTGGCTCAAGCGGCAGACGCGCATGAGCGCGGCCGAGTGGCTGTCGACCGCCGAGGCCTCGCGCGTGATCGAGTCGCTGAAGGGCTGGGCCGCACGCGGCGGTGTGGAGCTGGCGGACTGATCATGCACGCGCTCGACCTCGATCCCGACCTGCTGCCGGCCTTCGCGGCCGAGCTGGTCGCGCGCATCGGCGAGGCCGCCACCTTCGCGCTGGCTGGCCGCTGGCCGGGCGTGCGGCTGTACGTGCCGCTGCGCGCCGAGATCGATAACCAGGAGAACGGCCCGCACCCCATCGTCGCCTGCATCGGCCTCGACGCCGCGCAGAAGCTGAGCGACGAGTACGGCGGCACCGTCATCGTGGTGCCCAGCTGCAAGCTGGCCATCCGCGCCCGCTACGTGAATCGCCTGGTCGAACGCTTCTACCGCGGCGAGTCCGCCCGCGATCTCGCGCTGTCCGAAGGCATGACCGAGCGCGGCATGCAGAAGCTGCTCAGCGGCGCCGGCGCGATGGCGGACAAGCGGAATCTGAGTCTGTTTGATTGAGAACGGGTCTGCACAGGACGTTGAAAGGAGGAAACGATGGGGATGGTGACTGAACGCCAAATAGTCGAAGCAACCGACAGCCAAGAAATCAAACTTGGGCTGTTCCAGGTTTGGATAGACGTCAACTGCGGGCTCGATGCTGCACCTGACTGGTGGTGGAACTCGGAACCCCAGCCCCTGCAAGGCGCGCTCAATGAAGCTGCCGAGTGCAGGGATAAAGGAGTTCCTGCGCGGGTGATGCCGGAAGGGATGAACCCTCGCCCTGACGGCCGATGGGACAACCCATGCTGAGGCCCAACGGGGAGATGACAGACGGACAGGCCGGCCGGTTTGGCGAAAGCGAGGCCCCAGACACCTGCCCGGAATGCTGCGCCGAGTGGTCGCACTCCGAGCGGGTGCACACGGGCGATGCACAAGCCTTGGGCGGCTGGGAAGACTGGATGTTTTGCGCCGCCTGCCAGTGCGAACTGTTCTACCCCGTCACCATCCGCCCACAGTTGATCGCGGAAGCTCAGCGGCCCGCCCGCTGATTGTTCGATAATGGCGCAGCCGGCGGCGGGTCCGCTGGAGCGCACAGTTCGGCCTGGTGCCGAAGCGAAAGGACAGAGATGAACCAAGGTATGCAATGGCTGCTGCTGGGCGGGCCGTGGAACGGGAAAACACTGTGGATCAAGGCCGGGAGTTCTGTGCGCGTGCCGCACGAAGACGGCGAGGAGTACCTATACGCAGGAGAGAACTACCTGCACGACGGCCGCTTGTACCGTCTTGGTGTCTGCCATAGCGAGGGGGACGCCGATCTGTCCGCCGCTCCGCGGCTTATCCAAGAAACAGGCCTGCAGCACATCGCTGGCTCATGAGGCCGAACGCGGGATAGACGACAACCGGGCGCAATGCGCACCCTCGCCGAAATCGTAGGCTGGCTGATCATCGCGATGTTCCTGCTGGGCACCACCGGCCTGGCAGACTTCCGTCTCGACTTCATGCTAGGCTGAAACCCTTCCTGCAGCACCCGCGCTGAACGCGTTCAGCATGTAAGCGCCTTCCCCCCGCGGCCATCATGGCCGCATGAACACCGCCACCCCCGCACCCAACGCCGAACCGGTTTTCGCCGCCCAGCGCAGGACCACGCTGGTGGCGATCCATTGTTCCGCCACGCCCGATGACCGCACGCTGTTCTACGGCTCGGGCCGTGAGCTGCGCACGCCGGTCGATGAGATCGACACCTGGCACTGGGACCGCGGTTTCCGTCGCCAGTCGGCAGCGCTCAAGGCCTTCAATCCTCACCTTCGCGCGGTCGGCTATCACATCGTGATCGCACGCAATGGCGCGGTATTCACCGGCCGTCACCCGAACGAGGTGCCGGCGCACGCCAAGGGGCACAACACGCCCGCGCTCGCGATCTGCCTGGTGGGCAAGCAGCGCTACACGCCGGCGCAGTGGGCGCAACTGGCCGACCTGGTGCGCGAGCTGTGTGCCGCGAACCGCGTGCCGCTGCAGCCGGTCACGCCGGCGCGCCTGACCGGCGTGTGCGGTCACCGCGACCTGAGCCCCGACCTCGACCACAACGGCAAGATCACGCGCAATGAGTGGGTGAAGGTGTGCCCCGGCTTCGACGTTGCGACCTGGCTGGCGGGCGGCCTGCAGCCGCTGGCCGAACACACGGCGCCGGAGGTGGGCAAATGATGCGGATGGGCAAGTCGATACTCGCTGCGCTGCAGATACTAGCGCTGGGCGCAAATCCGGGTTGGTCGGCGGGCTGGGCGCCGCTGATGCGCGCACCGCGCGTGCGTATGCACTCGGTCGAGACCGGGCTGCACGCACCGCACCGCGTGCGCCGCACGGTGGCCGGTGAGCAGCGCGCCGCCGCGAAGCGCCTTGCCGTGCGCCGCGAGCGCGCGCGGCGGAAGGCGCGGGCGCGTCGATGATCCGCCTCGGCCCCGTCACCCTCGCGCTGATTCAGGACTGGCAGCGCGCGCACAAGCTGCTGAGCGTGCAGTTCGCCGGGCTGCTGCTGGCGCTCGACGTGGCTTACGACTACCTGCCCGCGATCGCGCAGTACCTGCCGGAGCACTGGGTGCGCTGGATCGCGCTGGCAATCATCTTCGGTCGCGTGATCCGCCAGGCGAGCGTCGGGCGGTCCGGGCTGTGAATTCAGGCGATCAACTGCTGCGCGACTGGCGGCCCCACATGCTGCTGGGCGTCGTCGTGCTGGTGTGTGCGCTGGTGCTGCTGGTGCTGGGCCTCAAGTTCTGGGACAGCTTCACCGGCGCTCCCGAACCCACCCGCGCCCGCGACGTGGCCACCGTCGCCACGCAGGCGCCGCAGATCGAGTCCGCACCCGTCGAATGGATCGTGCCGCCCAAGCCACTCAAGACCTACGCACCCAAGGCCAAGGCGGCGGTGAAGCTGCCGCAGGCGGTGCAGGCCGACGCCGCGGCCGTGGTGCTGGAGTCGTCGCGCATCGCCGCCAGCGACCGCCCGCAGACCGTGACCGCCGTGCTCGACACCGAGACCGGCGAGACACGCCAGTACGTCGTCGACGAGCCGCTGCCGTGGCTCGATACCACCGTGCGCAGTGACGCCGGCGTGTATCTGGGCCTGAAGCGCGGCGAGCCGACCATCCGAGCGCAGGCGCGCGCCCAGATTGCGCAGGTCAAAGAACTGCGACTGGGCGCGCTCGCCAGCGCCGACATGCCGCTGAACGGCGAGCGGCCCGGCGTGCAGGCGGAGTACTTCATCGGCGTGGGGGCGTGGCTGCAATGGTGAGAGTGACCGAACACGGCACCGAGAAGGCGCTGCCGCTGCATCTGCACTTCGACGCCGTGCAGTACATCGTGCGCGGCTATGCCGAGCCGGACGGCTACGCGCGCAAGGCCCCGTACGACCTGCTGTTCACCGTGCTCAAGCCCGGCGACGGCACCGCCACCGTGCTCGCGATGAAGGGCGTGATGAACCGCGCCACACGCGACGAGATCGTGCGCCGGCTCGCAGCCGAGGGCGTGCACACCGCCCGCGTCGTGCGGCACGGCCAGATGAGAGAGATTTCAACCGGACTGAAGGAAGGGCGAGCGGCGTGACGATCACCCCTGAACAGATAGGTACGTGGCTGGTCATCGTCGGCGCGCTGGCCAGCGCCATGTGGACGCTGGGGCGCGTGCTCATCGCTCAGTTCACGAAGCTGCTCGACACGCGATTCAAAGGCCAGGACGAGCAGTTCGCCGCCCTGGTGCGTGGGCAGGAGCAGGAGCGCGTCAACTGGCAGCGCATCGAGCGCGACCTGCTGGAGCTGCGCGCCGAGCTGCCGGTGGCCTACGTGCGCCGCGAAGACTATGTGCGCGGTCAGACGGTGATCGAAGCCAAGCTCGACGCCATCCACGTGCGCGTCGAGAACGTGCAGATACAGGTGGCACAAGTACAAGGAACCCAGAAATGACGCCCGACCTTCAGAAAGCCCGCCGCGAGCAGATGCGCTGGATCATCCTGCTCACGCTGCAGAACTCGCGCCCCGTCGAGATCCACGAAGCGGTCGTGCTGCAGGTGCTTCAGGGCATCTACCCGGATGCAACCGCGCTCGAAGTACGGCGCGAGCTGGATTACCTGGGCGACCGCGAACTGGTGTGCCTGAACAAGCGGCCGGAAGGCGTATGGCTGGCCGACCTCACGCGGCACGGCGTCGACGTCGTGGAATACACCGTGGATGTCGAGCCCGGCATCGCTCGCCCCGCCAAGTACTGGGGCTGACATGCCGCCCCGCTCGAAGATCGAAACCGACCTGTCGCCCGAGCTGCGCGCCGAGCTGGACCGCCGGCTGGCCGAGGGCGGCTTCGGCGGCTACCAGGCGTTGACCGACTGGCTGCGCGAAGAGGGTTTCGAGATCGGCCGCAGCGCCGTGCACGTGTATGGCCAGGCGCTGCAGCGCCGGCTGGAGTCGGTGCGCGCCAGCACACAGGCCGCGCGCGAGATCGCGGCGCTGGCCACCGACGAAGCCGACGACAGGTCGGGCGCGATCATCAGCATCGTGCAGTCGGAGATCTTCAACACGCTTGTGCAGCTGCAGGAAGTCGAAGAGACCAAGGATCAGGTCGACCGCATGAAGCTGCTGAACAGCGCGGCCAAGAACATCGCCACGCTCACCCGCGCCAGCGTCAACCTGAAGCGCTACCAGGGCGAAGTCGCCCAGCGCGCACGCGCTGCGGCCGACGCGGCGGCGAAGGTCGGCCGCGCCGGTGGTCTGTCGGATGATGCGATCGAGCAGATCCGCGCCGGCATCCTCGGCATCGTGGGGTGATCCCGTGAGCCACGACAGCGACGATCTGCGGATCCGCGACCCCATCGTCACCTGCGGAAACCGCCTGTGCCAGCACCGGCACCGCGTGCATCAGCGCCGCGTGGTCGAGGGCGCGGACTACACCCATTGCCCGCGCTGCGGCGACGAGTGGTTCCGCGAACAGGTGCCGCACCGCACGGCGCAGGGAGTGCGCTGATGGCCGTGTTCAAGCGACTGAGTCGCGCCGAGATCGAGCGCGATTACACGCATGTGGGCTGGTTCTGCGGGCTGGTGCCGGTCTATATCGGCGGCCTCGAACTGGAGGGGCCGCGCGTCGCGGCGCGCAACGGCGTGCCGGAATGGTGGTTCGACCTGGTCGGCGTCCTGTACGGCTTCACCGCCGCGTCGGCCGAGTTCGCCTTTGGCGTCGAGATGCCGGGCTGGAAGCTCACGTTGACCGGCGAGATCCGGAGGCGCGCCGATGCTGCCTGACCAGGTGAGGCCCGCCACCCCGCCGGTGATGCTGCCGTATCAGCAGCGCTGGATCGCCGACCCCGCGCCGGTGAAGATCTGGCCGAAGAGCCGACGCATCGGCGCCAGCTGGACGGACGCGGCCGACAGCGTGCTGACCAGCGCGCGCGCGAACGAGGGCATGGACACGCTGTACATCGGCTACAGCGAGGACATGACTCGGGAGTACATCGACGACTGCGCGATGTGGGCCAACGCGTTCCAGTACGCCGCCGGGCAGATGCAGGAAACGCTGTTCGACGATATCGGCGCCAATGGCGATGTGCGTCAGATCAAGGCGTTCCGCATCGACTTCGCGAGCGGTCACAAGATCCTCGCCCTGTCGTCGCGGCCGCGCTCGATCCGCGGCAAGCAGGGCAAGGTGACGATCGACGAAGCGGCGTTCCACGATGACCTCGACGGGCTGCTGACCGCCGCGCTCGCGCTGCTGATCTGGGGCGGGCGCGTGCATGTGATGTCGTCGCACAACGGCGAGGACAACCCGTTCAACCTGCTGGTGAAGGACGTGCGCGCCGGCAAGTACGCCTACAGCCTGCACCAGACCACGTTCGACGACGCGCTGCGCGACGGGCTGTACGAGCGCGTGAAGCTGATCCAGGGCGCGCGCTTCAAGTTCGACAGCAAGGAAGCCTGGCGCGACAGCATCTACGCGTTCTACGGCGATCGCGCGGCGGAAGAGCTGGACTGCATCCCGAAGGCTGGCAGCGGCGTCTACATCCCGCGCACGCTGGTCGAGCGCTGCCAGTCGCCGGACATCAAGCCGCTGCGCCTGGCACGACCCGCTGAGTTCGTGCTGCGCCCGGACCGCCTGGAAGAGATGGAGCGCTGGTGCCGCGACAACCTGCAGCCGGTGATCGACTCGATGGCCGGGCGGCGCACCGTGGTCGGCCGCGACTTCGGCCGCTCGGGTGACCTGTCCATCACCAAGGTGCTGCAGCAGGACGTGGCGCCGGGCCGCTGGTCGGTGGCGCTGCACCTCGAAGAGCGCAACATGCCCTTCGACTGCCAGCAGTTCGTGTTCTTCTACCTGGTCGATCGCCTGCCGCTGTTCTTCCACGGCAAGCTCGATGCGCGCGGCAACGGCCAGCAGCTGGCCGAGGCGGCGATGCAGCGCTACGGCGTGAGCCGGATCGAGTGCGTGATGGCCAGCCCGACCTGGTACGCCACCTACTTCCCGCCGTACAAGGCGGCGTTCGAAGACCGCTCGATCACCACCACGCACGGCGAAGACGAAGTGGCCGACCACCGCCGCGTCATTCTCGACAAAGGCCGGCCGCGTATGGACGAAGGCCGCGATAAAGGCAGCGACGGCGGCTACCGACACGGCGACGGCGCGATCGCGGGTGTGCTGGCCTGGGCTTCGACGATGGTCGAGGGCGAGCCCGCCGCGGGTGCGACCGTCGAGGCCGAGCCCGAGGCCTACGCCCCGCAGCGCGCGAGCGGCATGGGCAGCCTGTCGCGTCGCCCGCGCGACTTCGGCATCGAGCAGCACCGCACCGGCACGATTTTCGGTCGGAGAGTGCGGTGAACACCCCAACGCGTTTTAAGCCCCTCAGAGGCGTTTTCGAGGTCGAGGTGCGGCATCGGGTCACCCTTCGCCCGATACCCCCCGGTCGGACCGTTTCTGACAGCCTTCCCGAGGTATTCGCATGAAGCTGATCGACTCCATTTTTCGCTTCGTGGGCCTCGCCCCCGAAAATGCACCCGCAGAAGCCACCTCGACCACACCGGCCCATGTGACGGAAGCGGCTGGCGTCACCATCGACAACGATGAAGACGGCTGGCGCCGGCTGTCCGGCGACACCCGCCGCGACCTGTCACCCACCAGCCAGTACCGCATGCGCGAAACCGCCGCCTTCCTGTGGGAGGCCAACGCGCTGGCCAACCGGATGATCGAGCTGCCGATCGCCTTCATGCTCGCCGAAGGTGTTTCGCTCAAGCACGAAGACGAAGTGCTGCAGCTGGTGCTCAACGATTTCTGGAATGACCCGATCAACTGCTGGGACATCAAGCTCGAACGCAAGGTGCGCGAACTCGCGATGTTCGGCGAACAGTGCTGGCCGACCTTCGTCAATGAATACACCGGCCATGTGCGCCTGGGTTACCTCGACCCGGCGCTGATCGAAACCGTGGTGCATGACCCGGACAACCCCGAGCAGCCGATCGGCATCGTGACGGTGAAAGACGCGAAGGGCCGTGCGTTGCGCTACCGCGTCATCGTCAATGGGCCCGACGAAGAACTGTTCACCTCGCGCACGCAGGCTATCCGCGACACCTTTATCGACGGTGAATGCTTCTACTACCAGGTGAATGTGCTGAGTGCTGGCAAGCGCGGCCGCAGCGACCTGCTCGCCGTCGCCGACTGGCTGGACGGTTACGACAGCTACCTGTTCAACGAGCTGGAGCGCGCACAGGACACGCGGGCGCACATCTGGGACGTGACGCTGACTGGGTCGGACCAGGCAACGGTCGATGCGCGCGCCAAGCAGATGCGGACACCCGGCCCGCGTGCGATCCGCGTGCACAACGAGAACGAGAAGTGGCAGGCGGTGGCCCCTGACCTGAACGGCAATGACTCGGAGGCCGTTGCGCGCCTCTTCCGTAACCATGCCCTGGGCGGTGGCACGCTGCCGGAGCACTGGTTCGGCGGCGGCGGCGACGTGAACCGAGCGGTCGGTGCTGAGATGGGCGAACCGACCTTCAAGGTCATGAGCATGCGGCAACGCCTGTGGAAGCACATCCTGCAGAACGTGGGGCGCTACCAGCTGCGCAAGTACCTGGGCGCCCGCGCCGTCGAACCGCGCTGGAACGATCCGCAGACGCAGTGCGAGGCCGTGTTCCCGGAACTCACCGCGCGCGACACCACGAAGTGGGCGGCGGCCATGCAGCAGGTGGTGGCCAGCGTCATCCTCGCGACGGACCGCGGCCTGATCACCGAGGAGACCAGCGTCGCGCTGGTTCAGCAGATCGCGGGTCGTCTGGGCGTCGAGTTCGATGCAGCCGAGGAGCTGAAGGCCGCCCGCGCCGAACGCGAAAAGCGCCAGAATGACGAAGCGAAGCGCCGGCAGGAAGAGGATTTCTATCGCGAGCCGATATCGCCGCCCGCCGGCGGCAACCCCGCGCAGCAGACCCCGCCCGCCGATGACGCGGAATGAACGACGACGAGAAAGACGCGCTGCGCGAGCTGACGCGCATCGTCGCCGACACCGAGGCTGAAATCCGCCGGCTGCTCGCGCTCGCTGCCGCCGACATCAGCGCCACGCTGCTTGCGCAGCCCAGCGAGTGGCAGGCCTGGTACCTGCCCCAGCTCGAAGCCAGCGTGCGCCGCACGCTGCAGGCCTACGGCGACACCGCCGCGTCCGCGGCCGGTGCGTCGCAGGTCACCACCATCGCCGCTGCATCCGAAGCGGTGGCCACCTCGCTACAGGTCCGCGCCGGCGTCGTGCTGCCGACCGTGAGCACCGCTCAGCTCGAAGGCATGCGCGTGTTCCTGACCAGCAAGGTGCGCGACATCACGCTCGACATGGCCAACCGCGTGAATCAGGAACTCGGCCTGGTCATCATCGGCACGCAGTCGCCGTTCGATGCCATGAAAAAGGTTTCAGCCCGGCTGGATGGTGGCATCGACCGCGCCGCCACCATCGTCAGCACCGAAGTCATGCGCGCCTACAGCGCCGGCGCGCAGGCGCAGGCGCAGAAGTACTTCGACCTGTTCGGCCTGGTGAGCTGGAAGACCTGGCGCAAGAGCGGCAAGCTCGCACCGCGCCAGAACCACGTGATCATCGACGGCCAGCGCGTGCGCTTCGACAAGCCGTTCAGGCTCAATGGCGGCCAGGTGAAGATGATGTACCCGCGCGACCCGAAGGCGCCCGTGAAAGAGACTGCCAACTGCGGATGCGTGGCGCTGTACCGGCCCGCGGATGACGATTGATGCCGGTCTACGTCGATGACATGCGTGCGCGCTATGGCCGCATGGTGATGTGCCACATGGTTGCCGACACCTTGGACGAGCTGCACGCAATGGCGGATAAGATCGGCGTGTCCCGGCGCTGGTATCAGGGGCCGCCCATCACGCGCAGGCCCCACTACGACATTTCTTTGTCGAAGCGGGCTGTCGCGATACGCCTGGGCGCGCTTGAAATCCGCAGACGACAGGCGCCAGCCATCGCTCGCCGCTGCCTCGATCCGATGGTCAGCGCCGGGCCAGTCAAGGCTGTGATAGCCTGACCCGCCGCTTTAATCCCCCGCCCGCCTTCCCCTCGCTGCTGCTGAACGCGTTCAGCATGTACGCCCGTTTCGCCCCTGCCCACACTGGCACCCGTTCGCTTTTCAAACCGCGATGGAGTGCCACCCATGAGTGCATCGGACCCGAAGTCCACCCCGCCGGCCGCTGAGGCAGCCAAGCCCGAACTGACTGCGAAGCAGGCCGCCGCGCTGGTGAAGCGCGCGGTGCCGCAGCCGCCGGACGAAGACGGCAAGCCGCAGCCGGACAAGATGGTGGCGGTGAAGGCCGAGGAAGTGCTGTCGCACAAGGTCTATGAAGACGGCCGCGTTGTCGTCGTGACCGAAGACGGCCAGAAGTTCGAGGGCGCGCTGAAGGAATCGGCGAAGTGAAGACCATCCCGCCCGAGGGCCTGCGCGGTCTGCGCCTGGTTGAAGCGGCGGCCGGCGAGCTGCGCGCCCGTTTCGACCTGGTGCGCGCTGCGGTGGCCAAGGCCAACGGCCGCGACTGGGCGGACATCGTCGCCTGGTACGCCGACCGCGTCGTGGTATGTGACGAGGGCGGGCGGCTCAAGGCCTACCCCTACGCCATCAACGACGACAACACCGTGCAGCTCGGCGCCCCGGAAGAAGTGGTGCAGCAGCACGTGCCGGTGCGCGTGGTCGAGTCGGTCGATGTCGGCCGCGTGATCGAGGCCGCCGCCGACAAGGGTGAGTGGCTGATCCGCGTCATCCGCGCCGGCGAGTCCGCCAACGGCAACGTCTACCCGGCCGCGGTGCTGCGCGAGGCCGCGCCGATGTTCGAAGGTGCCCGCGTGTTCGTGAAGAGCGACGACGAGCACATCAAGGGCAGCGGCAAGGATGTGAACAAGCTCATCGGTGGCCTCACTGCGCCGCGCTTCGTCGAGGGCGCCTCGCCCGAGGCCGGCGAGATACAGGCCATCGTGCGGCTCATCGAGCCTGAAGGCGCCATCGCCGTGCGATTCCGCGAGGCGCACTCCCGCGGCCTTTCCGGCCTCTTCGGTTTCAGCATCGACGCCTACTGCGACGCGAAGAAGGTCACGCGCGGCGGCAAGCGTTTTCGCGAAGCCACGAAGTTCAAGGCAATCAATTCCGTGGATCTGATCGTCGAGCCGGGCGCCGGCGGCGAACTGATCCGCATGGTCGAAGCAAAGCAATCACAGGAGCACGACACTATGCGTACCCGCATGATCGAAGCCATCCGCGCCAAGCGCCCGGACCTCGCCGCGGACATTACCGACGACACGCCGGAAGATGTCGTGCTGGCCCGCTACACCGAAGCCACGAAGCCCGCGCCGACCGCGTCGGGCGTCACGCCCGAGCAGCTGGCCGAGCAGGTGCGCATGATCGAGGCCCGCGCCACCGCCCGCGCCACCATCGGCGCCAGCAAGCTGCCGCAGCCGGCGAAGGACAAGCTCATCGCCGACTTCGCAGCGCGCGAGCGCTTCGTCGAGGCCGACGTGACCACCGCGATCGAAGCCGAAACCCAGTATCTCGGCCGCTTCACCGAATCCGGCAAGCCCATCATCCCGTTCAACTCGGTGGAAGTGGGCGACCGCAGCGTGCTCATCGCCGACATGCTCGACGCCTTCTTCGACCGCAGCCACAAGAATCACCGCAGCGTGCAGTCGTTCAAGGAGTGCTACATCGAGATCACCGGCGATCGCCGTGTGACCGGCGATGTGGAAGATTGCGACATGTCGCGCCTGCGTGAGGCGGCTGGCAGCCGCTTCGTTGAATCGGTGAGCACCACCACCTTCGCGAACGTGCTGGGCGATTCGATGCGCCGCAGCCTCGTGCGTGCCTACGAGGGCGACACCGACCTGCAGGGCTGGCGCCGCGTGTGCGACGTGGTGCCGCGTTTCGACTTCCGCAGCAATGAGATCACGCGCATCGGCGGTTACGGCAACCTGCCGGCCGTGAATCAGGCTGCGGGCTATGCGGCGCTGACCACGCCCAGCGATGAGAAGGCGAGCTACGCCGTCACCAAGCGCGGCGGCACCGAAGACGTGACGCTGGAGGCGATCCGCAACGACGATGTCGGCGCGCTGCGTCGCATCCCGCAGGAGCTGAGCGCCGCCGCGCTGCAGACGCTGTACGAGTTCGTGTTCGACTTCATCCGCACGAACCCGACCGTCTACGACGGCGTGGCGCTGTTCCACGCGTCCCACAACAACCTGGGCACCACCGCGCTGGACGCCACCAGTGCCGCGGCCGCGCGCCTCGCGATGGTGAATCAGACCCGCGCCGGCAGCGGCAAGAAGATCAACTGCGGGCCGGCCACGCTGCTCGTACCGTTCGAGCTGCAGGAAGCGGCCTTCAACCTGTTCGTGCGCGGCACCAACAACGACAAGACCTACGTCCAGACGCTGAACCCGTTCGTCCTGCCGATCAACTACTGGACCGACGCGAACGACTGGGCGATGGTCGCCGACCCGATGAAGTGCCCGACCATCGAAATCGGCTTCCTCGACGGCCAGGAGACGCCCGACCTGTTCGTGCAGGACATGCCCAACGTCGGCTCGATGTTCAGCAACGACAAGCTGACCTACAAGATCCGCCACATCTACGGCGGCACCGTGCTCGACTTCCGCGGCATGCGCAAGCACGTGGTGGCGTAAGGCATACGACCAGGCGCAGTGATCCATGCCCTGGCGGCGCGGTGTAGGCCGTGCCGCGCTGCCGGGTGCATGGGGAGCCCTCCCGCAACGGCCTTCGAACAATTCTCGTGACCGTGGCACGCTCGGGGTGCGGCATCGGCCGCACCCCGCGGGGCCCCGGCACCTCACCGGAGGCACGCCGTGCAACTCAAGACCCAATTCCCGTCCGTAAATCAGGCGCTGTCCGCGTCGCTGCAGGACATCGCCACCTTCGATGTCGCCCAGCTCGACGTGCTGCACCTGGACATCGAGAACACCGGCAGCGCCGCCTTCACCGACTTCCGCGTGCTCGCCCGCGTATCCGAAGCCGCCCCGTGGCGCGACATCACCCCGGCGAGCCTGATGGTCGAAGGCGACCTGGTCTTTGCCCCCGCCCGCACCGTTCTCAGCACGCTGGCCGCGGGCAACTGGGCGCACCTCGGCCTGAACATCACCGACTTCCAGGGCGTGAAGCTGCAGGCAATGGGCGCGAGCGCAGCATCGAAGGTCACCGCCGGCGGCTATGAGGTGAAGCCGTGAGCGGGCTGGATGTATTTGGTCGGCTCAGTCCGCGGATGGGGGCGCGGCAGGCCGCTGCGATGGTGGGGGCGGCCGGTGCGGGCATAGGCGCTTATGCATCAGCGGCACCGCCGGTTGCAATGGTGGGGGGCGACTCCCAACTTGACCGGACGTTCCTGACGACCGCAACAGAGAATTCACTGGTCGGCTACGGCGCCCTAAACCACGCAAACATGGTGCTGGGGCAGGCGTGGGACTGGGTGCCGGGGGCGGATCAGGCCGTTATCGGGGATTCGACCGATGACGTGCTGACCAGGATGGCAGAGATTCGCGCCGTCGATTGCGACCTGCGTTTTCTGAGCCTCGGGACGAACGACATCTGGGGCGACCTGCGCACTGGCGAGCAAACGATTGCTGGACTGGGGCAGGTCTTCGATGCGCTCTCCGACAAGCCCCTCATTTACATCCCGATCACGCCGCGCAGTTTCATCGACGCTGACAAGGTGAGTTACGCACTGCAGGTTAATCGGTGGGCGGCAGCGCAACAATCCGTGCGCCGCAACCTGATCGTGGTCGAGCGGGCCGTCGATGCGATCATCGATCCGTCCAGTACGCAGTTCGTCGCCGCGGCTGGCCTGCTCGACGGCGCCGTGCACTGGAACAACGCGGGCGCGGTCAAGGTCGGCGCGGCCATCGCGGCGCGACTCGCAGGGCTGTATCCGGGCCGTGCGCGGATGGTTTCGTTTGCTGGCGATGCGTATCCGACGAACAACGCATCCAACCAACTGCTGCCGTCGCCGATCCTGTCTGGAACGTCGGGCGGGAAAACCGCGACTGGCGGCGGAACCGCGCCGACAGGCAACGTCGCAGCAGGCTTTGAAGTTGATCACGCCGTCGCAGGGACGGGCGCGTGCGCGTGCTCACTGGTTGCGCGCGCTGACGGAATCGGCAGCGATCAGCGTTTGCAGATCAGCGGCGCTGCGGCGAATGATCGTTGGACGTTTCGGAATACCGGGAACATCACTCAGGGCGTATCGCCGGGAGAAGTTCTTCAGGCGCTGGGCGACATCCGGATTTCGTCACACACCAACCTCACCGCGGCCAATCTTTTTATCCAGGCGCAGGTTGACGGTGGTTCGATCAACTACAACCAGGCTCTGCGTAATAGTGCAGCCGATGCGGCCTACGGGGCCGGTTTTGTAGGTGGCATACAGCGCACGCTCGCCGCCGCCTTGCCGGCTGGGGCGACCATCACCGCATTGCAATTTCGCGTCGATGTTCGTTTTGGTGCCGCTGGCGGTGCAGCGGACGTACTGCTCGGACGCCCGAACTTTTGGAATTTGTCGCGACAGTAATACTTATCTGCTCACCACCCAGCCGCCTAGGGGGCTTTTTCATTCCCCGCCGTCCGCGTTCAGCATGTACCGATAGTCGCGCGCGCGCGACGATGCGGGCATGCGTACCGACTTCCATGCCCTGATTGCCGATGCCCTGCCGGGCGCCTCGTTTGACGACGCGGCGCGCGACAGGGCG
Source organism: Methyloversatilis discipulorum (assembly GCF_000385375.1). Classification (NCBI taxonomy): domain Bacteria; kingdom Pseudomonadati; phylum Pseudomonadota; class Betaproteobacteria; order Nitrosomonadales; family Sterolibacteriaceae; genus Methyloversatilis; species Methyloversatilis discipulorum. The sequence continues at coordinate 2,212,124 of NZ_ARVV01000001.1, forward strand.
TTTGCGTCTGCGCTGGCCACTTACAGCAAGGATCGCCCCCGGTCGCGCGTCGAAGATGTGACGGCCACGGGCGGCCATACGCTGCCGCTGCCCACGGGGTGGGTGGCGCTGGCGTCGCGCCTGCTCGATGTCGAGTACCCGGTGGGCAGCTTTCCGCGCCTCACGCTCGCGGCGGACCAGTACGGCACCTACGGCACGCCGACCGGCGAAGCGATCGGCCTGGTGGATGCCATCACGGCCGGCCACAACGTGCGGCTGACCTTTACCGGCGCGCACGAAGTGACCGACGCGGTCGATACCGTGCCGCTTGAGCATCGCCACGCGGTGGCCATGCTGGCTGCCTCGTTGCTGGCCGACCAGGAAGCCACTCGCCACGCCAACGACACGCCGGTGAGCATGGCCGGCGATGCGTCCGACCAGTCGCACCCGGCACGCGAATGGAGCTACCGCGCCAAGTCGCTGCGCAAGCAGTACAGCGACGCCGTGCCGGCCGCTGCCGGCGTGCTGCCGCCGGCCGGTGTGGTGGTGTCCGGCGTGCCGGCCACCGAGCGTCTGGTGCCGCGGAGGTTGCGGCGGTGAGCGCGCTACGCATCTATGTCGACGCGACCGATCTGGAGCGCCTGGCGGCGCAGTGGGATCGCGCGCCCAAGGTGTTCGACGACAGTGTGGGCGGTCGCGTAGGCGGTCTGATGATGGATGTCAGCGCCGACGTGAAGGAACTGACGCCCACGAACCAATCAACGCTGAAGGACAGCATCTTGCACGCAACGCAGGTGCGACCTGGTCTGGGTGTGACGGGCATCGTGGGCACCTCGTTGAGCTACGCAATACCGGTTGAGTTGGGTACGCGACCACACATCCCGCCAATTGAGCCGATTCTCTTGTGGGTAAAGCAGAAATTAGGGTTGCGCGGTCGCGAGGCAAAGAGCGCTGCCTACGCGATCAAGTGGACGATCGCGAAGCGCGGCACGCTGGGTGTGGGGATGTTCCATCGCACGTTCGCGCGACGGCGCGGCGAGATTGCCGGTGTTCTGAATTACGCGGTGCGTGAAGGTCTTCAGAAGGCTTTCGGAGGCCGGCCATGAGCGTCGCTGCCGTGCGCGCGGCCGTCGTCGCCAAGGTGTCCGGCATTGCCGGCATCGGCCTGGTGCATGACCGCGAGCGCTTCATCAACGACAACGCGAAGCTGAAGGCGCTGTACGTGAGCGCCTTCGCCGAGGGCGATCGCCTGCAGGGCTGGTACGTGAGCTGGCGAGGCATGGAGCCGGCCGCACCCGACGAACGCCGCGACACCTGGGCCGTCGTCGGTTACCGAGCGGTCGATGACGCGCGCGACAGCGAGGGCGTGTTCGCCACGCTCGCCGACACGGTCATCCAGGCCTTCCGCAGCTATGAGGCGCTGGCGCTGCCCGGCGTCGCCACTTTCGGCGAGGGGCTGAACGGCCCGTCGCTCAAGACGATGGACCACGTGATGTTCTGCGGTGTGCTGTGCCACCGCGTGGAGATCGAGTTGATCACCGCGAGCTTCACCGCGGTTCAGGGTCAGTGAAGCGCCTTCAACAGGAGAGAAGCATGAGCGCGAAGAACCAAGCCGCACCCGAGGCCAAGCCCGAGCAGACCGTCGATGTCGTGCTCGATGCGGACCACGAGCACCAGGGTGTGCCGCACAAGAAGGGCGAAACCCTCACCGTGCCGAAGCGCGTGGCCGACTGGCTGCGTGCGAATGGCGTTGTCGGCCAGGCGCCGGCTACCGAAAAAGCCTGATCGCCCGGCGACCAGGTTTAACCAAGGAGTACTGCCATGTCCCAGATCGCCATCCAGGGCAAGATGTCCGTCTACGAACGCACCGTGGGCGGTGACCCGATCGACGGCTTCTACGTCGGCTACACCGAGACGGTGACGCTCGATCTGTCGCTGTCCAGCGAAGAGTACGTCGAGGCCGATACCGGCAACAGCCTGACCGTCGCGAAGATCTCGACGGAGAAGAAGACCAACCTCAACGCAGAGATGCGCGAGCTGGACGAGAAAACCGCGGGCCTGGTCGTGCACGGCACGAACTCGACCGTCGCTGCAGGCACCGTGACGGATGAGCCGCTGCCGAACACGATCACGGCGGGCCGTTCGTACATCCTGAGCAAAAGCAATATCACGGGCAGTTTCGCGGTGGTCGACAGCACGCCGACCACGCCGAAGACGCTGCCGTCCGGCCAGTATTCCTGGACCAAGCAGGGCAGCATCATCGTGCTGGACAAGACGACCGGCGGCGCATACATCGAGCCGTTCAAGTGCAGCTACGCACACGGCGGCACGAAGGACATCGCGATCTTCAACGCACCGCAGCCGGAGCGCTGGGTGCGCATCGAAGGTATCAACCTGGCGGACAACAACAAGCCGGTGACCGTCGACATCTATCGCGTGGTCTTCGATCCGGCTCAGTCGTTCCCGATCAAGGGCCGTGGCCTGGCGAGCTACCGCCTGGGCGGCGCCGCGCTGGTCGACTCGACGAAGCCGGTCGACGGCGTGCTCGGTCAGTTCGGTCGCATCCGTCTGGCGGCCTGATCATGAGCGAACAGGCTGCACACCCCGCACCGACCGACCTGGACGTGCTCGTCCAGGCGGTCGACGAACCGCTCAACGTGGGCGGCAAAACCATCACCGTGCGCCCGATCCGCGTGAAGGTGCTGAGCCGGTTCGCGCAGGCGGTACTGCCGCTGGCGCAGGCCTTCGCGCCGGTGATCGACGGCAAGGCCGATCTGACGCAGATCAGCCTCAAGGACTTGAACCTGCAGGATCTGATTGTCTGGCACGCGTCGGACGTAATCCTCGCCGTGTCGCTGGCGACCGGTGAGCCGGAAGAGTGGGTCGGCGAGTTGGACCCGGCTGAGCTGATTCAGGTCGCGGCCGAGGTGCTGGCGGTGAACATGAATTTTTTCGTCCAGCGCCTGGCGCCGATGCTGCTGGCGTCGATCACCCGGATCGGCGCAGCGCGCGTGGCTGGGCCGACACCTTCCAGCAGCTCATCGAGCACGGCCACCGCCGCGCCGACATAGCGAACTACACGCTGGCGGAGATCGAGCTGTACCTGGGCGCAATTCGCCGCGCCGAGGCGCATCGCGCCCGCCAGCACCTGCTGCTCACCGCACAGGCTGCACGCAACGTGATCGGTGACGGCAGGGAGCTGATGCGGACAGCCGACCAGCTCGAAGCGATCGCCAACGACCAACCCCTGGAGTGACCTGGTGGCCGACGTAAAGAACACCCTCTCGCTGGAATTGCAGGTCAAGTACGACCAGGCAATGAAGGCGCTCGGGGAAGTTCGCGGCGCCATCGCGGCCGTCACGCAGGGCACGCCCAGCACCGCCACCGGCGGCGACCTGGGCGGCATGCAGCGCGCACTCGGCGAGCTGAAGACCAGCATTGCCGAGGTGAAGACGGCGATGGCCAGCGTTGGCCAAGGTAGTGGCGGCGGGGGCTTGGCATCTGGCATCGGTGCGCAAGCCGCCAAGGCCAAGGCTGAACTGAACGACCTGAAGAACAGCATTACCGGTGTGGGCGACGCGGCAAGCGGCGCTGCAGGCGGCGGACTGCGGTCGATGGCGACCGGCCTTGTCGGGCTGGGTGTTGGGGTCTTCACGCTCAAGCAGATCGCGGACGCCGTGATCGACGTGGGCCGCGCACTGCTCGAAGCGCAGGGCCGGCTGGACAACTTCCGGGCCGGTATTCAGTTCGCGCTGGGTCGGGACGCCGGGGCCGACCTCGACTACGTACGCGAGACAGCGTCGAACCTTGGCCTTGAGCTGACATCGTTGTCGCGCAGTTACGTGCAGTTCATGGCTGCATCGCGCGGCACTTCGCTTGAAGGCACCCGCGCCCGCGAGGTTTTCGAGTCGATCGCGCAGGCCAGTTCCGTGCTGGGCCTTTCTGCCGAGCGGCAGGAAGGTGCGCTGCGCGCGCTGGCGCAGATGATGTCGAAGGGCACCGTGCAGGCGGAAGAACTGCGCGGCCAGTTGGGCGATCAGCTGCCGGGGGCCTTCCGCCTTGCGGCGCAGGCGATGGGCGTCACCGAGGGTCAGCTTTCCAAGATGCTGGAACGCGGTGAGGTCATCGCGAGCGACTTTCTGCCGAAGTTTGCGGCGGCGCTGCGCACACAGCTCGGCGATACCGCGGTGACCGCCGCTGACGGCGCGCAGCAGGCCATGAATCGGCTTGCGAGCGCGTGGGAGCGTTTCGTCCAGGCCGTGGCGGACTCGGGTGTGGGGCAGGTGTTGAAGGGCGCCCTGAACACCCTGTCCGAGGCGCTTTCCGAGGTATCCGAGGCGTTCGAGCGCGCGAAGCGAAGCGGTGACGGATTCTTCTCGACGTTGGCGAAGGGCTACGCCGCGTACGCCGGCTATGTCCTGCGCGGCTTCGAGAAGGAAACCGAGGCGCTGGAGGCCTCGATCAGGAAGAACGAGGAACTGCTGCAACGGCAGGTGCGAAACGGCTACGACCCAAAGGGTGGCACGGTTTCGGCAATTCGCAGCCAGATCGAGCGCGACAAGGCGGAACTGGAATGGCTCAGGGGTAGCGGCGACGATGGCGGCTGGATGAATGCCGGCCAGCGCAAAGCGATGGATGAGCAGCGCGAGCAGGCTGAGCGTCGTCGCCGTCTTGAAGCCGATATCGGTGACGAGATCACCAAGAACCTTTCACAGATCGCCAAGGCCGAGAAGGCGCTGGCCGACTTCCGCAGTAAGTACGCGCTGCTTCAGGGCACCGCCGAATACGACAAGCTTGAGAAAGATCTGGTGCGGAAGCTGGCCGAGGCGCGTGATACGGCCTCGCGCAAGGGCGTGGCGCAGCCGATACCGAGCGCACGCCGTGTGTTCGACACCGAAGTCGAACTGGCACTGGATGCCGCGCGCCGCGAGGAGCGTGCGCTGCAGGAAAGCTATGGCGTGCGCCTGACCGACCTGCAGACCTACCTCGACCGCCGGCGGCAGATCGCCGATGCGGCACTCTCGGCCGAGACGGCGCGGCAGCAGACGCAGATCGACGCGCAGCGCGAGCTGCTGCGGAAGCTGGACGCGATCACGCCGAAGACCGACGTTCAGGCGCAGACCATTGCCGACCGCCGCACCGACGCGCAGCGCACGATCGAGCAGGCGCAGGCCCAGCAGATCAAGGCGCAGCGCGATCGCGACGACATCGAGCGGCAGTTGCGGCTGTTCGAAACGACCGAACGCCTGGCCGAGATGGAGCGCACCCGCACCCGTGTGGCCGAGGGCTATCGCGAGGTGCAGGACCGCATCCGCCTCGCCGTCGAGCGGCGCGAGATCACCGAGCGCCAGGCGCAGGACTACCTGGCCGAGGCCAACCGCCGCACGGCCGAAGGGCTGCGCGCGCAGGCCGAGCAGTACGACCGTATCGCCGAGGCGGGCGGCATCTTCGCCGAGAACGCCGCCCGCGCCGCCGCGGCGTTGCGCGTGGAAGCCGACAAGCTGGACAGCACGCTGACCTTCATCGAGCAGCGGTTCCGCCGAACCGCGGACAGCATTGACGCCGCGTTCCAGGAAGGCCTGGCCGACATCTTCGAGAGCATCGGCGAGAAGGGCACGAAGGCCGCGGACGTGATCCGCGAAGCGTTCCTGAACGTGGGCCGTTCGATCCGCCGATCGCTGGCCGAGATCGCGGCAGAAGACACGCTGAACGCGATCAATCAGTCACTCGGCAAGGATGCGAACGGTCAGCAGAACACGCTGGGCCGCGTCATTTCGCGGGCGCTGGGCGTCGATGGCAGTTCGCGCGAGCGGGCGCTGTGGGTGCGCAACGCTGATGGCGCGGGCGCTGCTGCCGCGGGCGCGCAAGGCATCCTGCCTGGCGACCTGAAGGGCACGCCGGGCATCGGCGACGTGCTGGGCAATATCGGCACGCAGCTGCGCGACCTGTTCGGCGGCTGGATGGACACGCTGGGCCAGCTGTTCGGCGAGATCACCGGCGGCTTCGGCAGCTTGTTCGACGGCCTGCTGTCGTCGCTCGGCAGCATCTTCAGCTCGGGCGGCGGTGGTGGAGGCGGTGGCTTCTTCGACGCCATCGGCAGCTTCTTCGGTTCCTTCTTCCACCAGGGCGGCGTTGTTGGCGCTGGCATGTCGCGTGGCCGCATGGTCGATCCGCGCGTGTGGATCGGCGCCCCGCGCTTCCACAACGGCGGCATCGCAGGCAACGAGGTGGCCGCCATCCTGAAGCGCGGCGAAGAGGTGCTGACCGAGGATGACCCGCGCCACGCCAAGAATGGCGGCGCGGCGATGGGCGTGAAGGTCGAGCTGATCAATCAGGGCACGCCGCAGCGTGCGACCGGCTCGCAGGCACGCTTCGACGGCCGCCAGATGGTGGTGCAGGTCTTCACCGAAGACATGGCGGAAAACGGCCCGATGTCGCGCGCGATACAGGACACGCTTGGCGGCAACCGCGCCGCCGGGCTGAGTTGAGGGGCTGCTGATGGAATCGTTCCCGACACTGCTTCGCGGGCGCATCCGTGTGCGCGACGGCTATGACCTGGAGCCGGTCACCAGCTTCACGCGCACCGACATGGAAGTAGGCGCGGCGCGCCAGGTGCCGCGCGACCCCGGCGCGGCGGTGCCGGTGCGCTGCACGATGGAGTTCAGCCAGCTTGAATGCGACATCTTCAATGCCTGGTACCGCTACAAGATCAACGACGGCGCCGACTGGTTCGAAATGCCGGTGGCCACGCCGCGGGGCGTGACGGTGGAGGAAGTGCGCTTCACTCGCGCACCGCGCCCGCGCATGCTCGAAAAGGGCGTGTTCATGGTGAATTGCGAGCTGGAGATCCGCACTCTGCCGCTGATGACCGAAGCCGCGCTCGATGCGCTGCTCGGGGGCTGACATGCCGGTCGATATCGACGTAGCCCTGCAGGAAGCCTATGCCAGCGCCAACGCGGTGGAACTGCACACGCTGGAGGTGCGCCACCCCGGCTTCACGCAGCCGATCCGCCTGGTGCTGAGCCATCGCAACCACACGCTGACGCTCGAAGCCGATGCGCCGCTCGATCCCTCGACGCCCGTCGAGTTCATTGGTACGTCGTTCGGCGCGGAAATGCCCGCGGTCGATGAGAACGGCCAGATGCGCATGCGCATCACGATCGACAACGCCACAGGCGAGATCGAGGACGAGTTGGGCCCGGCTGTGCAACTGCCGACCGTCGCTGAAGTGACCTACCGCACGTTTCTGGATCTGGACACCAGTGCGCCGCAACTGCCGATCCTGAACATGGAGGTGTTCGACGTGAGTGCCGGCGACATGACGATCGAAGTCGTTGTCGGGTTCGGCGACTTCAGCAACAAGGCGTTTCCTCGCGAGGACTACACGCGCCAGCGCTTTCCGGGGCTGCGGCGATGAAGGGGCCGGGACACTGGGCGGAGCAGTACATCGGCCTGCCGTGGGAAAAAGGGGGCGAGGGGCCGGACGCCTTCAACTGCTGGAACTTCTTCCGCATGGTGCAGCGCCAGCACTTCGGCCGCGAGATCGGGCCGGTGCAGGCCGATGAAGACGTGCCGCGCGAGTACATCGAGGCCTTCCGCACGCACCCCGAGCGCTGCGACTGGATCGAGGTCGACCGCCCTGCCGAGGGCGACGGCGTCGAGGTGTGGCACATCCGTTACCCGTGGCATATCGGTGTGTGGGTCGACGTCGATGGCGGCGGCCTGCTGCACTGCGTGCGCGGCATGGGCGTGATCTTCTCGCGGGCACACGAGCTGCCGGCACAGGGCTTCGGCCGCGTCGTGTGCTTCCGCCACCGGAGCGCGCTGTGACTCGCCGCGAGCCGTTTGCGCGGATGACAATCAGCGCCAGTGCGCTCGCGCCCAGCGTGACGGTGCGCGAGGTCGCGTTGCGCAAGCCCGCATCGATCGCAACGCTGGTCAGGCGCTACAAGGTCGGCACGCATGGCTTGCCCTTCGTGTGCTCGATCGACGGCTTGTACTACGGCCGCGCGGAGTGGCCGACGCGCCGCGTCGAGGCCGGCGAGCACGTGATCTTCCGCAGCGTGCTGCAGGGCGGCGGCGGCAGCAATCCGCTGAACCTGGTCATGCAAGCGGTGCTGGCGGTGGCCACCGGCGGCGGCTCGATCTGGGCCCAGATCGGCACCTTCGCCATGAGCGTGGTCAAGGGCATGGTGGTGAACTCGCTGCTGAACCTGCTGCTGCCCTCGCCGAAGCAGCCGGCGGCAGCCACCAGCCGCGCAATGGCCTCGCCCAGCCCGACCTACACCTTGCAGGCGCAAGGCAACAGCGCGCGGCTCGGCCAGCCGATTCCCGTGCTGTACGGCCGCCACCTGATCTTCCCCGACTACGCGGCCGACCCTTACGGCGAGTTCCGCGACAACGAGCAGGATCTGTTTCAGCTCTTCTGTGTGTCGCAGGGCCAGGTGGCGATCGAGCAGCTGCGGATCGAGGACACGGTGATCACCGGCACCCTGGGCGCCGACGGCTACTACCGGTCCGATTCGCCGTTCACCGGTGTGGTCTGGCAGATCGTGCCGCCGGGCGGCACGGTGACGCTGTTCCCGGCCAACGTCAGCACGTCAGGCGAGGTCGCTGGCCAGAAGGCCGAGAAGGACGAGACGCTGGGCCCGTTCGCGGTCAATGAGCCCGGCACCGTGATCGACCGCATCGGTTACGACGTGGTGTGCCCGAAGGGCCTGTACTGGTTCCGCGACGACGGCACGATGGACCCGCGTACGGCCACGTTCACGGTCGACGCCCAGCAGATCGACGACAGCGGCAACCCGCTGGCGGCGTGGTTTCAGCTCGCGACGCATTCCGTGTCGAAGGCGACGAACACCGCACAGCGCTTCAGCTGGACGAAACAGGTTCCACTGGGCCGCTATCGCGTGCGCCTGACTCGGGTAAATGACCCCGAAACGAGCACCCGCGGCACCAGTGACCTGCACTGGGCAGGCGTACGCGGTTATCACCCCGGAAACCAGGCTTACGGCGACGTGACGATGCTGGCGCTGCAACTGCGCGCCGGCAACCAGATCAGCGAGCAGAGCGCGCGCCGTATCAACCTGATCGGTCAGCGCTACCTGCGCACCTGGCACCCAGAAACCGGCTGGACGCCGGCGCCGGTGGCCACCCGCAACCCGGCGTGGGCGCTGGCCGACATGGCACGCGCACAGTACGGCGGGCGCCTGCCGGACAGCCGCATCGAACTGAGCACGCTGTACGAGCTGGCCGCGCTGTGGGAATCGCGCGGCGACCGCTACGACGCCGTGCACGACACGAAGGGCACGTTGTGGGAGGCGCTGACGCTGGCCGCGCGTGTCGGCCGCGCTGCGCCCTACACCCAGTACGCCAAGCTCTTCTTCGTGCGCGACACGCCGTCGACGATGCCGGCGATGCTGTTCAGCGACCGGAACATCGTGCGCGGCTCGATGCGCGTGCGCTACATCGTCCATAGCAGCGAGACGGTGGACGCCGTCGAGTGCGATTACATGGACGAAAACACCTGGTCGGAAAACCGGGTGCTGGCCAAGCTGGCCGACTCGGCCGCCGAGCAGCCCGCGCGCCTGAAACTGTTCGGCGCTGTGCAACGTCTGCATGTGTGGCGCGAGTGCATGCACATGGCAGGCGCGAACCGGTACCGGCGCGCCGTCATCACGCTGTCGACCGGCAAGGAGGGGCTGATTCCGCGCCCCGGCACGCTGTGCGCGATACAGCACCGCCGGCCGAAGTGGGGGCAGAGCGGCGGTGACCTGGTCGCGTTCACTGGCGCAAACGACGACGGTGGCGTCGATATCGGTGGCGTGCTCACCCTGGAGCGTCCAGTCGAGTTTCTGGACGCGACGCCTCATTTCGTTGCCTTCCGCGGTCGGCGGGGCGAAATGCATGGGCCCTACCAGGTCACCGCCGGTGCCGACGCGCAGCACGTCGTGCTTGCCGAGGCGATCGACGACTGGCAGCCCTATGTAGGCGCCAACGGCGAGCGCACGCACGTGGTGTTCGGGCCTTCGAACAGGATGTGGATCAAGGCGCGGCTGATCACGCCGATCCGCCCGCGTACCGAGACAGTCGAGCTGGCGTTCGTGATCGAGGCCGACGAGATGGCCGATATCGACGCCGGCAGCCCGCCGGCGGAAACGCCGGTGTTCAACCTGCCGACGATCCCTGATACGCCCTCGATCGGCGGCGACATCCTCGCTGTGCCGGGCGGCGCGCCGGATCTGCCCACGCTGGCGCTGTCGTGGCCGGGCGCGGTCGGCACGAAGTTCTACCTGGTGGAACACAGCTACGACAACGAGTCGTGGGTGCCGGTCGGCCAGCCGACGGCGCCCAGCTACACGATGCAGGTGCAGCGCGGCATGAGTTACGTGCGCGTGGCGCCTGTGGGCCGAAATCAAGGGCCGTGGGTCTACGCGAGCGTCGATGTGCAGGGCGGCACCGACACCGCAGAGCCTGGCCAGCCGGATGACCCGACGGCCGCGGCGTTCCAGACCACTATCGTCGTCGAGTGGCCCGAGCATCTGCGGCCGGATATCCGCTACATCGAGATCTGGCGATCGCCGTCGGCCACCTTCGCCGCCGGCGCCCAGCTCGACATCGTCGACGGCAACGTGCGCCGCTACGCCGACCCGGTCGGCACCAGCAACGCCCAGCGCTGGTACTGGTACCGCCTCATCAACACCCGCGGCGAGCCCGGCCCGTGGTCACTGCCGGCGAACGCAACGACCACGGCCGTAGGCGGCGTGACGGTCGTGGCCAACGTGCCGACCAGCAACATGGGCGACATCGTCTTCGTCAGCACGCAGCAGAGCCTGTACGAATGGCAGGGCACCGCTTACGTCAAGGCGCAGCCGACCATCGCTGCGAACAAGATCCTTGCCGGCACCATCACGGCTGCGCTGCGGATGGAGGCGGCGGAGATCGTGGGCGGCACGCTGGACATCGCCGGCAAGTTCAGTGTCGACGCCAACGGCAATGTGCTCATCCGCAGCAGCGCCAGCGGCGCGCGTGTCGAGGTCAGGAACAATGTCATCAAGGTCTTCGACGACAACAACGTGGTGCGCGTGAAGATCGGGGATCTGTCCCAATGAGCTGGGGCATCGAAGTCCGCTCCGAGGATGACGTGGTTCAGCTCACCAGCGAGGCGTCATCGCTGCTCTTCGTCGACTTCATCGAGCACATCGGCGCGGCCGGCGCCGTGTTTGCCTGGCCCGACCTGACCGGACGCCAGATCATGCTGATGGCCGTGCCTTATGTGGCGTGGCCGTTCTATGCGATCAGCTACCCGGGCGGCGTGCCGACGGTGACCACCACCGAACCGGAATGGGGCTCGGGGATGTCCAGCAACTTCGCCTACGTGTTCCTGATATGAGCTACGGATTCGAAGCGATGGACGCTGCGGGCCGGGTGCTGCTGTCGCACCGGGTCGGCGGTTACGGCTACAAGGGCACGTTCGCCGCCTCGTTGTATTCCGATTTCCTGACCTACACCTCGTGCGGCGAGCGATCGAACTCGTTCTACTGGATGCAGGGGCGCGGGAATTACAGGGCTTTCCTGCCGAAGAGCCAGTTTCCCAGCCCGCCGCTCGTGTTCTTCGAACTCCCGACCTATCCAGATGGCTGCGGCGTGGCGGGCATCTTCGAAGAGTCGTCGCAATGGGTCGTTTCATTTCTGTCGACGGTGCAGCCGGTGGTGCACGCCTTCGGCGTCTTCACGAACGAACCGAAGAGCACTGTGGGCGCGGGAATTCAGGTCTTTGACTCGAATGGTCTGCTTACTTTCGACAGCATCGCCCGGCGTCCCTTGCAGCTGCTGCAGCCGCCGCTGGCCATCGCTCAGCCTGCAATCAGTTGGCCACTCGTGGGGACGATCACCTACGGACGTGCCACGGTCACCAACGACACCACGTGGACGCCTGCAGTCACGCTGCCCAGCACTGTGCTGTGCTCGGGCGTCGCACTTTGGGAAGCGCTGTATGAGCCCGACACGATGGGCGCCGGCGGGAAGACCAACTATGGCCTGCACGTTCAGACCTGGTGGCGACTGCTAGGCCGGGACGGCAACAACATCCGCTTCTTCGGATACCAGTACAAGAACTGCCAAAACGCGACGGGTTGGCTCAATCCCTACACGCATCCGCGCGCGTTCAACGGTCACCTGATGCTTGCCGACAAGGCGCTCTACATATGAGCCGCAGCGTTCGCCTCGATGCGGCTGGCCTCAGCGAGTACGGCCTGATACCCGATCAGGTCGCCTGGGCTGATGAGGTGTGGATCGGGTCGGTGTGCATAGGGCTGGCCGGCGCCTGGGCATCCGGTCGTGTTCCATTGGCCCTGATTCGGAGCTTCAGGGCGCACGCCCTAGGCCTTCCGGTATTGGTCAATCACCTTCTTGGGGTTGATCCGGTCATCTACGTCAGCACCGGCGAATCGGCGTGGCTCGACTACTGCGTTCGCGCCGGTGGTGTGCCGATGGCGCGATTTCCAACGCTTGGGGTGATTTACGCGATCAGTCGTCAGCGCTGCACCTGGTGGAAAGGCGCCCGCGACCCCGACAACCTTCCCGTTCCCGATGGAGACTCGCGATGGATACCTCGCGCCGTTGTTCGCTTGCCGTCCTGATTGCCCTGCTCGCCGGCTGCGCGCTCACGCCGCCGGCGTTCAAGGCGCCGCCCGAGCTGAGCGAAGCCGAGGCCATCCAGTGGTATGCCGGCTGCGACAGCGGCGTGCATGTGGCCAGCTTCGGCCGGCTCGGGTCATGGAGCGCATCGAGCGGCCGCGCCTGGTCGCGCGGTTACGTGACCTGTCGTGACCGGTACGTTCTGCTGCAGGCGAAGCGGCGAGAGTAGGCCGAGGTGCTATCTTCAGTCCGTCGTGCCGGCCGTTGGTGCAGGCGACTGGATTGGCAGGATCGAAGAATGGCTGGGCGATGGGAAAAGCGTTGGTCGCACCGCGCTCCCTTCTATTTCAAACCCTCGGGATACGGTTCGACTTCGAGCAATGTGGTCTTCGACGCCGAAGGCCGATACATCTGCGGTCACGTCCATGCCGACATCGGCGCGCTGTTCGCGGCAGCCCCAACGATGTACGCGACGCTTCACCAGATCGCGGAAACGATGTCCGACGACGATCCGAGGAAGGATCTGATCAATCGAGCGCTCGCGAGGGCTGACGAGATCGATGGCGTCGCAACTCTTCCGCCACCTCGCAGAGATTGACCATTTCGTCACGCGTGATTCTGTTCAGCGGGGAATAATTTCGGCAAGGTCCATTTATCTCGCGTTTGTGCCGAATTTTTCTCGCGCGGCTTCACCTGAGCCAGGGTTTTGTGGGAGGGGTCCTCTGACCCCGACTGCGGCCGGCATCGAAGCCAGCGGACGGCGATGGCCCTGTCGCGGCCAAGGCCGCTCCCACAGGGATCGCGCCCGACCCGCGGCCGAAGTCGGGCTTTTGTGGGAGGGGTCTTCTGACCCCGACTGCGGCCTGCGTCGAAGCCAGCGGACGGCGACGGCCGTGTCGCGGCCAAGGCCGCTCCCACAGGGATCGCGCCCGACCCGCGGCCGAAGTCGGGGTTTTGTGGGAGGGGTCTTCTGACCCCGACTGCGGCCTGCGTCGAAGCCAGCGGACGGCGACGCCCGTGTCGCGGCCAAGGCCGCTCCCACAGGGGGATCGCGTCCGACCCGCGGCCGAGGCCGTTCCCACAGGAAACTGACCTACATGCCGTTGTAGATCGGCCCTTCCCCGCCCTGCGGCGTGACCCAGGTGATGTTCTGCGTCGGGTCCTTGATGTCGCAGGTCTTGCAGTGCACGCAGTTCTGCGCGTTGATCTGCAGCCGCGGGCCGGTCTGCTCGCGGATGATTTCGTACACCCCGGCCGGGCAGTAGCGCTGCTCGGGCGCGTCGTAGGCGGCGAGGTTGACGGTGATCGGTATGCCGGCGTCGGCCAGCCGCAGGTGACAGGGCTGGTCCTCTTCGTGGTTGGTGCTCGACAGGAAGACCGACGACAGGCGGTCGAAGGTGAGCACGCCGTCCGGTTTCGGGTAGTCGATCGGCGTACAGCTGGCGGCCGGCTGCAGTGAGGTGTGGTCGGCGGTGTTGCGCAGCGTCCACGGCACGGCGCCCTTGAACAGCAGCTGTTCGGCGCCGTACAGGAAGGCGCCCAGCCACAGGCCTTTCTTCATGTAGGGCTTGAAGTTGCGGGTGCGGTAGAGCTCGTCGCGCAGCCAGCTGATGCGGAATTTCTCCGGGTAGGCGGCGAGCGCGTCCTGCGCGCGCCCGGCGGCAATCGCCTCGACCGCCGCGTCGCCGGCCAGCATGCCGCTCTTGATCGCGGCGTGGCTGCCCTTGATGCGCGCGGCATTGAGGAAGCCGGCGTCATCACCGATCAGCGCGCCGCCCGGGAACACCAGTTTGGGCAGGCTCTGCAGGCCGCCGGCGGTGATCGCCCGCGCGCCGTACGACAGGCGCTGCCCGCCTTCGATGTGAGTGCGGATGGCCGGGTGGGTCTTGTAGCGCTGGAATTCCTCGAACGGCGACAGGTGCGGGTTGCTGTAGTTGAGCCCGACCACGTAGCCGATGGCGACCAGATTGCCCTTCAGGTGATAGATGAAGCCGCCGCCGTAGGTGGCGTTATCCAGCGGCCAGCCGGCGGTGTGCACGACCAGGCCCGGCTGGCTCTGTGCCGCCGGTACCTCCCACAGTTCCTTCAGACCGAGGCCGTAGGTCTGCGGGTCGACGCCGTCGCGCAGATTGAAGCGCTGTTCGAGCTCCTTGCCCAGGTGGCCGCGGCAGCCTTCGGCGAACAGCGTGTATTTCGCGCGCAGCGCCATGCCCGGCTGGAAGTTCGGCCCCTGATCGCCCTCGCGCGTGAGGCCCATGTCGCCGGTGATGACGCCGGCGACCTTGCCGTCCTCGATCAGCAGCTGGGCGCCGGTGAAGCCGGCGAACACATCGACGCCCAGCGCTTCCGCCTGCTCGCCCAGCCATTTGACGACATGGCCGAGTCGCACGATGTAGTTGCCGTCGTTGTGGAAGCTCTGCGGCAGCAGCGCGTGCGGCACCGGGCGCGCACCGGTTTCCGACAGGAAGAGCATGCGATCTTCGGTGACCGGCGTGTCGAGCGGCGCGCCCTGAGAGGCCCAGTCCGGCAGCAGTTCGGTCAGCGCGCGCGGGTCCATCACCGCGCCGGACAGGATGTGGGCGCCGACCTCGGCCGCCTTCTCGATCACGCACACCGACAGTTCGATGCCGGCCTGTGCCGCCTGCTGTTTCGCGCGGATCGCCGCCGCCAGCCCGGCCGGGCCGGCGCCGACGACCAGCAGGTCGAATTCCATGGACTCGCGTTCGATGTCGCTCATTCGTATTGTCTCGGGTGCGGGAGCGGACAAGGCCGCCTACAGGCCGATTCTCGCCGATCAGGTGCCGGCCCGCGCGTGCGGGCCGGGCATGTCAGGATTCCTGCAGGTTCTGGATGGCCCGCGCGAACTCAGCCCTTGCCGCCGGCGCGCGCGAAGATGCCGGCCACGGCGTCCTGCAGGTCGGCTGGCAGCACGACCACCTTGGCGTTCGGCGATTCGCCCAGCTTGTTCAGCGCGGCGATGTACTTCTCGCCGAGCAGATACATCATCGGCAGCTGCTGCTCGCCCAGCGATGCGGTGACGCGACGGATCGATTCGGCGCTCGCCTCGGCCAGCGTGACCTGGGCGGCGGCGTCGCGCTTGGCCGACTCCAGCCGCGCCTCGGCTTCGAGAATCATCGACTGCTTCTGACCTTCGGAGCGCGTCACCATGGCCTTGCGCTCGCGCTCGGCGCTGGCCTGCTGCTCCATCGCGCGCTGCATCGAGTCGGACGGATTGATGTCCTGGATCTCGACCGACTTCACGGTCAGGCCCCAGTCGATCGCCTCGTCGGCGATGCTCTCGCGCAACCGCACCTTGATCTTGTCGCGGCTGGACAAGGCCTGATCGAGGTCCATCTCGCCGACGATGGAACGCAGCGTGGTCATGATCAGGTTGCGGATCGCCTCGGAGAAGTCGGTCACGCCATAGACCGCCTTGACCGGGTCGGTCACCTTGATGAAGGCGACCGCATTGGTGCGGATGACCGCGTTGTCGCGGGTGATCACCTCCTGCTCCTGCACGTCGAGGATGATGTCCTTGGTCACCACCTTGTAGGCGACGTCGTCGAGATAGGGAATGATGATGTTGAGGCCGGGCAGCAGCGTGCGCAGATACTTGCCCATGCGCTGCACCACCCACTCCTCGCCCTGCGGCACCACGCGCAGGCCCTTGGCCAGCGTGACTGCGACGAATACTACCAATGCAATGACGACGATCAGTCCGGAACTCATGGGCAATCCTCCCTCAGGTTTTGTTGATGTGCGTGCGCCCGACCTTGAGCAGCGAGCCCTCGACCGACAGTACCTTCACCCGCTCGCCGACCGGCAGCGTGTCGTCGGCGATGCAATCCCATACGTCGGCGCCGAGCAGCGGCTTCTGGAAGCGCACCTGGCCGCGACCGAAGGGGGTGATCTCGTGCACCACCAGACCCACCTCGCCGAGCACGTCACCGGCCGACATGCCGGAGTGCGTGCGGTGCTGGTCGGCGCGGAAGACGCGGAACCACGCAAAAACCAGCACGCAGGACAGCACCGCCCACAACGCGAGCTGCAGCGTCAGCGACAGTGTGGGCACCGCCCACAGCAGCAGACCGATGCCGATCGCGGCAACGCCGAACCACAGCACCACCATGCCGGGCACGGCCAGCTCGATCACCAGCAGTGCAAGACCGGCGACCAGCCAGTGCCACCATTGAATATCCATATTGAAAGTCCGCAGTGAATGCCGGCGCAGTCTAGACGCTGCAGTCGCCGAGCGCCATCAGGTGAGCGGCCACCGCCGGACCGATGGCCGGCAGACCGTAGCCGCCTTCCAGCGTAGACACGATGCGCCCCTGCGCCGACGCCTCGGCGATGTCGCGCAGTTCGTGCGTGATCCAGCGATAGTCGGCGGCTTCGAGTTCGATATTGGCCAACGGATCGTCGCGCAGCGCGTCGAAGCCGGCGGAAATCAGCACCAGCTGCGGCCGGAAGGCGCGCAGCTTCGGCAGGGCAACCTCTTTCCAGTGTCGGCGGAAGGCGTCCGAGCCCTCGCCCGCCGCCATGCGCAACGGGATGTAGCCCGCTCGCTCGGGAAACTCGCCGCGCGGGTAATACGGGTGCTGGAAGCTGTCGGCCATCAGCACGCGCGGCTCGCGCCTGAACATCAGTTCGGTGCCGTTGCCGCGGTGCACGTCGAAATCGGCGATGGCGACGCGCTCGATGCCGTGCGTCGCCAGCGCGTGTGCGGCGCCGACCGCGACGTTGCCGTAGATGCAGAAGCCCATCGCGTCCCCCGGCTTCGCGTGGTGGCCGGGCGGGCGCGTCGCGCAGAAGACCGCCTTCGCCCGCCCGCTCATGACCAGATCGACGCCCTGCACGACGGCGCCAGCGGCGCGCGACGCAGCGGCCAGCGAGCCGGGCGACATCACGGTGTCGCTCTCCAGCTTGTAGGTGCCGGTCTTGGGCGCCACGCGCTCGACTTCGTCGAGATAGGCGGCGTTGTGCACGCGTTCAAGCTGGGCGCGGGTGACCAGAGGCGCCTCGACGCGCTGCCACTTGCGCGTGACGCCGGTGCGCTCGAGTTCGGCGAGCACGGTCTGCAGCCGGGCCGGCGATTCGGGGTGACGGTCGCCCGGACGGTGGTCCAGACAGTCGGGATGGGAAATCAGTACGCAGTCCATGGCCGCAGTGTAGGCGGCCTCGGCGTCGGCGTGGCGCGCCGGGCACGCACAAAAAAACGGGAGCCGCAGTGCGGCCCCCGTCGGTACGAAGAATCCGGGGCTCATCCAGCCCTGGACCTCACTTCTTCTGCGCAGCCTTCTTCTTTTCGTAATTGACCATTTCGTCCGGCGTGATGTGGCCGTCACGGTCGACGTCCATCGCCACCCAGTCGCGCGCCAGCTCGGGTTTGTCGGCCTTCGCGTCGGCAGCGTGGGCGCCGGCGCTCATCACGGCGCAGGCTGCAAAAACAAGACTGAACTTCTTCATTGCCATCTCCTGTCGTCGGTTGTGGGGTGCATCGTTGCGGCAATACTTAGCGCGCAAATCGAATGCCCCGCATAGAGGCGGAAGCAAGCCCCGCGGTTCCGTCCGACGACAGGCTCTTACGTGTTTTTGCGCTTGGAAAAGTTTTGAAAAAATGGGGAGGTGCCGGACTGCGGCCGGCACCGTCCGCTCACTTCTTGGCGTCGGCGCGTTTCTTTTCCCAGGCGACCATTTCGTCCGGCGTGATGTAGCCATCCTTGTTGGCGTCCATCTCGACCCAGTCGCGGGCCAGTTCGGGCTTGTCCGACGACGGCTTCTTCGCGTCGGCGGCGAAGACCGGTGCGGCAAGCAGGGCCAGCGTGCAGATCAGGGCAGTTTTCTTCATGGCTTTCTCCTCAGTGACGTGCCGCTCGAACGGCGACAGCGCCGTTCAATATCGGTGAGTCACGCCCGCCCGTGGCAGGGAAATCCAATCGCACCGGGCGGGATGCAGTCCCGCGCCACGGACGGCGGCGCGCGATGCGCGGGAGGATTTCCCGACAGCCTTCGCATTACGATGCCCGGTCACCCAACTTCCGGAATGCCTGCATGAGTCTGCGTTTCAGACTCACCCTCATCATCGCCTCGCTGATGACCCTGCTGGTGATCGCCGACAGCGGGCGCAGGCTCTACGACGCCCACGACGATGCAGTGACCGAGATCGATTCCGTGGCGCGTCTTGCGCACGCGCTGCTGCCCAGTGTGCTGACGCCGGCGCCGCCCGGCATGTCTACCGAGTCGCTGCTCGCGCACATCGATCTCACGCATGAGCTGCGCACGCTGCGCCACCTCACCGTCGAGGTGCACGCGCTGGATGGCCGCACCATACTGAGTTCGCGCGACGCGCCGCCGATCGAGGCGCCGGCCGCGCTGAACTGGATGGGCGAGCGACTGCGCAACCTGCCGCCGTTGCGCAAGGACATCCGCGTCGGCGAGCGCGTGGTCGGCTACTACCTGCTGGTGCCGAACGCCGACGACGAGCTGCGCGAGATCTGGGACGATTACATCAAGCAGACCAGCATGGTGCTGGCGATCGGGCTGATCGCCTGCTTCATGGTGTATTGGGCGGTCGGCCGTGCGCTGCAGCCGCTGGGCAGCGTCATGCGGGCGCTGTCGGCAATCGGCGAAGGCCGGCTCGACGCCCGGCTGGACAACGTCGGCCCGGGCGACCTGGCGCCGCTGTCCGATTCCTTCAACAGCATGGCGGCCACGCTGGAGGCGGCGGTGAACGAGCGCGCTCGCCTGCTGCGCAAGCTGATCACGCACGAAGAGGAAATCCGCCAGTCGCTGGCGCGCGATCTGCACGACGAACTGAGCCCCTATCTGGTGGCCATCCACCCGCACGCCCGTCTGCTGGCCGACGCCTGCGAGGGCCGGCCCGAACTGGCCGAGCACCGCGAGGCGGCGCGCTGGATGTCGGAACAGGTCGGCCACCTTCTGCGCTTGGTGCGCAACCTGCTCGAACACCTGCGCCCGCCGGACATCGAAGAATTGGGCCTGCGCCACGCGCTGGCCGAACTGGGCACCCAGCGCAGCCGTGGCGCCGACAAGGTCGAGGTGGTGTTCCATCTCGACGAGGATCTCGGTCAGCTGTCGGCTATGCACGACATCACGCTCTACCGCATCGTGCAGGAGTGCCTCACCAATACGGCCAAGCACGCACGGTGCACCCGCATCGATGTCCACCTGGACATCGACACAAGGCTCGGCCGCGTATCGCTGCGGGTGACCGACGACGGCGAACCGACGCCCTACGTCGCACCCGAAAGCGGCTTCGGTCTGGTCGGCATGCGCGAACGCGCGCTCGCACTGGGTGGTGACTGCCAAGCCGGTCCGCGTTCGCGCGGCGGCTGGGAAGTTACCGCCTGGCTGCCCCTGAAAACCTCGGTACAGGAACACTGACATGGCTCCGAACACTCCCATCCGCGTTCTGCTCGTCGACGACCACGCCGTTGTGCGCGCTGGCTACCGCCGCTTCCTCGAACACAACCGCATGATGGAGGTGGTCGGCGAAGCGGGCAGTTCCGACGAGGCCTACCAGCTGTTCAGGCTGATGAAGCCGGACGTCGTGGTGATGGACATTTCGCTGCCCGGCGCCAGCGGCATCGAGGCAGCGCGCCGCATGCTGGCGCTCGACGGCCGGGCGCGCGTGCTCATGTTCTCGATGCACGCCCAGCCGGCTTTCGCCCGCCAGGCGCTGGAGGCCGGGGCCATCGGCTTCCTGACCAAGGACACCGAACCGGAAGCGCTGGTGCAGGCCGTCATCGCCGCCGCTCAGGGCCGGCGCACGCTGAGCCCGCGCGTGGCCGAACAGCTGGCGCTGGACAACGTGATGCCGGACGAGAAGCGGCTGGACGTGCTGACGCCGCGCGAATTCGAAATCTGCCGCCTGCTGCTGGCCGGCATGACGGTGGACGAAATCGCCGACGCGCTGAAGCTGAGCCCGAAGACGATTTCGAACCGGATGAGCGAAATCCGCCAGAAGCTCGACGTGCGCAGCGACGTCGAACTGGTGCGCCTCGCCACCGCCGCCGGCCTGGTGCCCTGGGCGGCACGGCCGGACGTAGCGGGCGAAGCGCCGGCTTGAACACCTCTCAGCGCGGATCGAGCTGGTAGCTCAAGGTCAGCCAGATGCCTCGCCGCGCGCCCGGTGCCAGGAAGTTGGTGCTGAGCCAGTCGCTGGAGTTGTGGTTGTAGCCGTCTGGCCCGATGGCACCGTGGATCGACGGCGAGAACGGATTCACGCCAAGGCGGCCCGCGCTGAAATATTCCTTGTCGAGCAGGTTGTTGATGCGCATGCCCAGCGTCCATTCCGACGTGAGCTTGTAGCTCGTGTGGACGTTGAAGACGACGTGGCCGGGCACCGAACCCTTGTTGCCGGTCGGTTGCAGGCTGATCATCTGCTGGCCGATGACGGCGCCGTTGCCGTCATAGATGTCGACCGGCACCTGCCTCACCACACCTTCTCGGTGTTCGTTGTTCTCGTTGCCGCGCACGTAGGCGGTTGAGTGCGCGATCGCGGTGAGACCCACCGTCCACTTGTCCGTCACCTCGTAGCTCAGCGTCGCGTTCAGGTTGTGCAACGGTATGCCCGGCATCCGGTTGCCCGGCTTGACGCGGATGCGGCCGACCGGGTCGTCCAGGTCGTAGATGCACTGACCGGAGGCGTTGCAGTAGGGCTCCAGCGTCGCACTGCTGTTGTCGTTCGCCGCCATGACGAATGACTCCTGGAAGGTCGCGTCGGTCAGTGCGTAGTTCAGGCGCAGGCGTGCCTTGCCGAGCTGGGCGGTCATCCCCGCCTCGATGCCCTGCCGGCGCGTGTCGCCGATGCTGTCGAAGAAGCTGCGGTTTCCCGGGTAGGTCACCAGGTAGATGTCGTCCTTCAGATCGGTACGATAAGCGCCGAGATTCCATTCGATGTTGTCGCCCCAGCGGCCACGCATGCCGAAGTCGATCGTTTCGGCGCGGATCTGCGGCAGATAGGGGTCGCCCGACAGCGTCGAGGGCAATGAGCAGGAGCGGTTCTCCAGCAGCCCCTTCTCGATGTACTTGTTGCCGCCGAGGCTGACCAGGGTGTGATCGAGCGCGCAGCCCAGCTCGATCACCGACGGTGTGCGGGCACCGCGTGCCCAGTTGCCATAGACGTTCAGGTCTGGCCTGGCCTGCCAGGTGCCGCCGACCGAAGGATTCAGCGAGCGATAGGTGAAGTGTTCGGTTTCCGCCGGGTTCACGAGGCGTGCAAGGTCAGGTACCCGATAGCCGGTGGTCGGACACATGCCATTGACGCAGATGTCGTAGAAGTTCGGATAGGCCTCGTACTGGGCAAGATCGAAAACGGTGAAGCCGTAGCTGCGTGAAGCCAGCACGTTCTTGACCCGCGTGTGGTTGAAGCGCACCGCGCCGGTCAGGTGCACCGTCTCGACCGGGCTCCAGGTTTCGCTCGCGTAGAGGCTCTTGGTGATCGAGGTGCCGGCGAAGTCGTTGTTGCGCACCTCTTCGTCCGCCGCGGCGTACTGATCGCGGATTTCGTCCGGCGCAAGGTAGGCATTGCGTTCGGCATCGAGCAGCCCGAGCATCTGCCCGCTGCCGTAGCGCGCCTTCGCGCGGTCGACCGATGCGCCGACCATGAATTTGTGGCGATCGAAGTTCCAGTTCAGCTGCATCGACGCGCCGTGGATGATCTGTTCGATCCGCGTATTGGTCAGCACTGCGGTCGGCGTGCCCTCGACCACACCCGGTCGGGTGGTGCCGAAACCGTCGGTCATCAGCACGTTGCCGGTCACCGGGTCGCGCTGGGTCAGTTCGCCGCGCTGCGAGGTCACGTCGCGCTGTTGTGTGGCGGCACAGTTGTCGCCGTTGAAGGGGGTGACCGTCATGACGGCGTGCTTCACGCCATCCGGCGTATAGAAGAAGCTCGCGGTCATGCCGCCGATGACGTCGATGTCACCGGCCGGCACCCTGGGGGCGCTGCCGCCGACCCAGGTGCCGGCGGTGTAGGACGGTTCGCCATTCGAATACGGCGTGGGATCACCCGGCAGCACCGGCGTGCGCGTGACCGCCTGCGGCACGTAGAACAGCGCCTGGTGGTAGTTCTTCCAGGTGTCGAACTCGTACTTCGCGTGTGCCGCGTAATCGTCAGGCAGGTCGGCGTTGAATGCGCCGTCCGGCAGCAGCGCCGGGTTGGCGACGCCGTTTGTTGCGTAATCAATCAGGAAGTTCAGGAACTCCGGATACGCCGGCGAGAACCAGTCGTTCGGATCGAATGCGACGACGTAGTAGTCAGGCAGACCGTACTTGTTGCTGCTGTTGTACAGACAGGTGTACTGCTCGCCCGGATCAAGCTTGCGCCGCGCATAGTCGCCGCGAAGTTCGGTGTAGACGTCGGCACCGAGGGCGCGACGATTGCTGTCGCGCTGATAGACCTGGCCGGTGATGGTGAAGTTGTCATTGACGATGAAGCTGCCGGACAGCTGCAGCTGCAACAGACGGTTCTTCGTCGTGTCCGGCGAAGTGAATACGCCGTTGCGGTCCTGCGCGTACATCTGGCTCGGGATCAGGCCGTTGCCGACAAGGTCGTTCCACACATACAGCGAGCTGAGGTTCAGGTCCAGCCGGTCGCTGCGATAGCTGCCCTTGCCGAACACCTGGTTCACCTTGGTCGGCGAATTGTCGCGCCAGCCGTCTTCGACGAAGAAGTTGCCGGCACCGAAAAGACCCACATTGCCGTTATTCCAGCCGCCCGACACCAGCAGCTGGTTGCGGCCGAAGGCGCCGGTAAGCAGTTCGGCTTCGACGCCGGGGCTGTCGAAACCGCTCTTGGTGCGCATCGAGAAGGCGCCGCCCAGTGTGCCGAGGCCGAAGATCGGATTCGAGCCCGGAAAGACGTCGAAGCCCGACAGCGCGTTCATCGGAATCATGTCCCAGTTCACGACGTCGCCGAAAGGTTCGTTTACGCGTATGCCGTCGATGAACACCGACAGGCCCTGCGGCGTACCGAGTTGCGGGCTGGCGGTGAAGCCCCGGTAGTTCACGTCCATCTGGAACGGGTTGCCCTGGTAGTCGTTCACATTGACCGACTGCATGGTCGAGTTCAGCAGATCGGCCACACTGACCGCATGCGCATTGCGGATGTCGGCGGCGGTCAGGCTCTGCACATTGCCCGGGATCTCCTCCTTCGTCAGGCCCAGTCCTGGCAGCGGACCGATCTCGTGAAAGCGCTTGGCGCGCACCTGGATCGCTTCGAGCTGATGGATGGACGAGGACTCGTCGCCCAGGGCCGGCAACGGCTGCACCGGTGCGCGGCGCAGCGTGTATCCGCCCGCTTCGTCGATACGCAGTTCGAGCCCGCTTCCCTGCAGCGCGGCGGTGAATGCCTCGCGCACCGAGAAATCCCCGCGGACACCGGCACTGCGCTTGCCACTGACCAGCGAGGGTTCGAATGTGAACACCACACCTGCACGCCGTGCGACCCGATTGAGCGTGTCGCCGAGCGGCCCCGGCGCGATGTCGTAACTGCGTACCGCGTAGTTGCGCGTGGCGTCGGCCAGTTCGAGCCGGAGCGCATCGGCAACGGCGGGCAGACTGACGACTGCCAGCCCGAGCGCCGCCGCACCGAGCACGCGCCGGCGAGTACGCGCACCATTACCGCCTTCTGTCCTCTTCATGTGCTCCCCCGCTTTTCTTGTGTAATCGCGGGCAATGACGAAGGACGACGGCAAAAGTACAGTCGGCGTCGAAAAAATCAGCGGCGGTCGATGCGGACGATGTACGAGGTGTAACGGGTGATGCGCAGCGGCAGATTCGCGCTCAGTGCGGCAAGCGCCCGGTCGGTGTCGTCGAGCGGGAACACGCCCGACACCGAGAGGCCCTGCAGCGCTTCCGCGTCGTAGTAGAGCGTGCCGCGGCGATAGCGCTCGAGTTCGGCAAGTACCTCGGTGAGCGGCTTGTCGTCGACCGCCAGCACGCCGTCGCGCCAGCCGATGAGCGCATCGATATCAGCCTCCTCGGTCGCACCGACACCCGCGTCGGTGATCCGCGCCGCGCTGCCGGCACCCAGCGTCGTGCAGGTGCCGACCGAGCGGCTGCACGCCTCGACCGTCGACTCGATCACCGCGACGCGCGTCGCATCGGAATCGTCGCGCACCAGATACTGCGTGCCGAGCGCGCGCGCCGTCGCGTGCCTGCTTTCGACCACGAACGGACGCTGCGGGTCGGCGCTCACGTCGACCAGTATTTCGCCCCGCCGCAGCACGATGCGACGTTCCTGACCGGTGTATTGCTCGTCGATCGCCGAGTCGGTGTTGAGCGTGACCCGGCTGCCGTCGTCCAGCGTGACCGTCAGCCGCTCGCCCGGCGCCGTGCGATGGTCGGCCAGCAGGTAGCGCGCCGTCTGCGACTGCAGGGCCATCCAGCCGCTGCCCGCCAGCATGCACGCGAGCATCAGCGCACCGGCCACGGCGCGACGGCGACGCCCGGCTCCGGAGAGGCTTGCGTCGAGGGCAGCCTTGCCCGCCTGCGCATCGACCTGTCCGAAGCGCGTCCATATCGAGTCGATGCGGCCATAGGCCAGGCGGTGCATCGGGTCGGCCTGCAGCCAGTCGTGCAGCGCGGATCGTTGCTCCGGCGTGCAGCTGTCGTCCTGCATCTTCAGGTACCAGTCCGTCGCTGCAGCGACGACGGCGGCCGACGGCGCAGCGTCCTCGGCGGAGCCCTCACCCTGTGCAGACGTCGATGTCGCGTGCAGCATCGCTCAGCCGTGCAGCACGCGGTAGCACTGCATCAGGACCGACGCCAGGTACTGCTTGATCATGCTGACCGATACGCCGAGGCGGTCGGCGATCTCGGCGTGCGGCAGGCCTTCGAGTCGATACAGCAGGAAGGCCTTGCGCGGCTTGGGCGGCAGCGTCTCCAGCATCGTTGCCAGTGCATTCAAGGTTTCCAGCGCCGCGTGATGATCTTCTGCCGAGGGCGCTGAAGCGTCCGGTGAGTACAGCGCAAGCGCGGCGAGATACGACTGTTCGAGCTTGCGACGCCGCAGGTGATCGATCAGCAGACGACCGGCTGTCGTCGTCAGGAAGGCACGCGGCTCACGCAGTTGCGCAAGTTCGTCGCACTGCATGACGCGGACGAAGGTGTCCTGCGTCAGGTCGGCGGCGTCGGAAGGACAGCGAAGCTTCTTGCGCAGCCAGCCGAACAGCCATCCCTGATGGTCGATGTACAGGTCCTTGACCAGTTCCTGACGGACGGGATGTTCAATCTGCATGGCGGAAATCGGAGGGCGCGCGCACCGGTGGATGAGCAGACATTCAGGTCCGCGGATGCCCGATTCTCAAAACTGCCTCGACGCTTGTACAGGGAAAAGCTCCCTGCCCCGGCCCGCCCTGGTCGCGCCGTTTCAGCCGAGCGTACGCTGCCTTACCTGCTCGAACAGACAGACGGTGGCCGCCATCGCGACATTCAGCGACTCGGCCGCACCGGGCATCGGGATGATGGCAGGATCAGTCGCCAGCGCGCTGACCGCCGGCGACAGGCCGGCGCCTTCGTTGCCGAACAGCCAGGCGACCGGGCCGCGCAGGTCCAGCGCATACAGCGAGGTGCGCGCGTCGAGCCGGGTGGCGACGATGCGGCCCGGGTAAGTCTTGAGCGCCGCCGCCACGTCGCAGTGCTCGCGGATGCGCAGACCGAAATGCGCGCCCTGGCCGGCGCGCAGCACCTTGGGACTCCAGGCCTGGGCGCAGCCGGTGGTCAGCAGCACGTCGCGCACGCCTGTGGCCCAAGCGGCGCGCAGCAGCGTGCCGAGGTTGCCTGTGTCCTGCACCGCGTCGAGCACCAGACAGTCGCCGGTGATCGGCTCCTCCACCTCGGCCGGTATGTCGATCAGCCCGAGCAGACCGGTCGGCGTGTCGGTCGGGCTCAGTTCGTCGAACAGCGCGTCGGCAAGCAGCAGCACGGCGTCGCCCTGCTCCGCCAGTACGTCCTTCACTTCGCTCTGATCAAGCGCGCGCTCGGCGACGATGGCGAGCTTCGGACGCACGCCGGCGTCGAGCGCGCTGCGGAACAGATGCATGCCGTCGATCAGCGTCTCCGCCGCCTCGCGCCGCGCGCGCGACGAGGTCGCGAGCTTGCGCAGCTGCTTGAACTGCGCGTTGTCGCGCGACTGTACGTGCTTCATCCGGCCACCAGTGCGCGCCCCAGCGTGGCCAGCGCGATGGTGACAAAGCCGAGCACGGTGTTCAGCCCGACCAGCTTGCGGATCTGCGCCAGCGCCGCACCGCCGGCCGGCCAGTCGGACGCATCGACCGCGCGCAGCAGCCGCTTGTACGGCGCGAAGAACACGTGCATGAAGATGAACATCATGATCAGGCCGACGCCGAACATCAGGTGCCAGTGGATGGGCGCCGCCTTCATGCCGACCCCCAGCATCATGCCCAGCCCGCTGACGAGGATGACGACGACCGACGCCCACACCAGCGGGAAGAAGCCGCCGAAAACACCGCGCCACAGGCGCAGCCGCGCCGGCGGTTCGAGCTGCACGGCGGCCACCGGGCGCAGACAGACATAGGCGAAGAACATGCCGCCGACCCAGATCGTGACTGCGGCGACGTGCAGGAACAGCAGCAGCGGAGCGTGGCTCATGGTGTGAAAACCCTCGGTGAATGGTGCGCATGGGCAGTCGCGCAGCCAAGAAAAAGCCCGCACATCCTGCGATGCGCGGGCTCCGATGTTAACGCGTCCCGGTGATCAGGCCGGTGCCGACGTGCGGATCAGATGGTCGAAAGCCGAAATCGCCGCCTTCGAGCCCTCGCCCATCGCGATGATGATCTGCTTGTACGGCACGGTGGTCACGTCGCCGGCAGCGAACACGCCCGGCGTGCTGGTTTCGCAGCGCGCATCGACCGGGATTTCGCCGTACTTCGTCAGCTCGATCGAACCCTTCAGCCACTCGGTGTTCGGCACCAGACCGATCTGTACGAAGATGCCTTCGAGTTCGACCGTGTGCGATTCGCCGGTGGCGCGGTCGGTGTACTTCAGCGCATTGACCTTGCCGTCGGCCCCACCCGTCACTTCGGTGGTCTGCGCCTGCAGGATCACCTTCACGTTGGGCAGACTCAGCAGCTTGCGCTGCAGCACCGCGTCGGCACGCATCTGCTTGTCGAATTCCAGCAGCGTCACGTGACCGACGATGCCAGCCAGGTCGATCGCTGCCTCGACGCCGGAATTGCCACCGCCGATCACCGCCACGCGCTTGCCCTTGAACAGCGGGCCGTCGCAGTGCGGGCAGTAGGCCACGCCCTTGTTGCGGTACTCGCGTTCACCCGGCACGTTCATTTCGCGCCAGCGCGCGCCGGTGGCGAGGATGACCGAACGCGACTTCAGCTGGCCGCCATTGGACAGTTGCAGCGTGATCAGGCCGTCGCCCGACTCGGCGGCCGGAATCAGCTTGTCGACGCGCTGCAGCGCCATCACGTCGACCTCGTAGCTCTTCACGTGCTCTTCGAGCGCGGCGGCGAGCTTGGGGCCTTCGGTCTCCTTGACCGAGATGAAGTTCTCGATGCCCAGCGTGTCCATCAGCTGGCCGCCGAAGCGCTCCGCCACGACACCCGTGCGGATGCCCTTGCGCGCGGCGTAGATCGCCGCCGCCGAGCCGGCAGGTCCACCGCCGACCACCAGCACGTCGAACGGCGCCTTGGCGCTCATCTTGTCGGCGTCGCGCTTTGCAGCACCGGTGTCGACCTTGCCGACGATCTCTTCGAGCGTCATGCGACCGGCGCCGAACAGTTCACCGTTCAGGAACACCATCGGTACCGCCATCACCTGACGGTCCTCGACTTCCTTCTGGAACAGCGCGCCATCGATGGTGACCACCTTGACGCGCGGGTTCAGCACCGCCATCAGGTTCAGCGCCTGCACCACGTCCGGGCAGTTGTGGCAGGACAGCGACATGAACACTTCGAAGCTGTAGTCACCGTCGAGCGACTTGATCTGTTCGATCATCTCGTCCGACACGCGCGGCGGATGACCGCCGGCCTGCAGCAGTGCGAGCACCAGCGAGGTGAATTCATGGCCGAGCGGAATGGCTGCGAAGCGCAGCGACATGTTGCCGCCCTTGCGGTTGATCGCGAACGACGGCTTGCGGGCGGCGCTGCCCTGCTCCTCGCTCACCGTGATCTTGTCCGACAGTTCGGCGATGTCGGACAGCAGGCCCCGCAGTTCGCCTGCAGCGGCACTGTTGTCCAGCGCAGCCGTCAGTTCGATCGGATGCTGCAGCTTTTCGAGATAGGCCTTCAACTGGCCCTTGAGAGTGGCGTCCAGCATGGTGTGCTCGGCTTTCGAAACGGATGATGCGAAAAACAATACGCCCGGGCCGGGCGCCGTCAGGGCATGTTCTCAAAACCGCTTGAGAACACACCCTGGCACCTGACCCGGGCGCCTCTGCGAAGCGTTGCCCGCTTAGATCTTGCCGACCAGGTCGAGCGACGGGGTCAGGGTTTCAGCGCCTTCCTTCCACTTGGCCGGGCAGACCTGGCCGGGGTGGCTGGCGACGAACTGGGCAGCCTTGAGCTTGCGCAGCGTTTCGTTCATGTCGCGGGCGATCGCGTTGTCGTGGATTTCGGCGGTCTTGATCTGACCTTCCGGGTTGATGATGAAGGTGCCGCGCAGCGCCAGACCTTCTTCATCGATATGCACGTCGAACGCGCGGGTCAGTTGGTGGGTCGGGTCACCGACCAGCGGGAACTGGGCCTTGCCGACGGCCGGCGAGGTTTCGTGCCACACCTTGTGCGAGAAATGGGTGTCGGTGGTGACGATATACACTTCGGCACCAGCCTTCTGGAATTCGGCGTAGTTGTTGGCCGCGTCTTCGACTTCGGTCGGGCAGTTGAAGGTGAAGGCAGCCGGCATGAACACGATCACCGACCACTTGCCCTTCAGGCTCTCGTCGGTCACGGTGATGAACTTGCCGTTGTGGAAAGCGTTTGCCTTGAAGGGCTGGACGGTGCTGTTGATGATGCTCATGTCGAGATCCTCTTTTGTGGGTGGGGTGAAAGTCGCAATGATATTGCGAAACTGCCTCTTTGTTTAGACTTGTTCTAAAAAAGTTCAGCGGAATCCGGAAAAAGATGCGCGCTGCGCCGCGTGAAGGCGACCAGCGACAGCATGACCGGTACTTCGACCAGCACGCCGACCACGGTAGCCAGCGCCGCGCCCGAGTGCAGTCCGAACAGGGAGATCGCGACGGCGACCGCAAGTTCGAAGAAATTCGACGTGCCGATCAGGCAGGCCGGCGCCGCCACCGGATACGGCAGCTTCATCATCCGCGCGGCGACGAAGGCGATGGCGAAGATGCCGTAGGTCTGCAGCACCAGCGGCACGGCGATCAGTGCGATCACGAAGGGCTGGGCGACGATGGTTTCCGCCTGGAAACCGAACAGCAGCACCACGGTGGCCAGCAGACCGACGATGGACCAGGGCTTGAGCCGCGCGACGAAGCGGGCCAGTGCGGCGCCATTGCCGAGCGCACGTCGTGTCAGCACGCCGGCGAGCAGCGGCAGCACCACGTAGAGCGCAGTGGACAGCAGAAGCGTTTCCCACGGCACGGCCACGTCGGTCACGCCGAGCAGGAAGGCGGCGATCGGCGCGAAAGCGAACACCATGACCAGGTCGTTCACCGACACCTGCACCAGCGTGTAATTGGGGTCCCCGCGGGTGAGCTGACTCCAGACGAACACCATCGCGGTGCACGGTGCGACGCCGAGCAGGATCATGCCGGCGATGTATTCCGACGCCGATTGCGGATCGACCCAGGGCGCGAACAGGTGCTGGAAGAACAGCACGCCCAGTGCGGCCATCGTGAAGGGCTTGATCAGCCAGTTCACGACCAGCGTCAGCACCAGCCCCTGCGGCCGGCGACCGACGTCGCGCACGGCGGCGAAGTCGATCTGGATCATCATCGGGTAGATCATCACCCAGATGAGCACCGCCACCACCAGATTGACGTGTGCCAGTTCCAGCGCAGCAACGGCCGCAAAGGCCGACGGTGCGACCAGACCCAGCGCGACGCCCGCGACAATGGCCAGGCCCACCCACAGGGTGAGCCAGCGTTCGAACATGCCCATGGAAAGACCTCAGTGTGCGGCCAGATCGCGCGCGGTCTGCTGCAGCGCCAGCGCGTGCAGACGTTCGTCCGGCATCGCGACCAGGATTTCGAGACGACGGCGGATCAGCGCCAGCGTGTCGCGGAAGGCGGTCAGCTTCGCCGCATCGCTGCCGGGCGTGGCTGACGGATCGGCGTAGCCCCAGTGCGCGGTCGCCGGATGGCCCGGCCACACCGGGCAGGTTTCGCCGGCTGCGCTGTCGCACACGGTGATGATCAGATCCATCGCCGGTGCGTCGGGCGCTGCGAATTCGTCCCAGGCCTTGCTGCGCACGCCCGTCGTATCGATGCCCTGCTCCGCCAGCGCCTGCAGCGCAAACGGATTCACCCGCCCGCTCGGCTGGCTGCCAGCCGAAAAGGCGCGGAAACGCGCGCCGCCGAGGTGGTTGAGCAGGCACTCGGCGAGCACGCTGCGCGCCGAGTTGTGGGTGCACAAGAACAGCACGTTGAGCGGGCGAACCATGTCAGCAGCAGCCCGAACCGGAGGTCTTCACGCCGATGTTCAGCGGCTTGCCGCGCGTCACCGGCGCCTGCGGCGCACAGCAGGCAGCACCGCCGCTGGCCGCTTCGTTGAACACCGGAATGTTGCCCAGCGTGTGGAAGTGCTCCCAGGCGATGCCCTGCGGGTCGGTCACCCAGTGCTTTTCGCTGCGCGCGTAACAGCAGGTGGTTTCGCCTTCGTCGAGCAGTGCCATGTCGGCCGACTCGGCGCGCGCCTTCATCGCCGCCAGTTCGGCCGGGTCGTCGGTCTGTATGCCGAGGTGGTCGATGCCTGCTTTGCTGCCACGGGTCGAGATCGCGAAATTGACCGGCGGATCCTCCAGCATCCACTTCGCGTAGTCGGCTTCGGTGCGCGCCGGCTGGGCGTCGAACAGCTTGTTGTAGAAGGCGATGCTCTTCGCCAGGTCGTCGACGTGCAGATGGACGTGAAAGCGCTTCATTGCGGTTCTCCGGTCAGCAGTTCGTGCAGGAAGGTGCAGCCTCGACACAGGGCGTGCCGCGGCAGCAGTTTTCGGTCAGATAGGCCATCAGTGCACCCATGCGGGCGTAGTCGGCGCGGTAGATCAGGTGACGGCCGTCGCGCGACTGCAGCAGCAGGCCGGCCTGGGTCAGTTCCTTCAGATGAAAGGACAGCGTGGTCGGCGCCACCGCCAGCGCCTCGCCGAGCGCGCCGGGCGTCATGCCGTCGGGGCCGGCGACGACCAGTGCGCGGAACACGCGCAGACGGATTTCGTGGGCCAGTGCGGCCAGCGCGCGGATGATGTCCTGTTCTTCCATAATTCAACAATATTTGAATTATTGAATCAATGCAAGCTTCTCGTGCTTTCGACTACGCTGGCGCTCCACCCTGTTCGCCTGTTCCGCACCCCCGATGAAGACCCGCTACGACCACATCGCCGCCTACGTGACCAAGGACGGATCGCTGATCCGCGAACTGATGCATCCGGCGCAGCATGGCGGGCGGGCGCAGAGCCTGGCCGAAGCGACCGTACCGGCCGGCACGCGCACCGCGCTGCACCGGCATCACGTGACCGAAGAGCTGTACCACGTGACAGCCGGCCAGGGGCGCATGACGTTGGGCGAGCACAGCTTCGACGTGACGGTCGGCGACACCGTGCTGATTCCGCCGGGCACGAAACACTGCATCGAGGCGACCGGCAGCGGGGCGCTGGTCATCCTCTGCTGCTGCAGCCCGGCCTATGCGCACGACGACACCGAACTGCTGGACGAGGCCGCAGCGTGAGCGCCAACCTGTTCGACGGCCTGCCGCCGGCACCGCAGCCGGAAGAGCTATTCGAAACGCTGTGCGCGCGGCCTGGCGTGCGCATCGAACGCATCGTGTCGACCGGCCAGTGCAGTCCGCCCTGCTTCTGGTACGACCAGCCGGGGGACGAGTGGGTGGCACTGCTGAGCGGTTCGGCCACGTTGCGATTCGAGGATGAAGTGGTCGGCCGCGAACTGCGCCCCGGCGACTGGGTGTTCATCGCGGCGCGCCGGCGCCACCGCGTCGACCGCACCGATGCCGCCACGCCATCGGTCTGGCTGGCCGTGCATCTGGACCCGCCGGACTGAACGCTTCAGCCGGCCTTGCCGAGCAGTTCGCCGATTTCCTGTTCGCTCAGCACCTTGCCCGCGGACACCAGCTTCTCGTCGATCACCAGCGCCGGCGTCGACATGACGCCATAGGCGGCGATGTCGACGAAATCGGTCACCTTGACGATATCCGCCTGCTGGCCGCGTGCGGCCAGCGCCTTGCGCGTGTTGTCCGCCAGTTCGATGCACTTGCGGCAACCGCTGCCCAGTACCTTGATGATCATGTCGTCTCCCCGTCTGTCGCGTCAGGTGAATGCGCTCGCCAGCGCGTTGAACATATAGCCGATCAGCACGATGCCACCCGCCACGATGCCGACGAATGTCGCCAGCAGCGGCGTGCGGACGACGCGCTTGAGCATGACGATGGACGGCAGCGACAGCGCAGTGACCGACATCATGAACGCCAGCGCCGTCCCCAGCCCCACGCCGCGCGCAACCAGCGCCTCGGCGATCGGCAGCGTGCCGAAGATGTCGGCGTACATCGGCATGCCGACCAGCGTGGCCAGGGGTACCGACCATGGCTTGTCCTGACCGAGCAGCCCGTTGATCAGGCTTGCCGGTATCCAGTTGTGGATGGCTGCGCCGATGGCGACACCGATCAGGATGTAGAGCCAGACGCGGCGAACGATGTCGCGCACCTGATCACGGGCGAAGCGCAGGCGCTCGCGCACGTCGGGTACGCTTTCATCACCGTTCATGACCGGGCTGGTGAATACGAAGGGCTCGATGTGGCGCTCCATCCGCGCACGGCCGATCAAGCTGCCGCCGACCACCGCCAGCACGACGCCTACCGTCACGTAGGCAATGGCGATGGGCCAGTTGAAAATGCTCGCCAGCAGGATGACGGACGCCAGATCGACCAGCGGCGACGAAATCAGGAAGGAAAAGGTGACGCCTGTCGGCAGGCCGGCGCTGGTGAAGCCGATGAACAGCGGAATCGACGAACAGGAACAGAACGGCGTGACGGTACCGAGCAGGGCTGCCAGCACATTTCCGCGCACCCCGGAGAAGCGTCCCAGGATGCGACGCGTGCGCTCGGGCGGGAAATGGCTCTGCACGTAAGAAATGCCGAAGATCAGCAGCGACAGCAGGATGAATATCTTCGCCGTGTCATAGATGAAGAAATGCACGCTTGAACCGACCCGTCCGCTCATCGGCAAGCCCATGCCCTGCTCGACCAGCGTGCGCACCAGGTCTGACAGCCACTGCATGCGCAGCAACTGGTCGTTGAGCCAGCCAAACGGATTCATTGCGGATGTGTGCGGCAGGACATGCTGCCCATGCTAGACCCTCGCTGCACGGGCGGCTTGAACTGGCTCAAGCGTAGGCGAACTGCCTCAGTCGGGCACGCCGAAATCCAGCGCGCTCTGCGCGACCGGTGCAAAGCTGCGCCGGTGTATCGGCGACGGGCCGTGGATGCGCAATGCGGCCAGGTGTTCGGCGGTCGGATAGCCTTTGTGCTTGGCGATGCCGTACTGTGGATAGAGCGCCGCCAGCGCCATCATTTCGTGATCGCGACCGGTCTTGGCCAGGATGGAGGCGGCCGAGATCGCCGCTTCCGACGCGTCGCCGCCGACGATGGCGCGTGCCGGAACGGTGAGGCCGGGCGGTATGCGGTTGCCGTCGACAAGCACCTGATCGGGTGGTGCGGCGAGGCCTTCGACCGCGCGCCGCATCGCCAGCATGGTCGCGTGCAGGATGTTCAGACGGTCGATTTCCTCCACCGTCGCGATGCCGACCGCCCAGGCCAGCGCGCGCTCGCGGATCAAGGGCGCCAGCGCCTCGCGCTTCTTCTCCGACAGCTTCTTCGAATCGTTCAGACCGTCGATCGGGCGTACCGGATCGAGGATGACCGCCGCGGCATAGACCGGCCCGCACAGCGGACCGCGGCCGGCCTCGTCGACACCGGCGATCTTCATGCGCGTGGCAGGTGCGGCAGGATGGCGGCGGCGGCGCGCGCTGCCGTGCCCTGGCGCAGCGTGAAGTGGATGCGCTCGAATTCGTCGATCTGCGCCGCCCGCGCCACCGCGTCGCCGAGCAGCGCGTCGAGCGCGTCGGCCAGCTTTTCAGGCGTGGCGTCGTGCTGCAGCAGTTCCGGCACGATGCTGCGTCCGGCCAGGATATTGGGCAGGCCGACCCAGGGCTGGTAGGCCATGCGCTTCATGATGCGGTAGCTCAGCGCGTGGATGCGGTAGGCCACGACGTGCGGCGCGCGGCACAGCGCCGCTTCGAGAGTCGCCGTACCGCTGGCCACCAGCGCCACGTCGCACGCCATCAGCGCGTCGCGCGCGTGGCCGAACAGGATGGACACCGGCAGTTCGGTTGCCTGGCAGTCCCACAGCGCCTGTTCGAACTGGGTTCGCGTTTCGCGCGTGGTCAGCGGCACCAGGAATCTGAGATCCGGATGGCGCTCGTGCAGCAGCTTGGCTGCACCGATCCAGGCGTGTGCGTTGTACTGAAGTTCCGATTGGCGGCTGCCCGGCAGCAAGGCCACGATGCGCGCATCGACCGGAATCGCCAGCCGCTCGCGGGCAGCAAAGCGCTGTGGCTCGGGCGAAATCTCGTCGGCGAAGGGATGGCCGACATAGCTCACCGGCACGCCGGCCTTCTCGTAGATCGCCGGCTCGAACGGGAACAGGCAGAGCACGCGCGACACGCTGCGCGCGATGCCCTTGATGCGGCCACCGCGCCAAGCCCAGATCGACGGGCTCACGTAGTGAATGGCAGGCACACCGGCGTCGCGCAGCTTGCGCTCCAGCCACAGGTTGAAGTCGGGCGCATCGACGCCGATGAAGGCGGCCGGCTTGTCCCTGAGCAGGCGGTCGAGCAGGCTGCGACGGATGCCGGCCAGTTCGCGGTAGTGCTTGAGCACCTCGAAATAGCCGCGCACGGCCAGTTTCTCGGACGGCCACCAGGCGTCGAAGCCGGCCGATTGCATGCGCGGCCCGCCGATGCCGACGAAGTCGATATCGGGCCGCGCGTCGCGCAGCGCCTTGATCAGGTGCGCAGCCAGCTGGTCGCCCGACGCTTCGCCGGCGACCATGGCCACCGTGATGCGGGAGGCCATTATCGGATGATGCCGCGTCCGCCGGATGCGAGGAAATCGGACAGCAGCGCGACTTCGGGCGTCACCTTCGCCGCTTCGGCGATGGCGGCCTTGGCGTCGTCCAGCGTCAGCCCCTCACGGTACAGCGTCTTGTAGGCGCGCTTGATCGCCATGATGGCTTCGCTGCTGTAGCCGCGACGGCGCAGGCCTTCGCTGTTGATGCCGTGCGGGCTGGCCGGCACGCCGTTGGCCAGCACGAAGGGCGGCACGTCCTGCAGCACGCTCGAATGCACGCCGCAGAAGCTGTGCGCACCGACGCGCACGAACTGGTGCACGCCGGTGAAGCCGCCGAGGATGGCCCAGTCGCCGACATGCACATGACCGGCCAGCGCAGTGTTGTTGGCCATGATGGTGTGGCTGCCGACCTGGCAGTCGTGCGCCACGTGCACGTAGGCCATGATCCAGTTGTCGTCGCCGAGACGCGTGACGCCGCCGTCCTGCACGGTGCCGCAGTTCATCGTCGCGTATTCGCGCACGGTGTTGCGGTCGCCGATCTCCAGACGGGTCGGTTCATTGGCGTACTTCTTGTCCTGCGGTGCGCCGCCGATCGAACAGAAGGGGTGGAACGCGTTGTCGCGCCCGATGCGAGTGTGGCCCTGGATCACCACGTGCGCATGCACCTTGGTGCCGGCGCCGATCTCGACGTTCGGCCCGATGATGCTGTAGGCACCGATCTCGACACCATCGGCAATCTGCGCCGCCGGATCGACGATGGCGGTCGGATGGATGAGCGTTGCCATCAGGTCGGACGCACCGCACAGAGCAGTTCGGATTCGGCCACCACGCCGCCGTCGACACGCGCGCGCGCCTGGTACTTCCAGATGCCGCGCGAGTGCTTGAGCAGATCGACTTCGAGGATGAGTTGATCACCGGCCATGACCGGCTTCTTGAAGCGGGTGTTGTCTACGCCACAGAGGTAATAGACCGAATCCGCGTCGGGCGTCGTGCCCAGCGTTTCGAAGGACAGGATGGCCGCAGTCTGCGCCAGCGCCTCGACGATGAGCACGCCCGGCATGACCGGGTGGTTCGGGAAGTGGCCGGGGAAGAAGGGCTCGTTGATCGTGACGTTCTTCAGCGCCTTGATGTACTTGCCCGCCTCGACTTCGAGCACGCGATCGACCAGCAGGAAAGGAAAGCGGTGCGGCAGCGACTTCAGCACCGCGTGGATGTCCATCGATTTCAATTCAGTCTTCCTTGTTGCCTTGCAGCGTTGCAAGTTGTTGCTCGAGCGCCTTGATGCGATCGGCCATCGAGTCGAGGTGGCGCAGGCGCGAGTAGTTGCGCGTCCATTCCTTGTGCTCCATCGACGGCACCGAACCGGTGTACACGCCCTTCTCCGGAATCGACTTGGTCGCGAACGACACCGCCGATACCACCACGTCGTCCACGATGTCGATGTGGCCCATGATGTTGGCCGAACCACCGATCATGCAGCGCTTGCCTATCGTCGTGCTGCCGGCCACGCCGGAACACGCCGCCATCGCAGTATGGTCGCCGATACGGACGTTGTGGGCGATCTGGATCAGGTTGTCGAGCTTTACGCCGTCGCCGATCACGGTGTCTTCGAGCGCGCCGCGGTCCACCGTCGTGTTGGCGCCGATTTCGACGTCGTTGCCGATCAGTACGCGACCGATCTGCGGAATCTTGACCCAGCTGCCGTCCGCCTCGCGGGCGAAGCCGAAGCCGTCGGCGCCGATCACGGCGCCCGAGTGCAGGATGCAGCGCTCGCCGATCACGCAGTGCGCGTAGACGACCACGCGCGGGTGCAGCCGCGTGCCGGTGCCGATGCGCACGCCCTCGCCCACCACGCAGCCGGCGCCTATCAGCACGTTGGCGCCGATGTCCGCCCCCTCGCCCACCACCGCACCGGCGGCGACATGGGCGGACGCGTCGATCCGCGCACCCGGATGCACGCTTGCAGCCGGATCGATGCCACCTGCCGGGCGCAGATCGGGATTCAGCAGCTGGGCGACGCGGGCGAAGTACAGATAGGGATTACGCACGCGGATGTGCGTGCGGGCGAGATTTTCGCCGTCGGCCGGCGGCACGATGACCACACCCGCACCGCTGCTGGCGAGAACGCTGCGGTACTTCGGGTTGGACAGAAAGGAGATGTGAGCCGGGCCGGCGCTGTCGAGCGGCGCCACCTGCTCGACCAGCAGGTCGGCGTCGCCATGCAGTTCGCCGCCCAACCGGGCGACGATGTCGCCAAGACGGGCTGCCATGTTCTTACTTGCTTGCCGGCGGGTCGGCCAGCGCCTTCAGCACCTTCTCGGTGATGTCGATGCGCTGGCTGCGATACACCACCTCCTGGAAGATGATGTCGTACTTCTCGGCCTCGGCGATCACCTTGATCGCCTTGTTAGCCTTGTCGAGCACACCGGCCAGTTCTTCGTTGCGGCGCTGGTTCAGGTCTTCGCGGTACTCGCGCTCGCGACGCTGCATGTCGCGGGTGAGTTCGCTGAATTCACGCTCCTTGGCGCGGCGGTCGCTGTCGGACAGCGTGACCGCATTCTTTTCCATGTTCTGCTGCATGCCCTGCAGCTGCTTGGCCAGCTTTTCCAGCTCCTGGCTGCGCTTCTCGAATTCCTTCTCGAGCTTCTTCTGCGCACGCACCGCCGGTGCCGCCTCGCGCAGGATGCGTTCGGTGTCGACGAAGCCGATCTTGACGTCGCTCTCTGCGCGCACCGGTGCGGCCGTCAGCAAGGCGAGCGAAGACAGCAATGCAATGAATATGGAGCGTGCGGACATACTCGACCTGTTCATACGGAGCTCTTCTTGATCAGAACACATTGCCCATCTGGAACTGGAAGCGCTGCAGACGATCGAGCGGATCCTTGTTCAGGGGCTGTGCAATGCTGAACTTCAGCGGTCCCATGGGCGAACTCCACGCCACGGAAAGGCCGGCACTATAACGCATATCGCCGAGACTCAGGCTCTGGCCGTCGGCCCAGACGTTACCGGCATCGACGAAGGTGCCCAGACGCAGCGACTTGTCCTGCCCCATGCCGGGGAAGGGGAACAGCACCTCGGCATTCATCACGAGGCGACGATCACCGCCGATGGTCGTGCGCAGCAGGTTGCCATTGCCATCGCGGTCGCGCTGACCGATCGACGCCGTTTCGAAGCCCCGTACCGAGCCGATGCCGCCGACGTAGAAGTTCTTGTAGAACGGCAGCGGCTTGTCGCCATAGCCGCGACCATACCCCAGTTCGCCATTGAGCATCAGCACGAAGTTGCCCCACAGCGGGAAATAGGTCTGGTGCTGGTAGGAGGCCTTCATGTAGCGCAGGCCGCCGGGCGGA
The DNA here is from genome assembly GCF_000385375.1 of Methyloversatilis discipulorum. Taxonomy (NCBI): domain Bacteria; kingdom Pseudomonadati; phylum Pseudomonadota; class Betaproteobacteria; order Nitrosomonadales; family Sterolibacteriaceae; genus Methyloversatilis; species Methyloversatilis discipulorum. The sequence goes on from NZ_ARVV01000001.1 coordinate 2,251,401, forward strand.
ATCGCGATTTCGCCGTTCACGCGCTGGATCGAGCCCTTCGTCGGGTAGATGAAGCTGTCGCGCGTGTCGCGTGCCCAGCCGATGGTGCTCACCAGCGAGTTGTTGGTGTCGCCGAATTCATTGACGAAGTTCTTGTAGCGCTGCGGACTGTCGGAGAAGGTGTCGATCGAGGTCTGATCGACCGCCAGACCGAAGTTGATGCGGTCGTCCTCGCGGATCGGGAAACCCCAGCGCAGGCCGGCGCCGACCGACGATGTACGGTAGTTGCCGATGCGCAGACGGGTCGGGTCGACGTTGCGCAGATAGACGTCGAAGCCGCGCGAAATGCCGTCCGGCGTGTAGTAAGGATCGGTGAAGGACAGCGCGTAGGTCTTGTTGATGCTGCCGCTGTTCAGGCTCAGCGACATCGACTTGCCGCTGCCGAACAGGTTCTGCTGCGAAATCGAGGTCGACAGGATCAAACTTTCCGAGCTGGAGAAGCCGGCACCGAACATCAGGTTGCCGGTCGGCTTTTCCTTCACCGTCAGGTTCACGTCGACCTGGTCGGTGGTACCGGGCACGGCAGGCGTCTCCACCGTGGCCGCGTCGAAATAGCCGAGGCGGTCAACGCGGGTACGCGAACGGTTGATCTTCTCGCCGTCGTACCAGGCGCCTTCCATCTGGCGGAATTCGCGGCGGATGACCTGGTCGGCGGTCTTGCTGTTGCCCAGCACGTTCACGCGGCGCACATAGACGCGGCGGCCCGGATCGACGAACACGGTGAACGAGACAGTCTGCTTTTCCTTGTCCGGTTCCGGCACCGCATTGACGTTGGCGAAGGCATAGCCTTCGTTGCCGAGACGGTCGTTGATCGCCTTCGTGGTGTCGGTCAGGTTCTTGCGCGAAAATTCGTCGCCCGGCTTCAGCTTCACCAGCTTGCGCAGTTCCTCTTCCGGCAGCAGCAGATCGCCCGACAGCTTGACACCGGACACCGTGTATTTCTTGCCCTCGGTGATCGAGACGGTGATGTAGATATCCTGCTTGTCCGGCGTGATCGACACCTGGGTCGAATCGACGTTGAATTCGAGATAGCCGCGATCGAGATACCAGCTGCGCAGCGTTTCGACGTCGGCGCTGAGTTTCTGGCGCGAATACTGGTCGTTCTTCGTGTACCAGGTGAGCCAGTTCGGCGTCGTCAGCGTGATCATCTTCAGCAGGTCCTTCTCCTTGAAGGCACTGGCACCGACGATGTTGATCTGACGGATCTTGGCGACCTCGCCTTCGTCGACCTGGAAGTTGATCGCCACACGGTTGCGCTCGAGCGGCGTCACGGTGGTCTTGACCTCGACCGAATAACGGCCGCGCGACAGATACTGTCGCTTCAGTTCCTGCTCGGCTCGCTCCAGCACGGCGCGATCGAAGATGCGCGACTCGGCCAGGCCCACGTCACGCAGGCCCTTCTTGATCGCTTCCTTGTCGAATTCCTTCATGCCGGTGAAGTCGAGCGACGCGATGGCCGGGCGCTCCTCGATCACCACCACCAGCACGTCGCCCTCGACCTCGATGCGCACGTCCTTGAAGAAGCCGGTCGCGAACAGTGCCTTGATCGCCTCGGCCGCCTTGTCCTCGGTGAAACTCTCGCCGACGCGCACCGGCAGATAGTTGAACACCGTGCCGGCTTCGGTCCGCTGAATTCCCTCGACGCGGATGTCGCGGACGACGAAGGGTGCGAAGGCGTGGGCATGAGCCGACAGCAGTCCCGCGATCAGGGCGGGCAGGAGAAACTTGCGCATTGGGGGAAGTGGGGAATTCAGTCGGTAGTCAACCGAAAAGGCGATTGATATCGTTGTAGAAGGCGAACGCCATGAGCATCAGCAGGATGGCGAGGCCGATCTGCTGCCCGATCTCCATGACCCGCTCCGGAACCGGACCGCCCTTGAAAAATTCGATCGTATAGTACATCAAGTGCCCACCGTCCAGCAGCGGGATGGGCAGCAGGTTGAGCACGCCCAGACTGATGCTGATCAGCGCGATGAACTTGATGTAATGGGTCAGCCCCATGGCCGCCGACTGGCCCGCGTAGTCGGCGATGGTGACCGGCCCGCTCAGGTTCTTCCACGACAGTTCGCCGGTGATCATGCGGCCGAAGGCCTTGAGGCTGAACAGGGCCGTGTCCCAGGTCTGGCCGACCGCCAGCAGCAGCGATTCGCCTACGCCGTGCCTAACTTCGACGAACAGCCGCTCGCGCAGTGTCGGATCGGGTTCGGGGCCGATGCCCAGGCGGCCGAATCGCTGTCCGCCCTCCTCCACCGTGGCCACTTCGGCGCGCAGCACAGCCTCGGCACCATCGCGCAGCACCACCACATCTACGGTCCGTCCGCCCAGTTCGCGCACCTGCTGCACCATGGCTGCCCAGTCGTCGACTGCCTGTCCGTTGATGGACAGCACGCGGTCGCCCTCGCGCATGCCGGCCTTGTCCGCCGCGCTGCCCTCGCCCACGCTGCCAACGACAGTCGCGACGCGCGGCCGGAACGGCAGCAGGCCGACCCGCTCCATCAGCGTGGCGTCGACGTCGCTGCCTATGCCCGACAGGTCGATGCGGCGGTTGTTGATTTCGGCGCGATCATTGATCGTTTCCAGCAGCAGCGAACGCCCCTCGACCGCGGCACGCGCGACGTGCCAGCGCAGGTCCTGCGCCGACGCGATCGGTTTGCCATCGACCGCACGCACCTGCTCGCCGTCGGTGACACCGGCCACCGCCGCCGGGGTGCCCGCCGCGGGCGCCGCCAGCAGTGCGCGCGGCTCTTCCATGCCGTAGATGAACAGGCCCCAATAGACGACGATGGCGAGCAGGAAATTGGCGATCGGCCCGGCCGACACGATGGCGAAGCGGCGCCCGACGGTCTGCCGGTTGAAGGCACGGTGGCGTTCGTGCTCGGCCACTTCGCCCTCGCGCTCGTCGAGCATCTTGACGTAGCCGCCGAGCGGAAACACCGACAACGCCCATTCAGTCTGGTCCGGGCCGTAACGACGCATCCACAGCGGGCGGCCGAAGCCGACGGAAAAACGCAGCACCTTGACACCGCACAGCCGCGCCACGCTGTAGTGGCCGAGTTCGTGCACGGTGATCAGGATGCCCAGCGCCAGCGCGAAGGCCCCCAGGTAGAACAGCGGATTCAAGCGCGTGCCCCGATCTGGCGCCGTGCGACCTCGCGCGCCGCAGCATCGGCGGCGAACACTTCGTCGAGCGTGCTCGACGGCTGATCGGGAAGGGTGTCGAGGGTGGCGGCAATCACATCGGCTATGGCACGGAAACCGAGCCGATGTTCCAGGAAGGCGGCAACCGCGACTTCGTTCGCCGCATTGAGCACGGCCGGCGTGCCGGCGCCGGCGCGCAGTGCGTCGAAAGCCAGCTTGAGGCAGGGGAAACGGTCCAGATCCGGGCGCTCGAACACCAGATCGGCCGCCGCCGCCAGGTCGAGCACGCCGACGCCGGATTCGATCCGCTCCGGCCAGGCCAGCGCGTGCGCGATCGGCGTACGCATGTCCGGGTTACCCATCTGCGCCAGCACCGAGCCGTCAACGTACTCGACCATCGAATGCACGATGCTCTGTGGATGGATCACCACGTCGATACGATCGGCCGGCGTGTCGAACAGCCAGCGCGCCTCGATCACTTCGAGGCCCTTGTTCATCATGGTGGCCGAATCGACCGAAATCTTGCGGCCCATGTCCCAGTTCGGGTGAGCGCAGGCCTGTTCCGGCGTCACGTTCGCCAGATCGGCGATCGGCGTGCGGCGGAACGGACCACCCGACGCGGTCAGCAGGATGCGGCGCACGCCCTCGCGCCCTTTGGCCGGCATGCACTGGAAGACGGCGTTGTGTTCGCTGTCTATGGGCAGCAGCGTCGCGCCGTGGGCCGACACCTCGCGCATGAACAGGTCGCCGCTCATCACAAGGCTTTCCTTGTTCGCGAGCAGGATGCGCTTGCCGGCGCGCGCTGCCGCCAGCGCCGAGCGCAGGCCTGCGGCGCCAACGATGGCCGCCATCACGGTATCCACCTCGGGCAGCGCAGCGACCATTTCGAGCGCCTCGACGCCGTGCATGACCTCGGTCGGCACCCGACCGGCCAGGCGTTCACGCAACACGACGGCAGCGTCCGCGTCGGCCACCACGGCGATGCGCGGCGCGAAGGCGATGCACTGTTCGGCCAGGCGGTCGATCTGGCGATGACCGGACAGCGCAACGATCTCGAAACGGTCCGGGTGGCGGGCGACGACGTCCAGCGTGCTGACGCCGATCGAGCCGGTCGCGCCCAGTACGGTCAGTCTGCGCATTAGTTCGACGCTCCGGGTATCAGGTTGAGCAGGTAGAAGCCTATCAGCGGCAAGGTGGCCGTCAGGCTGTCGACGCGGTCGAGCACGCCGCCATGGCCGGGCAGCAGCTGACTGCTGTCCTTCATGCCGGCCTGCCGCTTCATCATCGACTCGAACAGGTCACCCACGATGCTTACCGCGGTCAGCAACAGCAGCATCGCCGCCCAGAACGGTGCCGACGGCATCTGCGCAGCGTCGAACAGCGCCGGCTTGATGGCGAGGCCGTACAGCTGTACGGCGACCACGGCACCGGCTGCGCCCTCCCAGGTCTTGCCAGGGCTGATCGACGGCGCCAGCTTGTGTCGACCGAAGGCCTTGCCGGTGAAATAGGCGGCGATGTCGGCGATCCAGACTACGGCCATCAGCAACAGCAGGGGCAGCACGCCGATGGCGCGCAGCTGTATCAACGCAAGCGCCGGCGGCAGCAGCACGAGCACGCCAGTCAGAACAAGCCAGGGCTGCGCCGGGCGCGCGCCGCGCGACATCCAGAACGGTACGACCAGCAGCCAGAACAGGATGGCCAGTGCATGCAGCGCGGACAGCGCGGGCGCCGCATCGCTGACAACGCCCTGCGCGTCGAAGGCGCGTTGTGCGCAGAACCCGACCAGGGCGAAGGTGAGCACGCCCGCGACGCGGGCGCCAAGCGGCGCGAAACCGATCAGGCGCGCCCACTCCCAGCCGGCGAACCCCAGGATCGCGGCGACCAGCCAGCCCCAAGCCGCCAGATCCATGCCCCACAGTGCCGCCGACAGTCCCGCCAGCAGGACGATGGCCGTCAGTACACGCTGCTTAAGCATGCTGGCCGGCTGCGGCCGCTGACTGGACCTGTTCGCTGGTTCGGCCGAAGCGACGTTCCCGCTGCTGGTAGGACGTGATGGCCTCGTCTATGGCCGCACCATTGAATTCGGGCCACAGGCTGTCGGTGAAATAGAGTTCGGTGTAGGCCAGTTGCCAGAGCAGGAAATTGCTGATGCGCTGTTCGCCACCGGTGCGAATGAACAGATCGGGCTCGGGCGCGTAGGCCATCGACAGATGCGGCGCCAGTTCCTGTTCGGTAAAGCCTTCACGCCGCTCCGGGTGCGCCTTCAGCATGCGCTCGACCGCCTGCAGGATGTCCCAGCGGCCGCCGTAGTTGGCGGCTATGGTCAGGTTGAGTCCGGTATTGCCTTCGGTCAGCGCCTCGGCATTGCGGATCAGTTCGACCAGACGCGGCTCGAAACGGCCCAGATCGCCGACCACGCGCAGACGGATGCCGTTCTCGTGCAGGCGGACGACTTCGTCCTCCAGCGCGCGCACGAACAGCTGCATCAGGAAATTGACTTCCTCGGCCGGCCGCCGCCAGTTCTCGGAACTGAAGGCGAACAGCGTCAGATAGCCGACGCCGCGCTCGGCGCAGCGTTTGACCACCGCGCGCACCGCCTCGACACCCTTGCGGTGCCCGGCAACGCGCGGCATGAAACGGCGACGCGCCCAGCGGCCATTGCCATCCATGATGATGGCGATGTGTCGCGGGACTGCGGACGTGCCGGTGCTGGAAGACAAGATCCGGTGCCTGGCTTCAGACAGCCATCAGGTCTTGCTCTTTTTGCGCCAGTTGCTTGTCGACCTCGGCGATGTAGCGGTCGGTCAGCTTCTGCACGTCGTCCTGCGCGCGGCGCTCGTCGTCCTCGGAAATTTCCTTTTCCTTGACGGCTTCCTTCAGCGCATTGTTCGCGTCACGGCGCAGATTGCGCACGGCCACGCGCGCGTTCTCGGCTTCGCCACGAACGACCTTGATCAGCTCCTTGCGGCGCTCTTCGGTCAGCGGCGGCATCGGCACGCGCACGATATCGCCCATGGCAGACGGGTTCAGGCCGAGGTCGGAATCGCGGATCGCCTTCTCGACGACCGACAGCATCTTCTTTTCCCACGGCTGCACGCCGATTGCGCGCGCGTCGATCAGCGTCACGTTGGCGACCTGCGACAGCGGCACCAGCGAGCCGTAGTAATCGACCTGGATGTGATCGAGGATGCCGGTATGCGCACGACCCGTGCGTACCTTGCCGAAGTCGGTCTTGAGCGACTCCAGCGTCTTCTGCATCTTCTGTTCGGTGGTTTTCTTCAACTCGGGGATCATGACGTCGCCTCTTGTTGGAAGGGACGGCCGCACCCGGGCGGCCGCTGAAGCAAAGGGGCCGACGGCCCCTGCACCACTATATATGGACCAGCGTACCTTCGTCTTCGCCCATCACGACACGCTTGAGCGCGCCCGCCTTGAAGATGCTGAACACCTTGATCGGCAGTTGCTGGTCGCGGCACAGCGCGAGCGCGGTGGCGTCCATCACTTTCAGGTCGCGGCTGATCGCCTCGTCGAAGCTGATGCGGTCGTAGCGCGTGGCGCTCTTGTCCTTCATCGGATCAGCGCTGTAGACGCCATCGACCTTGGTCGCCTTCAGCACGATTTCGGCTTCGATCTCGCGACCGCGCAGCGCAGCGGCCGTGTCGGTGGTGAAGAAGGGATTGCCGGTACCGGCGGCGAAAATGACGACCTTGCCCTCTTCGAGGTAGCGGATCGCCTTGCCGCGGATATAGAACTCGACCACGGGTTCAATGCTGAGCGCCGACTGTACGCGCGCCGCGACGCCGGCCTGACGCATCGCGTCGCCCAGCGCCAGCGCGTTCATCACGGTTGCCAGCATGCCCATGTAGTCGGCGGTGGCGCGGTCCATACCGGCCGCACCGCCCGCCACGCCGCGGAAGATGTTGCCTCCGCCGATCACGACGCCCACTTCCACGCCGAGGGCGCGGATTTCGGCAACTTCAGCGACGATGCGTGCAAGCATGTCGCGGCTGATGCCGTAGTCGTCGTCGCCCATGAGGGCTTCGCCCGACAGCTTCAGAAGGATGCGGCGATAGGCAACAGTCATGCAGGCTCCCGGGCTCAGGCCTTGGCGGCCGCTGCGGCGGCAGCCTGGGCGGCGACTTCGGCAGCGAAGTCGGTGGTCTTCTTCTCGATGCCTTCGCCGACCACGTACAGCGTGAAGGAGGCGATCTTCGCCGACTTCGCCTTCAGCAACTGTTCGATGGTCTGCTTGCCGTCTTCGGCCTTGACGAAGACCTGACCCAGCAGGGTGACTTCCTTCAGGTACTTCTGCACCGAGCCTTCGGCGATCTTGGCGATCATCTCTTCCGGCTTGCCGGCTTCGCGCGCCTTCTCGATCGCAACGCGACGTTCGGCTTCGATCAGGTCGGCCGACACGCCGGTCGAATCGAGCGACTTCGGCTTCGACGCGGCGATGTGCATCGCCAGGTCCTTGGCCATCGCTTCGTCACCGCCGACGACATCGACCAGCACGCCGATCTTCGAACCGCCATGCACGTAGCTGGCGACCTTGCCTTCAGCCTGCACGCGCACGAAGCGGCGGATCGACATGTTCTCGCCGATCTTGCCGACCAGTGCAGCGCGAGTCGATTCGACCGTACCTTCGCCGAACGGCAGTGCCGACAGCGCGGCCACGTCGGCCGGGTTGTTGTCGGCGACCAGCTTGGCTGCGCCGTTGACCAGCGCCAGGAAGTCGTCGTTCTTGGCCACGAAGTCGGTTTCGCAGTTCACTTCGACCATTGCGGCAGTCTTGCCGTCGGCCGACAGGAACAGACCCACCACGCCCTCGGCGGTCACGCGGGCGGCAGCCTTGCTTGCCTTGTTGCCCAGCTTCACGCGGAGGATTTCTTCGGCCTTCGCCAGGTCGCCGCCCGCTTCGGTCAGCGCCTTCTTGCATTCCATCATCGGAGCGTCGGTCTTTTCGCGCAGCTCCTTGACCATACCTGCGGTGATTTCCGCCATGCTCATTCCTGCCTATAAATACGAATCGGTAAAACAATCGCGGGCGCCTGGGCGCCCGCATCAATCGATCAGGCCTGGGCTTCGCCTTCGCCTTCGACCTCGACGAACTCGTCGTCGGACTTCAGCTGTGCCACCAGGTCCTGGGCGGCGCTGTTGCGGCCTTCCAGGATCGCGTCGGCCACGCCGGAGGCGTACAGACGGATGGCGCGGCTCGAGTCGTCATTGCCCGGAATGACGTAATCGACGCCCAGCGGCGAATGGTTGGTATCGACAACGGCCACGACCGGGATGCCCAGCTTGTTGGCTTCGGTGATGGCGATCTTGTGGTAGCCGACGTCGATCACGAACAGCGCGTCCGGCAGGCCGCCCATGTCCTTGATGCCGCCGATGCTCTTCTGCAGCTTGACCAGCTCGCGCTGCAGCACCAGGGCTTCCTTCTTCGGCATGCGTTCCATCGAGCCGTCTTCGACCATGGCTTCCAGGTCCTTCAGGCGCTTGACCGACAGCTTCAGCGTCTTGAAGTTGGTCAGCATGCCGCCGAGCCAGCGCTCATCGACATAGGGCACGCCGGCGCGCTGCGCCTCTTCGGCCACGATTTCGCGGGCCTGGCGCTTGGTGCCGACCATCAGGATGGTGCCCTTGTTGGCGGACATGCGGCGGATGAAGGCCATCGCGTCGTTGTACTTGGCGACGGTCTTTTCCAGGTTGATGATGTGGATCTTGTTGCGATGGCCGAAAATGAAGGGGGCCATCTTGGGGTTCCAGAAGCGGGTCTGGTGTCCGAAATGGACACCCGCTTCCAGCATTTCGCGCATGGATACGGACATTCGAGATTACTCCGAACAGGGTTTGACCTCCGCCCGGCCGTGTTCACAGCCGGTGTTCCGGCTGCGCACCCTATCGGTTCAGTCACCGTATATATATGCGGCGACACCGGGCGTGTGGATTTGTCTGACGCACCCGCCATCGGGTACTGAAATCAGACAGCCTGCGATTCTAGCAGCCGCAATGCAACAAACTCAAGTCGGCCGGATGACAGCAGTTTGCCGCCCGGAACCGCTTCCGCTAACCTGCTGTCCCTCGGAACACCCTTACAGAGCCTTTTCATGAGCGTCACCATCAAGACAGCGGAAGAAATCGAGAGCATGCGCGTCGCGTGCAGACTGGCGTCGGAAGTGCTCGACTACATCGAGCCCCACGTGCAGCCGGGCGTCACGACGGCCGAGCTCGACCGCCTGTGCCATGAATACATGGTGAACGTGCAGCAGACCATCCCGGCGCCGCTCAATTACGCGCCGCCCGGCTACAGCCCCTACCCGAAGTCGATCTGCACCTCGGTCAACCACGTCGTGTGCCACGGCGTGCCGGCGGACCGGGCCCTGAAGAAGGGCGACATCGTCAATCTGGACATCACCGTCATCAAGGACGGTTTCCACGGCGACACCAGCCGCATGTTCATCGTCGGCGGCGAAACCACCAAGCAGGCGGCACGTCTGTGCCTGATCACCTACGAATGCCTGTGGCTCGGCATTTCCAAGGTGAAGCCGGGCGCCCGACTGGGCGACATCGGCCACGCCATCCAGCGCCACGCGGAAAACAATGGTTTTTCCGTAGTGCGCGAGTTCTGCGGTCACGGCATCGGCCGCAAGTTCCACGAGGAGCCGCAGGTGCTGCACTACGGCAAGCCCGGCACCGGCATGGAGCTGAAGGAAGGCATGATCTTCACCATCGAGCCGATGATCAATGCCGGCCGCGCCGCCGTGTCGGAACTGCCGGACGGCTGGACCATCGTCACCCGCGACCGCAGCCTGTCCGCGCAATGGGAGCACACGGTGCTGGTCACCGCCGACGGTTACGAGGTGCTGACCGTGTCGGCCGGCAGCCCGCCGCCGGCGCTGAGCGGCGACACCGCGCGGGCCGCCTGAGCGGTGAACGGCCCGTCCGATTCCGACGCGCTGCGCCAGCTCGCCAGCGCGCTGCGCAGCGAACTGGCAGCCAGCCAGCTCGAGTTCCGCACCCGTTTCGAACAGGACGGCAACAGCAGCCGCATGCTCGCAGCGCGCGCCCGCGCCGTCGACAACGCGCTGCGGCGGCTGTGGACAGCGGTCGGACTGCCGCGCAGCGCGGCGCTGATCGCGGTCGGCGGATACGGGCGCGGCGAGCTGTATCCAGCGTCCGACGTCGATGTGCTCTTCCTGACGCCGAGCGAGGTGTCGGCTGACATCGAGGCCAAGCTCGAGCATCTGGTCGGACTGCTGTGGGACATCGGTCTGGACATCGGTCACAGCGTGCGCTCGGTCGGACAGTGCGTCGATGAGGCGGCGCGCGACATCACGGTCGAAACCACGCTGCTCGAAGCGCGCCTGCTCGCCGGCTCGCGCAAGCTGTTCCGCGAACTGAGCAGCACGCTGGAGGCGCAGCGCGACCCCGGCGCCTTCTTCAAGGCCAAGCGACTGGAGCAGGACGAACGCCATCAGCGCTACCAGGAAACGCCCTACAGCCTCGAACCCAATTGCAAGGAGAGCCCGGGCGGCCTGCGCGACCTGCAGGTGATCCAGTGGATCGCACGCGCGAGCAAGCTGGGCGGCAGCTGGGCCGAACTGGCCGCGCGCGGCCTGATTACTGCCGAGGAAGCACGTCAGCTCGCACGCGTCGAGCGCTTCATGCGTGACACCCGGGTACGGCTGCACCTGATCGCGCGCCGGCGCGAAGACCGACTGATCTTCGATCACCAGGAGGCGATGGCCGCCGCCTTCGGCCTTGCCGCCACGCCGACACGGCGCGCCTCCGAAGTGTTCATGCAGCGCTATTACCGCAGCGCGAAGACCATCACCCAGCTGAACACCATCCTGCTGCAGAACATTTCGGCTGCGCTGTTCCCGGCCGACGATGCGGCAGTGCTGCCGATCAATGCGCGCTTCCAATCCAGCCGCGAACTGCTGGACGTGGTCGATGAGCAGGTGTTCGAGCGCGAGCCAAGCGCGCTGCTCGAATGCTTCACGCTGCTGCAGCGGCACAGCGAACTGAAGGGCATGACCGCCCGCACGCTGCGCGGGCTTTGGCGCGCACGCCGGATGATCGACGCGAAGTTCCGCCGCGACCCGAAGAACCGCGCCCTCTTCCTGTCTCTGTTCCAGCAGACGCGCGGCCTGGTGCATGAAATCCGCCGGATGAACCAGTACGGCATTCTCGGCCGCTACCTGCCCGCCTTCGGCCGCATCGTCGGCCAGATGCAGCACGACCTGTTTCATGTGTACACGGTCGATCAGCACATCCTGCAGGTGATGCGCAACGTACGCCGCTTCACCATGTCGGAGCACGCGCACGAATACCCGCTGCTGTCGCGCCTGATCACCGGCTTCGAGCGGCGCTGGCTGCTCTACCTTTCGGCACTGTTCCACGACATCGCCAAGGGCCGCGGCGGCGATCACTCGCAGCTCGGCATGCGCGACGCTCGCCTGTTCTGCCGCCAGCACGATCTGAGTCCCGTCGACACCGATCTGGTCGTCTTCCTGGTCGAGCACCACCTGTCGATGTCCTCGGTGGCGCAGAAGCAGGACCTGTCGGATCCGGACGTGATCCGCGACTTCGCGCGCGTGGTGAAGAGCGAGCGTCGCCTGACCGCGCTCTACATCCTGACCCACGCCGACATCCGCGGCACCAGTCCCAAGGTGTGGAACGCCTGGCGCGGCAAGCTGCTGGAAGACCTCTATTTCTCGACCCTGCGCGTGCTGCAGGGTGACGGTGCCCACGTACCCGGCAGCGGTGACCGGCAGGAGGAAGCGCGCAGTCTGCTGCGCTACTTCGGACTGCGCGAGGGCGTCGAACAGGCTTTCTGGTCGCGCCTCGACACCGTCTACTTCATGCGCCACGACCCGGACGAAATCGCCTGGCACACGCGCATGCTGTATTTCCAGGTCGATGCGACGGTGCCGGTCGTCAAGGCGCGGCCGAACCAGGTCGGCGACGGCCTGCAGGTGATGGTGTACGCGCCCGACCAGCTCGACCTGTTCGTGCGGCTGTGCGGCTTCTTCGGTCGCCTGGGCTACAGCATCGCCGACGCCAAGATCCACACCACGACCGACGGCCATGCGCTCGACAGCTTCGTGCTGCTCGACCCGAACGGCCACCTCAATTCGCGCGACATGATTGCGCTGATCGAAACCGGACTGGTCGAGCGCCTGCAGGCGCAGCTTCCGGCTGAGCAGCCGATCGCCGGACGCCTGTCACGCGAGGTGAAGCATTTCCCGATCACGCCGGAAATCGTCATCAAGCCGGACGAACGCAAGCAGCACCACATCATGCACGTCACCGCAGCCGACCGTCCCGGCCTGCTCTACTCGGTGGCGCGCGTGCTGGCAGCGCACGCGATCCGCCTGCACACCGCCAAGATCACGACGCTCGGTGAGCGCGCCGAGGACGTGTTCCTGATCTCGGGCGAGGAGCTGGACAACAGCACGACCCTGATCCGGCTGGAGCAGGAACTGCTGGGGGAACTGGCCGTTTCCTGAGTACGGTATGACGGACGCGACGCAGTGCTCGCTGCGCCGCGCAGGTTTCCGGACATACTGTCGATGCCGACGCACCCGGGCATCCCCGACGAGGACGGAACCCTGCCTTGAGCCTGACCCGCGACGAACCCGCACACATCACGATGACCGACCGCGCGCGACCACTGATCGTTGCGCTGGTGGCGCTGCTGGCAGGTCTGGCACTCACCGCCTACATCGCAGGTAACGAGGCGGCGGAACTGCATCAGCGCGAGCGCAGCGCCGTGACGGCGCAGGCCGGACAGGTGCGGGCCCGGCTGGAGAGCGAGGTCAACAGCGCCGCCCACCTGTCGCTCGGCCTGGTCAGTTTCATTGCCGCCAATCCCGACTTCGACCGCGCGTCCTTCGATCGCGTCGCCGAACGCATGCTGGCCTACGGCCGCCATCTGCGGAACATTTCGGTGGCGCCGGACAACGTGGTGCGCGACGTCTATCCGCTCGCCGGTAACGAGCGCGCAATCGGTCTGAGCTATCTCGATACGCCGTCGCAACGTGACGCGGTCGTGCAGATGATGAACTCCCGTCGCTTCGTACTCGCCGGTCCGCTCGAACTGGTGCAGGGCGGCATCGGGCTGATCAACCGCTTCCCGGTCTATCTTCCGGCGCGTAACGGACAGCCGGAACGTTACTGGGGCCTGGTTGCCGTCGTGCTGCGCTTCGACTCACTGCTCGAAGCCAGCGGTCTCGTACCTGAGCGCGGCGACCTGCATTACGCGCTGCGCGGTCGCGACGGGCTGGGTGCGGCAGGCGAGGTCTTCCATGGCGACGCTGCCCTGTTCGACCAGACGCCGGTGCTGGTAGACGTCGTACTGCCGGACAACGCGCGCTGGCAACTGGCCGCCGTCCCGGCAGGCGGCTGGCAGAACGGCTACGGCAGCGCGCGCGTGCTCGGCGTCTGGGGGGCCGGCGCCGCCGTGTCGCTGGCCATTGCCGCCCTGCTCTATCTGCGACAGCTGCAATTGCGGCGCTTGCAGATGCGCGACGCCGAACTGTCGCTCGCAGCCAGCGTGATCGACAGTCTGAACGAAGCCATCATGGTCACCGATGCACGCGGACGCGTCGTCACCGTGAATCCGGCATTCAGCGCGCTGACCGGCATCGACCAACACGCGGCCAGCGGACGTCCGGCGTCGGCGGTGGTGAGCTGTCCGTACAGCGAGGAATCGCGCAACGAATTCGCCGATCAGCTCGAACGCGACGGCTACTGGCGGGGCGAACTCGACGACCGGCGCGCCAGCGGCGAAAGCTATCCGAAGTCGCTCAGCATCTATCCGGTACGCGAACCGGGGGGACGCATCGCTCACTACGTGCATTCCTTTTCCGACATCAGCGAGCGCAGGGAGGCGGAAAGAAAGATCCACCACCTCGCGCACCACGACATGCTGACCGGTCTGCCCAACCGTCTGTCGCTGCAGCTGCGCATGGAACAGGTGATGGCGCATGCGCGCCGGCACAGCACGCTGTTTGCGGTGCTGATGATAGACATGGACCACTTCAAGGACATCAACGACACGCTGGGCCATCACGTCGGCGACGCGCTGCTGGTCGAGGTGGGCAAGCGCCTGCAGCGCTGCGTGCGGCAGAGCGACGTCGTCGCGCGCCTCGGCGGCGACGAATTCGTCGTCCTGGTGACCGATATGGTGACCACGCTGACCGCGGCCGCCGTGGCCGAGAAGATCGTCGCCGCCCTGTCTGCGCCCTACGCGGTCGAGGCCTACCAGCTGCACTCGACGCCCAGCGTCGGCATCGGCGTCTTTCCGAACGACGGCGAAACGGTGGATGACCTGCTGCGCAACGTCGACAGCGCGATGTATCACGCCAAGGCCGCCGGCCGGAACAATTACCAGTTCTTCAACGACAGCATGTCGGCCAACGCCAGCGAGCGGCTGACGCTGCAGAGCAGCCTGCACCAGGCGATCGCCAAGCGGCAGTTCGTGCTGCACTACCAGCCGCAGATCGAAACCGGCAGCGGTCGGCTGATGGGAGTCGAAGTGCTGGTGCGCTGGGAGCACCCGGAGCGCGGTCTGGTGCCGCCGAACAAGTTCATCCCGATTGCCGAGGAGAGCGACCTCATCATCCGCCTCGGCGAATGGATACTGCAGGAGGCCTGTCGCCAGCTCAGCGTCTGGCGCGCGATGGGCCTGCAGATGCGGATCGCCGTCAACCTGTCGGCGCGGCAGCTGCGCTCGAAGAATCTGCTGCGGCAGGTGAAGGACGTCGTGCTGAAGTACGACCTGAAGCCGGGCGACCTCGAACTGGAAATCACCGAAAGCGTCGCCATGGAGGATGCCGACAACACGCTGCGCATGCTGGCGCAGCTGCGCGAACTGGGCCTCGAACTGGCGATCGACGACTTCGGCACTGGCTATTCGTCGCTGAGCCACCTGAAGCTCATGCCCTTGCAGCGGCTGAAGATCGACCGTTCCTTCGTCAAGGACATCGAGAACGATCCGGACGACGCCGCCATCTGTGCAGCCACCATCAGCTTGGCGCACAACCTCGGCCTGACGGTGATCGCCGAAGGCGTGGAAACCGACGCGCAGTACGCCTTCCTCGGCAACCTGGGCTGTGAATGCGTGCAGGGCTTCCTGTTCAGCAAACCGCTGCCGGCGGCCGAACTGGAAGCCTGGGTCGCAGCGCGCGCAGCCGGGGTCTCAGCCACGAGCAGCATTTAGGCAAAGGCCGTCCGACCGCTCTCACCGCCGTCGAATGAGCGATGGTTGCTCATCGACGGCCCCGTCGGGGTCAGAAGACCCCCCGCAGAACCCCGGCCCGGGCTCGGACCGTGGGTCGGGCGCATCCCCTGTGGGAGCGGTCTTGGCCGCGACGCAGCGGCGGCCGTCTGCAGACCTAGATATCGGCTCATGCCGGGGCAAGAAGCCTTCTCGGTTCTCAACCGCGGCGCGCGCTCAGTCCCCGTCAGTCGTCACCATCCTCGACGCCCGGGAACAGCACGTCGGTGTAGCCGAAGCGGCTGAAGTCACGCACCCGCATCGGGTAGAGGATGCCGTCCAGGTGGTCGCATTCGTGCTGCACGACGCGTGCGTGAAAGCCTTCCGCCTCGCGAGAGATGGGCTTGCCCTCCGGATCGAAGCCGCTGTAGTGCAGCCGGCTGTAGCGCGGCACGACGCCGCGCAGGCCGGGCACCGACAGACAGCCCTCCCAGCCCTCCTCCATGTCGTGGCCGAGCGGCGTCAGCACCGGATTGACCAGCACGGTGAAGGGCACGACCGGCGCGTCCGGATAGCGCACGGACGGCGAGCCGCCGAAGATGACGACGCGCAGATCAACGCCGATCTGCGGTGCCGCGAGACCGGCGCCGTTGGCGGCCTGCATGGTGTCCATCAGGTCGGTCACCAGCGCGTCGAGCTCGGCCGTGTCGAAACGCTCGACCGGCCGCGAAACGCGCAGCAGGCGCGGGTCGCCCATGCGCAGGATGTCGCGGATCACGGGCACACCCCTTCCTGACACAAACGTTCGAGCAGGTGACGTACGCGCATCATCGCCTCCTGCAGCATGGCTTCGATGGCCGACATCTGGATGCCGTGCGCGGAATCGCCACGACCGGCCGCGTGATTCACCACCACGTTGAGCGCCGCGTAAGCCAGACCCGCTTCGCGCGCCAGAACTGCTTCCGGCATGCCGGTCATGCCGACGACGTCGGCGCCGTCGCGCTCGAAGCGGTTGATCTCGGCCGCGGTTTCGAGACGCGGTCCCTGAGTGGCCGCATAGACGGCGCCGTCGATCACCGCCTCGCCGGCCAGCGCCGCGGCAGCGAGCAGACGGGCACGCAAGGCACTGTCGTAGGGTTCGGTGAAGTCGACATGCTTCACCTGTCCGTCGTGGCCGTCAAAGAAGGTGGAGTGGCGCCCCCAGGTGTAGTCGATGATCTGATCCGGCACGACCAGGCTGCCCGGTGCAAGGTCGGCGCGGATGCCGCCCACCGAGGCCACCGATACGACCTTGTCCACGCCGACGCTCTTCAGTGCGGAGATGTTCGCGCGGTAATTGACGCGGTGCGGCGGAATCGTATGGCCGTAGCCGTGGCGCGCGATGAACACCAGTTCGTGACCACCGAGGCGGCCGAAGGTGAGCGGACCGGACGGTTCGCCGTAAGGTGTACGCACGACCTCGCGCCGCGTGACGTCGAGGTTGGCAAGCTGGGTCAGCCCGCTTCCGCCAATGATGGCCAGCATCGTTCCGGAACTCCTGATTGGATGGCCGACGAGTCTAGCAGCCGGGACGCCCTCCGTCCGGGCACCTGACGTCTTGCGACCTTGGCGTGCTAAACTCGCGTGTTTATCTTTTGCGCCGCACCATTCCCATGTCCCGCTCCATACGCAACATCGCCATCATCGCGCACGTCGATCATGGCAAGACCACGCTGGTTGACCAGCTGCTGCGCCAATCCGGCACCTTCGCATCGCACCAGCAGGTGTCCGAGCGGGTCATGGATTCCGGCGATATCGAAAAAGAACGCGGCATCACGATTCTCGCGAAGAACTGCGCGATCGAGTACGAAGGCACGCACATCAACATCGTCGACACCCCGGGCCACGCCGACTTCGGCGGCGAGGTCGAGCGCGTGCTGTCGATGGTCGATTCCGTGCTGCTGCTGGTCGACGCCGTCGAAGGCCCGATGCCGCAGACCCGCTTCGTCACGCGCAAGGCGCTGGCTCTCGGCCTGAAGCCCATCGTCGTGGTGAACAAGATCGACCGCCCGGGCGCCCGTCCGGACTGGGTGATCAACCACACCTTCGATCTGTTCGACAAGCTGGGTGCCACCGACGAACAGCTCGACTTCCCGGTCGTGTTCGCCTCGGCGCTGAACGGCTTCGCCATGCTGGACGCCGACAAGCCGGGCACCGACATGCGCCCGCTGTTCGAAACCATCCTGAAGCACGTGCCGCAGCCGGAAGTCGATGAAGACGCGCCGCTGCAGCTGCAGATCTGTTCGCTCGACTACTCGACCTACATCGGTCAGCTCGGCATCGGGCGCATCAAGCGTGGCCGCATCAAGCCGAACCAGGAAGTGGTCGTCTATTACGGCGACGAAAGCCGCGGCAAGGCCAAGGTCGGCCAGGTGCTCACCTTCAAGGGTCTCGACCGTACGCAGGCCGAATCGGCCAGCGCCGGCGACATCGTGCTGGTGTCCGGCATCGAACAGGTCGGCATCGGCGTCACCATCTGTGACCCGGAATCGCCGGAGCCAATGAAGCCGATCGCGGTCGACGAGCCGACGCTGACGATGAACTTCATGGTGAACGCCTCGCCGCTGGCCGGTCGTGAGGGCAAGTTCGTCACCAGCCGCCAGATCCGCGAGCGCCTGGAGAAGGAACTGCTGAAGAACGTGGCTCTGCGCGTCGAGTACACCGACGACTCCGACGTGTTCCTGGTGTCGGGCCGCGGCGAACTGCACCTGACCATCCTGCTGGAAAATATGCGCCGCGAAGGCTACGAGCTGGCGGTCGGCCGTCCGCGCGTCGTGTTCAAGGAAATCGACGGCGTGAAGTGCGAGCCGTACGAAATGCTCACCGTCGACGTCGAGGAAACCCATCAGGGCGGCGTGATGGAAGAACTGGGCCGTCGCCGCGGTGAAATGCAGGACATGCAGCCGGATGGCAAGGGCCGCGTGCGTATCGAGTACCGCATTCCGGCGCGCGGCCTGATCGGCTTCCAGGGCGAATTCCTGACGCTGACCCGCGGCACCGGTCTGGCCAGCCACGTGTTCGACGACTACGGCCCGATGGCCGGCGCGATGTCGGAACGTCGCAACGGCGTGCTGATTTCGCAGAACGACGGCGAAGCAGTCGCCTACGCGCTGTGGAACCTTCAGGACCGCGGCCGCATGTTCGTCAATCCGGGCGATGTGCTGTACGAAGGCATGATCATCGGCATCCACTCGCGCGACAACGATCTGGTGGTGAACCCGATCAAGGGCAAGCAGCTCACGAACGTGCGCGCCTCGGGCACCGACGAAGCCGTGCGCCTGATTCCGCCGATCGCGCTGACGCTGGAATCGGCGATCGAATTCATCGCCGACGATGAGCTGGTCGAAATCACGCCGAAGAACATCCGCCTGCGCAAGCGTCACCTGAAGGAACACGAGCGCAAGCGTGCCTCGCGCGACGAAGCCTGATCTCCGGGCAGCGTCGAATGAAATGAAAAGAGCGCCCATGGGCGCTCTTTTCATTTGTGCATCGATCAGCGAGCGGCTTCAGGTGCGGCGCTCGATCGCCGCCTGCGCGCGCAGCCTGGCGTAGGTGGTCTGCAGCACGCGCGCGTCGTTGCTGGCGCGATGGCGCGTGGTGTGCAGCTCTTCCGCCACCGCCTGCTTGACCCCATGCCAGCGCGCCGCCTGGTCTTCGTTCAGCAGTTCGCGCAGGCTGCGAAGATGAAAGCGCGGCACGCGATCCGCCTCGTCGTAGAGGCGCGACAGCCACGCGTAGTCGTTACCCCAGGCGTCGCTGTAGACCTCGCGTCCGCGCAGCGCCTCGTCCAGCCGGCATACGACTTCCTCGACCGGCAGACCGTGCTGCATCAGCACGTCACGCGTGATGTGGTGGATGGATTCCGCGCTGGCATCCCAGTGCCGCCACTGCTCCGGCGGACGCACCAGGCAGCACAGCGTGCGCCCGTCCGGCAGCACGCAGCCGACTTCTATTGGATAGCTGCCGGCACCGAAGCCGGACGCCTCGATGTCGAGGAAGACCGGCAGCGCATCGGTTCCGGCGTCCGTCACGCCCTAGTCCTTCAGCGCGTAGATGGCCGGCAGATTGCGCCACGCACCGCGCACGTCCATGCCGTAGCCGAACACGTAGCGGTTGGGCAGTTGCAGCCCGGTGAAGTCGGCGGTGATCGGCTTGGCGCGACCGATCTGCTTGTCCGAGAACACCGCGGTCAGGCAGCGCGTCGCGCCCTTGGACAGGATGTGCTGGCGGATCGCCGCCAGCGTGATGCCCTCGTCGAGGATGTCGTCGAGCACGAGCACGGTGCGCCCGACCAGCGGCGTGCGCGGCTCGTTGATCCAGCGCAGTTCGCCGCCCGAGGTCTCGTCGCCATAGCGGGTGACGTGCAGATAGTCGAAGTCCAGCGGAAAGGCGAGCTTGGGCAGCAGGTTGCCGGTAAATACCACCGCGCCGCCCATCACCGACAGCAGCAGCGGATAGCTGTCGCCGACCGCCGCCGTGATCTCCTGCGCGACCCGATCGACCGCCGCCTCGACTTCGGCAGCAGAACAGATCAGGTCGGCACCTTCAAGCAGTGCCTGCGTGTCGGCCAGGCGACTCACGCTGCGTCGGCTTCGCGCGAAATCTCTTCGCGCGACACTTCCTGCGCGTCCATCCAGGCGGTGAATGCCGCACCGACTTCCGGATGCTTGCGCGCCAGCGCGACGGTGGCCTGCAGATAGCCCAGCTTGGAGCCGCAGTCGTAACGGGTGCCCTTGAACGGATAGGCCAGCACCGCCTCTTCCTTCAGCAGCGCGGCGATGGCGTCAGTCAGCTGCAGTTCGCCGCCAGCGCCCGGCGTGATCGCGCGCAGGTGATCGAAAATGCGCGGCGTCAGCACGTAGCGGCCGACCACCGCCAGCGTGGACGGCGCCACTTCGGGCTTCGGCTTCTCGACGATGCCGGTCACGCCATACAGGCCGCCGACGTCGGCGTCGGTGCTGACGATGCCGTAGCTGCCGGTCTGGCTGCGCGGCACCTGCTGCACGCCGAGGATGGAGCGACCGAAGCGGTCGAAGATGTCCGTCATCTGTTTCAGGATGGGCGGCTCGCCGTCGATCAGGTCGTCGGCCAGCAGCACGGCGAACGGCTCGTCACCGACGACCGGCGCCGCGCACAGCACGGCGTGGCCCAGGCCAAGCGGTTCCGACTGGCGGATGTAGATGCAGTTCACATGCTTGGGCACCGTGTTGCACAGCGCCAGCAGGTCATGCTTCTTCTTCATCTCGAGTTCGTGCTCGAGCTCGTAGGCCTTGTCGAAATGGTCGGCGATCGAGCGCTTGGTGCGACCGGTGATGAAGATGAGGTCGGTGCAGCCGGCGGCCACGGCTTCTTCGACGGCGTACTGGATCAGCGGCTTGTCGACCACCGGCAGCATTTCCTTCGGGTTGGCCTTGGTGGCGGGCAGGAAACGGCTGCCCAGACCGGCGACGGGAAAGACTGCTTTGCGTACGGATTTCATCGTTCTATGGCTCCCTTTTCTCGAGCATCGACATGAGCCCGGATTCATCGAGAATATTAATGCCCAGTTCTTGCGCTTTTGTGAGCTTGGAACCGGCGTCCGTGCCAGCCACCACGAAATCGGTCTTTTTCGACACGCTGCCGGCCACTTTCGCACCCGCAGCCTCAAGCAAGTCCTTGGCCTGATCGCGCGAAAGCGTGGGCAGCGTGCCGGTCAGCACCACGGTCTTGCCGACCAGCGGGCCGCTCGCCACCTGTGCTTCGCCCTCTACCCAGGCGATGCCGCAGGCGCGCAGCTGCTCGACCACCTCGCGGTTGTGCGGCTGCGCGAAGAAGGTGTGGATGCTGGCCGCGACCACCGGACCGACGTCCGGCACCTGGGCCAGTTCCTCGACCGAAGCGTCCATGATGCGGTCCATGCTGCCGAGGTGGCGTGCCAGATCCTTGGCGGTCGCCTCGCCGACGTGGCGGATGCCCAGACCGAACAGGAATCGCCCCAGCGTGGTGCGCTTGGACTGTTCCAGTGCGGTCACCAGGTTCTCCGCCGACTTCACCGCCATGCGATCCAGTTCGGCCAGCTTGAGCACACCCAGCCGGTAAAGGTCAGGCAGGCTGCGGATCAGTCCGCCATCCACCAGTTGCTCGACCAGCTTGTCACCCAGTCCTTCGATGTCCATCGCGCGACGCTGCGCGAAATGCAGCAGCGCCTGCTTGCGCTGCGCCGAACAGTACAGCCCGCCGGTGCAGCGATGATCGACCTCGCCTTCTTCACGCACCACGTCCGAACCGCAGACCGGACAGTGGCTGGGCATGGAGAATGCCCGCGCATCTGCCGGCCGTCTGTCCGACAGCACCGACACGACTTCCGGAATCACGTCGCCGGCCCGGCGCACGATGACGGTGTCGCCGACATGCACGTCCTTGCGGCGGATTTCGGACTCGTTGTGCAGCGTCGCGTTGGTCACGGTCACGCCACCGACGAACACCGGCGCCAGCCGCGCCACCGGCGTGAGCTTGCCGGTGCGTCCGACCTGCACCTCGATGTCCTGCACCGTGGTGAGCGCTTCCTGCGCCGGGTATTTGTGCGCTACCGCCCAGCGCGGTTCGCGGGTGACGAAACCCATCTTCGCCTGCAGCGCCAGGCTGTTCACCTTGTAGACCACGCCGTCGATGTCGAAGGGCAACGTGGGCCGCGCTTCGGCGATGCGCGCGTGGAAGGCGGCCAGCGCCTCGCCACCGCTGCACACCGCGCGGTGCTCGCTGACCGGCAGGCCGAACGCGGACAGCGCGTCGAGCACGCCGGCGTGGGTGTCGGGCAAGGTCCACCCGCGCACTTCGCCGAGGCCGTAGGCATAGAAGGACAAGGGCCTCTTCGCCGCGATGGCAGGGTCGAGCTGACGGATGCTGCCGGCCGCACCGTTGCGCGCGTTCACCAGCGTCTTTTCGCCGGCCTCAATGGCACGCGCGTTGAAGGCCTCGAAATCATCGCGCCGCATGTAGACCTCGCCGCGCACCTCCAGCACCTCGGGCAGGCCGGGCGCGTCGAACAGCGAGGGCTGACTCGTGGTCGGAAGCGGCGTCAGCGCCAGCGGCACATCGCGGATGGTGCGCACGTTCTGCGTCACGTCCTCGCCGGTCTCGCCGTCGCCGCGCGTGGCGGCGAGCACCAGCACGCCATTTTCATAGCGCAGATTGATGGCGAGGCCGTCGAACTTCAGTTCGGCGGCATATTCGACCGGCGGCGCGTCCTCGCTCAGCGCCCCCAGCCCCAACTCGCGCCGCACACGGGCGTCAAAATTCAGCGCGCCGCTTGCCTCGGTATCGGTTTCTGTGCGGATGGACAGCATGGGCACGACGTGGCGCACCGGCGCGAAGCTGTCGAGCGGCTTGCCGCCGACGCGCTGCGTCGGCGAATCGGCGGTGCGCAGCGCCGGGTATTCGGCTTCCAGCGCCTGCAGTTCGCGGAACAGGCGGTCGTATTCCGCGTCCGGAATTTCCGGTTCGTCGAGTTCGTAGTAGAGGCGGTCGTGACGGGCGATCTGCGCGCGCAGCTCGGCCGCGCGCGCAAGGACAGCCGCGTCCATCAGCTGAACAGGCGGCGCGCCGACGCACTGCCCGGGGCGACGCCGAACTGCGTCATGCGGGTCTGGAATTCGGCGATCTTGCCGCGGATCACGCCAAGCGAAGCCGGCGACAGCGGCTGCCGGTTGTCATCGACCACGCGGGCGCCGAGCGCGTGCGCGAACTGTTCGGCCAGGGTGACCATGCGGTCGAAGTTGCGTGCGCCGTCGGCGACCGTGGGCACGTCGAGCAGCAGCGTCACGCCCGGCGTCTGCAGGTTCTTCATCGTTTCGGCGATGAACTCGGCGGCATCGAGGTTGCCCAGCGTGTAGATCGTCGCGCCGGCATCGTCGCGCGCGCGGAACAGGCCGTTATCGAGCGCGAAGCCCTGCGCTTCGGCCAGACCGCGCAGCTTGGTGCCGGAAATCGGGTGCTCACCGGCCACCAGGTTGAGGCCGATCTGCACGTCGACGGACGCGGCGAAACTGTCCAGCTCACGCGCACGCGCCAGCAGTTCTCGTGCGTCCGGAAAATGCACGACGGCGAGGAAGCGGTCGGCGACGGCCTGCAGCGCGTGCGCCAACGCCGACAGCGACGCCTCGCCGAGCGGGCCGCGGCGATCGGCGAGCTGCACCGCCATTTCGATGCGCGACAGATTGCCGGCGGTATCCGGCGTCAATTCAAGCCAGCGGCCGGCCTGGTCGTCGCGGCCGCGCAGGCGCAGGCCGGTGTCGACCTGGCGCGTCAGCTCGCTCCAGGCGCGCTGGAATTCGGTCGCCGCAATCGGCGCTTCCAGTTCGACGACGATGACTTCTTCGACCTTGGCATCGGCCCACGCCGGCGCGTCGTCTGCCGGCGCCGCCTTGAGCACCGGCTCGCGCTGCGGGGCAAGCTGCACGGTGTCGTCAGCCGCGGCGCTCAGCGGCTCGTCGGTCGGCAGATCGATCGCCGGCCCGACCGGCGTGTCGCTTGCGAGGTCGCTGCCCAGGTCGAAATCCAGCGTCGGTTCGACGCGGCGCGACGGCTGGTGCAGCGGATCGATCAGCACGTCGGGCTGGGCGTCGCCGAGCGCGCGCTCGGCGGTGCGGCGGTGGCGTCTTTCCTGCCACAGGTTGTAGCCGATCACGGCGCCGACACCGACCACGCCGAGCGCGATCAGCCCCATCTGCAGTTCAGTCAGTTGCATGAATCCGTATCCCTTTATCCGTTCAGACGCTGAGCGCTTCGTCGCGCAGCTTCAGCGCCGCTTCCATATCGACCTCGACCACGCGCGAACAGCCGCGCTCCTGCATGGTGACGCCGACCAGCTGTTGCGCCATTTCCATCGTGATCTTGTTGTGACTGATGAACACGAACTGCGTCGAAGCGGACATGCGCTTCACCATTTCGCAGAAGCGTTCGGTATTCGTGTCGTCCAGCGGTGCATCGACCTCGTCCAGCATGCAGAACGGTGCCGGATTGAGCTGGAAGAAGGCAAACACCAGCGCCGTCGCGGTCAGCGCCTTCTCGCCGCCGGACAGCAGCTGGATCGACGCATTGCGCTTGCCCGGCGGCTGCGCGAACACCTGCAGGCCGGCGTCGAGGATCTCGTCGCCGGTCATGACCAGTCGGGCCTCACCGCCGCCGAACAGTTCCGGAAAGATGCGGCCGAACTCGGTATTGACGCGATCATACGTCTCCTTGAGCAGGGCGCGCGTGTCGCGGTCCATGCGCCGGATGGCGTCTTCCAGCGTGGCGATGGCGTCACGCAGATCGGTCGACTGCGCGTCTAGATAACCCTTGCGCTCATTCGCCTGCGCCAGCTCTTCCAGCGCGGCGAGGTTCACCGCGCCGAGTGCGGCGATTTCCCGCGTCAGGCGGCTGATTTCGGCCGTCAGTGCGCCCTCGCGCACCTTCTCCGCCTCGCCCTCGGCGAGCAGCGCATCGAGCCGTCCCTCTGGCAATTCGATCTCGCCCAGTCGCTGCGCGTACTGTTCGGCATTCAGCGCGGCCGCCTGCTGCTTCAGCTTCAGTTCGGCCAGCCGCTCGCGCGCCGGCGCCAGCAGGTGTTCTGTGTTGGCGCGCTGCGATTCAAGTTCGCGCAGCTGGGCGGCCAGCACTTCCTGCGCGTCGCGGCAGGTGGCCAGCACCTGTTCGCGCGCCCGGCGGTTGTCCAGCACCTGCTGCAGCCGGCTGTCTATGCTGCCTTCGTCGATCTGCGCGAATTCGTCGCTGCGCAGTGCGCGCTCCAGTTCGGCATTTTCGAGCTGGGTCCTCGCCACCGCGAGGTTGTTCGCCAGATCGGTCAGGCGACTCGTGCATTCGCGCTGCGAGAAATTCGCCTCCTGCAGTTCGCGCGCCGCCGCCTGATCGGCGAAACGCGCCTCGCGCAACTGGCTGTCGGCGTTCTTCTGCGCCTCGGTCGCGGCGTCGAGCCGCATGCGCTGCACCTCGATCAGTTCGCGCGCGCGCTCGATCTCGGCATCGGCACGTTCCAGGTGCGCGCGCTCGGTCTGCTCAGCCTGATCGACTTCGGCGCGATCGCGCGCCAGCGCAGCTTTCTGCTCGTCGAAACGCGACACCGCCTGCGCCAGCTTGATCTGCTCGACCTGGGCGCTGTGCGCGGCCTGCGTCAGCGACTGCTGTTCGCGCCGCGCCGCGGCCTGTTCCTCGTGTGCGCCGGCCAGCGCCGCCTCGGCTTCGCGCAGCGCCTCGCGCGATTCGGCAAGCTGGGCGTCGGCGAGTTCGATCTCCTCGGCGAGACGGTCGATGTCGCGCGCGCGTTCGAGCACGCCGTGCGTACGTGCGTCCGGCGCGTACAGCGTCAGCGAGGCGCCCTGCGCGACACGGCCTTCCCGGTCCACGCGCAGGCCGCCAACACTGAAATCGAGCGACTCGACGGCGGCGACCGGGCCCAGCCACAGATCGAGCAGTGCGTCCCAGCGCGCGTCGTGGGCGCGCACGCGATGGCGCAGGCTGTCGGCGCCGACGTCCGCACGGGCATCGCTGCCGGGGAGGGCGAGCGTCAGGTTCTGCGGTGCCGCACCGGCCGCGCACGCAGAGGCCAGCGTATCGGCCGACGCCGCTTCGAGCGCGCCCAGCCGCTCGCGCAGCACCGCTTCGACCGCCAGTTCCCAGCCGGCATCGACCTGCAGCGACTGCCAAAGCGGCTTCGCGTCCTGCAGGCCGAGCGCGGTCAGCCAGGGGGCGAGCTTGCCGTCGGTCTGCGTCTTGCGCTGCAGCTCGACCAGCGCGTCGCGACGGGCGCGCGTTTCGGTCAGCGTCCGCGTGGCTGCACGTTCGGCGTCCTGCGCGTTACGCACCTGCGCCTGTAGTTGCGGCACCGCGTTCTGCGCCGCCTGCAGACGCTGCTGCGCCGCCTCCTGCGCCATCTGCAGCGATTCGAGCTTGTCCTGTGCCTGCGCCAGCGCCTCGCGGTCTGGCTCGATCAGCTGCGCCTCGTCGTGCGCGATGCGCTCGCGCCGGCCAGCCAGCGAATTGAGCGTGCGGCCGGCGTTGGCACGGTGGGTTTCCTCGACCTTGAGCTGCTGCTCGACCGCGGCCAGTTCGCGCCGCGCAAGATTGGCCTGCTGCTCGGCTTCCTGGAAGGCGGCTTCCGCTTCGGGCAGCAGCGCGCTGGTCGTTTCGTGACGCGCTTCCGCCTGTTCGATGCGGTGCGCCGCGTGCTCAGCCAGTTCGGTCCAGCGGCCGGTGTCGGTTTCGATCGCCTCGATGCGCGCGCGCCAGTTCGCGACCTCGGCTTCGAGCTGGGCGATGCGCGCTTCAAGCTTGTGCCGGTTCTCGGCGGCGCGCTTCAGGTCGTCTTCGAGTCGACTGGCTTCGGCATTGGCGGTCAGCAGTTCGGCCTGGGCCGCGTGCACCGCCTCGGAACTGGCGAAATGTTCGGTGCGGATGCGCTCCAGCGCCGCCTCGTGGTGGCGCAGCGCCGCGGTCTCGCGCTCGATGTCGTTCTCGATGCGGCCGGCTTCCAGCGTCAGCGCGTCGGCCTCGGCCGCTGCCGAACGCTGCTTCATCGCCCACAGCAGCGCCTGCCGCTCGGACAGGCGGCGGTTCATGTCGGTGTAGCGGGCGGCGATCTCCGCCTGCTTCTGCAGTCGTTCGATACGCGTGCCCAGTTCGCCGACGATGTCGTCCAGCCGCACCAGGTTGTCGCGCGCGTCGTCGAGCCGGCCCTGGGTTTCCTTGCGTCGCTCGCGGTACTTGGTGATGCCCGCCGCCTCTTCGAGGAAGGCGCGCAGCTCTTCCGGCCGCGCCTCGATGATGCGGGTGATCATGCCCTGCTCGATGATGGCGTAGGCGCGCGGGCCCAGGCCGGTACCGAGGAACACGTCGATCACGTCGCGCCGGCGCACGCGGGTGTTGTTGATGAAGTAATCCGACTGGCCGTCGCGCTCCAGCACCCGCTTGACCGCGATTTCGGCGTACTGCGACCACTGCCCGGCCGCCCTGCCCTGCGCGTTATCGAACACCAGTTCGACGCTGGCCCGGCCCACCGGCTTGCGCGTACCCGAGCCGTTGAAAATGACGTCGGTCATCGCGTCGCCACGCAAGGCGGACGCACGCGACTCGCCGAGCACCCAGCGCACGGCGTCGATGATGTTGGATTTGCCGCAGCCGTTCGGCCCCACCACGCCGACCAGCTGGCCGGGCATCTGGATGGTGGTCGGATCGACGAAGGTCTTGAAACCGGCGAGTTTGAGCTTGGACAGTCGCACGGGTCGGCGGCGGGAGGGGCAGAATCGGGCAGATGAGGCCGGGAATGGCCGGATTGGCGCGAATGATAGCATCGCCCCCCGCTCTCCGGCTTTGACCGGGTGGGCTCGGCCGGTCGGCAGGCGCCATGCCGCGCACATCGATCCGGTCGGTCAGTCCTGCAGCAGCCGGCCGGTTTCAGCGCGTCCGTTGTGGCCCATTGCGTGATCGGGCACCACACCGGGCACGACGGCGGTTTCGCGGCGGTGCTGCGGCGATCACGTCCGCGCCTGCCTTGGCGATCGCATCAACAGGACGGCGCGCGCAAGCGGTAATCGGCGCAGCGCGCGACGAAGTCGCGCGTGCTCTTGGGCATCGGCACCCGTGCCCGCGTGATGTCACTCAGCAGTTCCGTGCCCTGACGGATCAGGCGCACGCCCAGATCGAGATCGCGCCGTTCGGCATCCGTACAGTCCGCATCGTCCGGCACGAAGGCGAGCAGTTGTTCAGCCGACACCGCGAAGCTGGCCCAGACATCGAAGATGGACTTGTCCGTGCGCAAGGTTTCCGTCTTGATCTTGGCTGCATCGGCGAAGCTCACGACAAGGTCGGAAATCCCCTTGAAGCGCGGGCGACTGCCGAAGGTGTCGCACAGCTCGCCGGCGATCAGGTCAATATCGCGCATGGTGAGCGCGATCTTGATGTAGCGGCTTTCGTAGAACGACTCGACCGGCACCGAAAATGCCTTGAACGGCTCGCCCCACATTTCGTCGATGCCTTCTTCGCCGCTGCGGTGCCGCACCGAGCGCCCGAGCTCCAGCGCTTCCTGAAGACAGCGGCCGCACTCGCGCATCAGGCCGTTGTCGCTGTCGATCTCGACGCCCGCCGCCTGCAGTTCGACCAGCCTCGTGAAAATGTCCGTCGCACGGTTGAACAGCGCCCCCGCGAGCATGCCGCCCTTGACGCGCTTGAGCGCCGGATCCTGCTCGGCATCGTAGGCGGCGCGTGCTTCGGTCAGCCGGGAGCCCGGAATGTTGATGCCGTGCTCGACATGGTTGAACAGGCGCCGGGTCAAGGCCTCGATCAGCTTCTTCTTCGCCGACAGCGAGTCAGCGGGCGGCTCATAGATCTTGATCCAGTAGCCGTAGTAATGCACCCGGTACTCGCCCGCCACCTTGCGCTTGCAGCCGAGTGGGTAGATTTCTTCGGTATCGCGTTGCATCGCTCGATCCACACGAAGGTAACGATTTCATGCTAGGCCATAAGTCGTATCTTGTGCAGTGCAACACCTGTCACATCCGTACCAATTCACGCATTCTTGCGAACGCGTGAAAAGCGACCTTACGGCTCCCTCGCCACGCATGACGCGAAAGCACGGGCATCGGTCCTTCTGCTTGAGGCAAGCTGTGTCTGCCGAAGCGCACGAACTGGCCCGTTCGTGCCCACTGCCTTAAAATGCCGCCTCAGTCGAAAGAACCGTCATGGCACTGACCATGGAAGGCTTTCATCCTTGAAATCGAATGGGGTGAAAATGAGCAAGCCTTTCATTTCTCTGTGCCCGGAAATCACCCGGGCCAACGCGCTGAATCTGATGGACTGGCTGGAGGACGAAAACGTCATCGGCTACCTGAGCGATTCGCGTCATGTCTCCCGCCACATCGAACAGGTCGTCAGCCGGGTGCAACTGCCCGTCCTGACCCATCTGTTCAACCAGGGCGGCCGCTTCTTCATGGCTTGCGACCGGCATGATCGGCCGGTGGGCTTCGTCCGCCTCGTCAAGAACGGCGCGGACTGCGAAATCGTGCTGGTCATCGGAGACCGCGAAAACTGGGGCCGCAGGCTGGGTGCCAGTGCGCTGCGCGAAGGCATGAAGCTCGCCTTCTTCGACATGCGCGCCGAGAAGCTGATCGCAAGGATTCACGCGGACAACACGCGCTCGCTGAAGGCCTTCCTGCGCTGCGGCTTCGTGCTCGAAAGCGAGACACCGACGCTGAAGTCATTCGCCATGAGCTGGGAGCGCTATCTGCAGCGCCTGCGCGAGGACACGGCCAACGATCCGTCCGGCATCTACATCACCGAGATCGACCAGAGCCGGCTGCGCACCCTGATCGCGCTGGAAGACGAGGCAGACGTGGTCGATCTGGAACACGAGATCGAACGCGCCATCGTGGTCGAGCCGCAACAGGTGAAACGGGACGTGGTCACGATGAACTCCCGTGCCGTGCTGAATCTGGACGACGAGGAAATGGAAGTGGCCCTGGTCTATCCGGAGGACGCGGACGGCAGCGACGGCAAGCTGTCGGTGTGCTCAAGCATCGGCACCGCCATCCTGGGTTATCGCGAGGGCGATGCCATCGACTGGCGAACGCCGCACCGCACCCGGCGCATCCGGATCGAGCGCGTGCTGTACCAGCCGGAGGCGGCGGGTGATTTTCACCTCTAGGAGCGCGGGCTGCCCGGCAGCGGCGGATCGAGCCGCCGCCGGGGCCGCCACGCCATCGGCAACGCAGCGCGCGTGTCGGACCGGGCCCATCAGGCGCCCGACACCCTCAGGATGCGCTTGCCAGCGATAACTGGCCCGGCTGACTCGCACCCGCTGCCGGTAATCAGTGCAGGCTGACCGGTTCGCCGCCCGGAGCCGTCTGCTCACCCGGCGCCTCCAGATGCCCCGAAAACAGGCTGGCCGCGATGATCATCGCGCCGCCTATCCACTCCTTCAGCCCCATCACCTCACCCGCCAGCCACCAGGACGAAATCGCGGCGACCACCAGTTCGAACAGGAAGAGCGCGATCGCGGCGTTGGCGCTGAGGAAGGTGATGCCGTACTGCACCACCAGGTTGACCAGCAGCAGCACGCCGCCGATCAGCGCCAGCAGCAGCCAGGTGTCGGCGCCGATGGCGGCGAACTGCTGCAGCGGGGCTTCGCCGCGCAGCCAGGCGGCGACGGGCGCGACGGCGATGACGCCGAGGAAGACGGCCATCACTTTTTGCTCGATCTCGATGTGGACGGTGCGGCGGATCAGCACGTTGGCGAGCGCGAAGCAGACGCCGGCACCCAGGCCCATCCACTCGGCCGAGCCCTGCGGCCAGGGCAGGCCCAGTTCCGGCCGCCACAGCATGACGAAGGCGCCGGCCAGCGACAGCGCGATCACACCGGCGCCGGCCCGGCTCAGCCGTTCGCCCAGCAGCAGGCGCGACAGCAGCACGGTCCACAGCGGCGACAGGTAGAACAGCAGCAGCACGCGCATCACCACGCCGTCCAGGGTGCCCAGCACATAGCCCAGATTGGTGCCGGCCGCCGCCAGCGCCAGCGCGACCAGCCAGAAACTGGGCCGGGTGCGGCGCAGTACAGGCCACAGCGGAATCAGACCGAACAGGAAGGCAAGGCCGTAGGTGATGAAGGTGGCGGTGACGCCGCCCATGCCGGCGGCGTCGATGACGCGGTAGGGGTACCAGATGAGGCCCCAGATGACGGCGCCGGCGAGCAGCGCGATCGAGGGCAGCAGCCGTGAAGACGGCCGGCGGGAAGTGAGCATCGGGACGTATACTTATGCGTTTCCGGGCGCCACCATCGACGCCAACGGCTTCAAGAACCGAAACTGCTGACTTTCATGCTGAACGACACCCTGCCCGTCACGCCCCATCTGTCTCTGCTCCAACCCTATCCCTTTGAAAGACTGAAGGAACTGACCGCCGGCGTGACCGGCCCGGCCGATCTGCCGCTGGTGCGCCTGTCGATCGGCGAGCCGCAGCATGCCACGCCGCAGCTGATCAAGGACGCGCTGACCGGCGCGCTGGACGGCCTCGCGGTCTATCCGACCACGGCCGGCATCGACGCGCTGCGCGAGTGTATCGCGGCCTGGCTGCAGCGCCGCTACGGTCTGCCTGCCGTGAATGCGGCGACCCAGGTGCTGCCGGTGAATGGTTCGCGTGAGGCGCTGTTCTCGTTCGCGCAGTGCGTGATCGACGCCAGCCGGCCGGACGCCAAGGTGCTGGCGCCCAATCCCTTCTATCAGATCTACGAAGGCGCGGCCCTGCTGGCCGGCGCCCGGATCGCCTTCTACAACCAGCTGCCGGACGACCGCTTCGCCTGCAATTTCGACCGCATCCCGGAGGCGGACTGGGCCGGCGTACAACTCGTCTACGTGTGCTCGCCGGCCAATCCCTGCGGCAAGGTGATGACGCTGGACGAGTGGCGCACGCTGTTCGAACTGGCCGACCGCCACGGCTTCGTCATCGCCTCCGACGAGTGCTATTCGGAAATCTATTTCGACGAGGCAGCCCCGCCGCTCGGCGGCCTGCAGGCCGCACAGGCGCTCGGCCGCAGCGCATTCGAGCGGCTGGTGGTGTTTTCCAGCCTGTCCAAGCGCTCCAACGTGCCGGGCCTGCGTTCCGGCTTCGTCGCCGGCGACGCCCGCCTGCTCAAGCGCTTCCTGCTCTACCGCACCTACCACGGCAGCGCGATGGGGCTGGCGGTGCAGCGCGCCAGCATCGCGGCCTGGCAGGACGAAGCGCACGTGCACGACAACCGCGACCAGTACCGCGCCAAGTTCGACGCGGTGCAGCCGCTGATCGCCTCGGTCATGGATTCGCCGCTGCCGGACGCCAGCTTCTACCTGTGGGCGCGCACGCCGATCGACGACGCCGAATTCGCCCGCCGGCTGCTCGCCGAATATAATGTTGCGGTTTTGCCGGGCAGCTACCTTGCCCGCAACGCCCACGGCATCAACCCGGGGGCTGGCTTCGTCCGCATCGCGCTGGTGGCACCCGCCGGCGAGTGCATCGAAGCCGCCGAACGCATCGTGCAGTTCTGCCGCGCGCTCTGAGCCGCGGCGCCACTACCCTCCACACCATAAAACTTACGGGACACCCTCCATGCAGGCCGCACAGCAGATCATCGAAACCGCCTTCGAAAACCGCACCCAGTACTCGCCGACCAATGCGCCGGCCGAGGTGCGCGAAGCCATCGACTTCGTCCTTTCGCAGCTGGACAGCGGCGCACTGCGCGTCGCCGAGCGCATCGACGGCGAGTGGGTCACCCACCAGTGGATCAAGAAGGCGGTGCTGCTGTCCTTCCGCATGCAGGACAATGTCGTCATGGACGGCGCCGAAACGCGCTATTACGACAAGGTGCCGATGAAGTTCGCCGGCTACGACGAAGCGGCCTTCCGTGCCGGCGGCTTCCGCGTCGTGCCGCCGGCCACCGTGCGCCGCGGCGCCTTCATCGCGAAGAACGCGGTGCTGATGCCGTCCTACGTAAACATCGGCGCCTACGTCGGTGAGGGCACCATGGTCGACACCTGGGCCACCGTCGGTTCCTGCGCGCAGATCGGCAAGAACGTGCACCTGTCGGGCGGCGTCGGCATCGGCGGCGTGCTGGAGCCGGTGCAGGCCAACCCGACCATCATCGGCGACAACTGCTTCATCGGCGCCCGTTCGGAAGTGGTCGAAGGCGTCATCGTCGAGGACAACTGCGTCATCTCGATGGGCGTGTACATCGGCCAGAGCACCAAGATCTATGACCGCGCCACCGGTGAGGTGATGTACGGCCGGGTGCCCGAAGGTTCGGTCGTCGTGTCCGGCAACCTGCCGTCGGCCGACGGCAAGTACAGCCTGTACTGCGCGGTCATCGTGAAGCGGGTCGACGCGCAGACGCGCGCCAAGACCAGCATCAACGAACTGCTGCGCGCCTGAGCCCTTACTGATCCACTGAAGTCGCTGCCGTCGGAGGCCCGCCGTGATTCTCGACAAGCTGTTCCAGGTCATGGCGGACAAGAACGCCTCCGACATCTTCATTTCGGCCGGCGCGCCGATCGCGATCAAGATCCAGGGCACCACGGTGCCGATCAACCAGCGCGTGATGGATCCGGAAACGATCCAGCGCATGGCCTACGAAATGCTCAGCGACGAGCAGCAGCAGAAGTTCGAGAAGACGCGCGAACTGAACCTGTCCTTTGGCCGGCGCGACCTCGGCAACTTCCGGGTCAACATGTTCTGGCAGCGCGGCAGCATTGCCATGGTGGTGCGCTACATCCTCGGCGACATTCCGCCGCTCGACACGCTGGGCCTGCCGCCGGTGCTGACCGAGCTGATCATGGAGAAGCGCGGGCTCATCCTGGTCGTCGGCGCCACCGGTTCCGGCAAGTCGACGACGATGGCAGCGATGATCGACCATCGCAACGCCAACAAGTCGGGTCACATCCTGACGGTCGAGGATCCGATCGAGTACCTGTTCAAACACAAGAAATCGATCGTGAACCAGCGCGAGATCGGCATGGACACCGAGGGCTGGGCGCCGGCGCTGAAGAACGCGATGCGCCAGGCGCCGGACTGCATCCTGATCGGCGAAATCCGCGACGTCGAAACGATGCAGGCCGCCCTCGCCTACGCGCAGACCGGCCACCTCTGCCTGGCCACGCTGCACGCCAATAACGCGCACCACGCGCTGAACCGCATCGTCAATTTCTTCCCGCTGGACAGCCGCCCGCTGCTCTTCCTCGACCTGTCGGTCACGCTGAAGGGCATCATTTCGCAGCGCCTGGTGCGCAAGCCGGACGGCCGGCGCATGCCGGCGGTCGAAGTGCTGCTGAACACCCGCTACATTTCCGAGCTGGTCGAGCGCGGCGAGGTCAACAGCGTCAAGGAAGCGATGGAGCGCAGCATGGCGCCCGGTTCGCAAACCTTCGAGCAGGACCTGTTCCGCCTCTATCGCGAAGGCGAAATCACGCTCGACGAAGCGCTGTCGAATTCCGACTCGCCGACCAATCTGTCCTGGCTCATCAACAATTCGCAGTTCGGCGTGACCGAAGCACCCAAGGTCGATGCGCCCGACCCGGAACTGCGCGACCTCGAATCGACAGAGCCGAGCGGCGCTTCATTCGCCGAGTTCTCGCTCAACCTCGACGAGGGCGGCCGCTGACCGCGCTGCCCGACCTACCCCGGATTTTCCCCGATGTCAGAAGCAACCCTTGAGCTCACCCGGCAGCTCATTTCCACCCGTTCGGTCACGCCGGTCGACGGCGGCTGTCTCGAAACAATAGGTACCCGGCTTGCCGCAGCCGGATTCACGCTCGAACGCATCGACGCCGGCGGCGTATCGAATCTTTGGGCCCGCCGCGGCACCGCCGGCCCGCTGTTCTGCTTCGCCGGTCACACCGACGTGGTGCCGACCGGTCCGCTCGATCAGTGGAACAGCGACCCGTTCGAACCAGTCGTGCGCGACGGCATGCTGTACGGACGCGGTGCAGCCGACATGAAGGCCTCGCTGGCGGCCTTCGTCACGTCCACCGAACGCTTCGTCGCCCGCGTGCCCGATCACGCTGGATCGATCGCCTTCCTGCTCACCTCCGATGAAGAAGGCGACGCCATCGACGGTACCGTCCGTGTGGTCGAGCGGCTTGCCGCGCGCGGCGAGAAGCTCGATTACTGCGTGGTCGGCGAACCCACTTCGGTGACGAAACTCGGCGACATGATCAAGAACGGCCGCCGCGGTTCGCTGTCGGGCAAGCTCACGGTCAAGGGCGTGCAGGGACATATCGCCTATCCACATCTGGCGAAGAACCCGATCCACATGTTCGGTCCGGCGCTGGCGGAGCTTGCAGCCATCCGCTGGGACGAGGGCAACGAATACTTCCCGCCGACCAGCTGGCAGATTTCCAACATCAAGGGCGGCACCGGCGCGACCAACGTCATTCCGGGCACGCTCGAAGTGCTGTTCAACTTCCGCTTCTCGACCGCCAGCACGCCGGAATCGCTGAAAGCGCGGCTGATTGACGTACTCGACCGGCACGGCGTCGAGCACGACATCGTCTGGACACTGGGCGGCAAGCCCTACCTCACGCCGCGCGGCACGCTGGTCGATGCGGCAGAAGCTGCCATCCGCGACGTAACCGGGCTGACGACCGAACTGTCGACCACCGGTGGCACCTCGGACGGTCGCTTCATCGCCGACATCTGCGCCCAGGTGGTCGAGATCGGCCCGAGCAACGCCACCATCCACAAACTGAATGAATGCGTGGCGGTAGCCGATATCGAGCCGCTGTCGCGCATCTACGAAAACCTGCTCGACCGGCTGCTCGGTCAAGGAAACACAGCATGAAGCTCAAGACCAGCGACAAGGCACCCGCGAAGAAAACGGTGCCGCCGGAAGAACTGATGTCGGTGCGCGACTGGGTGCGCTACATCGTGAGCCGCATGGGCGCCGCCGAAGTCGCCTTCGGCCAGGGTTTCGTCGACGCCTGGGACGAAGCCGTCTATCTGGTCCTGCACACGCTGCACCTGCCGCTCGATCGCCTGGAACCCTTCCTCGACGCCGCACTGACGGTCGACGAATGCGAGCGCCTGATGCGCGTGACCGAACGCCGCTGCGAAGAACGCGAGCCGGCCGCCTACATCACCGGCGAGGCCTGGCTCGGCCCCTTCCGCTTCCGCGTCGATCCGCGCGTCATCATTCCGCGCTCGCACATCTTCGAACTGATGCAGGACGGCTTCGCGCCGTGGCTGGACGATATGGGCGAACCTGAGCACATTCTCGACCTGTGCACCGGTTCCGGCTGCCTGGCGATCGCTGCCGCGCACTTCTTCCAGGACGCGCGGGTCGATGCCGTCGATCTGTCGGCCGACGCGCTCAAGGTGGCCCAGCTCAACATCCACGACCACGCGCTGCGCGACCGCGTCGAAGTGCTGCACGGCGACCTGTTCGAACCGGTGGCCGACCGTCGCTACGACCTCATCATTTCCAATCCGCCCTACGTAACCGAAGCGGCCATGGCCGCGCTGCCGGACGAATTCCGTCGCGAACCGGAGATGGCGCTCGGCGCCGGTGCCGACGGCATGGACATCGTGCGCCGTATCGTCGCCGAAGCGGGCCGCCACCTGAACCCGGGCGGTCTGCTGCTGGTCGAGGTCGGTCGCAACCAGGCCGAAACCGAAGCCGCGCTGCCCGACCTGCCGCTGGTCTGGCTCGACACCGACTCGGCCACTGCTCCCGTATTCCTGCTGCGGGCAGAAGATCTGGAGCAATGAGCGGCATCGAAGCGCCTCCGGCCGACGCTACACCGCATCGCCGTTCGCACCGCCTGTCCGCCACGAGCTGGCAGGCGATCGCGCTTGGCTTTTTCGTGCTGATGATTTCGCTCGGCCTGGCCAGCCTGTCGACACGCGGCGATCTGCGGGCCGTTCACGCGGAACTTGCGCACACGCTGATGGCGCCACTGCAGGCGCGGCAGACGCCCGAACTGCGTCGCATCCTGTCGGAAGCGCACGACCGCGGCCTGCTGACGGAAGCCAGCCTGCGCGACGCGAAAGGCGAACTGCTGGTCGATCTGCCGCCCTCAGTCACCGACGACAGCGCGCTCATGCTGCGCGCCGAGGGCAGTCTGCGCGTCGACGACGTGCTGGTCGGTACGCTGACGATCGCCGCCGCGCGCGACACCGGGCTGCCGGTGCTGCTGACCACACTGCTGCCGGCCTGCGCGCTGGCCGTCTTCTGCGTGCTGGTCGCGTGGGGCGCCCGGACCGCCGAGCGACGGCGCGTCGCCGCTGCCATCGGTCCGGTCGAGACGGCGGCGACGGCGCTGGTGCGCGGCGAACCGGTGGGGCGTGTCGCACTGCCGGCCGGACATCCGCTCAGCAAGCTCGCGCAGGCGCTGGAGGCGGCCTGCTCGGCGCTCGAACAGCGCCGTCGCGACGCCGTCGCCGAGGCCGAACGTCTGGCGCGGGTGGCCAGCGCGCACGACGAAGCGCAGTGGGAATGGAATCTGCAGACCGGTCAGATCTGGTACAGCGATCGCTTCCCCGACCTGCTCGGCTACGGCGGCGACGCCTCGTTCGCGCAGCAGTTCAACTGGGGCGCCGCCACCCACCCGGACGACGCCGGCACCGTCCGGCGCGCGCGCGAACGGCTGTTCGGGCGCGAAATGACGCACAGCGACGACCAGATCCGGCTGCGCGTGCGCGACGGCACCTACCGCTGGTTCCGGCTGCGCGCGAGCGCCCATCACGATGCCGTCGGCAAGCCGCTCTACGTGTCCGGCACGATAGAGGACGTGACACGCGAGCGGATGACGCTGGACGCGCTGCGCGAAAGCGAGGCGCGGCTGTTCCACGCGGTGCGCGGTTCCTTCGACGGCGCCTGGGACTGGGACATCGGCGCCGGCCGCTACTTCCTGTCGCCGCGACTGAGCGAAATCCTCGGCCTGCCCCAGTCGATGCAACCGCAGACGCACGAGCAGCTGCTCGAACGCGTGCATCCGGACGACCTGTCGCGGCTTCAGCACGCGATCGACGAGCACTTCCTGCGGCGAGAATCGTTCGACATCGAGTACCGCATGCGGCACGAGGACGGTCACTACCTTTGGGTGCGCGACCGCGGTCTGGCGACGCGCAACACGGTGGGCAAGGTGCTGCGTTTCTCCGGCTCGATCACCGACATCACCGAGCGCAAGCTGGCCGAACAGGCGGTGCGCACGCTGGTAACCGAAAAGCAGGCGCTGCTCGACGACGTGCCGGTGGCCATCGTCTATGTGCGCGACGACCGCATCGCCGACTGCAACCGGCGCTGTCAGGAAATCTTCGGCCACGACCGCCGGGCGCTGATCGGGCAGACGATGGAACCTTTCTTCCGCGACGAGATGGAGCTGTCGCGCCTGCTCGAAGGCGCTGCGCGCGTGAAGCCGCAGCCTTACGCCCAGGAGACGACACTGCAGCGGCGCGACGGCAGTCCGCTGCACGCCTACGTTTCGGTGCGTCAGCTGGCCAGCGACGCCGGCGAAGCGGGCGAAACGATCTGGATCTTCTCCGACGACACCGCCCGTCGCCGTGCGCTCGACACCGCACGTCGCGAGGAGAACTTCTCGGCGGCGCTGGTGCGCAGCATGCCCGGCGCCTTCTTCCTGCTCGACGCACGCGGCGCGCTGCGTCGCTGGAACGAGAACCTGCAGGCGGTCACCGGTCACCGCGCCCTTGATCTGATCGGCAAGCCGGCGCTCGACCTCTTCCCGCCCGAATTCCACCCGCTGCTGCGGCGTCAGGCCCGGCGCGCCCTGACACACCGCGAAGCCACCTTCGAAGCCGACCTGCTGTCGGCGAGCGGCGAACATCTTGCGCACGCCTTCAGCCTGTATCGCATCGACCTGGATGGTCTGCCGCACCTGCTCGGCACCGGTCTGGACATCCGTGCGCAGAAGGACGCCGAACGCAGCGTCCTGGCGCTGAACCAGCAGCTGGAAACGCGCGTGCGCGAGCGCACGGCCGAACTCGTCACCGCGATGCGCGAACTGGAAAGCTTCAGTTACTCGGTATCGCACGATCTGGCGGCACCGCTGCGCGGCATCGACGGTTTCTCGCGAATGATCGAGGAGGATTACGCTGACCGACTCGACGAACGCGGCCGCGACTACCTGCAGCGCATCCGCGCCGGCACGCAGCGCATGCACCGGCTGATCGACGACCTGCTCGGCCTCGCCCGCATCACGCGCAACGAAATGAACCGGCAGGTTGTGGATCTCAGCGCGATGGCCTCGGAACTGGTCGCCGACCTGGCCCGGACCGAGCCCGAGCGCAGGGCAGAATTCCTCATCCAGCCGTCGATGCGCGTGTATGCTGACGCCAACCTCTTGCGCATCGCGATCGACAATCTGTTGCGCAATGCATGGAAGTTCACCAGCCGCCACGACGCCGCCCGCATCGAAATCGGCTGCTTGCAGCATGGTCGAGAGCTCGTGTATTTTGTGAAGGACGACGGCGCGGGCTTTGACATGCGATACGCAACAAAGCTCTTCGGCCCCTTCCAGCGACTCCACTCGGTCGGTGAGTTTTCAGGCAGCGGCATCGGTCTGGCCATCGTCCACCGCATCGTGCAGAGGCACGGCGGGCGGATCTGGGCCGAAGCCGAGGTGGAACGCGGAGCAAGTTTCTTCTTCACGCTGGAACCCGCATCGCAGTGATGCGGGTGACCTGGACAGGCTGGTTTTATGGCAAGCGAACGCCCGATACTGCTGGTTGAAGACAATCCCGACGACGAGGCGCTGACGCTTCGAGCCTTTCACAAGAACCGCATCGCCAACGAAGTCGTCGTGGCCCGCGACGGCGTTGAAGCGCTCGACTATCTCTTCGGCACCGGCCACCACGCTGGCCGCGATCTTTCCGTCGCCCCTGCGGTCATCCTGCTCGACCTGAAACTGCCGCGCGTAGACGGCCTGGAAGTGCTGCGCCGCGTCCGCGCCGACGCGCGCACCAATCTGCTGCCGGTCGTCATCCTGACGACCTCGCGTGAACAGCAGGACATCTACGAGGCCTACCAGCTTGGCGCCAACAGCTACATCCGCAAGCCGGTGGATTTCGAGAAGTTCATCTACGCGGTTGGTCAGCTCGGTCTGTACTGGCTGGTGCTGAACGAGCCGGTCGATCCGCCCACGAACTGAGCGCGCCAGGATTCTGTGGGAGGGGTCTTCTGACCCCGACAGCGGCCGTGAGTGATCAAAGCGTGCGACATGCACAGGCCGTGTCGCGGCCAAGGCCGCTCCCACAGGAACGATGCGCTAGATCCACGACTTGTACCTGAGCCGGGGTTCTGTGGGAGGGGTCTTCTGACCCCGACAGCAACCTGTATCGAAGCCTGCGGGCAGCAGCGGTCGCGTCGCGGTCAGAAGAGCGCTCCCACAGGGGTGTTACGCCTGCTCAATTCCGCCGCGATCGTGCGATCTGTCTAGACAGCGCGATCAGCGGCAGCAGGCCAACCGCGACGATCGCGAGCGCGGCGGTCGATGCTTCCTGCAGTCTTTCATCGCTGGCCAGCGTGTAGGCCTGGGTGGCCAGCGTGTCGAAGTTGAAGGGCCGCATCACCAGCGTCGCCGGCAACTCCTTCATCACGTCGACGAATACCAGCAGCGATGCGGTCAGCAGGCTGCCACGCAGCATAGGCCAGTGCACGCGGCGCAGGGTTGCACCGACGCCGAGGCCGAGACTGCGCGCCGCTTCGTCCATGCTGGGCGTAATGCGCGCCAGGCCCGACTCGACCGACTGCAGCGACACCGTCAGGAAGCGCGCCAGATACGCATACACCAGCGCGGCGATGCCGCCGGTCAGCACCAGGCCGGGGTTGCTGCCGGTCCATTGCTGCCACAGCCCGGACAGCAGGTGATCGAGGCGGGTGACCGGAATCAGGATGCCGACCGCGATCACCGCGCCCGGTACCGCGTAGCCCAGACCGACGGCCGAGCGTGCCAGCGCCACCAGGCGCGAGCGGCTGGAACGCACCGCGTAGGCGAGCAACAACGCAAGCGCCACCGCACAGACGCTGGCGACGGCGGCCAGCGTGAAGCTGTTGATCGCCAGCCCGACGAAACGCTCGCCGAACTGCGCATCGCCCTCGGAAAACGCCCATTTCAGCAACACGGCGCCCGGCACGATGAAACCCGCCGCCAGCGGCAGTACGCAGGCGACGGTAACGCCCCAGCCGGCAGCGGGTGGCAGCGCATGGCGGCGCGCACTGCCTCCGGCCCGACCGCTGTCATGAAAGCGTGCGCCGCCACGGCTCAGCCGTTCGGCCAGCAGCAACATGGCGACGAAGCCGAGCAGCAGTGCGGCCAGCTGGGCGGCGGCAACGCGGTCGCCGAGCGAGAACCAGGCGCGGTAGATGCCGGTGGTGAAGGTCTGCACGCCGAAATAGCTCACCGCACCGTAATCGGCCAGCGTTTCCATCAGCGCCAGCGACACGCCGGCGGCAATCGCCGGCCGCGCCAGCGGCAGCGTGACGCGGAAGAAGGCTTCCCATGCGCCCTGCCCCAGCATGCGCGCCGCCTCGTTCAGCCCGGCGGCGCGTTCGATCAGCGACTGCCGCGTCAGCAGATACACATAGGGATAGAGCACGGCGATGAACATGCAGGCGGCGCCGCCGACGGTGCGCACGTCCGGAAACCAGTAGTCGCCGCGCTCCCAGCCGAAGGTGTCGCGCAAGGCCGTCTGCACCGGGCCAACGAACTGCAGCAGGTCGGTATAGGTGTAGGCCATCACGTAGGCGGGTGTGGCCAGCGGCAGCACCATGGCCCACTCGAGCACACGGCGGCCCGGAAACTCCCACATCACCGTGGCCCAGGCGGTCGATACGCCGATCACCGCCGTGCCCAGCCCGACCCACAGACACAGCCACAGCGTGCTGGCGACGTAGTCCGGCAGCACGGTCGACGCCAGGTGAGCCCAGGTGCCGCCAGTGCCACCGGTGAACAGGTTGAACAGCACCGACAGCACCGGTGCAGCCACCAGCAGCGCCAGCAGCAGTGCAATCAGCGACAGGGGATGAAGACGGCGGGCAGACAAGTGGGGCATGCCGGCTGTCCCGGCTTGAGTTATCGGTGGCCGGTACGCTCACGCAGCGGCAGGCGCATTATAATTGAGAGCGATTATCGGTCTTGATCCGGATCACCTTTTTGTACCGCCTCCTCCGCCACACTTCGGTCCATGTCACAGTTGCTGCTTGAATCCGTACGCATCGCGTACGGCACCACCGAAGTGGTCCGCGACCTGTCGCTGCGTCTAGAACGCGGTCAGATCGGCTGCCTGCTCGGCCCTTCGGGCTGCGGCAAGACGACGGTGCTGCGCGCCATCGCCGGCTTCGAGCGGCTGCGCGAGGGGCGCATCGACATTCACGGCGTCACGGTGTCGTCCAGCCGCCAGCATCTGGCGCCGGAACAGCGGCGGGTCGGCATGGTGTTCCAGGACTTCGCGCTGTTTCCCCACCTGAGCGTCGCCGACAACGTCGCCTTCGGCCTGCGCAACGGTTCGCGTG
The DNA here is from genome assembly GCF_000385375.1 of Methyloversatilis discipulorum. NCBI lineage: Bacteria > Pseudomonadati > Pseudomonadota > Betaproteobacteria > Nitrosomonadales > Sterolibacteriaceae > Methyloversatilis > Methyloversatilis discipulorum. The sequence goes on from NZ_ARVV01000001.1 coordinate 2,293,856, forward strand.
ACGAAAAACGGGCGCGCGCCGACGAAATGCTGGCGGTGGTCGGTCTGACCGATCACGCCGACAAGTACCCGCACCAGCTGTCGGGTGGACAGCAGCAGCGCGTGGCACTGGCCCGCGCGCTGGCACCGGACCCTGAACTGCTGCTGCTCGACGAGCCCTTCTCCAGCCTCGACGTCGAACTGCGCACCCGGCTCGCCACCGAACTGCGCGACATCCTGAAGGCGCGCGGCATCACCGCCATCCTGGTCACGCACGACCAGCAGGAAGCCTTCGCCATTGCCGACGAGATCGGCGTCATGCAGGGCGGCCGGCTGCTGCAGTGGGACAGTGCGTACAACCTCTATCACAAGCCGGAAAGCCGCTTCGTCGCCGATTTCGTCGGTCAGGGCGTATTCCTGCCCGGCACGCTGCGCGGCGACCACGAGGTGGAGATGGAACTGGGCGTGCTGCGCAGCGAGTTTCCCTTCCGCTGCGACGACGGCTGTCCGCATTGCGCCGCTGACAACCGGGTCGACGTGCTGCTGCGGCCTGACGACGTGGTGCACGACGATGCCGCGCCCTTGCGCGCCGAAGTGCTGTGCAAGTCCTTCCGCGGCGCCGAGTTCCTGTACACGCTGCGGCTCGGCTCGGGCCGCCGCGTGCTGTCGCTGGTGCCGTCGCACCACAACCACGCGATCGGCGAATTCATCGGCATCCGTCTCGATGCCGACCACGTGGTGGCCTTCCGCCATCCCGAGACCGCAGCCGAACCGCTGTCCAGCGCGGCGTGATTCCCTGGCTGGAACCCGGCGACCCGTTTCCGCCGGTCGATACGGCGCTGCGTGACCCGGACGGGCTGCTGGCGGCCGGTCTCGAACTGACGCCGCAGCGCATCCTCGACGCCTACCGGCAAGGCATCTTCCCGTGGTTTTCCGAGGGTCAGCCGGTGCTGTGGTGGAGCCCGGACCCGCGCATGGTGCTGGTACCGTCCGAGATCCGCGTCACGCCGTCGATGCGCAAGGTACTGCGCAACCGGCCTTACGAAGTCCGCTGCGACACCGCCTTCGAAGCGGTCATGCGCGCCTGTGCCGAACCGCGCGAGGGCCAGGCCGGCACCTGGATCAGCGACCACATGATCGCCGCCTACGGCGCCCTGCACATGCAGGGCTGGGCGCACAGCGTGGAAACCTGGGTCGATGGCGAACTTGCGGGCGGCCTCTACGGTCTGGCGCTGGGGAAGATGTTCTACGGCGAATCGATGTTCTCGCGTGCCCGCGACACCTCGAAGATTGCGCTGGTGCATCTCGCACGCTATCTTGAATCGCAGGGCTATGCGCTGATCGACTGCCAGATGAACACCGCGCACCTGGCGTCCATGGGCGGACGTGAAATTGCACGCAGCGAATTCTGCCGCGTGCTGTCACAGTCGGTGCAGTCGGCCCATCCGCGGCGCTGGCGGCCCGACGAAATACCGGCTTATTTCAGACCCTGAAACGGACACCGATTCCGCTGACGCGATGGCGCTGCTCAAGGACCTGCCTTTCACCACGCTGCAGTTCTATGCAACGGCACCCTATGCCTGCTCCTACCTGCAGGGCCGCACTGCGCGCTCGCAGGTCGCCACGCCGTCCAACCTGATCGACGCCCGGCTCTACAGCGATCTGGTGCGCGCCGGTTTTCGTCGCAGCGGCGTGTTCACCTACCGCCCCTATTGCGACGCCTGCCGCGCCTGCACGCCGGTCCGCCTGCCGGTCAACCGCTTCACCGCCTCGCGCACGCAGCGTCGCTCTGAAAGAAGACACGAGAATCTGGTCGCCCGCGAGGCGCCGCTGTCCTTCCGCGAGGAGCATTACGCGCTGTACCAGCGCTACCAGTCGAGCCGTCACAGCGGCGGTGGCATGGACCAGGACTCGCGCGAACAGTATTCGCACTTCCTGCTGCAGAGCCATGTCGATACGCGGCTGATCGAATTCCGCGAAGGCAGTGAGCCGGACGCTCCGCTGCGCATCGTCAGCATCATCGACATCCTCGACGACGGCCTGTCGTCGGTCTACACCTATTACGACCCCGACGTCGAAGGCGCCAGCTATGGCACCTACAACATCCTGTGGCAGGTCAGCCTGGCGCGCCTGCTCGGCCTGCCTTACGTCTACCTGGGCTACTGGATACGCGACAGCGCCAAGATGGCCTACAAGGCCCGCTTCCGCCCACTCGAAGGCCGCATCGACAGCGTCTGGCGCGAACTGGACGACGGCGACCTGGGGCTGTAGCGCCTCCCTTGTGGCGACCTGCGGTCGCGATGCGGCTTCGGCAGACCGTCAGCTTCGATTGAGGCCGCAATCGCGAGCAAGCTCGCTCCCACAAGACCCTGGCTCCGGCCAACGTCAGGGAGTGCTTTCGTGGGAGAGACCTCTGGTCGCGATGCGGCTTCAGCAGACCGCCGGCTTCGATCGAGGTCACAATCGCGAGCAAGCTCGCTCCCACAAGACCCCGGCTCCGGCCAACGTCAGGGAGTGCTTTCGTGGGAGCGACCTCTGGTCGCGATGCGGCTTCAGCAGACCGCCGGCTTCGATTGAGGCCGCAATCGCGAGCAAGCTCGCTCCCACAAGACCCTGGCTCCGGCCAACGTCAGGGAGTGCTTTCGTGGGAGAGACCTCTGGTCGCGATGCGGCTTCAGCAGACCGCCGTCGATGTCAGAAGCCCTTTCCACGCAACCCTGGCTCTTGCCACCGCCCCCGCTGGTTGCCTGCCCCCGCCGCCGGGCCGATAATCCGCGCCTTTGCGTCGCACCCCTGCGACCTGCAACCCGGATTCCGCCCATGCTCTACCCGCTGCTGCGCCCGCTGCTGTTTTCGCTCGACGCCGAACGTGCCCATGACCTGACGCTGGGCACGCTGGCAAAACATCCGGGGCTGGTGCCGTTGCAACGCATCGCAGCCGATCCGGTGCGCTGCATGGGTCTGGACTTTCCGAACCGGGTCGGCCTTGCCGCCGGTCTCGACAAGAACGGCGCCGCGATCGACGGGCTGGCGCGACTCGGTTTCGGTTTCATCGAAATCGGCACCATCACGCCGCGCCCGCAGCCGGGCAATCCGAAGCCGCGCATGTTCCGGCTGCCGGCAGCGCAGGGCATCATCAACCGCATGGGTTTCAACAACCTGGGCCTGGATGCGCTGATCGACAACGTGAAGCGCTCGCGCTGGGTGCGCGAGGGCGGCATTCTCGGCATCAATATCGGCAAGAACGCCGACACGCCGATCGAACGCGCGACCGACGACTACCTGATCGGACTGCGTGGCGCCCACCCCTACGCGCGCTACATCACGGTCAACATTTCCAGCCCGAACACGAAGAACCTGCGCCAGCTGCAAGGCGCGGACGAATTGAACCAGCTGCTGGGCGCCCTCGACGCCGAGCGGCAGAAGCTGGACGCTGCCGCCGGCCGCACCGTGCCGATCGCACTGAAGATCGCGCCCGACCTGGACGCCGAGCAGATCGACGCGATCGCCGAGGCAACCGTACGCCACCATATCGACGCACTGATCGCGACCAACACGACGCTGTCGCGCACCGGTGTCGAGAACCTGCCGCACGGCGGCGAAGCCGGCGGTCTGTCGGGCGCGCCGGTACGCGAGAAATCGACCGCCGTGCTGCGCGCACTGGCGCAGAAGCTCGACGGCAAGGTCGCGCTGATCGGCGTTGGCGGCATCACCGAAGGTCGTCACGCGAAGGACAAGATCGACGCCGGCGCGCAGCTGGTGCAGCTGTACAGCGGCCTGATCTACCGTGGCCCGGCGCTGGTCGCCGACGCCGCGCGCGCTCTGGCGGAATCGTGACCGCCGACGCCCGCCGCGGCACCGCTGCGGGCATCTTCGCGCTGGCCGCACCGATGCTGGTGTCGCAGCTGGCGAGCATAGGCACCAATGTCGCCGACACGCTGATCGCCGGCCATCACGCGACCGCCGATCTGGCCGCCGTCGCGGTCGGTGGCGGCCTGTTTATTTCGGTGGTGATCGCGCTGATCGGCATCCTGTATGCCGCAGCGCCCATCATCGCGCACCACGTCGGCGCCGGCCGGCGCGAGGACATCGCACCTGCCTTCCAGCAGGCGGTGTGGATGGCGCTGTTCCTGTCCGTTCCCGGTGCCTTGCTGCTCGCCCTGCCCGACCCGCTGCTCGCGCTGTCGCAGCTCGATCCGGTGGTCGAGGCGAAAACGCGCGACTACTTGCTCGCCCTCGCCTTTGCCGTGCCTGGCGCACTGCTGTTCCGCGCCTTCCAGGCGCTGATGAACGGTATCGGCCAGCCGCGGCCGGTGATGCTGATCATGCTGGCCTGCCTCGCGGTGCATGTGCCGCTGGCGTGGGCACTCACCACCGGCGCTTTCGGCCCGCCGCTGGGTGCGCTTGGCTGCGGGCTGTCCACGCTGGTGGTGAACTGGCTGTCGGTGGTCTGCGCACTGCTGTGGCTCAAGCACTCGCCGCAGCTGCGCGCGCTGCGCCCCTTTCACGACTGGCAGGCGCCCAGGGCCTGGGCGCAGCGCGAAATGCTGCGGCTGGGCGGACCGATGGGCGTATCGAATTTCGTCGAGATCACCAGCTTCACGCTGATCGCGCTGTTCGTCGCCCGGCTCGGCGCCGACGTGGTCGCCGGACACCGCGTGATCGCCAACATCAACGGCGTCTGCTTCATGCTGCCGCTGGCGCTGGGCAGCGGCACGCTGGTGCTGGTCGGTCAGGCAGCCGGCGCACACGACTGGTTGCGCGCCCGCCACACCGCACTGACCGGCCTGGCGATGGCCAGCGTGCTCGCGGTATTCGTCGGCGTGCTGCTGTGGCTGTCGCGCGAGTCGGTGCTGGCCTTCTACAGCAAGGACCCTGCGGTGCTCGGCCTCGCCCGCAGCCTGCTGCCCTATGTCGCGCTGTTCGTGCTGATCGATGCCGCGCACACGCTGGCTTCGTTCGCGCTGCGCGGCTACAAGGTGACGGTGGCGCCGATGATCGTGCACACCGTCTGCTTCTGGGGCGTCGGGCTGGGCAGCGGTTACGTACTCGCCTTTCACGGCCTGCCTGGGGCTGGCATCGCGCTGATCGCGCAACCTATGGGTGCGGCCGGTTTCTGGCTGGCGACGCTGCTGTCGACCGTGCTGGCGGGCGTGATGATCGGCGTCATCCTGCTGCGGGTAATACGGCGACATCCGCGCGCCATCGCATGATTGCTGCGCGGCAACAGCAATCGGGACGTTTTCCCGACGGTGCACCGGACGCGGCAATTGAAGTAAAGTCCGCGGCTGCCCCGCCCGGAACAGAACAAACCATTCATCCGGGCTTGCCACCGCCTCGCCGATGAATCCGACTTCCGTCCTCCGTCCGCCTTACGTCGCCTACTTCAGCGACTTCACGCGATTCCGCTCCTGGCTCTGGGCTGCCGCCTTCGTCGCGTCCATCCTGGTGCACAGCTTCGTCGTCTGGCGTGCGTCGGTATACGTGCCGCGCGTGCCGCCGACCGAGATTCGCGTCGACGTGCGAATGATCAAGGAAGAACCTCCGCCGCCCCCGCCACCGCCTCCCCCACCGCCGAAGCCGGTCGAGCCGCCCCCGCCTCCGCCGCCGCCCAAACCGGTGCCCAAGCCGCCGAAGCCGGTGCCGCAGCAGGCACCGTTGCCAGTGCTGGCTGCGCCGGCAGCGCCGTCGCCTGCACCCGAGGAACGCGTGGTGCCGGTGCAGCCGCCGCCGGCTCCGCTGCCACCGATCGATGCGCCGCCTCCGCCGCCCGCACCGGCGCCGGTCCCTGCGCCCGCGCCGGCGCCTGCCGCGCCCAGCGTCGATTTCCAATCGCTGAAGGCAGGTTACGGTCAGGCGCTGTCGGCAGAGATCAAGAAGGGGCAGACCTATCCGCGACTGGCCGCGATGCGCGGGCTGGAAGGTACGCCCAAGGTGCTCATCGTCATCGAGAACGGCCAGCTCGTATCGGCCACCCTGGTCGACGAATCCGGCCAGTCGGTGCTGGACGAAGCAGCGCTGGCGCTGGTAAAGAAGACGAAGCTGCCGCCGGTGCCAGCGGCACTGGCCGGCCAGCGGCTCGAATTCCTGCTGCCGATCGACTACAAGCTGAAGAAGTGACAAGGGCGCCAGCGGCGCCCTTGTCTGCGTGACGCGAGTCGTTCAGACCCGGTAGTAGTCGCGGTACCAGGCGACGAAGCGCGCAACGCCGTCGTCAATCGCGGTACTCGGCGAGAATCCGGTCCAGGCCGTCAGTTCCGACACATCGGCATAGGTCGCCGGCACGTCGCCCGGCTGCATCGGCAGCAGGTTCTTCTGCGCGGTGATGCCCAGCGCCTTCTCGATCGCGCGGATGAAATCCATCAGCGGCACCGGCCCCTGGTTGCCGATGTTGAACACCCTGAACGGCGCCTTCGAATGCCCGGGGTGCGGATGGTCGCCGTCGAAGGCTGCATCCGGCTCGGCAACGCGGTCCAGCGTGCGGATGACGCCTTCGACGATATCGTCGATATAGGTGAAGTCGCGCTGCATGTCGCCGTGATTGAACACGTCGATCGGCCGCCCTTCGATCATCGCCTTGGTGAACAGGAAGAGCGCCATGTCCGGCCGGCCCCACGGGCCATAGACCGTGAAGAAGCGCAGACCGGTGGTCGGCAGGTCGTACAGGTGGCTGTAGGTATGCGCCATCAGCTCGTTGGCCTTCTTGGTCGCGGCGTACAGGCTGACCGGGTGATCGACGCTGTCGGCCTCGCTGAACGGCATCTTCGTGTTGCCGCCATAGACGCTGGAGCTGCTGGCGTACACCAGATGCTTCACCGCCGAATGCCGGCAGCCTTCGAGCACGTTCATGAAGCCGACGATGTTGGCGTCGATGTAGGCGTTCGGGTTCTGCAGCGAATAGCGCACGCCGGCCTGCGCGGCCAGGTGCACGACGCGGTCGAAGCGCTCGGCTTCGAACAGCTTCGCCATGCCCTCGCGGTCCTCGACCGCCATCTTCACGAGGCGGAAGCCGGCAGCCGGTGTGAGCCGGGCCAGCCGCGCTTCTTTCAGCCGCACGTCGTAGTAGTCGTTCAGGTTGTCCAGCCCGACCACTTCGTCGCCGCGTTCGAGCAGGCGCAGCGCCACGTGCATGCCGATGAAACCGGCAGCGCCGGTGAGCAGGACTTTCATCGGGCGGGAATCAGCGACGGCCGATGGCCGAGTACTCGATGCCGGCGGCGCGCGGCACTTCCGGCTCGTACAGATTGCGACCGTCGAAGATCACCGGTTGCTTCAGCGCCGACTTGATCCGCTCGAAGTCCGGGCTGCGGAATTCCTTCCACTCCGTCACGATCAGCAGCGCGTCCGCACCTTCCAGTGCGTCCATCGGCTTGTCCGCCAGCGTCAGCCGCGGCTCGTCGCCGTAGATGCGCTTCGTTTCCGTCATCGCCACCGGGTCGTAGGCCGTCACCGTCGCACCGCGACGGAACAGTTCGTTGATGATCACCCGGCTCGGCGCCTCGCGCATGTCGTCGGTGTTGGGCTTGAACGCCAGGCCCCACAGCGCGAAGCGGCGGCCCGACAGGTCTTCGCCGAACTTCGCGACGATCTTGTCCACCAGCACCATCTTCTGCACGTCGTTGGCGTCTTCCACCGCCTGCAGCACTTTCAGGTCCTGACCGTTCTCACGTGCGGTGCGGATCAGCGCCTTCACGTCCTTCGGGAAGCAGCTGCCGCCGTAGCCGCAGCCGGCGTACAGGAAGTGGTAGCCGATGCGCGGGTCCGAGCCGATGCCCTGGCGCACCATTTCGATGTCGGCACCCATGCGGTCGGCCAGCAGCGCCAGTTCGTTCATGAAGCTGATGCGCGTGGCCAGCATCGCGTTGGCGGCGTACTTCGTGAGCTCCGCGCTGCGCACGTCCATCACCACCAGCTTGTCGCGGTTGCGCTGGAACGGCGCGTACAGCGCGCGCATCAGGTGGATGGCGCGTTCGTCGTCGGCACCCACCACGATGCGGTCCGGACGCATGAAGTCTTCAACCGCGGCGCCTTCCTTCAGGAATTCCGGGTTGGACACGACGGCGAATTCCATCTCCTGGCCACGCTTGGCCAGCTCGTCAGCGATCGCGGCCTTCACCTTGTCGGCCGTGCCCACCGGCACCGTGCTCTTGTCGACCACCACCTTGTAGTCGGTCATCAGCCGGCCGATGTTGCGCGCCGCCGACAGCACGTACTGCAAGTCGGCCGAGCCGTCCTCGTCCGGCGGCGTGCCGACGGCGATGAACTGAATGGTGCCGAAGCGCACTGCCTCGGCCACGTCCGTCGTGAAGTGCAGACGCCCCGCTTCGACGTTGCGCGCAACCACCGCGTCCAGACCCGGCTCGTGGATCGGAATGCCGCCTTCCTTCAGGATGCGGATCTTCTCCGGATCAAGGTCCAGACACAGCACGTCGTTGCCCATCTCGGCCATGCAGGCCCCGGAGACCAGGCCTACGTACCCGGTGCCGATTACGGTGATTTTCATTCAGGAGTTTCCGGCGAAAAGTGAAATCTGAGGTGAACGCTGCGGAGAGGAAAGCAAGCAGGACACAGACGGATCAGTCGCGGTCGAGCACGGCCAGCAGCGCCTGCAGCGTCGCGGCGCCGAGGCGGCGGCTGCGTGTGGCACTCCAGCCGAACAGTCCGTCGGGCAGATGGGCGTTGTCCTTGAATGGCATTTCCAGCGTCAGTGAAAGGCAGCCGAAGTGGTTGAACACCCATTTCGACGCCAGCGTCAGCAACTCGTCGGTAAAGCGGTCCGGCGCATAGCCCTCGCCCACCTGGAAATCGGGGCTGGCGGCCAGCAGCGCATCGCAGAAACGCTTCTCCTGCACACCCTGCGCCTCGGTGAAGCCCGGCACCATGCCGTTACCGTCGATGAACACGAACGGTAGTGTCTCGTCACCGTGGATGTCGAGGAAAACATCCACACCCGTGGCCAACATGCGCTCGCGCACCAGCGCCACTTCGCGGCTGAAATCCATGTCCGGCTCGCGCCATGCGCGGTTCAGATTGCAGCCGCGTGCATTGGTGCGCAGATTGCCGCGCACCGAGCCGTCCGGATTCATGTTCGGCACGATATGGAAGCAGGCGCGTTCGAGCAGCCGGCGCGACACTGGGTCGGACGTGTCGTAAAGCCGTTCCAGCAGCCCCTCGACATAGAACTCCGCCATCGTCTCGCCCGGATGCTGGCGGGCGGTGATCCACACCTTGCGCTTGCCCGGGGCCGGGCGGCCGACGGTGATCAGGTTGAGGTCGCGTCCGTCGTGCGTTGCCCCGAGGTCGTCGACCGAAGCCACCGGCGCTGCGTCGGCCGCGCCGAGCAGATCGAGGTGACGATCCCAGCCGTAGGGCTCGAAGTAGGCGAAATAGACGCTGTCGTAGTCCGGCGTGATGCGGAAGCTGTAACGCTGTCCGTCGTACTGGCCGGCCGACAGCCGGAACCAGTTGCGCCGGTCGTAGGACGCCACCACGCGGTAACCGTCCCAACCACTCGGGTACGCCGACTGCCCAGCGTTCTCGAAGCTCAGCACGCAAGCCTGACCACGCGCACCCTGCAGGCGGAAGTGGAACCACTGCCGGAAATCCGCCGCATTGTCGGCCGGCAGATTGAGACGGATGTTCGACGCGTCCGAACAGTCCAGCACCTCGATAGCGCCGCTGTCGAACTGGCTGCTGATGCGGATCAAATCAGGGCTCCTGGCGTGAAGTCGGGCGAAGTATACAGGGCTCCTGTCGACCGCTCGCAGTACGGAAACCGACGGCGTCGCGCTCTTCGTGCGGTGCCGGCATGGATCGAGGTCAACGGCCCGCATAAGCCGCGTCGCGGCCAAGGCCGCTCCCACAAGGGGAAGCGCCAGACCCACGGCCCGAGCCAGTGACCAGGCTTCTGTGGGAGGGGTCTTCTGACCCCGACAGCGGCCTGAATCGAAGCCTGCGGACGGCGGAGGCCCCGTCGCGGCCAAGGCCGCTCCCACAGGGATCATGCCCAGGCCGTGGGCGGAGCCGGGCTTCTGTGGGAGGGGTCTTCTGACCCCGACGATTCCGTCTGATCACCCACCAGCCTTCTCCCGCATGTGGGGCCTCAAAGGAGCCAGACGGCGTCCCAGTGCGGATAATCGCCAACTCGAGCGACAAGCCCAGCGCGCAGCGGGTTGGCGACGATGTAACGCGCAACGGCGCGGACATCGTCCTCTACTCTGATAGCCCGTTCGTGATAGCCGTCTTGCCAGATCGGCCGACCCACATGATGTGCGCTGATGCTCTTCATCGTTCGCATCAGGGTCTGCAAGGTGCCGGTCTCTCCGAGCTGGACGAGCCAGTGAAGATGATCGGGCATCAGTGCGAAACACAAGCTTCGGCAACGGTGGCGCTCGGCCGTGCGATGCATGACGCGGATGACTGCCCGGGCATGGCCGAAGTCGCGGAAAACAGGCTGGCGGTACTGGGTGGTTAGCGTCACGTGATAGATCTGACCCGGTAAGGAGACCCGACCGTCGCGCAGGCGATGATAACCATGGTTCTGATCCATGCTTTCATCATATAACCAAGCAAGCTTCTTTGCGTTCGTCCAACCGAGCGCCGACCGCGATTAGGGCGCTAGAGTGATTGTTGGTGGATGATCACCGGCCGTGTCGGGGTCAGAAGACCCCTCCCACAGAATTCCGATCCGGGCGCAGGTCGTGGATCAGGTGCAACGCCCTTATGGGGGCGGTCTTCTGACCGCGACATGACGGTCGCAGTCCGCAGGCTTCGATCCAGGCCGCCGTCGGGTTCAGAAGACCCCTCCCACAGAATCCCGGCGTGACGCCTTCAAACCTCGCCGAACGTCCTTGCCAGCAACTGCCGGCCGGGGTGGTCCGGTGGCAGCAGTTCGCCCAGGCGCTGCAGTGCGTCGACCGCCTCGGGCGACTGGCCGAGGTGATTCAGCAGCACATCGGGATCGTCGACACGGAAAATGGCGTCCGACAGGCGGGATTCGAGACAGTCGCGCCAGACGCGCAGCAGCGGGCTTTCGGTGCGCGGCAGGAAGGCGCCTCGGTAGCAAGCGAGCGCGGTTTCGATGCGGCCGGCGTCCAGTGCCTGCTCAAGATCGCGGAAATCCGCCTGCCAGTTAACAAGCAGCCGGTAGGGCCGCGAGCCGATGGCCCCACCCAGACGGTCGCGCAGCTGCGACACCTCGGTCTTCAGCGTCGCTACACCGACCGGGCGATCACCGTACAGCGCGGCGTGCAGCCTTTCGAGATCCAGCCCTTCGGGATGCAGTGTCAGCAGGCAGAGGATTTCAAGCTGGCGCGGCGACAGCGCCAGCGCCCTGCCCTGCAGGAAGGCCTGCGGCGTGCCCAGCATGCGCAGACGCAGTACCGGCGCGTGACTCAATGACTGCAGCGCCTGCGACACGCGCTGCGCAAAGCGCTCGACCGCGTGCAGCGCCAGCGGTGAATGGCGGTTCCAGGTGGTCGACAGATCGACCACGCCCATCACCTCGCCACTGCCGGCGTCGCGCACCGGTGCGGCGTAGCACACCCAGTCCTGCACGGCCGGAATGAAATGTTCTGCCGAAAACACGCTGGCCGGGCGACGGTAGCGCAGCGCCAGCGCCAGCGCGTTGGTGCCGACCGAGCGCTCGTCCCAGCGCCCGCCGGGCACGAAATGCACGCGTTCGGCCCGGGTGCGCATGCTGCGGCTGCAGCCGGTCCAGAGCAGGCGGCCGTCAGCGTCGCTGACTGCCGCCACCATGCCGCTTTCGCGGGCCACGGTTTCCAGTTCGTCGACGCATGAATTGACCGCCTCGCCGTACGGGGTCGTCGTCCAGTCCGGCGCGTCGGCGTCGATCGGCGCTGCCGAGCAGGTTTCCGACACGGCCTCGCGCGAGCGCTGCCACGAGCCGGCGATGTCCATGCCGACTACCACGATGCGCTCGCCGACCGTGCGCTCGCCGCGCCGGATCGATTCGATGCGCTTCCGGCGTGCCGCCAGACTTGCACTTGAAGCTGTCATTGGTCTCGCTCCACCACTCAACCCACAAGCTACCTACCGGATACCTACCTGCGCCGTATTAGCGTGCGCGGTGACCCTGTGTTGTTCTGTCATGCATTGTGGCCGACCGCAGGGGCAATCGACAACACGAGGAGAAAGTACATGCGTTACGCCGACCCCGGCCAACCCGGTTCGAAAATCACCTTCAAGCCCCGTTACGACAACTTCATCGGCGGCAAGTGGGTGGCGCCTGTCGAGGGTCAATACTTCGACAACGTCTCTCCCGTCACTGGCAAGGTCTTCTGCCAGGCCGCCCGCTCGCAGGCCGCCGACATCGAACTCGCGCTTGACGCCGCCCACAAGGCGCGCGACGCCTGGGGCCGTACCTCGCCGGCCGGTCGTGCCGCCGTGCTGCTGAAGATCGCCGACCGCCTCGAAGCCAACCTCGAAATGCTGGCCGTCGCCGAAACCTGGGACAACGGCAAGCCGATCCGCGAAACGCTGGCTGCCGACATCCCGCTCGCCATCGACCACTTCCGCTACTACGCTGGATGCATCCGCGCCCAGGAAGGTTCCCTGTCGGAAATCGACGACGACACCGTCGCCTACCACTTCCACGAGCCGCTGGGCGTGGTCGGCCAGATCATCCCGTGGAACTTCCCGATCCTGATGGCCGCGTGGAAGCTCGCTCCGGCGCTGGCCGCCGGTAACTGCATCATCCTGAAGCCGGCCGAGCAGACCCCGGTTTCCATCATGGTGCTGGCCGAACTGATCGCCGACATCCTGCCGCCGGGCGTGCTGAACATCGTCAATGGTTTCGGCATCGAGGCCGGCAAGCCGCTGGCCACCAGCCCGCGCATCGCCAAGATCGCCTTCACCGGCGAAACTACGACCGGCCGCCTCATCCTGCAATATGCGTCCCAGAACATAATCCCGTCGACCGTCGAACTGGGCGGCAAGTCGCCCAACATCTTCTTCGACGACGTGATGGACAAGGACGATGACTTCTTCGACAAGTGCCTCGAAGGCTTCGCGATGTTCTCGCTGAACCAAGGTGAAGTCTGCACCTGCCCGAGCCGCGCCATGGTGCAGGAATCGATCGCCGACCAGTTCATCGAGCGCGCCATCGCTCGCGTCGCCAAGGTGCGTGGCGGCCACCCGCTCGACACCGAAACGATGATCGGCGCCCAGGCCAGCTCGGACCAGGCGGAGAAGATCATGTCCTACATCGACATCGGCCGCCAGGAAGGCGCGCAGGTGCTGATCGGCGGCGCCAAGCGTCAGGAATCGGAAGCAGGCGGCTACTACATCCAGCCGACCGTGCTGAAGGGCCACAACAAGATGCGCGTGTTCCAGGAAGAAATCTTCGGCCCGGTGCTCGCTCTGACCACCTTCAAGGACGAAGCCGACGCGCTGCAGATCGCCAATGACACGCTGTACGGCCTTGGCGCCGGCGTGTGGTCGCGCTCGGTGCATCGCACCTACCGCTTCGGCCGCAACATCCAGGCCGGCCGCGTATGGACCAACTGCTACCACCTCTACCCGGCACACGCCGCGTTCGGTGGCTACAAGCAGTCGGGCATCGGCCGCGAAACGCACAAGATGATGCTGGACCACTACCAGCAGACCAAGAACCTGCTGGTGAGCTACTCGCCGAAGGCGCTGGGCTTCTTCTGAGGCAGCAATGAGAGAGGGGCGCTCCGGCGCCCCTTTTTTCGTCGACAGCGCTGACCATGTAGGAGCGGTCCTCTGACCGCGACCGCGGCGGTATGGGAAGCGTCGGTGCATCGTTGCCGGCCCTGTCGCGGTCAGAAGACCGCTCCTACAACAATCGGCAGCCAGCATCCGTTCGACCGCGCCCTGCGCCGACAACCATCCCCGGCACAGCACGGTCATCATTCGTACAAGAACCCACGCAGGAGGAGAACCCATGGTCACCCGCGTCAGCGCCACCCCTGAAGCGCTCGAATGGATCGCCAAGCTCGCCGCCAAACACGGCGCCCTGCTCTTCCATCAGTCCGGCGGCTGCTGCGACGGCAGCGCCCCGATGTGCTACCCGCGCAACGAATTCATACTCGGCAGCTCCGACGTGCTCCTCGGCGAAATCGGCGGCATGCCCTTCTGCATGAGCGCGTCGCAGTTCGAGTACTGGCAGCATACCCACCTCATCATCGACGTCGTGCCCGGCCGCGGATCCGGCTTCTCGATCGAATCGCCGGAGGGCATCCGCTTCCTGACCCGCTCGCGGCTATATGAGCCGGATGAGGAGGCCGAACTGGAAAAGCTGGGGCCGCCGCCGCGGGGGGATACGCTGGTCTGAGCGCACGAAGCGGGAATCCGTAGAAGCGGTCGGCGTCGTTATATGGGAGAGGTCGGTCCTCTGTGGGAGGAGTCTTGTGACCCTGACAGCGGACTGTATCGAAGTCGACGGACTGCAGCAGCCGCGTCGCGGCCAATACCGCTCCCACAGAGGGGGGGGCACCGGACCAGCGATCCGAGCCGGGGCCGGGCTTCTGTGGGAGGGGTCTTCCGACCCCGACAGCAGCCTTGATCGAAGCCTGCGGATTGCAGAAGCCAGGCCGGAAGCGGCCAAGGCCGTTCCCAGAGGAAAGGCGTTGCCACCTCATAGCCCCTCGAACACCTCGCACGCGCCCAGCGGCATGCCTGCCAGGTCCTTGGCCGGCAGCAGCGGATCGCCTGCCAACGGCCAGTCAACAACGACCGTCGGGTTGTTCCACGCCAGACTACGCCCGTGTTCCGGCGCGTAGTAGTCGTTCGTCCTACAAAGGAAGTACGCCGATTCGCTCAGCGCACCGAAGCAGTGCGCGAAGCCCGCGAGCACCCGGAACTGGCCTTGGTTCTCCCCGCTCAATGACACGCCCTATTACCGGCCGAAGATCAGCAACGGCAATACGGCGACCGACCCTCCGTCAAAGGCTCGCCAGAGACCCTTCCGTGGAAACAATCAGAGCCCGTCCGTCAGTCTGTCCAGCGGCTCAGCGGGCCTCGCAAAATACGCCTTGGTGTATGGATGCACCTCGTCATGCGCCATCAGTTCGTCAACCGAGAACCAGCGCAGTGCTTCGTGCTGATCATCTGACTCAAGAGCAACCTCGGAGTCCAGATCCCGCCGATGTGGCAAGACCACGTAGTGCGTGCTGATGCCGTCAGCACCCGCAAAGTTGTCTGGGTAGAGATGCTCATAGATACCTATGTTGCGCCAGCCCTCCACGGGCACCATAGCCCCAAGTTCTCGCCTTATTACTCGAACCAGCGCATCGGCCAACCGCTCATCCTTCAGGATGCGGCCGCCGGGAACAAACCAGAAGCCTTTGGCCGGACGATTGTTGCGCCGGCCAAGCAAGATCTTGTCGCCCCCGGACCGCAGAATCAGATCGACTGAGATCAGCGGCGTTCTGCTCACAACGGACAAAAAGTCGTCGTCCGAGATCATCGCAATGCCCTTACAAATAGTTTCACTTCGTGCACAGCCTCACTCGGCTCCTTGTCCTACAGCTCAAACCCAGTTGTCGCGCCACTTTCAAAAATCGACGCGCTCAAGGCAGAGATATGCGGGGGAATACTTCCTCATTTCGCATTCAAGATTTCCGGGGCGTGATCGTCAAATGCATTGCGTGCTCAGGAACCCAACGCAGAAGGACCGAAATGGTCGCTGGCTTGGCAGGCATCCGGTTCACGTTTTGTTTACCAAGTCTCAGGAAGCATGCCCATGTCGTTTCGCAAGTCTCTGTACGGCCCCCTCGGTCTAGCCCTCTCCACCCTCTTGCTTCAAACCGCCGCTGCAGCCACCTACTACGTTGACGCCACCAATGGCCGTGACACGAATTCCGGCACTGCAGTACAAAATTCATCCGCCGGCATCGGTCCATGGCGCTCGCTCTCAAAGGTTACCAGCGCGAAACTGCTGCCTGGCGATACGGTGTATCTGGCCTGCGGCCAACGCTGGAGCGAAACCTTGCGGGTGACGGCAAGCGGCACTTCGTCGCTGCCCATCACATTCGATTCGTGGCCGACGGGCTGCGCTAACAAACCTGTTATCGACGGCAGTGTGGTGGTTCCCGCCAGCGCTTGGCACCGAGGTGCGGGAAACATTTGGAGCGCACGATGGCCTCTGAATCGCATAGAGAACAGCGACTTCCTTAACTCCACTGTCAAGCCTTGGTCGGGCTGGTCCGATACGAAGGGTCACAGTCTTACGCCTGCGTCCGACTGCCCAGTTGCGAACGGGTGCATCGAACTTAGTGGTGGAAACTTCCGGCGCTTGGCACTTGCAATCAGCAATCCCTTCCCCCTGTCATCGACGTCCGAGACAACCCTGACCATCACAACAAAGCTTCCATACGGGCAGACCGCGAGAGTTGTGGTTCGACGGAACGCAGAACCCTACGATGCGCTCGGCCTTTCACAGAGCCTAACCGGCACCGGTAGCTGGCAAACTCGGACATTCTCTTTCACACCCACCGAGACCTTGCCAAACGCTCGAGTCGATGTCGAGCTGACCCCAGGCAACGGACCTATCCTTATGGACTACGTGAGAGTAGTCCAGCAGCTTGGGACGCCACTGAGTTTGCACATAGGTGACACGTTACAAAGTCCCGCCCACCATCCGAATCACGGTCACTCTAACGACAAGCCAAACTCAATCTACTTATCAACCGCAGCAGACTCCGCGTCTTTCCTTCAAGGCAGAGCTCCGGTATCCAACACTATTCGAATCGGCAATGCTTTGAATCTCCCCGCAGGCGCCTCGATCACTCCGGGACTTGGCATTCGTATCCGGAGCAGAGCCTGGGCGCTTGAGGAACACAAGATCACGAATGTAAGTGGGTCGACGTTGAGCCTTGAAAATAACACCCGCTACAATTTACTTGCAAATTGGGGATACTTCTTCACAGGCGCAGCGTGGATGGTCGACTCTCCCTCAGAATGGTTTGCTGACACGACAAAGAGCGTTCTGATGCTGATTCCTCACGACGGAACTCCGCCGGGAGACCGCGTCAAAGTCACACAACTCGAAAATGGAATCGATGCGAAGAAAACATCATTCTTAACGATCCGAAACATTGCGGTAGATCGTGTCGGAAATGGCATCCTACTGACCGATTCAAAAAATGTTTCAGTCGAAAACGTAACCATCTCCAATACACAGAAACACGCCATCGAGTTCATCGGAAGCCGATATACAAGAATTTCAAACTCTCTAATAATAGATTCACGCCTCGATGCATTGGCCGGAACCCGTCCCTGGCAAGCGACGGCCCAGTACGCAACAATCAACGAAAACAAAATATACGGCAGCGGAATTCCGTCCAACCCAGACACGCCAGAGCCGATTCCCGCAAGTGCATTTGCGTCGATTCACGGGGGGCAATATGCAGTTGTAGAACGCAATCTCGTCTATCGAAGCGCTTATGTCGGAATACGTTCGGACAAAGGCAGCGAGATTCGAGGAAATCATGTTCTCGATAGCGCGCTACTACTGGACGACGGAGGTGGGATATATATTCAGGAAACCGATAATAATGGAATCATTGAGAACAATATAATCGAGAACGTCATCGGAAACCTTGACGGAAAGCCAACATTAGAAACACAAGGCGTGGGAATCTACCTTGACGACCTGACATCAGGAGTAACAGTTTCAGGCAACACTATTATTAACGCCGACCAGGGAATGCATATCCACAACGCCTTTAACAACACCATCAGCGGAAACACCCTCTTTGGCAATAGGAAAAATCAGATCTGGATGCAAGAGAATTGGAATCGGCTTGATGTAAGTGGCGACCTTTACGGCAATGTAATCAAGGACAATCTATTTGTACCGCTAATACCCGCTGCACCGATTTTTCAGATATCGGAGTTCGCACACCCGCGACGCTTCTCCTCATATCAGAACAATACATATTCAGCGTTGCTTTCACCGCTCGTCACCAAAGAGACCTGGCCTATCGAACCAGGTGCATGGGAGACGGCCACGTACACTCTCGCTCAATGGCAAGCCGCAACGTTTGACGGCGAGGCACGTCAGCTTGATGTGGCAGGCGAGTCCATTTCGCCTAAGGCTTACGCGCAATACGCGATCGTCGGGCCGGACTTAATCACAAGCACGAGGATATCGAACAGCCCCAACGACTGGCGGAGTTGGAATAAGACCGCACCTTTCGCAAATATCGCGGCTCTCAGCTGCCCCACGGGTTCATGCGTGACGTTGATCGCCGGTGCCTCCGACAGTCTGCTGATCGGCCCAGCCTTCAGCGTACAGAAAGACCAATGGTACCGACTGTCGTTTGACCTAAAAACTGGAACGAATGGACAGCGCGTCGATTACGTGGTGCGTCGCGGCGGTGGTGGCGAGAACGGCTTCGAAAGCTTGATGGGCTCTACCGGCTCTGTTACTGGTGATGGCACGTGGAAACGTCACATATTGACTTTCAAGGCAACCGCATCGATCAATGTTGATGATCCGCTCACCGGGGACATAGGAGCGCGTCTCGATTTCGGCTGGATCAAGCCCGGGCAACAAATAACCATAGGAAAAGTCGACCTCGTGCCCATCAGCTCCGTTGAAGAATCAACAAAAATACGCATTCTGGTGAATCCGAAGGAAACGGTGGACGTCTTGGAGTGCCCTGACATCGAGCAACCTGATCTGTGTGAAAAGTACGTACAGCTCCGCGACGAAGCGCCTGTGAACTGGCCCGCAACCTTACCGGCGCACGGCTCGATGGTGATCTTTACCCAAGAGAAGTCACTACTCGACTTGGATAACGACGGTATACCGAACAGTCAAGACATCTGTGCTGATACGCCCCTCGGGCAAGCAGTAGATCCTGCGGGGTGCCAATTGTAGGAAAGATGGGGAGACGCCTTAAACACCACGCACGATTCGGATGTTTCAGGCGTTCACCTTGAGAAGCTGGCGCACGGCACCGATTACGAATAAGGTATTTGTAACTAAGTAACGACGCCACAGACGCCGCGGCTCGCTGAGCAAACGATGTAGCCATTCGAGGCCGTGATTCTGCATCCACAAGGGCGCACGAGCAACGGTTCCTGCGTGAAAATCAAGCGCTGCGCCGACCCCAAGCATCACCGCGGGGATGCGACCGCTGTGTGAGTGCATCCACAGTTCCTGCTTCGGACAACCTAGGCCTACAAAAAGCACACCCGCACCACTCGCTACAATGCGTTGCACAGCAGCTTCATCTTCCTCCTGATTAAGTGGACGGAATGGCGGTGACTCAACAAACAACTTCAATTTAGGGAATACAACTGAACAGCGCTCCTTTAACTTATCGAGCGTGACGTCGGTACTACCATATATATATACTGGAAGCGACGCGCTCTCGCAACGTTTGAGGAGCTCCCACATAACATCAGGCCCCGGAATCCGCCGCTGGGAGCAATGACCTAGTTTTCTCATCAACCACGCGACCGGTGCGCCGTCTGGCGTCGCCATATCCGACTCTTCGATCGCTCGAAGAAACTCTGGATTTCGACCAGCAGTAACTGTCACATGCACATTGCAAATGGCCACATAATGCGACTCGCGCGCAAGTGCCCAACGCATTATCAGATCGTGCATTACCTTCCAGTCGATCACATCGATCGGCACTCCCAAAACGCGTGCCCTGATCCGCTTAATTTCATCAGACATGGACGCCCCGAAGTATCAGCAATAAAGGCGAAGTCGGCGCCAATCTAAAGAACATTCTCACGAGGCCACCTTAATCTTGACCAAAGAGGGATGCTCCTTGCGCAACCATGCGACCGTCTCATCAACTCCAGCTTGCAGTGAATATGGAGGCCTGCCAAAAGTCTCGAAAGTCAAGTCCATCGGGGCATCGTTACTTGTCGTCATGCTCTTAAAGCGCGAGCTCGTGATGGGAAATTGAACACCAACGTGCTTAAGAAAATCGCCCAACAGCGCCAATACTTTAATCAAAGGGCCCGGAACAACAATTACCTCACGTCCGATTTGTCGCATCGAGAAGCCATTCACCCAGTCGAGAAGATCGATAGGCTCATCACCGACGTAGAAAACACGCCCACCAACCGTCTCGGCAGGGGCGTTGCACATCTGCATCATCTGCCACACTACGTTTTTAACATATCCGTATGAACGCATAACACGTTCGCCACCAGGATGGAAATACAGCCCCTTTCCCAGAATCCGCCAGAACTCATGCGGATAGCGGAGATGCCATGGACCCCAAATATTGGTCGGACGAATGATCGTCCAGACGCAGTCTAGTTCAGCTGCTCTCGTGAGTTGTTCTGTAATGACCTTCGACTCACCATAGATTGTGTGAGGTGCAAAATCGAGATCGTCGCGAGGCTTACCATTGTACTGATTTACAAACTGTGTGGACGTAATGAGCGCGCGTTGAACAGAAGCGGTTTTCTTTATCGCATCAAGTAAGTTCTTGCTTCCCGTTGTATTAACCTCGTACTCATCAATACTAGTTCCATACGTATCCGTTCGTGCAGCGAGATGAATCACATGTGTAGGTTGGAACTCCCGAAAAACAGCGAGCAGACCCGGCAAGTCGAGAATATCCTGTTGGCGCCAAAATGGCATATGCGAAGCAATGTTAGGGGCTTTGATGTCGACATTCAAAATCTCGCCGTTACCTTTAACCAACTCTTCTATAAAATTGCTTCCAATAAAACCAGAACCGCCCGTAATCAGATAACGCATAGTCTCCGCCTCACAAATCTTTGAAACACTCGTCCATACGTTGCCGAAAGCGCGCAACCGTGTACTCATTCAAAAAAACATTTCGTCCGCGCTCTCCCATGCGAGCCCTCAAGACTGGGTCTTCGATTAGGAGTTGAAGTCGATCCGCTACAGCGGTCGCATCACGCGGCGGAACGAGATAACCCGTTTCACCGTCACGAACCACCGATTGAACCCCTCGCCACCTCGAGACCACAACAGGCAACTTGAACTGCATTCCCTCAGCCACGACAAGCCCAAACGACTCAGACTCGAAAAATGTTGGAAAACAAAAAATATCGGCAGCATAAAAGCGGAGAAGTTTAGCCTCCCCGGTCAGAACGCCCGTAAAATCGATGTTGCCATTTAAATTATAAGATGCAATCAAGGCCAACAAGCGGTTGCGAACAACCTCAGATGAAAACTTTCCCACAACGGTTACCGAAAAGTCCACTCCGCGCTGCTTGAGAATATATGCAGCCTCAACGAGAACAAACACTCCCTTCGATTCAGTCACCAAGCCGACGAACAGAATATTCGCACGCTCATTCTTATTTTTCAACGAATAGACCTCGCTGGCGAAATCGTCTTCGATGCCATTGGGAACGATAACCGAGCGCTTTGCGTTTAAAAATCCAGGATCATCAGGGTTAAACTCCGAAAGACGGATACCCAGGTCCGGCTGACCATATCCAAGCCGATAAAATGGTTTCAGCCAAAATGGCAACTTTGAAAAAATCTCGCTTGTCCCCGCTGCGTGAAAGTGGAAGATAGTCTTCTTAAAAAGCCATCGTGTTGGAACAAGTATTGCGAGGTCGCGCAAGAGTGGCCCGAGGTCAGGGCCACTAGGAGGAAAGTAAAGGATGTCGGCTCCATCCACGAATCGTGCCCGCAAAATCTGAGCAAGCAAAGCGAACAGATGAAATAGCTTACCGATTTGGACTCTACCCATGTCATCCATGTCCTTAGAGAAGGCCATTCGAACATGAATAAGCTGCGCACTCGCGTACGTCCCATGTAACAAACGCTCAACCATTACCGCCTGACCGCCGTATGGAGGAGGAGTCTGACCAACGACGAGAATTTTCTTCAATGCAGATGCACTCTCTGTGGATATCAAGCACTATTACTGCAATAGCCTGATTGGCATAGGACCAACAACAACATTCTGCTTAATTTCAAAATATCTTTCATTCATATCCTCAAATCGATTCACACTCCAGTCAACTGGAACGGAAAACGACATCTCCTTACGAGCCCAAACAATATAACTATTCTTTCCTTCGAATCTCGTATGACAGTAATGTACCGATTCAACTTTTGCGCACCCGACAAGCTGCTTACCGACAAGCCAACGATACGCGGTAGCATAGCCAGCCGCCGCGGGCTTCGGGTTTCTCCCTTTATCTTCGGCCAACCCCATTGCCTGGTTATCCCATGCATACCAAAAAAATCGTTGAACACCCGTGGAGAAATTAATTAAATAAGCCCTTAGAACAATTCCCTCTGCTTCATGCCATTTCAATCCGCGCCATGTCATTGCAGCAGGCCTACGATTCGGCCCAAATCCACCATTCCTATTCTCGATCAACCAACCGGCTTCCGTGTTCCAAATAGGTTTATTGCCCAGCCTGTACTTTTCAAGTATCGATCTAACCTTCATTACGTAACTGGGAATCTCCTCCGGATCATCTTTGGGAACATAAAAATGATATGACACAACATCTGCGAATCGGCCACCGCCCGAGTCCAAGTACCGCTCAAGAACCTTGAAGGCGCCACTTTGCACAGACGGGGTGAGGATTATGTTAGTTTCGTCAATGTCCTTCAATACTTCGACCGCAACTCGCTCCAGCTCCGCAAGACGCTTAAAGCTTCCATTATAAAAATGCTTTACATCAATCTCGTTCCATATTTCCCAGTACTGAATACGCCCTTTGTAACGTTCACCGACGGTCCTAACATAATTTTTCCAATCTGAAATATCGCGCGGCGGACTGCTGGCGCCCGGCGCGTACGGCGAATCAGACTCTGGATCAAGAGCCGCCCAAGAAGGTGTTTGACCCAGTGTAAGCAATACCTTAACGCCTCGCAATTGAGCTTGAGCGACAATCAAATCGAGCTCTTCGAATTTCCACTCTCCTCGCCGTGGCTCCAGACGCTCCCAGTTTGTACCGGTATCCCATAGGCGCAAGGTCCCAAAAGGCACAGAAGGCCACGAATTGCCTCTTGCTAGCCCGTGGATATGTAGTCCAAACTGGTCTGCAGTTATAACATCTGCATTCGCACCGAAGCTGAAAAATAGAAGTAATGAAAAGAAGCGTCGCAAAATGCATGTAGCCACGGCATTAGTCATTCGACCTCCATGTCTTTAGGGCGAGCTTAAGGAAACATTTGTCGCATAGCTTGCCGGAAGATCGGCCCCTGTCATCACTTGATAATTTGGTACCTCATCGACCGCATAGCTAAAACGGACATTAACAGGCGCAAGACAACCACAAACAAGTCGCTCAAGATATCTTCCTAACGTTGCCACTCTCCGAACAAGGGGAAGTGATGATGCACCGTGGATCCTTCGGATTTCCTCCGTTTCATCAAGCATTTTTGGCGAACAACTAAGATTAGAACCATCCATGGTGAACAAACTCAGGTATTCAGGAATGCGCTTAACAACAACACCTTTAGAAAGAAGGCCAAGAATCAGGTCCATATCGGCCGCATAGCGGTACTTACAATTCAGATGAAGAAGGCCCTTGTCGAGAAGATTACGCCTAAAAAATGTTGCACAGGAGTACGTATAAAGGAATTTGTTGCGAACGTAAAAATGAGACAATCTCGGCTCACGCCGCGCCGAGATTGGATTACCAGACGCATCTACGATCAAAACATCGCCATAAGCAAAATCAATCTCTTTGTTTTTTGCAAAAAAAGCGCGGACCTTTTCGAGAGTTCCAGGCAAATATTGCTCATCTGCATTTAGCCAAGACAGAATTTCACCGCTGCTTTTCACCCAGCCACGATTAATCGCATCATACATCCCATCATCTTTTTCAATAGCGCCTCGCAAATCCGACTGCGAACGCAACCAATCTCCTGTTCCATCTGTACTGCAGGAATCTTGAATTATATGTTCAAAATTCGCACCGCCTTGGCCGCGAACCGAACCCACACAGCGCCTCAGGTATTCGAGATCATTCCGAGTCGGCGTAACGACTGAAATCACATAACCACCTTATCTTTATTAAGAAATACGCCTCAACCATCCAACCCTATTTAAAATCACAACCTTTAAAAAAACCGGGGCCGCTATGCCGGCTATCAAAAGAATGGGTAGCACAAAGAAGAAGTTTGGGCCGCCCCAATCAAGAAACATCAACAAGACCCCCTTCGTGGCACCAATTGCCATGGTATTCATCAAGTAGATGGAAAAGCTAAAGCCACCAATTACTGCAAGAATGGACGATTGACTGAGGACTCCAAATCTACACAACCCATGGATTGCAGGTATCGAAAAAGAGCCAAGAATCAACGTCATCAATCGATCCCTTGGAGCGTCGATAACGAAAAGCAAAATAATAAAACAGACGAGGAAGACCTTCCAATACCTTTCCAAGATGTCAATGTACGCCCCCTTGTTTTCAGAGAATATATAGCCTACAAAAAAGAAAAACCCAAACGCTCCTAGTTTATCAATACCGAACCAATAAGGCAGAGAAACCAATGTGAGCGGACAAGCCAAAAGACACCAAAACAGCGGCGAGTTTATAATTCTGAGAAGGATCGGAAACAATACTTGCAGTAAGTACAATACCCATATATACCAAAGAAACGACACAACACTGACTGTCGGGAAAAGGAAAATTCCGAAAAAGTTCTCAAAACCGGATACAGATTGATCAACATGAAGAAATTTTTGGCCGACGAATTTCGCGCAAAATACAATCAATGCAAAAATTAAATACGGCGGTAGAAAACGCCTGGAACGAGAAGATAAATACAACGGAAAATCGACGCGAGATTGCGCCACAAAACCTGATCGAGAAAATGTGTACCCGCTAAGAAACAAAAAAAACGGCATATGAAACCCGTAGATAGCCCATTTAACAGCCGCGAACCATTCATTTCCGGGCGGTAGTTCACGTGCGACCACGTGTCCAAGAACAACAAGAACAATTGCCACACCCTTCGCACGCTCTATATCGGGGTCTCGACTGGTTCCTTGGGCCTCTCTATATCTCAAAGTCATCGCCATTAACTTTAAGGATTTGTCTCATTGGACGAACCTTCTGCGGTCACACATACCAAGAGGCCGAAGGCATACCAAAACACCAGAGAAACCGGGAGCATTATAAGAGGCGAGTTAAAAAATGACGTAATAAGACCACAAACAACAATTGAAAAGAGCGTATGGACAACTACCCTACGCTCGCGATCAGCAATGAGTCCAATCCGCTTAATCACAAATCTAAGTAGTACAAGCACACCCAAAAGAAATATTAAAAACCCAGCCAATCCACCATGCGACAAAATATCAAGGAAATCGCTATGTGTCACAACTGATTTTCCAGTTAGGATCTCGTATCCAACGTCAACAACACCCGACTCCGCGTAAAGATTGCCAACAAATGGACTATCCATAAATCGTGAAAATGCAGCTTCGTAAGTTTGTGTTCGAGCCTTGATATTGCCCGAAGGAAGCAAATCTTCTTTATTTATGTAAACGTATACAAGAGCACAGAGAAAGGCAGTCAGCGAAACAAAGACCATCCAAACCATTCCAGCCTTCTGCATCATCGAAAGCTTTTTAAAGAACACGGGGAGCGCAACCGCCGACAATTGAAAAAGAACGGCGATCAATATTAAGAACGCTGTATTCTTGAAGCTCCCAATCGCTAGAGCGGAAAAAGCAACCAAAGACAGCCAGGCAAAGAACCTGCTCTTTAATTCAAGGAAGAGATAAATCAACAACGGGACGAACAGGAACATTTCAGTGTGATAGGCCTGGCCGCCCTCTAGTCGCTTGGCAATCACATAATAAAAGACGATCGGCGACGCAAACAGCAGAAAGTGGATTAATCTTCTGGCCACATCCAATCCGCGCGGCACGGAATAGAAAATCACTACTGCAATCGGCAACCCCAACACACCAAGTGCAAGTTGAATAAATGTCTCTCTAACATCAAGAATGAGTCGGGCATACAACGACCCCGACAAGACGAAAACAGAGAAAATGTAGAGCAGCCATCCTCGGCCTATTGTCTCGCGCCACTTTGCATTTTTTCCTGTAAGCCCAAGCCCCAAGCCGATTACCGCGAGATAGCTCACTCCAACCCCAATAATCAAAGGGAGGTATTTAAGTGGTCCCAGATCACGTGTTACCCGGAACGGTCCGTATCCAGTATAAAGTGGATCTAACAAGACCACGAACATGGCGAATAGGAAGATCAAGTTAAGAGGCTTGATCAAACTCAATTCACTGATTCGGCGGTGTCTTTCTATAGTATCCACAGGCATAGTTTTCATTCTTCCGCGCCGCCTCGTATCTCAATTTGATGTAACGAAAATCGAACAAGGTGGCCGTGGTATTTAACAATCCCCAAAACCGCCCTTCGAGATCAAGCCCTTTTTTTAATTGCATGCCATCAAGCTGCGCATGCAGGTCGCCTCTTGGATAACCTATAGAACAAAGATCTTCATCCGAGATGTACTTAAGCAACGCCTTCATTTTCTTTCGACGGTATGAGCTACACAAGTAGTCGCGCCACTTCTCCAACGATTTGACGCTAACTGATCCGTACTTGCGAACGCCTGTGGGATCGCCTAACCGCCCACTAAAATCTGCTGACTGATAATCACTGATCATGCTCGGATTAAATTCAATACCCAACCAACGGCACAATTCGGGAACAACTGCCTCAGGCTTTAGCGCCAATTGTTCATAACTTATTGTGATTTGCCTATTTGCTGGCACACGAACGGCGCGCGCAATAGCTCGTTGACCTTCAATCCAATCGACCCAGTGATCCAACCAAACAAATCGTCCTTTTTGAAATGTTTCACACAAGGATGAAAAGACTGATATTGGATTTCTCAATAAAATCAGGAAATATGCATCCGGAAATATTCTTCGTAAGAAATCAATTTCAAGGAAATAGCGCGGCGTTTTGTCCAGAAAGAAGCGCCTTCCGTTAGCAGCTTTGCCGTATAGGTGATTAGCAAACAACCTGATTGCCTCATCCATTTCAGCCTCGCCATTCTCAATACTTTCGACGAAATCATCAATGGCCATCGTGCACGTTTGATGATCGTAGACAGCGCGCATTGCTTGGGGCTCCCTCATGCCCCAAAATGGAAGCATAATCCACGGCTCGGCTGTACTTGCGATGTCCGGACTCTTTGATAAAACCTTCTGCAAAAGAGTCGAACCTGACCTTGGCATCGAAATCAAAAATACTATATTTGTCATTTGCGACGTTAAGCTAATGCAAGGACGGGCGTTACATTAAGTTTTTTCTTTATAAAGTACATCATTGTCAAGTTCCATAAAACAGTTGATGCGAGCAGTGAAACTGCCCCACCAAGAGCGCCGTAGATCGGTACCAGAGTCACCAATAGAAATATTTGCGCCGACAAGCTCACTGTGAGTGAGGTTAGGTGATATCGCTCGTTCTTTGTCATCAGAAGAAGCTGGCCTGTCGGACCCGCAATGGAATTCAAACATACCGAAAGAAGAAGAACCGCCAAAACGTCTTTTGCATTGGAGAAATCCGTGCCATACAAAGAGAGAAGGTTAGTGGAGAAAATGTATATTCCACAACAAAGGATGGTGGTGCTTATGCCAACAGTTCTTGTCGTCTTGCGCAACAATTTTTTTAGCGAATGCGTATCGTTACTCGAATAATGCGACGCGATCCGTGAAGCCACTGCAGTGAACATCGCCTGCCCTACGATTGCAGCCGCCAAAGCGAAACGCTCAGCTCCCGAGTAAAGCCCCGCCTCTGCTGGCCCGCTTATATTTCCTACCGTAATTAATGCGAGGTGCGAATCAACCACCGCCAACAATGAGGACGCAAACATGACTTTAGAGACGTGTTTTTTGTGTGCAACCTCCCCTTCTAATGGAAGCAAAACTCGCCCGAGAACTCGATGCTCAACATTGTTTGCAACCGCAAGGGAAATTATTGCTGAGAAGAACACTGAAAAAACAATAATTAGCGCAGCGCTCTCGGTGGTGAATATATTGACCAGCATCAATACCAATATCACGGCCACCGATGGACGAAAGATCCCGTCGGGGATTATCGACACACTTGCAAGATGCGCCCCCCTTAACATTGCCTGTGTTAGTCGAACTCGTGCCACAATCGGCACTATTAGCAGCAGCGTAACCCATACGGTAGGAATCGTTCCTCCGGTCAATGGATTTGTTAACAGTAAGTAGCCAATAGCAACCACCGAAGAACCAACGATCCACACATGCCTTGAGGCTTTTAGTCGATAACTCTGATGCAACGGTTTTGTTCGTTCCTTTTCTATTGCATTAGCAATCTCTCGTACAGCAAGGCTTTCGTGACCGGTAAGCGCAATCACAACACCCACATTCATGAAAGCGAGCATGATGCTGAAGTGCCCGAATTGTTCGATTCCGAGAGATCGAGCTGCAACTACTCCGAAAATGAAGGAAATGCCCGCCGCGGCTACACGCGTACCGAGTGCTAGAACGGGATGGTTTCGCAAGGCAAGCAGCCACGACAGGCGGCTGTACTGCATCTAGGTGGCGCTCATTAAGTTAATGAGATCGTCTGCTGCGTGCCTCAGCCCCTGCTCGAGTGTTGTGTGTGCCCGCCATCCCATCGCGTTGAGTCGCGACACGTCCATCAACTTGCGCGGCGTGCCATCCGGCTTGGTTGTGTCGAATATCAGCTCGCCGTCGAAACCGACCACCTTGCCGACCAGTTCGGCCAGTTCCCTGATCGTGACGTCCTCACCGACGCCCACGTTTACCAGCGGCGGCTCGAACCGGCCGCTCACCGACTCGTCGCTGCCCAGCAGGCTCGTATAGCGATCGTCCGGCAGGTTCATCAGGAAGACGCAGGCGTCGGCCATGTCGTCGCTGTACAGGAACTCGCGCCGTGGCGTGCCGGTGCCCCAGATGGTGACCGTCCGGTCGCCGCGCTGCTTCGCCTCGTGGAACTTGCGCAGCAGCGCCGGGATGACGTGGCTGTTCTCCGGGTGATAGTTGTCGCCCGGTCCGTACAGATTGGTCGGCATCACCGCCAGATACTTCGTGCCGTACTGGCGGTTGTAGCTCCAGCACATTTCGATGCCGGCGATCTTGGCCAGCGCGTACGGGCGGTTGGTCGGCTCCAGCGGGCCTGTCAGCAGGCAGTCCTCGCGCATCGGCTGCGGCGCCATCTTCGGGTAGATGCAGCTCGACCCGAGGAACATCAGCCGCGTCACACCGTGCTTCCACGCGCTGTGGATCACATTGGCCTGGATCACCAGGTTGTCGCGGATGAACTCTGCCGGGTAGCTGTTGTTGGCGACGATGCCGCCGACCTTGGCAGCGGCGAGAAACACATACTCCGGCTTGTGTTCGGCGAAGAAGGCGTCGGTCGCGGCCGCGTCGGTCAGATCAAGTTCGGCGTGCGTCCGCTTGAGGATGTGCGTATAGCCTTTCGCCTCGAGATTGCGGACGATGGCCGAGCCGACCAGACCGCGGTGGCCGGCTACATAGATGCAAGATTCAAGATTCATGGTTCAAGCTGCAAGGTTCAAGGTTCAAGATTCAAGGGCGCGTGTTCTTGCGGTCGATACGTGATTCGACGGTATGCAGCATGCCGTGGAGCATGCGGGATAGTTCTTCCGCCTCCTTCAACCACGCCTTTCCCATGTCACGTTCGATGTAGTCGATGTCCATGCCAATGTATATCTGCGTGCGCAGTTCGCCTGCCGAGCCCTTGGCGTAGTTCAGAAACTGTGCGAGTTCCCTGTCGGAGCTCCGCTCGAAGCCCTCAGCGATGTTTGAAGGTATCGATAGACCGGAACGCGTGATCTGATCGCGGAATCCAAAGTCGCGCAGATTTGCCAGTGCCCGATAGATGTCAGCGCTGAGGCGAGCAGCCCGCTTCCAGAGGTCAAGATCTTCGAAGCGGGCCAGAATCATTTCTCCTCGTTGCCAACGGCGACCAGGGCTCCCTTGAACCTTGCCCCTTGTACCTTGCCTCTGCGTTATTCGTGATAGTCGTAGGCTTGGAAGCCGGCCATCTTCACCAGCGCGTCGCGCTTGGCGCTGGTGTAGTCGGATTCGACCATCTCCTTCACCAGCTCCTGCAGCGTGGTCTTCGGCGTCCAGCCCAGCTTCTCGCGCGCCTTGGTCGGGTCGCCGAGCAGGGTCTCCACTTCGGTCGGACGGTAGTAACGCGGATCGACCTTCACGATCACGTCGCCCACTTTCACCTTGGCGCGGTCGCCCGTGACAGCAGCGACGATGCCCACTTCCTTCTCACCCTCGCCCTCGAAACGTACCGTGATGCCCAGCTCCACAGCGGCAAACTCGACAAACTGGCGCACGCTGTACTGCACGCCGGTGGCGATGACGAAGTCCTCCGCGTGATCCTGCTGCAGCATCAGCCACTGCATTTCAACGTAGTCGCGGGCGTGGCCCCAGTCGCGCAGCGCGCTCATATTGCCCAGATACAGGCAGTCCTGCAGGCCGAGGGCGATGCGCGCGATGGCGCGCGTGATCTTGCGCGTGACGAAGGTTTCGCCGCGCACCGGCGACTCGTGGTTGAACAGCACGCCGTTGCAGGCGTACATGCCGTAAGCCTCGCGGTAGTTGACGGTGATCCAGTAGGCGTAAAGCTTGGCCACCGCATACGGGCTGCGCGGGTAGAACGGCGTGGTTTCCTTCTGCGGGATTTCCTGCACCAGGCCGTAAAGCTCGGAAGTCGAGGCCTGGTAGAAACGGGTCTTCTTTTCCAGCCCGAGGATGCGGATGGCTTCCAGTATGCGCAGCGCGCCGATGCCGTCGGCGTTGGCGGTGTATTCCGGCTCTTCGAAGCTCACCGCCACATGGGACTGCGCGGCCAGGTTGTAGATCTCGTCCGGCTGCACCTTCTGGATGATGCGCACCAGCGAGGTCGAATCGGTCAGGTCGCCGTAGTGCAGGATGAACTTGCGGTTATCGACGTGCGGGTCTTCGTACAGGTGGTCGATACGGTCGGTGTTGAACAGCGACGAACGGCGCTTGATGCCGTGCACCTCGTAGCCCTTCTTGAGCAGGAATTCGGCGAGGTAAGCGCCGTCCTGGCCGGTAACGCCGGTGATGAGTGCCTTTTTATTCATGATTGCCTGACAGTCCCGAAGTAGCGATTGCGGAAATTGAGATCAAAAACGGAGTAAAGAGAGCGAACGAAACCCTCTTGAACATTGAAAGCGGTGGCCTCGTCGAGACCAACGGTCGATACGCGGAAAAGCATGCCGTCCGGAATCTTCCCCTGCAGTCCGTAGCGAAGCTGTTCAAGCTTGCGGCCAAGACCCGGCAACGTCGCTTCCTCGTCGATGGTGATCCAGTACGTGATGGGTTCAAGACGCTGACCCTGACGCGCAACAAGCCTCTGCGCCGGAAGTTCGTAGCCATCGAGCGCAATCTTCGTTTCACCCGCGCCGAATACGCGGAAACCTTGCGCGCTGTAACAGAACTCCGGTCGATGCACTGCTGTGGCTTCAGAACTCTGGTCGCTACCGTAGGCGATGGACAGCATCACCCGCTGACCTTGCGCGTTCCGGTAGGTACGGGAGAGCGTGGCCGAGTACAGCTCGTCGAGCGAGGCCTGCACGTCCGGAGACGGCGCGATGGGGATGATTGACTTGTCAATGACCCACTCCCCGAAAGCCTCGGGAACCTGAACATCAAGATTGATCGCCGGCTTTTCCTCTGCAACGCGAAGCGTTGGTTTGAAGCTCTCTGCCGCGAACGAGAGCGCGGTCATGACGACAAACACTGCGATAGCAGCCGGACGCACGTAGGTCATGCAGCAACTCCTTGAGCATCCTTCTTCACACCGATGCGCAGAATCGAATCAACACCGATGATGAGAAGCAAAGCACTGATGAAAAGGACCATGCCAGCGAATCCGTGCAGGAAGCCCTGCCCCGCCTCGTCTCCGAAGTAGTAGGTGATCAAGGTCAGGACGATCACACGGATCACGTTTGCGCAGAACGAGATGGGAATGATCAGGATGGCCAGAAGAAGGTTGCGGAACCACGACTTATGTCGGACGAGATTCATGTAGAGCAGCCCGAGTGCCTCGAGCGTAAACAACGAATGCAGACCGGCACATGCATCAGCGACCAGCAGCTGATACTGGCCGATAACCAGAATCACCCCTGTACGCGCGATCGGATACCCCATCGAGTAGAGGATGTGCTCGGCGGCATAAGACACACCCGTCTTGAGCGGGACCGTGATCATCTGCACGAAAACGCCCGGAAGCGGGATCATGAAGATCAGAAAGAAGAAGGGAAACCAGAGCTTCCGTAGCGCTGCCGTGCCAAGCATCAGCAGCACCAGGCCGATCATCACTGGAATGATCGACGCAACCTCAAGGGTATCGATCGCTTGCGAACGACCGATGAAGTACGCAACGAAGCCGAAGAACAACAGAGCCGAGCCCAGTGCCGGCGCAGGACGCGCGTCGGCAAGCGAGCCACGAACCTCTCGCCACTTGTCCCAGAGCAACCAAAGCGACACCGCCAAAATGATCGGGCCGTGAGCGTTCTCGTCCGTGCTCCACAGACCATTAAACAGGTCGATGAAGGTCGGGACATACATGGCCGCAAAGCCAAGCGCCACGAGTACCCATGAGAGCTCGAACTTTGACCGGATCGAGTCGGGGCGATTCGCGGTAGAGGAGTCAGCCTGCATCGAGTTAAGCATCCAGTGCAATCAACTGCGGGTTGAAGTTATTGATGAGCGACCGGACGAGCCTTGCCCCGAACTGCTCGATGAGAGAAGTCGCATCCGGGCCGCGATTATGCCGCTCTGCGTCCCATCCATCCGCTGACCATCTCACGATTTGTGACAGTCCCGAAAATAGCTCGAACGCATGCTGCAGTGCAACCACACCTCAGAGTACTACGTCACGGTTGCAGGGAAGTGACCATCAAAGTGATGCAAGCGTTGCAGGTCGATGCTCGTCCAGCAGCAATATATATATGCAGGGCCGTGGAATCAGGCCAGGATTTGTTCCCGAGATTGCGATCTTCTTCGGTCACACGGGAAAAAGCACGGCGCTTCGTTCGGAAAGCAAAGCCTGCGAGAAACGCCCCTGCCGTCGCCAACTCGCCCCAGTGGTGAGAGCCCCGCTCGCCGTGCCATGGCTTACACGCATCGTCGCACTGAAGTCGTCAACAGGCGCGGCGACCGTTCCGACCGAAACGCCTACTTACAACTGCAATCGCGGACCAGCGGGCTCGGCGCCTGGCAAGCAGTCACCAACCGTGCTGACTGCCCGCCGCTGACGTCGCCACTCTGGGCGACAAAGATCGAGCCATGTCGACGCTCTCCATGAGTCGCGAGAGCCGTGCGGCCCGACAACCCGTGGGTCTGATCGCGTCCTGCGGTATGGCGACAGCGGGTATAGCCGCCTAGGAGGGCTGTGTGGAACAAGGCGTTCGAGCACAGGCCGTGTCGCGGTCAGAAGCCCGCTCCCCGCTCTCACACGGCGCTTCGCGCATCCGCAACCAGAACCGGGGGCGGATGCGCGAAAGGGTCACCCGACCCGGCGGCGTGCAACAGCGCCAATCAACGCCAGACCCGCGCCCAGCATGGCCCAGGTGGTGGGCTCGGGCACCGGGGCGGTGTAGCCGGCGAGTTCGGCCGGGCTGGCACGGTAGGCGTGCAGCACGCCGGGGATCAGTTCGAAACCTTCGGTGCTGCCGCTGTAGGGCGTGGTGCTGGCGTGCAGCGTGCAGCCTTCGGTCGAGCCCAGCGGGCACTGGATGCGCTGCTGGGTGAGCGGATTGAACAGCACGTCGAACTGCACCGCGCTGCCGTTCTGGGTGACCGAATAGTCATTGTCGTTGCCGGCGACGATGAGCCACGAGCCATCGTCGAGCTGCGGGCCGATGGCCAGGCCTTCCCACT
Organism: Methyloversatilis discipulorum; assembly: GCF_000385375.1. Taxonomy (NCBI): domain Bacteria; kingdom Pseudomonadati; phylum Pseudomonadota; class Betaproteobacteria; order Nitrosomonadales; family Sterolibacteriaceae; genus Methyloversatilis; species Methyloversatilis discipulorum. The sequence continues at coordinate 2,327,724 of NZ_ARVV01000001.1, forward strand.
TCTCGGGTGACACGCCGCCGGTTGCGGGCAGATTGTCGGCAGCGAGGTCGATGAAGGGCGTCGGGTTCTTGCTGACGGCGGTGAAGCTGGCGCCGGCTGCGTCGAGGTCTATGCCGGTCACGTCGGTCGCGCCGGCGAGGTCGATCAGGTAGACGTTCTTGTTGCCGGCGGCGCCGGCGAAGGTGGCGTCGGCGCCGAGGCCGCGGTTGTTGCGCTCCAGCACCATGAATTCGTGCTCGTTGATCGCCACCAGCGCGGAGATGCCGCGCCCCTGGGCGGCGGTTTCCATCCGGTAGGCGTACTGGGCGACGGCTTCGCCGCTGGCGTTGTCGAACTTGACGATGCGGTTGTACACGCCGTTGGCGCCGCCCTCGTCCACCATCGCGCTCTGCAGCATGGCGAAGGTGTATTGGCCGTCCGGCGAAATCGCCAGGCCTTCGAAGCCACGGTTGGTGCGGCGACCGATATTGCCGTCACCGTCGTAGTTGTAGCCGCCGGCCGTCAGTGCCGGGCGCAGCGCCTGCGGCGTATTGAAGGCGCGGATCATCGTGCCGCTGCGGTCGAACTCATACAGCGAGGGGCCATATTCGTCGGACACCAGCAGGTGGCCGTTCAGCGGGTTGATCACGATGCCTTCCGGGTCGAAGGCGGTGCCCAGATTGCTGGCCGAACCACCGAGCGTGCTCGGGAACTGGCCGCCGAGCACAGTGCCGGCGCCATTGCGGAACTTGATCGTATCGACCACCTGGAAATTCGAGATCGCGCCGGTGCTGCGATCGACGTCGAGCGTGAAGCGCTGGACCCGCACATCGTAGGGCAGCGTGCCGCCGCCCGGGCCACGGTCCGACAGACCCCACCATTCGTTGCGGTTGGGGTCGTAGTAGATGTCGGAAAACATGCCGAGCCGGCCGTCGTTCACGCTGCCGCCGAACAGGTCGCCGGTATTGCCCGGGATGGCGATGCCATTTACGAAGGACACGGCAGACGCCGGTGCAGCGGCGGCAGCCAGCAGCAGCGCCGCGGCGAGCGATGTGAATTTCATGAAGACCCCCTGATTGTTGGTGTGTTGTCGGACACTCGAGGGTAGCGAGGGGATGTTTCAGCGATGCGACGCGGGTGACGGTGTTCTTGCGGGAGCGGTCTTTGTGGGAGCGGCCTTGGCCGCGACAGGGCCAATGCAATCTGCAGTTCTAGGCACAGGCCGCTGTCGGGGTCAGAGGACCCCTCCCACAGAGCCCCGGTCCAGACTTAGGCCGCAGGTCGGGCTCAGCCCCTGTGGGAGCGGCCTTGGCCGCGACAGGGCCGCTGCAATCTGCAGTTCTCGGCACCGGCCACCGTCGGGGTCAAGACCCCTCCCACAGAAGTTCGGTCCAGGCTAAAGCCGCAGGTCTTGCTCAGCCCCTGTGGGAGAGGCTCTGGCCGCGACAGGGCCGCTGCAATCTGCAGTTCTCGGCACCGGCCGCCGTCGGGGTCAGAAGACCCCTCCCACAAAGCCCCTGCACCGGCGTCGGCCGCGGATCGAGCGCGCCCCCTGCAAGAGACAGGCATTTCAGCCGACAGCGACTGAAATAGAGGCGCCTTACATCTTCCAGCTCACCGCCACCCAGGCCGCTCGCTCGGGCATGGGGTAGTAGGTGTTGCTGTAGGCAAGGGTCGAATACACCTTGTCGAACAGGTTGTTGATGCCGGCCGACCAGGTCGCGGCGCCGGCGCGGGTACTGACGGCCAGGTCGAACACGGTGTAGGACGGCAGCGGAGCGAAGCTGCGGTTGTCGAGGTCGTTGCCGTCGAAGCGGCGGCCGGCGTGGCGGGCGCTCAGGGTGAGGCGCTGCGTCTCGGCGGGTGTCCACTCGATGCGCAGGTTGGCGGTGCGGCGCGGCACCAGCGGCACGTCGGCATCGCTGCCTTCGAAACGCGGCTGCACGTAGCCGGCGTTGGCGGCAAACAGCAAACTGGGGCGGAGCCGCCAGCGCAGATCGATCTCGACGCCGGTGCGCACGGTCGGCAGTTCGTAGTTGCGGTTTACGCTGAGGCCGCTGGCGCTGTCGAAGTAGATTTCGTCCTCGATGCGCATGCGATAGACGGTGGCGCCGAACTCGACCGTCTCCCCACGCGCACGCAGGCCTGCCTCGCGGGTGCGGCCGCTCTGCGGGCGCAGGTCGGGCGCGGCGAGCGCGAGTTCGTCGACATTGGGGTTGCGGAAGTGTCTGCTGTCCGCGGCGAACACGGTGAGCGACGGCGACAGCTGCCAGCTCGCCCCCAGTTCGCTCGCCCGGTTGCGCCAGTCCGATGCGGTGGCGTCGGTCGGGCGGAATGCGTTCACGCAGCTGCCCGGCACTTCGACCGGAAACGGAATGAATATGTACTGGCACTCGCGCGTGTAGCGGCTGCCCGCGGTGCGGCTCTCGGCGCGGTCGTGGCGCAGGCCTGCGTTGACGCTGACGCCCTGCCCCAGCCTGAACACACCTTCGGCCCAGCCCGCGTGGCCGTTCAGTTCGCCGCTGCGCCGGGTCGAGTTGCCGACCACGAAATCACCGTTCTCGCGGCGCAGGTAGTCGGACGACTGGCTGACGTAACCGAATGCCAGATCGTGCCGCTGCCCGAAGGCGTCGACGCCCAACTCATGCGTCACGCGCAGGTCGCGCCGGGTGGAGTCGATCACGTTGCGCTGGTCGGCCAGCGCCGTAGCGGCCTGCACGCCGATGAAATACGGGTTTTCGCGGTCGCGGTGATCGAACTGCACGGTGAGCAGTCCCGCGCCGCCGAAATCGGCACGCAGCCGGGCACCCAGCGTGCGGTCGTCGGTGCTGCCGCCATCCAGCGGGGAAGCGTCGCTGCTCCTTCTGCGCGCGCTGCCGCCACGGAAGTTCTCGGCGCTGACCGGCCCCGGCAGTCCGTATTCATCAATGTGGCGCGCGGCACGCAGGCTGATGTCGACGAAGGACCACGCGCCTTCCGGCAACAGGCTCAGCTCGACCGCGCTGTCGCGCGCTGCGTAGCGATCGTTGTCGCGGTAGCCGTCGTTGTCTTGCCGGCTCAAGGTGACACTGGCGGCCAGCGGCCCGGTGCCGCCGGTGGCGCGCAGCCGCGCTTCGCGCGAGCCCCAGGCGCCGGCGCGCAGATCGAGCTGACCGCTGAGCGGCCCGGGCCGCGGGCGCCGGGTCTGGATGTGCACGATGCCGCCGACCGCGCCGTCGCCGTGGCGCACCGCCCCGGCGCCGCGCAGCACCTCGATGCGCTCGACCTGCGACAGCGAAACCGAAGACAGGTCCGCGCCCGACAGATCGTCGGCATTCAGACGCACCCCGTCGACCAGCACCAGCACATTGCTGACCGCCGTCGCGCCCAGGCCACGCATGTCGACGGTGGCGCCCTTGTCGCGGCCGAAGTAGCTCTGCAGGTTGAGGCCGGCTTCGCGGCTGAGCAGCTCGCCCATACCCTGCGCACCGGCGCGCTCGATGTCGTCGGCAGTGATGACCGACACGCCGTGCGGCACCGCGCGCAGCGTGTCGTCGGCCGACGGCGCGCTGATGACGATTTCGTCGAGTCGGAATGCCTCGTCGGCGTAGGCCGGCAAGGCGAGCAGGCACAGCACGCTCGCCAGCGCACGCCGGAAAGAGATGTTCATGGATATCGCCTCTTCGCGCCGGCCCCGCCACTCGGGCGGAGCCGGGCATGGCTCAGGACTTGAGTCAGGAAAGGAGTCAGACCATCCGGCGGCGGGCGACGGCGCCGACCAGCGCCAGACCGGCAAGCAGCAGCGCCGCCTGTTCGGGTTCCGGCACGGCGGCGACCGCGAGGTTGTCCATCGCGAAATAGGCCGGCGTATTCATGCCGAATGCCCCGTTGTCGCTCGACGCGAGCGCGAACTGCAGGCTGCTCACCGTGCCCAGCGCGCTCAGGTCCACCCAGCGCCAGTCGGTGACGATGTAGTCGTCGGCGCTGTCGGCGAAGCGGTAATCGGCAAGCATGAAGTCCACGCTGCCGGTGCTCTGGCCGAAGCTGTCCAGGCCGGTGATGGTGAGCATGAACCAGTCGGCATCGCTGCCGCTGGCGCCACCGAACTGCTTGGCGAAACCGTCGCCATTCAGCATCGACAGCGCGGCGTAGGTGCTGTTGGTGAACCAGGCTCCGAGCACGCTGACCGGTGCGGCGAAGCTCGCCACCGGCGCACCGATATTGGCCACCGCATAGTTGGCCGAGCCTTCGGCACCACCACCGGCGATGGCGCTGTGCTGGTTCAGGTAGCCCTCGGTGGTGGTGTCGGTCAGGTTGGAATAGACCCAGTCGGTGTGGCAGCAGTCGCCACCCCAGTCGTTGAAGCTGTGGTTGAAGGTGGCCGCGCCACTGGTGAAGGTGGTGCTGGTCTTCGGGAAGAAGTAGCTGTCGGGCGCCAGCGCCAGGTCGTCGAAGGTCGATACGTTGGCGGCGGCGGCCGGCTGGCTCAGGGCAAGCGCGCCCGAGCTGACGAGCGTGGCGAGTGCAAGCGTGCGGATGTTCATCTGCGGGATTCCTTGTGCGGCGCCGATCAGGCGCGGTTGCGACGGACGATGACGGACAGCAGGCCGAGCGCGGCGGCATACATCGCCCACTGCGAAGGCTCGGGGACCGGCGGTGTCTGCGCGTCGAAAGCGGCGTAGTGGATGACGCCCACCGCGTCGAGGTCGAAGCCGCTGCTGCCGCTGGTCGGGTACGGGTCGTAGATCGGGTGCGGGCCGCCGTAGGCCGCCGGGTAGCTGTCGAAGGTCGAGCCATTGCCGACCACGTCGATCAGGCGCACGTACTGCACCTTGTTCACGTCCAGGCCGGCGATGCCGCTCAGCAGGTCGAGATCGAACGGCGTGCCATAGCCGGCGCGGTACTTTCCCGCCAGGCCGTCGATATTGGTCGGGTCGATGGTGCCGAAGCCGGACACCGGGCTGGGCGTGAAGGAGTAGTTCGGGAAGCGGAAGAAATCGGTGCCGTTGGAGGACACCTCGACGAAGGCCAGTTCGAGGAAGGTATTGCTGAAGCTGTTCTCGAACACCGCGAAATCGGCGCCGGCGCCATTCGTGATGTAGCCGTCGAAAGTGAGCGTGATGCGGCCGCCGTCGCCCAGCACGACGACGTCAGTCGAGGTGCCTTCGGCCTTGCCCAGGCCTTCGGCCGGGTTCTTCCAGGCGGCGTCGACGTTCGGGCCGGGCTGGTAGTCCGAGTAGCCGGTGGCCCACTGGACGAAGGCAGCGCTGTCCTTGTGGATGGCGGTGGAGCCGGCGCTGCCGGCCGCCGGCGCGAACGGCCCGGCGTGTGCGGAACCCGCCAGCGCGAAGCCGGACAGGGCGATGAGGGTGGAAAGTGTGGTGCGCATGCAGACCTCCGTGCAGTGCCGGCATCACCCGCCGGCGAAGTGCAGAAAATCCGATGGCGCACGGCAGGCCGCGCGAGAAACGCACAGGAACGGATAGGACGGCCGCAACACGGCCGAGCGAACGCATGCGCCCCAGGCCGCCCACCGCAGCCATCGGTCGTCGGGTCGAAAGACCCATTGCGCCAGGCCGGTCTCCGGGCTCACGAGGGGATATGTGCGATCCGCCTTCCCGTGCCGAAGGCACAGTGGCTGAATGGATCGCTACGACTCGCTTACCGTTGCGGGGGCAGCGCCGGAATAGCAGACCGCGAATGCGGCTGCGCACCGGACTTCCCGTTTCACCCCTTGCAGCGAACGCTGCGCAGGGCACCTGAGGCGAGCGCAGGGTATGCGAAATGCGGAGGGCTGGTCAAGGCAAGCGCCGCTGTCGGGGTCAGAAGACCCCGCCCACAGCGCTCCAGCCGCGGGTCCGGCGAAACCGCTGTGGGAGCGGCCTTGGCCGCGACAGGGCCGATGCATGCCGCACAGCCTTCGATCCCGGCCGCTGTCGGGGTCAGAGACCCCTCCCACAGAACCCCAGCCAAGCTCCGGCCGTGGGTCGAGCGCAGCTTCTGTGGGAGCGGCCTTGGCCGCGACAGGGCCGATGCCGGTTGCACAGCCTTCGTTACTGGCCGGTGTCGGGGTCAGAAGACCCCTCCTACAGGAGCGCTCGCCGACGCATGACAAAAAAAACCGGGGCTCAAGGCCCCGGTCTTCACTGCTGCAGCTTGCGCTTACGCCGTCACCGGCTTCGCCTGTCCACCGCCGTAGGTCGACAGCTGGGTCGGCGTGCCGCCCTTCTTCAGACGCACGGCGCAGTACTTGAACTCCGGAATCTTGCCGAACGGGTCGAGTGCCGGGTTGGTCAGCATGTTCGCCGCCGCTTCGTAGTACGCGAACGGAATGAACACGGAACCGACCGGCACGTGCGGATCGATGCGCACGTACAGTGCGATCTTGCCGCGGCGGGATTCGACGGTGACCACATCGCCTGCCTTCACCTTCAGCTTCGCGACGTCGTCCGGATGCACGGTGACGGTAGCGATCGGCTCGATGCTGTCGAGCACCGACGCGCGACGGGTCATCGAGCCGGTGTGCCAGTGCTCCAGCTGACGGCCGGTGATGAGCACCATCGGGTACTCGGCGTCCGGCTTCTCGTTGGCGGTGATGAGCTTGGCCGGTACCAGCTTGGCGCGGCCGTTGGGCGTCGGGAACTTGTCGATGAACACCACTTCGTCGCCCGGGTCGCCCTCGTTCTCGCACGGGTAGGTGACCGAATGCTCGGCCTCCAGACGTTCCCAGGTGATGCCGGCGATCGAATGCATCGCCTTGCGCATTTCGTTGAACACGTCCTTCGAACCGCCGTAGTTCCAGTCCAGACCCAGGCCACGGGCCATTTCCTGGATGATCCACAGATCCTGACGGGCGTCGCCCGGCGGGTTGATCGCGGCGCGGCCCAGCTGCACCTGGCGGTCGGTGTTGGTGAAGGTCGCGGTCTTCTCGGGGAAGGCAGAGGCCGGCAGCACCACGTCGGCGAAGTAGGCGGTTTCGGTCAGGAAGATGTCCTGCACGACCAGCCAGTCGAGCTTGGCCAGCGCGTCGCGGGCGTGGTCGACGTCCGGGTCGGACATCGCCGGGTTCTCGCCCATGATGTAGCAGCCGTGCAGCTTGCCGGCGTGGATGGCGTCCATGATCTCGACCACGGTGAGGCCCGGATTCGGGTCCAGCGTGGTGCCCCACAGTTCTTCGAACTTCTGGCGGATGGTCTGGTTGCCGACCGCCTGGTAGTCCGGGAATACCATCGGGATCAGGCCGGCGTCGGACGCACCCTGCACGTTGTTCTGGCCGCGCAGCGGATGCAGGCCGGTGCCGCGGCGACCGATCTGGCCGGTCATCATGACCAGCGAAATCAGGCAGCGCGCGTTGTCGGTGCCGTGCACGTGCTGCGACACGCCCATGCCCCAAAGGATCATCGAGGCCTTGGAGGTGGCGAACATGCGCGCGACCTCGCGCAGCGTTTCCGCCGGGATGCCGCAGATCTTGGCCATCTTCTCGGGCGAGAAGTCGGCCACGTTCTTCTTCAGCTCCTCGAAGCCGGAGGTGCGGTCATTGACGAAGGCTTCGTCGACCAGGCCCTCTTCGATGATGGTGTGCATCATCGCGTTCAGCATGGCCACGTCGGTGTCCGGCTTGAACTGCAGGAAGTGGGTTGCGTAGCGCTGCAGGTCGTTGCGACGCGGGTCGCACACGATGAGCTTGGCACCGTTGCGCACTGCGTTCTTCATCCAGGTCGCGCCGACCGGGTGATTCACCAGCGGGTTCGAACCGATCAGGAAGATCACTTCCGAATGCAGCACGTCGCGCACCGGGTTGGACACGGCGCCGGAACCGACCGCTTCAAGCAGTGCGGCGACCGACGAGGCGTGGCACAGGCGGGTGCAGTGGTCGACGTTGTTGGTGCCGAAGCCGGTACGCACCAGCTTCTGGAACAGGTAGGCCTCTTCGTTCGATCCCTTGGCCGAGCCGAAGCCGGCCAGCGCGTTCGGCCCCTTGCTGTCGCGGATTTCGCGCAGCTTGCCCGAGGCCAGCGCCAGCGCCTCTTCCCACGTGGCTTCGCGGAAGGCGGTCAGCGGATTGGCCGGATCGACCACGAAGTCCTTGTGCTTGGGCGCGTCGGCGCGGCGGATCAGCGGCTTGGTCAGACGCTGCGGGTGGCGCGCGTAGTCGAAGCCGAAACGGCCTTTAACGCACAGGCGTTCCTCGTTGGCCGGGCCGTCACGGCCGGTCACCATCAGGATCTTGTCATCCTTGACGTGGTAGGTCAGCTGGCAGCCGATGCCGCAGTACGGGCAGACCGAATCGACCTTCTTGTCGGCCTTCACCATGCCGACACCGCCGGCCGGCATCAGAGCGCCGGTCGGGCAGGCCTGCACGCATTCGCCGCAGGCGACGCAGGTCGAGGCGCCCATCGGGTCGTCCTGGTCGAACACGATCTTCGAGTCCGAACCGCGGAAGGCATAGCCGATCACGTCGTTGCCCTGCTCTTCGCGGCAGGCGCGCACGCAGCGGTTGCACTGGATGCAGGCGTCGAGGTTCACGCTCATCGCCGGGTGCGATTCGTCGCAGGGCGGCTGTTCGCGCGCTTCGAAGCGCGAGTCGGTCACGCCGAGCTTGCCGGCCCAGTAGGCCAGTTCCGAATCCGGCTTGTAGGTCTTCTCGGGCATGTCGGACAGCAGCAGCTCGACCACCATCTTCTGCGCCTTCACGGCGCGCTCGGATTCGGCCTTCACCTTCATGCCGGGCGTCGGCGCGCGGCAGCAGCTGGGGGCGAGCACGCGCTCGCCTTCGATCTCGACGACGCAGGCGCGGCAGTTGCCGTCCGGGCGATAGCCGTCCTTGTAGCAGAGGTGCGGAATGTCCACGCCCTGGCGGGCGGCAGCCTGGATGATGGTCTCGCCGACGCGCGCCTTCATCGGCTGGCCGTCGAGCGTGAATTCGATGCTTTCCGCGGCGACCGCGGGATCAAGAGGTGCGTTCATATGGGTTGCCGTCCCTTCACTTGATTTCGTCAGGGAAATACTTGATCACGCAGCGCACCGGGTTCGGTGCCGCCTGCCCGAGACCGCAGATCGACGCATCGACCATGGTCTGCGACAGTTCCTCGACCAGCGCGGTGTCCCACACCGGCTTGTCGATCAGCGTGTTCATCTTCGAGGTACCGACGCGGCAGGGCGTGCACTGGCCGCAGGACTCGTGCTCGAAGAAGTGCATCATGCTGCGCGCGGCGTCGGTCGCCGTGTCCTTGTCGGACAGGATGATGACCGCGGCCGAACCGATGAAGCAGCCGTGCGGCTGCAGCGTGTCGAAGTCGAGCGGAATGTCGCCCATCGATGCCGGCAGGATGCCGCCCGAGGCGCCACCCGGCAGATAGCCGTAGAAGGTGTGGCCGTCGAGCATGCCGCCGCAGTATTCGGCGATCAGCTCCTTGACCGAAATGCCGGCCGGCGCCAGATGCACGCCCGGCTTCTTCACCCGGCCGGACACCGAGAACGAGCGCAGGCCCTTGCGGCCGTTACGACCCTGGCTGGAGAACCATTCCGGGCCCTTCTCGACGATGTCGCGCACCCAGAACACGGTTTCCATGTTGTGTTCCAGCGTCGGGTAGTTGAACAGGCCGACCTGGGCGACGTAGGGCGGACGCAGGCGCGGCATGCCGCGCTTGCCTTCGATCGATTCGATCATCGCCGACTCTTCGCCGCAGATGTAGGCGCCCGCGCCACGGCGCAGGTGGATGGGCGGCAGCGCACAGGGCGGATCCGCCAGCAGCTTCTTCAGTTCCTTCTGCAGCAGTTCGCGCACATGGGCGTACTCGTCGCGCAGATAGATGTAGACCTCGCCGATGCCGACGCAGTAGGCGGCGATCAGCATGCCCTCGAGGAAGCGGTGCGGGTCGCGCTCGAGGTACCAGCGGTCCTTGAAGGTGCCGGGTTCGCCTTCGTCGATGTTCACCGCCATCAGGCGCGGGGCCGGCTCGCTGCGCACGATGCGCCACTTGCGGCCGGCCGGGAAGCCGGCGCCGCCGAGACCGCGCAGGCCGGAGTGTTCCATCGCGGTGATCACGGTTTCCGGGTCGCGACGACCTTCGACCAGGTCGCGGAACAGCTGGTAGCCACCGGCCTTCAGGTAGGCCTTGTAGCCGATGTACTTCGGCGCCGGCGCGGTCGTTTCCTTCGCCTTTACCGCGGCCTTGACCGCCGCTTCGGTGGCGCCACCGAGCGCGTTCTGGCCGACCACGACCACCGGTGCCTGTTCGCAGCGGCCGACACAGGGCGCCGGAATGACGCGCACCTTGGTGCCGAGGATGCCCGGCAGCTTGTGCAGCAGTTCGTCGGCACCGGCCATCGCGCAGGACAGCGTTTCGCAGACGCGCACCGTCAGTTCCGGCGGCGCGGCCTCGCCCTCACGGACCACGTCGAAGTGGTGATAGAAGGTCGCGACCTCGTACACCTCGGCCTGCGACATCTTCAGCTCCGCCGCCAGGGCAGCCAGATGGCGGGCGTGGACGGCACCGATATTGTCCTGCAGCAGGTGCAGGCACTCGATCAGCAGGTCGCGGCGGCGCGGCATCTTGCCGAGCAGCGCGCGAACCTCGTCCACCGCCTTCTGGTCAAGCGCGCGCCCCTTGGGCGTCGGCTTGACCATGCGGCGCATCTGTTCCAGCGGGATGGAAAACGGTTCCGACATTTACGGTGATCCTCTTCAGTCAGTTCGTTGTGCGTGACTTCTTCGCTTTTGTCCGCGATGTATTTTTCGGGGCGCCTGTACCGACACCCTCGCATTGTTCAGTGCTGTCCTTCTTCCGGTCCTGCGCCCTTGTCCGTCAATGCGCCGAACTCGCCCTGCTCCCGGTGCAGATAGGCGAAATGCACGTTCCGCCGGTGCCACACCGAGTATCCATACCAGTCATTGAAGCCGACGGCCTCGACCTTCTCCAGCGATTCGAGCAGCGACACACCCTGCTCGAACAGCGCATCGACCTGCGCGATCAGCGTGTCGAGGTAGCGGCGCGGCGCATCCAGCACCTCGCGGCCACCCGGTGCGCCGTGCGCCGGCACCACCTGCTTCACGTCCATCCGGCCCAGCTGCGCCAGCGCGTCGCGCCAGCCGCGCTCCTGCGCGTTGTACAGATCGGGCAGATAGTGCGCGGCGCCCAGCTCGCCGGCAAAAAGTGTTCCCGTTGCCTCGTCGAGCAGCGCCGTCGCACCGGGCTGGAAAGTGTGGCCGAAATGAAGCAGCTTCAGCCTGCGCGAAACGCCGGGCAAGTGGCCCGTACCTTCGAACACCACCGTTGCCGGCGTCGGTTCGGTACTCGACATCATATTTTCGCCCAGTGCCGCGGTCAGGCGCTCGACACAGGTGTGGCAACTGGCCCGGATGAAGCGGTCTGTTTCAATCTGCGCCGCAACCGGCACACCCCGTGACACAAAAAAACCGTTGCCCAGCACGTGGTCGCCGCCGCCATACAGATTGACCGCGGCGATCACCGGCTTGCCGAAACGCGATTCGACGAAGCTTTTCAGGTGTTGTGCGAAACGGTGGCTGGTGCCGGTGCCGATCAGCACCAGACCGCGCGCGTCCTCGATCACGCCGATATTGGTGACGAAGCCGGCGTTATCGGCGGTCACGTCGAAGGCCGGTGCCGGCAGCACGTGCACGCCGTCGGCCAGCGTGCGCACGGTCAGCGCCGGCAAGGTCTGCGCCTGCAGCAGTGCTGCGGGCAGGAACCAGAAAATCGCGATGACCGCGCCGCGCAACAAGGAAAGAATCCCGCGAAACTTGGGCATACCGACGGTGGTCTTCAGCGCTGTGCTAGCCTTTTCTGCACCCGACGAGGCCGAGCCACCGAGGTTCGCAGATAACAAGTCCGTCGATAACAATTGAGGAGAACCGGTTTGAACTTCCATCGTTTCCAGATCACTGTCGCCACGCTCGCCACCCTGCTCGCGCCGGGGCTGGCTTCTGCAGCGAACGACTACCCGACCTCGTCGCGCGTCGAATTCGCGCTCGAATGTCTGCAGACCTATGGCAACAACCACGAGTACATCTACAAGTGTTCGTGCCTTATCGACGAGATCGCCGAAAAGCTGAACTACGACGAATACGTCGAACTGTCGAGCTTCAGCCGCTCGTCGTCCATGAGCGGTGAGCGCGGCGGCATGTTCCGCGGCACCGATCAGACCAAGGACGCGGTCAAGAAATACATGGGCATCGTGTCCGAATCGAAGAAGCGCTGCTTCATCAAGTAATGCCCGTTGCGGCCGGCATCGCCGGCCGCGCCCTGCCCGGCCGCGCCGCTCAGCTGCCGCCCTTCATACCCGGCCGGATGGCCACCGCGCTCTCGAACTTCAGGTCCTTCGAATCGACGATGACCGCCTTCAGTTCGCCCTCGCCCTTGGGCACGAACCAGAAGCGGAAGTTGGGGTTTTCGCTGATAGAGAAATCGACGTCGGCAGTCATCACCGGCTCGCCGGCGTAGCTCACCTCGACCCGGCGCACGAAATGCGGCGGCACGTAGAGGCGCGTCAGCTGGTCCATGGCGAGACCTGAACTGTTCGGGTGGCTGATCATCAGCTGCGCCGCGCTCGGCTGACCGGCGACGGCGTCGTCGTCGAGCTTCAGCTTCATCTTGCCCAGGCGCGCCATTGCCTCTTCCTGATCCTTGCCGGCCGGCGCCGAACAGCCGCCCGACGCCTTCACGTAGCGGCGCGCCATATAGACCTTGCCGTCGCTGGTTTCGGCCAGCGCGCGCACCCAGCTGTAGGCCTCGATGCGCACCCGCGTTTCGATGTCGGCGCGTCCGGCAATCGGCGAGAAGGTGAAGGTGCCGCCAATAGGCGACGGGTTCTCGTCGATCACGAGGTGTACCTTGCTGACGTGCACGCCGCCCGGCTGCTGCTTTGTGCGTACCGCCAGCGGCACCACCGCCGCATCCTCGGCGCGGACTGGTGCTTCCAGTTCGATCACGCTGCCTGCCGTGTCGTCGATCACCGGACGATCACCGACCAGCAGCGTCTTCACCTTGCCCCAGATCGCCGTGTCGGACCCGTCGTCGGCCGCCTGGGCACCGGCGACCCACAGAAAGCCGGCCAGCAAAAAGGCCAGCCTGCGCGAAATACTCATGTTCTTCTCCTCCAGATGGACTGCTCCGCGACGATCAGTCTGACGCCGATCGCTCGATTGTTCTGTAACCCAGGTCGCCAGGCAGCCGCGGTCGTGGGAGCGGCCTTGGCCGCGACAGGGCCCTCGCATCATCGCCGTCTTCCCGCCGCAGGCGCACCGCGCCCCGCCAACCTCAATCTTCCCACTCCAGCTCGGCATACGCCGCGGTGACGTTGCGCTTGTGAAACAGATCAGCGAGTTCCCAGTTGCCGACCTGATCGCGCGCCACCTCGTCGGCGGCCTGCGCCAGTTTGCGGCCGGCCTTGATCGCCGCTCTCGTTTGATCGGCGAGGGCCTGCAGGTAGTTCCCCTGTTTCGCAAACGCCTCCCGCCAGGCGGGCCCCGCGTCGCCGTGACCGGACACGACGCGCTTCACGTCGAGCGCAGCCAGTTGCGCGTTCACCTTGATCCAGCCCAGCAGCTTGCCGTCGACCACCGGCATGTGACCGACGAACAGCAGGTCGCCGGCGAACAGCGTGCCGCTCGTTTCGTCGAGCACGGTGAGGTCGTTGTCGGTGTGCGCGGTCGGCCAGGCGCGCAGGCGCACCACGCGTCCGCCGAGGTCCAGCGTGTCCTCGCCGCTGACGGTGCGCGTCGGCGCGACCAGTTCCACCCCGCGCCCGGCTTCGCCCATCAGGCGCTCGGCCGAAGCGATGTAGTTGCGACCGCGCGCCGCCAATGCCGCCGGCAGCTTGGCGTGGCCGACGAACTCGGGCTTGTCGGCGACGAAAGCCTGGTTGCCCAGCACGTGATCCGGGTGCACATGCGTGTTGATGACGTAGCACACCGGCAGCGCCGTCTTCTGTCGGACGGTCTCGCGCAGCGCGGCACCGACCGCCGGCGATCCGCCGGTGTCGATCACCGCGACGCAGCGACTTCCGACGATGAAACCGAGGTTCGAGATCGCACCCCGGTTGTGCGCGTCCTGCTCCGCGGTGACACCGTTGAACACGAACACGCCCGGCGCGAGCTCCTTCATCGGCAGCGTCTCCGCCGCCATCGAAGCGCTCACCGTCAGGGCGAACAGCCCACCCATCATCGACCGCCACAGGCGCCCGGCAACGGCGCTTGCGGATTTGCACTCAACTGTCAGCATCGTTAGCATTCGGCGTCCATACGCGGCCCAGAATAACAAATCAGGATGCAGCGCCTCACCTCACTTCTTCCACTGCTGCTGCCGCTTCTGGCCCTGTCCGGTTGTGCCATGCAGCACGTGGAGCCAGCGCCGCTGCAGCCCGAAGCGTCGCAGTCGGCGTTCCGCCAACGCCTGCTGACCGATGCGCAGACGCGCGACTTTCTGGCGCAGCGCAATATGGATGTCGCGCAATGGCCGCCGGCGAAATGGGCGCCTGAGCAACTGGTGCTGGCCGCCCTCGACCGTCACCCGGCCACCGCGCAGGCACGCGCCCGCGCCCAGCTTGCCCGCGCCGAGCTGCAGACCGCCGGCCTGAAGCCGCGCACAGTGCTGGCGCCGGAAGTCGAACGCACCAACGAGCGCGACCCCGGCCAGTCGGCGTGGAGTATCGGGCTGGCGCTGGACCTTGCGATCACCGGTCAGTCGGTACGCGAAGCGCGGATCGAACGCGCCCGCCTGCTGGCCGACAGCGCGCTGCTCGACGAGGCCGACGCTGCGTGGACGATACGCAGCAACGCGCGCCGCGCGCTGCTCGAACTATGGTCAGCCAGCGAAGAACTGAAACTGCTGGACCGCCTGGTCGTGAGCTGGCTGGACGCTCAGGCGGCGATGCAGAAGCGCTACGACCTCGGCGCCGCCGACGCGCTCGATCTGACGACGACGCGCACCGCGGCCGCACAGGCCGAATCGCGCTACGTGCTGACCGAGCAGCGGCAGATCCGCGCCCGCGGCGAACTGGCGCAGGCACTCGCGCTGCCGCTGTCGGCTGTCGATGCCTTGACGCTCGACTTCGATGAATTCGAACAGCCGCCTCCGCTGCCCGCCGACGACGCGCTGCGCAGCGCGGTGACGCTGGACCGAATCGATCTGCGCCGCGCGCTGGCCCGCCACGCCGCTGCCGAAGCCGGCCTGCAGGTCGAACTGCGCGCGCAATACCCGGAAATCCGCTTGCAGCCAGGCCTGCTGTGGGACCAGGGTGCGACCGTCTGGAAACTCGGCGCCTCGCTGCCGCTGTTCGCGGCGCAACGCCAGGCCGGTCCGATCGCCGAAGCCGTCGCGCGTCGCGAGATCGCGGCGCAGGACTTCCTGTTGCTGCAGTCGCAGGCACTCGCCGCACTCGACCTCGCGCGCGCCCGGGTCAAGGCCGCCACGCTGGATACCGACGGCGCCGAAGCGGAACACGACGAAGCGCGGCTGCAGCTGACCCGCACCGAACAGCGCTTCACCCGCGGCGACGCCGACCGGCTCGACCGCGTGCTCGCCCTCACCCGCCTGCTCGAAGCCGACATCCGGCTGCTGCAGGCGCGCACCCGCACGCTGGCTTCGCGCCTCGCGCTCGAAGACGCCATGCAGCGCCCGCTTGCCGCCGGCGCCGCCACGGAAGGACAGCCATGAAAGCACTGACACCACATCGCGCGATGTTCCTGATGGGCCTGCTCATCATCGCCCTGGTCTGGGCGCTCATCTATTACGCACGCGACGAATGGAAGCTCTACGAAGCGCCCGCCGACGACGACATTGCCGTGCCCTCGCTGGTCGAGCGCGACGAAAGCGGCATGAGCAGCGTCAAGCTGACGGCCGCAGCGCAGAAGGCAAGCGGCATCGAGGTCGGCCAGCCGCTGACCGTGCGCGCCGGCACCGAGCGCGAGGCGCAGGCAGCCGTACTCGACGTCGAGCCGCTGTTCGCACTGCGCGCGCAGCTGCAGGAAGCACGTGCCGACATCGCCCGGCTCGCTTCGCAACTGGCCCGCTCTGAAGCCGAGCGTGACCGCATCCAGGCGCTGTACAGCGACGACCGCAACGCGTCGGAGCGCGCATTGCAGACCGCACGCAGCCAGGCCGAACAGGACCGTGGCGCACTGGCCGCGGCGCGCGCCCGCGCTGACGGTCTGCATGCGCGACTGGTGCAGGGCTGGGGCGCGCTCGGCGGCACCGCATCCGGCGAGGCGCCGCCGGAACTGGACAAGCTCGCCGACCGCCGCGCCTCGCTGGTGGCGATCGCGCTGCGCGGCGCCGGCGACGCGCCGCCAACCATGCAGCTGCGTCTGCCCGACGGCGACGAATCGATCGAAGCGCGCCGCATCGGTCTCGCACCGCGCAGCCTGGCGCACGCGGCCGGCGAAACCTGGCTGTACAAGACCGAGCGCGTGCTGCCGACCGGCACCCGCCTTGCCGCCCGCGGCGTGACCGGCACCGCGGTGCTGCACCTGGTGCCGAACAGCGCGGTGGTCTGGTACGCCGGCCTGCCGTGGATCTATGTGCGCGACGACGACGAGCCGGAGGAATTCATCCGCCAGGCCCTGCCCGCCGAATCGCAGCGCCCGGACGGCTGGCTCGCGCCGGCACTTGAGGACGACGCCCGCGTCGTCACCCGTGGCGCACAGCTGCTGCTGTCGGAAGAGCTGAAGCACACGCTGGCGGACGAGAACGATGACTGAGCGCGGCAGCAAAGCACTGCACGCCCCCGCTCCGGCGCGATTCCCGCGGGAGCGGCCTTGGCCGCGACATGGCCGGGGCATGCCGCGGGCGTCGATTCGGGTCGCTGTCGGGGTCGGAAGACACCTCCTACAGGAGCAACAGCTCAGGCAAAGCACAACCGGCAGGGGCGCGCGATGATTGAAGCCATCGTCCGCTTCTCGGTCCGCCGGCCGGGCATCGTGCTGGCGCTTGCGCTGGTGCTGACGATCTACGCGGTCAGCCGCATGGTCGATGCGCGGCTGGATGTGTTCCCGGAGTTCGCGCCGGCGCAGGTGGTGATCCAGACCGAAGCGCCCGGACTGCCGGCCGATCTGGTCGAAACACGCGTCACCACACCAATCGAGGCAGCGGTGTCCGGCACCCGTGGACTGAAGGAACTGCGCTCGCAGTCCATCCCCGGCCTGTCGGTCGTGACCGTCATCTTCGACGAGAAGTCCGACCTGTTCCGCAACCGCCAGCTGGTCGCCGAACGCCTGGGTACGCTGGGCGCGCTGCTGCCGGCCGGCGTCACGCCGGTCATCACGCCGCTTACGTCATCGGCGTCGACGCTGCTCGGCGTTGGCCTCACGTCGGACAAGCGCAGCCTGATGGACATGCGCTATCTGGTCGATTCTGTCGTGCGCCCTCACCTGCTGGCGGTGCAGGGTGTTGCCGACGTGAATGTATTCGGTGGTGACGTGCGGCAATGGCAGATACAGCTCGACCCGGCCCGCCTGCGCGCGCTCGGCGTCACGCTGGCCGACGTCGAAACGGCGGCGCGCAGCGCCGCCACAGTCGCGGGCGCCGGCTTCGTCGAGAACGACAATCAGCGCCTGCTGATCGCCATCGACGCCACGCCCTCGACCGCGCGCAGCCTCGAGCAGCTGACCGTGACGCTGCCCGATGGCCGTTCGCTTGCGCTGGGCGACATCGGACGCGTGCGCGAGGCGCCTGGACCAGCCATCAGTGCGGCGCAGATCAATGGCACGCCGGGCGTCTTCATGATGGTGCAGGGTCAGCTCGGCGCCGACACGCTCGGTGTCACGCTGGAACTGGAAAAGGCGCTGGCCGATCTGGCGCCTCTGCTCGAACGCGAGCAGCTGGTGCTGCACCCGGCGCTGTTCCGGCCCGCCAACTTCATCCAGACCGCGCTCGGCAACGTGCGCGCCGACGTGATCATAGGCGCCTCGCTGGTCATCGTCGTGCTTTTCCTCTTTCTCTACAACCTGCGCACCGCCTTCATCTCGGCGGTCGCGATTCCGCTGTCGCTGCTGGCGGCCGTGCTGGTGATGCTGGAGACCGGTGCCAGCCTGAACATCATGGTGCTGGGCGGACTGGCGATCGCGCTCGGCGAAGTGGTGGACGACGCCATCATCGACTGCGAGAACATCTACCGCCGCCTGCGCGAGAACCGCCACAACGGTTCGCCGGTGCCAACCTGGAAGGTGGTGTTCGACGCGTCGATGGAGGTGCGCAGTTCGGTGGTCTACGCCACCTTCATCGTGGCGCTGGTGTTCGTGCCGCTGCTCACGCTGTCGGGCGTGGCGGGCAAGCTCTTTGCGCCGTTGGGCACCGCCTACATCCTGGCCATCCTCGCCTCGCTGGTGGTGGCGCTGACGGTCACGCCGGCGATGAGCTGGCTCATGCTCGGACGGCGCGAACTGCCGGACGACGACCCGCCGCTGATCCGCTGGCTGCGCCCGCGCTACGAGCGCACGCTGCGCGCCATCGAACGCCGCCCGCATGGCCTGATCGCCGGCGTCATGTTCATGCTGGCCGGTGGCATCGGCGTGCTGCCGCTGTTCGGCGGCGAATTCATACCGCCGCTGCGCGAAGGTCACTACATCGTGCACCTGTCCACGATCCCGGGCACCGCGCCGGGCGAGGTGTTGCGCGTGGGTCAGCGCGTGACCGAGAAGATTCTCGAGATCGAAGGCGTGAAGTCGGTGGCGCAGTGGGTGGGCCGCGCACAGAACGGCGCCGACCCCTTCGGCCCGCACTACAGCGAGGTCGAGATCGAGATCGGTCCGCTGCCGGCAAAGGAGCAGGAGCGCATCCTGGCCGACATCCGGCGCACCGTCACCGGCGACGACGGCGACGAGGACCGCTCGGACGAGGAGGCGCAGAACACCGTCGGCTTCCCCGGCCTCGCCTTTTCGGTGAATACCTTCCTGACCGAGCGCATAGGCGAGACCGAATCCGGCTTCCCGGCGACGCTGGTGGTTCAGGTGTTCGGCACCAATCTCGACCGCCTGGACGCCGACGCCAGCGCCGTCGCCGCTGCGCTGTCGCGGGTAAAGGGCGCGACCGACGTGCAGGTGCTGGCTCCGCCGGGCACGCCGGAAATCGTCGTGCGACCGCGGCTGGACAAGCTCGCGGTGTGGCGCCTGTCGCCGGAGGACGTGCTGGCGGCGGCGCAGACTGCCTTTGCCGGTCGCCGGGTGAGCGAGGTCTATCGCGGCACGCTGGCGACACCGCTGGTGGTGACATTGGACCCCGACCACCGCCGCTCGCCGACCGAAATCGGCCGCCTGCCGCTGCGCACGCCCGACGGCCGTCTGATCGAACTGCGCGATGTTGCCGACATCGCGATCGAGAACGGCCGCTACAAGATCCTGCACTCGGGTGGCAAGCGCGTGCAGACCATCACCGCCAACCTCGCCGCCGGCCACGATCTGGGCCGCTTCAGCGACGACGTGCAGCGCGCGCTGCGCGAGGACGTGAAGCTGAATCCCGGCAGCTACTACAAGGTGACCGGTGCGGCCGAGGCGCAGGCCCAGGCCAGGCGCGAACTGGTCACCCACTCGCTGCTCGCCGCCGCCGCCATCGCCGTGCTGCTGATGCTGGCCTTCACCAGTCTGCGCAACCTGATGATCACCTTCGTGAACCTGCCATTCGCGCTGATTGGCGGCATCCTCGCCGCGCTGGCTGGTGGTGGCTGGCTTTCGCTCGGCTCGGTGGTCGGCTTCGTCACGCTGTTCGGCATCACGCTGCGCAACTCCATCATGCTGGCGTCGCACTACCAGCATCTGGTCGAGCAGGAAGGCCACCGCTGGAACGTCGATACCGCCATCCTCGGCGCCACCGAGCGCCTGCCGTCCATCCTGATGACGGCGTTGGTGACCGGCCTCGGCCTGATGCCGCTGGTGATCGGCTCGGGCGAGCCGGGCCGCGAGATCGAAGGCCCGATGGCCGCCATCATCGTCGGCGGTCTGGCCACCTCGACCATTCTTAACCTGCTGGTGCTGCCGACGCTGCTGCTGCACTACGGGCGCTTCGAGCCCAAGGACGACGACCACGGTGAGGCAGCGTCCCGGTAAGCCGCCCCTGCCGCCACGGCCCCGTCGCGGCCAAGGCCGCTCCCACAGAGGGAATGCGCGAGCGCCGTGACCCGAGCGTGAGCAAGGGTTCGGTGGGAGCGAGCTTGCTCGCGATTGCGGCCTTGATCGAAGCCGGTACCGATCACGCTACTTCACGATCAGCGGATCGATCATGATGTCGCGCGTGAAGAAGGTGTTCTGCTCGCCGGCACAGCTCATGAAACCAAGCGCCTCGCCGAAGCGCAGGAACTGCCCCTCGCGCTTCAGGTAGGCGTTCTGTGCCTGATAGGCCTCGGTTTCGGTTTTCAGCGTGGTCGGGCAGTCGGCGAAGATGGCGTCGCCGCGGGCCTTGTGCTGCAGCACATGCACCAGTTCATGCAGCAGGAAGGAGTTGTCGGCGGCGTTTTCGAGGTCCAGCGTATCGCGCACGTAGATGACGTAGTGCTCGGTCTCGAAGGTGGCCGCGATATTGGTGCAGCCCGCCGCGGCGTCAGGACAGACTGCCTTCGCCAGTTCGGCTTCCGACAGCACCTGCACCGGCGGCAGCGCGTCGACCGGAATGGGCGGATAGCCGGACAGCTTGGACGCCAGGTCGACCAGAAAGGCCAGCAGCTCCTGCGACACCATGACGCACCTCCTTCCGCAGATGCGCAACAGACCGTGCGCCGGGCGCAAACGTTCGCCGCGGCGACGCCGAAGCCCTACACTGCGCGCCGATCATGAAGGACATCGTGAAGCTCATCGTTCTCGACACCAACGCGGTACTCGACCTGCTGCTGTGGCACAACGCCGAACTGGACTGCGTGGCACAGGCGCTGGCCGACGGTCGCGCGCGGCTGTCGTGCGACGAAGCCTGCCTGCGCGAACTGCGTACCGTGCTGCGCTACGACAAGTTCGGTCTCGACGACGAGACCGCTGCCCGACTGTACGCCGACTACCTCGCACGGGTCGAACTGAATCCGCTGCCGGCGCAACCCGATACCTCGCTGCCGCGCTGCCGCGATCGCGAGGACCAGAAGTTCTTCGACCTCGCGGTGCGCAGCAAAGCCGACCTGCTGGTGTCGCGCGACCGCGCCGTGCTGCGCCTCGGCCGGCACCGGCTGTGTCCGTCGACGCTGAAGGTGGTCGCACCACCCGCCCTCGCCGCCTTGCTGGCCTCCTGAGCAAGTCGTCGGCCGTACGGCGCGCCGGTTCAAGTTTTTCGTGAGGCTTTGTAAGCAGCGGCTGCCTATACTCGCGCCCGTTCGATCAGGCGCGCACAGACGCGCCGCGCATCCGAGACAGCAGGCTCGCGCAGTTGCGCACGGCCGCAGACACCCAGAGAGAGACCTCCAATGACAATCGTGCTCCGTCACACCCCGATCGCCCTCGCGCTTGCGCTGATGGGCCAGGCTGCAATGGCCGATCAACCGATTCTCGCCCCGACCGTGGTCATCACCGGCACCCGTGTCGAACAGAATTCCTTCGACCTGCCGATGGCCATCGATTCGATCGACGCGGCAACCATCCAGGAACAGCGCGCGACGGTGAACCTGTCCGAGGTGATCAACCGCGTGCCCGGTGTTGCCGCGGCAGGGAAGGAGAACTACACGCAGGAACAGTCGCTCACCATCCGCGGCTTCGGCGCGCGCTCCGCCTTCGGTGTACGCGGTGTAAAGCTGTTCGCCGACGGCATCCCGGCCAGCACGCCGGATGGTCAGGGCGGTACCGGCCTGTTCGATCTCGCCTCGGCCAGCCGCATCGAAGTGCTGCGCGGCCCGTTCTCGGCGCTGTACGGCAACCACTCGGGTGGCGTGGTGCAGGTGTTTACCGAGGACGGACCAGAGCGCTTCACGCTGACCCCCAGCTTCCAGTTCGGCAGCTACGACACGGCCCGCTACGGCCTGAAGTTCGGTGACACCATCGGCATTTTCAACTACACCGCCAGCGTGTCGCACTTCCGTACCGACGGTTACCGTGCCTACAGCGAATCCGACAAGGATCAGGCGAACTTCAAGGCGAAGTGGCAGCTGGGCGACCGGTCGACACTGACCGTTGTCGGCAACTACATGCACCAGCAGGGGCAGGACCCGCTGGGCCTGAACATCGATCAGTTGAATGGTGACCGCCGGCAGCAGGGCACCGGCGCGCTGTCGGGCGCCAACGGCGTCCGTAACGCCGAGTTCTTCGGTACGCGTCGCACGCTTGAGAACAGCCAGGGCGGCGTCATCTTCGAGACCGCGCTGACCGATCGAGATACCGTGCGTGCGGCCTTCTTCCTCGGCAACCGCAACAACGCGCAGTACCTGGCCATCAATGCGCTGGTACAGAACAACATCCGCGCGGCCGGCGGCCTGTCCACCTTCGATCGTGACTACTGGGGTACCAACGTACGCTGGACGCACAAGTACGACAAAGCGACGATGACCGTCGGCGCCGAATACGAGCGCGCGGACGAAGATCGCAAGGGCTATCGCAATGGCGCAACGGTTGCCAACGACAATCTGCTCAACGTCAATTACGGCTCTCAGGGCGAGCTCAAGCGAAACGAACTGAACACCGCCGAGCAGAGCGGCATCTTCCTGCAGGGTGAGGTGGAAGCGACCGAGCGGCTTCTTCTGTCCGCCGGCGTGCGCTATTCCAAGGTCGAGTTCTCGTCCAAGGACAAGTTTGTCTGCACGACCGATGGCGCGGCCTGCAGCGGCTCGACCCTCACCGTCAACACGGGTCTGAACCGCCTTAACCCTGACGACAGCGGCTCCGCCGATTACAGCGACTGGACCTCGACCGTCGGTGCCGTATTCAAGCTGACGCCGACCACCAATCTCTATGCGAATGCTGGTCAGAGCTTCGAGGCCCCGACGCTGATCGAGCTCGCCTATCGCCCGAACGACCTGTCAGGCCTGAACCTCGACCTCAAGCCGTCGACCAGTAACCAGTACGAGATTGGTGTGAAGTCCTACGTCACCGACACCACCCGGATCGACGCCGCGGTCTTCTACATCGACTCCGAGAAGGAGATCGTTACGCAGAGCAATCAGAACGGTCGCGTCGTCTATCAGAACGCTGGCGACACCTCGCGCAAGGGCTTCGAGCTGTCGATCGACTCGCGCCTGACGCAGAGTTTCACCGCCTATGCCGCTCTGACGCTGATCGACGCGAAGTTCGAGGATGCCTTCCGCACGTGTCTGGTCGCGCAGTGCGCAAGTACGAACCCGCCGGGCATCACGGCCAACTCGAGCGTGGTGAGCGAAGGCAACAAGATCGCCGGCATCGCCAATAAGTCCTTCTATGGCGAGCTGACATATCGCCACGCCGGCCTCGGCTTCAACGGCGCGATCGAGTACCGAGCCAGCGGCCGCATGTTCGGTGATGACACCAATCAGGTACGCGTTGGTGGCTATGGCGTGGCGGCGATCCGCGGCGGCTTCACGCAGAAGCTCGGTGGCTGGCGCGTCAGTGAGTTCGCGCGCATCGACAACCTGTTCGACAAGGACTACGTAGGCTCGGTGTACATCAACGCAGGCGACGCGCTG
Organism: Methyloversatilis discipulorum; assembly: GCF_000385375.1. Lineage (NCBI taxonomy): Bacteria > Pseudomonadati > Pseudomonadota > Betaproteobacteria > Nitrosomonadales > Sterolibacteriaceae > Methyloversatilis > Methyloversatilis discipulorum. The sequence continues at coordinate 2,351,256 of NZ_ARVV01000001.1, forward strand.
ACCGGACGCTACTACGCACCGGCCGGCGAACGCAGCTGGCTCATCGGCATCTCGGCCGCCTACGCGCTGTAAGACGCAGCCAGCCGGGGCAGCACGCGAAGCGCGTTGGCCCCGGTGGCGGCGATCAGTTCGTCGGTCGCAATGCCCCGGATGCCGGCGATCACCTGCGCGATGCGCGGGAGATTGGCCGGCTCGTTGCGTTCACCGGCGGCGAATTCCGGCGGGATGTCCGGTGCGTCGGTTTCGAGCACGATGGATTCCAGCGGCAGTTCGGTCACCAGGCGGCGCAGGTTCAATGCGCGCTGCCAGGTCACCGCCCCGCCGAAGCCGAGTGCAAAACCCAGCTTGATGAATTCGTCGGCCTGCTGACGGCTGCCGTTGAAGGCATGGGCGATGCCGCCCGGCCCGTTGCGGCCGAACACGGCGCGCAGGTGCTTGAGTATCCGGTCCTGACTGCGCCGCACGTGCAGCAGCACCGGCAGGCCGCGCTCACGCGCAAGCTTCAACTGGGCGACGAAGTACCACTCCTGCAGTTCGGGATCGATGTCGCTTACGAAGAAATCGAGGCCGATCTCGCCGACCGCGACGACGTCGTGCGCATCCAGTTCCATCGCCAGCCGGTCCACATCGTCGGGTCGCGCTGCCGGCACGAAGAGCGGATGGATGCCCAATGCAAAGCGCAGATCCGCCTGTCCGTCACACAGCGCCCTCACCCGGCCAAAGCCGTCGCGGTCGACCGCCGGCAGCACCATGCAGCCGACCCCGGCACGGCGCGCGCGCTCGATCATAGCGATGCGGTCGGCATCGAATTCGAAGGCGTCGAGATGGCAGTGAGTGTCGATCAGCATGATCGGTTTCGGAGAGCAGGGAGGTCAGCATAGCGCTGCTCTGCTCAGCCAGGAAACGACAGGGGCCGGTGATGCATCCGTGCACCACCGGCCCCTGAGCGGGCATCACGTTCGCCCCGCTCGTTCAGCGCTTCTTCTTGCCCATCTCGTTACCGATGGCGCCGCCGACGATGGCGCCACCCACCGTACCGACAGTGCTGCCGCCGGTCAGCACCGAACCGGCAACGCCACCGGCCGCGGCACCAATCATTGCGTTGCTCTCGCTGCGGCTCATGCCGGCACAGCCAGTCGTCAGGGCAGCCAGCACCGCCACGATGGATACGGTCTTGAGGGTATGGATCGGCGTTTTCATCGCGTTTCTCCGCAGTCATTGATCGGTCAGCACGCGATGTCGATCGCTCGCGGCTTGATCTGAAGTCTAGGGAGAGGTCCGCTGTCACGCGGTAGGCCGGCAACGATGCGGGCTGTCGGCGGAATCCGACGTCCGGCGGGCCTTGTGCGCAGCGAAAGCCGAACCGCCGATCGCCGGCAGGACGGGCGTTCCACGCCCGATGCGGTGGGAAGGGTCTTCTGCCCCCCGACAGCAGCCTTGATCGAAGCCGGCGAACCGCAACGGCCCAGTCGCGGCCAAGGCCGCTCCCACAGGGAGAATGCGCCAGATCCACGACCTGAGTCGGTTGTTCCTGTGTTGGTGCCCGGAACGGGACTTGAACCCGTAAGCCTTGCGGCGGCGGATTTTAAGTCCGCTGTGTTTACCAGTTTCACCATCCGGGCGGACGGAACGGCGGCGAGTATGCCACCGATGCGGCCGGAATCAGCCGGCGCGTACGACCGGCGCTGCGCTGCGATCACCGACGCGGCCGATCACGGACGCGGCATCGAAGCCGTGACGGCGGAAGGTGGCAATCACTGCGTCCAGCGCCTCCGGCGCGCAGGACACGAGCAGGCCACCGCTGGTCTGCGGATCGGTGAGCAGCGCGCGGTCTTCCGCCGCGAACCCGTCGGCGAGCACGACGCGCTCGCCGTAGCCGGCCCAGTTGCGGTTCGATGCACCGGTGACGAAGCCCTGCGCGGCGAGCTCGCGCGTGCCAGCATGCAGCGGCACTGCCGACCATTCGATGGCCACGTCGCAGCCGGAGCCACGCGCCAGTTCGAGCGCGTGGCCGGCGAGGCCGAAGCCGGTCACGTCGGTCAGCGCATGCACACCCGGCAGCGCCGCCAGATCCGGCCCGGGCGTGTTCAGTTTGGTCGTGCTGGCGATCATGCGCGCATAGCCGGCGTCGTCCAGCGCCCCCTTCTTCAGCGCGGCCGACATGACGCCGACGCCGAGCGGCTTGCCCAGCACCAGCACGTCGCCCGGCTGCGCGTCGGCATTGCGGCGGATGCGGTCCGGATGGGCGATGCCGAGCGCTACCAGACCGTAGATCGCCTCGACCGAATCGATGGTGTGGCCACCGGCAACGACGATGCCGGCGTCGCGGCAGACCGACGCGCCGCCTTCCAGGATGCGACCTATTGTCGTGGTCGACAGTACGTTGATCGGCATGCCGACCAGCGCCAGCGCGAGGATGGGCCGGCCGCCCATCGCGTAGACGTCGCTGATCGCGTTGGTGGCGGCGATACGGCCGAAGTCGAAGGGGTCGTCGACGATGGGCATGAAAAAATCGGTGGTCGCGATCAGCGCCTGCTCGTCGTTGAGGCGGTAGACCGCCGCGTCGTCCGACGTTTCGATGCCCACCATCAGTTCCGGCGGCACCGGCATCGCCGCCGTGTGCTTCAGGATGTCGGACAGCACGCCAGGCGCGATCTTGCAGCCGCAGCCGCCGCCGTGCGAGAGGGAAGTCAGTCGGGGTTCGGGGTTCGCTGCCTGTGCTTCGTTCATCTGTCGATCCAGTTCCTGCGGGGTTGTCATGCGGTCGCGACGCCGTGTCGCGGGCCGAAGGATGCCAGACATCCGTCGACCAGCGCGACCAGCGCCGCACGCTCTCGTTCGGGCGCGAACAGCGGTGCGCGCGCCGCGCACTGCCGCTCGAGCCGGGCCAGCCAGCCGGCATCGTCGCGCGCGCGGCCGATGCAGGCGGCCAGCGCCGCCGCGTCGCCGGCCTCGAAACAGCCGTCGTAGTCCTCGCCGAGCAGGCCGACGTTGCCGTCGATGCGCGACGCGATCACCGGCACGCCGCAGCGCACAGCCTCGATCACCGTATGCGCGCCGCCCTCCATGCGGCTCGGATGCACCAGCACGCTGGCGCGCGCCAGCCGACGCAGCGTGTCGCCGTGCGTCAGCCCACCCAGCCAGCGATAGTGCGGGCATTCCTGCATCAGCGTGCGCGCCTGCTCGCCCAGCGCGGGATCCAGCGCCCCACCGATGTGGTCGATGCGGATGTCGGTGCGCGTGCGCAACCGGCGCACCGCGTCGAACAGGGTGTCCGGCGCCTTCTCGGCGCGCAGGTGGCCTATCATCAGCGCGCGCAGATGGCGCGTCGGCGGTGCAACGCGTGCGCGCGCCGGCGTCGATTGCAGCAGCACGCTGCAGCGTGCGCGCAGCGCCGGCGGCAGAGCACGTGCGCCAAGCGTGTTCAGCGTGATCAGGCGATCGGCAATGGCCAGTGAATGCCGGGCCGAGGCGTCGCAGTCGATGTCGCGGTACAGATCGGTGCCGGTCAGCGCGAGCAGCAGCGGACGCGACGGGTGTGCCTTCCGCCACGCGGTGGCGGCTGCGGCGGAACGGCGGGCGTGCAGTGCGATCATCAATGCCTCGTCGCCGCCCTGCCAGTCGGACACCAGCTGCACGTCAAAACGCGGCCGCAGCATGGCGGCCCAGCGCCGTGCGGTGCGCCAGTTGCCGTTGTTGGCGTCGGCCAGCGCCGGCGTGACGATGACAATGGATGGACGGGACATGGACGTGTGTTCGATGGAGGCCTCAGATCAATCGGCAAGCGCCCGTCGCGGAGACCGCCGGGCTCTCGCGGCAGCGCTGCGCGCCAGCCGCAACGACACGCTGGCCCGTTTCGCCGACTATCGGCGCGCCTGCCCGACACTGCGCATCCCGGCTCACGAAACGCTGAATCCGCCGCTGTGGGAGCTGGGCCACATCGGATGGTTCCAGGCGTGGTGGACGCTGCGTAATCCGCACTTCCTGAAGGGCGTGCGTGCCGACCCCGACGTCGCACGCACACCGCCGCTGCGGGCGAACGCCGACGCGCTGTACGACTCCAGCCGCGTGCCCCACGCGAGCCGCCCCACCCTGCCGCTGCCGGACGCCGACGCGACGCTGGACGATCTCGCCCGGCAGCTGGACGCTGTCCTTTCGTTGCTGGCCGACGTGCCGGGAGACAGCGACGACGCGCTCTACTTCTTCCGCCTGTCCTTGCTGCACGAGGACATGCACCACGAAGCCGCGCTGTACATGGCGCAGCAACTCGACATCGTGGTGGACGACCTGCGCTGGCAGCCGGCAGCGGCCGGCGCACGCGACACGCTGTCGCTGCCCGCGGCCCGCCATCAGCTCGGCAGCAGCGGACACGGCTTCGCCTTCGACAACGAACTGAGCGCGCACGCGGTGAGCGTGCCGGCGCTGGACATAGACAGCGCTGCGGTCAGCTGGCGTGACTACCTGCCCTTCGTCGATGCCGGCGGCTACGACGACCCGCGCTGGTGGAGCAGCGAAGGCTGGCGCTGGCGCACGGCGCAGCGGCGCACGCAGCCGCGCTACCTGAGACGCGCCGGCAGCGACTGGGAGCGCTGCATTTACGGCCGCTGGCAGGCGCTCGACGCGGACACCGCGGCCTGTCATCTGAGCGCCTACGAAGCCGAAGCGTGGTGCCGCTGGGCCGGTCGCCGGCTGCCGACCGAAGCGGAATGGGAGTACGCGGCACTGAGCTCGGCACTGACTGCTGCGGACCGCTTCCGCTGGGGCGCCGTATGGGAATGGACGGCCAGTGATTTCCTGCCTTACCCCGGCTTCGCGCCCCACCCCTACCGCGACTATTCGGCGCCGTGGTTCGGCGACCGCCGCGTGCTGCGCGGCGCCTCCTTCATGACGCAGCCGCGCATGCGCGACCCGCGCTACCGCAACTTCTTCCGGCCCGACCGCGACGACGTGCCGGCCGGTTTCCGCAGCTGCGCGCTCGACTGATCGGCCTCTCATCAGGCGCACGCAAGGAAGACGGCGAACCCGTCGCGCGCGTCGGTCCAGCAGGCGACGTCGCCGAAACCGGCTTCACGCAGCAAGGTGTCAAAGCGCGTGCGCGTCCATTTCCATGAGTGCTCGGTCAGGATGCGCTCGCCGGCGGCGAAACGGCGCTCGCCACCCGGCCAATGCACTGTGAGCGACTGTCTCGCCTCCAGATGCATTTCGATACGCGAACGTTCAGGGTCGAAGAAGGCGACGTGGCGCCAGTCGGCGAGGCGGAAATCGGTGCCGGCGATGCGGTTCAGATGGCGCAGCACATTCAGGTTGAAGGCGGCGGTGACGCCGAGCGCGTCGTCGTAGGCGGCGTCGAGCACGGCCTTGTCCTTGACCAGATCGACGCCGATCAGCAGTGCGCCGCCGCGAGCCGCCGTGCGCGCTTCGCGCAGCAGGCGCAGCGCCTCGCCCGGCGCGAAGTTGCCGATGCTGGAGCCGGGGTAGAACACCAGCGCCGGACCTTCATACAGCGTCGCCGGCAGTGCGAGGGCGGCCGAAAAGTCGAGGCCGACACCCAGCATGTCCATGTCCGGATGGGCGCGCTGCAGGCACTCGAGCGAGTGCTTCAGGAAGTCGACCGAAATGTCGACCGCGACGTAGCGGCGCGGCGCGAACAGCGGAAACAGCTTCGCCGCCTTGGCGCAGCTGCCGGCGCCGAGGTCGATCAGGTCGTGCGCCGCGCCCACGTGCGCACGCAGCCGTGCCGCCATGTCGGCGGAGTGGGCATCGAAGATGGCCGCTTCGGTACGCGTCGGATAGTACTCGTCCAGTTCGGTGATGGCTTCGAACAGCCGCGAACCCAGCGCGTCGTAGAAATACTTCGGCGACACCCGCGCCACCGGCGCCTGCAGACCGGACCACAGCGCCGACATCTGCCGCGCGTCGTCGACCGGTTGCAGCTGGATGAAACGCGGCGTGCGCACCATGGTCCATTCCCCTCGTATTCTGTTTACTGCGCGGGCGGCCGATTGCCCGCAGTGGATCCCGCCGGCGCGACCGGCCACTCGCCAAGGATGATACGTGCCCTCCAGACCGCGTACCGGCCTGCTGTTCGCCTACGACTGGGATCGCATCGGCTTCGCCCGCTCGGGCGCGGGCCACGCCTTCGACCACGCCGGCTTCGATCTGTTTTCGTTCCCGTCCAATCTGCGGCTGATCGGTTTCGACCTCGAACGCTTGGCCGAGCGCACCGCGGAGCGCGCACGCCGTCGTGGCTGGTCGGCGGTACTGTCGCACCATGAGGCCTTCGGCGCGCTGGCGGCGGCGCTGGTGGCGGAGCGGCTGGATCTGCCCTGCGCGCCGCCCGCAGCCATCCTGGCCGCACAGCACAAGCTGCACGCGCGGCGCGTGCTGGCGTCGGTCGCCCCAGAGGCCTGCCTGCGCTTCGCCGCGCTGGACATGGTGTGCGGTGACGACGTGCCGGCACGGCTGCCAGCCGGCTTTGCCTACCCGGTCTATGCAAAGCCGATCAAGGCGGCCTTTTCCGTGCTGGCACGCGAAGTCGGCAGCCGCGAGGCGCTGCAGGCGCACACCCGCTTCGACATCGCCGAGCGCTGGATCATCCATCGTCTGATCGAACCTTTCGACCGCGTCTGCCGCGCGCGTCTGCCCGAGGCCGGCAGCGCGCACCGCATGCTGCTGGAGGAGCCGGTCGATCCGGCCACGCCGCAGTTCAATCTCGACGGTTGGGTGTTCGACGGACAGGTGCATGCGCTGGGCGTGGTCGACGCCATCATGCATCCGGGCACCCAGGCCTTCATGCGCTGGGAACTGCCCAGCCGGCTGCCGGCGTCGGTGCAGGTGCGCGCGCTCGACGTCGCACGCCGCTTTCTCGGCGCCATCGGCTACGAGCACGGCTTCTTCAACCTCGAGTTCTTCTACGACGACGCGTGCGACCGGCTCACCGTCATCGAGTGCAATCCGCGTCTGGCGTCGCAGTTCTCCGATCTCTACCTGCGCGTGCACGGCATCGACGCGCACGCCTGGTCGCTGGCGCTGGCGCTTGGCGAAGACCCGCGTCTGCTGCGTCGCGAGGCGCCGCGTGCCCGCGTCGCCGCCAGCCTGGTCTATCGCGCCTTCGATGAAGACGAGGTGCCGGCGATGCCGGACCTTGCGCGGCGCGCGCGCTTTGCCGAGGCCTTTCCCGACGGACTGCTGTTCGCCTTCGGCCGCCACGGCCGGGCGTTGCGACGCGATCTGAAATGGACCGGCAGTCACCGCTACGGCATCGTCCATCTGGACGGCTCCGACGCGGCCGAACTGCGCGCACGGGCGGAAGCGGCCAGCGACCTGCTCGGCTGGCGCGCGCCCTATCGCGACGAGGCGGTGGAGACGACGCCGGCCGCGCTCGACGTCGCTTGAACGGTCAGCGCGCCGAAGGCTGCGACGCGGGACCGAGCAGCGCGGTCGGCAGATCGCCGGACGCGCGCACCAGCATGGTCGTCAGATCGTGCAGGCCGCCGATGGGCGTGCGCGGTGGCGCCAGCCCCGGCTGGAAGCCCTGGGCGACGAAGCGCGCAAGCAGTTCGGGGTCGCGCGACACGATGTGCACCGGCACGTCCCACGACGCGCCTTCGCCGCTGACGCCGGCCACGGGCTGGTGGTCGCCGGCCAGCACGTATAGCGTGTCGCGCGCCGTCGCCCGTTTCAGGTGGTCGCCCAGCCAGCGGTAGGTGTACTCGATGGTGCCGATGTAGTCGGGGAACATGTTCAGCCAGTCCGGCTTCCTTGCCAGCGCGCGTGCGGCGTCGGCCGGATCGAAGGGCGTGTCGCCGAGCAGGCGGTCGATGTCGGGCTGGAAGGGCGGCACCGGCGAGAACGGCAGATGGCTGGTGATGGTCGGGAAGAACACGAAGCGCGGCGGCTCCCCGGGCGCGCGCGGGTGCAGCTGTTCGAAACGCTCGGCCGAATACTGGTCGGGAATCTTCCAGTAGCCCATTTCGGGTCCCGGGTAGCGCAGGTCGCGGCCGTCGACGAACACGTCGTAGCCGTAGAACACGCGCTCCGGCCACTCCCAGAACAGCGCCGGATAGAAACCGTAGGTGCGGTAACCGTTGCGGCGGAACAGCGTGATCAGCGTCGGTCGCTCGGTCGTGACCAGCAGGTCGTGCCGGCGCGGGTCGCTCAGATCGAGGCCGGACAGCATGCCGAGCTGGGCGAGATCGGACGCGCCGCCAAAGGTGGGCGAGCGCATGAAGGCCGACACCACCTGCCAGCCGCCGGCGGCCAGATCCTGCGCCAGACGGTCGCGCGCCGGCTGCAGCAGGCGCGCCGCCTCGGCACTGTCATAGACCACGGCGCCGTAGGACTCGAGCGGCATCAGATAGACGTCGCGGCCGCGCAGCGCGCTCAGCGCACGGCCCGGCGGCTGCGCCAGCGCGTCGTCCAGCGGCGGCACCTGCGGCAGTGCGCGCGCCACCGCCTCCGGCGACATCAGCGTCGCGAGCAGCGTGGCCTGCCGCCAGTAGGTCGGCGTGATCGGTCGCGACACCAGCGGCCAGGTCGCCTCGATACCGGCCAGATTGGCGGCCACCAGCAGCGTCGCCAGCGCTGTCGCGGCGCGTGACCAGCGGTGACGCAGCGCATACGGAACCGCCCGGTGCGCGATCTGCGCGACCAGCGCGCGCGCGCCGCGCCACAGTGCCCAGACGAGCAGCGATAGCCCGGCCAGCGCACCGACGCTCACCCACCAGGGCAGACCCTGTGCCGTCACCCAGAGGAAGCGCGGAATCTGCTGACCGTCCCAGAACAGATTGACCGGCCGACCGAACAGGCCGGGCACCGTCACGTCGGCGTAGCGGCCGACTGCGAACAGCAGGAACAGCGCGGTGAAAACCGTAAGTGCGCGAGCCGGCAGGCGGCCATAGCGGGCAACCGCCGCCATCAGCGCCAGCCACAGGCCGACGAACTCCGGCGACAGCCGGTGATCCGGCACGATGAAGGGCGTGGGCCACAGATTGTTGGCGCTGAGCAATGCGTTGCCGAGCAGCAGCGCGGCCAGCGCGACGATGGCCTGCTTCGGGCCCGACGCGGGTCTGTCGGTCATTCCGGCACGCGGCCGCGGGCGAGATAGCCCATGCCGTACTGGGTGGTCGAGATCGACCAGTCGACCAGACGCGGCGCGATGCGGTCCCACGGCGTGCGCAGTTCGCCCGGCGCACCGTTGTAGCCGTGGTTCTTCAGATAGACCCAGAGGTTGAGCGGCGCCAGCCAGCGCGGGAAATACTTGATGCCGGCGATCGCCACCACGGCGCCCGGTCGCGCGCAGGCCAGCAGGGCGTCGATCGCGCTGTGCGATCGCAGGATGTCGTGGGTGTAGTGGAACAGCAGCGCATCGACCCGACCCGGCAGCCGCAGACCCTGGGCTGCCGTTTCGAACAGGTCGACGTTGTCCCAGCCGGCCTCGGCCACGCGGCGGCGCGCCTGCGCCAGCATGTCCGGGCTCTGGTCGAAGCCATGGACACGCCCCGTATCTCCGACCGCGGCACGCAACAGCGGCAGGCTGAGACCGGTGCCGCAGCCGACGTCGAGCACCGACTGACCGGCTTGCAGACCGAGCAGCGCGACCGCCCGCTCGCGGATCGGCCAGGTCGGTCCGCAGGTGGCGTCGTAGCCGGCGGCGCGCTTGCGGTACTTCTCGATCGACGCGGCGCGGACCGCGTCCTCGTCTGCGGGAGGTTGGGCGCTCATCGCGGCTCCGGCGTCGGTGGGAGGAAGGGCCGGGCGCGCGCCCGGCCTGTCGCTCAGCTCAGACGTCCGGCGCGGCGCAGGGTTTCGACGATCTGTTCGACCACTTCTTCCGCTGCGCCCGCAGCCAGCACGAGGCGCTGGCCGCTGGCGTCAAGCGCGGCCTGAGCGGCGCTGGCGTCGATCTTCAGTTCGACGTGCTCGCCGGCCGGCAGTGCGGTGACCAGACTGTCCGGCTGCGCCGAGTCGGCGTCGATCACCACCACCAGACCGGCGTCGAGCAGGATGCCGACGATGCGCGGCAGATCTGCAGTGGCAGCCGGCAGCGTGATGGTGTGGCGGCCGAGCGACATGAGCTTCTGTTCAAGCTTGTCCGCGGCGATGCCCTCGCCTGCCCACAGCAGCAGCGGCGACTGCTGCTTCAGTGCCGCACGCGCGGCGCGGCCGGCTTCCAGACGGGTCCAGCTGAGGTCGCGCGGACGGCTGCGGGCCGCGTGCAGCAGACCGGCGCCGACCGTGTTGTTGGTGAGGCGGTCGATCAGGATGAAGCTGCCGGTGTCACGCACCGATTCGTAGGCGTCGAAAGCGAGCAGACGGTCGGTCAGCAGCGACACGCGGCCGATCTCGTTCAGGCCGAGCGCGGTCGCCGGCGAGCGCTCCAGCGTATTGACGTTCACCCGGTGCTCGACCGCATTGACCGTTGCACCGACAGTGCGCGTCGCGCACTTCATCAGATAGCTGCGGCCGGTGGCCATCGCCTCGTCGCTCATCCAGACCAGCGTTGCGTCGAAGCTGTCGCCGATCAGCGCCGGCGTGTCGGCGGCAACGATCACGTCGCCGCGCGAGCAGTCGATCTCGTCGGCGAAGGTGACGGTGACCGACTGACCGGCCACCGCTTCGCTCAGGTCCTGCGTCGACAGCACGATGCGTTCGACCGTGGTGTCGCGGCCGGACGGCTGCACGCGCACGCGGTCGCCCGGGCGCACGATGCCGGACGCGATCTGGCCGGAGAAACCGCGGAAGTCGAGATTGGGGCGATTGACCCACTGCACCGGCAGGCGGAACGGGCGCGCCTGCAGATCATCCTCGATCTGCACGGTTTCCAGGTGGTCCATCAGCGCCGGGCCGGTGTACCACGGCGTGGCAGCGCTCTTCTCGATGATGTTGTCGCCCTTCAGCGCCGACATCGGAATGCACAGGATGTCGGAGAGGCCGATCTGCGCGGCGAACTCGCGGTAGTCCTTCTCGATGCGCTCGTACACGTCCTTCGAGTAACCGACCAGATCCATCTTGTTGATCGCGACGACGACGCGCTTGATGCCGATCAGCGACACCAGGAAGCTGTGACGGCGGGTCTGCGTCTGCACGCCGTGGCGCGCATCGACCAGGATGATGGCGAGGTCAGCGGTCGAGGCGCCGGTGACCATGTTGCGCGTGTATTGCTCGTGGCCCGGCGTGTCGGCGACGATGAACTTGCGCCGGTCGGTCGAGAAGAAGCGGTAGGCGACGTCGATCGTGATGCCCTGTTCGCGCTCGGCGGCCAGGCCGTCGACCAGCAGCGCGAAATCGAGGTCGCCGCCCTGGGTGCCCACCTTCTTCGAGTCGGCTTCGAGCGCGGCCAGCTGGTCCTCGAACAGCATTTTCGATTCGTACAGCAGGCGGCCGATCAGCGTGCTCTTGCCGTCATCGACGCTGCCGCAGGTGATGAAGCGCAGCAGGCTCTTGTGCTCGTGCTGCTTCAGGTAGGCCTCGATATCCTGCGAAATGAGGTCGGAAACGTGTGCCATCAGAAATACCCTTCCTGCTTCTTCTTTTCCATCGAACCGGCGGAATCGTGGTCGATCACGCGGCCCTGGCGCTCCGACGTCGTGGTCAGCAGCATTTCCTGGATGATGTCGGTCAGCGTGGCGGCGGTCGATTCGACCGCGCCGGTCAGCGGATAGCAGCCCAGGGTGCGGAAACGCACGCTCTTCATCTGCGGTGTCTCGCCCGGACGCAGCGGCATGCGCTCGTCGTCCACCATGATGAGCGTGCCGTCGCGCTCGACGACCGGCCGCGGTGCCGCAAAGTACAGCGGCACGATGGGAATGTTCTCCAGGTGGATGTACTGCCAGATGTCCAGTTCGGTCCAGTTCGAGATCGGGAACACGCGGATCGATTCACCCGGGTGCTTGCGCGCGTTGTACAGCTTCCAAAGTTCCGGACGCTGGCTCTTCGGGTCCCAGCGGTGCTGCGCGGTACGGAAGGAGAAGATGCGCTCCTTGGCGCGCGACTTTTCCTCGTCGCGACGGGCGCCGCCGAAAGCGGCGTCGAACTTGTACTTGTCCAGAGCCTGCTTCAGGCCTTCGGTCTTCCACATGTCGGTGTGCAGCGCCGAGCCGTGGTCGAACGGATTGATATTGCGCGCCTTGGCGTCGGGGTTGATGTGCACCAGCAGGTCCATGCCGAGCTTGCGCGCCATCGCGTCGCGGAACTCGTACATCGCCTTGAACTTCCAGGTGGTGTCGACGTGCAGCAGCGGAAAGGGCGGGACCGACGGATAGAAGGCCTTGGCGGCGAGGTGCAGCATGACGGCGCTGTCCTTGCCGACCGAATAGAGCATGACCGGGTTTTCGGCCTCGGCCACCACTTCGCGCATGATGTGGATGCTCTCGGCTTCCAGCCGTTGCAGGTGCGTCAATGTACTCATCGTGTTGGGGAACCGGAAGGTGCGGAAATAGCGGGCCGCACGGCGTCGGACAGGCCGCCCGTGCGAAAGGGTCGAGATTTTACCGCGGCGCGGCAGTTCCCGGCGAATGCCGTGCAACGACACCGCCGGCAACCGCCGGAAGGTACCGAACTGCGCCGCTCGGCGCCGTGGTCAGGCGCTCTGCGAGCGGCTGCGTGCAATCATGCCGCGGCGGTCGGGAAAGTTGATCACCACCGAGCGGTGACGCCGATCGGCAAACAGCACGTTGCCGCTGCTCAATGCCTCGGTCAGCGCCGGCGCCTGCTGCACCACCGAATCACAGGCCAGGTCGACCAGCTCGTTCTGCACCTGCGACAGGATGTGGTACGACTGCCGCGCGTGCTCGGCCATCTCTTCGAGCAGCGCACCATAAAGCTGCGGCAACTGCCACAGCGCGGACATCGCCTCGGCCACCGTCTGCGGCGGCTCGATGGCCCGCATCTGGCTGGTCAGCGCGGAACTGACCGACTCGGCCTGCAGCTTGAGCAGGCGTTCGCCGCCGTCGGCAAGGATGTTGACCAGACGCTTAGGCACGTCTGCAGTCACGGTCTCCTGAGCGTCGTACGCAATCTTCACTGTAACCCCCTGAATCGATCCGCCATGCTGCCATGAAACGGGACTCCCCCCGGCAGCACCCACTGCGCACATCATAGGCCGCTCGCGTCCGTATGCATAACTTCGCGCGCCGGCCCGGCAGCATCGAGCAGATCGCCCAACGTGTGCAGCAGCAGTTCGGCCGGCACCGGCTTGTAGAGCACGGGCAGGCCGCTGTACCGCGCCTGCTGCACGCGATCGGGCGCGGTGTCGCCGGTGATCAGCACCGCCGGCACCGCACGCCGGAGTGCTGCTCGCAGGCCAGCGACGACCGAAACGCCGTCCTCGTCGTTGCGCAGACGAAAATCGCACACGACGACATCGATGCGCGCCCCCTCCTCCGCCTCCAGCTGGCAGGCAATGCTGGTCGCCGCCGCCGCGCCGTCTGCCAGGTGAACCTCGACGCCGGCGGTACGCAGCACCGCCGCGGTCGAGGCACGGACAGCCTCCTCGTCGTCGATCACCAGCACGCGGGCCGACTGCAGCACCGGCCATGCACGCGGTGGCGTCTGTTGCGGTGGTGCGGGTTCCGCCATCGGCAGAGCTGCGGGTGCCAGCACGCGGAAAACGGTGCCACGGCCCGGCCGCGAATCGACCTCGACCTGCAACTGCAGCAGCGCCGCCAGCCGGCGCACGATGGCCAGCCCCATGCCCAGCCCTTGCGCACGATCGCGCTCGCGGTTGCCGACCTGATAGAACTCTTCGAACACGCGCGGCAACTCGCCCGCCTCGATGCCGCAACCGCTGTCCCACACCTCGATCGACACCTGTCCGCCGCGCCGCCGGGCGCCAACCACGACGCCACCGCGGGCGGTGAACTTCAGCGCGTTGTGCACCAGATTGCCGAGCAGGCGTTCGAGCAATTGCGGATCGGTGCGCACCCAGTGAGCGCGCGCGCGCAGCCGCAAGGCGAGGCCGCGCCCCTCGGCCTCGGCGGCAAAGCTGCGGTCGAGTGCGCGGAACACGGCGGCCAGCGCCACCGGGCGCATGCGTGCCTGCACCACGCCAGCGTCCAGCCGCGACACGTCGAGCATTTCGTTGAACGAGGATTCGAGCGCGGTCACGCAGGACATCAGGTTGCGGGCCAGCGCCTCCTCCGGCCCGCCACGCAGCCGCGTCGCCAGCGCGCTGCCGAACAGCCCGAGCGAATGCAGCGGCTGCCGCAGGTCATGGCTGGCGGCAGCAAAGAAGCGCGTACGCTCGGCGCTCGCACGCTCGGCGATATCGATCTGCTCGCGCAGCCGTCGCGCCAGCGCCTCCTTTTCGTAGCGGCTGCGCAGCGCCTCGGTCAGCAGGCGGTGCTGCTGCAGCCCGAAGGCGAGATTCACGTACAGATAGATCAGCGCTGCCGCCCCCATGAACAGGTGCGCCGCATCGCCCTGCCAAAACATGCGGCTCGACAGGCCGAGGATGGCGGGAATCGGAAAGCTCAGCAGCGCGCGCCGGTGCGGCGCGAGTGACGCGATCGAGCCGGTGCTCATGCCGAGGATTACCAGCATCATCAGCGCACTTACCAGCGGCTCGTCGTCGGGCAGGAACATCCACGGCGCCAGCCCCCAGATCGTCGCATTGACGACCAGCGCATTGCTGTAGTCGATGCCGGCCTGACGTGGATGACGCGCTGCGTCCGGCGTGCGCAAGTAGCGCTGGTAACCGGCGTAGCGCCAGAACTGGCAGCCGTGCAGCAGAACCGCCCACAGCAGCGCGCCGCGATGCCCGGTCTGGTACCACGCGAACGTCCAGAAACCCAGTCCGATGAAGAAGGCGCCAATCGCTGCGCTGCGGCTGGTGCGCATCATCGAGTCGACCTGTTCGCGCAGGATGCGCGCCTCGACCTCGGGCGAGGACAGAGCTCCCGCGTCCACCGATGCGGTCGCCGGCTGCGGCATCAGCGGAACAGGCTGATCAGGTGCAGACGGGACTGTGCATCAAGCTTGAGCATGACGGACGACACCGAATTCTTGACCGTACCGAGCGCCAGCCCGAGAGCGTCGGCGATCTGCTGGTTGCTGTTGCCGGCGAGTACCAGCTCAAGCACGCGCAACTGTGTCGGATTCAGCGACTCGGTGCCCGGTGTCACGCCATAGCCCACACTCGGCTCTCGGCATGCCTGCGGCAAGGACCCGCCGCGCAGCAGCGTGAGCACCATGTCGAGAATGTCCGCCGATCGCGCGCTCTTCGGCACGTAACCGAGCGCACCCAGGGCAAGTGCCTGTTCGACGACGACCGGGTCCTCGGTCGCCGAGAAGACGGCCACACGCGCCTCGGGTGCCTCGGCCAGAAAGCGTCTCAGCCCCTGCAGGCCCAGGCTGTCGGGCAGCTTCAGATCGAGCAGGACCAGATCGGGACGATGAGCCGCGAAAGCGGCCAGCGCGCCATTCAGCGTATCGGCATCGAGCCAGTCGACCTCGCCCAGTCCGGTCGCCTGCGCACAGGCGCGCAACCCGACGCGGGTCATTTCATGGTCGTCGACGACGAGAACGGTGTGCTTCATCCAGGCCGGCCCCCTGTTTGCCGGAGGCCGTGACCGACAGACCGCGATGACGGATTCACGTGCGCATCATGCAATATCGATGAAGCGCGAGTGTGCGAGGCCGGCCGGCGCGCGTCAACGCGGGGCGGAAAAAGAAAAAGCCGACTGCGAAGCAATCGGCTTTTTCGGGCTGTGATCGTTGTGGTGGAGAGGAGGAGGATCGAACTCCCGACCTTCGCATTGCGAACGCGACGCTCTCCCAGCTGAGCTACCCCCCCAACGGCTGCGGATTATAGGGCCTCGGATGCCGGTTGTGAAGGAACATCGCTCAGAATCACGCGGTCGCAGCATCACTATCGGTACGGATTTCAGACACGATGAAAAAGAGAATCGACGGAATGGATCGCAGGCGCTTCATCGGCGGTGGCGCGGCTGGGGCGCTGCTCATAGCGTCGCCGCTGTGGCTGGCAGGCTGCGCGACAGCGCGGCAGTACGAGCAGGCCGAGCACATGGCGGCGCAGCTCGCTGTCGGCGACGAGTGGACGTACGAAGAACTGAATGGCTACAACCGCGAGCGGCAAGCCGGGATCCGTTACGTCGTCGAGCAGGCGGCCCCGCCGCGCCTGCGCATCGAGGTCGATGGCAAGCCGCTGAGCAGTCTGCGCAGCGGCCAGTTCGAGGAGTACGCAGCGCCCTGGGTGGTCAGCCGCGACACCGTGTATGACCGCGACAACCGCTACGACGCACCGTTGCCGGTGCTGCCGGCGCTGCTCGAACCCGGCGTGCGCGAGGCGTGGCAGTCGATGGTGACCACCGATCCGAAGGAGCGGCCGCGCCGCTGGCACGTACAGATCGACACGCTCGGCTATGAGCGCGTGACTGTACCGGCGGGTGAATTCGAAGCCTTGCGCGTGCGTCGGCTGATCAAGTTCGAACACCCGGATTTCTTCCGCACACAGTCGGAACGCGTCGAACACCTGTGGTTCGTGTCCGAAGTAAAACGCTGGGTGAAGCGCGAGTGGCGCGGCCAGTACATGCCCAAGCTGCGCAGCCGCCATCCGCTGCTGCGCGAGGACTGGGTCGTGTGGGAGCTGACCCGCTTTACTGTGGCGTGATGCCGGCGCCCGCGAGCGCACGTCCGAGGCGGTCGTTCACCGCAGCCCACTCGGGCGTTTCCGGAATGGCTTCGATCACGATCATCGAACCACCGACCGCATCCGCGTCGCGCATCGCGGCGTAGAGCCCGCGTGCGTAGCCGGCTGGTTCGGCCGGCAGCATGAACCAGCGATGCGGACAGTCGGACAGTGGCGGCTGGCTGTGTGCGATCACCGCGCAATGTCGCCCGCTGTGACGGAAGGCGTTCAGGAAGTCGCGCAGCCGCGCAGGCGCGATCTTGCGCATCGCGCTGCGCGGCGCGTAATGCGCGGCGAGCGCCCCGGACACCCGCGGTGAGTTCTCGTCGCCCTTGCCCGCGGGCATGCGACCGATCACTGCAGCGATCTGCCCGGCGCTGATGGCGCCCGGCCTGAGGATGCGCGGAGTGTCTCCGGACAGGTCGAGTATGGTCGATTCGATGCCGACCTCGCACGGCCCGCCGTCGAGCACGGTGACCGAGTCACCGAACTCGTCGCGCACGTGTTGCGCGGTTGTCGGGCTGATGCGACCGAAGCGGTTGGCTGACGGTGCGGCCACGCCGCCGCCGAAGGCGCGCAGCAGCTTCAGCGCCACCGGATGCCCCGGCACACGCAGTCCCACCGTGTCCTGACCGCCGGTCACCTCGAGCGGCACGTCTTCCTCCCGCTTCAGGATCAGGGTCAGCGGCCCCGGCCAGAAGGCCTGCGCCAGCGCGATCGCCTCGCGCGGAATGTCGCGCGCCCAGACGGTCATCTGTTCGGCGTCCGGCAGATGCACGATGAGCGGATGGTCGGCGGGGCGACCCTTTGCCTCGAATATGCGGCGCACTGCCGCCGGGTTCATCGCGTCGGCGCCCAGTCCGTAGACGGTTTCCGTCGGCAGCGCGACCAGTTCGCCGGCGCGCAGCCGGCGCGCAGCGTCAGCGATGTCGGCGTCCGACGCGCTCATCGTTCAGCCGGCGATGCCGATGGCGCCGCGTGCGTTCATCGCGGTGTCGATGACCGGATCACCGCTCTCGCCGAGCACGGTGAAGTGGCCCATCTTGCGACCAGGACGTGCGTGATGCTTCTGGTAGAGGTGCAGTTTCAGCCCCGGTTGGCGCAGCAGGCGCGACCAGTCCGGTTCATGGGCGTGATGGGCGTCCTGCTGGTACCACAGGTCGCCAAGCAGATTCACCATCACCGCGCGCGAATGCTGGCGTGCGTCGCCCAGCGGCAGGCCGCACAGGATGCGCACCTGCTGTTCGAACTGGTTGGTGACGCAGGCATCGATCGTGTAATGGCCGCTGTTGTGCGGGCGCGGCGCCATCTCATTGACCATCAGCCGGCCACCGGCGATGAAGAACTCGACGCCGAGCACACCGACGTAACCCAGTTCGGCGGCAATGCCGGAAGCCATTTCGGTCGCTTCGGCGGCCAGCGCACCGCTGATGCGCGCCGGCGCGATGGTCACGTCGAGAATGCCGTTGCTGTGGCTGTTCTCGGCCACCGGGAAGGGCGCGACACGACCGGCCGCGTCGCGGGCCAGCACCACCGACACCTCCAGTTCGAGCGCCAGCATCTGCTCCAGCACACAGGCTTCGCGCTTGAAGCTCTCGAACGCTGCCCTCGCTTCGGCGGCATTGGCCACCCTCGCCTGCCCCTTGCCGTCGTAGCCGAAACGCGCCACTTTCAACACGGCCGGAAACAGCGACGGATCGGCCGCCTCGATGTCCGCCACACTGCGGATCGCGGCAAACGGGCCAACCGAAAAGCCACGGTCGGACAGGAAGGTCTTCTCCGCGATGCGGTTCTGCGCCACCGCGACGCAGGCGGCGTTCGGGCGGGTCGGAATGAATTTAGACAGGTGATCCAGCGTGTCGGCCGGAACGTTCTCGAACTCGGTGGTCACCGCGGCGCAGGTCTGCGCCAGTCGCTCCAGCGCCTGCATGTCGTCGTAGGCGGCGCACAGGTGCTCGTCCGCTGCCTTGCCGGCCGGGCTGTTGCGGTCCGGGTCGAGCACAACGACGCGATAGCCCATTTCATGCGCGGCCAGCACGAAGAAGCGGCCGAGCTGACCGCCGCCGAGCATGCCGAGGGTTGCGGGAGGAAGAATCATCTGCAAAGGCTCCGAAAGATCCGGCTCAACTTCTCGTGACCGCGGACGGATGCGGATGTGGCGGATGAACGCGGATTAAAACCTGAAAATGGATGCAGCGGACGGCAGCCGCAGCGACGGCGGTCAGCCTTCGAGCTTCATGTCCAGCACGGTCTGGGCCTGCCGAGCGCGGAAGTCCTCGAGCGCCTGCGCAAGCGACGCATCTTCGCCCGCCAGCAAGGCCACTGCAAACAGTCCGGCATTGGCTGCACCGGCCTCGCCGATGGCGAAGGTGGCGACCGGAATGCCCTTGGGCATCTGCACGATGGACAGCAGCGAATCCATGCCGTTGAGCGCACGCGACTGCACCGGTACGCCGAGCACCGGCACCGTAGTCTTGGCCGCCAGCATGCCCGGCAGATGGGCAGCACCGCCGGCACCGGCGATGATGGCGCGCAGGCCGCGACTGCGCGCCTCCTCGGCATAGGAGAACAGCAGGTCCGGTGTACGGTGCGCCGATACGACGCGCGCCTCGAACGGCACACCGAACTGCTCCAGCATGGCGCAGGCGGCGCGCATGGTGTCCCAGTCGGAGTTCGATCCCATCACGACGCCAACCAGCGGCGTGCGGGCGTGGTCTTCAGCACTCATCGGCTTCATCCTTCGCCGGCCTCGTCGGCCCGGAAAAAGGCGCGGATTCTACACCCGCGCGACAGCGAATCGACAAACATGGAAAAAACGAAAGGGGCACCGATTGCCCGGTGCCCCTCTGGGGTCTGGTCGACCCTCTATGCTTCAGCGTGCGTCAGCGATCAGTCTGCACGACGCGCGCGGTCGCTGCGGCCGGAACTGTTGCCACGCCAGCCGCCTTCGCTGCGCGGCGCACCGCCACCCGGACGACGCGGGCCATTGCCCGGCTTGTTGCCCCAGCTGCCCGGACGACCGGTGCCGGTGCGCGGGCCGCGCGGAGCGGACGTGCGCGGCTGCACACGCGGCTCCAGACCCGGAATGGTGTGCACCGGGATGGTGTGACGGATGAAGCGTTCGATCGTCTTGACGCGACGCACGTCATCGCCGGAAGCCAGGCTGACCGCGATGCCGCTGCGGCCGGCACGACCGGTACGGCCGATGCGGTGCACATAGTCTTCCGCCGACTTCGGCAGATCGAAGTTGATCACGTGGCTGATGCCGGCCACGTCGATGCCGCGGGCGGCAACGTCGGTGGCGACCAGCACGCGCAGCGCGCCGCGGCGCAGGTGGCCCAGCGTGCGATTGCGTTCGCCCTGGTGCATGTCACCATGCAGTGCCGCAGCCAGGAAGCCGTTCTCACCGAGCTGCTCGGCGATCTGGTCGGCGTCGCGCTTGGTGGCGGTGAACACGATGGCTTGTTCGACGCCTTCGTCACGCAGCAGGTGGTCGAGCAGGCGCTGCTTGTGGCCCATGCCGTCGGCGAACAGCAGACGCTGTTCGATGTTCTCGTGCTGGGCGGCGGTTGCCTGGATCTCGATGCGCTGTGCGTCCTTGGTCAGGCGCTCGGCCAGACGGCAGACGCGCGGCTCGAAGGTGGCCGAGAACAGCAGGGTCTGACGGCTCTGCGGCAGACGGTCGACGATGGCTTCGATGTCCTCGATGAAGCCCATGTCCAGCATGCGGTCGGCTTCGTCGAGCACCAGCATTTCCAGACGGCCGAAGTCGATGCGGCCACTGTCCATCTGGTCGATCAGGCGACCCGGCGTGGCGACCAGCACTTCATAGGGCTGTGCCAGCAGCTTGTTCTGCATCACGTAGGAGGTACCACCGACCACGCTGACCGCCTTGGCGTAGCGCAGGCCACGACCGTACTTGCGGCAGGCGTCGGTGACCTGGATGGCCAGTTCGCGCGTCGGCGTCAGCACCAGGATGCGCGGGCCGCGGGCCTTGACAGCCGAGTCCTGCGTCAGGCGGTTCAGCGCCGGCCACATGAAGGCGGCGGTCTTGCCCGAGCCGGTCTGCGACGACACCATCAGGTCACGACCAGCCAGCGCAGCGGGCACAGCCTTTTCCTGCACGGCAGTCGGATTGGGGTAACCGGCCTCGACGATCGCGCCAAGAAGGGATTCGTTAAGACCGAGTTCTGAGAATTCCATGTATTTTTTCCACACAATGGCCACCCGCCGCGCTGCAGCGAGCAGTGCGGAAGGAGCGGGTTGGTCGGGCGAAATCCCGACGTTCTATCGGCACTAACCGATCAACCACGCTTGACCAAACAGGCGGGAGAAAAAGACAGGCCAGGGACGATAACTTTATCGTGCCAGCGCCGGACCTAACCGGGAATGCGTCGGCGGGAGCCAACGCGGAAAGCACGAAGGCGCGAACTTTACAGACAGACGTGTATGTTTGCAAGCGCTTTTTCGCATTGCAACAATCAGCGGCGCGTGCATCGAAAAAAATCGCATCCGCCTGCATCCACGCGGACGGGTCGCGGGTATGCGTGAGAAGCTGACGCCGGCTGACCGCGGCGGTGTACGGCACCTCCCCACCCGTTCAAGGCATAACCATGACAAGCAGCACGGACGATTTCGATTTCGAGGCGGCGCTCGGCGCCTGTGCCGCCGGCGAGCGCAGTGCGCTGCGCCGCATATACGAGCGCGAGGGCAGCCGCCTGCTGGGGGTCGCCCTGCGCATCGTGCGCCGCCGTGACGTCGCGGAAGACGTCGTACACGACGCCTTCGTGCGCATCTGGGAAAAGGCGTCGAGCTTCGACGCGAGCCGCGGCAGCGCCCGTGGCTGGATCTACAGCATCGTGCGCCACGGCGCACTGAACCACGTGCGGGACCATGCACGCGAAGTGCCGGCCGACGACACACTGACCGAGCACATCGATCACGAGTCCGGCGGGCAGGTGCCCGACCCGTACCAGCAGGTACTGCTTTCGTCGGAAGCCGGTCTGCTCTATGACTGCCTCGGGAGGCTGGACGCGCCGAAGCGCTCCAGCATCCTGCTCGCCTACCTCGAGGGCTGCACCCATAGCGAAATCGCCGACCGGCTGGCAACGCCGCTCGGCACCATCAAAGCCTGGATACGCCGCGGCCTGCAGGCACTGAAGGAGTGCCTCGCATGATCCAGACCCCCGAAGACATCGCCGGCCTCTATGTACTGGGCCTGCTCGACGCCGCCCGCCGCGACGAGTTCGAGCGCGACATGGAGAACGACGCGGCCTTGCGGGCTCGCGTCGCCGACTGGGAGGAGCGACTTCTGCCGCTGACACGCATGGTCGAACCGGAACCGCTGCCACCCGGCCTGTGGTCGCGCATCGAACGCAGCCTGTGGCCGACGCTGCGCGCGAGCGCCGCACCGGCCCCCTCCTCGCTCGTCAGCCGGCTTTGGGACAGCCTCGCTTTCTGGCGCTCGCTGGCCGTCACCGGTTTCGCTGCCGCGATGCTGCTCGCCGTCGTCGGTCTGCCCGGCACGCAGCAGGCCGGCGAACCCAAGTTCATGGTGGTGCTGGTAGCGCCGGACGACAAGGCGCCGGGCTGGGTGGTGCAGGCCAGCACCGAACAGTCGCTCAAGCTCATCCCGCTTGGCATGACCGAGGTGCCGCAGGCCAAGGCGCTGCAGTTCTGGACCAAGGGCGACAAATGGAAGGGTCCGGTCTCGCTGGGCCTGGTGCAGCCGGGCCGCCCGCTCGACGTGCAGATGAAGGAACTGCCGCCGCTTGAGCCCAATCAGCTGTTCGAAATCACGCTTGAACCCGAGTACGGCTCGCCGATCGGTCGCCCGACCGGCCCCATCCTGTACATCGGGCGCGCGGTGAAGGTGATGTGAGGTACCAGGAAACAGACCCGCCCCGCAGGACCGCGGCGGCGGGCCTCGAAGGACCGGGCGTGGAGCGCCCGGCGCCGCACCCTGAGCGACAGGGCGCGGAGAGCTGGCGTTGCCGCCAGCGACGGACTCAGTGCCCCTTGGCGTGCACCTCGCGCGCGCGCTCGACCAGGGCATCGAGGCCGAATTTCTTCAGCTTGAGGTAGAGCGTGCTCTTGGCGATGCCGAGCGAGCGCGCAGCCAGTGCCATATTGCCGTGGCTGCCGTCGATGGCACCGAGGATGGCGTCGCGCTCGGCTTCTTCGAGCCGGCGGTTCTCCCGCGTTTCGCCGCCGAAGACCATGCCGTGATCGGTGGCCAGCGGCGCATCGAACAGCTGGATGCCGCGCGGCGCTTCGGGTGTCATCAGCGAACGGGGACGCTCGCCGGTGAGCAGCATCGATTCGAGAATGTTGCGCAGTTCGCGCACATTGCCCGGCCACGAGTAGGAAGACAGCTCGCTGATTTCGGATGCGCTGAGCTGCGGCACCGGCACGCCGTGATGCGCCGCCAGCTTTTCCATCAGCGCGCGCGACAGCACCGGGATGTCGCCCAGCCGCTCGCGCAGCGGCGGGATGCGTACGCTGGTCACCGCAACCCGGTAGTAGAGGTCCATACGGAAGCGGCCATCGGTAACTTCCTTGCGCAGGTCGCGGTTGGTCGCCGCGATCAGCCGGAATTTCACCTTGCGCGGCGTGTTCTCGCCGAGGCGGTAGATTTCGCCCTCCTCCAGCACGCGCAGCAGATGCGGCTGCATGTCGAGCGGCATTTCGCCCAGTTCGTCGAGGAACAACGTGCCGCCGTTGGCCGCCTCGATCTTGCCCATCATGCCGCCGCGTCGCGCACCGGTGAATGAGCCCTCGGCGTAGCCGAACAGTTCGGTCGCCAGCAGTTCTCGCGACAGACCGCCGCAATTCACCGCGACAAAGGGCGCGGCCTTCGCGCTGCCGCAGTCATGGATGCCCTTGGCGAACACTTCCTTGCCGACGCCGGTCTCGCCGAGCAGCAGCACCGGTACGTTGGAACGCGACAGGTGACGGGCGCGTTCGACCGCTTCCATCAGCACCGGGTCCTTACCGACCACGCAGTCGAGCTTGCTCGGCTCGTGTGCTGCGCTGGTAGCGCCGACCGGCATCGCAGTGCCCTGCACCGAACGCGGCTTGAAGATCGGAATCGTGAGCAGCGTGCCGATGCGCTGGCCGTTGTCCAGAACCGGTTCCAGCCATTCCGGCGCAATCCAGCCCTGCAGGCCGGCCGGCAGACCGTCATCGGTCGCGTGGCCAAGT
This sequence comes from Methyloversatilis discipulorum, assembly GCF_000385375.1. Taxonomy (NCBI): domain Bacteria; kingdom Pseudomonadati; phylum Pseudomonadota; class Betaproteobacteria; order Nitrosomonadales; family Sterolibacteriaceae; genus Methyloversatilis; species Methyloversatilis discipulorum. The sequence continues at coordinate 2,375,107 of NZ_ARVV01000001.1, forward strand.
GTGAGCGATGCGATGTCCAACTTGCGCGAACCGATGCGGCCTTCGGACAGCTGGTTCAGCGCCTGTTCGGCGCGCTCGTTCGCCTTGACCGGATTGCCGCGGCGGTCGAACACGATGACGCCGTCCGAGGTCGAGTGCGTGAGCCGGTGCATGCAGCGCTCGAGCAGGCGGAAGCGGATGCCCATCTCGTGCTTGGCCAGACGGCCTTCGATCTTGCTCGCGGTGGCCACCACCAGCGCCAGGCTGTGCTTGTTGTAGGTCTGCTGCAGGCCGGATACGTCGATCGCGCCCAGAACACTGTTGTCGTAGGGATCGAGGATGACGGTGGACGAACAGGTCCAGCGCTTGATGCCGGCGCAGTAGTGTTCGGCGGAATGGATCTGCACCGGATGGCGCACCGCGATGGCAGTGCCGATCGCGTTGGTGCCGCAGGCCGTCTCGCTCCAGCTCGCCCCCGGCATCATGTTCATCATCGCGCCTTCGTCGCGCGTGGCCGGGTCGCCTTCGAGGCTGAGTATGGTGCCGCTGTGGTCGGTCAGCACCATGATGGTTCCGGTTTCGGCGAGGAAGTCGCGCGCCATCGCCATCACCGGCGTGCTGGCGGTGAGCAGGTCCCCGTGCTTCTGCTGCAGCGAGTAGAGCGAGTTCTCGCTCAGTGGCGGCGGCGCCTGGTACTTGCTGGGGTCGACGTGGGCGTTGAGGCAGCGGCGCCACGAGTCGTCAATCAGGCGGCGCAGGGCGTCGGAACTGCATTCCTCGCCGTTGAGCAGCCGCTCCCAGTGGTTCATCACATCCCGGTCTCGCTCCGGGCGCGAAAACATCTGGCTTTGATCGTCGTCCCGCAATTCCATGGCCACCTCCTGTTTGTAGTGGAGGTAGACAGGCTGCGGGGCACCACGGACGTGATGCATGCAGCACCCGACTCCTCCGATACCGGCGTAGCGATCCGCTTCGAGGCGCATCGTCTCGCAGGCTTGTTTGAAAACCATGTTGCACCGGCAGCCGCGGAATGTCAGCCGCCGGGTGAATCTTCAAGGCGCAGGCCGGGCGCCACCCGGCCAATCAGATCAGGTTAGCTCAATTCTCGTACAACTCCAGCGCGATCGCAGTGGCTTCGCCGCCGCCGATGCACAGGCTGGCAATGCCGCGCCGACCTCCGCCGCGCCGCAGCGCGCCGATCAGCGTGACCAGCAGCCGCGCGCCGGTGGCGCCGATCGGGTGGCCGAGCGCGCAGGCGCCGCCATGGACGTTCACCGTATCCGGATCGAGGCCGAGGTCACGGATCGCGGCCAGCGTCACGACGGCGAAGGCTTCGTTGATCTCGTACAGGTCGACATCGGCTTTCGACCAGCCGGCGCGTTCCAGCACCTTGCGGATCGAATCGACCGGTGCCATCGGAAAGCGCGCCGGTGCGCCGGCGTGGCCGGCATGGGCGGCGATGGTGGCCAGCGGCGTCAGGCCGCGCGACCGGGCGGTGGATGCACGCATCAGCACCAGCGCCGCAGCGCCGTCGGAAATCGAACTCGAATTGGCGGCGGTGACCGTGCCGTCCTTGCGGAAGGCGGGTTTCAGTGACGGAATCTTCTCCGGCTTCGCCGTCTGCGGCTGCTCGTCGCGCACGACGCTGGCACGTGAGTCGCCGCGACCGATCACCTCGACCGGCGCGATCTCCCAGTCGAAGGCGCCGCACTTGTCGGCTTCCAGCGAGCGGTTCAGCGAGCGCAGCGCCCAGGCGTCCTGATCGGCGCGGCTGAAGCCGTATTCCTCGGCGCAGCGCTCGGCGAAAACGCCCATCAGCGTGCCGCGCTCGTCGTAGGCGTCTTCCAGCCCGTCGAGAAACATGTGGTCGATCACGCGGTCGTGACCGAGTCGGTAGCCGGCCCGGGCACGGGCCAGCAGATAGGGGGCGTTGCTCATCGACTCCATGCCGCCGGCGACGGCGATGCCGGCCGAGCCAGCGAGCAGCGCGTCGTGCGCCAGCATGACGGCCTTCATGCCGGAGCCGCATACCTTGCTCACGGTCGTGCAGGCAGTCGATTCCGGCAGGCCGCCGCGGAGTGCCGCCTGGCGGGCCGGTGCCTGCCCGATGCCGGCCGGCAGCACGCAGCCCATATAGGCTTCCTCGACGTCGTGGGCACTGATGCCGGCACGCTGCACGGCGGCGGCGATTGCCGTTGCGCCGAGCTGCGGCGCGGTCAGCGCCGAAAGGTTGCCGAGAAATCCGCCCAGCGGAGTGCGGCTGACCGACACGACGACTACGGGATCTGACACTTGGTTCACTCGATGCTCCTTCGCGGAAGGCGGCAACCGTCGGGCCGCTGCGCGTCCGCGTGTCACGTAATTGCAATTAGCGGGCCAGTTTCGATGAATGGAAAAACATCGGTTTTTCAAACACCTGACCCGATTTCTTGAGAATCGACGACACAGTGCGTCCGAAAGCCGTACGGCTCATACTGCAACCGTCCGGCTTTCGGACGTCCGATCGTCCGACCTTCAGACGCGGGCGGCGCGCAGTCCGATCACTTCGTCGATCGAACGCGGGTTCTCCATCGACGACAGGTCGCCCATCGGCCGGCCGATGTAGGCGTTGCGCACGACGCGGCGCAGGATCTTGCCGTTGCGCGTCTTCGGGATCTGCGTCAGCGCGTGGATGCGGGCCGGGCGCAACGGCTTGCCGAGCAGTCGTGCGACGTGGTCCGAAAGCTCGGTTTCCCACACGCTCCAGCCCTCCTGCCCGCTGCGCTTGTCGTGCAGCGTGACGAAGCACACCACCGCCTCGCCCTTGATCGGATCGGGTACACCGACCGCCACCGCCTCGGCCACCAGCGGGTGCGACACCAGCGCCGATTCGAACTCGGTCGGACCGAGCCGCTTGCCGGCCACCTTGATGGTGTCGTCGCTGCGGCCGTGCACGAACCAGTAGCCGTCGCTGTCTATGCTGGCCCAGTCGCCATGTACCCACAGTCCGGGCAGCGCGGACCAGTAGGTGTCCTCGTAGCGTTCGGGGTCGTTCCAGAAGCCGTGCGTCATGCCGGGCCAGGGCTGGCGCAGCACCAGTTCGCCGACGCTGCCGCGCACCGGCTTGCCTTCGGCGTCGACGACGTCCGCCGCCATGCCGGGGATCGGTCCGTTGAAGCCGCAGGCGGTCTGCGGCAGACCGGGGAAACAGGCGAGGATGCCGCCGCCGATCTCAGTTCCCCCCGAATAGTTGACGATGGGCCGGCGGCTCTGGCCCACCGTTTCGAACAGCCACAGCCACGGCGTCTCGTTCCACGCCTCGCCGGTCGAACCGAACACGCGCACGGTATCCAGCGCCCCGATCTGCGGCACGGCGTCGCGGCTGCCCATCAGCAGGCGCACCAGGGTCGGCGACAGGCCGAGGTGGGTGACGCCGTGCCGCTGCACGATGCGCCACAGCCGGCCGGCGTCCGGGTAGTCCGGCGTGCCTTCGCACAGCACGATGGTGGCGCCCAGCAGCAGCGCGCCGAACACCATCCATGGCCCCATCAGCCAGCCCATGTCGGTCACCCACATCAGAGTGTCGTCCTCGCGCAGATCGAAGGCCATCACCATGTCCTGCGCCGCCTTGAGCGGGAAGCCGCCGTGCGTGTGCACCACGCCCTTGGGCTTGCCGGTGGTACCCGAGGTGTACACCAGCATCAGCGGGTCGGACGCACCGAAGGACTCGGCCGCGGACGGATCTGCCGGGGTGGCCGCGAGCGTCGCGTAGTCGCAAAGATCGTAGTGGCCGCCATGTTCGCTGCCGGCGTAAGGTCCGTTGCCCAGGCGGTCGACCACCACCACGTGCTGCACCGATTCGCAGGCATCTGCCGCGGCCAGCGCGTCGGCCAGCATGCGCACCGGCTTGCCGCGGCGGAAGTAGCCGTTGGCGCACACCAGCACGGTGGCTGCGGCGTCCTGCACGCGCTGCACGACCGAGTCGGCCGAGTAGCCGGAGAACATCGGCACCGAAATGGCGCCGATCTTCGCTGCGGCGAGCAGGATGACCGCGGCCTCCGGCACCATGGGCAGATAGATGGCGATGCGGCTGCCCTCGCCTGCGCCGAGCGCACGCAGCCCCGCTGCCATACCGTCAACTTCGCGCGCCAGTTCCGCGTAGGTGATGCGTCGCTCTTCACCGGCGTCGCCTTCCCAGCGGACTGCCACCTTGTCCGGGTGGCGGCGCGCGTGCTTGCCGACGATGTTGTCGACCAGATCGAGCCGGCCGCCGACGAACCAGCGCGGCCACATGATGCCGTCGCTCATGTCCAGCGTCTGCGTGTAGGGCGTGCTCCATTCGAGCCCCACCTCGGCCACGACGCGGTCCCAGAAGACCGGCGCATCGCGCTCGGCGTCCTCCTGCAGCTGATCGAGCGAGCCGTAGCCATGACGTTCAATGAAACGGGCAAGCCGCGTGCCCTTCCACTCGTATCCAGATGGCGTGAATACCTTCATGATCGAATCCTGTTCTCTTTATGCCGGCCTGCTCCGCACCCGGTTTCCGCGGCGAAAAAAGCCCGACCCCGCGCTGCACAGGGTCGGGCGAACATGCCGGGAGGAGGTTCCAGCAATGCGTTCAACTGCGCTTACTTGCCCGTGCCCGTTGCCACTTCTTCGAGCACGTTCAGCGATACGTCGGTTTCCTTGACGCCCTTAGGGTTGGATTTCATGTTCGACGACCAGTTGGTGGCGTGGCCGCGCTTGACGTCGATGATGTGGCCGATGACAGGCATGACCGCCTTGTAGCCGTCGTCGCCGATGTCAGGCCGGTTCTGGAAGATGAACATCTTCCAGAACTCGCCCTTGCGGTCTTCCGCATAGCCGAGGTAGGGACGCGGGAAGTCCACTTCCATGTACACCACCTTCTTGCTGTACGGATGCTCGTCCGGCGGAATGCCCTCGACCACGTACACCTCGCGCGGCTCCCAGCCGATGTCCTTGGCCGGGTTGAAGTACGGCGCCTCGCTCATGTTGATGCGCGGGAAGCGCTTCTGCGGCTCGGTGTAGGGCTGCGACACGTCCACGCTCATTTCCGGGCTGTGCGCGATGGCCAGCACCCAGCGCTTCTCGATCAGCTTGTTCGACTTGTACTTGGTGGGCGCGGCGTCCCAGATGTCCCAGTCGTCATACAGCTGGTCGGTACCACCGATCGGATCCATCCACGCACCGCCGGACAGGCGGCGTACGCGGCGCACCGACTTCAGGTAGGCGTAGGAGTCGTCCGGCTTCTTCGAGTCGGCCTGGTTGTAACGGACCGAGAAGGTGCCGAGGCCACGGATGTCCTGCGGGTAGTGGGCGACGAAGTAGGTCTTCTGCGCAATGGTGCCGTCGCCAACCGTGATCGGGCCGCCGTCCAGCCTGCCTTCCATGTAGTAGCGACGGGACTGGAAGGCCTGCACGCGCTCATAGCCCTTCTTCGCGTCGAGGAAGGCCCAGGCGATGTCGCGCAGGTCCATCGTCGCGCCGTAGGTGGCGGCGCGCAGGTTCCAGATCACCTTGTCGCCGGCGTGCGGATCGTCCATCTTGATCGTTTCCGGCGGGAACATCATGCCGGCCTGCCAGCCCGACACGGTGCGGTCCGCCGGATTGAACTTGACGGTGCCAACGTTCTTCTTCGACCACTCGACGTACTTCGGATCCATCTCGATCTTCTTCGAGTTGGCGAGCTTGATGGTCAGGTTGTAGTTCTTGATCATCCACTCCAGCTTCTCCGGCACCATCGAGGCGATCGTCTTCTTCTCGAAGGTGTCGTTCTTGATGCTGTCGTAGTTGCTCTTGTCGATGATGAAGCCGGCTTCCAGCTCCTTGGCGTTGATCTGACCGGCGGCCAGACCGAGCACCAGTGCGAGCGCACTGGCGACACCCGTGCGTCGCGCGCGACCGGCCGGGATATGTGTGTTGAGCGTGTACATCTGTCTTCCTCCTTTGATCAGAACTGCCGGGTCAAGCGAAACACCAGCTGGCTTGCGCGACTGAAGTAGCCGAACAGCTGGGATTCACCATTGCTGAACTGGGTCCTGTTGCTCTTGCCGCCGTCCCAGAAAATGTCCGCTTCGACCTTCGCCAGCCACTTGTCGGAGAAGGTCATCGCCACGCTCGGGATCGCGAAGCCACCACCGTTCGACAGATCGAAGCCCACGGCCAGGCCGGGGTTGATCGTGTCGTTCTTGTAGTTGAGCGTCGTAAACATGGTCAGGATGGTGCTGTGCTCGTTCAGCGGCGTACCGTAGGCGAACAGGCGAACCAGATCCTCACGGCCGTCGTAGTCCAGCACCTGGGTGTTGAACAGCTGGACCGACGAGAAGGACGGACGCGACGTGCCGAAGATGCCTTCGAGATTCAGGTCCTTGTCGATGCGGATCATGGTCCGCAGCGTGTCCTTCTTCTTGATGCCGTTCAGGCCGATGCCGGGGTTGGCGGCATTGCCCGGATTGAAGGCGCCGGTCCCTACGTTGTACGGCTGGTCCTTGGTGAAGGCGACTTCCGCGCTGATCACGGCGTCCAGCGTTTCGCTGTAGCCGCTGACCGTGGCGCCGAGCACGTCGATCTTCGGATGGATCAGGTCGAAAACGCCGCCGGTCACCGGTACGCCCTGATGCGGACGGAATGACGAACTGGCCACCGGATCTGCAGCGAAGGTCGTCAGGTAGGCGATCGAGTAGTTCAGGCCGTAGGCTTCGCCGGACCAGCGGATACCGCCGGTCACGTCGTCCATGTCGCCGTCCTTGTGATCGCAGTTCTTGTCCGTCACCTGCGTCAGGTCGAAGCCGCGGTAGGGCTGGAAGAACCAGCGGCCGCCGCGGATATCGTAGGTGTTGCCGATATCCTCGCAGCGGTCCCAGCCCGGGCGTACGAAGGCGGCGATCATGCCCTTGGCTTCGGGAATGCGGATCTTGGTAGACACCATGATCAGCGGCTTGCGCCATTCCTCGTTCTCGCCCTCGAAGAACAGACGCCAGCTGTAGTCGTACCCGTGAACCAGGTCCATCGCCTGGAAGAAGTCCGACTCACCCCACACCAGCTGCTGCTTACCGGCCTTGACCGTGATGCGGTCGCCGATCGGTATCTCCGCCCAGAATTCGCGGATGTCGCCGTTGTTGTAGTTCTCGGTAATGCTCTTGCCTCCGGCCGTACCGTTGGTGGCACGCAGGTCTTCGAGATCTTCGAGGTAGTTGGTCTTGTACTCGCGGTCGAGGCGACCGATCACCTTCCACTTGACCGGGCCGGTCTTCGCGTCGGCGTCGAGCAGCACGGAGCCGCGCAGCATCGACAGCTTGCCCGCGCTGTCCTTGCCGACGGCGCTCAGTTCAGGTTGATCCTCGAGATTGAACGAGGCCCAGGCGCGCGCATAACCCGACAGCTGGAAACTGAAATCGTCCGTACCCGCCCAGTTGCCGCCCTCTTTCGCCGCCTCCTCGGCGCCCTGCGCGACGGGCATGCCCATCATCGCCAGTGCCGCCGCCACCGCCAGACCGGTGCCGGTCCGCCTGAAGGTTCTGCTTCTTCTCATGTCTCCACTCCCTCCTGTTTGGGACTACCCATGAGCCGCCTGCACACGCCCGTCGCCGTCGGTTGACACCGACGGGCGCGACGGGCTGCCCTCACACAACGACTGCAGGTTCTTCGGCGCGCTCGATCGGGCGCTGCTTGCTGCCCACCACGAAGGCGGGGCGGAATACATAGACGATGGCGGGCATGATGAAGAGCGCGCTGAAGGCGGAGATGAACAGCCAGAGCGCAATCAGCAGCCCCATGTCGGCCTGCAGGCGCAGCGACGAGAAGCTCCACAGGCCCACGCTGGTGATCAGTGTCATCGCCGTCACCAGCACGCCACGGCCGGCGCTCGACAGTGCCTTGACGATGGCGCGCTCGACGTTCGGGTTGTGGTGCAGCTCCTCGCGGATGCCATCGACGATGTAGAAGCTGTAATCCACACCCAGACCGATGCCCAGGGCGACCACCGGCAGCGTGTTGATGTTCATGCCGATGTCGTTGAACGCCATGTAGCTGAAGGTGATGGTGTTCGACAGCATCACCGGGATCATGAAGAACACCCCGGCCACGGTTGAGCGGTAGGTCACCGTGCAGCAGACAACCAGCACCAGCAGTGCGAGCGCGATGGCCTCGATCTGCCCGGCCAGGATGACCTCGTTGACCGCCGCCAGCACGCCGACCAGACCGCCGGCCAGCAGGTACTCGGCCTTCTCGATCGGGTTGTTCGCAACGTAGTCCTGCACGCGGGCCACTGCGGTGCGGATGGTTTCGCCCTGGTGGTCGCGGAAGAACAGCGTGACCGCACCGTTCTTCGCGTCGGCGTCGGCGTAGCGGTCCATGTCGCCCGGGTCGGAGCCCGACACGAACATATAGGTCAGTTCCGAGTTCTCGCCGGCGTCGTTGCCCAGTTCGGCGTACATCGGATTGCCTTCGCGCAGCACGCGGCGCACCTGCGGCAGGATGTCGGCCAGCGAAATGCTGCCGCCGACCTCCGGCTGCGCCTCCATGTAGCGCTGGAAGTTGGCCATGCTCTGCAGCACTTCCGGCTCGCGCAGCGCGCCCTTCTCCTTGCCGGCGACGACGACGAACATCCGGTCGGAACCCTGGAACTGACGGTTGATGTCGGTCGCGTCCTGGTTGTAGGACGAATCCGGCCACAGGATGGGCGAACCCGGGTTGGCGTCACCCACCTTCAGGTTGAAGGCGTACCAGCCGGACCCCAGGAACACCAGCGTGGCCAGACCCAGCACGACGTAGCGCATGCGGGTCGTGACGATGCCGGCGCAGGTGCGCAGGATGCCGTCGAGCACCGGACGGATGTTGATCGGGTGCACCGGCCCGCGCCCCGGCCTGAAGAAGGACAGCATGACCGGCGTCAGGATGAGTGCGCTGACGAAGATGGACATGATCCACACGGTGCCGATGTAGGAAATCTTCTCCAGCATCGGGATCGGCGTCAGCGCCACGACCAGCACACAGCCCGCGTCGCAGACGATGGCCAGCATGCTGGGCTTGAACAGGTTCTTCGCACTGGCGATCGACGCCGCCGCGGAGGTGCTCGCGCCCTGCGCGATCTCGTCGTCGTAGCGCGAGATCAGCTGCACCGAGTTCGAGATGGCCTGCGCCGTGATCAGGAAGGCCACGACGATCACCAGCGGATCGAGGTGGAAGCCCATCATCTTGGCCGCACCCAGCGCCCAGACCGCGCTCACCACGCCGGCCAGCAGCGGCAGCACCGTGCCGTGCCAGGTACGGGTGATCAGCAGCAGGATGATGACCAGCGAGGCGATCGCGCTGAAGAAGATCTGGATGGTTTCGTCGAGATAGAAGTTCACCCAGCCGTACAGCACCGGTTCGCCGACCACGCGCACCATCACGCCGTCACCGTCGGCCTCCTTGACCAGCGCCATGATCTGTTCGAAGGCCTTGCTGTAATTGATGTCACCGTCGAGGAAGTCGGCGGTGATCAGCGTGGCCTTCAGGTCCATCGAAACGTAGGGACCGTAGATCAGCGGGTTGTTCAGCACCGCTTCCTTCAGCACCGCCATTTCGGCCGGGCCCTTCGGCAGTTCCGGCCACATGATGGGCCGCGACTCGACGCCCTCGGTCGAGGCGCGCACCTCCTTGATCTTCTTCGATGCGATCGAAATGATCTGGTAGGTGTCGACGCTGTCGACCTGCTGCAGTCCGACGGTGAGCTTCTGTACCTTGGACAGCACCGAGGGCTTGAAGATGTCGCCCTCCTTCACCTCGATCATGATGCTGACCATGTTCGAGCCACCGAAGGTGGATTTGAACTGCTGGTTCACCGCGACGTACGGGTGATTCTTGGGCAGCAGGTCGCTGAACACCGTCTTGACTTCGACGTGGCTCGCCAGCCAGCCCATGATGGCGGTCAGCACTGCCACCGCCAGCACCACCCAGGTGCGATTGCGGATCAGCGCTGCGAACGCGTGTTCGACCTTGCTAAAGGTTTCGTTCTTCACGGCTCTCTCCCCCTGCCTTTCTTATCGACCGACGATGGTCAGCTTGCCGCCCTCGAGCACGCCCAGATTGGCGCCCGATACGTAGTAGTGATTGCCCGCGCGCGTAATCTGGGTGCGCCAGGACACGTCACCTTCCGAGATCCGGCCGAGCTTCCATTCGGAGGCAGTAGCGTCGGAAGTGACCATGACGCCCTTGTCGCCGACGGCGACCCAGCGGTTCTCGTCCCAGGCGATGTCGAGCAGGTGTTCGCGCGTCAGCGGCGGTACGTCGCGCCAGGTGGCGCCGCCGTCGCTGGTCACCATCAGCGTGCCGGTCAGTCCCACGGCAACACCGTTCTGGTCGTCGCGGAACTCGACGCCCATCAGGCTCACCTTGTTTTCCAGTTCGTTCTCGGTCCAGGTCGCGCCGCCGTCGGTGGTACGCATGACGGTGCCGAATTCGCCGACCAGCCAGCCGTTCTGGCCCCGGAAACAGATGTCGTTCCAGGCCCGGTCCTTCTCTTCCATCGCCCGCGTCCAGGTGGCGCCCTTGTCGTCCGAACGCAGCAGCGACCCGAACTCGCCGACCGCCCAGGCGACGCCGTCGAAGATGTGCACGCGGAACAGCTTGTTGGGGTTGTCCGACTTCGGCACCTGCGCGGCCTTCCACGAGTTGCCGCCATCGGCGGTAAAGAGGATGACGCCGTGATTGCCGGCAGCGACCGCGTGCTGCGCGTCCCAGGCGGCGATGCCCTGCAGGTTCTCGTAGGTCGCGGTGTTCTGGCGGTGCCAGGTGCGGCCGCCGTCATCGGTGCGCACGATCTTGCCGCCGGTGCCTGCGGCCCATGCGACCTGCTCGCTCGGCGCGACGACGCTGAAGAAGTTGTCGCGCCGCTCGACCGCCTTCGGCTCGACCTTGTTGATGACGGCTTCCGCCTTCACGAAGAAGCCCGCATAGAGCAGGCCACCGATGATGGCGATGGGAAGCGTCGAGGTAATCACATTGACCACGGCGCGTGCGCCGCTGCCAAACCGCTTGAGCGAATGAAGCATCTCAGTCTCCTTCTGGCGCCGTTCCGTGCTTGTCGCGCGTGACGCTTTTCATGACCTGAAAGGAACGCGGGCGTGAGCTGCCCCCTGCAGCCGCGCAGGCCGCATGACGCAGTGCCGTTTCCGTGTTCAGGGTGTGTGGCGCTTGGCGGCCGGCGGTGACCGGCCGCGTTCGCTGCAACCGGCCTCCCCCGGCCGGTTTCACCGGGGCACCTTGTGGGCGCCCCGGTGCTGTATCACGACGCCCGTTCGGGCACCGGGAGGCCGACCCACTCCTTGTAGAAGGCTTCGATGTCCGGCTCGAAGTCGTGGATCACCGGGTACCACGGGGTCGGTGCCTCGACGTCGTGCAGCGTGCCGCAGGTCGGGCAGTAGTACTCGCGGTACACCTGCCAGTTGGTATCCGGCGCCATCAGCTTCGGATAGACCTCGGTCATCGCCTCTTCCGTGTCACGCACGTAGATGTGCGCGTGCATCTTCCAGTTGTCGGTGTAGTCGCAGAACTCGTGACCGCAATCGCACTTGATGACCCACTGCTTCTTCGCGGTCTGCACGATGTACATGTGCGGAGCCAGCGGCAGCACGATCTTGTCCTTGAAGGTCACCTTCTTCTGCAGCGCCTCGACGTACTGCTTGAAGCGGCTGTTGTCCTTCGGCATCGACAGCATGCGGAAGGTGGTTTCCCAGTCCAGCGTGCCCTCGGCCAGGTGAGCGACCTGCTCGTTGGTGTAAGTCGACATTTATTGCTCCTTGATTCGCGTGATCGGTCTGTTGGAGGTCACTCTTCGACCTGGACGACGGTGGTGACGTCAGGCATCAGCGACAGGTCCATGCGGTGCTTGGAACCGTAGGACGGAACGCCCAGTTCGGTCTCCAGCAGTTGCCAGTCGGCCGGCAGGCTCCAGAAGTCCTTGAAGTGCTTGGTGAACTTCTCGGACAGCGCGAAGCTGGTGGCGAACATGTGCTGGACGGCCTGCGACGCGTGCTTGTTGATGATGCGTTCGCGCTCTTCCTTCATCCATTCGCGCACCGGCACCGCACGGGCCAGACGTTCCTTGCGCATCTCGGCGCGACGGGCCTGGGTCTTTGCCACGTCGATGACATACGCACCCTTGGCGTTCTGGGTGAAGACGGCGCCATACACCTTCTGGGCGTACTCGGGCAGCAGGAACTTCTCGTTCAGATCCTTCTCGATCGCCTTCGGCTCGCGGTCGATCGGGTCGCCGAAGCCGGGACCGCCACGCAGGTAGTTCAGGTACAGATCGTGGTTGTCGTAGCAGTCCTCGGTGGTCATGCACTGCTTGTCGCGCTTGATCCGTGCCGTGGCGTCGATGTTGTGCTCGTAGGTCGGCGAGGTCGGATCGATGTCACCACCCAGCGGCAGGCTTTCGCCGTTGGCGATGCGACGCTCCAGGCCGGTCTTGTGCGCTTCGAAGCGGTAGCCGGTGGCAGCCGGGTAACCACCCATCATGCCCCAGTCGCTGTTCATGAAGCCGTTGCCCATGAAGAACATCGTCCAGTCCTGGGCGTTCCACACCATGCGCAGCGTCTCGAAGCCGCAGCCGCCACGGTACTTGCCGTAGCCGCCGGAGTTGGCCTTCACGTTGCGGCCCATGTAGAGCAGCGGTTCGGCCATTTCCCAGATTTCGATGTCGCCCATGTCGCCTTCCGGATTCCAGATGGCGGCGGCGTGGTTCAGGCCGTCCTTGACCGCGCATGCACCGGTGCCGCAGCTCGATGCTTCGAAGCTGTTGACCGCGTGGATCTCGCCGTCCTGGTTGATACCGCCACCCTGCAGCCAGTTCGAGGTGTTGGCGTTACCGGCGTTCACCTCTTCCAGGTAGCCGCGGCTGAAGTAGGACTGCGACAGGCCGCGCCACAGCGCCGCCCAGCCGGACACCAGGAAGTGCCATGCGTAGGCGTGGCCGGTGCGGCGGTCGTCCGGGTTGCACCAGGTGCCCTTGGGCAGGTGGAACTCGGTGGCGAAGTAGGCGCCGTCGTTGATGCGCTGCGTCGGCACCAGCGTCTGGCACATCATCACCCAGATGCCCGAGGTGAATGCCACCTGGTGGGCGTTGAAGGTATGCCAGCCCCAGCGGCTCGCACCTTCGAAGTCGAGGCGCCACTTGCCGTCCGGCTTGATCGTCATTTCGCACGGCGAGTGCATGATCGAATCGAGCTTGGCAAAGGCGGAGGACACCTGCACGTCCTCGTGCTTGTACGGCACATCGACGAAGGACACCTTGCGGTACTTGCCCGGCAGCGTCATCGCCTTGATGCGGCTCATCAGGCCGCGACGGCCTTCCTCGATGACCTCGTAGGCGAACTTCTCGTAGGCCTCGATGCCGTCGGCACGGATCACTTCCTCGACCAGTTCGCGGATCATGTGGCAGCCGGCGATACGGGTCTTCTCGTCGAGAATCCAGTACTTCGGCGTACGCACCGAGCGCTGCGACTCGTGCAGCCAGTCGCGCAGCGGCGTGTCATTCACGCCGGTCTTGCGGCAGGTGATCATGTAGCCGTCGCCGAAGCGCTGCACCTGACCGGTCGACATCGAACCCGGGGTCACGGCGCCGGTGTCGATCACGTGCGTCACGCCACCCACCCAGCCGATCAGACGGCCTTCCCAGAAGATCGGGACGATGGTGGCGATGTCGCACGGGTGCACGTTGCCGATCGAGCAGTCGTTGTTCGTGAACATGTCACCGGGATTGATGCCGGGGTTGGCTTCCCAGTTGTTCTCGATCATGTACTTGATCGCCGCGCCCATCGTGCCGACGTGGATGATGATGCCGGTCGAGGTGAGCACGCAGTCGCCGACCGCGTTGTACAGCGTGAAGCACAGTTCGCCTTCCTGCTCGACGATCGGGCTGGCGGCAATCTTCTTCGCCGTTTCGCGGGCATGCACCAGGCCGCCGCGCAGCTTGGAGAACAGCTTTTCGTAGCCGATCGGGTCGGCGTCGCGCAGCTCAAGCTTCTCCAGGCCGTTGTAGTGGCCGGACGCCTTGGTCCGTTCGATGATGCCGTCGCGGAACTGCTTCAGCGTCTGGCCGTTCTTCAGGAGATCGGCAAAGCCGGTCTCGTTGTTGCTCAACATGTTCATTCAGTCTCTCCTTTGGAGTTTTTTCCGGATCGCTGTGCTGCCGGCCCCGGATGGGTGCCGACAGCCCTTCAGGAAACCGGCGCTTACTTGACTTCCTTCAGGTGGAACAGGCGGTGCTTGTCGACGAAGGTTTCGAAACCGTCCGGCACGACGAAGGTGGTGGCATCGGATTCGATGATGGCCGGGCCGACGATGTGGTTGCCCGACTTCAGCGCTTCCATCTTCCAGATCACCGCATCGACCCACTTCTTGTGGCGATAGAACGGACGGGTACCGATGCGCGCTTCCGGCGGCGGCGTGGGGCCGCAGTCCGGGTCTTCCGGCAGCACCGGCTTCTGCGTCACCACGGTGCCGCGCATGATTGCGCCGGTGGCCGAGAAGCCCAGTTCGGGCGAACGTGCGGAGCTCGCATAGACGCGGCCGTAGGTGTTCTCGAACGCTTCGACGATCTTGTCCCAGTCGGACGCGGTCGCTGCGGTCGACACCGGCGAGATGATCTCCAGGTCGTTCAGCTGACCCATGTACTGCATCTTGTAGCCGGGGATCAGCATCACGTCTTCCGGCTTGAAGCCGTTGATCACGAACTCCTCGATCACCTTGCCCGCCAGCTCCGTCCAGGCCGCCTGCAGGGTCTGGCATGCGGCCGCCTTGTCGGCGTCGCTGGCCAGCTGGGCGACACCGAGGTCGACCGACTTGTCGTAGCGATACTCGAAGTCGGCGCAGGCGCAGCCAAAGGCCGAGAAGCCGGCAGCCCAGGCCGGTACGACGACGTCCTTGAAGCCGACGCCCTCGGTGTAGCCGTAGGTGTGCACCGGGCCGGCACCGCCGTAGGAGAAGCAGGTGAACTCCGCCGGGTTGTAGCCCTTGGCGCTGATGTTGGCGCGCAGGTACTCGGACAGCGTCAGGTCGAGCAGCTCGATCACGCCGGCCGCTGCGTCCTCCACCGACAGGCCCAGCGGGTCGGCGATCTGCGCCTTGATGTGGTCACGCGCACGCTGCACGTCGAGCTTGATCGCGCCGCCGAGGAAGTTGTTCGGGTTCAGGTAACCCAGAACGACGTGGCAGTCCGACACCGACACGGTGTCCAGACCGGACTCCGGCCAGCAGGTGCCGACACGGTAGCCGGCGCTGTCCGGGCCCAGCTTCAGCGACTTCGAGTACGGATCCAGGCGCACGAAGGAGCCGGCACCGGCGCCGACCGAGTCCATCGCCACCAGCGGCAGCGACAGCACCAGACGAGCCATGTCCGGATCGGACTTGATGGCGAACGAACCCTTGGTGATCAGCGCCACGTCGAACGAGGTGCCGCCGATGTCGGAGCAGGCGATGTTCTCGTCACCGAGCGCCTCGCCCAGCAGCTTGGAACCGATCACGCCGCCGATCGGGCCGGACACGATGGTGCGGGCCAGTTCCTTGGCCTTCCAGCTGATGGTGCCGCCGTGCGTGGCCATCACGCGCAGGTCGAACTTGCCACCGTGCTTCTTGAAGCGGTCGCTCACCTTCTTCAGCGTCTCGCGCGACGGTTCCGCGCCGTAGGCTTCGAGAATGGTGGTGTTCATGCGGTGGCTTTCCTTGCGCTGCGGGTAGTAATCCACCGACGCAAAGACCGGGATATTGACGTTCAGCTTCTTCAGCTCTTCCTTGACGATGTCGCGGGCGCGCTGTTCGCTGGTGCCGTTCTTGTGCGACTGCAGGAAGCAGATGACGATGGCCTGGGAACCGGCATCGACCAGTTCCTTCACCGCGGTGCGCACTTCCGCTTCGCGCAGCGGGATGACGACCTTGCCCTGCACGTCGGTACGCTCGGTCACGCCACGGGTACGCGACACCGGAACCAGCGGCTCGTCATAACGGTGCGTGTTCAGGTGGATGCGGTCTTCCAGCGCGTAACCCAGGTAGCTCTGCAGCGCGCGGCCCATCGAATGCACCTGCTCGAAACCGCGGTTGCAGATGAGGCCGACGTCCAGGCCCTTGCGCATCAGAACGCGGTTCAGCATCGCGGTACCGGAGTACACGCAGGTCACCAGCTCCGGGTACACGTCATCGACCTCGCGGCCCCAGTGCGCCAGTGCATCGACCGACGAGTTGTAGATCGCCAGGGATTCGTCCCCGGGATTGCTCTGTGCCTTGCCGACCACGAAGCGGCCGTCCGCACGGACAAAGAAGGTGTCGGTCATGGTGCCGCCTGCATCAATCCCCAGCACCTGAACCGACGAGTTATCGATCGTCATCTCCACGTCTCCATTTGAATAGTCCAACTGCTCTTCGCCTCCGACCCCCGTGGGCCGGTGTTTCCTGATCGATCTGGCCGCGATCGAACGAAGCTCAAAGTGCAAGGACGGTGCCAGTGCGGATTCCGGCACGCCGCAATCTCGCAAGCAATTGATTTATCGACGGTTAATTTTCCCGGTCTAACGGGGGACAACAGGCCGACGGGCATCGGACGGATGGAATTCGGACGGCATCGTATGAGGCGACCGTAGTGCGATCGGACAGTCCGGAAACCCGCGTCGGACGGTCGTTTCGGACGGTTTTGACATGCTGCGTCGCAGCAACTTGCAGACGGCGCCAACACGGCAGCTCGCGCGGCGTGGCTGAGCAAGGATGGGGGGGTGGCTTGCTCTCGAGATTGCTGCCTTGATCGTGGCGGGCGGCCAGCCAAAGCCGCGTCGCGGCCAAGGCCGCTGCCACAGGAAATGCGCCCGACACTCGGCCAAAGCCAGGGCTTTTTGTGGGAGGGGTCTTCTGACCCCGACAGCGACCGTGCGCGGTCCGCGGCGCCTGGTTCAGGCCCAGGCGGTAGCCACGGCTGACTCCCGCAGAGCCCCTCACCTGGCTTCTGGAGCGACGCCTGTGAGAGCGAGCTTGCTCGCGAATGCGGCCTGAATCGAAGGCTATGGCCTTCAGCCGCCGCATCGCGGCCAAGGCCGCTCCCACAGGGAATGCGCGCGACCCGCGGTCGAAGCCTGGGCTTTCTTGTGGGAGGGGTCGTCTGACCCCGACAGCGACGATGGGCGGTGCGAGGCGCCTAGTTTGGGCCCGGGCGGTAGCCATGACTGCTTCCCGCAGAGCGCCCGCGCTCGGCTCCTGCAGCGAAGCCTGTGGGAGCGGGTTTGCTCGCGATTGCGGCCTTGACCGAAGCCGGCGGCCGGCCAAAGCCGTGTCGCGGCCAAGGCCGCTCGCACAGGGGGCTGGCCAGATCCGGTTCTGCGGGGAGCGGTCTTCAGACCGCGACTTCGGGACTTGTGCCGGACGCGTTGAATCGTCGTTCGCACGCTCAACGCAGCAGGATGGATTTCACTTTCCACACATGCTCGGCCGGCCGTTCGAGCGACGGCGACGGCAGCGCGCGCAGGCCGCGCGACGTGGCGTCGCGCGCCGCGACGCGCTGAAGCCAGCGCGCCAGCGCGTTGAAGCGATGCATATCCACGTCGGACCAGGCGTGCATGCGCATCCAGGCCCAGTGTGCGATGTCCGCAATGCTGAACGTGCCGGCAAGGTAGTCGGCGCCGTGCAGGTGATGATCGAACAGCGCGAACAGACGAAGCATCTCCGCCCGTGCGGCCTTCGCGTCGCCCGTCTTCGCCGCGTCGGCGGCATCGACCGGCAGCATGAGCCACTGCATCACACGCGAGCGACCGATGGCGTCGCTCGGCATCAGTTGACCGCTGCGTTCGGCGAGATAGACCAGAACCGGGCCGGCATCGCTGACCGAAAAACCCGCTGCGTCGTGATCGACGATGGTGGGCGAACAGGCGCAGGCGCTGACGCGCATGAACTCCGGCGCCAGGCGTTCGCCACTGCAGGCTTCCATCGGGTGCACGGCATAGGGGATGCGCAGCTCTTCGAGCGCAATCGAAACCTTCCAGCCATCAGGTGTCGGTGCAGAGTAAAGGTCGATCATTCGCGCATCCCCCGATGCAGTGCTCAGTGGCCTCGATGCGATCCGGATGCGCGCGCCGCCCTGCCCTGCTGCGTGTCGCCACTCATCCGGTATCGCACGTCGGCAGTCCTCAGGCGCGCGCGCTCGGGCGCGCGCTCACGTCCTTGTGCCAGCGCAGCAGGTTGCTGCAGTCGGCCGGAATGCCGATATCCGACCAGCCGGCGAACTCGATGCTGCAGAAGGTGGTGCAGTCGGCCACCGAGAAGGTCTCGCCGGCAACGTAGCGGTGCTTGCCGAGCTGCTGGTCGAACTTGCGGAAGAAATGACCGAGCCGCTCGCGGCCGCGTTCGACCAGGGCGGGAATCTGCACCACCGGCGATGCGAAGCCCGGCAGGCCGCGGTCGCGGAAGGCGTCGGCGGTATTCCGGAACACTTCGCCGGCAGCCATCATGCCTTCGTCGAAGGCACGCCGTTCCCACATGTCGACGATGGCGCGCTCGTAGGCGTTGCGACCGAGCAGCGGCGGCGCCGGATGCAGTTCTTCGAGGTAACGGCAGATCGCCATCGACTCGCCGATCTGGCGGCCGTCCGGCAGCTCCAGCATGGGCACCATGGCCTGCGGAAACTTCTCGATGTAGTCGGCGCGCAGGCGCAGGTTCTCGCCCGACACTTCGACGATGTTCAGGTCCAGGTCCTTCTCGACGAGAAACATGCGAACCCGCTTCGGGTTCGGGGCTGCGTGCCAGTCGTACAGTTTCATGTGTCCGCTCTCCCAGGGTGCCATCACAGCATGTCCGAATGTTCGGCGAGGTAGCTCGCAACGCCACGGTCGGTCGGCGTCATGCCGGCCTTGCCCTTCTGCCATCCGGCGGGACAGACCTCGCCGTGCAGCTCCGTGTGCTGCAGGGCGTCGATCACGCGCAGCAACTCGTCGATATCGCGGCCCAGCGCGAGGTTGTTCACGATCTGGTGCTGCACCACGCCGGAACGATCGATCAGGAAGGTGCCGCGCAGCGATATGCCCATCGGGCCCTCGACGCCGTAGGCACGCGACACTGCATGCGTCATGTCGGAGATCAGCGGATAGCTGAGCGGACCGACGCCCCCCTCGGCATACGAGGTCTTCTTCCATGCCAGGTGGGTGTAGGCCGAGTCGATGGAACAGCCGACGACATCGACGTTGCGGCGGGCGAACTCGGGCATGCGCCGCTCGAAGGCGATCAGTTCCGACGGACAG
Source organism: Methyloversatilis discipulorum (assembly GCF_000385375.1). Lineage (NCBI taxonomy): Bacteria > Pseudomonadati > Pseudomonadota > Betaproteobacteria > Nitrosomonadales > Sterolibacteriaceae > Methyloversatilis > Methyloversatilis discipulorum. The sequence continues at coordinate 2,394,339 of NZ_ARVV01000001.1, forward strand.
ACGAAGGTGAAGTCCAGCGGATAGAAGAACAGCACGGTGTAGCGCCCGCGACCGTCCGACAGCGTGTAGGGGCGGAACTCGTTGTCGCCCCATACCGCGTTCTCGGTGAAGTCCGGCGCCGTCTGGCCAACCAGGATGCTCATGTCGATTCCTTTGAAGAGACGATTTCCGGGCGGAAATGCCGGGCACGGAAGGGCTTGCGCTGACGTCCGGCCGGCGGCGGGTCGTAGCCCTCGGGCTGGCGCCAGGCCATCAGGCGCTGGTAGCTGGCGAGCAGCTTCATGAAGTTGGGCAGCGCACGGCGGGCCGGTGACGCTTCGTCGTACAGATCCATCAGCTCGCGCAGTTCACGCAGCGTGAAGCCGAGCTGCACGGCGGCCGCGGCGATGATGAGCCGGTCGTCGTCCTCGCAGCTGTAGCGGTCGGCGCCGGCGGCATCGATAATGCCCAGCTCCTCGAAGGCGGAAATCCGCGCCAGCGGAATGCCGTACCCCTGCACCAGCTGCTGCAGCGTGATCACGTTGGCGCGCGCGCTGCGGCGCGCGGCGGCGGCAGGCGCCGCACCGCCCGGCGTCAGCACAGCACCACCGGCGCAGTGAGTACCGGCGCACCGGTCTTTTCGAGCACCTCGTCGATGCTCACGCCGGGCGCCAGTTCGCGCAGCTCCAGGCCATCCGCCGTCACCGCCAGCACGCACAGGTCGGTGATGATGAGGCTCACCACGCCGACGCCGGTCAGCGGCAGGTCGCACTGCTTCAGTATCTTGTGTTCGCCGCTGCGGCTGCAGTGTTCCATCATGACGATGACGCGGCGCACACCGGCCACCAGGTCCATCGCGCCGCCCATGCCCTTGACCAGCTTGCCGGGGATCATCCAGTTCGCCAGGTCGCCGCGCTCGCTCACCTGCATCGCACCGAGGATGGCGAGGTCGATGTGACCACCGCGGATCATCGCGAACGAGTCGGCGCTGCTGAAGAAGCTGCTGCCGGGCAGCGTGCTCACCGTCTGCTTGCCGGCGTTGATCAGGTCGGCGTCGACCTCGTCCTCGGTCGGAAAGGGGCCGATGCCGAGCAGGCCGTTTTCCGATTGCAGCCACACGTCCATGCCCTCGGGAATGTGGTTGGCCACCAGCGTCGGCATGCCGATGCCGAGGTTCACGTAGTAGCCGTCGCGCAGTTCGCGCGCCGCGCGGCGCGCCATGTCGTCTCGTGTCCAGGCCATATCAGGCAGTCCTCGTCGTACGTTTTTCGATGTGCTTCGAAGGGGTGCGATTGACGATCACGCGCTGCACGAAAATGCCGGGCGTGTGGATCTGATCCGGGTCGAGCTGGCCGGTCGGCACGATTTCCTCGACCTCGGCGATCGTCGTACGGCCGGCAGTGGCGATCATCGGATTGAAGTTGCGCGCGGTCTTGCGGAAGACCAGATTGCCCGCGCCGTCCGCCTTCCACGCCTTGACCAGGGCCACGTCGGCCAGCAGTGCGTGCTCGAGCAGATAGCGGTGGCCGCCGAAGTCGCGCGTTTCCTTGCCGTCGGCCACCGGCGTGCCAACGCCGGTGCGCGTGTAGAAGGCGGGGATGCCGGCGCCGCCGGCGCGCAGCTTCTCGGCCAGCGTGCCCTGCGGCGTCAGTTCGACCTCCAGTTCGCCCGACAGCAGCTGGCGCTCGAATTCCTCGTTCTCGCCGACGTAGGACGCGATCATCCGGCGCACCTGGCGGTTGGCCAGCAGCTTGCCGAGGCCGATGCCATCGACCCCGGCGTTGTTGCTGATCACGGTGAGGTCATGCGTGCCGCTGTCCGCCACCGCGTCGATCAGCTGTTCGGGTATGCCGCACAGCCCGAAGCCGCCGACTGCCAGCGTCTGTCCGTCCTTGAGCAAACCCTTGAGCGCGCTCTTCGCGTCCGGGTAGAGCTTTTTCATCTGCCTCCTCCTTGTTGCATCGGTGTTTCGCGACGTCGCCGCGAGTTGTCCGGAGAAGATTCAGCAAAGCCTGTGCCGGCGCGCATCGTGTGCAACGCAACATGGACGGGAACGCCAGTCCGGAGGGAGATGAAGTGCCTGCTCAAGGGGAAACGCTGCAGCGCACCAGACGGGAAGTCCGAAAATCGGCCGCAGCCCGCCGACCGGGCGGTTCGACTTTCAGGCGATGCCTGCATCCGGAATGGCACCTGCCGTGTAGCACGAGAGGTACCGCCACGGATGCCTGCCGTGTCCGGCCGGAACATTCCCGACAACCGTTATGGAGATTTCGTCATGACCCGTCTGAAAGCCTGCAAAGTCGTCATTGCCGCCCTCGCCTTGGCCACCTCGTCCGCACAGGCCGCTACTTTCCAGTTCGTCGCCAACCTGTCGGGCGCGAACCAGGTGCCGGCAAGTGCCTCCACGGCGTCCGGCAGCGCCTATCTCACGTTCGACGACAGCACGAACAGCATCACCCAGCTCATCTTCGGCGCCGGCGGCCTGGCCGCCTCGGTGACCGGCGCCCATATTCACGAGGGTCCGGCCGGCAGCAACGGACCGGTGGTATTCGATTTCGCTGACGACATCCTGCAGGCGATGCAGGGCGACGGCAGCTGGACAGCCGCCGCATTCACCCAGAGCGGCCCGGGTGCGCTCGATCTGACCGATCTGCTGGCGGGGGGCTATTACGTGAACATCCATAACGCGGTCTTTCCCGGCGGCGAGATCCGCGGCCAGTTGCTGCAGGTGACGGCGGTACCGGAGCCCGGCACCTGGGCCATGCTGGCCGCGGGCCTGGGTCTGGTCGGGCTGATCGCACGCCGGCGCGTCTGAACACACGGCTGGCCATCGTCAGCGAGCGATCGCCACAGTCCGGAATTCGTCCGCCCGACGGCGGGCGGTTCGACTTTCAGTCTGTGGAACGGCTGACCGCGGCGTTCGGAGGTATGTCCGGATGGCGTCGATACGCGGCAAACGGCGTGTCTACGCCATCGTGCGGGGGCGTGTCGCACGGGTGTAGGAGACGGGGCGGATGGCATGGTCCGTGCGCAACGTCGTGCGGGTCAAGTCGACCCGGTCATTCCGGAGCCCCGAATGTATACCACCCAGTTCCACGCCGACGATCTGAGCTGGCAGGCCAGCGGCATCGAAGGCGTGCATTACAAGGTGCTCGACGGCAACCCAGCCGAAGGCGCTTCAGTCGTCGTCTACCGTTTCGACCCCGGATCGGCGGTGCAGAACCACCTGCACACCGAGGCCGACGAAGTGGCTTACGTGCTCGACGGTGAGTTCATCGAGAACGGCCGCCGCTACGGTCCGGGCGCCGTGTTCGCCGCGCCGGCCGGCACCGTGCACGGACCGCACGAGACGAACACCGGCTGCACCGTCATGTTCATGCTGTCGAAAACACTGGATTTCGTCGCGGTCTGAATCGCGCAGGCGCATCTCCTGTGGGAGTGGCCTCGGCCGCGACGCGGCCGCCGCGGTCTGCCCGCTTCGATTCAGACTGCAGTCGGGCTCAGAAGACCCCTCCCACAGAACCCCGGCCCAGGCTCAGGTCGCGAATCTCATGCACCGCATGTCGGAGCGGCCTTGGCCGCGACGGAGTCGCCGCTCGGGCGCACCGTCCGGAGAGCGCCTGCGCCGTCGCTCAGAACAGCTGCGCGACGATCTGGAAGTGCACGTAGTAGTTGCGCGGATCCTGCACGCGGTCGCGAATGGGCAGGCCGAGCGTGAGGCGGGCTGACACGCGGTCGTTGATGTTGGCGTTCACGCCCCAGCCGTAGCTTGCCAGCGTGTCGGTGCCGCGCGTCGAACCGACCGGACGGAAAGGCTGGGTTGCGCCGTAGTCGAGGAAGAGGAAGCCGGCCGTGCGCACCGGCGCCACCGGCGGCTGCGGCAACGGGTGGTGCAGTTCGATCGACGCGGCGAGACCCTTGTCGCCGCTGAACAGGCCGGTCTGGTAGCCGCGCACGCTGTTGTCGCCGCCGATCAGGAACTGCTCGCTCGACGTGAGGTTCTCGTCACGCGTGTACTGGAAGGCAAGGTTGCTCTGCACCGACCAGCCGTCCGACAGATCCTGGACGCGGCGCAGCGAACCCCGCCAGATCGAGAACGATGTGCTGACGATGTCGTCGATCGGGTCGGCCTTGCCGTTCGAATAGGTCAGCGAGCCGGTCCAGATGCGGTCCTTTTCCCACCACTGGCCGTCGACGCCGAGCGACAGGTCGTCGATATCGGTTGATTGGAACAGCCGCCCGGAAATCCAGCTCTCGGTCTTGCGCTTCTTTGCGCCGCCCAGCAGGTCGAGCTGGTAGTTGCCACCGATCAGCATCGGATGCCGCAACAGCGCGGTCCACGCCGTCGACTCGCCGCGGATGCGCAGCGGCCGGAAAGGACCGTCGATGATGCGCGTATGGTCGTTGAACCACGACAGCGTCAGCCGCGTCCCCAGCGTACCGAGCGGGAAGCTGTACGACACGGCCCTGCCTTCGTGCCCGTCGGCACCGACCAGCGTAACGCCCAGCGCATCGCGGAAGCCGAGCAGGCTGCGGTTCTGGTAGAAGGCGCCGACACGATAGACGCCGGTCGCCTGGCTGCCGCTGCTGTCGGCGAACAGCCGCATTTCGTGCTTCGGCGGTTCCTTCACCGACAGCGCGAAATCGGTCTCGCCGAACTTCGCGCCCGGCTTCAGCTCGGCCCGCAGTTGCACGTCCTGGGTGCGGTTGAAGCGCATCATGCTGCGCTCGAGCGCGGCGACGTCCGCCAGTTCGCCCGGTTTCTGGCCGAGACGCTCGCGGATGAAGGCCTCCGAAGTGCTGTCGTTGCCGCTCATCACCACCTTGCCGACGCGGCCCTCGACCAGCTTGATGGTGATCGCACCGTCGGCCACCTCCTGCGCCGGCAGCACCGCCTGCGCGGTCGGCACGCCCCGTTCGCGGTACAGCGCGTTGATGCGGTCGACCAGTTCCTGCACCTCGCCCAGCGTGACCTCGCGCCCTTCGAGGCCCGCCGCCAGCTCGCGCAGCATGGACTCGTCCAGCAGTTCGGAGCGGGTGAAATCGATGCGCTTGAGCATGAAACGCGCACCGGCAGCCGGCTTGACCGGCACCGGCTTCAGCGCGTCGTCGTCGATGGTGGGCGTGTCATCAGGCCGTCGTTCGCGCTCTTCGCGCAGTCGTCGTTCGATGTCGCGCGAGCGCTCCTGGATCACGCCCGGATCGGCGGCTGCCGGAATCTGCGGTACTGCCTGCGCACCGACCGGCTGTGACAGCAGCACGCAGCACGCCGACACCAGTGCGCACGCTGCGCCCTGCCCCACCTTCGTACGACCTTGAGCACGACTCACTCGACAACCTCCTCTTCGGCCCGACGGCGGGCCTCGGCTTCTTCTTCGCTCTCTTCCTCGCCGGAATTCACGGCCGGGATGTCGAGCGGCACGTTGATCGATACCGATGCGATCTGCGGCACCTGGCCCGCAGCCGACTGCTTGTCCGGCGTATTGACGCGGGTGACGATGAGTTCTCGCGACTGCTCGCGGCCGCTGTAGTCGAGCACGGTGTTCATCACGACCTCGTGCAGCGGATCGCGCATCACGACGTAGGGGTCGGTCACCAGCAGCCAGTCGTCGAGCAGCATGTTGCCGAACACCTTGCCAGGATGATGCAGTTGCACGTCGGCCGGCTCGACCACCGTGGTCAG